>OY769916.1:1960000-3057500 GCA_963669265.1 Paracoccaceae bacterium
GCCACGAAAATGGGCAGCTTTACATGCAGTTTGATCTCGCACATCTCAAACGGCGTGGAATGGCGGTGCCGCATCAGATAGCGGATCAGTCCGGCGTCGTTGCGCGCCTTCTTGGTCCCGGCCCCATAAGAGACGCGCGCCGCCTGCACGATGGCGTTGTCGTCGCCCATGTAGTCAATCACCCGAACGAACCCATGATCGAGGATCGGGATCGCTTCATAGAGCCGCTCTTCCAATCCCGGCGCCACCGCGCGGCGGGTCGGTTGCGTCTGCGCGCGTGAGGCTTCAATCTCGGCCAGTTGCTCAGAGGTCAGAGGCATCTATCTTGCTCCAGCAGGACACGACTCTCGAAGGCGAGTCTCAGACTCAGCCTATCTACATATAGCGGCTATAAGCAAGGATTCCGCAACATGAAGATCGAATATCTACATACAATGGTTCGGGTGCGCGATATCGACGAGTCCAAGCGCTTCTATTGCGATCTCTTGGGACTGGAGGAAGTGCGCCGCCGCGACAGCGAGGCCGGGAAATTCACCTTGGTGTTTCTCGCGCCGCCGGGTCAGAGCGACGCGGCTTTGGAGCTCACTTATAACTGGGACTCGGACGAAGAATACACGGGCGGGCGCAATTTCGGACATCTCGCCTATGGCGTGGAGAATATCTACGACATGTGCCGAAAGCTTCAGGACGCGGGTGTCACGATCAACCGGCCGCCGCGCGACGGACGTATGGCCTTTGTCCGGTCGCCGGACGGCGTCTCGGTCGAGCTCCTGCAAATCGGCGAGTCCCTGCCGGAGGCCGAGCCATGGGCGAGCATGGAGAACACCGGCGAGTGGTGACCGCGGCGCGCCTCACCACTCCAGAAAATTGATATACCCGCGCAACGCCAGAACCCGGTCGGCGGTGCGGTTCTGAAAGCACTCGGCCGCCAGCACGCTCGACAGTGATCCGCGCACGAACTCATGGGCGAAGGCGCAGTCTTCCTCGCGCAGCGTAACCCAGGCGCGTTGCGCGTCGTTGAGCGATTGCGTCTGCCCCTCGTCCAGCCGCTCCAAAAGGGCGCGGTAGTCCCGGTTCAGAATCGCGTCCCAAGCCTTCGTCTCCTTGCCGATGCATTGCGTCATGCTGAGCGTCGCCCCGCCTTCCGGCGCATCTAGACAGGGTTGGGCGATGATGCCGATGCAACGGTGGGGATCTTCGGCGTCGGCGTCGTATCCGTAAGGCCCCAGACACGCGCTGATCGCCTCTATAGGATTCTCGGCCCGCGCTTGCGACGCCGCGCCGATGGGAAACGCCGCGCCGATGGAAAACGCCGCGCCGAACAGAAACATGCATCGCATTCCAGTCAAATCGCGCCTCTCCCGCTGAACCCTTCGGACAAGCCTAGCGTGTAATTCTTCGCCATGCGAGCGCGGAGGCGACGCATCCGCTCTTCCCTCGGGCGACGCGCGCGCTTATATCTTAGATGTCTCCTTCGGGGGACTATGGCGATAAACGCGCACGTAATAAGCGGATCGGACCCGGGGGCGGTACCCGGCGGCTCCACCAAACCTCCCGCATTGGGGAACGTGGGGCCGAAACAGGATCGACGGACGTGTAAAGGTGTTTGCTTTCGCTCGGCGGGACGCCACCGTTATCGGCTCGCTATGTACAGTTGACAATGACAACCGTGCTCCGGTGGCCGTCGCTGCGTAATGCAGCGCCATCTACCGAAACTTAAGTCCTGAGGCCTAGCCGCTTCAGGCGGGGTTCGCAGGCGCCTGGCAACAGAAGCCTGCACTTCCCTCCCTTATCGCGCAGACGCAGCTGTTCTGGATCGACCGGACCTGAACACTGCGTCGTGATTTCTTGGCCCCGCCCCTTTTCGCGCGCTGAGAATCGGATAATGTCCAATCTATCTAGGGGAGTCGCAGGCGATGCCGGGCGAGATTGATTACGGCCAGATGATGCAACGCGCCATGCGCGGGTTAATGGCGGAGGCGCTCGGCATATTCGCCGAGAGCGGCCCGCCGGGCGCACATCATTTTTATATCACTTTCGACACCCGCCATCCCGGCGTCGACATCCCCGATTGGCTTCGCGACCGCTATCCGAAAGAGATCACCATCGTGCTGCAGCACGAGTTTCGCGATCTGGCGGTGATGACCGACCGATTCACGGTGACGCTCAGCTTCTCGGACCGACCCGCCACGATGGTGATCCCGCTAGACGCGGTGAAAACGTTCGTCGATCCCAGCGTCGAGTTCGGGCTGCGGTTCGACCCGATCGGAGAGGAAGAAGAAGACGAGGCCGGAGCGGACGAAATCGGGGATGAGGGGGAGTCGGCGCCGGCGGCGCTCGATCTTTCGCTCTCTGACAGTCCCGCGGCCCCATCCGCGCCCACGGACCATCCGGGCGAAGTGGTCAGCCTCGACGCGTTTCGCAAATCCTGACCGAGCGGCGGCGGCGCTGATCCCGATTTCAGGGGGTCCACCGGCGAGACTATAGTGGCCCGGCCAATACGGGACGTCCGCAACCCGAACACTCGACCCCTACGCGCCCAACCAAGACGGCGATCGGATAATCAGAGGCTAGCATGATCTTCGGTTTCGACGCTCTGGAGCTCGCCCGTTTGCAATTCGCCTTCACCGTGTCGGCGCATATCATTTTTCCGGCTTTCACGATCGGAATGGCGAGCTATCTGGCCGTTCTGAACGGTCTGCACCTGGTGACTGGCCGGGATGTCTATCTGCGTGTGTTTGACTACCTGAAAACGATCTTCGCGGTCGTGTTCGGCATGGGTGTCGTCTCTGGCATCGTCATGTCCTACCAGTTCGGCACCAACTGGTCGGTCTTTTCCGACAAGGCCGGGCCGGTGATCGGCCCGCTGATGGGCTATGAGGTGCTGTCAGCGTTCTTTCTGGAGGCCGGATTTCTGGGCGTGATGCTGTTTGGCCGCTCCCGCGTCGGTCCCGGCCTGCATTTCGTGGCGACGCTGATGGTCGCCGTCGGCACCCTGTTCTCCGCCTTCTGGATTCTGAGCGTGAACAGTTGGATGCAGACGCCGGCCGGCTATGGTGTGAACGAGGTCGGCCAGTTCATCGTCGAAGACTGGTGGGCAGTCATCTTCAACCCGTCGTTGCCGTACCGGCTGGCGCATATGGTGTTGGCCGCCTACTTGACCACAGCTTTTGTCATCGGCGCCATCGGCGCCTGGCATCTGCTGAGGGACAACCGGTCCGAACCGGCGCGGATCATGTTCTCGATGGCGATGTGGATGGCCGTGATCGTAGCGCCTGTCCAGGCGATAGTCGGCGATCAGCACGGGCTGAACACGCTGAAGCACCAGCCGGCGAAGATCGCGGCGATGGAGGGGCATTACGAGACCGAGCGCGGCGCGTCCTTCGTCGTTTTCGGCATCCCCGACGACGACGCGGAGGAAATGCGCTATGCGTTCAAGATACCCTATCTCGGCTCGCTGATCCTGACCCACTCGCTGGACGGGGAGCTGAAGGGGCTCAAGGAATGGCCGCGCGAGGACCGCCCCCCCGCCGAGATCATTTTCTGGACCTTCCGCGTCATGGTCGCGGTTGGAGTGGCCATGATCGCGCTGGGGGTCTGGGGCGCTTTGGCGCGGCGGCGCGGCGTCCTGTTCGAAAACCGCTGGCTGCACCGCGCCGCGCTCGCGATGGGACCCTCCGGATTTCTGGCGGTGCTCTGTGGTTGGATCACGACCGAGGTCGGCCGCCAGCCCTGGACGGTCTATGGCCTCTTGCGGACCGAGGACAGCGTCTCACCGCTGGAGGCGGTCGCGGTGGAGACCTCTCTGATCGCCTTCATTGTGGTCTATTTCACTGTGTTCGGAACGGGAACCTATTACGCCATCCGGCTGATGGCCGCGCCGCCTGACGACGGCGCCGGGTCGCCCGATGCCGACCCCAAGAAAGCCGTCGGCGCGACTCTCGCCCCCATATTGACGCAGGCCGCGCGCAACAAATCCGCTGCGCAGGGCGCGCAGAACAAGCCGGCGGAGTGAAGGACATGGAATCGCAACTCGCATTTATCTGGGCCGGGCTGATCGCCTTCGCCGTCTTCGCCTATGTCATTCTGGATGGGTTCGATCTGGGCGTCGGCATCCTCTTCCCCGCCTATCGCAAGCAGAGGGACCGCGACCTCTTGATGAACACCGTCGCCCCGGTCTGGGACGGGAACGAGACCTGGCTTGTCCTTGGCGGCGGCGGCCTGTTCGCAGTGTTTCCACTAGCCTATTCGGTGGTCATGCCCGCGCTCTACGCTCCGATCATCGTGATGCTGCTGGGGCTGATCTTTCGCGGCGTGTCATTCGAGTTCGTACACCGCACGGAACGCTGGCGCTTGGTCTGGGAGTGGGGGTTCTGCATCGGATCGCTCGCCGCCGCCTTTGCGCAAGGCGTCGCGCTGGGCGCGCTGGTGCAGGGCACCGTGGTGGAGAACCGCGCCTATGCCGGCGGCAACTGGGATTGGCTGACTCCGTTCTCACTGCTGACCGGGGTCGCGTTGGTCGTGGGCTACGCGCTGTTAGGCGCCACCTGGTTGGTGCTGAAGACGGAGCACGACATTCAGGACAAGGCGCGCAGGATCGCGTTTCGCGCCGGCGTCGGCACGCTGGCGCTGATCGGCGCCGCCAGCCTTTGGACGCCGTTTCTGCATGAGAATTATTTCGAGCGCTGGCTCACCTTCCCCAGCCTGCTGTTCACCGGGGCGGTCCCCCTGTTGGTCGCGTTCTGCGCCTATCTGCTGTTCGACGGGCTGAAAAAGTCGAGCGATGCGCAGCCCTTCTTCGCCAGCCTCGGCCTGTTCGCGCTCTGCTTCGCCGGGCTGGGGATCAGTTTCTATCCTCATATGGTGCCCCCCTCGCTGACGATCTACGAGGCTGCGGCGCCCGATGACAGCCTGAAATTCCTGCTGATCGGCGCTTCGGTTCTGATCCCGATGATCCTCGCCTATACCGGCTATTCCTATTGGGTGTTTCGCGGCAAGGTGCGGCCAGAGGACGGATACCACTGATGCCGCCACTCCTGCGTCGGCTGGGCTGGTTCGCGCTCTTCTGGCTTATGGGCGTCGCCGCCATCGCTCTGGTCGGATGGCTGATCAAGCTCTCTCTCTAGCCCGAAGTCTCGCGCTCTGCGACGGCGCGAACGGCTTGAAGCGCGTCTCTTACGCGCGAGCGCCTTTCACATGTCTTGGTGCCCGGTTATACCCACCGGAACTGGCGAGAAAATTTTAGGAGCGTCCGGATGTCCACCCGCACAGAAACCGATTCCTTTGGCCCGCTTGAAGTTCCCGGCGACAAGTACTGGGGCGCGCAAACACAGCGCTCGATCATGAACTTCCCCATCGGGTGGGAGCGGCAACCGGTCGCCATCGTGCGCGCCCTCGGCGTGATCAAGAAAGCCGCCGCGCAGGCCAATATGGCGCTCGACAATCTGGAGCCCGAGATCGGGAACGCCATCGTCGAAGCGGCGGGCGAGGTGATCGACGGCAAGCTGGACGACAATTTTCCCCTCGTGGTCTGGCAGACCGGGTCCGGGACACAGTCGAACATGAACGCCAATGAGGTGATCTCGAACCGCGCGATTGAGATCCTCGGCGGCGAGATGGGATCGAAGAGCCCGGTCCACCCCAACGATCACTGCAACCGCAGCCAGTCCTCAAACGACACGTTCCCGACCGCAATGCACATCTCGGCCGCCGTCACCGCGACCGGCGTGCTGATTCCGGGGCTGGAGAAGTTGCACGCCGCGCTGACCGCCAAGGCGGAGGCGTTCAAGGACATCATCAAGATCGGCCGCACCCACACGCAGGATGCGACGCCGCTAACGTTGGGTCAGGAATTCGGCGGCTACGCGTTTCAGGTCGAGCAGGGCATCGGGCGGATTAAAAAAGCGCTGGAGAATGTCTATCCGCTGGCGCAGGGCGGCACCGCCGTCGGCACTGGGCTGAACGCCAAGATCGGCTTCGCCGAGAAATTCGCCGCCAACGCCGCCGAGATCACCGGCCTGCCCTTCATCACGGCGCCCAACAAGTTTGAGGCGCTGGCCGCCCATGACGCCATCGTCGAGATGTCGGGCGCGGTCAAGACGGTCGCCGCCAGCCTTTTCAAGATCGCCAACGACATCCGGCTGCTGGGCTCCGGCCCGCGCTGCGGTCTGGGCGAGCTGGTGCTGCCCGAGAACGAGCCCGGCTCCTCGATCATGCCGGGCAAGGTGAACCCGACCCAGTGTGAGGCGATGACCCAGGTCTGCGCCCATGTGATGGGCAACGACGCCGCGATCGGCTTCGCCGGCAGCCAGGGCCATTTCGAGCTCAACGTCTATAAACCGATGATGTCCTACAACCTGTTGCAGGCCATGCAACTGATCGGCGACGCCTGCTCCGCCTTCACCGACAATTGCATCGACGGATTGGGCGCCGACGAGGACCGGATCTCGAAACTGATGTGGGAGAGCCTGATGCTGGTCACGGCCCTCGCGCCGGAGATCGGCTATGACAACGCCACCACCGTCGCCAAGACCGCGCATAAGAACAAAACCACGCTGAAGGAGGAGGCGATCAGACTGGGCTTCGTCGACGAAGAGACATTCGACCGGGTCGTCCGCCCCGAAGACATGATCGCGCCGAAATGAGCGTCCGCAACATCATCGCCGCCATCGCCCTCGCGCTGATGGCGGCGGCCCCCGCAAGCGCCCAGAACAACCCCATTCGGGACACCTATCACCTGATCGCCGAGCGGCTGTCGCTGATGACGGAGGTCGCCGCGTGGAAACGCGCCAACGAGGTTCCCGTCGAGGATCTGCCGCGCGAGAAAATCGTGCTCGAATCCGCGCGGATCGACGCCGCCGCGCTCGGCCTTGATCCGGGCAGCGTGGGGCCGTTCATTCAGGAGCAGATGGACTCGGCTAAGGAAGTTCAGAACTGCCTGATCAAACGCTGGGACGCCGCCCAGAAGAAAGCGGATGAGTTGGCGGAAATCGAGTCTGAATGGGGCGAGCGCAAGCCGCAGGGCCTTGCGCCGGAAGTGGCTGAGGACGCGCTGGAGAAGGTTCGCCCGCGTCTGGTCGCGCTCAACGCGTCGCTGATGTCGACGATCAAGGCCACGCTCGCCACCGGCGCCACCTATGGCGACGCCGAAGACCTGAAAGCCTTTGATGAGATCGTTGCGGTCGATTGCCTGTCGCGGGGGCGCCGCGCCGGGATCTACAAGGCGCTGCGGCTGGTCAAGGAAGCCGAGTAACCTCGTCGCCGCGCTGCGGATACAAAACCAGAGACGCCCGGGCGCAGACAGCGACCGGGCGTTTTGCATTGTGGGAGGAGATCGCCCTTAGCCCTGTTTGCGAATTTCCACCGTATGCGGATACGGGATGGAGATTCCGGCCTCGTCGAACGCCAGTTTGACCGCGCGGGTCAAGGCGAATTTCAGCTCCCAGTAATCATCGCCGAGGCACCAGATCCGGACGCCGAGATCGACCGAGCTGTCGCCGAGATTGACCATGCGCACCCAAGGCTCCGGGTCCTTGTGCACCCGCTCATCGGCGTTCGCCACCGCCAGGATGATCGCCTTGGCCTTGTCGGCGTCGTCGCCATAGTCGATGCCGAAGGTCATATCCAGACGGCGCGTCGGATGGGCCGAGAAGTTGCGGATGATCGCGCCCCAGGCCTTGCCGTTGGGCATGATGATCTGAACGTTGTCGGGGGTATTCAACTCGGTCATGAAGATATTGATCACCACCACCGTGCCGGCGGTCCCGTCGATATCGACGAATTGTCCGATCTTGTAGGGTCGGAAGATGATCAGCATCACGCCGGCCGCAACATCCGACAACGTGCCCTGAAGGGCGAGGCCGATGGCCAGCGTCGAGGCGCCCAATATCGCCACCAGACTGGTCGCCTGGAACCCGAACAGTTGCAGCACCGCGATGACGACGACGGCCAGAATCACGTAGCGCGCGATCGAGGCGAAGAAACTGCCCAGCGTGTCGTCGAGCGCCTCACTCGCCAGCACCCGCTTTCGGATCGAACGCGACACGATCCCGGCGACCATGTAGCCAAAGATCAGGAAGACGATCGCCTTGGCGGCGTTGATCAGCAAAGGCAGATAACTTTCGGCGATAGCCAGATATTGCTCCGCCTGCTCCATACCCTCTGCAGCGAGGGTTTCGACACCATCCATGATCAGTTCCCTGTTTCGTTGCACGCATCTGCGGCTATGCTCGCCGCATGACCGGCGAGGTGATTAATCTGAGACGCGCCAGAAAGCAAAGGGCGCGGACGGCGAAACGCGCCGCGGGGGACGCAAACGCCGCCGCGCATGGACGCTCCAGCGCGGATAAGGCCTTGGGCGAGGCGCTGACCGAATTGCAGACGCGTCGCCTGGAAGGCCACAAACGCGCGTCGGAGAAACCTGATTCGGACGGCGAAATTACGGATGAATGAGATCTCTCCCCGTCCGATCAAACGCTCGCTGACGCTGTCCGGGCATCGCACCTCGGTCACATTAGAGGCGCCGTTCTGGGAGGAGTTTCGGCGGCTCGCCGACGAGGAGGACCTGTCGATCAACGCGCTGGCCAGCCGGATCGACGCCGCGCGCGACCCGGAGGTCAGCCTCTCCAGCGCGATTCGCGTGCATGTGCTGCGCGCGGCGCTGGAACGTCGCTCGAAGTCTTAATGCGCTCTCAGGCGGCCCCGGAATCGGCGCGCGCCTCGGCGGGCGGCTCGTCCGACGCCCATTGATCCAGCGTCGTGCCCGCCAGAAACGCCAGATAGGGCGGCGCCAGCGGCAGAACGCAGGGCGAAAGGAAACTCAGCAACCCGCCTGCGAACGCCGTGGCGATGCCAATCTCGGTCCCACCCGATCCGGCCAATCCTTCAATCTGCGCCAAGGCCGGGAAGGTCTCCAGCATCCAGAAGCTGAAATTGGTGAACCCGCCGGTCAAAAAGCTGACGCCCACGATCAGCAGCAGCAAGCCCATCGCCTTCTCGACCTTGCCAAGATGGCGACGAAACCGGCGCATGAAGTTCAGGAAGGGCCGAATAGCCAACGCCGCGAGGATGAAGGGCAGGCCCAGCCCGACCGAATAGACAGCCAGCAGCGAAACGCCGCGGGCGATCGTCTCCTCCTGCGCGGCGAAAAACAGGATCGCGCCCAGAATCGGTCCGATGCAGGGCGTCCAGCCAAAGCCAAAGGCCAGCCCCATGCCATACGCGCCGACATAGGACCCGCCGCCGCCCGCCTGCAGCCGCGCCTCGCGATAAAAGAGCGGAATGCGCAGAATCCCCAGAAAATGCAGCGCGAAGAGCACGATCAGCCCGCCGCCGACCTGCATCAGGATATGCTTATAGGCGCCCAGCGCCTGCCCGACCGCCGAAGCCGTGGCGCCCAGCGAGACGAACACCGTCGACAGCCCCAAAACGAAGCAAAGCGAGGCGAAAAAGGCGCGGCGCTCCAACGCGTCTCTCAGCATGAAACCTCCATCGCGGCGCGGATCTGCGCCGAGTTCAGCCGGAGTATAAGGATCCCGCGCGACCGACGCCATGCATCGACGCTCTCGCCGCCCTCACTTTGGCGTGGCCGCCCCGGAAGAGGCGAGCGTTCTTGCCCTCGCGGCGCGTGGACGCTAGCTGTCGGGCATGATCGAGCCCGACACGCATATTGAAGAGCTGGACGCGCGCGGGTTGCTGTGTCCGCTGCCGGTACTGAAAGCGCGCAAACGGCTGAAGGCGCTTCGCTCGGGCGCGCGCCTCCGCGTGGTGGCGGATGATCCGGCGGCGGTCGTGGACGTGCCACATTTTTGCGTTGAGCAGGGCCATCGCCTGATCGAGCAGGCCAAGACGGATGGCGCGCTGATCTTCGTGATCGAAAAAGGCTGAACCTTTAGCCCGAATGCGCCGCGCGAAACGCCTCGCAGGGGTCGCCCCGGTCAAACGCCTCGGTGAACCAGAGATAGTCGAAGGGGCGCTCTCCAAGCGCGTTTTCCGTTGGATCCGGCGAGAGCTCGACGAATGCGAGCGAAACCACGTCCAGATCCGGCTCAGCCGCGCGCAGATAGGCGGGCACGGCGCGATCGGTGCGCCCATGGCCCGATCCGGTGATCAGGATCACTGGCCCCTCGCCCACCGCCCGCCCGCGAAGAACAGCGGCGGCGAAGGCGGCGTCGCGCAGCCTTTGCGCTTCGACCATCGGCGGCGCCATCTCGGCGGGCAACGCGTCGCAATGGGCGGCGATCTGTTCCTGCTCCATCGCCGCCTGAATGTCGGGTGGAAGCTGCTTGTCGAGGCCAAGACTACCGGCGTCGCCGCCCAGCTCGTCGGCGAACACCGTGCCTGCGCTCGCCTGCATCGCGGCGATCACCTGCTCCCGGGGAACCGCCGCGCCCAGAACCGGCGTCTCTGGGGCCGCATCGAGTATCGGGGCGTAATACGCCCAGTCCGGCCATCCCCATGCGTCCCATCCAATAAGCGGACCAAAGGTCTCGCCCGCCGCGCCGCGACCGCGCAACTCCGCCATCTCCGGCTCCGCCTCTGGCGGGATCATTTCAAACACAAGCGCCGCAGGTGTGTTTCGTGATGCGATACGCTGGGTGATCTCCGCCTGCGCCCTATGATGCTCCGGATTGTCGTGCTTCTCGCCAAGAATGACGACATCGGCGCGCGCAAGACGGTCGGCCAGCGCAGACGCCCCCTCCAGCCGCGCGCCGGATGCGATGTCGATGATCTCACCAGAGGCCAGCGACGGCGCCGTTGCGGCCGCTCCGACGCCCGTAGCGGCGTTCTTGCCCGCGGGGGCGCATGCGCTGACGGAAATCGCCGCCATCGCCGCGAAGGATAGTGTCAGGGTTCTAATGGTCATTCCCCCAAAATAGTCTGTCGCGCGACAGAAGCGAGTCCGGCAGGTGTGGCGCCGAAGCGCAGGGATGCATATATTGCCGTCAGCCGCGTTCAGGCGGCGCAGAATTCACTCGTTTGGAGCCATGTCGCAGAACTTCATCCGCCTTCTCGCCTTTATCGTGCTCGCCGTGCTCATCGGCGTCACGTCTTGTAGCGCATGGCATAACGCCCCTGACGAGCAACCGTCTGCGACGGAGCCGATCCAGTAATGAGCGATTCGAAACGTTTCGGAGGTCGTTACAGCCCCGATGGCGAAACGACCGCCTCCAACGACGGCGCAGCCTCGCCGCGCGTGAAAGACGCGCATCCTTTTCGCGGTCGGCAGGCGAAATCGGTCAGTATTCGCGCTCTGGCGCTGTTTTTCCTACCGACGCCGCTGCTATTCGCGGCGTTCTCCGACATTTCTTCGGGCAACGCGCTTGGGATGGGCGCGGATCTGGTGGCCTACGCCGCGCTGATTCTGGGCGCGTGGCTACTGCGCGACGGGCTGGCGGTGGAAAGCGCCTATAACGCCCGAGCGTCGGCCAAGCCGCCCGCCTTTCCCCGCAAGACCGTCGCCGCCGGCCTGGCGGGTCTGGGCGTCGGAATCGCGACGTTTTTTGGCTGGGGTCTGGGAATCATCGAGACAGCCGTGTTCGGCGCGGCCGCGACCGGCGCGCATCTGGCGGCGTTCGGCCTTGATCCGATGAAGTCGAAGGGACTGGAGGGCGTCTCCAGCGCGGAGGCGGAGCGCGTGCATGAAGCGCTGGCCAAGGCCGAGGCGCTGATCACCGAGACCCACGCCGCCGCGGAATCGCTGCGCGACCGCGCCATCACCACCCGCATCGACCGCTTGTGCGCGGCGGCGAGAGAGGTGCTGCGCTCGGTTGAGGAGGACCCGCGCGACCTGCGCCGCGCCCGGAAATTCCTGTCCGTCTACCTCAAAGGCGCCCGCGACGCGGCGGTGAAATACGCCCATGCGCGCGAACGGGGCGACGACCCGGCGATCACCCGTGAGTTTACGCTGCTGCTGACGGATCTGGAGGCCAGCTTTACGGCCCAACGCGAAAAACTGCTGCTGGATGACCGCGCCGACCTCGAAGTCGAGATCGAAGTGTTGCGCGAGCGATTGAAACAGGACGGCGTCTGACGCCGCAAGTGTGGGAGAGTTCCATGGGTGATGAGACCAGCCGCGAGAAGGTGAAGACCGTCCTCGCCGAGGTTGAGGATGTGACCAGCACGGTATTGCCCGAGGTGAAGGGTGAGCTGATCGTCGTCGAATCCGTCGATGAGGCGACCAGGTCCGAGATCGAGAAGCGCATTGCGGAGATCGACCTCTCCAGCACGCAGTCGATCATCAAGTTCGGCTCCGGCGCGCAAGCCGAGCTGACCGCGATTTCGGATGAAATGCTGGAAGGCGTGCGCAACAAGGATGTCGGCCCGGCGGGCGGCGCGCTGCGCGAAATGGTGGTCTCGATTCGCGGGTTCGACGTTGATGAGCTAAACCCCAACCGAAAGCCGAGCTGGTTCGAACGCCTGTTCTCCAAAGCCGAGCCGGTCGCCGATTTCATCGCGAAGTACGAGGATGTGCGTGGCCAGATCGATCGCATCACCGACGAGCTTCTGGATCACGAAACCACGCTCTTGAAGGACATCAAGTTCCTTGACCGGCTCTACGAGAAATCGCTCGATTTCTATGATGAGCTGGCGCTCTACATCGCGGCGGGCGAGGCCAAGCTGGGTGAACTGGACACTGCAGTCATTCCGGCGAAAGAGGCGGAGGTGCAGGACGCGCCCGAGGATCAGGGCGTGCTCAAAGCGCAGGAGCTGCGCGACATCCGCGCCGCCCGCGACGATCTGGAGCGCCGGGTGCATGACATGAAGCTGACCCGTCAGGTCACCATGCAATCGCTGCCGTCGATCCGGCTGGTGCAGGAGAATGACAAGTCGCTGGTCAACAAGATCAACTCGACCATGGTGAATACAGTGCCGCTGTGGCAGACGCAGCTTGCGCAGGCCGTCACCGTCTTCCGCTCCCGCGAGGCGGCGGGCGTGGTGAAGGACGCCACGGATCTCACCAACGAGCTTCTGACCAAGAACGCCGAGAATCTGCAGCAGGCCAACCGCGAGGTGCGCGAGCAGATGGAGCGCGGCGTCTTTGACATCGACAACGTCAAACAGGCCAACGCCACCCTGATCGCCACGATCGAGGAAAGCCTGCAGATCGCCGACGAAGGCAAGGCCAAGCGCGCCGCCGCCGAGGATGAGCTGATCAAGATGGAGGCGGAGCTGAAAGCCACGCTCGCCTCCGCCAAGGCGCGCGCCGACCAGTCGGGCGCCAGTGTTGGGGATGCGTCGAAGGACGCGTAAGTAACTTTTTAGGGACGACCATTGAGGAGAGGGACCAATGGAATTCAAGGAAGCTGTCGAGACCGTCGTCAAAAAGAAATACGCCACATTCGACGGCCGCGCGCCGCGGTCGGAGTACTGGTGGTACGCGCTGGCCTATTTCATCCTGGTGCTGATCGTCGGGGTGATTGACGGCGCGCTTGGAACGGCCGGAGTGCTCGGGCTGATCCTGGGCTTGGCGTTGCTCATCCCAACGCTTGCGGTGTCGGTGCGGCGGTTTCACGATCTCGACAAATCCGGCTGGTGGGTGCTGATCTTCTTCATCCCCATCATTGGCCTGATCGCGTGCCTATATTTCTTCACCCAGAAGGGCACTCAAGGGTCGAACCGGTTCGGGTCGAACCCATTGTGAAGTCCAGTGCGACTGGAGATCTGAGCGTTTGATGGAGTTCCGAGAGGCGGTCGAGACCGTCGTTCTGAAAAAGTACGCGACGCTGGAGGGGCGAGCCACGCGGTCGGAATACTGGTGGTTCGCGCTGGCCTACGTAACGTTGCTTTTTTGCGCGCTGATCGCGGACGGGATTCTCCAAACGCCTATAGCGTATCAGTGGATGAGAGTGTTCACGTTCCTGATATGGTTGGCGATGCTTGTGCCTTCCATCGCCGTCGGCGTGCGGCGTTTTCACGACCTGGGGAAGTCTGGATGGTGGATATTGATCGGGTGCGTGCCGCTCGTCGGACTCGTTATTCAACTGTATATGTTCTCGCGTCTCGGGACACCGGGGCCGAACCTGTACGGCCCGGACCCGCTTTGGCGGGAAAGCCATCGCGAACACGCGACTTAAGGAGACGCTGACATGAGCCTTTGGGACCGCATCACCGGCGAATTCATCGACGTCATCGAATGGACCGATGACAGCCGCGACACCATGGTCTGGCGGTTTGAGCGCTACGGCAATGAGATCAAATACGGCGCCAAGCTGACGGTGCGCGAGGGTCAGGCGGCGGTCTTCGTGCATGAGGGGCAGCTGGCGGATGTGTTCTCGCCCGGCATGTATATGCTCGAGACCAACAACATGCCGATCATGACCACGCTGCAGCACTGGGATCATGGGTTCTCCTCGCCGTTCAAATCCGAGATATACTTCATCTCGACAAGGCGGTTTCAGGATCTGAAGTGGGGCACCAAGAACCCGATCATGCTGCGCGATCCGGAGTTCGGGCCGACCCGGCTGCGGGCGTTCGGGACCTACTCGATCCGGGTGTCTGATCCGGGCCTCTTTCTGAAAGAGATCGTCGGCACAGACGGTGAGGTCACCACGGGCGAGGTCACCAACCAGATCCGCAACGTGATCATCTCCCGCTTCTCCAACGCGCTCGCCTCCAGCCATATCCCGGTGCTGGATCTGGCCGCCAACACCGATGATCTGGGCGAATTCCTGCGCTCGCGCATCGCGCCCGAGATCGCCGCTTACGGGTTGGAGACGACGGCGCTCTTTATCGAGAATATCTCGCTGCCGCCGGAGGTGGAGAAGGCGATGGATCGGCGCACCTCGATGGGCGTGGTCGGCGATTTACGCAAATACGCTCAGTTCCAGTCGGCCGAGGCGATGCGCTCCGCGGCTGAGAATCCAAGCCTCGCAGGGGCGGGCGTCGGCATGGGCGTGGGCGCCGGCATGGGCATGGCGATGGCGAACCAGATGTCGAATATGTGGGCGCAACCCAGTCAGGCCGCGCCGCAAGGCGCGGGCGCGACCCCGCCGCCGCCTCCCCCGCCGGAGCGGGTCTGGCACATCGCCGAGAATGGCGCCACGAAAGGCCCGTTCAGCCGCGCTTCGCTGGGCCGTCAGGCGCAGGCCGAGGAGCTGACCCGCGACACCATGGTCTGGACCGCCGGCATGGCGGGCTGGGCGAAAGCGGGCGAGACGCCGGAACTGGCGGATCTCTTCACGGTGATGCCACCGCCGCCTCCGCCGCCCGCTCCGTAAGGAAAACCTCCCGTGCCGCGCCGCTTTTTCAATCGCCGCAAGGTGATCAAGGTCCTCCATTGGACGACCTTCGCCTTGCTGCTCTACTTCTTCTTCGTCGAGCCGGATGAGGTGGAGCGCGGAAATCAGGCCGCGAAATCGGCGGCGCTTTCCACCCATGCGGGGGTCGGATTTCTGCTGGCGATCGTCGCCGGCGTCTGGTCGGTGATGTTCTGGACCAAGGGCGCCGCCGGCAGGCCGGGGCCGAAACTGCCCGCTTGGGGCAAGCGCGCGCATCCGATCCTCAACACCGGGCTTTATCACCTGCTGCCGATCATGGTGCTGACCGGTGCCCTCTCTGGCCTGCTTGCGCCCTTTGCGGTGCGCGGATTCGGCGTCATTCCGCTGAATTTCAGCGGCGGGCTGCGCGGGCTGCATTCGGTGATGACGGAGGTTCACGAATTCACCTTCGACGCGCTCACCCTGCTGGTGATCGCGCATCTCAGCTTCCATATCGGCCGGCATTACATTCTGAAGGACAACGCGCTGCGCATCATGGCGCCCCGCGCGCTGCATAAATATCTCTGATGTCTGATCCTGATTTCGAGCAAATGGACGACGCCCCCGCGCCCCTGGAGAATGAGCGGTTTCCCTGCGCCCAATGCGGGTCACAGCTCAGATTCCGGCCGGGCGCGGCGGCGCTGGTTTGCGATCATTGCGGATTTTCCAACGACATCGCCCCGCCGGAGGGCGGCCCGTGGGGCGGGGAGACCATCCGCGAGCTCGACTATGACGACGCCATCGCCAACCGGCTGGACGACGAAGAGCAGGAGGAGACCCGCACCGCGCATTGCGGCGCCTGCGGGGCGCATGTGGAGTTCGACCCCGCCGTGCACGCCGCGGAATGTCCGTTCTGCGCGGCGCCCGTCGTGGCCGACACCGGCGCCAATCGGCATATCAAACCCAAGGGCGTGGCTCCGTTTCAGCTCAACGAGGGTCAGGCGCGCGACGCCATGCGCATGTGGCTGGGCAAGCTGTGGTTCGCGCCGTCTGAGCTGAAGGAGTATGCGCGCGCGGGGCGCCCGATGCAGGGCGTCTATGTCCCCTACTGGACCTTCGACGCCGACACCCGCACCGCCTATTCCGGCCAGCGCGGCGACATCTACTATGTCACGCAATATGTGACGGTCATGCAGGACGGAAAGTCCAAGCGCGTCGCCCGAAAGGTGCCGAAAATCCGCTGGACCCCGAAACGCGGGCAGGTGAAGCGCTGGTTCGATGATGTGCTGGTGCTCGCCTCGCGCGCGCTGCCGAAGAAGTACACCGATCGGCTCGCTCCCTGGGATCTAGCGGCGCTGGAGCCATATCGCCCCGATTTCCTCGCCGGGTTTCGGGCGGAGGCCTATACGGTGCAACTGGATGAAGGATTTGTGGAGGCGCGACAGATCATGGACCGGGTGATCGAACGCGACGTGCGGTTCGATATCGGCGGCGACCAGCAGCAGATCCACCGTCTGAGCACCCAGGTCTCGGACGTCACCTTCAAGCATATCCTGTTGCCGGTCTGGATGGCGGCGTATCGCTATCGCGGAGAGACCTATCGCTTCGTGGTCAACGGCCAGACCGGCGCGGTGCAGGGCGAACGGCCCTATTCAAAGCTAAAAATCGCCCTCGCCGTGCTCGCCGGGCTGACCGTCGCCGCCGTCGCGGGGTACCTGTTCGCGACCGGCAGATAGGCGCATTCAGGCTGCGACAGGTTGCGCGGGGAATTTCTAAGCGCTTGGCGGTTTGGCCACGCCGCTGTTAGGCTTTTGCCGAAGCCCAGACGACAGCACAGAAAGCGAGGCCTCGCATGAATATGTATCAGCTGTTCGCCGACGCTCAGCGGGGCGCGGCGATGCGCAATTTCGCAAGCATGTATGGCCTGAGCCCGGCTCAGACTCGTTCGCTAGTCGAGGCCTACCTGCCCGCGTTCTCGCATGGGCTTGGCAAGAAGGCGCACGACCCGTTCGATTTCGCCACCTTCATGCGCGATCACACCACCCCGGCGATGCAACGCTTCTATGACAGCATGTCGCCGGACACGGTCGATCCGGCCAAAGCGGCGGGCGAACGCCTGATCGAACAGATCTTCAGCCCCGACGCGCCGAAACGCATGGCCGAGGCCGCGGCGGGCATGACCGGCGTGCAGCAAAGCACAGCCCAGGATTTCCTGGCCCCGATGGCCGCGGCGCTGGCGGGCGGCATGCAGCAGCATATGGCGCAGATCCCCGGCCTGCACGAATGGATCGACGCGTTCACCGCCCAGCGCGACGCCGAGATCGCGGCGCAGACCAAAGCCAAGAAGATCAAACAGCTCAAGAAGGAGATCCGCGAGCAGGAGGAGATCGAGAAACAGGCCAAGGAGCGGGCGCGCGCGCCGCAGGCCTCGGCGGAGCAGGTGGGCGACATGATGAAGGCCTGGACCGTGGCGGCGATGGAGGCGAACCCGTTCATGGCGATGCTCGACCATGGCCAGATTCCGGAGCCGGAGGAAGAGCCGGAGCCGGACGCGCCGGAGGAAGAGCAACACCCTATGGCGGCGTTCTTCTCTCTCTTTGACCCGGGCGTCACGATGAAGGACGCGTTGAGCGTCCTCGACGCGATGAAAGAGGAAGAAGCGAAGCCGGAGGCGGACCCCGGCGAGGTCGAAGACGAGAACGGCGACAAAGGCTGAACGCCCGTTCGTCGGCTATCCGCTGATCGGCGCCATCAGGTCCGGCGTGTCATGCCGGGCGGCGTTGACCGCGCGATCCACTGGATGGAACTTGAAGAACGCCTCCGGCGCCGGGCGCATCAGCCGGGCGGCGCCCTTGCCCTCCTCGCCCAGCCACAAGCCAAAATGTTCAGGCGGGATCACCACCGGCATCCGGTGATGCAATGGCGAAAGCGTCTCATTCGCCGCGCAGGTTACGATCGCCGCAGTCGAGATCACGGTCTCCGAACCCGGATCCCGCCAGTTCTGCCACATTCCGGCGAAGGCGATCGGGGCCGCGTCCTGACCGGCGGGATGGATATAGAACGGCTCCTTCCCCTTCCCCGCGCCCGCGCGCCATTCATAGAACCCATCTGCGGGGATCAGGCAGCGGCGGGTCCGGCAGGCCTCGCGAAACGCTGGTTTTTCATGGATCGTCTCCGCGCGCGCGTTGATCAGCAACGGTCCGTCGGACATCGACTTGGCCCAGCGCGGAACAAACCCCCATCGCAACCGGTCAAGCGCGCGTTCTCCCGCCTCATCTAGTCGAATCGCCAGCACGCCCTGGGTAGGACAAATGTTGTAGCGCGGACCGTCCTCTGCCAGCCCGACGACTGGCGCCGCGTTGAAGTGCTCCACCACCGCGCTTTGCGGCGTGGTCAGCGCGAACCGTCCGCACATCGACTGGCCCCGGCCTAGCGCATGCGCACGATACGGTCGTCCAGCGCAGGCAGATACGGGCCGCCCTGCAGATACGCGATGACGACATCCGCGACGGAGGGACCAAAATCATAGGCGTCCACGGCGTTTTCGGCGAGCACCGTATACCCGTCGCCGCCGGCGCGCATGAAGCTGTTGGCGGCGACCACATAGGTCTCCTCCAGATCGATATTGACCCACTCGCCGCCGCGATTGACCTGAACCGCCTGAACCCGGCCCTCGCCCGCCGGTTTGGACGCCGACCACGCATAACGGGCGCCGGCGATCTGAGGGAAGCGCCCGCCGAGACTCTCCACCTCGCTCACGCCGTTCTCCAGCGCGGCCACCACATCCGCCCCGGTCAGCTTGAACACCGACAGCGTATTGCCGAACGGCAGCACAGTCAGAACGTCGCCGCGGGTCACGTCCCCCGCGCCGAGCGGCGCGCGCAGCCCGCCAGCATTGTGAATCGCGATCTCGACGCCCTGGGCGCGTCCGGCCTCCAGCATGGCCTCAGCCACCAGGACGCCCATTTCGCACAGTTTTTCACGGCAGATCTGGGGATCGGCCCCGATATCGCCCGCGACCGCGCCCACCGTTTCGGCGTAGAGCGCGTCCAGGGGCGCGGCCAGCTCCGCCACCCGGGCGGCGATCGCCTCATCCTCTGGTATCGCCGCGTCCATGACCAACGGCTCGCCATAGGCGGCGGTCACGGCGCCGGTCTCGTCCCAATCGACGGTCAGTTCGCCCAGATAACGACCGTAGGCGCCCGCCTGCACGATGGCGACGTTGGCGCCGCCCGGACCCTCGACCAGTGTCGGATAGGGTCCTTTCGCATCCGGCTGGAAATTCGACAGAAAGGTATTGTCGTGACCGCCGACGATTACGTCGACGCCGGGCACGGTTGCGGCGATCTGCTTGTCCACCTCATAGCCCGAATGCGACAGCAGAACGATCTTGTTCACACCGGATTGTTCGAGCACCGCGACCTCCCGCTCCAGCGCCGGGATCGGGTCGGAGAAGCTCACATTGGGACCAGCCGAGGAGCCCGAGCCCGTGCCCGCCGGGGCGACGCCGATCAGCCCAATCCGCGAGTCGCCCTTCCGGACGACGACCGAGGGCTTCAGCGCCGAAGCCAGCTGCGGCTCCGCAGACACATTGGCGTTCGCCAGCAGAACGGGAAACTCCACAGCGTCGATAAAGCCGCGCAGAACCTCCGGCCCGTCGTCAAACTCGTGGTTGCCGGCGGTCATCGCGTCATAGCCGAGGCGGTTCATCATCTCCGCCGCGGCCTCGCCCTTGTAATAGGTGTAGAATAGCGAACCCTGAAACTGGTCGCCGCCATCAAGCAGCAACACATGGCCGCCAGTGCTCTCCACCGCGCTCCGCTGCGTGTCGATTGCAGAGGCCAACCGGGCCGATCCGCCGAAACAGGCCGTGTCGGGCGCGTCGCCCTCCGTCGCGTCACCCTCCGTCGCGTCGGCCTCGGCCGCTGTCGCCGCAGCCGCCGGATCGCAGGTCACGCCCCGCGCGTCGACCGGTTGCAGCCTGCTGTGAAAATCGTTGGTGTGCAGAATGGTCAGCGTCAGCGCGGTCTTGTCGGGCTGGCCGGCGCATCCCGCCAGCAACGCCGCCGCCATCATTCCCGCCGCCGCCGTGTTGAGCTTAGCCATCGAACTCCCCTCGCCGCCCTTCAGACGGTTCTCCGCCGGTCACGTCGCGCAAATCTAGGGCGGCGAGGAAGCGCAGTCGAGACCGATATGGAGCGTTCGTTCGTGGCCGCCAAAGGCAGGAACGCCGGGCCCTCGACAGGCCCGGCGCGTTACGTAATCAGCGATCGTCCGAGCGGACCCTGACGAAGGACCCCGGCGCCGCCTCAATGACGCCAAGCACTTTGCCCGGCTCCCGCGCAGGCACCTGGTCGCCCGAGCGTCCGGCCAGCCACTTGGACCAGTCCGGCCACCAGCTTCCGTCGGTTTCCTTGGTCTTTTCCGACCACTCCTGCAGGTTTTCGCCGGTCAGGCCCTTGCGGGTCCAGAACTGGTACTTGCCGCCCGCCGGCGGATTGACGATCCCGGCGATATGGCCGGACCCGCCCAGAACGAACTTCGCAGGTTTGGAGTTCAGCATCTTGGCACCGCGGAACGCGGAATCGGGCGGCGCGATGTGATCTTCCTTGGCGGCGATATGATAGGTCGGTAGCGTCACCTTGCCCAGATCGAGCGGCACGCCGTCGACCGACATGTCGCCCTGCGCCAGCGCATTCTGCATGTAGAACCGATGCAGATAGAACTTGTGCACATTGGCGGGCATGCAGGTGCTGTCGGAGTTCCAGTAGAGCAGATCGAACGGGAACGGATCCTTGCCCAGATAGTAGTTCTGGATCACGAAGCTCCAGATCAGGTCGTTCGACCGCAGCATGTTGAAGACGCTCGCCATGCTCTCGGCGGTCAGATAGCCCTGCTCGTCCATCTTCTCGCCGATCGAGTTGAGCGTCTGCTCATCGATGAAGACCGACAACTCGCCCGCGTCGGAGAAATCCAGCTGTGTTGTGAAGAAGGTCGCCGAGTTGGCGCGCTTGTCGTCCGTCGCCGCCATGTAAGAAAGCGTCGAGCCGACCATGGTGCCGCCGATGCAGTAACCGACGATGTTGAGGTCGTCCTCACCGGTCTCCTCCAACACCTTGTCGACCGCCGTCAGCACGCCCTTCTTCATGTAGCTGCCCCAGGATTCGTCGCGCTGCGCCTCATCCGGGTTGATCCAGGACACGATGAACACCGTGAAACCCTGCGCCACGATCCAGCGGATCAGCGACTTCTTCTCATTGAGGTCGAGGATGTAATACTTGTTGATCCAGGGCGGAATGAACAGCAGCGGCTTCGCGCGCACCTTGTCGGTGGTCGGCGCGTACTGGATCAGCTGGAACAGATCGTTTTCGAACACGACCTGACCGGGCGTCGTGGCCAGATTATCGCCGACCTTGAACGCATCCATATCGGTGCGGCTGATCTTCAGGTTGCCTTTGCCGCGCTCCAGATCCTTAAGCATGTTGTCGAGACCGCGCACCAGGTTCTCGCCCTTCTCGGCCACGGTCGCGCGGATCACTTCAGGATTGGTGGCGATGAAGTTCGTCGGCGCGATCGCCTCAACAAAAGTGCGGCTGAAAAAATCCACTTTCTTGCGGTCGCGCTCATCCAGATCGCCGATGTTCCGAACCGTGTCCATGATCCAGTTCGAAGTCAGCAGATAGGATTGCTTCACGTAGTCAAAGACGGCGTTTTCGGTCCATTCGGCGTCGTTGAAGCGGCGATCGCCGGCCTCCGGCGCCACCAGCGGCACCGGATCATTGTCGCCCCAGGCGCGCAGATAAGCGCGACGCCACAGCTCGCCCTGGGCCATCCAGAACTTCATGCTCGCCTCGGCGACCTCTTGTGGGTGATTCATCATCGTGGTCGCAAGCTCTGTGAAGGCCGGCATCGCGTTCAGCGGATCCGCGGATATAGACTTGTCGCAGCGCGTTGCGGGACAGGAACGTCTTCCAGATATCCTGTGAGCGTTCGGCGACGCGCGCCATATTCTTCGCGAACTGGACGGCGTCCTGCATCTTTTCGTTCGCGTTTGTGGACGTTTGTTCAGACATTTGGTCCCTCCTCGGGGATCGTCGATTCGTCAGCGTTGCGCGCCAGATATCATTCCGGCGGCGTTAATACCATTTTCAGGCGGCGTGTCAGCTAGCCACTCGCTAACGGACCGTGATAATCAGAGCACGCAAGTTCCGCAGGAGGACGAGATGTCGCCGCAAATGCCATCCAACGCGCCGCTCAGGTTCGCGATTTTGATCTGCGCAGCCGCCATGCTGGCGTGCTGCGCGGCGCGCGACGCGCTGGATAAGCATGCCGAGCTGGAGGATCCATGGGTGGAGGACCAACCTTATCCGCGGCTGGTCGACACAGAGGCGCCGCCGCCGCCGGGCGAATTCTCCGCCGCCTCGCCAGATCCGGCCAACGGACAGGCGATCATCGCAGAACTTGGCCCCATCGCGCAGGAGAACACCATTCGCGGCGCGGCGCTGTCGGGCCAGTCCGTGCTGGACCCGGCTTTCGAACGCCAGTTGCAACGGCAGGGAACGCTTCCCAAGCCAACCGCCGCAGAGTAAGTCGACCACCGGCGGCGTCTGCGGTTTCACCGGCGCTGTCACTCCCCGACAAGCCTGCTATAAGGCGGCCCTCGCGCCGTTGAAATTTGATCGATTTACCGCTTCGAAAGTCACGCCATGCCTGAAGAATTTTACCGCATCAAACGCCTGCCGCCTTACGTCTTCGCCGAAGTGAACCGGCTGAAGGCCGAGTATCGGGCAGGCGGCATGGACATTATCGATTTCGGCATGGGCAACCCGGATATCGACACGCCCGAGCACATCGTCGAAAAGCTGGTGGAGACGGTCAGAAAACCTCGCACGCACCGATATTCGGCGTCCAAAGGCATCCCGGGCCTCCGGCGCGCGCAGGCCGGGTATTATGAGCGGCGCTTCGGCGTAAAGCTGGATCCGGAGACCGAGATCATCGCGACGCTCGGCTCGAAGGAAGGGCTGGCCAACCTCGCCATGGCGATCACCGCGCCGGGCGACGTGATGCTGACGCCCAATCCCAGCTATCCGATTCATCCCTATGGCTTCATCATCGCGGGCGGCGCGCTGCGCCATATCCCCGCCTTGCATAACGGGGTGTTCGATCCTGAAGCTTATCTGCGCGCGGTGGATCAGGCCATTCATCACTCCGTTCCGAATCCGGCTGCCATTGTGGTGAATTTCCCGTCGAATCCGACGGCGCAGGTCTGCGATCTGGACTTCTATCAGGACCTGGTGACGCTGATGAAAAAGCACGGGGTCTGGATCCTGTCCGACCTCGCCTACGCCGAGATGTATTACGATGACAACCCGCCGCCCTCGGTGCTTCAGATCCCCGGCGCCAAGGACATCGCGGTTGAGTTCACCTCGATGTCAAAAACCTACTCGATGCCGGGCTGGCGCATGGGGTTCGCCGTGGGCAACGAACGTCTGATCGGCGCGCTGACGCGGATCAAAAGCTATCTCGACTATGGCGCCTTCACGCCGATTCAGGTCGCCGCCGCCGCCGCGCTGAACGGGCCGGACGACTGCACCGAGGAAATTCGCCAGACCTATAAGTCGCGCCGCGACGTGATGGTGGAGGCCATGGGCCGCGCCGGGTTCGACATTCCGCCGCCGCCCGCGACCATGTTCGCCTGGGCCCCGGTGCCGGAGCCGTTCAAGGCGCTCGGCTCGATGGAGTTCTCAAAGATTCTGCTGAAAGAGGCCGAGGTCGCGGTCAGCCCCGGCGTCGGGTTCGGCGAATACGGCGAGGGCTATGTGCGCCTTTGTCTGGTCGAGAACGAGCAGCGCATCCGGCAGGCCGCGCGCAACGTGAAGCGCGTGATGCAGAACGCCGACGAGATCCTGTCGCGCTATCCCCAATTGTCCGGGACCGAGGCCTGATCCCGGTTCCGACCCAAGCCGCCAGCGGTTCATGGAGTTACTGCAAGCATGAGTGAGACCCCTTTTCGCATCGCCGTCGCCGGGCTCGGCACTGTCGGCGCCGGAATCGTAAAGATTGTCCAGACCCATGCGGATCTGATCGCCGCCCGCGCGGGCCGGCCGGTAGAGATTGTCGCCGTCTCGGCCCGCAACCGCACGCTGGACCGGGGGGTCGACCTGACCCCTTACGCGTGGGAGGACGACGCCGTCGCCATGGCCGCCCGCAACGATGTCGATTGCATGGTGGAGGTGATCGGCGGCTCGGAAGGCCCGGCGAAAGCCGCGCTGGAGCGCGCGCTCGGTTCTGGTCGCCACGCCGTGACAGCCAACAAGGCCCTGATCGCCCATCACGGCGGCGCGCTGGGCGCGTTGGCGGATGAAAACAACGCGTTGCTGCGATTCGAGGCGGCGGTCGCGGGCGGCATCCCGATTCTGAAAGGTCTGGGCGAAGGTCTGGCCGCCAACCGGGTGAACCGCGTCTACGGCGTCCTGAACGGCACTTGCAATTACATCCTGACCGAGATGGAGAAGACCCACCGGTCCTATGGCGACGTGCTGACCGAAGCGCAGAAACTGGGCTATGCGGAGGCCGATCCCAGCTTCGACGTCGGCGGAATCGACGCGGCGCACAAACTCGCGATCCTCGCCTCGCTGGCCTTCGGGACCCGGATCGACTTTGACTCGGTGGCCGTCGAAGGCATCGAGCGCATCAATCTGAAGGACATCGAGTTCGCCGCCGATCTCGGCTACCGGATCAAGCTGCTCGGCGTGGCCGAGACGGACGAGAACGGGCTGGAGCAGCGGGTGCAGCCCTGCATGGTGCCCGCCGCCTCCACCATCGGCGCGCTGGACGGCGTGACCAACGCGGTGGTCTGCGAAGGCGATTTCGTCGGCAAGACCGTGTTCGAGGGGCCGGGCGCAGGCGAGGGACCGACCGCCTCCGCCATCGTGGCGGATGTCATCGACATCGCGCGCGGCGTCGCGACGCCCGCCTTTGGCGTGCCCGCAGCCGACCTGACGCCCGCCAGACCGCAAACCGAGGGCGTGCACCCCGCCGAGTACTATCTGCGCTTTTTGCTGAAGGACGCACCGGGCGTGCTGGCGAAAGTCGCGGCGGCGCTGGGCGACGAAGGCGTGTCGATCCACAGAATGCGCCAATACGCTGAGGAGGACTCCAGCGCGCCGGTGCTGATCGTCACCCATGAGACCGGACGGGTTGAGTTGGAGCGCGCTCTGGCCGCGATCGAGGCGACGGACGCGTCGCTGGCGCCGCCGGTCGCAATTCGAATAGAAAAGACCTGACGCCGCGCGCCAGGGATCTAGAGAGGGACACCAGAATGAGCAACGACTCAACGCAACTCGATTTCAAGGACCGTATGCTGTCACTGGGCCTCGCCCGCGTCTCTGAGGCGGCGGCGATCGCATCGGCCAAGCTGATCGGGCGCGGCGACGAAAAAGCGGCCGATCAGGCGGCGGTCGATGCAATGCGCTCTCAGCTCAACATGCTGGACATCGCCGGCGTCGTGGTGATCGGCGAGGGTGAGCGCGACGAAGCGCCGATGCTCTATATCGGTGAGGAGGTCGGCACCGGGGACGGCCCCGAGGTCGACATCGCGCTCGACCCGCTGGAGGGCACGACGCTGACCGCCAAGGCGATGCCGAACGCGCTGGCGGTGATCGCGATGGGCCCGCGCGGCTCGATGCTGCACGCCCCAGACGTCTATATGGACAAGCTCGCCATCGGGCCGGGCTATCCAGACGGCGTGGTCTCATTGCAGGCCTCGCCCACGGACAACGTGCGTGAGCTGGCCAAGGCCAAGGGCTGCAAGCCGGAGGACATCACCACCTGCGTGCTGGAGCGCCCCCGCCACGAGGATCTGGTGGAGGAGCTGCGCACCACCGGCGCCGCGGTCAAGCTGATCACCGATGGCGACGTCGCCGCCGTGATCCACACCGCCGCCGCCGATTTCACCGGCATCGACATGTATCTGGGTTCAGGCGGCGCGCCCGAGGGCGTTCTCGCCGCCGCCGCGCTCCGCTGCATGGGCGGTCAGATTCAGGGCCGGCTGCTGTTCCGCAACGACGATGAGCGCAAACGCGCCCGCTCAGCGGGCATCACCGAGCTGGACACGATCTACACGCTGGAGGAATTGGTGAAGGCCGACGTGATCTTCGCGGCGACCGGCGTGACCGACGGCTCGATCGTCAAAGGCGCCAGGCGGGTCGGCGCGTATCTGGAGACCGAAACCATCCTGATGCGCTCCAAGACCGGGTCCGTGCGTCGCCTGATCTATCGCCAGCGCCACGAATGATCGCTTCTAAGTCCCACGAAGCGGTGGAGTTGCGTTAGACTTGGCGATCATGGAGTTCCTGAATTCAGATCTTGTGATCCCGATCGGCCTGGGCGTCGCCCTGGTCCTGTTGCTGCTGCTTGCGCGGGGTCGTGGGCCGCGGCGCATCGGCATGGATGGCGGACGCGAGCATGGCGGGGCGGTGTCGCGCACCGGCCGCAGCCCGAAAACCGCCGAGCCGACCGAAAAGCGGCACACGCGCCACGACGACGATTGGCGGACGGACAGCCTGAGCCGGAAGGAGAAACCCCGTCCCGCCTCAGATCGCTCCTCCAGTAAGGCGGCCGAGGCGCCGTCCGTTCACGACCGTTTGCAGGCCTTCGTCGACGCGCGGCGCGCTGGCGAAACGGCTGACCCCAGCGAGTTGCTTCGCATCGCCGTCACCTCGAAAGAGACGCAGCAGGCGCTTCCAATGGCGCTCCGCGTCGCGTCTATCGTGATCTGGATCTGGCTGGGCCTCTGGGGATTCTCCATGGTGATGGCCGCCATGACCATCATCGACGAGGGACCGGAGGCGGGCGGTCTGATCGCAGTCGCCGTCACCGCCCTCCCGGTGGCTTTGGGACTTGCGGGCCTTCGCATGGTCAAGCGATTCAGGAAGCGCATCGAGCAATCCATGTCCGGGACGGGGCGCTAGAATGGCCCGCCGGGTCGGATTTGGCCGCAAGACGCGTGACGATGCGCCGACAGGCGGCGCTGAAACCAATCCGACAAACGAGGCTGAAATCGCCGTCGAAGCGGCGGGTCAGGTGAAAAAGAAGGCGGGGCCCGTCGCCCGCATCGTCATCATCATCTTCATCCTGTGCTGGCTCGCGCTCTGGTCTTACGGGATCTCGGAAGCATGGGACGCGGCGAAGGATCTCTACGCCACGTTCGACTGGGATGCGTTCGATATCGCCATGCTCGCCTTTTTCGCGGTCTGGCTGACCGTCGCGCTGATCGGCTGGGCCTTCGGCGTGGTGATCCTGTTTCTCATGCTCTTCGGCAAGGAGGTCGACCGCAGCCCCGCCGAGCGGGCGGAGCGCATGCGGCGCTGGCGGAACCGGCGCAAAGGACGACGCAGCGAGGACGACGCGTGAACGGCGCGTATTTGGGCGTTGAAGCGTCGGTGCTTGGGCGACGCTGGGTCGGACCCGGCGCCGAGGTGGAGCGCCTGGGCCTCGCCATCTCTCAAAGCGCGGAGTTGCCGGAAATCGTGGGACGCGTGTTGGCCCGCGCCGGCGTGGATCCGGCCGAGGCGACCGCTTATCTGCACCCGACGCTGCGCGATCTGACGCCCAACCCGTCGATGCTGAAAGGCATGGACGCCGCCGCCGAACGGCTCGCTGACGCGGTGCGGCGCGGCGAGCGAATCTCGATCTTCGGCGATTACGATGTCGACGGCGCCGCGACCTCGGCCCTCGTTCATCGCTGGCTGGGCGCGGTGGGACAAAGCGCCGAGATCTATATCCCCGACCGGATCGACGAAGGCTATGGACCCAACGTGCCTGCGATGCAGGCGCTGGCGAAACGCTCTGACCTGATCCTCTGCGTCGATTGCGGCACGCTGTCCTTTGAGCCGATCGCCGCCGCGCGCACCCTTGGCGCCGACGTGCTGGTGGCCGATCACCATCTGGCGGGCGAAACCCTGCCTGAGGCGACCGCCGTGGTGAATCCGAACCGGCAGGACGACGAGAGCGAACAGGGCCACCTTTGCGCCGCCGGGGTGGCGTTCCTGTTGCTGATCGCCGCGAACCGGACGCTGCGGGAGGGCGGCTGGTTCCAGAAAGCGGGCGTCGCGCAACCCGATCTGAGGGCGTTCCTGGATCTGGTGGCGCTGGCGACCGTGGCGGATGTCGCGCCGCTGGTGGGCTTCAATCGCGCGCTGGTGCGGCAGGGGTTGGGCGTGATGGCCGCGCGCCGCAATCCGGGGCTTAGGGCGCTGGCGGACGCCGCCCGCATGCAAAGCGCACCCACCGCCTTTCATCTCGGCTTTCTGCTGGGACCGCGCATCAACGCCGGCGGTCGCATCGGCAAGGCCGATCTCGGCGCGCGGCTTCTGACCACCGACGACCCGGCGGAGGCCGAGGCGCTGGCCGAACGGCTGGACGCGTTGAACAAGGAGCGGCGGGAAACCGAGGCCGTCGTGCTGGACGCCGCCATTCAGCAGGCCGAAGCGCGCGGCGTCGACGGCCCTCTGGTCTGGGCGGCCGACAAGGGCTGGCATCCCGGCGTGGTCGGCATCGTCGCCAGCCGCCTGAAGGAGCGCTACAACCGCCCTGCGGTGGTGATCGGGCTGGAGGGCGGCGAGGGCAAGGGCTCCGGCCGCTCGATCACGGGCGTCGATCTGGGATCCGCGATCGCCGCTCTGGCGCGCGACGGCGCGATCCTGAAGGGCGGCGGGCATAAGATGGCGGCGGGCCTGACGGTAGCCGAGGAATCTTTGGAGGCTTCGATGGACCGTCTGGGCGAACAGCTCGCCAGACAGGGCGCGGGCGCGGGCGGCCCCCGGGATCTGAGGCTGGACGCCTTGCTGGCCCCCGCCGCCGCCAGCGTGGAGCTGTGCGAAATGCTGGAGCAGGCCGGCCCGTTCGGCGCCTCGGCCCCCGCCCCCCGTTTCGCCATTCCCGATGCGCGCATCGCCTTCGCCAAACCGGCAGGCGACAGCCATCTGCGCCTGTCGCTGACCGGCGACGGCGCGCGGGGCGCATCCGGCCGTCTGGACGCCATCGCCTTTCGCGCCTTCGAAGGGCCGTTGGGCGACTTCCTTTCGCAACGCGCGGGCGCGCCGGTCCATGTCGCCGGGCGGCTGGAGATCGACGATTGGGGCGGTCGGCGGAAAGCGAAACTGCGCGTCGAGGACGCCGCCCCGGCGAAAGACTAGATCAAAGATCGGACAGGAGCGGAATTTCGCCAACGCGCCGCTTGCATCGCTCGCCCGGTCGCATTAAACCCTGCCGCGCCGCGCCCATCGTCTAGCGGTCTAGGACGCCGCCCTTTCACGGCGGAAACACGGGTTCGAGTCCCGTTGGGCGTACCACCATTCCATCATATCGCCTGAGAGCGCTGGCTCGATGGCCGCGCTAACGTGGCGCGGGCGTTGCGCCAAGCCCCCGCTGACGCTCAATCGAGTTCAACGTCACCAGAACAGTCCCCACCCGCTCCGGACTTGGCGGATGAGTGCCCCAGAAGGAAAGGGTGCCATCCTCGTTCTCGGCGCTTTCGCGGCGCGCGAAAATCCGAACGCCCAACGCAGGGTCATAGCCCGCGCGCTCGGCGATATAGGCGCCGATCATGTCGGCCTCCAACTCATAGGTCTGGCTGAATGACATGCGGCCGATCGCGCCGCCCGTGTCCATTGCGGCGTCGATCAGCCCCGGATCGTAGGTTCCAGATGCTCCCTGCACGACTACCGCCAGCGTCGTCATCAGCACCGCGCCCGCGATTTCCTGCTGTTGCTGCTTGTCGATGTGATCGCCGATCAGATGGCCGACCTCGTGGCCAAAGACGAAGGCCAGCTCATCCTGATTCCTGGCCTGAGCGATGAAGGGCAAGTTGAACATGACCATCGGGCGACCAGCATCGTCAAAGAACTGATAGGCGTTGGGCAACGCCTCGATATCGTCGTCGATCACAACGGTGACGTCACAGTCGAACCCCTCTTCTGCAACCATCTGCTCTACGCAAAACTGTTCGGCCACCGGCTCCACGCGCTCGACCACTTCGAAGAAATTTGCGAGCATAATCTCAGGGTCACGGCTGACGATCTCATGGAGATCATCCTTGGAACCTTCTTCGGCGAGAATCTGCTGAGCGCTGGCCAAGTCCTGCTGAGACAATTGCGGCATGTCATATTTCGTCCCACAGGCTGACAGACACAATACTAATGCAGCATATGAGAAAAACCTCATTTCACCCTCAAAACACAAAAAGAATCAGCTTAGGATACCAATTTCACTACGAACGATCCACTCATGCGCGCGCCGCTCTCATCGTCTAGCGGTCTAGGACGCCGCCCTTTCACGGCGGAAACACGGGTTCGAGTCCCGTTGGGCGTACCAATTCTTGAAATTTCGGCCCAGGCGCGAATCCCCGCGCGCACTGTCGCGGAGCAGTGTTTACTCGACCGCGTTCTTCAGCGCCTTGATCGCCTTGGTCGCGTTCGCCTTGGCCGCCTTCAGAGGCACGGCGTCGATGGACTTCTCCACCGCCTTGATCTTGCCGCCCATCGCGACGACATGCGTCGCGAGCGCCAGACCCACCGGGTCCTTCATCTTCTTGAGCTTGTCGAAATCCGTCGCCAGCTTGCGCTTCGCCTTGTCGATCTGACCCGCCGCCTGTTTCAGCGTCTTCTCGTGGCCGTTCACCCGGTCCCGCAGCTCCAGAATGCCTGACGCGTTCTTGCGGGTCGGCTCAACCGTCTTCAGCCCGTCGCGCAGCCGCGGCACCCGCGAGGCGACATCCGCGATCTTGGCCTCCAGCGCCTTCACCACCGCCGCGACCTCTTCGAGAGTCTTCTTGATCTTCGCCTGGTCGCGCTCGCGTTTCTTGATGATCGCACGGCTTTCGCGCATCGAGTATTTCAGCATCTCCGCCATGCTGTCGTTCAGCGTTGAGAGCTGTTTCTGCGCCCCGGCGTAGTCCTTGGTCTTGAAGATCGTTTCGTACTTGCCGAACATCGTCTTCAGCGCGCGGGCGTCCTTGGACGAGATGTGCTTCTTGACCTTCTTGAACTGGGCTTCGGCCTCTTCCAGTTGGCGCTCCGTCTCCAGCCGGTGGCTCTGCTCCTCCTCCTCAGCGACGCCGGTGACGTCGGCGATAAGCTCGGGTTTGTACTGTGTGCCGCGGAGCGCGTTCTTGAGCTTTGATTCCGGCGTCCGGCCGCGTTTCGGGATGATCCGCAACTCGCCGCCGCGCACGCTGCAATGCCCCTGCGCCACATCGCCGGGCAATTGCCGCAGCCGGCTCAGAAAGCGCGAGGTGACCTTGCCGACGATCAGCACCGGATCCGCGTTCTTGCCGTCGAAGCGGAACTTTTCGAGGAAATAGAAATCGGCCGCCTCGCCGCTGCCGCGAAGCGCGTTCAACTCCTCCTTCAGGATCGATATATAGGCCTCGCGGGAATCGAGATCGTCCATATTGTCAAACGGCATCGGAACCCCAGCACACATACGCAGGCGCGACACCTGCGCCCTTACCGATCCGAATCCTAAGCCAATTTCACGAAATCGCGAAAGAAAGATTCCTCTTACCGCCGCGTATCCGCATCATTGCCGCGATTGTGCGTCGCCCCGTGGTTCCGCATCGCGCTATAGGTGTGTTAAGGCGGCGCCGCGAACAGGCGACAGGCGTGTGGGAGTGAGACGGCGATGGAATCCAGCGCGAACAGACCCGACGACAAGGCGCTTCAGGCGGCCCGGCAGGCGATTGCGCAGGTCCGCGAGGCGCTTGACGCGCATTTTTCGGTGCGGCTATGGGATGGATCGCTCGAGCCGCTGGGAGAGAATGTGAAACCCGGTCTGGCGCTGGTCCTCGCCTCGCCCGGCCTGTTGCCGTCGCTGCTGCGCTGGCCCTCGCTGGATCGGATTATCCGGCATTACGCGCATGGCCGGATCGATATCGAGGGCGGCACGCTGCTGGATCTGGCCGGCCCCTTCGCCCTCGACAAGGCCCGCCGCCGACGCCTGCGCCAAATCGATAAGTGGCGCATGGCAAAAACGCTTTTGCCGCTATTGACGGCGCGGGCGGATTCGCCCGACGCCAGCCGCGCCTTTGATGGCGGCGCCGATGGCGAGAGCAGGAAAAGCGGCGACAACCGGCGCTTCATCAATTTTCACTACGACGTCGGCAACGATTTCTACCAACTCTTCCTCGACCCCGAGATGCAGTATTCCTGCGCCCATTACCCGACCTGGGACTCGACCCTTGAAGCGGCGCAGATCTCCAAGATGGACCTGATCTGCCGAAAGCTTCGGCTGAAGCCGGGCGAGAGTTTTCTGGATATCGGCTGCGGCTGGGGCGGGCTGATCTGCCATGCGGTCAAGAACTACGGGGTTCGCGCCCATGGAGTGACGCTGTCGACCGAGCAGCTCGCCTTCGCGCAGGCCAAGGCGGAGCGGCTGGGCGTCGCTGACAGGGTATCGCTGGAATTGCGCGACTATAAGGAGCTCACGGGAACCTTCGACAAGATCGCCTCGGTCGGCATGTATGAGCATATCGGCCTCGGCGACATACCGGCCTATTTCTCAAAGATGCGCCGTTTGCTGGCCGAGGACGGCCTGTTCCTGAACCACGCCATCTCCCGCAAATCGAAAAAACGCAAGCGCCGGCTGATCAAGCGGCCGGAGCAGCGGGCGCTGCAGCGCTATATTTTTCCGGGCGGCGAGTTGGACGATATCGGCCACACCGTCGAGGCGATGGAGCGCACCGGGTTCGAAATTCACGATGTCGAAGGACTGCGGCCGCATTACGCCCGCACCACGCGTATCTGGTGCGAGCGGCTGACAGCGCGGCGGGAGGAGGCCGAAGCGCTGGTGGGGCCGGAAACCTATCGGATCTGGGTCGCCTATCTGGCCGGGTGTTCGCTGTCCTTCGAGCGCGGCTCGGCGCGGCTCTATCAGACGCTGGCGGGCAAATCGGCCAAGGGCGCGCCTCCGGTCCCCGCGACGCGGGCCGATATCTACGCCGATGCGGCGTGGGCCGCCGAGTCGGTCAGGTCTCTGAAGGAATAACTGGCGCGCGCGGCGCTCAGGCGGCGCGGCCGCGCTTGTAAAGCGCGTGGGCGTCCTTGGCCGCCTTCAGCCAGTGCTCTTCGGGCTGGCGGGCGGCCAGCGCGTCGTCGATCTCCACCTCGTCGAAGCCGCAGGCGCGGGCGAACTGGTACTGGTCGGAGATCACATGGCCCTTGGCGCGGAGCACGCCCTTATAGCCCGACGCGCGCAGCCGCATGCCCAGGCTGAAGCCCCGCCCATCGGCGAAATTCGGAAAGTCGACCGTGATCATGGCGATCCGGTCCAGCGCCGGGGCCAGCGTCTCTACGCAGTCGTCATTCGGCAGCAGCACCGCAAGCTCGGTCGCATCCGTCGCCAAAGCGTCATCGCAGGACATGTAGTCCGGATCATCCTCGGTGCGGAAACCGCTGTCATTGACGATAGGCATGGTCTTCTCCTGCAGCGGCGGTCAGTTGACGTCAAACGCGCCCGGCTTTGGCCCGCGCACCGGCTTGCCATTGACGAAATGGATGCCGCACTCGGTCTTGTCCGTGCCGCGCCAACGCCCGGCGCGGGGATCCTCGCCCGACTTCACCGCCGTGGTGCAAGGCGCGCAGCCGATCGAGGGGAACCCTTGCGCCACCAGCGGATGGGCCGGCAGATCATTGGCGTTCATATAGGAATCAACCTCTTCGCGCGACCAATAAGCGAGCGGGTTGAGTTTGATCCGTCCGTCCTCGTCGGTTTCAAACATCCGCAGCCCCTGGCGCACAAGCGATTGCGAGCGTTTGCGCCCGGTGATCCAAGCGTCGAAATCGCCCAGCGCGCGCTTCAGCGGCAGCACTTTGCGGATATGGCAGCACGCGGTCGCGTCGGACTGATAGAGATCGCCGCCCGGATCGCCCAGCGACAGATCGGCCTCGTCCGGGCGCAGGATCCGTATATTGGTCAGACCCAGCCAATTCGACAGCGTGACCTGATAGTCCAGCGTCTCGGCGAACAATTTGCCGCTGTCGCCGAACAGCACCGGCGTGTCCCTGTCAATGCGGGAAATCATGTGCAGAAGAACCGCGGATTCCGCGCCAAAGGACGACACCAGCGCGATCCGGCCGGCGAAATCCTGCGTGATTGCGTCCGCCAGCGCATCGCGCGGGCACTGCTCCGCATAAAAGCGGTTCAGCCGCTCCGCCCGCTCCTCCGGCGCCAGATCGCTGAATCGGCCGCCGGCGAACACGCCCTGCCCCCGATCAAGCGGCATGACGGGCCTCGTCGGGATAGAGCGCGTCCTTGAAGGGTTGCGCGCCGATGCGGCGGAACGCCTGCAGGAACGTCTCCTCCGGGTTCAGGCGTTCGGCCTTGTAGGCGTCGACCACCCGTTCGATCGCCGGGACGACTTCCTCGATCGGGAAGCCCGGGCCCATGCGCTCGCCGATCGCCGCGTTCTCGGTCGCGTCGCCGCCGATGGTGATCTGATAGTTTTCGATCCCGCCCTTATCGAGGCCCAGAATGCCGATATGACCGACATGGTGATGGCCGCAGGCGTTGATGCAGCCGGAGATCTTGATCTTCATCTCGCCAATGTCGCGCGCCACTTCCGGGTCCGCGAAATGCTTGGCGATGTCCTGCGCGACGGGGATCGAGCGCGCGGTGGCCAGCGCGCAGTAATCCAGCCCCGGACAAGCGATCATGTCCGAGATCAGCCCGATATTCGCCGTGCCAAGCTCGGCGCCGTCCAGCGCCTGATAGACCTCGTGCAGCTTGTCTTTGCGGATATGCGGCAGGACGATGTTCTGCTCATGGGTGACGCGCAGCTCATCATGGCTGTAGCGCTCCGCCAGATCCGCCATCACGCGCATCTGGTCCGAAGACGCGTCCCCGGGCGCTTCGCCGATCGCCTTGAGCGAAATCGTCGCGATCGCGTAGCCCGCGTTTTGGTGCTCCGTCACATTGGTGTCGACCCAGGCGGCGAAACGCGGATCGGCGGCCTTGGCGGCGTCGAGCGCGGCGTCCGCATCCGCGACCTCCTCCAGCGTGGGCGGCGCGAAATACGCCTCGATGCGCGCGATCTCTTCGGCGGTCGGCGCGAAGGTCGGCGCGTCCATCGACGCGAACTCCGCCTCGATCATCTCTCGCAACGGCTCCAGCCCGGTCTCATGCACCAGGATCTTGATCCGCGCCTTGTATTTGTTGTCGCGGCGACCGTTGAGGTTATAGACGCGCAGGATCGCCTCGAGATAGCGCAGCAAATCGTCCTTCGCGACGAACTCGCGCACCACCTTGCCGATCATCGGCGTGCGGCCCAGACCGCCGCCGACCAGAACTTCGAACCCCGGCTCGCCGACCGCGTTGCGGACCATGCGCAGGCCGATATCGTGCGCCTTCACCGCGGCCCGGTCGTTCGGCGAACCGGTTACGGCGATCTTGAACTTGCGCGGCAGGAAGGCGAATTCCGGATGGCCGGTGGACCACTGGCGCAGCAATTCGGCCGTCGGACGCGGATCTTCGATCTCATCCGCGGCGGCGCCGGCGAACTGATCCGACGTGACGTTGCGGATGCAGTTGCCCGAGGTCTGGATGGCGTGCATCTCGACATCGGCCAGCGCGTCCAGAATCTCTGGCACGTCTTTCAGCCGGGGCCAGTTGAACTGGATGTTCTGCCGTGTGGTGAAATGGCCGTAGCCCTTGTCCCACTTGTCGGCGATCATCGCGAACTGCCGCATCTGACGGCCGTTCATCGTGCCGTAGGGCACGGCGATCCGCAGCATATAGGCGTGCAGTTGCAGATAGAGGCCATTCTGCAGGCGCAGAGGACGAAACTCATCCTCCGTCAGCGCGCCGGAGATCCGCCGCGCGACCTGATCGCGAAACGTGTCAACGCGGGCGCGGACGAAATCATGGTCGAATTCGTCATAGCGATACATAGCGGCGCTCTCTTCTCTGGGGGCGTCGTGAAAAGTCCGTAAAAAAACGGGCGGTGTTAGGCCGCGACGCGGGTCTCGGTCGCGAACACCTCAGCCTGCCGGCCAAGGTCGGGGCGGTTCGACGGACCAAGCGTACGCTGCTTCTCACGATAATGTTCCGGCTTCGGCAGGCCGTCCGCGCCGATCGAGACCTCGGCCAGATAGGCGCCGACGATCGAGCTCTGCTGCGAGTCGCCGCGCGCCAGTAGCGCGTCCGCTTCATCCTGCGCATGCGCCACGGCGGCGTCGGACAGTTCGCGGGACCAGAAGCCGCCGAGGGTGAAATACACCACGTCGCCCTCGAAAAGGTCGTTCGCGGTCACGATCTGCGGTTTGAACGTTTTGGCCATCTTACTTCTCCACCCCGTCATGCGAGGAAATTTCAATTTGTCTGGTTGAAAGATAGAATTTTATCCCGATAAATGGTACCCACAGACGTAGTTTAAGGAAATTCATCCCGATTCACTTGCATTGAGAGAGAGGGGTTTCGCAAAATCCATGGCCCGCAGAACTGAAAACGCATTGGACGCACTTGATCGGAAGATACTCGCCGCACTGCAAAAGGACGCAACCCGTCCGCTGGAGGATTTGGCCAACATCGTGGGCTCCTCGAAGACGCCGGTGTGGAACAGAATCAAGAAAATGCGCGACTCGGGCGTGATCCGGAACCAGGTCGCGATTCTCGATCCCAAAGCGGTCGGCGCCTCGGTCTGCTTTCACATGCTGATCCGCACTTCGGAGCATGAGGAAGGCTGGCTGCGGAGGTTCATGGACGCCATCCGGGATCAGCCGGAGATTGTCTCCGCCCACCGTCTGGCCGGGGATATCGACTATATTCTGACCGTCCGGGTGCCGGACGTGCAGGCGTTTGACGAATTCTATCGCCGCCTCATCTCCAAAGTGAGCATTTTCAACGTCACGTCGCTGCTCTCGATGGAGGAGATCAAGTCCACCACCGAGTTGCCGATCCTCGCCGACCCGTCCGAGACGGACGCGAATCCCGCATAATCGCGCCACGCTGCTGCAAAAGATCAGGAAGGATCGCCGACATGGGCAACAAGATCATCGATGCGGCGGCGGCCGCCGCGCTGGTGCGGGACGGCGACGCCATCACGACGTCGGGCTTCGTCGGCATCGGCGTGCCGGACGCGCTGCTTTCCGGGATAGAGGCGCGGTTCGCCGACACCGCCGCGCCCAAGGGCCTGACCCTGCTATTCGCCGCCGGTCAGGGCGACGGCGGCGCGCAGGGACTTAATCGTCTGGGCGCCAAAGGGTTGCTGAAACGCGTGGTCGGCGGGCACTGGGGGCTGATCCCCCGTGTCGCGGCCCTCGCCATCGCCGACGAGATCGAGGCCTATAATCTGCCGCAGGGGGTGATCAGCCACCTCTATCGGGACATCGCCGCGAAAAAGCCGGGCCACCTGTCGCGGGTGGGGCTGGAAACCTTCGTCGATCCCCGGCTTACGGGGGGCAAGCTGAACGAGCGAACCCAGGAGGATCTGGTGACGCTGATGGAGGTAGACGGCGAGACCGTGCTGCACTACCGGGCGTTTCCGCTGGACGTCGCGCTGTTGCGGGGCACCACGGCGGATGAGCGCGGCAATGTGACGATGGAGCGCGAGGCGCTGATCCTCGACAATCTGGCGCAGGCGATGGCGGTGAAGAACTCCGGCGGAGTCGTCATCGTGCAGGTGGAGCGCATCGCCAAGGCGGGCTCGCTGGATCCGCGCTCGGTGGTGATCCCGGCGGCGATGGTCGACGCCGTGGTGCAGGCGCCGCCCGAATTGCACAAGCAGACCTACGCCACCCAGTATTCGCCGGCCTTCGCCGCCCGAATCCGCGCGCCGGAGGGCGCTCTGCCGCCGGCGCCGCTCGATTCCCGCAAAGTGATCGCGCGCCGCGCCGCGTTCGAACTTCCGGTGAACGGTGTGGTCAATCTGGGCATCGGCATGCCGGAAGGCGTCGCGGACGTGGCGGGTGAGGAGGGCCTGCTGGACCATCTGACGCTGACCGCGGAGCCCGGCGTTCTCGGCGGCCAACCGGCCTCTGGCCTCGATTTCGGCGCGGCGGTGAACACCGACGCGGTGATCCCGCAAAACGCCCAGTTTGATTATTATGACGGCGGCGGCCTCGACCTCGCCTGCCTCGGCCTCGCCGAAGCGGACGCGCTGGGCAATGTGAACGTCTCGCGGTTCGGGCCGCGCCTCGCCGGCGCCGGCGGCTTCATCAACATCAGCCAGAACGCGCGGCGGCTGGTCTTCGCCGGCACGTTCACCGCAGGCGGCTTCAAGGCGGAGGTCGCCGACGGCGCGCTGAACATCCTGTCGGAGGGCAAATCCTGCAAGATGGTGGGCGAGGTCGGCCATGTCACCTTCTCCGGCGTCCGGGCGGCGCGGCTCGGCCAGCCGGTGCTCTATGTGACCGAACGCTGCGTGTTCGAACTGCGCGCAGAGGGTTTGACGCTGACCGAAGTCGCGCCAGGCGTCGATATCGAGCGAGACATCACCTCTAAAATGGCGTTCGAGCCAATCATCGAAGACGTCGCCGAGATGGATTCCCGCATCTTCCGCGCCGGCCCGATGGACCTGCGGGTCGACCTGCTCCATCTTGACCTCGCCGACCGGATCGCGCTCGGGCCGACCGGCCAGACGCTCTATCTGAACTTTGAGAAGATGCGCGTCCGATCGCAAAAGGACATCGCGCAGATCAAAGCTCAGGTCGAGGCGGTCTGCACGCCGCTCGATCATACCGTCGACGTCATCGCCAATTATGACGGCGCGCGCATCGACGAGGATGTCGCGGCGGATTACGCCGCCATGGTCGCCGACGTGACGGAGCGGTTCTACGACCGGGTCACGCGCTATTCCGGCAGCGCCTTCATGCGCATGAAGCTGGGCAAGGAACTGGGGCGGGAACGTCCGGACCATGTGTTCGAAACGCAAGAGGAGGCGCGCAGCTTCCTCGATCAGAACCGCGCCGAAAGCTGAGCCTCGCGGGGCGGCGGATTCAGAACTTGCCGTTGTCGTTCTTCCATTCGGACCGGGGCGCGATCGTCTCGGTCGTGTCCCAATGCTCTGCCAGCTTGCCGTCGGCGACGCGAAAGAGATCGAAAAACGCCGAATGGCGGCCGCTCTTCTCGCCCTCGCTGACGCAGAGCGCAAAATCGCCATCGGCGAGCACGCGGTGCACGCGGCGATAGTCGATCACCCGGCGGCCTCCCTCCGCCGCCTCCAGCGCGGCGCGCAACGCCGCCACGCCGTCGCCGATTGAAGGATTGTGCTCGATAAAGCCGTCTTCGCCGACGAACTCGCCGAGCCGATCAAGCCGGCCCGCGACCAGAACTGTCTCGACGAAGGCGCGCGCCAGTTCCCGACTGGCCTCGGTCGCCGCGGATTCCGACGAGTCCGTCGGGCCATCCACCATGCTGCGTCCTGAAGGGTTCGGCCCCTGTCGCGGCTGAATATTGTCCCAATGCTCCACCGCCTGACCGTCTTCGAAGCGAAAGAGTTCAAATCCCACATTCTGCCGGGCGAAATCGTATTCGGTATGGGCGAAGACATACTCGCCATCCTCGAAAGCGCGCACGATATTCACCCGGGGATTGGTCTCGGACAGCCGCTTGAACAGCGTCGCCAGCCCTTCGCTGCCTTCATGGGTCTGCGGGTTGTGCTGGATGTATTTCGCCTCGTTCACCACGGCGATCGGCCCCGGATCTCCGGTTTCGATGCTCTTCAAGAGATCGCGGATCAGGTCTTTGTTCGCTTTAGTCATCGGCGCTCCGGAGTTTCGGGATCCCAGACCTGTCTAGCAAAGTTTTCCGCCGGGAAGTATCCGGCGAATTGTTCGCGCCTCCACCGCGCGGCGCCCCGTCAGCTTGAGAAATTCGAAGCGAGAGAATTCCGCCTCGCCGGATCGCGCGCCGCTCCTCAGCCACACGATGCTCGATCGCGCAACCCTCTACAAAATATAAATAAAACCGCGATCAATATACAATTTTTTATATAGTCCACACACGCGAAACGTTACAAGTTTCCTAAACTCACATGCTAGAAGCTGAAGTCGTAAATCGGTAACCCGTGCAAAAAATCTTAGCGTGTCGAGGGAGGGCGTCATGCCTGGCAAATCCAAGAAACCCGGTGGCGGAAACGGCGGCGGTGGAGATGGCGGCGGCGGTGGGAACGGCAATGGCATCATCTACGGCACGCCCGGCGACGACGTTTTGCGCGGTGGACGCGGCGACGACGTGTTTCAGAGTTATGGCGGGACCGACGTCATCTATGGCCGCGACGGCTATGACGTTTTGGTCGTGGATGGATCGGTCTGGGACTACGAATGGCGGGAGTGGAGCAACTGGGAGCTCCATAACTGGAGCAACCATGCAGACGATGTGACGCTTCACGATGTCGAGGTGATCCGCTTCAACGACTACGAGATCGTTCTCGGTGAAGAGATCCCGATGGAAGTGCTGATCGCGCCGCCTGAGGAGTTGCGGGTCGAGGCGGGCGGCGAGGCCAGTTTCACCTTCTCCATTCGCGACATGGACGACCTTATTGACGTCACCATACTCAACGAGGCGGAGATCGCCTATGGCTCCGCCTGGCTCGATCCGGTCGATGAGCAAAGCATCTATGGCAATAACAGCCAGCTTCGGACCTACAACCTCCACTACGATTACGACCGTTTCTATAGAGACTACACCGACGGCCCGGTCGAAGAACTGGCCGAGGGCGAAGAATACGTCCTGCCGATCACGCTGAGGATCAAGACCAGCAATTTCTGGCTCGACGCCGACGATCCCGATCGCGCCGAGTTCCATGAGTTGACCTTCGATCTGGTGATTGTCGGCGAGAATGAGGCGCCGCAGATCTCAGGAAGCGGGGAACTGGAAGCCGTCGAAGATGGCGGGGAAATGCGCTTCGACCTGTCGGCTTTCGGCTATGACATCGACAATGACGATGACGGCGGAACATTGACCTATGAGATCGTGTCATCGATCGGCGGGCTCGACGCATTTATCGACGGGACCGATCTGGTTCTGACCGCCAGCACGCTGCTCGACACCGCGACTTCGGACGAATTCGCGACCGGAAGCGTTGAGATCCGCGCGGTCGACCGCCATGGCGCCGCAACCTCTGAAACCGCGACCGTGGACCTGACCGTGCGCGGCGTCGACGACACCGCTCCGCCGCCGGACTATCTGCGCCCCAATGGCGATATCGATTTCGACGCCATGGATCTTGGCGGCGCTCAGATTTTTGATTTCGGGACGCAGATCCTGAATGAATGGAACGCGGACCCGGCGACAATCATCGACCTGATCAACTTCGGCGAAGGCGACGATGTGCGGGTCATCGAGGCCGGATCGCTGGTCAACTTTGCGGAGGAAGGCGGCTTCAGCCGAGAGGGCGTGCCATCCGACACCTCCTTCAATCTGGCCGGCGGCGACGACAAGTTCGTGTTCCACGGGCAAAGCGACGGACAGTCCTATCTCTCATTCGTGGATATTCTGGGCGGCGCTGGCGAAGACGTCGTCGCGATCACGCTCGATGACGGCGTGGAGACCGCCTTCCATGGCGGCCTGATCGACACCGGCGCGCAGAGCGACCGGGTTCTCCTCCACGCCGAATATGGCGTGAAAGGCTGGCTGACAGGCGATATCGCCACCGGATCGGGCCATGATTTCGTCGACATCCGTCTCACCAGCGAATATGCCGAAGCCGGTCTGGGCGAGGTGCTGATGGCGAGTTCAATCAACCTCGGCACCGGCGACGACAGGCTGAACCTGACGGTCGATTCCGGCCTTCTGACGACGCTTCAGCATATTGATTTCAGCGTCGGCGCGGGGGACGGAGACGACTATGTGAACATCGATCTCTCCGGGTTGGGACAAGCGGCTGTGATCTCCGAGGCTCAGGATCCGAACGGCCTGTTCGCCGAGCTGTATCCAGGCGGTTTTGAAGGCGGAATCCACCTCGGATCCGGCGATGACGTGCTGGAGCTGTCGCTGTCCGAGGCGGCGGGCCCAGTGACGGCGGAAATCTACGCCGACGGATCTTCTGACGATACAGGCTATGACGTCGCGATCCTGCACCACCTCACCGCGGGTCAGGCGACAGTCGAAACCATAGGCAGCTATTTTGGCGAAGGCGTCCGGATCACCGATGGCGACCAGATGCTCGATCTCTATGGATTCGAGCAGATCCTGCTTGATGACGGGACCGATCTGATCGCCTGAGTACGCACACCGTTTCGCGTCAACGTAACGGCGGCGCGCTCCGACAGAAAGCGCCGCCCGAAACGCTCAATGCGCTCAACGACTTGTGACAAGTCGTTCGGCGATCACCACATCATGACCGCCGTGTCGCCCTCGGCCCAGTTGTAATAGAGCCGGATGCGCAGCTTGTATTTGCGGCCCTTGATCAGTCGCGTCTCGATCCGGGCGTTGCGGTTGAAGCCGCTATCGTCGTCGCCCGCGACATAGACCGGATCGCCGTCGATATCCTCGACCAGCACCATCACCGTGTCCGAGCGCCCGAACGTCGCGAACGTGTAGGTCCGCGAGTTTTCCGGGAGAACGGCGAATTCCTTCTGTTCACCGGGCTCCAGCGACAGAGTCTCGGATTCGAACGGTTTGAGCTGCGGCAGCACGGTCCCGCCGCCGATCGGCGGATAGAAGCGCCGGATCACTTCCTTGTCCTTGTCCGACAGACCGAGCGCCGGGTTCAGCCCGGTTCGATACTGCGTCGGCTGATTGATCAGACCCGCCGCGAACGAATAGTGCATGATCGAATCCGGATCCCAGTTCGACCCGTCGACCGTCGAGGGATCGAGCGTGTTGAGGATGTTGTTGTCGGTCTTTTCCTTGTCCCAGGGCGGATTCTGCGTGCGCTCGAAATAGTCGTAGACCGCCTGACGGTTCCAGACGATGCCCGCGTTGGGGTTCTGATGCTCGTGTTTCAGACCCAGCGCATGGCCAATCTCATGGATCGCGGTGTCGAGCCCGTTGGACCCGGACTGGGTGATGTCCCAGCCGAAATTCATCGTGCGCTCGTTCTGGCCGACGCGCAGCGCCACGGTCCCCACATAAGACCAGGAGCCGTTGTTGCGCAGGAACCCGATGCGCAACTCGGCGTCCTGAATGTCCGTCACCTCGGTGAAGGTCAGGCCGATGCCCACATTCTTCCAGACCTGAAACGCCTCGCGCACCACGTCCTGCTGGTCGCGCGCTCCGCGGAACCGGCCGTTGGAATAGAGGTAATAGTGGATATTCGTGCCGTTCATCCATTTGTCGCCGGTCGACAATATCGCATGTTCCCGGTCGGCGGTGACGCCGGGGTCGAACTCTCGCTTCGGCAGGACCGGCAGCGCGCAGGCGTGCGGCGCGTCGCCGTGATGATGGGCTTGATCGTGTGAATGCGTGTGAGCCGCGTCGTGACCGTAGCCAAGACGATCCTCCAGCTCTTCGATCCGGTCTTCAAGCTCCGAGATACGAGCGGATTTGGACTTATTCGAGGACATTTGAGGGTCTCCCTTTCAACAGCTTTTTCAAAACCTGTTCCGCCAGCGCCGCTGTCCTGCGGTCCCGGCGAAGGGCACTCATAATCACCCAGACTAACATAACCCCCGGGCGAAGTCACTTTGGGCCAGCACCGCTAAACGCGACATAACGGCCAAAGACGACTCACTGTAACGGGGCTCAACGCACCCTTGAAAGTTGATTTTCGCCTGAAATATGAGCATTTTTATGGCCGTCGCGCCATGCGTTACGGCAGAACGGCGCGGCGCGTCCCCCTACCGGCGAAACTCTTTGCCCATCGCGCGCTCATAGACCGCCAGCGTCGCATCCTGCATCTGGCGCACCGTATAGCGCGAATGTACGCGCGCGCGCCCGGCCATCCCCATATGCGCCCGTTGCGAGGGATCGAGATCCAGCGCCTTGCCGATCGCCGCCGCCAATTCGGCCGCGTCGCCCGGCGTATAGAGCCAGCCGCCCTCGCCCTCGACCACCGTCTCGCAGGCGCCGCCATGCCGGGTGGCGACCACCGGACGGCCCATCGCCTGAGCCTCCACCGCGACACGTCCGAACGCTTCCGGCTCGATCGAGGTGGAGAGCGCCAGCGCCGAAATCAGATAGGCCGCCGCCATATCATCGCAGCGCCCCACCAGCTTGACGCATTCCATCACCTTCGCGTCCCGGATCTGGGAAATCAGCTTGTCCTGAAAGCCGGACCCGCCATCGTCGCCGACGATGATCAGTTGGAACGCGTCGGCGCCGCGCTCCTCCTTCAGGATCGCAGCGGCGGCGATCGCGTGCTCCTGCCCTTTCCATCGGGTCAAACGCCCGGGCAACAGGACGACAGGGCGGGAATCATCGCCCACGCCCCAAGCTTCGGCCAGCGCGACGACGCGCTGCTCGCTCACCGCTTCTTCGCTGAACTGCTTCGTGTCCGCGCCGCGCGGAATGATCACCATCCGGTCGTCCGGCACGCCGTGGCGGTCGCGGACGATCTGCGCCACATGATCCGAGATCGCGATCACCGGATTGCCCTTGGCCATCACTTCGTTGTAGCGGCGCTTGAACGGGAAATCCTCGTTATAGACGCCGTGATAAGTGGTCACGAACGGCGCGCCGGTGCGCTTGGCCGCCAGATAGGCCGACCAGGCGGGGGCGCGGCTGCGGGCGTGAATCACGTCGACGCCAAGATCCGTCACCACCCGCTCCAGCTGGCGGGCGTTCGCGCGGATCACCAGCGGGTTCTTGCTGGCCATCGGCAGGCGCACCAGCTCTCCACCCACCGACATCAGGCGCCGCTCCAACCTGCCGCCTTCCGAGGCGACCAGCGCGCGTCCGCCAGCCTGGACAATCGCCTCGGCCATCTCGATCGCGCCGCGCTCCACCCCGCCCAGATTGAGCCGGGGGACCACCTGCAGGATCGTCGCGACGGGCCGCATGGGCGCCGGTTTGACGCCTCTATTCGACGCTGTGCGCGAATCTGTGCGCGTATCCGTGTTGCGCCCGGCTACAGCCGCGCTAGGGTCGTGCGGCTCCGTGCTGGTTGAATGAGGCCCGTTTGACATGACCCTTGGCGCCGCCCCCAATCCCACAGTGAATTCCCCTGCGCCGTCGACGCTGGCTTTGCCGGACGGACGCATCCTCGCCTATCACAGAAGCGAGCCGTCCGGCGAGGGGGTCGAAGCGCCAGGCGTGGTTTTTCTCGGCGGGTTCCGGTCCGACATGGACGGAACCAAGGCGCTGGCGGTGGAGGCGTGGGCGCGCGCGAGGGGCCGCGCCTTCCTCCGCTTCGACTATACCGGGCACGGAGGCAGCACCGGGGCGTTTCTGGACGGGTCCATCGGAGATTGGGCGCAGGATGCGCTGGACGCCGTCAGCCAGTTGACGCGCGGCAAGCAGATCCTGGTCGGCTCCTCCATGGGTGGCTGGATCTCTCTGCTGCTGGCCCGGCGCATGCCGGAGCGGATCGCGGCGTTGGTGGGGATCGCCGCCGCGCCCGACTTCACCGAGGATTCGATGTGGGGCGGATTCAGCGAAGCCCAGCGCGCCGAGCTGATGGATCGAGACCGGGTCGAGCTGCCCTCGGACTATTCCGACGAGCCTTACGTCATCACGCGGCGGCTGATCGAGGACGGGCGAGAGAACCTGGTGCTGCGCGCGCCCTTGCCGCTGCCCTTTCCGGTGCGTCTGTTGCAGGGGACCGAGGACGTGGACGTGCCGCAGGAGGTCGCGCTCCGGCTTTTGGCGCATCTGACCAGCCCGGACGCGCGGCTTCAGCTGATAAAAGGCGCGGATCACCGGTTTTCCGAGCCCAGAGAGATTGCAATCATCACGGCGGTGATCGAAGAAGTGACCAAGGCTGCGAACTGACGATATAGTGCGCGGGCGACAGATAGAGCCGGATGTTCAAGTCCGGCCGCAATGCATGGAACAAGGACGGGCTTTTTTATGGCCGACGGCGCAATCACCATCACCCTGCCCGCCGATATGGACCCGGCGCAGCGCGACGACATTATGGAGGCGCTGGACCTGAGCGGCGCGGCGCTCGACATTGCGACCGCAGAAACGGATCCGGAGGCGAATCTCGCCGTGCAGGTCGAGGCGCAGCTGGAAAGCGCAGTGATGGCCGCCGACGAGTTGCCGGGCAAGATCGCGACCTGGTGGGACGCGTTCGCCGCCGCCAATGACGGCGCCCCGATCCTCGGCCTCGCCCTGATCGGCGTGGTGTTGCTGGGCGCCTATGCGGCGGAGCGGCTGGCCATGATCCTGCTCGCTGAGCGGTTCCGTCCGACGGCCGCGCCCGACGCCCTGTTCTCGGTGCGCCTGCGCAGCGCGCTGAAATGGGCCGCCGGAAGAGTGTTGTCGCTGTTCCTGTTCTATGTGTTCGCCCGGCTCGGGGCCAATCTGATCCTGCCGCAGCACACATCGGTCCACTTGCCCATGGGCGCGCTGGGCTGGGCGATCTTCACCGCCCGCGTCTTCTACACTTTTGTCGAATTCCTCTCCGGCTCCCTCGACGCCAGACGCCGGATGGTGCCGCTGTCCGATGAGGACGGCGCGTTAATTCGGCGGGCGACCGTCACGATTCTCTTCATTCTCTGCGCCGTGAACGCCGCCGCGAATTTCCTCTCTGTCGCGGGCCTACCGGCGCGATTGCCGCTGCTGGCGCTGATCGTGGTGCTGCTGATCACTGTGTTCAGCTACTTCTTCAAGATCCGCCGCCCCGTGGCGCAGATGATCCGCGACACGTTTCAGGGCGACGACGGCTCTATCTCTCGCGGCGTCGCGATTTTCGCCGGCGGCTGGCATCTGATCTACGCGCTGTTCTCCCTTTTGAACAACGGCACGCGGATCAGCGGCCTGTTGATGGGGACGGAAACCACGGCCACCCAGGCGAGCGCCTATTCCTTCATGGTGCTGATGCTGGCGCCGTTCCTGGTCGGGGCGTGCGACGCCTTGTTCGGCGAGTGGACGGTGCGGCTGAAGGCGGCGGACGACGCCGCGCGCGCCACGGCCCGCGACGCCGCCGCCGAAGAAGCCCGGATCGCCGCGGAAGCCCATGCTGCGGCCGTCGCAAAGGCCGAGGCGGAGGGCGCGGAACCGCCCGCCGAGCCGAAGCCGATTGAGTTTGAGTACGAGTCCGACGTGGCAGACCGCATCGGCGTGGCCGCCGCGCTGAAGGCGCTCAGCCATGGCGCGATCCTGATCGCCGCCACGATGCTGATGCTGCTCGCCTGGAACATCGACCCGTTCACCCAGACCGGCGCCGGGTTCGCGGGCAAGGTGATCCCGTCGCTCGTCAGCGCGATGGCGGTGTTGATCGTCGGCTGGTCGATCTGGAAGGGCGTGGCCGCCCTGATCGACATGAAGATCCCGCAACAGGACGAAGAAGAGGAAGACGCCAGCGGCGAAGGCTTCGGCAAACAGGGCTCTCGCATGGAGACCGTGCTGCCGGTGATCCGCATGGTCGCGATGACGGTGATCTGGACCGTGGCGATCATGACCGCGCTGTCGGCGATGGGCGTCTCCATCGGGCCGCTTCTGGCGGGCGCCGGCGTCGTCGGTCTGGCGGTCGGCTTCGGCGCGCAGCAGATGGTCAAGGACGTGATCTCAGGCGCGCTCTATCTTTATGAGGACGCGTTCCGCGTCGGCGAGTATGTCATCGCCGGGCCCGGAAAAGGCGTGGTGGAGAAGATCTCACTCCGCTCGGTGGTCCTGCGGCACCATCGCGGCCCGGTCTACACCATTCCGTTCGGCGATCTGGGCACGATCCAGAACCACAGCCGCGACTGGGTGAAAATCAAGTTCGAGCTTCACGTGCCGCATGACACCGATGTCGAGAAGGTGCGCAAGCTGATCAAGAAGGTCGGCGTCGCCATGCTCGAAAACGAGCAATACGGCCATCACTTCATCGCGCCGGTCAAATCGCAGGGCGTGGTCCGGGTCGACGATCTCGGCTTCGTCATCGGCGTCAAGTTCATGTCGAAACCGGGCGAACAGTTCCTGATCCGACGGGACGCCTACACCAAGATCAAGCAGGCCTTCGCGGATAACGGCATCGAGTTCTCCACCCCGCGCGTCTTTGTCGATTCCGGCGCTGGCGAAGAACAGGGCGAGAACGGCGAGGGTCAGGGTTCGGCGACGGGCGGCGGGGCCGCGGCCGCAGCGCTCAGCCCGCAAATGCAGACGAGCCCAACGGGCGGGGCCGGCGGCGGGGGCGGACCGGGGTCCTAACCCTTGGCATTTTCCTCAGCCAGCAACGCCGCCAGACCGGCGCGATAGTCGGAATATCGCAGCGCCACCCCCAGCTCTCGCTTGATCCGCTGGTTCGAGACCCGTTTCGACTCGGCGTAAAAACTGCGCGCTATCGGCGTCATCTCCGCCTCTTCGATGGGGATCGCCGGCGGGACGGGCAGGCCCAGCAATTCAGCGGCGTGGGCGATCACGTCCTCGGGCGGGGCGGGATCGTCGTCGCAGACATTATAGGCCGCGCCCGGGTTTGGATGGGCGATGGAGGCCTCCAGCACGCTGGCGATATCCTCCACATGGATGCGGCTGAACACCTGCCCCGGCTTGACGATCCGGCGCGCCGTGCCCGCCCGCACCTTGGAGAAGGGACCGCGCCCCGGCCCGTATATCCCCGCCAGCCGGAAGATATGCAGCGGCAGGCCCGCCTCCTCATGCAGCGCGCGCCAGGCGCTCTCCGCCGCGACCCGCATCTCGCCCCGCCGCGTGGCCGGCGTCAGCGGGTCCTCTTCGGTCACCCAGCCGCCCCGCCGGTCGCCATAAACCCCGGTGGTGGAGAGATAGCCGACCCATTGCAGCCGCCCGGCCCGGCGCGCGATCAGGTCTCGATAGAGCCCCAGCACAGGATCCCCGTCCGCCCCCGGCGCGGCGGAGAGCAGCACATGGCTCGCCGCATCCAGCGCGGCCTCCGCGTCCTGCAGCGGCCAGAGCAGCGGCTCTGCGCCGGTCGCCGCGATCGCGTCGGCTTTCTCGGCGCTGCGGGACGTCCCCAGCACGCGCCAACCCTGCGGGATCAACCGCCGCGCCAACGCCATGGCGGAAAATCCATGGCCGAAACTCAATAGAACGCCGGTCAAAACGCCCATCCTTCCATTTTCTCGCCGCACTCGCCGCGATAACCTGCCATCATCACGCGACACATGCAGCTTAGACGGAGCCCGCCGTGATGCGAGTCTCAATACTGGCGATTTTCGCCCTCGCCGCGTTTCCCCTGACAGCGAACAGCGCCGAGGTGCGAAATTACGAAGACTGCCTCGCCCTCGTCGAGGCGTCGCCCGAACGCGCGCGCGAAGAAGCCGCGCGGTGGGAGCGGTTTGGCGGCGGCGACGCGGCGCTCCATTGCGAGGCGGTGGCGCTGGCCGCCATGGGCGCGACCACCAGCGCCGCGCTGAAGCTGGATGAGCTGGCCCGCGGGGGAGCGCTGCCGGATCAGGCGCGCGCCGAGGTGCTGGGCCAGGCGGCGGAGCTGTGGCGCGACGCTGGCGAGATCGCCGCCGCGCAGGTCTCGATAAACCAGGCGATCACGCTGGCGCCCCGCAACGCCGCCTTGCTTGAGGTGCGCGCGCTGCTCGCGGCGGCGGATAATGACTGGAACGCGGCGGTGGTCGATCTGAACTCCTCGCTCTCGATTGAACCGGGCGACGCCCGGCGGCTGGCCTTGCGGGCGGCGGCGCGGCGCAGGCTCGGGGATCTGACCAAGGCGAAAGCCGACGCCGAGGCCGCGGTGAAGGCGGACCCGACGCTGTCGACGGGCTGGTTCGAGCTGGGGGCCGCGCAGGCCGAGCTGGGCGACGTCGAGACCGCGCAGGAAACCTGGATGGAGGCGATCCGGCTGGACCCGGATGGCGCCAGTGGCGCGATGGCGCGTTTGAGCCTTGAGAAGCTGGCCACCGAATAACCGGTTTCAGCCCGTCTCTCTCGCCGCGCATTCGGCCAGCCCCAATCGCCATTCCTCCGCCACATCCGCGTCTTCATCCACGCGCGCCAACGCCGCCAGATCGTCATGCGGCAGCAACCGGGACAACGCCCAGACCGCCGCCCCGCGCACCAGCGGAGAGCGATCCTCCAGCCGCGCCCGCGCCGTTGGGGCTAGCTTGGCCTCGCCGGAATTTCCAATCGCGATCAGCACGTTGCGCAGGAAACGGTCCCGCCCGATCCGCTTGATCGGCGATCCGGAAAACACCGTGCGAAACTCCGCATCGGTCAGCCAGGCCAGATGCAAAAGTAAGGGCCGAGACAGCTCGATCCGCGCCCAATAGGCCGACTCGCGCGCCACCTGCGCGAAACTGTTCCACGGGCAAACCGCGAGGCAATCGTCACAGCCATAAATGCGATTGCCGAGCAAGGGGCGCATCTGACGGGGTATCGGCCCTTTCAACTCGATCGTCAGATAGGAAATGCAGCGCGTCGCATCCAGTTGATAGGGCGCGGTGAAGGCTGCTGTCGGACAGATGTCGAGACACCGCCGGCAGGATCCGCAATGATCGCTCTCCGCCCGGAGCTTCGGCAGATCCAACGTGGTGAAGATCGATCCCAGGAAAAACCACGACCCAAGCTTGCGGCTGACCAGATTGGTGTGTTTGCCGCGCCAGCCGAGGCCCGCCGCCTCGGCCAGCGGCTTCTCCATCACCGGCGCGGTGTCGACGAAGACCTTGATCTCGGCCTCCTCGCCGCGCCGCGCGGCTTCCTCAATCAGCCAGCGCCCGACCCGCTTCAGCCGCTTCTTGACCACGTCGTGATAGTCGCGATTGCGCGCATAGACCGAAATCGAGCCGCGCTCAGGCAGACCCAGCAGTTTCAGCGGGTCCTCGGCGGGGCCGTAATTCTCCGCCAGCATGATAACGGAGCGGGCCTCGGGCCAGAGCGCGGCGGGATCGGCGCGCCAATCGATCCGATCGGCCATCCAGTCCATGTCGCCATGGCGTCCTTCCCCCACCCAGTGCCGCAGCTTCGCGCCCGCCTCCGCCACCGCCTCCGGCGCGCAGACGCCGAAATCAGCGAAGCCCTCAGCGCGGGCGCGCGACTCCAGCGCGTCGCCCAGCGCGGTCAGGCGCGCGTGGCCGGCGGCGGGAGGGTCAGAGGCTGAGTCGGTCCACGTCATCGCCGCAAACCTAGCGCAATCGCCCGGCCGAGACGGAGATTTTCAAAAATCGAGATCGGTATAGGCCGCCGGCGGCGGAAAGCCCGGCAAGCGGTCCTGCAGCAAGGTTCGGAACGCCGGGCGGGATTTGACCCGCGCATACCATTGCTTGGCGTGATCGTTCTGCTCCCACGGCACGTCGCCGCAATAGTCGAGACAGGACAGATGACTCGCCGCCGCGAAATCGGCGATGGTCAGGTTGTCGCCCGCCAGCCAGTTCCGCGTCTCGGTCAGCCAGCCGATATAGTCGAGATGGATCCGGATGTTCTTCGACCCGGCCTTGACCTTGGCGCTGTCGGGATAGCCCGCGCCGCGCAGCCGCTTGTTCACCCGCTCATAGACGAGATTCTCGGTGACCTCGCGCTGGAACTTGTCGTCGAACCACGCGACCAGCCGGCGCGCCTCGGCCCGGTCCACCGGATCGGCGGGCAACAGGCGAGGATCCGGCCCGGTCTCCTCCAGATACTCGAAGATCGCGCCGGAATCCGGCAGAGCGCGTCCCTCTCGATCGACATAGACCGGAACCGCGCAGGCCGGATTGAGGCGGAGGAAGTCGATCGGACGCTCCCACACCTTCTCTTCGATCAGGGCGACCTCGATCCCCTTCTCGGCCAGGACGAGACGGATCTTTCGGCAGAACGGCGACAGGGGAAGATGATAGAGGCGACGCATAATCAGTCCGGGATTAAATCTGAGGGACGATTGATGCCGCCCTCAGCCCGGGTTTGCAACCACCGTTCGACGCGGGTGCGTCATCCAAGCTCGATCAGGGTGATTTCCGGCGGAACGCCAAGGCGCACCGGCAGGATCGAACAGCCTAGCCCGCCGGAGACGATCAGGTCTCTCCCGCCTTCGCGAATATGACCCCAAGCGTAGCGACCGCCAAAGCGCGACGGCACCACGGGACGCCAGCCCAGAAGGCTCACCTGCCCGCCATGGGTGTGGCCCGAGAGCGTCAGCGCGAAACGGTTGGGCACGTCCGGGAAGATGTCTGGCTCATGCGCCAGCAGGATCGCGGGCTCGTCGTCGGTCAGCCGGGCGATGGTCGCGGGCATGTCGTCCACGCCGCGAAATCCACGGCGCGGAAACGCCAGTTGATCGCCCAACCCGGCCAGCCAGAACGGCGCACCGGCGGGCGCGACCAGCTGCGCGGCGTCGTTCTCCAGCACAGGAATCCCCGCCGTCTCCAGCGCGCGCCGGGCGATGGTCGGCCCGTGGCCATTTCGCTGCGCGGTCAGATCGTCCCACCAATCGTGATTGCCGAGGATGGACCACGCCCCGAGCGGCGCGCGAAGACCGGCGCAGACGCGAGCGGTGTCGGCGATCTTCACCGGCTTGGAGACGAAACGGTGCCCGGCGACGAAATCGCCCAGCAGCACCGTCAGATCCGGTTTCAGCGCGTTGGTCTTGTCCACGATCCGCTCAAGCCGGGAGAGCGGCATGTAAGGCTCCCCCATGTGCGGGTCCGCGAGCGCAGCGATCCGCAGCTTGACCCCGTTCGGCCAACCGGCGGGCCGCAGCCGATGGGTCACGACGCGCAACCGCCAGCCCGGCTCGATCGCCAGTGCATAAGCGCCGGTGGCGAGACCCGCCGCGAAGACGCCTGCGAAAGACGTCAGAAACCGTCGCCGCGTGATCAAGCCCATGCGCCCACTCCGCCATTTCCCTGCGCCCAGGGCCCGTTCTGCGCGGGGATTGAGGCGTGGTGCGGGCCTTAACGTGCAGAAAAGCAGCGATCGCGGTCCTCAGCCTCGATGGTCTCCGCCCCGCCCATGACCTGCCGCGCGCGGTCGCGAACGAATCCGCTGGGCCGTGACGCGCTGCGCTTCTTGGGATTTGGCAGGATGGCGGCGATCCTTGCGGCCTGCACGCGGGAGAGATCGGCCGCGGAGATCCCGAAATAGTGCTGGGCTGCGGCCTCGGCGCCGAAGACGCCTTCGCCCATCTCGGCGACGTTCAGATAGACCTCCAGGATACGGCGCTTGCCCCAGACAAGCTCGATCGCCCCGGCGAAGCCCGCCTCCAGCCCCTTGCGGGTCCAGCTTCGCCCCGGCCAGAGAAAGACGTTCTTCGCCGTTTGCTGGGTGATGGTGGAGGCGCCCCGGCGCCGTTTACGATTCGAATCGAGCGCCTTGCCGATTTCCTCAATGTCGAAGCCAATATGATCGCAGAACCGCGCGTCCTCCGAGGCGACGACCGCGCGGGCGAGATGGGGCGAGATGTCGTCGATCCCGGTCCAGTCGCGCTCGATATCGCCCAGCCGAACCCATTCGGTCAGGATCAGCCAGGTGATCGGCGGATTCACGAAACGATAGGCGATCACCCAGATCAACGCGAACGCGGCGATCCGCACCAGCCATTTGACCGCCCAGCGCCACAGCCGCCGCAGCGGACCGGGCTTGGCGCGCGACTTTCGTTTTTTGCGCGCCATAGCGGCGCCTAGGCGCCCTGAATGATCAGAAAATCGGACTCCGCCATCGCTTTGCGCAATTTCACCGCGACCTGATAAGCGTCGGACGCATAGCAATCGAGGGCCTTCTGATAGCTCTCGAACTCGACCAGCACGTTTCGGCCGCGGCTGACGCCCTCTGGCGCGGTAAACTCGCCGCCGCGCGTCAGAAACTTGCCCTCAAACGCCGCCACGGCGGGCGTGGCCGCCGCGAGGTAATCGGGATAGTTTTCTTCGTCGGTCACGTCGATCCGAACGATCCAGTAGCCCTTGGCCATGCCTGATATTCCCTGCAACTGACGCGTCGGTCCCAGAGTGCACCAGAGCCCCGGAGGCGACAAGCGCCAGATTGAATCACCCGTCGCAACACCCCGCCCTCGTCATCCGTCCGCGCAATACGCAGGCGGATGTTCGGGACTGCCGCCGCGTCACGCGGTCTGAGCCTCCTCAGCGTCGGACAGCGGATGCGGGATGCGGCTGAGCATTTCTTTCGGGCAGATCTGCCAGAATTTCGGCAACTCCTCCTCCCAGTTCCGCAGAAGCTCGCGGGCGTGGGGGCTGAACGTCTCCAGCGCGTGCTCTTCGATCAACCCCTTCAGCTGCGCCTCCCAATGGACGGAGGAGACGCGGGTCCAGACCAGAGTCTCAGCGTTGACGCGCTGCTCGAACAGGCCGTCCTCATCGTAGATATAGGCCATGCCGCCGGTCATGCCGGCGCCGAAATTATCGCCGACGCGGCCCAGAATCACCGCGACGCCGCCGGTCATATACTCGCAACCGTTAGAGCCGCAGCCTTCGACCACGACCTTGGCGCCGGAGTTGCGGACGCAGAACCGTTCGCCCGCATTGCCGTTGGCGAACAGTTTGCCGTCCGTGGCGCCATAGAGAACCGTGTTGCCGATGATGGTGTTCTCATGCGGTGTCAGCGGCGATCCCAGCGCGGGGCGCACCGTGATGATGCCGCCCGACAGGCCCTTGCCGACATAGTCGTTCGCGTCGCCATAGACCTCCAGCTTCAATCCCGGCGCGGCGAACGCGCCCAGCGACTGCCCCGCCGAACCGGTCAGCTTGACCGTCAGGTGGTCGTCCTGCAGCGAATTTCGCATCCCGAAACGCCGGACGATATGGCTGGAGACCCGCGTGCCGATGGTCCGCAGCGTGTTCTGAACCGTGTAGCTGAGCTGCATCTTCTCGCCATCCTTGAAGAATGGCTGCGCGTCGTTGACGATCTTGGCGTCCAGCGTGTCCGGCACGGCGTTGCGGGGCTTGGAGAGCGGATACTCGATCTCCGACCCCTCATCGACCCGCACCAGCAGCGGATTGAGGTCCAGATCATCCAGATGCGCCGCGCCGCGGCTGACCTGCGCCAAGAGGTCGGCGCGTCCGATGATCTCCTCAAGACTGCGGGCGCCGAGCGAGGCCAGGATCTCCCGGATCTCCTGCGCGATGAAGGTGAAGAGGTTGACCACCTTGTCGGCGTTGCCCGTGAATTTCTTGCGCAGCTCCGGATCCTGCACGCAAACCCCAACAGGGCAGGTGTTGGACTGGCACTGGCGCACCATGATGCAGCCCATCGCCACCAGCGCGGCGGTGCCAACGCCGAACTCCTCGCCGCCCATCATCGCGGCGATTACAAAGTCGCGGCCCGTGCGCAGCCCACCATCGGTCCTGAGCACGATGCGCTCACGCAGATTGTTCAGGCTGAGCACCTGATGCGCTTCGGTCAGGCCCATCTCCCACGGCAGACCCGCATGTTTGATCGAGGTCTGCGGCGAGGCGCCGGTGCCGCCGTTATGGCCCGAGATCAGGATCACGTCAGCCTTCGCCTTGGCGACGCCCGCTGCAATCGTGCCGACGCCCGAAGACGCCACAAGCTTCACGCAGACCTTGGCCTCCGGATTGATCTGCTTGAGGTCGTAGATCAGCTGCGCCAGATCCTCGATCGAATAGATGTCGTGATGCGGCGGCGGGCTGATCAGCGTCACGCCCGGAGTCGAATGCCGCAGCTTGGCGATCATTTCGGTGACCTTGAAGCCGGGCAGCTGGCCGCCCTCGCCGGGCTTGGCGCCCTGCGCGACCTTGATCTCCAGCTCCGAGCAGTGGTTGAGATACTCAGCCGTCACGCCGAACCGGCCGGATGCCACCTGCTTGATCTTCGCCGACGGATTGTCGCCGTTCGGCTCCGGATTGAAATGCTTGGGATTCTCGCCGCCCTCGCCGGAATCCGATTTGGCGCCGATCCGGTTCATGGCGACGTTGAGGGTCTTATGCGCCTCAGGGCTGAGCGCGCCCAGCGACATGCCCGGCGTGACAAAGCGTTTGCGGATCGAGGTGATCGACTCCACCTCGTCGACGGAAATCGCCTCTCCCATCGGCTTGAAGTCCAGCAGATCGCGCAGATGGATCGGCGGCTGCTGGCGCATGCCGTCGGAATACTGCTTCCACGCCTGATAGGATCCGGTGTCGCAGGCCTTCTGCATCATGTGCAGCAGACTGGCGTGCCAGGCGTGAGTCTCGCCGCCGCGGCGATACTTGTAGGTGCCGCCGATCGGCAGAACCTCAGCGCCCTCGCGGAACGCCTTGCCATGGATCGCCAGCGCTTTCTTCTGCAGCCCGGCGATGCCGATGCCCGAGATCCGGCTGTGCATGCCCGGGAAGAACTCGGCGACGACGGAGCGGCTGAGGCCCACCGCCTCGAAATTCATCCCCCCACGATAGGAGGAGATCACCGAGATGCCCATCTTGGACATGATTTTCAGCAGGCCCTGCCCGACGGCCTCGCGATACCGCTCGACCGCCGCCTCCAGCGTCAGATCGCCAAAGAGACCGCGCGAAACCCGGTCCGCAAGGCTGTCCTGCGCCAGATACGCGTTCACCGTGGTCGCGCCGCAACCGATCAGAACTGCGAAGTAATGCGGGTCGATACACTCGGCGGAGCGCGTGTTGATCGAGCAGAAGGTGCGCAATCCTTTCTGCGTCAGCCAAGAATGGACCGCCGAGGTGACGAGGATCATCGGCATGGCGACGTTCTTCGCGTCCACGCGCTCATCGGTCAGGATGATATGCCCAGCGCCTGCGCGCACGGCCTCCTCCGCCTCGGCGCGCACCCGCTCCAACCCGCGCCGCAACGCGTCCGGCGCGCCGTCGACCGGGAACAGGCAGTCGATCTCGCGATAAGCGCCCTTAAAGGCGTCGCGCATCGCATCGAACTGGGCGTTGGAGACCACCGGGCTGGACAGCGTCAGGATCTCCGCCTGACTCGAATCCTCGTCCAGCACGTTCTTGAGATTGCCGAACCGGGTCTGCAGGCTCATCACCCGCTGTTCGCGCAGCGAGTCGATCGGCGGGTTGGTCACCTGACTAAAGTTCTGCCGAAAGAAATGGCTGAGCGGACGGTAGCGCTCCGAAAGGACGGCGGGCGGCGTGTCGTCGCCCATCGAGCCGATCGCTTCTTTCGCGTCTTCGGCCATTGGGTGCAACGTCGCCTCCATCTCCTCGATGGAGTATCCCGCCGCGATCTGTCGGCGACGCAGATCCTCGCCTTCCAAAAGGCGCGGCTCGGAGCCGCCCGCGACGGCCTCGGTCAGATCGGTGACTTTCTTGATCCAGTCGCCGTAAGGGCGGGCCTTGGCGAGATCGTCCTTGATTTCGGCGTCGCGGAACAGCTTCTTCGCCTGCATGTCGATGGCCAGCATCTGGCCGGGGCCGAGCGCGCCCTTCTCGACCACTGTCATCTCATCCACGGGCACCATGCCGGTCTCGGACCCGGCGATCACCAGCCCGTCGCCAGTCACCACATAGCGCATCGGGCGCAGACCGTTGCGGTCGAGCCCTGCCACAACCCAGCGCCCGTCGGTGCAGGCCAGCGCCGCCGGCCCGTCCCAGGGCTCCATGACAGAGTTGGAGTAGGCGTACATCGCGCGGCGCTCCTCCGGCATCACGCTGGCGAAATTCGACCACGCCTCCGGCACCAGCAGCGTCTTGGCCATAGGCGCGATGCGGCCCGCGCGCACCATCACTTCGAACACCGCGTCCAGCGCGGCCGAATCCGAAGAGCCCTGCGCCACGATCGGCTTGATGTCTTCGGCGAGATCGCCCAGAAAATTAGAGGCGAGCCGGATTTCATGGCTCTTCATCCAGTTAAGGTTGCCTTTCAGCGTGTTGATCTCGCCGTTGTGGGCGAGCATGCGGAAGGGCTGCGCCAGCCACCATTGCGGGAAGGTGTTGGTCGAATAGCGCTGGTGATAGATCGCGAAGGCGGAGACGAAGCGCTCATCTTTCAGGTCCGGATAGAACTCGCCCACCTGCTCAGCCAGCATCATGCCCTTGTAGATCACCGAACGGCAGCTCAGCGAGCAGACGTAGAAGCCCGAGACCTGCGCCTTGGCGACCGCCTTTTCGATCCGGCGGCGGATCACATAGAGCTCGCGCTCAAACTCTTCCTCATCCAGCCCCTTGTCGTCGGCGATGATGATCTGCTCGATCTCGGGGCGGGTCGCGTTGGCTTTCTCGCCCAGCACCGCGATGTTCACCGGCACCTGCCGCCAGCCATAGATGTAATGGCCCATGCGCAGGACTTCGGTCTCCACGATGGTCCGGCACGTCTCCTGCGCGCCGAAATCGGTGCGCGGCAGGAACACCATGCCGATGGAGATGCGCCGGTCGCTCGGCTCATGCCCGGTGCGCCGGATCTGATCCTGGAAAAACGCATCCGGGATCTGCACATGGATGCCCGCGCCGTCGCCGGTTTTGCCGTCCGCGTCCACTGCGCCGCGGTGCCAGATCGCCTTCAGCGCGGTCAGGCCGCTCTCTACGACGTCGCGCCGGGGGTCGCCGTCGATGGAGACCACGAACCCGACGCCGCAGGAGGCTTTCTCAAACTCCTCGCGAAACATGCCCGTCTCGGCGAGCGCCTTGCGCTTCGCGTCATGGCTGTCGGCCCATTTGGGATCAAATTCGGTCATTGGGTCAGTCTCCCTGTTCGGCGGGCGGCGCATAGAGCGCCAGAACCTCCGCCTCGGTCATCTGTTTCAAGTCGCCGGCGAACGCGTAGCCGCCGGGCTTGGCGTCAACGAAAATCTCGCTGACGAGTTCAAATTCGCTTTGGTCGTCAAAAGCGCCGATGGCGACATGGATCTCGCCGCCCTCGCGCAGCCGGTAAAAAAGGCTCGATCCGCAGATCTTGCAGAACCCGCGTTCGGCCCAGTCGGACGAGGTGTAGAGGCCGATATTCTCCTCCCCCTCGAACGTCACGCTTTCGACATGCGCGGCGAGAAGGGGCGAACCCGTCCAGCGCCGGCACATGGCGCAATGACAGGCCGCGTGGTCCGTCTTCACGCCGTCAGCGCGGAAGGTGACGGCGCCGCAAAGGCAGCGTCCGGTGCGGGGCTCGATCATGAATTTACTCCGCCGCGACCTTGGCCGCGGCCTTCGCGTCGAACTCCGCCATCATCGCGTCCGCAGCCTCGCGCCCGTCGCGGATCGCCCAGACGACGAGGGACGCGCCGCGCACGATATCGCCCACCGCATAGACCCCCGGCAGCGAGGTCTGCTTGGTGCGGAAGTTGGCCTTGATCGTGCCCCAGCGGGTCACTTCCAGCCCGTCGGTGTTCCAGAGCTTCGGCAATTCCTCCGGCTCGAATCCCAGCGCCTTGATGGCGAGGTCGCAAGGGATCGTCTCCTCAGACCCTGCGATCTCCTCTGGCGCCTGCCGGCCGCTGGCGTCCGCCGGACCAAGACGCATATGGATCGCCTTGACGCCGTTGATATGTTTGTCGCCGGTGAAGCCTTTGGGGGCGGAGAGCCAGACGAACTCGACGCCCTCTTCTTCGGCGTTGGCGACTTCGCGCATCGAGCCCGGCATATTCGCCTTGTCGCGGCGATAAAGGCATTTCACCGATTTCGCGCCCTGCCGCACGGCGGTGCGCACGCAGTCCATCGCGGTGTCGCCGCCGCCGATCACGACGACGTTCTTGCCCTCGGCGTTCAGCGCGCCCGACTCGAACGCCTCCACCGAGTCGCCCAGCCCGACCTTGTTCGACGCGACCAGATAGTCGATCGCGCGTTCGATCCCCTTGAGGCCCGAGCCCGGTCCGCCCAGCTCGCGGGACTTATAGACCCCGGTCGCGATCAGCACCGCGTCATGGTTGGCCTGAATCTCGGAAAAGCTCTTGTCGACGCCGACATCGCAGTTGAGCACGAATTTCACGCCGCTCTCTTCCAGCTGCGTGTTGCGGCGCTCAACCACGTCCTTCTCCAGCTTGAAACCGGGAATGCCATAGACCAGCAACCCGCCCGACCGGTCATAGCGGTCATAGACCGTCACCTGCACGCCGCGTCGGCGCAGCGCATCCGCCGCCGCCAGCCCGCCCGGACCTGCGCCGATGATCGCGACCTTCTCCTCGCGCTCCACCACGGGCTTGGCGGGCTTGACCCAGCCTTTCTCCCACGCGGTGTCGGTGATGTATTTCTCCACCGCTCCGATCGTGACTGTGCCGTGCCCGGACTGCTCGATGACGCAATTGCCTTCGCAAAGACGATCCTGCGGGCAGATCCGGCCGCAAATCTCGGGAAACGTGTTGGTCGCCTGGCTGAGGTCGTAGGCCTCGCGCAGCCGCCCCTCGGCGGTCAGTTTCAGCCAGTCGGGGATGTTGTTGTGCAGCGGACAATGGCTTTGACAGAAGGGCACGCCGCATTGAGAACACCGAGCGGCCTGCTCCTCCGCCTTCTCGCGCGCGAATTCCCGGTAGATCTCGTCGAAATCCTCGCGCCGCGCCTTGGCGTCGCGCTTGTTCGGCATTTCGCGTCCAACCGAGACGAATTTCAGCATCTTCTGCGCCATAGGATACTTCCCAAAATATCGGCCCTGATGCGGGCCCTGAGAGGTCGGGGCTGTCCAGCGCCCTCGGTCGGTCTGACCGCGCTCTCACTGACTTCAACTGACCTTAAATCACCGCCGAACCGTCGTTCGTCAGCGTCGAATGGCTTGGCATACAGCAATCGGCGCGGCAATTAAAGTCAATATATCTTACCTATAAAGACAAAATCATACTCATGGCGCCATTGTGGCGGTCATGAATTGCTTATTATAAGTCAAAAATATTGACCTTTATTCGATCTCAACACCGGTCATGCCGCCGCGTATGGTTGCGATGCGACAGATTGAGCAGGAAAAACAGAAATGACCCACACGCCGCCGGACGCGCGCCGCGCTGATTCAGGCCCGCGCCGCGAATGAGCTGGCTGCAGATCATCGTGCTGGCGCTGGTGCAGGGGATCACCGAGTTTCTGCCGGTCAGCTCCTCGGGCCATCTGGTGCTGACGCCGATGGCGATCGGCGAACCGGACCAGGGGCTGCTGATCGATGCGGCGACCCATGTCGGCACGCTCTGCGCCGTCGTGCTTTATTTCCGGCGGGATGTCGCAAAGGCGATCGTCGGGGGGCTGCATGTCGCCTCCGGCCGCCCCCGCACGCAGGAAGCGAAACTGGCCCTGCTGCTGGTTCTGGCCACAATCCCGGTGATGATCACGGGCGTGCTGCTGGTGGTCTTCGATTCGACCGCAGCGCTGCGCTCGGTCGAGGTGATCGGCTGGATGACGCTGATCTGGGGGTTGGTCCTCTACGCCGCCGACCGCTGGGGTCCAATGACGCGGCAAGCCGGGGACTGGAGCTGGCGCGACGCCGCCCTCATGGGGCTGGCGCAAGCCATTGCGTTGATTCCGGGCGCCAGCCGGTCGGGGGTCACCATCACCGCCGCGCGCGCGTTGGGGTTCGCGCGGGTGGACGCCGCAAAGCTGGCGATGCTGATGTCGGTTCCGGCGATTCTGGCGGCAGGCACGGTCGCCGGGATCAAACTGGTGGAGGAGGACGCCGCCGTCGGCCTCGACGCCGCGCTCGCCGCCGGGCTTTCCTTCGTGGCGGCGCTGGTCAGCCTTGCGCTTCTGATGCGGATGCTGCGCGGCTGGTCGCTGACCCCGTTCGTCATCTACCGGATGATTTTGGGCGTCATCCTGCTGGCGATCGCCTACGGGTAAACCGGCTCGTCGCCCTGCGCCATCGTCGGCGCGTCAGACTTTCACGAGGCTGTCATACTGACCTTCGGGCCGGAAGATATAGAGATAAGTGTCGATAATTGTCTCGGCCGCCGTTGGATCGATGCCCAGATCTGACAGCGTTTTGGCGCCCTCGCCGACCACATTGTCGATCTTCAACGACTTCACCTGATCCACGGTCAGCATCGGAGCGATCCCCACCATCGTGGTCAGCTGCATGATATTGGCCTGTAGCGTCGCAAGGCCGAATGGCAGCGGCAGCACCAAGCGGCGCATCCGGGTCGCGCGCAGCATAAGCTTCATCAGATCGGCGAAACTGAGCGCCTGCGGCCCGCCCAGCTCATAGGTCGCACCCGCCTCCGCCTCTCCCATCGCCGCTTTTTCCGCCGCCGCAGCGACATCGTCGACATAGACCGGCTGAAACCGGCTCTTCGCGCCGACCAGCGGCAGAACCGGCGAGAGTTTCGCCATCTTGGCGAAACGGTTGAAGAACTGGTCTTCGATTCCAAAGATGATCGAGGGCCGCAGGATCACCGCTTCGGGGAACGCCGCGCGCACGCCCGCTTCACCTTCCGCCTTCGAGCGCTGGTACGCCGACTCTGAGCCCGAATCCGCCCCAATGGCGGAGATATGCACGAAGCGCTGCGCGCCAGCCGCGGCGGCGGCCTTGGCCACCCGCGCCGGCCCGTCCGCCTGCACCGCGTCGAATTGCTGAGCGCCTACCTGATAGAGAATGCCGACACAGTTGATCACCACCTCGGCGCCGTCCACCGCGCGGGCCACGGACGCGTCGTCGCGGATGTTGCACTGGACCGGCTCGACCTGACCGACATCGCCATAGGGGCGCACGAATCCCGCCTCATAGGGGCGGCGCACGCCCACACGCACCCGCCATCCGCGCCGCGCCATCCGCTGGGCGATATAGCGGCCTACGAAGCCGGAGCCTCCGATGATTGTAACGAGGGGAGCGGAGGCGTCAGCCATGGCGAAATCTCCAGGTTCTTGCCCACGACCCGAATCTCAACGGGGCGCGGCGCCAATAGGTCGTCTCCCGTCATAGGGCGCGAGGCCCCGTCTGCTCAAGCGCCTTGTGGTCGCTGGGACGCAATGGCGCCCGGAACCGCGGCGGCGACGGCGGCTGCGGGCCCATTCGCCCGGCTTCTGGTTGACAGCCGTCCGGGCCGGGTCTAAATGCCGGGTCCGCGCCCTTCGGGGCCGGATGCCCAGGTGGCGGAATTGGTAGACGCGCTGGCTTCAGGTGCCAGTGACCGCAAGGTCGTGGAAGTTCGAGTCTTCTCCTGGGCACCAATCCAAACATTGCCGATTGAAATGGCGGTCGCTGGTTTCAGCGGACGCGGAACGCGCTATAGTTTAAAAAAGACGCGTGAAGCTGAGGGCGGGCATGACAATTCACACTTATATCGGCGACTTGCCGGACGGGCTGGATCTGGGCCCGGTCGTGGCGATCGACACCGAGGCGATGGGCCTGAACCCGCATCGCGACCGCCTGTGTCTGGTGCAGTTGTCTTCGGGCGATGGCGACGCGCATCTGGTGCAGATCCCGCGGGGCGCGACCGAGGCGCCGAACCTCGTCGCCATGCTGACCAATCCGGATGTGCTGAAACTCTTTCATTTCGGCCGATTCGACATCGCTCTCCTGGCCCATGCGCTGGGGGCTGTGGCGCGGCCGGTCTATTGCACCAAGATCGCCTCGAAACTCGTCCGCACCTTCACCGACCGGCACGGATTGAAGAATCTGTGTCAGGAACTGATTGGCGTCGACATCTCGAAGCATCAGCAAAGCTCCGACTGGGGCGCCGATACGCTGACGAAAGCGCAGACGGAATACGCCGCGTCGGACGTGCTATATCTGCACCGTTTGAAGGACGCGCTGGATGCGATGCTGGCGCGCGAAGGCCGCACTGCAATGGCCGAGTCCTGTTTTCGCTTTCTGCCCGACCGAGCTTTGCTCGATATTGAAGGTTGGCCGGAGATCGACATTTTCGCGCATTGAGGAGCGCCGATGACCACTGCCGATCCTAAACCATCGACCGCCGATCAGCGAGCCGAGGCCATGTCCACCGGGCGGCGCGTCCTCAAGATCGAGGCGGATGCGCTGGCGGGCTATTCGGAGACGCTGGCCGAGCCTTTCGCCGACGCGGTCGATGCGATCCTGAAGGTCACGGGCCGCGTCATCGTCTCGGGCATGGGCAAATCCGGCCATGTCGGACGCAAGATCGCGGCCACGCTCGCCTCAACGGGGACGCCGGCGAATTTCGTGCACCCGGCCGAGGCCAGCCACGGCGATCTGGGCATGCTGACGCGCAACGATCTCGCGCTGATGCTGTCGAATTCAGGCGAAACGCCCGAACTGGCCGACATGATCGGGCACACCCGCCGCTTCGGCATTCCGCTGATCGGCGTCGCCAGTAAACCGGACTCGACGTTGCTGAAGGCCGCCGATATCGCGCTGGTGCTGCCCAAGGCGCCCGAAGCCTGCCATGTCGGCCTCGCCCCGACGACCTCCACCACTCTGACCATCGCGCTGGGCGACGCGCTGGCGGTGGCGCTGATGGAGCGGCGCGACTTCACGCCGGAGCGGTTCCGTGAGTTTCATCCCGGCGGCAAGCTCGGCTCGGCGCTGCTGCAAGTCAGCGACCTGATGCATACCGGCGAAGACCTGCCGATCGTCGCCGAGGACACGCTGATGTCCGACGCGCTGCTCGAGATCACCAGCAAGGGCTTCGGCGTCGCCGCGGTGGTCGGCGCGGATGGCAGGGTCTCGGGCGTGATCACTGATGGCGATCTACGTCGGAACATGCAGGGCTTGCTGGACCGGCGCGCCGGCGATGTCGCGACGAAATCCCCGATCACGATCCGGCCCTCCGCCTTCGCGCAGGAGGCCGTCAGACGCATGCAGGAGCGCCAGATCACGGCGCTTTTCGTGGCGGAACGCGACGCGGCGGGACAACCGACACAGCCGATCGGATTACTGCATATCCACGACTGCCTGCGCGCCGGCGTGGTTTGAGAGGCCGACCGTGGCGAGTTCCGAACGCGATGTCACCCCGATCGCCCGCACCGAAAGGAGCGGCGAGAACTACTCGCGCCGGGTTCGCAGGCTGAAGATTGCGCTGCCGGTGATCGCGGCCGTGACGATCGCGCTGATCTTCTTCGGCCCCAAGGAGAAAATCAGCGAGAACCTGGGCCTCAGCCCGGAGGATCGGGCGGCGCTGGGCGACGGCTTGCGCCTGATCACGCCCCGCTACACCGGTACGACGGAAGACGACGAACCTTACGTGCTGCGCGCCGTCTGGGCCCTGCCGGACGGACCGAATCCGAAAAAGATCGAGCTCGGCGAACTGGAGGGGGAGATCTCTTTGACCGATGGTCGGAATGTCACGCTGACCGCGGCGGAGGGGCTGTATCGGCCCCGCACCCGCAAACTGAATCTGGCGGGCGGCGTCGCCATCGACAGCTCGGACGGCTATAGCATCCGAACGGAGGCCGCGATCCTCAACGGAACCAAGGATACGGTGGTCACTAAGACGCCGATCGAGGCCTGGGGGCCAAAAGGCCGGCTGGAGGCCGGATCGATGCGGGCCGAGCGGGATGAGAACGGCGACGACATTGTTTGGTTTGACGGCGGCGTCCGGGTGGTGTTTCGTCCCGATGCGACGGATGAAGCTGCGCCGGGGGGCGAAACCGGCTCTGAAGGGGCGAGCGAAGGGAAGCGACAGCCATGACGGCGAAGAGTATTTTGACGACCGCTCGCATCGGCGCCGGGCGCGCCGTGTTCGCGGCGCTCGCCTGCGCAGGGATGATGGTCGCGGCGGCCGATCTAGCCATGGCCGCGGATTCGCCGTTTGGCGGACTGAAACACGATTCCAGCCAACCGATCGAGATCGTCTCCGACACCCTGGAGGTGCGTCAGGCTGAGCAGATCGCGATCTTCACCGGTTCGGTTGAAGCCAAACAGGGCGAACTGACGCTGACCGCCGATCAGTTGGACGTGTTTTTCGATCAGGACGCGGAGGGAGCGGAAGACAGCGAAACCGGCGCCATCCGCAAGGTCATCGCGGTCGGCTCCGTCTTTCTGGCGACCGCCAGCGAGACCGCGCAGGGCGAACGCGCCGAGTACGATGTGGAGACGGGCAAGATCCGCATGACCGGCGGCGTGATCCTCAATCAGGGTGCCAACGCCATCAAGGGCGAGGTGCTCAACATCGATCTCAACACCGGATTGGGGCGGATCGAAAGCACGGGCGGGGGGCGCGTGCAAAGCGTGTTCGCGCCGTCCAAAGAACAGAATTAGGCGGCGAGACGCCGGGCGGAAATCAGGCCGGGAGGCGGGGCATGCCCCAGAATGACGACGCAGAGGCGCTCGCCGAACCTGAGAGCGAGTCAACGCGCGGATCGCCGCCGCCCGACCACGGCCTCGTCGCCGAGCTGCTGGGAAAGAGCTTCAAGAAGCGCCCTGTCGCCCGCGATGTCAGTCTGCATCTCAATCGTGGCGAAGCCGTGGGGCTGCTGGGGCCGAACGGCGCCGGGAAGACCACATGCTTTTACATGATCACCGGCCTGATCCCGCCCGATTCCGGCCGGATCATCGTCGATGGCCGCGACGTGACGCAATTGCCCATGTATCGCCGCGCCAGACTCGGCATCGGCTATTTGCCGCAGGAAGCGTCGATCTTTCGCGGTCTGACGGTCGAAGAGAATATCCGCGCGGTTCTCGAGTTGGTGGAGGACGACGGCGCGACACGCGCGCGGGCGCTGGATGAACTGTTGGGCGAATTCTCCATCACCCATCTGCGGCGCTCCCCGGCCGTTGCGCTTTCGGGCGGCGAGCGCCGACGGGTCGAGATCGCGCGTTGTCTTGCCGCGCGCCCGGCCTATGTCCTCTTGGACGAACCCTTCGCCGGGGTGGATCCGATCGCGGTCGGAGACATCCGCGATCTTGTCGCACATCTGAAAGATCGCGGCATCGGAGTCTTGATTACCGACCATAATGTGCGGGAAACTCTGGGAATCATCGATCGGGCCTATATCTTGCATGATGGGCAGGTATTGATGACAGGGGCGCCGGAAGACGTCGTCAAGGATGAGGCCGTGCGCAGGGTTTATCTGGGCGAGGGTTTCAAGATCTGATCCGCTGACGATATTCGAACGCTCCCCGATTTGACCGCAACATGTCGGCGACGGAGCGTCCGCGCCGATCAGCATCGGGCCGCTTTACGTGATCGGACGACTTGCAAATTTCGCGACGCGCGCATGAGCATCGGACCACGTCTGGAGCTGCGGCAAAGCCAGCAATTGGTGATGACGCCGCAATTGCAGCAGGCGATCAAGCTGTTGCAATTGTCGAATCTGGAATTGTTGGAGCATGTCGCGGTCGAGACCGAAGGCAATCCGCTGCTGCGACTCTCCCAACCCGACGTCGCGGCGCAGGGAAGAGAGGAGGGTCCGCCGGGCGACCCGCGCCCGGAAACGCCCGCTGAAACCGACTCCGCCACGGCGATCGCGGCGCAGGATCTGCGCAGCGCGGGCGACCAACTGGATGGCGGCCTCGAGAACGTTTACGCCGATGCGGACGCCGCCCCGCGGGGCGCGGCGGGGCTTGGCCCCGGCGGCTCTTTCTCAGGCGGCGTGGCGGGCGGACGCACGCGCTCTGGCGGCGGGATCGACGATCTGGACGGGCTCACCCTGGAGGCGCCCGAAGACACCTCGCTGGGAGATCATTTGCGGCGTCAGGTCGACATGGCCGGCCTGCCGCAAAAGCGCGCGCTTCTGGCGCAATTGATGATCGGCGATCTCGACCCGGACGGATATCTGCGGGTTCCCCTGGAGGAGATCGCCGGGCGCTGTGGCGCGGCGCTGGCGGATGTGGAGTCGGCGCTGGCCGCGATTCAGGATTGCGAGCCGACCGGCGTCGGCGCGCGGGACCTTCCCGAATGCCTGGCGCTGCAATTGCGCGAGCTTGGGCGCTATGACCCGGCGATGGAGGCGCTGCTGGCCAATCTTGGCGCGCTGGCGCGCGGCGAGACGTCGGCGCTGGCGAAGACCTGCGGCGTCGACTTGGCGGACATGGCGGAGATGCAGGCCGAGATTCGCGCGCTGGAGCCGCGCCCTGGCCTCGCCTGGTCCGGCGATGCCGCCGCTCCGATCACCCCGGACATTTTCGCAAGGCGGGCCGCGGACGGGATCTGGACTGTCGAGCTGAACCCCGACACTTTGCCGCGCCTGCTGCTGGACCGTCGCTATATGGCGCAGATCGAAGCTGGCGCCGACGCGCCCGCGCAAGTCTGGCTGACCGAGCGCAAGCAACATGCGAGCTGGTTGATTCGAAGCCTCGACCAGCGCGCCAACACGATCATCAAAGTGGCCGGCGAGATTCTGAAGCAGCAGGACGATTTCTTCACCCAAGGCGTGTCCGCGCTCAAACCCCTGACGCTGAAGGCCGTTGCCGATGAGATTGGCATGCACGAATCGACCGTCAGCCGCGTGACGTCGAACAAGTACCTTTCCACCGAGCGCGGCGTTTTCGAGCTGAAATACTTCTTCACGGTCGCCATCGGCGCCACCGGCGGCGGCGACGCCCACTCCGCTGAGGCGATCCGCCATCGCATTCGCGCGCTGGTCGATGCGGAGGATCCGAAGAAGATCCTGTCCGATGATAAAATCGTCGGATTGCTCCGAAGCGACGGCGTAGATATTGCGCGAAGGACGGTGACGAAATATCGTGAGGCTATGCGTATCCCCTCCTCCGTCCAACGTCGCAGGACGAAACGCGCACTGATGGATCAGCGGTGAGAGTCGCCGCCATATCCCCCCATCAAACGCGGGTGAAAACTTGCATTCGCCGCGAGTTGACAGGCTTCGCCCGCCTTAATAGGTTCCGCGCGCTCCTCAGTGGGGGCGTACCATCGCATCCTGCGGCGGCGCTGCGCGCGAACCGGAAGGACTGCTAAAATATGCGAATTCAGGTTAACGGAAAACATATTGATATCGGCGACGCGTTGCGGAGCCATGTCGAGGACACGATCGACGCGGCGGTTCGCAAATACAGCGATCGCCCGGTCGAGGCTGTCATCACCTTCTCCAGAGAGGGACACGGTTTCCGTTGCGACTCGTCCGTACATCTGTCGACCGGGCTGACCGCCAAGGCCAGCAGCCAGGCGAGCGAGATCTACGCCTGTTTCGACGCCGGCGTAGAGCGGATCGAAAAACAGCTTCGCCGGTACAAACGGCGCCTGAAAGACCACCACAAGACGCGGCCGGAGCCGATCGAGGCGTACTCGGCCCCGGCTTACGTCCTCGCATCCTCGGAAACCGAGGAGGAAGAACCCGAGAGCCTCCAGCCCATCGTGATCGCCGAAATGACCACTGACATCAAATCCCTGTCGGTCGGCGAGGCGGTCATGCAGATGGAGTTCGATGATTCGCCGTTTCTGATGTTTCAGAACGAGTCCCACGGGGGCCTGAACGTCGTGTTCCGACGCGATGACGGCAATATCGGCTGGATTGATCCTACAAATCTCGCCGCGTCGTAGCACAGACCTGACGCGCGCGTCCCAGTATGGGAAGAATTGAGCCTCTATGGAGTTAACCGAACTATTGTCGCCGGAGGCGATCGCGCCGAACTTGCGCACCTCCAGCAAGAAGCATCTGCTTCAGGAACTGGCGAACCGCGCCAGCGACCTCTATGGGCTTGAAGCGCGCAGCGTGTTCGAGGCGTTGCTGGAGCGTGAGCGGCTGGGTCCCACCGGCATGGGCAAGGGCGTCGCGATCCCTCATGCCCGCCTGACGGAACTGACGGAAATCCACGGCATGTTCGCGCGTCTCGAAAAAAGCGTGAACTTCGATTCGATGGATGGCGAGCCGACCGATCTGGTCTTCATGATCCTCGCGCCTGAAAACGCCGGCGCGGCGCATCTGAAAGCCCTGGCGCGGGTGTCCCGCACTTTGCGCGACGCGTCGGTCTGCGCCAAGTTGCGCGCCTCCGCCGACGAGTCGTCGATTTTTGCGATATTGACGGATTCCGCGCCATCGCGGGCCGCCTGACCACAATACCCAGAGTTTCAGAGACTTCTAGAATCGAAGACGCCGCCCCCTTCTCAGGGAGCGGCGTTATTCGATTCAGGCGATGTTCGCCGGTTCGGGCCACAATTTGCGGGCCTCGCGTTCTATTCGCGCCGCCAACTCACGCCCCTCTTTGTAAGATCCGATCAGAACGGACGCTCCGGTCAAGGAATCGGAGATTGCAATGGAGCTCAACACCGGGTTGGGATCGCTGATAACTTCGCACTCAAGAGTCTGGCTCATTTCAACACCTTCACTAAGCAACAGGGTGACGCGACATATTCGCGAAGGAACCGCCGACCGTACGCCGGCGGCCCATCTCGGTACAGGTGGCGCGTACTCACGCGGGCGCCGTGACGCGAAACACCCCCTTGGCCGGATAACCAACACCATCCGGCAAATTGGCCTCGCCTGAATTGTCAGGCCCTCAGCCGCCACACCGTTGAAAGTCGGGGGACTTTCAGGGACAACCGCCATTCATCTGGCGTTCATCTCCAGAAGAAATTGCCATTCATTCGGGTAAATTCAGCCCTCGGGATTCCAAGAACTATATCTCATAGTGAATAGGTTCCTGAGTCGCTCGCCGAAAGGCGAGTCCAAAACTCGGAGTCACACGCATTAATTGTGCAAGATCCGTTCATCTCGCGCGCATTGGCGCTGTGGCGCGCAAATTGCGCACCTTTTGCATCCTGACGATTCGCGATTTTGGGGTTAGTGAACGCTCACCGGCGCCAGTTCATGCTGGCGGGAAACCGTGAAGGCGAGGTCCCTGTCGCCAAACAGGCCAAGACGGTTCCCGGCGCCGTCATGCACGGCGTAGAGCTTCTCAAGCCCCTCAACCTTGTCGGCGTCCTCGGCGGGTATCTCATCCAGCGCGACCTCTCGCACATAGACGATGCGCTCTCCGGCCTCGAGACCAAGGGCAGTCAGCGCGGTGTCAGACGTGTCGTACATGTCGGCCCTCCTATCTTAGCCGCGATTGATTTCGATGCGCCGGACCACCGGGTCGGGCGCGGTGCGCTCCAGGTCGATATGCAACAGGCCATTGGCCAGGCTGGCGCCTGTCACCTCGATATTTTCCGCCAGAACGAAGGCTTTCTGGAATTGCCGCGCCGCGATTCCCCGATGCAGGAACGCGCGGTCGGCGTCTTCGCCCTCCTGACGTCCACGGATCACCAGTTGATGATCCTCGACCGTGATCGAGAGGTCAGCCTCCGAAAAACCGGCGAGCGCAAGCGTGATGCGGTAGGCGATCTCGCCGCGCTGTTCGATGTTGTAAGGCGGATAACCGTCATTCCCGGCCTTTGCGGTGCGCTCGACCAGACGGTCAAGCTCCTCAAAACCCAGCAGGAACGGATGCGACGCGAACGTTACGCGAGTCATATCGAGCCCTTCTTCAAGCGACTTCCCCGGACGAGCCCGATACCGGCGCCCGTCGTTAGGTTAAATGTGGGGGCTCGGCGCCCGCCCGGCAAGGCGGAATGATCTGAACGTGTGCGCGCGTGACCGCGCAGACCACTGTTCCAGCTTGGAATTTTCCCGCGAAACCGTCAGCCGCCGGCGGCTTTCTCCGCGAAATAGGCCGTCCCCATCACATGGATCAGCGCGCCGATAATATGTCCGCGGTTTTGAGTGCGATCGGCCGGAGATTCATCTTCAAGCACCTCATTGGCGATGTCCAAAGCCTGTTCAGCAATATCACGCAGGGCGTCCCGGTCAGGTTCAGTCACGTCGCGTCTCCTTAATAGGTCACAAAAAATCGCCGGATTGTGGCCGTTAGAAACGGCTGTTCGGGACCGGCGCCACATGGCCTTCATAACCGGCGACCGATTGATATTGCGACCAAATTCCGCCTCTTCGACGATTGTCACGTTGATTGACGAGACCACGGCAGGCGAATTAAGGCAAGCCAACTCAACCTCTGCCATATATCCCGCGTATTTCCGCCGAAATTTTCCGCCATAGATTTTCGACGCAGGCCACGCCAGATGGACCCTCGCCCTCGGGACCCCACTCCATTGGCAGGGCTGAGAGAAACGCGACCGCCGCCCCGGGAGATTCGCATGCTGGACGATCTCGACCACGTTTTTCGGAATATCAGCCGCCGCCCCGTAAATGACGACGTCAAAACGGCGTTTGGCCGGGTGATCACGCATTGCGCGTTGCGCGCTGAAGACGACCAGAAACAGGCGCTTGAGGACTTCTCCTGCTATGGCCGGATCGTGCTGATGCAGGATCATCCGGTGAAGCCGTTCTTTTACAGGAAATTCTCCAAGGCCACGCTGGCGTTGAGCGAAGCGTTCGAGACGACGGCCGCCTGACGCGCCGCGCCCCGTTCGGCACAAAGTCCGGCCTGCGGCGGGCCCCGCCGCGCCGTTATCCAGACAACACCTCCCAAAAAGAAAAGACCGGGGCGGCCCTTGGCCGTCATCCCGGTCTTTCCGTCTATTCTGGTGGAGCCAAGGGGAGTCGAACCCCTGACCTCTTGAATGCCATTCAAGCGCTCTCCCAACTGAGCTATGGCCCCAGAATATGCTGTGCGCGGCGGCCTGTGTTCACCGCCTCGTTCAGCGTGCGCGGAACCTAGGCGCGGCGCCGCCGCCGTTCAAGCGAAAAATCGCCGCTCAGTCTTCATCCTCTTTATCAGTCTCGATCTCGATTTGCGTCCCGAGATCCACGTCGTCGTCATCATCGTCCGCGACGACCGTCACCTCATCCGAATCGTCGTCCGTGACCGCGTCGTCATCATCCACGACGATATCCGCGTCATCGACCACCACTTCCGCATCGTCATCGGCGGCGGCGCCCGCGGCCGCAGCCTTGGCGGTCGCCTTGACGGGCTTGCCCTTGGTCAGCGACGCAGCGCTGAAACTCGCCTCGCATTTCGGGCAAGTCGCCGGATCCCGCGTCAGGTCATAGAATCGCGTCGCGCATTCGGGGCATATGCGTTTGACGCCCCACTCTGGTTTGGCCATGAATTTACCGCTCATCCGTCGTGGTTGGAAAGACGCGGTCGATTGCCATAGGCGGCGGGCGCTGTCAAAGGTGTTTCTCACCACGATATGGCAAATCGCCATTTGGCGGGCTTTTCTCGCGACACATCCGCGCCCTATAAAATCACTGTGAAGAAATTAAGGTCTGAGTCCCTTTCGTGACCGTTTTTTGACTTTGTCCAATAAAATCGGGCAAAAAGTGCGTGAGTGCGCAGTTATTAGGGTGGAGCGCGGTGCTTTATCACAGCTATGAGATTTCTCATGCGTCGATTACGCCTGCGCGCACGTTCGCTCAAGCCTGCCAGAATCTGCTGAGCCATCCGTATAATCCCGCCTCCCGCACGTTTTCCGGTCGCGCGACAGCCGCCTATTGCGAGCTGTTCGTCAAAGCCACCAAACGCTATGGCAAGCCGGAATTCAGGCTCCATACGACCGAGATCGAAGGGCGTGAGACGCCGATCCTCGAAGAGATCGTTCTAAGAAAGCCGTTCTGTGAACTGCTCCACTTCAAACGGGAAGGCGCGCGCGCCGAAGCGCGGGACGATCCCAAACTCCTGATCGTCGCGCCGCTCTCCGGCCATTTCGCGACCTTGCTGCGCGGCACGGTCGAAGCGATGCTGCCGGAGCATGACGTCTACATCACCGACTGGGTCGATTCCCGCAAAGTGCCGCTGAGCGAGGGCCGCTTCGACCTGAACGACTACATCGACTACCTTTTGGAGTTCATCCGCTTTCTCTCGAACGATGGCGAGCGCATCGCGGTTATGGCGGTGTGCCAGCCCAGCGTCCCGGCCTTCGCGGCCGCCTCGCTGATGGCGGAGGAGAACGACCCGGCGCGCCCCGCCTCTCTGACGCTGCTGGGCGGACCGATCGACACTCGCCTCAGCCCGACCAAGCCCAATGATCTGGCGATGGGCAAGACCCTGCCCTGGTTCGAGAAGAACGTGACCGCGCTGGTGCCGATTCCGCATCCCGGCTTCATGCGCCGCGTTTATCCGGGCTTCATCCAGTTGTCGGGCTTCGTGTCGATCAATCTCAACCGGCATGTGGACGCCGCGCTGAATCAGTTCCGAAATCTGATCAAGGGCGACGGCGACTCCGCCGCGGCGCATCGGGAGTTCTATGACGAGTATCTCTCGGTCATGGATCTGCCCGCCGAATACTATTTGCAGACCGTGGAGACCGTGTTCCAGAAACACTTGCTGCCGCGGCGCAAGATGACCCATCGGGGCCGGTTGGTGAACCCCTCGGCGATCACCGATATCGGCCTGATGACGATCGAAGGTGAGAACGACAAGATCACCGGCTGCGGGCAGACCGAGGCGGCGCTCGACCTTTGCGACGCGCTGCCGGCCGCGATGAAACAGCATTATATGCAGCCCGAGGTGGGGCATTACGGCGTCTTCAACGGCTCGCGTTTTCGCCATGGGGTGCAGCCCCGGATTCGCGATTTTATCCGCGCGCACCGGATTACGGACGGCGCGTAAGACCCGAACGGCCTTGACCCCGGCCTCTCAGCGGGCGAGATCCCTGCTCCATGCCGCTTAATATCGTCACATTGCCCGAACTGCCCGCCCCGGTCACCTTGGCCCGCAGGCGCGGCGCGCGACGGTTCACGCTGACGATCTCAAAGATCGACGGCTCGATCCGCCTGACCACGCCCGCCGGTGCCAGCTACGCCGCAGCGCGGGCGTTTCTGTTGGAAAACACCGACTGGATCGCCCGCACCGCCGCGGGCGCGCCCGGACCAATCCCTGTGGCGGCAGGCGTCGCGATGCCGGTTCTGGGTCGCGATCGCCAGATCGTCGAGGGGCGATCCCGCCGCGGACCGGTTGAATTGACCGACGAAAACGTGACGGTGCCCGGCGCGCCGGATCAGATCGCCCGCAAACTGAAGGTCTGGCTGCGCGAGGAGGCCCGCACCCGCCTGACCGAGGCGGCCCACCGGCACGCCGCGTCGCTGGGCGCGCGGCGCCCTGCGCGGATCACCATCCGGGACACGACCAGCCGCTGGGGCTCCTGCACCGCGGATGGCGCCCTCTCCTTCAGCTGGCGGCTGATGATGGCGCCGCCAGAGGTGCTGGACTACGTCGCCGCGCATGAGGCCGCGCATCTGCTGGAGATGAACCACGGGCGGCGCTTCTGGGCGCATGTGGAGCGGCTGGATCCCGACTGGCGGCCCAAGCGCGACTGGCTGAAGACCAACGGCGCGAACCTGCACCGCTACAGACTGGACTAGTCGTTGTTCCAGCCGCGGCGGTCCTCCGGCCACTCGACCCGGACATCGACGCCGCGCTCGCGGGCGCCCTCGGTCAGAATGTCGGCGAGATCCTTGAACAACGACTGCAAGACATCGCCGCCGCTTTCAATAATAACCGATTTGGTGCGCTTGAACGCATCGTCGCTGGCGGAGGCGATCCAGGTGGGCTGCTCGATCGGTGCGGGCGGGCGGCCGCGATGCAACTCCCGCATGGTCTCGCGCCAGATCTCGGCTGGCAAGCCGCCGCCGGTGACGCCGACCAGCGGCGTGTTGTCGTCCTTGCCCATCCAGACGCCGACCACGAAATCGGACGTGAAGCCGATGAACCAGGCGTCGCGCGCGCGCTGCGTCGTGCCGGTCTTTCCGGCCATGTCGAAGCCTTGCAGCCTGGCGCGCTGGCCGGTGCCGCGCTGGATCACCGAACGCATCATATTCGTCAGCCAGTCCGCGTGGCGCGCATCCATCACCTGCGTCGAAGCCTGTTCGGCCGACGCCATCACCGGCTCCTTATAGCCGCGTACGAAAATCTGGCTGACGCTGTAGGGATCGGCCGAGCGCCCCCGGTTGGCGATGGTGGCGTAGACGCCGGTCATCTCCAGCAATGTCGCCTCGGATGTGCCGAGCGCGACGGCGGGCCCCGGCGCCAATGGCGAGACCATGCCCATCCGTCGCGCCATCGATTCCACCCGATCGCGGCCCGCCCGTTCCGAGACGCGCACGGCGACGGTGTTCAGCGAGCGCGCCAGCGCATCGGTCAGCGTCACCCGGCCGGCATAGGTTCCGTCGTAATTCTTCGGCTCCCAATTCTTGATCCGAAGCGGAGCGTCCTCCATCACCGTGCCGGGGTTCATCCCCGCCTCGAACCCGGCGGCGTAGACGATTGGCTTGAACGCCGACCCCGTCTGGCGCTTGGCCTGGGTGGCGCGATTGAACTGCGACGCGCCATAGCTGCGCCCGCCGACCATCGCCCGCACCGCGCCGTCGGGCGACATCACCACGATCGCCGCCTGCGCGGTGGAGCCCTTTTTCACCTTGCTGTCGAAGGTCCGGCGCATCGCCGTCTCGGCCGCGTTCTGCGCGCTGCGGTCAAATGTCGTACGGATTCGGACGTCCTCGGTGGTCAGATGGGTCAGATAGCCCGGCCCCGCCTCCATCACCCAATCCGCGAAATAGCGCCCGACCTCGGTCTGCGCCGCCTGCGAAAGCTGCGCCGGCTCCGCCTTGGCGATGGCGGCGTCGACGGTCGAAAGATACCCCTCCTCAACCATCAGATCGATCACCACCGCAGCCCGTCCCTGCGCCACGGACAAATCGGAGGTCGGCGCGAAGCGCGACGGCGCCTTCAGAAGCCCCGCCAGCATCGCGGCCTCGGCCGGGCTGACCTCTCGCGCCGACTTGCCGAAATAGCGGCGCGAGGCGGCCTCGAACCCGTAAGTGCCCGCGCCCAGATAGACCCGGTTGAGATAGATCGAGAGGATTTGGTCTTTGGTGTATTTCAGCTCCATCGCCAGCGCGACAGGCAGTTCCTTGAGCTTGCGCTGCAGGCTGCGCTCATTGCTGAGAAAGACGTTCTTCGCCGCCTGCTGCGTCAGAGTCGATCCGCCCTGCACCAGCCGGCCCGCCCGGACATTGGCGATCATCGCCCGCGCGATGCCGCGCGGATCGATGCCGATATGGGTGTAGAAGCGCCGGTCCTCCGCCGCGATGATGGCGTTCTTCAGATGCGGCGAGACCTGCCCCACTCGCAAATCGCCGCCATATTGGTCGCCGCGCCAGGCGAACACTTCGCCGTCCCGGTCCAGCAGGGTGACCGAGCCGCGGTCACGGCCGTCCAGCAGATCGTCGGCGGCCGGCAATCCGGCGGCGTAATAGGCGGTGGCGGCCCCCACGATCGCGGCGACGAACAGGGTCGCGAACACGCCGAGCCGCAGGCATTTGCGCGCGAACCAGATCCCAAGCCCGATCAGCCCGCCCCGCGCTCCTGCGCGGGAAGAGGATCGCCTGCGCTTAGCGGGCGTCTTTGTTTTACCGGCGCGCTTGCCAGAACTCTTGCCGGACTTTTTGGACGCCAAAACTTCGCCTTTTCGTCATTCGCTGTCGCGATACTAGGGTAACGAGGCCGAAATGTGGACGCGACGGCGGAATGTTTCAACGCCGCTGTCGCCATATCGGCCAAGTTATCTTGCAGTGCACAATTTTTGGACCGCGCCTATTTTTTGGGCGCCTATTTTTAGCCCCCTCCCCGTGAAACCGGCGCCCCTCCCAGCCTATCTCCAACTTTAATCATTTTAAAACAGATACTTATCTGTTTTCGAAAAGTTTGGCACGCCACTTGAAGGATTGAGGCATCGGCCGGGCTGACCGGTCTTGGACAAATGAGGAGAGTCATGAAGCTTGTGATTGCGGTCATCAAACCGTTCAAGCTCGAAGAAGTCCGCGAGGCTCTGACCGCCATCGGCGTTCAGGGTCTGATGGTGTCCGAAGTGAAAGGCTACGGACGTCAGAGCGGGCATACCGAGATTTATCGCGGCGCCGAATACGTCGTGAACTTCGTCCCCAAAATCAAACTCGAGATCGTTATCGCCGACAGCGCCGTCGAACGCGTCGTCGACACCATCGGGTCCACCGCCCGCACTGGCAAGATCGGAGACGGAAAAGTCTTTGTGCTGGATGTGGAGCAGGCTGTGCGCGTGCGCACCGATGAGCGTGGCGACGAAGCGCTGTAAGCGCCTCGCGCAGAAAACTTAGGAGCATGAGGGATATGTCACTCAAACCCATTCTTGCGGGCCTCGCCAGCGCGACTGCGCTGATCGCCGCGCCCGCCCTCGCCCAGGACGCCGCCGCGCCCGCCGCGGATCCGGCTGCGATCCCCGGGCATTCCGTCTTCGTCTTCAACACGCTGCTCTTTCTGATCGGCGGCTTCCTGGTTATGTGGATGGCCGCCGGTTTCGCGATGCTTGAGGCTGGCCTCGTCCGGACCAAGAACGTCGCGATGCAGCTGACCAAGAACGTCGCGCTCTTCTCGATCGCGTCGATCGCCTATTACATCATCGGCTACAACCTGATGTACCCGCTGGGGTCCTGGTCGATCGGCACGGACGAGACCGGCGGCTATCTGGGCGCCTTCGGGCTCGCCGCGCTGGAGGCTGTCGGCGTCGCGCCTGACAAGGCCGACGATCTGAGCTACGCCTCCACCGGCTCGGACTTCTTCTTCCAGCTGATGTTCTGCGCCACCACCGCCTCGATCGTCTCCGGCACGCTGGCCGAGCGCATCAAGCTGTGGCCGTTCCTGATCTTCACGCTGGTCCTGACCGGAATCATCTATCCGATCCAGGCTTCGTGGAAATGGGGCGGCGGCTTCCTCGACACCCAGCTGGGCTTCCTGGACTTCGCCGGCTCCACCGTCGTGCACTCGGTCGGCGGCTGGGCGGCGCTCGCGGGCGCGCTCATCCTCGGACCGCGCCTCGGCAAGTACACCAGCAGCGGAAGCGTCCACCCGATGCCGGGCTCAAACCTGCCGTTGGCCACGCTCGGCACGTTTATCCTTTGGCTCGGTTGGTTCGGCTTCAATGGCGGCTCTCAGCTGGCGCTGGGCTCCGTCGGCGACGCCGCCGATGTCAGCCGCATCTTCGCGAACACCAACACGGCCGCGGCTGGCGGCGCCATGGCGGCGCTGATCGTGACCCAGGTGCTCTACAAAAAGATCGATCTGACCATGGTGCTCAACGGCGCCCTGGCCGGTCTGGTCTCGATCACCGCCGAGCCGCTGACCCCCAGCCTTGGCGCGGCGACGCTGATCGGCGCCGTCGGCGGCGTGATCGTGGTCTTCGCGGTCCCGATGCTCGACAAGCTCAAGATCGACGACGTGGTCGGCGCCATTCCGGTCCACCTGATCGCGGGCATCTGGGGTACGCTGGCCGTGCTGCTGACCAACCCGGACGCCACAATCAAGGGCCAGGTGCTCTCGATCGTAATCGTCGGCGCCTTCGTCTTCACCGTCTCGGCCGCGATCTGGTTCATTCTGAAGATGACCATCGGCATCCGGGTCACCGAAGAGGAGGAACTTCAGGGGCTCGACGCCACCGAACTGGGCCTGGAGGCCTATCCCGAGTTCGGCAAAGGCTCTCAGTTCATCTGAGACGGCTGACGCCGCTTCCCCTTGGGCGACCGTGTGTCGCCCCTCTGAAACCCCGGGCCGTCAGGCTCGGGGTTTTACTTTGGCGCGGCGCGCGCAATCGACCGCTGGACGGCGAGCGCTCAACCGAATACCTAGTCTCAACATTGAAAACCGCGAGGGATGCGAACCATGAGCGATGTGCCGGTCTACATTCTGGAGCGACGCTTCGATGCGCCCCGTGAACTGGTTTGGAGAACCTGGACCGAACCGGATCTGATTTCCCGTTGGTACGGCCCTCGCGTGGAGACCATCATCCATCGCCTTGACGCCACGCCCGGCGGGCTGTGGCTGAATGAGATGAAATGGGGCGACACGTCTCACTACCAGCGCGTCGAATACACCGAAGTAACGCCGCCAGAGCGGCTCGTCTGGCTGCATTCGGTCTCGGATTCCAACTGGAACGTGATCGCGAATCCGATGATGCCCGATTGGCCGCGCGTGTTGCTGACGAACGTCACGTTCGAAGAGGACGGCGCCGGGTCGAAGCTGAAGCTGACATGGACGCCGCATGAGGCGAGCGCGGCCGAGATCGCCTCTTTCTCGGGCGCAATGGCAGGTCTCGATCAGGGCTGGGGCGCCGGCATGGAGCTGCTGGCCGCGTTGCTGGCGGAGTTGCAGGCGTAAACGTCGGCGCAATCTTGCTCAAAGGCGACGGGCGATCTTTGTCGAGATGATTGGTCGGAGTGGCAGGATTTGAACCTGCGGCCCCTGCCTCCCGAAGACAGTGCTCTACCAAGCTGAGCTACACTCCGACAGCGTCCGTTGAACTGAATTCAGCGCCCGAAACGCGAGCGGCTTATAGCCCTGCGTCACGCGCTGCGCAAGGGGCCGCGCATGTCAGATCCAAGGACCCGCCTTTAAGGCGCGAAACCCTGCCCGGACCCGCTTGCCTCCCCCCAGACGCGCCGCTATGGTCCGCCGCGCTTGGGGCGTCGCCAAGTGGTAAGGCAGCGGCTTTTGGTGCCGCCATTCGCAGGTTCGAATCCTGCCGCCCCAGCCAATCCACCCACTTCCATGACGGTGTCGGTTCGGGCCGTGGCCTCAATCAGCGACGGCCGTCGGAACCGGGCCGTAGGTCCGGTTGAAGACCAGCAGCACGGCGACACCGACCACGCCCGCGACATTGACGATCAGCGAGAACGGCCAAAGGCAGGCGATGCCCGTGACAAGCGCGGCCGCCCGGAAGGGAATGTTCAGGCGGCGCTCCATGCAGCCCTGCATCCCCGCCGCAAGCGCGTAAATCCCGACCACGGCGAAACCGAACACGGTGAACGCCGCGCCCCAATCGCCGGAGAGGAGCGGGGTATAGGCGAAAAGCACCGGGACGATGTAGAGCCCCTTGGCCAGTTTCCAGCTTTGCACGCCGGTCAGCATCGGCGGCGATTTCGCGATGGCCGCGGCGGTGAAGGCGGCGAGGCAGACCGGCGGCGTGACGTTGGAATCCTGGCTGAGCCAGAACACGATCATATGCGCCGACAAGAGCGCGCCGATGGCGACCTCTTGCGGCACGACCATATTGCGCAACTGCGCCGCGACCTCCAACGGCAGACCCGCGACCAGCGCCGAGGCCTCGTCCGCCGACATTGGCGCCGCCAGCGCGCCCGCTGCCTCCGGGGCCAGCGCGGACATGATCAGTTTCGCCGTCTCAGGCAACTCGCCGGACGCAATCAGCTGAACCACATAGACGTCAGAGATCATCGCGGCCAGCGCGGGCGCCGACAGGGTGGCGAGCACGATATAGGCGGCGGTCACCGGCAAACCCATGCCAAGGACCAGAGAGGCGAGGCCGATCAGCACGATGGCGACCAGCAGGTTGCCGTTCGACCAGTCGGCGATCATCAGGCTGAATGTATTGCCGACCCCTGCGGTCGCGATCACGTTCACAACAAGGCCGACGGAGCAGAGCAGCACGGCGGAGGTGATCATGTTGCGGGCGCCCATCTCCAGCGCCTCGATCACCGACTTAAAACCCATCGGGCGCTTGGTCAGCCAGCTTGAGGCGATCACCGCGATGATGCCGATCACCGCCGCATAGGTCGGCGTGAAGCCGGAAACCAAAAGGCCAATCAGAAGCGCGATGGGAATGATGAAGCTGGCGCCGCCCTCCTTGACGGCGGTCCAGAGCGTGCGCCCCTCTGACGGCATCGGCTGCAGGTTCAGGCGTCGCGCCTCGATCCGCACGAAGAACGCGACGGAGAGGAAGTAGAGGAGCGCGGGCAATGCCGCCACAAGGACGATATGCTCGTAAGAGATCTGCGTGAAACTCGCCATGACGAAGGCGCCGGCGCCCATGATCGGCGGCATCAATTGCCCGCCGGTGGACGACGCGGCCTCGACGCCGGCCGCAAATTTTGGCTTGAAGCCCGCGCGCTGCATCAACGGGATGGTGATGACGCCGGTCGAGGCGGTGTTGGCGATTGCGGAGCCTGAAATGGTGCCGGTCAGGCCCGAGGCGACCACCGCCACCAGCCCCGGCCCGCCGACCAGTTTTCCGGCGATGGCGCGGGCGAAGTCGATGACGAAATCCCCGGCGCCGGATTTGATCAGAAAGGCGCCAAAAATGATGAATAGGAAAACATAGGTCGACGAGATCCGCGCAATGGTGCCGAAGAGCGCGTCATCGCCATAGATCGAGCGAAACAGCGTCGTCTCCCACGAGAGGCCGGGAAAGGAGAACACGCCGCCGATCCACGCGCCCCACGCGACGACATAGGACAGCGACAGCAGGATCAGGATCGGAATGATCAGACCGGCCGAGCGCCGGGTCAGCTCGATCGCGCAGATGATCACCGCCGACGCCGCGATCCAGTCGAGCGTCGAGAACCTCACGCCGCGCTCGTAGATCGCATTCTCCGCCAGCGACAGATAGACCGCCGCAGACGCCGCCGTCAGGCCAATCGCAAGGTCGAGAAGCAGTCCGGCGCTGGATCTGGACGACCAGCGGCTGCGCGACATCGGATAGACCACCGCGCAGAGAAAGGCGAAACCGGCGAAGTGTAGCGCGTTTCGCTGCAGCTCGGAGATCACCGGAAAGATCGCGAGGGCCAGATGCGCGAGGGAAATGCAGATCGCGATCGCCGAAATTATGCGCGAAAGCGTGCGCGGCGTTCTGCGAGTTGTGGCGTCCACGACGTCTGAAGGCTCGTCCGTCATGGCAAACGTCCCCTCGGCTTAAGATATGAAAAAAGAGAAATGGGAGCGGCGACGGGGTCGCGCCGCCGCTCCGGATCCGATGGCGCGCTATTTCGCGATCAGGCGCTCAGGAATGTCCACGCCGACCTCGGCGTAGTATTTCGCCGCGCCCGGATGCAGCGGCAGCGGCAGGCCCGCGATGGCTTTCTCGATCGCCATCGCTTTGGTCGCCGGATGGATCGCCTGCAGGAACGGCAGGTTCTCGTAGACCGTCTTGGTGATCATGTAGACATTTTCTTCCGACAGGTCCGCGCGCGCGGCCAGGAAGTTCGGCTGAGCGATGGTATTGATCGCCGCCGTCTGTCCCGGATAGGTGCCCGCCTCGATCACATAGCGGGTCCAAAGCTCACGCCCGCCATCGGCCTTGGCGATCTGCTCATCGGTGAAGTCGAGCACCTTGGCCTTGTCGCCCATCGTCGCCAGAAGCTGGCTGATCGCGCCCACGGGCGCGCCGGCCGGGGTGGAGATGCCCTTGACCTGCCCGTTCTGCAGCGCTTCGGCCGACGGGCCGTAACCTGCATGAACCAGCGTGTAGTCGGTCTCCGCATTCACGCCCATACCGCCAAGAATGGCGATGTTGGAGCCGATCGTGCCGGAATTCTGCTTGCCGATGGCGACACTGGAGCCTTTCAGGGCGACGAAGTCGTCCATCGTGCCGGTCTTGGCCGAGTCCGCATCGACGACGAAATGCTCGACATTCTGCCACAGCATGGAAACCGAGCGCAGTTCGCTCTGCACACCGTCCGCCTCCAGCGGACCCGTGCCCGTCGCGGCGTAATAGCCATAAAGGCCCTGAAGAATGGCGAACTGGGCTTCGTCTTCGCGCAGCAGACGCACATTCTCGCCGGACCCCGCCGAATTGATCGCCGACATCGCGATTTTCTGCTTGGGCTGCAGCTTGACCTTCACCAGCGTCGAAAGCGCGACGCCGACCGGGTAGTAGGTGCCGCCGGTCGAGGCGGTGGCCAGAATATAGCTCGCCTCTTCGGCCTTCGCCGCCGCGGAGCCAAGACCGAGGCCCGCAGCCGCGACCGCAGCCGCGATGAGCTTCATGGAACGATTCTTCACGTGATTTCCTCCAAAGACAAATTCTTACTCGCCGCGTCTGAGCGCCAGCTATCCGATGAATTAGCAAAGAATGGGCCAGTTTCCGCATTAGATTTTGGCGATCAGGCGATAACCAGAAAAATGCGGCAGAATTTCAAGGCGTTAGCGATTCAAATTTCTTCCGTGAAAGGCGCCGGCCTGATCGGCGTCAATGCGGCCGGCGCGCATTCGCGCGGAATTCCGCATGGCGGTCTGCGGAAATCCGCAGAGCCAGGCGCGTCATTTGCGCGATACGCCATGCCGGACGAGCTTTTCGTTCAGCGTGCGCCGACCAATGCCCAGATGCTGGGCGACATCGTCCATCGTGCCTTCGACCCTCTCCAGCGCCTCGACCAGGAGCATCCGTTCATAGGCGTCCATCTGCGCCCGCAAGGTGGCGTCCGAAGCCGTCGCCGTCGCGCGAGAATCGAGCGCCGCCCGCACCGAGCCCCGCCCGCGCCGAGCCGCCAGCATCCGGCGTTCCGCCACATGGCGCAGCTCGCGCACATTGCCCGGCCAGTTATGCGACGCGAGCACCGCCCGATCCTCGCCAGTGACGGCGGGCGGCTCGACGCCATAAATCTTGGCGAAGTGATCGAGAAAAGCCGCGAATAGCAGAAACACGTCCTCACCTCGGTCGCGCAAAGGCGGCAGGCGCAGAATGACCGTGCTGACCCGGTAGTAGAGGTCTGAGCGGAAACTCGTCCGCGCGCTCTCTGACAACAATTCCGCATTGGTGGCGGCGACGACCCGGATATCGACCGACGTCGGCGCGCTGGCGCCGACCGGCGTCGCCTCCCGCGCCTCCAGCGCGCGCAAGAGCTTGGCCTGATGGTCGATGGCGCAGGCGCCCAACTCATCCAGAAACAACGTGCCTTTGTCGGCGGAGAGAAACGCCCCGGGCCGTGCCTCGTCCGCGCCGGTGAACGCGCCCTTCAAATGGCCGAACATTGTCGACTCGAACAGCCCGTCGGGAATCGCCCCGCAATTGACCGGGATGAACGGCCCGGCGGCGCGCGCGCTCATATCATGCAGGGCGCGGGCGACGACCTCCTTACCGGCGCCGGTTTCGCCGAGGATGAGGACGGAGGCGTCGGTCTCCGCCACGTCGGCGACGTCTTCCCTCAGCGCGCGCATGGCGTCGCATTCGCCCAAGAGCGCCGCATCGACGCCCGCCAGCTTGCGCAGACGCGCCTTCAGCCGCGCATTCTGACGTTTCAAGTCGCCGCGCGCCGCGCACCGTTCCGCAGCTTCAAGCAGCTGCTCGGGGTCATAGGGTTTTTCGATGAAATCTGCTGCGCCCGCTCGCGTCGCCTCCACCGCCATCGGGATGTCGCCATGCGCTGTGACGATCACGACCGGCAAGTCCGGCGCGAGACGTTTGATTTCGGCGTTCAACTCCAATCCGCTCATTCCTGGCATGCGCATATCCGAGATCACGATATCGGGCGGATCTTTAGTTAAAAGCGAGATTGCGTCCGGGCCCGAAGCCGCCGACGCCGCGCGCCATCCCGCGCCCTCGAAGAACGCAGCCAGGGCTTCGCGGATCTCCCGGTCGTCATCGACGATCAGCACGGCGTGTCCGGTGTTGGTCATATCGCTTCTTTCCCGGCTTGCTCCGGCCGCTCGGCCAGCGGCAGCGTCACCACGAACTCCGCCCCGCCTTCAGCCCGGTTTCCCGCGCGAACTGTCCCGCCATGCTCCTGCACGATCGAAGCGGAAATCGCCAGCCCCAGCCCCATGCCCTCGCCAGAGGCGCGTGTGGTGGCGAAGGGCTCGAACAGCGACCCCGCCAGATCGGCCGAGATGCCCTCGCCGACATCGCGTACGGCGATCCGCGCCTCGTCGTCCGCCGAGGTCAGCTCAAGTTCAATCACCGGCGCGTCCGACTCTCGCATGGCGTCCATCGCATTGCGCAGAAGATTCACAAACACCTGCTCCAACCGGTTCCGCCCGCCGCTCGCCTGCACCGGCTGGTCCGGCAAATGCTGGACAAGCGTGACGCCCGCCTCCTCCAGCGCAGGCTCCAGAGTCTCGATCGCGCCGGCCAGCGCATCGCGGATATCAAGGCGCGCGACCGGCTCACCGCTCCGCCGCGCGAAGAATTTGAGCTGCTGCGCGATCGCGCTCATCCGATCAACCAACCGGTCCAGCCGATCCATTGTCGCACCGGAGGCCGCGCCACCCTTCGCCAGCTCGCGTTGCGCGGTGCGAACATAGGTTTTCATAGCCGACAGGGGCTGGCCCAGCTCATGCGTCACTGAGGCGGAAAGCTGCCCAAGCGCCGCCAGTTTAGCGCTCCGTTGCAATTCGGTCTGCGCCTGTCGAAGCTCCGCCTCCGCCGCGCGGCGCTCTTCGATCTCCCGGTTGAGCGCGCGGTTGAGGCCGGAGAGCTCGGACCGTTCGCGCTGCGAGACCAGCAACGCGGACCGAATACGCTCCGATCGCATGAACATGAACGCAGCGAACACTAGCAATATGCCGACAGACGCAATCGCGACGGCCGCAACCGCATCTCGCTGATAGAGCGCGCCGGATCGCAGCAGCCAAAGCTCCCACCCCAGCCAGCCAACCGGGGCGACGCCGCGCAGATAGACGCGATCGTCGATTTTCACCGCCGCGTCGCCCAGATCCGCGACATCCAGTCCGGACAACGGCTGGTCGGCGAATTGACGGCGCCGATCGATGGCGTCGCGGGTCGTATCGCTAAGCGGTCGGGTCGCCCGATACCGCCACTCTTTCCGCCCGGCGATCAGCACGATCCCATCTGAATTGATCAGCAGAACGTCATGCTCCGATGCGGCCCACGCCTCGAACAGCGGATCGAAATCGATCTTCACCGCCAATACAGCGATGATCGCCCCGGCGGCGTTCTTGACCGGGTGGGAGACGAAGGCGCCCGGCCGCCCGGTTGTGGCCCCGATGGCGAAGACCCGGCCAACTTCCCCTCCCAGCGCCGCCTCGAAATAGCTGCGAAACCGGTAGTTCTGATCGAGATAGGTGTCGGGCTGGCGCCAGTTGGAGGCGGCGACGGTCAACCCGGACCGATCCATCAAGTAGATCGCCTCGGATTCTGTAGCGAGGGCCAGATCCTCCAAGCGAGCGTTCAGTTCGCTCCGGTTCGCCCCGCTTGCGACCGCCGCTAGATCATCATCGGTTGAGAGAATTTCGGGTATGTGGCGGCGGCGATCGATCTCGGCCCGCAATGACTGGACATAGAGATGGGCGGTCGCGCGCGCCTGCGAGATCTGCTCGTCGCGCGCGGTGTTCGCCGCGATCACATAGACCGCGACAAGAAGCGTCGCCGCGCCGGCCGCCGCCAATCCTCTCCGCCAGATGCGCGCCACGATCCCTCTCGTCTTTCGTCCGCCCGCCATCAGCCTAGCGAAATCTGTACGAAGTTGAACCGCTTGCGCCGCCGCGACCGTAGTTCGGGTTGGCCATGCGCGGCGCTCAGGATAAGCTCCGCGCCAAGCGCTTGATTTGCGAGGTCCAATGCTGTTTCGCCAGTTTGTAGAACGACTCAGAAGCCGCGGCGACACCGACGGATCGGATGAACTGGGCCTCGTGATCGACATTTTTTCGCGGTATTTCTGGCGGTTCCGGCTCAAATACACCGTGATTTTCGTCTGTATTGGGATCACGGCGGGCGCAACCGCCTATATCGCCTGGTTTATGAAGGATGTGGTGAACTCCGTCTTTGGCGATGCTGAGACATCCAAGATGGGACCGTTCATGGCGGTGATCAGTCTCGTTTTCATAGTTAAAGGGGCGACCGCCTATATACAGACGGTGCTCTCCAGTCAGATCTCGAATGCAATGGTCGCCGCCCTGCAAAAGCGACTCTACGATCACGTGCTGGCGCAACGGGTGTCTTTTTTTGAGACTCATGGCACCGATTCGTTGGTAATGCGCTTTAACCAGGGCGCCTCCGCGATCAACTCGATCATGAACCTTCTGGTCACGAAAGGCTTGGCGGACGCCTGCACGTTGATCGGCTTGATTGGCCTGATGCTTTGGACCGACTGGCAATTGACGCTGATCGCAGCGTTGGGCGGTCCGGTTGTCTTTGGCTCAATATCAGTGATTTTGAAGCGCATCAAAGAAGTCGCAAAATCCGAAGTTCTTGGATTGGAAAAGCTGAATCAATTTGTACGTGAAACTGTTCAGGGCGTGGACGTCGTCAAGTCGTACAATCTCGAAGAAAAGATGGCTGAGAGCGCGGACGACGTCATTGAGGCGGTCGAGCGACGGCGCAACAAGATCGCGCAACTAAAGGCTTTGCCGATCCCGCTGCTGGATACAGTGGGCGGACTCGCCGTCGGCGCCGCAATTCTCTACGCCGGATACCGAATTTCCTCGGGGCAAGGCGACCTCGGAACGATGGTCTCGTTCCTGACAGCTTTACTTCTGGCCGCCGATCCGGCGCGCAGGCTCAGTCAACTCAGGCTTGGACTGCGTCATTCGCTTATAGTGGTTGGCACTGTCTACAAGGTTCTGGCCGATACTCGCCCTGACGCGAGCGGGGATAAGGCCTATGAGGATGTGGTCGACGCCAAACCTCCGGCGGCGCCGTCAATCACCTTCGATCATGTCCATTTCGCCTACAAAGAAAACGGCGCGCCGGTCCTGAAAGACCTGACGTTTGAGATCAAGCCCGGGGAGATGGCGGCGTTGGTCGGACCATCCGGCGCGGGAAAGTCCACCGTTCTCGGCCTGACGCTGAAATTCCTCCGACCACAGAAAGGGCGCGTGTTGTTCGGAGGGGCGGACGCCGCGGAAATTCGCACCAAGAACCTGCGCGACCACATCGCCTATGTCGGGCAGTCGAGCTTTATCTTCCGCGGCTCGCTCTACGAAAACCTTGCGTTCGGCGATGAATCCATTGAACGGGAGCGCATCCTAGAGGCCTGTGAGATGGTCGGTCTTGGCCCCTTCATAGAGGATCTCCCGAAAGGTCTGGACTCTGAACTCGGCGAATTGGGCGGCGATATTTCTGGCGGTCAGGCGCAGCGCCTGAACATCGCGCGCGCCATTCTGCGGGACGCGCCGGTGATGCTGCTGGATGAGGTTACATCCGCGCTAGATGCGGAGAACGAGCAGTTGGTGAAGGATTATGTGCTGTCACAGCAGGGCAAGAAAACGATGCTGGCGATCGCTCACCGTCTGTCCACCGTGAAGGGCGCCGACAAGATCGTGCTGCTGGACAAGGGTCGGGTGCTGGATATCGGCCGCCACGAAGAACTCGTGGAGCGCAACGAGTACTACGCCAAGGTCGTCTCGCTGCAATTCGATTGATGGGTGCGCCCCGGCCCTTTGCGGGCCGAGGCGGCGGTGTCGTCAGGCCGCCATCCGTGCGGCGATCTTGTTATACGCCTGGATGATTTCGAAACGGCGGGTCTCGCAAGCGGAGCATTCCTCGTCGAATTTACCGGCGACGTCGAAGGGTTTTTTCGCGTTGTCGACGATCCCCTTCAGCGTCTCAGGCGCAGTCTTCTTCTGCTTGTCATAAGCCTTCTGCAACTTCGCGACCTTCTCCATCTCAATGCCCCATTTGGCGTCGGAGATCATCAGCCGCTTCCAGTTCTTGTCATAAACCTCGCGCAGCTTGGCGATACCCGGATCGTCTTTCCAGAGATCCATCGCCGTGCGTTCGGTCTTGTGCTTCTCGCGCAGTTCACGCCGACGGCGGCGGTTGTCCTTGATCGACCAGACCGCGTCGCCATAGGGCCAGTCCGCGGGCTTCTCGACCTTCGCGCCGCCAACTTTCAGCGCGGCCATCGTTTTGGGGCCCGCCTTGCCGTCGGCCTTCAGGCGCTTCTTCTTCTGGATCTCGATCAGCGCCTTCTCGGTCGCTTGTCCGAAAACACTGTCGGTCTTCAGCTTCGGCTTCGCGCCGGCTTTGTTCATCGCTTCCTGGAGCTTTTTGACCTCAGGGCCCTTGGAGCCTTTTTTGAGCAGTTTCAACATGATCGTTTCCTCCTGAATCTAGATCTCTTAGCGAGCGGCCGGACGCACGGGGTCTGTCGCTGGCGCCGTGGCGGCCGCGCTAACTGGGTGTTTGCTTTGGTTTGGGGTGTCCGCGTCCCAATTCACGGGGCGCGTAGGTTTTGATGTGCGGCGCGGCCCGGATCGGGAGGCGCCGCGTTGGTCAGGCGGCCTTCTTGGCGGCGAGCGTCTTGAACTTTTCAGCCAGCTTGCCGTTGTCCATAAGAAACTTTTCCGACGCGCGGCTGTTCGTCTCCATCACCTTGATCGTGTTGGCCGCAGCCTTGATGATCTCCGGCCCGGCCTTCGGGTTGCGCGCCGCCAGTTTCTCAAAGGATTTCTGGAACTTCACCACTTTGGCGGCGTCCGTCATCCATTTTTTGTGGGTGGCGAGATAGGCGCGGAAGTTGTTGAAATACTGATTGCGGATTTTTTCGATATCGAAATCGTCGAGATGCCGATCCATCTCCATCAGCTCTTTCTTCGTGTCATTCACCATCGCCTTGGTGTTGCCCGAAACGGCCTTGACGATCTTCGTGTAATCGCCATGCGGCCATTTGGCGGTCTCTTCGGCGCCGCCGCCGACCTTCTTCTTGAGCACCGCCATCGTCTTGGGACCGGCGACGCCGTCATCTTTCAGGCGGTTCTTTTTCTGGAAGTTTTTCAGCGCCGTTTCGGTCTTGGCGCCAAATCCGCTGTCGAGCTTCAATTTGGGTTTCGCGCCCGCCTTGTTCAGCTGCTCCTGCAGCTTTTTGACTTCAGCGCCTTTGGAACCCTTTTTCAGCTTGGTCATGTGAGCCTCCCCTGCTCTGATCTGAGAGGCTTTCGGCGGGAGCCGTTGCGCCTCGATGAACTCGAATTGGGGGCGATCTGTTGCTTCATCAAGATGTGATGTCACATTTTTGTGGATTTTTCCACATTTTTTCCGACAGATTCCACAAATGTATAAATCACTTCAGAGTCAAAGACTCTGAGTGATTCAGGCCAAATACATTGAAAATGTTGGAAATTCGTGCTGGCCGGATCAGCTCTTCCGCCACCGCTCCGCCGCCGCGTCATCCTCACATCGCGCGTCGACCCAGCGCCCGCCCTCCGGCGTCTCTTCCTTTTTCCAGAAGGGCGCCCGGGTCTTCAGGAAGTCCATCAGAAACGCCGCGCCTTCGAACGCGGCCTGCCGATGGGCGCTCGCCGCGATAACCAGCACGATGCGGTCGCCAGGCGAGAGCTTGCCGTATCTGTGGATGATGGCGGTCCCTTGCAAGGGCCAGCGCGCGTTCGCCTCGGCCTCAATCTCGGCGAGCGCCTTTTCGGTCATGCCGGGATAATGCTCCAGCTCCATGGCGGAGATCGGCTCTCCGCCCGCCAGATCGCGGACAAGGCCGGTGAACGTGACGACCGCGCCGATATCCGCGCGGTCTTGCGTCAGCACGTCAATCTCGGCGCGGATGTCGAAATCTTCCGTTTGAACCCGAACGGACATGGCGCCTCTCCGACGATCAGCCGCCCGTCACGGGCGGAAAGAACGCGACCTCGCGCACGCCCGCGATCGGCGCCTCCAGATCCGCTTGCTCCTGGTCCAAAGCCACCCGGATCGCCGCCAGATCGGCGAAGGCGGCGGCGTAGCGCGGATCGCGCGCCTTCAGGGTCTCGATCAGCTCGGCGACCGTGCTGGCCCCGCTCGCGTCCACATCCTCGCTGCCGGCGCCCACGCGCTCCCTCAGCCATGCGAAGTAGAGAACCTTCATGACTTGTCCTCCCGCGCCTGAATCTCAGCGACGCCTTTCGAGAAGTAATCCCAGCCGGTGATGGCGGTCAGCGCCGCCGCGATCCACAGCAACACCGTGCCGATGATCATGATCTGCAGCCCTCCTTCGAAAGGGGGCGCGATATCCACCAACAGCAGCGCGCCGATGGCGATCATCTGAACCGTGGTCTTCCACTTGGCGAGAATGGTGACGTCCAGTTTCACGTCGCCCAGAAACTCCCGCAGGCCGGAGACCAGAATCTCGCGGGTGATAATGACGGCGGCAGGCACCATGAAGGTCCACTCGCCGTCTGTCTTTGTCGCGATGGCGAGCAGCATCAGGACGACCATCACCTTGTCGCCGATCGGATCGAGCATCTTGCCGATCAGGCTGGTCTGGTTCAGCTCCCGCGCCAGCCAGCCGTCCAGATAGTCGGTGATAGAGGCGATGGCGAACAGAATAAACGCCGTAAGCGCCCAGCCCGATCCGCCCACCGCGATCATCAGCGCGACGACAGGCGCCGCCGCGATCCGCGTCAGGGTCAGGATATTCGGTATCGTCCACATGGTGTGCGTTAAAGCAGATCACGGCCCGCCATGAAAGAACGCGTAGATGCGCTCCGCCATCGCAGCCGAGATTCCGTCCACAGCCTTCAAGTCTTCGACTCCCGCGCGGCTGACCGCCTTGGCGGACCCGAAATGCGCCAGCAAAGCGCGTTTGCGGGCCGGTCCCACGCCCGGCGCTTCGTCCAGCGGCGTTGCGCCGATCGCCTTTGCCCGCTTTGCGCGATGCGCGCCGATCGCGAATCTGTGCGCCTCATCGCGCAGGCGTTGGATGAAATAGAGCGTCGGATCGCGATGCGGCAATGCGAATGGCCGCCGTCCGGGAGCGTGGAACTCCTCCTTGCCCGCGTCGCGGTCAACCCCTTTTGCGACGCCGATCAGGGCGACATCCTCCACGCCGAGCTCCGCCAGCGCGTCGACCACCGCTGTGACTTGCCCCGCGCCGCCATCGATCAGCAGCAGATCGGGCCACATGCCCTGCTCTCGATCCGGGTCTTCCTTGAGCAACCGTTTGAAGCGGCGGTCCAGCACCTCCTTCATCATCCCGAAATCGTCGCCCGGCGTCAGATCGGCGCCCTTGATGTTGAACTTGCGATACTGGGATTTGAGGAACCCGTCCGGCCCCGCGACGATCATCGCGCCGACCGCGTTTGCGCCCTGGATATGCGAGTTGTCATAGACTTCGATGCGCCCTGGGGACGCGTCCAGATCAAACGCGTCCGCCAGACCGGCCAGCAACTTCACCTGCGTCGCGGACTCGGCCATGCGCCGCCCCAGCGCCTCCCGCGCGTTCTGCGCCGCATGCTCGACAAGCCGTCGCTTCTCGCCCCGCTGCGGCGTCGTCACCGCGACCTTGCGACCGGCCGACAGGGTCAGCGCCTCCTCCAGCAGGTCCCGGTTCTCAACCTCGTGGCTTAGAAGCAGCAGGCGCGCGGGCGTGGTCTTCTCACCATAGAACTGGGCGATAAACGCCTCCAGAATCTCCATCGGCTCGGCGCCGCTTGCGACGCGCGGAAAATACGCGCGGTTGCCCCAATTCTGGTGCGAGCGAAAAAAGAACACCTGAATGCAACTCTGCCCGCCTTCGGAATGCAGCGCGATCACGTCTGCCTCGGCGACGCCCTCCGGGTTCACATCCTGACTGGCCTGAACCTGCGTCAGCGAGCGTATTCTGTCGCGGTACACGGCGGCGCGCTCGAACTCCATCGCAGCCGACGCCTCAGCCATTTTCTCCGCCAGCTCCTCCTGCACGCTGGTTGAACGGCCATGCAGGAAGCGGCTGGCGTCTTCGACCAGCGCCGCGTACTCGGTCTCATCTATATAGCCGACGCAGGGCGCCGCGCAGCGCTTGATCTGATAAAGCAGGCATGGCCGGGTCCGATTTTCGAAATAACTGTCCGAGCAGGTCCGCAGCAGAAACGCCTTTTGAAGCTGATTGATGGTGCGGTTGACCGCGCCGGCAGAGGCGAAGGGGCCGAAATAGTCGCCCTTCTCACGCCGCGCGCCACGATGTTTGACCAGTTGCGCGAACACGTGCTCACGTTTGACAAGAATATGCGGGAAGGATTTATCGTCGCGCTGCAGCACGTTGTATTTCGGCTTAAGCTGCTTGATCAGATTCGCCTCTAAGAGGAGCGCTTCCGTCTCCGTCTCCGTCGTGACGAACATCATCGACGCCGTGGCCGAGATCACGCGCTGGATCCGCGCCGGATTACCCTGATAGGTGGCGTAGTTGGCGACCCGGTTTCTCAGGTTCCGCGCTTTGCCGACATAAAGAACCGCGGCCTTCGCATCGAGCATGCGATAAACCCCCGGCGAGTCGGGAAGTGTTTTGAGGTATCGGCGCACCACATCCGGGCCGGTCGGCGGACCATCGTCCCGCGCGTCGGCGCCCGCCGCCTCGACCGCGTCGTCAGGCCCGGAATAGGGCGCGCCGTCTTCCTCAAAGCCGAGCGACTTCGCACGCGCCTCAATCTTGGGTCCGGGGTTTGTCTTTGCGTCCTTTTTCATGGTCCAGGCGTACTTCGCCCCTCGTTGGAAAGGGAAAAATCGAGGTTTCGGATTCTATCCCCGTTTTCTGTGGATATCTCTGTCAATAAACATGACCACACGCGGACTCTCGTTGAAGACTCAATGGCTTTTAGATGTGCTTATTTTTTAGGCATAGTTTTAACCTATTGAAAATTAAGGGTTATTAGTGTCTTAGAGTCGTCGCATCCGCAGAGGTAACGGAATCGTGTCGATTCTGCGGCGATCGCCCGTCAAGTGGAAAATCTTCGCGGAAAGCCCCGCAATGGGTATGGACAGAGGATCATTCCTGAAGTAGCGGTGCCGCGAATCCGTCTATCCCGCCCGTATCCCGCAGCGATGCGTAAAGCTCATCGGAAATTTGTCAATTATTCCGGGATTCCGGCGATGTCCGGCGTCTTCCAGGCGAGATGCTGACCACCATCCAGCGCGAGCATCTGACCCGTCATAGAATCGGACGCGATCAGAAATCGCACGCCCGCGCAGATATCCGACGGGTCCGCGCCCCGGCCGAGGATGACATTTTGCCTCTGTTTGGCGAAATGATCGTCCTCCTGCCGCTCGTTCACCAGGGTCGGACCGGGACCGATGCCGTTAACCCGTATCCTGGGGGCCAGCGCCATCGCCGCGGTGCGCGTGAACGCCCAAAGCCCCATCTTGGCGATCGTGTAGCTGGTGAAAAACGGCGTGGGCCGCCACACGCGCTGGTCGATCATATTGATCACGCAAGCGGCGGCCTTCGGCTCGCCTCTCTCATCGATCTCGGCCTGCGGCGCTTGCGCTGCAAAATCCTGCGTCAGCTTCACCGGCGCCCGCAGATTGGACTCGATCGACCGGTCCCAGCTTTCGCGCGTTCCATCCTCGATCGAGTCTCGCTCGAATATCGACGCGTTGTTCACCAGAACGTTCAGCGGACCGCCCACCGCCTCGGCCGCGCGACCGACCAGCGTGGCGACCTGGGCCTCATCCAGCAGATCCGCGCTGACCGCGGCGGCCTGACCGCCGGCGGCGCGGATCTCCGCCACCGTCTCCTCCGCAGCGCCCGCCGATGTGTTGTAATGGACGGCGACACGCCAGCCTTGCCTGGCCAGATCCATCGCGATCGCGCGGCCCAGTCTCAGGCCTGCTCCGGTCACCAGGGCGGCGCCAGGGGTCATGCTTCACCTCTTTGCAAGTTCACCAAGCTCAATGCCGCGCGCTCTATCCCGTCTCACATGCGTGCGCCGAGCACCACGATCATGAAGCCGACATAGACGATCAGGAACAACAGGCCAAGCGGCCGACCCAATGGCCATCCGAGCGCCACGACCGGGAACAGCGCCAGAGAGCCCGCCAACATCACCCACAGGTCCACGCGCAGGAACTCGGGCGGCACCGGGATCGGCGCGAACAACACCGCGACGCCCACAATCGCCAGAATGTTAAAGAGGTTCGATCCAATGATGTTGCCGATCGCCACATCCGCCTGGCGCCGGATCGCCGCCGCCACCGTGGTCGCCAGCTCTGGCAGAGATGTTCCGATCGCCACCAGCGACACGCCGATCGCCGCTTCCGAGATTCCGGCGGCCAGCGCGACGCCGCGCGCGCCCTCGATCAGGAAATGCGCGCCGACCGGCAGGCCGACGAGACCGACCAGAATGAACGCGCCGATCTTCCAGGGCGCCATATGCGGATCGACGTCTTCCAGTTCCGCCAGATCATCCGGATCGGCCGTGGCGCCTTTTACGCGTGCCTTCATCGCCGCCTGATAGGCGTCCCAGAGGATGTAAGCCAGCGCGAGCAGCATCAGCACGCCGTACCACCAGACCAGCACGCCGGTGAAACAGAGCGCGACAAACGCCACGGAGGCTGCGATCATCATCCAGAAATTACGCTTGCCGTCGCCGGAGCGGTCGCGGAACGGCGCGATCAGAGCCGGTATGCCCAGAACCAGAAACACATTCGCGATATTGGAGCCGACGACATTACCGATGGCGATGCCCGGCGATCCGGTCAGGGTCGCCTGAACCGAGATCAGCAATTCCGGCGCCGAGGTCCCGAACGCGACCACCGTCAAGCTGACGATCAGAGTGGAGATGCCGAGTCTGAGGCTCAGCGCCACCGCGCCCCGCACCAGCGAGTCGCCCGCGCCCAATAGGGCGAGCAATCCAAGGCCAGCGTAGACGAGATCCATAGGCGAGCCTTCGCGAGTGGCAGTATTATAGGACGCGCGGGGGCTGAGAACGCCACCGGCCGAGTTCCGTCATATAGGCGCCGCGCAGGTCGTGGCAAACGCGACGGCCGGGACAGGTCGTCACTGTTGCAAATCGGTTCGGGACGGCGTCCCGGATCCCTGGCAATCGCAGGTTGCGGGGTCGGCGACATAGGCGCCGCATCTGGGGCAGGGTGAAAGATCTTCCGCCTCGCGCCTCTTCTGCGTCGGGGCGAGCGTAGCCGCCTCCTTCACCTGTTTCGCCTCGCGTTTGGCCTCTCGCCTGACTTTAGCCTCGCCGCGCTTCGCCCCGCGCCCGAAGACAACAAGAACCAGCGCGACCGTGGCGACAAAGATGAGAATTTTCCAAAGCATGGCGTCTCTATAACCCGAACCGTGACCAAAGCGCGCGCTCCTCCGCCGCGCTGATCAACCCATTACCGATATCGGCGCCGATCGCGCCGCCGAACGAGCTTTGCAACCTGCCCGCAGATCGGCCGGAATCGCCCAGCCGCTGCAGCAACGACCGCCGTGTGGAGACCACCGACAGGCGTGGCTCCTCGCCAAATTCGGCCTGCATCACCGGCTTCAGATGCCCGATCCCGTCGATCAGGCCAATCTTGATCGCCTCCGACCCGGTCCAGATCTCGCCGGTGAAAAGCTCAGGATCCTCGGTCTCCAGCCGCGCGCCGCGCGCCGCGCGCACATGATCCTTGAACCGTTCGTGGATGACCAATTGCAGGCGCTTGATGCGGGCGACGTCCTGCTCCCGCTCCGGCGAAAACGGATCGCCGAGCGACTTGTTCTCGCCAGCGGTGTGCAACCTACGCTCAACCCCGATCTTTTCGATCAGACCGGTGAAGCCGAAACTGGAGGAGATCACCCCGATCGAGCCGACGATCGAGGTCTGATCGGCGTAGATCTTGTCCCCCGCCGTCGCCAACCAGTACCCGCCCGAGGCCGCGACATCCTCGCAAAACGCATAGACGGGCACCTCGCGCTCATCGGCGAGCCGACGAATGCGCCCCGCGATCATCGCGCTCTGGGCGGGCGAGCCGCCGGGGGAATTGATCGCCAGAGCCACCGCCGTCAACCGTTTCGGCTTGAACGCCCGCTCAATCGCATCGGCCAGCCCTGCGTCGGTCAGTCCGCGAGAAACGCGCCCCGCGCCCCCGATGACGCCATAGAGGCGCAGCACCGAGATCACCGGGCGGCGGCGGGTCGCCTTGTCAATGAAGCCTTTCAACATGTCCATGACAGGGGTTTAGGGCGGCGCGGGGCGACAGACAAGCGCCGCCGCCTCACCCAGGCTCTGCGCCGAACGCCGCATCCAGCAACAGGACCGCGTCCGCCGCCGTCTCCTCCGATCGCGCATCCGACGTCGAAAGGCCCGCCGCGCCAATATAGGCGGCCAGATTCGCCTCCGCCGCCCCGCGACCCGGCGGGGCAGCCGCGGTCTCGGCGATGGGCGCGAGCATGAATTGCTGCAATTTCTCCGCCTGCAGCTCGTCAGCCTTGACGCGCGTGCGAAGCGCGGCGGCGCCGGCGGCATCGACCGGAACCTCCGGCGCTTTCAACGCCCGTCGCGCCAGCCGAAGCGGATCCACCACCTCGGCGCGCCAGATCCGGGACAACTCCATGGCGCGCGCCAGCCCGTCCATCGGCAATTCGCCTTCGGCGCCGCCCGCCCAGACCGCGAACAGCGCCATATTCACGTCCAGCCCGTCCCGATCCTGCAGACGCAGGCACGCCGGCGCCACGCCGGGGCGCGCATAGACCGCCAGCGAAAACGCCCAAAACCCGTCCGGTCCGGCCGAAAACTCTGTGTCCTGGCCGGAAAGCGCATCTTCCGACGCCCAATGCGGCGCAAGTATGTCGTCCGAAGATTGCCCGAAGCCGGGCGCTGCGCTAGTTTCCTCATCGAACGTAGCGATCCGCCGCGTGAGCATTCTGAGATGTTTGAGCCAAGGAACAGCCATGACGGTGATGAGCCGCGAAGAAACGCTCCGCGTCAAGCTCGACAGCATGCGGGAAGAGCATCGCGACCTCGATGACGCGATTGCGGCCCTCGACGAGAAGCCGTTTCGGGATCAGTTGGCGCTCAGCCGTCTGAAGAAACGCAAGCTGGTCCTGAAGGATGAGATCGCGCGGATCGAGGATGAGCTTTATCCCGACATCATCGCCTGAAGAGAGACGCGGCTTGCCTGCAAGCCCGCACTGACTATATTCCCCCGCTTTCCAACCGCGGAGTTGCGGCATGAACGACAGCCAAACGCCCCCCGTTGCCGGCCCGCCGCTTGTCGGCATCGTGATGGGCAGCACCTCGGACTGGCCGACCATGAAGGCGGCGTCCGAGATTCTGACCACGCTCGGCGTCGCGCATGAGACAAAGATCGTCTCGGCGCACCGGACGCCGGACCGGCTGTGGGATTATGGCCGGGCGGCTGAGGGACGCGGGCTGAAGGCGATCATCGCGGGCGCGGGCGGCGCGGCGCATCTGCCGGGCATGATGGCGTCGAAAACCATTGTTCCGGTGATCGGCGTGCCGGTTCAGACAAAGGCGCTGGCGGGCGTCGACTCGCTCTATTCCATCGTACAGATGCCGCGCGGCTTTCCCGTCGCCACGATGGCGATCGGCGAGGCGGGCGCGATGAACGCCGGCCTGATGGCGGCGGGTATTCTGGCCACCGGCGACGCCGATCTGGCCCAGCGCCTGTCCGACTGGCGGGCGGCGCTTTCCGCCTCAATCCCGGACGCGCCGACCGATGCCTGACCTGATCGCACCCGGCGGGACGGTCGGCATTCTCGGCGGCGGGCAGCTGGGACGGATGCTGGCGATGGCCGCGGCCCGGCTGGGCCTGAAAGCGCATATCTACTGCCCGGAGACGAACCCGCCCGCCGGCGATGTCGCCGCCCATGTGACCACCGCCAACTATGACGATCTTGAGAGATTGGCGGCCTTCGCGGACACCGTCGACGTCGTCACCTACGAGTTTGAGAACGTGCCCGCCAAGACGGTGGAGACGCTGCTGCCGCTGGTCCCTGTGCGTCCCGGCGCCCGCGCGCTGGAGATCAGCCAGGACCGGCTGTTCGAGAAGCAGTTCATCACCAGCCTTGGCCTCTCTGTCGCGCCGTTCGCACCGGTCGAGGGTGAAGCCTCGATGGCCGCCGCGATCGAGAAGATCGGCGCGCCCGCGATCCTGAAGACCCGGCGGTTTGGATATGACGGCAAAGGGCAACTGCGCCTGAGATCGGTGGAGGAAGCGCCGGACGCTCTCGACTATCTGAAGGGCGCGCCCGCGGTCCTTGAAGGGTTTGTGGAGTTTCGCCGCGAAATCTCGGTGATCGGCGCGCGCGGGATCGACGGCGCGGTCTCCTGCTATGACGCCGGAGAGAACGTCCATAAGGACGGCATCCTGCACACCACCACCCTGCCCGCTGAAATCACCGGCGGCCAGATGATGGATGCGGCCCTGCTGACCGGAAAGATCCTGAACGCGCTCGACTATGTCGGCGTGATCGGCGTGGAGCTGTTCGACACGTCACAGGGCCTCGTGGTCAACGAATACGCCCCGCGCGTCCATAATTCGGGGCATTGGACGATCGAGGCCTGCGCCATCGATCAGTTCGAGCAGCATATCCGCGCGATCTGCGGTTGGCCGCTGGGCGACGGGTCGCGCCATTCCGATGCGGTGATGACCAACCTGATCGGCGCCGACGCGCATGAATGGTGGGCCTTCGCAGGCGAACAAGGGGCCGGCGTGCATCTCTATGGCAAGGGGGAGGCGCGCGCGGGTCGCAAGATGGGGCACGTGACCCGGATCAGCCCGAAAACCTGACCAGGGCGCAGCCAGACGACGGGCGGCGGCCTATTCCGGGTCGCAAACCTGTCGCCTGAAAGGGAAACGCCATGAACCGCAGGATCGCCGAGGACATCTACGCCCTCCTGCTGCCCGCTTTCGCCGAAACGGAGTTGAGCGACGCCGTCAAGCGTTGCCTTGACCGGGGCGGCGTCTCGATCCTTTTGGGGGAGACCCGCGAGGAATATGTCGCCCGGCGCATGTCAGACGAGCGGCGGGTCTCGGAGACGTCCGAGACGATCCATCGCGTCACCGCCAACGCGAAGCACCGGTCCGGACGCCTGATCGCGGCGGTGGATCAGGAAATGGGCGGCACCTGCCGTCTGCATGATCTGGTTCCCGCCTTTCCCGATACGGCGGACCTGCCCTCGACCCACCCGGATGAGATCGAGACGATCGCGTTCAGAGTTGGCCAAGCCGCCGCCGGAATGGGCGTGAACGGTTTCCTCGCCCCTGTGCTTGACTGTGTGACCGGGCGCAATCCCTGGCTTCAGGGGCGCACATTCTCCACCGACCCCGGTATTGTCGGCGAACTCTCCTCCGCCTTTGTTCGCGGCGCGCAACGGGCTGGCGTGGCGGCGACGGCCAAGCATTTCCCCGGCTTTCACGACATCGCGCTCGATCCCGCGATTGAAGCCGAGGCGAAGGTCGTCGATCCGGCCCACGCCTTCGAGGCGGGATTCGGCCCATTTCGGGCGGTGATCGCCAGCAACGTCGAAATGATCATGATCGGCCCGGCCATCGTCACCGCGTTTGACGCCGAGCGTCCGGCGCTGCGTTCAAAGCCCATCGTGGACCGGCTCAGGACCGGGTTTGGCTTCCAGGGCGTCGTTATGGCGGATGGGCTCGACGCGGCGGCGACCCGGCGCGGCGACGCGGTCGAACAGGTGGCGATCGACGCGGTGAACGCCGGGTGCGACCTGCTGCTGGTGGGCGACGCCGGCGACCAGATCGCGCGCGTCGCGGAAGCGCTGATAACGGCGGCCGGGAACGGGGTGGTTTCAGCGGACAGCATTGCGCGCTCCGCCGGCAAAATCAGAGCGTTGGCGGACCGCTACGCGGCGCCGGTCTAGGCCCTTTTCCGCGACCAGATCACCCCGGCAGGCCGACCCCGGTCCCGGTGTCGATGTCTCGGCGGCCGCCGGGCGCGCTCACCCGCTCCAGCAGTTTCGCCGGCCCCCAGAACAGCGCCTTGGCCGCCTTGTTGCCGCGCAGCTTCGCTTTAGTCTTCTCGAACCGCATCACATCCTCAATCCGGCGATCGAGAAAAGCCCATGTCTCTGAAAAGTCTTCGGAATCATCGCCCAGCCAGAAAAGAACGGTGGAGCTGTAGACGCCCGAAAGGATCGTCCGCTTCGAATACCAGTTATAGTCCGTCGAGCTGTCGCCGAGGCCGGTCCAGATCACATCCGCCGTGTTCCAGACGGCCTTCGCCCCGTCCGCCACGTAGAGCGGCAGCGCCAGCAGGGCCACGCCGCGGCGCACCGCTTCGCGCTCGCCCGCGACAAGCTCCAACCGGCGGCGCACGCCGAACGCGACACGCTCGCGGATCTTCATCTCGGCGAGGGGGGCGGCCGCCATCTCCTCGGCCAGTTTCCGGTCGCCGTCATAATGGAAGTAAAGCGCCAGATCGACGCCGCCGCGCGGAAAGGCGAGCTTCGCCAGACCCTTGTCGACGCCGCTGGTCTCTGTCGCGATCTCGAGCGTCTTTTCCGACCAGCCGTCGAAGCAAATCTCCGGCAGCGCCGCCTCCAACAGCCGCGCGCGGGTGTCGGCCAAATGGTCGTTTTCCGTCTTTTTCACCGAATCTTTTAGTGTCGCGGCCATACGACTCTCCTGAAAAATAACGCCAATTCGCCCCCGCGGGCCGGTGGACAGGTCCATATACCGTTGATATACAGCGCGCTCCTGCAAATGCCGACTCTAATTAGAAAGGTGGTGACGTAAGTGCAGGTAGTGGTTCGAGACAACAACGTCGATCAGGCGCTGAAGGCTCTGAAGAAAAAAATGCAGCGTGAGGGCGTCTTTCGCGAGATGAAGCTCAAGCAGCATTATGAGAAGCCGTCCGAGAAGCGCGCCCGCTCAAAAGCGGAGGCGATTCGCCGTGCGCGCAAGCTGGCCCGTAAAAAAGCCCAGCGCGAAGGGCTGCTCTAAGCTCTCTTCAGATCTCAGCGTTTGAGACACGTTTGAACCAGACGCGCTTATAAACTGCGTGAACCCCCGGCTCGAAAGACCGGGGGTTTGGTTTTTGGGCGCATTCGTTTCGGGGTGCGCCGTCGCGTCCCAGCCGCGACGTCCGGCTTGACGTTGCAGCGGATCGGGTGGTCTCTTTCATCCTCGTCCAAACGGCGGATGAAAGGCGGCATGCGATGGACCAGTTGAAACCCGGCCTTACCGGAACGGCGGAGCTGATTGTCGGGGCGGAGCATATCGCCACCCATTTCGGTTCCGGCCTTGTCGACGTGTTCGCGACTCCGATGATGATCGCGCTGATGGAGACGGCGGCCGTGGACGCGGTCGAGGCCCGGTTATCCGAGGGCCTGAACACCGTCGGCATTCATCTCGACGTCAGTCACACGGCGGCGACGCCGCGCGGGATGCGGGTCGTCGCAACGGCGGAATTGGTGAAGATAGAAAAGCGCAAGCTCTCTTTCTCCATCCGAGCGGAGGACGAAGACGGGCTGATCGGCGATGGAACGCATGAACGCGTCGTCGTCGACGCCGCCAGCTTCATGGCGCGGGTCGACGATAAGGCGCAGCGCGAGCGGTAGAAATCGGTCACTCTCGGGTAAGCGAGGGCCTCACCCGATCTTCACCGCCACATTGTCGATCAGACGGGTCCGGCCGATCGTGGCGGCGACCAGAAGCCGGCCCTCTTTCATGCCGGGCGCAAAGGGCGCCAACGTGTCGGCCTGACGCATCTCCAGATAATCGAGGCTGGCGAACCCGTTGCGCAGGATCTCCGCACGGCCCTCGCCCAGACGCACGCGGGCGCGTTCCGGCTCTGCGGCGATATCCTCGGCGCAAGACAACAGCGTGCGGTTCAGCGTGCGGGCGACCACCAGTTCTTCCGGCGAGAGATAGGCGTTGCGCGATGAGAGCGCGAGCCCTTCCTCATCCCGCACGATCGGCCCGCCGATGATTTTGGTCGGGATGTCGAGATCATCCACCAGCCGCCGGACCACGCAGAGCTGTTGATAATCCTTCTCGCCGAACACCGCATAGTCGGTTCCCGCCTGGATCAGCAGTTTTGCGACAACGAGCGCGACGCCACCGAAGAAATGCGGCCGGAAATCCGTCTCCAGCCCCTCGGCCGGGCCTTTTATCCCGATCGATGTCGCGAAACCCGGCGCATACATCTCCGCCCCGCCGGGCGCGAAGATCAACTCTGCGCCCGCGCCGGCGGCGGCGGTCACGTCCGCCTCCTCCGCCCGGGGATAGGCGTCGAAATCCTCATGCGGCGCGAACTGGGTCGGATTGACGAAGATCGACAGCGCGCAATGGTCGGCATGCTCCAGCCCCAGCCGCACCAGCGACAGATGCCCCTCATGCAGCGAGCCCATGGTGGGCACATAGGCGGTTTTCCGCCCCTCCGCGCGCCAGGCGCAAACCTGCGCCCGCAACTCGGACACGGTCCGGGCGACCTGGACGCTCAATGTTTCGCTCCGGTCTTGCGGGCGTAGGTCTGGGCCAGGGTCGGAAAACTGCGGTCGCGCACTTCGTTGGCGTACTCCGCCACGGCGGCGCCGATCACGCCCTCCAGATCGGCGTAGAGCTTCACGAATTTCGGCACGCTGTCGCCATGGACGCCCAGCATGTCATCCGACACCAGAATCTGGCCGTCGCAATCCGGGCTGGCGCCGATGCCGATGGTCGGAATGGAGACCGCGTTGGTGATGTCGACGGCGACGGAGGCGATGGTGGCTTCGACCACGACGGAGAACGCCCCCGCCGCTTCGACCGCCTTGGCGTCCGCGATCAGACGCGCGGCGCCCTCGTCAGAACGGCCTTGCACTTTGTATCCGCCGAGCTTCTCAACCGATTGCGGCAGCAGGCCCACATGCGCCATCACCGGGATGCCCGCGTCGACGATCGCCCTGATCTGAGGGGCCATATCCGCGCCGCCCTCCAGCTTCACGGCGTCGACGCCGCTCTCCTCCATCGCGCGGCGGGCGTTGGCGAGCGCCTGCTCCGGCCCGTCCTCATACGTGCCCGCTGGCAGATCAAGCACCACGCAGGCCTGGCTGGACGCCCCCGACACCGCCTTGCCGTGCAGGATCATCGTGTCGAGCGAGATCCCGACCGTGCTCTCCATGCCGTAGAGCGTCATCGCGACGCTGTCGCCGATCAGGATCAGATCGACATGCGGATCCATGATGCGCGCGGTCGGCGCGGTATAGGCGGTCAGGCAGACCACCGGGTCGCCGCCCTTGCGCGCGCGGATCGCGTCCGGCGCCAGACGCACGGCGCGCTGCGAGGAACCGCCTCCGCCATAAATCGGGGATGACATGTTCACTCCATCGCCTTGTCGGCGTCAGGGATTTTCATGGCTCGTCCTTACCGCAACCGGCGCCGGCGTGGAACGCGATGGCGCGGCCGCTCAGGCTCAGGCGACGTAGAGGGCGAGGAAAATCAGGACGAAGATGCAGATATAGACCGACCGCATCGTCCAGCGCACGAAGCCGTCATAGGTCTTCTTCTGCTCCGTGATGTCCATCGAACCGATTTCATAGTCAGCCATCTGCTTTTTCCCTTGGCGGCAAGCGACGTTTCGCGCGCACTATAGTGATGTTGCGCAGAATTTGGAACATTCGGTTTTCGCGGCTCTGCGCCGCAGGATGAAGCGAATAAATAGCTGAAATCAAGGCATTTTCTCACATCACATGCCGGCACGCTGCTTGTGGGTCAGATAGAATTCACGCCCGACGACTCGCCTAAGACGCGCGCCGCCAGCGCCAGACGCCGTCCTCGCCTGACTCGCGGATCGCCTCTCCCCGCGCGCGCAAGTAATTCAGATGAGCGATGGCTTCGGCTGCGGCGAGGCCGAATTCGTCCTCGCGCACATCTCGCTTGAAAAGCGTCTTCAGGCACTCGACGGCGCTGCGCGGCTCGGTCAGATGCGCCTGCAAACGGTCCAGCGCGCCCAGATGATTGTCGATCAGCTGCACCAGCCGAAACCCGACGCCGGTGAACGGCGTCTTGTGGCCGGGCAGCGCCAACACATCGTCGCGCGCATGCGCCTTTAACGCCTCGCAGCTCGCCAGCCAGTCGGCCAGAGGATCGGCCTCCGGCTCGGTCGGGTACACCCCGATATTGGAGGAGATGCCGGGGATGATCTGATCGCCGGTCAGCCAGATCGGCGCATCAAGGCACAGAAGCGTCGCGTGATCCGGCGCATGCCCATGGCCAAAGATCACCTTCCAGCGCCGCGCGCCGATCCGGATCACTTCGCCCTCCACAATGCGCCGGAAACCCAGCGGCATCGGATGCACAGAGCGCGAGAAATTGAACGGAGTCGACTCGGCGTAGGCCGCCACCTCCGCCTCGGAAAATCCGCAGCCCCGCCGAAACGCCACCTGCTCCACCGTCGGGCGGTCCTGATGATCGAGATGCAGCATGCGCGCGAACAGCCACGCGGTGCGCGTCGTCCAGAGCGCGCAGCCGGTGCGCGCCATCAGCCAGCCCGCAAGGCCGATATGGTCGGGATGGTGATGGGTCACGATCAACCGCTTGATCGGGCGACCCGCCAGCGGCCCGTCCAGCAGCTTTTCCAGCGCGACCCGGCAACGCGGGTGGTTGACGCCGCTGTCGATCAGGGTCCAGCCGTCGCCATCCTCCAGAGCGTAAAGGTTCACATGGTTCAGCGCCATGGGCAGCGGCGCGCGCAACCACAACAGGCCCGGCGCGACCTCTACGGCGTCCCCCGCTTCGGGCGGCTCGAACGGAAGACGGATCTCAGCGGCGCTGTCCGGGCGGCGGTCCTCGGGAAACTCCATGTCAGCGCGACCCCAAAGCGTCGGCGTTCGCCGCATAGAGATCATGGCCGCCCGCGACGCCCGCAGCGGCCTCTGTGATCGCCTGTGGCGCCATCCTCAAGAGGTGAAACCGCGCCAGCGGCGTCCACGCCGTGTCGGCCAGCGCCGCGCGCAGCAGGTAATGCCCGCCAAGCACCAGTGCGAAAGCCTTCAGATAATGCGACGCGCCGGCGAAGCGGTCATTCTCCGGCAGGTTCTGTAAAACCTCGGTCGCGCCCGCTACGGAGTCGCGCGCGGTTTTCAGAACATTGGCGAATTGGGGATGCCCGCTCTGATTGGCGCGGCGCACAGTCTGGGCGACCTCCTCCAGCAGCGCCCGCGCCGCCGTCCCGCCATCCGCCATTTTCCGCCCCACCAGATCCATCGCCTGAATGCCGTTGGTCCCTTCGTAGATCGACGTCACCCGCACGTCTCGCAGGATCTGCGCGGCCCCGGTCTCCTCGATAAAGCCGAGCCCGCCATGGATCTGGATCCCCAAATCGGCCGCCGCGATCCCCGCATCGGTCCCATAGGCCTTGGCGATGGGCGTCAACAGCGCGCCGCGCGCGGCCCAAGCGTCGCTCTCAGCGCCCTCCGCCCCGCGCGCTATGTCGAAGCTGAATGCGCAGTCATAGCAGATCGCCCGCGCCGTCGCGGTCAGCGCCCGTTGCGTCAGCAGCATCCGGCGCACATCCGCATGGTCCACGATCGCGCCGGTCCCGTCCGCAATCGGCGAGGCGCCCTGCTTGCGCTCAATGGCGTAGGCCAGCGCCTTTTGGCTGGCCCGTTCCGCCGCGCCGACCCCTTCCAGCCCGACGCCGAGCCGGGCGTTGTTCATCATCCGGAACATGACCTCGATGCCGCCATGCGCCTCGCCCACCAGCCAGCCCTTGGCGTCCTGAAACGCCATCACCGCTGTTGGAGAGGCGCGCAGCCCGAGCTTGTGCTCCAGACTGACCGTGGTGATCGCGTTGGCCGTGCCCGGCGCGCCGTGAGCGTCGGGGAGGAATTTCGGAACCACGAAGACCGACAGGCCCTTCACCCCCTCCGGCCCGTCCGGGATGCGCGCCAGAACGAGGTGAGAGATGTTCTCGGTCAGATCGTGATCGCCCCAGGTGATGAAGATCTTCTGGCCGGTGATCGCGAAGGTCCCATCGCTCTGCGGCTCGGCCCGTGTGGCGATCGCAGCCAGATCGGTGCCCGCTTGCGGCTCGGTCAGGTTCATCGTTCCCAGCCATTCGCCGGCGGCCAGCTTCGGCAGGTAGAGCGCCTTGATCCGCGGGGGCGCGAACGCCTCCAGCGCCTCGATCTGTCCCTGGGCCAGCAGCGGCGCGAGCGAGAGCGAGAGGTTGGCGCTCGCGATCATTTCGTTGACCGGAGAGGCGAATGTCAGCGGCAAGCCAAGCCCGCCATGCTCCGGGCGCGCCGTCATGCCGATGAACCCGCCCGACGCGAACGCCGCCAGCGCGTCCCGAAACCCCGCCGGCGTGCGCACGGCGCCGTCTTCGAGCTCTGACCGCTCCAGATCGCCAGACCGGTTGAGCGGCGCGAACGCCTCCTCAGCGATCCGCGCCGCGCCCGCCAGAATCGCCTTTCTGAGATCGGCGGTCGCCTCGGCGAACAGCGCGGTCCCGGACAAGCGCCGTGCGCCGACCATATGGTCCAGCGTGAAGGCGATGTCCTGCAACGGCGCGCGATAGCTCATGCGGGCGAACTCCTAAGGGGCGCGCTCATCGCCGGATGGGTTTACCTGATCGGGCGCGAGCGATAGGTGAGGCGCACGCTAGCCTTGGCCCCCTCGGGCCGCAAGATGGGACGCGAGAAGGCCGCTCGGCTTTTCGCGGCTGAGACGGATGACCAACGCCCGGCTTATGACCGACATTCTCGCACCGGACCGGGACGGCCTCAGCGCCGCCGCCGCGCTCCTGCGTGAGGGACGGCTGGTCGCGTTCCCGACGGAGACGGTCTATGGGCTGGGCGCCGATGCGCGCGACGGACAGGCGGTCGCGGCGATATTCGACGCCAAGGGTCGTCCGCATTTCAATCCGCTGATCGCTCATGTTGCCGATCTGGCGGCGGCGGAGCAACTGGCGGAGTTCAACGAACAGGCGCGACTATTGGCGCAAGCGTTCTGGCCCGGCCCGCTGACTCTGGTCCTGCCGCTGCGCCCGGGCGCGGGGCTCTCGGACCTCGTGACGGCGGGGCTTTCGACCGTCGCGTTGCGCGTGCCCGCGCATCCCGCCGCCCAAGCCTTGCTGACCGCATTCGGAGGGCCCGTCGCGGCCCCCTCGGCCAACCCGTCGGGCAAGCTCAGCCCGACTGAGGCGGCGCATGTGATCGAGGGTCTCGGCGAAAGGATCGCCGCCGTGCTCGACGCCGGGCCGTGCGCGGTCGGTCTGGAATCGACGATCATCGGGTGGGAGGGCGAAAACCCCGTGCTCTTGCGCCCCGGCGGGCAGCCGGTGGAGGCGCTCGAAGAGGCGTTGGGCGCGCCGATCAAAGGCGGCGCGCTGGATGAGGTCAAACCCTCCGCCCCCGGCCAGCTTCTGAGCCATTATGCGCCCGAGGCGTCGCTGCGTCTGGAGGCCGACGCGCCCTTGCCAGGCGAGGCGTGGCTCGGCTTCGGCCCGGATCCGGCGGGCTTTGCCGGACCTGCGCGCAACCTTTCCCCATCGGGCGATCTGCGGGAGGCGGCGGCGAACCTCTTCGCCCATCTGCGGGCTCTCGACGCGGAAGATTGCGACCGCATCGCCGTCGCGCAGATCCCGCGCCATGGGTTGGGCCTCGCCATCGCAGACCGGTTGCAGCGCGCCGCCGCGCCAAGGGAGGGAATGGACGCATGACGGCGCGCCCTCTCCGTCCTATCCTCGCCCCATGAACACGCTGAAAGAACCCACGCCGGAGCTGATCGCCGCCGTGACAGAGGCCGCGGGACCGGGCGGCGTACGCGATCTCGACGAAGCGCAATCCTATCTGGAGGAGCCGCGCCGACGCTGGACAGGGCGCGCCGCCGCGATCCTCCGTCCGTCGGATGTGGATCACGTGGCGGAGATCATCCGCCTTTGCGCCGCCGCGCGCGTCGCGGTGGTCCCCTATGGCGGCGGCACCGGACTTGTCGGCGGGCAGATCGCGCATGAAGGGCCGGTTCCGGTCCTTGTCTCGCTAGAGCGCATGAACAGGGTCCGCAATGTCGATGCGCGCGACGGCGCGATCATCATCGAGGCGGGCGTTACGCTGGCCGAAGCGCAGGCGGCCGCCGAGGACGCCGGCATGCTGTTCCCGCTTTCGCTCGCCTCGGAAGGGTCATGCCAGATCGGCGGCAATCTGGCGACCAACGCCGGCGGCACGCAGGTGTTGCGCTATGGCAATGCGCGCGATCTCTGCCTTGGCGTGGAGGCGGCGCTGCCCGACGGCTCAGTGCTGCGGGGCCTGAAAACGCTGCGCAAGGACAATACCGGGTACGATTTGCGCCACCTTCTGATCGGCTCGGAAGGCACGCTCGGGATCATCACCGCCGCGGCCTTGAAACTGTTTCCACGCCCGGTGGAGATTGCGTCCGCGTTCTGCGCCGTCCCCTCTCCCGCCAACGCGGTCGACCTGCTGCGCTTCGTGCGCGACAGGATGGGAGAGACCGTCTCCGCCTTCGAGCTGATGAGCGCGACGGGCATGAGATTCCTCGCCGAGCACGTCCCCGACGCCAAGCCGCCGGTCGGCGCCGAGGGTTGGAGCGTGCTGATCGAAGCGGGCGGCGGCCCCGGCGCGCAAGACGCGCTGGAGGCGGCCTTGGGCGATGCGTTCGAGGCGGAGTTGATCTCGGACGCCGCCATCGCCCAGAACGAGGCCCAGCGCGCCATGTTCTGGCGGGTGCGCGAGGACACGCCGGAGGCCAATCGCAAGGTCGGCGCGGTCGCCAGCCACGATATCTCCGTCCCGGTCAGCCGGATCGCCGAGTTCATCGCGGCCGCCGACGCGGCGGTCGCCAAACTGGATCCGAGCCTGCGCGTCAATTGCTTCGGCCATGTGGGCGACGGCAACCTACACTACAACCTCTTTCCCGCCAAAGGCCGGATGCGGGAGGAATACGCCGCCATCGCCCCCGTCGCCTCACGCGCGGTGCATGACGTGGTGGCCGCCCATGACGGTTCGTTCAGCGCCGAGCATGGCGTCGGCCGGTTGAAGACAGAGGATCTGGTCCGTTATGGCGATCCGGCGAAACTGGCGGCGATGCGCGCGATCAAGCAGGCGCTCGACCCGGCGGGGATCATGAATCCGGGCGCGGTGCTTTCGGTTACGTGTGGCGATATGTGAATCGCAGTGATTCGCTGGCCGGGCCGAATCTCGCTCCGAATCGGCGACTCAGGCGGTCGGAATCTCGCTTTCCACCCGCCATTTCGGCACCGCAACAAGCGCGCATGACAATAGTCACATGCTGTCCACAGACTCCACCGGGGCTTATCCACAAGAATCTTTTCCGTCGCATTCTTTCCATATTGCCGGTGCGGCCCGGCGACCGCATAGTAATTCCCATGAACAGCGGAGCTTCGGTTCTGCGGTTCTAGGGATCGGACGGCCTTCGGGTCGAGCGGTTTCGGAGACCGGGAAGTCTTCGGGCGGAACGGTCTCGGGGTCAGGAGGTCTTCGGATCGCTTGATTCTTTGGATCAGTCCGTCTTCGGGCGGAGTGGTTCTGGGAGGTGTCGGGGTGTTTTACGAAACACGTGCTAAGACTTCCGCGTCTGAGCGCCTGATACCTCCCTTTATTATGCCTATACTTCAACATACATCGATGTAGACGCGCTGGCGCTGGCTGTTCGCCGCCGCCGCGCGGCTATCCACACGCGCGCAATCCGAGCGCACGAAGCCGATCCGTGCACCGCGAGTCAGAACCAGCGAGCGCGCCGCGGGCCAGACATATCCGAGACTTCGAGAAGAGCGTGCAGGGGGCTGGTTGGCCTCAGCCCCCATAGAGAAAGGGCCCGGTAAATACGCCACCGGGCCCCCTGATCAGTGTCAGTTATACTAAATTCCGCGTCTGTGCGCCTGCGCGAATCACGATAAACGAGACCGCGAATCAGTCAACTGTATTTCGTGGGTGATTCGCTTTTATCCACAAGAAATTGCCAATCTCCCCATAATTAGCGGCTTAAGCCTCCTCATAATGCGCGATCAGACGCGGATCGGCGGCGGCTTCCTCTTCCCAGCGGCGCACTGAGGGATGCGCCAGCAACGCCTCCACATAGGCGGCGCCCTCCGCCGCCAGCGCGACCTCATAGGCGCGCGCCCGAAACGCGATCGGCGCGAAGAACGCGTCGGCGACAGTGAACCGGCCAAATAGAAAGGGGCCGCCTTTCCCCCAGGTCTCCCGCGCCCAGGACCAGAGCGTCTGCAGCCGGTCGAACTCGGCGCGCACTTCCGGCCGCAATTCGCGCCCGGCGCCGGTGCGACGGGTGTTCATCGGCAGATCGTTGCGCAGATTGGCGAAGCTGGAATGCATCTCCGCCGCCAGCGACCGCGCCGCCGCCCGCGCAACCGGCCCGTCTGGCCAGTGCCCGGCGTCGGGGTGACGCTCCGCCAGCGTCTCGGCGATCGCCAGACTGTCCCACAAGAGCGTGGTCTCGCCGTTCTCCGCGATCTCCAGCGCGGGCACGGTCCAGGCCGGCGCGAAGTCGCTGCGAAACGCGTCCAGATCCTCCGTATAGAGCCGCACGAGGCGCTCCCCGGCGGTCAATCCGAACGCGTCGAACAGCAGCCAGCCGCGCAGCGACCAGCTGGAATAGGCCTTGTCCCCGATGATCAGCGTGTACGTCATGGCGCGCCTCCCTCGCCGGGGAGCCTAGCCAAACGCGTCCGCCGCGCCCAACGACAATGCAAGATGGGTTGGATGAGCGGTCGTGATGGGTTGCCCGGGCGTCAATCGCCCTCGAAGGCGCAGAGCGTGTGCACGTCGACGCCCATCGCCCGCAGCTTGGCGTTGCCGCCCAGATCCGGCAGATCGACCACGAAGGTCGCGCCGACGATCTCTCCGCCCAGCCGCTCGATCAGTTTGATCCCCGCCTCGGCCGTGCCGCCGGTGGCCAGCAAATCGTCGACCAGCAGCACGTTCTCGCCCGGTTCGATGGCGTCCTCATGCACCTCCATGATCGCCTGGGCGTATTCGAGCTGGTATTCTTGCGCGGTGGTCTTCCAGGGCAGCTTGCCCTTCTTGCGGATAGGCACGAAGCCGACGGCGAGCTGATGCGCGATCGCGCCGCCGAGGATGAAGCCCCGCGCCTCCAGGCCCGCCACCTTGTCGATGCGCAGCCCGGCATAGAGATGCAGCATCAGATCGATCGCCATGCGAAACCCGCGTGGATCGCCAAAAAGGGTGGTGACGTCCCGGAACATGATCCCTTCATGCGGGAAATCCGGGATGGTGCGGATGTATTCCCTGACGTTCAGGCGCGGCGCTTTCGTCGTCACAGCACTCGCCCCGCGATCGATTTCAGGTCATCGACCAGCACCCTGTCGCGCTGTTCGGGGGCGGTCATGATGGCGAATTCCAGCGCCCGGTCGCAGCCATGCGGGCAAGGCGCCCGCTCGCCGCCGAGGCTGGGCGCGACCGACTTCACAAGCTTCGCCGCGTTGGCGGTATTGGCCTTCAATGTTTCCAAAATGGTGGTGATATCGACCTCGCCGTGATCCGGATGCCAGCTGTCATAATCGGTGACCATGGCGACCGTGGCGTAGCAAAGCTCGGCTTCGCGGGCGAGTTTCGCCTCCGGCATGTTGGTCATGCCGATCACGTCGCAGCCCCAGACCTCGCGATAGAGCTTGGACTCCGCCAGCGAGGAAAATTGCGGCCCCTCCATCGCCAGATAGGTCCCGCCGCGATGCACGTTGATCCCCTCCGCCTTGGCCGCGCTCTCCAGCGCGGCGCCGAGGCGCGGGCAGGTCGGACGCGCCAGCGAGACATGCGCCACGCAACCGGTTCCGAAAAAGGATTTCTCGCGCGCGAAGGTCCGGTCGATGAACTGGTCGACCAGCACGAAATCGCCCGGCGCCATCTCTTCGCGAAACGAGCCGCAGGCGGAGACGGAGATCACATCCGTGACCCCTGCGATCTTCAGCGCGGCGATATTGGCGCGGTAGGGGACGGTGGTGGGCGAATGCCGGTGCCCGCGTCCATGGCGCGGCAGAAATGCCATGGGAACGCCCTCGAAGGACCCGAAAAGAATCTCGTCCGACGGCTCGCCCCAAGGGGTTTCGACCCGGCGCCATTCGGCGCCTTCCAACCCGTCGATCTGATAGACGCCGCTGCCGCCCATCACCCCGATCATCGCCTGCGCCATGCCGCTCGCTCCGCCTTTGAATGCAACTCCAAGGCGGTTCTAACCATGCGCGGCCGGGGCGTCACCCCCGCTTGTCGTCAGATGTCGAGAGGTTGCGGCGTCAGCGCCTTTTTCAGCACCCGCATCGCGTTGCCGCCGGAGATCAGCGCGAGCTTGTCGCGGGGAAAGACCGGCCGGCCGCCCCGCTCGGCGCGCGCAAGAGCGGCCACCACATGGCTGACGCCCGAGACGTCGAACGGCGTCACCACCGCGCCGTCGAAATCCGACCCGAAGCCGATATGCTCATACGGGTTGTAATGGCCGTAGCGTTTGAACATTCGGCGCACGAAATCCGGCTCCTCCAGCGTGTCCAGAACCGCGATGCAGCTTTCGACGATGCGGTCGACCTTCGACTCCCAAGGGTCGCTGTCGGCCCATCCCATGGCCGAGCGCCAGAAGCCGACGCCGATCACGCCGCCGGTCTCCGCCACCGCCTGAATTTCCCGCGCCGTCAGATTGCGGGGCTGGTCATGCACCGCCGCCACGCCCGCATGGCTGACGAAAACCGGTCTGCGTCCGTTGGGGTGATCGAGCGCGATCTCGGCTGCTTCATCCACCACCGCGCGCGAGGCGTGGGCGAGGTCCAACGCGACGCCTTCGTTGAGGCAGGTCTCCACCATCGTGCGCCCCGCCGGCGTCAGCCCTCCGCGCGCGTTGCAATCCTCGCTGGCGCCGCCCAACCCGTTGGAGAAACGATGCGTGAGCGCGATCATGCGAAATCCGGCAGCTTTCAGCGTCGCGACCTCGGCCCTGACCGCCTCCGGCTCCGCATCGGCGGAGATCCAGTGCACGCCCTCCAGGCTCAGCAGAACGCCCACCGCCGGCGGCCCGGTGCGGCCGCGGCGCTTGGTCAGCGAGTCCAGCGCCTCGGGCCCGTCAATCTCCATCAATTGCGCTTTTTTATGCGCGGCGCCCTTTTCCACCATCGCGTGGAACCGGCGGGCGATCCGAAACGCCCGGCGACGCTTTTTGCGCAGGCGCGCCGTTTTGAGGCCGGACCAAAACTCGGACGGGAACAGGGGCAGCGACTGATCCATGCTCTCGCAATCAACGCAAATGGCGTTCTCCGGATCGCGCGAAGGCAGCGGGGTCCAAGTCGGGGCGGCGAACACCTGTAAGGAGACGCCAGAGGCGGCGAGGCGCGGGATGTCGATATGGCCGGGACCGCCGCGCCACGGATCAAAGCCCCAAAGCAGCGTGTCGGCGTGCAGATCCACAATGGGAAGACCGGCGGCTTCCGGCGCGAAGGAGAGGCCCCGTCGTTCGGCCCGGTTCGACCCCCAGGCGGCGATCCGCGCCAACGTCCCCCCGATGCCCAACGGCAGCTTGCGCGGCAAGTTGACCAAAGGTTCCGTGTCGCGAAATTGTCCGGCGCTGATATCCGAGGGGGCCACTGCCAAGCACTCCTCTAATTGTGAACGGTCCTGTTTTGTGTCGCCAGATCAGGCGATCTTTCCATGAATCTAACATAATACTTGCGCCTGCGCATGTAACCCACGCCCAAGTCAACATTTCTTGCGGAGTATTACGACGAAGCTGAGATTAATTTGAGGTTATCGATCCCGGCGCGGTGGTCACGCCTTGGGACGGGTCAGAGAGAATGTCTCGCGCACCGCCGAATAATCCGCATATCCCAGCCGGGCCAGCGGCTGATACCGCAACATGTCCACCCGGCCGTCCGAGATCAGCTCATCCCGGATATGCACGCCGACCACCTGCCCGAAGATCGCGCCATTGTCATAGCCGGGATCCTCCGAAGGCAGCGCCGTCCGCGTCAGGAACCGGCACTCCAGCGCAGCGGGCGCGGCGGCGACGCGGGGCGGCGCGACGACCCGGCTCGGCGCTTTCTTCAGCCCCGCCTTATCGAATTCATCGACCCCCGCCGCATAAGGGCCGGAGGTGACGTTCATCGGATCGCGCAGGTTCCAGCTGACTAGATTGACCACGAACTCGCCGGTCGCCAGCACATTCGCCAGCGTGTCCTTACCCTCGTCGCGACCCACCTTGGCCCCGTGCGGCGCGAACATCACGATCGGCGGCGCGTCGGCGACGGCGTTGAAATAGCTGAACGGCGCGAGGTTGACGCCGCCGCCCGCATCCAAGGTCGAGACCCAGGCGATGGGCCGTGGCGCAACGATCGCCTTGAACGGATCGCGCGGCAGTCCATGCGCGTCGGCGCCGGGGCGATAGAACATGTCGCTTTCCTCTTTGCTGTCTTCGGCTGGATTATGGACGCGTCGCGGCGCGCGTGATACCCGCCGATAGGTCCCGCCCGGCGCGGGGACGCGCCCCGCGCTCAGAGTAGCGCGCAGATCGAAAGACCCGCCAGCGACCATGTTCCGCCTGCTTCGCGAACTTCCAGATGACGGCTACGAGGTCGAGATGCTCTACGACCTCTCCTTCGCTCCTGGGCGAACGGCGCTGTCGTCGTATCAGTTGCGCGAGGGCATCTCTCCGATCGAGACCCTCAGCACGGTGGCGCGGGACGAGTATGACACGCTGGCCGGCGCCATCCGCTACTGGCCGGTCAGGATCGGCGGGGCCCAAGCGAAGCCCGGCGCCCCGGCGCTGTTGCTGGGGCCGATCGCGGTGCATCCGACCCATCAGGGCGAGGGTCTCGGCGCCCTGTTGATGGGCGAGACGATGGACCGAGCCAGCGCTCTGGGCTGGAAGCGCGTCATATTGGTGGGCGATGAGCCCTATTACGGCCAATTCGGCTTTTCCGCGCGGCTCGGCAAACGGCTGAACTTCCCGCCGCCGACCAACCCCGCGCGGGTGCTGGCGAAATCGCTGGCGCTCGGCGCCTGGAAAGGCGTGGAGGGCGACGTGAAACGCTGGAGCGCGTAAGGCGCGAACCAACGCCAAATTAGAGGCAGGAGAAGCCATGTCAGATGCAAAAGCCAAACGATTCAGCGAAATCGCCGCCGTCGCGACCGGCGTCGTGCATCCCTGGCATCTGGACCATTTCGGCCACATGAACGTGCGCCATTACGCGCCGTTCTTCGACGATGCGATCTATCACTTCTGGACCCGGCTCGGCGCGCCCTATTCCGAGATGCTGGAGAAGTTCGGCGTGCATACCGTGACCGCGCGCGCGACGACCAACTTTATCAAGGAGCTCAACGCCGGCGACCTGCTGGTGATCGACGCCGCCGTTACGCGAATCGGCGGCAAGAGCGCGACATTCGCCCTCACTATGCGCCACACAGATACTGGCCAGACGCACGCAACCTACGAAGCGGTCGAAGTGTTCTTCGATCCTAAAACCCGGCGCTCGACCGAGATCCCCGACGCGTTGCGTGCGCTATTTTCTAAGGTCGGCTAACAGCACGAATCCGTCGCGCAGGCGAGGCTGAAACGGCAGTCGGCGACATCCTCGCCCCGTCCCAGATAGGTCTGGTCCGACAGATAGAACGCGCTGAACGCCTCCTCGAAATCCGGCGCGACCGATTTCTCCGCCAGATCGCTCGACAGCAGGCTCGCCTGCCAGGTTTTCAGCTTGGTCCGCTCGCCGAGGAAATCATAGCCCGACCGGCGCTCGACAATCTCGGCGCGGTGCAGCAGCGGCAACCACGCGATATCGACCATGCCGATGGAGTCTCCCCCGAAATAGGGCGTGTCGCCGAGACGCGCCTCGATCCGGTCGAACGCCGCGCCGAGTTTCTCGCCCCGCTCCTTCAGGATGCAGGGATCGGGGCTGCGCTGCGCGCTGCATTGCGCAAGGTAGTTTTTGGACGCCAGATAGCTCCACGCGCGATTTCGCGCCCGATCCTCCAGTGAGACATTGGGCTGAAGCGGCGAATACGCCTCCTCAAGATATTCGACGATCGCATCGCTTTCGAACAGAGCCTGGCCGCCGTCGGTGATCAGAACCGGCACCTGCCCGTTGGGCGAGAGCTCCAAAAACCATTGCGGCTTGTCGGCAAGGCTGATGAACTCGATCTCATAGGAAATGCCCTTGGCCTCCAGCAGCGCGGTGACGCGTTGCACGAAGGGACAGATCTTGAAGCTAACGACTTTCATGGGTGTATCCTTGACGTTGCCCGGCGCGGAGGCCGGGTGAATCGGCGCTGACGCAGGTGAAATAAATGCGATATCTCAACATTTCAAGGATTATTGAAATATGAACGAGAATGACGCGCTCTCCATGCTCGCCGCGTTGTCGCAGGAAACCCGCCTGCATGTGGTGCGCTATCTGGTTCAGCGGGGTGAAGACGGCGCCTCGGCGGGCGAGGTCGGCGAAGCGGTCGGGGCGGCCTCGTCGCGCGCCTCATTCCATCTCTCCGCGCTGGAGCGCACCAAGGTGATTTCCTCGGAACGCCGTTCGCGGCACATCATCTATTTTGCGAATATCGACAGGCTCGGCGGCCTGATGTCATTTCTGCTGAACGATTGCTGCGGCGGCCACCCGGATATACGCGCCTGTTGCGGCGCGGAGGGGGATTGCTGCTGATCCGGCTTAGGCGCGCGCTCAGCGCCCCTCCACTCGCCACGCGGCGACCAGCAACAGTCCGGCCATCAGCATCACCACCCAGGCGGGCGCCAACGGGCTGAGAGAGACGTCGCGCACGCTATAGGCTTCGCGCCGCCAGAGGCCGACCCAGCCGCGCCCGTCCGCGGACCGCCCCTCGCGAATGCGGCGAATGGCCGGAACGCCATCCTCCGAGAGCCAGACCGCCGACCCTTTCGTCGCGGCGATCAGCGGCGTCAGCGGCTCAGGCGAGGCCACGGGATTCTCGAACTCCTTCGGCGCGGGCGAACCGACGGCGGCGACCGCCGTCAACGCGTCGCTGTAGAACCGGTGCAGCCCTTGTTCATCCGCCTCATAGGTCGCGCGCCAGGCGCCGGGCCCCGCCTCTGTCAGCGGCAGGTCGACGCTTTCGCCGGACGGGGCTTCGACAGTCACTTCCGATGGCTCCTCATCGACCGAGCGGCGCAGGATCGAGACCCGAGCGCCCTCCACCTCGGCGACCAGCGCGTCCTCCTCAAGCTCCGGCTCCTTCATCAGCCAATGGGCGAGACGCCGCAACAACTCCGCTTGGGGACCTCCGCCCTCGAATCCGCGGGTCCAGAGCCAGGCGTGATCGGAGGCGAGGACCGCGACCCGGCCTTCCTCCACACGGTCGAGCACCAGAAGCGGCTTTTCCTCCGGCCCAGTCATCAGCGTGCGGCCAGAGACTTGCGCGACGTCGATCAGCCGGAACCAGCGACCCCATCCCGGAACGCCGTTTTCGGCCGGTCGCGGCGCAAGCTGGTCCAGCCCCGCCGTCACCGGATGGCGCGCGCCCTCATCGGAAATCGCCGGCGCATAACCCTCGACAATCACGTCCGTCGTCGGGCGCACCGGGCTGATCTCCACCAGCGGCGTGCGGGCGAGGCTTTCGACGCCGGCGAAGGCCGGGCCGGAAGCGACCAGAACCGCGCCGCCCTCACGCACATACTGCGTGATGTTCCGCAGATAGGTGGTCGGCAGCACGCCCCGGCGGCGATAGCGGTCGAAGATGATCAGATCGAATTCGCCGATCTTTTCCTGAAACAGCTCCCGCGTTGGAAAGGCGATCAGCGACAACTCCCGCACCGGCACGCCATCCTGCTTCGAGGGCGGCCTGAGGATGGTGAAATGCACCAGATCGACCGAGGGATCGGCTTTCAGGAGGTTGCGCCATGTTCGCTCGCCGGGATGCGGCTCGCCCGACACCAAAAGCACGCGCAGCCGGTCGCGCACGCCATTGACCGAGAAGACGGCGCTGTTGTTGCGATCAGTCAGCTCTCCCGGTTTGGGCAGCGCGGTGATCGAGACGACATTCGCCCCGCCATGCGTGATCGCGATGGGAATGGAGACGGTCTCTCCCACCCGAGTCAGCGCATCAGCGACCTCGACGCCGTCGACCGAGACGCGAAGATCGACCAGCCGGTCGCCATCGGGCGGCGGCGCGCCCAGTTCCTCGACATGCGCGGTGACGGTGACCTCCTCGCCCACCAGCCCGAAGGCCGGGGCCGCGTCGAGCGCCAGACGGCGATCGAACTCGCCCGGCGCGCCGGTCAGGACCGCATGAACCGGGCCGGGAAACTCCGCCAAACGCTCCAGATCATGGGTCTGGCCGTCGGTGATCAGGATCGCGCCCGCCACGCGCTCGCTGTCGACCTCCTCCACCGCCTCGGAAAGCGCGGTCAAGAGACGCGTTCCCGCCTCACTAGAGCCCGCCCCGACCAGGCCGCCGCCATCGCCGACGCGAATCTCCCGTATTTCCAGATCCGAAGGGCCGTCGCCCGTCTCGGCCAACGCCTGAAGCTCCGCGCCGATCGCCTCCGCCGCCTCCGCGGTCTGAGCGCGCCGATCCCGCACGCTCTGGCTGGAGCTATCATCGACCACCAGGAACGCGACATCCGGCCGGGGATCGCGCAACTCCTCCAACAGCACCGGATTGGCGAGCGCGCCCAGCAGCAAGGCGAACCCCGCGATCCGAAGCGCCAGCCCCAAGGGCGGCGATCCGCGCAAGACCCCCAAAGCGACGCTCAAGACCGCGACGGCCAGCAGAATGGCGAGAACCGTCCCGTCCAGCAGCGGAGAGAAAACGATCGTCGTCGCCATCCCTAATTCCCCAACCGTTCCAGCAGGGCGGGCACATGCACCTGATCGGCCTTGTAGTTGCCGGTCAGCACATACATCGCCAGATTGACGCCGAAGCGGAACGCCATTTCGCGTTGCCGCGACCCGCGCCCCACCGGCGCCAGGAACTGCCCGGACTCGTCGACCGCCCAGGCCGCAGCCCAGTCCGCGCCCCCGATCACCACCGGCGAGACGCCGTCGGTCGTCGCGCTGAACGGCCGTTGCGGCCGGCCGAGCGCATCCGCCGGCGGCGGGGCCTCAACCCAGACCGCGCCCCCCGCCCAGCGCCCCGGAAAATCCTGCAACAGATAGAACGCGCGGGTCAGAACATGGCTCTCGCCCACCGGCGCCAATGGCGGCAGGTTGAGATCCGCCGCAAGCCGCCGCAGCGCGCGCTTGCCCGGCCCCTCGCCGCCCCGCCCCGCGTCCATGTGCTGATCGCGGGTGTCCATCACCAGCATGCCGCCGGTGCGCATGAAGGCGTTAAGTTTCGCCGCCGCATCGCCTGACGGCGTCGGCTGCGCCTCAGTCATCGGCCAGTAGAGCATTGGGTAGAGCGAAAGATCCGCCGTCTCAAGATTGACGCCTACCGGATCAGAGGGCTCCACCGCGGTCCGGGTGGCCAGCACCCGCGACAGCCCGGTCAGCCCCGCATGGCTGATGCGGTCGACCTGCGCGTCGCCGGTGATCACATAGGCCAGAACCGTGTTGTTCACCGCGTAAAGCGCCTCGGCGTCGTCACCCTCCGTCTGCGCGCGAAGCTGCGCGGGCGCGGACAGGATCGACGCGGCGGCGACGGCGAGGCATGCGATGGAGAGTGGCGCGGGCGCATGGGCGCGCCGCCTCAACCGGCCCGTGGCGGCGAGCGCGGCCACCCCGTCGAGCGCCAGAAGGATCGCGGCCAGCGCCAGAAGCGGCGCTTTGAGCGCGGTCTCCGTGGTCTCGCCCAGCTTCTCCGTCACCGCCCCGGCCGGGGCGGGCGCGATGGAGCGCAACATCGTCTCTGGCCCGATCACGCCAATCGCGGCCCCGGCGCCCTCGGTCGTCCAAAGCCCCGGCGGCGCGTCCCAACCCGGCGGCGCGTCGGCCAAGCGCTCGCCCCGCGCCGCAAGCGGCGGCTCCGGCGCAGGCGCGATCACGCCAAACCCGTCGATCGGGCTGATCAGCCGCCATTCCTGCGCCCGTAGATCCTCCGGTATCCCCACGTCGCCAAACCCGGCCGATCCGGTGACGATCCGCTCCATCATCGAAACGAACAGGCCGGAGAGCGGCAGCGAGGACCATTCCGCGTTGGCCGTGACGTGAAAGAGCACAATCACCCCGGCGCCGCGCGCATCCGCGGTCACCAGCGGCGTGCCGTCTGTCAGCGCCGCCCAGGTCTTGCCGGGCAGGTCCGCGTCCGGCTCGGCCAGCACCTGCCGGGTGATCGAGACTTCCTCGGGCGGGGCGAGACCGCGAAACGGGCTGTCTTCGGAAAACGCGCGCAATCCGCGCGGCTGGCTCCAGGCCAGCGCGCCGCCGATATCGCGCCCGCCGGGGCGCAGGCGTACAGGCAGCAGCGCATCGTCCAGCGCCAGACCGCTCTGGAATTCATCGCCCAGCGAGGCGGCGGCCAGGGTCGGGCCAGCGAACCGGATCAGCCGCCCGCCCGCCTCGACCCACTCCGTCAGCGCCGCGCGCTCCTCCGCGCTCACTACCGCCACATCGGCCAGAATGATCGAGTCCACATCCCTCTCGACCAGTTCGACAATCCCGTCCTCGGTCAGTTGCGCCTGTGTCGCCAGAGCCTTGCGCAGATAGTGCAGGCTTGAAAGCAGCGGTCGGTCGGCGCGGTCCGTCTCCGCCGAGACCAGTCCGATGCGCAACTGACGGATCGATTCATCGGCGAGCGCCACGGCGCCGGCCGATCCGGCGCCGTCGATCTCCAGACGAGAGATTCTCTGCGTCAGTTCGAGCGGCAGGTCGAGAACGCCTTCGGCCTGGGCCGCGCCGGCCTCGAAACCAACTTCGATGGCGGCGAGGCGCCGCTCCGGCTCTCCCTCAGAGCCGCCATAGGCCGCGATGGTCGCCGCCGCGGGAGACTCCGCGCCCTCCCGGCGCAGCGCAGTGACGGCCAACGCGCCGTCCTGCAATCTCGGCGGCGCCAGCGCGATCGCGGTCTCCAGCGGACCGGAAAGCTTCAGGGGCCCCCACGCCAGCAGCGCGTCGGCGAGCGCGCCTTCGCCCTGTTCCGGGTCCTCTGTGTCGCCATCGCCATGGGCGAGTCCGTCATGCAGCCAGATCGTCTCGCCAAATTCCGGCTCGGCGGTCGCCAGCCAGGCTGCGAATCCGGCGCGATCCGGCGCCCAGGGCTGCGGCGTCAAGCGTTCGATCCGGCCCCGCCACTCCGCCGCCGGGCGCGGATCGAGGCGGAACTCCGGCCCGATCGGCTCCGCCAGCACATGCAGCGCGACCGGCCGTTCCGCCCGCTCCGCCTGATCCAGCGCATCGAGCGCCGAGGCGCGGCGATCGGCCCAGTCCGGCGCGCTCGCCCAACCGCCGTCCATCAAAAGCAACACCGGCCCCTGCCCGCTCAGCCGAGCCGTCGGGTTCAGGATCGGCTCGGCGAGGGCCAGAATGACCGCAGAAGCGAGCGCGATCCGGAGCGCCAGCAGCCACCAGGGCGTGCGGTCCGGCGTGCGTTCCGGGTCGACCAGCCCCAACAACAGCCGCACGCCGGGAAACCGTTCCCGCTTCGGGCGCGGCGGGATCGCGCGCAACAGCCACCAGAGAACCGGCAGCGCCAGAAGCGCCGTCAGCAGCCACGGGCTGAGAAACGCGAGGGACCCGATGCTCAGCATGGCGTCACCATGGCGTCGCTCCGCGCCCGCCCAGCGTCGTGTAGAGCCACAAAAGCGCCTTGCGCGGGCTCTCGTCGGTGCGGTGGATCAACCGCCGCCAGTTCGCGCGGCGAGCCATGTCGCCCAACGCGGCGCGGCGTTCCTCCAGCCGCGCCTGATAGGCTTCGCGCAGGGCGCCGGCGCGCTGGGTCTCAAACTCCACGCCGCCGCCCATGCTTTCGAACACAAGCCGCCCGTCGAAGGGAAAGCCCTCCTCCCACGGGTCCATGACCTGCACATAGGCCCCGGAGACGCCGGAATCCGCAGCGTATTGCAGAGCGTCGAACACCGTGTCGCGCGGGCCCATGAAATCGGAAAGGAACACCGCCTTGCCGCCGCGCGCATACCGCACCCTCGGCGCGCCGCCATATTCGGGGCGCATCGCGTCGTCAGGATCAGGCGGCGTGCTCAACGTCCCGCTCATCCGGCGCAATTGCGTCTCTCCGGCGGCTGGCCGCGCGGCGTCGGTGCCGACCAGCGCGACGCGCTCGCCGCCCCGGATCAGCAGCACGCCCAGCGCCAGCGCCAGCAACGCCGCGCGATCGCGCTTCGAGCGCGACGCCGCTTCCGAGCGATAATCCATCGAGCGGGCGTCATCGACCCACAGCCAGACGGTCTGCGCCGCCTCCCACTCCATCTCGCGAATGTAAAGATTGTCCGACCGGGCCGAGCGCCGCCAGTCGATCGACGTCATGGAATCGCCCGGCGAGGCCTTGCGGTACTGCCAGAACGTCTCGCCCATCCCAGGCAGGCGCCGGCCGTGCACGCCCTGCGCGACGGAGGCGGCCAGACGCTCAGCTTCGGCCAGAAGCGGCGGCAGAGCGCCGGAAATGCGCTCCGCATCGCGGCGCAGCCATCCGGCCTGACCTCTCTCCGTCTGTTCCGCTTCGGCCATTCAAGGCGTCTCCTGAACTCAGCCCGCCGCCGCCGCCGGTTCCGGCGTCTCGCCGCACGCGTCGCGCACCAGATCGTCGATCAGATCCTCCAGCCGCGCGCCTTCAGCCTTGGCGGCGAAGGTCAGCGCCATCCGGTGTTTCAGGGCGGCGCCAGCCAAGGCGGCCACATCCGACACCGAGGGCGCGAGCCGCCCCTCCATCAGCGCTTTCGCGCGCACCGCCAGCATTAGCGCCTGCGCGGCGCGCGGCCCCGGTCCCCAGGCGACCTGACGCTCGACAGCCTCGGTCGCGCCCGGCTCTCCCGGCCGGCCCGAGCGCACAAGATTGAGGATCGCGCTCACCACGCTTTCACCCACCGGCATCCGACGCACAAGCCGTTGCGCGGCGATCAGGCTTTCAGCGTCGAACACCTGCGCGGCACCCACATCCTCGACGCCTGTCGTCGCCAGCACGATCGCGCGTTCGGCGTCCACCGTGGGATAGCCGATATCGACCTGCAGCAGGAACCGATCGAGCTGCGCTTCGGGCAGCGGATAGGTGCCTTCCTGTTCGATCGGGTTTTGGGTCGCGAGCACATGGAAGGGCGGCGCCAAATCGCGCCGGCTTCCAGCGACCGTGACATGCTTTTCCTGCATGGCCTGCAACAGCGCCGATTGCGTGCGCGGCGAGGCGCGGTTGATCTCATCCGCCATCAGAAGCTGGCAAAAGATCGGCCCGTCGATGAAGCGGAACGCGCGGCGCCCGTCCTGCGCCTCTTCCAGAACCTCCGCGCCCAAAATATCCGCCGGCATCAGGTCGGGTGTGAACTGCACGCGGTTGGAGTCGAGCCCCAGCACACCGCCCAGCGTCTCCACCAACCGGGTTTTGGCGAGGCCCGGCGCGCCGACCAGCAACACATGCCCGCCGGACAGGATCGCCGACAGGGTCAGGTCGACGACCGCCTCCTGTCCGATGATTCGTTTCGAGATTTGCGCCCGCGCCTCGTTGAGCTTGGCGCCCACGGCCTCGATCTCGGACAGGATCGCCGCGCCGTCGGACGACCCTTCAGGGGTGTTTTCAACAGTATCGCTGCTCACAGAACCCTCCATGCGGATTAGGCGGCCTCAACTTAACCTAGTCGTCCGGTTGGCGGATTCGAGCCTTCCGACAGGTGGCGGCGCGCGGCGTCAGTCTCTAGAGTTAGATCCAGCGAGAGAGTTGCAGGGCGAGGCGCGCCTGTCCATCTTCTGTCCCGCCAAGGAGCAAAAAGTTGACCGAAGTTGACCCGAATGCCGGGACCGCCCCGGCGCCCACGGCCGACGCTATCGCCGACGCGGCCCGAACGGCGCGGGACAAGGCGGGCGAAAAGGGCTTGCCGCCCGTCCATCTCTGGAACCCGCCGTTCAGCGGCGATCTGGATATGCGGATCGCGCGCGACGGCACATGGTTCTATCTCGGCACGCCGATCAACCGCATGCCGCTGGTCAAATTGTTCGCCTCCGTCCTGCGCTACGATCAGGAGGGGGAGGAAGACGGCGCATACTACCTCGTCACGCCGGTCGAAAAGGTCGGCATCACCGTCGACGACGCGCCCTTCGTGGCGATCGACTACCGCATCGAGGGGACCGGCCGCGAGCAGGTGATCTCCTTCGTCACCAATCTGGGCGATGAAGCGGCGGCCGGAGAGGCGAATCCAATCCGGATGGTCCGGGATCCGGAGACAGGCGAGCCGTCGCCCTATGTGCTCATCCGCGCCCGTCTTGAGGCGTTGATCGACCGCAAGACCTTCTACCGGCTTGTGGAGATCTGCGAACACGTCGAATTCAACGGCGAGATGTGGTTTGGACTCTGGTCAGGCGGGGTTTTTTACCCATTTATACCTTCAGACGAATTGCCCGCAGACGAGCGGCCCCGCGACACAGAAGGATGAGGGAATGACCGCGCCGCGTTTTGGATTGGAGGCTCCCTCGCTGGAGGCGGTGTCGCGCGAAGAGGTCGCCGAGGCGTTGTCGGCCGATAACAGCCGGATCCCGCGGAGCGATCTGGACCTCAACCCGGACGTCACCCTTGAGGACGTCGAATGGCGCTCCGCCGCGGTGCTCTGCCCAATCGTCGAGCGAGACGGCGTGCTGCGCGTCGTGCTAACCGTGCGCAGCCACGAATTGCGCCACCATGCCGGGCAGATCGCCTTTCCAGGCGGCAAGGTGGACGAGGGCGACGACACGCCGTTGGATGCGGCCCTGCGCGAAGCGCATGAGGAGATCGGCCTGAGCGGCGATATGGTGGACGTCGCCGGATGCCTGCCCGCCTACGAGACCGGCACCGGATTTCGCATCGCGCCCTTTGTCGGTCTAGTGGACAGCGCCTTTGAACCGGTCCCCGAAGAGGGCGAAGTCGCCGAGGTCTTCGAGCCGCCGCTGGACTTTCTGCTCGACCCCCGCAACCGGAGCATCGGTCATCGCACCTGGAAGGGCGCCAAGCGGCGGTTTTACCAGATCCCGTGGGACGACTATTTCGTCTGGGGCGCGACCGCCGGCATGTTGAAGATGTTGTCGGACCGGGTGTTGGAGTTGCGGGGCGATCCGCGGTCAGGGCTCGGCCAAAGCCCCTTGCAGGAGTTCTGATCCATGGCGCGCGTCGCGCTTACAGCCATTGTTCTCTTCGCGCTGCCGTTTCTGGTCTATGCGCTTTACGTTATCGTGCGCGGCCGCAAGGCGGCGCTGCAAAAAAGCACGCTGGACAAGGCGCCGGTGCGTGGCCTGATCGTCGCGGGCGTCGCCTCGGCGGTGGCGGGCGTGATCGGCTTCGCCATATTGACCCAGAGCGCGCCGGATTACGAACCGCCTGTCGGCCCGCGCGCCGTCACCAATGCCGACGCCAACACCGTGACCGAGGCGGCGACGGAGAACCCAGACGATCCTCCAGCGACGGGCGCTGCGCCGGAAAAATGACCCGGATCGCGCCCGACTGGCTCGCCGACCCGGCGATCCGCCGACTATTTCGCGCGCTCGGCGCGGACGGCGCGACGCCGCGCTTTGTCGGCGGCTGCGTCCGCAACGCCATGCTCGGCGACGCAGCCGGATCGACCGATATCGATATCGCCATTGACGTGGGGCCGGACGAGACCACCCGCCTGCTTCGCGCGGACGGGTTGCAGGCGGTGCCCACCGGCTTCGCCCATGGCACCGTCACCGCCGTCGTCGACCGGCGCGGGTTTGAGGTCACCAGCCTGCGCCGCGATGTGGAGACCGATGGCCGCCACGCCCGCGTCGCCTTCACCGACGACTGGCTGGAGGACGCCAAACGCCGCGATTTCACCATGAACGCGCTCTACGCCGATCTCGACGGCGCGGTGCTGGACCCGACCGGGCGCGGTCTGGCGGATCTCGCCGCCGGGGATCTGCGCTTCATCGGCCGGGCTGAAGACCGCATCCGCGAGGATTATCTGCGCATCTTGCGGTTCTTCCGCTTTCACGCATGGTTTGGCCGCAACGGGCTCGACCCGATCGGACTGGCGGCGTGTCAGGCGCTGGCGCGCGGTCTGGATGGCCTCGCCAAAGAACGGATCGGGGCGGAGATGCGCAAATTGCTGGCGGCCCCGGATCCCGCGGCAGCGGTCGCCGCGATGGGGGAGACCTGCGTCTTGCAGCACCTTTTGCCCGACGCCGACCCCACAGCGTTGGCGCGGCTGACGGCGATTGAGGCCGCGACCGGCGTCGCGCCGCACTGGCTCCGGCGTCTCGCCGCGCTGGACGGCGAGGACATGTTCGATCGTCTGCGCCTCTCCAAGGCGGAAAACCGGGCGCTTCAGGATATCGCGGCGGCGATTGAAGAGCCGAAACCGGCGATCGCGGCGCATCAGTTCGGCGGCGAGATCGCGCTTTCCGGCGCCCTGATCCGGTCGGCGCGACAAGGCGTTGGGCCTGATGCGATCCTGCCCGACATGGGCGCGATTCACGCCGCCATCGAGCGCGGCGCCTCCGCCGTCTTTCCGCTGACCGCCCATGATCTTCTGCGCGGCGGAGCGGAACCGGGTCCCGCGCTGGGCGCGGCGTTGAAACAGGCGAAGCGCCTGTGGCGCGACAGCGGCTTTGAGCTCGACCGGGCCGCGCTGCTCGATGCGCTGAAACCGGCGTTGGAGGGCAAGCCGTGAGCGGCGAGCCTCTGATCGCGCTGGTGGCGTTCGCCTTCGCGACGCTCTGGACGCCGGGGCCGAACAATGTCCTGCTGACGAATTCGGGCGCGACCTACGGGTTTCGCCGCTCCATCCCCCATCTTCTGGGCGTCGCCTGCGGGTTCCCGCTGATGATGTTCTGCGTTGCCGCCGGCCTCGGAGAGCTGTTCAAGGCGGAACCGATCCTGCGCGAGGGTCTGCGCTTCGTCGGCTTCGGGGTTATGCTCTGGATCGCCTGGAAAGTCGCAAGCGCGGGCCGCGCCAAAGCCGAAGGCGGCCGGTCACGGCCCTGGCGGTTCTATGAGGCGATTGGCTTTCAGTGGATCAATCCCAAGGCCTGGTCGATGGCCATAGGCGTGGCGTCGATCTACATCACCGGCGCGCGCCCGCTGGTGGAGGCGGCGTTCATCGCGTTGGTGTTTCTGACCATCGGCATGGGCTCCGCCACCGGCTGGACCGCGTTCGGCGCCGCGATCCGGCGCTGGCTCTCCACCGACGGCCGGCTGCGCGCGTTCAACATGGCGATGGGGGCGCTGGTCGCGGTCAGCGCGATCTACATCCTGATCGACGGCGCCTGACCATGCCGGCGCTGCTCGACCCACAGACCATCGCGCTGCTGACCTTCGTCTTCGCGGGCCTGTTCTCGCCGGGACCGAATGTGGTGATGTTGACGGCGTCCGGCGCGCGGTTCGGGTTTCGCGCCACGGTGCCGCATATCCTGGGCGTGGCCGCGGGCGTCGGCGCCATCGCGGCGGCCGCCGGGCTGGGCGTGGCCGCGGCTTTGCAGGCGCGCCCGGATCTGGCGCTGGCCTTCAAGATCGTCGCCACGCTCTGGATCCTCTGGCTCGCCTGGCGCACGGCGCTGGCGGGTCGAACCAAACGGGCGGAGGATCGCGGCCGGCCGTTCCGATTTCATGAGGCGGCGCTCTTTCAGTGGGTGAACGCCAAGGTCTGGGCGGTGGCGCTGGCGGCGTCCGCCGGGTTCGCCGCAGGATTGTCACCCGCCGCCGAAGCGACGCGGCTCGCAGCCGCGTTTTCTGGCATGAACCTCTTTGTCTGCCTGTTCTGGGCGGCGGCCGGACATCTGCTGGGGAGGCTTCTGGCTTCCGACGTCGCATGGCGGCGCTTCATGACCGTAATGGCGGCGCTGATGGCGGGCTCCGCCGCGCTTATCTGGATCTGAGCGCGCCGAGACCGCGCCACCACGGATCTGTGGCCAGATGCCGTCTGAGCGGGGTGTCGGTCTCCTCCGGCGCATTCTCGATATACTGGTGGGCTTCGGCCAACCCCTCCTCATCGAGGGCTTTAAGATAGGCCACCGCCGCTTCCAGTGAGAACGGCCCGCCAGTCTCTTCATGGAAATTGCGATTAAGATCTGTCCAGACCGCGCCGCCCGATCCGGTGCGGCGGCACCAATCGGCGATGCGCTCGGCGATGCGGGTGGAGGACGCCCGGACATAACCGCTCTCCATACAGACGACGCCGATGAGATCACCATTGGGCGCGCGCTCCCGCGCCCGCAGATCCTCCGCCGCCGCATGAATGTCGTCGCGCACGCTCTCAATCACATGGGTCACGCAGTCGGCGCCGTGATCTGGTTCGGTCACCAGCGTCAGCGCCCGTTTGCGCTTCAGCGAGACGCGGGCGAACTCCACCGGGATCGGCGGGCCTGCCGCCATGGCCCAGTCTCCCCGAACCTTCGGCGCCAGATCATCGAGGTCCCAGACCAGCGATCCATAGGCGAGAATGTGAATGGGAATGGGTCTCTCCCCTGGCGATCTCAGGCGGCGCGGCGACGCGGCCGCCTCATTTGTGATGCGCGATCAGCCGTTCGTTCGCGGCGCGCAGCCTCTGGATCAGCGTGCGGATATATTCGAGCGATTCCTTGGGGTTCGACTCGAGCATCTTCACGATCTCATCGGGCGTGTAGGTGACGCAGACCGTCGGCTCAACGGCGACGGCGGCGGCGGAGCGGGGAGAGTCGTCGATGATCCCCATCTCGCCGAAAATGTCGCCGAAGCTCAGCGTCTCCAGCGTGTCCTCCTTGTCGACCGTCAGCACGCTTTCGCGCGGCACGCGGATCTCCACCTTGCCGGAGACGATCTGGTAGCAGAGATCGCTCGCATCCCCTTGCTCGAAAATCGCGTCGCCCTTGGCGAATTCGACTCTGTTCATGTCCGGCGCCCCTTCCAGCAGCATGATGTCGCCTCCAGCATGCCAGAGACGGGCGAAAGGTCAAATTGGCGGACGCACCCGAACGCCTCGCCAAACGCATTGGACCGCATGATCCGGGTGGAGCGCGCCGCCCGCGCCTTCTACGCAATGGCTGCAAGGACGAACATAGGGGAGTGGGATGCGACTTGACGGGCAAAGCATTGTCATCACCGGCGCGAGCAGTGGGATCGGGGCCGCCGCAGCGCGCCTGTTTGCAAGACACGGTGCCAATATCGTGATCGGCGCGCGCCGGGAAGCGCTGTTGAGCCGCGTCGCTGACGAGATCACCGACGCTGGCGGACGGGTCATCGCAATCGCCGGCGATGTGCGTGAGGAAGCTTACGCGGCCGATCTGGTGAAGGCGGCGATCGCGGAATATGGCGGGCTTGACGGCGCGTTCAACAACGCGGGCGCGGTCGGAGACATGCGACCCGTGCCTGAGATGCCGATCGCGAACTGGCGCGACGTCATAGACACCAATCTGACGAGCGCGTTTCTCGCCGCCAAGCACCAGATTCCCGCCCTGAAGGCGCGCGGCGGCGGCGGCCTCGTCTTCACCTCATCCTTCGTCGGCCACTCAAGCGCAGGCTTGCCGGGCATGGGCGCCTACGCCGCGTCGAAGGCCGGCCTGATCGGATTGACCCAGTCGCTCGCCGCTGAACATGGCGGCGATGGCGTCAGGGTCAACGCTCTGCTGCCCGGCGGCACGCGCACGGCGATGGCCGGAGACGACCCGGACACGCATAGCTACATCGCGGGGCTGCATCCGCTCGGCCGCCTCGCGGATCCCGAAGAAATCGCAAAAGCTGCGCTGTTTCTGCTGTCCGATCTGTCGAGCTTCGTCACCGGGAGCGCGATGACCGCGGATGGCGGCGTATCGATCAAACTGGGCTAGCGCAGCGCGTCACGGCCATTCGGCGCCCGGCGTCAGACTCAAGCGCTTCGACAAACGCCCAGCCCACATTCTGCGAGAAGGCGAATTCCGCCTTCACCGCCAATGCGGTGGATAGGCCGCGTCATAGCCGGGCATGGCCTCGATACGCGCGGCCCAGGCCGCCAGGGCGGGATAGATCTCCGCCAACGGTTCGATCCCAAGCGCAGCGGACACGGCCGCATCGCCCGCGGCCCGCATCGCCGCCCGCCTGAACTGAGCCAGCGCCGGATAGACGGCGAAATCGGCGGCGCTGATCGCCTCGCCCGCCAGAAAAGGGCGACCGTTCAGCATCGCGTCGTAAAGCGCGAACTCCCCATGTGCTTTCGCCGCTTCCGCCGCCACCGCATCCACGGACTCGGCGCCCCTGCCCCGGAACACCGGTCGGGCTGCGGAACCGACCGGATCGCGCAACCGGGAACCGGTCTCCTCAACGATTTGCCAGATCGCGGCGGCCTCCGCCGGGGTTTCGCCGAACAGCGGCGGGCTGGGACAGGCGGCGTCCAGATAGGCGAGGATGGCGTTGGTCTCTCGCACAGTCACCGCGCCATCGGTCAGAACCGGTACGGATCCACGAGGGTTGACCGCCAGGAATTCCGAAGACTTTTGCTCTCGTTTGGCGTTGTCGAGCCGCTTCGCATCGTAGTCGAGCCCCTTGTGGCCGAGCGCCAGCATCACAGTCCAGCATGGCGGGCTGCCGCTGATGAAATAACATTGCATGGTCATCTCCGCCTCCGACTGTCGATGCGTCACGGCCATTTCGCCACCGGCGGCAGACTCATCAGCACCGCATCCGGATTGTGCCCTGTCTCCAGTCCGAATTTGGTGCCCCGGTCATAGACCAGATTGAACTCGGCGTAGCGCCCGCGTTTGACCAGCTGCCAGTCGCGCTCAGCCTCGGTCCAGCTTTCGCCCATGCGCTTGGCGGTGATCGGAACGAACGCCTCGATGAACGCCCGGCCCACATCCTGGGTGAAGGCGAAATCCGCCTCCCAGTCGCCGGTGCAAAGGTCATCATAGAAGATGCCGCCGACGCCGCGCGCCTCGCCGCGATGGCGGATCATGAAATACTCGTCCGCCCAGTCCTTGAAGCGCGCGTAGTAGCCGGCGTCATGCGCATCGCAGGCGGCTTGCAGCGCGCCATGGAAATGCGCCGTGTCCTCGGCGACCTCGACCATGGGATTGAGATCGGCGCCGCCGCCGAACCACCACGCGCCGGGGGTCCAGAACATGCGGGTGTTCATGTGCACCGCCGGCGTTTTCGGACTGCGCATATGGGCGACCAGAGAGATGCCTGCGGCCCAGAAGCGCGGATCCTCCTCCAGCCCCGGGATCTCTTTTCGGGCGGTCAGACTGCGCTGGGCGCGCTCGCCCAGCCGCCCATAGACGGTGGAGATATTGACGCCAACCTTCTCGAACACGCGTCCGCCGCGCATCGCGCTCATGACCCCGCCACCCTGATCGGCGTCCTGATCGCCCTCGCCCGCGCGCCGGGTCTCGGTCCGTTCGAATCGCCCCGACGGCAGATCCGCGAAGGGGCCGCTGGTCTGCGAATCCTCAAGTCCTTCGAACGCGTTGCAGATCTGATCGCGAATATCCGCGAACCATGCGGAGGCGCGCGCTTGGCGCGCCTCGAAACCGTCTTCACCCGCGCTCATACCCTGTTCCTCGCCCATCGCTCGCCTCTTCAGCGGTCTTGCGCGCCAATTCGCGCCGCGCCGCGCACGCCTTTCGGGTTACTGGCAGCGCTCGTCGGCTGCAAGCGGGGGCGTGCGTTGCGGCGAATTCGTGAAAAGAGTTCTCATAATTGCGTATGCGTCGCACTGTCCGCTGGCATGTTTCGGATCAAGCCTGTAATCCGAAGCTATTGACCGCAATGGCCATTGCGGCGAAAGATTCGCTTTTTGCGCGCCCTGCGCGACTAAACTTGGGGAGCCGAAACGTGTCCGATACAGTTACGGACGAGACCGCCAGCCGCCGCGATTTTCTCTATATCGCCACAGGCGCCGCCGGCGTGGTTACGATGGGGGCGGCCGCCTGGCCGCTCGTCGACCAGATGAATCCAAGCGCAGATGTTCTCGCGCTCGCCACCAGGGCCGAGCCCGTCGGCGACTTGGAGCCCGGCACGCAGATCACGGTGAAATGGCGCGGCAAGCCGGTGTTTATCCGCCGCCGCACCCAAGCGGAAATTGACGCCGCGAGAGCCGTGGGCGTGAATGAGCTGCCTGATCCGAACGCCCGCAACGCCAACCGGCCGTCCGACGCGCCCGCCGACGACGCCGATCGCGCCGTCGACGAGGCCGGCGAGTGGCTGGTGATGATGGGGGTTTGCACCCATCTCGGCTGCGTTCCCCTCGGCGACGGCGCCGGCGAGTTCGGCGGGTGGTTCTGCCCCTGCCACGGGTCGCATTACGACACCGCCGGCCGCATCCGCAAAGGTCCCGCCCCGCAGAACCTGCCGATTCCCGAGGTCACGTTCGACGGTGAGACGATCACGCTGATCGAAGAATACAAGGCGTAGAATCATGAGCGCTATTCCCCACCCGCCATTCGAGCCGAAGAACAAGTTCGTGAAATGGGTCGACTCGCGTCTGCCCGTCTTTGGACTGGTCTTCGCGACCCTGACGATCCCGACGCCGAAAAACCTCAACTGGATGTGGATCTGGGGCATCGTCCTGGCCGCGTTCCTGGTTGTGCAGCTTGCCACCGGCATCGTTCTGGTCATGCACTACACGCCGCATGCGGACATGGCCTTCGCCTCGGTCGAGCACATCATGCGCAACGTCAACGGCGGCTGGCTGCTGCGCTATGCGCACGCCAACGGCGCTTCGATGTTCTTCATCGCGGTCTATATGCACATCTTCCGGGGCCTCTATTACGGCTCTTACAAGAACCCGCGAGAGATCACCTGGATCATCGGCATCCTGATCTATGTCTGCATGATGGCGACGGCCTTCATGGGCTACGTGCTGCCCTGGGGTCAGATGTCCTTCTGGGGCGCGACCGTGATCACCAACCTGTTCTCGGCCATCCCGTTCGTCGGCGGCGACATCGTCTCATTCCTCTGGGGCGGCTTCTCGGTCGACAATCCGACGCTGAACCGGTTTTTCTCGCTGCATTACCTGCTGCCCTTCGTGATCGCCGCGCTGGTGGCCGTCCATATCTGGGCGTTCCATTCCACCGGCAACAACAACCCGACGGGCGTGCCGGTCCGGACCAAGGATCTGGAGACGACCAAGAAGGACACGCTGCCGTTCTGGCCCTACTACGTGATCAAGGATCTGTTCGCCCTGGCGCTGTTCCTGATCTTCTTCGTGGTGATGGTGTTCTTCATGCCCAACTTCATGGGGCATCCGGACAACTATCTGGAGGCCAACCCGCTGGTGACGCCAGCGCATATCGTGCCCGAATGGTACTTCCTGCCGTTCTACGCGATCCTGCGCGCCTTCACAGCCGACGTCTGGCTGGTGCAGTTCACCAGCTTCGTCACCGGCGGTCTGGTCGATGCGAAGCTCTTCGGCGTCCTCGCCATGTTCGGCGCCATCATCGCGATGGCGCTGGCGCCGTGGCTCGATACGTCCCGCATCATCTCGGGACGCTATCGCCCGCAATTCAAATGGTGGTTCTGGCTGCTGGTCGTCGACTTCTTCATCTTGATGTGGGTCGGCGCCATGCCGGCTGAGGAGCCGTTCGCGACGATCTCTCTGATCGCGTCGGCCTACTGGTTTGGATATTTCTTCGTGATCCTGCCGATGCTGGGCTTCACGGAGAAGACGAAGCAGCTGCCGGACACGGTCGAAGACGCGTTCGACGAAATGATCGAGGCGAAATACGCCAAGAAAGCCAAGGCTCTCGGCGACACCGCCGCGACCCCGGCCGAGTGAGGGAGATGATGGAGATGAAGTCCATGACGCTCAAATCCGCCCTCGTCGGCCTGACCGCCGCAGCGGCGCTTTCAATCTCCGCCCCCGCCCAGGCGGCGGGCGGCGGTGGCCATGTCGAAGACATCGCTTTCAGTTTCGAAGGACCGTTCGGCACGTTTGACACCGCTCAGCTGCAGCGGGGCTTTCAGGTTTGGCGTGAGGTCTGCGCCTCCTGCCACGGCCTGCAATATGTCTCGGCGCGCGAGCTGACGATGGCGAACGGACCCGCCTTCAGCGAGGAGCAGGTCGCAGCCTTCCTCGCCGATTCCGGGTTCGAAGTGGCCGACGAGGAAGGCGAGCTGGGCGACACCCGCCCGATGAAACTGTCCGACAGGTTCCCGGCGGTCACCTCCGCCGCAGCGCCCGATCTGTCGCTGATGACGAAATCGCGCGCGGGCTTTCACGGCCCGCTCGGATCCGGCATCAACCAGCTGCTGCGCGGCATCGGCGGACCGGAATACGTCTATTCTCTGATGGTGGGCTATGAGGAGGCGCCGGCTTGCGCGCCCGAGGACGCGTCCGGATATTACAACACCACCTTCGGCGCCGGCGGCGTTCCCGACGGCTGTCTGGACGATGACGGTCATTCCACCGTCGGCGGCACCTGGATCGGCATGCCGCCGCCGCTGAGCGACGACGCGGTGGAGTATCAGGATGGCACGCCGGCCACGACCGACCAGATGGCGGAGGACGTCGCGGCGTTCCTGACTTGGACCGCCGAGCCGCATATGATGGATCGCAAATCGGCCGGCGCACGCAATGTGAGCTTTCTGGTGATCCTCGCCGTGCTGCTCTATCTGACCAACAAGGCGCTCTGGGCGCCGGTGAAGCGGCGCAAGACAAAGTCCTGACCGCCCAAGCCAACGGCTGACGACATCGCCCCTTCCACCGCCGGTGGGAGGGGTTTTTCGTTTCCGCCCCGAGTCTGGCCCCCATCCGGGCTTCAAGCGCCGCCGCCCATGCGCTAAGACCGCCTGCAGGAGGGCGCGGGCCATGTCGATGAATTCCTTTGGACATCTCTTTCGGGTGACGACCTGGGGCGAAAGCCACGGGCCCGCGCTGGGCGCGGTCGTCGACGGCTGCCCGCCTGGCGTTCCGCTGGAGGCGGAGATGATCCAGCACTGGCTGGACCGGCGCAAACCCGGCCAGTCGAAATACACCACCCAGCGCAAGGAGCCGGACGCGGTCAAGATCCTCTCCGGCGTGTTTGACGGGGTGACCACCGGCACGCCGATCAGCCTGATGATCGAGAACGCCGACCAGCGTTCGAAAGATTACGGCGACATCGCCGACAAATTCCGTCCCGGCCACGCCGACCTGACCTATTGGCGCAAGTACGGCATTCGCGACTATCGCGGCGGCGGGCGCTCGTCGGCGCGGGAAACCGCGGCGCGGGTGGCGGCGGGCGGGGTCGCGCGCGAGGCGCTGAAGGCGCTGGTTCCCGGTCTCGCCATCAAGGGCTGCATGGTTCAGATGGGCGATCGCGTGGTCGATCGCACGAATTGGAGCTGGGACGAGATTGAGAACAACCCGTTCTGGTCGCCCGACGCGGAGGCCGCCGCCGACTGGGCGACATGGCTCGACGACTTGCGCAAATCCGGCAACTCCGTCGGCGCCGTGATCGAGGTCGTGGCCACCGGCGTGCCGGACGGGCTGGGCGCGCCGGTCTATGGCAAGCTGGACACCGACATCGCCACCGCGATGATGTCGATCAACGCCGTCAAAGGGGTGGAGATCGGGGCCGGCATGGGCGCGGCCACGCTGACCGGAACCGAGAACGCCGACGAGATGCGCTGGGGCAATGACGGCCCGCGCTTCTCCTCGAACCATGCGGGCGGGATTCTGGGCGGGATCTCCTCCGGCCAGCCGGTGGTGACCCGGTTTTCGGTCAAGCCGACCTCCTCGATCCTGACGCCGCGTAAAACCATCGACCGGTTCGGCAATGAGACCGAGATCGTCACCAAGGGCCGGCACGATCCGTGCGTCGGCATCCGCGCGGTGCCAGTGGGCGAAGCGATGATGGCCTGCGTGTTGCTGGACCACGTATTGCTGGATCGCGGACAGACGGGCGGCGCGCGCGGCCCGCTTGGCCCGGAAGGCTGACGCATGGCGCCCCGCCCGCCCCGTGTTCTGATCCTGGGCGGATACGGGGTGTTCGGCGGGCGGCTCGCCCGACTGCTGATCAAGGACGGCGCCGAGGTGGTGGTCGCCGGGCGCTCGATCGAGAAAGCGCAAGCCTTTGCGAAGACCCATGGCGGCGCGCCGCTGGCCCTCGCGCGCGCCGAGGCGACGGCGGAGCGCCTGCGTGAGCTAAGTCCGGACGTGGTGGTCGACGCGGCGGGCCCCTATCAGGCCTACGCCAAACCGGGCGAGGACGCTTACGCCTTGCCCCGCGCCGCTATGGCGGCGGGGGCGCATTACCTCGATCTGGCGGATGACTCTGAATTCGCCGCAGGGATAACCGCGCTGGACGCTGAGGCGAAGGCGGCTGGCAAGATCGCGCTTTCCGGCGTCTCCAGCGTGCCGACGATCTCTTCGGCCGCGGTCTCGGCGTTGATCGACGACAGCGCGCCTCTGACCGAAATCGCCTTGATCGAGTCGTCCATCGTTCCCGGCAACCGGGCGCCGCGCGGGATGTCGCTGATGCGCGCGATCCTCTCGCAGACCGGGCGCGCGGTCAGGCTGTGGCGCGGCGGGCGCTGGACGACGGCGCCGGGCTGGTCTGACCCCAAGCGGATCAAGATCGAGGGGCTGGACCCGCGCCGCGCCTGCCTGATCGGCGCGCCGGATCTGACGCTGTTTCCCGAGGCGTTCGCCGCGCGCTCAGTCCTCTTTCGCGCCGGGCTGGAGGTGCCATTTCTGCATTGGGGCCTTTGGGCCAGCGGGTTGCCAATCCGCGCCGGATTGGCGCGAACCTTGGTCCCGCTGGCGCAGACCTACACCCGCATCGCCGAGTTGTTTCGCGGCGCCGGGACCGATCGCGGCGGCATGCTGGTCCGGGTGGCGGGGCGCGATGCGGAGGGCCGCGCGCAGGACCGACGCTGGAGCCTTGTCGCCGAGGCGGGCGACGGCCCGTTCATCCCCGCGCTATCCGCCGCGCTTCTGGTTCCGAAACTCATCGCAGGCGAGCTACCCCACGGCGCGCGGGCCGGTATGGGGCCTCTCTCACTGGCCGAGGTCGAGGCCGGGCTGTCCCGGCTTCGCGTTTCAACGCGACGCGGCGGAGCGCCTGCGCCCCGACTGTTCGAGGCCGCGTTAGGCGAGGACTGGTCCTCCGCGCCGCAATCCCTCCGCCGTCTGCACGACATCTGGGATGAGGAGCGCTTTGCGGGCCGCGCGCGGGTGACGCGCGGCGGGTCGTTCTTGGCCCGGCTCGCCGGCGCCCTGTTTCGCTTTCCGCCCGCCACGGCGCCCGATCAGACGGATATCCCGGTCGCCGTCGAGATTCGCCGCACCGACAGGGGCGAGACATGGACCCGAGATTTCGACGGACGGCGCTTTCGGTCGCATCTCTCGCCCAGAACCACCGGCGCGGGCGGCGGCCTATTGTGGGAGCGGTTCGGCCCGGTTCGGTGTGGATTGCGCATCCGGGTGAGGGACAGCGCGATCGCCTTCGCGGTTGAAAACTGGCGGTTGTTTGGCCTGCCGATGCCGCGCGCGCTCGCCCCCGGCACCTCCGCCAGAGAATTTGAACGCGACGGACGCTTCCATTTCGACGTCGACCTGACTTCGCCACTGACCGGTCTTATCGTGCGCTATCAAGGCTGGCTGCGCCCGGAGGGAGAGGGATGAGACGGTACCGCGTCGGATATATCGTCGCTGTCGCGGCGCTAGTGCTCCTCTTCGGGCCCATCGCCGTCTCCGACCATTTCGGCGGCGACAGCGTTTGCTATGGAAAGACGTCCGCAGGGCGGATCGAAGGCGCGGTGCGGCCGCCGCTTTCCGGCGAGAACTATCGCAGCTATTGCGACCTCTGCGCGCTCGCGCTGCGCACCTACGGGCATGATGACGCGATCGGCGCGGTCCTAGACGCCTATGGCGCCGTCGCCGACGCCCGGCCGGAGAACACCTTCATCTATGGCGAGATCGGCTTTCCCTGGGGCGGGCGCATGCGGCCCCATCGCACGCATCAAAACGGTCTGTCGGTCGATTTCATGGCGCCTCTGACCGACGGGCGGATCCTGCCGAGCAGCCCGTTCAACCGCTATGGCTACGACGTCGAGTTCGACCAGAGCGGCGTGGGCCCGGCGGGAGTGATCGATTTCGACGCGATCGCCGCCCATCTGAACGCGCTGGACGCGGCGGCGCGCGAAAGGGGCGGCCGGATCGCGCGGGTGTTCTTCGCGCCGGATTTGCAGGACGACCTGTTCGCGGCTGAGGGCGGCGCCGCGCTTCGTGGGCGCATCGCCTTCAACGACACCCAGTCCTGGGTCCGCCATGACGATCACTACCATGTCGATTTCGACTTCCCCTGTCGGTGAGGCGCGACGCATGCAAATCAAAGCTCTGATCTTCGACGTGTTCGGCACCTGCGTCGACTGGCGCACCGGGATCGCGCGGGAGGTCGAGGCCGCTTTCGCCGCCAAGGACCGCGCGGTCGACGGCCTGGAGATCGCCGACGCCTGGCGCGCCGAATACCAGCCCGCGATGGAGGAGGTGCGCTCCGGCGCGCGGAGCTATCGCCAGCTCGACGACCTGCATCTGGAGAACCTGCATCGCGTCCTCTCCTTCCGCGATATGGGCGACGTCTTCGACGAGGCCGAACTGATCGCGCTCAACCGCGCGTGGGAGAAGCTGCCCCCCTGGCCCGACGTAAGCGCCGGGTTGGCGCGCCTGAAGCGGCGTTTCGTCATCGCGCCCTGCTCCAACGGCTCCATCGCGCTGATGACCGGGCTGGCGAGGTTCGGCGGTTTGCCCTGGGACTGTATTTTGGGCGCGGATGTGGCGCGCGCCTACAAGCCTGATCCACTGGCCTATCGCCTGTCGGTCGCCGCCCTCCGGCTGCGCCAGGAGGAGGTGATGATGGTGGCCGCCCATAATGACGATCTGGCGGCGGCGCAGGCGGAGGGGTTGCGGACCGCCTTCATCCCCCGCCCAGTAGAGCACGGCCCGAACCAAAGCAGAGACCTGACCCCGGAGGGCGATTGGGACATGTTGGCCGCGGATTTCGAGGATCTCGCGGCGCGGCTTGGCGTTTGAACAATTCGGCCGCCATCGCGCAAGAGACTGACGGCCAGACATGCGCCGGCCCCCGCGAAGGGTCCGGCGCATTTCAACAATACGGACCGCCTTCACGCCAGCAAGATGTCGCTTTCGTCCAGGCTCCCGACGCCGTTGAGAAAGACGGAGGATCCGTCCGCCGCGACAAACTCCGCGCCGCCATCGTCAAAGGTGAAATTGTCGAGCACGTCCTCGGCGTCGGCATAGTCTTCAGCCGAAAAAACCAGCAGGTCGTTCCCGCGGAAATCCGCCACGGTGTTGTCTCCGTCAAGCCCGGTGAAGTCGAACTTGTCGCGCCCCCAACCGCCCTTGAAGAAGTCGTCGCCCTCGCCGTCGATCAGGGTGTCGTGGCCTCTCCCGCCGAAGGACCGGTCATCCCCGGCGCCGCCGATCAGTATATCTGCGCCAGACTTGCCCAACAGCTTGTCGTCGCCGGCGCCGCCGTTCAGGACGTCATGTCCGAAGCGACCGTTGATGTGATCGTCTCCGCCGCCGCCCTGCAGCACATCCGCCTTGAACGTGCCCTTCAGGCGCAGATCCTGCGGATCGAGGTCGAACGGCAAAAGCACGCTGTCGATCGCCTGTATCTGGCCGTTTGACGCTTCAACATCTTGAAGCACGATGGTCGCGTCCTCAATCTGCGGCTCCGCGTCAACGACGGTGGTTCCGTCAATCGACAGATAGTCTCCGTTCAACGTCTGGACCGCCTTGACCGCTTGCAGATCGTCAAGCCGAAGATCGTCTCCCAGAACGTGGTATGAGAGCAAGTCGGACACAGTCTCCGCGCCCAGCACGGTCGCGAGCGCGGTCGCATAATCCGCGTCGACCACGTCAGCCGGATCAATGCCGAGCTCTGTCGCCGGGTCGATGCCCAATGTCGCGGCGAGGGCTTTGAAGGCGTCGTCGGTGGGCGCGAAGACGGTGACATTGGCGTCTGGATTGCTGGCCGCGTCCAACAAGCCGTTGATGCCGTTGGTTGCGATCAGCGCGGCTTCCAGAATTTCAAAGTCTTCATTCGCCACGGCGATATCCGCGATGGTCGGCTGGACTTCCACCTGATCCCCATCCACCGGAAGCAGGACCTTGTCGATCGCATGAATGACGCCATTGGACGCGGCGATATCCGTGAGACCGTCGATGAATTCCGGATCCTCGATATCGGGATCGGCGTCCACGAGTTCGCCATCCTCCAACGTGAAGGTCGTCGCCAATCCGGGCGCGTCGACCAGCGTGGCTATCGTTCCTTCAGCCTCAAGCTCGGCTACCGTCGAGCCGCCGATCTTCACATGGTATTTCAGAACCTGAGACACAGTCTCAGGGCCCAAAGCGTCCGCAAGCGCATTCGCCACCTCGGCGTCGGTCAGACCCGTCACGTCGACGCCCTTTGCGGCGGCCAGATCTCGGAAAGCGTCATCCGTCGGAGCGAAGACGGTGATGTCCGCGCCGGGCGCCAGAGCGGTGTCGAGCAGACCGTCAATCGAGTTGGTCAGCGTCAGCGCCTGCGCCAGCGTCTCGAAGTTTTCATTGCCTGAGGCGATCTCCCCGATCGTCAGAGTCGGCGCTGGGGGTTCGGGCTCCGGATCCGGTTCCGGGAAGAAGCCTCCCAGAAAGTTCTTCAGGAATGAGAACGGCATCAGGGTATCCTTTCCTACTTCTGTTCGACGAAGATCGGGAAAGTCTACGGACCGATAACCCACTCAGATCACTTACAAAAAATAAATGCTGACCGGCGTCCCTCTGACGGAATCGGACACGGTGGAACTGTTGCAAGAGACGACGAGATCAATGGAACTCACGATTCGTTTACCGCGCCAGTCGCGGTTTTAGGAGGTCGCACCGACCCAGTGCAAAGTGCGCGCCGTGAACTGGGACAGCAGCGGGCAAAGAGCCTGCGCCTACGCCTCAGATGGCCCCCTATCGCCGAAACACGCCCACCAGCTCCACATGGCCGGACCAGCGGAATTGGTCGACCGGCGTGACGCGCAGAAGATCATAGCCGCCTTCGATCAGGATCGCCGCGTCGCGCGCGAATGTGGCGGGATGGCAGGAGACGCCGACGACGCGGGGAACGTCGGATCTGGCGATCTCAATCGCCTGGCGCTCCGCCCCGGCGCGGGGCGGATCGAACACGACCGCCTCGAACGCGTTCAGCTCTGCCGGCAAAAGCGGTCGCCGGAAGAGGTCGCGCGTCTCCGCAGACAGGCGCTTCAGACCGGTCGAGCCGCGCCAGCCCGCGTCCAGCGCGCCAGTCAGCGCAGCGTCGCCCTCCACCGCCAGCACCTCGGCCCGTTCCGACAATGGCAGCGCGAAGGTTCCGCAACCCGCGAAGAGATCGGCGATCCTGGCGGCCTCGCCCACGCCCTCCTTAACGAGACGAACCAGCGCGGCTTCCCCCTCCGCCGTCGCTTGCAGGAACGCGCCCGGCGGCGGATGAATCACAGCGGCGCCGAAGCGTAGCGCGGGCGGCCGATTGAGCGCGATCGGCTCGTCGCCCCAGGTCAGGCGCGCGAGATCATGCGCGCCAGCGATCGCGGCCAGATCCATTCGCCGCGCGGCGCCTTCGGCACCCTCCTCCAGCGCCTTGCCGCCGGTCACCGAAACGTCCAGCCCGGAATCCGTGACGGTGACGGCGCATTTAAGCTCTCCTTTGCGGCTGCCGCCGGCGCGGGCCAGAGCCTCCGTCGCGGGGATCGCCGCCATCAGCGCGGGCGCGATCAGCGGACAATCGCCGATAGCGACGATTTCCCCGGCCCTGCGCGCATGAAACCCCACGGTGGCGCCCTTCTTGGTGCGGCGGGCGGAGAAGGTCGCCCGGCGTCGCGACCGGCGCGGTGAGGTGACGGTCTCGGCCACCTCTGTTTCGATTCGTTGGGCGCCGAGAGCGGCGATCACCTGTTCGCGCTTCCACGCGGCGAGGAACGGGTCGGCGGCGTGTTGCAGCGCGCAGCCGCCGCAGCGTTTGAAATGACCGCAGGGCGCGGCGACCCGGTGATCGGAGGGGCGCGTGATTTTCGCCGACTCCATCCGACCCGTCGCGACCTCGCCGGAGACCATCTCTCCCGGCAGCGTGAACGGCGCAAAGACGGTCCCGTCCGGTCCCTCCGCGATCCCGTCGCCCTTGCGGCCGAGGCGCGTGATGGTCAACTCCATGAGCTACGCCCCCTTCCGCGCGGCGATCAGGAATTCGCGGTTGCCGTCGCCGCCCGCGATCGGGCTATCCGCCTCCCCCAACACGGTCCAGCCCGAGGCCTGCAGAAATGTGCGAATGCGCGCGCGCGCTGCATCGTGGACCGCCGGATCCTTCACGATGCCGCCCCGGCCCACATGCGCTGGCCCGGCCTCGAATTGCGGCTTGATCAACGCGACCAGCGCCGCGCCCGGCTTGGCCAGTTCCAGCGGCCCCGGCAGCGCTTTTTCCAGCGAGATGAAGGATACGTCAGAGACCACCCAGTCCACCGGCGGGATCAGCCCCTCCGGGATGGCGCGAGCGTTGACGCCCTCCAGCGAGACGACGCGCGGGTCCTCGGCCAGACTGGCGTGCAGCTGGTCCCGGCCGACATCCAGCGCGTAAACCTGCTTTGCGCCGCGACTGAGCAGCACCTCGGTGAAGCCGCCTGTCGAGGCGCCCACGTCCAGCGCCTCGGCGCCCGTGGGATCGAGGTCTAAGACGTCCAGGGCATGGAGCAGTTTTAGCGCGGCGCGGGAGACCCAGGGCAGCGCCCCATCCGCCACAACGATCGATGCGCCCAACGCCACCGATTGCGAGGATTTACGCGCCATTGCGCCATCCACCGTCACCGCCCCGGCCTTCACCAGCGCCTGCGCGCGGGAGCGGCTGTCGGCGAGGCCGAGCGCGACGAGGCGTTGATCGAGCCTCATCCCGGCGCGATGCGGATATGGAGATTGTTGAAGTCGGGATCCTCGTAGGACCCGGTCGTCCGGCACACCAGATCGCCCGGAACCTGCTCCATCCGGATCTGCCGTCCATCCGGCACAATCGCGCCCGCCGCCTGATACGCGATCAACCGGTTCACCAACTCGATCGCCCCCTCGCGCCAATCCGCGCGCACCCCGCGCAGGCTGAGATCGGGACGGCCGAACAGGCGCATTCCCCGCGTATGCAGCCAGGTTCCGTCGCTCTCCTCACTGACGAGGATATGCGCGAAAGCACGCCCGTCGCCGCCCACCGCGTCGAACACGCCCTTGCGCCACGCGTCCGGCGACCAAAGACGCACCGATTGGCTGTCGAACACCGCGACGCCGCCTTTTTCCGCAGCGGCGGTCGCAATCCCCACCGCGTCGCGCAGATAGTCGAGCGTGCTGGGATCAGCGGGCGCGCCGCGCAAAACGATCGCTTGCGGTGATTGTTGCGCCCGCGCGAACGCCTCCGGCGACTGGCTGTGCAGGAAAGCGCCGACCGGCCCTTCGAACACCCAGTCGAACACCGCGCGATCCGGACCTTCATAGACGAAGAGGTCGATCCCTTCGGGCACGCCCGCCGTGTTGTAGGCGCCGCCCGAGATGTTCATCCAATCGGATGGAAAGTCGCCAAAGACGGCGTAAAGCAGCTCCGGAGCGGCCTCGCTCGGCGTGAATTCGGGCCGGGACCATCTCTTGAGGGCCATGGTGCGCGCGTCCTTAGGCCCGGCCAGCGCCTTCGCCCGCATTGAGCCCGCCAGCGCCCGCATCGCCGTCCTCCACGCCCAGCGCCTTCAGCGCGGTTTGGACGATCGATTGGGCGTCGAGCTGAGCGGCGGCGTACATCTTCGCCGGCGCGTCCTGATCGATATAGATATCGGGCAGGGTCATGGTGCGAACCTTCAGACCGTGATCGAGCGCGCCTTCCTCGGACAAGAGATGCAGCACATGAGCGCCGAACCCGCCCTTGGCGCCTTCCTCGATGGTGATCAGCGTCTCATGCTCCGCCGCCAGCTTCAGGATCATCTCGCGATCCAGGGGCTTGGCGAAACGCGCGTCGGCGATGGTGGTCGAGAAGCCGCGCGCCTCCAGCGCTTCGGCCGCGCTCTGGCATTCAGCCAGCCGCGCGCCGAGCGAGAGAAGCGCCACCGTCTTGCCCTCTTTCACGACGCGGCCCTTGCCGATCTCCAGCGGCGCGCCCCGTTCCGGCATGTCGACGCCGACGCCCTCGCCCCGCGGGAAGCGGAACGCGATCGGGCCGTCCTCATAGGCCGCCGCCGTGGCGACCATATGGGCCAGCTCCGCCTCATCCGCCGCCGCCATCACCACGAAATTCGGCAGGCAGCAGAGATAGGCGAGGTCGAACGCGCCTGCATGGGTCGGCCCGTCCGCGCCCACCAGTCCGGCGCGGTCCATCGCAAAGCGCACCGGCAGGTTCTGCAGGGCGACGTCGTGCACGACCTGATCGTAGCCGCGCTGCAGGAAGGTGGAGTAGATCGCGCAGAACGGCTTGATCCCGGTCGCCGCCAGACCGGCGGCGAAGGTGACCGCATGCTGCTCGGCGATGGCGACGTCGAAGCAGCGCTCCGGGAACCGCTCCTCGAAGAGATTGAGGCCGGTGCCGCTGGGCATCGCGGCGGTGATCGCCACGATCTTCTCGTCGGCCTCCGCCTCCTTGATCAAATGCTGGGCGAAGACCTTGGTGTAGCTCGGCGCGTTCGAGGGCGCCTTTTTCTGCGCCCCGGTGATCACGTCGAATTTGGAGACGCCGTGATACTTGTCCGCCGCCTCCTCGGCCGGGGCGTAGCCCTTGCCCTTTTGCGTGACCGCATGGATCAGCACCGGCCCGTGCGCGCGTTCCTTGACGTTGCGCAGCACCGGCAGCAGGTGGTCCAGATTGTGGCCGTCAATCGGGCCGATATAGGTGAAGCCCAGCTCTTCGAACAGCGTGCCGCCCACCGCCATGCCCTTGGCGTATTCCTCGAACCTGCGGGCACCCTCGCGGATCGGATCGGGCATCAGAGAGAGCGCGGACTTCGCCGCTTCGCGGAACGAGTCATATACCCCGCCCGACAGCAACCGCGCCAGATAGGCCGACATCGCGCCCACCGGCGGGGCGATCGACATGTCATTGTCGTTCAGGATCACGATCAGGCGCTTGTTCAGATGCCCGGCGTTGTTCATCGCCTCATAGGCCATGCCCGCGCTCAGCGAACCGTCGCCGATCACCGCGATGGCGTCGCCGACATCCGTCTGCCCCAGCTCCCGCCCCATGGCGAAACCCAGCCCGGCCGAGATCGAGGTGGAGCTGTGCGCCGCGCCGAACGGATCGTATTCGCTTTCGGCGCGCTTGGTGAAGCCGGACAGGCCGCCGCCCTGACGCAGCGTGCGGATCCGGTCCCGGCGTCCGGTCAGGATCTTGTGCGGATAGCATTGATGCCCGACATCCCAGATCAGCTTGTCCCGGGGCGCGTCGAACACCGCGTGAATCGCCACGCTCAGTTCAACGACGCCAAGCCCCGCGCCCAGATGACCGCCAGTGACCGATACCGCGGAAATCGTCTCCGCTCGAAGCTCCGCGGCCAGCCGCGTCAAATCGGCGTCGGACATGCCTTTAAGGTCGGCTGGCGACCGCACCTGGTCCAGCAGCGGCGTCTCGGGTCGGATATGGGTCTCGTCGGTCACGTGATCTCCTACGCCGGCGCAGACGACACGCTTAGAATACGCGAGTCGAATGGCTCAGGAACGGCGGCTTATAGAAAATTTAGCCGCCAAGGCCAAGGCGTCAGCCCCGTCTCCGAACGGGGCCAAGTGCCGCGTCGCCTGCGCGACCAGCATATCCGCCCGCTCTTTCGCGCCGTCCACGCCCAGAATTGAGACGAAGGTCGCCTTGCCCGCATCCGCGTCCTTGCCGATCTTTTTGCCGATCTCGACCTCGTCGCCCTCGACATCCAGCAAATCGTCGCGGATCTGAAACGCGAGGCCCAGATCATGGGCGTAGCCCTCCAGCGCGCGGGCTGCGTCCGCGCTGGCGTGACCCAGGATCGCGCCGCACGCGCAGGACGCCGCGATCAACGCCCCGGTCTTCATCCGCTGCAACCGGGTGATCGCGCCGATATCAAAAGGCGCGTCCGCGCGTTCCGCCGCCAGATCGATCATCTGGCCGCCCGCCATCCCCGCCGCGCCGGACGCGTCGGCCAGCCGGGCGATCAATCGGCAGCGCACGAACGGATCCTCATGCGTCGCCTCGTCGGCCAGTATCTCAAAGGCGAGGGTCTGCAGCGCGTCGCCCGCCAGAATGGCGGTCGCCTCGTCATAGGCCTTGTGCACAGTCGGCTTGCCGCGACGCAAATCGTCATCGTCCATCGCCGGCAGATCGTCATGGACCAGACTGTAAGCGTGGATGCATTCCAGCGCGGCGGCGACCCTCAGCGCCCGCGCGCGGTCCACATCGAAAAGCGACGCGGTCTCGACGACCAGAAAGCCGCGCAATCTCTTGCCGCCGCCCATCGCGGCGTAGCGCATGGCGGAGAGCAGCGGGCGTTCGGCCCCTTCGTCCTCGGCGGGCAACAACGCATCCAGCGCGCCTTCGATCTCCGCGGCGACAGTGTTCAGGCGCGCGCGCAGGGCGCCGTCTTCTTCCGGGGTCATCGCACGCCGCCCCTAGTCGATCTTGACCGGCGCGGACGAGACCTCTCCGGACCCGTCTGTGGTGATCTGGCTGACCCTCAGCTCGGCGTCGGCGAGCTTTTTCTCGCAATGGTCGCGCAACGCCTTGCCGCGTTCGTAAAGCGCGATCGACTTGTCGAGCTCGACCCCGCCGGATTCCAGCCTGTCGACCACCTCTTCGAGCGCGCGCATCGCCTGCTCAAAACTCATATCTGCGATCTGTGTCTCGGCCTCGTCAGCCATCGCGTCCTCCGCAGCGCATCAGCACCTCGACATGAGCGGCCGTCGACCGCGCCAGAGCCTCCAGATCATATCCGCCCTCCAGTGTCGAGAGAACGCGCCCGTCCGCGCTATGATCCGCGAGGTCGCAGAGCCGCTCAGTCGCCCAGACGAAATCCGCCTCCGTCAGATCCACATTGGCCAACGGGTCCCGCTTGTGGGCGTCGAACCCTGCGGAGATGATCATCAGCTCCGGCCCAAACCCCTTGAGCTCCGGCAGCACGATCTCCTCCATCGCCAGCCGGAACTCGGTCGATCCGGCGAAGGCGGGCAACGGCGCGTTGACGATATTGCCGACGCCGATCTCGCTGGGCGTTCCGGTGCCGGGAAACAGCGGCCATTGATGGGTCGAGGCGTACATCACCCGCGGCTCGCGCTCCAAAACATGCTGCGAGCCGTTGCCGTGATGGACGTCGAAATCCATGATGGCCACGCGTTTCAGACCATGCGCCTCGACGGCGTGCAGGGCGGCGATGGCGGCGTTGGAGAACAGGCAGAACCCCATCGCGCGATCCCGCTCGGCGTGATGGCCCGGCGGACGGATCGCGCAGAAGACGGTCTGCGCCGCGCCCGACATCAACAAATCGACCCCCTCGACGACCGCGCCCGCCGCGCGATAGGCGGCCTCCAGCGAGCCCGCGCTCATCGACGTATCGCCATCCAGCGCCACCAGTCCCTGATCCGGAGCCGCGGCGCGCAGGCTTTGCAGATAGGCGGCGTCATGGGCGCGCAGGATCGCTTCGTCGCTCACGCGCGGCGCCTCTCTCCGGTCCAGCGCGTCAAACGCCGGATCCTCCAGCGCCGTCAGGATGGCGCGCAGCCGGTCGACCCGTTCTGGATGGCCGGACGGGGTGATATGCTCTAGGCACGCGGGATGGGTGAAAAGAACTGTGCTCATCCCCACAGAGTGACCCCGCAGGCCGGACAGAGCAAGCCGGATGGACGCGCCAGAGGGCGCGAGAGCTGAAAGGACCCGCGGCGATGATGGACGAGACGACACCGCTGGGCGCGCTGACCGCCACATTCGCCCAGTCCGGCCGGGTGGAGTGGATCGGCCTTCGCCCCGCGCGCCGCGCCGCGATCGTTCCGGTCGCGGAGGTCGAGGTTCTGGAGACCGGTCTGGTCGGCGATCGTCGGGAGACGCCCGGCAAGCGCGCGGTCACCCTGATCCAGGCGGAGCATCTGCCCGTCATCGCTGCGCTCGCGGGCCGGGACGCCGCGCCGCCGGACCTGCTACGGCGGAATTTCGTCGTCTCGGGGATCAACCTGCTGGGCCTCCGGAACCGGCGGTTTCGCATCGGCGGGGTCGTGCTGCATGGCACGGGCATCTGCGCGCCTTGTTCGCACATGGAGGCCGCGCTGGGGCGGGGAAGCTTCACCGCCATGCGCGGCCATGGCGGCATCACCGCCCGCGTGGAGGCGCCGGGACAGGTGCGGATCGGCGACAGCGTCGCGCCGGATTCCCTGCAGAACGATCCCGCCTGAACAACCAGAGCGAGACGTGAAGTAAAAAATATCTCTGAACACTGATCCGGTACGCATCAGCCGCCGTAGAACACAGTGATACGTGGGATATTCTGAAATCGCTAAAATAACAGAAAACGGCGGACGTCGCCGTGACCAATAAAACTTTGCCTTGGCAAGTAAAGCATTACCTACAGGATCAAACAATATGCCTGAACAGACCCCCTTTGCGAAAGCAGACAAACTTCAACGTTTGAAAGATCTCGTGGACGAACTCGGCAAGGTGCGCCGCAAACTCTCCATCGGCGCAGGCGTCGCCGACGGCGCGCCGCTGGAAGGTTTCGATCACAAGCTGGAGAAATTGCGCTGCAAAATCCGCGACGCCGCCTCGGCGGAGGCGAATCGCCGACTGGATGACGCCTGCGACGAGGCCGATCGCCTGAAGGTCGGCGATCCGCAAGCGGCGCCGCCCAACGACATGCCGCAGGACATGGCCAAGGTCATGGAGAAAATCCACGTGATCATCGACCGGATTCTGAAGCCCAAAGGCGGAGATCCGAAGGACGACGACGATCTGGAGCCCATCGGCGGCAAGCTTGTGCCCAAGGGCGTTCCGGGCGACGGCGACATACCCGACGGTGGTGAAGATGGCGGAGGAGATGGCGGCAAGGACGATTGCTGCTGCCTGATCGGCGCCTTGATCGCGCTGATTGTCCTGATAGGCGGCGCCGGCGGGGCGGGCGGCGCAGGTGGAGCGGGCGGCGCCGGCGGCCGGGTGATCGGCGACGGCGGGTCCCGCACCGAACCGGACGCGGCCTGCGTCTATGTCCGGTCACAGACGGTGATTCACTGCTGGAACCGCCGCGCCCAGGCCTGGCGCAGTTTCGATTTCGGCTCAGAGATAGTGTCGGTCGATTTCGGCGGCGGCGGCATTCTGGCGGTCGCCCGCACCGGCGCCATCCTGTTCGATTGCGAGATCGGTGAATTCCTCACGCCGCTCAACGTCCAGCAAAATCTGGAGGAAGGCGCGATTGACGGCTGATCCTCACGCGGCGGCGCTGGATTCGGCGCCGTCGCTCCTCTCAGCGCTCAATCGAAATCCCGGCGCGCGAACTGGGCCAGAACAGCGCCGTCTTCGTCGAGAAGCGCCAGCACCAGATGGGCGGCGACTTTGCGCCTCGCAGCTTCTAGGGCGCCCAGCATCTTCGACTCGAGCGCCATCTGCGGCGGCGGACACGCCCTGCGGGACACGGCCAGCGGACCGATGGTCAGCGTTCCAACGCCCTCCTGAAACGCCCCGGTGAACCGGTTGCACCCTGATGAGCCGAGGACCGACCCATCCGATTTGAACCCGATCCATGCGTCGTCCGTCGCCTCTTCCGCGCCGAAACGGGTCGCCCCCCATTCGGATCCCGCCAGCCCGCGCAGTCGCGCGCCGGCGCTGAACCGGTCAGGCGCGCCGCCTTCGGCCAGAAGCCGTCCATCGACCCACCCGACCAAGCGATCGAAGCCAACCAGGCACATATTGGATTGAGTCCCGGCGTCGCCCTGGCAGCCGAAATTGGCGATCCCGTCCGCATCGCCGGGAATCGCGCCAAGGGCGGGATGATCCAGCGTCGGCCCGACCCGCATGATCAGAGCCTCGCCCACCTCGGCGTCTGCGACGCGATAGAAATCCGGACCGTCCGCCTCCGACAACGCGCTGTTCGCCACCGCCAGCAACGCCGCCGCCAGCGCGCCGCCGCATATCGCCCGCATCAATCTGTTCACCCTTCTGGCTCCCTTGCGCTGGTTCGACCTGAGAAGAAGAAGTTGCCCGAAACCGTGTCGCTATCCAGTCCCAATACGCTCTCGGCAGGCGTCGGGAAGATTCGACTCGATCCGTGAGCAAATGCCGCCGCATGGAAAGTCACAGACGAGAACACATCTTGAAGACCGTCAGCGCCATCTCTCTATTCGTATTCAATCGATTGACAGCCGCAGCGAACTAAAGCCGACGCCCTGAAACGACGCAGTCCACGTCTCTGCAGGCCGGATCGGCATCGCTTCGGTCAAGGTCCCTGTGGTGATTATCTCGCCCGGTCCAAGCGGTTCGCACCCGGGGAGGCGCGCCAACTCCTGCACAAGAAACCGAAGCGCCTCCAATGGCCCGCCCAGAACATTCTTTGACTGACCCTCGCGGCGGATGTCCGCGCTTTCCAACACTACGCTGAAACTGGAAAGTTGCATGGCGCGATCAAATGTCAGCTGGCGCCTCTCTCCGACAAACAAGCGGCCATGAACCCCATAGGCGGCGGCCGCGTCCGCCGCGGTAAACCGCCAATTGGGGAACACGGAATAGACGATCTCGAAGCCTGGCGCCGCCCAATCGACGCACTCTGCGAGTTCGGCGCTGGTCATTCCCGGATCCGGGGCCGAAGCCAGATGAAGCACGATTTCCGGCTCTATTCGGGCCTCCGGCATCCCGCGAAGCACAAGAGAATTCCCGCTCGCCAAAAAATCCTCGACGGTTTGGTCGTAAACGTAGTTCCAGATCGGCGCGGAGATGCCGAAATCTCCCCAGATCGACTTGTTGGTGAATCCAATCTTGCGGCCGACAGAGTTGGCGCCTGCGGCGGCGCGCCGGTCTCTCACTCGCGCGGCGATCCTGTACGCATCCAACAGATCGAAATTTGGAAAGCGCTTGGAGTATGGCGCGATCTGACGATCGGTTCCGAGCAAAATCATCAATTCCTGAACGATCGCCTCAGATTCCGACGGCGAAATCACTCAATTTCTCCTCGAATTTTTAGCGCGCCTCAATCCGGCGTCAGCATGTACCCTGCCCCGCGCACCGTCTGCAGGTAGCGCGGGTTGCGGGGGTCGCCCTCGATCTTGCGCCGCAGCCGGGTGATCTGCACATCCACCGCCCGTTCCTGCGCCGAGCCGGGCCCACCCAACTCGCCAACCAGCGCTTCGCGCGACAACGCTTCGTTGGGGCTGCGCGCGAAGGCCCGCATGAGCGCGGATTCGCTGGTGGTCAGGCGCACCAGTTCATCGCCCCGCCATAGCTCGCTGCGTCCCACGTCATAGCGGGCGTCGCCGAGGGTTAGCGTGCGAGGCGGCTCCGGCTTCTCGGCCACCGGGGCCGCGCGCCTCAGGATCGCCGAGGCGCGCAACAACAGTTCCCGCGGCTCGAACGGTTTCGGCAGATAGTCGTCCGCCCCGGCCTCCAGCCCGTGGATCCGGTCCTCCGCCTCGCCCCGCGCCGTCAAGAGCAGCACCGGCGTCTCAACATTCTCGCGCAGCGCCCGCGTCAGTTCGAGCCCGTCCTCCCCCGGCATCATCACGTCGACGATCAGAAGATCGAACACCAACCCCTCGATCAGGCGTCGGGCGTGCGCCGCGTCGCGCGCGGCAGAGACCATGAACCCGTTGCGCGCCAGAAACTTGGTCAGCAGCGTGCGGATACGTTCATCGTCATCGACGACCAGAAGATGCGGAATGGTCTGGCTGGGATCTGCGGCTCCGCTCATCATGCGCCTCCTGACGTATCATTGTCGCCGCCGCGCCGGGACCCGCCGACCAGCCCCAGAACCTCGGTGCGGACGCGGTCGTCGATCATCTGCTCCAGCACTTTGCGAAAGCCGCCCACCGCGTCCGGCCCCGCCTCGCTATAGGCCCGGCGCACGCGGGCGCGCTGCGGCTCAGAGAGGCGGCGCTCCAGATCCTGCCCGGCCTCGGTCAGCCGCAGATGCCGCTGACGACGATCCCGTTCACCGACCTCCTGCGCCACCAGACCGTCGTCGATCAATTGCCGCAGCACGCGATTGAGCGATTGTTTGGTGACGCCGAGAATGTCCAGCAATCCAGCGACCGTGACGCCCGGCCGGCGGTTGATGAAATGGATCGCGCGGTGATGCGCGCGCCCATAGGCGTAGTCCTCGAGTATCCTGTCGGGATCCGACGTGAAGTCGCGATAGGCGAAGAACATCAGCTCGATCCCCTGACGCAATTGCTCATCCGTCAGGAACAAGAGCTGGTCGCCGCGCGTCGACGACCGGCGCATGTCACCCAATCCCCCTGCGCTCATCCCAAGACCTCCCATCACGTCACGTACTCACTGATCACAGTTTATGTCAGTGTTATTGACATACCTCAAGTGCAATGTTACGTCGCGGCCTATGTTGTGCGCAGTTTCCTGTCGCGCATGGGAATTTTTGGGAAAGATTGAGTCGCGCCGACCGAAAATGCGCGCGGACGAGAGTTGGGAGCGAAGGGCATGGCGGACCAGGGGTATGACGACCGCGACGGCTGGATTTGGATGGATGGCGAGCTGATCGAATGGCGCAGCGCGACCACCCATGTGCTGACCCATGCGCTGCATTACGCCTCGGCCGTGTTCGAGGGCGAGCGCGCCTATAACGGCGTGATCTTCAAGAGCCGCGCGCATTCCGAGCGTCTACTCAAATCCGGCGAGGCGCTGGACATGCCAATCCCGTGGACGGTCGATCAGATCGAAGCCGCGAAGGCGGAGACGCTGAAGGCCAACAACCTGACCGACGCCTATGTGCGCGCCGTCGCGTGGCGCGGCGCCGGGCCGGATATGGGCGTCTCCTCGCTCAACAACCCGATCCGGCTGGCGGTCGCGGTCTGGGGCTGGGGCGCCTATTACGGCGACGCCAAGATGAAGGGCGCCAAGCTCGACATCTCGAAATGGAAGCGCCCGAGTCCGGAGACGATCCCGAGCCACGCCAAGGCGGCGGGGCTTTACATGATCTGCACCATGTCCAAACACGCCGCCGAGGCCAAAGGCTGCTCGGACGCGCTGATGATGGATTATCGCGGCTATGTCGCCGAGGCGACGGGCGCCAACGTCTTCTTCGTCAAGGACGGCGCGGTGCACACGCCGACGCCGGATTGCTTTTTGAACGGCATCACCCGCCGCACGGTGATCGAGCTGGTCAAGGCGCGCGGCGTCGAGGTCATCGAGCGCCATATCATGCCGGAAGAGATGGAGAGCTTCGAGCAATGCTGGCTCACCGGGACCGCCGCCGAGGTCACGCCGGTCGGGCAGATCGGCGACTATAATTTCGAGGTCGGCGAACTGACCCGCGCCATCGCCGAGGACTATGAGAAGCTGGTGCGCGGGAAGGTGTGAGGCTGCGCATCGCTGAGAAATCCATCCGGGGGCGCCCCCGGATGGACACAACCCTAAGAATTGATATCGTCCGCTTGAGTTTTCGTAGCCGACCCTAGCCAAATCGAGAGCAGGTACGCCTACAACTGCATCATCTCAAATAGTTCATAAACCCACACGCGTTTGCGTCCTTCGGAAGTGCATTCATGAAGATAAGGGAACTGATACTCTTTGTTCCACTAAATGGCGCCAACCTCGCAGACGGCTCCGGAATAGTGTCGTCAAACGAGCTGTGCAAGGAGTTGACAGAAACCCTTACCCCGCACTTCAGATCGCTTGGCGCTGGCAAATGGAAGACATTCGGCCACGGAACATTCAACGGCAAGAAGATCACTTCAATTTTCCCAAATCTCGCGTCCAAGAACATTGATGATATGGAAGAACTCGCCAAGAAAATTATGCGATTTGATATGGATGCTGCTTGTAGGTTCACGAGTTTCGACGTTACGGACTTCGAGGTCGCCGAGATTCTCGTTCGACAGGTCACCGGCGGCACCGCTCTGAAAGGCGCATTTGGGATCAGCCGTTGGTTCGAGGACCGCAAAGGCTTCGACCCGGCGCAACCCTACCGATCCATAGAAGTTTACTACAACGTTTCTTCAATACCCGATGAGTTCAAGAATCCGCTCGATTTTCGAAATGCGGCTATCGCACAAATTGAGCCCGCTCTAAACGAACAAAGCGCGGGAGATTGGGCGGGCGCTGAAATGGGTAAGAATATCAAAACCGGTGAATTCGAGGTCAGTTTCGGATTCGAGGTGGATGACTTCGAGACCGCAGAGAAAATTGTACGGAACGCTGTGGCGGGTACAGTTTTCGACCGCATCCGGGAGATCACCCGTCATGAGTACATTGGCGAAGACTGATCCGTCCCGCCTCACATGATTTCCGAGATTTCCGAGCAACCGGTGAGCGGAAACGTGGGAGTCAGCGGCATCATTTTTTGCCACGACATTGATGTAAAGACGCGCACATGAAACCGATCCTGTCCTTCCCGCAGGGCCGGCTGCGCCCCATCGCGCATGGCGATCTGGACGGCGTTCTCGTGCTTCTGCATGACAAGGACGTCCGTCGGTTCCTGTGTGACGATATCCTGCTGCCCCGAGAAACGGTGGTCGAGATGCTCGACCGCAGCGACGGTCTTGATCCGCAGGGATTGGGGTTCTGGGTGATCGAGGACTCGGACGCCAGTCTCGCCGGGCTGGCCGGGCTGGAGCCGGTTTCGGGCGAGGTCGGCGCCGCGCCGGGGATGGCGGGCGGCATAGAACCGCTCATCTCTCTCCCCCGATCATTGGGGGCGTGGCCTCGCCAGCGCGGCGCTGACCGCGCTGATCGTCTATGCGCGGGAGAGGCTCGGCCTCAACCGGCTTGTCGGCGCGGTCGACCAACCCAACACCCGCTCACATCGGATGATGCTGCGCTGCGGATTCCGAGTCTCGGGCCAGGCCCCCGGCCCGGCCCATGAGCTGCGGCTCTACGAATTGATGCTGTCAGACGAGTGAGACCGTTACCCTACAGCGTCATTCCCGCTTGGTCGGGTTCTGGAACTCCGTGCCCCGCTCCGCATTGAAATCGGTATAGATCTTGTCGATCACCGGCAGCACAGCCGGTTCGATCCCGTCCGTCACCCATTCCGGGGTCTGATAGCGCTCGCCGCCCTCGGCGATCTGTTTCTCCTCCAGCGGCGGCGGCGGGTAATTATACGGCGACACGGCGGCGAGGCGGGTGCGGATCTCCTCCTTCGTGACATTCCAGACCATGAAATCCGTCGCCAGATCGAGCGGCCCGTAATAGGTCTCTCGAATCCCGTCCACCATCTGAGGCAGCGTGTCGGGATCATTGGTGAAATGGTAGGCCACGGCCAGCCTCGGCTGCGTCACCGACATCACCTTTCCGAACATCGGCGCGGAGGTGTGGATCAGCGTGCTCGCGTTCAGCGCCTCTTGCTGGGAGAACCCGTAATACTTCTCCCACATCAGCGTCGGGAAGAACGCCTCATGGATCGAGATGTCGGAGTTCTTGGTGTGCTCGGTCCACCATTTATTGGGCACCGTGTCGCTGGAATAGGAGAATTTCAGCCCGTTCCACTCCAGAATGAAGCTGACCGACTGCTCGAAATGGATGGCCGGGATCGTCTTGATGACGACGCCATTCTCTTCGTAGATCACGTTGTTGACCTTCGACCAGTCGAACTCATGCACGTTCAGCGCCCAGGCCCCGGTGTCGATGGTCCCGACCAGCGTGCCCTGCATCCAGGCCCACATCTTTTGCATGTGCTCCATCGAGGCTTTCATGCCCCAGTCGGGATTCGTGCCGCCGCCGCCCGGCCCCCAGACATCGATACCGCCGGCGCGGTTGTTCTGCGGCCCATAGACCCAAAAGGCCGGAAGGTCGCCCATATGGTCCATGTGAAGATGGCCGATGAACACCTTGTTGACGTAATCAAGCGGGATGCCGAGCGACCAGAGACGCTCGGTCGAGCCGGTTCCCATGTCGAAGATGAACTTGTCGCCATTGCCGAGTTCGACGAGGAAACACGCCGCGCCCTGATTGAGGCTGGGCACGGGCATGCCGGAGCCGCAGGCGATGACCCGCATTTCATCCGGGCCCAGATCTTCGGTGCCGGGATAATAGACCCTGCGATCCTCCGTCGCGCCGGTCCGCGAGTAGCGCGCAGCATGCGGCGTGGGCGGTTTCTGTTCAGCGGCGGTCGCCGGGCCGGGCGCCAGCGAGAGTTCCAGCCCCGCTGCGCCGGCCAGCAGAAATGCCGCCGCGCCGAGAAAAGCTGCGCCTGCGAGTGTTCGAATATGCTTCATCGGGTCACCTGTTCGTCGTCCGCGCCTCCGCGCGATCCCTAAAAACCGTATCAGTTTTCAGGTTAGAGTTGATCCCGGCGCATGCGTGATCGAAAATCGGCAAACCTTCGACGCAAGCGGACGAAATCGCATGAAATTGATCTTCGACGATTTCGAGGTCTACCGAGAGGCCGCTCTGGGCTGGGGGCTGGAGTTCACCCAGCTCGACAGCGGCCCGTTCAACGGCGTCCTGCGGCAGGTTGTGGCGCCGAAAGTCGCCCTGACCCATTTCAGCCTGGATCGGCACTTCTACCAGCGGGGGCGGATCAGCGCGCCGGGCCGGACCTTCGCGATCTTTCTCAACCGCGTCACCCCAATGCGCTGGCGCAACAGCCCTGCGGTGGATTCAGACACGCTGGTGATCTTCCCGCCGGACGGTGCGCTGGACGCGCTGACCTATCCCGGATTCGACGCGGTCTCGATCTCCATCGATCAGGCCTTCCTGCACGCCGTCAGCCAGCTTTGCGATCTAGAGCGAAGCTTTGAGGCCATTCCCGATCATGCGGCGAATTTCCAGACCGACGGCCGTGTCATCGACGCCTTGCGGGTCGCGGTTCGAACGCTGTTCACCATGTCGGAACTGGCGGCGGGCGACGCCTATCGGCGCGAGGTGGAAGGCGACATCGCCCGACTGATCCTGCAGGCGGTCGCCGCACAACCTCAAAACGGCGCGCGCGCCAGTCACCGCAAACGGGACCGCGCATTCAGCGCCGCGCTGGAATTGATCGACGCGGCGGCGATCCCGCCAACCGTCCCGGATCTCTGCAAGCGCGTCGGCGCTAGCGAGCGGACTTTGCGATACGCGTTCCGGGAGCGCCTCGGCGTCTCACCCAAGCAGTATCTCAACGCCCACCGGCTGAAGCGCGTCCGGCGGCGCCTGCGCGACGCGCCGCCCGGCGCCTCCCCGGTTCAGGATATCGCCGCGCGGTTCGGCTACTGGCACACCGGCCAGTTCGCCGCCGATTACAAGCGCATGTTTGGGGAGTTGCCATCTGAAACCCTGGGTCGCGGAGCCGGATGAAGACCAGACCATCCCGGCGTTGCTCCGCTCAGATGTTCTGCTATTGTTCCAACTGAGTTTCAGACCACGATGGAGGGACGCCGCGATGATCAAGGGGAGCTGTTGTTGCCGGGCGGTGCAGTTTGAACTGCTGTCCGAGCCCACGATGATGGGCACTTGTCACTGCTCCCGTTGCCGAAAGTTGGGCGCGAGCACCTTCGTGTTCATCAAGAAAGCGGATCTCAAATGGGTTCAGGGGCGTGAGCATGTCACTTTGTTCCAGCCCACTCCGCCGTATAAGTACGGCCGGTGTTTCTGCGGAATCTGCGGCTCATCGCTCGGTGAGATTCTGTCGGATTCGGAGAGTTTTCCGATTGCGGCGAACGCCATCGACAGCGATTTGGCGATCCGGAACCAGTTTCATGAGTTTGTCGCCGAGAAGCCCGCCTGGAGCGAGATTTGCGACGGCGCAAAGCAGTTTGACGGGCATCCGCCGACGCCTTAGAGGTTCGGGACTTGGTTTCGCAAAGAAAGCGCGCCTGATCAGGTTTTCGCCTTCTTGATCTGATGCACCGACTCCTCGGCGAACTCTTTGGCGGCGCCGGCGCTCGCGATGGTGGCGACCGCGATATCCTCGCCAAGCGCGACCCCTTTGGCGACCGCTTCGTAGGAACTGGCGGCATCCGCGAGGCCTCCGCCGGCGATACCCGCCAAGCTGACCGCGCCCTTGACGCCTTTGTTGATGATTTTTTGCGCAGTGCCGTTCTTCCGCAGTTTCCCGAGCCTGTCCTTGATCTCCGGAAGCGTCTTTTCGACATCGCGCAGAAGCATGGACAGGTCGTGCGCGTGGGCCAGGTCATGGGTCACAAACTTCCGGCTGTTCGCCAGTTTGACTTTCATCGCGACGAAGTTTTTCGGCTTTTCGCGTGTATCGTTTTCAACCTGTTGAATGATGCGCTCGATCGGCTCTGCGAATTTCTCATGTTTTTCAACAGACTTCAGCAAAACGTCCGTCAGTTTCTGAAGCTTGAAATACAGGTATTTCGACTCCAGTTCGATATCCTCAAGATCGGCCAGCGCCCCGTCGATCGTCGGGAATATCTCCGCCCCGATCAAGGCCTCCAACGCCGAGAAGCCGGTCTCAGACGCCGAGAAGCCGGTCTCAGACGCGCCATGCGCCCACTTGTTCTCTTTTCCAATCTTTATGAACGAGATCTCCAACGCCTTGAGATGTTTCTTCAGGCTTTTGAGCTTCTTCGAGATGTTCCGCACATGCTCATGAATCTGGTTGCTCAAGCCGACCGCGGACCTGATCGCCGCGTATATCGCAAATGGTTGAGCGCCCGGCAGGAACACCGCCGCCACGCTCAAGGGCAGGACCGCGCTGTTGATGGCGATTTTGGCCTTCCGCTTCTTCGCTTTCTTACGATAGATCGCAACGATCTCTTTGTTCAGGCTAAGGCTCTTGATCACCTTGTCAGGGACTTTTTGGTGCAGCGCTTCAAGCTCGCCGAGATGCGTCTCTAGAATTTCGACGGCCAGCCTCTCGGTTTTGGCCGGCTTTTTGTCGCGCCATTCGTCAAATAGTTCGATCAACGCCTTTCCACATTTTTCGGCCTGATTTTCGAAGGCGATGCTGTACTGCATTTGCAGCATGCCAAGGGCATTGTTTTCGTCAGTTTCCTGCGCGAAGACTTCCAGAATCTCCCGCTTTATCGGAATGCGCGTCTTCGGGTAGCTGCCGTATTCCTTCTTGACGATCTTGTGGATGGCGCGTCCGAAGTCTTGCTTGTAGACGACGCGCATTTTCTGGCCGAATTTCATGGATTTGCTGATGTCGTCGTCGATCAGGTGCTCAAGTTCATCCAGGTCGTCGAGGATCGCGTTTTTTCTCTGCGGGAACCCGGTGAACCCTCTCCTCGCGGCCTTGCGCGCGTTCTCCACCGCGACTTGCAGCGCTTCCAGACTGTCGATGAGGTCGCTGAGGGAGTTGCTGCGGATCGCCCGGTGATAGGCCTTTATCTTCAGTCCCATTCCGCCGGCGTCGCGCGGGCGCGGCGGCGTCTCACTTGGCCAGGCGGACCGCCACCACCGGCCGGTCAATGCAGGCTTTGGTCGTTTTCTGCGTTCTCTGGCCGTGAAGTCCTTGAAAGTCCTCTTCAACATCGTCAGCCCCCGCCCTCGCGACATCGGCAGCCTACCAGATTTCGTCACGCCCGGATCGCCGGTTCGGACGGGACGCGCCCGGTGTGGGTAATCGGCGAATCTGTCTCCATTCCGCCACGCTGGCGCGCCTTTGGATCGGGTGCGCCCCCCGCCCCTGTCTTGTTAAAATTCCGTCGCAGGATTACTATATGCCCCGGTGCACAGACGGTTATGGGGCCATCATCGCGTTCCTTGGCTTCGCCGTCTTTATAGGAGGACCAGAATTCTGACCGACCGAACGCAGTCGAGCGGCCTGTCCGCTCAGACCGTCGAGAGCCCGGCTGTAAGCGCCAGGGCGTCCGACGACGCCGAGAGCAAAGCTCTCCTAACCCTCATTCTCGACTCGCTGGATCAGGACAAGGCCGAAGAGGTCGCGTCCATCGACCTGCGTGGCAAATCATCCGTGGCTGATCATATGGTGATCGCCTCGGGCCGGTCCGCGCGGCAGGTGTCCTCGATCTCGGAAAAGCTGGTCGAGCGCGTGAAGGCCTCTGGCCGCAAGACGCGGGTGGAGGGCAAAGAGGCCGGCGATTGGGTGCTGATCGACGCGGGCGATGTGATCGTCCACGTGTTCCGCCCGGAAGTCCGCGAATTCTATCAGCTTGAGAAGATGTGGATGACCGCGCCGGATATGAGCGCAAGGACCGTCGGCTCGGCCTGAGCGCCGCGCCGTAAGCCCTGTTGAAGCTCTCGATTCTCGCCGTGGGCCGTCTACGAGGCGGCCCCGAGAAAACCCTTGTCGACGATTATCTGAACCGGTTCGACGCCACGGGACGGCCCCTGGCCTTGGGTCCCGCGCGCGTTGTCGAGGTCGAAGACAAGCGCCGCCGGGGCAAGGACGCGGAGGCGGATCTCCTGATCTCCCAGATACCCGCGGGCGCCGCCGCCATCGCCCTGGACGAACGCGGAAAGACCCTTTCAAGCCCGGATCTCGCCAAGCTGCTCGCTCGCCTGCGCGACGAGGGCCGGCCGGAGGCGTGCCTACTGATCGGCGGCGCCGACGGGCATGGCCGCGCCGTGCTCGACCGGGCGGACAGCAAACTTTCGCTCGGCCTGATGGTCTGGCCCCATATGCTGGTTCGCGTGATGCTGGCTGAGCAGCTTTACCGCGCGGCCTCCATTCTGGCCCGCTCCCCCTATCATCGCGCCTGACGCGCAACACAGCGCCATCACGACCCTGTGAGATCGGTGAATCGCCGCCTTCTTGGGCTTGGCGGCGCGCCGCCGCGGTCTATATTTCGACTGTTCGGTTCAGTATGAGCCGCGCGCCGTCCCGTAACCACGTGCAGTAAACACCGCCCCGCGATCGCAAAGGAACGCTCATGCCGCTTCAGGACAAGCTCGACGAAATCAAGGCCAATTTTAAAAAACAGGCCCCGGCGGACGTCATCGCCACGATGGAAAAGGCGACGCAGGAGCTGATCGACTCCGGCCAGCATCTGAACGCCCCGAAAGTCGGCGAGACCTTCCCGGACTTCGCTCTGCCGAACCAGAACGGCGAGATCGTCAAGCTGGCCGACTTGCTGGCCAAGGGACCGGTCGTGGTCAGCTTCTTCCGCGGCCTCTGGTGCCCCTATTGCAATACCGAGCTGCTGGCGCTGCAGGACGCCAACGCTGAAATCGAAGCGTTGGGCGGAAGCGTGGTTCTGATCTCGCCGCAGACGACGGAGTTCTCCGCCAAGACCGTCAAGCAGCACAAACTGGGATTCGACGCGCTCTCAGACGCGGGCAACGCCTTCGCCAGATCTCTGGGCACCGTGTTCAAGCTGCCGGACGACGTGAAGGCGATCTACCAGCATTTCGGCATCGATATGCCCGCCCATAACGGCGACGACAGTTGGGATCTGCCGATGCCCGCGCGCTTCGCCATCGGGCAGGACGGAATCGTGCTTTGGGCCGACATCAACCCGGATTACACGCACCGCCCTGATCCGTCAGAGACCATCGCTGCTCTGAAGGCGGTTAAGAACGCCGCCTGATCTCCCCCCGCGAGCCCCCTCTCGCAATCAGGCGTCACCTCGCCCGCTCTGGACCCCCCGGAGCGGGCGATCTATTGTCTGCGGGCCGCTAGAATTTCCCGGGGACCCACATGTCCAATCAGACCTCAAGCGCTCCCAAACCGGTCGTGCTTTGCATCCTCGACGGCTGGGGTCTGAACCCGTCCGACGCGCACAACGCGGTGGCGCAGGCGGCGACGCCGAATTTCGACAGACTCTGGGCCGAAGCCCCCCACGCGACGCTGAAAACCAGCGGCGAAGACGTGGGCCTGCCCCCCGGACAGATGGGCAATTCCGAGGTCGGTCACACCAATATCGGCGCCGGCCGCGTGGTCTGGATGGACCTGCCGAAGATCAACCGCGCGATTGCGGATGGCGGTTTCGCCGCCAACGAAGAATTGCGCCGCTTCATCGACAAGATGAAGGAGAGCGGGGGAACCGCGCATGTCATGGGTCTGCTCAGCCCCGGCGGCGTACATTCCCATCAGGACCATATCGCCGAGACGGCGCGCCAGATCGCGGCCGCTGGCGTGCCGGTGGCGATCCACGCTTTCCTTGACGGGCGAGACACGCCGCCGAAAAGCGCGCGCGGCTATGTGGAGCGCTTCCTCGCCGATATCGCGGACGCGCCCGGCGCCGGTCTGGCGACGATCACAGGCCGGTTTTTTGCGATGGATCGAGACAATCGGTGGGAGCGCGTCTCCGCCGCGTTCGACGTCATCGTCAAGGGAGAGGGCGCGCATGCCGAGACCGGCGACGCGGCCATCGCCGCCGCCTATGACCGGGATGAGATCGACGAATTCGTCGCCCCGACGGCGATTGGGAGCTACGCGGGCGCAAAAGATGGCGACGGCGTGTTCTTCGCCAATTTCCGCGCCGACCGGGCGCGGGAGATCCTCGCCGCGCTCGCCGATCCGGAATTCGACGGGTTCGACGCCTCCGCAAGGCCGTCCTTCGCCGCCGTCGCGGGCATGGTCTCCTACTCCAACCGTCACGACACATACATGTCCGTGCTGTTCCCGCCCGAGGACATCGTCAACACGCTGGGCGCATGGGTCGAGGCCCATGGCAAGCGCCAGTTTCGCCTGGCCGAGACCGAGAAATATCCCCATGTCACGTTCTTTCTGAACGGCGGCGTCGAGGATCCGTCGCCCGGCGAAGGGCGCTATATGGCGCCCAGCCCCAAGGTGAAGACCTATGATCTGAAGCCGGAAATGTCGGCCGGCGAAGTCGCTGACCAACTGGTCGGCGCGATCCGGTCCGGCGAGCAGGATCTGGTGGTGGTCAATTTCGCCAACCCGGACATGGTGGGCCATACCGGCGATTTAGCCGCCGCGATAAAGGCCTGCGAAGCGGTGGATCATGGCCTTGGACGGGCGCTGGCGGCGCTGGACGAGGTCGGTGGTGCGATCATCGTCACCGCCGATCACGGCAATTGCGAGATGATGCTCGACCGGGAGACGGGGGAGCCGCACACCGCGCACACGACGTTCCCGGTTCCGGTCATCGTCTACACCGCGCGGGCGGCGGATCGCCCGACGGCGCTGCGCGAGGGCGGACGGCTGGCCGATCTGGCGCCGACGGCTCTCGCCCTGATGGGCCTGCCCCAGCCCGCTGAAATGAGCGGCGTCTCGCTGCTCGAGAGCGGGACCGGCTAAGCACGGGATGCGGCCGACCTACCCTTTTCTGGCGCTTGCCGCCATAGCGGCTGGATCTCCGGCGATCGCCTCGGAGGAATTACAAAGCCGGATCGAGACCCTGTCGCAGGACGCCGCCCGTATCAGCAAAGCGCTCGACGACAGCGCCCGCGACGCCAGCGCTGTAGAGCGAGACCTCGCCGCGCTGACCGCCAAACTCTCCGACATCGCCGCCGAAGAAGCGGCGGCGCGTGCCGATCTAATCCAACGACGCGCCAAGCTGCGCGGGGTTCTCGGCGCCCTCGCCGCGCTGTCGCGAGCGCCGGAGCCGGCCTTGCTCGCCCATCCGGACGCGCCGCTCGCCGCCGCCCGCGCCGCCGCCCTGATGGAGCGGATCGGTCCGGCGCTGATCCGCGAGGCGAAGGGCGTCGAGGACGCCGTCGGTCAGATTGCAAAGCTGCGCGCCAATAGCGAGGCGGCCCAACAGTCGCTGCGCGCCTCGGCGGCGGAGCTTTCTCGCCTGCGCGCGGGTCTGGAGGCGGAGCTTGCGGCGCGGCGCGACGACCTCGCCCGCGCGGAAAGCGACGCCGGCGCGGCGGCGCTGAAGGCCGAGGCGTTGGCGCGGGCGCTGAAAGCCGCCACGGCGTTCGAGGCCGCGCTCGATCAGGCGATCGCTCCGGAAGACGCGCGTATTTCGGCCAGCCCGTTCGCAGAGGCGCGCGGCGCGCTGACCCCGCCCCTGACGCCGGTCTCGCTGTCCGCCGGGTTCGGCGATGCGCCCAGCGGCGCCCGCCCGGGCGCGCCGCGCGAGGGTCTGTGGCTGCGAGGCGTCGCCCATGGCGCTGTGATCGCCCCGTGGTCGGGTAGGATTCTCTACGCCGCGCCCTTCCGAAAGCTCAGAAATGTGATCATTCTGGAGCCGGAAACGGATTATCTGGTGGTTCTGGGCGGTCTCGCGACCTTGTCGCACAAGGTCGGCGATCACGTGGAGGCTGGGGAAATTCTGGGCCGCCTGGACGGACCGGAGGTGAAAACCGAGGAATTCCTGATCGAATTGACCAACAGCGCCGGCGACGAGGTAAATTTTGCACGCGGAATTGAGACTGGACCGGACGCGGCGGGCATGATGCTCTATATGGAAGTAAGAGTGAACGGGACGCCGACGGATCCAGCTCCGTGGCTTCGAGCGAATGAAAAGGTAAGCGGTCTATGAAGAAAGTGGTTCTGGCGGTTGTCGGCGGCGCCCTGGCGGGCGTGATTTCGACAGCATGGGTGACGGCGCCCCTTTCGGCGCAAGAGGCGAACGAACGGTCGACCTATGAGCAACTCGATCTCTTTGGCGATATCTTTGAGCGCGTCCGCTCCGCCTATGTCGAGGATGTCGACGAGCGCGACCTGATCGAAGCGGCCATCAACGGCATGCTGTCTTCGCTCGATCCGCATTCCAGCTATCTGCCGCCAGAAGGCTTCGAGGATATGCGCGTGCAGACGCGCGGCGAGTTCGGCGGGCTCGGCATCGAGGTCACGATGGAGGAGGGCTTCGTCAAGGTCGTCGCTCCGATCGACGACACGCCGGCGGCGCGGGCCGGCATGCAGGCCAACGACTTCATCACCCATATCAACGACGAAAGCGTGCTGGGCCTGACCCTGTCGGACGCAGTGGACCGTATGCGCGGCCCTGTCGACACCGACATCACCATCACGGTGCTGCGTGAGGGCGAGACCGAGCCTTTCGACGTGACGCTGACGCGCGAGACCATCAAGATCCGCGCGGTGCGCGCCCGGCTGGAGGGCGATGTCGGCGTTGTCCGCATCACCACCTTCACCGAGCAGACTTATGAGAACCTCGCCGACGGCGTCAAAAAGCTTGAGGATGAGGCGGGGGGCGCCGACAAGATCAAGGGCTATGTGATCGACCTGCGCAACAATCCGGGCGGGTTGCTGAACCAGGCGATCGCGGTGTCGGACGCGTTTCTGGAGAAGGGCGAGATTGTCTCCACCCGAGGTCGGGACACCCGCGACAGCGAGCGCCACAACGCCAAGGCGGGCGATCTGTCCGGCGGCAAGCCGCTGGTCGTCCTGATCAATGAAGGCTCGGCCTCCGCCTCTGAGATCGTCGCCGGCGCCCTGCAGGATCATCGCCGCGCGATCATCGTTGGCGCCAAGAGCTTCGGCAAAGGCTCGGTGCAGACCATCATGCCGCTTTCGGGCGAAGGCGCGATCCGCCTGACCACGTCGCGCTACTACACCCCGTCGGGCCGCTCGATCCAGGCGCTGGGCATCGAGCCTGATATCCTGGTGGAGCAGCAGCAGATCGCCGCCGCCGACGAGGATGAGGACACGCGCCGCCGCCGGTCTGAGGCGGATCTCCGCGGCAGTCTGGAGAACACGCTCAGCGACGACGAACGCAAGATGCTGGAGGACGAACGCGCCCGGCACGAAGCGACGCAAAAGCTGCGATCCGAGGATCTGCAACTCGCCTATGCGCTGGATCTTCTGACCGGTCTGGCGGTTTACGGCGCGGCCGGCAACTGAACCGGACGCACGGACCCAAATTGACGGGCGGCGGGACATCGCCGTCCGTTTTCATATGAGGGCATGGCTATGACGCCGGAAGAGATCACTGAACTCCCTTACCGGCCCTGCGTCGGGATCGCGCTGATCGACAAAAGAGGCCGCCTGTTCGCCGCCCAGCGGATCGACAACCCGGAACCCGCCTGGCAGATGCCGCAAGGGGGCGTCGATCGCGGTGAGGAGCTGCAGACCGCCGCCCTTCGGGAGTTGGAGGAGGAGACCTCCATTCCACACAACAAGGTCACGCTGCTGCGCGAACATCCCGACTGGATCGACTATGACCTGCCGCCGGATCTGGTCGGCAAGCTGTGGAAAGGCCGGTATCGCGGGCAGACCCAGAAATGGTTCGCGATGCGGTTCGACGGCGTCGACGCGGATGTGAATATCGAGACCGAGGACCCGGAGTTCCGCCACTGGGCGTGGATGCCGGCCGATGAGCTGATCCAGAAGATCGTCCCCTTCAAGACCCATGTCTATCAGCGCATTTTCGACGAGTTTCGCGACCTGCTCGCCTGAGCGTCGCAGACCGCCGCCGCGCGCTATCCGCCCAACAGCTCCGCCTCTGATCATCGATCGGAGCGATTTGTGTTAGAGTTTTAGCGTCACTGGAGTTAACGGCGCCTTTTGCGCCAAGGGGGGACCATGGCGCTGCTGAGACTGGGATCGAAGGGCAACGACGTCAAGAAACTGCAACAGGCGCTCATCAAGGTGATGAAGCCGAGTCCCAAACTTAAGGCGGACGGCGCATTCGGTCCCGCGACGGTCAAGGCCGTTCGCGAATTCCAGAAGAAGAACAAGCTCAAAGCGGACGGGATCATCGGGCCGAAAACATTGGCGATGATCCAGGGCGGTGGAAAGGGCGGCAAGCCCGCCACCGTGAAAATGGACATATTCGACTATCGCGAGAAGAAGAAGAAGATCGAAGGCGTCATGAGCCTCAATGACAAGAACGCTGCGATGAATTCAAAAGTCGCGAAGGATCTGCCCGCCGTCTTCTCCAGAATGATGAACAATTTCAAGCAGATAGAGAGCTCTTGGGGCAAGGCGGACAAGACCATCGACGCAAAGTGCGCCAAGTGGTACGCCGTCGCAGATCAGATGATCAAACTGCAGGACGCCTTCCAGATTGCCGAGAAAAAGGGCGACGGCGGAAGGCAGCAAAAGATCAAGCAATCCATCGACAAGCTTCACCCGCAGGGCGAAAAATTGCGGAAGTCGATGGAGGCAGACCTCTCCAAAACCGGGCCTGAGCTGGAAAAGCGCCAGAACGCGATCATCAAGGACGCCGAACAAATCATCCATATGATGACGCAAAAGCTCTAGACTGCGTCTCTAGACGGCTGCACGCAGATCAGCCCACCCTCAAACGAAAACGCGGCCGATGTCGCCATCGGCCGCGCGAAATTCTCAGCCTTGCGGCGAAGAGCGATCAGACGCCGAGCATATGCGCCAGATCGCGATAGTCGTTGATGCGCAGCGCGATCGTGGTCTCGTCATAGGTGCCGGAGGGCAACGCCAGCTCCTCCTCCGCCTCGGCGACCAGCTTGTCGATGAACTCGCGAGTGGCCTCAGCGCGCGGGACCGCCTGCTCCGCGATGACGGAGGTGCAGATCTCGGTGATCTCCGCGAAGCCGCCGCTGACGACATACTCCTCGTCGGCGCCGTCGGGTCGTTCGACCTTGACGATGCCGGGCCGCAGTGTGGTCATGACCCGCGCATGATCGGGCAGCGCGCCGATATCGCCCTCTGATCCCGGGATCGAGACCATCTTCGCGTCATAGCGCGCCAGCTGCCCTTCCGGGGTCACCAGTTCGAAGGTTGTGACGTCGTTCATCTCTCTCGCCTTCTAAACGCGGCTTACGCCGCTTCGGCGGCCATCTTCTCGGCCTTGGCGATCGCCTCGTCCATGTCGCCGACCATGTAGAAGGCGGCCTCGGGCAGGTGATCGTACTCGCCGGCGACCAGCGCCTTGAAGCCTTCGATGGTTTTCTCCAGCGGCACCAGCTTGCCGGGGGATCCGGTGAAGACCTCGGCCACGAAGAACGGCTGGCTGAGGAAACGCTGGATCTTCCGGGCGCGGGCCACGGTCAGCTTGTCCTCTTCCGAAAGCTCGTCCATGCCGAGAATGGCGATGATGTCCTGAAGCGACTTGTAGCGCTGCAGCATGCCCTGCACGTCGCGGGCCACCTGATAGTGCTCATCACCGACCACCTCAGGATCGAGCACGCGCGACGTGGAGTCGAGCGGATCCACCGCCGGATAGATGCCGAGCTCGGCGATCTGGCGCGAAAGAACTGTGGTTGCGTCAAGGTGGGCGAACGACGTCGCGGGCGCCGGATCGGTCAGATCGTCCGCAGGCACGTAGATCGCCTGCACCGAGGTGATCGAGCCCGACTTGGTCGAGGTGATCCGCTCCTGCATCGCGCCCATATCGGTCGCCAGCGTCGGCTGATAGCCCACCGCCGAGGGGATGCGGCCCAGAAGCGCCGAAACCTCGGAGCCCGCCTGAGTGAAGCGGAAGATGTTATCGACGAAGAAGAGAACGTCGGTGCCGGTCTCGTCGCGGAACTGCTCGGCCAGCGTCAGGCCCGTCAGCGCGACGCGGGCGCGGGCGCCCGGCGGCTCGTTCATCTGGCCATAGACCAGCGCCACTTTGGAATCGGACAGGTTGTCCGGCACGATCACGTTGGATTCGATCATCTCGTGATAGAGATCGTTGCCCTCACGGGTCCGCTCGCCGACCCCGGCGAACACCGAGTAGCCCGAGTGCGCCTTCGCGATATTGTTGATCAGCTCCATGATCAGCACGGTCTTGCCGACGCCCGCGCCACCAAAGAGGCCGATCTTGCCGCCTTTGGCGTAAGGCGCCAGCAGGTCGACGACCTTGATGCCGGTGACCAGAACCTCGCTCTCGGTCGACTGTGAGGTGAATTCCGGCGCGTCGCCGTGGATCGGGCGCTTGGCCGCCGCCTCGACCGGTCCCTTTTCATCCACCGGCTCGCCGATGACGTTGAGAATGCGGCCCAGCGTCGCCGGACCCACCGGCACCGCGATCGGCTCTTCGGTGTCGGCGACGTCCTGACCGCGCACCAGTCCCTCGGTGGAGTCCATGGCGATCGTGCGCACCGTGTTCTCGCCGAGATGCTGCGCCACTTCGAGCACCAGACGGTTGCCCTGGTTGTCGGTCTCCAGCGCGTTCAGGATCGCGGGCAGATGGTCGTCGAACTGCACATCGACGACCGCGCCGATAATTTGCGTGATTTTTCCGGCCTGGCTCATGGTCGGGTTCCCTCTTCCGTCGGATCAGAGCGCCTCGGCGCCCGAAATGATCTCGATAAGTTCCTTGGTGATCGCGGCCTGGCGCGAGCGGTTGTATTCGATTGTCAGCTTGTCGATCATCTCGCCCGCGTTGCGCGTCGCGCTGTCCATCGCCGACATGCGCGCGCCCTGTTCGGACGCCGCGTTCTCGAGCAGCCCCTTGAACACCAGCGACGAGACGTTGCCCGGCAGCAAAACGCTCAGCATCTCGGTCTGGCCGGGCTCGTACTCATAGAAAATCTCGGCGTCCGGATCCTTCGAGCGCGCTTCGTGCTCGAATTTCGCCGGGATCAGCTGCTTCGTCATCGGCTCTTGCGACATCACCGAAATGAATTTGCTGTAGAACAGCGTCGCGACGTCGAACTCGCCCTCGCAGAAACGGCGCAGCACTTCGGAGCCGATCGCGTGCGCATCGCGATAGCGCAGGCGTTTGACCTCGGTCAGATCGACATGATCGATGAAATACTGCTCATGGGTCCGCTTCAGCTGCTCGCGGCCCTTTTTGCCGATGGTGAGAATCTTCACCGTCTTGCCTTCGGCGATCAGCGCGTCGGCGTGAGAGCGGGCCAGCTTGGCGATCGAGGAGTTGAAGCCGCCGCAAAGACCGCGCTCGGCGGTCGCGACCACGAGCAGATGCACCTGATCGCTGCCGGTTCCGGTCAGCAACCGGGGCGCGGCGGGACGGCCTTCGACCGACCGCGCCAGGTTCCCCAGCACGAGATCCATGCGCCGCACATATGGCTCAGAGGCTTCCGCCGCCTCCTGCGCCCGGCGCAGCTTGGCCGCGGCGACCATCTGCATGGCCTTGGTGATCTTCCTGGTCGATTTGACCGAGTCGATCCGGTTTTTTAGATCCTTGAGGCTCGGCATGGGCCTAGCGCTCCCTCAGTCCAATATCAGGCGAAAGCGGCGGAGAAGGAGTCGAGCGCCGAACGCAGCGTCTCTTCATCCTCGTCGCTCAGCGCGCCGCTGGCCGTGATCGAGGCCAGAAGATCGCCATGCTTGCCGCGAAGCTCCGCCAGCCAGGTCCGCTCGAACCGGGACACGTCGGACACCGGCACCTTGTCGAGATAGCCTTTCACGCCGGCGTAGATGACGCCCACCTGCTCGGCGGTGGTCAGCGGCGAATACTGCGCCTGCTTCAACAGCTCCGTCAGACGCGCGCCGCGGTTCAGCAGCTTTTGGGTCGAAGCGTCGAGATCCGAGCCGAACTGCGCGAAGGCCGCCATCTCGCGATACTGCGCAAGCTCCAGCTTGATCGAGCCGGCGACCTTCTTCATCGCCTTGGTCTGCGCGGCGGAGCCGACGCGCGACACCGAAAGACCGACATTCACCGCCGGGCGAATGCCCTGATAGAACAGCTCGGTCTCAAGGAAAATCTGGCCGTCGGTGATCGAAATCACGTTGGTCGGGATATAGGCTGACACGTCGCCCGCCTGCGTCTCGATGATCGGCAGCGCGGTCAGCGACCCGGCGCCCTGATCGTCGTTGAGCTTCGCCGAACGCTCCAGAAGGCGGGAATGGAGGTAGAACACGTCGCCCGGATAAGCCTCACGTCCCGGCGGACGGCGCAGCAGCAGCGACATCTGGCGATAGGCCACCGCCTGTTTGGAGAGATCGTCATAGATGATCAGCGCGTGGCCGCCATTGTCGCGGAAATGCTCCGCCATGGCGCAGGCCGAATAGGGCGCCAGGAACTGTAGCGGCGCCGGGTCGGACGCGGTGGCGGCGACGACGATGGAGTATTCCAGCGCGCCCGCCTCCTCCAGCTTCTTGACCAGCTGGGCGACGGTGGAGCGTTTCTGCCCGACCGCGACATAGACGCAATAGAGCTTCTTCTTCTCGTCGTCGGTGTCGTTCACCGACTTCTGGTTCAGCATCGTGTCGAGCGCCACGGCGGTCTTGCCGGTCTGGCGGTCGCCGATGATCAGCTCACGCTGGCCACGGCCGATCGGGATCAGCGAGTCGATCGCCTTGAGGCCGGTCGACATCGGCTCATGCACGGATTTGCGGGGGATGATGCCCGGCGCCTTCACGTCCACCCGGCTGCGGTCCACGCCCTCAAGCGGCCCCTTGCCGTCGATCGGGTTGCCGAGCGCGTCGACCACGCGGCCCAGCAGACCCCGGCCGGTCGGCACGTCGACGATCGCGTTGGTGCGCTTGACCGTGTCGCCTTCCTTGATGCCCCGGTCGTCGCCGAACAGCACGATGCCGACATTGTCGGCCTCAAGGTTCAGCGCCATACCGCGCACGCCGCCCGGAAACTCGACCATTTCGCCCGCCTGGACGTTGTCGAGCCCGTATACGCGCGCGATGCCGTCGCCGACGGAGAGAACGCGGCCAATTTCGGCGACCTGCGCCTCCTGACCGAAATTCTCGATCTGATCCTTCAGGATCGCGGAGATTTCCGCAGCCTGGATGCTCATCATCCGACCTCTTTCATAACGGTTTGCAGGCTAGCGAGCTTGGAACGGATCGACGTGTCGATCATTCGGGAGCCCACTTTCACGACGAGACCGCCCAGAAGGCGTTCGTCGACATTGACAGTAAGGGACACATCCTTGCCGATCGCGGCGCGGATTTTCTCTTTCAGCGCCTCGGTCTGCGCGTCCGACAGCGGCACGGCGGAGACAACCTCGGCGGAAATCTCGCCACGCTCGGCGGCGAGCAGAGAATTGAAATCGGCGATCAGGCGCGACGTGAATCTGATTCGACCCTTCGAGGCCATCAGCGCCAGCGTGTTGCCCGCCAGCTTGCCGAGCTTCATCTTCTTCACGAGGCTGGCGATGGCGGCGCTCTGCTGATCGCGGCCGTAAAGCGGGCTGGTGACGAGCGCGCGAAGATCGGCGCTGTCCTCAAGCGCGGACGACAGGCTTGCGAGGTCGCCCTCTACGGCGTCGAGCGATTTCTGCTCTTTCGCCAGTTCGAAAAGCGCCGTGGCGTAGCGTCCGGACACACCCGAGGCGATTGCGGCGTCGGTCAAATTGCTCTCCCTCGGCGGATTGCGGGACAATCCAGTTCAGATCGCGACCGGATCAGAACCCGGCTGGCGGCGCGATGTTTCGCCGCCCTTAGAATTTGACCGGTTGCTAGCACAGCGCGTTTTGCCTTGCAACAAGACCTGCAACGCGGCGTCCCCTAAACTGATCCAAGGCAACTTTTTGAATACGCTGACCTTTCCGGTTGGGCGTCCGCAAAAAACCGACGCTTTGACCACCGCCGGGCGATTTAAAAAATTGCTCAAAGAAAGCTTTGCGGATCGACGTCGAGAATGACTCGCACCCCGGATTGCGGCTTCACGGACCTGCGCCATGCCGCCGCAGCCTGTTGCACGGCCACGCCCTTGGGCGCCTTGATCAGCAGCCGCGCCCGGCTCTGCCCCCGGACCCGCGCGATCGGCGCCGGCGCCGGCCCCAGCAACTGGCAGCCCGCGGCCCGAAGCGCGTCCCCCGCCTGCCCCAGCGCCATCGCAGACGCCCAGACCCGGCGTTCGTCGCGGCCGGAGACGATGACGCCGATCATGCGGCCATAGGGAGGAACGCCCGCCGCCCGCCGCGCCTCCGCCTCGCGCGCATGGAACGCCTCTTCGTCGCCGGACAGAATCGCCTTCATTACCGGATGATCCGGCGCGGCGGTCTGCAGCATCGCGGCGCCGGGCTTGTCGGCGCGCCCCGCGCGGCCCGCCACCTGGCGCATCAGCTGGAATGTGCGCTCAGCGGCGCGCATGTCGCCGCCTTGCAGCCCGAGATCGGCGTCCACCACGCCGACCAGCGTCAGCAGCGGAAAGTTGTGGCCCTTGGCGACGATCTGCGTGCCGATGATGATATCGGCTTCGCCCGCCGCGATGGCGTCGATCCGCGCCTTCTGCTCCGCCGCCGAGGCGGCGAGGTCGCTGGAGAGGATCGCCAGCCGCGCATCCGGGAACCGCGCCGCGACCTCCTCGGCCAGCCGCTCCACCCCCGGCCCGCAAGCCGAAAGCTTGTCATCCGCGCCGCAGCTTGGGCATTTCTCCGGCGCGGGTTCCGCATGGCCGCATTGATGACAGAGCATCTGGCGGCGGAACCGGTGCTCCACCAGCCACGCGTCGCAATGGGGACATCCGAACCGGTGGCCGCACGCGCGGCAGAGCGTCAGCGGCGCGTAGCCGCGCCGGTTCAGGAACAAGAGCGCCTGCTCGCCCCGCCCCATCCGTTCGGCGACCGCCTCCTCCATCGGCCGCGACAGCCATCGGCCCCGCTCAGGCGGCGTCGTCCGCGAATCCACCGCCGAGATCCTGGGCAGGGCCGCGCCGCCGAATCGCTCTGGCAGATCCAGCCGCGCATATTTTCCGGCCTCGGCGTTGGCCCAGCTTTCCAGCGACGGGGTCGCCGAGGCCAGCAGCGCGGCGCCGCCCTCGATCGAGGCGCGCAGCACCGCCATGTCCCGCGCGTGATAGCGGACGCCGTCCTCCTGCTTGTAGGACGCGTCATGCTCCTCATCGACGACGATCAGGCCGAGATCGGTGAAGGGCAGGAACAGCGCCGACCGGGCGCCGACCACCACTTGAGCGTTGCCCGCCGCTGCGGCGCGCCAGGCGCGCCGGCGCTCCGCCCCGGTCACCGCCGAGTGCCATTCGGCCGGCCGCGCGCCAAATCGCGCTTCAATGCGCTTCAGGAAGGCGGCGGTCAGCGCGATCTCGGGCAGCAGGATCAGCGCCTGACGCCCCTGGCGCAGGCACTCGGCCACCGCCTCCAGATAGACCTCGGTCTTGCCGGAGCCGGTGACGCCCTTGAGCAGGATGGCCGCAAACCGGCGCGCGGCGACCGAGGCCTTCAGCGCGTCGGCCGCCTGGCGCTGCGCGTCGGTCAGCGCGACTGGGTTGGCCTCCGGATCCAGCGGCGGAAAGGGCGCATCGCGCGGCGCTTGCGATGAGATCAGCGCGCCCGCCTCGGCCAGCCCTTTGAGAACGCCTGCGCTCACCCCCGCCAGATCGGCGAGATCCGTGGGCGAGAAGCCCAGCCCCGGATGGTCTTCCAGCACGTCGATCACCCGCGTGCGCGCCGAGGTCATTCGGTCGGGCCGCCCCGCGCCCAGACGATAGATCCTGCGCGCGCCGGGCGGGTCGGTCAGGCCGGGAGCCCGCGTCGCCAGCCGCGTCATCAGCCCCGGATCGGTGATGGTGTACTCGGCGGCGCGGGACAGGAACTCGCGCATCTCCGCCCGCATCGGCGGCATATCCAACACCCGGATCACCGGTTTCAGCCGTTCACGCGCAAAGTCGCCCGCGCCCGCGCCCCAGACGACGCCCATCGTGCTGCGCCCGCCCAGCGGCGCTTCGACGAAGGCGCCCACAGGCGTTCCCGCCGGGGCCAGATAGTCCAGCGCGCGCTCCACCGGCGCCGGCACAAGGACGGAGACCACGATCGCCTCGCCCGGCTGTTCCAGCCGCAAATCCGCAATTGAATCGGTCAATCCCGCGCTCCCGGCGTATTGGTCGTTGGTTCCGGCCCCCATGTCGGGTTAGAACCGCCCGAAAGCCGCCCCTCAAAGGGCGTCCCCGCAGACGGAACAGGCGAGAGCGCAACCATGAAATTCTTTGTAGACACCGCCGAGATCGACGAGATCAAGGACCTTGCCGCCACCGGGATGGTGGACGGCGTCACCACCAACCCCTCTCTTATCATGAAGTCGGGCCGCGACATCATGGAAGTGACTAAAGAGATCTGCGCGCTGATCGACGGTCCTGTCAGCGCTGAGACCGTGGCGCTGGACGCGGACGGCATGATCGAGGAAGGCCTGCGGTTGGCGCAGATCGCAGACAACATCGCCATCAAGGTTCCGCTGACATGGGATGGTCTGAAGGCCTGCAAGACGCTCTCGGACAAGGGCCGCATGGTCAATGTCACGCTCTGCTTCAGCGCCAATCAGGCGCTTTTGGCCGCCAAGGCAGGGGCGACCTTCATCTCGCCCTTCATCGGCCGGGTGGACGATATCAATCTGGATGGCATGGAGCTGATCGCGGACATCCGCCAGATCTATGACAATTACAATTTCGAGACCGAGATTCTCGCGGCCTCGATTCGCAGCGTGAACCATGTCTCGGACGCCGCCAAGATCGGCGCCGACGTCGCGACGGTCCCGCCAGACGTGTTGAAGAAACTGGCCAGTCACCCGCTGACCGACAAGGGTCTGGACGCGTTTCTGAAGGACTGGGCCAAAACCGGCCAGACGATCCTGTCGTGAGCGAGACCATGACGGACGCGGCGACCGAGATTGCGGGCGAGGCCGAAGCTGCCGGAATATCAGACGAGGCGTTGCGCGCCGCGTTACGGGCGCGGCCGAACCTGCTGCTAGACGATCTGGAGCTGATGCGGGACCTGATCCGCACCCGTCGCCCGACCGGCCGCAATGTGCGCGACCTCTATGGCGTGCTTCTGACCCAGCTCGAGACGCAGCTTGAGGATCTGACCGGCGCGCATGAGCAGGTGATCGACGCTGCCTACGCCAACATGATGTCGATGGCGCAGACCCGCCACGCGGCGCTGCGGGTGCTGGAGGCCCAATCACTGGAGGAGTTGGCGCAGATCGTGACGCGCGAGGCCCCGGCGATGCTGGATCTCGACGTCGCGCGCCTGTGTATCGAGGGACCGGCCGACGCCCTGCCGCGCTCGGTCATCCCGCTGGCGCCCGGCCTGGTCGACGCCTATTGCGCCGCCGATGAACGCCCCGCGACCGAAGACGCTGCTGTAATGCGGCGCGTCTCCGCCGATTCCGAGCTGATTTTCGGCGACTCGGCGCGGATCGTCGAAAGCGAGGGGCTGACGCCGCTCGATTTTGGCGCCGACCTGCCGCGCGGATTGCTCGCCTTCGGCGCGGACGATCCGGAGGCGTTCCGGCCCGATCATGGCGCCGACAACCTCGCCTTTCTCGGCCGGGTGGTCGAGAGGATCGGCGTGCCGCTGCTGAAATCCGCGCTCAGCGGCTGACCGCATGGGCGAACGACCGCAATGGCCTGAGCTTTCCGGCGGCGCGGTCGATTTGCTGGAGCGCTTTCTGGCGCAACTCTCGGCGGTCAGGAACGCCAGCCCCAAGACCGTGGACGCCTATCGACGGGACGTTTCAGGCTATCTGGGGTTTCTCGCCTCCCATTGGGGCGGCCCGTTCGGCGCGAATGGACTGGCGGACGTGCGCACGCCGGATATCCGCGCTTGGATCGCCGCCGAGCGGCGCCGCGGCCTCTCCGCCCGCTCCACCGCACGGGCGCTTTCCGCCGTCAAAAGCTTTCACCGCTGGCTGGATGTGGCGGAGGGCGTCTCCAACTCCGCCGTCGCCGCCGCGCGGGGACCGAAGATCAAGGCGCATCTGCCAAGACCGGTCGAACCCGCCGCCGCCGACGCGCTGATCGAGGACGCCGCCGCCGACCGGGTGGAGCCTTGGATCGCGGCGCGGGATGCGGCGGTGCTCACGCTCCTCTGGGGGTGTGGGATGCGCATCTCCGAGGCGCTGTCGCTGAAGCTCAGCGACGCGCCGCTGCCCGAGGCGTTGCGGATTGTCGGCAAAGGCGGCAAGGAGCGGATCGTGCCGGTGCTGCCGGTCGCCCGCGCCGCCGTGGAGGACTACCTAAGCCTGCTGGGCCATCCCGGACCGCCGGACAAGGCGCTGTTTCTGGGCGCGCGCGGCGGCCCTTTGGGCGCGCGGATCGTGCAAAAGGCGATGGCCGGCGCCCGGATGCGGCTGGGCCTGCCGTCCACCGCCACGCCGCATGCGCTGCGCCACTCCTTCGCCACCCATCTTCTGGAGGCGGGCGGCGATCTGCGCACGATACAGGAGCTTCTGGGCCACGCCTCGCTCTCGACGACGCAGGCCTATACGGCGGTCGATCAAAGCCGTCTGATGGAGGTCTATGACAAGGCCCATCCGCGCAGCCGCTAGGAAACGCTATTTGCCAGCGCGCGCGCGTAGGGCCGCCATCAGTTTTGTCAGACTTTCGACCGTGCGTTCGTTGGTCAGGCGGCCCTCGTCATCGAACGCGGAGCCGGACGCGGCCAGCGCCAGCTCCGGGCCTTGCAGGATGTCCGGCTTGAACGGCGTGAGGCAATGACGCAGCGAGAACTGGCTGCGCACGCCGCCCGCCCGGCCGGCGGCGGCGGACATGATCGCAACCGGCTTGCCGGTCAGCGCGCTCGCGTGACGGCGGCTCAGCCAATCCAGCGCGTTCTTCAGAACCCCCGGAAGGTTGGCGTTATACTCCGGCGTCGAGATCAGAACCGCGTCCGCGGCCTCGATCGCCTGCGCCAACGCCACGACCGCGGCGGGGTCGCCCTCCGCCTCTTCCAGGTCGCCGTCATAGAGCGGCATACGCAGGTCGGCGAATTCAACTTCGACATCGTCACCCGCCACGCGCACCGCCTCGCGCAGCAGCTTGGTGTTGGTCGAGCCTGCGCGCAGCGCGCCGGAGATCGCGACAATCTTCATATCGTCCCTTTCAGTCAGATGTATTACGCCGAGTTACGCGTAGGGCTTTTCATCGACGACCCGCATCAGTCCCAGGCAACTGATGATGAAGAAATAAACCGCCAAGGGAACAAGGATCAGAAATCCGACCGCGACCAGCGACAGCGCCAGTCCGATCAACCCGAGGATCATGCACCACCAAAACAGTGAGATCTGCCGCCGGAAGTGACTCTCATATTTCGAACCAGATGCGTCTCCGCGCCACAGATAGGCGAGAACGATGCCGATCAGTAGCGTGATCCCCGCCAGAAACCAGCCAAGATAGAGCGCCCAGACGATGGTGGCGCGGCGGCGGGATACGCTATCGGGCACGGATGACATCAATGGCGGACCTTCTGTTGGCGAGGCTGCGCCGGGATTTTCTGGCGCGGCCCGAGCGGGCTGAGCAGAAGATGAGGACTGGGCTGCGATTTTCAACCCGATTGACGCGCAAGGGCGATGTTCTGCTACACTCGGCGCAAACGTAGAAATGTATTGAGGGGGTATACATGTTTGATATTGACGTGGACCGAATACGCCGTCAACAGCGGCGGATGAACCCAAGTGACAAGCAAGGCTTTACATATTTGATGTTCGGCGCGGTCGCGGCCGCTGCAATCGCGCTCGCCGGTTGCGCATCCGAGAGCGAAACGGCGTCAGAATCGCCCCCCAGCGCAGAAAAAGCGGCCGAGCCCGGACCCGATCTGGCGGCCTCGGGCCTTCTGGGCGCCGAGTGGCGCGCCGTCGCATATGCGGACGGACCGGCGTTGAAAGGCGTCTACAACACGATGACGTTCGAGGCGGACGGATCCGTCGGCGGGCGCGCCGCCTGCAACGCCTGGCGCGGGGGCGCGGAGGTGACGGGCGACCAAATGTCGTTTGGCAATGCGATCTCGACCATGATGGCCTGCCCGGAGGCGGCGATGATCTCGGAGCGGCGCTTCCTGTCGCAATTGCCGAATGTGCGCAGCTACAAAATCGAAAACAACGTTCTGACTCTCAACAACGCGGCGGGCGGCCTGGTGATGCGGCTTGAACGTTCGCCCTGATACGAAAACGCCGCCCCGAAGGGCGGCGCGTCTCTATCAATCGCATGGTAAACTGGTGGGTATATTAAACCCGCAAGTTTACATATGAATAGGTTTGCCGAGAGAGGCCGCCATCGCCGCTTCGCGCACAGCTTCCGAGAAGGTCGGATGGGCGTGACAGGTGCGCACGATATCCTCGGCCGCCGCGCCCAGCTCCATCGCCACGCAGATCTCATGGATCAGGTCGCCAGCCGCCGGGCCGATGATATGGCAGCCCAGAATGCGGTCGCTTTCCTTGTCCGAGAGCACCTTCACGAAACCTTCGGAGGCGAAATTCGCCTTCGCGCGGCCATTGCCCATGAAAGCGAATTTGCCGACCTTGTACTCGCGGCCTTCCTCTTTCAGCTGTTCCTCGGTCTTGCCCACATTGGAGACCTCGGGCGAGGTGTAAATGACGCCCGGAATGACGTCATAGTTCACATGGCCCGCCTGGCCCGCCAGCTGCTCGGCCACCGCCATGCCCTCGTCTTCAGCCTTGTGGGCCAGCATCGGCCCGGCGATCACGTCGCCAATCGCGTAGATCCCGTCGATATTGGTCTTCCAGTGGTCGTCGGTCTTGACCATGCCGCGATCCATCTCGACGCCCAACTCCTCCAGCCCGAGGCCTTCGGTGAACGGGCGGCGCCCGGTGGCGACGAGGACCACGTCGGCCTCGAGCGTATGCTCGCTGTCATCCGAACGCTTCTTGTAGGTGAGGTGGAGGTCGCCTCCGTCCTTCTCAACCTTCTGCACGGCGGCGCCGAGGATAAAGTTGATCCCCTGCTTTTTCAGGATCTGCTGGAAATTCTTGCAGACCTCGGCGTCCATGCCCGGCGTGATCTGGTCGAGGAACTCCACCACCGTCACATTCGAGCCGAGGCGTTTCCAGACCGAGCCGAGCTCCAGCCCGATCACGCCCGCGCCGATGACCACCAATTCCTCCGGCACCTCGGTCAGATCCAGGCAACCGGTCGAGGTGACGACCGATTTCTCGTCCACCTCGACGCCAGGCAGCGTCGCCGGCTCGGAGCCGGTGGCGATCACGATGTTCTTGGCCTTGATCACCCCGGCGTCGGGCCCGTCGACCGTCACTTCGCCCGGCGCGGTGATCTTGCCCCAGCCTTTGACATAGGTGACCTTGTTCTTCTTGAACAGGAACTCAATGCCGGCGGTGTTCCCTTTGACGACGCCGTTCTTGTAGTTGAGCATCTTCGGGATATCGACCGAGACGTCGGACGCTGTGATGCCCATTTTGCCGAAATTCGAATGGGTTTCATGCACCAGTTCCGAAGCGTGCAGCAGCGCTTTCGAAGGAATACAGCCGACATTCAGACAGGTGCCGCCCAGCGCGCCGCGCCCCTCGACGCACGCGGTCTTCAGCCCGAGCTGCGCCGCCCGGATGGCGCAGACATACCCGCCGGGGCCGCCCCCGATCACGATGACGTCGTATTCTTCCATTTTACTATCTCCCTAAAGTCGGATGTGAAGCGCCGCGGGCTTCTGGGGCCGTCATAACGCCTTGATTGTGAAGAGGTCTATGTTGGCGATGAACGTAACAATAGCGACTGCGAGGATCGACAAAAATAACGTACCTTTCGGTCCGGAAACGCCGCCCGAAGACGTTCAACCGCGGCGCTAACGCCCGATAGAGTTAGACCGGACCACAAGATGTGGGCGGTTCCGCGCCGCAGACCCGCTAAAGACAGGGCGCATGAGTCACTTTGATACAGTTGGGCGCACAGAGGCGTTTTTTCGGACGATTGCGCCGCCCCACCGGCCGGAAGGGCGAGCGCTGTAATCAAACTGGCGTTGATCGCGCCTTACAAATCCATCAGCAACCGGCGCGGATCCTCAAGCGCTTCCTTGACGCGGACGAGGAAGGTGACCGCGCCCTTGCCGTCGACGATGCGGTGATCGTAGCTCAGCGCCAGATACATCATCGGCCGGATCACGATCTCACCGCCGACCACCATCGGCCGGTCCTGGATCTTATGCATGCCCAGAATACCCGATTGCGGTGGGTTCAGGATCGGCGAGGACATCAGCGAGCCGTAGACGCCGCCGTTTGAGATGGTGAACGTGCCGCCCTGCATCTCGTCCATGGTCAGCTTGCCGTCGCGGCCCTTGGCGCCCAGCGCCGCGATCTCGGCCTCGATATCGGAAAACGACATCTGGTCCGCGTCGCGCACCACCGGCACCACCAGCCCGCTGGGCGTGCCGACGGCGACGCCGATATGGCAGTAGTTCTTATAGACCACCTCGACGCCGTCGATCTCGGCGTTAACGTCCGGCACCTCTTTCAGCGCATGACAGCAGGCCTTCACGAAGAACGACATGAAGCCCAGCTTCACCCCGTGCTTTTTCAGGAACAGGTCCTTGTACTCGTTGCGCAAACCCATGATCCCGCTCATGTCCACCTCGTTATAGGTGGTCAGCATGGCGGCGGTGTTCTGGCTGTCCTTCAGGCGCCGGGCGATGGTCTGGCGCAGGCGGGTCATCTTCACCCGCTCTTCCCGATCGGCGTCGGTCGCTGGAGAGGGCGCGCGCGGCACCGGGGCAGGAGCAGACGCGGCCGTGGCGGCGCCGGCGGCGACCGCCGCGATCACATCGCCCTTCATCACCCGACCGTCCTTGCCCGTCGCTGGGACCTGATCCCGCGTGAGGCCCTGCTCCGTCATCATCTTCTTGGCTGACGGCGCATCCTCGACATCCTTGACCGGCGCGGACGGGGTCGGAACGGCGGCCGGCGCCGATGCGGCGGGCGCGGTGGCACCTGCGCTGGCGCCCGCGGCGACGGTGGCGAGCAGCGCGTCGACGCCCACGGCCGTTCCTTCGGCGGCGGCGATTTTCGTCAGCACGCCCGCGGCGGGCGCTGGCACCTCGATCGAGACCTTGTCGGTCTCCAGCTCGCAGAGCACCTCATCGGCGGCGACCGCGTCTCCCTCGGCCTTGAACCAGGATCCGACGGTGGCCTCGGTCACCGATTCGCCCAGCGTGGGAACGTGAACCTCAATCTCCTGACCGCCACCCGACGCGGCGGGCGCGGCGGCGGCGGCGGGCGCAGCGGCCGCGGGTTGCGGCGCGGGCGCGGCCCCGTCGGTGCTGATCGTCGCCAAAAGCGCGTCCACGCCGACATTCTCGCCCTCGGCGGCGGCGTGTTCCGCCAGTACGCCGGCCGCCGGCGCCGGCACCTCGACCGAGACCTTGTCCGTCTCCAGCTCGCACAGCACCTCATCCGCCGCGACGGCGTCGCCGGGCTGTTTGAACCACGTGCCGACCGTTGCCTCGGTCACGGATTCCCCCAGGGTGGGAACTCTTACTTCGATCGACATTGTCGTTCCTTTCCGCAACTGGTCAGAGGCCGATCGCCTCGTTCACCAGAGCCTCTTGCTGTGCTTTGTGCTGTGACGCCAGTCCCGTCGCCGGCGACGCCGATGCGGGGCGTCCGGCGAAGATCGGCCGGGTTTGATCCGCCCCGATCCGGGTCAGGATCCATTCGATATTTGGCTCGACGAAGGTCCAGCCGCCCTGATTCTTCGGTTCTTCCTGACACCAGACGAAATCGGCGCCTTTGAACCGGCTCAGCTCTTTGGTCATGCTGAGCGCCGGGAACGGATAGAACTGCTCAAGCCGCAGGATATAGGTGTCGTCCTTGCCCGCCGCGTCGCGCGCCGCCTCCAGATCGTAATAGACCTTGCCGGAGCAGATCACGACCCGCCTGATCTCGGCGTCGGGCTTCAGCTTGAAGTCGGTGACGCCAAGCTGCGCATCGTCCCAGAGCACGCGGTGGAAGCTGGAGCCCTCGGCCATCTCGGAGAGTTTCGAGACGCAGCGCTTGTGGCGCAGCAGCGATTTCGGTGTGAACAGAATCAGCGGCTTGCGGAAGCTGCGATGCATCTGCCGCCGCAGGATGTGATAGTAGTTCGCCGGCGTGGTGCAGTTGGCGACGATCCAGTTGTCCTCGGCGCAAAGCTGCAGGAACCGCTCGATCCGCGCCGAGCTGTGCTCAGGCCCTTGCCCTTCGAACCCGTGCGGCAGCAGCACGACCAGACCGGACATGCGCAGCCATTTGCGTTCGCCCGAACAGATGAACTGGTCGAACATGATCTGGGCGCCGTTGGCGAAGTCGCCGAACTGGGCCTCCCACAGAACCAGCGTTTTCGGATCCGCCAGCGAATAGCCGTACTCGAAGCCGAGCACCGCGTATTCCGAGAGCATCGAGTCGATCACGTCATACTCGGCCTGCCCCTCGCGAATATGGTTCAGCGGCAGGTAGCGCTCTTCCGTCTCCTGATCGATGATGCCGGAATGGCGCTGGCTGAACGTGCCGCGGGTGCAGTCCTGCCCCGCCAGGCGCACGGGATAGCCGTCGACCAGCAAGGTGCCGAAGGCGAGGGCCTCGGCCGTCGCCCAGTCGACCCCCTCGCCGGTGTCGATCATCTTTTTCTTGGCGTCGAGGATGCGCAGGATCGTGCGATGCGCGTTGTAGTTCTCCGGCAGCTTGGTCAGGGCGGCGCCGACTTCCTTGAGCGTCTCCATCGGCTCGGCGGTGGCGCCGCGCTGATATTCGCCCTCGGCGATCTTGAGGTCCTTCCAACGCCCGTCCAGCCAGTCCGCCTTGTTGGGCCGGTATTCGCGCCCAATCTCGAACTCCTCGCTCAGATAGGCCTGGAATTCGGCTTTCATGGTCTCGGTCTCATCAATCGAGACCAGATTCTCCGCCGCGAGCCGTTCGGAATAGATCTGCAGGGTCGATTTGTGCTGTTTGATCTTCTTGTACATCAGCGGCTGGGTGAACATGGGCTCATCGCCCTCGTTATGCCCGAACCGCCGGTAGCAGAAGATGTCGATCACCACGTCTTTCAGGAATTTCTGGCGGAACTCGGTCGCGACCTTCGCGGCGTGCACCACGGCCTCGGGATCGTCGCCGTTCACATGAAAGATCGGCGCATCCACCATCTTCGCGATATCGGTCGGATAAGGCGAAGACCGCGAGTGATGCGGCGCCGTGGTGAAGCCGATCTGGTTGTTGACGACGATATGGATCGTGCCGCCAGTGTTGTGTCCTTTGAGGCCGGACAGGCCGAACCCTTCGGCGACCACGCCCTGCCCCGCGAAGGCGGCGTCGCCATGCAGCAGGATCGGGATCACGGTCGCCCGATCGCAGCCGAACTGGTTCTGCTTGGCGCGGGCCTTGCCGAGCACGACCGGGTTGACCGCCTCTAGATGCGACGGGTTCGCAGTCAGCGAGAGATGCACGCTGTTGCCGTCGAACTCGCGATCGGAGGACGAGCCCAGATGGTATTTGACGTCGCCGGAGCCCTCGACGTCGTCGGGCTTGAAATTGCCGCCCTGAAACTCGTTGAAGATCGCGCGATACGGCTTGCCCATCACGTTGGCGAGCACGTTCAGGCGGCCGCGATGGGGCATGCCGACGGAGATTTCCTTGGCGCCCAGCGCGCCGCCGCGCTTGATGATCTGCTCCATCGCCGGGATCAGCGACTCGCCGCCATCCAGACCGAACCGCTTGGTGCCGACATATTTGATGCCGAGGAACTTCTCGAATCCCTCAGCCTGCACCAGCTTGTTCAGGATCGCCTTTCGGCCCATCTGGGTGAACTGGATTTCCTTGCCCAGACCCTCGATCCGGCGCTGCAGCCAGCTTTTCGGCTCAGGGTCGGTCAGATGCATGAATTGCAGCGCGAAGGTGCTGGCGTAGGTGCGTTTCAGGATCGCCTGAATCTCACGCATCGTGGCGGAGTCGAGCCCCAGCACCTGATTGATGAAAATCTTGCGGTCGAGGTCTTTCTCCTCGAACCCGAAGAATTTCGGATCAAATTCGGGATGATCGGCGCGCGTCTTCGAGATCCCCAGCGGATCGAGATCGGCGCCCAGATGACCGCGCGACCGGTAGGAGCGGATGTACATGATCGCCCGGATCGAATCGAGCACCTGCGCGCGGATATCCGCGTCGGAGAGCGCGCCGCCCGCCTTGGACTGAATCTGCTTCGCCAGCTTCTTCGGATCCGGCTGATCGTCGGGCCATTGCCCGTCCAGCGCGGCGACAAGCTCGCCATTGTCCTGCGGCGGCCAGTCATCACGTTTCCATGAGGGACCGTTCGCCTCGGCCGCCACGTCCGGTTTCGAATCTTCCAGCGACTCGAAAAACGCCCGCCAGTCTTCGCTGACCGCGTCCGGATTCTCCGCCCAGGCGGCGTGAAGCTGTTCGACGAATTTGGAATTAACGCCCTGAAGGAACGACGAATTGTGAAAGGCGACGTTTTGGCTCGAGTCGGTCATCGTCTTCATGCCAGGCGCGCTTTGGCGCCCCCTCCCTTTAGCGCATCTTGTCCGCAGGCTCCGACCTTAACGCGGGCGCGACCCGAGGTGGACCGGTCTAAATGAGGCGCCCCTCAGCCTGACCAGACGCATCAGGGGGCGAAGACCAACAGCCAAGACGCAAAGAGCCACCCAAACGGGTGGCCCGCACGTCAGTTAAACGACCGAGTTGCAGGACTTTCAAGGGGAATCTGCGCGAGTGCGACGTTCCCCCTGAAGGGGCCTGTTCTATCCGATCGCCTTGAGCAAAGCCTCGCCCAGACCGGCGGGGCTGTCGGCCACCACGATTCCGGCCTCGGACATCGCCGCGATCTTGTCCTCGGCGCCGCCTTTGCCGCCCGAGATGATCGCGCCGGCATGGCCCATGCGGCGGCCCGGAGGGGCGGTGAGGCCCGCGATAAAGCCCGCGACCGGCTTGGAGCGGCCCTTCTTGCGCTCATCGGCGATGAACTGGGCGGCTTCCTCTTCGGCCGAGCCGCCGATCTCGCCGATCATGATGATCGACTGGGTCTCCTCATCGCCCAGGAAGAGCTCAAGGCAATCGATGAACTCGGTGCCCTTGATCGGATCGCCGCCGATGCCGATGCAGGTCGACTGGCCGAGACCCGCCGCCGTGGTCTGGGCGACCGCCTCGTAAGTCAGCGTGCCGGAGCGGGAGACGACGCCCACCGAGCCGCGCTTGTGGATATGGCCCGGCATGATGCCGATCTTGCAGGCGTCCGGCGTGATGATGCCCGGGCAGTTCGGGCCGATCAGGCGGGAAGAAGAGCTTTCCAGCGCCCGCGCCACCTTGGCCATGTCGAGCACCGGGATGCCCTCAGTGATGCAGACGATCAGCTCGATCTCGGCGTCGATCGCCTCGAGGATCGCGTCGGCCGCGAAAGGCGGCGGCACGTAGATCACGCTGGCGTTGGCGTCGGTCTGGTCCTTCGCCTCGGCCACGGTGTCGAAAATCGGCAGTCCGATATGGCTTTGCCCGCCTTTGCCAGGCGTCACGCCGCCGACCATCTGGGTGCCATAGGCGATCGCCTGTTCGGAGTGGAACGTGCCCTGCGAGCCGGTCAGGCCCTGGCAGATCACGCGGGTGTTCTTGTCAACGAGTACGGCCATGTCTTGTCCCCCTTGGGGTCGCGGCGCGCGCGGGTGTCGGCGCAGCCGCTGTGGTTACGAACGAATGCGAGCGGAGCGATCCGGGGCCTTACCCTTTCACCGCCTTCACGATTTTCTCGGCGGCGTCGGCCAGATTGTCGGCGGCGATCACATCCAGACCGGAGTCGTTGATGATCTGCTTGCCGAGCTCCACATTGGTGCCTTCCAGGCGCACGACCAGCGGCACTTCCAGGCCGACTTCCTTGACCGCGGCGATCACGCCCTCGGCGATCACGTCGCAGCGCATGATGCCGCCGAAGATGTTCACCAGGATGCCTTTGACCTGCGGGTCCGAGGTGATGATCTTGAACGCCTCGGTGACCTTTTCGGTGGTCGCGCCGCCGCCCACATCCAGGAAGTTGGCGGGCTCAGAGCCGTAGAGCTTGATGATGTCCATCGTCGCCATCGCCAGGCCCGCGCCGTTGACCATGCAGCCAATCTCGCCATCCAGCGCGATGTAGTTGAGGTCGAATTTCGAGGCCTGTAGCTCTTTCGGATCCTCCTCCGTCTCGTCGCGCAGCGCCATGATCTCCGGCTGGCGATAGAGCGCGTTCGAGTCGAAGTTCATCTTGCAGTCGAGGCATTTGATGTCGTTGTCGGGCGTCACGATCAGCGGGTTGATCTCGAGAAGCGAGCAGTCCTTCTCCATGAACGCCTTGTAGAGCGTGGAGATCAGCTTGACGCATTGCTTGACGGCGCCGCCTTCGAGGCCCAGCGCGAACGCGACCTTGCGGCCATGAAACGGCATCACGCCAGTGGCCGGATCGACGGAGAAGGTTAGAATTTTCTCAGGCGTCTCTTCGGCGACGGCCTCGATATCCATGCCGCCCTCGGTCGAAGCGATGAAGGAGACGCGAGACGAGTCCCGATCGACCAGAAGCGCCAGATAAAGTTCGCGCGCGATGTCCGATCCGTCTTCGATATAGATCCGGTTGACCTGCTTGCCCGCCGGCCCGGTCTGGTGCGTGACCAGCGTGCGGCCCAGCATCATCTCGGCGTTCTCGGCGGCTTCCTCAACCGACGTGCAGATGCGCACGCCGCCCTTCTCGCCCGCGGAGTCTTCCTGGAACGATCCCTTGCCGCGACCGCCCGCATGGATCTGCGCTTTGACGACCCAGATCGGCCCGTCCAGCGCGCCGGCGGCGGTCTTCGCCTCTTCCGCCTTCATGACGGCCCGGCCATCCGAGACAGGCGCTCCATACGCCTTGAGGATCTGCTTGGCCTGATATTCGTGAATGTTCATGGCGATCGGCCCTCCAAAAGCCGTATGGCGGTTAGTCCTGTCTGTTCCAATGCCCGACTGGCACTCCGCCCGATCGGCGGCGCGTGCGCGGGGCGTGGGCGCCCGATCCGCTGCCGCGGGACGGACGCCGCAATCGTCACTGCGCGAAAGGGATCAGAGCTCGGTGAGCGCCGGATCGATCTTCTGGCAGGCGGCGACCAGATCGTTCACCGCGTCGATAGAGGCCTGCAGCATCTCGCGCTCGGACGGGTTCAGGCGGACGTTGACGATCCGCTCCACGCCCTTGGCACCGATGATCACCGGCACGCCCGCATAGAGCTTCTTGATGCCGAACGGACCGTTCACATAAGCCGCGCAGGGCAGAAGCCGCTTCTTGTCGCGCAGATAGCTGGTGGCCATCTGGATCGCGCTTTCGGCCGGCGCGTAATAGGCCGAGCCGTTGCCCAGTAGGCCGACGATCTCTCCGCCGCCCTTGCGGGTGCGGTCGACGATGCCGTCGAGCTGCTCCTGCGTCATCCACTTCATCTTCACGAGATTCGGCAGCGGAATGCCCGCGACCGTCGAGAACCGGGTCAGCGGCACCATCGAGTCGCCATGCCCGCCCAGCACGAACGCGGTCACGTCCTCAACCGAAACATTCATCGCTTCGGCCAGGAAATAACGGAAGCGGGCCGAGTCGAGCACGCCCGCCATGCCGACCACTTTGCGCGTCGGCAGGCCCGAATATTTCTGCAGGGCCCAGACCATCACGTCGAGCGGGTTGGTGATGCAGATGACGAAGGCTTTGGGGGCGTGGGTCTTAATGCCTTCGGCGACCTGTTTGACCACCTCAAGGTTCTTGCCCAGCAGATCGTCGCGGCTCATACCCGGTTTGCGCGGGAAGCCGGCGGTGACGATGCAGACATCCGCGCCGGCGATATCGGCGTAATCGCCAGTGCCCTTGAGCGCCGCATCCTTGCCGAAGACCGGGGAGGCTTCGGCGATGTCGAGGCCCTTTCCCTTGGCGACGCCGTCAAAAATATCGAAAAGAACAATGTCGCCGAGTTCTTCCCGCGCGGCAATGTGCGCGAGCGTCCCCCCGATCATTCCCGAACCAATGAGAGCAATTTTAGACCTGGCCATGCGGCGCCTCCTAAAAAGGGTGGGTTTCGCGGCTTACGTAACGGAATTGCCCTCTATTTCGCAAGCGCGAAAGATTCCGTCGCAAGCCTTTTGGCGGGTTTTGCTGGCATTGCAGGCGGCATCTGCGGGTTCATCAGGCGGTTTCGACGCCGAGAGAGCTGTCAGGCGGCGCGCGGCGGGATCCGCTTGATCGGCGAGGCGGCAGGTCTTATGTCGAGAGTATCGGAAATGGAGATTTCATGTCCCGGTAAGGTGGGAAGGCGAAGGCCCTCCCGTTGCATGACCAACGCCTGACACGCGCCTGCGCATCCGCAGGGCGGAGGGGTTGGCGCGCGATCTCAGACATCACCGACCTTTAGCGCCAAAGTTCAGCTTCCGGCGACGACATGAAAGCAGACCCAAATGGTACGGGACTATTCCGCTTTTCTACCGACCAACAATTCACCCCAATACCGCGCACGCAGCGCCGAACAGAGCCTTTCCCCGCTCCCGAAACTGGGCTGGCGACCCTTTTTCGCCCAACAGATCAGCGTCGATGAGCTGGTCGAAACGCCGCCTGCGCGCGTGTTCGAAGTCCACCGCAACGCGCTGCAGGTGATGGGCGACGATGTTGATCAGTTGATCCCGCCCCGGACGGACGCGACCGTCGGCGACTGGATCTTGCTCGATCGCAAGCGCCCGCAGGCCAGCAAGGTTTTACGCCGTAAGAGCGTTCTGAAACGGCGCGCGCCCGGGACCGACCGGCGTGTGCAGCTGATCGCGGCGAATATCGACACGGCCTTTATCGTGTCGTCCTGTAATCAGGACTTCAACATCGCGCGGCTGGAGCGCTACATCGCGCTGGCGTTCGAGGCGGAGATCACGCCGGTCGTCGTTTTGACCAAAGCCGACCTGAGCGCGACGCCGCAGGACTACGCCGCCGAGGCTCGCGCGATCTCTGATCTGGTCCCCATCGTCGCGCTGGATGCGAGAGGCGACGAGCCCCGGGAAAAGCTGGCGAGTTGGCGCAAGCCGGGTGAGACCATCGTGTTTCTGGGTTCTTCCGGCGTGGGCAAGTCGACCCTCGCCAACGCATTGACCGGCGAAGACGCGATCGAGACGCAAGCCATCCGCGAGGACGATGCGAAGGGCCGCCACACGACCACAAGACGGCAACTCCATGTGACGCCCGACGGGGGCCTGATTCTGGACACGCCGGGGATGCGTGAATTGCAACTGGCCGACGCGGCGGCGGGGGTCGACGAGGTGTTCGCGGACCTCTTCGAGCTCTCTCAACGCTGCCGCTTCAGCGACTGCCAGCATGTGACGGAACCGGGATGCGCCGTTCTCGACGCATTGGAGCGTGGCGCGATCGACGCCGCGCGGTTGGGGCGATGGCGCAAACTGATGGCCGAGGACGCCTTCAACTCCGCCAGCCTCGCCGAGCGCCGGACGAAGGACCGGGCCTTTGGCAAGATGGTCCGCCAAGCTATGAAGGCGAAGGGCAAGCGGGCGCCTTGAGCTTGACGGCGCGCCCGAGCCTCACGCCTTCGGGCGCGCCAACAACGTCCAGACGCGCAGATCCGCCAGGACCTTGACGGTCGCCGCCACGGCCAGCGCGCAAAGCGCCGCCTTTGACGCTGTCCCCATAGTCCCCTCGATCAGCATCGCATGCACGACGCTGCCCGGCACGATCACCGCCGCGAGCGCCGTATGCGCCAGGCGCCAGCTTTTCGGCCGGAGGCTCAGACGCCGACGGAATGTCGCCAGCAGCGCGGTGGCGAAAAGCGCCCACATCGCCGTGACGCCCCAGACGGAGAACGGCGTTGGCGAGACGAAAAGCAGCGCGTCGATCACATCGGGCGGGCTGGTCAGCCACAACCCGGCGACATGGATCGCCACCGATGCGACCAGCGCGCCGCCGACCCAGCGATGGACGCGCCGTCCGCGCCGCGCGGGCAGGCCCGGCAGATATCCCCCGGCGAGCAATGGTTGAAACAGGATCAGCGCCATCGCGACGACGCCGGCGAGGCCCGCCGCGATATAGATCGGATCGCGCCACGCCAGCAGCGGGCTGGTCGCGGCGACAGCGATTGGGATTGCGACCGCGGCGCCGAGCGCGGTCCAGATCAGCGCCGCGCGGATCGACCCCATGGAGGTCAGACCGGTTTCAGCACGAAATCCGCCGTCAGACTGGTGTCGCGCGCGCTGGGCATCACGGGGCGCAGAAAGACAGTTTCGAAACCGCCGTCGCCAAAGTCGCCGTCATAGGCGAGATGCCCGTGCGGCTGGCCGAAGGCGGGCACGATCTGCGGCATTTCCAGCCGGAACGCGCCCTCCGCGTCCGTCAGCGTGGCGCCGTGGCTGTGAGGCTCGCGCTCATGCCCCTCGGTCGTGTGAGCCCAGATCTGAATGCGCGCGCCTTCGATCGGCGCGCCGTCGCCCGCGCGGCGCACCGTACCGGTCATCCAGAATCCCCCGCCGCCGATGCGCTCGACGATCGGCGCGCCGGGAAGATAATTGTTGGCGCCGCCGCGCATCGTCCGCGTCGGAGCGAGACCATCGGCGCGCGCGGGAACGAGAAGTCCGGTCGCGCCTGTCGCCAGCGCCGCGCCAGCGGCCGACCCAGTGATCAGAAAGGCGCGGCGGGTCGGCTGGAATCGGGGCATCTCGGGCTCTCCTCTCTGGCGTCTCGGGCGCGGATTGCGGCGCAAGTCTGTCCTCATGCGCTTGCGCGAGATTCTCGCACGGTCGCGCCCAGTATACAGGATAGGGCGCGCCGAGCGCGATGGCGCCGCCCCCACGGCTTCGTGATGACGGTCTTTGTATTTACGTCGGCCGAGGCGGTGCGAGAGTGGCGCGCCGCCTCCGATGCGCCGCGACCGCAGCCCGGTTATTCGATCGGCACGATGTCGACGACGATCACGCGAACAGTCGTGTCCCCTTCATTGATCCACCAATGCACAGTGCCGTCCTGCTCGAATGCGGTGTCGCCCGCATGTTTGACCACCGGTCCGTCCGCGCCCGCCCGATGCTCGGTCGCCTGGCCACTGACGACATAAGCCACGCCCGGGCGCTCGGTATGCTGATGCACGGCCACGACGCCGCCGGGCAGGACGTCGATTTCCCGCGCGCGCAGTTCCCGTCCCTCGACCGATTCGAACTGGCCCGCCAGCGGCACCGAACCCAACAAGCGGACATTCTCAATGCCGGAGCTCTCGGTGGGGCCGCTCGCCTGCAACTCGACGGCGGCCGCTTTCTCCTCCGCTGAGGTGACCTGCGCGAGAATGATGACGCCGTCTGACCCTGCGGCGTCCTCCTCATGCGCCGACGCCATGGACGTCGCGCCGAGCGTGAGCAACGCGGCGGCCCCCAGCAGAGTCGCGCCAGTCGTTATCCGGGATTTGTAGATCATTGGATTCTCCTCCAGTCATTGACGCCGTTTGATTTGAGCCGCCCCGCCGGGTCGCGCCGCGCGGAAACGAAGCGCATCCCCGGCCCGGTTCCCATCGGATCGAGGGCGCCCGGCGCGGCTCTGCGATCGCCGAAAACGCCTTGCGACCGTCGAGTTCTATGGGCGCGCTGAACCAGTCTATCGACGCCAAAGCCCCCCGCAAGCTGAAGTTGAGCACGGCGAATACTGTCTCACCTCATGAGACAGTCGGAACGAGGGGGGAAGCGGCAGGGAGTGAGACTCAGCGACCATCGGCCGGGCCTGATGAGCACGGTTTGCTTAGAATGGTTAGGGGTTGGGAAGATCTACTGACGAAAACTCGTCAATCGTCGTAGAGGCGGAATTTCTCGTTGTAGTCGAACAACTCCGTCACCTGCTCCAGCGGCATATCCCGGCCCGTGTGGTCCACGTTCGCTTCGGCATATGTCGGCAACCCGTCCGTCGGCGCAGCCTTGTCCGGCGCCCAGAGACCCGAACGTATGATGGCCTTGCCGCAATGGTAGAACGCCTCCTCGACACGCACCAGAACCGCCAGCTCCGGCACGCGGCCCTTGATGGCCATGTCTTGCCTCAATCCCAAATCGCGCACCACTTGCGCGGCGCCGTTCACGCGAACTGTTTCATTCCGGTTCGGGACGAAGAAGATCAGCCCTATGCGCCCGGTTTGCATGATATTGGTGAACCCGTCGAAGCGACGATTGCCGGGCCTGTCGGGGATCGCGAGCGTCTTTTCGTCGATCACCTTAACAAAGCCCGCCGGATCGCCTTTGGGCGAACAATCAAGCCGACCCTCAGCGTCCGACGTGGTCATCACCAGAAACGGCGAACGCTCAATCCAGACCCGACAATGTCTGTCGATGTGATCGATGATCTTTACATCCTGAGTCCCATTGGGCGGCGTTGGCACGATCGTCCGAAGCTCTTCTTCGGTCGCGACGACGTCTGTAGGCTTGTATGGCATGAATGCTCCCCGTGCTGTGCGCTTACTCTGAACCGCATGGGAGGCAACCTCAACACAACAGCGCCCTTTCCACGGCTGCAGAGTCTCGGCGCGAGCGCCGTATGGGGCCATAAAGTTGAGCTGCGCGAGAGCCGCCTGAAGGTCGAGCGTTGTCCGCTGGGCGTCGAACGCCTCAGGCCCGGGGGCCGCGAAAGGCGAGATCGAGCACGGAGCCGAGCGCCTCTTCCGCCATGGCGATATCGAAGCGACAGAGCAAGTCGGGCGACCACAGCAGGCGGGTGGCGCGGAGGAGCGCGCAAGCGGCGCCTTCCGGGTCGGGGGCGGCCAGCTCGCCCGCTGCCGCGCCGGAGAACAGCGCCGCCTCCAGCGCGCCGCGCCGCCACTGGTCATGTGGGCGGAGGACCGTCGCCCCCTCGCCGTCTTTCAACGCCAGCTCGGCCAACTCAACCGTCTTCGGCTCTCGCATCAGCTTGCGCGCCCAACCCATCACCTCCGCCGAGAGAAGCGCGCGGATATGCGCCGCCGCCGCGATCTCGGCCACATTGGTTTTCTTATAGCCGGACTCGGAGAAACAGCCGGCGGCCGCCTCTCGGATCAGGCGCTTGTAATGGGTGCGGGTGGCGTGTTTCTGAGGGTCCATGGCCGGACCTGATACAGGCAATTTGTTTAAAATTGGTTTGGGGCGGGGACGTCGGCGTCGCGCCCATTGCGGAGGTGATCGGGGATCGACCAAATGGCGGCTCGGCGTCTCTGGCGCCGAATTGGCGCTGAATGCTACGGTGAGCGCCTTCACAACACCAAAATCAACGCAAATTGCGCGCGAAATTATTCCTGAGCCACGAACGGAGGACCAGACCCATGCGAACCATCTCGATCGCCGCCTTTGCCGCCGCGCTCATAGCGACGCCCGCGAGCGCGGGGGCCAACCTCGCCGAACCCGACGTGCTTCTCGACAATTGCAAACGGATCGCGTCGGGCCGTCTGGGGTTGCCAGCCGAAAGCCTGAGCCTTGAGACGCCGACGCCGCAGACCGACGGCCCGATCCAGATTTACGGCGTGGCGACCGATGGGCTCGACGAATTCAGCTTCCAGTGCAACTTCACCGCGGATGGCGAGCCGATGGAGTTTTGGAACGACGTAGACCGCAACGAGTGCCCGGGCGACCTCTCGGAAGCGGATCGCTGGTTGTTCCCGGGCTGCTAGCGCTGGCGTCGCCGGTTCGGCGATACAGCCGGCGGCCGCCCCTCGGATCAGGCGCTAGAAATGGGTGCGGGGCGCATGTTTTGAGGGTCCAAGGGCCAGACCTGATATAGGCAATTTGTTTAAAATTGGTTTGGGCAATGCCTGCTCTGAGGCATTCAAGGTCATTGGCGGTTCATGCAGAGAGTCCGATTTTGGCAGGCGCTATCTGACCAACGGCGCCAGAGACCATTGCCTCGACGAACCCGAGGTTGACCAAAGCGCAACTCTCACCATTAAGTGCTCAACTGGTTCTGCTCCAAGTCGCAACGTTCGCTAGGGGGTTCAGCGGACCTTAACGATTGGCCAAATTACTCTTCCTAAACTGCATGCGTTCAGAGTTTCTGCATGCTGACTGTATTTCTTGTCGAGGGTTATGACTTTGAAAGTATTATTGATTTTAATTTTCGTTGGAAATTTAGTTCTACTGTCGTCGGCTGCGTTGGCTAGCGCAGAAAGCGCTAAATGTGAGTCAAGCTTTCTCGAAGAGGCCTACGTGCCTGCTGGCGAGGTTGGTATAGCGATCCCACCTGTTAATGACACGGATAAGCCTTCGATCGGCGCCATCATCGCCGTTTCAGACTTTTGCATATCCGTGAATGAGATTTCTGTCCGTCTCTACTCGCTATGCGTAAATGATGACGCATGCTTCCCATTACGTGAGGGGCAAACCGATCCTAAATTACCAGTGCATTCCGTTACTTATGATGATGTGCTTTCATTTATCAATTGGCTCAATGAAGCTACGGGACACGAATACCGCCTGCCCTCAGAGGCGGAGTGGCAACACGCGGCTTTAGGGGGAATTGACGACCCGTTTCCTTGGCGAACCGAAGGGCGTCTGCCGCAAGTAAATATATCCACCGGCAAGTTAGCACCGGTCGGGGCCACGTCGGTTAACGAATTTGGTGTTAGAGACATGGTTGGGAATTTACTTGAGTTTGTGGCCGACTGTTTTACGTTCAATGTAGATCTTATTCCGCCTGACGGCGCACCTTTTGTTATTAGCGATTGTGAAGACAGAGTTTCAAAAGGAGGGCACTACTATGCGCCGCCTTTTTCCTTAAGCCCTTACTTTAGATTTCGAGTCCCAAGTGGTTTCGCGTCCCCTCAAATAGGATTCCGGGTCATAAGAAGAACCCATTCAGAGACATTAGACGATTGACGCGATGTCACCACAGACGACCTAGAGACCAAACCTGGCATTGGCCGGGCCGCGCCTAAAAACAGCAGTGTGTTCTGCGCCGCCTCGGTCGGCACATCTTCAACGCATTGCATAGGGTAAGGTTCGCCTCCCCAAGGACCGGCGTGGCCCATCCCCGGCGAACGCCTCAGGCCCTCAGCCCCCGGAACACCAGCTCCAGCACGATCTCCAACTGCCCTTCGACGTCGTCGAGCTCCATCTTGGCCAGCGAGAAGGGAATCCAGAACGCCTTGGTGGCCAGCAGCAGCGCCATGGCGGTCTGCGTAGGATCGCCCACTGGCGTCAGCTCGCCCGCGCGGGCGCCCCGCGCCACCTCCTCGGTCAGGCGCGCGACGCGCCAGTCCAGATGGTCGCTCAGCTCCTGCGCGATCACCAGCTTGCCGTCATCGGCGCTCTCGCAAACGATCTCGGCCAGCTCCACCAGTTTCGGGTTTTGCCGCATCTCCCGCACCAGCATGCCGACGCCGGTGGTGATCAGGGCGCGGATACGGGCCTCGGCCCCGCCCTCGGCGGCGTCCAGCGCGGCCTGCATCTCCGCCTCGGAGATACGGAAATAGGCGGCGCACACCGCCAGTCCGATCGCCTGCTTGTTCTCGAAATAGCGATAGAGGTTGCCGGGCGACATCGCGCAGCGCTCGGCGATATCGCCGATATTGGTCTTGGCGTAGCCGTAATGGGAAAAAAGCTCCTCGGCGTGGCGCAGGATCTCGCCCTGCGCCTCGGCGCCCCGGTTTTTCTGTTCGGCCTTCGCCGCTCGCGCGTTCACGTTCATCGCCTCCCGCTCACCAGAAATAGGTCAGCTTTCCGCGGAGAAAGCTGTCGTCAGCCAGATCCGCCGCCACGTCGTCTGCGTCGACGCCGAGAAAGGCCGAGCCTTCGACCTCCAGCCGCCAACCGCCCCAGATCCGTCGCTCCGCCTCAAGCCGCAGGATCGTCCCGCCGGTCTCCATATCCACCGTGCCGAAGAAGAGGATTGCGGTGTCCTCCACATCGTTGAAGGTCAGGCGCGCGCCGGCCACCGCGTCGTTCTGAAAGGGCGTTGTCGCCGCGTCGCCCCGGCTGTCCCAGGCGTATTCGCCGAGCAGACCCAGATCCATGTCGGTCTCGGCGATCTGGAAGAAGGTGTATTCGAGGCCCCCGGTCGCGGCGAGGTAGTCGTTTTTCTCGAAGTCGCGGTCGCGCTGGCCGGCGCGCCCGATCGCCTCGGCTTTCCAGAGCGCGGGACCGGTGGTGTATTGCCCGTCGAATCCTGCCTGCGTGATCCGGCTATAGACCGGGATCAGGCGCGGGCCGTCCTCCCTCAACTCAAAGTCGAAGGCGGGATCGCGCGACAGCCCGTGAAAGGCCGAGGCGCCGAGATCGAACCCGCCGGTCGCCTTGGTCCAGCGCGCGGCGAAGCCGGGGGTCCATTCCTCCTGGCTCGTCTCGTAGCGGGCGGCGTCCGCATCGACCAGAATCCCGGATCTCAGCCGTCCATCCTCGCCCGCGAAGGTGCGTTCGCGGAAATAGGGCAGATAGAAGCCGGAGAACTCGCCATAGTCTGTCAGCATCGCCAGCTTGATCATCGGCTGGCCGAGCTTGTCCTCGCCATCGACATCCTCCACCGCGTCATCCTGGTTGATGATGTCGACCAGATGCACCGCCTCGGTCTTGCCCCAGAACACCGTGTCGGCGCCGATTGTCGCGCTCCAGTCGCCCTCGGTCAGATCGACCTTCAGCTCGCGAAAGTCGGCATGGGTGCGTTCCTCGTCCACCGCGTCGAGGCGTAGAAAGGGCGTGACGGTGAAGGCGACGTCGCCATCCGCCCACTCCGCGAGAAAGCTGGGCTCCAGCGCGACGCTGGCGCCGTGGCGCTCCTGACCGTCGAAGGCGGGCTCTTCGAAGAAGAACGTGCCTTCGAGCTCCGCCGAGCCGTAGAATTCGGTGTAGCCCGGCTTCCAGGCGGACTCCGCGCCGGCCGCCCCGGGGAGAAGGGCGGCGACGCAGAGCCCGAGCGCTTCAGCGCGCCATTTTGGGAAGACGCTGTTCACTGAAGTCTCTCTCATTCAGGCCGGAGCGGAACTGGTAGTCGGTCCAGACCAGATCGGTGGATTTGCCGGTCTGCTTGTTCAACATGGTCATCAGGTCGGGCCGCCAATACTGGCCGAGATATTGCTGATAGCCGGTGAAGGTCAGGGTTTTCTCATGATCGCCGCGACGGTTGTAGAACTCAACTTGCTGCAGGCGGTACTCCTGCATGTCGATCCAGCCGATGCGTTTGGAGTAGCCCGATTTCGGCGCGCGCGGATAGCTCTCCACCACGAAACAGTTGAGCGACGGGTCCGTCGGGCAGGCCTCGTCCCGGATCCATTTGTAGTCGTAATCAGCCACCTCGTTGGATCCGAGATCCTCGTAGGAAAACTCCGACGAGACGAATTTCCCGGTGCGGTTCGAGGAGGAGATCCGCTTCACCCGTTTCACCGCCGGCAGATAGAGCCACTGATCGTCATCCGCCGGTTCGATGTTGTCGAAAGTCAGAAGGCCGGTGCCGCGAATGTCGCGCGGCGCGGTGAAGACGATCACGCTCTTGTCGCCGAATGCGGGGTCCGGGCGCTCCAGAACCATATTGTCGAAGGCGCGGCGGCTTTCATTGCCGCCCGCATCCTTCAGCACCATCTCGCCCTTGGCGCGGAAATCTCCATAACCGAGATCGCGGCGGTCGGCCTCCTGCGATATGGCGAGACCCTTTTCTTCCGGCGTCTCGGCCGCGGCGACGCCTGCGGTCAGGGCGACGCCCAGCGCGGCGGTCAGGGCGAGCACGCCAAGCGCGGTGGCCGGGGCGGCTTTCGCCCCTCCTTCAGGATGGGTCGTCTCGGTCATGGCGTCTTTCCTCCGGTCGAGCCAGATCAGCAGCGCGGGCAGCAGCAGGAAATCGGCCACCAGCGCGATGGTGATTGTGATGACGGTCAGCTTGGCCATGTCGCCATTCACGGCGAAGCCGGACTGGGCCAGCACGCCGAACCCGGCGACCAGACCAATCGTGGTGACAAAGAGGGCCATGCCGACCGAACGAAACGCGTAGCGCACGGAATCCTCGGGGCTGCGCCCCTCCTTCCGCGCCTTTGAGTATTTGGCGAGGAAGTGCACGGTGTCATCGACCACGATGCCGAGCGTCGCCGCGACCACCACCGAGATCGCCAGCGTCACCGCGCCCACCCCATAGCCCCAAAGGCCGAATGCGACCGCGGCGGGCAACAGGTTCGGGATCAGGCTGATGAAGCCGATCCGGACATTCCGAAGCGCCAGCATGATCACCGCCGAGATCAGGATGACGGCGATGAAGGTGCCGGTCAGCATCGCCGGCACGTCGCGCACCGAGATCAGCGTGAAAACATGGCTAACCCCGGTCGGGCGCGTGGTCACGCCCGGCGCATTCTCGCTGAGCCAGGTCAGCGCGCGATCCTCCAGATCCTTGATCTCTGCGGTGGTGACATTGGGCAGGGCGACGCTGACCCGGAGCGCTGAGCGGTCGACATTGATCCGGTCGGTCAGGTCCATCCCATAGCCGAGCGACAGCTCGTAGAGGAACAGAAACTGCGAGGCTTCTTCTTCGGTGTCCGGCAAGCGGTGAAAGCTGGGATCGTCGGCGTGCATGTTCATGTTGAGCCGCGCGATCGTGTCGGTCAGCGCGCGCACGGACCCCACTTCGGGCTGTTCGCGCAGCCAGTTGGCGAACCCGTCGACCGCCTTCAGGTAGTCCGGGTTGTTGATGCCGCCGGAGATCCCGGTCTCCAGCGGATATTCGATCGCGTTGAGGCCAGTCAGATGGTCCTCGGTGAAATCTGAATCGACCCGGAACGCGTAGCGGTCGTCGAAATAGCGGACGAAATCATCCTCCAGCTTCAACTGGGTGATCCCCAGAGCGCCAAGGATCGTCAGCGCCGCCATGCCCGGCAGGATGATCTTTCGGTTGGCGATTACGAATTCCGCGATCCCGTCCATCAGTTTGCTCGCGCCGGCGCGGTCCTCACGGCGCTTGATCGGCAGAAAGGTGATCAGCGCAGGCAGAAGCGTCAGCGTGAAAAACAGCGCGGCGATGACCCCGACAGCGACGATGTTGCCCAGCTCGCGAAACGGCGGCGAGATCGAGAAATTCAGCGATAGGAAGCCGATCGCTGTGGTCACGCAGGCGACCGCGATCGCGCCCATATGATCGGCCAGCCCCCGGCGCGCCCATTCCTTGCGGTCCGGCGTGTCGATCATCACCTGCCGGACGGCGGTCAGGATATGCACGGCCGAGGCGACGGCGAGCGTCAGGATATAGAGGGGCGCCAGCACGGTGACGGAGTTGATCGGCTGTCCCGACCAGCCGAGCGCGCCCATTCCCGCCAATGCGGAGAGCGCGATGACGATGAATACGCTGAGCGTGCCGAAAGCCGAGCGCAGCGCCAGACCGACGACAGCCAGAATGACCGCGAACATCGGCATCAACAGGTTTTGACCGTCCTCCGCCCCGGCGGTCGCGTAGGCGTTGTTGATGACCACGGAGCCGGTCAGATAGACGTCGACCTCTGGATGAGCCTCGGCCCAGACCGCGCGCAGTTCCTCCGCTTCGGCGACGATCGAGGGCACCTCCGTCTCGGTGTTCTCGCCCGGCAGGCGGAACATCACCTGCACCATGGTGACCGTGGCCTCCGGGTTCACCATCGCGTTGACCAGCTCCACCCGGTCGAGCGCGGTCTCGCGCGCCCAGGCCGCCTCTTCGGCGGTGACGGCGGGGGGATCGGGGATCAGATCGCGCACGATCATCTCATCCCCGTTGGCGTAGGTGTGCTGGAAATTGGTCAGGGAATCGACCCGACGCACGAAGGGGAGCAGCCAGGCGCTCTCGGTGATCTCGCCGATGAAGCTGAGCGTCTCAGGCGTGAACACGTCGCCCGATTTCGGCGCCAGCACGATCATCAGATTGTCGTCCTTGGCGAATTGCGCCTCGAATGCGTCCAGCGCCACCCGGTCCGGGTTCTCCTCAGCGAAGAACACTCGCGCGTCAGGCTCGAACCTCAGATGCTGCAAGCCGCCGGCCAACACGCCCGCCAAGACGAGCGTCAGGACGATCCAGACCCAGCGCAGGGCGACGATCCGCGCCGCCAGCCGCTCCGCCAGCGGACGCTTCCCGCCGTCACCATCGATCGTCTCCGCCATGTCCGTATCCTCGCCGAATCGCGCCCTTCGATGAAGGGTAAATAAAACGTAAATTATTCATTTTTCAACTTTTATCTTCCGAGATTTGCTGAAGGAGCGCGGACGTGAGCGAACATCTCTCTGATATCATTATGTTTTATAAAGCTCTGAAACAAATCGAGCGAGCCTGTCAGAGCGCAAGACCACGCGCATTGTCGCCCCGACCGAGCCTCACGTCCGTCTGAGATGGGATTCACCCGGCCCGCAAATTCCGCTACCGTGCCCGTCAAAGCCCGGAGGCGAGCAGATGACTGATCAAACGACGGCGACCCCGCCCAAAACGCTGGACGACCATGTCAGAGCGCTGCAGCAGAAAGTGCTCGTCGCCCCGGTGGAGGAGGTCGTCGCTATGGCCGATCAGGCGCTCGCCGACTTTCCACGGGCGGCGCAGGTCCTGATGTTTCGCGGACTGGCCAAGGAGCGCGGCGGCGACCGCGACGCAGCTCTGGTGGATCTGGAGGCGGCGGCCAAACTGGCCAGCGAGGGCGATCAGGAGCACATCAAGCGCATCTGCCATCAGAATCTCGGCTCGATTCTGGTCGACGCGCGCAACCCGAAGAAGGCGCTGGAGCATCTGAAAGTCGCGGCCTCGCTGGGCGAGCCGGGGCACACGCTGCTCGCCGGCGTCGGCCGCGCCTACGCCCATCTGGGCGATCTGAAGAACTCTTCGGAATGGGGACAGCGCGCGCTGGAGGCGCGCGACGTCCTGCATCCGCTCGGCAATGCGGCGCCCGCCGCGCGCCAGCGGCCGCGCCCGTTCGATCCGGGGAAGCGGAAGCGCAACATCATCTCCTACTGCCTGTTCGGGCAGAACCAGTACTATTTCGACTGCGCCATCGCCAACGCATGGAACGCCGCTGCCGCTTTCACCGATTTCACCGCCCGTTTCTACTGTGCGCCGGACACGCCGAAAGACGTTCTGAAAGCGCTGGCGCAGACCGGTGCGAATGTCCGCGTCGTGCAAAAGGTGAACACGCCGTGGGATGGCCTCTTCTGGCGGTTCTGGGCGTTTGACGACCCGGATGTGGATGTGGTGCTGATCCGCGATGTCGACTCGCCGCTGATCCCGCGAGAGCGTCTGGCGATCGAGGACTGGCTGCACAATTCCGACGCGCCGTTCCATGTCATGCGCGATCATGTTCTGCATTGCGAACCGATGATGGCCGGGCTTTGGGGCGGCTTCACCGGGCTTTTGCCCAAGCTGGCGCCGATTTGCAGCGCCTATCTCGCCAAGCGCAGCTTCCGTTACGCCGATCAGGATTTCCTGCGCCAGATCGTCTGGCCCCGGATTCGCGAGGCGACGCTGGCGCATGACAAGTGCTTCTCGTTACGAGAGACCCGCCAGTTTTCCGAAAGCGGACGCGCCTATGGCCCAATGCATGTGGGTTGGGCGTGGCCACGCCCTGACCGCTACAGCCGCGCGGCGATCTGACGCCTCTGACCGATCAGGCCGGGTCGCCCTCGATCAATTGGGCGGCTTTTTCGTCGCGCCACGCTTCTCCGACCGCAAGCACGCAGGTCATCCCGCTGGGCGAGGTCATGGTGATGGTCCAGGTGCCCGCCTCGGAGGCGAAAACCTCATAAACGCCAGAGGATTGCTGCAGGCCATAGCTGCGACGCGTCTCTTTGAACTGAGAGGTCAGCTTCTGGATGATGGTGTCCCTCGGCGCGCAGAACTGCATCTGCTGCGCGACTGCGGGCGTCGCCGCCAGCGCCAACGCCAGAAGCATCGCCGCCGCGACAAGAGAGATGGGGACCGGGAGGGAGATGGAGATTCGCGACATCGGTTACTCGCCTTTCCAGCGCGAAAACCAACTGACGCCACGACAAACAAAAGACACACGACTTCAGCGGTCGATCACGCCACTACTTGCTCGACCATAATCGCCCGACGTCGCATGCTTTATTCTCAGCACCGCGTTTGGTCTCCTCCCAAGACGCAGCGTTCGTCAGAACTTGCAAAGCATACGCGAATTCACACCATTATTTTCAGAATGGTGGCATAAAACTCGAATTCCCCGATTGCTGTGGCGGTAAATCAACATGGTATTTCACCTCGACTTGGATTGACCGAAGCCGCGCCGATGGCGTCTTCGGCCGCTGGGCGACAGCGGGTCGCGCGGCTGCGTGAAGCGCTTGCGCCCAACGGCGGACCCGGCCAAATTGCGCGCGCTCAAAGGCCAGTCAGGAAAGATTCAGATGTCCAACCGCCCACGCCGCTCCGTCCTCTACATGCCCGGCTCCAATCCGCGCGCGCTCGACAAGGCGCGCAACCTGCCGGCGGACGCGCTGATCCTCGATCTCGAAGACGCTGTCGCCCCGGCTGAGAAAGCCACAGCACGCGATCTGGTTTGCGAGAATGTCCAAAAGGGCGGCTATGGCGGACGCGAGCTGATCATTCGCATCAACGGTCTCGACACCGAATGGGGCGAAGAGGACCTCGCCGCGGCCTCGGCCGCCGGACCGGATGCGATCCTGATCCCCAAAGTCTCCTCCGCCGCCATGATCGAGGAGGTCGAGGCGATGATGGTGCGCGCCGGCGCGCCCGAAGAGACCGCGATCTGGGCGATGATGGAGACGCCGCGCGGCGTGCTGCACGCCGAGGCGATCGCCGCGTCGACGCCGCGCCTGGCCGGTTTCGTGATGGGCACCAACGATCTGGTCGCCGATCTGGGGGCCAGCCACACGCCGGGCCGCGAACCGGTCATCACCGCGCTCGGCCTCTGCATGCTGGCGGCGCGCGCTTATGACGTCGCCATCGTCGACGGGGTCTTCAACGCGTTCCGCGATGAGGACGGTCTGCGCGCCTCTTGCGAGCAGGGTCTGGCGATGGGATTCGACGGCAAGACGCTGATCCACCCGCTGCAACTGGCGGTGACCAACGAAGTGTTCGCGCCGGCGCCGGAAGAGGTTGAACTGGCCAGCCGTCAGGTCGCCGCGTTCGAAGAAGCCGCCGCAGAAGGCAAGGGCGTCGCGGTCGTCGACGGCAAGATCGTCGAGAACCTGCACGTCGCAGCCGCCAAGCGGCTGCTGGAGAAGGCGGAGGCGATCAAGGCGCTGGAGGCGGAGGCGGCCTGATGACGCGCAGGGCGCGCTATATCTTTGAAGACTGGCGCGACCTCGGCGAGGCGCAGCTCTCCATCCTCAGCGTCCAGCACCAGGCGGTCAGCTGGGTCGAATTCGAAGACGGCCGCCGCTATGCGGATGCGAGCCCGGTCACCCAGGGGCCGGAACTGATCGTGCGCGTGCTCGACCTCACTTCGGGCGAGACCGGCGTGATCTCCTTCCCGCGCATCCTCGGCTACCGGATGCTGGACGAATCCGCGCTGCGCGAATGCTGGGCGGATCGCAAAGCCGCCGGGGTGCGCGCGCGGCATCACAAGCTGGCCGACAGCCCCTATCTCAGAGAGCTCAATCACGGCGACAGCCCCGGCTCTCGCCTGCGCACCTATATGATCACCAGTTTCTGCGAGTGCCTTGAGGTCGCCGTCGAAGCGGATTTCGAGTACCTGCCGAAGATGGAGGTGATCCCCGCCCCCGCGCCAGAACCCGCCACCCATCTGAAAGAGGTGGAGGCGCGAGCGAAAGCCTCGCACGACATGGTGGGCCAGCTCGATAAGGCGACGGTGCTGCTCTATCACAAGCTCTCGCTGCTTGTCGGGCGCCCGGACGGCAGCATGCGTGAGCAATGGCAGCCCATTCCCGACGACCCCGAAGTGGCCAAGGCGCTGGCCTATCTCAGCGAAATGCGCGCCCAGGATATTGAGGATAATTGATCAATGACCCTTCTGATTATCGGCCTTTTGATTTGGAGCATCGCGCATTTCGCGCCGCTCGCCGCCCCCGGCCCCCGCGCCAAACTGAATGACGCTTTGGGCGCAGGCCCGGCCAGAGGCGTGATGGCGGTAGCGATCCTGGTCGGCCTGGTGCTGATGGTGATCGGCTACCGCGCGTCGCCCTATGAAGAGCTTTACCTGCTGCCGGGTTGGGCGACGCATCTGAACAACCTGATGATGATGTTTTCCGTGCTGCTCTTCGGCGCCGCCCGCAGCCCAAACTTCGTCTCTCACCGTCTGCGCCATCCGATGCTGCGCGGCACGCTGGCCTGGGCCGCGGCCCATTTGCTGGTGAACGGCGATGTTGCGTCCGTCGTCCTGTTCGGCGGGCTGGCGGCGTGGGCGGTCGCCTGCATCATCCTCTCCAACCGCCGCGACGGCGCGTGGGAGCGGCCCGGCCCCGGCGATCGCAAGTCCAACATCAAGCTGGTGGTGATTTCCGGCGCGGTCTATATCGCCATCGTTCTGGTCCACAGCTTCGCGCTGGGCTATCCGACATTCCCGCAATAGGGGCGGCGGCATGCGCGCATACCGGATCCTGACGGAGGACGACACCTCCGCCTTCTGCCACAAGGTCACCGAGGCGTTGTCGAAAGGGTGGGAGCTCTATGGCCCGCCGACCTACGCCTATGACGCGGGCCGCGGCGTGATGCGCTGCGGCCAGGCGGTGACCAAGGAGGTCGAGGGCGAGTACGACCCGAACATGAAACTGGGCCAGCTCTGAACCCACCGGATCGCGGTTTGCGCCAATCCTCGGCGCTTAGCAAAACGCCGCGTACTTAATCAGCGGCGTCGCGAACGGTTGGTTTTCGGCGAACTAGTCGCCGGATCCGGCCGTCGGCATTCAACGTGATTGGGGGCGCCTTCCGACGCCAAACCCCGTCACCGCAGCGGATTCTGAATGAAGTTGATCTGTTCAACCGTCTCCCGGATCATACAATCCACTCCGTCATTGACTGCGCCTGAACCGCCCGGCTGACCCCGGGCGGCGAAACCGCACGCCGCGTCCCGAAAGGGAATCCAAGCCCGTTGCATGTCGCGCAGAAGATCTTCGTGATAGGGGTCGCCGCGATCCGCATCATATGACTTCTGGGTCGCCATACGCTCCTTGTAGACCTCATTGAGTTTGGCGTCCCACCAGTCGAATTCGGCGTTCTGACACTTCACCCATTCCAGCGGCGCGCCCCCGGCGTTGATCGCCTCGCCGCAATAGTTGAGCGCCTCTGATCCTTCACACGCCTCGCCCGCCCAGCAGGCGGCCAGCATGTCATTCATCTTGGCGACAACGTCCGCCGGCGCCTTGTCGGAGTCAGCCTGCGCCGACGTCGCCAGAAAAATGAGGACAGGAAGGAGGTACTTCATGATCGGCTCTTCGCTAATTTTGACCCGAATGCATCTAATAGATGTTTCGCAAGGAAATCAAAATGCTTGAGATTGCGTCCGACTTGAGCTCCCCAGAGACCGTCGGCCATCGCATCTGATCGGCGTTCCGCGCGCCAACGCCAACGCAGGTCTCGCGCAATTCTGGCGCTCCAGATGGCCAGTCGGGCCGGGCGCGCCGATTCGCGTCTTGCCGTCGCGCGGCGCATCGCTAAAGTCCGGCCCGCTTATCCACCGTTCGTCCCCGCCGTTCGCCATGCGGACGCGAAACTCTCAGAGATAATGATGACCAAAACCAATCCCGGCCGCTTCTTCGAGGACTTTAAGCTCGGCGAAACCCTGATCCACGCGACGCCGCGCACGGTGACGGAGGGCGATCGCGCGCTCTACGGCGCGCTTTATCCGACCCGGTTCGCCGTCGCCTCCTCTGACGAATTCGCCCGGGCTTGCGGCCTGCCCCGCAGTCCGCTGGAGGATCTGGCGGCCTTTCACGTCGTCTTCGGCAAGACCGTGCCGGATATCTCGCTGAACGCAGTGGCCAATCTGGGCTATGCGGACGGACGGTTCCTGAAACCGGTCTATCCGGGCGACACCCTGTCCACCACTTCAGAGGTCATCGGCCTGAAGCAGAACTCGAACGGCAAGACCGGCGTGGTCTATGTGCGCTCGACCGGGCGCAACCAGCATGGCGAGGCGGTGATGTCCTACGCGCGCTGGGTGATGGTGCGGAAATTCAGCCCCACATCGCCGGCGCCGGAGACGGCGGTCCCCGATCTGCCGAGCGCGGTCCCGGCGGCGGAGCTGGTGATTCCGGACGGGCTGGATTTTGCGAAGTACGATTTCGATCTCGCGGGCGCGCCCCATCGCTGGGGGGATTATGAGGCGGGCGAGAAGATCGATCATGTGGACGGCGTCACCATCGAAGAAGCCGAGCACATGATGGCGACCCGCCTGTGGCAGAACACCGCCAAGGTGCATTTCGACGCCACGCTGCGCGAAGACGGCAACCGGCTGATCTATGGCGGCCATGTCATCAGCCTGGCGCGCGCGCTGGCCTTCAACGGCCTCGCCAACGCCCAGCCCATCGTCGCGATCAACGCCGGCGCGCATATCGCGCCTTGCTTCGCGGGCGACACCATCCGCGCCTGGTCGGAAGTGCTGGAAGTGGCGGAGACGCCGAATCCCACGATCGGCGCGCTTCGGCTGCGGCTTGTCGCGGTGAAAAACCGCAGCGCCGCCGCCTTCCCGCTGCGCGACGCGGAAGGGCGCTATGAGGATGGCGTCATTCTGGACTTCGACTATTGGGCGCTGGCGCCGAGGTAACGTCACACCTTGCGCCAGAGCGTCCGAAAAGCGCCGCCGCGACCGCCTTTCTCCGCGCGCACAACCGCGCGGGCGCGGGATTAGCGCTTCCGCAATTGCGAACGGTTCGCTAAGAGAGGGCGTTACGCATTCTCGGATGGACCATTCATTCGACTTGGGTTCGGGCCGACAGCCCGATCTGGGAACATAGGGAGATTTCCATGGCCGATGTAAATCGGGGAAACAGGCCTCTGTCGCCGCATCTGCAGATTTACCGCCCGCAATACACAGCTGTTTTATCAATTTTGCACCGCGCGACCGGCGTTTGCATGACCGTTAGCGCCATCCTGATCGTGTGGTGGTTCATCGCCGCCGCGACGGGACCGGAGTATTTCGAGCTGGCGGACGGCGTTCTGACCTCCATTCTCGGCAACCTGATCCTGCTCGGCTCGCTGGCGGCGCTCTGGTATCACTTCTGCAACGGCATCCGGCACCTCTTTTGGGATATCGGCGCGGGGTTTGATCTGGACATGTCCTATAAGTCGGGCATGGCCGTCCTCGCCGGCACAGGGGTTTTGACCCTCATCACAATCATCGCAGCCTGAGGGAGCGGATCATGAGCTTCAAAACGCCAATGGGCCGCGTGATCGGCCTCGGCTCCGCCAAGCACGGCACAGAACATTTCTGGTCGCAGCGTGTGACCTCGGTCGCCCTGATCCCGCTGACTCTGCTGGCGGTGTTCCCGCTGGCCGACGCGCTGGGCGATGATCATGCGGAGGTTCTGGCGACTTATCAGAACCCCTGGACGGCCATCTTCACAATTCTTTTCATCGCGGTGGCGTTCCACCATCTGCGCCTCGGCCTGCAGGTGGTGATCGAGGACTATGTGCACGGCAAGGCCGCGCGCACGGCTCTTCTGCTCGGCAACACCATGCTCTGCGTCCTCTTCGGCGCAACCGGCGTGTTCGCCGTCGCCAAGATCGCATTCGGCGCCTGAGCGCCCGACCCATCCGGCTTGAGCGCCCCGCCGTCGGGACCGCTCGCCCGAACCGAACGAGGATGAGACATGTCCTACGAGTATATCGATCACAGCTATGACGTTGTCGTGGTGGGCGCCGGCGGCGCCGGTCTGCGAGCGACGCTTGGCATGGCCGAACAGGGCCTGAAAACCGCCTGCGTCACCAAGGTCTTCCCGACTCGCAGCCACACCGTGGCGGCGCAGGGCGGCATCGCGGCCAGCCTGAAGAATATGGGCCCCGATCATTGGCAGTGGCACATGTATGACACCGTCAAGGGATCGGACTGGCTGGGCGATATGGACGCCATGGAGTATCTGGCGCGTGAGGCCCCCAAGGCGGTTTATGAGCTGGATCATTACGGCGTCCCGTTCAGCCGCACCGAAGAGGGCAAGATCTATCAGCGCCCGTTTGGCGGCCACACCACCGAGTTCGGCGAGGGTCCGCCGGTGCAGCGCACCTGCGCCGCCGCCGACCGCACCGGTCACGCCATCCTGCACACGCTCTATGGCCAGTCGCTGAAGAACAACGCCGAGTTCTATATCGAGCATTTCGCCATCGATCTGATCATGTCGGACGACGGCGTCTGCACCGGCGTCGTCACCTGGGATCTGGAAACCGGCGTCATGCATCGCTTCGCCGCCAAGATGGTGGTGCTGGCGACCGGCGGCTATGGCCGCGCCTATTTCTCCGCCACCTCCGCGCATACCTGCACCGGCGACGGCGGCGGCATGATCGCCCGCGCGGGCCTGCCGCTGCAGGATATGGAGTTCGTGCAGTTCCACCCGACCGGCATTTACGGCTCGGGCTGCCTGATCACCGAGGGCGCGCGCGGCGAGGGCGGCTATCTGACCAACTCGGAAGGCGAGCGCTTCATGGAGCGCTACGCGCCGACCTACAAGGATCTGGCCAGCCGCGACGTCGTCTCCCGCTGCATGACCATGGAGATCCGCGAAGGCCGCGGCGTCGGCGATGAGAAGGACCACATCTTCCTGCATCTCGACCACCTGCCGCCGGAGACGCTGGCCGAGCGCCTGCCGGGCATCTCGGAATCGGCGCGGATCTTCGCGGGCGTCGATCTGACTAAGGAGCCGATCCCGGTCCTGCCCACCGTGCACTATAATATGGGCGGCATCCCCACCAATTACTGGGGCGAGGTGCTGAACCCTACCAAGGACGACCCGAACGCCAAGGCGCCGGGCCTGATGGCCGTCGGCGAGGCGGGCTGCGCCAGCGTGCACGGCGCCAACCGACTGGGGTCGAACTCGCTGATCGATCTGGTGGTGTTCGGCCGCGCCGCCGCCATCAAGGCAGGCGAGATCGTCGATCCCAACTCACCGGTTCCTGACGTGAACGAGAAATCCGTCGAGAAAATCATGGACCGGTTCGACGGCGTTCGGAACGCCAGCGGCCCGACCCCGACAGCGGTGCTTCGCGACAAGATGCAGCGCACGATGCAGGCCGACGCCGCCGTGTTCCGCACCTCGAAGACGCTAAAAGAGGGCTGCGAGAAGATGACGGCGGTCTGGGACGAGTTGAAGGATGTGGGCGTCACCGATCGCTCGCTTATCTGGAACTCGGACCTGATGGAGACGCTGGAGCTGCAGAACCTGATGGCCAACGCCATGCCGACCGTGTTCGGCGCCGAGGCGCGGCCGGAAAGCCGCGGCGCCCACGCGCATGAAGACTTCCCCGATCGCGATGACAAAAACTGGCGCAAGCACACCATCGCGCATGTCTCGGACGAGGGCGAGGTCACGCTCAGCTATCGTCCGGTCACCGTCGATCCGCTGACGCCGGAGAGCGAGGGCGGGATCGAGCTGAAGAAAGTCGCGCCCAAGGCGCGGGTATATTGAGGAGAGGTTCGCGACATGGCTGAGTTTAAGCTTCCGAAGAACTCCCAGGTCCAGCAGGGCAAGATCTGGCCGAAGCCCGAAGGCGCGAGCAATGTCCGCGCGTTCAAGATCTATCGCTGGAGCCCGGATGACGGGAACAACCCGCGCGTCGACACCTATTTCCTCGACATGGACAAGTGCGGCCCGATGGTTCTGGACGCGCTGATCAAGATCAAGAATGAGGTCGATCCGACGCTCACGTTCCGCCGCTCCTGCCGCGAGGGGATCTGCGGCTCCTGCGCGATGAATATAGACGGGATCAACACTCTGGCCTGCATCTATGGCCTTGATGAGATCAAGGGTGACGTGAAGATCTATCCGCTTCCGCATATGCCGGTGGTGAAGGATCTGATCCCGGACCTGACCCATTTCTACGCCCAGCACGCCTCGATCATGCCGTGGCTGGAGACCAAGACCAACCGACCGGCGACCGAATGGCTGCAATCCATCGAGGACCGCAAGAAGCTGGACGGTCTCTATGAATGCGTGATGTGCGCCTCCTGCTCCACCTCCTGCCCCAGCTATTGGTGGAACGGCGACCGCTATCTCGGCCCGGCGGCGCTGCTGCACGCCTATCGCTGGCTGATCGACAGCCGGGATGAGGCGACGGGCGAGCGGCTCGACCAGCTGGAGGACCCGTTCAAACTCTATCGCTGCCACACGATCATGAACTGCTCGAAGACCTGCCCGAAAGGCCTGAACCCGGCCAAGGCGATCGCCGAGATCAAGAAGATGATGGTCGAACGCACGATGTGAGCGGGCGTCGCGACGCCTGTTTCGGCGTGGATCGGGCGGGTTCGATCCAGTTTTAACGATTATTTTGAGGAAGGCGCGGCGGATTTCCGGCGCGTCTTTTTCTTAAGGTGTTGGATTCAAACGCCTCTCTGGCGCCCAAGCCCAGTTTCCTAAAATTGACGCCTTAATACTACCTTAATTGGATGTATCTCACTATAACTCTTCTTTAAGTTGTATTTGCTTTGAGGAGAGGGCCATGCTTGACCTGACGTCGTTCACGCTGGATCCGGGCGACCCGCCCGTCATCGAAGGCGCTATGTGTGCTGATCGCCAGTCTTCAGCGCGCATGCTGGTCGCAGCGGGCGTGCGCATTCCGCTGGACCGACGCATCGTCACCCCGCCGATCGAAGCCGCGCTCAGAAGCGGCGCCTATGAGGCCGATGAAACCCGTTCGCTGCCCGACGTGGTGCGCGAGGGCGATCACGTGCTGGAGCTCGGCGCGGGCATGGGCTTCGTCTCAACGATTCTCGCCACCCGCACGGGCGCCGCGAAAATCGTGGCGCTGGAGGCGAACCCCCAGCTCATCCCGTTCATTTATAAAGTGCATCGCCTGAACGGCGCCGCGCGGGTGAAAGTGCTGAACGGCGTCGCCAGCGCAGGCCCCGCGCCGCGCGGGGACGAATACGCCAAATTCTACGCGCGCCCGGACTTCTGGATGTCGTCGCTTTCGCCGGAGCCCTACGCCTATGACCGGATAGAGGCGGTGCCGGTGTTCTCGCTCGACGCGCTGCTGGCCAAACACGCGATCACCATGATCGTATGCGATATCGAAGGCGGCGAGGTCGCGTTGCTGCCAGAGGCGGATCTTTCCGGCGTAGACCGGATCTACGTGGAGGTGCATGACCATCTGACCGGCCTCTCTGGCGTCAAAACCCTGTTCGACGCGCTCAGCGCCAAGGGCTTCGCCTACGACCTGCGCCATTCCTGCGGATCTGTGGTGCTGTTCACCAAACTGGGTTCGGTGCCCGACAAACGGCCTTATGCGGGCTGAGCCTAGTCCTCCTCCGGCGGCCAGTCGACGCTGCGCATCTCATCCAGCCGGGAGGCTGTGCGGGCGAATTCGAAAGCCCCCGCGCCCTCGGTGTAGAGGAAATCCGGTTCCGCGGCGGCGGAGCAGATGAACCGCGCCCTTGCCTCATAGAGCGAGTCGATCAGGGTGACGAACCGTTTCGCCTCGTTGTTCTTGGCGCGTGAGAGCGTCGGGATCGCATCCAGAAACACCGTGTCGTACCGCTCGGCGAGCGCCAGGTAATCCGCCGCGCCCAGCGGCTTCTCGCAAAGCTCGGCGAAGGTCGCCCGCGCCGCCGTCTCGGTCGTCGCCTCCACCCGCACCTCCCGGCCGTTAACCTCCAGCGTCGCTGGTTTCGGCGTTCCGCCCGCCACTTCAGCGTCCCAGGCCGCGTCCATCTCCGCCGCGCTGTCGGGGTCGAGGGGGGAGAAGTATCGCTTTGCGCCCGCATCGCGCCCGCGCCGATAGTCGGCGACCGCGTTCAGCTCCAGCACGTCGAGCCGTTTCTTGAACATCTCGATAAAGGGCAGAAAGAGATCCCGGTTCAGCCCGTCCTTATAAAGATCGTCCGGCGGCCGGTTCGAGGTCGCGACGACCACCACGCCATGCTCGAACAATCCTTCGAACAACCGCCCCAGGATCATCGCGTCGGCGATATCGGTGACCTGCACCTCGTCAAAACAGAGCAGCGTCGCGCTCTCCGCAATCGCATCCGCGACCGGGGGAATCGGATCCGCGTCACCGGTCTCGCGGGCCTTTTTGATCCCGTGATGCACTTCCTGCATGAAAGCGTGGAAATGCACCCGGCGTTTGCGTTCTAAGGGCGCGGATTCGAAGAACAGGTCCATCAGCATGGATTTGCCGCGCCCGACGCCGCCATACATGTAGACGCCCGTCACCGGCTCCTGCGCGATCTTCTCCCGCCCCCAGCCAAAGAGGGCGCGTCCGAACCGTTTGGGCTTCGCCGGATCATAGGAGACGAGATGCATGTGCAGGAGTTGAAGCTTCTCGACCACCAGCCGCTGCGCCGGATCCGCATGGATCGCGCCATCGTCGATCAGCGCGCGATAGCGCGGCATCGGGCCTTGGGGGGCGTTCTGCATCATCAAAAACCGTAAATCTCAGGGCGGGCGGACCAGAATCGCGCTCACATAACCAGCGCTGATCGATCACGTAAATAGGTATGATTTGACGCGGGGGCCGGCTGCGACGAGTTTCGGCGACGATGGCCGCGCAAGGAGCGCGGCGCGCGAAAGACGTAGAACCATGTCTCAAACCGCCGCCGACACCCGATCAACGCTGGTTCCCGTTCTTGTGGCGGGTTCGGCGATCCTGCTGATCTCCTTTGGCATCCGCGCCTCCTATGGCGTGTTCCAGATCCCGATCGCGCTGGAGTTCAACTGGCCGCGCAGCGAGTTTTCGATGGCCATCGCCATCCAGAACCTCGCCTGGGGTCTGGGTCAGCCGGTCTTCGCCGCGATCGGAGAGAAATTCGGCGACCGCCGCACATTGATTCTGGGCGCGATCATCTACGCCGCCGGGCTGGCGCTGTCCTCGATGGCGGGCGAGCCTTGGGGCCAGCACCTGACCAGCGGCGTCATGGTGGGGATGGGCATCGCGGGTACTGGCTTTGGCGTGGTGCTGGCGATGGTCGGCCGGGCCGCATCCGAAAAGAACCGCTCGATGGCGCTGGGGATCGCGACGGCGGCGGGCTCCGCCGGTCAGATCTTCGGCCCGCCCATCGCGCAGGGCTTGATCGACGCGTTCGGCTGGTCCTCCGCCCTGGTGATCTTCGCGGGCCTGATCCTGGCCAGCATGGCGTTCCTGCCCATGCTGAAAGCGCCGACGACGGGAACCACCAAGGCGGAGTTGGACGAGACGCTGGGCGGCGTGCTGCGCCGGGCGTCCAGAGACCCGTCCTACGTGATGCTGGTGCTGGGATTCTTTTCCTGCGGCTATCAGCTCGCCTTCATCACCGCGCATTTCCCCGCCTTCGTGACGGAGGTTTGCGGGCCGATCGCGCCGGACGGATTGCTGGCGCAGATCGGCATTCTGACCACCAGCCAGTTGGGCGCGTTCGCCATCGCGCTGGTGGGGTTCGCCAATATCGGCGGCACGTTGCTCGCCGGGCTGCTGGGGCAGAGCTTCCGCAAGAAAAACCTGCTGGTGATCATCTATACCGGGCGGACCATCGCGGCGGCGGCGTTCTTCATGGTCCCGATCACGCCAACCTCGGTGGTCGTGTTCTCGCTGGTGATGGGGTCGCTCTGGCTGGCCACCGTGCCGCTGACCTCTGGCCTCGTCGCGCATCTCTTCGGGCCGAGATATATGGGCACGCTCTATGGGTTCGTGTTCCTCAGCCACCAGATCGGCGGCTTTCTGGGCGTCTGGCTCGGCGGCGCCCTCTACGATCTTTATGGGAACTATGACCTGGTCTGGTGGATCGGCGTGGGCGTGGGCGCGTTTTCCGCCCTAATCCACCTGCCGGTCCGGGAAGGCCGCGCCGGTCTGGCCGCCGCCTGAAATCGCATCTTGGGGACGGACGCGGCGGAGGCTTCCCCCGCCGCGTCGCGATCGGCTTACTGCTCTTCGACGACGATCGCCAAAGCCTCGGTGAAGGTGACCTCCACCTTGTCGCCCTTGTTGAGCTTGGAGGCGAATTCCTGGCCTTCCGGCGTCTCGACGGTGACCGTGCGCTCAAGCCCTTCGGCGTTGATGATCGTCGCCTGACGCGAACCCGGGTCGTAGGAAACGAACTCCAGAACCGTCGTGGTGACCTGGCCCACGGCGACGCCCGGCTTGGCGCCCTCTTCCGCGGTGCCGCCGACCACGGCGCTGGTGGTGCCGGCCTGACCCGGCAGCGCCATTCGCGCGGCGCGGCCCAGCGAGTAGGCGATCTTCACCTGATCGCCGGAATCGATCTGGTCGAAATTCTTCACTTCCGGCCCGGCGGTGACGACGAACGTGTCGCCGTCGACATTGTCTTTCAGAAGGATCTCACGGGTTTCCTTGTCGACAGTCTGCACGGTGGCCGAGGCCTCGACCGTTTCGACGACCTTGACGGGCTCGTTCTGCGCGACGCTGTCGGAGGAGCAGGCGCCGAGGAAAGCGACCGCCGCGACGGCGGACAGAATGGCGTGCGTACGTAGCATTCAGTGGTCTCCTGTTGATGGGTGTCCAGAGCTCAAGAAAACGTTACCGGTGATGCCGTCAGGACGAACGCCGTGTCAACAACAAGCGGCGGAATCCGGACGATTCCGGCGACCCCGAATTGACAATCGCCGATCCGCCGCGTAAATCGCCCGCAACCCCGGAAGGTTCACCTCTTCCGGTCCCCGTTTGGGGGATCGCCGTCGGTCAGCGCGGATGCGCCCACCGGCGCGTTTGTCGTTGGATTTTGGCCGGGAGCGGCGCCGCATGTTCGAAAGTCTTTCTGATCGCCTGTCAGGCGTCTTTGACAAGCTGACCAAACAGGGCGCGCTCAGCGAGGCCGACGTCTCGACCGCGATGCGCGAGGTTCGCGTCGCCCTGCTGGAGGCGGACGTCGCCCTGCCGGTCGCCCGCGATTTCGTCGCCAAGGTCAAAGAGCAGGCGACGGGTCAGGCGGTCGTCAAGTCAGTCACGCCGGGCCAGATGGTCGTCAAGATCGTCCACGATGAACTGGTGACGATGCTGGCGGGCGGCGGCGATCCGGGCGACAAGGCCGGCGCGCTGAAAATCGACAGCCCGCCCGCGCCGATCATGATGGTCGGCCTGCAGGGGTCGGGCAAGACCACCACCACCGCAAAAATCGCCAAACGGCTGAAGGAGCGTGAGAACAAGCGCATCCTGATGGCCTCGCTTGATACGCGCCGTCCGGCGGCGATGGAGCAGCTGGCGGTTCTGGGAACCCAGATCGGCGTCGACACGCTGCCCATCGTGCCGGGGCAGGACCCGGTCGGCATCGCCAAACGCGCCAAGCAACAGGCGACCCTGGGCGGTTATGACGTGGTGATGCTGGACACCGCCGGCCGTCTGCATGTCGATGACGAGTTGATGGCTGAGGTCGAGGCGGTCCGCGACGCCGCCGGCCCGCATGAGACCTTGTTGGTGGTCGACGGCCTGACCGGTCAGGACGCGGTCAACGTCGCCGAGCAGTTCGACACCCGCGTCGGCGTCTCCGGCGTGGTGCTGACCCGGATGGACGGCGACGGACGCGGCGGCGCGGCGCTCTCGATGCGCGCGGTGACCGGCAAGCCGATCAAATTCGTCGGCCTCGGCGAAAAGATGGACGCGTTGGAGGAGTTCCACCCCGATCGCGTCGCGGGCCGCATTCTGGGCATGGGCGATATCGTCAGCCTGGTCGAAAAGGCGCAGGAACAGATCGAGGCGCAGGAAGCCGAGCGCATGATGAAACGGTTCCAGAAGGGCCGTTTCGACATGAACGATTTGCGCAAACAGCTGGAGCAGATGATCCAGATGGGCGGCATGGGCGGCATCATGGGCATGTTGCCGGGCATGGCCAAGGCGCAGAAACAGATGGCCGACGCCAATCTCGACGACAAGGTGCTGAAACGTCAGATCGCGATCATCCAGTCGATGACCAAGGAAGAGCGCAGGAAACCCGCTCTGATGCAGGCCAGCCGCAAAAAACGCGTGGCGGCGGGCGCGGGCGTCGAGGTCGCCGACGTCAACAAGCTGCTGAAGATGCACCGGCAGATGTCCGACGTGATGAAGAAAATGGGCAAGATGGGCAAAAAGGGCCTGATGCGCAGCGGCCTCGGCGGGTTGTTCGGCGGCGGCGGCGCCATGCCCCCCGGCGGCATGCCCGGCGCGGCCGGCGGCCAGATGCCCGCCCCGCCCCCAGGCGGTTTTCCCGGCCTGCCCCCCGCAGGCGGCGCGTCCCTGCCCCCCGGCCTGAGCGGATTGGGAAAAAAGAAGTGATCGCGCTGACCGGCATACCTGTGATCGAGACCGAACGGCTTGTTCTCCGTGGGCCGGAGCCGCGCGACTGCGATGGCTTTTGCGCGTTCATGACGTCTGAGCGGTCGCGCTACGCCGGCGGCGTGCTCGACCGTCCGGCCGCCTGGCGCGCCTTCGGCGTCGAGCTCGGCCATTGGCCGCTGCGCGGCTGCGGCATGTGGGCTGTGACGATGAAGGGCGTCGATACGTGTCTCGGACTCGTCGGTTGCTGGTATCCGGACGGCAAGCCGGAACGGGAGCTCGGCTGGATCCTGTGGGAGTACGCCGAAGGCAAAGGCGTCGCATTCGAAGCCGCCGCCGCGTCGCGAGACTATGCGTATCGCGAACTCGGCTGGGACACCGCAGTCTCCTATATCGCGCCGGAAAACGCGCGCTCCATCGCGCTGGCCGAACGCCTTGGCGCGGTGCGCGACGACGACGCCGACCGCCCCTCGCCCGAAGATCTCGTCTATCGCCATCCCGCGCCGGAGGCCTTGCAATGACCGCCAACGACCCGAACGACCGCGATCCCTGGGCCGAGATCGGCCAGATCCGCAAAAGCATCGACAATGTCGACAGCGCTCTGATCCATATCCTCGCCGAGCGGTTCAAACTGACCCGGTCGGTGGGCGCGCTGAAGGCGGAGTTCAACATCCCCGCCTCGACCCCGGACCGCGAGATCGCGCAGGTCGCGCGCCTGCGCAAACTGGCCGAAGAAAGCGGGCTGGACCCGGACTTCGCCGAAGCCTTCATCACGTTCCTGATTGAGAACGTTATCCAGAACCATCTGAAAATGCGGGACTGACCCCGCCTCAAACACTCGAATCCACGGAGAACACACCATGGCCATCAAAATTCGTCTCGCCCGCGGGGGCTCCAAGAAGCGCCCGTATTACTCGATCGTCGCCGCCGACAGCCGCAAGCCGCGCGACGGCCGTTTTATCGAGAAACTGGGCACCTATAATCCGCTGCTGCCGAAGGACTCGGAGGAACGCGTGAAGCTCGACGTCGAAAAGACGATGGAATGGATTTCGAAGGGCGCCCAGCCCTCTGACCGCGTCGCCCGTTTCCTTGAGGCCGCCGGCGCGATGGAGAAATCAGAGCGCAACAACCCGAACAAGGCCAAGCCGGGCGCAAAGGCGCAGGAGCGCGCGCAGGAAAAGGCCGACAAGGCGGCTGAGGCCAGCGAAGCTCCGGCCGAAGAGGCGCCCGCCGAGGAAGCCGCCGCCGAGTAATCGCGGCGCGCCGGGGCCGTCATGCCGGATCGGACCGAAACCGAACGTGTCTGCGTCGGCGCCGTCGCCGGCGCTTTCGGCGTGCGCGGCGAGGTGCGGCTGAAAAGCTTCTGCGCCGATCCGGGCGCGATCGGCGACTATGGGCCGCTCACCTCTGAGGACGGCGCGCAAAGCTGGACCGTGAAGGTCAGCCGCGCGGTCAAAAACGGCTTCGCCGCCCGGCTTGGCGGCGTCTCCAACCGCGATCAAGCCGAGGCGCTGAAAGGCGTCCGGCTCTACGCCCCGCGCGAGCGCCTGCCCAACCTGCCCGATGACGAGTTCTATCACGCCGACCTGATTGGGCTGGATGTCTATGACGCCGGCGGGGAAAAGCTCGGCGAGGTGCGCGCCGTGCAGGATTACGGGGCCGGCGACTTCCTTGAGATCGGTCTGCCGAACCGGAAAACCGCCCTGCTGCCCTTCACGCGAGAGGCCGTTCCAACGGTGGACCTTTCCGCCGGGCGCCTGATCGCCGATCCGCCAGAAGGCGTTTTTGGCGATGACAGCGGCGGCGATGAATATGATGGGGCGGAGCCTTCCTGATGGCCCTGCCGCCTAAATCCCCGCCCCGGCGCTCTCATGGCAAACTCGCCATATCGCCATCGCGCGCGCCGCGCTCGGTGATGGAGGACGGCCCGCAACTGGCGGGCGCCTGGCGCGCGCAGGTGCTGACCCTGTTTCCGGAAATGTTCCCCGGCCCGCTCGGCGGCTCGCTGGTCGGCAAGGCGCTCGACGCGGGGCTCTGGGCGCTGGATCCGATCGACATTCGCCGCTTTGCGACCGGCAAGCATCGCGCGGTCGACGACACGCCCGCGGGCGGTGGGCCGGGCATGGTGATGAAGCCAGACGTGATCGCCCGCGCTCTGGACCATTGCGCGGACAGCCGGCCCAGAGACGCGGACTGGCCGGTGATCTATCTTTCGCCCCGCGGTCGCCCGTTCGATCAGGCGATGGCGAAGCGATTCTCCCGCGCCGACGGGGTGACCATGCTTTGCGGACGGTTTGAGGGCGTAGACCAGCGGGTGCTGGACGCAAGGCGTGTCACAGAGGTCTCACTCGGCGATTTCGTCATGTCAGGCGGAGAAATCGCCGCAATGGCGTTGATTGACGCCACGGTTAGGCTTATACCGCGCGTTCTCGGCAATCAGGCGTCCGCCGAGGAGGAAAGTTTCAGCGCGGGTCTGTTGGAGGCCCCGCATTATACACGGCCCGCCGTCTGGGAAGGGCGCGAGATACCGGAGGTTCTCCTCTCCGGCCATCACGCGAAGATCGCCGAATGGCGGCAATCCCAGGCGGAGGCGTTGACGAAGGAAAGACGTCCCGACCTCTGGCGGGCTCAAGCCGCGAATGCGGCCTCTGAGGACCCGAATGGAGAAGCAGAGCTCTCGGACGCGCAATCGACCGTCACAAGACGGCCCATAAAGGACTAGACCGATGAACCTGCTTCAGCAACTCGAAGCCGAGCACGTCGCCGAGCTTGGCAAAGACATTCCCGATTTCGCGCCGGGCGACACCGTCCGCGTCGGCGTAAAAGTCACCGAGGGCTCGCGCTCTCGCGTACAGAATTATGAGGGCGTCTGCATCGCCCGTCAGGGCGGATCCGGCCTCGGCGCCAGCTTCACAGTCCGCAAGATCAGCTTCGGCGAGGGCGTTGAGCGTATTTTCCCGCTCCACTCGCCGATCATCGACGCGATCACCGTGGTCCGCCGCGGCCGCGTCCGCCGCGCCAAGCTCTACTACCTGCGCCAGCGCCGCGGAAAATCGGCCCGTATCGCCGAGAAAACCAACTACAAACCCAAAGCCGCCAAAGCGGCGCCGGAGACCGCGGCCGAGTAACCGGCCCCATCTCGAGGCAATCAGCGGGCGGCCCCAAGGGCCGCCCGTTTGCGTTTTCGCGACATCGTGAGCGGCGCGGGCGTGACCCGCGCGCCGAATCCGCCCATTCTTCCCCCACAATGGGAACAGGGGACGCATGGGCATGTATCTGCGGACAATGATCGCCGCCCTTTTGCTGACCGCCGTTGGCGGCGGCGGGGCGGTGGCGGCCTGCGACCCGGCGACGGCGCCCTGCCGGTATGAAATGGAAAGCGGCGTCTATCACGCGGCGCTGCCGGACGGCCCCGGCCCGCATCCCGCGCTCGTATTCCTGCATGGCTGGGGCGGGACGGGCGCGGCGACGATCCGCAACAAGGGCCTGGTGAGCGCGGTCACGGATCGCGGCTACGCCTTTATCGCGCCAACCGGCCAGCCGAGATCCGGTGGACGCTCCGGCGCGTCATGGAATTCCCGCGCCGTCACTGGCGACGGCGTGCGCGATGACGTGTTCTTCATCAACACCGTGCTGGCCCATGCCTCGAAAACGCTCGACGTCGACCGCGATCGCGTCCTGATTGGCGGCTTTTCCGGCGGCGGCATGATGAGCTGGCGGATCGTCTGCGACCGACCTGAGACGGCGGCGGCCTATGCGCCGATCTCCGGCCTGATGTGGCGGCCCTTGCCCGAGGTCTGCGCCGGCCCCGCGAAACTCCTGCACACCCATGGCTGGGCCGATCCGGTGGTGCCGATGGAGGGGCGCTCGGTCGCGGGCGGGCGGATCACGCAAGGCGACCTCTTCGTCGGCCTGAACCTGCTGCGCGACGCGTTCGCATGTCGCGCGGACCCGCCGACGGACACCGAGTTGCGAGGCGGGTATTGGCGCCGCGCCTGGACCAACTGCGCGCCCGGCGCCCATCTGGAGCTGGCGATTCACCCCGGCGGCCATTCGATCCCGAAGGGCTGGAGCAAGATGGCGCTCGACTGGTTCGAGGCGACGCAGGCTGGGGCGGAGGCGATCCGATGATCCGCTCGCTGGCGCGCGCGGCCTCGATCTGCGCGGCGCTGGCGTATTTCGGACCTTCCCTTGCATTCGCGGAGGAGGTGCAAGACTGCGGCGCGCCGGAGGGTGAAAGCTGCAAGGTGGATCTCGGCGAGTACCGCCTGCTGCTGCCCGGTCCGCTGGATGGCGGCGCAAAGGGAGCCCCCGCGCTGATCCATCTGCATGGCGCCGGCGGTTCGGGCCGGGGCGTCCTCCGCATGGGTGAGATGACCCGAGAGGCGTTGTCGCGCGGCTTCGCCGTGATCGCCCCGATCGGCCTGCCCCATTCCGCGACGCGCCGCCACCGAAGCTGGAACTTCCAGAGCTTCGACGGCCGCCGCGACGAATTCGCGTTTATCTCACAGGTGCTCGACGACGCGGCGGATCGCTTTGGCCTCGACCGCGACCGGATGCTGATGACCGGGTTCTCCATCGGCGGCTCTCAGACCTGGTATCTGGCCTGCCGCGATCACCGGATCGCCGCCGCCTACGCCCCGGTCGCGGGTGGGTTCTGGCGCGAGCATCCCAAGGATTGCGACGGGCCGGTCCGATTGCTCCACACCCACGGCTGGCGCGACACGACGGTGCCGCTTGAGGGCCGCCCCTTGCGCAGCGGCGCCCGCGTGCAGGGCGATATCTGGGAGGGGATGCAATTGTGGCGCGCCGAGAATGGCTGCGACGGCCTGCGCGCCGACGCGTTTGACGACCGGGGGCAATTCCTACTGCGCCGCTGGACCATATGCGACGCCGGCACCGCGCTGGAGTTTGCGCTCTTTCCCGGCGGCCACGGGGTGCCGAAGGGTTGGGCGGCGATGGCGCTCGACTGGTTTGAGGCTATGATGGAGGAAACGAGAGAAATCCGATGATCCGAGTCGTGACGGTCGCGCTTGCGATCCTGGCCCTGGCAACGCCGATCGCGGCGCAGGATTCATGTGGCGACGACATCCCCTGCGAGATCGGGACCGGCGCCTACCACGCCGCTTTGCCGGACTCGCCCGAGAGCGCGCCGGCCGTGATCTGGCTGCACGGCTATGCCGGCTCGGGCGCCAAAACGATCGCCAATACAGGCTTCGTCAAGAATTTCACCCAGCGCGGGTATGCGCTGATCGCCCCGAACGGATTGAAATGGGGCGGCGAGAAGACCAAACCTGACTGGGCGGTGCGCGACGGCTATCAGGCCTATCCCCGCAACGACCTCGCCTTCATTCGCGCGGTGATCGACGACGCGGCGAAGCGCTTTTCGCTGGATCGGAGCCGGGTCCTGCTTGCCGGGTTTTCGCGCGGCGGTTCGATGATCTGGGACGTCGCCTGCCTGAAGCCGGACACCGCCACCGCCTATGCGCCGATCTCGGGCGGCTTCTGGAAACCGGAATCGACGGATTGTGTCGGACCGGTTGACCTGCTCCACACGCACGGCTTTTCAGATCGCACGGTTCCGCTGGAGGGGCGGCCGATCGACACCTCCGTGCTGCGAATCGTGCAGGGCGACATTCACGCCGGATTGCTGACCTGGCGGAATGAGATGAACTGCGCCCAGCGCGCGACCGCTGTCGACGCCTCGGGTCCGCTCTGGCGGAAAAGCTGGACGGAATGCGAGGGCGGCTCGGTCACCTTCCTGCTTGGCCCGGGCGGTCATGGCGCCCCGAAAGGCTGGACGAGCATCGCGCTCGACTGGTTTGAGGCGCTTCCCGGCCACGCGTGGCTTGAAGCCGGACCGCCGAGCGACTAGAGAACGCCCATGAACACACCCGTACATATTGCGGACTATATCTCGATCGCGGACCGAGCCCGCCTGCCCTGGCGGTTCCATGGTCAGCGGCGAGCGCGGGCGGGCGGCTGATATGGCGCCGCGCCCAACTGCGCAGCCAACGCCGACCCCGTTGTTCAGACCGTTTTTCGAGGAAGACCCCGACATGACCGCCAAGACCATCTACGACAAGATCTGGGACGCCCACGTGGCCCATGAGGCCGAGGACGGCACCTGCCTGCTCTATATCGACCGGCATCTGGTGCACGAGGTCACCTCACCGCAGGCTTTCGAAGGGCTGCGCATGACGGGGCGCGCGGTCCGCAAGCCCGAGGCGACTCTGGCGGTGCCGGACCATAACGTGCCGACCGATCCGACCCGGGTGGAGGGCATCAAGGACGAACAATCCCGCATTCAGGTCGACGCGCTGCGCCAGAACGCCAAGGATTTCGGCGTCGAGTATTACGATGTCGACGACATCCGGCAGGGCATCGTGCATATCATCGGGCCGGAGCAGGGCCTGACCCAGCCGGGCATGACCATCGTTTGCGGCGACAGCCACACCGCGACCCATGGCGCGTTCGGCGCGCTGGCGCACGGCATCGGCACCTCTGAGGTCGAGCATGTGCTCGCCACCCAGACGCTGATCCAGAAAAAGTCGAAGAACATGAAGGTGGAGGTCACCGGGACCCTGCCGACCGGCGTCACCGCCAAGGACATCACCCTTTCGGTGATCGGCGAGACCGGCACCGCCGGCGGCACCGGTCATGTCATTGAATATTGCGGCGAGGCGATCGAAGCGCTTTCCATGGAAGGCCGCATGACCGTCTGCAACATGGCGATCGAGGGCGGCGCCCGCGCGGGCCTGATCGCGCCGGACGAGAAGACCTTCGAATACCTCAAGGGCCGGCCGAAAGCGCCGAAAGGCGCGGCGTGGGAGATGGCGGTCAACTACTGGCGCACGCTCAAGACCGACGATGGCGCGCATTTTGACAAGATCATCACGCTCAAGGCCGAGGATATCGCGCCGGTCGTCACCTGGGGCACCAGCCCCGAGGACGTGCTGCCGATCACCGGCGTCGTCCCCTCGCCTGCCGATTTCGAGGGCGGCAAACAGGACGCCGCCGCGCGCAGCCTCGACTATATGGGTCTGACGCCCGGCACCCGCTTGCAGGATGTCGAGATCGACACCGTCTTCATCGGCTCCTGCACCAATGGTCGGATCGAGGATCTGCGCGAGGTCGCCCGGATCATGGAGGGCCACAAGGTCAAGGACGGGCTGCGCGCGATGATAGTGCCGGGCTCGGGCCTGGTGCGTCTACAGGCGGAGGAAGAGGGCGTCGCCCAGAAGCTGATCGACGCCGGATTCGAATGGCGGATGGCGGGTTGCTCCATGTGCCTCGGCATGAACCCGGACCAGTTGGCGCCGGGGGAGCGCTGCGCCTCCACCTCGAACCGCAATTTCGAGGGCCGGCAAGGGCGCGGCGGACGCACCCATCTGGTCAGCCCGGTCATGGCCGCCGCCGCCGCGATCACAGGTCGCCTGACGGATGTGCGCGATCTGGACTGACTCCGGATCGCAAATTCATTGGAATGAGAGACGCCCGCCAGATCCGGCGGGCGTTTTTTATTGCGCCGCGACGTCGACGCTCGTGGTTTTGGACGCCGGAACCCGCGCAAATCTCGGGCAACCCTCCTCGGGTGGCGCCATGAACATCACACGCCCGGAGCCGACGACCGGCTCTGACTCTATAGCGGTGACATCGGGGGCAGAGCGGCACGCATCGATGCGCGGCGCGGGCGGCGGCGGCGCGACCGGTTCAGGCGGAGCGGCGGCGGGTTGCTCGACCACTACAACCTCGGTCCTCGGCTCGGAACGCCGTTCGCCGTAGAAATAATAGGGCCGGTAATAGGCCGCCCGGCGCCGCTTGTGCTTCCGTTTCCACTTCGAGTGCTTGCGGTATTTGCGATCCGCGTAGCCGCGATCCACATGACGCCCCGCGTCTCCCCGCGCAAACGGACCCGTCGTCACGCCGTAGGTTGGGGAGAGCGACAGCACCGCGCCGCCGCTGCGCCCGCCCAAAGCCCAGCCCTCCGCCAAAGCGGGAAGCGCGAGCATTCCGGCGACGGTCAGGGCCGCAGCGAATATCACGGACTTGGTCATCGCTTAAATATGAGACCGACCGGCCGCCCGGTCAATCAGCGGCGCCGCAGTTGTGAATGGCGGTTCGCGTCGATTAACGGTCCGAGAACGTGTTCTTGAAGAACGGCACCAGACCGCCGCGTCCTTCCAGATCCTCATTCAACGAGTTCACGTCGCCTTTCAGGCTACCGGGATCCCGATCGAACGCGCCTGCATTGCGCGACTCGTTCGCGCCGCTCAATTCGCGTTCATACCGGGGACGGTAATCGCCACGCTGCTCAGCGGCCTCGTAAGGCTCCACCGTCAGAGGATCCTGAAAGTCGAACGCATCGCCCTTTTCCTGCGCTCCGGCGGCAGTGGCGCCAAGGGTAAGCGCCAGTCCGACAAGCGCGGAAAAAACAGCCGAGCCGCCGGTATAGGGGGCGGATCTGCGAAAATTAGCGGGCATTTGGGGGACTCCTAAAACATCTTTTCGCGACTCTACCATTTGGGGCGAGGCGCGTCCGCTGCAATCCTTCGCATATTCACAGATTTGCGCGAATTATTTCCGCTGCGGAGTTCCTGGCTTCTAAGGGCGCAGTAGCGAAACTCAGCGCGTAAAGCACGTAACCATGATGATCCGTGCATCAACAAGAGACTGGGAACGTCCGAATGGCGACGATCCTAACACTTGCCAAAACTACTGATCAGTTCACTTTCGGGCGCGACATCCTTTGATCGCGGCGACCGCGCCGTATAGCCATACCAAAGCACCACCACAATCATGATAGAGAAGTAGCCGTCAATTGCATAATGATAGCCTGATAACACAGATGTAAACTGAATGATAATCAAAAACAAAAGGCTCATGAAAAACATGATCTTACTCTTTCTTAAAAAATAAAACATAGATAACGCTGCTGTAGCAACATGCAAACTTGGAAAAGCAGATATGCCCGAGCCAAAATGACTCTGCCCGCTGTTATGGGCCTCCAATAAAAATGCCTGAATTCTAGCAATATTTGTTTCAGAAAATCCTGCAGATTCTTGATACGCGATGAGATCAGAAAATCGGCTTAATTCAGTATTGAAGTTATCGTAATATATAGGTCCCGCTGATAGAAAAATCACCGCAACAATATTTCCTAAAAAGATCCAAACAAATGCATAGGACAGTAAAAATCTGCTTCTAAAATCCTTATCCTTTTCAAACAAAATACAATGCACGACAACCCCAATAATAATTAACCCCCATACAAAAACATAAATAAAATCTATTAAATAGATATTATGTACTGCAAAATCTTTGCTGTAAATCACCCAAGCATCATTCCCCATGTGTAAATATTTATCTATATTCGCCAGGCCTTCATCCCAATTATAATTATTCGCATATTGCATATTATTCTTCATAACTGTAAAAATGTCATAGAAAACGACGACGCAAAATAACTGAACTAACTTTTGCACAAGACCAGTGACAACTGATCCTATTTGCACCCCCCTCCATGGACGCGCGCCAAATCGAACAATACGATATGTAACGGATATGGAATACACTGCCGCGAAAAACCCGCACAGCACAATAATCAGCTTAAGTATTCCTAGAGGGACCTTAAATGTTCCCCCCAAAAAAATAGAAAAAAACAATGCAAATAAAACATAAATTAAACACACCAGCTCAAAGCTGGCTGCAGAACGTAAACTAAAACTCCTCAGCTTTGGGTCGCCACACTCTTTCTTTTTATCAACAAGTAACCACATAACACACCCAAGAAACTTAAGGACTTAAGCTAATCACAATTGACCTACGCCCAAGCACAGCTGAAAACGCCCTCGATCATTCCAGCCCTTATCGCGTTAAGCTTATGGCAACGGCGCGTTTTATGCAATAAAACGCTAGCCTGAGCATGGCTATAAGAAGCGCATCGCGCATCAAACGCCTCCAGCTTGCCTCCGGCCCCGCGTCATGCTTTATCCCAACCCAATCCGATGGAGGGACTGATGGACATATTCACCTCGCTGACTGGCGTCGCGGCGCCGCTGCCCCTAATCAATGTCGACACCGACATGATCATCCCGAAACAGTTCCTGAAAACCATCAAGCGCACGGGTCTTGGCGCCAACCTCTTTGATGAGATGCGCTTTACGCAGGACGGGGCGGAGATTGAGGAATTCGTCCTCAACAAGCCCGCCTATCGCGAGGCCAAGATTCTGGTGGCGGGCGACAATTTCGGCTGCGGCTCCAGCCGCGAGCACGCGCCCTGGGCGCTTCTGGATTTCGGCATCCGCTGCGTGATCGCCTCCAGCTTCGCCGACATCTTCTACAATAACTGCTTCAAGAACGGCATCCTGCCGATCGTCTTGCCGCAGGAGGAGGTCGACAAGCTGATGGACGACGCCGAGCGCGGCGCCAACGCCATCCTGACCGTCGATTTGGAGAGCCAGACCATCACCGGGCCGGACGGCGGTTCGATCAGCTTTGACGTCGACCCGTTCCGCAAGCATTGCCTGCTGAACGGCCTCGACGATATTGGCCTAACCATGCAGAAAGCCGACTCGATCGACGCGTTCGAAGCCAAACAGGCCGCCGCGCAGCCCTGGACGCAGCAAAGCGCCTGAATTCACAATCCGCCGCGGTCGCAGGGGCCGCGGCGATAGGCGCTACTTAAGCGATTTGACCGGCGTTTTCGCCGCGTCCTTCAGATCCTCGCCCTTCCCGTCGACGCCGGTGACGTCGCGCGCGGTCTCCGCCGCGCCGCAACGGTTGCCCACGCCAACCGTCGATTTCATCGCCGCGCCTTTCGCCGCTTTCTTGACGTTGCAATCCGGATCGAGCGCGTCTTCGGCTTTCTTGATCGGGCCCGCCTGCGCCATCGGAGCCGCATTGATCGCAATCATCGCCGCCATCGCCACAAGCAATACCTTGAGCATCTCCCTCATCCCCCCTTTGATTTGTTGAGCCGTCTCTATTCATCACTATAGAGCGCCTGCGAACGCGGGCGAGCGATTGGGTCATTACGCCCTTTGCACGGGTGGAGCGCGCGTGATCGGGTCCGCCCGCGCGATCCGCCCTTGACCAGACTGGCCCGCTTGGTCATACGACCAATCGACATTTCCGCCCGCCTGACCATCCGACGCCAAGACCGAGGACCCGCGCCATGACCTATTCCCTTCTGATCCTGCCGGGCGACGGCATCGGCCCCGAGGTGATGACCGAGGTGCGCAAGATCATCGACTGGTTCGGCGCCAAGCGCGGCATGGATTTCTCGGTCGACGAGGATCTGATCGGCGGCGCGGCATATGACGCGCATGGCGTTCCGTTGGCGGATGCGACTCTGGCCAAGGCGCAGGAGGTCGATGCGGTGTTGCTGGGCGCGGTCGGCGGCCCGAAATACGACGATCTGGATTTCAGCGTAAAGCCGGAGCGCGGCCTTTTGAAAATCCGTAAAGAGATGGACCTCTTCGCCAATCTCCGCCCTGCGCAGTGTTTCGACGCGCTGGCCGACGCCTCCTCGTTGAAAGAAGACGTGATCGCCGGGCTCGACATCATGATCGTGCGAGAGTTGACCTCCGGCATCTATTTCGGCGAGCCGCGCGGCATCACGGACATGAATGACGGCACAAGGGTCGGGATCAACACCCAGCGCTATACGACCGGAGAGATCCGCCGCGTGGCGCGGGTGGCGTTTGATCTCGCCAGAAAGCGGGGCAACCGCGTCTGTTCGATGGAGAAGTCGAATGTGATGGAATCCGGGATCCTCTGGAAGGAGGAGGTGATCTGGGTGCATGAGAACGAGTACCCGGATGTTGAGCTCTCTCACATGTACGCCGACGCCGGCGGCATGCAGCTCGCCCGCGCGCCGAAACAGTTCGACGTGATCGTCACCGACAACCTGTTCGGCGACCTGCTTTCGGATGTGGCGGCGATGCTGACCGGATCGCTGGGCATGCTGCCCTCGGCCTCGCTGGGCGCGCCAATGGCGAACGGGCGGCCGAAAGCGCTTTACGAACCGGTGCATGGCTCGGCCCCGGACATCGCCGGCGAGGGCAAAGCCAATCCGATCGCCTGCATCCTCAGTTTCGCCATGGCGCTGCGCTATTCCTTCGATCTGGGCGAGGACGCCGACCGGTTGGAGCGCGCCGTAGAAGCGGTGCTGGCCAAGGGTCTGCGCACGCCGGATCTGATGACGGTAGGCGGCGGAACCGAAGTGGGCACGACAGAGATGGGCGACGCGATCGTCGCGGAGCTTGAGGCGTCGCTCTAGGTCGCGGCGGCGCTGACTTTCGGGCGCCGCGTCATGCTGGTTCTCGCTTTATGCGCGACGACTTCGACGATATTCTCTCAGCAATTCACTGGTTGAGGATTGCTGGACCATGTTGCGTTTTGGCGCTCTGTTGCTTGTCGTCACGCTCTTAGCCGCGCCGGTCCGAGCGGCGACTTATTCCGAGCTCTTTTCCACGCGCAAATATACCGATGCCCAAATTCAGGCCATGGTCGAAAGTTTCGACTACCAGTTGGGAACTGTCTCGCTCGCCGACGGCGCCGCAACCCTGGAATTAGGGCCAGAATACTATTTTCTGAATGCGGAGGACGCACGCCAAATTCTGGTGGACTTCGTTGGATTGCCAAACAACCCCAACACGCTGGGGGCGATCTTTCCGATCAAGAAAACGCCGGTCGACGGCAAAAGCTGGATCGCAGAAGTGATCTTCGATCCAATGGGCCGGGTATCGGAAGACGGGTTGGAAGACTACGACACAGCGGCGCTGCTGGAGTGGATGCAGAAGGATATCCTCGACTACAATCCGTCCCGGCAGCGCTTAGGCTATCCGACGACAGAGTTGGTGGGCTGGGCGCAGTCTCCGAAATACGATTCGCAGGAGAAAAAGCTGCACTGGGCGAAGGAGATTTTGATCGAAGGCAAATCGCCCAACACGCTAAACTACGATATACGTGCGCTGGGACGCAGGGGCGTGTTAGCGATCAGTTTCGTGTCGTCTATCGCACAGCGCGACGCCGTGAAGACCGCCGGCGCCGACATTCAAGACGCCGCCAATTTTGCCCCCGGACACACCTACGCGGATTTTGACGAAGACGCCGATGAAGAAGCAGAGTTTGACATCGCTGAGTTGATTGTCGGCAAAAGCCTGGACGAACTCGGCGCGATGTCCGCTCTATCAGATTTCATGAAAGACTTTTGGCTACTGGCCCTGATACCGATACTGGGGGTCTGGTGGTTCTTGGTCGGCCGCAAAGAGGTTTGAGCGCATTCTACAGAACTGCTAGGGCACCATGGCGCTGCGCTATTCCTTCGATCTGGGCGAGGACGCCGACCGGTTGGAGCGCGCCGTCGAGGCGGTGCTCGCCAAAGGCCTGCGCACGCCGGACCTCATGACGGTCGGCGGCGGAACCGAAGTGGGCACGACGGAGATGGGCGACGCGATTGTGGCCGAACTTGAGGCCTCGCTCTAGAACGCGACGGCGCTAGAAGTCCTCGATCCCGATCGTGTACTCCTTGCCGAGCGTTTTCCGGAACCGCTCCAGCTTGACCTGAGACGCCCGCAGTTTTGTGCAGGCCTCAAGCAGCAGCTTCTGCTCGGTATCAAGTTTTTTCGCCAGAGCGAGCAGCTTCTTTGGGTCGCCGTCCCGCCGCGTCTTGTCCATGGCCTTGAAATATCTCACTAAATATTGGAGCCGCCCTTCGACAAAGGTGTCCATCTCGGAATAATCGTCGAGGATGCTTTCAAACTTCGCATCGACTTTCGCAACGACTTTCGCCTCGCCGGCCTTCTTCGCCTTTTTGGCCTCTTTCGCGACTTTCTTGACGTTTTTTGCAAATTTCTGTTTCGCCGCGCGCAGTTTCTTGGGCAAAGGCATGTCCGGTCTCCTCCAACGATCACAGGGAGGAGAGCTTAAACCGCTACGCGAGTTGCTTTGAATAGAATTTCCGTGACGACGGGCCGTAACTTGTGCGCGCCGGGGATGGCCGCGTCATCGCTCCAGCCTGACGTCGACCTCCGCGCCGCCCCAGCCATGCACACTGTCGCGCGCGCGGATCGTCACGACGTCGACGCCGTCCGGAATGGACACGCCCGAAAGCGACCGGGTGAAAGGCTGCTCGGTCTCATGCGGATGGGCCAGCACCCGCTCGCCAAGCACCTCGCCCCCCGGTCCGATCACCTGCCAGGCGTCGGCGTAATGATCCCATCCCTCATCCGCGTGCGCGACGGTGACGGCGAAGCGCCAAGTCTCGCCGCTTTGGGTCGCGCGCACCTCCAGCACATCCGCCTCGCCCGCCATGGCGGCGGGCGCGGCCAAAATCGCGAGCGCGAAAAGGAGACGGCGCATCGCGCCACTCGCCCCGACCGTCAACGCTCCACCTTGGTGATCTTGGTGCCTTGGATGCCAGCGCCCGCCATCAGGCCGGATTGGTTGAAGAACACCACCGCAACGTCGCCTTCTAGATCGCTGGTGCCCATCTTGGCCGACCAGCCCTCTTCGCCGCCGACCAAGGTCGGACCGGAGCCGACCTCCCAGCCGGAGCTGTCCTGCAGGAACTGGAGTGATTTCTCGTTCAGGAAATACATCGCGTATCCGAAGACCTGCGCGCCGAATTGCAGCCCGTAAGAGGCGCCGGCCATGCTGTAATATCCGGTGGTCTTGCCGCCCTGGCGCATCGCGCCTTCGCCATACTGGCCGCCGACGATCACGCCCCCCTTCAGCACCTCGGGGAACACGAGAACCGCGACGGATTTGCCCTCCAGCTCCTTTGCGGCCGGTTCGGACGCGTAAAGGCCCTCGAGCGCGCTATCGACCAAAGCGTCCAGTTCCGCGCCCGATTTGACGACGGTCTTGCCATCGCTTTGAGCATTCGCCGGCGCGCCGACCGCGATCAGGGCGAGCGTCAGCGCGGCGAAGATTGGAGCCAGAAAAAGGCGTCGTGTGAATACCATGAATTCTCTCCTGTCGAACTTATCTTGCGCTTTTTCGCGCAATTGCTGCGGCCACATTACGTCAGCTCGGCCGGATTCTCCTAACATGATCGACCGGCTCTTTTCCTTTCAGTGGAAAGTGGTTACATCGCGCCCGTCAGTCACCCCATCAAGGACGGAGAAAATGGGTTATCGAGTCGCCGTCGTCGGCGCCACGGGCAATGTGGGCCGCGAAATGCTGAACATCCTCGCCGAGCGCGAGTTTCCTGCGGATGAAGTGATCGCGCTCGCCTCGCGCCGGTCGCTCGGAACCGAGGTGAGCTATGGCGACCAGACTCTGAAGACGCTGGATCTCGACACGTTCGACTTTTCCGGCGTCGACATGGCCCTCTTCGCGATCGGATCCGGTCCAACCAAGACCTTCGCGCCGAAAGCGGCCAAGGCCGGAGCGATCGTGATCGATAACTCCTCGCTCTACCGCTACGACCCGGACATTCCGCTGATCGTGCCGGAGGCGAACCCCGACGCTGTCGAAGGCTATGGCGCGCGCAACATCATCGCCAACCCGAACTGCTCCACCGCGCAGATGGTCGTGGCGCTGAAGCCGCTGCATGACCGGGCGCGGATCAAGCGCGTCGTCGTCTCCACCTATCAGTCGGTCTCCGGCGGCGGTAAGGACGCGATGGATGAGCTCTGGAACCAGACCCGCGGCATGTTCGTGCCGGGACAAGAGGTCGAGCCGCAGAAATTCACCAAGCAGATCGCCTTCAACGTCATTCCCCATATCGACGTCTTCATGGAGGACGGCTCGACCAAGGAAGAGTGGAAGATGGTCGCCGAGACCAAGAAGATCGTCGACCCGAAGATCAAGGTGCACGCGACGTGCGTGCGGGTGCCGGTCTTTGTCGGCCACTCAGAGGCGGTGAATGTCGAGTTCGAGGAGCCGCTGGACGAGGATGAGGCGCGCGAGATCCTGCGCCAGGCGCCGGGCATCATGGTGGTCGATAAGCGCGAGGATGGCGGCTATGTGACGCCGGTCGAATGCGTCGGCGAATACGCCACCTATATCTCTCGCCTGCGCACCGATCCGACGGCGGACAACACGCTCAGCTTCTGGTGCGTCTCCGACAACCTGCGCAAGGGCGCGGCTCTGAACGCGGTGCAGATCGCCGAACTGGTCGGCCGCCGGGTTCTGAAAAAAGGCTAAACGGATCTGCTGGGCGGGCTACGATGCGCGGCCGGCTCAGAACCTCTTGAAGTGGCGCGGATGCGGACGCCTGCCCGCGCACTAAGTTCAGGCTCAAACCCGGTGGCGACCGCGACTCCGCATGCGGCGCGGTCAATGACGGTCATTCCTTGGGTTGCACGTAATTCGGCAGGGGCGGCAGCGACAGCAAGTAGAGGGCGATCGCCTCATGATCTTCGTCGGTCAACTCGGCCATATTCTCCTGCACCGCGATCATTGACCCGCCAAAGCTTTCGAACTCCGGCAGCAACCCGGTCCTGAGCGCCGCCGTAATGTCCGCGACGCTCCAGCCCTCGATCCCGTCGCCATGGGGCGTGATGTTGGGAACCGTCTTGTCCCCGTCCGACTCCGGCGCCCCCGCGAACGCCATATCCTGCAACGGCCCGCCCAACGGATCGCGCGGCGTATGGCACTCGCCGCAATGGCCCGGTCCGGTGACGAGATAGGCGCCCCGATTGACCGCGTCGCTCTGCTCCGGGTCAGGCGCGAACGGCGCATAGTCCAAAAACGCCAGCTTCCATAGGCCGAGCCCCCGCCGCAGCCGGAATGGGAGCGGCAAGTCATGGCCCGGCGCGCGCCCGGCGATCGCGGGCAGCGTGTCCATATAGGCTTTGAGGTCCAGAATGTCCGTCAATGTCATGCGCTGGTAGGACATATAGGGAAACGCCGGATAATAATGCGCGCCTTGCGGCGAGACCCCGCGCGCGACCGCGTTCACGAACTCCAGTTCGCTCCATCCGCCGATCCCGTCCTCGGCGTGAGGCGAAATATTTGGCGCGACGAAAACCCCGAACGGGGTGTGAAACTCCAGCCCGCCGACCAGCTTCAGCTTTTCTTCATCCTTCGCCTTCGGCGCCGCATGGCAGGAGGAGCATCCCGCCGCGTGAAACATGTACTTGCCGTTGATCGGGTCCGCCGGATGATCGGGAAGATCCGCCTCGGTCAGCAGCGTCGGCGCGGTCAGCGCCCAAAACCCGATCCCGCCAGCAACGGCCAGCGCTATAAGAGCGAGAAGAATGCGCCTCATGAGGAAGTTTTCCTTAAACTACGGGAGAATTGCGCGCCTTGAGCGCGTTTCCTTGGCCCGATAGGCTTTGTGACAGCCGCCGCAGCTCTTGCCCATTTCGACGACGGCCGCACGCAGTTGCTCAGATCCATCCGCGGCCTGTAAATCCACAGCGTCCACTGCCGAGCGCAACGCAACGAACCCCTCCTCGAATTTCCCTGGCTCGGCCCAAATCGCCTCCAGAGCCCGCGTCTCTCCCGGCTTCTTCGCCACAGACGTGCCGTCCGTGAAAAGCGGTCTCATGTCGTAGCCTGCCAGGCGCTTCAGATTCGCGGCCCGTTCCGCCGCGATCTCCGCGTCATACGCGGCCTCGCCCTTAGCCATCGCATAAAGCACATTCGCGTCCAACTGCATCGCGGCCATCAGGCCTTGCCGGGCGAGAATGCTCAGATCATCATGGGCGCGCGCCGCCGACGGCGCCGCGATCAAAATCGAAAGGCAACCGGATAGAACCGCTTTTCGAATCCAGTGTTTTGGGTTCATGGATTCGCTCTCCGTCCCTGTTCCACGGCGAACCGCAGACCGAGTAGTGCGGACGCAGACGCATTTCGACAAACTCGAGCCCGGCGGCGCGCGCAAATTCGACGTGGAGGGAAAGTTTAGAACTCTTTGGCGCGGAACGCCTTGTGGCATGCGCCGCAGGCCTTGCCGACTTCCGACACAGAGGCGGCCAGCGCGTCCTGACCTCCGCCAGCCTGTGTGGCCAGCGCGTCGATGGCCGTCACCAGATCCTTATAGCCGCCGCCGAATTTCTCCATATCCTGCCAGATCGCCGCCTCGGCGCGGGTCTTGCCGGGCATGTCGGCTTTCGAGGTTCCGCCGATCCAAGCGCCCGATCCGTCGTATTTGGTCAGCGCCTGCAGGTTGGCGGCAATCGCCGACGCCTTCTCAGCGTCATATGGCGCCGCGCCTTTCGCCATGCCAAACAGCGGGCCGACGGTGAACTCAAGAAGCTGCATATACCCCTGTCGCGCCTTGACCGCCCCTTCCAGCGCTTTGGCGTCCTGCGCCGCCGCGTCGCTTGCGATCGACGCCGACGCCAGCAGGGCGATCGACGGAATGGCGGCCCTGAACATACGCGAAATCTTCATGCGGAATCCCTCTCTTCCGGTGGTTGCGGTGAAACGTCGCCGAAAGTCTATGTCACAACCGCCAGTAGGCAAACTCACGGTCCCGTGCGCGCCGGTCAGGCTGGCTCAAACGTCTTGCTGGACGGATTGTAGTGCTTGACCACGCCAGTCGCGATGTTGATCCAGGCGCCGTGCAGCGCGACCGTGCCCGCGTCGAGCGCCTCTTGCACGCAGGGGAAGGATTCCAGGTTGTTGAGCGAATGGAGGACGCCCTCGCGCGACATCAGGTCGATTTTTTCGTCGCGGTCCCCCTCATTCGAGGCGACCCGGTCATAGGCGGGCTGCAACAACTCGACCCAGCGCCCGATGATGCTGAACTCGTCCTTCAACTCCGGCGCTTCGCCGGAACACATCGAGTAACAGGCGCCGACGCCGCCGCAGTTCGAATGTCCAAGCACGACGATATTGGAGACTTTCAGGACCGTCACCGCGTACTCAACCGCGGCGGAGGTGCCGTGATGGGCGTGATCGCGCGCATAGGGCGGAACGATATTGGCCACGTTGCGCACCGCGAACAGATCGCCCGGTTCGGCCCCGAACATACGCACCGTTTCGGTCCGGCTGTCGCAGCAGCTGATCACCATGGCGCGGGGGCGCTGCCCCTCCAGCGCCAGCCGTTGATACCAACCCTTGTTGTCCTCGAAACGGAGCGCCTTCCAGCTCCGATAGCGGTCGACAAGGTATCCAGGAAGCGGTTTCGCATGGTCCGACATTCAGCAGATCTCCTCCGAATTCTGGAAAACTGGACCGACAGCCACCCCAATGTCCAGCACTTCAACACCTGTGATGTACCAAGAATGGCGTTCTGAGACAGGCGTTTTTTTGGCTGTTGGGGTCAAAGACCACCAGCACTGGGAGCGTTTCCTGAAGAAATACTGTCGCGCGCTCCAGACAGTTGATGCGCAGCAAATCCTGTCCATAATGGACGGGTAGCAGTGAGTAGGTATCCCATGTCACAGATTGACGCTGGCGTTTCCCCCAAAATCGACCCCCTCCGTGGCCGGGAGGGTTATCTCTTCAGCGCAGTGGTGGATTTCATATGCCTGGGCGGCGGTTCACTTCCCATTCTGATTGCGCTTTTGGCGATCCCCTCGGAAGAGTACAAAATCTCCGCCCTGTTCGCGGTCGTCCTGTTTTCTCATTTCATAAACAACCCGCACTTCATGAATTCGTATCAGATTTTTTATTCGAATTTCAGGCGGAAGATCTCTCTCTCCAACACGGAGAATGGCCTCTGTTTCCGGTATATTTTCGCAGGCATTGCGGTTCCGATCATAATCGTAGGGTTCTTCGCCTACGCCATTTCTCAGAGCGATCCGAAACTACTCGGGCAATCGATAAACGCGATGCTGTTCTTCGTGGGCTGGCATTATGTGAAGCAAGGCTATGGAATTCTCATCGTAGAGTCGGTCCTCAAGAGAGCTTTCTTCTCGAACACGGAGAAACTGGTTCTCAGGTATAATGGGATTTCCGCTTGGATCTTCTCCTGGATGCTGGCGAACAGAGAAGTCGCCGCAAGCGACCTCTACGGGCTTGAATTTTACACGATTGGCGTACCGGAGTGGCTTTATCTGCTGAGCGCAAGCGTCGCGGCCCTCATGGGCGCCGCCGCCTTGATGATTGTTCTGCGCAAGAAGTTTGTAGCGGGGCAGAATTTGCCGTTCAATGGTCTGCTGGCTTACGCGACGTCGATCTATGTCTGGATGGCCGTCTCCCAAATCGACATTCTATTGCTAATCGTCGTTCCGGTGTTTCACTCATTGCAGTATCTGGCCGTCGTCTGGCGCTACAAGCTGAATGAAACGGAGGCCAAGTTCGACAGGGACGACGTCGCGCTGTTCAGCGGATTGGTCACGCTCAGCAGGCCACGGTTTGAGTTCGCAAAATTTGTGTTTCTTGGAATTATCCTGGGCGCCTGCGCATTTACGGTGATCCCGACCTTCCTTGATTACTACGTCGAATACAGCGAGGAGCTTTATGGCACCACGCTCTTCATCTTGCTTTCGGCAGTGTTCATCAACATCCATCATTACTTCCTGGACAACGTGATGTGGCGAAAGGAAAACCCGGAGATCAAGGAGCACCTATTCACACCGCCAGGCGGGTAGCTGTAGCATTCGACTCCCACATGAGGCCTCGCGAAAGCAATCAGCAAGATCGTGAAGTGAGTAAAGGCTATAGGTGCCCTTGATGCACATGTCGCCTGATCCACGTTTGCAGCCCAGATGATTGGAACCAATTCTGCCCACAGAGTGTACTCAAGGCCACTCCGGCGACACGCACAAAAGCGCGGGGACGCGTGCAACCTATAGGCCGTGGATGCGCTGGTGAATTAATGGCGCGCTAACTGGTCCTTGCCCGATGACACTCGGAAGGTCCCCTTACGCGCGCCGAGGTTTCAAAACTCAATGCTTAAACGCGCCATCCAAAAAAAAAAATTTCAATTACAGAGCAAACTGCGCCTCAGTAAAGCACGCCGTCATGCGGCTGATACGGTTTTGGAATGTCCGTCTCGCCGATCATCTGTAACAGGTCCGTCTCGATCACCCGCGTCAGATGGGAGATCGGCACATCGGTCGCGCCGCCCTCAAACGGATCCTCGCAACTGTCGCTGACCTTCTCCAGCAGGTAAAACACCCATGAAATCATCATGTTGAATGGGATGAGAATGAGCATGTATTCATGCGACAGCTTCTCGTCGAAATGGTGAATCTCGGTCAGTTTCTCGAACGCTTCGACGAACGCGAAAGGCAGAAGCACGATAAACACCCAGGTGAAGACCCGGCCGAAATAGGTGATCTGGCGCGGGAACGGCGTGTTCTTGATTCGCTCGCATTTGCCCTGGTTATCATAAAGGCGCGCCAGAACCTGCGACATCTCCACAAAACGGTTGTCGTCCAGATGCCCCTGCAGACGCAGCTGTTTCAGCATCTTCCCTTGCAGGCAGACGATATGTACCGCGGGATTGACCTTGTCGCTGACCGCGGCGACCTGATCTGGTGAGAGAAAGCTCTGATAGCGATCGGGCGTGCTGGTCGAAAGCAGCTTGGACGTGTCGATGCGATTGTCGAATACGCCCTGATATTTCGAGATCTTCAGGCGTGAGGATTTTCGAAGCTGATAGGATAGCGCGTTGACCCAGGCGAGGTGCTGACGGATCAGCTGCCGCGCCTCGGACGACGGTTTGCCGTCTTTGCCATCCGGCAGGTCCAGCACATTCAGGCAATGCTGCGCCCAGGTTCGGCTGTCATTGACGATCGAACCCCAAATCTTCCGCGCCTCCCACCACCGGTTATAGGCTGAGGTGGTCTTGAAGCCGAGATAGAGCGACACCACCACGCCGATCGTGGTCACGGGCAAGGTCGGCAAGGCCAGGGCCGAATAGCCCAGAACGTCGTGCACATAGTCGACGAACATCGCGAGAAACAATGCAAAGGTCAGCAGGAACAATGAATCCCGGAAGACGTGCCGGAAGTTGATGCCCTTTTGAACATACATGGCGACGACTCCTTGGACTTGGCCACTCTTGCGCCGTGGGAACTACATCGGCGCTCCGGATACCGTTTTGGCGACTGATGCGCGCCAGCGCAACCCAAGGGCTACCCGAGCCATATGACGGTCTTGCGGCCCGGATCGGGTTCGCCCTCAGATATCCAGATTTTCCACGTTGAGCGCGTTCTCCTGAATGAACAAGCGGCGCGGCTCCACCACGTCGCCCATCAGCTTGGTGAAGATCTCGTCGGCCTCATCCATATGGTCGATCTTGACCTGCAGCAGCGTACGCGCGTCCGGATCCAGCGTGGTCTCCCACAACTGATCCGCGTTCATCTCGCCCAACCCTTTATAGCGCTGCAGCGAGAGCCCACGCTCGCCCTCCGTCATCACGGAATCCAACAGTTCTGAGGGCGCGCGGATCGCCGTCGTTTTTTCCTTCCGCATCAGGTTGGCAGGCTTTTCATAGACCTCGCGCAACGCATCCCCGATCTCCGCCAAGCGCCGCGCTTCCGACGACCGGCACGCGGCGGCGTCGATCACCCGTGTCTCCGCCACGCCGCGCAAGGTGCGCGTGAAGCGCATGCCGCCATCCTCGGCCGCTTCGCCAATCCAGCCGCGCTCCGTCTCCGGCGCGATCGCATCCAGCCGGTTGGCGACCAACTCCGCCGCCTCGCCCGCCGGGAGGCGCAGCAACTCGCCCGACCAATCCGACTCGGCCTCAGCCTCCGGCCGGCGGCGGAACACGCCCGCGATCGCCGCCTGTTCGATCACGAAACTCGGATAATGCGGAGGAAAACTCGCCAGCAACTGCTTGGCGCGCCGGGCCTCGTCGACCACGCGCAACAGATCCGGGCCCGCGATCTGTGCGCCGCCCATTTGCCCATCTGCGCCAAGCGTCAACGTCGCGCCGTCGATCCCCTGTTCGATCAGATAATCTTCCAGCGAGCGCTGATCCTTCAGGTAGACCTCCGATTTACCGCGCGCGACTTTGTAGAGCGGCGGCTGAGCGATATAGAGATGTCCGCGCTCGATCAGCTCCGGCATTTGCCGGTAGAAGAATGTCAGCAGCAGCGTGCGGATATGGGCGCCGTCCACATCGGCGTCGGTCATGATGATGACCTTGTGATAGCGCAGCTTGTCGAGATTGAACTCGTCGCGACCGATGCCGGTGCCGAGCGCCATGACCAGATTGCCGATCTCCTGGCTTGAGAGCATCTTGTCGAACCGCGCGCGCTCCACATTCAGGATCTTACCGCGTAGCGGTAGCACGGCCTGCGTGCTCCGATCGCGTCCCTGCTGGGCGGATCCTCCGGCGCTGTCGCCCTCCACCAGCAGCAATTCGGTCTTGGAGGGATCCTTCTCGGAGCAATCCTTCAGCTTGCCCGCGAGGAAGTTCACATCCAGCGCGGATTTCCGCCGCGTCAGCTCCCGCGCTTTGCGCGCCGCCTCACGCGCCACCGCCGCCTCGACGATCTTGCCGACCACCATGCGCGCCTCGGCCGGGTTTTCCTCAAACCATTCGGCGAGCTTCTCGTTCATCAGGCTCTCGACTGCGGGGCGCACCTCGGAGGAGACGAGCTTGTCCTTGGTCTGGCTGGAGAATTTCGGATCCGGCACTTTCACGGAAAGGACGCAGGTCAGCCCTTCACGCGCATCGTCGCCAGACAGAGACACCTTCTCCTTCTTCGCGAGGCCAGAAGACGCGGCGTAGCCGTTGATCGTTCGGGTCAGCGCGCCGCGGAATCCCGCCAGATGCGTGCCGCCATCCTTCTGCGGAATATTGTTGGTGAAGGCGAGAACGTTCTCGTGATAGCCGTCATTCCACCACATCGCGACATCGACGGAGATGCCATCCTTCTCACCCTGCACTGTGATCGGCGCATCGACTAACGGATGCTTGGAGCGATCGAGATAGCGCACGAACGCCTCGACGCCGCCTTCATAGAACAGCGTCTCCTCCACCGGCTCCGCGTGCCGCTCGTCGCGCAGAACGATGGTGACGCCGGAATTCAGGAAGGCCAGCTCGCGCAGGCGATGCTCCAGCGTCTTGAAGCTGTAATCGGTGTTGGTGAACGTGTCGGTCGAGGCCAGGAATCGAACCTCTGTGCCCTTTCGCCCCTCGGCATCGCCGGTCACCTCCAGCGACTTCACCGTGTCGCCACGCTCGAACCGCACGAAATGCGCCTTCTCATCCCGCCAGATCCGAAGCTCCAGCCAGTCCGAGAGCGCATTGACGACCGAAACTCCAACGCCATGCAGACCGCCTGAGACCTTGTAGGAGTTCTGGTCGAATTTCCCACCCGCATGCAGCTGGGTCATGATGACCTCGGCCGCCGAGACCCCCTCTTCGGGGTGAATCTCGGTCGGGATGCCGCGCCCGTTGTCGCTGACGGAGACGGAATTGTCGGCGTGCAAAGTTACCCGGACCGTGTCGCAATGCCCCGCCAGCGCCTCGTCGATCGCATTGTCCACTGCCTCATAGACCATGTGATGCAGGCCGGAGCCGTCATCGGTGTCGCCGATATACATGCCCGGCCGCTTGCGCACGGCCTCCAGCCCCTTAAGGACTTTGATGGAGTCGGCGCCGTAATCGGCCGCGCCGTTCTCCGGCGTCTGGGGCGAATCCCCGTGATCGTTGGGCATAGGTTCAGATCCTGCCATGTTTCAGCTTCAGGCCGTTGATCCGGTCCACCAGATCTTCGAGCGCCTGAATTTTTTCTTTGTCCGCATCCGGCGTGCGGTGCGCGATGTCGAGCAAAAGTTCCATCACCATATCCAGCTGCGTGCCATAACTCGCGACTCGCCGGACGATCTCTTCCTCAAGCTCGGGCCAGTGCGTCGCCGACGCGCCGATCCAGCCCCAATTCGTCTGCGGCTCGATATCCTGCTGATAACCCTGTCCGAAGGGGAAATAGATCGTGACGTCGCCGACCGACCAGGACCCCGTGCGCAGAACGGCGTCACGCCACGCCTCGGCCTGTTTCAGCCACACCATCGCGCCCAGCTTAAACGCGTTGGCGTTCAGCCACGCCAGCCGCGCCATCGGGTGTCCCGACAGATTCGCTGCGTAGATCACCGCGCCTCCCCGACTTTCAGCGCTTCGCCCTCGATCACATCGACGGCGTCAACGCCCGCCTCCGGCGAATGGGTGATCATCATGTCGATGCGAATGTCGCCGCAGGCGGCCCTGACGCCGATCCGGTCTTCCATCTCGACCAGTTCGACCGAGAGAGTCTCAAACCACGGGACGCCCAGCCCCAGCGGCGCGGGCGCGATCGGGACCCCGTCGGCGATCGTGGCGGCCGGCCAGGCGTAGGTCTGCGGGAAGAACCCGCGCCACGCCCGCGTCTGCTCTAGCCAAAGGCGCGCGCTCCGCTCAAAAGCGGTCGCGTAAAAATCCGCCATCGCGGTCATGGGCGTCTGGGTCGTCATGCTGATGACCTCTCCATCAAAATAGAGCCGTTGGCGCCATCCGCCGCCTCGGCCTTCAACGCTCCGCCGTCGAGCGCGTCGAACAGTTCCGCCCCGGTGCCCGTCATCCAGGCCTGCGCGCCGAGATCCGCGATCTCCGCATAGAGCGTCGCCCGGCGATCCGCGTCCAGATGCGCGGCGACTTCGTCCAGCAGCAGGATCGGCGCGCCCTCCCGCTCCGCCAGCGCCCGCGCATTGGCCAGCACAAGGCTGATCAGCAGCGCCTTTTGCTCGCCCGTCGAGCTGAGATGGGCCGGCTGACCCTTCGCTGCGAACAGCGCCGACAGATCGCTGCGATGCGGGCCGTCCAACGTACGCCCGGCGGCCGCGTCGCGCCCGCGAAAGCGCGCCAGATCGGTCCGAAATTCCTCAGCGATTTCAAGGGATTCTGAGTGCGCGTCTCCGGCTGCGCGAATCACCCCGGTCAAGCGGCTCTCCATGGGTCCGACAATAGCGATTTCCGCCTTTGGAAACAACGTTTTAGCGCCGTCCTGAGCCAGGGTCAGACGATGCGCGCATCGCGCCCGCGCCAGCGCCAGTCCGGCGCCTGACTCGGCCATCTGCGATTCGAGCGCGGAAAGCCACGCCGGGTCCATCCGGCCCTCCTTCAGCAGCCGGTTGCGCTCCCGCATCGCTTTCTCATAGGCGAGGCTCCGTTCGGCGTGCCCCGGATCGAACGAGAGCGTCGCCCGATCCAGAAACGCGCGCCGATCCACGGTCCCGCCCGCCCAGAGACGATCCATGGCGGGCGTCAGCCACAGCACCCGAACCAACCGGCCAAGCGCGGCCTGACTCTCCGCCGCGCCCTCGATCTCCACCTGCCGGCGCCGCCCCTCCGCCAGATCGACGGAAGTCGTGATCTCAATCGCCCCCGACGCGGCTTCCAGCTCCGCTGAGATGCGCCAGCCGATCTCCTCCGGCCGCCGCGCCATCTCCGCCAGCGGCGCGCGTCTGAGCCCCCGTCCGGGGCTGAGCAGCGACACCGCCTCCAGAATATTGGTCTTGCCGGCGCCGTTCGGCCCGTAAAGCGCGACCGACCGGCCCGCAGGCGCCAGATCGAGAGCGCGCCAGGACCGGAAATGCGACAGCGCCAAGCGCCCCACGCGCGCGGGGCGCGGGGGTATGTCGGTTGCATCGCTATCAGAATCGGCAGCCAATCCCGGCCGTCCCGCTCAGCGCGTCAGACGCGCATCGGCATCACCACATAGACCGCGCCGAAATCTTCGCCCTCGCGCACCATGGTGGGACGCGTGGCGTCGTCGAACATGAAGACCGCGTTCTCGCGATCGACCTGCCCCGCGATCTCCAGAAGATATTTGGCGTTGAAACCGATCTCCAGCGGCTCGTCGTCATAGCCAACCGCCAGTTCTTCGGTCGCCGAGCCGCTGTCGGGCGCGTTCACCGACAGCGACAACCGGTCCTGATCCAGCGCCAGCTTAACTGCGCGGGACCGCTCGGAGGAGACCGTCGCCACCCGGTCCACCGCCTGCGCGAAAGCTGCGGCGTCGACCTCCAGCTTCTTGGTGTTGCCGCTGGGGATGACGCGGGAATAATCGGGAAATGTGCCGTCGATGACTTTCGAGGTCAGGATCAGGCCGTCGCCCTTGAAGCGGATCTTGGTCTCGGACACCGAAACCTCCACCTCCGCCTCATCGTCCTCCAAAAGTTTGCGCAACTCGCCGACCGTCTTGCGCGGCACGATCACGCCCGGCGAAGCGGTCGACCCGTCAGGCGCCGCCACATCCACTCGCGCCAAACGATGACCGTCGGTCGCCACGGCGCGCAACGCGGTCTGGCCGCCATCCTCGGCGATATGCAGGTAAACGCCGTTGAGGTAATAGCGGGTTTCCTCGGTGGAGATGGCGAATTTCGACTTGTCGAACAGACGCCTCAGATCGGGCGCTTTAGCGGAATACGTCACCTCGTATTCGCTCGACGCCATCATCGGAAAATCTTCGCGCGGCAGCGTGGCCAGCGAGAACCGGGAGCGTCCCGCCTCCACCTCGACCCGGCCGCCGCCTTCATCCGTATAGAGCGAGACGTCCGACCCGTCCGGCAGCTTGCGCACGATCTCATGCAGCGTGTGGGCGGCGACCGTGGTCGCGCCGGCCTGCTCCACCATCGCGGGGATGGTTTCGATCACTTCGATATCGAGATCGGTGGCCCGCAGCGACACCTCGCCGCCCTCGGCCTCCAGCAACACGTTCGACAGAATGGGGATGGTGTTGCGCCGTTCAACAACGCCCTGGGCTCGGCTCATCGCTTTCAGGAGGGCGCTGCGCTCTATGCTGACTTTCATGTATCGCGATCCACTCGACGCCGCGCCTCTCTATGGGGCGCTATTATTCCGGGAAAGCGACAGTAACCGCCAGATCGCGGGGGTCAAACACTGATTCGCGTTTGCGCAGCGCCAGATGGCGGGAAGCGGCGCGTCACGCCTCCAGCATGCGGCGCAGAAGTTCGATATCCTCGGCCATCGCCGAGTCCGTCTCGCACAGTTGCTCGATCTTGCGCACCGCGTGAAGAACGGTGGTGTGATCGCGCCCGCCGAATTTGCGGCCGATATCCGGCAGCGAGCGCTGCGTCAGCATCTTGGCCAAATACATCGCGATCTGGCGCGGACGCGCGACCGCCCGCGCCCGCCGGGGCGACAGCATGTCGGTCATGCGGATGTTGTAGTGCTGGCAGCATTTTCGAATGATCTCGTCGACCGTCACCTTGCGGTCCGAGGCGCGCAGAATGTCCGAGAGGCATTCCTGCGCCATGTCGAGATCGATCGGTCGCCCGACCAGCGTCGCGAAAGCCACCAGCCGCGTCAGCGCACCCTCCAGCACCCGCACGTTCGAGGAGATGCGATGCGCCAGAAACTCCAGAACCTTGGCGTCCAGCACCAGCCCCGGATTTGCCTCCGACACCGATTCCGCCTTTGATTGCAGAATGCCGAGCCGTAGCTCGTAATCGGTCGGATGAATGTCGACCACCAGCCCCCATTGCAGGCGAGAGCGAATGCGCTCCTCCAGCCCGTCGATCTCATTCGGGCTGCGATCGGCGGAGATCACGATCTGCTTGGACTGGTCGATCAGCGCGTTGAACGTGTGGAAGAACTCTTCCTGCGTCGAATCCTTGCCGGCGATGAATTGCACGTCGTCCACCATCAGCACGTCGACGGAGCGGAATTGCTGCTTGAAGCTGATCGTGTCGCGATAACGCAGCGCCTGCACGAACCGGTACATGAACTGCTCGGCCGAGAGATAGAGCACCCGACGGTTCGTATAGCGCTGGCTCAACTCCCATGCGATGGCGTGCATCAGATGGGTTTTGCCGAGCCCCACGCCGCCATAGAGAAAGAGCGGATTGAAGGTCACGTCCGCGGTTTCCGACACCCGGCGGGCGGCGGCATGCGCCAACTCGTTTGGTTTGCCGACGATGAAACTGTCGAAGGTGAAGCGGGGATCGAGCGGCGACGAGGGCAGCGCCTCAGCTCCCGCCCCATTGGCCGCCGCCGCGACTGACGCAGCGTTGTGCGCCGACGCGTCCTGCCGCGGTTTGTACTGTTGCGCGGTTGTTTCCGACTGCGCGCAGGGTTTGGCGTTGCTGGGCGCGCCAGGCGCCGCCGCCGTGTTGACCGCCTCGGCCGTCTTGGCAGGGCGCGACTGCGCAGCTTCGAATTCGACGCGCTCGATACGGGGGTCCGCCGCCGCAAGCGCGTGCCGCACCGCATCGGCGTATTGATTGGCGACCCAGTTGCGCATGAAGGGCGTCGGGGCGGAAACCCGGGCTAGACCCTTGTCCAGCGCGGTCAGGGACAGCGGCGCGATCCAGCTTTCATACGCGCCCTGGCCAAGCGTCTGTTTGAGCAAATCGCTGGTGTCGGTCCACATCGCCTCCAGTGCGGCCGTGTCCCAGCCTGCCCCGCCGTCGTCCGATGCGTACTCGCCCATGCTCGCTCCCCCCGGCTTCGCCGGATCAGGGCGAAGCGCAATTCGTCTCTAGTTCTGGCGCCACGGAAGGCCATGCGCCTTCCAGCCGTTCAGACCGCCGCGGCGGCCGGACGGGTCCAGATCTCCCTCAAATCCCTCGGCGACATTCACGCATGTGACCGAACGCCCCTTGGCGCCCCATGCGCGGGCGACCGCCTGCGCCGCCTCCATCGACCGGGATCCGGATCTGCAGATGAAATACAGCTCCGTCGGCGCGACGCCCGCCGCGGCCACCGCCTGGTCGATCTCTTCGACGAATGCGGGGTTCACCTCCATGGTCGGAAACCGGCGCCATTCGATCAGGATCAGCTGTTTTCCGAGGCCCGAGATGTCCGGCGCCCCGACAAAGGCCCATTCCGCGCGCGTGCGCACGTCGATCAGCAATGTGTCTGAATCGGCTTTGAGGGACTCGAAGGATGCTGAAGGATCAGCCTCTCCCACCATCACACCACTTTGCGCGTTTTGGTTCGCCACGTCGCCCCGCCTTTCGCCCCACTGCGCTCGAACCTACTGACGCCTTCGATTCGCCGCAACGCGTATTCGAAGAAAAAATAGGTTGGTCGACAGAACAGAAAAGAAAGTGTGATTCTTTGCAAAATGAAAATTGCGGCGAATACTTTCGGCGCAATAGTAAACGGAAGCCATGTTTGGCTTCTCATTTAAGATCAATTTGGATGGTCGTTGCCGTGGCGACGCCGTGATGGCGGGAATCAAAGGCACCGCCAGACCGGGCGCAGACTATGCAGGGGAACCGGCGCTCGGCAATCCCCTAAATCGCAACTTGTGACAGTTTTGTAGCGATGATGCTGGGGCGCCTCAGCCAGCCGAGGCGCCGAAGCGTTTTTTAGGCGCTGAGCGCCTTAACCCGTCGTGCGAGGCGCGACACTTTACGGCTCGCCGTGTTCTTGTGGGTGATGCCCTTGGCGGCGCCGCGCATGATCTCAGGCTGGGCGGCGCGCAGCGCGGCGCGGGCCTTGTCGGCGTCGCCGGCTTCGATCGCCTCTTCGACCGCGCGGATAAAGGTCCGGATGCGGCTGCGGCGGGCCGTGTTGACTTCGGTGCGTCGCGCGATCTGGCGAACGCGCTTTTTGGCGGACGGCGAGTTTGCCATGTGATTTCGTCCCAAGCTTCTTGAAAAACAGGCCGCGTCTATACTGTCGCGCCCATGGATCGTCAAGGTGGAAACGCGCAAGGCGCGTATTGGAAAAAGAGCCGCTGAAACCCAGTGATCAGCGGCCCGTGAACTGGGCTTTGCGCTTCTCGACGAACGCCGCCATGCCCTCGCTCTGATCCTCGGTCGCGAAGAGCGCGTGGAACATGCGGCGCTCGAATCTCAGCCCCTCGGAGAGCGGGGTCTCCAACGACCGGTTCACCGCCTCTTTGATGGCGAGGGCGGCCAGCGGAGGCATCTCGGCGATCTTGGCGGCGGTCGCGAGCGCCTCGTTCATCAGGTCGTCCACCGGAAACACCTGACTGACCAGCCCGGCGCGCTCCGCCTCTTCGGCGCCCATGAACCGGCCGGTCAGGCACATTTCCATCGATTTCGACTTGCCGACCGCGCGCGTTAGCCGCTGGCTGCCGCCCGCCCCGGGCATGACGCCGATCGAGACCTCGGGTTGACCGAATTTCGCGGTGTCCGAGGCGTAGATGAAGTCGCACATCATCGCCAATTCGCAGCCGCCGCCCAGCGCATAGCCGGAAACCGCCGCGATGATGGGCTTGCGGACCTTGACCGCGGCCTCCCAGTTGGCGGTGATGAAATCCTCGCGATAAACGTCGGCGAAGGATTTCTCCCGCATCTCCTTGATGTCGGCGCCGGCGGCGAAGGCCTTGTCCGAGCCGGTCAGGACGATGGCGCGGATCGCGTCGTCTGCGTCGAACTTGGCCAGCGCCTCTGACAGCTCGTCCATCATCTGCCCGTTCAGCGCGTTCATGGCGTCGGGCCGGTGCAGACGGATGAGCCCGACATGGTCGCGGGTTTCGACGATCAGAGTCTCAAAGGCCATATTGGCTGCCTCTTCGGTTTCAACTTGCGCGGCGCGGCTTAGCGGATCACTGCGCGCCGATCAACAGCAGACCGCTAAATGTTGGCATTTTGGACAATAGAAGCTGGACCGCCCCGACTGGGGGATACGGCGAATAGTCCCGCCGCATCCGGCGGTCCGGCAGGGCGCGCCCTCTCGATCGTAGACCTGGAACGCGTGTTGAAAATATCCCAGTTCGCCGTCGGCTTGACGATAATCTCGCAACGAGGAGCCGCCCGCTTCGATCGCGTCCCGCAGGGTTTGGCGAATCGCTGCGGCGAGATCCGCGATGCGGGCCTTGCCGATCGCCCCGGCCAGCCGCTTTGGTGAGACGCCGGCCCGATAGAGCGCCTCGCAGACATAGATATTGCCTAGGCCCGCGACGACTTTCTGATCCAGCAGCGCCGCCTTGATCGGTGTCCGCCGCCCGGCCAGCCGCTCCGCCAGATACGCGGCGTGAAACCCGTTGCCCAGCGGCTCCGGCCCCAGGTTCGCGAGCAGTTTGTGCGCGTCAAGGTCCGCCGTCGGCCAAAGATCCATCGTCCCGAAGCGGCGCGCGTCGTTGAAAACCACGCGCGGCCCGCCCTCAATCTCGAAGACGATATGGTCGTGCTTACCGTTCCCGAAATCTCTGTCGCCCGCTGCGTCATGATGAAACTCGCCCAGCGCCTCACCGCCGACAGAGCCGCCGATCAGCAGACGCCCCGACATGCCGAGATGAATGATCAGCGTCTCCTCCAGCCCCGCCGCAGGGTCGAGATCGATCAGCAGGTATTTCGACCGCCGCCGCAGCCGTATCGCGCGCCGCCCGGTCAGACGCGCGGCGAACCGATCCGGCAACGGCCAGCGCAAATCCGGCCGCCGCTGGATCACGCGGGCGAAGCGCTGGCCCTCCATGGCGGGCTCAAGCCCCCGGCGGACCGTTTCGACTTCGGGAAGTTCGGGCATCGCGACCTTTCGACATTCGTTGGCCGACATTGCCAAATCCCATGGAAGCCGTCGGCGGAGCGCGCTAGTTTGCGCCCCATGATCAAAGACGCAAGCTCAGACGCAATCGACGACTCCACCACCCATTTCGGGTTCCGCGATGTGCGAGAGGACGAAAAGGCTGGCCTCGTGCACGGCGTCTTCTCCAATGTCGCCTCACGCTATGACGTGATGAACGACGTGATGTCGCTGCGCATCCACCGGCTCTGGAAGGATGCGCTGGTCGACTGGATGGCCCCGCGGCCCGGCACGCAATTGCTCGACGTGGCGGGCGGCACCGGCGACATCTCCTTCCGCTTTCTCAACCGGCTGAAGGGCGAAGGGCGCGCCACCGTCTGCGACATGACCGAGTCGATGCTGGCCGAGGGTCGCCAGCGGGCGGAGGCGCAGGGCCTCGCCGACAAGGTGGACTGGGTCTGCGGCGACGCCATGGCTCTGCCGTTCGACGATCGCAGCTTTGACGCCTTCACCATCGCGTTCGGCATCCGCAACGTCACCCGGATCGAAGAAGCGCTGGCCGAGGCATACCGCGTGCTGAAGCCCGGCGGGCGATTCCTGTGCCTGGAGTTCAGCCAGTTGCCGAATGACGGGCTGCAAAAGCTCTACGACCTTTATTCCTTCAACGTGATCCCGAAGATGGGCGAGCTGATCGCCAAGGACCGCGACAGTTATCAGTATCTGGTGGAATCAATCCGCAAATTCCCCGATCAGGAGACGTTCGCTGGCATGATCCGCAACGCCGGATTCGAGCGCGTGAAATATCGCAATCTCAGCCAGGGCGTCGCGGCGATCCATTCCGGCTGGCGGCTGTAACGCCTGATGATCCACGCGTTCCGGCATCTCTGGCGGCTCGCCCGCGTCGGCGCCACGCTGGAGCGCACCGACGCCATGCCCAATGTGCTGGACGCGTTTGACGCGCCCACGCGCCTGCGTCTGGTCATTCGCGTTCTCACCCGGCCCGCCGCATTCATGGGTCTGAAAGGCGCGGAAGATCTGCCGCCCTCCGCCCGCGCCCTGCAGGCGCTCGGCCCGGCCTACGTGAAATTCGGGCAGGTTCTGAGCACGAGGCCGGACGTCACCGGAAAGTCGCTATCGCGCGAATTGCGGGTGCTGCAGGACCGGCTGCCGCCCTTCAGCGACGAAGAAGCGCGCCAGACCATTGAGCATGAGCTTGGACGCCCAGTGGAGGAGATGTTCTCGGAATTCGGCGCGTCCGTCGCGGCCGCCTCGATCGCGCAGGTGCATCCGGCGACCGTTCGGGAAACCGGACAAAAAGTGGCGGTCAAGGTGCTGCGCCCGGAAATCGAGCGTGAGTTCCGCAAGGATGTGGACGCGTTTTATTTCGCCGCCCGCGTGATCGAGTTTCTCGTTCCCTTTTCCCGCCGGTTGCGTCCCACCGCCGTGATCGAGCATTTCGACGGCGTGGTGACGACAGAGATGGACTTGCGGCTGGAGGCCTCGGCCGCCTCGGAATACCGCGCCAACTCCGCCAACGACCAGGCGATCGACGCGCCGGAGGTCTTCTGGCCGCTCTCGGCGCGCCGGGTGATGACCACCGAATGGGTCGCGGGCACGCCGATGGGCGATCTGGAGGAGCTGAAGGCGAAAGGCTATGACCTGCCCGCGCTGGCTGAGGGCATGATCCAGACCTTCCTGCGCCATGCACTGCGCGACGGGTTTTTCCACGCCGACATGCATCAGGGCAATTTAAAGGTCGCCGAAGACGGCACCATCGTCGCGCTCGATTTTGGCATCATGGGTCGCATCGACCCTCTGACGCGGCGCTATTACGCCGAGATCCTCTATGGCTTCCTGCAAAAGGATTATGAGCGCGTCGCGGCGGTGCATTTTGAGGCCGGTTACGTGCCCGCCGACAAGAATGTCGCCGATTTCGCCCAAGCATTGCGGGCGGTGGGCGAGCCGATCTTCGGGCAGGACGCCAGCCAGATCTCCATGGGCCGCGTTCTGGCCTATCTGTTCGAGGTGACCGAACGGTTCGGCATGCAGACCCGCACGGAGCTGATCCTGCTTCAGCGCACCATGGTCGTGGTCGAAGGGGTCGCGCGCAGCCTCGATCCGAACTCGAACATGTGGCGTTCGGCCCAGCCCGTGGTCGAGGAATGGATCAAAGGCAATCTGGGGCCCGCCGCCGTTGCACATGACGTGCAAAAGGCCTTGCTGGCGCTGGCGCGGCTCAGCCCGCGTCTGCCGGAGATGGCGGAGACGCTGCTGGTCAAACTGGCTGAGGAGGACGCTGGCGGTGAGCCGGAAGGCGAGTCCGCCGCCCCGCGCGGCTGGCTGGCGCTCGGCTTCTCCGCCGCGGTCGGCGCGGCGGCGGCGCTGCTGCTGATCGGGCTTTCGTGATCCGACGTCCTTTTTCTGTCGCTTTCTGAAGTTCCGAGTCTATCGTGTGTCACGCCCGGTCGCACCGCGCGCGCAACACTTCATCCAATTGCAGATTTGCAGGAGACTCCGATGTCCAAGGAACTCGATAAATTCAAGAAGGACTTTGCGCCGCTCAAGAAGGCGGCGGACAAGTGCCAGAACGATTACAAGGTCCATACGACGAACCGCGAGCATCACAAGCAGATGATGATGGAGTCGGCCAAAGAGATCGGCCGCGCGGTGCAGGAAGCCAAGAATGGCGGCGCTACGGGTGACAAGCTGGCGGATTTCATCACCGACAAGAATGTCAAAGTGGTGCTCAAGACCGTCGCTACCGCCGACAAGGCGCTGAACAAGGAAGAAGGCAAGCTCAACAAGATCATGTCGACCAGCGCGGCCACGAAAAAGAGCCTTCTGGACCTGAAAAAGAAGGTCGAGAAAGAGGTCGCCGCGCGGAAGAAGAAGAAGACCCGCAAACTGCTGCCGAAGGACTCCAAGTCGCTCGCCGAGATGGAGAAGTTGCCAAGCGAGATCCACGACCACGCCCAGGGTCTGGAGGACCACATCATCGGCATGGAGGCGATCCTGAAATGGACCGCCGCCAAAGAATACAAAGGTTTCGAGAAGATCGCCGCCATCGAAATCAAGATGACGAAGGACGAGCGCAAAGGCCGCGACACCAGCGAGACCGACAACCGGGCGTTCGACCTGCGGCTGGTCCAGAAAGCCCACCAAACCGTCAAGAAAATGTCGGAGGGCGCTAAAAAGCTCTGCATCGACGCGCTGAAGCAGACCAAGGCGGGCGACAAGGCGGCGGCGAAATCCTCGCTCGACAAGGCCTATGCGGCGCTGAAGCAGATCGAAAAGGCGAAGGCCCCCTATGATCGCTCCTTCAAGACGATGAACCCCTATGATCTGAAAACCATGAAACAGTCGGCCGACGGCAAAAAGATCATCGCGGCCTATACAGATATGGGGAATTTGCAGAAAGACGCGAAAAAGGCCGTGGTCGGCACGGCCCGCAAATCGGTCTGACGCGCCGCATCGCTTGCGCCCGCCCGCCCCGCTATTTACGACTCTGTCACCCTTGACGGAAAGGAGCGCCGATGTCGGATGGTCTGGCGGGCAAACGCATTCTTCTGGTGATCGGCGGCGGGATCGCCGCCTATAAATGCCTTGATCTGATCCGCCGCGCGCAGGAACGCGGCGCATCCGTGACCTGCGTGACGACGCGGGCGTCGGAGGAGTTCGTCACGCCGCTCACCCTCTCCAGCCTGTCGGGGCAGAAAGTCTATCGCGATCTTTTCGACCTGACTGAAGAGGCGGAGATGGGCCACATTCAGCTCTCGCGGGCGGCCGATCTGGTTGTCGTCGCTCCGGCCACGGCCGACCTGATGGCGAAGATGGCGGGCGGTCTGGCCAACGACCTCGCTTCGACCCTTCTGATGGCGACGGACAAACGCGTGCTGATCGCCCCGGCGATGAACGTGCGGATGTGGGAGCATCCCGCCACCCAACGCAACCTCGCCACGCTCGCGGGCGACGGGGTGTTGACCGTTGGCCCCAACAGCGGAGAGATGGCCTGCGGCGAATACGGGCCGGGCCGCATGGCGGAGCCCGCCGAAATCCTGATGGCGATCGAAGAGACGCTGGGCGAGGCGCCGGAGGGGCCGCTTTCCGGCAAGCGCTTCGTCGTCACCTCAGGCCCGACGCATGAGCCAATCGACCCAGTGCGCTATATCGCCAACCGCTCCTCCGGCAAGCAGGGCGCGGCGATCGCCTCAGCGCTGGCGGCGATGGGCGGCGAGGTGACGCTGGTCACCGGCCCGACGGTGGAGCCGGACCCGACCGGCGCCAATGTCGTGCATGTCGAAACAGCGATCGAAATGCGGGATGCGGTGCAATCCGCCCTGCCCGCCGACGCCGCGGTATTCGCCGCCGCCGTTGCGGACTGGCGCAGCGCTGAGGCCGCCACATCCAAGATCAAGAAGGATGGCGACGCGCCCGCGCCCCTGGCACTGGTGGAGAATCCGGACATCCTAAAAACCGTCGCATCGCTTCCGCCCGGCGAGCGCCCGGCGCTCGTAGTCGGATTCGCGGCGGAAACCAACGACATCGCCCGGCACGCCACGGAAAAGCGCGCCCGCAAGGGCTGCGACTGGATCCTCGCCAACGACGTCTCGCAAAGCTCGTCGGTGCCCGGCGGGGTGATGGGCGGGTCAGAGAACGCGGTCTCCCTGATCACCGCCGAGGGCGCCGAGGACTGGCCGCGCATGAAGAAATCCGAGGTCGCCTCCCGCCTCGCCCGGCGCATCGCGGAGCATCTGGCGCGGGAGACGGCGACATGCTGAGCCGAGAGGACCGGAACGTGACGGTCGGGCTGGAAAAGCTGCCGCATTACGACGACGCGCATCCCTTGCCCGCTTATGAGACGCCGGGCTCGGCGGGCATGGATCTGCGCGCTATGGTGGCGGAGACTGAGAGCGTCGCCCCGGGCGAACGCGCGCTGATCGCGACCGGGCTGAGGCTCGCGATCCCGGAAGGCTTCGAGGGCCAGGTGCGCCCCCGGTCCGGCCTCGCTCTGAAGACCGGTCTGACGGTGGCCAACGCCCCCGGCACGATTGACTCTGATTACCGGGGCGAGGTGAAGGTCATCCTGATCAATCTCGGGCCTGATCCGGTGGAGATCTCCCATGGCGACCGCATCGCGCAGCTGGTCATCGCCCCGGTCGCGCGGGCCGTCTGGCGCGAAGGGCCGCTGGACCAGACCGCGCGGGGCGAGGGCGGGTTCGGCTCCACCGGCGTGAAAGCCGAGGCCAACGCCACATGAGCGCATTTTCGGATGAAGAGCTGGAGCGTTACGCCCGCCATATCGTGCTGCGCGAGATCGGCGGGCCGGGCCAGCAACGCCTGAAGGCCGCGCGCGTGCTGGTCATCGGCGCTGGCGGGCTCGGCTCGCCCGCGCTCCTCTATCTCGCCGCCGCCGGGGTCGGAACGCTGGGAATCGTCGACGATGACGAGGTCTCGCTCTCAAACCTGCAACGACAGGTGCTGCACGCGACGGAGACGGTGGGCCAACCAAAGACGGAAAGCGCGACCGAGACCATCGGCCGGGTGAACCCGAACGTGCGCGTGGAGACCCACGCCCTGCGCCTGACGGCGGAGAACGCCGCGGAGCTGATCGGCGCCTATGACATGGTGCTCGACGGGTCGGACAATTTTGACACCCGCTATCTGGTGGCCAGAACGGCGGCCGAGCTGAAAAAGCCGCTGATCTTCGCCGCCATCGGCCAATGGGAGGGGCAGCTCTCCACCTTCAGGCCTTGGGAGGGTGGGCCTTGCTACGAGTGCATTTTTCCCGACCGTCCGGCGGCGGGCCTCGCCCCGACCTGCGCCGATGCGGGCGTGCTGGGCGCATTGGCGGGCGTGATGGGCGCGATGCAGGCGGCCGAAGCGGTTAAGGAGATTGTCGGATCGGGAGAGAGCCTCTCTGGCGCGCTCCTTCTCTACGACGCTTTGGGAACCGAGTTCCGCAAGATCCGGGTCAAGAAGAACCCGGACTGTCCCGTGTGCGGCGGCGCCCCCGCCTGAGCGAAGGCGCCAACCGATCTTACATCATCGCGGGAACGACCTTATCGGGCGGCGTATGCCCGTCATCGAAGGTCTTGATGTTCATGATCACCTTCTCGCCCATGTCGATCCGGCCCTCGGTCGTCGCTGATCCCATATGCGGCAGCAACACGACGTTGGGTAGCTGCATCAGGCGGGAGTTCACCGCCGGCTCCTTCTCGAACACGTCCAGCCCGGCGCCGGCGATATGACCCGATTCCAGCAGACGGATCATCGCGTTTTCGTCGATCACCTCGCCGCGCGCGGTGTTCACGATGTAAGCGCCCTTCTTCATCACCTGCAGCCGGCGAGAGGACATAAGGTGATAGGTGGCCGGAGTATGCGGGCAGTTGATCGAAAGGATGTCGACCCGCGCCAGCATCTGATCCAGGCTGTCCCAATAGGTGGCGCCCAGCTCCTCCTCGATGTTCTGATGCAGCCGGCGACGGTTGTGATAATGCACCTGCAGGCCGAACGCCTTGGCGCGCCGCGCGACCGCCTGCCCGATCCGGCCCATGCCGAGGATTCCAAGGCGCTTGCCCCAAATCCGCGATCCGGTCATGCCGGTCGGCGTCCAGCCGGGCCAGTCGCCCGACCGCATCAGCGTCAGCCCTTCGGCGATCCGCCGCGGCACGCCCAGAATCAGCGCCATGCACATATCCGCCGTATCCTCGGCCAGAACGCCCGGCGTATTGGTCACGGTGATGCCTCGGCTGCGCGCGGTCTGGACGTCGATATGGTCGAAACCCGCGCCGTAATTGGCGATCAGGCGCATATTCTGCCCGGCTCTGGCCAGAACTTTTTGATCAATCTGATCGTTGAGCGTCGGCACCAACACATCCGCGTCTCGAACGGCGGCGCCCAGCTCGGCGGCGGTCATAGGCTGATCGGACTCGTTCAGACGAGCGTCGAATAATTCGCTCATCCGGGTCTCTATCGGCTCCGGCAGACGGCGTGTCACCACCACCCGGAGTTTACGGTCAGTCATGGCCTTGAAATCCCTCCTCAAACAACACGGACGTGTGTTAGTGTCTATGACACAAGGGCGCGCAATAAAAGAACCAACGGCGCCAGAGGCGGTGAAATTATGGGTAGTTTGAGCGGCGCCGCGCGGATGCGCGGAGCGTTCTGTGGTGGATTTCTCCAATCGGTCTTGGCGATGGCCGTTCTCAGTGGAGGACTGGCCCTGTCGCCCTACGCCGCGTTAGCGCAAACGCAGGATGTCGCGAGCGCGAGCGATGCGCCGGACGCCGCAATTTCCGGCGCCGCCGCGCCCTCGGACACAGCCCCCAGCACACCAAGGCGCGGCTCGCAGACCGGCCTGGCGATTCCACGTTTCGTCAGCCTGAAATCCAGCACCGTAAACGCCCGCCGCGGTCCCAGCCTGTCGCATCAGGTCGATTGGGTCTTCGTGCGCCGGGGCCTGCCTGTCGAAGTGGTCGCCGAGCACGGCAACTGGCGCAAGGTGCGCGATCACGACGGCGCATCCGGCTGGGTGCATCACTCGCTGATCCGGGGCGCGCGCAGCGCAATCATCGTGTCGCCGGAGACGATGCTGATGAGAAAACCCTCGCCATACGCCCGCCCGGTCGCGCGCGCGGAACGGGGCGTGGTCGCCAGCATCGAAGAATGCGTTCCCGCCTGGTGCGAGATCGAGGCGGACGGGTTTGAGGGATGGGCGCGCAAGACCGCGCTCTGGGGCGTTCGTGCGGATGAGGTCTTCGACTAGGGCGTGAAAAGCGGCGGGTCGGGAACGGCCTAGCGCTTGCGGCGCAGACGGATCACCACATCGACCCCCGCGATCTCAGCGCCTTCGGGCGGTTCCGGCAGGCGAGAGATCTCAATCGAGTCGACCGGCGCGTCCGACATCACGCCTTCATCTTCAATGAAGAAATGCGGGTGATCCTCGGTGCGGGTGTCAAAGTAGCTGCGCGGCCCTTCGACGCCGATCTCCTTGAGAACGCCCGCCTCCGTGAACACCCGGAGCGTGTTGTAAACCGTCGCCAACGACACGCCGCTGTCCGCCGCGCAAGCCGCCTCATAGAGGCTCTCCGCCGTCACATGCCGGTGCTTGCCGTCGCCGATCAGCAGCGCGGCCAACGCCTTGCGCTGCCGGGTCGGGCGCAGCCCCGCGTCCAGCAGCCACCGCTCGGCGCGGCCTTCCGGCGTGATGTCAGTTTCGTCTAAAGCGCTCATTGCACCCGACTTCTCGCAAATCCGGCTCACTTTGGCAACTTGCCTTGATCTGCTCGGCGGCGCAAAGACGCTTCGAGGCCGACCCGCGACCCCCCGCTGCTTGTGAAGATCGCAGACCGGTGTTACGCAGACATTACAAAATATTTCAGCGAGCGTTGACTCGCAAAGAGAGTTCAAGGGATGAGCGCATGACGGATCGCCAGTCCAGCTACGACTATGAAGACTTGCTGGCGTGCGGTCGGGGCGAACTGTTCGGACCCGGCAACGCGCAGCTTCCGGCGCCGCCGATGCTGATGGTGGATCGCGTGACCTCGATCACGGCGGATGGCGGCCCGAACGGTAAGGGCCAGGTTGTCGCCGAGTTCGACATCAATCCCGATCTCTGGTTCTTCAAGTGCCACTTTATCGGCGATCCGGTGATGCCCGGTTGCCTTGGGGTCGACGCGCTTTGGCAGCTGACCGGGTTCTTCCTGGGCTGGCTGGGCATGCCGGGCCGCGGCCGCGCTCTGGGCGTGGGCGACGTCAAATTCACCGGCATGGTCACGCCGGACGTGAAACAGGTGCGCTATACGGTGAACCTGACCCGTGTGATCGACCGAAAGCTAAAAATGGGACTGGCCGACGGGATCATGGAGGCCGATGGCGAGCCCATCTACACCACCACCCGCATGCAGGTCGGCCTGTTTCGGGATGAGTGACCCGAACAGACGCCGGGATTGGTCTGCGACTGGTCCGGGGTCGGTTCCGGGGTTGGTATTGAGCCGATCAGTTCATATCTGACGTGATTGTCTCTGACATCGAGGAGGGTCGAATGCGACGCGTTGTGGTTACCGGCATGGGGATCGTCTCGTCGATCGGTTCAAACGCGCAGGAGGTGAACGCCAGCCTGCGCGACGGAAAATCCGGCATCAGTTTTGCGGAGGATTACGCCGAGCACGGCTTTCGCAGCCAGGTGCACGGCATGCCGAATATCGACCTGAAAGAGCATATCGACAAGCGCAACATGCGCTTCATGGGCGATGGCGCGGCGTATAACTTCATCGCCATGCAGCAGGCGATCGCCGATTCCGGACTGGAGGAGAATGACATCTCCAACCCGCGCACCGGGCTGGTGATGGGCTCCGGCGGCCCGTCGACGAAGAATTTGTTCAACGCTCATAACATCGTGGTCGAAAAGGGCAGCCCGAAACGGATGGGGCCGTTCATGGTCACCCGCGGCATGTCCTCGACCAACTCGGCCTGCCTTGCGACGCCGTTCAAGATCAAGGGCGTGAACTACTCCATCACCTCGGCCTGCTCCACCTCCGCCCATTGCATCGGCAACGGCGCAGAGATGATCCAGTGGGGCAAGCAGGACATCGTTTTCGCCGGCGGCGGAGAGGAGTTGGACTGGACCCTCTCGTGCCTGTTCGACGCGATGGGCGCGATGAGCTCCAAATACAACGATGCGCCAGAGACCGCGTCGCGGGCGTTCTCCAGCACGCGCGACGGGTTCGTGATTGCGGGCGGCGGCGGCGTCGTGGTTCTGGAGGAACTGGAGCACGCCAAGGCGCGCGGCGCCAAGATCTACGCCGAGGTGACGGGCTACGGCGCTACGTCGGACGGGTATGACATGGTCGCGCCCTCGGGCGAGGGCGCCGAGCGCTGCATGAATCTCGCGATCTCCACGCTTGGCGATCGTAAGGTCGGTTATATCAACGCCCATGGCACCTCAACCCCGGCGGGCGACGTGACCGAGGTGGAGGCGGTGCGCCGCGTCTTCGGCGACACTCATCCGCCGATCAGCTCCACCAAATCGCTGACCGGGCACAGTCTGGGCGCGACCGGCGTGCAGGAGGCGATCTATTGCCTCCTGATGATGCAGGGCGACTTCATCGCCGCGTCGGCCAATGTCGATGAACTGGATCCGGCGCTGCGCCCTGATGAGATTGCGACCACCCGCGTCGACAACGCCGGGCTGGATACGGTCCTCTCCAACTCCTTCGGTTTTGGCGGCACGAACGCGACGCTCGCGCTCAGCCGGTATGACGGGTGAACGCCATGACCGGATTGATGAGTGGAAAACGCGGACTGGTGATGGGCGTGGCCAATAACCACTCCATCGCCTGGGGCATCGCAAAGATGCTGCATGACCATGGCGCGGAGATGGCCTTCACCTATCAGGGCGAAGCATTCGGAAAACGAGTCGCCCCACTGGCCGAAAGCGTCGGCGCCAGCCATTTGCTGGATGCGGACGTCACGGATCCGGCCAGTCTGGACAAGGTTTGCGATACCCTGACCCGCGATTGGGGCAAGATGGATTTCTTCGTCCACGCGATCGCCTTTTCCGACAAGGAGGAGCTGGCCGGCCGCTACGCCGACACCAGCCGCGAAAATTTCCTGCGTTCGATGGAGATCTCCTGCTATTCGCTGGTCGACATCTCGCGCCGGGTCGCGCCGCTGATGACCGAGGGCGGCTCCATCGTCACCCTGACTTATCTGGGCGCGCAGAAAGTAATGCCCAACTACAACGTCATGGGCGTCGCCAAGGCGGCGCTGGAGGCGAGCGTTCGGTATCTGGCGAATGATCTCGGTCCCGACGGCATCCGCGTCAACGCGATCAGCCCCGGCCCGATGCGGACGCTGGCGGGATCGGCGGTCGGCGGCGCGCGGAGGGTCTATAACACCACCGAAGCGAACGCGCCGCTCCGCAAGAACGCGGCGCTGGAGCATGTCGGCGGCGCGGGCCTCTATCTGCTATCCGATCTCGGCGCGTCCACCACCGGCGAGGTGATCTTCGTCGACGGCGGCTATCACGCCATCGGCATGGCGCAGCTCGAGAATCTGCAGAAAGTCTCCAGCTGAGCGGCGCGCGACGCTAGCGCGCCGCCTTTTTCCGCGATCGGAGCGCGGTGAAGACGCCCGCGGAGACGATCAGCGCGGCGCCGGCGACGGTCGGCGCATCCATCGACTCGCTAAAGACGACCACGCCAATCAGCGACGCGACCACGAGTTGCAGATAGGCGAAGGGCTGCAGCGTCGCAGCCTCCGCCAGCGCAAAGGCCTTGATCATCAGGTAGTGGCCGATCATGCCGCTGACGCTGAGGGTGGCCATCAGCATCATCTCTAACGGCGTCATCGCGCTGGCGAAAAACGGTCCCACCAGAGTCAGTCCCGCGGCCCCGGCGACGCCGGTGTAGAAGAAACTTACGCCCGGATCGTCCTTGCGGCTCGCCAAGCGGGTTAAGAGGCCATAAAGCGCGAAACAGAGCGCCGCGCTGAAGGCGATCAACGACGCTGGTTCAAAGAGCCCGGCCCCCGGACGCAACACGATCAGAACACCGATAAAACCGACGCCGATGGCGGTCCAGCGCCGCCAGCCGACATGCTCGCCCAGCACCGGCCCGGAAAGCGCCGCGACCAAAAGCGGATAAACGGCGAAGATCGCGTGCGCCTCGACAAGCCCCAACAATTGGAAGCCCTTGACCATGATGCAGATCTCAAGCGCCAGCAGCAGACCCCGGGCGATCTGCAGCACCGGTTGCTTCGTGCGCGCCGCCGCCCGCACGCCGCCGGGGCGGCGCGACGCCAGCGCGATCACGAACAAGGCGAAGGCCCAGTAGCGCAGCATGACCACGAAAATCGGCGAATGATTCTCAACCAGCGCCGTCGACAACCCGTCCTGCACGGCGAACACCACCGCCGTGCCGCACATGAACAGGATGCCCGCGCGGGTGGCGTTTTGCGGCGCGGCGGCGACACTCATCTGCGATGCTTTCGTAAGGACTCGAGGACCATCGCCCCTTACACGACTCTCCCGACAATAAACAGGGCCGCCCGCAGCATCGGCGGACGACCCTGAAATTCACCTCCCTCGGCGAAGCAGCTCAGGCGGCGTTGATCTTCTCGACCGCCTCGTCCGTCGTCCAAAGCCCGTTCGCCACGTAGCGGAAATTCACCAGCGCGGCGAGATAACCGTCGCCTTCGGGAAGCTTGGCGGCGGCCGTCGCATCCCGGACCACGGCGACTTCGTAACCCTGCTCCAGCAGCTCATAGAGATGCGCCTGCAGACAGAGATTGGCGGACATGCCGCACAGGATCACTTTCGAGACGCCGCGCTTGCGAAGCTGCAGGCTGAGATCGTTGTTTTCCGGCCCGTAGACCTTGTGCGGGCTGGCGACGATGGTGTCGCCATCCAGAAGCTGGTCTTTGTACTCCGGCATGAAATCCGCGCCGGAGCCATCGAAACCATCCAGCGTCAGCGGACCCTTGCGGTCGAACATGCCGATCTTGTGCATCAGTTTTTCAAGCGGCCCGCCGAAGCTCCAACCGTGATCGGTCGGATAGTAGTAATGCGGCGAGACCGCGACCGTCATTCCCTTGGCCTTGGAGGCGTCGAGCAACCGGCCGATATTCGCGACCGTGTTGTGCTCGGTCACAGAGGCCCCGACCACGCCCCAGGTCACGCCATCCTTGCTGAGAAAGTCGACCTGAGGATCGGTGATGACCAGCGCCGTGTCGGCGAGGCTGACGGCGACGTCGGTGGAGGGAAGCGCGGGCTCGGCCGGATCAGAGTAGGTGCCTTCGTCAAGGGACCCCGCAGACGCCGAGGTTGACAACGCGGCCGCGCCGGTCGCCAGAACTGCGGCGCTGGTCAGAAGCTCGCGCCGGCCAATTCGCCCCTTACTGTCGGAGTCGTGATGATTGCACATGTGGGATTCTCCTTGCATGAAATACGGCGGCGACCATAGTCGGCGGAAGCATGTGCTTTATCGTCCTGAATGGGTCTTCAAATGCCTGTCGCGCCTACGAAAATTCAGCATGGCGATTGATCGCGTTCTGGAATCGCTCGCGATTAAGATGAACCCTTTCGCGCTGTGCGAGCTGCGCGGAGACTGCTCCATCGATCTCGGCGTGCGCCCTTATGCGGTTCTGCACTACGTCCTGTCTGGTACGGCCACGGTCAATATCGGCCGGGGCGTAGAGGTCGACATCGCGCCCGGCTCCGTCATCCTGGCGCCCGCCTTTCTGACCCACGCGTTTCACGTCTCCGGCGCGTATGGCGAAGCGTCCGGGACTCTGCAAATGAGCGGACTCGACCGGGTCGTCATCGGCCACGAATTGGATGGCCAGCCGCTCTGGGCCATTTGCGGCAAGCTGGAGGTCTCGTATCGCGGCCTCGGCGGCGCATTGAGTTTGCTGCGTACGCCGATCGTCGAGAATCTGTCCTCAGACGACCGGGCGCGCCGCGCGCTGGACGAGTTCGTCTATGAACTGAGCCATCCCACCGTCGGCACGCGGGCGTTGGCGGAATCGCTGCTCCAGCAATGCGTGATCTTGCTGTTGCGCCGAAGGTACCAAAGCAATGATCCCTCATTGCGCTGGATCGACGGCGTCGCGGATGAAACGCTTTGGCCGGCGCTGGAAGAGATGCTGGACGACCCGTCCGCGCCGCACAGCGTTGAAACCCTGGCCGCGCGCTGCGCGCTCAGCCGGTCGGTCTTCGCCGAGCGGTTCAGCCTTGCTTTCGGGCAAGGCCCGATCGACATCCTGCGCACGATCCGGATGCAGCGCGCCGCGGATCTTCTGACCCGCACGGAGCTGCCTGTGAAACGGGTGGCGGAAATGGTCGGCTTCACCAGCCGGAGCTATTTCTCGCGCGCGTTCTCGGAAGAATTCAACGCCTCGCCGACAGAGTTTCGCATATCCGCGAACCAGGCTCTGTCCGCCTGACGATGACCGCACGAAAAAGGGCGCCGGCCTCTTGGCCAGCGCCCCGGTTTTCTCGTATGTGAAAAGGATCAGGCGTCGGTTTTCTCAGCCTTGATCTCTTCGCCGGTCTCCTGATCGACGACTTTCATGCTGAGGCGCACCTTGCCGCGATCGTCGAAGCCCATCAGCTTGACCTTGACCTCCTGGCCCTCTTTGACCACGTCGGACGGTTTGGAGACGCGCTCCTGCGCCATCTGGCTGACATGAACCAGCCCGTCGCGCTTGCCGAAGAAGTTCACGAAGGCGCCGAAATCCATGATCTTCACCACTTTGCCGGTGTAGATCTTGCCGGCTTCCGGCTCCGCCACGATCGAGTTGATCAGCTCGCGCGCCTTCTCAATGGCGGCCGCGTCCGGCGAGGCGATCTTGATGATGCCGTCGTCGTTGATGTCAACCTTGGCGCCCGACTCCTCGACGATGCTGCGGATGACCTTGCCGCCCGAGCCGATCACTTCGCGGATCTTGTCGGTCTTGATCTGCATGGTCTCAATCCGCGGCGCGTGGGCCGAGAATTCCTGCCGGCCCTCGGTCAGCGCTTTCGACATCTCGCCGAGGATATGCATGCGGCCGTCTTTCGCCTGCGCGAGAGCCTGCTTCATGATCTCTTCGGTGATGCCCGCGACCTTGATGTCCATCTGCAGCGAGGTGATGCCCGCCTCGGTGCCCGCGACCTTGAAGTCCATATCGCCGAGGTGATCCTCGTCGCCGAGAATATCCGTCAGCACGGCGAACTGGCCGTCTTCTTCCAGGATCAGGCCCATCGCGACGCCCGCGACCGGCGCTTTCAGCGGCACGCCCGCATCCATCATCGACAGCGAAGAGCCGCAGACGGTGGCCATCGAGGACGAACCGTTCGACTCGGTGATCTCCGACACCAGACGAATGGTGTAGGGGAAATCCGTCGCCGCCGGTAGAACCGCCTGCAACGCGCGCCAGGCCAGCTTGCCGTGGCCGATCTCGCGGCGGCCGGGTCCGAACATGCGGCCCGCCTCGCCGACCGAATACGGCGGGAAGTTGTAGTGCAGCAGGAACCGAGAGCGGCTCTCGCCTTCCAGCGCGTCGATGATCTGCTCATCGTCGCCGGTGCCGAGCGTGGTGACCACCAGGCCTTGAGTCTCGCCGCGCGTGAACAGCGCCGAGCCGTGGGTCCGGGGCAACAGGCCGACCTCACACTGGATCTGACGGACCGTGGAAAGATCGCGGCCGTCGATGCGGGTGCTGTTGGCGATGATGTCGCCGCGCACAACCTTGGACTCCAGCTTCTTGAAGCAGTCCTTGACCGTGCTCTCGTTCTCTTTCTCTTCGTCAGAGAGACCGCCGAGGATCGTGTCGCGCGCGGCGGCGATGGCGCTGGTGCGCTCCTGCTTGTCGGTATTGCCGAACGCGGCCCGCATCGCATCCTCGCCCAGCTCCGTCACGCGCGCCATCAGCGCCGAGTTGTCGGCCGGCTGGAAGTCGAACGGCGCCTTGGCGGCGACCTCGGCCATATCGATGATCATATCGATCACCGGCTGCATCGCCTGATGGCCAAAGCTGACGGCGCCGAGCATCTCGTCTTCGGTCAGCTCATACGCCTCCGACTCGACCATCATGACCGCGTCCTTGGTGCCCGCGAGCATCAGGTTCAGACGGCTGTCAGGAATCTGATCAATTTTCGGCTGCAGCACATACTCGCCGTCGATGAAGCCGACGCGCGCGGCGCCGATCGGGCCCATGAAGGGCACGCCGGAAATGGTCAGCGCGGCGGAGGCCGCGATCATGCCAACCATGTCGGGGTCGTTCTCCAGATCGTGGCTCAGGACGGTCAGGATGACCTGGGTCTCATGCTTGAAGCCCGGTACGAACAGAGGGCGGATCGGGCGATCGATCAGGCGAGACGTCAGCGTCTCCTTCTCGGTCGGGCGCGCCTCGCGCTTGAAGAAGCCGCCCGGGATCTTGCCGGCGGCGTAGTATTTCTCTTGGTAGTGAACCGAGAGCGGGAAGAAATCCAAGCCCGGCTTCGGCTTTTTCTCATAGACGACGGTGGCCAGCACCGTGGTCTCGCCGAGCGTCGCGACCACCGCGCCGTCGGCCTGACGAGCCATCTTGCCCGTTTCAAGGACGAGCGTCTCGCCCCCCCACTCAATTTCCTTACGTACGATATCGAACATGTCGTTTCCCATCTAAAGCGGTCGGGTCCCTTGACCCGCTCCGCGCGTCGCCCCGCTTGCGCCCGCATATCCGGGCCTCATTCAGGGGCGGGCTCCGCCTATCCATTTCCTCAGACGCACACCCGGAGCCGTCGGTGCGCGCACGCGGTCGTTTAGACGCTTTGCGCCGACGCGGAATCGCGACGGCGGGGCGCGCCTCTGGCCCCTTGATGTGCAAAACGCGCCCCATGGGGGGCGCGTCCGCGTTCTGTTAGCGGCGAATGCCGAGCCGCTGAATGAGCGACTTATACCGCTCTTCATTTTTGTCGCGGGTATAGTCCAGCAGCTTGCGCCGCAGGGCGACGAGCTTCAGCAGACCCCGGCGCGAATGGTTGTCCTTCGCGTGGGTCTTGAAGTGCTCCGTCAGGTTGGTGATCCGCTCGGTCAGGATCGCGACCTGGACTTCGGGGGATCCGGTGTCGCCTTCGGCGAGACCATATTCTTTGATAAGCGCTTCCTTGCGCTCAGGCGTAATCGACATCGGGTTCTCCTGTATCCATCAGGTTAAAAACCCGGCTTGGATGCAACAAACCCCCCTTAACGGTTCCGACGGCCACCGGCGTTCCCTGAAAGGACGCCCAGGCCTCGTCGCCATAAGAGAGTTTCGCACCTGCCGCCGGCACGGCCCGCCCCTGTCTGAGATGAGCCGCCATCGCCGCCGTCACGGCCAGAGCCGGGATGTCGTCCAGCCCGGTCGAAACCGGCAGCAATTGCTCCGTAGCGCGCGCGTTATGGCGCCATTCGTCGAGAGTTTCAAAGGAAATCGCGTCGTCTTCCTCGAATGGGCCGGACCAGATGCGGCGCAACTGGACGACATGGCCCAACGCGCCCAGCGCGCGCCCCAGATCGCGGGCGACGGCGCGCACATAGCCGCCCTTGCCGCAGACCATCTCAAGCACCGCGAGATCAGGCTCCGGCGCGTCGATCAGATCAAGACTTTCGACCCAGAGCGGCCGCGCCGCCAGCTCCACGTCTTCTCCGCCGCGCGCCAGCGCATAGGCCCGCGCGCCATCCACCTTCACCGCCGAGAATTTCGGCGGAACCTGCAAAATGTCGCCGGTGAATTCGGGCAACGCCGCCCGGATCTGGTCGGCGCTCGGGCGCGCCTCGGACGTGGCGATCACCTCGCCTTCGGCGTCATCGGTGTTGGTCGCCTGTCCCCAGCGCACGGTGAACCGGTAGCATTTCAGCGCGTCGGTGACGTAAGGCACCGTCTTGGTCGCTTCGCCGAAGGCTATGGCCAGTATTCCGGTCGCTTCAGGATCCAGCGTGCCGGCGTGCCCGGCCTTTTTGGCCTGCAACGCCCAGCGCGCCTTGGCGACGACCTGTGCCGAGGTGACGCCGAGCGGCTTGTCCACGACCAGCCAGCCATGGACGTCGCGGCCTTTCTTGCGCCGGGCCATCAGTCAAAATGGCTCATGTCTCGCCGGAGTCGGCGTCAGAATCCGCCTGCGGGTCCAGATCGCGGCGAACGGCGTCATCGGCCAGCATCCGGCGCGTCGCGTCCATCTGGTCGAAGGTCTCGTCCAGATGAAAGCGGAAGTCCGGCGCGTATTTCAGCTTCACCGCCTTCGCCACCTCGCGGCGGATCTCGCCCTTCGCGGCGGCCAACGCCTTTGTCAGCCCCTCCGCCCCTTGACCGCCGAGCGGCATTACGAACACATCCGCGATCTTGAGGTCGGGCGACGTTCGCACCTCGCCGACGGTGATGGAGAGGCCCGCCAGCTCCGGCGCATGCAGATCGCCGCGCGCCAGCAGGTCCGACAGCGCGCGCCGGATCAGCTCGCCCACCCGCAATTGCCGCTGGGTGGGGCCAGAGCCGGCGCCGAAACGTTTCGACATGGGGTCCCCGCGTCTCTCTCGGGCGTCAGTCCAGCGTCCGCTCGATCTCTTCGCTCTCGAAGATCTCGATGACGTCGCCTTCGCGGATATCCTCGTAGTTCTCGAAGGCCATGCCGCATTCCTGACCGGCGTTGACCTCTTTGACCTCATCCTTGAAGCGCTTGAGGGTCTTCAGCTTGCCCTCGTGGATCACCACGTCGTCGCGCAGCAGGCGCACGCCCGCCGAACGACGCGCGACGCCCTCGGTGACCTCGCAACCCGCGATCTTGCCGACGCCGGTGATCTTGAACACTTCCTTGATGGCGGCGTAGCCGATGAAGGTTTCCTTGACCTCCGGGCTCAGCAATCCTTCGGCCGCCTTCTTCACGTCGTCCACAAGGTCGTAGATCACCGAATAGTACCGGATCTCGACGCCCTTCTGGTTCGCCGCCTCGCGCGCAGGCGCGTTGGCGCGGACGTTGAAGCCGATGATCGGCGCGCCGCTGGCCTCGGCCAGGGTCACATCCGACTCGGTGATCGCGCCCACGCCGGAATGCAGCGCCCGGACGCGCACGTCGTCATTGCCGATTTTCTCGATCGCCTGAACGATCGCCTCGTTCGAGCCCTGCACATCCGACTTCACAACGATTGGCAGCTCGGGAACTTCGCCGTCCTGCGCGCGCTCCAGCATCGTCTCAAGCGTCGCACGGGCGCCCGCCGCGGCCTGGCTGTCCCGAGCCTTGCGATGACGGTAATCGGCGATCTCGCGCGCCTTGGCCTCATCCTCGACCACCTGCAGCACATCGCCAGCTTCCGGCGTGCCCTGAAGGCCCAGAACCTCAACCGGGACGGAGGGTCCTGCCTCTTTGACGCGGGATCCCTGATCGTCGACCAGCGCGCGCACCCGGCCCCACTGCTCGCCGACCACGAAGATGTCGCCGGTGCGCAAGGTGCCGCGTTGCACCAGCACGGTGGCGACCGGACCGCGACCGACATCCAGCTTGGCCTCGATCACGGCGCCCTCGGCGGCGCGGTCGGGATTGGACTTCAGCTCCAGAACTTCCGACTGCAGAACGATGTTCTCCAGCAGCGTGTCGAGCCCGTCGCCGCGCACCGCGGAGACCTCGACGTCAAGCACGTCGCCGCCAAGCTCCTCGACGAAGACCTCATGCTGCAACAACTCCTGGCGCACCTTGTTCGCATCGGCGGCCGGGCGGTCGATCTTGTTGATCGCAACGATCATCGGGACTTCGGCGGCCTTGGCATGATGGATCGCCTCGATCGTCTGCGGCATGACCGAATCGTCGGCCGCCACCACCAGAATGACGATATCCGTCACCTGCGCGCCGCGCGCGCGCATCGAAGTGAATGCGGCGTGGCCCGGCGTGTCGAGGAAGGAGACGACGTTGCCGTCTTCGGTCTTCACCTGATAGGCGCCGATATGCTGGGTGATGCCGCCCGCTTCGCCCGAGACCACGTTGGTCTTGCGCAACGCGTCCAGCAGAGAGGTCTTGCCGTGATCGACATGGCCCATGACCGTGACCACCGGCGCGCGGGGCTTCAGGTCTTCTTCCTTGTCGTCGACCACGTCCAGCACGTTCTCCACATCAGATTCCGAAACGCGTTCGACCCGATGGCCGAACTCTTCAACGATCAGCTCCGCCGTATCGGCGTCGAGCGTCTCGTTGATCGTCGCCATCATGCCCTGTTTCATCAGCGCTTTGATCACGTCGGCGGCGCGTTCGGCCATACGGTTGGCGAGTTCCTGCACCGTGATCGCGTCCGGGATCTTGACGTCGCGAATGACTTTCTCACGCTCGCCGCCCGACGACATCATCTTGCGCTTCTCGCGCTCCTGACGCCGCCGCATCGCTGCGAGCGATTTCTGCCGTCCGCCCTCGTCGCCCGAAAGCGCCTGGGTGATCGTCAGCTTGCCGGACCGGCGACGCCCGTCCTGGCGTCCGCGCGACGGCGTGGCGCGTTTCGGCGCGTCCTGCGACGGGCCGCGCTTTCCACGCGGTCCGCGATCGTCTGACGGCGCAGCCTGCGCGGGTTTCGTATCGGCCGGTTTCGGGCGACGCTCCGATTGCGGTTTCTGGTCCGCCGTGTCGGCGGCCGGGGCCGCCGCGGGGCGCGTCTTGGCCTGGGCGGCGCGCGCGGCCGGTCTGGCGCGAGCCGCTTCCTTGGCGGCCTCTTCCTCGGCCTTCTTGCGCGCAGCCTCCTCCTCGGCGGCCTTGCGGGCCGCTGCGGCTTCTTCCTCTTCGCGCTTCTTGGCCTCGATCTCCTGGCGCTTGCGCTCAAGATCCGCCTCGCGCGCGGCGCGCTCATCGGATTCGCGTTTGCGGCGCGCGCCCTCGTCCTTTTTGGCGATTTCCAGCGCCTTCAGGCGGCGGGCGTGCTCCTCCGGCGACAGCGTGCGCAGCATCTCTCCGCGCCCGCCCTGACGTTTGCGCTCCTGCCGGGGCTTGCCGGCCGGCGCGGAGGCCGGCTGCTTCGGCGCGGCGGAATCAGGCGCAGTCGTCGGCGCGGCGGCGGAGGCCTCCGTCGTTGCGGGCGGCTCCGCCGTCGGCTTGGCCGCCGGAAGAGCGCCGTCGCGGGGCGTGAACACCCGCTTGCGCTTTTTCTCAACCACCACCGACTTGCTGCGCCCGTGACTGAAACTCTGGCGCACGCGCCCGGTTTCGCCGCCCTTAAGGGTCAGCGTCTTGCCGCCGGTCTTGTTCTCGCCGTTGTCCGTATCGCTCATCAAACGTCCTTCATCGCGTCCACTGACGCGCAGTTTTCACCCTCAGCGCCGCCCGAACCTTGGTTCCGGGCCACATTCGGCGCCGCCCTGAACCCGTCAAGGCGACGTACCTCTCGCACCACCCGCTCTGCGGCGCCTCCAGCGTCGAGCGCGGCGTGTATCACAGAATCGCGCCCAAACGCCAAGCCCAATTCCGACGCCGTCAACGCCGCCAGGATCGGCGCGTCGCCAGCCATGGGGCGCAACCGCGCCCGTCCCTGTTCCGATCCGTCGCGCGCTTCGATCAGCGCGGCGACCGGTCCCTGTTTCAAACGGGCGCGAACCTTTTCAAACCCGTTGGTCGCGAGACCCGATTTGCGCGTCAGACCCAGCGCCTCAACCGCGCGGCGCGCCAGCGCCTGCTCCAGCTGATCCGCCAGATCCTGCGGCGCCTTGACCGCCCGCTTGGCCGAGCGCGAGAAGAGATTCTTCTTCACCGCCTTCTCAACCAGATCGCGGCGCGCCGTCACCCAGATTCCGCGTCCTGGCAACCGTTCCGCCAGATCCGGCGTCACCACGCCGTCCGGGTCCAGCGCGAAGCGTATCAGCCCATCCGGAGAACCGCTTTCGCCCGTCGCGATGCAGCGCCGCTCCGGCCCGTTCCGCTCTTTACGCCGTCCGCCGCGTGACATTTCAGCCAGCCGGGTCCCGGTCAGGCCGTCAGGCCTGAACCTCGTGGCCCGCCGCCAGATCGCCGTCTTCGCCCGCCTCGACCTCCGCCGCTTCCGCCGCCGCCGCGGCCTCCAGCTCCGCCGGGTCGATCATGCCCACGGCGACCCGTGCGTTCATGATCAGGTACTGCGCTTCCTCGACGCTGACTTCGAACGGCTCGAACAATCCGTCATCCTTGATCCGGTTGCCCTCATCATCGGTGGTGAACCCGCCGGCCAACTCCCAATCGGCGCAGGTCGCGAACTCCTCCAGCGTCGTCACGCCGTCCTCGGCCAGGATCAGGACCATTTGCGGCGTCAGACCATCGAAGCCGATCAGGTCGTCCTGCGCGCCCAATCCCCGCGCCTTCTCGATCGCCTGAGCGTTGATCTCCTCCAGGCTTTCGCGTGCGCGGGCCTGCAGTTCATCCGCCGTGTCCTCGTCGAATCCGTCGATCGTCAACAGCTCTTCGATCGCCACATAGGCGACCTCTTCGAGCGAGGAGAAGCCTTCTGAGACCAGCAGCTGTGCGACCATCTCATCGACATTCATCGATTCCTGGAACATCTGCGTGCGCTGGGCGAATTCCGACTGGCGACGCTCGGATTCCTCGGCGTCGGTCAGGATATCGATATCCCAGCCCGTCAGCTGCGAGGCGAGGCGCACATTCTGCCCGCGCCGCCCGATCGCCAACGACAGCTGATCCTCCGGCACCACGACCTCAATCCGCTGCGCCTCGTCATCCATGACGACTTTCGAGACTTCCGCCGGCTGCAGCGCGTTGACGATGAACGTCGCGGCGTCCTCATTCCACGGAATGATGTCGATCTTCTCGCCTTGCAACTCGTTGACCACCGCCTGAACGCGGCTGCCGCGCATGCCGACGCAGGCGCCGACCGGGTCGATCGAGTTGTCATAGGAAATCACGCCGATCTTCGCCCGACTGCCCGGATCGCGCGCGACGGCCTTGATCTCGATGACGCCATCATAGATTTCCGGCACCTCCATCGAAAATAGCTTGGCCATGAATTCCGGCGCGGTGCGGCTGAGGAAGATCTGCGGGCCGCGCATCTCGGACCGCACGTCCTTGATATAGGCGCGGATGCGGTCGCCGGTGCGATAGGTCTCTCGCGGGATCAGCTGATCCCGGCGCAGCATCGCCTCGCCCCGGCCGAGATCGACGATCACGTTGCCATACTCGACCCGTTTGACCACGCCGTTGATGATCTCGCCAATCCGGTCCTTGAATTCCTCGTACTGACGCTCGCGCTCGGCCTCGCGCACTTTCTGCACAATCACCTGCTTGGCGGTCTGGGCTGCGACGCGGCCGAAATCCATCGGCGGCAGCGGATCGGTGATAAAGGCGCCGACCTCTGCCGCCGGGTTCTTCAGCTGCGCCTCGGCCAGGCTGATCTCGGTGAAGTGGTTCTCCACCTCTTCGACCACCTCCATCGCGCGGCTCATCTGGATCTCGCCGGACTTGCGGTCGATAAAGGCGCGGATGTCATACTCCGCGCCATAGCGCGAGCGCGCGGCCTTGCCGAGCGAATCCTCCATCGCCTCGATGACCAGTTCGCGATCGATCAGCTTTTCACGCGCGACGGCGTCGGCGATCTGCAAGAGCTCCAGCCTGTTGGCGCTGACGGCCGTGTTCATGTCTTACTCTCCTCCCGCCGCGCGGGTCTGCGACTCAGCGTCGTCTTCTTCCATTTCATCGTCGTCGATTTCAACATCGTCGAAATCGGCATCCTCGGCGCTCGGCCCGCCGCCGCGCCGAAGGCTCTCTTCGATCAAGGCGTCGGTCAGCACCAGTTTCGCGTCGGCGAGATCGTCGAAATCCAGAGAGAGGTCGCCCGCCGTCTCGACACGAATCCGGATCCTGCCGTCCTCTAGCCCCAGCAGCGGGCCCTTATATCGTTTGCGGCCGTTGATCAGCTCCGCCGTCTCCAGCTTGGCCTCATGACCGGCATAGGTCTCGAAATCCTCCAGCCGGGTCAGCGGCCGGTCGATGCCGGGCGAGGAGACCTCCAGATTGTACTCGCGATCAATCGGGTCCTCGACATCCAGCAGCACCGAAAGCTGGCGGCTGAGCGAGGCGCAATCCTCGACCTCCATCGTGCCGTCCGGCCGCTCCGCCATCACCTGCAGAGTCAGACGTTCGCCGCCCATGACCCGCACGCGCACCAACTCCAGCCCGGCCCCTTCAACGGTGGGGCGGACGATCTCGGCGATGCGTCGATCCAGGGGCGATTTGGCCAACAGGCTCGGCATTTCGGGCGCAGTCTCCACGCGATGGTCGCATAACAAGCGGTCTAAAACGAAAAAGCGGGCCTCGCGGCCCGCTTTCTTCCGGAGCGTCCCACCGCAATGCGCCGGGTCGCCGCTATGTGTGGCGCTGTATAACCGTGGCCGTCGGCAAGGGCAAGAGAGTCTGTGCGCCCCGGATCGCGGGATCCTCGCGGCCATGTCATTGGCGGGCGGAACGCGGCGCGCCTATCTATCGGCGCATGACGAATTTCAACACCGCATCGCGCGCATACGGTCTGTTAGTCGGCGCACTATTGACGTTTGCCGCCGTGACCGGCGCCGCAGCGGAGGAGACGATACATCTCGGCCCCCGCAGTTATGCGGTGCAGCCGCCCGCCGACGCGGAAGCGACCGGCGCGCCGGCGCTGGTGCATTTGCATGGCTGGGGCCGCACCGCCGAGGGCGTCTTGAGAAACAAGCGCGTCGCCGAAGCCGCGGCGGAAGCGGGCGCGATGCTGATCGCGCCGCAAGGCATCGGGAAAAGCTGGTCCTTCTGGTCCGGCGACGAGCGTGACGTCGAGTTCATCGATGCGGTGGTGGAGGACGCAGTGCGCCGCTGGAGCATCGACCGCGAGCGCGTCTATATCTCTGGCTTCTCCTATGGCGGCGCCATGGTCTGGCGACTGGCCTGCGCGCGGGGCGACGCTTACGCCGCCTATCTTCCGATCGCCGGCGCCCTGTGGCGCCAGACGACGGAAGATTGCGTCGGCCCCGCCCGTATTCACTATGTCCACGGACTGAAGGACACGGTGATGGACCCGCCGGGAGAGGCCTCGACCCAGCCCGAGACCATGGTCGCGCTCTGGATAAGGGAGAATGCGCATGCGAACGCGCCGGACCGGGTGGAGACGCTGGGCCGCTATCAACGCCGTGTCTGGGCGGAGCGCGGCGATGCGCCGGAGATCGTGCTCGATCTGCATGGCGGCGGCCACTTCATCCCCAAAGGCTGGTTGAACCTTGCGCTGTCCAGATTGTCTGAGGAACCCGGTATCTGACGCCAAGGGGCGACTGGGCAGAGTCAAAAAACAGGGCGCCGGGCATGCGATTCGGGCGCCTGGCCATACGTTCGCATACTGTGTCCAATTTGCTTCAGTCCAACATCCTTTCAACCTATACGTGCCGATTGAGGAACTTGAAGCGCGGCTGCAGCGGACAAAAAAAGGGCGCTGGATCGCCCCAGCGCCCTCTTCTAAATCGATCGAATTCTCAGCGCGGCGAGCGCTTGGCGAGAATTCTCTGCAACGTTCGACGATGCATATTCAAGCGGCGCGCCGTCTCTGAAACGTTGCGATCGCACAGCTCGAAAACGCGCTGAATATGCTCCCACCGCACCCGGTCGGCGGACATCGGATTCTCCGGCGGAGCGGGCTTCGCCTCCTCCGGAGCAAGCAACGCGGCCTGTACGTCATCCGCGTCAGCGGGCTTCGCTAGATAGTCAATTGCACCGATTTTCACCGCTGCGACCGCCGTTGCGATGGCGCCGTAACCCGTTAGCACGACGACTTTACAGTCGGGTCGCGCGGACCGAAGGGACTCCACGACGTCGAGTCCGTTGCCGTCCTCCAGCCTGAGATCGACCACCGCATATGCAGGCGGCCGGGTCGCCGCAATCCGCTTTCCGTCCGCGACCGATCCGGCGATCAGCGGACTAAAACCTCGTTTCTCCATCGCGCGAGACAGACGCCGGAGAAAGGGTTCGTCGTCGTCTACGATCAGCAGAGAAGAATCTACGCCAATGGAACCGTGACTGATGTTCATAATTCGCTCCCCCGAGGCAAGTTTCTCGCTCAAGTTTAGCACTATTATTGTACTTTATTTCTATGGGCGCGGCGGAAGTAACAGATTATTACCTCTCACGTCAATCCGCGCGGCATCTTCGCTCTTTTAAGTTGTATCTAGCTTTCAATATTCGCCACAATACAAGCCGCGCTTTCCGCAATTGATTCAGGCGCGTCGCCATTTCGATAAAACGCCTGCACCAGGCCATCGCGATCGACCAAGTAAGTTAAAGTAGAATGGTCCATTAAATACTCGGTGTCGCCCTCGGCGGTGCTCGGAGGTTTGGCGTAGTACACCCGGAAGGTCTGCGCGATCCGCTCCACATCCTCGACCGATCCGGTCAGTCCGATCATGTTCGGGTGAAAGAAGTCGGTCCACTCGGCCAGCACTTCCGGCGTGTCCCGCGCCGGATCGACGGAGACGAAGACCGGCCGCACCGTGACGCCCTGCTCGGCGAGGATGTCCACGGCGGTCGCGATGCTTGCCGCGTCGTTCGGGCAGAAGTCCGGGCAATATGTATAGCCGAAGTAGATCAGCGCCGGCGCGTCCAGCACTTCTTTATGAGAGACGCGCGCTCCGGTCTCGTCGATCATCTCGAACCCGCCGCCGAGATCGAACTCCGCCGCGCCCGACATCGCGCCGGTGCAAGCCGTCTCTCGCGGCGCGACGATGACCCAATACGCCGCTCCGCCCAAAAGGCCAGCGCCTGCAATGATGATCGCCAACAGCCAGCGAGGCATATTCAAGCTCCCAATATGTGAAACACGAAGTGTCTACCCGTGATTGCGTGATTAGACCAGTATCGTTTACGTGATAAGTCCAGTTTGGCGCGGCGTTTGCGCCCCAAGTAGATATGCGAGGCGCCCCAAGGCGCCAGATATTGTCTCGGGCGTTCCGGCGGGCGCCCGTTGATGATATGCGGTGAGAATGTCGATCCACGACTCCATCGAGGAATTCAGCGTACAGCGCTCGGGCGGCTGGATCCGACTGCGCACGCTGCTCACACTGCGCTGGATGACCGTGGTCGGCCAGCTGATCGCCGTGTTTGTGGCGCAAGGCACGCTTGGCCTGCGGCTGCCGCTAGAGCTGTGTCTGGCGACGATCTCGGCCCTGCTCTGGTTCAACGTGGTGGCGACGTTCATCCACCCGGCCTCCAAACGGCTGTCAGAGCGCGAGGCCACGCTGTCGATGGTGTTCGATATCGTTCAACTCGCGTTGTTGCTGGCGTTGACCGGCGGTTTGCACAATCCATTCGCGCTCCTCCTCTTGGCGCCGGTGACTATCAGCGCCTCTGTTCTGACGCTTCGGTCTACGGTGATTCTGGGTGCGCTCGCCTTGATCTCTGCATCGATTCTGGCGTTTCAGTACGCGCCGCTGACATTGGTGAACGGGCAGGTTCTGGAGCTTCCCAGCCTTTATATCGACGGTTTCTGGACCGCGCTGGCGGTCGGCATCGTGTTCCTCGGCGTCTACGCCCGCCGCGTCACGGAAGAGATTCACTCGATGAACCTGGCGCTCGCCGCGACCCACGCGGCGCTGGAGCGGGAACGCAGGTTGGAGGCGATCGGCGGTCTGGCGGCGGCGGCGGCGCATGAACTCGGCACGCCGCTGGCGACGATCAAGCTCGCTTCAGCCGAGCTCGCCCGCGAGTTGGCGGACAATCCTGAGGCCTATGAGGATCTGGAGCTGATCCGGAAACAGGCGAACCGCTGCCGCGAAATTTTGGCGGACCTGTCGCGCGGCGGCCGCGACGACGCACATATCAAGCTGGCGCCGATTTCGGCTGTCATAGACGAGGCGGCGGAGCCCCATGCCGCGTCAGGCAAAAGCGTCCACGTGCGGATCAACGGGCGTCCGATTGAACTGGCGGGCGACGATCAGCCGACGATTCGCCGCGACCCCGAAATCGTGCACGGCATCCGGAATTTCATTCAGAACGCCGTCAGTTTCGCCCATAGCGCCGTTTGGGTGGATATCATTCACTCAGACGAGACGCTCAAGATCTCCGTTGGTGATGACGGTCCCGGATTTCCATTAGAGCTGATCAACTATCTGGGCGATCCTTACCTGACCACGCGCGGCCGGAACGCGCGCCGCCCAACGAATATCGAGGACAGGCGCAATGACGGCTATACCGGCATGGGCCTTGGCATGTTCATCGCCAAAACGTTGCTGAAACGCACCGGCGCCGAGATAAAATTCTGCAACGGCATCAGGCCGAAACGGTCGATGCGCCGAGCCATTGGCGCCCGTTCCGGCCCGGATCGGCCGCCTGGCGCGATCGTTGAGATCAGTTGGCCTCTCTCGCGCCTGGTCGCATCGAAGACAGAATCTCGCGCGCCCCTTGGAATTAATCTTCCATTTAATTGAAAATGGCTGAATTATGGCAACTATAAGTTGTTTCGTAGATTCGGCGCCTGCGGATCCGCGCTTGATCGGCATGTATGCCGACAAGACGGCTGGCGCTTTGCCAGGGAGCCGTCGTCATCACCCTACAAAACGCAGCTGCATTCCTGTCAATCGACGCTGGCGACGCCGTGCGTCTCGTCTGGGCGGGCAGCCGTCTGGAGTCAGCCGACCCAAGCGCAAAGCGCGCGATCGGGCGCGGGTCGGGGCGGGACGACGTCTCCCGCCTGCTTTCCGGGATTGCGATCGACGATGGCGATGTAGAGCACGACCTGCGCGTCGCGCTCCGGACAGGCCGCGCGATCGAGGTTGAGACGACGCGATCCTGCGGCGGCGACGCCATTATCCGAGGGCGCCCAATCGGACGGCGGGTTGAGATGACGCTGCATCTGTCCGACGGGGGGCCGACTGCGATGAGCGCAGAGGCGTTGCTCTGCGCGGCGCAGACCTCCGCCAATCCGCTATGGCTGCGTGCGGCCGACGGATCCGTGCGCTGGCGGAACCCGGCTTGCGCGCGATCAGAGCTCGATCTCAGCGATCCACGCTTGGCTGCGGCTGCGGCGACGGCGAGCGCGACCAACGCCGAGCAGAGCCTGCGTCTACCGAACGCCGAAGAGCGGGTGCTGGTGGCCACGGAATCGCCCGGCGGGCTGGGTCTCGCGACCATAGCGCCGCCCGCAGTTGAAAGCCTGAAGGCGTCCGCGGCCCACGACGCGGCCGCGTCCGCCGTCGAGCATTTGAGCATGGCCGTCGCCGTCTTCGGCGCCGGTCGCCGCCTTCTGTATGCGAACGCGGTTTTTCACGATTTCTGGAATCTGTCCGCCAACCGTGTGGCGGGCCATCCGCGAATTGAGTCGCTGTTGGACAGGATGCGAGACTCGGGGCGCCTGCCCGCCATCGCCAATTTCGACATCTGGCGCGACGAAGTGGCGTCCTGGGCCGACCCCCTGGCAGAGGCGCCGCCGGAAGACGACTGGCACCTGTCGGACGGGTCCACGATTCGGATCGAGCGGCGCGTCGATGACGCGGCCCGCGTCCTTCTCAGCTTTCAGGACATCACGGCGCAAGTCGCGCTGGAGCGCCGCATCCGCCGCGTCATGAACATACAGCGAAAAACGCTGGACGCTTTGGCGGGCGGCGTCGCGCTCTTCGATCCCGACGGCCGGCTGCGCCTCGCGAACGCCGTGTTCGCAGATCTGTGGGCGATCAATCCGCACCGGGTGCGCACCGGTGCGCATATCGCGGAGATTCCCGCACCATGCCCCAGCGGCGACGCGGCGGACGCCTGGGACGGGCTGCGCCGCGCCGCGACAGGCGGGCCTGTGGGGGCCGCACGTCATCGGTTTTTTCACGGCGGCCGGATGCTGGAGGCCAGCGCCGCGCCAATGCCGGATGGGTCCATTATGGCCAGAATCGACGACCGCACCGACGCGGAAAATGTCGAGACCGCCCTTCGCGAGCGCGGTGAGGCGCTGGAGGCGACGGCGGCGCTGCGCGCGGCGTTGGCCGATTGCGCCTCGGTCAAGCTGCGCACGGCGCTCACCTCGCTCAAAGGGTTCGCCGAGTTGAGCCAACAGTCCTGCGAAGATCCCACGCAATCGGAACGCCTCTGCTCGATCCTGTCGGCGACCGACGACATGGCCGCCGCGATTTGTGAGATAGAGCAGCTCGCCAAGACTGGAGAGGAGGACGCGCCGCTTTCCGCGACCGACCTTCTCTCGACGACCGAAGGCGTTATCGCGCGGGCCTTGTGGCGGGCTAATATTCGTCTCCGGCTCGACGATGAGAGCGATGGCGGGACGTTCCTGGGCGAGCCCGAGACCTTGCGTCGTATCGCGGTGGCCATGGCGCTCGCCGCCTCAGACGGTCTGCCGCCGGGACGCGAACTGCATCTATCCGCCGATCGCTTGCACGACAATGACGATGATGGGAGGCGCGTCGTCCGCTTGGTCGCAGCCAGCAACGGCCCGGTCGATCGCCCCCCGCTGACCGGCGATTTCCCTGGCACGTTGCGCCTGGCGGATCGAATTGGCGCCAGATTGACCGTGCGGGACGACAATGGACGTCGCGTGATCACCCTATTGAGCGCGCCCGACTCGATGTGACGTCTCACATGCGCGGCGCTTCACTCGGCCCGGGCTTCGCGCTACCAATCATCAATGAGGCGCGCCAGAAAAACAGGTCGGCGACAGATGATCGGGCGGAACGACAGCGCGGCGGGGTGGGGCGATACGAACATGATCGCCGAAAGCGCGGTAGCGATATTCTTGTCGGATGACGACGCCACAGCGCGCGTCGGCGCAGCGCTTGGCCTCGCGCTGCGACCGGGCGATTCGGTGATGCTACAGGGCGATCTGGGCGCCGGTAAATCCGCCCTCGCCCGCGCCTCCATCCGCGCCCTTCTCGCCGAAGCCGGGCGGATGGAGGACATTCCCTCGCCCACATTCACCCTTGTGCAGGCCTATGAGACCGATCGGGGCGAGGTCTGGCATGTGGACCTCTATCGTCTGTCTTCCCCGGACGATGCGCTGGAGCTTGGCCTCGACGCGGCGTTTGAAGCCGCCATTACGCTGGTCGAATGGCCGGACCGTCTGGGGGATCTGGCGCCGCCGCGTAGACTTCTCGCAACGCTCGATATCCCCGAGGGGGATGTCGGCCGCATGCTGACGCTGACGCCGGTCGGTCCAGATTGGAGCGCGGTAATCGCCACCGCAGCCGAGGCGAGCGCACATGATTGAGCGGGCGGCTGCGAGAGAGGCGCTTTTGGCGCAGGCGGGCTGGAGCGCGGCCGTCGCGGCGCCGCTCGCCGGGGACGCCTCCGCGCGCCGGTACGAAAAATTGTCCGGCGGGCCGCGAGGATCTTCCGCAGTGCTGATGGACGCGCCGCCCGGCCCCACCAATGATACGCGCCGCTTTACCGCGCTCACCAGCTATTTGCGTTCGCTCGGATTCAGCGCACCCGATATCCTTGGCGCGGACCATGACGCAGGGTTCTTGCTGCTCGAAGACCTTGGAGACGACCTCTTTGCGCATGTCGCAAAGCGCCAGCCGTCGCTGGAGCCGGAGATATACAGGCGCGCGGTCGAGCTTCTCGCCCGTCTCACTGCGTCTGACGCGCCTCACACCCTGTCGCAGGTGGATGGGAGAGATGATGCGTCCGTTGAGATCCCTGACTATGACGCGGAGTTTCTGCGGTTTGAGGCCGGGCTTTTCACGGAGTGGTGGTGGCCCGCCGCTGCCGGAGAAGCCCCGTCCAACGATTTGACGGCGGAGTATCGCGCGCTGATGGACTCGGCCTGCGCGCCGGTCGCCGAGTCGCGCGATGCGCTTGTCCTGCGGGACTTTCACGCCGAGAACCTGCTCTGGCTGCCGGAGCGGCCAGGCCTCGCGGCCGTCGGTCTGCTCGACTATCAGGATGCGCGCCGGGGTCACCCCGCATATGATCTGGTCTCGCTGTTGGAGGATGCGCGCCGCGACGTGCCCCTTGACCTCGCGCGGCTCCTGCAAGACGCCTACGCGACGGCGGCCGGTTTTTCGTCAGCAGAGCGCGAGGCGTTCAACGCCGCTTACGCCATTCTCGGCGCTCAACGAAACCTCAAGATTGTCGGTATCTTCGCACGCCTGCACCTGCGAGACGGTAAAGCCGGCTATCTGCCTCTGATTCCACGGGTCTGGGCGCATTTGATGCGAGACCTCGCGCACCCGGCGCTCGCCGAACTGCGCAATTTCGTGCACACCCACGCGCCAGCGCCGAGCGAGACGGCGCTCGCCCGCGTAAAAGCGGCGGGAAAACCGATATGAGCGCGGCGCCGCACACAGCAATGATCCTCGCCGCTGGTTTGGGCACGCGCATGCGGCCCCTGACCGACACGCAGCCGAAACCATTGTTGCGCGTCGCATTACGCACCTTGATCGATCATGCAATTGATCGGGTAGTGGAGGCGCGCGCCAGCAGGGTCGTGATCAATATCCACTATCTGGCCCCGCAGATACGCGATCATCTGGCGAGCAGGCGCGACGCTGAGATCATTTTCTCCGATGAAACGGACCAATTGCTCGATACGGGGGGCGGCCTGACCAAGGCTGCGGCGCTCTTAGGGCCCGATCCGGTCTATGTGCTCTCCAGCGACTCGATCTGGACGGGCGCGCCGCCTCTGCAGACACTCGCGCGCGCCTGGGACGGCGACGCGATGGACGTGTTGATGCTGATGGCGCGTGTGGAGCGCGCAATCGCCTATACGCGAGCGGGCGATTACCGTCTGGCGGCGTCCGGGTCGGTGCGCACGCCGATCCGTCGCCGCGAGGCGCCGACCGCGCCTTTTGTGTTCACCAGTGCGCAAATCCTGCACCCGAAAACCTTCGCGACGCATCCGCCCGGCCCATATTCGCAGCGGGAGATTTGGGATGATCTGGAGGCGACGGGCCGATTGAAGGCCGTGATCCATGACGGCGACTGGGTGGATGTGGGCACGCCGGAGGGGCTCGACGCCGCGACCGCCGCCGTTGAAGCGGAGCGCCGCGCGGCGGGAGGCGAGGGATGAGGCTCTTCGGCGACGCCGGCGGCCCTCGCGTGTTCCATATCCCGGCCTGCGCCGACTTTTCGGCGAGCCTCGCGAAGGGTCTACTGGCCCGCACACCGGAATCTGCGCCGCCAGAGGCGATGGCGCGTGTGCAGATCTTCACCAATACACGCCGCGCCGCCCGATCGTTTAGCGCCGCTATACGCTCGGCGGTTGGCGCTACGGGATTCGCGCCCGATATCCGGGTATTTGGGGAGTTGGGGGCCGATCCGAGATTGTCTCTCGACGCGCCGCAATCGGTGGACCCGTTGGTGCGCCGCCTCCGATTGACCCGCATCGTCAGGGACATCCTGGAACGCGCAGAGGGCAGGCTGGGGCCGCCCTCGGCCGCGCCAGCGCTTGCGGATCTTGTCTCGTCGATGGTGGACGAGCTTCAGGAACACCAGGTCGACATCGAAAGCCTCGACGCCGCCGCGACGGAGGATCATGCGGCGCACTGGGAGATTTCTCGCCTCGTGTTGCAAACGGCCCAGCAGGAATGGCGCGTCTGGGCGGAGGCGCATCTGTCAGGCGCGCTGGATCCGATGGACCGTCAGATGCGCGCCATCGAGGCGACGATAGCTGCTTGGGAAAGGAGTCCGCCGCAGCATCCAGTCATAGCCGCCGGGTCCACCGCATCCCGGCCCGGCGCGCTCCGCCTGCTCGCGGCGATCGCGCGACTTCCGCAGGGGGCGGTGATTCTGCCGGGATTCGATCCAAGTCTCGATGCGAGCGCGATGGCCAACATCTCCGCTGAGCATCCGCAATCGGCGATGCGGAGATTCGTTGACGCGCTCGATATGTCAAACGAGGAGATACAGGACTGGCGGCGCGACGCCTCTGACCCAGAGTCTTTGCAATTGAGAGCGGAGCTTGTCGCGGAATCGCTGCGTCCGGCGCCTGTGACCGACGCATGGCGCGCGCATGTCGGTCGGATTGGGGTGATCTCAGCGAAGGCGACCGAAGGCCTGACGTTGATCGAGGCCCCTGACGCAAGGCGGGAGGCCGAGGCGGCGGCCCTTGCGATCCGAGAGACATTGAGCGATCCCTCTGCAACTGTCGCGCTTGTAACGCCAGACAGAACGCTCGCGCGTCGCGTGGCGACGGAACTCTCCCGCGCTGGCGTCGACGCGGACGATTCCGGCGGTCGTCCGCTCTCTTTGACGCCGCCCGGCGCGTTTCTGAACCTTCTCGCCGATTGGGAAGTGGACCATCACAGCAGCCGGGACGCGGCGCTCCGCCTGCTGGCCTTGCTGAAACACCCGATGTGCGCAGCGGGCGCGTCTCGCGGCGGACATCTCGCCGCCGTTCGGTGGATGGAGATCGCCGCGCTCCGGCAATCGACGCCCGCGACCAGCTTTTCAGCGCTGCGTAGCGCAATCGCTACATGGCAGAAGGAACGCGATGGCCGTAAGGCGCGCGCTGAGGCCGCTTTGGCCCTTGTCGAGCGTGTAGAGCGCGCACTGGCCCCCATAGCGGCCCTGCAGGGGGCCCTGACCCCGCTTGCCGACCGGATCACCGCGCATAGGGCCGCTGCGACCGCTCTGGCCTCGTTGGGAGAGGATGAGGGTGAACCGGAGGGATCCCCGCCTTTGCCGCCGTCGCTGTGGCGCGACGCGGACGGAGAGGCCGCGCATGGGGCTCTACTGGCGCTTAGTTGGGCGGCGCCAGCCTTCGGCGATTCGCACCCCCGTGACTACGCGCAGCTGCTGAGCGCGCATCTGGCGGCCGAGTCGGCCCGGGAGTCGGTGCGATCCCATCCCAGGCTCGCCATATACGGTCCGCTGGAAGCCCGGATGCAGCGCGCCGATCGCGTGATACTCGCCGGTCTCGACGAGGGCGTCTGGCCGGAGGCGCCGCAACTCGACCCGTGGTTCAGCCGTCCAATGCAGCGCGCGGCCGGCCTGCCCGACGTGGAGCGCCGCCTTGGCCTTTCCGCCCATGACTTCGCGCAAGGAATGGGCGCAAGAGAAGTGGTGCTGACGCGCGCGCTGAAGCGGGACGGCGCGGCGACTGTGGCGTCCCGCTGGGTGCAAAGGCTCGGCAATCTGCTGCATGGCGCCGCGCCGGACGCGCTGAAAGCCGTCAAAGCACGCGGTGAGGACTATTTGCGTATCGCATCGCAGAACACAGTTGCGCCAAATACGCCGCCCGCTCGTCGTCCCGCGCCGAATCCAGCGATCAACGCCCGCCCCAGGCGCTTATCTGTAACGCGCATAGAAACGCTCATTCGTGACCCCTACGCCATCTATGCCGAAAAGGTGCTAGGCTTACGCGCCATTCCGCCGATCGGGCGTATTCCGGACGCGCGGGAGCGGGGATCGGCCGCGCATAAGGCGATGGAGCTCTTCACGAGGGCGAATCTCGGCGCCTATCCTGTCGACCCGTGGCCGATCTGGGCGAGTTCTGTTGAGGAGGCGCTGAAATCCGTCGACGCGTGGCCGGCGACGCAGGCGCTATGGCGGCGACGGCTGGAACGGGTGGCCCCCTGGTTCCTGGCGAGCGAGGCGGAACGGCGTGCGGCGGGACGCCCGCTGGGCGTCGAGATCTCCGGGCGTCTCACATTTGCGGCCCCTGAAGGCGACTTCACCCTGACCGCCAAGGCCGACCGCATCGATCTGCGCTCGGGCGCCGGATACACGCTCTATGACTACAAGACCGGCGCTTTGCCGTCGGAGCCGCAGGTCGCCGCTTTCGCCAAGCAACTGCCTTTAGAGGCGGCGATCGCGGAGGCGGGCGGGTTCGAGGGGCTCGCGGCCGCTCCGGCGGCGGGGTTGGTCTATATTCGCTTAGGTGGGGACGGCGACGAGAAATCCGTCGCCCGGAAAACCCCTGCGGCGGAGCAGGCGTCGTCGTCGCTTGCGCAACTCAAGGACCTGATCGCTGCCTACGACGCGGCCGCTACGCCCTATCTCAGCCGGTCTCGGCCCGAGCGCATCGCTCATGAGAGCGATTACGACCATCTCGCGCGCGTGGCCGAATGGAGCTCAGCGGACGGCGAGGAGACCGGATCGTGAGCGCGGCGGACGCCTTCGGCGATCCACGCATTCCGCAATTGCGCGCCGCCGATCCCTCAGGTTCGGCCTGGGTGTCCGCCAATGCGGGGTCGGGCAAGACGCGGGTGCTGGTTGAGCGCGTCGCCCGGATGCTGCTGGCGGGGGCGCATCCCCACCGCATTCTCTGTCTCACCTACACCAATGCGGCGGCGGCGGAGATGCAAAACCGCCTGTTCGCCATGCTGGGCGAGTGGGCGATGCTGGATGACGCCACGCTATCCTCCGCGCTCAACGATTTGGCCGAGGGCGGGACGGCGGCGACGCCGGAAGATCTGGCGCGGGCCCGCCGCCTGTTCGCGAAGGCGCTGGAGACGCCTGGCGGTCTAAAAGTCCAGACGATCCACGCGTTTTGCGCGACCGTGCTGCGGCGGTTTCCGATGGAGGCCGGCGTCTCGCCCCGGTTCGAGGTTCTGGACGACCGAAGTCGAGGCGAGTTGCTGGCGCAGGCGAGAGAAGCTGCGATCACCGCCGCCACGCGGGGCGACGACCCGACGCTGGCGGCCGCATTCGACACGCTCACGGCGCGGCTCGCCGAGGATTCGCTGGAGGCGCTCCTCGATGAGGCCGTCTCGCGCGGCGCGTTGTTTTTGGGCGACAATGCGATCCCGGCGCTCTACGCGGCGCTTGGCGTCCCGCAAGGCGTTGATTGGCGGCGGGAGGTTCTGGCGTGGCGTAATGCGCTGGATATCACGGTGCTCACACGCGCGGTCGAGATCCTGACGGCGGGCAAATCCAGCGATGCGCAGCATGGCGACAGGCTCGCCAAGCTTTGCGCAGGCGCCGATGGCGGGGAGATCTTCACGGCGGGATGCGCGGTTTTTCTCACCGGAAACGGCGCGGCGCGAAAACTGGAAAAGGCGCCCACGAAAGACGTCGACGCCGGACACCCATGGATTCGGCCGCTGTTGCTGGAGACGCAAAAGAGCTTTCTCGACCTGTTGGACCAGGTGCGCGCCTGCCAATGCGCGGAAGTATCGAACGCGTTGCACGTTTTCGGCAAATCTGTATTGCATGAGTTTACGAATTTGAAGGCGCGGCATAGCGCGCTGGACTTCGACGACATCATTCAGCGCACCCTGGCGTTGCTGGAGCAGGCCGAGACCGCGTCCTGGGTGCTATTCAAGCTAGATGGCGGCCTGGACCATATTCTGGTCGACGAAGCGCAGGACACCAGCCCCGACCAGTGGCGCGCCATCGCGGCGCTACTGGAGGAGTTCCACGCCGGACTGGGCGCAGAGACCACAGAGCGCACGCTGTTCGTGGTCGGCGACGAGAAACAGTCGATCTACAGCTTTCAGGGCGCGGATCCCCGTGAGTTCGAAGTTATGCGGCGACGGCTGGCGCGTCGTCTTCAGGCGATGGGGCGCGAGTTGACGTCGCCCAGTCTGATGACGTCCTTCCGCTCCGCCTCGGCCATCCTGCGGGTCGTCGACAGGGTTCTCGCTGATCCCGCAGCCGCTGGCATGAGCGCGGGCAGTCTGGCCGATCATGCGGCCAACCGCGATTCTCTCACCGATCCCGGCCGCGTCGACCTGTGGCCGGTCGTGCCGCCCGGAGAAAAAGCCGAGGAGCCGCCATGGTGGACGCCGGTGGACGCCCCCAGCCCGACGGATCCGGAGCTACGATTGGCCGACGCCATCGCGCAAGAGGTCGCCCGCTGGCTCTCCACCGGAGCGGTGATCCCAGGAAAGGGCGGATCCGTAACGCCAGGCGATATATTGATACTCGTCCGCCGCCGAGGAAAGCTCGCGAAAGAGATTCTCCGCCGGCTTCAGCAGTTGAATGTGCCGGTCGCGGGCGCCGACCGGCTCCGGATCGCCGATCACATCGCGATCAAGGACCTGATGGCGCTCGCGAAGGTCGCGCTTCTACCTGAGGACGATCTGTCGCTGGCGGCGCTGCTGCGGTCGCCCCTTTGCGGCCTCTCAGAGGACGATTTGTTCGATCTCGCCCATGGGCGCGGCCAATCGCGCCTTTGGGACCGTCTGACGGCCGCCAAAGACAAGCCCGCCGACGCGGTGGAAATGCTGCGAGATATGGCTGCGCAGGCGGACTACCTGCGCCCCTTCGAATTTCTTCAACGCGTGCTGATCCGCCACGATGGGCGACGGCGGCTGATCGGCCGCCTTGGTCCGGACTCGGAAGACGCTATCGACGAGTTGTTGTCGCAGGCCCTCGCTTATGAACAGGCGGAGACACCATCCTTGCAGGGTTTTGTCGAATGGATTGAAACCGGCGACCCGGAGATCAAGCGGGAGCAGCAACCGCGAGAGGAGGGCGATCCCGGCGTGGTGCGGCTGATGACCGTTCATGGCGCGAAGGGCCTCGAGTCTCCGATTGTCATCTTGCCCGATACACTTGCGCCTGCGCGCGCGCGGGATCCGCAGATTCTCGCGCTGAAGGGGCTGGATCGCGCGACGGCGGCGTCGGCTGGCGCGGCGAAGGACGATCCGCCAGCGCTGTCGGCTGCGCGCGAGGACGCAAGACGGCGGGCGGAGGAGGAGCGTACGCGGCTCCTTTACGTGGCCATGACGCGAGCGGAGGATTGGCTGGTGGTCTGCGCCGCCGGAGACGCCAAACGCGCTGAGGAGGGCTGGCACGGGCTGGTGCGGCGCGCCATGGCGGAGACCGCGCAGCCGCTGGAGACGCCGCTCTCTGCGCTCGGCCTCGCGCCGGGCCTGCGGGTCGAGGATGCGACGGCAGCCCAGATAGAAGCGCAGGCGGAATCCGAACACAGCTCTCCCCCGCGCACGCCCCAAGCACCGCAGCTCCTACCCGATTGGCTGTCAGCCCCCCTACCGACAGACAGGGCGACCGAACGCTCGCTCTCCCCCTCCGATCTGGGCGGCGTGCATAACGTCGCCGCGGAGCAGGTTGGCGATGGGTCTCCCGATGCTCCCGAACACGACCGGGCGCGCGCCATGCGCCGGGGCGATCTGATCCATCGCGCGCTCGAATTCGCCGCCGATGCCCTCCCCGAGGATCGTGAGGCGCTTATCAACCGGATCCTTAGCGAGCGCTCCAGTTCGTACACCGATGAGTTTACCGACGAAGACCGCGGCGAAATGGCGAAAGAGGTGCAAACTGTCCTCGATGCGCCCGAACTGGCGTCGGTCTTCACGGCGGAGGCGCTCGCCGAGCCCGCCCTCTGGGCGGAGCTGCCGGAACTGGGCGGGCGCAGAATCGAGGCGCGGCTGGACCGTCTGATCGTCGAGCGCGCGCCGGACGGCGCGACCAAGGTGCGAATCATCGACTTCAAGACCAACCGCCACCCGCCGCTCCGGGCGGAGGACACGCCGGAAGCCTATCTTCGTCAGCTTGGCGCCTATCGCGCCGCCGCCGCGCGCCTTTATCCGGACGCAAGCCTCGAAACGGCGATTCTCTGGACCGCAGACGCCCGATTGATGGTGGTTCCGGCGGATTTGGGCGCGGCGGCGCTCGCCCGCGCGGCGGCTGACCTGAAGACCGGATAGGCTGATTACGCAAACGTGAGGGCATGGCCCGCCTTGACCCCTGAACCCGCCGTTCCTACGTTGGCCACTTCAAGAGATCGAGCGCCCCCTGCGTTCTTATAAGGAGAGGCTCATGAGCACTCACGCCGTGACCGACCAGGAATTCGAATCGCAAGTCATTCAATCGGATACGCCCGTCGTCGTCGATTTTTGGGCGGAATGGTGCGCGCCGTGCAAACGTATCGCGCCCGCTTTGGAAGAGATCGCCGCCGAGATGGGCGACAAGGTTAAGGTCGCTAAGGTGAATATCGACGAGAACCCGAACGCGCCCTCGAAATACGGCGTGCGCGGCATTCCCACCTTGCTGCTGTTCAAGGGCGGCGAAGTGGTGTCGAACTCCGTCGGCGCCAAACCCAAGGCGAAGCTTGTGGAGTGGATCGAAGAGTCGATCTGACCTCACACGTCCACAGCAAAAGATTAGGGGGCTGGCAAAGCCTCAGGAACCCTCGGCCCGCGCCGGGGGTTTCTTGTTGCGTTCTCAGACGGCGCCGTCGCCGTAGTCTCTTAGAACCGCGCCCACCAGATAGAGCGAGCCGCAGATCACGATTCGCGCGCCCGGCTCCGCCGAAGCGCCGATGGCGTAGATCGCATCGGCGACCGTCTCCACCGGATCAGCGTAAAGTCCGGCGCTGCGCGCGATGTTCGCCAGGCCTTCGGCTGAGAACGACGCCTCGGCGTCCGGAATGCGCACCGTGTAGACCTTGCGCACCACACCGTCGAAAGGCGCCAGAAAATCCGCCGCGCTCTTGGTCTCCAGCATGCCGCAGACCAGATAGACCGGCTGGTCCGAACGTTCGGTGGCCGCCGCCAGATAATCCGCCAGCGCCCTGCCCGCCGCCTCGTTGTGCCCGCCGTCGAGAATTATGTCGGCCCCCTCGGGCGCGGAGGCTGCAAGCGGGCCTTCCCGCAGCCGCTGGATGCGGCCCGGCCACTCCGCCAGCGCCGGGCCGGCGGCGCAGACCTCCTCGCCGAAGCCGAGCCGTTTCAACGCGGCGATCACGACCCCGGCGTTGAGATGCTGATGCCGCCCGGCCAGCGCAGGCGGGCCGAGATCCATCAGACCGCCGTCGTCCTGAAAGATCAGGCGGCCATGCTCCTCCCAACTCTGCCAGTCGCGGCCGTAAGTGATCAGATCCACGCCCAGCGCGTCCGCCCGGCGTTCGATCGCATCCATCGCCTCGTCCACCTGCGGCCCAACCACGCAGGGCGCGCCCGGCTTCAGAATCCCCGCCTTTTCTCCGGCGATCTCCGCGATCGTCTCGCCGAGATATTGCTGGTGATCCAACGAGATCGTGGTGATGACGGTCATCGCGGGCGCATCGACCACATTGGTCGCATCCAGCCGCCCGCCCAGACCTGTCTCAAGAATCAGACGGTCCGCCGGGATGCGGGAGAACGCCAGAAACGCGGCGGCGGTGGTGATCTCGAAATAGGTGATCGGATCGGCGCCGTTCGCGGCCTCGCATTCCTCCAGCAACGCGGACAGCGCATCCTCGTCGATCAACGCGCCCGCCAGCCGGATCCGCTCATGAAACCGGACCAGATGCGGCGAGGTGTAGACATGCACGCGCTCGCCCGACGCCTCCAGCCCCGCCCGCAGCATCGAGGCCACCGATCCTTTGCCGTTGGTCCCGGCGATATGGATCACCGGCGGCAGAGTACGCTCCGGATGCCCGAGCCTGGCCAGAATGCGATGCATCCGGTCAAGCGACAGGTCGATGATCTTCGGATGGAGCGAAAGCAGACGCTCCAGAATGGCGTCGCTGGGCGCTGGCGCCAACGCCGCCGCGCCCTGAGATACGCCTGTCACGCCTTGGCGTCCGCCTGGTCGGGGGCCGGCCCTGGCGCCGCCGGAGCGCCCGATCCCTCCGGCTGAGGCTTCGGCAGCTGCCCGGCGATAGCGGGGGGCATGTTCATCAACAGGCGCAGCATCTTGATCATCTCGTCGCGCATCTTGCTGCGGTGGATCACCCGGTCCAGCATGCCGTGGTCCAGCAGGTATTCCGAGCGCTGGAACCCCTCGGGCAGGGTCTCCCGAATGGTCTGTTCGATCACCCGCGGCCCGGCGAAGCAGATCAGCGCGTTCGGCTCCGCGATCTGAACGTCGCCCAGCATCGCGTAGGACGCCGTGACGCCGCCCGTCGTCGGATGGGTGAGCACGACGATGTAGGGCAGCCCGGCGTCACGCACCATGCCGATGGCGACCGTGGAGCGCGGCATCTGCATCAGGCTGAGAATGCCCTCCTGCATCCGGGCCCCGCCCGCCGCCGAAAACACGATCAGCGGCGCACGGGCCTTGATCGCCTCGCGCGCGGCCGAGATCAGCGCGTTGCCGACGCCCATGCCCATGGATCCGGCCATGAAGTTGAAATTCTGCCCCGCGCAGATCGTGGTGACGCCGCCGATCTCTCCCTTCACGACCAGCATCACCTCGCGCTCGCCGGTGGCTTTCCGCGCTTCTTTCATGCGGTCGGAATAGCGCCGCTGGTCCTTGAATTTCAGCGGATCCGCCAGCGGCTCCGGCGTCTTGATCTCTTCAAACGCGCCATGGTCATAGAGCGCCTTGAACCGGTCGCGGGGCGTGATGTTCATGTGGTTGTCGCAACTGGGGCAGACATAGAGCGCGTCGGTCAGCTCGCGATGAAAGATCATCTGATCGCACTGGGTGCATTTCTGCCAGAGGTTTTCCGGCGTATCACGCCGGTTCAGCAGCGAGTCGATCCGCGGGCGAACGTGTTTCGAAATCCAGCTCATGTGTTCCACCATCCGTCGCCTGTTGTGAAGGCGATCTCTAGATTAGGCCCCTGAGCGGGCGATGCAATGCGCGTCATCCCCGCGCGGAATGCGCGCCGTCCGCCAGCGTTTTCACGAAAGCGAGGATGTCAGCGGGGCTGTCGCCCTCTTCAATCCGCTTGATGATCGCAGAGCCGACCACCACGCCATCCGCCCGTCTGGCGATGCCCGCCGCCTGCTCAGACGAATTGACGCCAAAGCCGACGCAGACCGGCAGATCCGTCGCGGCTTTCAGACGGTCGACCGCCGCGCCCACCACATCCGCGTCGGGAGAGGCCGAGCCGGTGATGCCAGTGATGGAGACGTAATAGACGAAACCAGACGTGTTCTGCAGAACCGTGGGCAGACGGCGCGCATCCGTGGTCGGAGTCGCCAGGCGGATGAAATGCACGCCCGCCTCCGCCGCCGGGATGCAAAGCTCCTCATCCTCTTCGGGGGGCAGGTCGACGACGATCAGCCCGTCCACGCCCGCCGCCTTCGCGTCCGCCAAAAACCGGTCCGTGCCGTAGATATAGATCGGATTGTAATACCCCATCAGCACGATCGGCGTGGTCTGGTCGCCGCCGCGGAACGCGCGCACCATGTCCAGCGTCCGGGTCAGGGTCTGGCCCGCGTCCAGCGCGCGCTGCCCCGACAACTGGATCGCTGGACCGTCGGCCATCGGGTCGGTGAAGGGCATGCCCAGCTCGATCACGTCGACGCCCGCGCCCGGCAGGCCTTTGATGATCTCCAGACTGGTGTCGTAATTCGGATCGCCCGCCATCACAAAGGCGACGAACCCGGCGCGGTTTTCAGCTTTCAGCGCGGCGAAACGAGCGTCAATGCGGGAAGGCGTGGAAGTCATGGGCGTCAGTCGTCCTTGCGGAAGTACTTTTTCTCGCGCGGCTTGCCGTCCCAGCCGGGCTTGCCGCGGGGCTTGTCGTCTCGGTCGCCGCGATCCCCCCGATCGTCGCGTCCGCGATGGGGCTTACCGCCCCCATGTCCGCCATGTCCGCCGTCCCGCCGGGGCGGGCGGGAGTCGCTGCGCTCTTCCCATTTCTTGAGGGTGAAGGCCGGAACGCTGTCGCGGCCGATCTTGCCCTCCTGAGCCCAGATCACCGCGATCGCGTCGCCATCCACGGCTTCGACCAGCATCTTCATCGAGCCGGATTTGAGGACCACCATGTCCCCTTGTTTGAACGTATCCATGCCATCCTCTCAGGCGGCCGAAACGGGCCACGGCGGCTCCTATGATCGGTAGGGTCCCGCTTATGCGGTCGCGCAAGGGGCGCGTCCAGCGAAATCGCACCTATGGCGGGGCCTGACGGCGTCAGGGATCGGGTTCAACCGCCATCACCTCTTCGATGAAGCCGCTCAGAAGCTGCGCCCGTCCCGTCACCCCCGCCTTGCGGAAAACGGCGGTGGATTGCGCCTTGATCGTACCCTCGCTGGTTTCTCGCAGCGTTGCGATCTCGGCATTGGAGAGCCCTTTGAGCATGAAATAGGCGACGTCGCGTTCTGAGGGCGTGAGACCCCAATCATCGAACCGCTCCAGCACCATCTGGTGAAACTCACCCGCGGCCGCCCGCAGCATTTGTTCGGAGCGCTGGCGCTGGCGCAACAGGTTGCGGATCAGCAATCCGCCCAACACCATGCCCAGGATCAGGCCGATCGTGGCCATGATCTCGATCGCCTCATGCAGGGTCCAACTGATCGGCGTGGTGCGCAGCCCGAACGCCGTGGAGGCGAGCTCGTAGACGAAGAAAAACCCGCAGATCACCTGCAACGCGGCGATCATAATAATCGGGATCGATCCCGCCTTTCGCGCTCGACGGGAGTGTGCGGACCGGGGCTCAGTCATCGTCGCCGCCATCATCGCCACCGTCGTCGCCGCCATCGTCCCCGTCGTCGTCGCCGCCGCCTCCGCCAGTACCCCCGTTTCCGCCTCCGTCGCCGCCGCCTTGCCAGCCGCGCCGCTTGCTGCCGCCGCCTCCGCCGGAGCCGCGCCAGGACGGATCGTTGTCGGCGTCGGGGTCAAATTCCTCGACGATGTCGCGCAGAACTTCGCCGGTGCGCGGGTTCAGCACCATTTCGCGTTCATGGTCGCCGCGAACGGCTTCGATCAACACCCGGCCCAACCAGGTGCGCCGCACCTCGCGCACCTCATAACCCTGCGCCTCCAGAAAGCCGACCGCCGCCTCGACGGGATCGCCTGCGGCCAGCGCAGAACCGGCCACAGGCGTCTGGAGCACAAGCGCGGCAGCGAACGCCGCCGCACGGATCATGCGCAGGCGGATCATGCGCTGGTGCGGGCCAATGCCCAGTCAGCGCCCGCCCGGCGCTTAGTCGTCGTCGCCATCATCATCGCCGTCATCGCCTCCATCGTCGTCATCATCATCATCGCCGCCGTCAAAACCCCGGTCATCGTCGTCATCGTCGTCATCATCATCATCGTTTTCACGGCCGTCGTCATCATCGTCGTCGTCGTCGTTGAACGCGGTGCTGAAGGACTCCCGAAGCTCCTGGAAGAACTCCGGACCATCGTCAACGGCGGAGGCGTCATCGTCGGCCGACGCCATGACCCCCAGCGGCGTCAGCGACAACGCCGTGGTCATGAAGAGAGCGGTCAAAAGCTTGGTGGGTGTGGTCATATCTTTCGCCTTTCCTGTGCGCATTGCGGGTCTGCCCGGATTGCAGCCGCCAGTCGCGGCGACCGTCAGACAGATCGACTAAGCGCGCGGCGCCCGGCGAAAGACATGCGGCCACGGTTGAAACGCCCCGGCCTAAACCGGGGAAAGACGCGTATCAGACAGAAGTTTATGCGCGAATTGGCCCTTATGGGCCGGCGAGCCGCCTAGATCTCGACGCCCAGCGCGCCGGCGACGGTGAAGATGTCCTTGTCGCCCCGTCCGCACATATTCATCACCAGAAGGTGGTCGGCGGGCAGATCCGGCGCGATTTTCATCACATGGGCTAGCGCGTGGCTGGGCTCCAGAGCCGGAATGATCCCCTCCGCCGTGCAGCAGAACTGGAACGCGTCCAGCGCCTCCCGGTCGGTGATCGAGACATATTCCACCCGGCCGATATCGTTCAGCCAGGAGTGCTCCGGCCCGATGCCGGGATAGTCGAGACCGGCCGAGATCGAGTGCCCCTCCAGAATCTGCCCATCGTCATCCTGCAGCAGATAGGTGCGGTTGCCGTGTAGAACGCCGGGTTTACCGCCCGTCAGCGACGCGCAATGCTCCATCCGGTCATCGACGCCGTGCCCGCCCGCCTCCACGCCGATGATCCGCACGTCCTTGTCATCGAGAAAGGGGTGAAACAGGCCCATCGCGTTCGATCCGCCGCCGATACAGGCGACCAGCGTGTCCGGCAGACGGCCTTCGCGGGCCTGCATCTGCTCCTTCGTCTCCTTGCCGATGATCGACTGAAAATCGCGCACCATCGCCGGATAGGGATGGGGACCCGCCACCGTTCCGATGCAATAGAACGTGTCATCGACATTGGTGACCCAGTCTCGTAACGCCTCGTTCATCGCGTCTTTCAGCGTGCCGCGCCCGGCGGTCACCGAGACGATCTCCGCCCCCAGCAGCTTCATGCGGAAGACGTTGGGCTTTTGTCGCTCCACATCGGTCGCGCCCATGAAAACCACGCATTTCAGGCCAAACCGCGCGCAGACCGTGGCGGTCGCGACGCCATGCTGCCCGGCGCCGGTCTCGGCGATGATGCGGGTCTTGCCCATGCGGCGGGCGAGCAGGATCTGCCCCAGCACGTTGTTGATCTTGTGCGCGCCGGTATGGTTCAGCTCGTCGCGCTTCAAATAGACTTTGGCGCCGCCCAGCTTCTCCGTCAGCCGCTCGGCGAAATAGAGCGGGCTGGGACGGCCGACATAATGGTCCCAGAGATCGCGCATCTCAGCCCAGAACGCGGGGTCTTCCTTGGCGTTCTCGTACTGCGCCTCCAGATCGAGGATCAGCGGCATCAGCGTCTCGGCGACGAAACGTCCGCCGAACACGCCAAAGCGGCCGCGCTCATCGGGTCCGGAGCGATAGGAGTTCAGCATTTCAGAGGCCATGGGTCAGTTCCTCGGCGAAAGAGCGTGCGAATCTGGCGTATGTATCGCTTTGGCTTGGTCCCGTCGACTTAGAACGTCGGCGCGGGGAGTCGATCCTATCAGACGGGCAGGCCGACCCGGCGGCGCACATCCTCCCGGCGCAGGGAGACATCCGTGCCGTCGAAACTCCGCGCGTCCTCGGTGCAGACCCAGGCGACGGCCTTGCCGACCCATTCGGCGGGAATATGGACAGAGGGATCGAGCTGGCTGACCGGGTTCACACCGGAGGCCTTGATCGCCACCTGCATCTCCGTCGCCACCGATCCCGGGCTCAGACCGATCGAGCGCACGCCGAGATCCGCGTATTCCTCGTGCGCCGCCATGGTCAGCATCCGCGCGGCGGCCTTGGAGGCGCAGTAATGGCTCCACCCTTCCCGCGCGTCGGTCGCGGCGCCCGAGCTAATATTGACGATCACGCCCTGGCCCGCCGCCTTCATCACCGGCAGCGCGGCGCGCAGGCCGTGATAAACGCCCTTCACGTTGATATCGATCGCCATGTCCCAGGCGTCGGGATCGGAGTCGTCCAGCCGCGCGATGGGCTCGATCACGCCCGCATTGTTGACCAGAATGTCTAGCCGGCCGAACGCGTCCCGGCAGCGGTCGACGGCGGCGGCGACGTCCGGATAGCGGCTGACGTCGCAGGCGATCGCCTCGGCCCGTCCGCCCGCCTCCCGAATCTCCGCCGAAATCTCCTCCAGCGCGTTCAGACGCCGCGCGGCGAGCAGGACGTTCACGCCACGAGCCGCAAGCTCCCGCGCCGCGGCCGCGCCAATCCCGCGGCTGGCGCCGGTGACAATCGCCGCTTTTCCCGAAAGCTCCGTCATGCTGGATCCACCTTCGCCTTGTCCGCCTTTGCATTGGCCGCGCCGTGCGCCGCATCGATGAACGCGCGGATCTTGTCCGGATCCTTGGCTCCCGGCGAGCTTTCAACGCCGGATGAGACGTCCACCTGCCGCGCCCCGGTCAATTGGATCGCCGTCGCGACATTCTCCGCCGTCAAACCGCCCGCCAGCATCCAGGGAACGGCCCAGCGTCGCCCGGCGATCAGCCGCCAGTCGAAGCTCAGCCCATTGCCGCCGGGCAGCGCCCCCGCGCCGCCGCTCGGAGGTTTGGCGTCCACCAGCAACTGGTCCGCCACGCCCGCGTAGAGATCCAGCTTGGGCAAATCTTCTGGTCCGGCCACGCCGACCGCCTTCATCACCGGAAGCCCATAGCGGGCCTTGACCGCGGCGATGCGTTCCGGCGTCTCCGATCCGTGTAATTGCAGCATGTCGGGAGCCGCGCCCTCCGTAATCGCGTCGAGCAGCGCGTCGTCCGCGTCGACCGTCAGCGCCACCTTCGCGACGCCGGCGGGGACCGAGGCGGCCAGCGTTCCCGCCTCGGCGACGTTCACATCGCGCGGCGAAGGGGGGAAGAACACGAAGCCCACATAGCGCGCGCCCGCCTCCGCCGCGGCGGCGACGTGGCTTTCGCGGCTGAGACCGCAGATTTTCACGAGAACGGAGCCTGTCATGATCTGCGCTCATATCAGAGGGCAGCGCGGGCCGCCATCACCGGCCCGACATCAGAAAATGTCTGGGTTTGAGCGCCGACGCGCGGCGCGTCAGGTCCTGAGCGCCGGGACCGGAGAGAGCGCGTCCTTGTCGGTCTTCTCCACCTTCTCCGCAAGGCGGCGCACTTCGCGCTTCAGGTCGCTGGCCTCGCGGCTCTGATCGGAAATGACGCGGCGATGCTTGCGCTCGCGAATCCACTCCATCATGAAACCGGCGATCATGCCGCCCAGCGCCGAGACGAAGATCACCAGGAACAGCGGCACGTCGATCGGCTGCGGGAACGGCGCGCCCAGCCCGAAGGGCTCAAGCTGCACGGTCACGATCTGCCGGTTGGCCACCGCGATCAGGATGAGGGCCAGGGCGATGACGCCGAGGATGCAGTATCTTACGTAGCGCATGGATTGGTCCGCCGCGTTGTATTGTTGGGAGTCATGATGGGGGCCATCATGGCGTGCGAACGCGAACGTGTCTATTTGTCCGCATTCATCCGATCTCTGAGATCCTTGCCGGTCTTGAAGAACGGCACGTGTTTCTCAGGCACTTCCACGGCCTCGCCGGTGCGCGGATTGCGCCCGATGCGCGCGTCGCGCTTTTTCACCGAGAACGCGCCGAAGCCGCGCAGCTCAACCCGTTCGCCGCGCGCCAGCGCTTCGGTGATCTCATCGAACAGCGTCGCGACAATGCGCTCGACGTCACGCTGATAGAGGTGCTGATTTTCCTCTGCGAGGCGGGCGATCAATTCCGATTTAATCATTTTTGTCGGTGTAGCGCCACGAACGGCGGTCAGGTGCGCCGCGTGGCCTCTCCCTTTCGGGCGGTCGCCGCCAAGGGGGCGCGGCAAACCGCAGAATCGTTCTAAGTCGTTGCTTTATTGAGCACTCAGCCTCTCACGGGGAACTGGCGGGCGTCAATGTCGGAGTCGCGCGAAATGCGCAAATCAGCCCCCCAAACGCGACAACGCCGCCCCAAAACCGGGGCGGCGCCGCAATTTTCGCATAATTTCGACCCGAATAGGCCTTGAAGCGTGACTTACTCGTCGTCTCCGCCGCGCTCTTTCAGGGCCGCGCCGAGGATATCGCCCAGCGACGCGCCTGAGTCGGAAGAGCCGTACTGCGCCACGGCCTCTTTCTCCTCGGCGATCTCCAGCGCCTTGATCGAAAGGCCAATCCGCCGCGACGAACGGTCGATATTGGTGACGCGGGCGTCCACCTTGTCGCCGACATTGAACCGCTCCGGCCGCTGCTCGGAACGGTCGCGGCTGAGGTCCGAGCGGCGGATGAAGGACTTCATGCCGTCATACTCGACCTCGATGCCGCCATCCTCGATCGAGGTGACGGACACGGTCACCACCGCGCCGCGCCGCACGCCTTCGGTCGCGGTCGCGAACGGATCGCCGTCCAGCTGCTTGACGCCCAGGCTGATGCGCTCTTTCTCGGTATCGACGTCGAGGACCACGGCCTTGACGATGTCGCCCTTCTTGTAGTCCTGGATCGCCTCTTCGCCCGACCGGTTCCAGTCGAGATCGGAGAGGTGGACCATGCCGTCGATATCGCCTTCGAGACCGATGAACAGGCCGAACTCGGTGATGTTCTTGACCTCGCCTTCGACCTGCGCGCCCTGCGGGTTGCTGTCGAGGAACACGCCCCACGGATTGTCCAGGCACTGTTTCAGGCCCAGCGACACGCGGCGTTTGACCGGATCGACGTCCAGCACCATCACCTCGACCTCCTGAGAGGTGGAGACGATCTTGCCCGGATGCACGTTCTTCTTGGTCCAGCTCATCTCAGAGACGTGGACAAGCCCTTCGACGCCCGGCTCCAGCTCAACAAACGCGCCGTAATCGGTGATGTTGGTGACCCGGCCGGTGAATTTGGAGCTGATCGGGTACTTACCGTCGACGCCGTCCCAGGGATCGGCCTGCAGTTGCTTCATGCCGAGGCTGATGCGCTGCGTCTCTTTGTTGACCTTGACCACCTGGATCTTGACGGTCTCGCCGATCGACAGGATCTCGGACGGGTGGTTGACGCGGCGCCACGCCATGTCGGTGACGTGGAGCAGGCCGTCGACGCCGCCCAGATCCACGAACGCTCCGTAATCGGTGATGTTCTTGACCACGCCATCGACCACGTCGCCCTCGGCCAGCTTGCCGACGATCTCGGCGCGCTGTTCGGCGCGGCTCTCTTCCAGCACGGCCCGGCGCGAGACGACGATATTGCCGCGGCGGCGGTCCATTTTCAGGATCTGGAAGGGCTGCGGTATGTTCATCAGCGGGCCCACGTCGCGCACCGGGCGCACATCGACCTGCGAGCCGGGCAGGAACGCCACGGCGCCGCCGAGATCGACAGTGAAGCCGCCTTTGACCCGGCCAAAAATGGCGCCTTCGACGCGCTCGGCCTTGTCGTTGGCTTTCTCGAGACGATCCCAAGCCTCTTCGCGCTTGGCTTTCTCACGGCTGAGGACGGCCTCTCCGCGGGCGTTCTCAACCCGGTCGAGGAACACCTCGACCTCATCGCCGACGCTCAGTTCGGCGGGGTGCCCGGGACGGGCGAATTCTTTCAGTTCGACACGGCCTTCCATCTTGTAGCCGATGTCGATCAGGGCCTGGCCGTTTTCGACGGCGATGACCTTGCCTTTGACGACCGAGCCTTCATCAGGCGTTTCGATCTCAAAGCTTTCCTTCAGAAGAGATTCAAACTCTTCCATGGTTGCGTTAGCGGACATTCAGTTCTCCTAAGTCACGTCATTTTTCTGGCCGACCGGTTGTCTCCGGCGGTCTTTGGTTGCGGGTCAGAGGCGAAACACTCCCGTCAGGGAATCGCAAAACACAAGACCGACCCTGCAAGCGCTTCACATCGAGCGCTCTCAGGACTGCCCTTGTCGTTTCTTGATTATGGCCACCGCCTCGGCGACGGCGGCGTCTATATCCAATTCGGTGGTGTCGAGCAAGACCGCGTCCGCGGCGGGCTTTAACGGCGCATCGGCGCGGTCCCGGTCGCGGGCGTCGCGTTCGGCGAGCTGAGAGGCGATCTCCTTGAAACTACGGACGTCGCCCTTGGCCTGAAGCTCTTTCCAGCGCCGCTCGGCGCGGATGGAGTCATCCGCCGTCACAAACAGCTTCACCGCCGCGTCGGGGCAGACCACCGTGCCGATATCCCGCCCGTCCAGCACCGCCCCGCCGGGCCGGGCGGCGAAGTCGCGCTGATATTGCAGCAACAGGGCGCGCACGCCGGGAATGGCGGCGACCTTGCTGGCCGCATCCGCGCCCTTGGGCGAGCGAAGCTCCGGATGGTCGAGATCGGCGTCGGTCAATGCGCCCGCAGCAGGCTCCGCCGCCGCCGGGTCCGCCGGGTCGCCGCCCGCGTCCACCACTTTCAGGCCTACCGCCCGGTAAAGCTGCCCCGTGTCGAGATGGGCGAAGCCGAACGCCTGCGCGACAGCGCGGGAAATCGTGCCCTTGCCGGCCGCAGCCGGGCCGTCGATGGCGATTGTGAAAGCGGTCTCGGTCATGTTTTCGTCGTCAAATCCGGATCGTCTCCGTCGGACTGCGGCAAGCCGTCGTCCAGTTCATAATATGCGCCCTTGTCCGCGCAAAAGATATGCCCCGCCAACCGCAACCCGCTGGAATCATCCAACGTTCCGGCGAAGATCGCCAGCGTGTTATTGGCCTCGCTATTCCAGAACAGCTGCGAGCCGCATATTGCGCAAAACTCCCGCGTCACGCCGGGCGAGGACGGGTAGCGGGTGATATGCGCTTCGCCCTCAATGGTGATCGCATCGCGCGGGGCGCCGGCCGCGGCCACGTAATGGCCGGAGGTCTTGCGGCACTGCGAACAGTGGCAGGCGATCACATCGGTCAGCGCGCCGGCGACGGTGTAACGGACCGCGCCGCAGAGGCACCCGCCAGTGCGCGCCTCTCGCCGCCCGGTCATTTCCCACCCTCATCAAACGTCGCGCCAAGCCCGCCCATCAGATCCTCGAAAATCGGAAAACTGGTTGCGATGGCGCCGGAATCGTCGACCGAAACCGGAGTCTTCGCGGCCATGCCGCAGATCAGGAAGGACATGGCGATGCGGTGATCCAGCCGGGATTCGGCGGTCGCGCCGCCGGTCACGCCGCCCGGTCCCATCCCGTGCACGGTGAACGTGTCCTCGGTTTCCTCGACGGTGACGCCGCACGCCTCCAGCCCGCGCGCCATGGCGTCGATCCGGTCGCTTTCCTTGACCCGCAGCTCCTTGACGCCGCGCATCACCGTGGCGCCCTCCGAGAACGCCGCGACGACGGAGAGAATGGGGTATTCGTCGATCATCGAGGCCGCACGCTCGGGCGGCACCTCGATCCCCTTCATATTGGGGGAGAATCGGGCGCGAAGGTCAGCCACCGGCTCGCCGCCCTCCTCACGCTCCTTCTCGAAGCTCAGATCGGCGCCCATCTCCCACAGCGTCGTGTAAAGCCCGGCGCGAGTGGGATTGAGACCTATGCCGGGCACCAGCACGTCGGAGCCGTCGACGATCAGCCCTGCGCAGACCGGAAACGCGGCCGAGGACGGGTCGCGCGGCACCGCGATCGTCTGCGAGCGCAGCTCCGGCTGGCCGGTCAGGCGGATCACCGCGCCATTCGGCGTGGCCTCGGACTCGATCTCGGCGCCGAACCCGCGCAGCATGCGTTCGGTATGATCGCGGGTCGCCTCCGGCTCCGTCACTTCCGTGACGCCCGGCGCGTTGAGCGCCGCCAGCAGCACGGCAGACTTCACCTGCGCGGAAGGAACCGGCACCCGGTAGTGCACAGGGACCGGATCGGCGGCGCCGACGATGGTCAGCGGCAGCCGGCCGCCCGCCCGGCCATGGGAGCGCGCGCCGAACAGCGCCAACGGATCGGTGATCCGGCCCATGGGGCGCGAACGCAGGCTGGCGTCGCCAGTGAAGGTCGCTGAGAGCGGACTGGTCGCCATCGCGCCCATGATCAGGCGCACGCCAGTGCCGGAATTGCCGCAATCGATGACGTTTTCGGGTTCGGCGAAACCACCGACGCCGACGCCGCGCACGGTCCAGGCGCGATCACCGGTGCGCTCCACCTCCGCCCCAAACGCCTGCATCGCCTTGGCCGTGTCGAGCACGTCCTGCCCTTCCAAGAGGCCGGTGATCCTGGTCTCGCCCACCGCCATGGCGCCCAGGATTAGCGAGCGGTGGGAGACGGATTTGTCGCCCGGCACATGCGCTTCACCGCGCAGCGCCGAGGCGGATAGGGCGGTCAGCGGTCGCGGCTCGCCATGTGAGGACATTTCCAGCTCCGGGGATCGGACGATGAGGGTCGCGCGGAGCTATAGCCGGGGCGCGCGGCGCCGTCCACCACGCCGTCTGTCGTGAAGACGGATGAACGGCGACCGCAGAGTGGTGGAACCAGTCAGGCGGCGGCCGGCGCTTTCTCCGGGCTGCTGAGCGCGATCACCGCCACGACAGCGCCGCCGTTCAGCCAGTAAAAGAGCGCGTCGATTCCGGTGAAGCCCAGCACGGTCGGCGCGGCCAGAAACACCAGTCCAACCATCGCATCGACCGCCAGATGCAGTTTGTAGGGCAGGACCCGCACGAGCCCCAGATGATGATCGGTCAGGACCGTCAGCACAAAGGCGGCGATGCCGGTGGCGACCGAGAGCCAGAGGGCGAGCGGATTGCTCTGACCAAGGCCGAGAATGAAGGGCAGCGCCGTCAGCGCGGCGGCGACCGGATAGTCGAGATAGGCGTGGATGGTTTTAGAGACAAAGCGGACGGACATCGGATTTCCTTTCAGGGTGGCCAGGCGCGGCCATCGCGCCTCTGAAAGGGAAATAGGAAGCCGTATCCGGACGCTGAATCTCCGATCCGCCGGAAAACATTGCCAATCGTCCAGACTGGGCGCAGGAAGCGTACGCGCGCTATCCCGCCATCCGATAGGCCGCCGGAGGTAATCCCACCTCTTTCTTGAAAACGCGAGAAAAGGCCGCCTCGGACGCGTATCCAGCCAGTTCGGCCGCCTCGGCCACGCTCGCCTTGTTCTCGGCCAGCGCCTGCCGGGCGATCTGCATTCGCCACGAGGTGAGATATTGTAGCGGCGTCACCCCCATCTTCTGCGAGAACTGCTGCGCGAAGCCGGTGCGCGACAGGCCCGCCGTTCGAGCCAGATCCTCCACGCTCCAGACTCGCGCCGGATTCTGGTGAAACGCCGTCAATGCGCGCGAGAGATGCGGATCGACGAAACCGGACAGCGCGCCCAGCCGCTCCCCTTCGCGCTCCAGAAAAGTCCGCACCGCCTGCGCAAAGATCGCTTCGGACATTTTCAGCGCGATCAGATCGCCGCCCAGTCGCGCCGCGCCCGCCTCGCCTCCGATGACGCGCAGGGTCGCGTCCAGCCAGGCGCCGGACGTCTCGCCGTAATTCGGAATATGGATGAAAGGCGGCAGCCGCTCGAAAATCATATGTTTCGAGCCCGGCGCGAAGGAGAAATGCCCGCAGATCAGTTGCGTCTCACGAGTCTCGTCCGGCCCGCCATGCACCAGCACGCCCTCGCCCCGATAGCCGGTCTCCTCCAGCACCCGGTCCAGCGGCAACGCGCCGCCGGGGGCGGTGTCATGGGAGAGGAGGTCATGCTCAGCCCCGTGCGGGATGATGATCAGATCGCCCTGGGCCAGCCGCACCACCTCTCCCGTCGCCGGGATATGCACCTTGCAATCGCCCCGGTCGGCGAAATGGAATCGGGCCACGTTCTCGTAGCTTGGCACCGCCACGCCCCAGGGAGGGGTGAAACTTGTGCGGAAATAGAGCGTCCCCTGCACCGAGAGGCGGGTCATGATATCGCTGAGCAGATCAAGCATGGTTTCAATCTAATCCCGCAGAGCGACTAATTTCCACTTCTGCGTCCGCGGGTTTGAACGATTGGGCATGAGTCGTGAACTTCTGCGCATTCACCATCCCGGCCATTTCCCTATTTCTGCCGTCACCGCAATCATTAACGGAGACGATAGAATGCGAAAATCCCTAGTCCTCGGCGCATTGGCGATGGCGCTCGGCGTCGCCACGACAGTGAAGGCCGATGCGCCAATGAACGATCTTGAGATCGCCCACACGGCCTATACCGCGGGGCAGATCGACATCCGCTACGCCCATCTGGCGTTGGCGATTTCCGAAAACGCTTCGGTGCGTCAGTTCGCCGAGACCATGATCCGCGACCACTCAGCGGTGAACCAGGCGGCGGGCGAACTGATTACCGAGTTGAAGGTGACGCCGCAGGACAACGCGATGAGCCAGGCTTTGGTGAAGGGCGCCGCCGACATACGGGCGGAGCTGTCCGGCCTGACCGGCGCCGCTTTCGACTGCGCTTACGCCACGAACGAACTCGGCTATCACCAGATCGTCAACAAGACGGTCGCCGAGAACTTCATCCCCAACGTGACGGTGGAGCCGTTAAAGGCCCTTCTGACGGACGCTCTGGCCACATTCCGAATTCATGAGGGCCATGCGGTGCACATGGTGGCGGAGCTGAAATGCGACGCCTGACCCTGACTCGCCGCCAGTTCGGCGCCCTTTTGGGCGCCGCGCTGGCCGCACCCGCCCATACCGTGCGGGCGCAAAATCAACCTCGCAGGCTCCGGATCGACATTTCGGCCTTCGAATTCGCACCAAGTGATTTGACCATTCAGAGCGGCGACACGGTGGAATGGGTCAATCATGATATCGCGCCGCACACGGCGACCGGCGATTCAGGGCGCTGGGAGACCGGCCAACTCGACAAGGGGCGATCCCGCGCCGTGAGCTTCGATGAGCCGGGTGAGTTCCCGTATCACTGCGCCTTTCACCCGCATATGCGCGGCCGAATCGTGGTCAAGGGTTAAACCCGTTGGAATATCAGGGAATGCCGCGTGCGCCCTTCGCGCAGGACTATCGCCTCATACCGCGCCCCCGGCCACCCGACTTGACGGCCTCCCAACCGGTTCAGGCCGCCTTGATCATATTGTCCCTGAGCGCCGAGAGCGCCTCTACAAGCTCCTCCAGCCTGGTCAGATCCATCCCGGTCGCCTTGATGATGCATGCTGTGATTTCGGGCGACCGCCGCTGCAGGGCGCGCCCGGATTTCGTCAGATGCACGAAGACCTGACGTTCGTCCTCGACTCCCCGCCGGCGTTCAACATGCCCCAGCCGCTCAAGGCGCTTGAGAAGCGGCGTCAGCGTGCTCGACTCCATTCGTAGGCGGCGGGAGAGAGCGCCGACGCTCAGCCCATCCGTCTCCCAGAGGACCATCAACGCGATATACTGCGGATAGGTCAGGCCGAGCGCCTTCAAAAGCGGCGAATAGGCCCGATTGACCGCATGACCGGCGGAATAGATGGCGAAACAGATCATCTCCTCCGCGCTCTGGGGAAGTTTAGTTTTCGTCAGTTCGCCATTCATGGTCATCAGCCCTGCGCGCGCCGGCTGCGCGGCGCTATTGGTCATTCAAACCCATGCTCGCATTGACAGCAGGTTGTTCGCAAGCGTAAATATATCGCGCGATTTAATCGTGTACGATATTTCAAAGGAGAGAACCGCATGTCCTGGTTGCCCAGCCTGATCACCGCAACGCCTGAGGAAGGCTACGACCTCGCGATCAAACTCTCTCGCATGGCCGTGAAAATCACCCAGCCGGATGATGACGCCCGCGCCCGAATGCGGCCCGTCTACGCCAACAACGCCGACAGCCTGACTCAGGTGTCGCTGGTGGTGGCGACTAATTTTCAGACGGTCGCCGAAGCGAATGGGTACTGGAGAACCTGACGCCGCTGGCCGATCGGTCAGGCGCGCTTGAACACCAGGTAATGCGGCGTGCGCCCTTCGCGCAACGCCTTCGCCTCATACCGCGTGCCCGGCCACCCGGCCCAGGGCGTGCGCCAGTCCGCCGCCCGCTCCGCCGTCCAACTGAAATCGGGATGATGGTGCGCCGCCTCTAGAGCGTGCCGGGCGTAGTCCGGAATGTCGGTCGCGACGCGCAGCTCCGCCCCCGGTCGCATGACGCGCGCCAGCGCATCCAGATTGTCAGCGCTCACGAAGCGGCGTTTGTGATGCCGAGTCTTCGGCCACGGATCGGGATAGAGCAGGTATACCCGGCCCAGCGCGGCCTCCGGCGTCACGTCCAGCAGATCGCGCGCGTCGTGGGGGTGGATGCGGATATTGCCCAGTCCGTCGCGCTCTATAGCAGCCAGGCATTTGGCGACGCCGTCGATATAATGCTCGCAGCCGATCAAGCCGATCTCGGGATTCGCTGTCGCCTCCGCGACCAGATGCTCGCCGCCGCCGAACCCGATCTCCAACCAGATATCGCGCGCGCTAGGAAAGAGCGCTGCAAGATCGATCGGTCGCCGCGCCGGATTCTTCCCCGGGTCGGCGCCCGGCACCGAGATTGTCGGCAAAAGCTCTTCCATCAGCGCCTTCATGCCGGGGCGCAGCGCATGGCTTCGCCGCCGTCCGTAAAGATTTCGGCGCGGTGGATCAGAGTGGGATGCGTCTTCGGCCATCGAGCGTATATGGGTCCAGCGGAGGAATGCGCCGGGCTTCTAGTCCTCACGCGTCGCGGCGTCAACGCGCCGGAACAGGATCGCCGCCCCCAATAGCGCGAGAATCACTAAGCCGATGATAGGCCAGTCGCCAATCCGCGCATACAGCGTACGGGACAGCTTTGGCGGCAAGAGCGCATCGAACGCGCCGGTCTGGCCGAGCGGCAAACTCTCCAAAATCTCTCCGCGAGGGCCGATCACCGCGGAAATCCCGGTATTGGCGGCCCGCACTAGCGGCAGGCCGGTCTCGATCGCGCGCACCCGGGCCTGCGCCAGATGTTGCGGCGGCCCGATCGAGGCGCCGAACCACGCGTCATTGGTCACCTGCAATAGCCAAGCCGCGCCGACCGAAGCGGCGGCCACTTCATGCGGGAAAATCGCCTCATAGCAGATCAGCGGCGTGAAGGGCGGCGCGCCGGGCGCCGAGATCGGACCAACATGATCGCCGGTCCCGAAGCCGCCGCGCGTGTCGACCAGCGCCTGCAGGCCGATCGCGCTGAACAGCGGCTTCAGGGGCAGATACTCGCCGAACGGCACCAGATGGCGCTTGTCGTATCGCGCCGCCGGCTCGCCGCCATTGTCCAGCACGACGACACTGTTCCGGACCGAGCGCGCGCCGTCCGCCCCCTCGACGATCCGGAGCGAGCCGAGGATCAGGCTGGCCTCCCCGGGCAATGCCTCGGCGATCATCTCCCGGGCTTGCGGCTCCCGCTCGATATAGAACGGCACCGCGGTTTCCGGCCAAAGCACGATATCCGGAACGGGGTCGCCAGCCCCGCCGCTGGTCAGATCCAGAAGGCGGTCGAAAATCCATCGCGCGTTCTCAGGCTTCCATTTCTCGACCTGCGGAATATTGGGCTGCACCACCCTGAGAAGCGGCCCGCCGGGCTCGGCTGAAATCGACTCATGAAGCCGGGCCGCGCCCCACGCCCACATTCCGACCAGCGCCGCCGCAGCCAGCGCCGGGGCGACCAGCGTGGCTTTCCGATCCAACCGGATGGCGGCGGGAAGCGCGGCGGCGAGCAGGGTCAGAAAGCCGACGCCATGGGGTCCGATCAACGCCGCGCCCTGCATCACCGGCGTCTCCACCCAGACATAACCGGGCAGCGCCCAGGGAAACCCTGTCAAGACATGAGATCGCGCGACTTCGAGCAGCGTCCAGGCGGCGGCGAGCGCGACGACGCCCCAGATTTCCGAGCCGCGTGCGACCCGATGCGCCAGCCAGAACGCCGCGCCCCAAAAGAGCGCCAATCCGGTGGCCAGAAACAGGATCGCAAAGGGCGCCATCCAGCCATAGGTGGCCGCATCGACCAGAAACGCCTCTGCGACCCAATAGAGCCCGGCGGCGAAAAAGCCGGTTCCCGCAGCCCAGCCCACAGCGAACGCGCCCCGTCCGCAGCGCACCCTCAGCACAAGCGCGGTGATGACGGGAATCGCAAGGAAGGCCAGAGGCCAGAAGCCATACGGGGGCTGCGCGAAAGAGAGAACTGCTCCTGAAAAAGCGGCGAGGACCAGCCTTCGCCAGCCCCTAAGCGTGACGAGGCGGGCGAGAAACGAGACGCTCGCCGGGTCTGCGGCCGACTTGAGGGTCATGATTTACGGATCATTCCGCCGGGGTCCGCCCGCTGGCCGCGCCAAAGCCCGACAGCGCCACGCGCAGCCGCTTGATGCGGCGCGGGTCGGCGTCGACGATCTCGAATTCATAGCCTTGGGGATGGGCGATCACCTCGCCGCGCTCCGGCACACGGTTGGAAAGCGTGAAGACCAAACCGCCGAGCGTGTCGACATCCTCCTCCCAATCCTCGGGCGTCAGGGTGACGCCGGCCGTCTGTTCAAAATCGGGTATCTCGGCGCGGGCGTCGCACAGCCAGACGCCAGGACGCTCTTCGATCACCGCGTCCTCTTCGGCCTCGTCATGCTCATCCTCGATATCGCCGACGATCTGCTCCACCAGATCCTCGATAGTGACCAGACCATCGACGCCGCCGAATTCATCGACCACCAACGCCATATGGATCCGCGTCGCCTGCATGCGTTTCAACAATGCGCTGGTCGGCATCGACGGCGGTACGAACAACATGCGCCGGACGTAATCCTTGAGTTGGAATTCCTTTTCGTCGCTATCGGCGCCGAAACCCAGCGTCACCGCCAGATCCTTCAGATGCGCGAAGCCGATCGGGTCGTCCAACGTCTCGCGATAGACAGGCAGCCGCGACAGAGAGGCCTCGCGAAAGGCCTCCTTCACCTCATCCAGAGTCGCATCGACAGAGATCGCCACGATGTCGGCGCGCGGAACCATGACATCGACGATCTTGAGATCGTGAAGCTTGAGAACATTGATCAGCATCGCCCGTTCGGCGACGCTGCGCGGATCGGCGGGGCCGGCGCCATTGTCAAAAAGATGCTCGATATTCGGCTCGCCATTCGCGCCGTGATGCGGCTCGATCGCTTCCGCCGCGCGTCTCAGCCAACGGGCGAGGACCGAGCTACTCGATCCTTCGTCATCCGCGCCGCTTGCGCTTTCATCCGCTTGTTTGGGCGCCGCGCCATGCGCGTCGCGGGACTCGCCCGATTTAACGTCCATCTCTCCTACCCGTTGCGGTCCGTCGCCATGGTCATCTCTGCGCCGGTCCTTTCCATATAGGGATCGGGAAGGCCAGCGCGAAGTAGCGCCGCGGTCTCGATCCCCTCCATCAGACGCGCATCCGCGTCAGTTTCGTGATCATACCCCAAAAGGTGCAAAACCGCGTGTGCGATCAGATGCGTCGTATGATGCGCCGCCGTCTTGCCTTGCGCGGCGGATTCGGTCAGCACCGTCTCGCGCGCCAGCGCGATGTCGCCCAGAAACACCGGCGGGCCCGCTCCCAAAGCCTCGGGGCGCGGCGGCGCTTCGCCCTCAGCCGCAGGCGAGAGGTCAAATGCGGGCCATGAGAGCACGTTGGTCGCCGCCGCCTTGCCGCGAAAATCCTGATTGAGCGCGGCGATCCGCGCGTCATCCGTTAAGAGCACGCTGATCTCGATGCTCTGGTCCGGGTTCTCATCCGGCTCGAGACCGGCGCCCGCCAGTGCGATCGTCGCCGCTTCTTGCGCCAAGGCCTCGCAATCCTCAGTGATCTCCCGCCAGGCCGCGTCGTCGACCAAAACCTCAATCTGCAGAGCCATCGGCCCCCTCCGGCGCGGTCTCGGACGGGTCGGCCGCCTCTCGCGCCGCTTTCTGCGCGCCGTCATAGGCTTCGATGATCCGCGCCACCAACGGATGCCGCACCACGTCGCTGGCGGTGAACCGAACCGTGTCCACGCCTTTCACGCCGCTCAGCAGCGCCAGCGCCTGCTTGATGCCCGATCTAGTGCCCGGCGGCAGATCGATCTGGCTGGGATCGCCGGTGATCGCCATACGCGACCCCTCGCCCATCCGGGTCAGGAACATCTTCATCTGCATTTCGGTGCAGTTTTGCGCCTCATCAAGAACGACAAAGGCGTTGGCCAGCGTGCGCCCGCGCATAAAGGCGAGCGGGGCGACCTCGATCCGCCCGTCCTCCATGTAGCGCGTGATCTGCTTGCCCGGCATCAGATCGTTCAGCGCGTCGTAGAGCGGGCGCAGATAGGGATCGATCTTCTCTTTCATGTCGCCGGGCAGAAAACCCAGCCGCTCGCCCGCCTCGACCGCGGGACGCGACAGGATGATCTTGTCGACGCGGCCTTCCAGAAACATCGAGACGGCGGCGGCGACCGCCAGATAGGTCTTGCCGGTGCCCGCCGGGCCGACTCCAAACACCATTTCCTGTTTGAAGAGGGCTTTGACATAGGCGCGCTGAGCGGCGGTGCGCGGCTCCACGACCTTCTTCTGGGTGCGGATCTCCACCCGTCCGCCCGCGAACAGCTCCAACTGACCGGGGCCGGCGGCGCGCTCCTGCTCAGGCGAGGTCGCCATGCGGATCGCCGCATCCACATCGCCGCTTTCAACCTGCCGGCCTTCCTCCAGTCGGCGATAGAGTGCTTTCAGCGCCCCTTCCGCCGCCGCGCAGGAATCCTCAGGACCGTGGATCGCCAGCAAATTTCCCCGGCGCAGGATCTGAACCCCGAATCCTTCCTCGACCGCCGCCAGATTGGCGTCGAATCCGCCGCAAAGATCGATCAGCAACCGATTATCGGGAAACTCGACCAGCGCCTCGCGCACGGTCTCCGCATGGGGTTGTTCTAGAACGGCTTTCTGGGCCACGCCTGCTCCGATCGGGTCATTCAGACCGCCTTTAAAGCGAGAGTGGCGCGCTCTGCGCCTGCGGGCAAGAAAAAACTCGGCTGAACAACCGCCGCACTTTGCAATTCACTCATGAGATCGGCGACGACCGGCACTCCGCACGAAGATCCGCTGCGTCGAAATCGGGGGCCGCGCCAACCTGCTTGATTTCATACAACCGGTACCAGATTCGCAGGGCATCGACCGGCTCTCTCTCGATTGTCCAGCCGCGCGCGGTCAATCCGGCCGAGAACCTGAACAGATCGTCCCACTCTTCGCTGACCAGCAAATAGCGTGCGCCGGATTCCCTCGCCAGCCAGGCCAGGGCGTCGCCATGCCAGTCGTCCCCGCCACTGGCGCGCGCCAGTTCGTTCACCTGCGCGGCGCAGCGGGTGCGGAGACCGACTATATCGACCAGCGGCCGTTCCAGAACAAGCCCGAACGTGCCGATGTCATGCACCAGTATCGGGCGTTCCGGATTGGGCAGAGCGGCGATGATCTTCGCCCAACTTCGGCGTTCATTTTCAACGTGATCAATCGATTTGAACTGATCGTCAACACCCCGGATCAGCGGCACCGTGTTGAGAACGCATGCAACGAGGATCACAGCCTTCGCAACAGTGCGGGTGGGCGCGCGCGTGCAACCCTGCGCCAACGCTAGTCCCAGTACCGGCACAGGCGCCAGAATGTAGAAATACCGGTGGAAATCGACATGCGATGCGACGGGGATAATAAGATACAAGGCGACCACGATGACACAGGCATAGAGAAAACACAGCCCACCCAGCGTTCCGCGAAGGAACAGAAACCCTATCGAGACCGGCGCAAAGAACGCCAGAAAATCGACGAGGTCGGCGATGAAACTCGGCGAGGACGCTCCGTGTAGCGCGAAGAACGCGGCTTTCGCCGACGCCGTGCCCGGAAGCAAAGAACCGGAAAGCGCGACCTGAGCCGCGCTCAGCGACAGGGCCACGCCGGCCGCCAGCACAATTTCCGCAGCCGCGCGTTTCAATTCGCTTCGGTCGGTCAGAAGCGCAAAAGCGCGTGGAAACATGATCACCGCCGACAACACCGCCAGTTCCGGCCTCAGAAACGGCGCGAGGCCAGCGAGCGCTGCGATCAGAAACCCTCGTCCACCGCCTAGTCGCAGCGCGATCATCCATGTCGCCAGCGCAACGCTCCAGCCGGTCTCAAGCCCATTCAGATAAACCGGAACAGGCATGCCCATCGTTATCGAGGCCAAGCCCAGCGCAATCGGCCAAGGGCCGCTCATTCCCGCCCAATGGCCCATTCGCACGACGCCAAGCGCACTGACAGCCACCGCCGCCCAGGAAAGCGCCCAAAGGGCCAAAACGGGATCCATGATCTGGCCAAGCAGCGCGACAACCATCGCATGCAACGGGCTGGTGGATCCCAAAAGAACCGGTGCATCTGGAAAAGCGAGGTCCGGCTTGCTCAAGGCCGCCGCATTGTTCAGTACGATGTAAGCGTCATCCAGACGAAACCCGATTCCATAAATTGACGTCGTAAGGAGGGCGAGCGCAAAGACGATTGCAACTACGCAAATCTCGCCGATTAGATGCGGTATGCTTAGTTCGAGCGCGTCATCAATGCGACGGCTCGATTTCAACTTAGCCGCCCCGCCAGCGAATTCGGCTTGGCCTCTTCGATCCGGACTTCGACGATTTCGCCCTTCAATGCTGGATCGGCGTCCAGATGCACCGCCTGCAGATAGGGCGAGCGGCCGACCATCTGTCCGGCGTTGCGGCCCGGTTTCTCGATCAGCACCGGCAGAGCGCGCCCGACGCAGCTTTGCTGGAACGCCGCCTGCTGTTCGCCCAAAAGCGCCTGCAGGCGCTGAAGCCGCTCGGACTTCACATCCTCGGCGACCTGCTCCGCCTCCGCCGCAGGAGTGCCGGGGCGCGGCGAATACTTGAACGAAAACGCGCTGGCGTAATTCGTCTCACGCACGATCGTCATCGTATCTTCAAAATCCGCCTCGGTCTCGCCGGGGAAACCGACGATGAAATCGCCGGACAGGGCGATATCGGGTCGCGCCGCGCGAATGCGCTCAATCAGGCGCAGATAGCTCTCGGCGGTGTGCTTGCGGTTCATCGCCTTCAGCACCTTGTCCGACCCCGCCTGAACCGGCAGATGCAGATACGGCATCAGCTTCTCGATCTCGCCATGCGCCGCGATCAGGTCGTCGGTCATATCGTTGGGATGCGAGGTGGTGTAGCGGATCCGTTCTAGCCCGTCGACATCGGTGAGCGCCCGCACCAGCCGCGCCAGCGACCATTCAGATCCGTCCGGCCCTTGTCCGTGATAAGCGTTGACGTTTTGGCCCAGCAACGTGATCTCAACCACCCCGCGCGAGACCAGATCGCGCGCCTCCGCCAACAACCGCTCCGCCGGGCGCGAGACTTCCGCGCCGCGGGTATAGGGCACCACGCAAAAGGCGCAGAACTTGTCGCAGCCCTCCTGCACCGTCAGGAACGCGGCGGGCGCCCGCTTCGCTTTCGGCGCTTCCGGCAGAAAGTCGAACTTGTCCTCTTCCGGGAAATCCGTGTCGATCAGACCGGTCTCACCCTTTGCGGCGCGCTCAGCCATCGCCGGCAGCCGGTGATAGGCTTGAGGGCCGACCACCAGATCCACCAGGGGCTGGCGCCGCTGAATCTCCGCGCCCTCCGCCTGGGCGACGCAGCCCGCGACGGCGACCGTCATCTCGCCGCCTTCGGCTTTCTTCGCCTCCTTCAGCGCGCGCAGGCGTCCCAATTCGGAATAGACCTTTTCGGCGGCCTTCTCACGAATATGGCAGGTGTTGAGGATCACCAGGTCCGCCCCGTCCGGCGTATCGACGTTTTCATAGCCCGACGCGGCCAGCGCCGAGTTCATGCGCTCGCTGTCATAGGCATTCATCTGACAGCCATAGGTCTTGATGAACAGCTTCTTCGGCGCGGTCACGATGGTCAGCTCCCCGGCGCAGCGCTCTGCGCATGAAAAACGGCGCGCCGAGCCCCTGCTCAGCGCGCCGCCCTTCTAATCCTCTTGCGCCCTCGCCGCAACTCAGCCGAGCGGCGGACGCAACGCGCGTTATTTCTTCGCGGCTTTTTTCCGGCCGCCGCGATTGCGGCCGAGGCCGATTTTTTTCGCCAGCGCCTGACGGGTCGCCGCGTAGTTCGGCGCCACCATCGGATAGGTCGACGGCAGGTTCCAACGCTCGCGATATTCTTCCGGCGTCAGGCCATGCTCGGTCGAGAGATGCCGCTTCAGCATCTTCATCGACTTGCCGCATTCAAGGCAGATGATCGCGTCGTCGGAGATGGACTTCTTGATCGAAACCGCCGGCTTCAGCTCTTCGACTTCTTCGACGACTTCGACCGTCAGCGTCTCCAGCGTCTCGAACACGGAATTAATCAGCGACGGAAGCTCCGCCATCGGCACCGGATTGTTCGACACATGCGAAGACACAATCTCGGAGGTCAGCGCAAGAAGCTCGGCTTTATCGCCAGAAAGAGAAGACATTCGGATTACCTCATTTTCGGCTATTGCGTGGAAGCGCTGCGCCGCCTGTCTTTAGAAGTCCCTTTTAAGAGGGGCAATTTGGCGCTTCACTTTTCACAAGATCTACTTGATGTCAAATATTGAATCGGCAAGGCGTGTTATAGCCATCAACTTTAACCAAAAGTTGATGTTAGTTGAATTTCTGCCTGTAGATCAGCGCATCATCTCTTTCACCATCGGAAAATGCGTAATAATCCGCACGAATGGCGACCTGCTGAAACCCAACGGATGTATATAGGGCGATCGCAGCGGAGTTTTTAGAACCGACTTCAAGAAAAACCACTGACACGTCCATATCGCGCAGGTTGTTTTGAGTCGCTTTCAGCAGCGAACGCGCGATCCCGCCGCGCCGCGCGGTGGGATCCGTGGCGATGGTCAATAACTCAGCCTCATCCGCCGCGACCCGGATCAGGGCAAGCCCGCGCGGGGCGACCGTAGGACCCGCCGCCAGCAGCAACGCGCCGGGGCTATTGGCCAGAGATAGGATTTCCTTTGCTGACCAGCCCCGACCCCAACGACCCTCAGGTCCGGAGAACGCGCGCCGATGAAGCACAGAAAGCGCCTCTGCGTCGTCGGGAGAGAGCGGCGCCGGAACAATGCGAATTGCTGACGCGCCGGATTTGGTCATGAGAGGATTTGCGGCGGAGCATCCCGGGACGGAGCGGCGTCCGCCGGGCGGATATAGAGCGGGACGGGGCGCCCAAATTGTTCGCCTTGCGTCATTTTCCATTCGGCGACGCGGGCGATGCGGGTCCCGATCTCCGCGACTTCCAAATCTTCGGCATGCGCGCCGAAAGGTCGTGCGATTTCGGTCGCCCGATGGCCGAGTAGGGTTGCATGGGCCGGAATCTCCAGATCGGCGGACGGTTCTGAGGGATCAATCACCTGTGGCGGCGATTGCGGGGTCCCGTCACGGAACACTTGTACATAGGCTTGGCCACGCGGCGCGGAGAGGCTGACGATTTCGGTGGCGTGAGTCGCTGGGGCAATCTGATCGCGCATAATCTCGAAATTGGAGACGCTGATCGCCGGAACGCCCAGCGCCAAAGCCAAGCCGCGCGCGGCGGAGACCGCGATGCGCACGCCAGTGAAGCTGCCCGGCCCGACGCCCACCGCGATCGCGTCGAGGTCGCTCCATTCTTGACCCGCCTCCGCCAAAACTTCTTCCAGCATTGGCATTAGCCGCTCGGCTTGGCCGCGCTCCATCTTCTCAAGGCGTTCTGCGGGGATCGCATCATCCTTTAAAACAGCGGCCGCGCAATGCGCGGCCGACGTGTCGAAAGCCAGAATGGTAGGTCTGAATACGCCCATCACACCGCGACGGGGCGCACCTCGATAACCTCGGGGATGTAATGCCGCAGCAGGTTTTCGATGCCCATTTTCAGGGTCATGGTCGAACTGGGGCAGCCCGCGCAGGCGCCTTTCATATGCAGATAGACCACGCCGCTCTCAAACCCATGGAACGTGATGTCGCCACCATCCTGCGCCACCGCTGGGCGAACGCGCGTGTCCAGAAGCTCTTTGATCTGGGCGACGATCTCGGAATCCGGTCCGTCATGCGCGGTGTGGCCGTCATCGCCTGAGGCCTCACCCTCGATCACCGGCTGACCGGAGGTGAAATGCTCCATGATCGCGCCAAGAATCGCCGGTTTCACATGGGCCCATTCGGTGACGTCGGTCTTGGTCACTGTGACGAAATCCGGGCCCAGAAACACGCCTGTCACGCCATCGACGGTGAAGATCCGCGACGCGAGCGGCGAGACCCCCGCGCCATCCGGCGCCGGAAAATCCGCCGTGCCCGACGCCATCACCGGCTGTCCGGGCAGGAATTTCAGCGTCGCCGGGTTCGGAGTCGCTTCGGTTTGAATGAACATGGCATGATCCTTTCGCCACTGATGTGGCCCGGCCGCGCGCCGAAATCAAGAACGATTCTAAATCGCGTGCGCCGCGCGCCACCCAGAATCAGCACACGGCGTCGATCTCTTCAAGCGTCAAAGACCCCGGCACGACGGTCACGGGCACCCGCATCCGGCCCACATGTTTGTCCGCTAGCGACTGCACCAGCGGCCCCGGCCCTTCGCCGGCCGCGCCGGCGCCCAGCACCAACAGGCCGATATCTTCATCCTCGCGAATATGCTCCAGCACTTCCTCGCGCTTGTCGCCCTCGCGAATGGCGAATTCCGGAACCACGCCGGAAAGCGCGCGCACTTCATCCGCCAGCGCCTCCAGCCGCGCCTCGGCCTCTTCGCGCGCCTCTTCGCGCATGACGTTCTGCACGCCGACCCAGTGCTGGAATTCCTCCGGCTCGATCACATAGACCATCACCAGCCCGCCGCTGGTCTTGGACGCGCGCCGCGCCGCAAATCGCAACGCGTTCATGCATTCTGGCGTCGAGTCGACGACGACAAGGAATTTGCGCAAATCGGAGCCTCTTAAATCGGTAAACCTGCGCGAAGCATGGCCGAGCCGCGACGGGCGCGCAAGAGACACGCGCCGCGACGGGCGCGGGTCGTCGCCCGCTCAACCGGTCGTTCAGGCGTCCGCGCGCAGCAGCCCGACCACGTCATAGGCCTCATCGACGATGGGGTTGGCGATCTGGCGCGCCCGCGCCGCGCCATCGGCCAGCACCGCGTCGATATGGCCCGGATCGGCGGCGAGACGGCGCACTTCCCCGGCGATCGGCGCCAGCGTCGCGACCGCCAGATCAGCCAGCGCCGGTTTGAACTCCGAAAACGCCTTGCCGCCGAAGTCTTGCAGGACGTCGGCGCGGCTGACATCCGAAAGCGCGGCGTAGATACTCACCAGATTCGCCGCCTCCGCGCGGCCCTCCAGCCCCTCGACATCGCTTGGCAGCGGCTCCGGGTCGGTCTTGGCCTTGCGGATCTTCTTGGCGATCGCGTCCGCGTCATCCGCCAGATTGATCCGGCTGAGGTCGGACGGATCGGATTTCGACATCTTCTTCGCGCCGTCGCGCAGGCTCATGATCCGTGCGGTGTCGCCCTGAATCAGCGGCTCCGGCAACGGGAAGAAATCGGGCGCCTTGAAGTCGTTGTTGAACTTCTGGGCGATGTCGCGGCTCAGCTCCAGATGCTGCTTCTGATCCTCGCCCACCGGCACATGAGTGGCGCGATAGGCCAGAATGTCCGCCGCCATCAGCACCGGATAAGTATAGAGTCCGACCGAGGCTTTCTCGCGATCCTTGCCCGCCTTGTCCTTGAACTGAGTCATCCGGTTCAGCCAGCCCATCCGCGCCACGCAGTTGAGAGTCCAGGCCAGCCGGGCGTGCGCGTCGACTTGGCTTTGGTTGAAGATGATCGACCTCTTGGGGTCCAGCCCGCAGGCGAGAAACGCCGCCGTGACCTCGCGAATCGCGCCGCGCAGCTCCGCCGGATCCTGCCAGACGGTGATCGCATGCATGTCGACGACGCAGTAGATCGTCTCAAAATCATCGGCCTGCATCTCGACGAACCGCTTCACGGCGCCGAGATAGTTCCCGAGATGAAGGTTGCCCGTCGGCTGAACGCCGGAGAACACGCGCGGGGTGTGGCGCCCCGGCTGGCCTTCTTCCGATTGGACTGGCGCGTCGGTCATCGCCTGCTCTCCTTGCATGTCGGCTGGATCGCGGGCCTTATGGCCACACCCGCTGACGGGGTCAAGAACGTCGGGCGGGCGAGGCGCATCAACAAAGGCGAAGATGGCTCGGATGAAGGACGCCGAACAGGACTCGGGCGCGCAACCCGGCGGATGGACCCGACCGCCAGAGGTCGGCCGCAAGCGAGGACCCATCGGGGTGCCGCGCGCGATCCTCGTGCTGGTGCTCCTGATGGTGGTCATCGAGGCGGCGCTGGTGCTCACCGATATCGGCGTGGGGCCCACGGGATTGCGCTTCCGGATCTACGACGCGTTCGCGTTTCATGACCGACTGTTCGACGCCATGCTCGCGGGCGACGGGTTCACGAGGCAGGTTCCGCTCTCCACCCTGACCTACACGATGCTGCATGGCGGGTTGATCCATGTGGCGTTCAACGGCGCGGCCCTGCTGGGCCTCGGCGCATACTTGTCGCGGCGCATATCCGCGCGACGGGTGATCCTGGCGGTGTTCGTCACCTCCATCGGCGGCGCGGTCGCGTTTGGGCTGATGGCGTCGGTGACGGTGCCGCTGGTCGGCGCGTCCGGCGGCGTCTTCGGCTTGCTGGGCGTTCTCAAGCGCTGGGAATACGAAATGCTGCGTCGGACGCCCGGTCTGAGCTGGTCGTCCTTCTGGCGATCGATGATCGGGCTGGCGCTTCTCAACGTGATCCTGAGCGTGTTTTCCGGCGGCGCCGTGGCGTGGGAGGCGCATTTGGGCGGGTTCGTCGCCGGATGGCTGATCGCGCTCTGGCTGGCGCGCCGCTAGGGCGTACGTTTCAGCCCGCGCATCAGCTCGCCGACCTCGAACGCGCCGCAAAGCCGCCCGGCGACCGCATAGATCGCGCCGCCGCCCAGCACCAAACCGACCAGCGCCGCGATACGGAGGCCTGTATCGGCGAAAGCGGGGGCCAGCAACGCCGCCCCACCCCAGATCGCCGCGCCCATCACCACGCTCGCCGTAACGATGCGCGGGATCCGGCGGCGCAGGCGATCGTCGGGTCGCGCCTCTGCGCCGAACTGGCGGGCGCCGCGTTGAAGCAGCGCAATATTGACCCAGCCCGCGATGCTGGTCCCCAGCGGGATCGCCAGATACCCGAAAACCGGCGCCAGTCCGATCGAGATCACCGTGTTCGCCACCATGGACACGGCGGCGTATTTGAGCGGCGTCACCGTATCCTCGCGCGCGAAATAGGCGGGCTGAACCACCTTTTGCAGCACAAAGGCCGGCAGGCCGAGAGCGAAAATCGCCAGCGCCGCCGACGTCGCCGCCGCGTCCGCCGCGCTGAACGCGCCGCGCTCGAACAACACCGCGACAATTGGGGCGGGGATCACCGCCAGCGCAACCGCCGCAGGCAGGGTCAGCGCCAAAGCGAACTCCGCCGCCCGGCTCATGGAGGCGCGCGCGCCCTCTCCATCCCCCGCGCGGACCTTGCGCGACAGTTCCGGCAGCAACACGACGCCGATGGCGACGCCGACCACGCCGAGGGGCAATTGATAAATCCGGTCGGCGTAGTTGAGCCAGGCGACCGCGCCGTCAAAGAACGACGCGATCAGCGTGCCGATCAGCAGGTTCACTTGCAGCACGCCCCCGGCCAACGCGGCCGGGATCCCCAGCTTGATCAGCCGCCGAACGCCCGGCGTCAGCTTTGGAGCGCGCAAACGCAGGCTGAGACCGGCCTTCTCCGCCGCGCGCCAGACCAGCGCCACCTGAGCCGCGCCGGCGATCGCGACGCCCCACGAAAGCGACAGCCCGACCTGCCAGTCCAGCAGATGCGCCAGCGTCATGGCGGAGATCAGCACCACGTTCAGCAGCACCGGCGCCGCCGCCGCCGCCGCGAACCGGCCCAGCGCGTTCAGCGCGCCTGACAGCATCGCCGTCAGCGACATGAACAGGAGGTAGGGAAACGTGATCCGCCCGAATAGCACCGCCAGATCGAACCGCGCGGGATCGTCCGCGAACCCGGCGGCCAGAACATAGATCAGTCCCGGCATCGCCAGTTGCGCCAGCAGAGTGACGATCAGCAGCGTGGTCAGGAGCACGCTGAGTACCTGCTCGGCGAAACTGCGCGCCTCCTCCAGCCCTTCGCCCTCCAGCCGTTTGGCGAAGAGGGGCACGAAGGCCATGTTGAACGCGCCCTCGGCGAACAGACGGCGAAACATGTTCGGCAGGCGAAAGGCGACGAAGAACGCCTCGGCGGCGGGGCCCGCCCCCAAAAAGGCGGCGATCATCACATCGCGGACGAACCCCAGCACGCGGCTGCCCATGGTCCAGCCGCCCACCGTGGCGAAAGCGCGTCCCAGCCGGATGGGCTCGCCGCTCACGCCGGGCTCACTGACCGCTGGCGCTCAGCGCGGCGCGGTCGATCGCCTCGCGCAGTTTGCGCTGGATCGCCCGCTGCTTGTTGGGATTGGTGATCTTAAGCCCGAACATGTCCTTTACGTAGAAGACGTCGACCGCGCGCTCGCCATAGGTGGCGATGATGGCGGAGAAGATGTTGACGTGGCAGGAGGTCAACGCCCGGGTCAGGTCGAACAATAGCCCGGTCCGGTCGCGGCCCTGAACCTCGATCACCGAGTAGATCTCGGACGCCTTGTTGTCGAAGCTGATCCGGGTCGGGACGGTGAAGGATTGCTCACGGGCTTTCAGTTTGCGCCGCTCACGCAACTCGTCGCGCGGAATCACCTCGCCATTCAGGGTCCTGTCCAGCGTCCGCTTCAGCCGGTCGATCCGGGTCGGATCATAGGGCGCGCCGTCGCGATCCTGCACCCAGAACACGCTGGCCGCCATGCCGTCGCGGGTGGTGAAGGTGCGCGCGTCCACGACATTCGCGCCCGCCAGCGCCAGCGCCCCGGCGATCCGGCCAAAGAGGCCCGGATGGTCCGACATGTAGAAGCAGGCCTTGGTGGCGTCGCGAGATTCGTCCGGTCGGAACCGGGTGACGATCAGCTTTTCGCCCGCCGTGTGCATCATCGTCGCGTGCAGCGCATGGGTGTCGGCGTCCAGCGCGATCCAGTAGGACGGATATTGCCGCGCGATGATCGTCTCGATCTCTTCTTCGTCCCATCCGCGCTTTTGCAGGCGTTTGCGCAATGTCTCCTGCGCGTGCTGCACCTGATCGTCGCGCGAGCCCACCGCCTCGCCGCCGGTCAGCAGGTTATAAGTCTCGCGATAGAGCTGACGCAGCAACTGGGCTTTCCAGTTGTTCCAGGCGTCGGGTCCGACCGCGCGGATATCGCAGGCGGTTAGCACGAGCAGCAGTTTCAGCCGCTCCGGGCTCTGCACATTCTTGGCGAAGGCGCGGATCGTCGCCTCGTCCGAGATATCGCGCCTTTGCGCCACATCGGACATCAACAGGTGGTTCTGCACCAGCCAGGCGACCATCTCTGTGTCGTCTTCGCTCAGGCCGAGACGCGGGCACACCTCCATCGCCACTTCGGCGCCGACATCGGAATGCGGCCGCTCCAGACCCTTGCCGATATCGTGCAGGAAGGCGGCGACGAACAGCGCCTCGCGATTGACCTCGCCCTGCATGATCTTGGAGGCGATCGGCAACACGTCGTCCAGATCGCCATTCTCGATCCGGTGCAGCTCCCGGATCAGGCCGATCGTATGCTCGTCCACCGTATAGCTGTGATACATGTTGAACTGCATCAGCGCGACGACGCGCTCGAACTCCGGAATGAACGCGCTTAACACCCCGGTTTCATTCATCCGGCGCAGCGCGCGCTCTGGATTTTTCTTAGATGTCAACAGGTTGAGGAAGATCCGGTTCGCCTCTGGATCCGCGCGCACGTCGTCGTCGATCAGGTCGAGACTGCGCATCATCAGGCGGAACGCCTCCGGATGGATCAATGCGCCGGTGCGCAGCCCCGCCTCGAAAATCCGCAACAGGTTGATCGGATCGTCGCTGAACCAGTCGTCGCGGCTGACGGCGAGACGGCCGTCGCGAATCTCCAGCCCCTCTTCGCCCGATGCGGCGTCGCCGCCCTTCAGGTTGCGCAGGAACCCGGCCAGACCGGGGCGGCGCTTGGCGTGCTGCGCCTCCAGCGCGGCGCAGAAGAACCGCGTCAGCTCCCCCACTTTCAGCGCGTGGCGATAATAGTCCTGCATAAAGCGTTCTACCGCCTGCATGCCGTCGCCGCCCGCATAACCCATTCGCTCCGCGATCTCGATCTGCCGGTCGAAGGTCAGCTTTTCCTGCGCGCGGTTGACCACGAAATGCAGATGGCAGCGCACGGTCCAGAAAAAGCGCTCGGCCTCGTCGAAGATCTCCGCCTCTTCGGCTTCGAACACGCCCTGCGCCACGAATTCCGCGGGAGTCTCCGACCGATAGATGTATTTCGCGATCCAGAAGAGGTTCTGCAGATCGCGCAGCCCGCCCTTGGAGTCCTTCACATTCGGTTCGACCAGATAGCGCGAACCGCCCGCCGTTTCATGCCGCGCGTCGCGCTCGGCCAGCTTGGCGTCGACGAATTCGCGCGCGGTCTTGGAGAAGAGATCGCTCCAGAGCCGTTCATTCAGCTCATCGAATAACGCCCCCTCGCCGGTCAGAAAGCGCTTTTCCAGAAGGGCCGTGCGAATGGTGACGTCGTCGCGCGCCTGGCGCAGGCACTCGTCCACGCTACGCACCGAATGGCCGACCTTGCATTTGAGATCCCAGAGCACGTAGAGCGCGGTCTCGATCAGGCTTTCGCCCCAGGCGGTCTGCTTGTAGGGGGTCAGGAACAGAAGATCGACATCCGAATAGGGCGCCATCTCGGCGCGGCCATAGCCGCCGACGGCGACCACGGCGATCTTCTCGGTCTTGGTCGGATTCGGCGCGGCGTGGACCCGGCCCGCGACATCGATGAAGACGAGACGGACGATCTCATCGGTTAGCCGCGCCATGGCGCGGGCGACGCCCCGGCCGTCGATATCGCCGGCGAGGAGCGCGTCGCCGATCGCCTCGCGACCGCCTTCCAGCCGGGCGCGCAGCAACGGCGTGACCGCCTTGCGGAAAGCTTGCGGCGTCTTGGTCGAGCGCCAGGCGGCCTCGATCTCGGCCTGCGCCTCATCTATGTCGAACGCGCCAACGGCGTCGAGGGCGCGCTCCAGCGTCTCCTCCAACGCCGTGGCGCTGGCGCTGGCGCCGGACGTGGTGGTCGCACGGTCCTCCGCCAGGGTCACGCTACGATCCTGCGCCCGTCAGATCGCGTGGGGCCGGATCGCGCACGATGAACCCGTCCTTGGTCACTTCCAGAATGGCGTAGCCGCGATCGTTCAGCCCATCCGGCGTAAAGCGGAAGACTCCCGTCACGCCCTGAAATCCGCGCGGATCGGTGATCGAATCCGCGTCGAACGGATCCGCCCCCGGCTCAGCGAAGGCCGCCATCGACCCGACCGCGGCGACCGCGTCATAGCCAAGCTCCGCCAGGTTGGGCGGAGAGACGCCATAGACGGTGCTGTAGCGCTCGCTGAAGAGCGTGCGCAATGTCGGGCTGGGGGCGGGAAACCAGCCGCCGCGAAGGGTGGCTTCGCGCAGCGTCGCCGGATCGTTCCAGACCCCGGTGCCGAGGAACTTCAGACTTGGCGGCCCGGCGTCGTAATAGCTGAGGAACGAGGCCGCGGTTTGCAGACCAAACCCGCCATCCGGCAGCAACATGGCGTCCGGCGCGCCCGCCCCGGAATTGGAGGCGGCGAAGCTGCGCGCCGCGGACTGAATCGCCTCGAAAGTCCGGCCATAGCGCCCGGTGTCCTGAATCAACACGCCGGACGAGGTTCCGCCATTGCGCATCGCCTGCGTCACGCCATCGCCATAAGGGCCGTTGGGCGCAAAGCCGGAGACGCGGACAAGTCCTTGCGAGCTGGCGTAGCTGAGAATGCGCGACACCTCGCTCTTGGGCAGCGAACCGATCAGAAAGACGTTCTCCGCCGCGGCGCTCTGGTCGGTCGAGAAGGTGATGACGTTGACGGCGGATTTCCGCGCCACCGGCCCGACCGTCTTGGCGGCGGCGCCGAACAATGGACCGATCAGGATGTCGGCGCCGTCGGCGATGGCTTTTTCGGCCACCTGCGCCGCGCGGGTCGGATCGCCCCCGGTGTCATAGCGGCGGACCCGAATTCTTGTGTCATTGATATCCGTGATGGCGAGCTGCGCCGCGTCGACCAGACCTTGCGCGATCTCCCGCACCCGCGCGTCATTGGCCGAGGTCGGCGCAAGAATGGCGATCAGCGTATCGGGGCTCTTGTCGATGCGTTTGCTCGGCAGCGGCGGCGGCGTGACTTCCGCGCCTTTCGGCGCTGGATCTGTGGGCTTCGGGTCTGGCGCGGATGACGAGCAGGCTGCGGCGAGCGCTGCGACGGCCGCCAGAACGGGGCCGAGCCGCCAGAGGCGGTGAGAGAATGCGGCGGGCATGGTCCTTCGAGACTCCCTGTGCTACCTGATCCATGCGATAAAACGGACGGATGCTATGGCCGGGAACGCCGGAAGTAAACGCCGCCAAAGCGGCGGTGAAGAGGGTGTTGCGGCGGGGACGCTTCCGCCGGGCCTCTATCTTGTCGCCACCCCGATTGGAAACGCCGCGGACATCACGTTGCGCGCGCTTGATATTCTGCGACGCGCCGACGTATTGGCCGCCGAAGACACCCGCACCGCACGCCGGCTGATGGAGATGCATGGCGTTGCGCTGACGGGCCGTCCGATGATCGCCTATCACGACCATTCCGGCCCGGCCGAGCGCGCTCGCATTCTGGAGCGCGTCGCCGACGGACAAAGCGTCGCCTATGTCTCTGAGGCCGGCACGCCGCTGGTCGCCGATCCGGGGTACCGGCTGGCCGCGGACGCGATTGCGGCGGATGCGCCGGTGATCGCCGCGCCCGGGGCCTCAGCCGCGCTGACCGCGCTGGCCGTATCGGGCCTGCCCAGCGACCGGTTCCTGTTCGCAGGCTTTCCTGCGACCAAATCCGGCGCGCGCAAACGCGAATTCGAAGAGCTGGCGTCGCTCCGCGCCACGCTGATTTTCTATGAAAGCCCCCGCCGGCTGGCCGAATGCTTGTCAGACATGGCGGCGACGCTCGGCGACGCCCGACCCGCCTGCGTCGCGCGGGAGTTGACCAAGAAGTTCGAGGAGGCCCGCCGCGGGACGCTCGGCGCGTTGGCCGAGGCCTATGCAAGCGAAGGCCCGCCCAAGGGCGAAGTGGTGGTGCTTGTCGGCCCGCCGGAAAAAACCGTCGCAAGCGACGAGGCGATCGATGAAGCGCTGGCCGAGGCGCTAAAGACTCAGCGCACCAAGGACGCCGCGAAAGCCGTGGCCGAGCAACTCGGCGCATCCCGACATGCGGTTTATCAACGGGCGCTGGCTCTGAAGAACGCCGACGATTGAGGCGTCGAGGTTAACCCCTGCGCCGCGGAGCCGCCCTATGGTGCCCGGCATGGGCGAAAATACTCAGAACGGCGCATCAGACGCCCGCGCCCGACGCGGCAGTGTCGCCTATCGTTCCGGCCTCGCGGCGGAAGAGGCGACCGCCCGGCGTTACGCCGAAATGGGAGGGCAAATCACCGGGCGGCGCGTGCGCACGCCGCATGGCGAATTGGATCTGATCGTCGAATTTCCGGGTCTCGTCGTCTTCGTCGAGGTGAAATCACGTAAAAATCAATCAATTGCGGCGCATTCTGTATCTAATTTCCAATGGAGACGCTTGGAGGCGGCGGCGCTTCACTATATGATGTCGCTTGAGCAGAAACCGGGAACCGATCCTGTCTTTCGCTTCGATGTGGCTCTGGCCGCCTCGGATGGAAGCCTGGAAATCATAGAAAACGCCCGGTCGTTCGACGAGTGGTGAGGCGGGTAAAATGAGCAGTAAAATCTGGATGCGCGCGGCGAGCGCGCTGGTTCTTTCTATATTTGTGGCCGGATGCACGCCGACAGGCGTGGTGGTCGGCGCGACGGCGATGACGGGCCGCACGGTGTTGCAGGAGCGCTCGGTCGGGGACGCGGTGGACGACACCCGAATCGAGATCGAGGTCAACGCGGGGCTTCTCGACAAGGATCATGTCCTGTTCGGGCAGGTCGGGACCGAGGTCGTCGAGGGCCGGGTTCTGCTGGCCGGCAAAGTGCAGAAGCGCGAGCATCGCATCACCGCGGCGGAGGTCGCCTGGGCGGTCCCCGGCGTGCGTGAGGTGATCAATGAGATCGAGGTCGAAGACTCGGACGGGTTGCCGGGCTTCGCCGAGGATGTCTATGTCGCCAACAATGTGCGGACGCGGTTTCTGGGCGCCGCCGAAGTGTCGTCTTTCAACTACAATATTGAAACCATCGACGGCGTGGTCCATCTGATCGGTCTCGCCAAGTCGCGCGCGGAATTGCGGCACGCCGCCAATATCGCCGCCACGACGCCGGGCGTGGAGCGCGTGGTGTCCCATGTGCTGATCATCGACGATCCGCGCCGGACCGCATCGGCCTTCGTGTCGACCAGCGCGACGAACTTCTAGGCGAGCGGCCAAATCTAAGGGCCGCTCCGACAGCAAAGGAGCGCGCCCGTGGCCGCAGCGAACACCGGGGTCCGGCCCCTGAAAGTGGCGATCCAGATGGATCCGATCGCCCATATCGATATCGACGCCGACACCACGTTTCGGCTGGCCGAGTCGGCGCAGGATCGCGGGCATGCGCTGTTCTATTACCACCCCGACGACCTGACATGGCGGGGCGGAGAGGTGGTCGCCGCCGGCTGGGACCTGACGGTCAAACGCGCCAAGGGCGACCATTTTGCGTTCGGCGAACGGCGCGTAGTGGATTTGGCCGATTGGGATGTGGTGCTGCTGCGTCAGGATCCGCCCTTCGATATGGCCTACATCACCAACACCCATATCCTCGACCATATCCACCCAAAGACGCTGGTGGTGAACGATCCGACCTCGGTGCGCAATGCGCCGGAGAAACTGTTGGTTCTGGAGTTTCTCGACCTGACGCCGCCCACCATGATCGCCCGCGATATCGAGCAGATCAAAGCGTTCCGCGACGAGCATGGCGACATGATCCTGAAACCGCTTTACGGCAATGGCGGCGCGGGCGTGTTCCGGCTGACGGCGGAAGATTTCAATCTGAACGCGCTGCATGAGCTCTTCACCTCATTCAGCCGCGAGCCCCTGATCGCGCAAAAGTTCCTGCCCGACGTCACCACCGGCGACAAGCGCATCATCCTGGTCGATGGAGAACCCGTCGGCGCCATCAACCGCGTGCCGGCGGCGGGCGAGACCCGCTCCAACATGCATGTGGGCGGACGGCCTGAAAAAGACGGGCTGACCGAGCGCGATCTGGAGATCTGCGCCCGTATCGGACCGCTGTTGCGCGAACGCGGGCTGATCTTCGTCGGCATAGACGTGATCGGCGACTATCTCACCGAGATCAACGTCACCTCGCCGACCGGCGTGCAGGAGCTGGAGCGCTTCGACGGCGTCGACATCGCCGCCAAGGTCTGGAGCGCGATCGAAGCCCGCCGCGCGACGGGCGGCTGACAGAGATCCGTCATGTCGCTGCGGCTCGCCAGTCTGAACCTGCATCTTCGCCTGTTCGAGAAGCCCGTTCTCGCCCGGCTGCGCGATCCTCTGGTCGCGCGGGAGCAGTTGGCGCGCAAGTCCCGGCGGCTGAACCGGAGCATGCCGCCCGCCCACGTCCTGCAGGACCGGATCGTCGGCGAAGACCGGGAAATCCCGATCGAGTGGGTCAGCCGGGGCCGCCCTGACAGACGCCGGGTGATCCTCTATCTGCATGGCGGCGCCTTCATCATGGGCTCGCCGGAGACCCATCGGCGCACGACGGCGGCGCTTTCCGAAGCGGCGGGCGCGCGCGTGGCGGTTCCCGACTACGCGCTCTCGCCCGAAAACCCGTTTCCAGCCGCCATTCACGACGTGACGGACGTCTACCGGTCGCTCATCGCCGCCGGTTATCAGAACATCGCGCTGGCCGGGGATTCCGCGGGCGGCGGGCTCTGTTTTTCGCTGTTGCAGGAGATAGAGCGGCTGGATCTGCCGAAGCCTTCCGCCATCGCGGCGTTCTCGCCCTGGGTGGACCTGACGATGCAGAGCGCCAGCCTGATGCGCAATCGTCATCGCGACCCAATGCTGCCGGTCAGCCAGTTCCGGCGCGTCGCAGAGTATTATCTGGACGGCCATACGCCGGAGGATCCGCTGGCCTCCCCAGTGTTCGCCACATGGGCCGATCCGCCGCCGACGCTGATACAGGCCAGCCGGATCGAGATCCTGGAGGACGCCGCGCGCAAGATCGCCGAGGGGCTGCGCGCGGGCGGCGGCGACGTGCGGCTGGAATGGTCCTCGCGCGCGCCGCACGCCTGGCAGTTCTTCGTGAATTATCTGCCGGAGGCGGACGCCGCCGTGCGCCGCGCAGGAGAATTTCTGGCCAAACGCATGGCGCGGTCGGACGAAGCGAGCGAGTCCGCGGACGATAGCGTTGAGGTTCATCCCGAGAACTCCGACGGCGCCGGATCCTGACGCCGCGATATTGCGCTTGAAAAGCTGGTTGAATTCCCACTAGGCTATCAACTTAAAGGGGATTTGAATGGTTGCGCACGCCTATACCGTGGCGTTTCAGGGCGTCGAGGCCCGCGAGGTGGATGTGCAATGTCACCTCACATCCGGTCTGCCCGCCTTCAATCTGGTCGGCCTGCCGGACAAGGCGGTGGCCGAGTCGAAAGAGCGCGTGCGATCGGCGCTGGCGGCGATCGGCCTCGCCCTGCCGCCCAAGCGGATCACCGTGAATCTCGCCCCGGCCGATCTGCCGAAGGAAGGCGCCCATTTCGACCTGCCCATCGCGTTGTCGCTGCTGGCGGCGATGGAGGTGGTCCCGTCCGACGACGCCGCCCGCTACACGTCGTTGGGCGAGCTCTCGCTCGACGGGTCGCTGACCGCGGTGGCCGGCGCGCTTCCCGCCGCGCTCTCCGCCGCGATGGCCGAACGCGGAATCATCTGCCCCCGCCCCTGCGGGCCGGAGGCCGCGCTGGTTGGCGCTGTGCAGGTGCTGGCCCCCGAAGGACTGGTGCCCCTGATCAACCATTTCGCCGGGCGCGGGGCGCTGGCGACGCCAAAACCGGCGGAGATGATCGAGGACGGCGCGATCCCAGACCTGATCGACGTGAAGGGACAGGAGCGCGCCCGCCGCGCGCTGGAGGTCGCCGCCGCAGGATCGCACAATCTCTTGATGATCGGCCCGCCAGGCGCCGGAAAGTCCATGCTCGCCGCCCGCCTGCCCGGCATCCTGCCGCCGCTCTCGCCGGAGGAGGCGCTGGAGGTCTCGATGGTGCATTCGGTCGCCGGGCTTTTGGAGGAAGGCCGCGTCTCACGCCGCAGGCCGTACCGCACCCCGCATCATTCCGCATCGATGGCCGCGATGGTCGGCGGCGGCAGGCGCGCCGCGCCGGGCGAGATCAGTCTGGCGCATAACGGCGTTCTGTTTCTCGACGAGTTGCCGGAATTCGCCCGGCCCGTGCTGGAATCGCTCCGTCAGCCGCTGGAGACCGGCGAGACCGTGGTGGCCCGCGCCAACGCACATGTGAAATATCCCAGCCGGGTGCAGTTGGTGGCGGCGATGAACCCGTGCCGTTGCGGCTATCTGGCCGATCCCTCGCTGGCCTGCTCGCGCGCGCCCAATTGCGGTCTGGACTATCAGGCGCGCATCTCGGGCCCGCTGCTCGACCGGATGGACGTGCAGATCGAGACCCCGGCGATGACGCCTGTGGATCTCTCCGCCCCGACGCCCAGCGAGGGCAGCGCGCAGGTCGCCACCCGCGTCGCCTACGCGCGGCGCGCGCAAACCGATCGCTACGCCGAGGAAGGCGCGACCGTGCGCGTTAACGCCGCCGCCGACGGCAAGTTGTTGGAGAAGGTCGCCGCTCCCGACGCGGCGGGCAAAGCGCTGCTGGATCAGGCGGCGGAGAAACTGCGCCTCTCCGCGCGCGGCTATCACCGGGTCCTGCGCCTGGCGCGCACCATCGCGGATCTGGAAGGCGCGGACGGCGTAGGCCGTTCGCATATCGCCGAGGCCGCCAGCTATCGACGGGCGCCGATTACGCGCTAACCTCCTCTCATGACCTGCGATCCCCTCGCGCTCGCCGACTGGCGCCGCCATACCTTTGAGCTCTACGCCGTCCTTCGCGCAGCCCCCTCGCCGGAGGATGGCTGGACGCTGTGGCGTCGCAGCCGGGATGCGCTTTATCAGAGCCACCCGTGTTCGCCGCTCCCCGCAGGCCAGCGCGCGGCCTATCCCGGCGTGCCGGTGTTCGACTATGACCCGGCGCTCAGATTCAGCGTCGAGATCGCGCCGATCGAGAATGAGCCGGAGGAGGTCGTGGAGGTTGGCGAAGGCCAAATGCGGCTCCGCCCGGTCGGCCGCACCACCGGCCTGTCAGAGGCGCTTGGGGCGGAGCTGACGCTCTTCTGGATCGGCGGCTATGGCGGCGGATTGTTTCTGCCGTTCAAGGACGCCACCAACGGATCGGAGACCTATGGCGGCGGGCGCTACCTTCTGGATGCGATCAAGGGCGCGGATCTGGGACGCGGCCCAGACGGAGCCACGATTCTGGACTTCAATTTCACCTACGCGCCGTCCTGCGCGCATAACGCCGACTATATCTGCCCGCTGTCGCCGCCCGAGAACCGCCTGCCGGCGCTCGTGCGCGGCGGCGAGAAATTATTGGCGTGATCAGCGACTAACCGACGTCGCAGGCCGCCATCACCGCCATGTTTACGATATGGCGCACGGGCGAGGTCGTGGAGCAAAGCTTCACCGGCTTCTCCATCCCCACCACGATCGGACCGATCACCGTGGCGTCGCCCAGCTGCTGCAGGGTCTTCACTGCGACGCCTGACGCCAGACGGCTCGGCATGATCAGCACGTTGGCCGGGCCCGACAGGCGGCAGAACGGATAATTCGCCATCACCTCGGGGTTCAGCGCGACATCGACCTCCATCTCGCCGTCATATTCAAAGCCGACATGGCGCTCCTCCAAAATCTCAACCGCCCGGCGCAGGTTCGCCGAGCGCTCGTTCTCCGGATATCCGAAGGTTGAGAACGAGACGAAGGCGACCCGCGGATCGAGGCCGAAATTGCGCGCGACCTGCGCCGTCGTCGTCGCGATATCGGCGAACTCCTCCGCGGTTGGAAGCTGGTGAACCAGCGTGTCGGCCGCCAGAACGGTGCGGCCGCGCGACAGCACCGCCGAGACGCCGATGACGCCGTGCCCCGGACGGCATTCGAAGACCTTGCCGATATCCTCCAGCAACCAAGAGCCTTTGCGCGTCGCGCCGGTCACCAGACCGTCGGCATGGCCCTTGGCCAGCATGCAGGACGCGAAGATATGCCGGTCGCGCACGACCATGCGGTATGCGTCGCGACGCACATAGCCGCGGCGCTGCAGGCGCTCATAGACATAGTCCGTATAGGACTCGCGGTGACCGGTGATCTCCGCATTCATGATGGTGATTTCGTCCAGCGCGTCCGCAAGGCCAATCTTTTCCAGCATCTCCTTCACCTGAGGCGGCCGGCCGACAACGATCGATTCTCCCAGACCCTGACGCTTGAACGAGATCGCGGCGCGGAGCACGCGTTCGTCGTCGCCCTCCGCAAAGACAATGGTGCGCTGCGCCTTGCGGGCTTTCTCATGCAGGGCCTGCAGCATGTTCGCGGCCGGATCCATGCGCGCGCGCAGTGTCTGGGTATATTCGCCGATATCGATGATCGGGCGACGCGCGACGCCGGAATCCATCCCGGCTCGGGCCACCGCGGGCGGGATCATATAGATCAGGCGCGGATCGAACGGCGTCGGGATGATATATTCCGGCCCGAAGGTCAGCTCTTTGCCATAGGCCGCCGCGACCTCGTCCGGCACCGGCTCGCGCGCCATCGCCGCCAGCGCCTTGGCGCAGGCGATTTTCATGTCCTCGTTGATCGCCCGCGCATGCACGTCCAGAGCGCCCCGGAAAAGATAGGGGAAGCAGAGCACGTTGTTGATCTGGTTCGGATAGTCCGACCGCCCGGTGGCGACGATCGCATCGGGCCGGGCGGCGCGCGCCTCCTCCGGCGTGATCTCTGGATCGGGATTGGCCATCGCGAAAATAACCGGGTTGGGCGCCATCGCCTGCACCATCTCGGGCGTCACCGCGCCCTTGGCCGAGACGCCCAGAAAGATGTCCGCGCCCTCCATCGCCTCTTCCAGCGTGCGGCAGTCCGTCTGCGCGGCGTGAGCGGACTTCCACTGGTTCATCCCCGCCTCACGGCCCTGATAGATGACGCCCTTTGTGTCGCAAACGATGCATTTGTCATGTTGCGCGCCCATCGCCTTGATCAGCTCGATACAGGCGATACCGGCGGCGCCGGCGCCGTTGAGGACGATCTTGCAGTCCTCGATCCTCTTGTTGGAGATATGGAGCGCGTTGATCAGGCCCGCGGCGCAGATCACCGCCGTTCCGTGCTGGTCGTCATGGAACACCGGAATATCCATGATCTCTTTCAGCCGCTGCTCGATCATGAAGCATTCCGGCGCCTTGATGTCCTCAAGATTGATGCCGCCGAAAGTCGGACCCATCAGCTTGACCGCATCAATGAACGCCTCCGGATCCTCCGTCGCAAGCTCGATGTCGATGGAGTTGACGTCGGCGAACCGCTTGAAGAGCACGGACTTGCCCTCCATCACCGGTTTCGACGCCAGCGCGCCCAGATTGCCCAAGCCAAGAATCGCGGTGCCGTTCGAGATCACAGCCACCATGTTGCCCTTGGACGTATAGTCATAGGCGGTCTCAGGGCTCTCCGCGATCGCCTTGACCGGCACCGCCACGCCGGGGCTGTAGGCGAGCGACAAATCCCGCTGCGTCGTCATGGGTACCGAAGCCGCGACCTGCAATTTACCCGGCGTGGGGTTGAGGTGATAGGCGAGGGCTTCCTCGTCCGTCACGCGGTCGTTCGACTTGGACATCATGGCGGGCTCCAATCTTTTTATGCGCCCGCGTTTTTTACGGACGTCCTCCCTTGCGACGAACGGTAGAGTTTGAGGTTCGCCCCCACAAGGCGCGATTTCCGCTCGCATTCACATCTTGCGACGGGGCCTCTTGTTCCGCGTTCACCCCGCGCGCGCCGCGTGCTATCAGACCCAACGCCGAGAGAGAATAGCGTGAACGAGCAGAGTCCCACCAAAGCGCCGGAAAGCGCCCGCGCCACTCCGATGATGGCGCAATATCTGGAGATCAAGGCGCGCGCCGACGACGCGCTGCTGTTCTACCGGATGGGTGATTTTTACGAGCTCTTTTTCGACGACGCGGTGCATGCGGCGGCGGCGCTCGACATCGCGCTGACCAAACGCGGCAAACATCTGGGCGAGGACATCCCGATGTGCGGCGTGCCGGTCCACGCGGCCGAAAGCTATCTGCAGCAACTGATCCGCGCCGGGTTCCGGGTCGCGGTCTGCGAGCAGATGGAGGACCCCGCCGAGGCGAAAAAGCGCGGCTACAAGGCGGTGGTCAAGCGGGACATCGTGCGACTCGTCACACCCGGCACGCTGACCGAAGATACGCTTCTGGACGCGCGCAGCGCCAATCATCTCGCCGCCTGGTCCGAGATCCGCGGCGCCGGCGCCGTCGCCTGGATCGACATGTCCACCGGCGATCTGACGGTGACGGAGGTCGCGCGCGCCGCCCTCGGCCCGATGCTGGCGCGAATCGCCCCCAAGGAGGTGTTGATCGCAGAAGACGCCTGGGCGGACGCGGCGCTTGACGCCCAGATCGCCGAGGCCGGCGCTGCGGCGACGCCGCTCAGCCGCGCAAGTTTCGACAGCCAGTCGGCTGAGGCGCGGCTGAAACGTTTCTTCCGCGTCGACGCGCTGGACGCGTTCGGCGCCTTTACCCGGCCAGAGCTGTCCGCGTTGGGAGCCGTGCTGGATTATGTGGAGCTGACACAGGTCGGCAAGGCGCCGCTGGTCAAGCCGCCCTTGCGCGAAGCGCCTGGCGGTATCATGCGCATTGACGCCGCCACAAGGCGCAATCTGGAGCTGACGCGCACGCTGAGCGGCGAAAAAAAGGGCGCGCTACTGGGCGCGATCGACCGCACCGTCACCGGGGCGGGCGCCCGATTGCTGGAGCGACGTCTCTCCAGCCCCTCCACCGATCCTTCGCTGATCGCCCATCGCGCCGAGGCGGTGGCGCGCCTGGTCGAGGACGCCCCGCTGCGCGACGACCTGATCGAGGCGCTGCGCGCCGCGCCGGAGATTGAGCGCGCCCTGACCCGTCTGTCGCTGGATCGCGGCGGGCCGCGCGATCTGGTTGCGCTACGCGAAGGGCTTCGGCAGGCGGGGGCGCTCTCTCAGGTTATGGCGCAAGCGCCGGAGACCCGCGCCGTTGCCGAGCTTGCGGACGCGGCGGCGGCTCTGGCGGGACATGACGAGACGGTCGCGCATCTCGACGCCGCCCTGATCGCCGAACCGCCGCTGCTGACCCGCGACGGCGGCTTTGTCGCGCCCGGCTTCGACGCGGAATTGGACGAGGCCCGTGCGCTTCGCGACGAGGGGCGCGGCGTGATCGCCTCGCTGCAGGCGGGTTACGCCGAACAAACCGGAATCGCCAACCTCAAGATCAAGCACAACAACGTCCTCGGATATTTCATCGAAACCTCGGCCAAACATGCCGACGCGATGATGTCCGAACCCTTGTCCGAGACCTTCATCCACCGCCAGACCATGGCCAACGCCGTGCGCTTCACCACGGTGGAGCTGAGCGATCTGGAGACCAGGATCCTGAACGCCGGAGGGCGGGCCCTGGCGATCGAACAGCGCCTGTTCGCCGAGGTGACGGAGGCCGTTCTGGCCCGCGCGCCCGAGATCGGCGCGGCGGCCCGCGCGCTCGCCCGCATCGACGTCGCCGCCGCGATGGCGCGCCTCGCGGTCGAAGAAAACTGGACCCGGCCGGAGATCGCGCTGGAGCGCGACTTCGTCATCCGCGCGGGGCGTCACCCGGTTGTGGAGCGCGCGCTTCGACGCGAGGGCGGCGAGCCGTTCATCGCCAACGACTGCGATCTGACCGCCGACGCGCATCTGGAGGAAGGCGGCGATCCGAAACCGGTCTGGCTGCTGACCGGACCCAACATGGCCGGCAAGTCGACTTTCCTGCGCCAGAACGCGCTGATCGCCATCCTCGCGCAGATGGGCGCCTTCGTTCCCGCAGCCTACGCCCGCATCGGCGTTGTCGATCAGCTCTTCAGCCGGGTAGGCGCCGCCGACGATCTGGCGCGCGGGCGCTCCACCTTCATGGTGGAGATGGTGGAGACCGCCGCGATCCTCAATCAGGCCGGGCCCCGGGCGCTGGTGATCCTGGATGAGATCGGCCGCGGCACGGCGACCTATGACGGCCTCTCCATCGCCTGGGCGACGCTGGAGCATCTGCACGACGTGAACGAATGCCGCGCCCTCTTCGCCACCCATTACCATGAGCTGACCGCGTTGGCCGGGCGGCTGGAGGGGCTGAAGAACGCCACCGTCGCCGTGCGCGAGTGGGAGGGCGAGATCGTCTTTCTGCACGAAGTCCGCGACGGCGCCGCCGACCGGTCCTACGGCGTTCAGGTCGCCAAGCTGGCCGGATTGCCGGGACCGGTGATCGCCCGCGCACGCGACGTGCTGGAGGCGCTGGAATCGAGCGACCGGGAAGGCGGCCGCAAGGATGCGTTGATCGACGATTTGCCCTTGTTCAGCGCCGCGCCGAAAGCCGCTCCGGCGGCGCAAAATGCGGCGCCTAGCGCGGCGGAGGCGCGGTTGGCCGAGATCGATCCCGACGCGCTGACGCCGCGCGAAGCGCTGGACGCGCTCTATGAATTGCGCGAACTCAGCCGCGGCGAAAGTTAAGGAACTTTGGCCGTTTTCGGACAGTTCCACCCCCGGGCCTGTGGATAACTCCGCCACAATCCGGAAATCTCGGGGAAAAGCCCATAAAACATGCGATTCCCGCCTATCCCCGCTTGACAATAATGGGCTTGCCGGACTCAAAAGGTCGCGGGTGTGTGATTGAAACCAATAGGGAGAATACCAGTGAAGAAAGATGAGCTCGTCACCGCGGTCGCAGAAGCCAGCGGCGAGACAAAAGCCAGTGTAAACGCCGTGCTCGGCTCCCTGTCCGACGTGGCGCTGTCCGCGCTCAAGGGCGGCAAGACGGTGTCGATCCCCGGCGTCGGCAAACTCGACTCGGCGGAGCGCGCGGCGCGCGAAGTGCGCAACCCGCAGACCGGCGAGAAAAAGATGGCTCCGGCCCATATGGCGCCGCGCTTCAAATTCTCCGCGCCGTTCAAAACGGCGATCAAGGGCTAACCCGGCCCGATCAGGAAGGGTCCGGCCCCGGCCGGGCCGCACAAGGGCGCCGCGCACCAGCCGGCGCCTTTTTCTTTGCCTATCGTTTAGCAATCGCTCGGCGACCTGACCTGCGAAAACCGGCTAAGATGAGCGCCGGGCGAGAACGCGGAGCGAGGCCAACCGGATGACCTATCAGATCACATCGGCGACCGAGGTCCCCGACCGTGCCGCGCTCAACGCGCTGCTGCTGGAGTTCTACGCCGCGGTGCTCCGGAAATTCGCCGCTGCGGGAGGGCCCCCCAACTACACGCCCGAAGACCTGATCGCGTCGTTCTGGACGAACCTGCATAAGGTCCTGCCGCCGACCGGGCGTCTGATCCTGGTCCATGACACGAATGAGCGGCTTGTGGGCTGCGGCACGCTGCATCAGGCGCGTCCCGACGCGGGCGAGCTGAAGCGCCTCTATGTGCGCCCCGAAGCCAAGGGCTGCGGGTTGGGACGGGCGATTGTCGACGCCCGGATCGAGGCGGCGCGAGAGATGGGTTGGCGCACGCTTTTGGTCGATGCGGTCAAGGGCAATCGGGAGATGTCGCGCATCTATGAAAAACTGGGCTTTCGCTACATCGACCGCTATCCGGAATGTTCAGATCCGGGCGAAGTCGCCGAGTTCTTCATCTACATGCAGCTCGATCTGGACTGAGGCGGCACGCCCGACCCGCGCCCAAGCCCTCACAGAAACTTGGCGTGAATCTCCGGCACGAAGGTCTGGTCCAGCAGCGGCGGCCGGACATATCCGCGCTGCGGCGGGCGCTCCTCCAGCACCACCGGCGGACGCTCGATCTCCTCATACGGGATCAGCGACAGCAGATGGCTGATGCAGTTCAGCCGGGCGTGTTTTTTCACGTCGGAGTTCACCACGTACCAGGGCGATTGCTTGATGTCGGTGTGGGCGAACATGTCGTCCTTCGCCTTGGAATAATCCACCCAGCGCTTGCGGCTCTCCAGATCCATCGGGCTGAGCTTCCACTGTTTCGTGGGATCGGTCAGACGTTTCTGGAACCGGCGCTCCTGCTCTTCATCGCTGACGGAGAACCAGTATTTGATCAGCTGGATCCCTGCGCGGACCAACATGCGCTCGAACTCGGGACAGCTGCGCATGAACTCGCGATACTCCTGATCGGTGCAGAACCCCATCACGCGCTCGACGCCGGCCCGGTTGTACCAGGAGCGGTCGAAGATGATGATCTCTCCCGCCGCGGGCAGATGCGCGACGTAGCGCTGGAAATACCATTGCGACTTTTGCCGCTCGGTCGGCGCGGGCAGCGCGACCACCTGACAGATCCGAGGATTCATCGCCTCGGTGATGCGCTTTATGGTGCCGCCCTTTCCGGCCGCGTCCCGCCCTTCAAAAACGACGGCGACGCGGTGGCCGGTATACTTGACCCATTCCTGCAGCTTCACCAGTTCGATCTGCAGCCGGGAGAGTTCCGCTTCATACGCTGAGTTTGAAATTTTGGACATCGCGATCCCCTAAAGGCGGTCTGATTGATCGATGCGCGGCGAACGGAATCAGTCAATACGGATGCTTCCCGTTGGCGTCGCCCGCTAAACTGGACCGAACGCGCCGCTGCTGTCAGCTACAATCTGCGAGAAACTGACTTAGGTCATGCGACCACAAGGGCCAGAACTCACATACACGGGCCGGTTGATCGCACGGCCTCGAAAGGACGATCAGAACACCGAGCCACCGGGCCGGGTCAGGATGAACGCCGTGACCACCGTCAGCGCGACCGCCTGAACCCCCAGCACCCAGGCCGCAGCCCCCAGCGCCAGCGGGATCGTGAAACTGAGGACGATGGCGATCAGCGCCGCGCGTTTCGCCGCCGGCCGGATCGCGCCATGTTCATGCCAGTCGGCGATCGGCGGACCGAGCCGGGGATGCTCCATCAGCCAGACATGCAGCCGTTCGGACCCGCGGGCGAAACAGGCCGCCGCCAACAGCAGGAACGGCACGGTCGGCAAAAGGGGCAGAAAGACCCCGACAATGCCGAGGCCGGTGAATATCGCTCCGGCAGTGATCCATAACGCGCGCATCAGGCGCATATAGCGCCGATTTCCCGCTTGCGCAGGGGGTCCGGCGAAAACAACCGGACCCGGCTTACGCCAATAGCTGCCGCAGGATCGCGTTGAGGACCGGTCGGCCACGTTCGGTCGCCGCCAGACGATCGCCGCTCCGCTCCGCCAACCGATCTTCAATCAGCGGCTGGATCCGCGCGTCCGCGATGGGCGCGCCCGCGAGCCTGGCGTAGCGCGAAAGATCGGCGCCTTCGGCCAGTCGCATCGCCATCATCAGATACTCCACCGCCTGATCGGACCGCGTCAGCGTCTCGACCGCAGAGCGCCCGGTTCCCCGCGCAGCCACCGCCTGTAGCCACGCCGCCGGATCGCGCAGGGTTTCCGTCGCCAACCGCCCGGCCCCGGTCGTCAGGCGGCCATGGGCGCCCGGCCCGACGCCGACATAGTCGCCATAGCGCCAATAAGTCAGATTGTGCCGGCTCTCGGCGTCCGGCCGCGCGTGGTTCGAGACCTCATAGGCGGGCAGGCCCGCCGCGGCGCAAACCTCCTGCGTCGCCAGATACATTTCCGCCGAGGCGTCATCTGTCGGCAGGTGCCGCAGTCGGCCGCGCGCGTGCAACTCTCCGAACCGTGTGCCCGCCTCTATGGTGAGCTGGTAGAGCGAGAGATGATCGACCGCCATCGAAAGCGCTTCTGTCAGCTCCCCGCGCCACGCGGCGACGCTCTGGCGCTGGCGCGCATAGATCAGATCGAAACTCACCCGGTCGAAACAGTTGCGCGCCACATCAAACGCCGCCCGCGCCTCCACCGCCGAGTGCATCCGCCCCAGCGCCTTCAGATCCGTATCGTTCAACGCCTGAATACCCATCGAGACACGATTGACCCCGGCCTCGGCGTAGGCGCGAAACCGCCCGGCTTCGACGCTGGTCGGGTTGGCCTCCAGCGTGATCTCGGCGTCCTTCGCCAGCGCCCAGCGCGTCCCGATCCGCTCGATGAGCGCCGCCACGGTGTCCGGCTGCATCAGGCTGGGCGTGCCGCCGCCGAAGAACACCGTATCGACGATGCGGTCCGGAACCTCGTCCGCCGCCGCGTCGATCTCCGCCAACAGCGCCTCGCGCCAGTGATCCTGATCGACTTCGCGCCAGACATGAGAGTTGAAATCGCAATAGGGGCATTTGGCGAGGCAGAACGGCCAATGGACATAGACGCCGAACCCGCCCGCGCGCCAATCGTCTGAAGGGACGACGTCGGTCATTCCCAAAGTCGTCCCCAATGTCATCCCCTGAACGCCACGACCTCGATCTCGATCTTCATCTCCGGCTTCATCAGATCGCAGATCATCATTGTCGCCGCCGGGCGGATCTCGCCGAAATGCGCGCCCAGCACGGGGATCGCCTGATCGACCAGCGCCCGGTCCGTCAGCAGGTAGCGCACCTGTGCGACATCGCCCAACGCAAAGCCCGCCTCCTCCAGCACGCCGCGCAATGTGGAAAAGCAGTTCTCCGTCTGGTCAGCGATGCTCTCCGGCATCTCCATCGTGGCGTAGTCATAGCCGGTGATCCCGGAGACGAAACAGAACTCCCCCTGCACGACCGCGCGGGAATAGCCGATCTCCCGTTCGAACGGCGAACCAGTGGAGATCAGTTTTCGCGGCGACCGGGTCACGTCGCGCGGTCCGGGAAGCAGGCGGCCACCAGTTTTTTGAACGCATCCGAGCGGTGATCGTCGGCGTGCTTCTCCGCCGGCTCCATCTCGCCAAACGTCCGGGTCTCGTCGTGGCGAATAAAGACCGGGTCGAAGCCAAAGCCCTTCTCGCCCCGCATCGGCCAGGTCAGCCGCCCCTCGATCTTGCCGGGGAAAATCTCGTCATGCCCGTCCGGCCAGGCGAGGCAGAGCGTGCAGCGAAACCGCGCAGTGCGCGGCTCAGGCGCCCGAACATCCTCCAGGCGGTCCCAGACCTTCTTCATCGCCATGGGAAAGTCGCGCCCGTCGGGCGTCTCCGCCCAGTCGGCGGTGTAAACCCCCGGTTCTCCGCCCAACGCGTCGACCTCCAACCCGCTGTCGTCCGAGAGCGACGGCAAACCTGACGCCCGCGCCGCCGCATGCGCCTTGATCCGGGCGTTGCCCGCGAACGTGTCCTCAGTCTCCGCCGGCTCCGGCAGGTTCAGCTCGCCGGCCGAGACCACTTCGATCCCGAACGGCGCGAGCAGATCGCGGATCTCCCGCACCTTGCCCTTGTTGTGGCTGGCGACGAGGAGTTTCGGTTCGGTCAGCGCGCGGGGCATGGCTCAGGCCGCCTCCACCGCCGCTTTCTGCGCCGCGACCAGTTCCGAGACGCCCTTTTTCGCCAGCGTCAGCATCGCGGCCAGCTCATCTTCCGAGAACGGCAAACCCTCGGCGGAGGCCTGCACTTCGACCAGCCCGCCTGATCCGGTGAGCACGAAATTCGCGTCCGTTTCAGCGTTGGAATCCTCCGCATAGTCCAGATCCAGCACCGGCTTGCCATTATAGACGCCGCAGGAGACGGCGGCGACGTGATCAGACAGGCCATCCTCCTTGATGTCGCCCGCTTTCATCAACGCGTTGACCGCCAGGCGCAGCGCGACCCAGCCGCCGGTGATCGACGCGGTGCGCGTGCCGCCATCGGCCTGAATGACATCGCAATCGACGATGATCTGCCGCTCGCCCAGCGCCACCCGGTCCAGCCCGGCGCGCAAGGACCGCCCGATCAGCCGCTGAATCTCCTGCGTGCGTCCGGTCTGCCCCTTCTTCGCCTCGCGCCGGTTGCGAGTGTTCGTCGCGCGCGGCAGCATGCCGTATTCGGCGGTGGTCCAGCCCAGCCCGGTGTTGCGCAGGAACGGCGGGGCCTTCTCGTCCACGCTGGCGGTGCAGAGCACATGGGTCTCGCCGCAGCGGATCAGACAGGATCCTTCCGCATGCTTGGTCACATTGGGCTCGATGATGATCGTGCGCATCTCGTCTGGCGCGCGGCCGGAAGGTCGCATGGGGGAACTCCTTTGAAGGCGGGATGGCCTAGGTCCGGGCCCTCATAGCGGTCTGAAGCGCGGGATTCCACACTCAAGCACGCAAGGGCGGACATTCGACCCAATTGACCAGTCCGCTCTCTGTTTCTAAGTCTCGGTCAGACAGGGATGACGCGAATGGCCGACTCAACCGCGACGCTCAGCGACATGAACGACCGCAGCCGCGATATATTCCGGCGGCTGGTGGAGACCTATCTGGAGACCGGAGAGCCGGTCGGCTCGCGCACGCTCTCCAAACAGCTGGAGCAACATCTCTCCGCCGCCTCGATCCGCAATGTGATGCAGGATCTGGAGCAGCTTGGCCTGCTGGACAGCCCCCATGTCAGCGCCGGACGAATTCCGACGCAGCTGGGTCTGCGCATGTTCGTCGACGGCCTGCTGGAGATCGGCGATATCGACGCCAAGGAGCGCCAGACCATTGAGGCGGGCATCGGCGGGGTCACCGACACGGGCGCCGAGGTGACCGAGGTGCTGGATCAGGCTGGCTCCATGCTGTCCGGCCTGTCGCAATGCGCCAGCCTGGTGTTCGCGCCAAAGGAAGACTCGCCAATCCGCCATGTGGAGTTCGTCAGCCTTTCCGCCGACCGCGCGCTGGTGGTGCTGGTGAAAGAAAACGGCTCGGTCGAGAATCGCCTGTTTCACCCGCCGCCGGGCCTGACCCCGTCGGCTATGCGCGAGGCGGCGAACTATCTGAACGCGCATCTCCGCGGGCGCACGCTGGAGGACGCCCGCAGCGTCGTCGATCAGGCGCGCGAAGCGGGCAAACGCGAGCTCGACGACTATGCGCAGGAGCTTGTCGAAGCCGGCGTCGCCAGCTGGAGCGAGGACGGCGCCGACGCGCCCGAGCGTCTGATCGTGCGCGGGCGCTCGAATCTTCTGACCCCGGACGGGCCGGAGGTGGATCTGGAGCGCATGCGCCGTCTGTTCGATGATCTGGAGCGCAAGCGCGATCTGCTGAACCTGCTGGATCTGGCCGAGGAAGGCGAAGGCGTGCGCGTTTTTATCGGCTCCGAGAACAAGCTCTTTTCGCTTTCCGGTTCCTCTCTGGTCATTTCTCCATATATGAACGCCGAAAGACGAATCGTGGGCGCGATCGGCGTGATCGGCCCGACCAGATTGAATTACGGCCGCATCGTGCCGATCGTGGATTACACCGCGCGCCTTGTCGGGCGCATGGTGGCCGATCGGTCCGGAGGCGGCGCTTGAGGCGAAAAGACATGTCGGGAAAAACTGCAAAAGCTCAGGACGCCGAACAGGCCGCGCCAGAGGACGAGGCGCGCGATCCGTTGGAAGACGTGCTGAAAGGCGTGGCGGAGAGCTTCTCTGATAAGGACGGCGCGCCTGCGAACGGGGCGGAGGACGCTTCGCCGGAGGAACAGGCGGACCTGCAAAAGGACTCGCCCCTCGACCCGGTCTCCGCCGAAGCCGAGGCGGAAGCCGCCGAGATCGACCTGCTGACCGCGCGCATTGACGAGCTTGAGGCGGAGAACGCCGCCATCAAGGACCGCCTGTTGCGCGCCATGGCGGATGCGGAGAACACCCGTCGCCGCGCGGAGCGCGACAAGGCTGACGCGCTGGCCTTCGGCGGCTCCAAGCTGGCGCGCGATCTTCTGCCTGTGCTCGACAATCTGGACCGGGCGCTGAAATCCGCCGATGACGACCTGCGCGCCGCCGCCAAGGATTTCATCGAGGGCGTCGAGCTGACCAAGCGAGAGGTTCTGGCCGCCTTCGCCAAACACAAGATCGAAACCGTCGAACCGGCGCTTGGCGACAAGTTCGATCCCAATCTGCATCAGGCGATGTTCGAAGCGCCGGCGCCCGGCGCCAAGGCGGGAACGGTGATCGAGATCATGCAGACCGGGTTCACCATCGCCGGACGGCTGCTGCGCCCTGCGCTGGTCGGCGTCGCCAAGGCGATGGCGGAGCCCGCGAAGGACGCGGCGAAAGGCCCGGCCAAGGCGGCGGAGAAGAGCTGACGCCGAATGGGGAGCGCCTAAGGCAATTGACCCAAACCAGCCGGTCTTCTGGATCGGGTCCGTGCGACCTGTCAGGAAGTTCCAGCCAGATAGTCGAGCCTTTCTGACCCAAAGGTCCGCTGCGCGGACAGTTCATTCATTCGCCATCTGACTCTCAATCGGAGGGTCCGCGGACAAGCACGCCACAGACGATTGCGGCGCCAAGGTCCGCCTTTCGCTGGCAGTTGCCGTTCGTCTAATTTGTCTGAAACGGCAGCAACGGGCCGACCGCTCCTACATAATGGCGCACGAAATGCTAATCGAGATCCTTCACCATCAGCACCGCTTCTGTCGGCTCTTCCCCAAAATCAGACAGGTCGAAATGACGCCTCGCGCGTTCAGCGTACCCGGCCCGCCAATAGACGCTCATGGCGTTTTCGTTTGAAGCGGCGACGATCAGCGCGAGACCTGGACAAGAGTGTTTTCGCGCCTGCTCCTCTGCCTCGTTCAGCAAAGCAGCGCCGACGCCTTGCCGTCGGCCATCAGGTACTGCGGCCATGAAATTGATGTACCAATGGCCCGGCGCGAGTTGAGCAAGCTCCTCAATGCCGACAAATGCCTCTGGAACGTCAGGGCCCACTGGCTGCGGGGTTATGGGAAGGGGGTAGCCAATCAATCCACCCAACTGCTCGCCGTCTCGTTCGGCGATGAACCCATTTCGATAGCTAAATTCTCCATCTTCCGCGGTAATAAGCCCGAGCCCGATGCAGGATCCGTTCATGCCCGAAGGAGCCACCTTGGCCCAAAGCGCTGGCACCACTCCGCCACTTGCCAAGTCAACGACCTGCACAAGCAACGGGGCATCGTCTGGTGTCGCCTTTCGGATCATCAGCGGCATAGGAAGCTCCATTTTCTCCTGATAGCGCTGATCGAAACTATGCGGCTTGATGATTGTCAAATCGGCACGTGGAAACGAGCGCTACCTCCTTTGGAACGAATGCCCAAATTCGAGATTGTCGGCGCGATATCCCGACTTCGGGCGCCGACTGTGAAAGTGAGCGGGGCAACATCAAACGCCGCGTCGTCACCTGTTGGACCCACACGCCGCACCTGAAGGCCAACGTCTGCTTTCAGCGCTTCCCGGCCGTTCGTGTAACGCGCAGCATCCGGCAAACTGGGCTCATTACAGACATTGTCCGCAATACAAGGCGCCCAAGGTCAGTTGATGACGTGAAGGACAAATTCATCTGACGCTCTCCGCCGAAGCTTGGTCGAAACGTCGCAGAATCGACGCCCAATCCCGCGCCTCTCTCGCTATATGATCCAAACCAAACATGAACCGGCGACGCCGCGAGTCGCCTCAAGGGAGAGAGATCATGTCCGAGACCCACGGGATTGTTTACTGGTCCGAGCTATCGACGACCGACGCCGCCGCCGCGCGCGCATTCTATGAAAAGACCGCAGGTTGGACCTATGAGGACTGGAACCTGGTCGAAGGCGTGAACTACACCGTTTGCATGGCGGGCGATAAGCCGGTCGCCGGGATCTTTGAAATGAGCGGCCCGGAATTCGCCGGCGTCCCCGCCCATTGGATGACCTATATCGCCGTTGACGACGTCGACGCGGTCGCCGAGGGCGCCAGCGCCAACGGCGCGGAGGTCGTGCGCGCGCCCTATGACGTGCCGACCGTCGGCCGCATCGTGATGATTAAGGATCCGACCGGCGCCGTAATCGGCTACATGACGCCCGTGCCGCATGAACACTGATCCCGTCGCTCGCGCTTCGCCGATCCGCCCGCTCAATCGGCGACCACCCGCAGCGTCACGTTGAGGCGCCCGCCTTTCGGCAACAGGCGGGAGCCGCCGAACATCACTTTATCGATACCGTGATAGGCGAGCCGCGCAGGCCCGCCCATCACCATCACGTCGCCAGATTCCAGCGTGACTTTCCGCGTCTTGCCGCCGCGCTTCAGGCCGCCCATGCGAAATACGGCGGGATCGCCGAGCGAGATGGAGACCACCGGCGCCGCGAACCCCGCCGCGCCTTCATCGGCGTCGCGATGCATCCCCATCTTCGCCGCCTCGCCATAGAAGTTGACCAGACAGCAATCCGGCGCCTCCGGCCAGTCGGCGACGGCGCGCCAAACCTCCAGTATCATGGGCGGAATCGCGGGCCATGGCGCGCCTGTGACCGGATGCCGCCGCTCATAGCGATACCCGCGCCGGTCCGAGACCCAGCCGGCCCGCCCGGCCGAGGTCATGCGCACGCTCATCTTCTTCCCCCAACGCGTCTCGGGGTGAAAAAACGGCGCGGCGTCAGCGACCTTGCGCAGCGCGATCACCATGTCGGATTGCGCGGCGGCGTCGAGCCGGCTTTTCCACAATTTGAACCCGGCGATGTCGATTGGCGCGATCTTGGTCATTTCCCCCGGATTCCACTGTATTCATTGGCCTCAGCCGGTTGCGAGCCCCCCCGCAGATCCTTATATACCCGCGAACCAAGCTGTGCGCAGAGCGCTACGGCTCTTCTAATTTTGGGATGATGCGCGGTCGCCGCGGAAATTGGGACCGTGCGAACCATCGCCTTGTTGAGAGGACTAGAATGTCGAAAGTTATCGGTATCGATCTTGGAACCACGAATTCCTGCGTCGCCATCATGGATGGATCGCAGCCGAAAGTGGTGGAAAACGCCGAAGGCGCGCGCACCACGCCGTCGATGGTCGCCTTCGCCGAGGATGAGCGTCTGGTCGGCCAGCCCGCCAAACGGCAGGCCGTCACTAACCCGGAAGGCACCCTGTTCGCGGTGAAGCGCCTGATCGGGCGCCGGGTCGACGATCCGATGGTCGAAAAAGACCGCGGCATGGTTCCCTACAAGATCGTCGATGGCGGCAATGGCGACGCCTGGGTCGAAGCCAAAGGCGATGTCTATTCCCCCAGCCAGATCTCGGCCTTCATCCTGCAAAAGATGAAAGAGACCGCCGAAGGGTATCTGGGCGAGCAGGTCACGCAGGCCGTGATCACGGTCCCGGCCTATTTCAACGACGCCCAGCGTCAGGCGACCAAGGACGCGGGCCGGATCGCCGGTCTGGAAGTCCTGCGCATCATCAACGAGCCGACGGCGGCCGCGCTCTCCTACGGGCTCGACAAGGAAGGCGGCAAGACCATCGCCGTCTACGATCTCGGCGGCGGCACGTTCGATATCTCGATCCTCGAGATCGACGACGGCCTGTTCGAGGTGAAGTCGACCAATGGCGACACTTTCCTCGGCGGTGAGGATTTCGACCTGCGTCTGGTCGACTACCTGGCCGATGAGTTTAAGAAAGAGAACGGCATCGACCTGCGCGGCGACAAACTGGCGCTGCAGCGTCTGAAGGAAGCGGCCGAGAAAGCGAAGATTGAGCTTTCCTCCGCGGCCCAGACCGAGGTCAACCTGCCCTTCATCACCGCCGATTCCTCCGGCCCGAAGCACCTGACGCTGAAACTGACCCGCGCCAAGCTGGAAAGCCTGGTCGAGGATCTGATCCGGCGCACGCTGGATCCGTGCAAAGCGGCGTTGAAAGACGCCGGCGTCAGCGCGTCCGAGATCGACGAGGTGGTTCTGGTCGGCGGCATGACCCGCATGCCCAAAGTCATGGAGGCCGTCAAAGGCTTCTTCGGCAAGGAGCCGCATAAGGGCGTGAACCCGGATGAGGTCGTGGCCATGGGCGCCGCGATTCAGGCCGGCGTTCTGCAGGGCGACGTCAAGGATGTGGTTCTGCTCGACGTCACGCCGCTCAGCCTGGGCATCGAGACTCTCGGCGGCGTCTTCACCCGCCTGATCGACCGCAACACCACGATCCCGACCAAGAAGAGCCAGATCTTCTCCACCGCCGACGACAATCAGACCGCGGTGACGATCCGGGTGTTCCAGGGCGAACGAGAGATGGCCTCCGACAACAAGATGCTCGGCCAGTTCAATCTGGAGAACATTCCGCCCGCGCCACGCGGCGTGCCGCAGATCGAGGTCACGTTCGACATCGACGCCAACGGCATCGTGAATGTCAGCGCCAAGGACAAGGCCACCAACAAAGAGCAGCAGATCACGATCCAGGCCTCCGGCGGCCTCTCGGACGACGATATCGAGAAAATGGTCAAGGACGCCGAAGCCAACGCCGAGGCGGACAAGGCGCGCAAGGAAGGCGTCGAGACCAAGAACCAAGCCGAAAGCCTGATTCACTCGACCGAAAAGGCGCTCTCTGAGCATGGCGACAAGATCGACGCTGAGACGAAAAGCCTGATCGAGACCGCGATCGCCGAGCTGCGTGAAGTCGCCGACGGCGATGATCTGGAAACGATCAAGGCCAAGAGCCAGGCGTTGGCGGAGGCGTCGATGAAGTTGGGCGAGGCGCTCTACAAGGCGCAGGCCGAAGCCGAAGGCGGCGAAGCCCCCGAAGGCGGTCCCGCCGAGGGCGGCCCGGCCGAGGACGACGTGGTCGACGCCGACTTTGAAGAGGTCAAGGACGACGACAAACGGGCCTGAGGGCCATAAACGCCCCACGACCTGGGACGTTTTACGGACAATCAGGCCCCGCTGACAGCGATCGGCGGGGCCTGGTTTTGGCGATTGGCGGCGCGCGCCGACACGCGCGACCCGGAAGGAACTGAAAGATATGGCCAAGCGAGACTTCTACGAAGTCCTGGGCGTCGCCAAAGGGGCGGACGAGGCCGAGCTCAAGAAGGCCTATCGCAGCAAGGCGAAAGAGCTCCACCCCGACCGCAACAAGGACAAACCTGAGGCCGAGGCCCAGTTCAAGGAAGTGAACGAGGCCTATGACGTCCTGAAGGACCCGCAGAAAAAAGCCGCCTATGACCAGTTCGGCCACGCCGCGTTCGAAGGCGGCATGGGCGCCGGCCCGGGCGGGGGCGGCTTTCACCCCGGTCAGGGGCCCGATTTCGCCTCCGCCTTCTCGGACGTGTTCGACGACCTGTTCGGCGATTTCATGAGCGGCGGCGCCGGCGGACGGCGCTCAGGCGCCCGCCAGCGAGCGGCGCGCGGCTCTGACCTGCGGTACAATCTCAGCATTTCGCTCGAAGACGCCTGGGCCGGCAAGAAGACCACGATTCGCGTGCCCAGCGCCGTGCTTTGCGAGACCTGCGCCGGTTCCGGCGCCAAGGGCGGCGCTCAGCCAGTGCAATGCCCGACCTGCTCCGGCATGGGCAAAGTCCGCGCGCAGCAGGGCTTTTTCACCATTGAGCGCACCTGCCCCACCTGTAACGGCCGGGGCCAGACCATCAAGGACCCGTGCGGCAGCTGCGGCGGACAGGGCCGGGTGACGCAGGACCGCTCGCTCTCCGTCAAGATTCCCGAGGGCGTCGAGGACGGCACCCGCATCCGCCTGGCGGGCGAGGGAGAGGCGGGCCTGCGCGGCGGACCGTCCGGCGATCTCTACATCTTCATCCAGATCAAGCCGCATGACCTGTTTGAGCGCGAGGCGCTCGACCTGCATTGCCGTATCCCAGTGCCGATGACCACCGCCGTTCTGGGCGGAGAGATCGTGGCGCCGACCATCGATGGCGGGCGCACAAAGGTGAAGATCCCGTCGGGCTCGCAAACCGGCAAGCAGCTGCGTCTGCGCGGCAAGGGCATGCCGAAACTGCATGGCGGCCGGTTCGGCGACATGTATCTGGAGCTTGCGGTCGAAACGCCGGTGAACCTCAGCTCGAAACAGAAGGAGCTGTTGCGCGAGTTCGAGAAGCTCGGCGGCAAGAACAGCCCGGAATCGAGCGGCTTCTTCGACAAGGTTAAAGAGTTCTGGGACGGCGTGAAGGGATAGGCCGCGATCCCCGCCGCGAACCGCCTTTCGAAATTCGACGCCGCCTGCTAAGCCGGGCGGCGTTTTTCTTTTCCAATGAGGTCTCCCATGTCCCGCGGCGCCACCACTCATATCGCGATCACCGGCTGTTCCGGCCGGATGGGCCAGATGCTGGTGAAACAGGTTCTGGCGACCGAGGGCGTCGCGCTGTCAGGCGTCACCGAGCGCCCCGGCCATGACTGGATCGGTCAGGATCTGGGCGAGGCGATGGGCATCGGCGCCGAGGGCGTGATCGTCTCGGATGATCCGCTGGAGGTGTTCGCCAGGGCGCAGGCGGTGATCGACTTCACCTCGCCCATCGCGACGCTGGAGCACGCCGCGCTGGCGGCTCAGGCGCGCCTCGTCCACGTGATCGGCACAACCGGCTTCGACGCGCCGCATTTCGAGAAGCTCGCCGCCGCCGCCCGCCACGCGGCGATCATTCGCGCGGGGAACATGTCGCTGGGCGTGAACCTGCTGACCGCCCTGGCCCGCAAGGTGGGCGAGGCGCTGAACACGGATTGGGACGTTGAGGTGGTGGAGATGCACCACAATCAGAAAGTGGACGCGCCGTCGGGCACCGCGCTGATGCTGGGACAGGCCGTGGCCGAGGGGCGCGGCGCCGATCTGGCGGAAATCTCCGACCGCGGCCGCGACGGGCTGACCGGCGCGCGCAAGCAGGGCGATATCGGTTTCGTCTCGATGCGGGGCGGCGATGTCGTGGGCGAGCATGACGTGATCTTCGCCAGCGCAGGCGAGCGGGTGATTCTCCGCCATGTTGCGTCCGACCGCACGATCTTCGCAAAAGGCGCCGTGAAGGCCGCGCTTTGGGGTCAGGGCAAGAAACCCGGCGAGTATTCCATGCTCGACGTGCTCGGAATCGGCGACTGAAACCGCCATTCCGGCCCGCTGACGCCAGCGCGCGGCGCGATTTCATAACATTCCGGTCAGACTCGTCACGCCAGCGTTGACAGTCAGGGCCGGGCTGTGGCGTTCTCAGTTACATGTTGAAGAAAAAACAATTCGCCCATGCGGGCCTGCGCAAACTCGCGCTGAAGGGAGACGTCGATGGCGTGCCCGCCGGCGACGCTGACCGCGCCAAACGCGTCATCGCCGCGCTGAACATCGCGGCGACCCCGGCGGAGCTGGATTTCGCCGGTCAGGGCTTTCGCGCCAAGGGCAAAAAGACCGTCACATACGCGGTCGCGCTGAAGACCGGGGCGCGGATCACCTTCAATTGGGATAAGGCGGGCCTCGCCAATATCGATCTGGAGGGCGGCTGATGACCGGAGTTGAGCTGGACTTCGCCCCGCCCCATCCCGGCGCCTATCTGCGTGAGGACGTGTTGCCCGAGATCGGCATGACCGTCACCGACCTCGCCGCCCATCTGGGCGTCACCCGCGTGACCATGTCGACGCTGATCCACGAGCGCCGCGACCTTTCCATGGAGATGGCGCAGCGTCTGGGTCAGGCGCTGGGCAACGGCCCACGCTTCTGGCTGGCGCTGCAGATGCAGCACGATCTCTGGCACGCCCAGCGCAATTCCGGCATCGATGTGAAGCCGATTGAAACGCCGAAGGATAAGAAGCGTAAATAGCAGCATTACGCGGCAGCACCTGTATTTTCGCATGCTTCACCGAACACGGCGCGGAAATGGGCGCGAGTGACAACGACAGACGCAACTGCACCCGAGCAGAACCAAAATAAGCCACCCAAAGACGCCAGAATTCCAGCTTTGATGCTCAATGAGGTGTCGAACTCGCCTACTCCAAATCCCTGCAACCAGTGCGTCAAAACGAACAAAAGTCCACCGATAAAGAGCGGAAGAAAGTAACTGGAGAGAAGCCGAGTTCGGAAGCCCCTACTCAAGGAATCGCGCTCGAAGCCAAGTGCGCGTTCGTAAAACGAAATTCGCATTGGCTGAAAGAACGCCAAATTTACGATCGCTGTAGTTATGGCCGCGAATAAACTTAGTCCGAATATCCATGTATCTGGCCGATGCAGCTGTATGTACAGAAGCAAAGCTATTGGAAAAGCAGCGGTCAAATAGACATCGAATGAGAATAGAGCGCGCGCGCGAAACCAGTGCGGCGGAGGCGGCTGTAAGACTCGTCTAATCGCTTCTGCGTCATACTCGATCCCTCGTATATCGCAAATCAAATTGAGGATCTGATACCGTTTTGGCTGAATCAACAGGACAAAAAATACTGTTGTAGGAACAAACAACGGCTCAATATGCGCAACTAAGAAAAACAGCGCGCCGACGAAAACGGCTAATATCCAGAAGCGAACCCTGTCGTTCATCAACCGATACGCCACAACAAACGGATCGGCGGATTCCAGCAGCGCCTCATAGCGCGCCTTCGCCGCGGCAAACTCCTCACCCGTTGGTTCCGGTAGCTCTGACTTTGTCGCCACTCGGTTCGCCCGCCTCTAATCTCGCACTCTCATAGGCGAGCATAGCGCGCTTCACCGGCAACCCCCAGTGGTATCCGCCCAGCCCGCCGGATTTGCGTAACGCACGATGGCAGGGGATCAGCCAACTGATCGGGTTGCGGCCGACCGCCGTGCCGACGGCGCGCACCGCCTTCGGCGAACCGATCTTCCTGGCGATTTCCGAATAGGTGGTGACATGGCCGGAGGGGATCGAAAGCAGCGCCTCCCACACCTTGATCTGAAAGGGCGCGCCGATCAGCGCCAGCCGCGCCTCGCCGCCCTCACCGAACGCCGCCGCGACCCAAGGCGCCAGCGCCGACACATCCTCGATGAACGTCGCCTCGGGCCAGCGGGCGCACATATCTGACAGCGCCGCTTCGCGCCCGGTCTCCGCGCTGAAGGCCAGGCCGCAGAGCCCGCGCTCCGTGCCCATCGCCAGCGCCGGGCCAAAGGGCGAGTCGAACCAGCCGTAGCGGATCGTCAGTCCTGCGCCGCGCCGCGCATAGTCGCCGGGGCTCATCGCCTCCCACCGCACGAAAAGATCATGCAGCCGGCCGGGGCTGGAGAGCCCGGTCTCCAGCGTCGCGTCCAGCAGCGTGAACCGCTCTTCCAGCAGCCGTTTGGCGTGGTCCAGCGTCAGATATTGCAAATACCGCTTGGGGCTGACCCCGACCCACTGGCTGAAGAGTTTCTGGAAATGCGCCGGAGAGAAGCCCAGATGCTCCGCCACGGCGTCGAGATCCGGGTGCTCCTCGGCCCGCTCCTCCAGAAAGCGAAGGGCTTCGGCCATCAGGTCATAGTGAAATTCGGAATGTTCCGGCTGAACGGTCATCGGATCCTCGCATGTCTCTGAGCGCCAATTTACGCCCCGCCCGCCGCCGCGCCACCCGGTTCTTGTGAAGTCGGGGCGCCTAAGCCGGTTTTCGTACGATCAGGAACAGCGTTTTCTCGCCAGGCCGCCAGCGGTGCACGATCTCGAACCCTGCCGGCGCGAATTTCGCCTCCAGCTCATCGGCCTTGAGGATTTGCACCAGAGGCAGCAAGCCAAGCATCCGGCCCAATGGCGCGATCAGACCGAAGATCCGCATGAAATCGCCGAGGCAGACAGTGCTGGAGATAAAGACGCCGCCGGGCTTGAGCAGACGATGAACCTTCGCGATCGCTGCGTCCGGATCCCTCAACAGATGCAGGATGCTGAGGCCCAAGACGGCGTCGAAGCTGCCATCGGGTAAGTCGAGGTCTTCGATGCTGGCGCGGCGAAACTCGACATTCTCGACGCCCTCGGCCGCCGCGCGTTCTCTTGCGATCTCCAACATCCCATTCGAGATATCCGTCGCGAGGATGTGTTTCACGAAGGGTGCGTGCAACCGCGCCGTGCCGCCGGTGCCGCAGCCGAACTCCAGCACCACTGAGTCCGGGCGCAGATGTTCTCGCGCGGCCTCTAGCTTGGTTTGATAGGCCGCCTCGTCCGCAATCGGCCGATTTGAGTACCCGATCGCATGCCGGTCCCAGAACCGCGCATGGCGCAGCGTCGCGTCTTCCTCCACGACCATCATGTTCGAAGCCCTTTCTGATTTCGATAGGCGAAGATTTATCTAATGTGAAAACGAATGTGGATTGACGAAATACACGTATTATCTATGCATAAATGCATGGATTGGCGTTTTGTGAACTTCGACTGGAACCGGGCGCGGGCCTTTCTGATCACGGCGGAAGAAGGTTCACTTTCGGCGGCTGCGCGAGCGCTCGGCGTGGCGCAGCCGACTCTGGGACGACAGGTAAAGGCGTTGGAGGAAGAGCTGGGCGTCGCCCTGTTCGAACGCGTGGGCAAGGGTCTGGAACTGACGCCCGGCGGGCTGGAACTGGTCGAATACGCCCGCGCCATGGCCGATGCGGCAGGTCAAATCTCGCTAGCCGCTTCGGGACAATCCCTCTCGATCGAGGGCACGGTGCGCATCACCGCGACCGAGGTCACGTCCGCCTTCATCCTGCCGCCGATCATCGCCAAACTACGCCGTCTTGAACCGGGGATCATGATCGACCTCGTCGCGACAAACAGCATGCGCGACTTGCGCCGGCGCGAGGCCGACATTGCCATCCGCAGCGCGCGCCCATCGGACCCTCAACTCATCGCCAGAAAACTGAGGGACACGGAGGCGCGCCTCTTCGCCTCGGCTGGTTATCTGGACAAAATGTGCGGCTTTCATTCGCCAGAAGACTTGAAACGCGCGCACTTCATCGGATTCGAGGACAACGCGCCGCTTCTCGACGGCCTCAACGCCAAGGGTCTCGGGTTGTCGGAGAGTAACTTTCCGCTGCTGGTGGGCAATCACCTCGCCCAATGGGAAATGGTCAAGAACGGGCTCGGCCTCGGCGTCATGCTGACCAGGATCGGCGAAGCTGAGCCACTGGTCCGCTGCGCCGCGCCCTGGTTTGATCCCTTCCCCATCGAGGTCTGGCTCGCCGCCCATCGCGAACTCCGCACAAGCCGTCGCATTCGTTTGGTTTTCGATTTTCTGGCCGCTGAGATTGAGGCGATCGAATAGCCTCAATCCCGCTTGCCTCCGTCCGCGCGGCGTCGCAAAGTCCGCCGCCATGTCCAAGACGCTGACCTACAATCAGATCCACGAATGCTTCGACCGGTTCCGCCGCCTGAATGCGGAGCCCAAGGGCGAGCTGGAGCATGTGAACGCCTACACTTTGGTCGTCGCCGTCGCTCTGTCGGCGCAGGCGACCGACAAGGGCGTCAACCGTGCGACTCGCGCGCTGTTCGAGATCGCGGACACGCCGCAAAAGATGCTCGATCTGGGCGAAGAAGGGCTGATCCGGCATATCAAGACCATCGGCCTATACCGCAACAAGGCCAAGAACGTGATCAAGCTCAGCCGCATGCTGATCGACGAGTATGGCGGCGAGGTCCCCTCCTCTCGCGAGGCGCTGCAATCGCTGCCCGGCGTCGGGCGCAAAACCGCGAATGTGGTGCTGAACATGTGGTGGAGGATCCCGGCGCAGGCCGTCGACACCCATATCTTCCGCGTCGGCAACCGCACCGGCCTCGCCCCCGGCAAGGACGTGGACGCCGTCGAGCGCGCCATCGAAGACCGCGTGCCCGCCGAGTTCCAGCAGCACGCCCATCACTGGCTGATCCTGCACGGACGCTACATCTGCAAGGCGCGGAAACCCGATTGCGCGAAATGCCCGATCTCCGACATCTGCCTGTTTGAGGAAAAGACCATATGAGTAAGCGCTATGACGTGATCGGGATCGGCAACGCCATCGTCGACGTCCTGTCGATGGTGGAGGAGGAGTTCCTGACCAATAACGGCGTCCAGAAGGGCGTTATGCAGCTGATCGACGCTGAGCGCGCGCTCAGTCTTTACGGCGCGATGGGCCCGGCGAGGGAGATCTCAGGCGGCTCGGCCGCCAACACCATCGCCGGGCTGGCGATGCTGGGCGGCAAGGCGGCCTTTGTCGGCAAGGTGAAGGACGATCAGCTGGGCGCGATCTTCACCCATGACATCCGCGCGCTGGGCGCGGCGTTCGAGACGCCGATGGCGCCAAAGGCCGAAAACGGAGAGGAAACCGCCCGGTGTATGGTTCTGGTCACCCCTGATGGCGAGCGCTCGATGAACACCTATCTCGGCGTCTCGGGCAATCTTGGCCCGGACGATATCGACGAAGAGGCGCATGCGGATGCGGCCTGGACCTATCTGGAAGGGTATTGCTTGGAAAGCCCCCCCACCCGCGCGGCGTTCGAGCGCGCGATCCGGGCGGCAAAGCGCCGGGGCGGCAAAGTGGCGATCACCCTCTCGGACCCGTTCTGCGTCGACCGGAACCGCGATGAGTTCCGCCGTCTGATCAAGGAGGATGTCGATCTGCTCTTCGCCAACGAGCATGAGATCGTCTCGCTCTATCAGACCGACTCGCTGCAAGAGGCGATCGTGCAAACCCAGGCGGAGGTCGAACTGGCGGCGGTCACCATTGGACCGGCGGGCGCTTATATCCTGACCGCCGACCGCCAGCTGCACGCCCCCGCCGCCCCGATGGAGCGGGTGGACGCGACCGGCGCGGGGGATCTCTTCGCCGCCGGGTTCCTCTACGGGCTGACGCAGGAGCGCAACCTGATGACCTGCGGCACGATGGGATGTCTGGCGGCGGGCGAGATTATCTCCCATATCGGCGCGCGGCCGGAACAGGACCTGAAGGCGATGTTCGCCAAAACCGGGTTGATGGGCTGACCCCCTACCGCTCTCGGAACATATCCTTCAGCCGCGCGCCATCGGCCTCGGTCCAGCCCTCTGGGTCGGTCAACGCCTCCCACGCGTCGATATAATGCTCGGCCGCGTAAAGATGCCCGTAGCCTTTCGGCACATTGGTCGCCGTCGCCATGTCCATCGCCAGTTGGAACATGGTGATGATCGGATACCAGGTCAGATCCGCCGAGACATCCGGCGCGCGCGGACCGGTCATCCATTCCGGCGGCCGGAACGCCGCCTCGGGTTCAAAGAACGTGATCGCGTCGCTGGGATATTGCAGATAAATCGCCCGCGTCCGCGCCCAGGGCTTCTCCGCCTCGTCGAGCGTGTTTTTCTGCGTTGTGAAGCGCACCACGTCGCCGCCCTCGACCCGCGGCGACCAATAGAGCGAATCCGGGTTCCGGTCCCGCGTCATCGACTTCCAGATGAAATTGTTGAAGGTCGGCCCCGACCAGAGCGCCCCGTCGACCGGATCGCTGATCGCCCGCAGCGGCGACAATGCCTGCTCGGACGCATAGGACCCGAGGCTGAGACCGTGAAGATAAAGCCGCGGCCGCGCGTCCGGCGGCATCTTCGCCCAGTGATCATGCACCGCCTGCGCCAGCGCCCGCGCCGAGTCCGGCGCCTTGTCCGGCTCGAAAATCAGCGAGAGCGGGCTGGAGAGATAGGAATATTGCATTCCCACGATCGCCGTGTCGCCGTGATGCATCACCTCCAGCGGATCGACCGCCTCCGGATCGATCCAGCCCGTGCCCGTGGGGCTGACGACGATCAGAATCTCCCGCTCGAACGCCCCGGTGCGCAGCATTTCCTTCAACACGAGATCCGCGCGAGCGGCCTCGTCCTCGGCGGAATTCAGCCCCACATAGATCCGGATCGGCGTCTTTGCGGGCGCGTCGTCATGAAACGCCGCGATCTCCTCCGCCGAGGCGCCGCCCGCCGCGAATTGGCGACCGCGCGCGCCCAGCGTCCGCCATGGCACCAGCGACGCCGCGCTGCCGGACCGCAAACCGTCGGTGGGCGCGGGCAGATCCGGATCGATGAACGCGTCAAGCTCCTGCAGCCCACGATCGGCGGTGGCCAGCGCCCCGCGAAAAATCAGGCCGTTGGCGATGTTCCACGAGAGCAGCGCAACAAGCACGAGGCTGATCGTCACCGCCAGGCGGCGCGGAAACCAGTTCAACAATCGCGCGCGAAACGCGCCCGTGGTCCATTTCAGCAACCGCGCGATGACCAGCAGCCCCAGAAACAGCGCCGCGGCGATCCCGACCATGGTCGCGGAGTGGCTGTCTTCAAGCGGCGCCATGGTCATCAAAGCGCGAAGATCGTTCTGATAGTCCAGATTCACGATCAGCAAGAGGATCAACGCGCCTGCGCCGGCCGCCAGCGCCAGCAGGTTGAAGACGCGCCGAACGCCGGGACCCGGCGTGGGAATCTGAAGCGTGTGCACGATCCAGATCAGCAACGAGACGATCAGATAGCCGGTGGCGATCATCGCCCCGCCCAACGCGCCTTGCACGACGGCGGTGCGCGGGATCAGAGAGGGCATCAGCGACGCTGCGAAAAACAACAGGCCCAGACCCAGTCCAAGCGCCGAAATCGACAACATTTCTTTTAATCTGGTCAACGCCTTTCAAGCCTCCGAGCCAAATCAGGCCGCCACCCGAACTCAGAGTACCCAGCCGCGTCGCCGCTGGCTATCGCCGACGCGCCTTGCCCGCGCCTCATGTCAATTTATCGCGGGGTGGCGTGGCGGGCGGTGGTCTTTGCGCGCGGCGTGATTAAGTTGCGGTGCAAACGGGAGTGCGCGCCAGTGTCTGAATTTTTGACCAGCCATGAAGGCGCCGTTCGGCTGAGCGTGTTTCTCGCCATGCTCGCCGGGATGGCGGCGTGGGAGCTCGCCGCCCCGCGGCGGCGGGCGGAGATCCCGCGCCTTATCCGCTGGTCCAACAATTTCGTGCTCGTCGCGCTGGATTCTGCGCTGGTGCGCCTTTGCTTTCCGATTCTCGCGGTGGGGTTCGCCGCTCTCTCGGCCGAGCGCGGCTGGGGTGTCATGAATATGCTGGACGCGCCCGGCTGGCTGGCGATTCCGATGGCCGTGATCGCGCTGGATCTGGCGATCTACGGGCAGCATGTATTGTTTCACAAAGTGCCCCTGCTCTGGCGGCTGCACCGGGTCCACCATGCTGATCTGGAGTTTGACGTCTCCACCGGCGTGCGGTTTCACCCGGTCGAGATTCTGCTCTCGATGGCCCTGAAACTGGCCGTGGTCGCGATCCTGGGGGCGCCCGCCATCGCCGTGCTGCTGTTCGAGGTGATCCTGAGCGCCACGTCGCTATTCAACCACTCCAACATCCATCTGCCGAAAGGGATCGACGCCCTGCTGCGTCTGGTGATCGTCACCCCCGACATGCACCGGGTTCACCACTCGATCGACCGGGTCGAGACCGACAGCAATTATGGCTTCAACATTCCATGGTGGGACCGGATCTTCGGCACCTATCGCGCCCAACCCAAGGACGGCCACACCGGCATGACCATCGGGATCGAGATGTTCCGCACCCGCCGCGATCTCTGGCTCGACCGGATGCTGGTTCAGCCTCTACGTGGGCCCGCATCGGCGCCGGATCCGAACAAGCGCGGATAAGACGCTTTCGCGCGCGGCGCGGCGCGCTTTAGACTGCAACGCATGATGCGCGGCCTCTTAGCTTCACAATTCTCCGACTGGCTGACCGCCTTTGGCGCGGCCTGGGCGGAGAAGGACGCCAAGGCGATGGCGGCGCTCTTCACTTCCGGCGGCCGGTTTGCGCCGGATCCGTTCGCAGATCCGATCCGGGGACGCGCGGCGATTGAGGCGCATTGGCGGGACGCTTTCACCCGGCAGATCAATCCGGCCTTCGATTTCGAGATCTGGATTGCGTTCGAGGCGACGGGCCTCGCCCATTGGCGCGCGGAACAGGTGCGGGTTCCCGAGTACGACACCCAAAGATCGGACGGTGCGCTGCGCGGCCTTTTTGATTTGGAGGGCGAGACGCCGCTCTGCAAACGGCTGGAGCTCTGGGCCCATCAGGCCATCGTCGCCGCGAACTGACTCTGCGAGCGTCGTGGCGCGCTATTTCGGAAATTGCAGCATCTTGCCCAGAAAGCCGCCGCCAAAAACGTGCACATGAAAATGCGGCACTTCCTGATGCCCGTCCGACCCGGCGTTGGCGAGCATGCGATAGCCGTTGCCGCCCGCCGATTGCGCCACGCCCGACTGGCGCGCGACCTCGGCGACCGCGCGGGTGAAATCGGTGATCTCCGTATCCGAAGCTTCGGTGGCGAAATGGTCGTAATTGACGTAAGCGCCTTTCGGGATCACCAGAATATGGGTCGGGGCCTGCGGCGCGATATCGTTGAACGCGAGCGCATGTTCGGTCTCCAGAACCCTGTTGCAGGGAATCTCGCCGCGCAGAATTTTCGCGAACACGTTCTGGTCGTCATAGGCGTAGGCCATTGGCGCTCCTTAAAATGTCAGGGTCATGTCCCGGTGCGGTATTCCGGCGTCCATATATTCCGGGCCATGGCTGATAAAGCCAATCCGCTCATAAAACGGGATCGCGCTGACCTGCGAGCCAAGAACCGCTTTCTCGGCGCCCGCCGCCCGCATCTCCGCCAGCATATGGCGCATCAGCGCCGCGCCGAGCCCAGCGCCGCGCCCCTCCGCCAGAACCGCGACCCGCTGCACTTTCACCGCGTCGTCGAGATTACGGATCCGCAGCGTCGCCATCGGCTTTCCGTCCAGCGTCAGCAGGTAATGGGTGCATTCCGGGTCGAGCCCGTCATATTCCTCGCGCTCGGTGACGCCCTGCTCTTTGACGAACACCCGGTTGCGAATCTCGAAGCAGGCTTTGAGGTCCGCGTCCGAGTCGACGCGCGCGACTACGATCTTTCCCACTGACATGGCGTCCGTCACTTGGCCGTCCGGGCGGCCTTTTCGGCGACGCCGGAGACGCCCTCGCGTCGCTCAAGCTCCGCCAGCACATCCGCCAGCGACACGTCCCGCGCCGCCAGCATCACGATCAGATGATAAAGCACGTCCGCCGCCTCGCCGGTAAGTTTCCGGGCGTCGCCCTTCACGGCTTCGATGATCGCTTCGACCGCCTCCTCGCCGAATTTCTCGGCGCATTTCTCCGGACCCTTGGCCAGAAGCGCCGCGGTGTGGGAGGTGGAGGGATCGGCCCCGCGCCGCGCCTCGATCGTGGCGGCCAGGCGTTTCAGAATATCGGTCATATGACGCTTCCCAGCCCAGATGATGCACGATCGGTCCTACGCGTCCATTTTTGATGAAGCAAGTCGGCCTCGGATTTCTGGGCCGAGGGCGACTCGGGCGGCGACTTATCCAGAAAGGCCTTTGCGGCCGCGAGCTCCTGCGCGATCAACGCATCAATCTCGGCAGGCGAGCGGTCAACTGCGCCCAACTCCGCAACCGTACTTTTCTCCACCACCAGTTCTTCGATCAGCGCCCGGGTCGCTGGCGGCGGATCCGATCCGTCCAATAACGCCTGCATATTCATTGGTGGCGCTGAAGCCTCAGGCCTCAAACGTAGCCATCGCAACGCCAGAACCGGGCGAATGACATAGAAGTACTTTTTCAGTCGGAGAAGACCGGCCTCATTATGTAGACGCGCGCTCTGCCGCTCTGCGAGCCGCAGATAGTGCCACATAACCGGTTTGCGCCGCAGCGTTGCGCGACCAAATTCAAGAAGATCCCTCCTGAATTCGGAGTCGTCACGATAGAGAATCGGTGACTGCAGCCATTCCAGCACGACCGCGTTGGAGCGTAGAATGAGGCCCAGAGTCTTGCGAAGGTCCCAACCCGATAGATCGAGCACATCTGAGATTGGCCGCTCAATCACGTCACGGCCAGCTGACACGTTCAAGTGCCAGTCGATGGGCCTCGAGTAGATGAAACGAACGTCGTAATCGCTGTCCGGTGAGTGGAATCCCCAAGCGCGACTGCCAGATTCGACGGCCAGCAAGATGGTCGCGTCTTCCTCCGCCTCAATCACCGACAGGCGTTCAACGATCTTTGAGCGCATTTCTTCGGAAACAGGGCCGTTCACGTGAGTCGCGTCACGTCAGGCGCACCGGAACGCAGGCGGCGGCCATATGCTTCTTGGCCTCGCCGATCGTGTGCTCGCCGAAATGAAAGATCGAGGCCGCCAGCACCGCCGTCGCATGTCCGTCGCGCACGCCCTCGACCAGATGATCCAGCGTGCCGACGCCGCCCGAGGCGATCACCGGGATTGTCACCGCGTCGGCGATGGTGCGGGTGAGCGCGATGTCAAACCCCTCGCGCGTGCCGTCCCGGTCCATTGAGGTCAGCAGGATCTCGCCCGCGCCTTTTTCCTGCGCCAGCTTGGCGTAGGCGACCGCGTCGACGCCGGTCGGCTCCCGCCCGCCATGTGTGAACACCTCATAGCCGGACTCGGTCGCCTCTGAAGCCTTGGCGTCGATCGCGATGACGATACATTGCGAGCCGAATTTCTCCGACGCTTCGCGGATCAGATCGGGGTTTTTCACCGCCGCCGTCATGATCGAGACCTTATCCGCCCCGGCCAATAAAAGCGCGCGAATATCCTCCAGCGTGCGCACGCCGCCGCCGATGGTCAGCGGCATGAAGCATTGCTCCGCCGTGCGCCGCGCCACATCCAGAATCGTGCCCCGATCCTCATGGCTGGCGGTGATGTCGAGAAAGCAGAGTTCATCGGCCCCGGCCGCGTCATAGACTTTCGCCTGTTCGACCGGATCGCCGGCGTCGACCAGATCGACAAAATTCACGCCTTTGACGACGCGGCCGTCCTTGACGTCGAGACAGGGGATCACGCGAGCTTTAAGCATCTTGCATTGCCTTTTCAGGATCTTCCCCATTTTAGTAGATTGAGCGCGCGCTGAGAACAAGCATGCGCATCGCCCCATAAGGACTCCAAAGATGAAAGTTTTTTTGATCGCCATGGCCGCAGCCCTGACCGCCTCCTTCGCCAACGCCGCAGATTTCGTCACCAAGACCAGCCCGCATGACGTCGCCACCACGATGGATCGGCTGGCCGCCGCCGTCGAAGGCGCGGGCGCCACGATCTTCGCGCGCGTCGATCACGCCGCCGGCGCCGAGAAGGTCGGCGAGGAACTGGCGCCCAACCAGGTGCTGATCTTCGGCAACCCGAAACTCGGCACGCCGATGATGCAATCGGCCCCGACCATGGGTCTGGACCTGCCGCTGAAAGTGCAGGTGTTCCAGGCCGCCGATGGCACCACCACCGTCACCTATCGCGAGATGGGCGCGCTCGCCATGGAGCATGGCGCCGACAGCCCGGCCATCGTCACGGCGGCGGGCGCGCTGGAGAAGCTGACCGGCAAGGCGGTCGCAGCGGAATAACCGCTCACCCAAAAATCTCGCGCGCGCGTCGTTATCTCAGCGCGCGCGAACACCAGTGGTCCTTGGTTGGACCCGCCGTTCATCGAGACTGGTTTCTCCGCCGCAAGTATCGCGCGACGCCCTCCCAGACCGACAACAAGAGGATCAGGGGCGTGCAGAGCCAGATGGCGATGAAACCCCACATGAAGGTCAGCCCGGTGATGACGTCATGGAGCTCCAGCCCGGCCAACCGGCAACTGCCGTTATAGTATTTGAAGTCGATCCGACAGTCCTCGCCGGCCAATCCCCAAAGCGCCCCGCCGACCAGAAATCCGGCCCAGGGGAATAGAAGCGCGGCGATGCAATAGAGACGGCGACGCCCTCGCCGCCCGAATATCGCGATAAGAGGCAGCGCGACGATCAGCGCCGGAACCGGGAAATAGGCGAGCGGATATTCGAGGAAGGCCGCGAATATGACCGCCAGCGCTTCGAGCATCACGCCGCCAGCAACTCCGTCGCCGCCGCCACGAGATCGTACATCGACAATACGTCGCCCGAGGCTGTCTCGCGGGCTTTATGCATCTCTCATCGCCTCTGTTGTTCAGTCTGGCCGGTTTAGCCGCTTCAGAAGCCGCGCGATACCCTCCCAGAGGGCGAGCAACATGATAAGCGGTTTGCAAATCCAGATTGCGAACAATCCCCATGTAAACATCAGCGCATTGACAAAGTCATGGATTTCGATCCCGAACAATCGGCAGCTTCCCTCGCCGAACTTGAAATCAATTCGGCAGTTGTCGCCGATCGACACCTGAAGGGCGACGCCGACCAGAAAACCAAACCACGGGATGAGAAGCGCAGCGATACAATAGAGCCGCCGCATGCCGCGTCGCCCCTTCATCATGATTTGAAACAAGGCGAACGCGACAAGTGGAATGGGTAGATATGCGAACGCAGCCCCAAGTAAATCTTTGAGCGTCACGCCGCCAGCAACTCCGTCGCCGCCGCCACCTCGATTCGCCCATCATAGAGCGCCCGGCCTGAAATGACGCCGTCAAGCGGCGCGCCGGAGGCTTTCAGGGCCTCCAAATCATGCATCGAGCTCACGCCGCCCGACGCGATCACCGGGATCGAAACCGCATTGGCCAACGCCGCCGTCGCCGCCACGTTCGGGCCCTGCATGGCGCCGTCGCGGTCGATATCGGTGTAGATGATCGCCGCCACGCCCGCGTCCTCGAACTGCTTGGCGAGGTCCAGCGCCGTGACGTCGGTCGTCTCCGCCCAGCCCTCGACCGCGACCATGCCGTCCCGCGCGTCGATGCCCACCGCGACCTTGCCGGGATGCGTCTTCGCCGCTTCCCGCACCAGCTCCGGATCGCGCACCGCCACAGTACCGAGGATCACCCGCGAAAGACCTTTCTCCAGCCAGGCGTCGATCGTCGCCATGTCGCGAATGCCGCCGCCGAGTTGCGTCGGCACGGAAACGCGCGACAGAATCGCCTCCACCGCCGCGCGGTTCACCGGCTCGCCCGCAAAGGCGCCGTTCAGATCGACCAGATGCAGCCAGCGGCAGCCCGCCGCCGCAAACGCCGCCGCCTGCGCCGCCGGATCATCGTTGAAGACCGTCGCCTGATCCATCTCGCCCTTATAGAGCCGGACGCAGGCGCCATCTTTCAGATCGATGGCCGGATAGAGAATCACGGAGTCCACTCCAGGAAATTGGCGATCAGCCTCAGCCCTGTCGCCTGACTTTTCTCCGGATGGAACTGCGTGCCGATCATATTTGCGCGCGCCACCGCGGCGGTGACATATTCGCCATAGGGGCAATGCGCCATGCGGTGCTCCGGCAGGCGCGGGCGCAGATGATAGGAGTGCACGAAATAGGCGTGTGAGCCGGGCTCGATCCCGGCCATGACCGGATGATCGCGCTGATCCACCTGCAACTCGTTCCAGCCCATATGCGGGATTTTCAGGTCAGGATCGTTTGGCTCCATATGCACGACCTCGCCGTGGATCCAGTCGAACCCGTCCGTGTCGCCATGTTCGCGGCCGACCGTCGCCATCAACTGCATGCCGACGCAGATGCCGAAAAACGGCACGCCTTCATGGCGCACGCGCTGTTCCAGCAGATCGATCATGCCGTCGAGCTTCGCCAGCCCGGCCTTGCAATCGGCGAAGGCGCCGACGCCCGGCAGCACGACCCGGTCCGCCTTGGCGACGACCTCCGCCTCCGAAGTGACCACAATGGGGATGTTGGTGCCGCCCTCCTCCGCCATCCGGGCGAAGGCTTTCTCGGCCGAGCGCAGATTGCCCGAACCATAATCGATGATCGCGCAGGTCATGTCCCTACTCCGATAATGTGCCTTTGGTGGACGGAATCGCATCCGCCTTGCGGGGGTCGGTCTCCAGCGCCACCCGCAACGCGCGGGCGACGGCTTTGAATGCGCTCTCGGCGATATGGTGGGAATTCGCGCCCGCCAACGTCTCCACATGCAGCGTGATCCCGCCATTTACGGCGAAAGCGGTGAAAAACTCGCGCACCAGCTCGACGTCGAACGTTCCGATCTTCGGCGACGGAAAATCGAGCTTGATCACCGGATAGGGCCGGCCGGACAGATCCAGCGCCGCGCGGGTCAACGCCTCATCCATCGGCAACAGGCATTCGCCATAGCGCCGGATGCCGCGCTTGTCGCCCAACGCTTCGCTCAGCGCCTTGCCCAGCGCGATGCCCGTATCTTCGACCGTGTGGTGATCATCGACATGCAGATCGCCCTTGGCTCTAACGCGCATATCCATCAGCGCGTGCCGGGCGAGCTGGTCCAGCATATGATCGAAAAACCCGACGCCCGTTTGGTTGTCATAGGCGCCTGTTCCGTCCAGATCGATCTCGACCTGGATATTGGTTTCCGCCGTTTCCCGGCTGATGGACGCTGTGCGCATCGGTTTTCCTCACTCACTGACGGCGGGGTTATAGCCGGGGGCGAAGTCTTTCGCCAGATCGCCCTTGGCCTGACCCTGCGTCACCGCTTATATCCCGGCAGACCCTGAGGGAGAGCAGAATGTCAGAGACCAAAACCCCCGGCTGGCGCGGCACGACCATCCTCGGCGTGCGAAAAGATGGCGTGGTCACCGTCGCGGGCGACGGACAGGTCAGCCTCGGCGACACGGTGATCAAGGGCAATGCCCGAAAGGTCCGTCGGCTTTCACCCGGCGGCGCAGACGTCGTGGCGGGATTCGCAGGCTCCACCGCCGACGCCTTCACATTGTTTGAGCGGTTGGAGGCCAAGCTGGAGGCGACACCGGGGCAATTGACCCGCGCCTGCGTCGAGCTGGCCAAGGACTGGCGCACCGACAAGTATCTTCGCAATCTCGAAGCAATGCTGATCGTCACCGACGGCAAGGACCTGTTGGTGCTGACCGGCGCCGGCGACGTGCTGGAGCCGGAAGGCGGCGTCGCCGCGATCGGTTCGGGTGGAAATTACGCGCTCGCCGCCGCGCGCGCGTTGGTCGATCAGGACCTTTCGTCGGAGGAGGTCGCCCGCAAGGCGATGACCATCGCCGCCGAGATCTGCGTCTACACCAACGCCAATTTCGTGGTGGAGAGCATTGGCGGGTGATCCGCCGATTCAGTTTGACGACCTGCGCGCCGGAGTCTCCTCCGGTCTATTGACCGAGGCGCAGGCCGCTGATCTTGCGGCGCTCAGCCGGGCGCGGGCCGCAGGCGCTAAGGCAGGTGACGAACCGTTCGAGCTGTTCCGCGGCTTCAACGAAGTCTTCGTCACCCTCGGCGTCGCGTTGCTGATCTGGGGTCTGCGTCTGATCCTGCCGTTCGAGCAGGCGATCAATGCCGGCGGCGTGGCCGTGATCGCATGGGTCTTGGCCGAGTATTTCACCCGCATCCGCCGCATGATCCTGCCCAGCATCGCGCTCTGTCTGGTTTTCACCGTGGCCGTTCTGACCGCCGCCGGAATCGGCGTGCTGAACAAGGACGCGGCCTTCGAATCCCTTACCGCCACCGTCGCCATCGCCGCCGCAGCTTCGATTCTATTCTATCTGAGATTCCGACTGCCTTTCGCGCTGTTTCCGGCGGGGTTGCTGATGTTGTTCGCCGCGCTGGCGGCGGTCGGCGCCGTCGATGATCGCGCTATGGAGGAAATCGTTGGCGGCGGCTGGTCAGCGTTTCTGGATCTCAATCAGGGCGGCCCCTTCGCCCTCATCACTCTTGCTTTCGGTCTGCTAGGTTTCGCGCTGGCCATGAGTTATGACATGCGTGACCCGCACCGTGTGACCTCTCGCGCCGCCTGCGGGTTCTGGCTTCACATCCTCGCCGGTCCCGCGATCGTGAACACCGCCGCCTTCACCTTTCGCGGTATGGAGGGTGGAGCAGGCGCGCCGCTCTTAACTGGATTCATGCTGTTGATGGCGCTGGTCGCAATCATCATCGATCGCCGCTCGTTCCTGATCGCGGCCAGCGGCTATCTCGCCGCTATCGTGACGGGTGCCATCAAGGAGGTGGGCGTGGGCTCAACCGCCGGAACTTTGATCCTGCTGGGCGTCGGGATACTTGTCTTGGGCGCCGGATGGACCGGCATCCGCGGTTGGGTGATGCGTCTCTTGCCCGATTTTCCGGGCAAGGACCGGCTGCCGCCCTATCGAAAGGACGCTGCGTGAGCGAACGTCGCCGCAAACTGGGTCATGACCCGATCACGATTCATCCGTCAGGCCGCCCAGTGGACCGCGCCGGTTTTGAGGCGATGTTCGCGATGTCGCTGGTGGTGGTCTGGATCTTTATCATGGCGACGGTGTTCGCGCTGATGGGTAAAGACAAGGCGGCGACGGGACTCTGGCCCACATTCTCGCTGCTGGGCGTGTTTTTCCTGAGTTGGGCTTACGCCGAAGTCGTCGTAGGCCGCAAACGGTTGATCTGGCCTGGCTCGGCTTTGGGCGTTCTTGGACCGCTGTCTCTGGGTTTCGCTGTCGCGCTCTCCACACCGGAACTCCGAACAGGGCCATTTTTGGAGCGCCTGACGATCGTCTCAGCCGTCGCCGGAATGGGCATGATACCATTTCTATTCCGCTTCAAACTGCCAGGCCTCGTCTCTCCCATAATCACATTTTCTCTGGTTGGCCTGTTCCTGGAACTTTATGGCGCGGATGTGAGCCGCCTGAAGGAAGTCGAGGGATTCTCACCGCGTGGCATCATCGCCGCGCTGATGGCCGAGCCCTATTTCATGGTTGCATTCGCGGTGATGGGACTAGCCAGCGCGACCTACGCGCGCAAACTGGATCTCAAAGGCGGCAATTTTGGCCTGGCCTCGGCGCGACCGCTGCATCTGGTCGGCTGCGGCGTCACCGCGCTGATCGCCGGGCGGCTGCTGGGCGCGCTTCCCAACCCGCTCGACATCGCGATGCTGTCGATCCTTTGGATCGCCACCCATCTCTGGGGTCTGCGCATCAATCGCATCGGCGCGCAAGTCGCGATGCATTTCGCCATGGTGAAACCGCTGGTCTACGCCATCATCCTTCCCATGGGGTTGACCATGGACGTGAAGGACTGGTCGATTTTTTTGGCGGCGCTGCTATTGTTCGATATTGCGATCTGGCCGCTCGGGCACAAATTCAGCCGGGCTCTGAATTTCACCCTTGGCCCGGGCGGCAAACGCCCTCCGTTGAAACGGCCCGGTTGGATGTGGCGCTACTGGCCATACGCGCTTGAGGACACAGCCTCGAGTTCAGAGAGGATGCCTCGAAGAGAAATGATATGACGGTCCTGCATCAAGGCAGATTTGTTTTAGACCTTGATCTAATTCTCTTTGGTCACATGGATGCCGAATGAGCGACGGTCGCAAGAAGTTCGGATTTGATCCAATTGACATTCATCCTTCGGGCCGTCCGGTGGAGCGCGCCGGGTTCGAAGCGGCGTTCGCTTTCGCAATCGTCGTCGTCTGGTTTGCGGTCGTAAGTTTGATATTCGCATTGATGGGCCGAAAGCTGGAGGAAGCTGGTCCACAAGGCGCATTCGCCCTGATAGGAATCTCGTTCCTGTGTTGGGGCTTCGCAGAAATTGTCGCTGGACGCCGACGACTGATATGGCCGGGATCCGCTCTGGCGGTGGTGGGTGCGTTGTCATTGGGATTCGCGATCGCCTCTTCAACACCCGAACTCAGAGCGTCTTCATTTCAGGACCGCCTTGCGGTGGTCTCGGCGGTGGCGAGCGTTGGCATGGTCTTTTTCCTTATCCGTTTCAAATTGCCCGGGCTCGTCTCGCCGATCATCACCTTTACGCTCTTAAGCGTGTTTCTCGATCTATACGGCACCAATCTGGACAGAATTCAGCAGATGCATGGGTTTTCGCCACGGGGATTCGTCGCTGTGCTGATGTCCGACATTTATTTCGCGATCGCATTTACCATCTTAGGTCTCGCCGCCGCGATCTACGCGCGCAGATTGGATTTGAAAGGCGGTAATTTCGGCTTGGCCGCCGCCAGACCTCTTCACTTAATGGGTTGTGGCGTGACAGCCCTAATAGCGGCGAGGGTGCTGGGGGCGCTTCCCAACCCGCTCGATATCGTGATGCTTTCGATCCTCTGGATCGCTACCCATCTTTGGGGACTGCGCATCAACCGCATCGGGGCGCAGGTCGCGATGCATTTCGCAATGGTGAAATCACTGGTCTACGCCATCATCCTTCCCATGGGGCTGACCATGGATGTGAAAGACTGGTCGATTTTTTTGGCGGCGCTGCTCTTGTTCGATATTGCGATCTGGCCGATGGGACATAAATGCAGCCGGGCTCTGAATTTCACGCTGGGCCCGGGCGGCAAACGCCCTCCATTGAAACGACCGGGTTGGATGTGGCGCTACTGGCCTTATGCGCTGGAAGACGATACGCCCACCGAAACCAACGCCCCTCGGAAAGATGCGACATGACTGAACTGACCCCCCGCGAGATCGTCTCGGAGCTGGACCGTTTCATCATCGGCCAGAAAGATGCGAAACGTTCGGTCGCCGTAGCGCTTCGCAATCGTTGGCGGCGCAAGCAGCTGCCGGACGAGATCCGGGACGAGGTGTATCCGAAGAACATCCTGATGATCGGCCCGACCGGCGTCGGCAAGACAGAGATTTCGCGCCGCCTCGCCAAGCTGGCGAAGGCGCCGTTCCTGAAGGTCGAGGCGACCAAGTTCACCGAGGTCGGCTATGTCGGCCGCGACGTGGAGCAGATCATCCGCGATCTGGTCGAGGCCGCGCTGATCATGACGCGCGAGGCCAAACGCGAGCAGGTCAAGGCGCAGGCCCATGGCGCGGCGGAAGATCGCGTTCTGGCGGCGCTTGTCGGAGACACCGCCAGCGAGACGACGAAAGAGAGCTTTCGCAGGAAACTCCGCGACGGCTTGCTCGACGATAAGGAGATTGAGCTGGACGTCGCCGACACCTCCAACCCGCTACAGGGTCTCGATCTGCCGGGCCAGCCGGGCATGGGTCCCGGAATGGGCGGCGGCAGCGTGGTCAATTTGGGCGATATTTTCGGCAAGGCCTTCGGCGGGCGCACCAAGCGCCGCAAGATGACGGTGGCGCGCAGCTATGACGCGCTGATCGCGGAAGAGGCCGATCGCCTGATCGATGAAGAGGCCCTGACAAGAGAGGCGATCGAGACCGTTGAGCAGAACGGCATCGTCTTTCTCGATGAGATCGACAAGATCTGCGCCCGCGCCGAAGCGCGGGGCGGCGACGTCTCACGCGAGGGCGTGCAGCGCGATCTGCTGCCGCTGATCGAGGGCACCACGGTCGCCACCAAACACGGCGCGGTGAAAACCGACCATGTGCTCTTCATCGCCTCGGGCGCGTTCCATATCGCGAAGCCGTCAGATCTGCTGCCCGAGCTACAGGGCCGCCTGCCGATCCGGGTGGAGCTGCGCGCGCTGACCGAAGAGGATTTCGTGCGCATCCTCTCCGAGACCGACAACAGCCTGACCAAGCAATACACCGCGCTCTTCAAGACCGAGGGCGTCGAGGTGACCTTCACCGAGGACGGCATCGCCTCGCTCGCCAGGATCGCGGCGGAGGTGAATTCCACGGTGGAGAATATCGGCGCCCGCCGCCTGCAAACCGTGCTGGAGCGGGTGTTCGACGAGGTCAGCTTCACCGCGCCGGACCGATCGGGGGACGCGGTGACGGTGGACGCCGCCTTCGTCGAAGCCAATCTGGGCGAATTCGCCGGTCAGACCGATGTGAGCCGGTATATCTTATAAAATGGCGCAGACGGCGCGCCGAGGCGCTCTTACCCAAAGTCAATTACGCTGAACCGCCTCAGAGCTACGTTGCATCCCTGTAACGACGACGCGTCGTCGTCGCGGATGGGCGAGCTATTCGGCCGCCGCGCCGGGCGGCACGCCATGCGATCGTCACGCATACTGACTGCGATGGGAGGGAAAGACATGGCGGATGCGCCGTCGCTATACGAACGCCTCGGAGGGTATGACGCCCTTCGCGCCTTTGTAGACAATCTTCTGGACCGTCTCGAAGGCGACGCGCAATTGGGCCGCTTCTGGGCGCATCGCGGCGATGACGGTCTGGCGCGGGAGAGGCAGCTTCTGGCCGACTATCTGGCGAATGTGACGGGCGGCCCAATGTACTATACGGGGCGCGACATGAAGATTTCCCATGTCGGCATGCGCATCAGCGAAAGCGACTGGAGCATCTTTCTGGGGCATGCGGTTGACACGATGAACGCCCTGGGTGTTCCGGACGCGGAACAGGGCGAGATCGCCGCATTCGTGGACAGCATCAAGGCGGACATCGTCGAGTGCTGATCGCAGAGATGCGGGCGTAGCGCCACGTCAGCGCGCCGCCCTCACCGCACCCGCTTCAGATACACATAAAGCGCGCCTTCCCCGCCATGTCTGGGATGGAACGGAATAATTTGTGAGGAGTGGCAGGCCCCCGTGGGGGCCTCACCGTTCTCGTTCTCACCATTAGGCGTGCTGGATCAGCACCCAGGTAACGGCATTGCCCCGATAAGGTGGCATCCGGTTGCCCTTGGCGATCGGGGCAGTTTCCCTCTCGCGCTCGGGTTGCCAGATGCCCGATTCAGGGCATTTTTCGCCGGTTCGGGATTTAGTGCCGATAGGCTTCATTTGAAGCTCCTGCTTTTAGAGGAGCGGAAGCGCAGCATTCGTTGTTGGACTTGGGCTGCACTCCCGCGGGCCACAATCATTGCGACCTATCGACAAGGCTGACCGGACTCAGGGCATCGTGTCAAGAGTTCGTATAGGTGATGATCGAAACCACACAATGTATGTGGGTAACTCGATAAGTAGCGTAATTCAGGTGCTTGATAAATAGAAAGGGCTTTCAGCCTGTTAGCTGAAAGCCCTCTCAACTCGTCTGCGAATGCAGCCCAAGTCCAACAACTACATAAGAACGTATTTTGCGTACTAGAACAAGCGTAATTTGCGTACGGAATCGGCTTATCCACAACATATTGATAATCCTGACGATTCCCGTCGGAATTGTGATTTGGCTAGCAGGCTCTCCTCACCGCACCCGCTTCAGATACACATAGAGCGCGCCTTCGCCGCCATGTCGGGGATGCGCCTGAAACACGCCGACCACATGACCCGCGATGGGGGGCTCACGCAGCCAGCGCGGGACCTCCCGTTTCAGCACGCCTTCGCGGCGGGGCATGAACGCGGCGTCCTCGCCCGCATAGTGACCGGGCGTTCGGATCGTCTTGTCGCCGCCCTTTCCGGTGATCACCAGCAGCAGCCTTGCGCCATTGGCGACGCCCTGCATTACGAAACGAGTGAGCGCGCCATGCGCCCGATCGGCGGTCATCCCGTGCAGGTCGATCCGCGCATCCGGCGTCTTGGCGCCTTTTCGAATCCGCTCCGACGTGCGGCGGTCGATGCCGCTGATCGGTCCGCGCGATGCGGGCGCGACGCCCCGACTGGCGAGATCCAGCGTGATCCGGGGCAGCGGGCGCGCAGGTTTCGCCGGCGCCTCCGCGCGATCCATCGGCGGAGTCGGTCGGACCTTGGGTTTGGGCGGCTGAACCGGCGCGGCGCGGGTCGTCTTGGCGGACGCCTCCGGGCGCATGTCACGTTTTTTCAGCGGAGTCGCGGTCTCTGCGACGCGCGACCACAGCGCCGCGTCCTCGGGCGACAGGCGGCGTTTCTTGTCGCGTCCGCCAGCCATGCGTCATTCCGCCGAGGCCAGAACCTGCTCCGCGACTTCGACCGGCACCAACAGAACCATGCGGCCCGGGCTTTTCATCTTGCCCGCCGCGACGCCCGCCTCCGGCCCCGAGCCAAAGAACACGTCGCCGCGCTGCGGTCCGACGATGGCGGAGCCGGTGTCCTGCGCCACCATTAGCCGGCGCAATTTGCCAAGCGGGCTGTCGGTTTCCAGCCACATCAGCGCCGAGCCGAGCCCGTAAAACTCCCGATCGACCGCGATGGAGCGAAACGGCGTCAGCGGCACTTCGATCGCGCCCAGTGGTCCGAGTTCGGGATCGAGATCAAGCTCGCGGAAGAACACGAAGGAAGGGTTTCCGGCCAAGACTTCCCGACCCTCTTCGGGGTTGGCGCGCACCCAGGCGGAGATATTTTCCTGCGACGCCTGGTTGATATCCATCGCGCCGCGCTCGGCGGCGATCTTGGCCACCGAGATCCATTCATGGCCGTTCTTATCAGCGAATCCGACGCGGGTGGTGGTTCCGTCTGTCAGGCGCAAACGGCCCGACCCCTGGATCTGCAGATAGGCGACCTCGACCGGATCTTCGAACCAAAAGAGCTCCAGCTCGCGCCCGTCCAGCGCGCCGTCCATAATCTCGCGTCGCGTGAAATACGGGCCGAACGCGCCATTCGGCAGGGATCGCGCCGCCGCCCCGGTGGGATCGCGCAAAAGATCATCGGGCTTGGCGTAAATTGGATGAGTATAGACATCGGTGCGCGTGCGTGAGGCGACGAGCTCCGGCTCGTAATAGGCGGTGAACAGGCCCTCGCCGCCGCGCGTGCGCAGAATGGGCACGAAACGGTCCTCGATAAACAGCCGCGCGCCCGCCTTGCTGACGACTTTCGCATCCGCGCAGATCCGCCCCAGCACGACCGATGCGCCGAAAATCTCCAGCGCTTTGGGGCAGGAGCGCACGAACGTGGCCAGTCCGGCCGCGTGATCGTCGCCTTCCCAGCCGTCCAGATCATCGAATGTCAGGATCTGATTGCGCAGCTCGCCGGTCACCTCGGGGTCTCCGCTGGGTCTCGTCTCGCAAGCCGACAGCAACGCGAGGCAAATCGTCAAACCCAGCGGCGCCCAACGCATGCGCATCATCGGAATTACCCGCCGGTGGCGACCAGAAGCCAGTTCGGGTCGGAGGCGTCCATCTTGCGCCCGAAGGTCCAGACGTCGCTCTGACGACGCACCTCATTCGGGTCGCCCTCGACGATCTCCAGATCCGCATTGCGCACGACAGTGTTCATCTCGCCGACAAACTTGATGGTCACCTCGCCCTGACCGTCGTTTTCGTCATAAGTGGCGCCGGCCAGATCAAGGCCCCGGATGCCGATGAACCGCGCCTCGACGGAGAGGTTCTCCGCCGCACGCGCATCGATCGCCGCGGCGAAACCGTCATAGACATCGTCAGCCAAAAGCGGTCGCAGAGTCTCCTTATCGCCATGCTCAAAGGCGATCAGGATCATCTCATAGGCGACCTTCGCGCCCTCAAGAAACTCACCGACATCGAAATTCAGATCGACGCGTTTCATCTTGATCAGCGCCTGTCCGGTGGCGCTGTCGGCGTCGACGAAGCGCGACACGTCCTCCGCCGGATCATAATCCGGGCTTTTCGCGCCGGGCAGCGGCACAACATTGTCACCGCCGCGGGCCGAGCTTCCCCCGACATAGTCGCTTGGGTTCTCATGCCCCGTGCGAGTGCCGATCACACCGCGCAATTTGAACAGGAAGATCGCCGCGACCGCCACGAGAATCAGGAGCGTGATGAGTTGATCATTCATCGCCTAGGCCTTCTTAGATGAATTTGGGCGCCTATCTGATGGGCAGCGCGTCCTCCCTCTCTATGTAGGGTACGCGCCCGCTTAAGTCTATCTTGCGCCGTCGCGCTCTGCCGCATTCGATGCTTTTTTGGAGACCTGATGATCCTGTTTCTGATTTTTCTTCTCGTTCCCGTTATCGAGATCGCGCTCTTTATCGAGCTTGGCGGCGCGATCGGCGTGTGGGCGACGATCGCGATTATTTTCCTGACCGCCGCCATCGGTGCGGCGGTGGCGCGGGCGCAAGGCTTGTCGACGCTCGGCGAGCTTCAGGCGCGTCTTGACGCGGGCGCAGATCCGCGTGAGCCGATGGCCCATGGCGCGCTGTTGTTGATCGCTGGATTATTGCTTTTGACGCCTGGCTTTATGACCGACGCGTTCGGCTTTGCGCTTCTTGTTCCCCCTATTCGCTCGGCGGTCATTCGGCGCATTTCGGCGCGTATGACAGTCCACGCCGCCTCGATGCATCAGCAAAACCGGCGCCCGACCGGCGGTCCCACCGTCGTCGAAGGCGACTATGAAGTTGTGGATGAAGAAGACGCCCCGCGCGGCGACAGCGGCTGGACCCGCGATCCCAATTCAAACCAGATCAAATAGTCCGAACGCCTGCATTCCGGCCGAGACGATTGCGGCGCGCCCGGCGCCGTGTTAGCCCAGCGCGCAATCATGCAGCGCACCTGAAAGGTCCTTTTCGATGACTGACACTCCCGATCCCGCCGGCGCCAACGGCGGCGACGCCGCAGCGGGCGAACGCCCCCAGGTCCAGATCATCGCGCAATATGTTCGCGATCTTTCTTTCGAGAACATCGCCGCTCAGAAAAATGAACTCGGCGCTTCGCAGCCGCAGATCGCCGTGAACGTCTCGACCGATGGCCGCCAGATCGGCGAGGACCGGTATGAGATCGTGCTGAAGATCAACGCGACCGCGACCTCCGGCGAAGACACGGTCTTCCTTGTCGAGCTGGACTACGGCGCGACGATCGAAGTGAAGAACGCGAATGAGCAGTTCCGTCAGGTGATCCTGCTGGTCGAGACCCCGCGCATCATCTTCCCGTTCGCGCGCCGGATTCTGGCCGACGTCACCCGCGACGGCGGCTTCCCCCCGCTCATGCTGGAGCCGGTCGATTTCGCGTCGCTCTATCAGAGAGAGATGCAACGCCGCGCGGCCGCGCAGCAACCGGAAGCCTCCGCTTAAGCAAATGATTTTTGCGGGCTCAGTCTCGCCGCCAAAGCGACGCGTCGCCAAGCTCGGCGACGAATGCGCCATGCGCCGCTTTCTCCTCCGCCGTCAGCAACGGGGAAAGCGGCGTTTTGCGTTTCGGCGGCGTCCATTCTGCGCCCGGAGCCGTATCCGCCCCTGCTGACGTCGCGGGCGATGCGCCAAGTCCGAAATCCGGTTGCCGACCGCCGCAAAGCTCCAGATAGACGCCGGCCAGAAGCTCGCAATCCAGCAGCGCACCGTGCAGCTCCCGCCCGGAATTGTCGACGCCGAACCGGCGACAGAGCGCATCCAGCGAATTGCCCGCGCCGGGATAGCGCTTTCGCGCGATCATCAGCGTGTCCAGCGCCTGATCGCGGGGCAGCTCCCGCCGCTTGGCGCGCACCAACTCCGCATTCAAAAACTTCATGTCGAAGGACGCGTTATGGATCACCAGCCGGTCGCCGGCGATGAAATCCAGGAACGCATCGACGATCTGGGCGAATTTTGGCTTGTCCGCCAGGAACTCGTCGCCAAGCCCATGAACCTCGAACGCCTCTTGCGGCATGGAGCGTTCAGGATTGATGTACTGGTGATAGGTGCGGCCGGTGGGCATGTGATTGAGCAGCTCGACGCAACCGATCTCCACGATACGGTCGCCCTGAAACGGGTCGAGACCCGTGGTCTCCGTATCCAGCACAATCTCCCGCATCAGGTGGTCCCGCCCCGTTTCTTGGTCACTGCGTCGATCACATCCGCAACCTGGCGCCGCGCCGCATCCAGCCCCTGGCCGGTGTCGATCACATAATCGGCCCGCGCGCGTTTTTCCGTGTCCGGCATTTGCCGCGCGAGTATGGCCACCAGAGCGCCCTCCGTCATCCCCGGCCGGGCGAGCACGCGATCGCGTTGCACCTCCGCCGGCGCGCTGACGACAACCAACGCGTCGAACTCGCCTTCGGCACTCGTCTCGAACAGCAAAGGAATGTCAAAGACCGCAAGTTTGACGCCTTCGGATTCCGCGCGGGACAAAAACGCCGCGCGGTCCTGTTGCACCAGCGGATGGATCGCGGCTTCGATTTTTTTCAGGAGATCCGCATTCGAAAGCGCCAATCCACGCAGCGCCGTCCGGTCGACACCCTCCGGCCCCACCGCCTCCGGTGCGAGTTTCTTGATCGCCGCCGCGCCCTCCGCGTCCGGACCATAGAGACGCGCCACCGCGTCATCGGCGCACCAGATCGCCGCGCCCGCCTCGGCGAACATGTCCGAGGTCGTCGACTTGCCCATGCCGATCGATCCGGTCAGGCCCAGAGTGATCATGGCGCATCCCCGCCCAAGACGACGCGCCGCAACGCGTCATCGACCTCAGCCTCATGCCCGAACCAGCGCTCGAATCCGGGCCGCGCCTGATGCAGCAACATCCCGAGCCCATCGACGATCGCAAGCCCCCGAGAACGCGCTCGGTCAAGAAATGGCGTGATCAACGGCGCGTACACGATATCCGTCGCCAGCGCTGTGTCCGGCGCAGCGCCCAGATCAATCTCCAGCGGCGGTTGTCCCTGCATGCCGAGCGAGGTTGTGTTGACGAGAGTCGCAGCGCCCGCCATCGCGTCGGCGGCGTCCGTCCAATCGATCACCTTGATCGGCCCGCCGATATCCGCGGCGAGCGCTTCGGCGCGGGACTTGGTGCGGTTCGCCAACCGCAGCTCGGGCGCGCCCGCATCGACAAGCGCCGCGACGACGGCGCGAGCCGCGCCGCCTGCGCCAAGAACCACCGCCGGCCCCGCATCGGCCCGCCAATCCGGCGCGCCGGCTTTCACGTTTTCCAGAAATCCGTACGCGTCCGTGTTGTCGGCGAGCACCCTCCCATCCCTGAAGGTAAGCGTATTGGCCGCCCCGATACGCCGCGCCAGCGGTGTGACCTCATCCGCCAGCGCCAGCGCCGCCTCTTTATGTGGAATCGTTGCGTTTACGCCTACGAATCCATCGCGTGACGCGTCGCGGAGGAAGCGTTCCAGCTCCTCTGGGCGTACTTCAATGGCGGTATACGATCCCTGGACTCCGTAACGTTGCAGCCACGCGCCGTGAATTATCGGTGATTTTGAATGGCTTATGGGATATCCGATCACGCCTGCGCGTGGACTCCCTAACGATACGCTCATTCGACCAGAACCTCCTGCATGCGGAGAAAGCCAAGCAGCTCCAGCAGCGGCAGACCGAGGATCGAGAAATAGTCGCCGCTGACGCGGGAGAAAAGCTGCGCGCCCCGACCCTCAAACTGATATGCGCCGACCGACCAGGTCGCGGCCTCTCCCACCTCATCGAGATATGTCTTAAGGAACGTATCCGAGAAGGGCCGCATCGTCAGCCGCGCGCGCCCGATATGCCGCCAGATCGGCGCGCCGTCGCGCGCAACCACCGCGGCGCTGATCAGATCATGCGGTTTTCCGCGCAATTTTTTCAGTTGCCCCGCCGCTGTTTCACGTGAATCAGGCTTGTCAAAGAGACGCCCCTCGCAGACCAGAACCTGATCGGCGCCCAGAACCAGCGCGCCCGGCCGCCGATGGCTGATGCGCATCGCCTTCATTTCCGCCAGCGTATCCGCAACGTCGAGCGCCGGCGCGCCCTCCGCCGCCATCGCCGCTTTCACCGCAGCCTCGTCGACCCGGGCCGGTTCAATTTCGATAGCGACGCCTGCGGCGCGCAGCATATCCGCTCGGGTTCGGCTTTGACTGGCGAGGATGATCGGCGGCATGGACATGAAACCCGTCTAGGCGCGCCGGTCAGGAATGGCAATGCGGGACCTGTGGATAGCGGTGATTTTCGCACGGCCCGACGACACAGGCGAGAGTCCAAGAAGTTTGGCGAATTCTGTTCACCGTGTGATGGATTGAATCACAGGGCGACGAAAACCTGTGATGAAATCCGATCCCGGAGAGTTCGAACTTGGACCGAGTGACTTCTCCACTGTCTCGCCTATCGAAACGCGCCTCTAAAAATGGCGGTATACTCGCTGGTTAGAACTTTATCCCGGCTGACAACGTGCATTATTCTCTATTATCCCCAGCGCAAAGACGCGCGCCCCGTTTCCGGTTATGTCTGTGGAGCAATTGCGAATTCCGGTAATCCCCGCTATCCGCTTGCCTACGACAAACCACAACCTTCTTTCTTTCTTTATATTAGGGGCGAGATATGGACGCGCCGATCGGTAAGGCCGACAAAGCTCTGCTAAGAGCGCTTCGCGGAGACCAGCCATCCCGCCCTCCGATCTGGCTGATGCGCCAGGCCGGACGATACCTTCCCGAATACAAGGCCACACGGGCGAACGCCGGAAGTTTTCTCGATCTTTGTTATAATCCGGATCTGGCGACCGAGGTCACGTTGCAGCCGATCCGTCGGTTTGGCTTCGACGCGGCGATCCTGTTCGCCGACATCCTGCTGCTGCCGCAGGCGCTGGGACAGAAGCTCTGGTTTGTCGAGGGCGAAGGACCGAGGTTGGAGCCGATCCCGGATGCAGGCGCGTTGGAGCGCCTGTCGCCGACCGAAGCGATCCATGAGACGCTGGTGCCGGTCTATGAGACCGTGAAGCGCCTTTCGGCCTCCCTGCCCGCTGAAACGGCTCTGATCGGCTTCGCAGGCGCTCCCTGGACGGTGGCGACCTATATGGTGGCCGGTCGCGGCGGTCTGGATCAGGCGCCGGCGCGGAAATGGCTCTATTCCGATCCCGTCGGGTTTCAAAAACTGATCGATCTATTGACCGAGGCGACCATCGCCTATCTCTCGCGTCAGATTGAGGCGGGCGCCGAAGTGGTGAAGATCTTCGATTCCTGGGCGGGGGCGCTGGCGCCGGATCAGTTTCAGAAATTTGCGTTGGAGCCCGCCCGTCGGATCACGGCGGCGATCAAGGCGGCGCATCCGGATGTGCCGGTGATCGGGTTTCCACGCGGCGCGGGCGGCGGTTATGCCGGTTTCGCCAAAGCGACCGGCGTCGATGGCGTGGCGCTCGACACTTCGGTGCCTGAGGAATGGGCGCGCGACGTGCTGCAACCCGACAGCGCTGTACAGGGGAATCTGGATCCGATGCTGATGATCACCGGTGGGGACGCGTTGCTGCGCCGGACGGAGCGGCTGATCGAGGTGCTTGGCGGCGGCCCCTATATCTTCAATCTCGGCCATGGCATCACGCCAGAGGCGGATCCGGCCAATGTCGAAACGCTCGTGCGGGCGGTGCAGGGCTGAGCCATGCAGGATTTTCTGATCTCGCTGTATCCGTGGACCAAGGCTCTGCATGTGATCTCGGTGATCGCGTGGATGGCCGGGTTGTTCTATTTGCCGCGGCTCTTCGCCTATCACGCGGAGCGGGGCGCGCCGGGATCCGAGATGTCGGAGACTTTCAAGGTGATGGAGCGTAAACTGCTGCGCATCATCATGAACCCGGCGATGATCGCCACTTGGATGTTTGGACTGGCGCTGGCGTTCACGCCCGGGATTATAGACTGGGCGAGCGATCACTGGTTTCACGTCAAGGCGCTTCTGATCCTGGCGATGACCTGGTTTCATCATGCGCTGGCGAAATGGCGCAAGGCGTTTGACCGTGATGAGAACCAGAGATCCGGCAGATTTTACCGCATGTGGAATGAAGCGCCGACATTGCTGATGTTCGGAATTGTGATCATGGTGATCGTGCGTCCATTCTGAAACTTGCGTGTTTCGGCCAATTGCCGTTTGACAATCGCCGGAGCTTCCGGATTATGAGTGTCGCTTGCGCAGGCGATCGGCCAGGGCGCGACCCTCCCCCCTTTGAAAGAAGCGCGCATTTTCTTCCGCCCGCTTCATCGGACAGATTTAATGGATACCCCAGAACTGAAGCTCACGGAGCTTAAGGCCAAATCTCCCACCGAGTTGCTCGCATTCGCCGAGGAGCTGGAGGTCGAGAACGCATCATCCATGCGCAAGCAGGACATGATGTTCGCCATTCTCAAGCAGCTGGCTGAGAGAGGCACGGAGATAATCGGCGGCGGCGTGCTGGAAGTGTTGCAGGACGGCTTTGGCTTTCTGCGCTCGCCGGACGCCAACTATCTGCCGGGGCCGGATGACATCTATGTCTCGCCCTCGCAGATCCGCCGTTTCACGCTAAAGACCGGCGACACGGTCGAAGGCTTTATCCGCGGCCCCAAGGATGGAGAGCGGTATTTCGCGCTTCTCAAGGTCAACACCATCAATTTCGAAGAACCGGAGGCGGCGCGCCACAAGGTCCATTTCGACAATCTGACGCCGCTCTATCCCGATGAGCGGCTGAAGATGGAAATCGAGGATCCGAAGATCAAGGACAAGTCGGCGCGGGTGATCGATCTGGTGGCGCCGCTCGGCAAGGGTCAGCGCGCGCTGATCGTCGCGCCGCCGCGCACCGGTAAGACGGTGCTCTTGCAGAACATCGCCAACTCCATCGAGAAAAACCATCCGGAGACCTTCCTGATCGTTCTTCTGATCGATGAACGGCCGGAAGAGGTCACCGACATGCAGCGCTCGGTGAAGGGAGAGGTCGTGTCCTCGACCTTCGACGAACCGGCGACGCGCCATGTCGCCGTCTCGGAAATGGTGATCGAAAAGGCCAAGCGTCTGGTCGAGCATGGCCGCGACGTGGTGATCCTGCTCGATTCCATCACGCGCCTTGGCCGCGCCTTCAACACCGTGGTGCCGAGTTCGGGCAAGGTGCTGACCGGCGGCGTCGACGCCAACGCGCTTCAGCGTCCGAAACGGTTCTTCGGGGCCGCGCGGAACATCGAGGAAGGCGGTTCGCTGACGATCATCGCGACCGCGCTGATCGACACTGGCAGCCGTATGGACGAGGTGATCTTTGAAGAGTTCAAAGGCACCGGCAACTCGGAAATCGTGCTCGATCGGAAGGTGGCCGACAAGCGGGTGTTCCCGTCTATGGACATCCTCAAATCCGGCACCCGCAAGGAAGATCTGTTGGTCGATAAGGCGGATCTGACCAAAATGTTCGTGCTGCGCCGTATCCTCAATCCCATGGGCACCACGGATGCCATCGAGTTCCTGCTCGGCAAACTGAAGCAGACCAAGTCCAACGAGGAGTTCTTCGACTCCATGAATGCGTGAATCGTGGAATCCGACGCGATACGGCCGTTACGTGGAATCCTATGCGTTTCAGAGAGTTAGGATCGTCGAGCCGGTGGTTTTGCGGGCTTCGAGATCGCGATGCGCCCGGGCGACGTCGGCGAGCGGGTAGCGCTGATTGACCTCGATCTGGATCGCGCCGGACGCGACCGCAGAAAAGAGATCATCGGTCGCCGCCTGCAGCTCCTCTCGCGTCCCGACATAATAGTCCAGCATCGGACGCGTGACGAATAGACTGCCTTTTTGCGTGAGAATTCCGAGGTTTACGCCTGTCACCGCGCCGGACGCGTTGCCATAGCTAATCATTAGGCCCCGTGGTTTGAGGCTGTCCAGTGAAGCGATCCAGGTTGATGCGCCGACGCCGTCGAAGACGACAGGAACCTTTGCGCCATTGGTGATTTCCATAACACGTTCTGCGATGTCCTCGCGATCATAGAGGATGACATGATCGCAGCCATGGGCGCGGGCGAGCGTGGCTTTTTCCTCGGATCCGGCGGTGCCGATCACGGTGGCGCCGATTGATTTGAGCCACTGCAGGGCGATCAGGCCGACGCCGCCTGCTATCGCCTGAAAGAGAACGGTCTCACCCGATTGCACCAGATAGATCTGTCGGATCAGATACTGCGCAGTGAGACCCTTGAGCATCATCGCGGCCGCCTGCTCAAAACTGATACCGTCATTGAGGGCGACCACCCTATCCGCCTTGATGCGGTAGAATTCCGCGTAGGCGCCGGGAGGTCCGATATATGCAACCCGATCTCCAGGTCTCGCAGTGGTCACATCCGCGCCAACCGCTTCGATAACGCCGGCGCCTTCCCGTCCCAGACCCGTCGGAAGAGGAAGGGGATAGAGGCCGGACCGATGATAGGTGTCGATGAAATTCACACCGATCGCATGGTTTCGAACCAGGACTTCACCGGCGGCAGGCTCCGGCCGCTCTGCCTCGACGAGTTCCATCTTTTCCGGGCCGCCGGTTTCCCGAATGATGATTTTCCGCATTTGGGCCATTGAAGCCTCCACTGTCCGAAGTATTGTCCGCCGCGTTCGATCCAGGCCGAAGGGAAGTGCTTTCCATGGTTACGTCAGTCGTCGGCGAAGAATGGCTCGATGGGCCATCCACCAGCGATACTATCTATGCTTTGTCGACGGCGATAGGCCGCGCAGGCGTCGCGATTATCCGCGTGTCGGGACCGAAATCGGACGAGTCTCTCACATTATTGACCAATCAATCATTACCACCTGCAAGAACCGCAACATTGAGAGCGCTTAGGGATCCTGGAAATGGTGAACTTATTGATAAAGCGATGGTTTTAAGGTTTGAAGCTGGGGCAAGCTTCTCCGGGGACGCAACCGTAGAGTACCACGTGCACGGAGGGAATGCGGTCGTCGCATCGGTATTGAATCAACTCGGAAGCATCGACGGATTGCGTGCTGCACAGCCGGGAGAATTTACGCGCCGTGCCTTTGAGAATGGAGCGCTGGATCTGGCGCAGGTCGAGGGTCTGGCGGATTTGATTTCCGCCGAAACAGAGCTTCAGCGAAGACAGGCTGTTCAAATCATGGGTGGGGTTTTGTCTGAGCGGGCGGAGGCCTGGCGCTCAGATCTGCTATTCTCGCTGGCGATGGTCGAGGCGACGATCGACTGGGCGGATGAGGAAGTTCCAGAGGATGTCTCACCGGAGGTGTTAGAGCGACTGAAAACCGTGCGGTCGGAGATCGCTTACGAGATAGAAGGGTCTAGATCTGCGAGATCGTTGCGCGAAGGTTTCGAAGTGGCGATCGTCGGCGCTCCAAATGTGGGAAAATCTAGTCTTATCAACGCGATAAGTCGGAGAGAAACCTCGATTATTTCGTCAATTCCGGGGACAACCAGAGATGTAATCGAGGTGCGTTGCGATGTACGCGGTCTTCCTGTGACCTTTCTCGATACTGCAGGCCTCAGAGAAACCAGTGACGTTGTAGAGAAAATAGGTGTCGATCGGGCGCTGCAGCGCGCAAGGGATGCAGACGTCCGAGTACTGGTGTCTTCCCATGACGCCGAAGGAGAACCGGGTGTTATTGAGACGGATGCAAAAGCGGATATCAGGTTTTGGAACAAATGCGATATCGACTCGGCGGCGCGCAGCTCAGAGTGGATCCCGGGATCGGTTGAAACAGGGCAGGGGATTGACGCTCTTTTGACGGGAATTATTGAGTTGCTTGAGGATAAGACGGCCGCGCCCTCTCTGGCTGCCCATGAAAGAGTAGTTTCTCGGCTTCAGTCGGGGAGCGAGCGCCTCAGTCACGCCATTGGATTGCTGGAAACTCAGGGAGAAACAGAGCTAGTTTCCGAGGAAATTCGTAGAGCGATTCGCGCCGTAGAGGAAATTGTGGGCCGAATTGAATCGGAAGACATGTTGGATGTGGTGTTCAGCCAGTTCTGCATGGGGAAATGAGAGAGTTGTTTCACGTGAAACAGACGCGCGCTCAATATGATGTCGTGGTGATTGGCGGCGGGCATGCGGGTTGCGAGGCGGCCCTTGCCTCGCATCGCAAAGGTGCAAGAACCGCACTTCTGACACATCGATTTGATCGGTTGGGCGAGATGTCTTGCAATCCCGCTGTCGGAGGATTGGGCAAAGGACATTTGGTGCGCGAGGTTGATGCGCTCGATGGAATGATAGGGCGCGCGGCAGACTATGCCGGTATCCAGTTTCGCCTTCTCAATCGTCGGAAGGGTCCGGCCGTCCGGGGTCCGCGCGTACAGTGCGATAGGCAGAGATACAGAACATTTGTTCAGGATACGTTCAAAAGATGCGGCGGGTTGGACGTCGTAGAAGGCGAAGCTGTTGATCTGCAAGGTGGATTCCTTGACTTTACGATAGTCACGAAAGAGGGATCAGTGATCTCTACAGCCTGTATCGTCGTTGCAACGGGTACATTTCTGGGCGGCGTGATGCATATTGGTGAGGAGAAGAAGGCCGGCGGTCGTCACGGAGATTCTGCGTCGAACAGACTATCGGCCAGATTCCGGGAGTTCGCTCTGAGTATGGGTCGCCTGAAAACAGGGACGCCGCCTCGCTTGGATGGCCATACAATTAATTGGGATTCAGTTGAGCCGCAACCGGGGGACGAAAGCCCCACCTTTATGTCCTTTGCGACGAAAACAGTGGCTTGTCGACAGATATCCTGCGGTATCGTGCGTACAAATCTTCAAACCCACGATGTTGTCAGAGAGTTCCTTCCACGATCTCCCCTTGTGACCGGAGAGATCGAAGGGACAGGACCCAGATATTGTCCGTCTATTGAGGACAAGGTTCAGAGGTTTGCGGATAGAGAGTCGCATCAGGTCTTTCTCGAGCCTGAGGGTCTCGACGACAACACAGTCTACCCAAACGGAATTTCGACCTCATTACCCGTCGAGGCGCAGGAAAAGTTCACTAGGACAATTCCGGGTCTGGAGGCGGCCGAAATCGTTCGCCCGGGCTATGCGATCGAATATGACTACGTTGAACCCACTGAATTAACGAGAGAACTAGAGCTAAAAGCGCAGCGGGGCCTTTTCTTGGCTGGGCAAATAAATGGGACAACCGGGTATGAGGAGGCGGCTGCTCAGGGCGTCGTCGCTGGCGCAAATGCCGCCGCGGCTGCGCTGAATGACGACCCACTGATTTTGGATCGGACATCGAGCTATATCGGCGTGATGGTGGACGATCTCGTCACTCGCGGTGTGACGGAGCCGTATCGCATGTTCACTTCTCGCGCAGAGTACAGACTGGCGCTTCGGGCCGACAACGCGGATCAGAGACTAACGCCTATCGGGATGGAGAGGGGAGTCGTATCGGACGCACGAAAGGAGGCGTTTGAACGAAAAATGGAATCGTTGAGTGGCGCTCGGCAGCGACTTGCCAGGACGAATGTCGCCGATATTGCGGAGATCGAGCGACTAAAGGATCGAGAGAGTCAAATGAGCGGCGACCTTCTCACGGCGCTTACGGCTCTACCGAACGACTCAGACAGCATTTTGGCCGACATTAGTGCGCAGCTTGGAGTGTCTCTCAATGATTTGCGCCAGATTCATCACGACATGATTTATGAGCCTTATATCGAGCGCCAAAGAGAAGAGGCAAAGTCTCTTAAGAAGGATTACGCCCTTGAGTTTCCCGCGGAATTTCAATTTTCGTCAGTGAATGGCGTCTCTAATGAGATCAAGGAAAAACTTGTTAGGCATCGTCCGTCCAGCATTGGGGAAGCTGCGCGTATTGAGGGCATTACCCCGGCTGCGCTTGTTGTTCTGCGGGCGGCTGTTCGTAGCCGCGCATCGGCAGAGCGCCGCGTTGGTAAGAATGGACGCTAGTTAGCCATGACGCCATCTGTTCCCGATGTTTCACGTGAAACACTTGATGTTCTCGCTTCGTATGCGGAAATGCTCCTGAAGTGGAACAAGACGCACAATCTAATCTCTAGGCAGTCTGAAGCCGATATTTGGACACGGCATATTGCTGACTCTGTTCAGATCTACCATGCGGCGCCCATAGCGAGTACCTGGTTGGATATCGGATCCGGCGCTGGCTTACCGGGAATTATCTCCGCGATTATGGCGAAGATGGAAGATAGAAGAACGAAGTTCACCCTAATCGAGGCGAACCAGAAGAAAGCTGCATTTCTCCGAGCCGTCGCAATCGATCTGGATCTGGAAATAAAAGTCGAAAACCAGCGAATTGAGAGTGTCGATTCAACTGCATTCGATGTAATTTCCGCTCGAGCGCTGGCTTCGCTCGACCAACTCCTGTTCTACGCCGAACGTTTTCGGGGCCCGCAGACCATCTGCCTGTTCCCCAAAGGCCGTACCGTTGAACATGAGATCGAAGAAGCCCAAAAGAACTGGAATTTCAAGGCGCAAGCCATTCCCAGCAAGACAGAGGACACGTCCATTATTCTTCGGATTCAGGAGTTTGATCATGTCCGACCATCGCGCCGGAATGAGTAATTCAAAGACCTTCGCGGTTGTAAATCAGAAAGGCGGTGTCGGAAAAACCACCACCGCCGTCAATTTAGGGACAGCCCTGGCTGCTGCTGGGTATGAGACGCTGCTCGTTGACCTCGACCCGCAGGGCAACGCCAGCACAGGCCTGGGTGTTCCTGCATCCGATCGAGCCCTTACGACCTATGATGTGATGGTCGGCGAAGCGACGCTTCAGCAAGCCATCGTGAAAACGGACGTCCCCAACCTGGTTTTGGCGCCGGCGGCCGTTGAGCTTTCGGGCGCTGATATGGAGTTGATTGAAAACTCGCGTCGGGCGCACATCCTGGCGGATGCGCTGTCTGGTCTGCCGCGCGCCACAAGTGCGCGGGGCAAAAGGTTTGTCCTGATTGATTGTCCGCCATCGCTCAATCTTCTGACAATCAATGCAATGGCGAGCGCGCAGGGCGTGCTCGTGCCGTTGCAATGTGAGTTTTATGCGCTTGAGGGCTTGAGTCAGCTTCTGGAAACTGTCCGCCGCGTGAAGCGAAACCTGAATCCGAACCTTGAAATCGACGGCGTCATCCTGACGATGCATGATCGCCGGAACAATCTTTCCGCACAAGTCGCCGCCGATGTGCGGTCATATCTGGGGGAACTTGTTTTCGACACCATCATCCCCCGGAATGTGCGGTTATCAGAAGCCCCGTCGCATTCCATGCCTGCGTTGATCTACGATCACGCCTGTGCAGGCAGTCAGGCGTATATCGAGCTGGCGTCCGAATTGTTGCGGAAAGAAGGGGTGGCCAAAGAGTCGCTGGAGGAAGCATAAATGATTGAAGAGGCGAGAAAAAAGGGACTCGGAAGAGGCCTGTCGGCGTTGCTGGGTGATGCTTCGCCCTTGGAAGACACGCCGGAAAGCACAGAGATGCCGCGCGATTACCTTTCGGCGCCGGTTGATCTGGTTCATCCCAATCCGGATCAGCCTCGGAAGACCTTTGGCAAGGATGAGCTGGAGGATCTGGCCGCGTCGATCGCCGAGAAGGGCATTCTTCAACCACTGATCGTTCGTGTGGATCCCAATCACCCGGGCGCCTATCAGATAGTCGCTGGAGAGCGGCGTTGGCGCGCGGCGCAACTGGCGCAGTTGCACGAGGTTCCGATCCTCGTCAAAGACCTGACCGATTCCGAGGTCATGGAGCTCGGCCTGATCGAGAACGTGCAGCGCACCGATTTGAATCCGGTGGAGGAGGCCGAGGGCTACGCGCTTCTGATCGAGAAATATGCGCACACCCAGGAGGCATTGTCGCGGGTCGTTGGCAAAAGCCGCTCCTATATCGCGAATTCTCTCCGTCTGCGAAGTCTGCCGGGCGATGTTCTGGCGCATTTGCGTAGTGGGAAACTCTCCGTCGGCCATGCTCGCGCGCTGATCACCACCTCGAATCCTTCGGCGCTCGCAAAACAAGTGATCGAGAAAGGGCTGACGGTTCGCGATGTTGAGCGGCTTTCTAAAAGCGCTTCGAATACCAATACGCCGCGCCCTCAAAGATCGGTCAAAGATCCTGACACATTGGCGCTGGAGGCGGATTTGAAGGCCGCTCTTGGGCTGCCAATCTCGATTGCTCAGAGACGAGACAGCGAGGCTGGCGAGGTGAAGATCTCATATGCGTCGCTGGAAGAATTGGACGGGCTTTGCCAGCTCCTGTCGCAACCTCGATGACTCCCGTCGCATGACGCCGCCGTATCCTAGAATCGCACAGGCGACATAAGGCGTTATCGCTTCGACGCCATCATGGCGATGCGTAACAGGATGCGCGCCGTGGCCGCTTCGGGCGGCGCGCCGCCACCGGATCGGGAGGCGAGTTGCGCGTCGTGAATCATTTGCAGCGCGGATTCCAGGGACGTGCGCGGCCACCGATCCAGTTGACGCGAGATCTGGGCGCGCGCCGCTCCGAACACAGGCGGACGCAAAGTTGACAGCGCGCGGTCCCGAGGCGCTCCAGACTCTAAAGCGATGACTGCGGCGTAGAGTCGTTTCATCTGCCAGGACATCGCCATCAGCAGCGCGCCGCTGGCGGAGGAATCTAGGCGAAGACGACCGAGTTCCTGCGCCGTCGCGCGCACATCGCCGCCAAGCACGGAGGAGGCGATGGCGTGAGATTCCGGATCATCAGGCAGGGGCGCGCAATCCGCGATATCCGAAGATGTCAGGGCCGAGTCATCTCCGGCTTTATAGACCGCAAGTTTCCTGAGAAGCTGCTGGAAGGCGCCGTAGTCGAGATCAACTCGCTGGGCCTCCAGGCTTGTTTTCGCCTCCGCGTCGTCGAGCGTAAGCCCATGTTCTAAAAGCGCTTCGGATAAATCTTCGGTAGATGCGGAATCAGCGTAGCAGGGCGCCGAAACCGTAGAAGAACCGGGTTCAAACGCAGCCCGCAATTTCGAGCGTGCGGGCAGGGAGCCTGCGGTAACGATCAAGAAGGCGTCGTCATCGGAACTGGCTTCCAACGCGGAGGCGATGGTTTTCGCCAGACCATCCGTTGCGCCGCCGATCAGCACCAAGCGGCAGCCGCCGAAAAATGCGCTTTCCCGCAAGGCGTCGAACAGCGCGGCCGGGTCCTTTCGCACCGTGGCCGGGTCCAATCGGGTCAACCGCAATTCGGGTGAGTCGTCGCCCAGAACCGTTTGGGCCAATTGATCGCGCCGGGCCGCGACCAGAGCAGCGTCGTCGCCATAGATCAGCGCGCCCCGGACGTGGGCGTCCGGGTTGCGGACGAAGCGGCCGACCATCGCCCCGGATAGTTTCATCTTCTATGCGGCGCCTGGTTCGGAAAGGCCCGCGATCACGCGGGTCGAGATTCGCTCGCCCAGCGTCTCGGCGACCTGGCGCTCCACAGCGCGTTCACTCGTGCGGCTGGAATAGAGCGAGGAGGTCGCGTCATAGGACGAGGAGACGCGCAGCTCATCGGTCAGCACCGTCTCGCTGGTCTCCAGATTGGTCACCGTGACGAAGGCCGTGGCGTTGTAATTGAACCGGGTGCTCGCATCATCGTCGCGCAGGACGATCGATCGCCGGCGGGTCCGCGTGCGCACATCCAGACGGTAGGCGGAGTTCTCGCCGCCATCGCCCAGCCGTTTGCGCAATGACTCGCGCAGGAAATAGCTGGACCGGCCCGAGACGTCGCCAAGCTGGATTTGCCCAATCAGGTCGGTGGAGTCGCCGGCGTAAAGCGGTTTGAAGCCGCATCCGCCCAGCGCGGCGAGGGCGAGGAATGACAGGGCGCTTCGACGGCTAAACGACGACATTCACGATCCTCCCGGGAACGACGATGACCTTGCGCGGCGCGGCGCCGCCCATGGCGCGAGCGACGGCGGCGTCAGCCAGCGCCGCCGCTTCAATATCCTCCTTCGCGGCGTCTTTGGCGATCTCAATTTCACTCCGCCGCTTGCCGTTGACCTGAACGGGCAGACGGATCAGATCGTCGACCAATAATGTCGGATCTGCGGTGGGCCAGGGCGAAGACACGAGCGGCGTCTCCATGCCGAGGCGCGCCCAGATCTCCTCTGAAAGGTGTGGGGTGACCGGCGCCATCAATTGAGCCAGCGCGGCGGCGGCCTCTCGCCGGACGGCGGGTGAGGCGTCGCCCGATTTCATCAGAGCATTGGTCAGCTCATACATCCGCGCGACCGCCTTGTTGAACGCGAAGCCTTCGATGTCTTTGGTCACGCCGTCGATCACGCGATGAGTCGCCTGCCGCAACGCCTTGTCGGCGGGCAGAGGCGTGGATTCCGTATCGGAACGCGACTCAGCGATTTCAGTCACCAACCGCCAAACCCGCTGCAAGTGGCGCGAGGCGGCTTCGGCGCCCGCCGCCGTCCATTCGACGTCCCGTTCCGGCGGGCTGTCGGACAGCATGAACCAGCGAGCGGTGTCGGCACCGTATTCCTGAATGATGTGTTCGGGGTCGACGACGTTTTTCTTCGACTTCGACATCTTGATCACTGGCCCGATGGTGATCGGGGCGCCGGTGGCGGCTTCGACTTTCCGCCCGTCCTTCTCGATGACCTCCGCCGGGGTCAGCCAACGACCGTCGTCACTTTCATAGGTCTCGTGACAGACCATGCCTTGCGTGAAAAGCGCATTGAACGGCTCAATCGCCTCGGCCGGAAGATGCCCAGTCAGATGCATCGCGCGCGCCCAGAACCGAGAGTACAGCAGATGCAGGATCGCGTGCTCCACGCCGCCGATATACTGGTCGACATTCATCCAGTATTCGACATCCATCGCATCGGTGGGCGTCTCGGCGTTCGGATTTGTGAACCGGGCGTAGTACCAGGATGAATCCGCGAACGTATCCATCGTGTCGGTCTCGCGCCGCGCCTCCGCCCCGCAATCCGGGCAGGGGACGTGCTTCCAGTTCGCATGCCGGTCCAGCGGGTTGCCGGGTTTGTCAAAGCTGACATCCTCCGGAAGCCTGACAGGAAGTTGCTCACGCGGAACGGGAACCGGGCCGCAGGTGTCACAATGGATGATCGGGATCGGACAACCCCAGTATCTCTGTCGGCTGACGCCCCAGTCGCGCAGACGGAAATTGACGACGCCCTTGCCGACGCCCGCTGCTTCGCAATGCGCGATGGCTGCGTCAACGCCCTGATATCCCGTCATAATCTCCTCGCCCGCCAACGCCCGAACATACCGAACCGTCTCGGACTTCAGCGGGATATAGGCGGTGCCGCCGACACGCTCTTCGGAGTCCTGGGTGCAATAGACATCCGTCACCGGCAGACCGTATTTGCGAGCGAAATCCAGATCTCGCTGATCATGCGCAGGACAACCAAAGATTGCACCTGTGCCGTAGTCCATCAGGATGAAATTGGCGATGTAGACCGGCAGCTCCCAATCGGGATCGAACGGGTGCCTGACGCGCAGCCCGGTGTCGAAGCCCAGCTTCTCCGCCCGCTCCATTTCCTCCTCGGACGTGCCCATGCGGCGGCACTCGGCGGCGAAGGCGGCGAGGTCGGGATTGGAGGCCTCCAGCGATTTCGCCAACGGATGGTCGGCGGCGATGGCGGCGAAACTTGCGCCCAGCAGCGTGTCTGGGCGTGTGGTGTAGACCTCCAGCTTTTCGTGCCCGTCCGGCGCGTCGACGACGTCAAAGGCGAACTGAAGTCCCCGGCTCTTACCGATCCAGTTGCGCTGCATTAGGCGCACTTTCTCCGGCCATTCGGTCAAGCCGTCGATCGCCGTCAACAATTCATCCGCCATGTCGGAAATGCGAAAGAACCACTGCGTCAGCTCCCGCCGCTCCACCGGCGCGCCAGAGCGCCACCCCTTGCCGTCGATCACCTGCTCGTTGGCGAGCACCGTCATATCGACCGGGTCCCAGTTGACGGTGGAGGATTTCCGATAGACCAGCCCCGCCTTGTACATGTCGAGGAACATCGCCTGCTGCTGGGCGTAGTATTCCGGATCGCAGGTCGCGAATTCGCGACTCCAGTCCAGCGATAGCCCCATCATCTTCAGCTGCTCGCGCATCGTCGCGATGTTGTCATAGGTCCACTTGGCAGGGTGGGAGCCGCGCTCCATCGCGGCGTTCTCAGCCGGCATGCCGAACGCGTCCCAGCCCATAGGATGCAGCACGTTGAAACCCTGCGCGCGCTTGTAGCGGGCGATCACGTCGCCCATCGCGTAGTTGCGGACATGGCCCATATGGATGCGCCCGGATGGATAGGGAAACATCTCCAGCACGTAGTATTTCGGGCGGGAGGGATCGCGCACCGCCTCGAAAGCGTTCATCTCATCCCAGGTTTTGCGCCATTTCAGCTCCGCCTCGGCGGCGTTATAGCGGGACATGCGTATCCTCCGGCGGGCGCGCCATCGTCCGGTGCGCCGATGCGATCCAACAGACCCCCGCGGCGGAAATTGCGTACGCAAAGGGTTATCCGCGCCTCTCTTGGCAAAGGCGCGGGGAATTTGCAATGCGATCGAGTGTAATGTACGTGCGAAACGCCCGCGTCCGGCTTAGCTCTCGTCTTCGGCCTGTAGTTCATCCCGGCGAAGCTGGCGCGCGCGGGTGAGGATGGCGTCTTCAAGCTGCCGAGGCGTCGCCTCGTCGACAGGCGCCGCGACCCAAACGCCGTTCTCGCCCAGTTCCTCACGGAACACCGCTACGCGCAGCGCTTCGGCGGTCAGCGTGGTGTTGCGGACATAGGCGGTGACTTTCAGCCGCTCGTTGGGCGTGTTCGGCGCCGCGCTCCAATCCGTCGCGATCACACCGGTGAAGGGATCGGTTGAAGAGATCGGCAGGAAGGAGAGGGTGTCCAACGACGCGGTCCAGAGATGCTTGTTCACGCTGGTGCCGCGGCCCAGCGGCTGACCATCGCCGAAGGTGATGTTGTCATATTGAGGCGACCCTGAGAGGTCGGCGATCGAGCCGGTTGTGACGCGATCGACCTTGGTGCTGCACCGGGCGTCCCTGACAGGGTCGCATTCTCGCTCGCTCACAGCGTTCCGGCCCTGCGGTGTGTCCGAACAGCCGGCCAAAGCGAGCAATGCAAGTCCAGTGAAGACCCCGGTGACCAAGTTCGATACCGTCATGTTGTCATCCTCGTCGTTGCGTCCGTTCCGATGTCCGACATCGGTCATCCGCCAAGTCCCTCTCAGATTACTTACCTGTATCTGGAAACCAAGAACAATCAAATTAAGTCAACTTTTTTGACCTACTAATTTGAGCGCCTAATTAAATGCCATCCGAACGCCGCCGGGGCAAGCCCGGTCAGAAAGATGTGCGCGAGCCATATTGCCAAATATCTGCCTAAATAGGGGCATGAATGTGATCGCGCGCTGGTCTTTCCCTGCGGTCTCAGACTGCTAACCTGTCGGATGACGGGACATTGGAAACTGGATCGGAACGCACATGTCGCTTGAAGGGGTTCTAGCGGATATCGCTGACGCCGAGAAGAAAGCTAACAGGGCGCCGGGCTCGGCGCGCCTGATGGCGGTGTCCAAGGTGCAGCCGCTGGCGCGCATAGAAGCCGTGCTGGACGCCGGTCATCGACTGTTTGGTGAAAACCGCGTGCAGGAGGCGGCGGGGAAATGGCCCGCGCTGAAAGAGCGGTTTCCAGATGTAGAACTGCACCTGATCGGCCCGTTGCAGACCAACAAGACCCGGCAGGCGATGACGCTGTTCGACGGGATTCAAAGCGTCGATCGCCCAAAGCTCGCGCGAAAAATCGCGGACATCGCGGCTGAACTGGGCGCATGCCCATCGCTGCTCATTCAAGTCAATACCGGCGGCGAGCCGCAAAAAGCCGGCGTCGCGACAGCGGATCTGGACGCCTTCGTCGCGAATTGCCGGGACGAGCTGCAGCTGCCGATTCGTGGATTGATGTGCATTCCGCCGATCGAAGAAGAGCCGGCGCTGCATTTCGCTTTGCTGACCAAACTCGCCGAGCGCAACGGCTTGCCCGAGCTCAGCATGGGCATGAGCGGCGATTACGCGTCGGCGATCGCGTTCGGGGCGACTTATGTCCGGGTCGGATCGGCGATTTTCGGCGCGCGGGATCCCGCCAAGGTCTAGGTCGTCACGATCACGCGGCTGCGGACGCCCCAGCGCTCCAGAATCCAGAGGAGGTCCGGGCGCCGGAAGGCGACGCAACCCTCGGTCGGTCGCCGCGCGCTGCGCCAGACATGCAGGAAGATCGCGGAGCCGCCGCCCGGTTTCGGTGGATACCGGTTCCAATCCAGCACGCCGACGACGTCATAAAGCGGATCAGCGCGGTGGAGCCGTTCGACGCCGCCTGCGCCAGACCGCCGGATCCGTTGGTTGTAGCGCGGATCGTCCGGGTCGTCGCACCACTCCATCCATGGGCGGATCGGCTCCCATCCGGGGCGGCACGTGACGCGGTCGGGACGATAGAGCACATATTCCAGAGCCATCGCGCCTGCCGGGGTCGCGCCATCGCCCTCGCGTTTCCTCGGTGAGATCCCGCCGCGTCCGATGGCGCAGGCGAACCGCCGTCCGCGAAACCGGGCGCCCCAGCGCGAGACCACCAGATCGCCGGCGCGGGGCCTCACAGCAGATGTCCGCTCTTCTTCGATTTGGTGTTCAGATAGGCGACGTTATGCGGGTTTTCCCCGACCGCGAGCGGCACGCGCTCGACCACCTTGACCCCATGCTCGCTGAGCCCCGCGACCTTGCGCGGGTTGTTGGTCATCAGCCGCGCGGCGGTGAAGCCCAGCGCCTTCAATATCTCGGCGCCGATGCGAAAATCGCGCTCATCGTCCTCAAAGCCGAGCCGATGATTGGCCTCCACCGTGTCGAAACCCTGATCCTGCAAAGAATAGGCGCGCATCTTGTTGGCGTGGCCAATCCCGCGCCCCTCCTGATTGAGGTAGAGCAGCACGCCCGCGCCAGCCTCCGCGATCTGGCCGAGCGCCGCGTGAAGCTGCGGGCCGCAATCGCATTTCAGGCTCTCGAACAGATCGCCGGTGAAACAGGCCGAATGCAGGCGGGTCAGCACCGGGTCCGCTCGGCCGGGCGCGCCGATCTCGACCGCGTAATGCTCTTCGCCGCCATCGGAGGGGCGAAAAACATGCACGCGGCCCGCCTCGGCGATCGCCAGCGGCACTCTCGCGGCGGCGACCGGCGCCAGATGGATCGCAGCGTTTTGCGCCTCAGCCGCGTCGTGGGCCGAAAGGTCGGTCAGGCGATCCGTCGCGGCGAGGTCTCGCGCGGCATTGGCGGAGGACAACGGAACGACGCAAGCCGCGGGCAGCAATCGCGCGCCCTTGGCCAGCGACAGCGCCACGCGATGCAAGGCCGCGCTCCCCTCGCGGCGCGACTCGAACGGCCCCTTCATCGGAGAGGAGAGATCGCGCGCCGGGTCCGCGACATCGCGCGCCCAGGCCGCGCTGGCGTCGGCGCGCAGGGCGATCCGCGCGAGGTCGCCGTCATAGGCGGTGGCGCGCAGGGTCTCCGCCCGGCGGACAGAGATCGTCAGATCGACCGATCCCAGCGTGCGCAGCCGCGCTAGCTTGGCGTCGGTCGCCAGTTCCGCCGATAACGCCACTGCGCCCAGATTTTCCGCGTCATCCCACAGCGCAATCGGGGCGCCGATCCGCAGATCCGCCCTGGCGCGCGCTGTGCGCTCTTCCGGTGTCAGCCACTCAGCCATATCGATCCCATCTAGCGTCGCCGCGCACCTTATAGGTGTCTCCGTTCCGGTGCGATGTGAAACATTCGCAGGTCAACGCTAACAGCTGCGTGAGTCGTTGAAATGCGGGCTACGCTAAATCTTGATCGGCGCGCGACAGTGGCCAATTTTCGCCTCACGAAGCGACGAAAGTACGAAAGAACGTGTTCAGTAACCGACGGAGCCTGACGGAGGATAAGATGGCCGCCCTGAAAAAAATCCTGCTCATCGACGACGATGACGATCTGAGAGAAGCCTTGGCCGACCAACTGATTCTGACCGAAGAATTCGACGTATTCGAGGCCGATTCCGGCGCTGCCGGGATCGAAAAGGCCAAGGCTGAACTGCATGATCTGGTGATTCTGGATGTCGGCCTGCCGGATATGGACGGGCGGGAGGTTTGCCGTCTCATGCGTAAGACCGGCGTCAAATGTCCGGTGCTGATGCTGACGGGCCACTCCTCGGACGCCGACACCATTCTGGGCCTTGATTCAGGCGCGAACGACTATGTGCCCAAACCGTTCAAATTCGCCGTGCTGCTCGCCCGCATCCGCGCGCAGCTGCGCCAGCACGAGCAGTCGGAAGACGCCATTTTCACGGTCGGTCCCTATTCTTTCCGTCCGGCGATGAAAATTCTGGTCGACGATGACGGCAAAAAGGTTCGTCTGACTGAAAAGGAGACCAACATCCTGAAATTCCTCTATCGCGCGACGGACGGCGTGGTCGCCCGCGACGTGCTGCTGCACGAGGTCTGGGGTTACAACGCCGGGGTCACGACCCATACCCTGGAGACCCACATCTATCGGCTGCGCCAGAAGATTGAGGCGGATCCGTCGAATGCGCGCCTTCTGGTCACGGAATCGGGCGGCTACCGGCTGTCGGTCTGATCCCAGACTGACCGAAACGTCCATCCGGCCTCGGCCCGGCGCTTTCCTTTTGGTGCGCGCCGCGCCATTCTCCGCGCGCCCGAACTTCCCACAACAGTGAAGCGCTGAGGATTCCATGGCCGTCACCGTCTGCACCTGGAACATCAATTCCGTCCGTCTGCGCGAGCCCATCGTTCTGAAATTGCTGGAGGAGGAGGCGCCGGACGTCCTCTGCCTGCAGGAGACGAAATCACCGGTCGAGAAGATCCCGACGGAGAATTTCGCCGCGCTGGGCTATGAGACCATGATCGCGCGAGGAGAGAAGGGCTATAACGGCGTTGCCATCCTCTCTCGTCTGCCGATGACGGAGATCCCGCATGTGGACTGGTGCAGCAAGGGCGACGCGCGCCATGTCTCGGCGAAGCTGGAGAGCGGCGTCGAGATCCACAATTTCTACATCCCGGCGGGCGGCGATGTGCCGGATGTGAAGGCGAATCCCAAATTTGAGCACAAGCTGCGCTTCGTCGATGAGGTGCGGGACTGGGGCGCGGATGCGAAATCCCGCGACGCGATCCTGGTCGGCGATCTGAACATCGCGCCTCTTGAGGACGACGTCTGGTCGCATAAGCAGCTTCTGAAAGTCGTTAGCCACACGCCGATCGAGGTGGAGAAATTCACCGCGGCGCAAGAGGCGGGCGGCTGGGTGGACGTGACCCGCAGCCATATCCCCGAGGGCAAGCTTTACAGCTGGTGGTCCTATCGCGCGAAAGATTGGGAGGCGTCCGACAAGGGCCGCCGGCTCGATCATATCTGGGCGACGCCCGAGGTCGCCAAACGCGGCTCTGACAGCCGGGTCCTGAAACCGGCGCGGGGGTGGGAGAAACCCTCTGACCATGCGCCGGTCTTTGCGACGTTCGATATCTGAGAAGCCGCAGACTGAAGTCCCGTCGAAAAGGTTTTCGGCCTTATTGCGGGTCGTTGATCACAAAGAGATCGTTCCGGAGAGAGATGTTTGACCGCATCTCGCGCAGCGCCACCGTGGTCACCAACCCCTGCTGGTCGACGACGATCCACTGGCGAAGCTCCAACGGGTTGTCGGTGAAAACCAGCGTAATGCTGCCCTGCGAAGGATCGTCCGGATTGATCGCCGTGACGCGCATTTGGTCCGCCGCGCGCTCAACCTTCTGCACCGCGCCTTCCCGCGCCAGATCCACGTTCTCTTTCAGGAGAAGCTCCAGCGGCGTCTCAGACAGCGGATAACGATCGACGGTGTTCAGGCTGGTGTCGGTGACGCCCACCCAGAAACCGTCCGCCACCACCAGCGTCGGGTTCGGGTCCTCATACTCGAACCGCACCCGTCCGGGCCTTCGCAGATAGAAACGTCCCTCGTTGACCTCGCCATCCGGGCCGACCTGCACGAAGTCGCCCGCCAGCGTTTCGTTGGCGTTGAGGTAGTTCGAAATCCGCCGCAGATCACGCGCGTCGGAAGCGGATTGCGCCGTGGCGGTCGTTCCGGTCAGGCTGGCGGCCGCGAGCGTGACTGCGCTAAGCGCGCCGGCGAGGAATTGCTTGCGATTCATCATGACTTTCATCTGGGCGGCGATTGCGGCGAAATCGAGACCTGAAACGGTAGTCTCGCGAGCTCGTGAGGAAGCTACGCCGTAGAGCGCAGAGAGTCGATTCTCACCGCTCCCCTAACGCTCCTCGATCAGCACTTCGCGTTTGCCCACATGATTGGCCGTGCTGACCACGCCCTGATCCTCCATCTGTTCGACCAGCCGGGCGGCCCGGTTATAACCGATCTGCAGTTTCCGCTGGATATAGGAGGTGGAGCATTTCCGGTCGCGGGCGACGATCGCCACCGCCTGATCATATAGGCTGGCGTCGCTGTCATCGCCGCCGAGGCCGAGAATTTCGTCCACCGCGGCCGACGCGGCGTCGTTCTCTTCCTCGGTGACCGCCTCGACATAGGTCGGCGCGCCCTGCGTCTTGAGATGCGAGACGATCTCCTCGACCTCCTCATCCGAGACGAACGGCCCGTGCACGCGGGTGACCCGGCCGCCGCCGGACATGTAGAGCATGTCGCCCATGCCCAGCAGTTGCTCGGCGCCCTGCTCGCCCAGAATGGTGCGGCTGTCGACCTTTGAGGTGACCTGGAACGAAATCCGGGTCGGGAAGTTCGCCTTGATCGTACCGGTGATGACATCGACCGACGGGCGCTGCGTCGCCATGATGATGTGAATGCCGGAGGCGCGGGCCATCTGCGCGAGGCGCTGGATGCAGGCCTCGATCTCTTTGCCCGCCACCATCATCAGATCGGCCATCTCATCGACCACGACGACGATGAAAGGCATCTCTTCGGGCGCGAAGCTCTCCTCTTCGAACATCGGCTCGCCGGTCGCCTCGTCAAAGCCGGTCTGGACGATGCGGTTGAACTCCTCGCCCTTCTCCAGCGCCGCTTTAACCCGCGCGTTATACCCGTCGATGTTGCGCACGCCCATTTTCGACATGCGGCGATAACGCTCCTCCATCTCGCGCACGACCCATTTCAGGGCCACGACCGCCTTTTTCGGGTCGGTGACCACGGGCGAAAGGAGATGCGGAATGCCGTCATAGACGCTGAGCTCCAGCATCTTCGGATCGATCATGATCATCCGGCATTGGCTGGGGCTGAGCGAATAGAGCAGCGAAAGGATCATCGTGTTGATCGCGACGGACTTGCCCGAACCGGTGGTGCCCGCGATCAGAAGATGCGGCATGCGCGCCAGATTGGCGATCACCGGATCGCCGCCGATATCCTTGCCCAGCGCCAGCGGCAGCGAGTGCTTGGTGTCGCCGTATTGCGCGCTGGAGAGGGATTCCCGCAGCAGCACCTTTTCGCGATGCGCGTTGGGCAGCTCGATACCGATCACATTTCGGCCCGGCACGGTGGAGACGCGCGCGGCGAGCGCGGACATCGAGCGGGCGATGTCATCGGCCAGGCCGATCACGCGGCTGGCTTTCAGACCCGGCGCAGGCTCTAGTTCATACATCGTGACGACGGGGCCCGGTTTGACCGAGGTGATCGCGCCCCGGACGCCATAATCATCCAGCACGCTCTCCAGCATGCGCGCGTTCTCCTCCAGCGCCTCGTCCGAGATCTCAGCTCTCGCGATGCGGTCCGGGTTCTGCAGGATGGAGAGAGCGGGCGGCGCGTAACCATCGGTCTCGTCATCCTCCAGCGCCAGACTGGGCTGCTCCTCGGCGGCGGCGCGGCGGCTTTTGCGCGGGGTGGCGGCTGTGCGATGCTGAACGGCCGGGCGCCGGGTTTCCGATTCCACGCCTCCCAATTCAATCCGGGGCGTGTCCACAACCCGCTCGACGAACTCCTCGTCTTCGTCAATCTCCGCCAGGCGCGGTTCGACCTTGCGCCCGCCAATCGGCTCCGGCGGCTCGAGCTTTTCCGATCGCGGCGCGGCGCGGCGTTTCTGCGCGATCTCGAACGCCGCGTTGACGGCCCGGGCGCCGTGCCGGGCGGAATGGCCGCCGATCCAACCGAAGCTGGAACGCAGGCTTGCGGACATCCAGCGCATTACGCCGAAGACCTCCGCCCGAGAAATGTCGAGCGCGTAGCACCAGGTGGCGAAGGACGCGATCGAGAGGGTGGCGCCGAGAAGGATCAGCTTCAGCGAAGGCGCGAGAGGGATAAGTCCGACGATCTGCAAAAGGAACATATCGCCGATAATGCCGCCCAGCCCGCTGTCGAAGCTCCAACCTGCGAAAGGTTGATGCGCCGACGCCGCCATCGCCGTCAAAAGGATCGCGATGGGCGAAAAGGCGACTCTGATTAGCCCGCGCCGCCCGGCCCGGTGCGCGAACAACCGCCAGCTCCAAACGCCGAACCCGGCGGGCAGCCCCCAGGCCGCCAGGCCAAGCGTGCGGATCAGCGCGTCAGAGAACCACGCGCCGGTCATGCCCAACGCGTTGGTCGGCGCCTCTGGTGTCGCGTTGAAAAAACTCGGATCCGCTGAGTTATAGGTTCCCAGCGCAAGGGTCATCGCGGTCGCGACGATGGCCAGAGCCATGCCCGCCAGTTCTTCGCCCCGGCGGCGCAGGAAACTCCGCGCCTCTTCCGAAAGAAACGGCGTCTTCCCACCCTGATCGGCGATAATCGTCATACTCCAAACACTCCCGCCCCGATCCGCGCCTCGCCCCTCATGGGGTCGTCGCGGATGGAATCCACCCCTCTTTAAGTACGTCTTTCACGATGCCGAGACCGCGTGCGACTTCCGCTTTCGGCGCCACCAGCGCCAGGCGCAGAAACGCTTTGCCCGGGTCACCGCCGCCCAGATCCGCGCGCGCCTCGCGTGAGAAATAACCGCCCGGTAGCGATCGGACGCCGGCGTCGCGCCACAGTTTCAGCGCCGCCGCCTCTCCATCGCCGACCTCCAACCAGACAAAGAATCCGGCCTCGGGCGGCCGATATCCCGGCATGTCGCCCAGAATCTCGTCGGCCAGCGCGTATTTCTCCGCATAGAGCGCGCGATTGTCTTCGACATGGCGCTCGTCGCGCCAGCACGCTTCGGCCGCCATCTGCACCGGAATGGGCGAGGGCGCGCCGGCATAGGCCCGTAGACGTCGCAGTCGGATCATCGTCTCAGCTCCCGCGACCAGAAACCCTGATCGCAACCCGGCCAGATTCGAGCGCTTGGAGAGCGAATGGAACGCCACCACCCGCTCCATATCCGCGCCGATCTCGGCGGCGGCCTGTAAGACGCCCGGCGGCGGAGCGTCGCGATAGAGCTCCGCATAGCACTCATCCGCGAAAACCCGGAAATCATGGCGCTCGGCGAGATCCAGCAGCCTCTTCCAATAGTCGAGGCTCGCCACGGCGCCCTGCGGGTTCGAGGGGGAGCACATATAGGCGACCGTCGTGCGGTCGAGAATCTCCGCGGGCAGTTCTGCGAAATCCGGCAGAAATCCGTTCTCGGGCGTTGCGGGCGCATAGATCGGCTCAGCGCCTGAGGCCAGCGCCGCCGCCGAATAGCAGGGGTAAAACGGGTTCGGCGTCAGAACCGCCGGCGTCTTCCCGTTCTTTTCTTCGGCTGAGAGCGCGATACAGGAATAAAACAGCCCCTCGCGGGAGCCGTTTAAGGACAAGATATGCTTGTCGGGATCTAGCAAACCGTCTGGCAGGCCGTATCGCTTGGTCGCCCAGGCCGCGGCGGCGCTTCGCAAGCCTTTCGTCCCTTCGTTCGGCGGATAGCGGCGATAGTCCGCGACGTTTTTGGCCAGAATCTCGGCGATGAAGCCGGGCGGCGCGTGTTGGGGTTCGCCGAGAGACATCGCGATCGGATCGCCGCCCGGCGCATGGGCGTCGAGAAGCGCCCGCAGCCGCGGGAACGCGTAATCCGGCATCGCCGAGAATCTGCTCGGGTATTCCATTCTGCCTCGTCTTCGGACTCTCTTATGGAGTCTCTGTTCAACCGTCAGAATAACGCCACAATTCGTCAGCGTCCACCCTGAGGCCTGTTAAGCTTTCGAGGAATTGCAAGAAATACAGGCGGTTGTTGGGCGGGGTTGAGGTTGCGTCTATGAGGGGGTCGTCGCGCTCAAGGCCGCGCCAAGTCTCAGTAATCGGGACTCTTCCAGCGGTTGTCCGAACAGCATCACGCCGCAGCCCGGGGTCCCCGACGGCAGGGAGAGCGCAGAGAGCCCAAGTAAATTCGCCAGCCTGGTGTTGCGTAAAGCACGCAGGTTCTCGCGGATATAGTGACCGTCATCGTTCAAAAGGTCGGCGGTCCGGGGCGCTTGATTCGGCGTCGTGGGCAGGATCGCCGCGTCGTAACCGGCGCATCTTGCGCGCCAGCGGCGCTGAATCCCGGGGATCGCCAGACGCGCCCGCGCGTCCGTCTCCACGGCGACCTCGCCGCCTGAGGCGAAACGCGCGCGGGTCATCGGGAACATGCGCTCGCCCTTGGCCTCGATCGTCTCGCGCCAGATCGCCCAGCCTTCGGTGTTCACGATGGCGCCGCCCGCGGCGACGTGATCCAGCGCTTCCGCCAGCTCCGGCGCCGGGCCGCGTGTCACGGTTGCGCCCGCCGCCGCGATCCGGGTGAGGGACGCCTCGAACGCGCGCTCAACAACCGGGTCGAGATCGTCGAGAACCGCCGTTTCCGGCGCGAAGAAGGATCGCCCTTTCAGCGACGCGGCGCTCAGATCTGGGGCCGGGACGCCCGCCAAGATCGCATGCAGCAGCGCGGCGTCCCCGACCGTGCGGGTCAGCGGCCCCACCGTATCGAGCGTCGGCGACAGCGGGACCACGCCGTCATTTGGGATCAGACCCGCAGTGGTCTTCAGACCGACCAGATCGTTCCAGGCGGCGGGAATGCGCACCGATCCGCCGGTGTCCGAGCCGATCGCCGCCGCCGCCAATCCATGTGCGACGGACGCGGCCGCGCCTGACGAGGATCCGCCCGGCGCGGCCTCGGGATCGTGAATATTAGGAGAAGTCGCGGTGATCGGGTTTACGCCAAGGCCAGAGAACGCAAGTTCGGACATATGGGTCTTGCCCAGACAGATCAGCCCGGCCCGCGCCCCGCGCGCCACAACTTCCGCGTCCCGGTTCGGGGTCCGCCCGTCGAGCATTTTCGAGCCCGCCTCGGTCGGCGTTCCAGCCGTGTCAAAGAGATCCTTCCAGCTGACCGGGACGCCGTCGAGCGGGCTGAGGCGCGCCCGCGATTGCGCCCGCGCAGCCGCCGCCGCCGCTTCCGCGCGCGCCCTTTCAGGCGTCACGCGCGCATAGATCTGGTCGCCGGCGAGATGCGCCGCGATCGCCGAAAGAAACGCTTCGGTCAGCTCGCGCGCGTCGATCTCGCCCGACCCGATCAACCGACCGAGTTTGCTCGCGCTCAAACTAAACCAAGAATCCGCCACGGCGCCCCTCACCTTTCCCTCGGCGGTATGCTACGGCGATGGGATAGATTGGACAATTGTGCTGAGAGACCGATACTCACCGCCATGAGCGAAAAACAACACTCCGACGCGTCCCATCTGGATGCGGACGTGATCATCGTCGGCGGCGGCCTGAACGGTCCCGCTCTCGCCCTCGCCCTTGCGCAGGCTGGTCTGCGGGTGAGCGTGCTCGACGCCCTGCCGCTTGAGACGCGCGCCGATCCAGAATTCAATGGGCGGGCTTATGCGCAGGCTTTGGCCTCGCGCCGGTTCTGGCAGGCGGTGGGCGTCTGGCCGCTGGTCGAAAGCCATGTGCAGGATATTCAGGACATCCTCGTCACCGATGGCAAGATCGGCGAGGGGGCCTCGAATCTGTTCCTGCATTTTGATCACCGCGAACTGGACGAGGGCGTGTTCGGTCACATGATCGAGGATCGTTGGCTGCGCGCCGCCCTGCATCAGCGGTTGGAGGAAGAGAGCCTGATCGGCCACCGAGCCCCGGCGCGCGTCACCGCGGTCCACGCCGGACCCGGCGCCGCGACGGTCGAACTGGAGGGCGGCGAGACGCTCTCGGCCCGGCTGGTCGTGGGGTGCGACGGGCGCAATTCGATGGTTGGGCGCTCGGCGGGAATAAAGCGGCTCGAATGGGCCTATGACCAGTTCGGCCTCGTCTGCTCGGTCGAACACGACAAGCCGCATCAGGGCGTGGCGCATGAGTATTTTCTGCCCGCAGGTCCCTTCGCGATCCTGCCGCTGCCGGGGAATGTATCCTCACTGGTCTGGACGGAGAGGACCGACGAGGCCAAGCGGGTGATGAAATTCGACGACGCCGCCTATCAGGAGGAGATCCGGCGCCGCTTTGGCGATTTTCTCGGCGATGTGCGGTTGGTCGGCGGGCGCTGGGCGTTTCCGCTGAACCTGTCGCTGGCGCAGGACTATGTGAAGCCCCGGCTGGCGTTGGTCGGCGATGCCGCGCATGGCGTGCACCCGATCGCGGGGCAGGGGCTGAATCTGGGCATTCGCGACGTCGCCGCACTGGCCGAAGTGCTGGTCGACGCGATGCGGCGGGGCGAGGATATCGGCGCCCTCGATGTGCTGGAGCGGTATCAGGTTTGGCGGCGGTTTGACTCGACCACGCTCGCCTTCGGTATGGATGCGGTCAACCGACTGTTTTCAAATGATAACTCCGCGATACGTCTGGCCCGGGACATCGGTCTTGCGGCGGTCAACAAGATCGCCCCCGCGCGGCGGTTCTTCATGCGGACGGCGGCGGGGCTGACCGGCGATCTGCCGAGACTGCTGCAGGGCCGGCCGCTTTAACGCGCGAACCAGAGATCCACTTCGCCCGTCCGCCCCGGCACGGCGGTTGGGCCGTGATGGGTCAGTTTCTGCGTGTCGCCTGACGACTGCGCCATCGCCTCGACGACCAGCGTGTTGGTCGCGACAAGACGCGCCTCCAGCGCCCGCGACGCGCTTTCGGCCCGGCTGGCGACGTTGACGGTGTCGCCGATCACCGCGAATTCAACGCGTTCAGACCCCAGATCGCCCGCCAGCACCGGCCCGAAATGCATGCCGACGGACAGTTGGATCGGCGGCTCGCCCTGGGCGTCTCGCTCGGCGTTCCAGGAGTCGATCTCCCACAGCATATCGAACCCCGCGGCCAAGGCGTCGCTGGCGGCGTTGGGGTTGGGGGTCAGCGCGCCGAATGTCGCCATCAGTCCATCGCCGAGGAACTTGTCCAGCGTGCCGCGATTGGCGAACACCGCGCGCGACAGGCGGCTGTAGAATTCCCGCAAGAGCGCAGCGACCTCTTCGGCCTCCATGCCTTCAGCCATGCGGGTGAAGCCCCGGATATCGGCGAAGAGGACCGCGACCTTGGTCGATCTGGGTTCACGCAGTCTTTGCGGATCCGAAAGTACGGACTCCACCATGTCGGGCGACAGATAGCGGGCCACCTGCGCCCGGTCGCTTTCGGTGCGCGCCCGGCTGGCGACCAGCGTGCGGGTGCGCCAGGCGATGCCGGCCAGCGTGGCGGTGACGCCGGTCGTCGCGATGAACTCCACGATCCGGGCGTTGTTCGAGATAAATTTCGGGTTGAACCAGGCCTCGAAAATCCGGTTCGCGCCGATATGCATCAGGTCGTCTTCCGTCAGGAACTCGCCCGTCGACAGCACATAGGCGACTTGTCCCGCGCGGGCGACCAGAATCCAGACGCCGCACCAGATCACCAGCAGCGGCGACAGCGCGAATCCGGCCTGAAGCAACAGCACGTAGAACCACAGGAAGTTATGCGAGACGAGAATCAGCGACGGAGGTCGGGCGATCCCTTCGGGCAGGTAAGGATTGGGCAACGCCATGAAGATCGCCATCCAGAGGATGTCGAAGGCGAACAGAGTAAATACGAACCGTCGCCCGCCAAAGCGGGATTTCGCCGCCTGGAACAGTAGGAAACCGGTCAGCAAAAACACCGCGCCGCCCGCGATCTCAAAGATAAGCGCAGTTCCCGATAACGGGCTGCGGATCGACTGCCAGGCGAGCGCAAAGGCGACCACCGCGAAGCGGATCTTCGCGGCCAGCATCAGTCCTGTCCGCTCTTCCCGGTCAAAGGCGCGGGCCAGACGCAGGCCAAAACGGTCGTTTGTTTGGATCATTTGGGAACCCTGCTTGGCCAACCCGGCGTTTGCAAGGCGCAGATCAATCGTCCAGGCGCCGCGCCTCGTCGATCAGCAGGATCGGTACGCCCTCGCGGATCGGAAAGGCGAGCCCCGCCGCTTTCGAAATCAGTTCGGATTTCGCGCGGTCATATTCCAGCCGTCCCCGCGTCGCCGGGCAGACCAGGCTTTCCAACAGACCGCGATCCACGACGATCGCCGAGTCCGGTTCATCGGGTTCGGCGTCCATCATGCGATCCCCTCGTCATTCTCCGCGCCCGCGATCGCGAATTGCATCAGGGCTGTCAGCGTCTTGCGCCGGTCCGCGAGCCTTGGGGATTCCAGCAACGCCTGCTTTTCCTGCACGTCGAACGGGCAGAGCATGGAGAGAGAATTGATCATCATCTCTTCATCGGCGTCCTTTAGCGTGTCCCAGTCGCCGGTGAGGTTGCCGATCTCGAAATAGCGCGAAAGGAGGGCCAGAAACTCCTCGCGCGCGAACATGTCGTCATGGTCTTCGCCGGCGAGGTCCTGTTCGAAATCCGACCAGTCGACATCGACCCGGCGATAGGGGGTGAACCCCTCGACCTCGCCGTCGATACGAAACCGGCAGACGCCGGTCAGGGCGATCAGGTAACGACCATCCTCGGTCTCGGACATGCTGGTCACGCGCCCGACGCAGCCGATGGTCTGCAATGGCGGGCTGCTGTCCGAATCCCGTTCGGAGCGGGGCTGGATCATGCCGATCAGCCGGTGGTCCGAGCGCAGCGCGTCGTCGAGCATCGCCAGATAGCGCGGCTCGAAAATGTTCAGCGGCAGCACGGCGCGGGGCAATAACAGCGCCCCCGGAAGCGGGAAGACCGGAATGACGTCCGGCAATTCGGAGAGGGTGAAGCGGCGCACGGCCCGACCGTCAGGCGAAGATCATGGAAGAGAGGCGCCGACGGCCCGCCAGCGTCACCGGATCGTTCGGCCCGAGGCTGTCGAAGAGCTTGAACAGCTGTTCTTTCGCCGCCCCGTCGCGCCATTCCCTATCGCGGCGGAAAAGCTCCAGCAACTCGTCCAGCGCCTGATCGGCCTTCCCTTCGGCGATCAGCGCCAGCGCCAGATCGAACCGGGCCTCATGGTCGTCGGCGTCGGCTTCGAGCCGCGCAGTGAACTCAGACGCGGCTCCGCTGGCTTCGGCGGCCTGATTCGCCAGGTCGATGGCGCTTCGGGCGGCGGCGATGACCGAATCATCCATCTTGTCCGCCGGCGTCAGGTCGAGCGTCTGTTGCGCGCGATCCATCTCTCCGATCGCGGCATAGGCGCGGGCGAGGCCGGCGATGGCGCGAAGATTGGTCTCATCCTCGCCCAAAATCGCGGCGAAAGTCTGCGCCGCATCGCCCAGCGCACCCTCGTTCAGCATCGCCTCGGCGTGGTCCAGCGCCTCGTCAAGGCCGCCCCCAGCGTCCTCGCCGCCCCCCGCCGCCGCAACGCGCGAGACGAATTCGGCGACTTCGGCGGGGCGCACCGCGCCCATGAATCCGTCAACCGGCTGGCCGTTGGAAAACGCGAACACCGCCGGAATCGACTGCACCTGAAGCTGGGCCGCGATCCGCTGGTTCTGGTCCACGTCGACCTTGACCATCTTCACGGCGCCGTTCGTCTTGGCGACCGCATCCTCCAGTACCGGACCCAATTGTTTGCAGGGACCGCACCACGGCGCCCAGAAATCGACAATCACCGGCTTTTCCTTGGACGCTTCGATCACCTCAGCCAGGAAAGTCGCGTCGGTCACATCGACGGCCGTCGCCTCCGCTTTTGGCGCGGCGCCACCGAGTTCAAGCATCGTCTAGCTCCATATTCTTATTGTCAGTTTGGCCGTCCTCCCCGGATCGGCCCTGGTCCCGTTCCGCCGCGCGGGCCTCCAACGCGTCGAAATCGACCAGCGTCGGGCGGTGTCCGCAAGCGGCGAGAAATTCCTGCATGTCTTCCTGAGAGATAGCGAGCGTCGCGTGATTGTGTAGGGGATGAAAATTCAGCACCTGCGCCTGCATCATCTGCGCGTCCAGCACCACTTTCACCGCCTGCGCGTCGATATCGTTCATAAGGGCGAATGGCGACACCGCGCCGGGGCGTACGCCCAGCGTCTCCCACAACAGATCCGAGGACCCGAAGCTGAACCGTTTCGCGCCCAGCGCTTTCGAGAGATCGGGAATGCGAATCCGCCGGTCCTCCTGACAGACCGCCAACCACAATCCGCCCCTTCGTTCTTTCAGGAAGAAGTTCTTCGTATGCGCGCCCTGATGCGCCGCGGGCAGGCTGTCGCGAAACGCCTGGCTGTCCTCGACGGTGTGCAGCGGCGGATGCGCGAAACGCTGCGGGCGCACGTCGATCTTCGCGAAAAAGGCGTTCAGACGCGCTTCGGCGGCGCGCTCCTCCTCAGTCGGTCCGGTCGGGTTCAGATTTTCGGCGGTCATAGGGCTCGGGTCTTCCAGTTGGGGTCGCGGCGGAAACCTAGGCCTTATCCCGCGCCGGGGCCAGCCCGTTGCGATCCGCCGGGGCGAGAGATGTTGCGCATTCGCGCTTGCGTTCCCTGAACGATCGGATATACGTGCGCCGCAACACGACGCGGGCGTAGCTCAGGGGTAGAGCGCAACCTTGCCAAGGTTGAAGTCGTGAGTTCGAATCTCATCGCCCGCTCCAATTCCTCTCCGATCGGGAGAGCGCATGAAAGCCGCCGCAGGGCGGCTTTTTTATTTCGTAGGATCCTCGCGCCTCAATGCCGGAAATGGCGCATGCCGGTGAAGACCATGGCGAGGCCGCGTTCGTCGGCGGCGGCGATCACCTCGTCGTCCCGGATGGAGCCGCCCGGCTGGATCACCGCCGTCGCCCCCGCCTCGGCCGCCGTGATCAGCCCGTCTGCGAAGGGGAAGAACGCGTCCGAGGCGACGACGGAGCCCACCGTCGGCGCTTCGCTCAGGCCCAGCGCTTCGGCCATATCCTCCGCCTTGCGCGCGGCGATGCGGGTGGAGTCGACCCGGCTCATCTGCCCCGCGCCGACGCCCACGGTCGCTCCGTCCTTTGCGTAGACGATGGCGTTGGATTTGACATGCTTGGCCACCCGCCAGGCGAACAGCATATCCGCCAGTTCCGCCTCGGTCGGCGCGCGTTTGGTGACCACGTTCAGATCGGCGCGGGTCAGCCGCCCGGCGTCGCGATCCTGAATCAGGTAGCCGCCGGAGACCTGCCGCCATGTCTGGCCCGCCTCGGCGGGATCGGGCAGGCCGCCCGCCTCCAGCAACCGGACATTCTTCTTGGCGGCGAAAATCTCAGCGGCGTCCGGCGCGATGGCGGGCGCGATCACCACCTCGGTGAAGATCTCGGCCACCGCCTTGGCGGTCTCCGCGTCCAGCGTCTGGTTCATCGAAACGATGCCGCCAAAGGCGGAGACGGGATCGCATCGCCGCGCGCGCTCATAGGCTTCGGCCAGCGTGGCGCCGGTCGCGACGCCGCAGGGATTCGCGTGCTTGATGATGACGCAGGCCGGGCCGTCTTCGGCGGCGAACTCGCCGGTCAGCTCATAGGCGGCGTCGGTGTCGTTGATGTTGTTATAGCTTAGCTCCTTGCCCTGAATCTGGCGCGCGGTGGCGACGCCGGGGCGCGTGGAGCCGTTGGCGTAGAACGCCGCCGACTGGTGTGGGTTCTCGCCATAGCGCAGCGTCTGGCGCAGCTCGCCGGCGATGGCGCGGCGGCGCGGCGCTCCCTGCACATGGCCCGCCAGCCAGCCGGAAACCGCGGCATCGTAGGCGGCGGTGCGCGCATAGGCGCGCTGAGCGAGCAGGCGCTTCTTCGCCGCCGGGATCGCGCCGTCATGGGCGTCCAGCGCCGCGATGACGCCGTCGTAATCCTCCACATCGACCACCACGGCGACATGGGCGTGATTCTTCGCCGCCGCCCGGATCATCGCCGGACCGCCGATGTCGATATTCTCGACGCAGGTCTCGTAATCCGCCCCGCCCGCCACGGTCGCCTCGAACGGGTAGAGATTGACGCAGAGCAAGTCGATCGGGCCGATCCCGTGCGCCTCCATCGCCGCGATATGTTGGGGGTTGTCGCGCAACGCCAATAGACCGCCATGCACCGCCGGATGCAGGGTTTTCACCCGGCCGTCCATCATCTCGGGAAAGCCGGTCAGGTCTGCGACGTCGCGCACGTCGAGGCCCGCCTCGCGGATCGCCTTGGCGGAGCCGCCGGTCGAGACCAGCTCCACGCCGCGCGAGGACAGCGCGCGGGCGAATTCGATCAGGCCGGTTTTGTCGGAAACGGAGAGTAGGGCGCGCCGGATGGGCGCGGAGGCGTCGACGGTCATGGGATGGGATCGGCTTTCTAAGATCTGCCGCCATGCGGCGGGGCGGTTTGGCTCAACGAGTTCAGCGATCTTCGGCGGATGGGTCCGGCGCGGCGGCGCCCACCCGGCGGAACGCCCAATTCACGCGGCCCTGATAATCGGTTACGCGGCCTCTGACCACTATTTGTTTGGCGTGGATCGGCTTGCGATAAAGGCCGCCCATATAGACGCTTTCCTCGATCGAGGTCTCGCCGCCCGACTGGCGCATCGTCCAGCCGCCGCCCTCCGCCATTCTGAGCGTGACGACATCGCCCGCCAACGCGACCTCGACATGGGGATGAATATGAAAGCGCACGGCGAATCCGATCCCGCCGCGCCGGTCCGAGACCGCCGCCAGCAGCGTCTTCGACCGGTCATCCGGCGGCGTCAGCGTGTCCTCGCCGCGAAAATCGCCGCCATCGGCGGATAAATACAGACGGCGCGCATGGGTCAGGCCGAACCGGCGCAGATAGGCGTCATGCGAGCCGCTCAGCCAGACCCCGCCCGGATCCTCGACCCACTCCATCGCGACCTGGGGATAGGGCGGAGAGACGCGGGAGCCGAGCCAGCGTCCCTGAAAGCTGTAAGGATCCAGAAACTCAAGCGCGGACTCCTCCTCCACGCTGAGCGCGGAATGGGCGGCGGTGGCGCGGCCCGCATTGGCCCAGTCCTGCCCCAAATGCTCGCCCGGCCCGCAATTGACGATCACCCGCTGACGGCCAAAGCTCGCCTCTACAGCCAGAAGCCCGGCGCCGGCGCGGGTGGAGAAATCCCCCGGTCCCGGCTTGCCCGCGTCCATCACCACCGCAGTGCGGCCCGAAGCGAGCCGCCCGTATCCGGAGTCCTCCGCGATCCGCCGAGCGGGTTCCGGCGCGCGGGCCTCGGCCAGCGCGTAATCCAGCCGCCCGTCGCTCAACTCGCGACCGCCATTGAACAGCACCAATCCGCCGTCGCCCAGGCGGAGCGCCCGAAGCATCGGCGTCATGCGCTCGATCCCCAGCGTCAGCGCATCGGTGGGAACGCCGCCCGCGCCATGTAAATCCCGGCGCAGACGGAGCGTCATGGCGAACACCTCGAACAGCTCCGAGGGTCGCCGGCTGAAATGTCCGCCATCGGGCGTCAGCTGGCCGCCAAGCTCAGATTGCAGATCGGCGAGAGCGTCCAGCAGGCCCCGCTCCATCCCGTCGACGCAGAGCGCGGCGTAAACTGGTCCCGCGGCGGCCTCCAGCCGCGGCGCGCCGACCGGGGCGAGCCGCCAGCGCGCGCGTACGAAACGGGCCTGCCGCGCCAGCGCGCGCAGAAAGGTGCGCCGGGCGCGGTCGTCCGCGCCGTCCAGCAGCAGCGCCGAGTGGGTAAGCCACGACCGCAACCGCCGAGCGGTCACCTGCGGGCGCCACGCCGTCGTCGACCCGCCGCGCCCATAGGTGTTGATCCAGTGATGCACGGCCGCCTGCGCCCAGCGCTTGGCGTCCTTGTCCCCCAGCGCCGCGAAATGGTCGAGCCAGCCGAACCCGTGCAACGACTCGGCCCAGGCCTCCGATGGCGGCTTGACCGACCACGGCGCGTTCGGGCCTTCGGCGACAATCCCGTCGAACATCCAGCGCCCGCCCAGCATCGCCCGGCCCCGCAGCGCATCGCCGGGAAACAGCGGCTCAGGCGCGTTGGTCACGCCCTGCGGCGTGCGCCCCTGTCCGGCGCGCCAGACGCCATAGGGTCGCGCGAAACGCTGCTTCGCGGCGCCGAGGCGTCGCGACAATGCGGTGAAGGTAAGTCCGATCCGGCCCATCTGTTAGTTGGAAGCTCTTATTTGGGGATTATTGGGCCCTGCTGCTCTGGGCGCGCAGCATAGCGCGATCAGAGCGCCGCGTCACTCCGAACGACGGTCAGTTCCGTTTCTGAAATCTGGCGATGAAAAACCCGTCCATACCACCGATCTCCGGCCAGAAATCCGGGCGGGCGCGCACATCGCCCTCGGCGGTCAGAAGCTCTGACGCGCCGCCCAGCTCAGCGCTGGAGACCGGCGCTCGGTCCGCCTCCGGACGGCGGGCGAGAAACGCCTCGGCGCGCGCCTCGCCCTCGATCGGGTCGAGCGAGCATGTGGCGAAGATCAGAACCCCGCCGGGCGCCAGCCAGTCCCATGCGCGGTCCAGCAGCTTGTCCTGAAGCGCCGCCAACGCCTTCGCCTCGCCGCCTTTGCGCAGATAAGGCAGGTCGGGGTGCCGGCGGATCGTGCCGGAGGCGGAGCAAGGCGCGTCCAGCAGGATCGCGTCGAACGGGCGATCGGGCGTCCACTCCAGCGCATCTGCCGCGACGACCTCCGCCTCAAGACCGGTGCGCGAGAGGTTCTCCCGCAGCCGCTCCAGCCGCGCCGTCGAGATGTCGAGCGCGGTCACATCCGCCCCGGCGGCCGCCAGTTGCAGCGTCTTGCCGCCCGGAGCGGCGCAAAGGTCGAGCACGCGCATGCCAGGCGCCGGCGACAGCAATCGCGCCGGGATCGCGGCGGCGGCGTCCTGCACCCACCACGTCCCCGCGTCATAGCCCGGCAGGGCGGACACCTGCGCTCCGGCGGCCACGCGAATCGACCCGGTCGGGGTCAGCGCGCCGTCCAGCGTTTCCGCCAGCGCCTCGACCTCCGCCGGATCGCGCGGCGTCAGGTCCAGCGGCGGGCGGTCCAGATGCGCGGCGAGGATCGCATCCGCCGCCTCCCGCCCCCACGCATTCAGCGCCATGTTGAACAGCCATTGCGGCGCGTTCTTGCGGCCCGCCTTGTGCGCGTCGGCTTTTGCCAAGTCCGGCGCCGCGACAGCCAGTTTTCGGCCGACTGCGTTGACCAGCCCGCCAAAACGCACGGTCTTGCGGTTGTGCTTGACCATGGTCACCGCCGCGTCGATGACCGCGTGGGGCGCGCCATCCAGAAACCCGATCTCCGCTGTGGCGAGGCGCAGAGCGATTTTGGCCAGGCCGCCCGGATTGCGGTCCATATGCTGCGCCAAAAGCGCGTCGATCTGGCCCAGCCGCCGCAATGTCACCGCCGCCAAAGCGCGCGCGCGGGCGCGTTCCGCCGGGGTCAGGTCCGCCCGCAATTGACCTTCCTCCAGCGCGTCGCCCTTGCGCAGCACCCCGTCCAGCAGATCCGCCGCCGCGATCCGGGCGGCGAGGCCGGGCGGCGCGGGCGTCTCTTCCCGGCGCCGGCGGGAGGGGGCGGGGCTTTTGTCGCGCGGAGCGGATCGTCCGCGCCGGCCGCTCACGCCCAGGGCCCCGGTGAGGACCCGCGCCGACGGCCGGTTTGCGGCAGCCGGGACTTACCGGAGGTTCGGGTGACGGTCGTCCGCTCCGGATGCAGTTCCGGACCGGCCCCCGACTGGCCCATTTCCCGCGCAAGCTCCCGCAAGGCGGCGACCCGGTTCTCGGTCGCCGGATGGGTGGTGAAGAGGCCGTCCATGCGCCGGCCCGAGAGCGGGTTCACGATGAAAAGATGCGCGCTGGCGGGATTTCGCTCCACGCTCTCCATCTCATGCCGCGCCGCCTGGCCGGAGATTTTTATCAGCGCTGACTCCAGCCAGACCGGCCGGCCGCAGATGATCCCGCCCTCGCGGTCGGCGGCGTATTCCCGCGTCCGGCTGATCAGCATCTGGATCATCATCGCCGCGATGGGCGCGAGGATCGCCGCCACCAGGACGCCCACGATTCCGAGTCCGTTATCCCGCCGGTCGCCGCCGCCGAAAAACAGGCCGAACTGCGCGAGCATGGAGATCGCGCCCGCAACCGTGGCCGCGATCGTCATGATCAGCGTGTCGCGATTTTTGATATGCGCCAGCTCGTGCGCCATCACGCCAGCCAGCTCATCCCGCGTCAGCATCCGCATGATGCCGGTGGTGGCGGCGACGGCGGCGTTTTCCGGGCTTCGGCCGGTGGCGAACGCGTTGGGCTGGTCCGAATCGATCACATAGACTTTCGGCGCCGGGATGTTCGCCCGCCGCGCCAGATCTTCGACCATGCCGACGAATTCGGGCGCGGAGGCCTGGGTCACCAGCCGCGCGTTGTGCATCCTGAGCGCCAGCTTGTCGGAATTCCAATAGGCGTAGGCGTTGGTGCCGATGGCGAACAGGAACGCCAGCATGGCGCCGCCGACGCCGCCCAGAAGATAGCCGACGCCCAGAAAGAGCGCGGTCATCGCCGCCAGAAGAAGCGCAGTCTTCGCGTAGTTCATCGTTGCTCCGCCCGATACCGGGTTCAGTTGAACCTTGCTCTGGCGGCATGCGATCCCATATCGAGGGCCGAGCGCCAAGCGTGGAGTCATATATGACGACGAAAGACCCGGAAAAAGACCGTCAACGCGCCGAGCGAGTCGCTGAGGCTGCGGCGCGCGCGCTGGCAGAAGCCGAGGCGCGCAAGCACGAGGCCGCCGAGAACCCGCCGCCGCCGATGCCGAAAGAGCTGGGCGGCCGCGACGGGCCGGAGCCCACCCGCTTCGGCGATTGGGAGAAAAAGGGCGTCGTCAGCGACTTCTGAAGCCGCTCAGCGCAGAACCGCCTAAGCGAGCGCCCGTTCGAGTCGCTGCTCCACCAGACTGCGATAGCCTGCGCCGAACAGGCGCAGATGCACAATGGCGGGCCAGAGCTGATAGATAGCCCGCCGCCGCTTCCAGCCGGGCGCCGGCGCGCCATACGTGTCCCAAAACGCCCGATCCGGATTGTTGAATAGGGTGAGCATGGCGAGATCGACCTCTCCGTGCCCGTAATAGCACGCAGGATCGATCAGCCAGATACGGCCGTCGTCGCCCGCCAGCACGTTTCCGCCCCAAAGATCGCCATGCAGCAGGCTGGGCGCCGGATGGCGCGGCAGCAGGTCCGGCAGTTGCGCGGCGAGGCGGTCCACCGGCGCGCGTATGTCGGCGGGCAGGTTCCGCGCCTCCGCCAGCAGGCGACGCTCAGCCCAGAACCGGGGCCAGTCGTCGAGCGGCGCGTTTCGAATCGCGACGGCGTCAAAGGCGTAGTCCTCCGCCCAGCCATAGGTCTTTCCTGTGGCGTCATGCAGATAGCGGACCGCCTGACCCAGCCGCGCCCACCCCTCTGGTCCGAGCGCGCCGTTGGCGGGCAAGTCCTCCAGCACCAGCGTGTCGCCATCGGCCGCCAGAACGTCGGGCGCGGGCGCATCCGCCGCCTGTATGGACCGCAGCATCGCCGCCTCCACACGCGGCGCGGGGCCATTCTTGGCGATCACGGTGCCGCCGCCCGACAGATGCAGCCGCACCACTTCAGACAGGTCGCCGCCCTGCACGGGCTCCACCCGTTGAACAGGCTGTCCAAGCAGCCGCGCGGCGCTGTCTGAGGTTGAGTTCATCTTGTCATGATGCCCCTGAAGTCGAAAATGGCAAGGGTGCATATCGCCTGACTACCGGTAGGCGTCCATCCAGCCCAGCGTCGCGTCGGTGTCGCCGCCCGGCTTGTACTCAGCGCCCAGCGGCTGCGACCATCCCAACCCCTCGACGACGCGGAATATATGCGCGTAGCTGATCTCGCCATGATCCGGCGCGCCGCGATCCGGGATTGAGGCGAACTGGATATGACCGATGATGGGGGCAAGTTCTTCGAGCCTGTGGCTGAGATCGCCCTCCATCAGCTGAACGTGATAGCAGTCGAACATCAGCTTCAGATTGGGCGCGTCCATCTCCGCGATGATCTCGGCCGCCTGATCGGTCGTGGTCAGAAAATATCCCGGCGCGTCATAGGCGTTTAGCGGCTCGATCAGGATCGTGATCCCAGCCGTTTTTGCTCGCTCGCAGGCGTGTCGCAAGTTTGCGACAAAGGCCGCTTTCGCCTGCGATCCGTCGGCGAATCCCGCCAAGACATGCACGCTTTGCGCGCCGATCGCGGCCGCGTAGTCGAGCGCCTGATCGATGGCGGCCAACGCCTCCACCTCCCGTCCTGGGATCGCCGAGATCCCCATCTCCCCCGCCGCCGCGTCGCCGCGCCAGGTGTTGATCCCCAGCATCGGCAGGCCGGTCTCGACCAGCGCGGCCTTCACCTCAGCCGCCGGCCTGTCATAGGGCCAGTGGCACTCCACCGCCGCAAACCCGGCGGCCTTGGCCGCGCGAATGGCGTCGGGCAGGGCGTGATCCGACCACAGAAAGCCGAGATTTGCGGAAAAGGCCGGCATGCGCCCTCCGGTATTTGCGCCTTGTTCGGGAAGAACCGTCACCCGCGAGCGATAAACGGCATCTTTGTCGCCATGATGGTCATGAACTGCACATTGGTGTCGAGCGGCAACTCGGACATGTGCAGCACCGAGGTGGCGACATGGGCGACGTCCATCATCGCCTCGACCTCCACCGAGCCGTTCGGTTGCAGGATCCCGGTGGACATGGTCTTGGCGAGCTCGGTCAGCGCGTTGCCGATATCGATCTGCCCGCAGGCGATGTCGAACGGTCGTCCATCCAGCGACAGCGTCTTGGTCAATCCGGTCATCGCATGTTTCGCAGAGGTGTAGCAGACCGATCCCGGCCGCGGCGCATGCGCCGATATCGAGCCGTTATTGATGATCCGGCCGCCCTGCGGATCCTGTTTGCGCATGGCGCTGAAAGCCGCGCGCGCGCAGATGAAGGCGCCGGTCAGATTGACGTCCAGCGCCGCGCGCCAATCCTCGACCGACACCTCGTCGATCAGCGAGCCTTTGGGCATCACGCCGGCATTGTTGAAGAGCGCGTCGAGCCGACCCCATTTCGCGACGACCGCCTGAAACGCCGCCTCCACCTGGGCGGCGTCAGTGACGTCGCAGGGCAGGACAAGGGCGTTGTCGAAATCGGCGGCGACCTCTCTCAAAGGGTCTTCGCGCCGTCCAATCAGACCGACCCGCCATCCGTCTTTGAGGAAAGTTTCCGCGCAGGCGCGTCCGATGCCGCTGCCCGCGCCGGTGATGATGATCGATTTTGGGTGTGCGGACATGACTCTCTGATCCTCTCGCCGATTCCGTTTGCGCGCCGGATGGGCGCGAGCCTAGTCCGAAGATGTCGGGCCGCCAATCCGGTAAGTGACTTCACTGGCAGCGCGTTTCACCGCCGCGCCGAAGCGCTGCATTTTCTGCTCTGAGAACCGCGCCGACGGGCCCGAGACCGAGATCGCCCCGATCACATCGCCGGTGACGTCGCGAATCGCCGAGGCGACGCAACACATGCCGGAAAACCGCTCCTGATCGTCGGACGCCCATCCGTTTTCGCGGGCTTCGTCCAGATCGTCATAAAGATCCTCGGCGGCGACGATGGTCGTGTCGGTGAAGCGCTCCAGCCCGTGCGTGCGCACAATCTGCTCGACCTGCCCCCGGTCCAGTTGCGACATCACCGCCTTGCCGCTGCCCGAGGAATGCATCGGCGTGCGCGCGCCCGGGCGAAAAAACGCCCGGATCGGGTTCGGTGTCTCGATCTGGCCGATGAACACCATCTCGTGGCTGTCATAGACGGACATGTTCGCGGTCTCGCCGGTCTCCTCCATCAGCGCGCGCATCACCTCTTGTCCCACGGTGAAGAGGTTGGAGCGGCTGAGAAACGCCGACCCGACCCGATAGGCCTCAATCCCGATCGCCCAGTCCTGGCTGCCCTCGTCGAACTCAACCATGCCGTGCTGTTGCAGCGTGGCGAGCAGCCGGTGAGTGGTCGAGGCGGGCAATCCGATCCGCTGCGACAGCTCGGTGAGGTTCGCCTTGCCCAGCGACAGCGCCACCAGCGCGTTCAGACCCCGGTCCAGCGCTTGAACCGTTCCGACCGAGGCGTCCGCCGCGTCGGCGCGCGGCCGGCCCCGCCCGCGTTTCGGAGTGTTTCTGTGAGTCGCCATCTGATTCTTCCCGCCACTGCGCTGGTCGCCGTGTTATACGCATTTATAGAAATATTTTTCTATCCGATTCATCAAGAATATTTTGGAAATTAATTCCTTTATATATAACAGCGATATAGATGCATATATTAGAAACTGGAAAATAATTTCAGAAAAATTGCAATGCATCGCCGTCCTGCTACAATTCAGGAAATCTCGTTCAGGGGGAAACCATGTCAGATCAGAATCCGGTCTTCATTCCAGGACCAACCAACATGCCAGACCGCGTGCGTCGCGCGATGATGGTTCAGACCAGCGATCACCGCGCGCCGAACTTCGTCGAAGCCTTCGCGCCGGTTCTTGAGGACACCAAGAAGGTCTTCGGGACCGCCGACGGCAAGGTGATCACCTTTCCGTCCAGCGGCACCGGCGGCTGGGAGGCGGCGGTCACCAACACGCTCTCGCCCGGCGACAAGGTGCTGATCGCCCGGTACGGGATGTTCTCCCACCGCTGGATCGATCTTTGCCAGCGCCATGGGCTGGACGTGCATGTCATCGAGTGCCCCTGGGGCTCGGGCGCGCCGGCGGACAAGTTTGAAGAGGTCCTGAGCGCCGATACCGGCCATCAGATCCGCGCCGTCCTGACCACGCATAACGAGACCGCCACCGGCGTCCGGTCCGACATCGCCGCGGTGCGCCGCGCGATGGACGCGGCCAGTCATCCGGCGATGCTGTTCGTCGATTGCGTCAGCTCGCTGGCCTCGATGGACTTCCAGATGGACGCCTGGGGCGTCGACATTGCGGTCTCCGGCTCGCAAAAAGGGTTCATGCTGGCGACCGGCATGGCGATCCTCGGCGTCAGCCCGAAAGCGCTGGACGCGATGGAGTCGGCGAAACTGCCGCGCACCTTCTTTGATTTCCGCGACATGATGAACGCGAACGCGTCGGGCGGCTTTCCTTATACGCCGCCGCTGCAGTTGATCTTTGGCATGCGCGAGTCGCTGACCATGCTGTTCGAGGAAGGGCTGGAGAATGTCTATGACCGGCATTTCCGCCTTGCCGAGGGCGTGCGGCGCGCGGTCGACGCCTGGGGCCTGAAACTGGTCGCGCACTCGCCGGATCTCTATTCCGACACTGTCAGCGCGATCTATGTGCCCGACGGCTTCGACAGCAACGCGCTGACCGACCATGCGTTCAACGCCTATGGCGTCTCCTTCGGCATCGGCCTCGGCGAGATGAACGGCAAAGCTTTCCGCATCGGCCATCTGGGCAGCCTGACGGATGTCATGTGCCTCTCCGGCCTTGGCGCGATCGAGATGGCGATGGCCGATCTCGACTACCCGATCACGCTCGGCTCGGGCGTCGCGGCGGCGCAGGAGTATTATCGCAACTCGCGGCCCGGCGCCTCCAACGAAGGACTGTGACGATGGACGCAAATTTCGATGTCGCGCAACTGACCTTCGATCATGTGGTTGAGGCGCATAACCGCGCGCGGCCTTACATCCACCGCACGCCGGTTCTGACGTCGAGCTTTCTGAATGAGTTGACGGGCGCCGAACTGTTCTTCAAATGCGAAAACTTTCAGAAGGCCGCCGCGTTCAAAGTGCGCGGCGCCTGCAACGCGGTGTTCGGCCTGCCCGATGATATGCTGGAAAAGGGCGTGGCGACGCATTCCTCCGGCAATCACGCGCTGTCGCTCTCCTATGCCGCGGGGCGTCGGGGGATCCCGTGCAACGTGGTGATGCCGCGCACCGCCCCGCAGGCGAAGAAGGACGCGGTGATCGGTTATGGCGGCAAGATCACCGAGTGCGAGCCCTCCACATCGTCGCGCGAGGCGACCTTCGCCGAGGTTCAGGCCGCGACCGGCGCCGAATTCGTGCACCCTTACAACGATCCACGGGTGATCTGCGGGCAGGCGACCTGTTCGCGTGAACTGCTGGAGCAGGTCGAGCGGCTCGACGCCGTGGTCGCGCCGATCGGCGGCGGCGGCATGATATCAGGCACCTGCCTGACGCTGTCGAACATCGCGCCGCATGTGAAGATCTACGCCGCTGAGCCGGATCAGGCGGATGACGCCGCGCGCAGTTTCCGCGCCGGCCACATCATCGCCGACGATGCGCCGGTCACCGTGGCGGACGGGCTGAAAGTGCCGCTGAAAGAAAACACCTGGCATTTCGTCTCGAACCAGGTCACCGACATTTTGACCGCTGGCGAAGAAGAGATCGTCGATGCGATGAAGACGATTTGGAAGCGGATGAAGATCGTGATGGAGCCCTCCAGCGCGGTGCCGCTGGCGACCATTCTGAAGAACCCTGAAGTATTTCGCGGCAAGCGGGTCGGCGTCATCGTCACCGGCGGCAATGTGGATCTGGACAAACTGCCTTGGATCAAAGGCTGAGGAGACCGAAAATGAACGTTCAAAACGGAACTGAGAATTTGGAAGTCGGCTTTGACGTCCCGGCTCTGCCCGGCATGGATGAGGCGGATATCCAGACCCCGTGTCTGATCCTCGATCTCGATGCGCTGGAGCGCAATGTCGTCAAGATGGGCGACTACGCCAAGGCGCATGGCATGCGTCACCGGGTGCATGGCAAGATGCACAAATCGGTGGACGTGGCGAAATTGCAGGAGCGCCTGGGCGGCGCCGTCGGCGTTTGCTGCCAGAAAGTTTCCGAGGCCGAGGTTTTCGCGCGCGGCGGCATCAAGGACGTGCTGGTTTCCAACCAGGTGCGCGATCCGGCCAAGCTGGACCGGTTGGCGACGCTGCCGAAGCTCGGCTCGAGGATCATCGTCTGCGTCGACGATATTGCGAATGTCGCGGAACTGTCGGGCGCCGCGCAAAAGCACGGCACAGAGCTGGAATGCTTCATCGAGATCGATTGCGGCGCCGGGCGCTGCGGCGTGACGACGACGGCCGACGTGGTCGCCATCGCTCAGGCCATCGAGGCCGCGCCGAACGTCAAATTCACCGGCATTCAGGCCTATCAGGGCGCGATGCAGCATCTCGACAGCTATGACGACCGGAAGGCCAAGCTCGACATCGCCATCGCCATGGTGGTGGACGCGGTCAACGGGCTGAAGGAAGTCGGCCTGGAGCCGGAGCTTGTCTCCGGCGGCGGCACGGGCTCCTACTATTTTGAGAGCAACTCGGGCGTCTTTAATGAGCTTCAATGCGGCTCCTACGCGTTCATGGACGCCGATTACGGCCGCATCCTCGACAAGGACGGCAACCGGATCGATCAGGGCGAGTGGGAGAACTCGCTATTCATCCTGACTTCGGTGATGAGCCACGCCAAAGCCGACAAGGCCATCGTCGACGCGGGCCTGAAGGCGCAGTCGGTCGACAGCGGCCTGCCCACGGTCTTCGGGCGCGACGATGTGGAATACGTCAAATGCTCCGACGAGCATGGCGTGGTCGCCGATCCGGACGGCGCGCTGAAGGTGAATGACAAGCTGCGGCTGGTGCCGGGCCATTGCGATCCGACTTGCAACGTCCATGACTGGTATGTCGGCGTGCGGAACGGCAAGGTCGAAACCCTGTGGCCGGTCTCGGCGCGCGGCAAGGCCTATTGACGCCGAGCGCTTTCGCGAAAGTTTGCCGCCGCGCCACGCATCTGACGTCTGGCGCGGCGTTCTCCTATCCAGAACAAGACTAAGAGGGCGATGAATATGAGCGACGCAGATAATGATGGAATCCTGATCGTCTCAGAGGATGTGTGCCAAAAGGTCGTTGGCCGGAGCGACGCCTTCGCCGCCGTCGAAAGCGTGTTCGGCGCCATGGCGCGCGGGGACGCGTATAACTTCCCGGTGATCCGCGAGGCGATCGGATACGCGGATGCGCTGTACGGCTTCAAATCAGGTTTCGACAAAGCGGGCCTGTCGCTGGGCCTGAAATCCGGCGGCTATTGGCCGGGGAACGCGGAAAGGGGTCTGACCAATCATCAATCGACCGTGTTCCTGTTCGATCCGGACACCGGGCGGCTTCAAGCGCTGGTCGCGGGCAACTATCTGACGGCGGTGCGCACGGCCGCCTCCGCCTCGATCTCGATTTCCCGTCTGGCGCGCAAGGACGCAAAGGTTCTGGGCATGATCGGCGCGGGCCATCAGTCGACATTCCAGCTGCGCGCCGCCGCCGAGCAGCGTGATTTTGAGAAAGTCGTCGCGTGGGATCCCTGGCCGGCCGGATTGGACCGGCTGGGTGGAATCGCAGCGGAGCTGGGCCTGCAGTTCGAGGCGGTCAGCCAGGAGCAACTGGGCGCCGAGGCGGACGCGATCATCACAATCACCTCAGCCTTCGAGCCTTTGCTGATGAAAGACTGGATCAAGCCGGGAACCCACCTAGCTTGCATGGGAACGGACACAAAGGGAAAACAAGAAGTCGACGCCGCGCTTGTCGCCTCGGCCAGCGTGTTCACCGATGAGATCGCGCAATCCGTGACCATCGGCGAGGCGCAGCACGCGGTGGCCGGCGGGATGCTTGCGGAAGCCGACATCACGCCGATCGGCGCGGTGATCAACGGCGTCCATCAGGGCCGCGCCTCGGATGACGAGATCACAGTGTTCGACGGCACCGGCGTCGGCCTTCAGGATCTTGCCGTCGCCTCGGTCGCGGCGCGTCTTGGAAATGAGAAGGGATTGGCGTTAAAGGTAATTCTCTAGCGCAATCAATGGGAGGATCGTCATGTCGCTGATCGCGATGCCCGAGCCCGACGAAGGGGTTTTGCGCCGCAAAGACGAGATCGTGAACGCTCTCACCCGGATCCTCCCAGCCGATTGCGTCATCTCGGATCCGTTCGAGACCCGCGCCTATGAATGCGATGCGCTGACGGCCTATCACTGCTCTCCGCTCGCCGTGGTGCTGCCGCGCACGACCGAGGAGGTGTCCGAGGTCGTCAAGACGTGCCGCGCCCATCAGGTTCCCATTGTGCCGCGCGGCGCGGGCACGTCGCTGGCGGGCGGCTCTCTGCCCACCGCCGACAGTGTGATCCTGGGCACCGCGCGTCTGAAAGGCGTGCTTGAGACCGATTACGAGAACCGTTTCATCCGAGTGCGGGCCGGGGTCACCAACCTGTCGGTGACCGGGTCGGTCGAGGATGACGGGTTCTTTTACGCGCCCGATCCGTCCAGCCAGCTCGCCTGCGCCATCGCCGGTAATATCGCGATGAATTCGGGCGGCGCCCATTGCCTGAAATACGGCGTGACCACCAACAACCTGCTGGGCGTGCGCATGGTGCTCTCGGATGGTGAGATCGTGGAGATCGGCGGCCCGCATATGGACGCGCCCGGTCTGGATCTGCTGGGTCTGATCTGCGGCTCGGAAGGTCAACTCGCCATCGTGACCGAGGCGACGCTGCGCATTCTCCCTTCGCCGGAAGGCGCGCGCCCGGTGCTGATCGGCTTTGACGACGCCGAGGTCGCAGGGACCTGCGTCGGCGACATCATCAAGTCCGGCATCCTGCCGGTCGCCATCGAATATATGGACCGGCCCTGTATCGAGGTGGTCGAGAATTTCGCCAAGGCGGGATATCCGATGTGCGAAGCGCTGTTGATCGTCGAGGTCGAAGGCTCGGAGGCCGAGATCGAGGATCAACTGGGCCGGATCACCAAGATCGCGGAGGCGCTCAATCCGGTGGAATTGCGGGTCAGCGAAAGCGCCGAGGAATCCGCGCTGATCTGGAAAGGCCGGAAATCGGCCTTCGGCGCGATGGGTCAGATCAACGACTATATGTGTCTTGACGGCACGGTCCCGATCTCGGAACTGCCCTTCACGCTGAAGCGGATCGGCGAGTTGTCGATGGAACACGGGCTGGACGTCGCCAACGTGTTTCACGCGGGCGACGGCAATATGCACCCGCTGATCCTGTTCGACGCCAACACGCCCGGCGATCTGGAGCGGGCGGAGCGATTCGGGATGGACATTCTGCGCACCTGCGTCGAGGTCGGCGGCTGCCTGACCGGCGAGCACGGCGTCGGGATCGAGAAACGCGATCTGATGCATGATCAGTTCAACGCGGAAGATCTGGAGATCCAATTGAAGGTGAAAGACGTGTTCGACCCGGACTGGCTGCTTAATCCAGCGAAGGTGTTTCCGCTGGAGGTCACGGAAACGCGCCGGTCGGGCGCAGCCTGACGTGACGGACGACATCGCGACCCCGGCGACAGAGGGGGAGGTTCAGGACGTGGTGCGCACGGCACGGGCCGATGCGACGCCGCTGGAGATACGGGGCGGGGGCACGCGCTCCGGCCTCGGCCGTCCGACCAACGCCGACCGCACGCTGTCGATGGCGGGCCTGTCGGGGATCACGCTGTATGAGCCCGGATCCATGACCATGGTCGCCAAGGCGGGCACTCCGCTTGCCGAGATCGAGGCCGCGGTCGCCGCGGAGAACCAGCGGCTGGCCTTTGAGCCGACTGATCATCGCGCGCTTTACGGCACGACCGGCGAGCCGACCATCGGCGCGGTCGCCGCGTGCAACATCTCCGGCCCGCGCCGGGTGCAGGCCGGGGCGTTCCGCGACTTCCTGCTGGGGGTGCGCGTCGTGACCGGCGAGGGCGAGGCGATCAAGTCCGGCGGGCGGGTGATGAAGAACGTCACCGGCTATGATCTGGTCAAGCTGATCTGCGGCTCGCACGGGACGCTCGGCGTGATCAGCGAGGTCTCGTTCAAGGTGATGCCGAAGCCGGAGGCGACCTCGGTGCTGCTGATCGAGGGTCTGAGCGACGCGCGGGCCGTGGCGGCGCTTTCGGCGGCGTTGACGACGCCGTACGACGTCTCTGGCGCCGCGCATCTGCCCAAAGGGGTGGATGGCGCGCCGGTCACCATGATCCGGCTGGAGGGGCTGGAGCCGTCGGTCGCCTATCGCGCTGACAAGCTGCGCGAGGCGTTGTCGGACTATGGCGAGATCGCCATTGAGAGCGATCCGGCGAGGACCGCCGACGGCTGGGCCTATATCCGCGATGCGCGGAACCTTGCTGATGGAGACGGCGCGATATGGCGGCTGTCCCTGAAACCCAGCGATGCGCCGAAACTCGTGGCGACGTTGAGGGACCAGATCGACGTCGCCGGCGCGTTTTATGACTGGGGCGGAGGGCTCGTCTGGTTGAAAACGCCCGATGTGGGCGACGCCGGCGCCGGCGCCATTCGCGGCGCTCTGGCGTCGATAGGCGGGCACGCCACGCTGGTCCGCGCCTCGGACGCCATCCGCGCCTCCGTTCCGGTGTTTCAGCCTGAAGCGCCCCCCTTGGCCGCGCTGTCGCGGCGCCTGCGCGAGACCTTCGATCCTGACAGTATCCTCAATCCCGGCCGGATGGAGGGCTGATCCGATGCGCACCACTTTCACGCCCGAACAGCTTTCCGACCCGGCGACGGCGCGCTCGAACGAGGTGCTGCGCACCTGCGTTCATTGCGGGTTCTGCACCGCCACCTGCCCCACATATCAGGTTCTGGGCGATGAGCTCGACAGCCCGCGCGGGCGGATCTACCTGATCAAGGACATGCTGGAGAGCGGGCGCAAGCCCGACGCCAAGACGGTCAAACATATCGATCGCTGCCTCTCCTGCCTCGCCTGCATGACCACCTGCCCGTCGGGCGTGCATTACATGCATCTGGTCGATCATGCGCGCGAATACATTGAGCAGCACTATGACCGACCGTGGAGCGACCGGGCGCTCAGATGGGTGCTTGCGCGCATCCTGCCTTACCCCGGCCGGTTCCGGATGGCGCTTCTCGGAGCCAAGCTCGGCAAACCGTTCCGGGGCCTGATCCCCGACTCGCGTTTGCGTGCGATGCTGGAGATGGCGCCGAAAACCGTGCCGCCGGTCAGCCGTAACGACGATCCGCAGGTCTTCCCCGCCAAGGGCGAACGGCGCAAACGCGTCGCGCTGATGACGGGCTGCGCGCAAAAGGCGCTCAACACCGACATCAACGACGCGACGATCCGGTTGCTGACCCGCCATGGCTGCGACGTGGTGGTGGCCGAGGGCGCCGGGTGTTGCGGGGCGCTGACCCATCACATGGGCAAGACGACGGAGAGCCACGCCACCGCTGCGAAAAACATCCGCGCCTGGGCGGCGGAGATGGACGGCGCGGGTCTGGACGCCATCGTCATCAACACCTCCGGCTGCGGCACAACGGTGAAGGATTACGGCCATATGTTCCGCAACGAGGGTCTGGCCGCGGACGCCGCCCGCGTCTCGGCCATCGCGAAGGATATCTCGGAGGTGATGGTGGATCTTGGCCTTTCGGACGCGACACGCGCGCCGAAGCTGAAAGTGGCCTATCACGCCGCCTGCTCGCTGCAGCACGGCCAGCAGATCAAGACCTTTCCAAAGAACCTGCTGAAAGCGGCGGGGTTCGAGATTCTGGAGCCGAAAGACCCGCATCTCTGCTGCGGTTCCGCGGGCACCTACAATCTGATGCAGCCGGAGATCTCCCAGGAGTTGAAAGCCCGCAAGGTCGCGACGCTGGAGGCGACGACGCCCGACATTATCGCGGCCGGCAATATCGGTTGCATGATCCAGATCGGCTCGGCGTCACAGGCGCCTGTCGTTCACACCGCAGAGCTGCTCGATTGGGCGACCGGTGGGCCGAAACCGCCCGCGCTGGCCGGGATGCGCAGCGCCGACGGCGACGGTTTTCGGATGCCGGACTAGCGGAGAGTCAGCTCTCGCTCAACTCAATGCTGCGCCGCTTGGCGGCGTCCACGGTCTTTCGCGTCAACGGCCCGATCCCGTCTTCGGCCATAAACTCCACCAGACCAGCGGCGGTGGTGCCGCCTTTCGACGTGACGGCGACTCGCAGGGCGGCCGCGTCGGCATCCGGGGCGCGCAGCATCTCTCCCGCGCCGGAAACGGTCTGAGCCGCCAAAATTTTCGCCAGCTCGGGCGGCAAACCGGCCTCGACGCCCGCCTGCGCCATCGCTTCGGCCAGCGCGAACACATAGGCGGGACCGGAGCCGGAGAGACCCGTCACCGCATGCAACAAGTGTTCTTCCTCCAGCTCGACGACCGATCCGACCGCTTCGAACATGGTGCGGACGAGCGCGGTTTGGTCCGGGTTCGTCGCGCCGCTGGCGAATAGGGCCGAGGCGCCGACGCCGATAGAGGCGGGCAGGTTGGGCATTACCCGCACGATCGGGGTTTCCGCGCCGAAAGTCGCCTCGAACAGGGAAATCGGCGCGCCCGCCGCGATCGAGATCACCACGGTCGATCCGCCGCCGAACGGCGCGAGGCCGGGCAGGGCCTGATCCAGAATTTGCGGCTTGGTGGCGATCACCAGCACGGCGGGGTTCTCCGGCGGCGTCTGGTTGACGTGAATAGCCGCTTGCGACGTCAGCCAGTCGCTGGGCGCCGGGTCCTGCACCCAAACGGCGTCCGGGCGCACGCCCTTGGCCATCCAGCCCTCCAACAGGGCCTTGCCCATGAAACCGCATCCGACAAGCACCAGCCCGCGTTCGTTTACTTCCTTCATCGCGATCCCTCGTTCCCATCAGGCGCCGCAATGGCCCAGACCTTCGGCGGGCAATATGCGCAGCGTCGCCCCCGATGCTCAAGGCCAGATGCGCACGGGCGAACCGGAGCGCCGTCGGGGCATTGACGGCGCGGCGGCGGCGGCATAGGCCGCGCGGATGAAGCCTCGACTGATGACTGAATATGCGCCGCCCGACGGGCCGCTCGCCATCCTGCATCTGGATGACGATCTGCTATTGGTCGACAAGCCGAGCGGTCTCCTCAGCGTGCCGGGAAAGCCGGAGGCGCATCGCGATTGTTTAGAGACTCGGATCAGGGATGCGTATCCCGATGCGCTGTTGATCCATCGGCTGGATCTGGAGACCTCCGGCGTGATGGTCTTCGCGATGAACAAACGCGCGCAAAAGCTCATCAATCGCCAGTTCGAACGTCGGATCGTCCGCAAGACCTATATCGCGCGGGTCGCGGGCGCGCCGAAAATGGAGGAGGGGTTCACCGACCTGCCCCTGATCGCCGACTGGCCGAACCGGCCACTGCAGAAGGTCTGTCACCAGACCGGCAAGCCCGCGCGCACCAGCTGGCGAGTGCTGGAGCGGGAGGCCCGCGCCACGCGGTTGGAGTTGACGCCGGAGACCGGACGCAGCCACCAGTTGCGGGTGCATTTGAAGGAAATCGGCCACCCGATCCTCGGCGATCCGTTCTATGCGTCGGAGGCGGAATGCGCCGCCGCTCCGCGCCTGCAACTGCACGCTCTGTCGCTGGATCTGCGCCACCCGCGGGACGGCGCGTGGGAGAGTTTTTCCGCGCCCTGTCCGTTCTAGCGTCGCGTGCGTCGCGATTCTGCGTAGGAGCAGGTGGCGGGATTCCAGAAAAAATTCCAGTTGTTTGGGCTGGCGCAAACCTCTCGCATCGCTGCGGATGGCGCCGCGAGGTGGGATCGTATATCGCTACGTCGCCTCAATCGTTTTGACGAATCAGAAGAATTGGAAATCGCCATGACAACGGACGCCGCTCCCCGCATCGTTTACACCAAAGTTGATGAGGCGCCGGAGCTCGCAAGCGCGTCCTTGCTGCCGATTGTCCGCACCTTCGCCAACGCCGCGGGCATTGAGGTCATCACCAAGGATATCTCGCTGGCGGGCCGCATTCTGGCCGCTTTCGCGGATCGTCTGCCGGATGGGCAGAAACAATCCGACGATCTGGCGGAGCTGGGCCAGCTGGTGAAAACGCCGGGCGCCAACGTGATCAAGCTGCCGAACATCTCCGCCTCCGTGCCGCAGTTGACCGACGCGATTGCTGAGCTGCAGGGCCAGGGCTTCGCCATTCCCAATTACCCGGAAGAACCGTCGAGCGACGAAGAGAGGGACGTCCGCGCGCGCTATGACGCCATCAAGGGCTCGGCCGTGAACCCGGTGCTGCGCGAGGGCAACTCGGATCGCCGCGCCGCGAAGGCGGTCAAGAATTTCGCCCAGAACAACCCGCATCGCATGGGCGCCTGGTCCTCGGACTCGAAGACCAAGGTCTCGTCCATGTCGGGCAACGACTTCTACGCGAACGAGGTCTCGGCGACGATCTCGGCGGCCCAGGCGGGCGACGCGAAGATCGAGTTCGTGGGCGCCGACGGCGCCGTGACGGTCCTTAAGGACGTATGGCCGCTGGAGGAGGGCACGGTCGCCGACGCCACGTTCATGTCGGCCAAGGCGCTCTCGGCCTTTCTCGCCGAGGCGATCGAGGACACCAAATCAGATGGCACGCTCTTCTCACTGCATCTGAAGGCGACGATGATGAAGGTTTCGGACCCGATCATCTTCGGCCATGCGGTCAAGACCTGGCTCGCGCCGGTGTTTGAAAAGTACGGCGCCGATCTTGAGGCGGCGGGCGTCAACCCGAATTCTGGTCTGGGCGACGTGTTGGAGCGTATCGCCGGCATGCCGAACGCCGCTGAGATTCAAGGCGCGATCGACGCGGTGAACGCAGATCGCCCGCCGATGTATATGGTGAACTCGGACAAGGGGATCACCAACCTGCATGTGCCCTCAGACGTCATCATCGACGCCTCGATGCCCGCCGCGATCCGCGCGGGCGGCAAGGGCTGGGGGCCGGACGGAAATGAGGGCGACACCAACTGCGTCATCCCCGACAACTGCTACGCGCCGGTCTATGACGAGGCGATCAAGTTCTTCAAGGCGAACGGCGCGCTGAACCCCGCCACCGCGGGCGCCGTGGCCAATGTCGGTCTGATGGCGCAGAAGGCCGAGGAATACGGATCCCACCCCACCACGTTTGAGGCGCCGGCGGACGGCGTGATCCGCGTGGTGCTGGCCAATGGTGAGACGCTGCACCAGCACACTGTCGAGGCGGGCGATATCTGGCGCTCCTGCACCGTCAAGAAGGCCCCTATCGAGAACTGGATCGAACTGGCGATGGACCGTCAGCGGCTGACCGGGTCTGAAGCGATCTTCTGGCTCGACGCCAACCGCGCCCATGACGCGCAACTGATCGCCTATGTGCGACCGGCGCTGGAGGCGGCGGGCGTCGCCGACAAGTTCCAGATTCTGGCCCCGCGCGAAGCGACGGCGCAGTCGCTGCAGACCATCACCGCTGGCGATGACTCGATCGCCATCACCGGCAACGTGCTGCGCGACTACCTGACCGATCTCTTCCCGATCCTCGAGCTCGGCACTTCGGCCAAGATGCTGTCGATCGTGAAGCTGATGAAGGGCGGCGGCTTGTTTGAGACCGGCGCCGGCGGCTCGGCCCCCAAGCACGTACAGCAGATGGTCGAGGAAGGTCACCTGCGCTGGGATTCAATGGGCGAGTTCTGCGCGCTCGGCGAGTCGCTGAACTTCCTGGCCGACTCGGCAGGCAACGCCAAAGCGGGCGTGCTGGGCGCGGCGGCCGAGGCGGCGACGCAGGGCATTCTCGATCAGAATCGCTCGCCGTCGCGAAAGGTGGGCGAGCCCGACAACCGCGACAGCCACTACTGGTTCGCGCGCTACTGGGCCGAGGCGCTGGCGGCGCAGGACGGCGACGCCGAACTGAAGGCGCATTTCGCGCCGATCGCCGAGGCGTTGGCGGAAAACGAGGCCGCGATCCTCGCCGAACTGGCGGCGGCGCAGGGCGGCGCCATGGATCTGGGCGGCTATTACAACACCGATGCGGCCAAGACCGCGCAGGTCATGCGCCCGAGCGCGACGCTGAACGGCATCATCGGCTGACGCGCCACTGATTGCGGGGCTTCGGCCCCGCGAACTCCGTCAGACGCCGCGCGCCGCCTCGCCTTGCGCCAGCGCGACGCATTTCCGGGCGAGGATATCCGTCGGGTCCAGAAGGATCGGCATGTCTTCACCGGCTTCCGGCGCGATCAGCGGCAGTTCTGTGCAGCCGAGGATCGCCGCCTCCGCCCCCTTGTCGCGAATATGCGCGATGACGGCGGCCAGATCGTCGCGGCACTGACCCTCGGTGAAGCCTGCTTTGACGCCGGTCTCGCCGTAAATCGCCTCCATGACCTGCGCCTGCATCGGCGCGTCGGGCGTGATCAGGGTCAGCCCGGCGTCTTCGATGATTTCCTGATAGACGCCAGACTCCACGGTTCCGTTGGTCGCGAGCAGCCCGACCCGCTGGACATCGGGATGCGCCGCGCGGATATGGGCCACCGTTTCCGTCAGCATGTTGACGATCGGGGCGGTCAGATGCTTCTGGATTCGCGCGACATAGGCGTGCGCGGTGTTGCAGGGAATGGCGATGGCGTCGGCGCCGTCCGCCTCCAGCCGCTTGCAGGTCGAATAGAGCGGTATGGTCGGGTCATCGCCGTCGCCGATCAGGTTGGCCGTGCGGTCCGGGATCTGCGGATTCTGCTCCACCACCATCTTGATATGGTCCTGATCTCGCGCCGCCGACGTGCGTTTCACGACCTTGTCGACAAAGTCGACCGTGGCTGCGGGGCCGACGCCGCCGACAACCCCGATTTTAAATGGGGGGCTGGGCCGCGCCCCGGCATAGGCGACGGCGTACTCGGCATAGGCGAGATTGACGTCCAGAAGCGGGATGTCGACCCGCGTCGCCAGCGCGTCAAAGAGCACCGGTATCTCGGTCGAGCCGAGGATGATCGCTTCGGCGCCCTTCTCGGCCAGGTTCTGGCAGGCGGCGGTGATCAGATCGACGGCGCGGCTGCTCAGCCGCCCGGCCTTCAGCCCATCGGGGCCGTAGATGGCGGGCATCACGGCCTCCGCCTGCAGCGCATCGTCGGGATAGACGATAGTCCGCTCGGCGCCCAGCTCATCAAACAGCTTGGCCTTGCGCACAAAACTGGAGGTGAGAACGCCGATCTTTCGCGCCTCCGCGTGATCGCGGTCCAGCTTGTCGCGCGCGGCGTCCACGAGGCTGAGGATGGTCAGCTCCAACTCGGGCGCGACTTCGCGCAGAAAGCTGTGCGACACAAAGCAGGGCAACAAAGCGGCCTCGCAGCCGCGGCGCTCCATCTCCTTCAGCGTGTTGTAGACGTAGAATTTCCGGTGATTGGGATTGTAGCTCTCATCGGCGACGGCGCCGTTATCGTCGAACGGGCGCTGCTCGAATGAGATGTCCAGTTGGTCCTGATCGCCCCGCGCGGGGGTCGATTTGACGATCTTGAGCAGCAGGTCCGCGCCGCCTATCGCGCCCAGTCCGCCGACGATTCCGAATTTGGTTTTCTTCGCAGTCGGTGATTTGGATGGGGTGGTGTCCATGGCTCCGTTCCTTCTGAAACGGCGGACGAGGCGGCGAACCGCCTCGTCCAGTTCATTTGGTCAGGCGTTCAATCGGCCTAGGAGGTCACTTCCTCAAGCGTCGGCGCGTCCATGACATGCGGCGTGTTGTACGCCGTCTCGTCCAGCTCGCCTTCGCTCTTGGCGACGACCACGGTCACGGCGCTGTCGCCGGTCACGTTCAGCGCGGTGCGCGCCATATCGAGGATCCGGTCGATGCCCGCGATGATCGCGACGCCTTCCAGCGGCAGACCGACCGAGGTCAGCACCAGCGACAGCATGATCAGCCCGGCGCCCGGAACGCCTGCGGTGCCGATCGAGGCCAGCGTCGAGGTCAGGATGATGGTGATGTAATCGCCCATGCCCAAGGTGACGCCGAATGCCTGCGCCACGAAGAGGGCGCAGACGCCCTGATAGAGCGCGGTGCCGTCCATATTGATCGTCGCGCCCAGCGGCAGCACGAAGCTGGAAACGCCCTTGGACGCGCCCAGGTTCTTCTGCACGGCGGTCATGGTGACCGGCAGGGTGCCCGAGCTGGACGTGCTGGTGAAGGCCACCATCTGCGGTTCGACCACGCCCTGGAAGAAGCGCACGGGGTTGAGCCCGGCGGCGAACTTCACCAATCCGCCATAGACCAGCAGCGCGTGGATGACGCAGCCCAGATAGACCGCGCCGATCACCGTGCCGAGCGGCAACAGCAGGTCGAGGCCGTAGGTGCCAGCGACCCAGACCATCAGAGCGAAGACGCCATAGGGCGCGAAGGAGATGATGATCGCGGTCAGCTTGTAGATCACCTCGGAAAGGGAATCGAAGAAGTCGCGTACGATCTTGCCTTTCTCGCCAGCCAGGTTGATGGCGAGGCCGAAGAACAGCGCGAAGACGATGATCTGCAGCACGTTGCCGTCGGCGGCCGAGGCGATCGGATTTTTCGGAATGAGGCCGACGATCGTGTCGATGAAGGTCGGCGCCTCCTTGGCCTCCATCGCGGTGGCGGCGGTCATGTCGATGCCCGTCCCCGGCTGCAGCAGGATGCCGAGGCCGAGGCCGATGGTGATGGCGACAGCCGTCGTGCCGAGATAGAGGATCACGGTTTTCAGACCGATGCGGCCCATCTTGGTCAGATCGGCCATCGAGGTCATGCCGGTGACCAGAGAGACGAAGATCAGCGGCACGATCAGCATCTTGATCGCGTTGATGAACATCGTTCCGATGAACTTGATGCTGGCGGCGATATCAGCGTTGCCGGTCTGATTGAGCACGACGCCGAGCACGACGCCGACGCCCAGCGCGACAAAGATCTGTTTCCAGAGCTGCATCGCCCGCCAGCGGCCCCAGGGACCGCGAGGTTTGGTGGAGGAGTTTTCCATGGGTGTTTCCTTTGGTCTTTCTTCGATTTCTCGTGGCGGCTTGGCGCCGCGCTTGTCGCTCTGGTTTCGGCCTCGGTTACGCGAAATCACGCATTTTCAACGGAGGACGGGCCCAGCACGATGTCCCGTCGAAACGCTGCGTTGAGGTCGTCAGCGGTGACGCCGCCGATCTGGGCGGCGGCCTCGGCGATGGTCACGCCCTGCTTGTGCGCCGTCTTCGCGATCAGCGCCGCCTTTTCGTATCCGATCCTCGGGGCCAGCGCGGTGGCGTGAACCAGGCTGCCGGTCAGCAGCGCCTCGCAGCGCGCTTCGTCGGCTTCAATTCCGGTCACGCAGCGGTCCGTCAGCACCGCCATGGCGCGCGAAAGCATCCGCATCGACTCGAGCACCTTGTATATTATCACAGGTTCCATGGCGTTGAGCTGCAGCTGGCCCGCCTCGGCCGCCATTGTGACGGTCAGGTCGTTGCCGATGACCTGATAGGCGACCTGGTTGACGACCTCCGGAATCACCGGGTTCACCTTGCCCGGCATGATGGAGGAGCCCGCCTGCACCGGCGGCAGGATGATCTCGCCCAGACCCGCCCGCGGCCCGCTGCTCAGAAGGCGCAGGTCGTTGCAGACTTTCGACAGTTTCACGCCGATTCGCTTCAGCACGCCCGAGAATGTGACAAAGCCGCCAAGGTCCGAGGACGCCTCGATCAGGTCGCTGGCGCCGATCAGATCATAACCCGCGATATTGGCGAGATGGGCCACGGCCGAGTCCGCGTAGCCCTTGGGCGTGTTGATGCCGGTGCCGACCGCCGTGCCGCCGAGATTCACCTCCATCAGCAAGGCCTTGAGCTGGTCGACGCGTTCAACGTCCTCGCGGATCGTGGTCGCGAAGGACTTGAACTCCGATCCCAGCGTGATCGGCACCGCGTCCTGCAACTGGGTGCGGCCAACCTTCAGCACATGGTCGAACTCAGCCGCTTTCGCGGCGAACGCCGCGCTCAGGCGGCGCTGCTCATCGACCAGCTGATCGCATTTTCTGAGCACGGCCAGGCGGATCGCCGTCGGGTAGACGTCATTGGTGGATTGCGAGCGATTGACGTGATCGTTGGGATGCAGGTGATCGTAATCGCCCTTGGCGTGGCCGAGTTTCTCCAGCGCCAGATTGGCTATGACCTCATTGGCGTTCATGTTTGTGGAGGTGCCGGCGCCGCCCTGCACCATATCGACGACGAAATGCGCGTGATGCTCGCCTTCGATGATCTCGTTGCAGACCGCGATGATTGGTTTGGCGAGCGACGGATCCAGATCGCCAAGATCGCGATTGGCCATCGCCGCGGCCTTCTTGACCATCGCGAGCGCGCGCACCAGCTCAGGAAAATGGCTGAGCGGGACGTCGGTGATTGGAAAATTCTGTAATGCGCGGTGGGTGTGCACGCCATAGACGGCGTCTGTGGGCAATGTCACCTCACCGAGCGAATCGTGCTCTGTGCGAGTCGTGGCCATCGTACAAGTCCTCTATTGGCTGGCGCGCGTAATTGCTCGCCATCCTCAACCGAAGGTTGCTGCAGTTTTTAGAGCCGGTCCACCCTTTTGATGAAGGCGGCGACGGGCCCGTCCGCGTGCTGCTCGACATGTGCTCCGCGGCGCGTCCGTTCGTTGCACGCAGGTGTGCCGGTTCTGCGCGCGAATATCCAATGCCAACTCAGAATGCCTCATGCAAAATTTGCATGATGCGCGCGCCGTGGCCGTGATAGACAGCAAAAAACAGTTTTCTGGAGAGGTTTGATGGAGCTCAGCTGGCTCGAAGACTTTCTGACTCTCTCGGTCACCGGCAATTTTTCGCGGGCGGCGGAGACGCGTCATGTCAGCCAACCCGCCTTCAGCCGGCGCATCCGCAATCTCGAATACTGGGTCGGCACGCCGCTGGTGGATCGCAGCGTCTTTCCCATCGCGCTGACGCCCGCAGGCGAGTCGTTCCGCAAAACCGCTGAGGAGACAATCCGCTCGCTGCAATACGCGCGGGAGGAGGCGAAAGGTCTGGTCGCCAGAAGCGGCGAGCTGGTGAGTTTCGCGGCGCTCCATACCCTGGCGCTCAACTTCTTTCCCGGCTGGGTCGCGGACATGCAAGGAGCGCTGGGCGAAATCAAATCGCGCCTTGTCGCCGACAATCTCTCGGGCTGCGTCGAGGCGCTGATGTCCGGCTCGGCGGACATGATGCTGTGTTACAGCCACCCGAGCGTGCCGACCGCGCTCGACACCAACCGATACCCGTCGATCCAGCTGGCGGAGGATCGCGTGCTGCCGGTCTGCGCGCCGGATGAGCGCGGGAGGCCGCGATTCTCGCTAAATGGCAAGAGTACCGCGCCGTATCTCAGCTATGCGCCGGAGTGTTTTCTGGGCCGTATCGTCAACCCCATCGTTGAGACCAACGCGCTGGGGCCGGCGCTTGAGTTCAAGTACGAGAACTCGATGGCCGAGGCGCTGAAGCCGGTCGCGGTGCGGGGCGGCGGGGTCGCCTGGCTGCCAGAGATCGCCATCCATACCGAACTGGCGTCAGGCGCGCTGGTTCCGGCGGGCGGCCCGGAGCACGAGAAAAAGGTCTCGGTCCGGCTTTATCGGGCCATCGAGCGCAGCCGCAGCGATGTGGAGCGCATCTGGGCCTATGCGTCGAGTCGCGCGGAGTCGGCGTAAGCCCGCCCGTCAATCCAAAAGGTCCTCGATCTCCCGAAATCTGCGTGGATGAAATCGCAGAAGCTTGACGGTCGTCAAAGCGCGCGCGCCACCGGATCTATACCTCTTCCGGTCGGAGGAGGCCGGAATGCGCTTTTGCGCGACTCTTTTGACGCTTCTGACCCTGCTGATATGCGGAGTCTCGACGAGCGCGATCTCAAACGATCGCGCTGAGCTTCAGCGATTCCTGCCCGATCTGGACGCCGCCGCCCTGTCAGAGGGTGCGACGGCGTTCGGTCCGCTGCGCGAAGACGTGCCGGTCGCGCCGATCCTGAAAGGGTCCGAGACGATCGGCTGGGTCTTCCTGACCTCGGATTTCGTCGGCACGACCGGGTATTCGGGCAAGCCGATCCATGTGGTTGTCGCGGTCTCTCCCGACGCGGTGCTGACCGGCGTGCGGCTGGTCGAACATTCCGAGCCCATCGTCCTGATCGGCATCCCCGATTCGAAGGTCAAGGCGCTGACCGAGGGTTATGCGGGCGTCGATCTGAAAGCCGAGGCCGCCGAGGGCGGATCGGCGCATGACCTCGACATTATATCGGGCGCGACGGTCACCATCATGGTGATCGACGACTCGATCATTCGCGGCGGCCTGAAAGTCGCCCGCGCGCTCGGCCTCGGCGGATTGGCTCCGCAGACGGCTGAAGGCCCGCGGCGCGAGCTTGATCTGAGTAATCAGGATATCGCCAGTTGGAGCGATCTGACCGGTAATGGCGCGATCCGCAGCCTCTCCCTAGATATCGGCCAGATCAACGCCGCCTTCGCGGCCTCGGGCGATGCGCGCGCCGCCGCGCGTCCCGAGAAGGGCGCCGATGACGAGACCTATATCGATATGAAGGCGGCGCTGGTCAGCGCGCCGTCGATCGGGCTGAGCCTGCTGGGCGCGGCGGAGTACGAGAACCTCACCGATTGGCTTCAAGAGGGCGAGCACGCGATCCTGATCGCCGGGCGCGGGCGGTATTCGTTTAAAGGATCGGGCTATGTGCGCGGCGGCATCTTCGACCGGATACAACTGATCCAGGGCGACCGCTCTGTGCGGTTTTTCGATCGCGACAGCAAGCGCGTCCGCCAGATCGAGGCGAGCGGCGCGCCCAGCTTCACAGAGCTAGACGTCTTTCGCATTCCCGCCGACGCGGAATTCGACCCGGCCGAGCCCTGGCGGCTTCAGCTACTGACCCAGCGCGCGGTCGGCGCGGTCGAAAAGACCTTTCTGACCTTCGATCTCAGCTATCGCCTGCCAGAGGACTACCTCGTCGCGCTCGCGCTCGCGCCCGTCGCGGCGCCAGTGGACGTGGATGAATCGACGGCGCGCGCGGAGCTTTGGCAGCGCATCTGGCGCGACCGCATCGTCGAGGTCGCCGTGCTTGTCACGATGCTGGCCGTGTTGACCGGTATCTTCTTTTTCCAGCGGCACGCCACCCAGAACGCCCGGCGCTATTTCTGGATCCGGATGAGCTATCTGACCGTGACGCTGTTTTTCCTCGGTTGGTACGCTAACGCCCAGCTCTCCGTCGTCAACCTGATGGCGCTGGGCGGATCGCTGAAGTCGGGCTTCACCTGGGATGCGTTCCTGATGGATCCGATGGTGTTCATCCTGTGGTTCTCGGTCGCTGTCGCCCTGCTGTTCTGGGGGCGCGGCGCGTTTTGCGGCTGGCTTTGCCCGTTCGGCGGGCTGCAGGAGCTGACCAACCGCATCGGCCGCGCGTTCCGCATCCCGCAGATCGAGGTTCCCTGGGGGCTGCATGAGCGGCTCTGGCCGATCAAATACATGATTTTCCTGGTGCTCTTCGGGGTCTCGCTCGCCTCGATCCCGTTGGCGGAGACCTATGCCGAGGTGGAGCCGTTCAAGACCGCCATCGTGCTGAAATTCGCGCGGGAATGGTGGTTCGTGCTGTTCGCCGTCGCGCTCTTGGTCGCGGGCCTCTTCATCGAGCGGTTCTATTGCCGGTATCTCTGCCCGCTTGGCGCCGCGCTGGCGATCCCGGCGCGCATCCGGATGTTCGATTGGCTCAAACGGTATCACGAGTGCGGAAATCCCTGTCAGACCTGCGCCAACGAGTGCCCGGTGCAGGCGATCCACCCGACGGGTGAGATCAATCCGAATGAGTGCGTGAACTGCCTGCATTGCCAGGTTCTCTACCAGTCCGAGGCCAAGTGCCCGGTGGTCATCAAGAAACTCAAGCGACGCGCCGCAATCGCCAAACGCAACGAGCAATCGGGCGAAGCGATGGCGCGCAATTTGTCCAAGCCTGTTCCCAAGGAGGAGAAAACAGATGCCTGACACCAAGAAGAATTTTCAACTGACGCGGCGCGGATTACTCGGCGCGACGGCGACCGGGGCGGCCCTGGCGGCGGCTGGCGGCGGCGCGGTGCTCACCGCGGGCGGCAAGGCGCGCGCAGCCGAAGGCGACTTCGCCTTAGCGCCCGGCGAACTGGATGAGTATTATGGCTTCTGGTCCTCCGGCCAGACGGGCGAGCTGCGTATTTTGGGCTTCCCCTCGATGCGAGAGCTGATGCGCGTTCCGGTCTTCAACCGCTGCTCTGCCACCGGTTGGGGTCAGACCAACGAGTCGCTGAAGATCATGACCGAGGGGCTCTTGCCGGAGACCAAGGAAATGCTCGCCGCCCGCGGCGCGAAGACCTATGACAACGGCGATCTCCATCACCCGCATATGTCCTTTACCGACGGCACCTATGACGGGCGCTATCTGTTCATGAACGACAAGGCCAACACCCGGGTCGCCCGCGTGCGCTGCGACGTGATGAAATGCGACAAGATCATCGAAATCCCGAACGCGTCGGACATTCACGGCCTGCGCCCGCAGAAATTCCCGCGCACCGGCTATGTCTTCGCCAATGGCGAGCATGAGGCACCGCTGATCAATGACGGCAAGATCCTCGACAAGCCGGAAGAGTATGTGAACATCTTCTCAGCCATCGACGGCGACACGATGAAAGTCTCGTGGCAGGTGATCGTCTCGGGCAACCTCGACAATTGCGACGCCGACTATCAGGGCAAATACGCCTTCGCCACCAGCTACAACTCGGAAATGGGCATGAATCTCGCCGAGATGACGGAGAGCGAGCTGGATCATGTGGTGATCTTCGACATCAAGGCGATCGAGGCGGGCGTGGCCGCAGGCGACTTCCAGGAGCTGAACGGCGTGCCGGTTCTGGATGGAAGAAAAGGTTCGAAATATACACGTTATGTACCGATCCCGAACAGCCCGCACGGCTGCAACACCGCGCCTGACAAGAAGCATGTTGTGATCAACGGTAAGCTGTCGCCGACCGTGTCGATCATCGATGTCGAGAAGGTGGACGCGCTCTTCGCCGAAGACGCCGATCCGCGGTCCTGCATCGTGGGCGAGCCGCAATTGGGTCTGGGTCCGCTTCACACCGCGTTCGACGGGCAGGGCAACTGCTTCACCACGCTGTTCCTCGACAGCCAGGTGGTGAAATGGAACCTCGCCAAAGCGGTGGAGGCCTATGGCGGCGCCGATGTCGATCCGATCATCTCGAAGGTCGATGTGCATTATCAGCCGGGCCACAACTCCACCTCGATGGGCGAGACCGCCGAGGCGGACGGCAAATGGCTGATTTCCATGAACAAGTTCTCCAAGGACCGGTTCATTAACGTTGGCCCGCTGAAGCCGGAGAACGAGCAGCTGATCGATATCTCGTCGGACGAGATGAAGGTCGTGCATGACGGCCCAACCTTCGCCGAACCGCATGACAGCATCATCGTCCGCCGCGATATCGTGAACCCTGTCAACGTCTGGGATCGCGCGGACGAAACCTGGGAGGACGCCCGCAAACAGGCCGAGGCCGATGGCGTCAGCCTGGAGGACGGCGCCGAAGAGCCGATCCGCGACGGCAACAAAGTGCGTGTCTACATGTACTCGATCGCGCCGACCTTCAGCATGGAGAAGTTCACGGTAAAACAGGGCGACGAGGTGACGGTCTACATCACCAATCTCGACGATGTGGATGACGTGACGCACGGGTTCTGTTTGTCCAACTACGGCATCGCCATGGAAGTGGCGCCGCAGGCCACCGCGTCGGTCACGTTCACCGCCGATCGGCCGGGCGTGCACTGGTTCTACTGCCAGTGGTTCTGCCACGCGCTCCATATGGAGATGCGCGGCCGCATGTTCGTCGAACCGCGCGGCGCCTGAGCCATGCTGCGCGCTCTGGTCCTGACGGCGCTTCTGCTTTCGTCGCCCCTTGGGGCGGCGGAGGTCTTCGCGCCTGCGGAGCCGGGCGCGCTGTCCAAGGCCATAAAGAATGCGGCGGCGGGGGATGTGCTTCGCCTCGCCGCCGGCGCGCATCAGGGTGGCGTGGTGATTGACCGGCCGCTCGAGATCGCGTGCGAGCCCGGCGCTCTTATCGACGGGGGCGGGCGCGGTTCGGCCATCACCGTCACAGCGCCGGATGTGATCATTCGCGGATGCCGGATCGAGGGGTCCGGCTCCGACCATCAGGAGATCGACAGCGCCATTCGCCTGCTGAAAGGCGCCGACCGCGCCCTGATCGCAGACAATGCGATGATCGGCAATCTCTACGGCGTCGACATTCACGGCGCGGCGGATGCGCGGATCTCGGGCAACCTCATCGAAGGCCGGCAGGATCATCGGGTCAACGATCGCGGCAATGGCGTCTATGTCTGGAACGCGCCGGGGGCAGTCGTCGAAGGCAACGATATCCGCTGGGGACGTGACGGGATCTTCGTCAACACCTCGAAGCGGAACGCCTTCCGGGGCAACCGGTTCCGCGATCTGCGCTTCGCGGTGCACTACATGTACGCCGATGACAGCGAGGTCTCGGACAATATCTCTCTCGGTAACGATCTTGGCTACGCCGTGATGTATTCGACGCGGGTCAAGGTCGTCGGCAACGTCTCGGTCGGCGACGCTGAACACGGGATCATGCTCAACTACACCAACGACGCCGAAGTCCGGGGCAACCTGGTGCGTGACGGCGCCAATCGTTGCGCGTTTCTCTACAACGCCCATCGCAACGTGATAGAGGGCAACCGGTTCGAGAATTGCGACATCGGCATCCATTTCACCGCCGGCTCGGCGCGCAACGCCATCACCGGCAACGCCTTTGTCGCCAGCCGGACGCAGGTGAAATATGTCGGCTCGAAATGGCTGGACTGGTCGGCCGACGGGCGCGGCAATTACTGGAGCGACTTCGCCGCCTATGACGTCGACGGCGACGGGGTCGCGGACACGCCGTATCGACCCAATGACAGCATGGATCACATCCTCTGGACCCAGCCTTCGGCTAAATTGCTGTTGGGCTCACCCGCCGTGCAACTGGTGCGCTGGGCGCAGTCGGCCTTTCCGGCGTTGCTGCCTGGCGGCGTGATCGACCACCATCCAATGATGCGTCCGGTCGAGATCCCGGTCCGGGACTGGAAAGAATTTGGTGAAGTTCGACGGGACGGGGAGGAGCAGACCGATGGCTGACCGCCTCGACATCCGCGGCGTCGGCAAACGCTATGGCTCGCAGACGGCGCTGGATGAGCTGTCGCTCTCCGTCGCGCCGGGCGAGCGCGTCGCGCTGCTCGGCCATAACGGGGCGGGCAAGACCACGTTGATGAAGTTGATCCTCGGGCTGACCCATCCGGACGAAGGCCGCATTGACGTGTTCGACGCGGCGCCGGGCTCCGCCGAGGCCCGCGCGACCACCGCCTATCTTCCGGAATCGGCGGCGTTCCATCGCGCGCTGACCGGGCGCGAGCAGCTAACCCTCTTCGCCAGGCTGGCGGGCGCGCCGGCGCGCGAAGTTCCGGAACTGCTGGACCGGGTCGGTCTGGCCGACGCCGCCGGCCGGCGCATCGGCGGATGGTCCAAGGGAATGCGGCAACGGCTCGGACTGGCGCAGGTCCTGCTGGGCCGCCCGAAAGCGGCGCTTCTCGACGAGCCGACCAGCGGGCTCGACCCGATCGCGCGCCATCACCTTTATGACATCATTGACGAGATGGCGGCGCGCGGCGTTGCCGTGCTGATCTCCTCTCATGCGTTGACCGAGGTAGAGGCGCGCACCGACCGGATCGCCATTCTGCGCAAGGGACGCCTGATCGCCGACGACACGTTGACCCGGCTCAGCGCCAAGGCGAGGCTGCCGGTCAAGCTGCGGGTGACGGCCAAGAGCGGCGACGGCGCGGTTGTTCACGACCGGTTCGGCGGACAGCGCGTCAACTGCGCCGCGGTCGAGATCTTCTGCCAGGCGGATGAGAAAATGGAGCGCCTCGCCGCCATCGCCGCGTTGGGCGACATCGTCTCGGATATCGACGTCACTCCGCCCAGCCTGGAGGATCTGTATCGCCATTATTCCGAGGAGGGCCGGACATGATCGCGCGCATCCTCGCCATCGCCTCTGTCGAGCTGCGCATCGCGCGCCGCAACCGCTGGGCGTTGACCGCCACGGGTCTGATGACCCTGTTCGCGCTGGCGCTGACCTTCGCGGGCGCGGCCCCCACCGGCTCATTGAAGGCCGACCTTTTGACGGTGTCGGTCGCGTCGATGACCACGCTCGCCGTCTATCTGGCGCCTCTGCTGGCGCTGATGATCGCCTTTGACGCGGTGGCCGGTGAAGTGGAGCGCGGCGGTCTAGCGCTGTTGCTCAGCTATCCCGTCTCCCGCAGCGAGATCCTGCTCGGCAAGTTCACGGCGCATCTGAGCGTGCTCGGCTTCGCGATGCTAATCGGGTTCGGCTCGGCTGGCGTCGCCGCGGCGCTGGCCGGCGGGGCCTCGGCCGAGAGCCTCGTGGCGTTGATCCGGCTTCTGGCGACGGCGATCCTGCTGGGGGCGGCGTTCCTGGCGATCGGCTACGCCGTTTCGGCGATCGCGCGCAGCGCCGCAGGCGCGGCCGGTCTGGCGGCGGCGGTCTGGCTGGTCTTCGTGGTGCTCTATGATTTGGGATTGCTGGGCGCTGTGGTGTTCGACAATGGCGGCGCCTTCACGCGCAACGTTTTTCCGTGGCTTTTGGCGCTGAACCCGGCGGACGCGTTCCGCCTGTGGAACGTCGCGGGGTCCGAAAGCGTGGCCCTGTCGACCGGCATGACCGGCGTCGCCTCGTCGCTGCCGGGCTGGGCGCCGCTTCTGTCGCTGATCCTGTGGCCGATTTTGGGACTGGGTCTGGCGCGGATCGGTCTGGGGAGGGTTGAACCATGAAGCGACTGGCGTTCGCATGTCTGCTGCTGGCCGCCTGCGGCGAGGAGGAGGCGCAGATCCCCGATCCGATTCCGCTGACGGCGGAGGTCGCCAGCCATTACTGCCTGATGCAGGTCGACGCCCATGGCGGCCCCAAGGCGCAGATCCATCTGGAAGGTCTGCCCGACCCGATCTTTTTCGCCCAGGCGCGCGACGGGCTCGCCTATCTCAAAGGATCCGAGAGATTGTTGCCCGTGCTCGTGACTTATGTCTCGGACATGGCCGCGGCCCCCAGCTGGGACGCGCCCGGCGCGAACAACTGGATCGACGCGAAGACGGCGCATTTTGTGGTCGGATCGGACGCGGTGGGCGGCATGGGCGCGCCTGAAGTGGCGCCGTTCAGCAACAAGGAGGCTGCGGCGCGCTTCGCTGCGCTGCGGGGCGGCTCGGTCGTCTCGCTCGATGAGATCCCGATGGACGCCCTCTTTGGCGAAGTCGATCTCTCCTTGGCGCAGGACGCGGCGCAATGACCCTGACGCGCCGCCGATTCCTTACGATCTCCGCCGCGGCGTCGGTCTTTCCGGCGGGCGTCGCCCGCGCCGAAACACCGTCGAATGTCCACCGCTGGCGCGGCGTCGCCTTTGGCGCCGAGGCTTCAATCGCTTTGATTGCTCCGGACAAAGCGGACGCCCGGCAGGTTCTGAGGGAGGTGGAGCGAGAGGTGGCGCGGCTTGAATCCCTCTTTAGCCTCTACCGCGAAGATTCGGATCTGTCCCGACTCAATCGCGACGGGAAGCTGGTGGCGCCGGCGCCGGAGATGCTGGCGCTCTTGAGCCTATCATCCTCGGTCCATCGCGCGACCCAAGGGGCGTTCGATCCCAGCGTGCAGACCCTTTGGCGCCTTTACGCCGCCGCCGCCGCGACGGACCGCGCGCCGGAGGCGGCGGCGCTCGCAAAGGCCCGCGACCACACCGGCTGGCCGCATGTCAGATACGACCCCGCCGCCATCGAATTCGCCCGATCGGGCATGGCGCTGACCTTCAACGGGATCGCGCAGGGTTACGCCGCCGATCGGGTCGCTGATCTCTTACGCGCCCGAGGCTATGAGAACGTGCTGATCGATATGGGCGAGGTCAACGCGCGCGGACGTAAGATGGACGCCGCCCCGTGGCGCGCAGGCGTCTCGGGCGTCGATGGCGCGCTGGTGCGTGAGGTCAGCCTCTCCGATCGGGCGCTGGCGACATCCGCGCCGCAGGGCACGCTGCTCGATCCAAAGGGCCGGACCGGCCATATCATTGATCCGCGCAGCGGCGCGCCTTCGGGGACGTGGTCGCTGGTCTCGGTTTCGGCGGCGCGGGCCGCGACGGCGGATGCGCTGTCGACGGCGTTTTGCGTGATGACGAGAGCCGACATCGAGCGCGCGATCGCGGATTTCCCGGACGCCGAGATCGAAGTTCTGATCTGACGTCTCGCGCGGGGCGCGGGCCGGAAATTGGTTCAGTTCGGTTTGCGCCGCGCATAGTTCGGCGAGATCAGCCACGGCCCCACCACCAGCACGAAGATCGCAAATCCGATGGTCCAGAACGCGCTGGCGAGCATCAGGCCGGAGAGGCCGAACAACTCCGCATCGGGCGCAAGGCTGCGCATAGCCGCCGACAGCACGATCAGCGCGAAGACCGCGGTCAGGCTCGTGCGGCTTTCCAGCGGGCGACCGGTATGGCCCAGCGAGGCGCGGATCATCACCGCCAGCGTCATGCCACCGATCGCCCCGACGCCGAGCAGATGCGCGCCAGCGCTGGCGAGCGCCGGGGCGGCGGACACGGTGCTCAACCCGAGGGCCAGCATTCCGAGCGGCACGAACCCATAGGCCACGTGCAGCATCAGCAAGAGCGGAGATCGCAACACCCGTTCCCCGCGCCAGCGCGCCAATCTCAGGATATGCAGCAGACCCGCAAGGCCCATCGCCGCACCGCTGACCTGGGCCTCGGGCGCCGCCACCCATGCGCCAAGCGCGATGACGCCTGCGGCGAGGCAGGCCCCGTCGAACCGGCCGACGGGCGCAGGCAGCGCGCCGGGACTGAATTTCTTCAGCCAGTTCCGGGTGAAGCTGGGGATAATCCGGCCGCCGATCAGGGTGATCAGGAAGATCACCACCGCAAGGCCAAGGCGGCGGCTGATATCCGCCGCGCCGGTCGCCTGAACCTCCAGATGAAAGAGTACATTGGCGCAGAGCAGCAGCAAGAGCGGGATCAGAACCGCCAGATTGCGCCAGTTCCGGCCTGCGATGATTTCGATCGAGATCAGAATCGAGAGCGCCGTCAGAAACGCGCAATCGGCCAGCATGACGACGCCCGCGCTGAGCCCGGCCTCGATCGCCATCGCCAGCCGGCCGAGCGCCCAGAGGATCAGCAACGCCGCCAGCGGCCAGCCGCGCACCGGCATCCGGCCGGTCCAGTTCGGAACCGCGGTGAACAGGAAGCCGCAGATCACCGCGCCGGCGTAGCCGAACACCATTTCGTGACTGTGCCAGTCGACCGGCGCGAAGGCGGATGCGAGCGGAAGCGCGCCAGAAAACACCAGCATCCAATAGGGAATGACCGCTGCGGCGAAGACGCCGGCGCCCAGAAAAAACGGGCGAAACCCATGGCTCAGAACCATCGGGCCCTGATATGCGCGTCGAGCGGCCTCTGTCATTGGCGTGTCCCTGATCCGGCTTTCCCGGCGGCGGTCCGGCCGGGCGTTTCACGCCCTCTGTGACCATTCCCCCGCTTGCGACCTGCTTGCGGCCGCGTCTAGGCTGGTGGATAAGACCCGGCGCTTGTATGTTTCTTCGCCCTCTCATGGCGCGGTGACGGGCGGCGCGCGTTGCGCTCAGTCAATGAATTGCGAGCGAGATCGATGAAACTGGACGAAAGCCTGATTGCCGATCTGCCGCCGTTCCAATCGCTGAACACGACGCAGATCCGGGAGATTCTGGACCACGCGACCCCCAAGCGGATGGCGCCGGAGTCGACGATTTTCGAGCAAGGCGCCGACGCGGACATGTTTTATCTGTTGCTGGACGGCCATGTGCGCGTGCTGCGCCTGAACAAGGATGGCGAACAGGTGATCGCGCTGCATATCGTCAGCGGGCATCTGTTGGGCATCGCCCCCGCGCTGGGCCGTACCCGCTATCCCGCCACGGCGGTGGCGGCGGATGAGTGCCTGCTGCTCAGCTGGTCCACGCGGCTCTGGCCGCAATTCACCACGCGTTATGAAGGCTTCGCCACGGCGACGTACAAGGATGTCGGCGAGCGCATTGAAGAGCTGCAGAGCCGGATCATGGAGCAGGCCACCCAGCATGTGGAGCAGCGCGTGGCCTCCGCCCTGCTGCGCCTGATCAGCCAGAGCGGCAAACAGGTGGAGAACGGAATCGAGATCGGGTTTCCGATCACCCGTCAGAATATCTCGGAGATGACCGGAACCACGCTGCACACGGTCAGCCGCCTGATGAGCACGTGGGAGCGGGAAGGTATCGTCGCCAGCCGGCGCAAACATGTCGTGGTGCTGCAGCCGCAACGGCTGATGGCGCTGAGCGGAGCGCGATCATAGATCGGCGAACGCCTGCGGTCCTAACGCCTCCAGCAGGTTCCCGCAAAACTCTGTGATCGACACTTCCTGATAGTCGCAGGCCTCCCCCAGAGTATGGAATCGCGCGATCGCGCAACCGACGCACAGCATGCCGTGCTTCAGGAAAACCTGCGGTGACTCTGGCCACCGCTCCATCACGTCAAACACGCTGAAGTCCTGGATCATGTCTGCAATCGAAACCGAAGACAGGACCGTCGACTTTCCGGCCATGCGCTCACTCCAGACGCCCGCTGGGCCCGAACGGCGCAAAGGCAGGCCCACCTAAATTACCGGCGCGTTAAAAGCGCGTTCTTTGCGCTCCAGCAAACTACTTCGACAGCGCAGCGCCTAGGGTGAGCGCCTTCGCAACACCCATGGGATTCCTGCAATGTCCGAAGTCCTAACGAAGTCGCGGGCCCGAAATATATTCTACGGCGGGTCCCTGTTTTTCGCGCTGATATTCATCGCTCTTACAATCCACAGTCACTTCTACATCGTGAACAAATCGACGGCGGGCATGCCGCTGTCCGAGGAAGTGATTCTGGGCAAACACGTGTGGGAGCGTCATTCCTGCATCAACTGTCACACGCTGCATGGCGAGGGCGCCTATTTCGCGCCGGAAGTCGGCAATGTGATGACCCGCTGGGGCGTTCAGGACGATCCTGAAGCTGCTTACGAGACGCTCGACGGCTGGATGAAAGCGATGCCCACGGGAATCGAGGGCCGCCGTCAAATGCCGCTCTTCGACATCAATGAAGAAGAGATGCGCGCCCTGTCAGAATTCCTGCGCTGGGCCGATGAGATGGACACCCAAAACTGGCCGCCCAACGACGCTGGCTGAGGAGAATACCCGTGAAATACCAATCGCAAAAAGTAGCCTATTACTACTTCCTGGCGGCGATGGCCCTGTTCGCGATCCAGGTGGTGGGCGGATTGTTGGCCGGGTGGGTCTATATCTCGCCCAACTTCCTGTCCGAGCTTCTGCCGTTCAACATTATCCGCATGCTGCACACCAACGCGCTGGTGGTCTGGCTGCTGCTGGGCTTCTTCGGCGCAGCGTACTTCCTTCTGCCGGAGGAATGCGAACGAGAGATCCACTCCGTCAAGCTCGCCTATGCGCAGCTCGGCATTCTGATCTTCGGCACGCTTGGCGCCGTGGTCAGCTATATTTTCCGCATCCATGGCGGTCGGGAGTTTCTGGAGCAGCCGCTCTGGGTGAAAGTCGGTATTCTCGTAGCCGCGCTGATCTTCCTCTACAACATCACCATGACGGTGCTGAAAGGGCGCAAGACGGCGATCACCAACATCCTGCTTCTCGGCCTGTGGCTGCTGTCGCTGCTGTGGTTGTTCGCCTTCATCAACCCGGACAATCTGGCGCTCGACAAGATGTACTGGTGGTTCGTGGTCCATCTCTGGGTCGAAGGCACGTGGGAGCTGGTGATGGCCTCGATCCTCGCCTTCCTGCTGCTGAAGCTGACCGGCGTCGACCGCGAAGTGGTGGAGAAATGGCTCTACGTCATCGTCGCCACGGCTCTCTTTTCCGGCATCCTCGGCACCGGGCACCATTACTACTGGATCGGCACGCCGGGCTACTGGCAGTGGATCGGCTCGATCTTCTCAACCTTCGAGGTGGTGCCGTTCTTCGCGATGATGAGCTTCGCCTTCGTCATGGTCTGGAAAGGCCGCAAGAACCATCCCAACAAAGCCGCCCTTCTCTGGGCGCTGGGATCGGCGACAGTGGCGTTTTTCGGCGCGGGCGTCTGGGGCTTTCTGCATACGTTGCACGGCGTGAACTACTATTCGCACGGCACGCAGATCACCGCGGCGCACGGCCATCTGGCGTTCTATGGCGCCTATGTGGCGATGAACCTCGCGATCTTCACCTATGCGATGCCGATCCTGCGTGGCCGCGATCCCTATAACCAGGGGCTCAACATGATCAGCTTCTGGCTGATGACCGGCGGAATCGCGTTCATGACCTTCGTGCTCACCTTCGCGGGTACGATCCAGACCCATATGCAACGGGTTCTGGGCGAGTACTTCATGGATGTGCAGGACCAGCTTGACCTCTTCTACGTCATGCGGTTCGGCTCGGGCGCGATCGTGGTTCTGGGCGCGCTGTTGTTCATATACGCCCAGCTTGTCCCCCGGAAGGAGATCTTCGGCGAAAGCAAGGAGCCTCCCGCCGCGCCTGACGCCGAAGGGGAAGCTGCGTGACCGTGCATCCAAAGGATTTCGAACCGCCGTTCTATCAGGCCGTCGCGGACGAGTGCGCGCTGTTCGAAACCGCCTACAAAAATGGTCTGCCCCTTCTTCTGAAGGGGCCGACCGGCTGCGGAAAGACCCGCTTCGTCGAGCATATGGCGGCCCGGATGGGCCGCCCCCTTTACACGGTCGCCTGCCATGACGATCTGTCGGCGGCGGATCTGATCGGACGCTTCCTGCTGCGGGGAGGCGAGACCGAATGGGTGGACGGGCCGCTCACCCGCGCGGTGCGCGAAGGCGCGATCTGCTATCTCGATGAAGTGGTCGAGGCCCGCAAGGACGTGACCGTGGTGTTGCATCCGCTGACCGATAACCGGCGCCGCCTGATGCTGGACCGAACCGGCGAGGAGCTGACCGCTCCGGACGGCTTCATGTTGGTGGCCAGCTACAATCCAGGCTACCAGAACATCCTGAAGCGGCTGAAACCGTCGACCCGGCAACGCTTTCTCTCGATCTCGTTCGACTTCCCGGATCCGGCGACCGAGCTGAGCGTCGTCGCCGAGGAAAGCGGGCTCGATATCGAGCGCGTCAAGCCGTTGATCCGGCTGGCCGGGCATATCCGAAAGCTCTCCGGCCTTGATCTTGAGGAGGGCGTCTCCACCCGTCTCCTGATCTATGCGGCCTCGCTGATCGCGGGCGGCATGCCGGTGGAGCGGGCGCTTGACGCGTCTGTCGTCGAGCCGTTGACCGATGAGCCGGATGTGCGGATCGCGCTGCGCGACCTGATCAGCTCCATCTACGGCTAGTCACATGGCGATCAATCCGCTCGACCTGATGGAGCCGGAAGAGACGGTCGGCAACCTTTGGCACGACTACGCCAGAGGCATCGCCGCGCCTCAGGCCCATCAGGATGACGCGGCCCGCTTGCCGGAAATGCGGCCCAGCCTGACCCTGCTGTTTCGCGCTCTGGGCGGCGCGGCGGCGGTGGAGATCGATGAAAGCCCGGCCGAGGCGTCGGATCACCGGCTGTCGGCGAAACGCAAACTCGGTACTTATCGCGAGCTGGCGCCATTGGCGCGGTTCGACGGAGAACGCCTGCGCCTGCCGCCGGTGATCGACGCCTTTCCCGACGCGGTGCTGAACCGGGGCGTCTATTTGTGGCTGACGGGTCTGGCCGCGGTCGCCGACGTGCCGCCGCGCGTCGCCGATCCTCTGCAGGCCGATCTGGCGCAACTGGCGCTGATGAAGCAGACCACCGCCCGGCTGCGCGCGCTCTGCCCCGGCCTTATCGGGCGGTATCGCGCCGCCTGCCGTCTGCATCTCGACGCGCGCACCCGCCCCACATTGCCGAAATGGGAGGCGGCGGTAGAAGCGCTGCTGCGCCACAGTCTCGGCGATCCGACGCCGCTGTCGCCGGACCATCTTGCTTTGTTCGACTCGCTCGGCGATCCCGCCGAGGCTCGCTCGGAGCGCGCGCCGACCGGGTATAAGCCGATGGCGCCGACGCCGCTTTGGCTGATCGTGTCGCCGCCGGAGATCGGCCGCGCCTCGAAGACCTCGGAGCAGGATGAGGAGAAGGCTCCGCCCGCCGTCGCTTCGACGACAAAGCGCAAGATCGCGACCCGCGAGAACCGGGATGAGGCGAACCGCTCCGACAGTTTCATCATCCACCGGTTCGAGGCGATCCTCAGCTGGGCTGAAAGCCTGAACCTGAACCGCAGCGTTGACGATGACGACGACGAGGACGCCCAGAAAGCAGCCGACGATCAGGATCACATCGCGGTCTCGAAGCATCAGCGCAAGACCGCCACCCGGTTGCGGCTGCATCTGGACCTGTCGCCCGAAGACGCCGATCATGAGCGTCTGGCCGGAGAGTTCACCTACCCCGAATGGAACCATCGCAGCCGGGACTATCATCAGGATCATTGCCGCGTGCTGCAGGCGGACGCCGAGGCCGACTTCAACGCCGCGATGCTGACCGACCCGGCGCAGCGCCGAAGGATGCGCAAGGTCCGCCGCCAGTTCGAGGCCCTGCGTCCGCGCCGCATCATGCGCCCGCGCCAGATCGAAGGGGTGGATCTGGACCTCGACGCCCTGATCTCCTCCCGCGTCGATCTGCGCGCCACCGGGCGCTGCAGCGATCGCATCTATCAGGATCTGCGCGCCACGGACCGCGATCTCTCGGTGGGTTTCCTGCTGGACACGTCGCGCTCGACCGAGGCGGCGATCGGCGACACGACCGTGATCGACATCGCCCGGGAGGCCTTGGCGGCGCTGGCGGGCGGCATCGACGCCAGCGGTGATCAGCTGGCGATCTGGGGATTCTCGTCGCTGAAGCGCGACCGGGTGTTCATCAAGCTCTGCAAGGATTTCGACACCGCGATGTCGCCCGACGTCGCCGCGCGCATCGCCGGGCTGAGGCCAGGCCACTACACCCGGCTGGGCGCCGCGATCCGCCACGCCAGCGCGATGCTGGCGCGCCAGACCAACGAGCGGAAATTGTTGCTGGTGCTGACGGACGGCAAGCCCAACGATCTGGACCATTATGAAGGCGTGCACGGCATTGAGGACAGCCATATGGCGGTTCGCGAGGCGCGCGCTTTGGGCCAGACCGTGCATGGGATCGTCATCGATCAGGATGGCCAGAACTGGTTCACGCGGATCTTTGGGCGCGGCGGGTTCTCGCTGCTGCCGGATCCGCAGCGGCTCAATCGCGCGCTGCCGCAAATCTATCGTTCGCTCACGCAGGAGGTTTGACTATGAAGCTGTTTCGCCCGGCGCTCTACGCCCTGCTCGTCGCGTCGCCCGCTAGTGTCCTCGCCGAGGGCTACCAGCGCCCGATTCCGCAGCCGCAAAGCGCGACGGCGGAGTTCTGGTTCTTTTTGGCCTCCGTCTCGCTTGTCGGCGCATTGGTGGCGGTCAATTGGCTGGTCCGGCGCAGATGAGCGATGGACGCTGGTCCGTCCTGAGGATTTCCGTCTGGCTCTATCCGTTCGGGGCCGGCGCGATGGCGATCAACTTATTCTTCCTGTCGTTGATCTTGTCCTGGGTCGGCTGTAGCGTTCTGACGCCGGTTCAATCTGTGATCGGCGGCGCGATACTCGGCGTTCCCGCCACTTGGGTGTTCGCCGCCCATATCCGGCGCTTGATGGACAAGGCGGACAGGCGTTGATCGTCTGAAGACTTCACTCTGCCGTTCGCCGCCATAACCGGTGTTCGGGCACGGAAAAACGTCTCTGGGACTGGGAGTTGACCATGAAATACATACCGCACATCTTCGCCGCGCTCGCCGTTTTCGCATCCGCCCCCGCATTGGCAGAGGGAGACGCGGAGAAGGGTGAAAAAGTCTTCAAGAAGTGCAAGGCGTGTCACCTCGTCGGAGAGGACGCGAAAAACCGGGTCGGCCCGATGCTGAACGGCATCGCCGGCGCAGAGATCGCCTCCGTCGAGGGGTTCAAGTATTCAAAGGCGTTCCTCGCCCGCAAAGAAGAGGGCCTCACCTGGACCGATGAGGAGCTGGACGCGTTTCTCGCCGCGCCGAAAAAGCACACCAAGGGCACGAAAATGAGCTTTGCAGGCCTGAAGAAGGAAGAGGACCGCGCCAACGTCATCGCCTATATCAAAGGGTTCTGAGGGAATTCAGTCCGTCTAGGAATAGCGATTGGACATCGGGGCGCCGGGGTTCGCCCAGCTACCCGGTCCAGTCCGCGTTCTCCCCCCGCGTGTCGACATGCACGAAGGATCCGTAAAGGCCGACGCCGCCGCGAAAGACTCCGGCGCTTCGTAATTTGAGCAGGGCTTTTCTCCAATCCGACGGTTTTCCAACGGACGGCACGCGGATGTCGGCCGCGCGAAACTCCAGATGCTGGCTTTTCGTCGCGCCGCCGACGCAGGTATTGTATTCTGGCGCTCGGTACATCCCCAGGACAGAGACCGGCGCGCCGATCTCATCGCGAAACGCCTGCAGGGCTTTCGCGAGGGGAATGCAGTTTGGCCAAAGCTCCTTTGGCGGCGGGCGGTTCTTGCCGGCGCAGCGCGCGCCCGGCGCGTTCGAGGCGCCCATGCGGAGAAACTCGGCCGCCTCGAAATTGGGCGCGATCGGTTTCACATTCGCGTTGAACCACGTCTCGAAATCGTCATCCGCCGCAAAGGACACCAGCGGCGCCGTCGGTTGCGTGGCGGCGGAGAGCTGCGTCTCCTTCTCGTCGAACGCAGCGGCGAGACCCCAGCAACTCAGGTCATAGGTTTTGCCATGCACTTTGCCCTGACCGTTGACGAAGGTTTCCCGGCGCGATTTGACGTCGTCGCGAAACCGGCCCTGTCCCACGCTGGCGACCGCGGCCTTGGCGATCTCCGCGCGCTTCGATGATTCCGGCATATCCGGGTTCGCATCGAGCGCGGCTTTCACCTTGCCCATCGCCGTCGGCCCGAGGCCGCCTTGCTGAATCGCCGTATCAAAGAGAATGGCGTGGCTTAGCGCGTCCTTGAGCCCCAGCTTGTTCACCTGCGGCAGCGCGATGCGCTCCCAGAATTCCTTGCGGCTATAGTCCAGCTGCGCCTTCTGGCACGCCGGGCGGGCGCCGAGTTCGGCCAGGCCAAGCGCCCAGTCGGCGACGATCGCGCCGTTTTCCTGCACCAGGTTGTCCTTCCCCCACGTGATTTGCGCGGGAAGGTCCATCGCCAGCATGGCCTGAAGAGATAGTGCTTTGTCTGCGCCGAACACATCGGCCAGAATGCCGGGCTGGGTCGCCTCGGTCTGTTTCAGGACATTTTGCAGATGCCCGTATTTGAGCGTGTATCCGTGATAGCCCCAGGTCGCGACGGCGCCGTCAAAATCGCCGACCGCTTTCTGAAACCCGTGTCCTTCGAACGCCGCCGTCACCTGCGCGCAGAGGTCGAAGAGGTCCGGAACGCCCGTCCCGACCATAACCTGCCATTCCTGCGCGGTGAGGGCGGTCGGTTCGGCCTCGCCCGTCGCGGCGTGCCAGGCGTCGAGCGCGGTGGACGTGTCCTTGCCGAAAAACATATCCACGCCATTGGTGTCGAACCCGCTGGCGGTCAGCGCCTTCTGAGCCGCGAGCACGAGATGGCCGAACACCGCCTGCCCGGTCTTGGGTTTGCGCATCAGCACCGGATCGTTGATCTCTGGCGCCTCCATGACCGGCGGCGCCTTTACAGCGACAGGCTTTCCGGCGTCGACGGGCTCGGTCTCGATCTCCCGCATCATCCGGCGGATGTTCTCGAGCGCGGCGTTGAAGCTCTGCTTCAGGCTTGCGAGGACGTTTTCGACTTTCCTACGTTCCGCATCCGCCGCCGCCTGACTGACGGTGGAGGCGAGGCCCGCCAGTTCCTTAGCCGCCGCTTCCATCTGCATTTGCAGGACGCGGCTGCGGATCAGTTTCAGCTCCTTGAACGCCGCCTTGCGCGCCGCCTTCTCGGCGACGCTGGCGCCGGGATTGGCCGCGTTCAGAAGCTTGGCGATCTCCCCGTCGACTTCGGCAAGCTGCGCGTCGAGCTCCGCCTTGGAAACGCCCATATCGTCCTCCTGTTATGCGCCGCCCGCCGTCAGAACCCGAATCCGCTCCAGCCGCGCACGAATATCGCCTGAAATTTCCGACGCCACGGTCACGCCGCCGCCCAATGTCTGCGGCGCCTCGATGGCGCGCAGCGTATCGGCGAGCAGCGTTCGGGCGTCGCGGATCAACAGAACCCATTCCGCCAGGATTTCGCGCTCGGCGACGATCTTCGCCGTCACCTCCGAAACGTCTGCCCCGTCGAGGAGCAGATCGCCCCGGCGGTTGAAATCGCTTTGGGTGAGCGCGGTAAACGCAATGGGCGCATTGTCCATCAGCGCGGTGAGGAGCGCGTCGATCCGGCCGCCTTCTTCTTTCAGGATCTCCCGAAACGCGTCGCGCGAGCCGAACTCGCCGAATATCGACGCGCCTTCCAGAAACGCCTCCACCGCCGGGCCGACCGCGGGCGCTGCGACGCCGACCCCGGAGACCGCGGCCAGCGCATTAAAACCGCCCGTAATATTCGCGGTCGTGGCCGTCAGATCCGCCCGCGCGTCGTCAAGAGCACGGCCCTCCGCATAGACCAGTGCAGCCGCATTAAAGCGTTTCAGGCTCGCCACCGACGCACGGATTGCGCCTGCGAAGGGCGGATCGCCGCTTTTCGCGAAATAGGCGGCGTGCTCCAGCTTAAACTGCGGAGCCAGTCCTTGGATCGGGTCGCCCGCCTGCGCGCCGGCGACGACCTCGCCGCCCGGCGCCGTTCCGCCGTCGATCAATGCGATCGCATTCTTGCGCTCGGCCACGCCCAATCGGTCCACCAACGGCTCCGACGCGATGGCGAGCGCGTCGACAGCGTCGGCGTAGACGCGAAACTCGGCCACCCCCGCTTTATTGGAACAGGCTGTTAAAAGGAGCAGAAAGACTGTGCTTACAAGGCGATTGGTCAACCGGGCTCCCCCCTCAGAATCCGTGGCTTACAAGCGTGATTCCCGCTGAGGTATAGTCGCACGACCTCCGCGGGATCTCCAGCGACCCGTGATTCTGCGACCATTTGGCTGCCCGGAACTCACGCCGTCGCGGTGATCTCCGACAGTTCCTCGGCCAGAATCCGCCCCAAAAGCGCGCAGTCTTCCATGCTGAAGCTCAGCGGCACGCGCATGTCGAAGAGGTCTCGCATCAGCAGGTCGGTTTTCGGCAGGCTCTGCGGATCAACGTAACGCCAATGATGGTGTTGCGACGTGAAGCCCGCCGGTTCGCTCCGACCGAACCATTTGACCTCGACCCCCCGCGCGCCCAGCCGGTCAAGCAGCGTTTGGCAGGTCTCGGCGGAGAGGCCCGGCGTGCGAAACTGGATCGAGCTGCCGACACGCACCGCCTGATCGAGGGGCCTCGGCAAAATGACCGCAGGCGCCAGCGGCGCCAGCGCGTCTTCGAGCACCCGGCAGCGGTCGATCCAGCCTTGAACGGAGGCATTGAGCTCGGCCAGCTGCGGGCGCAGGATCGCGGCGCGCAGATTGTCCATCCGCGCGGACATGTTCGGGCAGTCATATTTCGCGTTCTCGAAATAGGACGGGTCTGGTGCCGCCAGATGCCGCTCATAATTCATGTAGGATCCGGAAAGGATGATCGCGCGCGCCATCGCCTCTGGATCGTTCGTGGTCAGAAATCCGCCCTCGCCGGAGTTCATGTGCTTGTAGGTCTGGTTCGAAAAACACCCGGCCCCGCCGAAATTGCCGCTCTTCACGCCGCCGAATGTGGCGCCCATCGTGTGGGCGCAATCCTCGATCAGAGTGATTCCCAACTCGTCGCAAATTTCGACAACCCGGCCCATATCGGCGACATGGCCCCGCATATGCGACAGCATCAGCGTGCGGGCGCCGGAGGCGCGGGCCTTGGCGGCGAGATCGTCGCAATCGAGGATCAGATCCTCAGTGATCTCGACCAGAACGGGCGTGGCCCCCACGGCGCGGATCGCCCCCGGGACCGGCGCCAGGGTGAAGCCGTTGGTCAGCACCAGATCCCCATGGTCGACGCCGAACGCGCGGAGCGCTATTTGCATCGCCTGTCCGCCGGACGCGCAGGCGAGACAGTATTTTGCGCCTTGCCACGCGGCGAATTCCTGTTCCAGCAACGCGGTCTCGCCGGGGTCGGTCGGCGTGCCGCCATAGCGATGCAGTCGGGCGCCTTCCAGCGCTTTGGCCGCCGCGCGCAGCGACTCGGCAGGCAGGGCGCTCTGCTGAGTGAACGATCTCTCGAACTTCACGGAACGATCAGACATTGGTCGCCTCCCCTCCTGTCATAGCTGTAATGAATTCAGGCGCTCAGCGCACGGCCTTCGTCTACGATCGCGTCGATCAGAATGTCCAGATCTGCAAGCGTGGTGCGATGATTGGTGATATTCACCCGGATCGCGAACGCGCCTTTCAGCGTGGTCGTCGACGGCGCGGCGACGCCCTGCTCCTGCAGATGCATGACGATCTCCGCGTTGATCTCCTTTAGCTCGTCGCTGGTCTTCCCGGGCGCGACATACCGAAAGCAGACGATGTTGAGCATCACTGGCGCGGACAGCTCCAACTCGGGATGCGCCGTGACTTTCTCCGCCAGATACGCGGCCTGTTTGACGTTGTCCTCGACCTTCTCGGCGATGCGGCGGACGCCGTGCTCTTTCAGCGAGAACCAGATCTTCAGCGCGCGGAACCCGCGCGACAGCTCCGGCCCGTATTCGCAGGGCCAGGCGTCGCCCGCCGCCAACCCGCGCGGCGCGGCGGTCAGGTATTCGCGCCTCAGGGTGAACGCCGCGCGATGCTGATCCTCCCGCCGGATCAGAACGTAGCCGGCGTCATATTGCACGTGCATCCATTTGTGAAAATCGAAGGCCACGGAATCGGCGCGCTCGATCCCTTTCAGACGCGGCCGCAGCTTCTCGCTGAGCGCCGCCACGGCGCCGAACGCGCCGTCGACATGGAACCAGAGGCCGAATTCCTCGCAGATATCCGCGATCGCATCGAGATCATCCATCGCAGCGGTGTTGACCGTCGCCCCCGCCCCGATCACGCAGAAGGGCCGATGCCCCTTCTCGATATCGTCGAGGATCATCCGACGCAAAGCGCCCGTGTCCATGCGGTAATCATCATCGACGGGCACCATCCGCAGCCCGTCCTGTCCGACGCCCATATAGTCGAAGGTGCGGGCGATGCAGCTATGCGCCTCTTCAGAGGAATAGCCGACCAGTTTGTGATCGCCGGGCTGAACGCCCTCGCGCCGCACGTCATAGCCCGCCTTCATATAGCGCGCCGTCGTCAGAGCGATGAAGGTCGCCATCGAGGTGCCGCTGACGATCAGGCCGCTGGCGGTGTTCGGAAACCCAAAGAGGTCGCGGCACCAGGCGTCGATCTGCCGTTCGATATAGATGGCGCCATGGTCGCGCCCGCCGAGATTCGAGTTCATCGCGGCGGCCATGCTCTCGGCGATGATCGCGCCGGGATTGCCAGACCCGTGCACCCAGCCGAAGAACCGGGGATGGGTGTTTCCGGTCGCGTAAGGCAGCACCAGGTTGACGAAGTCGTCGCATACCTTCTCCGTCCCCTGAGGCTCCATCGGGGTCGGCTCGACAAGCGCTTCCTTCACATCCCCGGGCACTTCGGTCCAGACCGGCCGGTCGCGATAGCCCTCCGCATGATCAAGCGCGACGTCCAACATGCGGTGGGCGAGGGCGCGAAATTCCGGCCAGTCGGCGGGGTCGAGCGAGCCGGTGATGGTGGGATTCGGCGACGTGTCAGACATGAGCGACTCCGCTGTGAATGGCTGGTGAGCGGCGACAGGCGGTCGTGCCAATCAGAATGCCCGCCTCCCTTACTTGAAGGTCTGGCGCTCGGAAGAGGCTCCGCCGTCGCGTGCGCGCGCAATAAGATCGCAGTAGACCACACCACGCTATCCCTGACCAATGGGCCTTTGCGCCGCGCGGGCTCAGGCCTTCATGATATTGACGAGGTTGTGGGATCTGTGGAGCTTGATGGAGATATGGCGCGCGGCGGATCGGTGGAAGCAGATCGCGAGCTGCGGTTCCTCCGCCTCCATCCGCTCCAGCTCTGCGCCTGTCAGGCGCAGCACCTCGCAATCGGTGTGCGCGATGACGTCGGCGGAGCGCACCGAACCGGTGTAGAGCGCCATTTCGCCGATCACGGTTCCGGCGAATTGAACGCTGACGCGCGTGCGTCCCGCCTCCGTGTCGTTGATCTCCACCACCAACGTTCCGGAGCGCAGGAAGAACAGATCATTGTCGGACTCGCCCTGCCGGATCAGCGCCTCGCCGCGCTTCAGACGCTCTGCGCGGAAGTAGCTCGCGATCGCGGCGTCCACGTCGCCATCATAATCTCCAAACAGCTCCCGGCCCTCGAGGACCGGGTCTGACGCCGTCTCCCGGTGCCGCGTGAGCGTCGCCTCCTCGGCCCATTCGAGCGCGTCGTCGAGCGATTGAAACACCCGCCCCTCGTCGCCCATCAACGGGGCGAGCATGCTGGCCCGGCGGGAATGCGCGAATTCGTTCAGCCCGGACAGCGCCAGTTCGATGTCGAACCGGCGGCAATCCGCGGCGGCCTTGGCGACGCCATAGACGGCGGAGGTGTCCAGATCCTGCGTATGGGCGAAGTCGATGATGATCCGCCGGATCCGCGCGTCCGACCTCTCGATATCCGACGCGATCTGGCTCGACAGTTTGGTGATCGTGCCGAAGAAGAGAACGCCCTGGATCTGATAGATCCGCGTCTCGTCGCCGAATTGTTCGAGGATCCGAACCTCGTTCTTGGGGCGCTCGATGGTGCTGAACTTGACCTTGTTGGTGAAGGCTCGCCGCACCACCGGGGCCGCGACGCAGGAATAGACGAAGACGCCGACGCTGGCGGCGATCCCGGCGACGATGCCCTCCAGGAATCCGATCGTCGCCGCGATGATCATGATCGTCACGACGATGCAGAAATCCAGAACGGGCAGCCGCTTTCGCTCGACCCACAGCCATTGATAGAGCAGGTCCAGCCCCAGAAAGGCGGTGACGCCGCCAAAGACGCCGATCGGCAGATAGCTGACCAGAGAGGCGCCGAAGACGAGCGTCGCGCCGCAGGCCAGCCCCGCCGCCGCACTCGCGCCGCGCCCCAGCGCGCCGAACTTCTGCGCCAGCAGGCTGAGGCTGATGAAGAGGTAGCCCGGCCCGCCGCCCAGCCCGCCCGAGAGCATGTTGGCGATCCCGGTGCGCCGCAGATCCTGATCGGCGTCGGCGGCCTGCCCGCTGGAAAGCTCCGCGCCGGTCAGGTTCAGCAGCATGCCGACGATGCCGATGGCGACGGCGGTCAGCACGAATCCGGCCTGATCAGCGATCGCCCGCCAATCCGCCTGCGCCACGATGGTCGTTGGCAGCGCGTCGGCGATCAGCGTCTCGGCGAACGGCCCCAGCAGCAGGCCCTCTGCGCTCGCCCAGTCCAGCGACAGCCCGCTTACGCCCAGAAAGACGTAGAACGCGGCGAAGGACAGCCCAATCACGACCGGAAGCGCAAACCAGCTCTTCAGGACGCGGGTGGAGAGGAACAACACCAGCCCGATCAGGACGCCGGGCCCCCATTTGCGCCACTCCGCGCCCGTCATGAACAGGCTGAGCGCCTCGCCAAGATCGGGCGACCGGGTCATCGAAGAGATCGCGCCGACAAACAGAAACCAGCCCGTCGCCGCCATGAAGCCGCCGATCACCGGATAGGGCAGGTACCGGACGATCGACCCCAGCCGAAAGCGCCCCAGCAGGCACAGCGTCGCGCCGAAGGCCAGCGTGGTCAGCGCCAGCATCGCCGCCACGGTGGAGAAGAGGTCGAAGGCGGATCCGGCCGGCCATTTCGCCGCGATCGCCCCCGCGCCCAGCGCCAGAATGATAGCCGGGGCGTCCTGCATGCCCAGAACCGCGCCGCGAATGGAGGAGGCGACGGCGCCGCAAATCCCGAGGACGCAGCCGCCGATCAGCATCTGCGCCGCGCCCTGGCCAAGATAGGCGGAGAGCGGACCTGCGTAGATCAGCGCCGCGAAAGACAGCGCCAGCACCACTGCGAGCGCGCCGATGATCGCCAGCGAGAACATCCGGGCGAACCAGCGCAGCAACACCGATCGCGCAGGATCCGCGTTTAAAGGATCAGGAAGATTTTCCTGAACAGTCATGATCCGACAGCCCTCGCCCCCACTAAGTCGCTGACCTGATTCACCAAACCGCCACCCTAGAAGGCGCGGACCGTCAGTTCGATCTCGATTTGCAACGTATTCCGACAGGTGGATTTTTACGCCGTCATGCGGAGTGGGCGCATAGATGCATTCGCCCGATAGATGCGCGGGTTGCGGCGGCGTTCTCGCCCGGCGTTTATTCAAGCCCCGCGATCCCGCCTGGCGGCTTGCCTCGCGCCTCCCATCCAATAGATTGCTGTATCAAGAACAATAGACGGCGGATATCAAACCGCGTTCCCCAATCTGCGTGAGGCACGAGATGACCCAAGCCGCATTTAAGCTGAGCCGATGGCGCTTCGTCGCGTTCGTTCTGATTCTGGCCTCCCTTGGCGCGCTGAGCCCCGCCGTGGCGGAAACGGAGGCGGCGCTGAAGGCGCGGATCGACGATCTCGCCGAGACCCGGTCGATCGGATCGGTCGAGATCGCAGCGGTGGACGTCATTCGGGATTTCTATGACCACCGGGGGTATCGCTCCGCCTGGATCGACGCCGATATGGGGGTCCAGCTGATGGAAGCGATCGCGGATAGCGAGCGCCATGGTCTGCGTCCGTGGCAATTCCACACCGACGCGCTGGCCGCGCTTTTGCCCCCGGCGCTGGAAGGGGACGAAGACGCGATCGTCGCGTTCGAGATCGTCGCCACGGATGGCGCGATCCGGCTGTTGCATCATCTCTATTTCGGCAAGGTCAATCCCGAGAGCCTCGATCCGGACTGGAACTTCGAACGTCCGGTGATCTCCAGCGATCCAGCGGCGCTCTTGAACAATTATGTCGAGGCGGGCGGGTTCACGCTTTTGGTCGAGGACGTCTCTCTGCGCCACCCGCAATACCTGGCGTTGCAGGCGGCGCTGGATCGGTATCGCGCAATCGAGGCGCAAGGCGGCTGGCCGCAGATTACTTCGGATGCGGTGCTCAAACCCGGCGAGGAGGATGATCGCGTCCCGCTCTTGCGGTCCCGCCTGTTTGTTTCCGGCGATCTTGAAGCGTCTGGCGGTCAGGGCAACCTCTATGACGCCGCGCTGGAGAGCGCGGTGAAGCGGTTCCAGATTCGCCACGGCCTCGACGCTGACGGCGTCATCGGACCCAAATCCTTCACCGCCCTGAACACCCCGGTTTCGGATCGGATTGACCAGATTCGGCTGAGCCTGGAGCGCGCCCGCTGGATCCTCCGCGGTCTGGAGGGCGATTTTGTGCTGGTGAACATCGCTGGCGCCGAAACCTACCTCGCCCGTGACGGTCAGTTGGTCTGGAGAACCCGCTCGGTCACCGGGCAGGAATACCGCAAGACGCCGGTGTTTCGCGACGAGATCCGGTACATGGAGTTCAACCCGACCTGGACGGTTCCAGTGTCGATCTTTCGCAAGGACAAGCTGCCGAAGATCCGCAAGGACGCCAACTATCTGTCGCGCGGCGGCTATATGGTTCGCAACAGCGACGGCGCCGAGGTCAGCCCGGCCAGCGTCAACTGGTCGGCCAAGAATCCGGGCGTCACGCTGGTCCAGAGACCCGGGCCGTCAAACGCGCTTGGACTGGTCAAGTTCATGTTCCCGAACAAGCACGCCGTTTATCTGCATGACACCGATGATCGCAGCCTATTCGATCGGGCGGACCGCAACCTGAGCTCGGGCTGCGTGCGCGTCGAGGACCCGTTTGTTTTCGCCGATCTGCTGATGCAGGGCGCGCCGGACTGGAGCGCGGCGCGGCGCGAAGACATTCTGGCCGGCGGCAAGACCACCCGGATCGATCTGCCGACGCCGATGCCGGTGCTGCTCACGTATTACACGGCCTGGGTTGCGGAAGATCAGGTGCAGTTCCGCCGTGATGTCTATGACCGCGACGCAAGGCTGCTGGCGGAGCTGAACGGCGCTTTCGGCCAGTAAGCCGCAGGGAGCGATCCTCAAAGCCCCAATTCAGAGAGGCCGGGATGGTCGTCCGGGCGGCGGCCCTGCGGCCAGTGGAATTTGCGCTCCGCCTCGGTGATCGGCAGATCGTTGATGCTGGCGAAACGGTTCTGCATCAGGCCGCTCTCGGCGAATTCCCAGTTCTCGTTGCCATAGGACCGGTACCAGTTGCCGCTGTCGTCGCGCCATTCATAAGCGTAGCGCACCGCGATGCGGTTGTCGGTGAAGGCCCAAAGCTCTTTGATCAAGCGGTACTCCAGCTCCCGGATCCACTTGCCGGACAGGAACCGCTCCGCTTCTTCGCGGTTCGTCACGAACGTCGCGCGGTTTCGCCACTTGGTGTCGAGCGTATACGCCGTCGCGACTTTCGCGGCGTCGCGGGTGTTCCAGCCATCCTCGGCGAGCCGCACTTTCTGAATCGCCGTCTCGCGGGTGAACGGAGGCAGCGGCGGTCGGGTTTCCATGGTCGTCGTCCTTCAATGGGGGATCAAAGATCCAGTTCGAGCGTTTCGACGCCCGCGGCCGGAACGGCGCAGCAGATCAACACTTCGTCCGCGGCGTGATCCGCCGTCGGCGGCGTGCGATAGCTCACTTCGCCTGAAAGCTTTCTGGTCGCGCAACTTCCGCAGGCGCCGCTGCGGCACGAGAATTCCGGCGTCAGACCGTGCGCCTCGGCGGTCTCCAACAGGGTCGCGTCGCCTTTGCTCCAGCGTTGCTCGAATCCCGACGCGACGAAGGAGACGATCGCCGTGTCGGCCTCGTCAGCGCCGGCGGGTTCGGGCGCGTCGTCTGGTGCGCGGACCAGCGAGGCGGGCCCAAACGCTTCCGCGAAGATCCGGCGGTCGCGCACGCCCAGCGCGCGCAGAATGTCATAGAGCGCCTGCATGAATGACGCGGGACCGCAGAGAAAGAAGTCGTAGTCGTCGAGGGACAGAACCTGCCGCAGCGCATCCGCCGTGATGCGCCCGGCGCCGTTATAGTCGACACCGGGCTTATCCTCGCTGCCGGGTTGGCTGACGAAGGAGAAGTAGCGGATCGCCCCCTGGCTCAAATGCTCCAGCGCGCGGAACTCCTTGACGAAGGCCAGTTGCTTCGTGGTCGTCGCCGCATGGAGCACGGTCAGCGGCCTCGTGTTCCGGGTGCGCATGCCTTCCTGCAGCACATGGCGCGCCATGGAGATCATCGGCGTGACCCCGACGCCGCCCGCCAGCAGCACGGCGGGGCGCTTCTCCGTCGCGTCGATATGAAACGCGCCCTTGGGGGCCTTCGCCTCGATCACATCGCCAGGCTTCAGCCGGTCATGCAGGTCGTTGGAGGCGACGCCGCCCGCCTCCCGCTTGACCGAGATCCGATACCCGTCCTCTTCAGGCGGGGAGGAGACGGTGTATGTGCGCGAAATCGCACGGTCGGCGCCCTCTGGCGTGACCCGGACGGTCAGAAACTGCCCCGCCTCGAATTGCGCCGCGGCCTTGCCGTCGGCGGGCTCCAGATAGAACGACCGGATGACGCTGCTCTCATCGACGATCTTCGCGATGCGAAACGGGCGCCACGCCTCGCGCTCCGCCTCCGCCGCCATGCGCGCTTCGGCCTGCGCCCAGTCTCCGGCCATCAGACTGTTCGGGGACCACTCGTCGAACGCCGCGCGAAACGGCAGGGCGTCTTTCAGACGAACCCCGTGATCGAGCGTAAACCGCCAGCCGCGTTCAGCGCCCTGAAACGCCCGCACTTCCGGCGCGTCCTCCCACAAAAGCTCGACCGTTCCGGTCAGCATCAGCACGTCGCCGGTGGCGAAATCGGGGAAGATCAGCCCGGCTTTTGGATTGAGCAGAAAGTTGCCCAGCGTGTTGAAGATATGATTGCCTGAATAATCCGGGATCGTCAGCGTATCGCCGTCCACTTTGACGAACCCGGCGCGCCCGCCGCGATGCGAGACGTCCACCCCCTCGATCTCCGGGCGATCCTTCGGCTCAAGAAAGCTGGAGACAAAGAACGTGTCCGCCGCGGCGATGAAATCGCGGGCCGCGTCGTCCAACGACGTGAGTTTCTCAGGCGCCGGGCGGGAGGCGACCGCCTTCGGGTCTCGCACGAACTCGACCGTGCGGGTCTGGATATATTGCGGACAGTTTCCAAAGGACTGGTCGACCTTCAGCGTGAACCCGCACGCGCTGGCCGCGCCGACATGCGCGTTCATGCGATTGCGCCGGCGGGTTCCAAGCTCGATCCCCAGAAACCCGATCGGCGCGCCGGTCTTCAACGCGGCCTTCAGCGGATCGCCGGTCACGAGCGTCGCTCCGATATCAAGCTCCGTCCGGGTCGGTGAGCGAACGAAGCCGGGCTCGCCAGAGACGATCGAGGCCCAGGGCCAGCCCTCGCCGTCGACGCCGCCGATCACCACGAACGGCAATTGTTCGAAAAACTCGCGGTGCTGGTCCGGCATGAACGGGCGGACCGCGGCGCGTCCGAACCGCTCGACTGCCTCGCGCTTACCGACGCGCGTCTGCAGCGCCTGTTCGCCTGCATGAAACGGCGAGAGGGACGGCGCCTGTTCTGTGGCCGTAGTCATGGCGACACCCAATTGTCCGAGGGGAGGTCATCGCCGGCGTCGCGCCGGCGATGGATGCGATCAGGCCGCGAGGCCAACCTTGGTCACAGGCATGGGCACGAAGCCCGGCAGCGCTTCGATATTGGCGAGAAGCCGGCGCACGTTGCGATAGGGCTCCAGCGAGACGCCGCCTTCGGGCGCATGGGCGGTGTAGCTGTAGATCGCGACATCCGCGATGGTCGGCGCGTCGCCCACAAGGAAGTCGCGGCCGTCCAGGTGGGCCTCCAGCTTGCTCAGAACTTTCTCCGCCGTCGCTTTGCAGAAATCGGCGGGTAGGGGCGCCTTGAAGACCGTGATCAGGCGGGCCGCCGCCGGGCCATAGGCCAGCTCGCCCGCGGCAAGCGTTAGGAATTTCTGCACCTCGGCCTCCAGCACGGGATCCTGCGGAATATAGGACGGGGCGTATTTGCGCGCGAGATAGACCAGAATGGCGTTCGAGTCGCTGATCGCCGCGTCGCCATCCTCGATGACGGGCACCTGGCCCGCCGGGTTCAGGGCCAGAAACTCCGGCGTTTTGTGCGCGCCATTGGGCAGATCGACATCGATCACCTCGTGATCAATGCCGGCGAGATTGGCGAACAGCACCACGCGGTGGGCGTGGCCGGACAGGGGAAAGCTGTGAATGCGGATCGGGTTGGACATCGCGAATACCTCGGTTGCGTAAGAAAGATTCCGGTCGTTGACGGGGCGTATTTAGCTGGGATTCATGGCGGCGATAATATATCAATCTATCGAAACATTATGAACGTTGCGGGGATAATGGCGCAGGATGGACACGTTGGACGGGATGCGCACATTCGCCGCCGTCGCAGCGCATGGGTCGTTCACCGATGGCGCGAAACGCCTTGGCGTCAGCACCAAGCTCGCCAGCAAATATGTCCGGCAACTTGAAGAGCGGCTGGGCGCGCAGCTCTTTCACAGGACCACACGAAGCGTGACGCTGACTGAGACCGGGCGCGCCTATTACGAGCGATGCCTGCCCCTGCTCGACCAGTTTGACGAGTTGGAGGGGCTGGTGCAGGCGCGCCAGTCGGAACTGGGCGGCCCCATTCGCATCACCGCCCCGACCGGGTTTGGCGGCAATCAGCTCGTCCACGCGCTGCAACCGTTTCAGGACGCGCACCCGAAAGTGTCGATCGAGCTGCACCTCTCGGACCACCATGTGCCGGTGATCGATCTGGGCTTCGATCTGGCGGTGCGCTTTGGCGCGCTGACGGACTCCAGTCTGGTCGCCAGAAAGCTGATGGATATGCGCATCGTCTGCTGCGCCTCGCCCGACTATCTGGAGCGGTGCGGCGCGCCGGAGGATCCCCGTGCGTTGGGCGGGCATAACTGCCTGTTGCAGACGACCTCCAACGATATCGACCATTGGGAGTTCCAGGTGGACGGCGCGCTGCAATCCATCGCGGTGAGCGGCGGTTTTCGCGCCAACTCGCCCCTCGCCGTCGCGCATATGGCGGCGGGCGGTCTGGGAATCGGGCGGATGCCGCTCTACACCGCGCAGCCCTTTATCGACAACGGTAGCCTGAAACTGCTCTTCGAGGCGCATGAGGCGAAGATCATCGGCCTCTACGCCGTCTATCCCCCCAGCCGCCATCTGACAGCCCGCATCCGCGCGCTGATCGATCACCTCGCCGCGCATTTCGGGTAAGGAGGGCAGCGACTGGCGAGGCGCGTGCCCTCAGAGAACGGTGTCCAGCGTCTTCTCCAATGTGGCGACCGTGCCGTCGATATCCTTGAGCTTGTCGAGGCCAAAAAGCCCTAGGCGGAAACTGGAATAATCCTCCGGCTCATCGCATCGCAACGGCACGCCCGCTGCAATCTGCATGCCCACGCCTGCGAATTTCGCGCCGCTGCGAATGTCCGGATCGTCGGTATAGCTGACCACCACGCCCGGCGCCCCGAAGCCTTCGGCGGCGACCGAACGGATTCCACGCGCCGCCAGCGCCGCGCGCACCCTGTCGCCCAGATCCTGCTGCGCGTCGCGCAGGCGATCGAAACCGTACTCGCGCGTCTCCACCATGATGTCTCTGAAACGGCGCAGCGCGTCGGTCGGCATCGTCGCGTGATAGGCGTGCCCGCCGCCTTCATAGGTCTCCATGATCTTGGCCCAGGTCTTCAGGTCGCCCGCAAAGCTGGTGGAGCTCGTGTTCTCGACCAGGTCGCGCGCGGTCTCGTTCATCATCACCAGCCCGGCGCAGGGCGAGGCCGACCAGCCTTTCTGCGGGGCGGAGATCAGCACATCGACGCCTAGTTTGCGCATGTCGACCCAGATACAGCCCGAAGCGATGCAGTCCAGCACGAACACGCCCCCCACCGCATGAACCGCCTCGGCGATGGCGGCGATATAGTTGTCGGGCAGGATCATGCCGGAAGAGGTCTCCACATGCGGTGCGAAGACGACATCTGGCCGCTCCTCGCGGATCCGCGCCGTGACTTCCTCGATCGGCGCGGGAGAGAAAGGCTCCTGCCGATTGTCCGCCGCGCGCCGCGCCTTCATCACGGTATGGCTTTCGGCGATCCCGCCCGCCTCCAGAATCTGGGTCCAGCGGAATGAGAACCAGCCGTTCCGGACAACCAGTACTTTCTTGCCGGTCGCGATTTGCCGCGCCACCGCCTCCATCGCGAAGGTGCCGCCGCCGGGCACCAGCGCCACGCTGTCGGCCTGATAGACGCCCTTCAGCATTTCAGAGATGTCGCGCATCACCTGCTGGAACGTTTGGCTCATATGGTTCAGCGACCGATCGGTGAAGACCACGGAGAACTCGCGAAGGCCATCGGGATCGATATCGGAAAGCAGTGCGCTCATTACGGCGTCCTTTCAACCTGACGGGCGGAGCCGGAATGCGCCGGGTCTCCACCATAGAGCCTCAGAATACACGGTCGTCCGCAAGCTGCACCAACCGAGATCAAGGAGCGCTTTTCGGCGTCATTGCGTGGAGATCGCCGAGTCGTTTTGGCCGACCGAGTCGCAGACTCCGTTCGATTTGGCATCGAAAGGGCGCTGCGGCGCGCCGGAAGGGACGCCGCCGATCCATCCGGCCAATGACTCGACTGCTGCAATTCCGACACACCCAAGACCGTTGCTCTGGCCACGGTTCTATCCCGATCGCGTGCGAAATCGACGGTGGATTTTCTCGAACCAAAGGGACGGTTTATTGAGGAATATCAAAGACGCCTCGCATTTAGGCGGCGTCGCGGTTGGGATTCAATGCTCGCCGCGCGTATTCGAGAATCGGCTGAAAGCAAACCCCAAAAAGCACCAATGTGAAAAAATCGTGAGATAAAAAATTCAATAATGAAAAAATAATGTTGGAATTTCATTTTTGGAATGTAGGGTGCGCCCCAGAGATCGATGGCTTCCAGCGCGACGCCTAAACGCAGGCCGAATGGGCCGCAAGCGTCACGCGCCGGAAGTCATCGTTCGTTTTGGACACCCGATGGGTACAGTTTAGGGAGAAATCAGATGACCGCCGAAGACATGGACATCTTGTTCGAAGCTTTTAACCGTCACGACATCGATGAGGTCATGACGTATTTCCATGATGACATCGTGTTCGAGACCGTCGCCGGTCCCGAGGCGCATGGCACCCGCATTGTCGGCAAGGACGCGGTGCGCGAGCAGTTCGAAAACACCTGGGGCACGATGCCGGACGTGCAGTGGATCAACGGCAGCCACTTCGTCATTCAGGGCGACAAAATCGTCTCAGAATCGACCTTCGTCGCAACCAACCCGGACGGCAAGCGTCAGCACGCCGACAGCGTGGATCTGTTCAACATCCGCGACGGCAAAATCGTCAGCAAACGGGCGTTCCGCAAGAACCGTCCGCTGCTCGATCCCGTGTAAGGGCCACCGCCGACCACACCACCACAAGACAACGTAAGCGCGGCTCCGAGCGAGACGTCCTTCGGCAGGTATTGAGCTGCCGAACACGCCTGAATTGCGCCCGGAGCCAAGCTTTTTTCGAAACAGCCCAAAAGGCGCCTGACACTACTGGATAAAACAATGGCCAACCTTCAGCCTTACAACCCCAAATACGACCCTCTCAAACACAAGAACCCGGGCACAGGCGTGGATTACGCCCCCAGCTACTGGGTTCATAACGCCGGCAAGCCGCCGGAAGATGACGGCCAGGTCAAATCGGACATGGATGCGGACGTCGTCCTGATCGGCGGCGGGTTCACCGGCACCGCCACGGCGCTGTTCCTGGCCCGCGAGCACGGCATCAAAGCCGTGGTTCTGGAGGCCAACCAGATCGGATGGGGCTGCACCAGCCGCAACGGCGGGCAGGGCCACCTGGCCTGGGGCCGTCTGAGCCGCAGCGAATGGATCAAAAAATGGGGCCTCGATATGGCCCGCAAACTGCACGCCAACAGCCTTGAGGGCTATGACGTGTTCCGGTCGATGACCGAGGATCCTGAAATCGACTGTGAGCCCCACGGCGAAGGCAATATGTGCATCGCCCACAGCGAGGACGCCTACAGGTATCTGAGCGGCGAGTCGCAGCTCTGCAATGAGTTGCTTGGCTATGAAAGCCGTATGGTCAGCCGTGAAGAAATTCACGAAAACTATATCGGCGACCAAGAGGCGTGGGGCGCAATGCTCGAGCCTGTGGGCATCGCGGTGCAACCCCTGAAGCTGTGCTACGGCTACGCCCGTGTGGCCCGCCGGCTGGGCGCGAAAATCTACACCGGCAGCCCGGTGCTGGAATGGACCACGAAAGACGGCATGCATCACCTGCGCACGCCAGGCGGCACCGTTCGCGCCCGCGCCGTCGGCGTGTGCACTGCGGGCTACACCAGCCCCAACCTGCACAAGCTGACCCGGTACAAAAATATGCCGATCATGGCCAACTCGGTCGTGACGCGGAAACTGACCGACGACGAGGTCGAGGAATGCGAGTTCAAGTCGAACATCATGTTCACCGACTCCCGCAAGCTTCGGTACTATTATCGGTATCTGCCTGAAAAACGTCTGCAGATCGGCTCGCGCAGCGCGATCAGCGGCGCGGACGCGCAGAACCCGAAGCACCTTCAGATCGTGAAGGAAGCCATCGCGCGTAAATTCCCGTCGCTGGCGGGGATCGAGACGCCGTATTTCTGGCACGGCTGGATGGATATCTCGCACGACATGATGCCGCGCGTCCTGCAACCGGATCCCAAGCAGCAGATCTTCTATGCGCAGGGCTACAGCGGCAACGGCGTCTCGTTCTCGGCCTACGCCTCGAAGCAGCTTGCGAACCTGATCTCCGGCAAGGGCATCAAAGAGAAGGACATCCCGATCTTCAATTCGCCGCTACCGGCTCACCCGCTCCGGCCGATCCGCCGCTTGGGTCAGCACGCGCTGTATCGGTACTTCGAGGTGCTGGATCACAAGGGCAGCTAACTTGCTTACCAGGGGGGCGGTTTCGACCGTCCCCTATTCACAATCACACATCAACGCAAATCGGTTTGAAGTTCGGCGTGAGATCGAAATCGAGCCAAGGAATACAATGAATCGGAGGATTCGATGGCGAATTCATCTATAACTTCAGACCCTTCGCAGGAACAAGATGCGATCAGGGGTCTGTTTGGTCGCTATGACCATACTCTCTTCTGGCCGATACTGATTGTTTACTTCGGTATCATGATTTGTGCATTGTTTTTCCCGGATGAAACGGGATCAATGCTTGTCGGCACGCGCGGCTGGCTGATCCAAACTTTCGGCTGGAGCTTCCTGCTGGGCGTCGGCGCGACGCTCATTTTCTGCATTTATCTGATGTTCAGCCCCTACGCGACGCTGAAGCTCGGCGCCGAGGATGAAGCGCCGGAATTCTCGTACGGCGCCTGGATCTCGATGATGTTCAGCTGCGGTCTTGGCATCGGTTTCGTGTTCTTCAGCGTCGCCGAGCCGCTCTATCATCTGTTCACCTCGTCCCATGTTGAGGATGCGGGAACCGCCGGAACCGCGGCGGGCGTACCGAAGGCCGTCCAGCTCACCCTGCTCGACTGGGGCATGCATGGCTGGGCGCTCTATGCGGTCGCCGCGTGGGCCATCGCCTTCCCGGCGTATCGTTTGGGTCAGCCGCTGACCGTGGCGACCGGCCTCTACGGCATCCTGGGCGAACGCGCCAACACCAGCATCTGGGGACGCGTCGCGAACTTCCTGGGCATTCTGGGCACCATCGGCGGCAACGCGACGATGATCGGCCTCGGTGTCGCCTCCATCAGCTATGGCCTGAACAAGCTGTTCGGCCTCGATCTTGGCGATGGCGGCAAAGCCATGGTCATGATGGTGGTGATCATCGCCTACGTCATCTCGGCCGCCACCGGCGTTGAGAAGGGCATCAAGATCCTCAGTGAGGCCAACATGATCATGGCGGGCTCGGTTCTGCTCGTGATCCTGTTCTTCGGCGTCGCGCCCACGGGTTACCTCCTGAACCTCACCACGCAGATGTTCGGCGACTATTTCGGCCAGGTCTTCACCCTGTCGTTCTGGGCCGATGCGGGCAGCTTTGAGCAGCGCGGCTGGGTCGGCGGCTGGGTCATCTTCTACTGGCTCTGGTACGTGTCCTACATTCCCTTCTGCGGCGGGTTTATCGCCCGTATCTCGAAGGGCCGCACCCTGCGTGAGTTCATGTCCGGCGTCATCCTGGTGCCCATGGTTCTGACCATCCTGTGGTTCAGCATCTGGGGCGGCTCAGCCGGCTATGTCGAAGTCAACGGCATCGCCCCGCTGTGGGAAGGCGTTCAGAGCAACCCTGAGACCGGCCTCTACGCTCTGCTTGAAACCATGCCGATGGGCTGGTGGCTGAGCGTGGTCGTCCTGTTCAACCTGGTCGTCTTCGCGGTGACCACGTCTGACTCGGCGTCCTTCTTCGTCGCCATGCAGGTCTCGAACGGTAATGAGAACCCGCGTATCTCCATGCGTCTTCTCTGGGGCTGTGTGATCGGCTTCACCGGCATCGTGTTCCAGCTCGCCGGCGGCTTCGACGCCATCCGGGCTCTCGCGATCGTGGTCGGCGCGCCGTTCTTCGTGGTCGGGATCGCGTACATGTTCTCGGTCTACAACATGCTCAAAGCCGCAAATACCGGCCGCATGTAACGAAATTGGTCGCGGCGTTTATCCGAGGGCGCCGCGGCCGATAACGGGACAGGGACAGTCCCAAACTACACTCCCGCAAGCGGTCATCGCCTGCGGGAGTTTTTTCATGCGTCAGGGGGAAGCGGGATCAGGATTCGACCTGCAGATCCTCGGCGCGGGCGGGCTGAAGGCGCCGCAGAACCGGCGGCGAGATCACCCACATCACCACCGCGGGTTCATCGCCCTCGTTCTTCCAGGAATACTCCTGATCGGCGAACTGAAAGCTGTCGCCGGGCTCCAGCCGGACCGCCACATCCCCGATCGTCAGGGTCAGCCGTCCGCTCAGCAGGATGCCGCCTTCCTCAGTGCGCCGCGCCGGCATGGGGCCGTCGCTGACGCAATGCGGCTCAAACACCGACCGCAGGATCTCAAACGAGCCGCTGAGTATCGGCGAAAGCAGCTCCTCGTTCAGCCCTGCGGCCACCGAACCGATGGGAACTCTGTCGCCCCTCCGGCGGACCAGTCCGCGCTCCTCCGCGCGAGGAGAGGAGGACCGGAAGAAAAAGCTGGCGTCGACGCCAAAGAAATCGGCGATGAGATCAAGATCCCGCACCGACGGGCTCGTCTGCCCGCGCTCCAACTGGCTCAGCCAGCCGATCGAGCGTCCGATCGCCGAGGCCAGCGCCTGAAGCGTCACGCCGTCGGCTTTGCGAAGGGCGCGGATATCATGTCCAAGCACGTTCTTGATATTGACCCCCTTTCACCGGCCGAGCGGTTGGGATTGTTAGGCGCCGCGAAACCTCTCGGCGAGCCGGGCGTCAGGCGTTCATGCGTGTGATCACCGGCGACACGTTCCGGCCGTTCGAGAAGAAGATTGCAAAGTCTGGTTATGCGCCACCAGCGTTATCGACAGTTAAGATCTGCTGTAGTCCCGTCCATTGAGGTTACGTTTTACGCCGTCCGGAGCCGGTTGGCCACCAAGAGGCACATGGCGCTGTACCGCGTCATATCAACCCCAATTTCAGGGATTGAATCCCGTGTTGGAAGGCCGCGCGGGATGACGCGCCTTAAAGCGGCGCCTGAGGATCATGGGCGGCGTTCGAAAGTCTGCCTTTAGCGGTTTTTGTCATCGCTCGGCGGCGCCAGATTGCGGCTGATCACTTCGCGGAAATAGTCGCCCATCCAGCGCGCGGAGTCGCGTTTGTCGCGCGCCATGGACTCCACTTCCAGCACTTGCGCTGCGACCAGCACCCGCGCCGCGATCTCGACATCGGACATGCCCGAACCGATGAACTGGTCAGAAAGGGAAAGACAGAGCGGGAAGCTTTGGAAGCTGTCGAAAAACGCCGGTTCCGCAAGCAGCCGATAGGAGTCGAGCCCCGCCGGATCGGCCCGCAGACCATCGACAAACGTGTCATAGAGCGGCGCCCGCCGGCCGCGCCGCAGGTCCCGGCATTCATCTGCGTTCTTCAGCGGGCGCCCGGCCTCTGGAATGCGCGGGGGGTGGTCGAACAGTTTCCGGCCAGCCGGCAGAGCGTCTCCCTCAGGCGCCTCCATCAGCGCCGAGAACACCGACGCGACCGCGTGTTGCGGATGGGGATAACGCAGGCAGATGGCGGCGAGCGGCAACATCACCTCATAGGCGCGGTCCTCCGCCCGTTCCCTGACATAGTCCCAAAGCTCCGCATAGAGGGGCGGCAAGGCGGCGAGATCGTCTCTCATGCGCTGGGCGAACGGGTCGGGCGCGCGGATCGCCGGCTCCATCAGCGCGGCGTAGGCGACCGCCGCGCCCTCGATGACCCCGAGCGTGGAGACGCCATCCGGTCCGGGCTCGGCTTCAGCGGCGTAGATCTCGCTGCGCTTGTCGAAGAAGTGTGAATATCTCACCCGCGCGGCGGCGTTGCCGGCGCCATCGACGAGCCGCGCCACCAGAATCTGATGGTTGTTGATGTGCAGCGCCATCAGCAGTCGGGACAGCCGGACCCCGGTCTCGGAGGTCTCGCCGTAGATCCGCTTCACGAACCAGAGCTTGGAGTGGGTCCCCCATTGCAGCCACAACAACGAGCGTTGGCGCCAGAGATTCCACCAGCTGTTGAACGCGCGCAGCAGCGTGCGGCTGCGCCGGTACATGTAGCCCGCGCAAAGACACTGAACAAAATGGCAGGTCTCATGATTGAGCGTCCGCATCACCGTGGCGTCGGCCTCGGTGGCCTCTCCAGCGGCGACGCGGTGATACATCGCCAGAAAGCTCTCATGCGACATGTTCAGCACGACCAGCCCGGAGATCGGTTCGAACTTCGCCAGCGTCGACGGCGGCAGTCTTTTGGCCAGCCGGTTGAGGTCGGAGAGCGTAAAGCTGTCTTCGGTCATGGCCCTAACGGATGCGCCATCGGTCAGAGGCGTCGCGCCGGATCAACTCGATCAGGTCGCCGTCGACACTCTCAAGATCGGTGAGCGAGAGGATCGACCGCCGCACATCCTCGACCGTCAGATCGGGAAGCACCTGCACGACTTTCTGCTCCAGATCCTCCTGCAGCATCGGGCCGCCGACCTGCAGCACGCCGAGCACCGCGATCTCGTCCTGCGTGATGCGGGTCGATTTTCGCCACGCGGTCCAGGCGGTGCGGGAAAAGGCTGTGACGCCTGCGACGGCCGAGGCCAGCAGCACCGGGCCGGGGGCGAAGATCGCGACCACCGCCGCGCCGATCATGCCGATTACGTTGAGCACCGGCAGGTCCTTGTCGCGCAGCACCCAGGTTCCGATACGCAGGTTCAGCCCTTCGGCGTCGCCCATATCCTCGCGCACCTCTCGCTCGCCGTCGCGAACGCCCGCTTCGATGGCGGCGGCGACATCCTCGGCCGCGGCGCCGGCGGCGCGGGCGCGCACTTCGTTCAGAAACTCAGGCTCGGTCTTGTAGATCTGCATTCCGCCCTCCCCCAGGCGATCGCTGGATAACGCCGCCAAGGATACCATCCCGCCCCGGTGGTCTCGTAGAAAATAAACTCCACTCAGACGGCAAAATCTTGTTCTGCGTCGGATCGCTTTCTCGATTTACAGACGTCGCCCAAGGACGGCATGTGGGCGGTGGGACCGGTTCCATCGCCGCCCGAAGTCGGAGAGGTGAGAATATTGCGTGTGATCATCGTTGGCGCGGGCCTGTCGGGACTGACGGCGGCGGCCGTGTTGCGCGGCGCGGGCGCCGATGTTCAGGTCCTCGAAGCCGCGCCGCAGATCGGCGGCCGTATTCAGGCGCTGCGCGATCCGGTCAGCGGCGCGGCGGTGGCCGATCTCGGCCCCACCTGGGTCTGGCCGAAATACCAACCCGTCGTTCACCGCTGGCTGAGCGCGCTGGAGCTGCGAACGTTCGAGCAGTTCAATTCGGGCGACGCGGTGGTCGAAGGATACGGGCCAGCGCCCATGCGCCAGCCCTTGCCGGGACAGGACGGTATGGTCCGCATCGCAGGCGGGCCGACGGCGCTGATCGACGCGCTCGCCAGCAAGATCGGCGCGGCGCATTTTCGAACCAATGCGCCGGTCGCCGCGATCCGCGAAGACGGGCCGAAGGGCGTGGCGGTTGACCTCGTTTCTGGCGAAGTTGTTACAGCGCAGAATGTGATTGTCGCGGCTCCGTTGCGCGTCGTCGCCGAGGCCATCGGGTTGCCTTGGGCGCCGCCGGGCCTGTTGCGGGCCATGGCGAACACGCCGACATGGATGAGCGCGCAAGCCAAGGCCGTGGCGCTCTATGAACGCCCCTTCTGGCGCGACGCCGGGCTTTCCGGCCGGATCGCGAGTCGTCTCGGCCCGCTGGTCGAGGTCCATGACCATTCAGGCCATTCCGGCGCTGACGATGCCGGGAGCGCGCAAGCCGCGCTCTTCGGATTTGTCGGCTGGCCCCCGGATCGCCGGTGGGCGGATCCGGACGGGTTGAAGCAGGGCGTTCTCGATCAGTTGTCGCGTTGCTTTGGCGACATGGCGGCGCGGCCATTGGACCTGGTCGTGAAGGACTGGGCCGCGGAGCCGACCATCGCGAGCGCGCGGGACCTGTCGCAGCCCGCGGACCATCCCGAGATCGGCCCGGCGCTTTTGCGGCGGTCCCACCTTGACGGCCGCATTCGCTTCGCCGCCTCGGAGACGTCCGATGTGAGCCCCGGTCTGATCGAAGGCGCGCTCGCGGCGGGCGAACGCACGGCGTCCGAGCTCCTCGGCGGCTAGTCCTTCGTCACGTAATTGAAAATCACCGATCTCAGCGTGTCCCGCGCGCGCTCCGCAAAGCCGAACGCCAGAAGCCCCCAGTCTTCCTTGCGACTGTACTCCGCCTCTTCGGCCGGCGAGCGCCCGCTGGGCGCTGCAGTCAGCTCCAGACCCTCGAATTTGAGAAGGACAGCGTCGATTTTCGGTGCCGCCTCCGGCGCGATGGTCAGCACCATGACGCCGGGGGCGCCGTCGGGCAAATAACTGAGCGAGACCTTTTCAAAAGCCAGACCGTCCGCGCCCTCGCCCGCGCCCTCGTCGCGCACCTTTGCTGTTTTCGAGATCGGACGCAGCGCGACGCCGATCTTGTCCGCGACCGCGTCAGCGCTTTGGGGGGGATCCGCAAGCAGGCTCTCCACCAGATCAAGGTATTTGTCGCTTTCCTGCATGACCCCTCCAGGTTCAGAAGCGCAAACTGCAAACGTTGTGCAGATGATGCCGAACGCCAGTGACAGCACTTTCATCACGCACAATTCCAGTCGTTAAAAGAGACTCCGGATACGTCCCATAATCGTGTGATGCTCGTCATAGAACTCGCCGTAATACTCGTTGTAGTCCGCATAGCTTGACCCGTCATCCCTCGGCACAGACGGCACCTCGCCAGCGCCGAAGATCGCGCCGATTGCGTTGCGCGCCGCTTCTTCGTCGCCGGTGCGCTCAAATTCGTCATAGGCGGCGTTGTAGTCCGCGTGATTTCCGGAATTGCCGGCGATGCCGATATCGGCGCCGCCATTCGCCAAGATCTCACGCTGAATGCGGATGTTGTTGAGCGTCGCCTGGCCTTCGTCCCCCAGCATGCTCGTCAGATAATTCTCGCGAGAGGACGTGTCGGGCGTGTGCTCATACTCGGCGTGTCCCGCCTCATGTGCGAGCGTCTGGATGGCGTCTGTCGCGTTGGTCAGGTCATTCGGATCGATGGTGATGCTTGGATTGGCGCCCTTGGAGCAGAACGAGCCCTCTCCGGCCACGCCTACATTGACCTGGAAACCGGCGTCCCGCAACCGCTCCAACTGTTCGGTCAATTCCGGCGAACGCCCGGCGAGCTCGAGCGCGTCGTCAGAGAGGCCCGTGGTCATTCCCGGCAATTCAGCTTTGTACATCGCCACGTTGAACGCGTCGATTTTCGGCTGAACCGGGGTGATCAGCGGGATCGCCGCGACCCAATCTTCATCCGCGGCCGCCGCGTCGATCGGCGGGATCAGCGCTTCGATATCGGCGAGCTCTGTCGCGGTGGCGGCGGTGGAGTTGCTGCGCGCGGCGGCCACCTGACTATCCATGGATGCGCGCGCGGTGTCGTATTCCGCCTTCTTGGCGTCGATCGCCGCCTGAAACTCCGCCAGCTTGGCCTCCAGCTCGCCCAGCTTGGTGAGCGCGGTCGAAAAATCCTCCGACTCGGCGGCGGCCTCCATCGCGCTCTGGATCGTGGCCATCGCCGCCTGAATCGGCTGCAGATAGTTCCACTTTTCCTGCGCGACAGAGGCCTCGGTCAGGGCGTCCTGAATGGCGGCCAATCCGGTTTCATAGGCGTCCCGATCGGCGAGGATCTGCTCTACTTCGGCGATCGCCGCGTCGAGATCGGGAAACAGCGCGATCGCGCCCTCGAAATCCTCCGCCTCCGCCAGCGCGTCGATATCGGTCTGCAGATCGGCGATGCGTTGCTGCGCGTCGGCGGTCGAGGAGAGCTCGGAGACGGAGGCGTCGCCGATCCGGCCCTGCAACGCCGCGTATTCGGACTCGAACTCCGCCTTCTTGGACTGCAACTCGGTTTCCTGATCACGCAGGTCTGAAGCGAGGCGCGCGACCTCCTCCGCATGGGTCAGCGCGGTGACGTAGTCGTGGTTGAACTCGGCGTTGTCCATCGAGGCTTTTTCGTTCTCGATCGCCTGCTTCTGTTCAGCCAGCGTCTCGAACTCGCAAGCCTCCACGGCGGCGAGATCCGCCTCCAGATCGGGCCGCATCACCTCCAGCTGATCAAAGGCGGCCTGCTGACGCAGATACTCCTCATGGCTCGGCCCGATATTGGTCAACACCTGATCAAGCATGGCCGGCGCCTCGGCATAGACGTCGGCTGCGGTGTCCGTGCGGATCTGCTCGATGGAGCTTTCCTCGGCGGCGTGGTCGATTTGCTGCCACGCCTGAAGGTCCGAAAGCTTGGACTGAACGTCGGCCCAATCGGCTGATCGCGCTTCCCAGGCGGCTTTGTTCGCCTCCCACTGCTCGCGCAATGTTCTGAGTGCGGTCTCAAGATCGTCGAGCTGGGTGTTGATCCGCTCCAGCTGGGTGCGCTCGTTATCGTCCAGTTCGCCATCGGCCATAAACTCGTCGCGCAGCGTGCGCTCGCGCGCGACCAGATCGTGGGCGGCGGCCTCTGCGTCGCGGATCTGCTGGATCTTAGATACCATCGGTCTGCCTCAACGCCTCCATGCCGCCCAAACCCGAGATCAGAGATTGCAGACTCTGTTCCAATTCGTCCAATTGGGACATTCGGTTCGCCCGTTTCTCTTCGGATAGCTCGCCGTTTTCCTCAGCGCCCTCCGCCGAGCCTTCGGTCACGCCCTCGGTCGCCTCGGTCAGCTTCTCCCTCAGCGAGGCGAATGTCGTCTGCGCGTCGTCGATGTCCATCGCCTTCATCTGCACGCCGAAAGTCTTGACCATGTCCTGGAGGAGCTTTTTCTGTTCCGGACTGGCCGCAGACATGTGCCTCAGCAACTCCGGCTTCAGGTCGGCGAGCTCTTTGGTCAGCTCTTTCTTGCGTTGCTTCTGCGTCGCCCGGTCGCCCTCCTCCGAAGACTTCTCCGACGGGGCCGCCATCGTAATCGGCTCCAGCGGGCTGTCGGCGGTCACCCCGGTCAGCAGGCCGAGCTTGTTCAGGATGTTCTGCGCGCCGGCGAGGTCGCCGCTCGCCAGTGTTCTGGAGACATTTTCCAACGCAGCTTTCAACTGCTTCGCCTGCTCCGGATCCATCCCCTCATAGCTGAGCTCGAAAATCTCCTTCACATGCGCGAGCTCCGCGGCCAGTCTCTCCTCTGAGAGCTCCTCCTCCGCGCCCGCCGCTTCCCTGTCCTGCGCCTCAGTCTCCGCCGCCGCTTCGCGGTCGCCGGAATGCGTCTCTTCGTGGCCCTCCGTCGAGGGTGGCGTCGCGCCAGCGGCCTCATCCGCCTCGTCATCCTCGCCGTCTGTCAGCTCGCCGCCATCCGGCAGCGAGACCCTGACCTTGTACGCGTGGCCCTGCTCGGCCATCCAGGCCTTGGCGAGGCGGGCGAAATTACCGGGCGGCTCTTCCTCGCAGGTCAGCGTGACGGTCTTTCCGCTGACGGTCATCACGCCCAGCGCGCCGCGCTGGCCGCCGCCTTCCCCCTTCGCCTGTTGTTGCAGCTTCTCCAGCGGCAGGCGGGGATGCGCCTTCAGAACGAGGCCCGCATCGCTCAGCAGCCAGGCGGCGTTGTGCGGTTTCTTGCGCGCCTTTTCGAGAATCGCGCCGATATCGCTTTCCGCTTCCTCTTCGGCGACCGCCGCTTCGGCGGGCGCGTCCTCAACGGCCTCCGCCGCTTCCTCCTGCGGCACGATGAGCACCGGCTTCATCTTGACGCCGATCTTGGCCAGATACTGTTTGAACTTGCTCTCGATGCCGCCGGGCGGCTCTTCGAGGCAGGTCACCTCGATGCTGGTTCCGTTGATTTTGAGCTTGCCGGTGACGCCCTTTGGCGTGGCGCCGTCGCGCTTCCTGGCCTTCTTTTTCAGATTGTCGGCCGGCAGTCGCGGATCCGCCTCGATGGCCAACCCCTCGGCGCAGATGACGATAGCGCAATTGTGCTCTTTCTTCTTCGCCGCCGCGAACAGGGCTTTGACGGCGGTCCCTTCCTTTTTCCAGTCTTCCTTGGATTTCTTTTTCGCCATGGCCGCCTATCCTTCCGCGCCCGTCGCCTGCCGAGCGCCATCATTGAAGTCGCGATTTTGTCGCAACGCCCGCTGAGATCACCGTCGTAATGAAGGTGTTTATGAGTGTTGGCGGGGCGCGCTCAGAGGTTGAGAATGTCGGTATTCTAGCAGTTTATTCAGATTCGAAGAAGCTCATCCATAACGAGTGTCGTCACGAAAACGGCCAGAATGTGGCGTATAACGCCGCGCGGATCGCATGCGCTCGTTTCGCGCGGCTTAAGTCGCACGCGCCGGTTACGGCGCTACCGCTTTGACGCGGCCTGACCGCCTGAGGAGTTAGGCGCGCCGCAGCCGGGTCGCCATGGCGTAATTTGGTCAGACTCGTTGGCTGATTCTACCAAAGCGTGTCAGGCGAAATGGGCGATGATGACGGAATACACCGGGATTCGGTGGCCGGGTGAGTTCAGGTAAGGAAATAATCTTCAGAAAATCAGCGAGTTAACAAAATTAGTCGCGTTTTTTTGATCGGGGTATTGACCGAGTGGTATAGATTACGTAAATAGTCTATACCGAACGTTATAGACCCGTCACACTCGATCAAAGGATGAACCCATGACCGACTTCACGACGCACAGCATCGAATCCGCTCCGGAAGCCTCCAAGCCCCTGCTGCAGGGCGCGCTGGACGCCTTTGGCTTCAAGCCGAACCTGCTCGCCAACATGGCCGAAGCCCCGGCGCTGCTGGAAGGCTATATGACCCTGGCCGGCATCTTCGACAAAACCGACCTGTCCGAGACTGAGCGTCAGATCATCCTGATGACCAACAACCGCCTGAACGGCTGCGTCTACTGCATGTCGGCCCACACGATGTTGTCGAAAATGGGCGGCGTGCCGGAGGATGTGATCGCGTCGCTGCGCAACAACACCCCGATCGCCGATCCGAAGCTTGAGGCGCTGCGCACCTTCGCCGCCGTGATCAATGAGAGCCTCGGCTGGCCGACGGACGCGCAGGTCGAGGCGTTCCTCGCCGCTGGCTACACCCGCCAAGCCGTGCTTGAGGTGATCCTCGGCACCGCGCTGAAGACCCTTTCCAACTACACCAACCACGTCGCCCAGACCCAATTGGACGACGCGTTCAAAGATCTTGCTTGGACCCCCCCTGCAGGACAGGCCGCGTAACAGCCGCCTGAAGACGGGGCCGTCTCTCCCCCCTTGCGCGGCCCCGTCTCCCCTTTTTCTGAGGCCTGATCGCTTACGGCTGAATAGACGTCCAGTGACGATCAGACCTGCGTGATTGGCCACGCCCCAGCGGTCCGGCGGAGACGCCGCCGCGGCCGAACGACGACCCCGCAAGTAACTATATCGGGCGCCGTATCGGACCCGTTTACGCCCCAAACTATTACGACGAAACTTGGAGACACCTCATGAAACTGCCCGCTCACAGTCTTGCCGCGGCCGCCGCATTGGGTCTGTTCGCCGCCTCGACGACAATCGCGTCCGCTCAGGACCTCGAGGTGATCGCCGAACTTGAGACCCGCCCCGGAAACCCCGCAATCGGCGCCGATGGAACCATCTACCTCTCGATGCAGCCATTCGACGGCCCGGAATACCACGTCGTCCGCCTGGAGAACGACGGCTCGCTAGCCCCGTTTCCGACGCCAGAGATCTCCAAGAGCCTGAGCGCCGTCATCGGCATTCACGCCTCGCAGGACGGCGTGATCTGGGTGCTCGACATGGGCGGCGCCGACCAAAGCCCGAAGCTGCTCGGCTGGTCGCCTGAGCGCAACGAGCTTGAAGCCATCCACTACATCCCGAAAGAGTTCGCGGGATCGAACCCGTTCATTCAGGATCTCGCGGTCGATACCGAGCGCGGACGCGCCTACATCGCCGATATGAGCCGCGGCGACCTGATCGGCGTCTCTGAACCCGCCATCATCGTGATCGACCTGAAGACCGGACTGACCCGACGTGTGCTGGAGGGTCATGCGAGCTTCCAGCCTGAGCCGGGCACCGGCCTGATCGCGGGCGGCGCGCCCGTTTCCCTCTATGGCGGAGACGGCGCCGTGCATCCGATCGCGCTGGGTCTGAACCCGATCGGCATCGATGAGACCGGCGACTTCGTCTACTTCTCCTCAGTCAATCCGGGCGCCGTCTATCGCGTTCCCGCCGACATTTTGGGCGACTTCAACGCGACCGACGCCGAAATCGCCGACGCGATCGAGGCCATCGGCCAGAAGAAAAGCTCTGACGGTTTCGCGGTGACGCAGGGCCGGGTCATCCTGACCAATGTCGACGAGGGTACGATCGACATCCTCGAAGACGGCGAGCGGCGCACCCTGATCAGCCACCCGAACCTGGTCTGGCCCGACGGCGTCGCGGTGGATTCCGATGGAAGCTTCGTCGTGACGGCCAACCAGCTGCACAAGCTGCCGCCCTTCATGCCGGAGAACAAACCCGGCGGCGTGCCCCCCTATTTCGTCCTGCGCATCACCGAATAATCAGCCGGAAAGGACAGTATAATGCTTCTCGATACGCCCATCTGCGACTTCGGCTGGAAGGCTCCGAACTTCACGCTGAAGGATCCCGACGGCAAGTCGTTCACGATGACCGATCACCTCGGCGACAAGGGCCTGCTGGTGATGTTCATCTGCAATCACTGCCCCTATGTGCAGGCGATCGGCGATCGTCTGGCCAAGGACACGGCGGACCTGATGTCCGAAGGGGTCAACGTGCTGGCGGTCATGTCCAACGACTACCGCTATGTGAAGTTCGACAGCCCGCCGCACATGAAGAAGTTCAAGGCGAAATACGGCTGGAAGTTCCCCTATCTCGTTGATGAAAGACAGACAGTCGGTCGGAACTGGGGCGCCGTCTGCACGCCCGACTTCTTCGGTCTGAACAAGGATGGCGAACTGCAATATCGCGGCCGGCTGGACGACGCCCGCATGGGCAACCCGAAGAACTGCCGCAAGGAACTGGTCGACGCCATGCGCCAGATCGCTGAGACCAGCAAAGGGCCGGAGCGTCAGGTCGCGAGCATGGGCTGTTCCATCAAGTGGAGCTGATCCACGCGCCGCATTGAGGAGATCGCGCCATGAAAATCATCGAAGCCCTGCTGGTCACCAAAGGGCATATTTTTGACCGCGAGCCGTTCTTTCGCATGATCGACGCGCTCAGCAGCCCCGACGGGGACACGTTCATCAACTGGACCCATGTCGAGCAGCCCGCGGCGGAAGCGCTGATGAATGTGGAGCGCGCGGCGAAATACGACACGATCGTCTGGTATGACATGCCGGGCGTGATCTTCACCGACTCGAACCCGCCCTTCGCGCATTACGACCCCAGCGAGGAGTACAAGGCGGGGTTCCTGTCGCTGCTAGACGCGGGCAAGCCGATGGTCTTCCTGCATCACACGATCGCGGCCTGGCCGACCTGGCCGGAATACGCCGAATTGCTGGGCGGGCGGTTCCACTTCCTCCCCGGTGAGTTGGGCGGAAAATCCTACCCGGGCTCCGGCTTCCGGTTCGACGTGCCGCAGAAGATCACGGTGGAGAATCCGGACCATCCGATCGTCGAAGGGCTGGACCCGGTCTTCGACCTCAATGACGAGACCTACATGTACGCCGTGCTTGAGGACGACGTGACGCCGCTGCTGCGCAGCGATTTCGATTTCCAGGCGCGGAACTTCCCCTATGGCGGCGTCGACTTCAAACAGCACCCGCCGTCATCGAATCTCGTCGGCTGGACCAAGATGGCCCGCAACGCGCCGATAGCCTATCTGGAGCCCGGTCACGGCTCCGACGTCTACAGCGCGCAAAATTTCCGCCGATTAATTGCAAACGCCGTGAAGTGGGCGGCGTCCGAAAACCCCCAAATCTGATGAAGAAATGACGCGATTCTCATGGATGAGGCACGAGATGTTTCATCCGTGAGACACATCAGATTGAGTCGCAAGAAAGCGGGAAAAATAGTTTTCAAACAAGACTATCGGAAAAAAATAAGCGCGGGCATAGACGCAATTGTCTCGCGCTTTTCAGTTCGGTTTTGACTGGAACGCATCAAAAGGGAGTGCAAAATGACACCGACTAAAGACCAAACTCTATGGATGTATGAGAATATGGTGGTTAGCCGCCGTTTCGAAGAATCCATTGAGAAGATTTACATGGAGGGCAAGACGCCAGCCTTTAATATGGCGAACGGCCCGATCCCCGGCGAAATGCATCTGTCGAACGGCCAAGAGCCCGTTGCGGTAGGCGTTTGCGCGCATTTGAATGCTGAAGACATCGTCACCGCGACGCACCGTCCGCACCATCAGGCGATTGCGAAAGGCGTCGACCTCAACAAGATGGCGGCTGAGATCTTCGGCAAAGTCACCGGCCTCAGTGGTGGCCGCGGCGGCCACATGCACATCTTCGATGCCGATGTGAACTTCGCCTGCTCCGGCATCATCGCGCAGGGCTGCGGCCCGGCCTGCGGCGCTGCTCTGTCCCGCAAGATGCAGGGCAAGGCCGGTGTTGCGGTCGCCTTCCTTGGCGAGGGCGCTGTGAACCAGGGCGCGTTCCATGAGGCGATGAACCTGGCCGCCGTCTGGAAGCTGCCCGTGATCTTCGTAGTCGAAGACAATCAGTGGGGCATCTCGGTCTCCAAGACCGATTCAACCGCTGTTCCGCGCAACGATGTCCGCGCCGCCGCTTACGGCATGCCCGGCCACTACGTTGAGAACAACGATCCGTATGAGATCTTCCGCGTCGCCGGCGAGGCCGTCGCGCGCGCCCGTGCGGGTGAGGGTCCGACCCTGATCGAGATCGAAACCTACCGGCTCGCCGGTCACTTCATGGGCGACGCCGAAGGCTATCGTCCCGAGGGTGAGAAAGACGGACTCTTCGAGAAGGATCCGATCCCGGCCATGCGCGCGCGCATCATCGCTGACGGTGTGGCGAACGACGCCGATCTCGACAGGGTCGAAGCCGACGCGTTGGCCAAGGTCGAAGCGGCGATCCAGTTCGCTCGCGACAGTGAATATGCGCCCGATGAAGACGCTCTAACCGCCGTGTTTGCGGCTTAAGGAAGGGAGGACCTAATTATGCTTGATGACGGAACAAATGAACGCCGCCTGACTATTGCGCGTTCCATGGCGGAATCCATTGCTCAGGAAATGCGTGAAGACAATCGGGTCTTCGTGATGGGCGAGGATATCGGCGAACTCGGCGGAGTTTTCGGCAACACCCGCGGTCTGGTTGAGGAATTCGGCAAGGATCGCATCCGCGACACCCCGATTTCCGAGACCGCCTTCATCTCGGCCGCCGTCGGCGCCGCGATGGACGGCATGCGCCCGGTCGTGGAGCTGATGTTCGTGGACTTCTTCGGCGTCTGCTTCGACGCGATCTACAACCTGATGGCCAAGAACACCTACTTCTCGGGTGGTCAGTCCAGCGTGCCGATGGTTCTGATGACCTCCACCGGCGGCGGCTATTCGGACGCCGGACAGCACTCGCAGTGCGTCTACAGCACCTTCGCCCACCTTCCGGGCATGAAGGTCGTCTCCCCGTCCAACGCCTATGACGCCAAAGGTCTGATGACCGCGGCCATTCGCGACGACAGCCCGGTGATCTACATGTATCACAAGGGTCTGCAGGGCATGGGCTGGCTGGGCACCGAGCCGGGCGCCAACGTCAACACGCCGGAGAGCAACTACGAAGTTGAGATCGGCAAGGCGAAGGTGGTCCGCGAGGGCACAGACGTGACCCTGGTTGGTTTGGCCATGGGCGTGCACAACGCGCTGAAAGCCGCCGACAAGCTGGCCCAGCAGGGCGTCAGCGCCGAAGTCATCGACCTTGTCTCGCTGGTTCCGCTGGATCGTGAAACCGTGATCAACTCGGTCGCCAAGACCGGCCGTCTGATCGTGGTGGACGAGGACTATAACAGCTACGGCGTTTCGGGCGAGATCATCACCACTGTAGTTGAGCATGACATCTCGAAACTGAAAGCCGCGCCGGCGCGGGTCACATATCCTGATGTGCCGATCCCGTTCGCGCGCAACATGGAACAGTTTTGTCTGCCGAATCCGGACAAGATTGTCGCCGCTTACAACGGAATGTAACGGCTCCTCTCATTGGACCGGAGCGCAACCCGCGTTCCGGTCCTACCAACCCAAAACACTTGGATAGGAAAAAAACGATGGCAACAGATCTCGTGATCCCAGCTGATCTCTGGGAAGAGGATACGGAAGCCGTAATCACCAGCTGGCTCTCCGCCGATGGCAGCCAGGTCTCCGAGGGAGCCCTTATCGCCGAGATCATGACCGAAAAGGTCCAGCACGAGCTTCAGGCGCCGGCCTCCGGCACGCTGAAGATTCTCAAGCAGGTCGACGACATCGTCAACAAAGGCGACGTCATCGGACAGGTCGAATGACCGAGGCCGAGGCTGATCAAGGCGTCAAAGTTGTCCCGATCCGTGGCGTTCGCGCCATGATCGCGGACAAGATGCAGAAAAGCCTTTCGGAAGCGGCACAGCTGACCCATCACGCCGAATGCGACGTGACCGCGTTGAACGCCAAGAAAGCGGCTCTGGCCGAGGCGGGCGACAAAGTCAGCGTCGAGGATCTGCTGATTGAGATCGTTGTGGGCGTGCTTCAGCGCCACCCCGACATCAACGGCACGGTGCAGGGCAAGGAAGTGCACCTGTCCAAGGCCGTCGACATCAGCGTCGCGATGGCGCTGCCGGGCAACCTTCTGGTCGCGCCGGCGATCTTCGATGCGCAGGACGAGGGCTTGATGGAGCTGCGCGCCAGCCGCCGCGACCTAAGCAGCCGGGCGAAGACCAACAAGTTGTCCGTGACCGAGATGACCAAGGGCACGTTCACGATCAGCAATCTGGGCCTCAGCCGAGTGCACCAGTTCACGCCGATCCTGAACACGCCTCAGATCGGCATCCTGGGCGTCGGTTGCGCGGTCATGCGGCCGGTTCAGGGCGAGAACGGCATCGAGCTGCGCCCGCATATCGGTCTGTCGCTGACCTTTGATCACAAGGCGATCGACGGCGCCCCCGCCGCGGATTTCCTGACCGATCTCTGCAACACGATCGAAGGCGTGTAGCAAAGTGAGCGTCCTGGCGCGGCCTGACACGTCGCAGTGTTTGGCTTTGTCAGGCGCTGACGCATTTGCGCTTGAGGCGCAGATGCTGGAACGCATTTCGGGCGGCGAGGCCCCGTTCGACATCGCCATCTGGCAGACCGAACGATGTCTCGTCGTCCCGAAGCGATTCTCAAGAAACGAATACTACGCCCGCGCCGCTGAATCGTCGGAGGCGCGCGGATGGCCCGTGTTCATCCGTAGCACCGGCGGGGATGTGACGCCGCAGGGAGCGGGGACGGTGAACGTCACGCTCGCCTACACGCTGCCAAAGGGCGTCAGGCCGGTGATCGAGGAACAATATGACGTCCTCTGCCGTCCGATCGCGGATCACCTGCGGTCCTGGGAGGTGACGCCGGAATACGCCTCTGTCGAGAAGTCGTTCTGCGACGGCGCGTTCAACATCTCGGTCGGCGGCCGCAAGATGGTGGGCGCCGCGCAAAGATGGCGGCGCAAAGAGAACCCTTACGGCTCTCACATCGTGTTCGCACACGCGCTGATCCTGGTCGACGCGGATCTGGACGGCGGAATCGCGGCCACCAATCATCTCTATGAAGATTGCGAAATGCCTGACCGCGTTTCGCGAGACGTTCACGTCAATCTGACCTCTCTGGCGCCGCCCGAAGCGGCGCGCGGCTTTGACGTGGATCGCTATATGGACTGGCTCCGCGACGCCTATGTCCATGACCTGAAAAACCTGACCAACAAAAACTGACCTCATAGGAGACCAAAATGAGCAACGCTGTGCACTGGCTGCTGGAGCTGAACGTGAAGCCGGGAAAACTAGATGATTTTCTGGCCGTGATGGGCGACATGATCGCGTCCACGGAAAAAGAGTCCGGCACCCAGATCTATGAGTGGTTCTTCAACGAGGACAAGTCGGTCTGCCACATCTATGAGCGCTATGCGGATTCGGCGGCCGTTCTGACCCATATCGAAGGCTTCGGCGCCTTCGCCGAGCGGTTCATGGACGCGGTCGATCCGACCCGGTTCACGGTCCTTGGCAATCCCGACGCGGCCGCCAAAGAGGCGCTCGCCGGTCTTTCGCCGACCTTCCTCGGACTGGAAGCGGGCTTCGCCCGATAATCTGGCGCGCGACCACCAAGACAACGCGGTGCGGGGCGACCCGCATCGCGAACAGACTTGACGCTGGCCCTTGAATTCGCGCGGTTTGAGCGCGCCGAGATCGCCCAGCGCCGTCCCGCACAAACGCATGTGCGGCGAACCCTTCCCCAGACGCGTGCTCAAGCCTTCGTGGCGATTTCTATGACAGGGGTCCGGCCGTCCCAGTTGCGCGCGGCGGTCTCCAGCCTCGCGACGCGTCCGCGATGGGCGTCGTCCGCCGCATCCGACATCTCGAAAAAGAAGCCCTGGGACGCATTTTCAGACGATGCTCCGGGCGGGCCATCGCCGATCCAATAGCTGAGGCGGATGCCGCTTCCGGCAATCACGCCCTCCTGCGCGACGGTCAGCCCGTCGGCCAAAAGCTGCGCCCGGCGGGCGCCATATGCGGCCGATGTCAGCCAGGAGGAGACATGATGCAAGCCCGCGGGACGATCCAGATAGATGCTGGCGCGCCCATCATGCTGCTGGATCAATTCGATCTGCACCGCCCCGGAAAAAGCCAAGGCGATGGTAATCTCGGGCGGCTCAGAGGCCGCGCCGTAATACCGGTACTCCTTGAAGCGAATGGCGCGCATCACGAAGAACGGACCGATCCCGAGATCACCGGTCCAATGGGCCATCGCGGCGTCGATATCGGACACGACGAAGGCCATTTGCCGGATATCGCCGAAACGTCGGCTCATCGCGGGGCGCCGACTGGGATTGCGAGGGATGGATCTGTCACAGCGTCACCGCGTGGATTTCTTTAAAAAAATCGGCTGACGCGTCCCGAAACAACGCGCCAGCGGCAGAGGAGGAAAAAACGCGTCTCAAATCAAGTCTGTCCAGAACGGCCGACGCTGAACCGCACCGAACGATTGCGGCGCTCCGTCACGCGCCTTTCACATTGGCTGAGATGATGTCGTTCACCTCAGAGGCTTTCTCCATCTGCGGGATATGCCCCGCCTCCTTGATGATAGTGACGCTCACATTCGCGGGCAGGCCGTCGGCGTGGCTGGAGGGAATGATCTCATCGCCTTCGCCCCAGATCACGGCGACCGGCGCGCTGATCGCCGCCAGTTTCTCCTTGAGATCCGCTTTCTGTTGGCCGCCCTCGAAATTGACGTCCACGAATGTCTGCAACGCGGCGGGAACGCCGTCGATGCGTTTGAACTTCTGGATGTCGTCCATCATATCGCGGCTGATCAGGCTCTTGTCGTGCACCAGCTTCTCAAGATGCGGCTTCAGGTGCTTGCCGCGCTTGGCGTCGATGAACCCTTGCAGGAATTCGCCGTTGATCTCTACGCCCAGGCCGCCCGGCGCGATCACCGAAAGCGATTTGATCGGGACGTCGCCCGCCGCCGCGATTGCGACCGCGCCGCCAAGGGAATGCCCGACCAGATGAACGCTCGTCAGCTCCAGCGCCTTGATCAGGCCAGTGACGATCTCCGCCATTTCCTGAATGTCGCCCGATCCGACTGTCTTGGAGGAGGCGCCATGGCCCGGCAGATCCATCGCATAGACCGCGCGATCCTCGGCGAGGACGGTGTGGTTGAACATCCAGCCGTTCTTGTCGGCGCCGAAGCCGTGGATCAGCAGGATCGGATCGGCGTCGCCTTCGCCCGCTTGCAAGACCGAGATCCGGTGGTCGCCGACCTCGACCATGACCGGCTCCGGCCCGCCCTCGTCATCGGCTTCGGGGGGGACGAAATTTTCCTGAAAATCCGCGATGAACGCGTCGATATCAGCGTCCGGGACAGAGGCGGGGGCGCTGACGGCCAGCAGCGCGCCGACTGGCAGTGTTTCGCCTTCGGCGGCGACGAAGCGCCTCAGCGTGCCGGTGACCGGAGACTCGAAGACATTCGCGATCTTGGTGCTTTCAATCTCAGCGATTTCGTCGCCATTGGTCAGGTCGACACCTTCTTCGACCATCCACGTTGTCAGCGTTCCTTCGAGCATCGCCAGCCCCCATTTGGGCATGATGATTGGAACGATTTCGGTTGTCATATCTGACCTCTTGACCTTGTTGGGTCGCTAATTGGGTGCGAGCGCGCGGCCGGACCGCAGACGATCCGGCCGCCCGTCCGATGCTCAGGCGCGCGACGCCTTGACGGCGGCGACGATCTTCTCCGGCGACGGGATGTAGAGATCCTCCAACTCCGGCGCGAACGGCACCGGCGTGTGCGGAGGGGTCACCATCTGAATCGGCCCCCTAAGCGCCTTGAACGCGTTCTGACTGATCAGCCCGGAAACGTCGCTGGCCATGGAGCAGCGCGGATAGGCCTCATCCACGATCACCAGATGACCGGTGTCCTCGACGCACTCGATGATGGTGTCCTCATCCAACGGAGAGGTCGTCCGCGGATCGACCACGGTGCAGCTGATGCCCTCTTTCTCAAGGATATCCGCCGCCTGATCCGCCATCTGCACCATCCGGCCGAACGCCACGATGGTCGCGTCGTCGCCCTCGCGGGTCACGTTCGCTTCGCCAAACGGGATCGTGTAGGGATCGTCCGGCACTTCTTCCTCGTCGTCATACATGACTTTGTGTTCGAAGAAGATGCATGGGTCGTCGTCCCGGATCGCCTGGATCATCAGGCCCTTCGCCTCATAGGGAGAGGACGGCACGATAACCTTCAGACCGGGAATATGCGTGAAGAGCGGATAGAGCGCCTGACTATGCTGCGACGCGGCCCGGAAGCCGGCCCCGTACATCGTGCGGATCACCATGGGCGTGACCGCCTTGCCGCCGAACATGTAGCGGAACTTGGCCGCCTGATTGTAGATCTGGTCGAAACAGACCCCCATGAAGTCGGCGAACATCAGCTCGACCACCGGCCGCAGCCCGGTCGCCGCCGCGCCAGCAGCGGCGCCGATAAATGCGCTCTCAGAAATCGGCGTGTCGAGCACGCGCTCGTCGCCAAATTCCGGCTGCAGGCCCTTGGTCACGCCAAGCACGCCGCCCCAGGCGTCCGCCTCGCCGTCACCGCCGGCCCCGCCCGCGTTGTCTTCGCCCCAGACGACAACATCTTCGTCGCGGCGCATTTCCTGTGCGATCGCTTCGTTGATCGCCTGTCTGTAAGATTTTTTAGCCATGATAGCCTCCGCGATTAATAGGTGACGTAGACGTCGGTCGTCAGCGAGTCCGCTGACGGAGGCGCTGCGGTTTCGGACTCCTTGATCGACGCGTTGATCATTTCCATGACCTCTTTGTCGATCTCGTCGAGCTGTTCATGGGTCAGCAGACCGGCCTCCACGACATGTTTGCGGAAGTTTTTCAGGCAGTCCTTCTCTTCGCGGATTTTCTGAATCTCGCCTTCGGGGCGATAGGTCATCGCATCGCCCTCGAAATGCCCGAAGAAGCGATCGAGTTTGACGTGCAAGAGCTGGGGGCCGCCGCCGTTGCGCGCAGCCTCGATCATCTCGCGGGCGGCTTCGTTCACCTCGAAGAAGTTATGGCCGTCCACGCGCCGGGCGGGGATGTCGAATCCCTTGGCGCGCTCCAGCTGATCGCCCGCGACGGCGAACTCCGAAGAGGTCGCCTCGGCGTAGCCGTTATCCTCGATGACGAAGAGCACGGGCAGGTTCCAGACCTTCGCCAGGTTGAACGATTCCAGGGTCGTGCCCTGGTTGGAGGCGCCGTCGCCTGAGAACGCCACTGCGACATTGCCAGTCTTCTTGTACTTGGCGGTGAACGCCGCGCCGCAGACCAAGGGTGGGCCGCCGCCGACGATGCCGTTCGCGCCGAGCATGCCTTTCGAGAGGTCCGCGATATGCATGGAGCCGCCCTTGCCGCCGCAGAGGCCTTCGGCGCGTCCGTAAAGTTCAAGCATCATCAGGCGGGGGTCGCAGCCCTTGGCGATGCAGTGGCCATGACCTCGATGGGTGCTTGAGATCGTATCGGCGTCGGTCAGGTTTTGGCAGATGCCTACGGCGGACGCTTCCTCGCCCGCATATAGGTGCACGAAGCCCGGCATCGCGCCGCCGGAAAACTCTTCGCTCACGCGCTCCTCGAAGTCTCTGATCACACGCATGGTGCGATAGGATTTGAGCAGCTCCTCCCTGGTCAATTGCATGTTGGTGCCTTTCGGTTCTTTTGGGTTTGCGGCCGCAGGCCGGTTCTCATGTTCGGAATCACCTAACTTCGAAACGCTTGGCGCGCGGCTCTTGTCCCGGCTGCGCGTCGATAGTGTGTCGCGAAGTGTCTCAATTCTGAGTCAGTCTGTTTCGTCCTTGCTTCGATTCATCAGGATTTCTCTACAACGTTGAAATTATACCATTTTTTGGTAGAGATTCGCATGGCGGCGATCTCAGGATTTCGTGTGGTGCGGGTTCCCGGATAATCCAACTGCGTGATCGTAGCGCCCGTTAGCTCACCCATGAGGTGCGCCAGAATCCGAAATTAATCTGTAGTGTTGACTGTTCGGTTTAAACTTTCTATGACTGTCTGACGCTTAAAGATCCTGAGGTCTTTGAAGCGCTCGTTCGGGAGGAAGTCGTTCGTCTCGTTTTTTTTGGCGAGACGGACAGAAAGCAAAAATGCTTCGCCGCTTCCCATGGGCGAGAAATCCGGGCCTGAGCGTGCGCAGGTTTAGGGCGCGCAAGAGAGGCTCGGATGGGTCTTTTGGGAGGAAGATCGTATGTTGGATGAAGTGCTTGGCGATATTGTTGATTTATCCAAATTGCGCTGCCAGAGCGATTTCGGCCTCAAAAGAGACGCGAGCGTCAGACTGGGCCGGTTGACCGATTACGAGGTCAATGAGCACCGCCAGTCCATCGCCCATATTCTGGGGCGGAACGCGGGCGCGTTCGGCAAGCTTCGAGCACTGGCCAAGGACGCGGGCTATTGCATGCTCATCACCGACGCGAATTGCGTGGTGGTGGAGGAATTCAGCGACACCAGCGGCGCCGAGCAGCTCTCACGGCAGGGGCTGAAATGCGGGACCGTGTGGCAGGAGCAACGCGCCGGCACCAATGGGATGGGCCTGTGCGCGACGACGGGGCAGGTGCTGACGGTCGCGGGTCAGGATCACTTCTTCAAGGCGTTCGAGCAATTCGCCTGCACGGCCGCGCCTATTCTGGGTGAAGAGGGCGAGGTTCTGGGCGTGGTGAATCTGACCGGCGTCGACAACCGGTCGGACGCGAACGCCGGGTTTGTCCGGCATGTGCTGGCCGAGACCGCCGCCGAGATTCAAGCGGACATCTTTCGCCACAACAACCAGTCGAAACTTCTGGTTCAGGTGCGCGAGGGCAGCGTCTCCCATCCCAATGCGCTGATCGCGCTCTCTGACGACGGCACCATCGCAAGCATCACGCCGTCGGCGGCGAAGGTCATTTCGGGCAGCGCGACCAGCGCGGATGCGCGCGGCCGCATGATCACCGACTTTTTGCACGCGGAAATCTCCGACCTGCTGCCGTCGATCGGCCGAACCCAATATGTCGAGCTGACAAACAAAGGAACCTGCTTCGCGACCCCGCTCGTCCTTCCCAAAACCTGGCAAGCCTCCATGCTGAAATCGTCTCAGAGCAACTCACGCCGGTCAGCGTCCGGCGGCGCGCAACGCAAGCTGAGCGAGGGCGACGCGGATCTGTCGCGATTGATTGGAAGCGACGTGAAGATGCGGCGCACGCTCGATTTGTCCGAGCGTATGCTGGAAAGCGGGATTCCGGTCGTGCTGGTCGGCGAGGCGGGAACGGGGAAAATCTCCTTCGCGCGGGCGCTCCACGCCATCGCGCCGCATCCAGACGAGCATCCGACGATCATCAACTGTCCGCTGGTCCAGCATGACGATCTCGTGAAAGAGGTCTCGAGTTTTCTTGGAGCCGACGCGCCCGCGGACGGAGACCAGATCATGTCGCGGCGGGTAAAGACGCTGATCCTGCGTGAGATTGGTGAGTTGCCGCCGGCGGAGCAGGCGACCTTGTTCAATCTGCTCTCCTCCAATCTGTCGGCGGATTTGGGACTGGAGAATTCCGCCGGTCCGCGGCGCCAGATTGTAAGCACAACCAGCATCAACCTTTTTGACCTGCAGGAGCAGGAGAAGCTGAAGCCGGAATTGCTGCATCTACTCAAGGGCGCCTCGCTGGCGATCCCGGCGCTGCGCGATCGCACCGATCTGGAAGTGATCGTGAACGATCGCCTCGCGAAGCTGAGCGATCAGAAAGAAACGCTTTCTCCCGCAGCGCGCGAGGCGCTGTTGGGCTATGCGTGGCCGGGCAATCTGCTCGAGATGACCAACGCCATGCGCTACGCGCTGGCCTGCCGCCGCGAGGGGGAGCAGATCGCGCTGGAAGATCTGCCGCAGGAGATCTGCATCGCGCCTGTCTCGCCGGAACGTGTGAAAACGGAATCGCTGCCCCCCGTCCGGCTGGCCGCCACCCAGACCCTGACTGAAAGCCGCGCCGATGCAGAGCGGCAAAGGATCATGCAGGCGCTTCTGGCGACCGGTTGGAATGTCAGCGACGCGGCGAACACCATCGGCGTGAGCCGGGCGACCGTGCATCGCAAGATCAAAGAATTCGGGATCGAGCGGCCGTCCAGCAAAAGGGTCTGACGCGCTCTCTTTGGGAGCAGGCCCGGCGGTCCGACCGTTGCGATCCGCGTGAACGATCGCCGACCACCGGAGGGGCCGTCACGTTCGGTTTGGCTTAAAAATTTTAGTGTTTCGAGCAGTCCGATGAAAAGGCCGCTCCGGATGGGATCGGCCTTCCAATTTGCGAGGGACGCGTTCGCGTGACGCTGGCTCTATCCGACCTTGGCGTTCAGCTCCTCCAGCGAGGAGACAATGGCCGTCGGTTCAAACTCCCAGGGATCGAAAACGATGCTGGTCGAGCGCTGCACCCAGGCCGCGCGCCAGCCAAAGGCGACCGCGCCGATCACGTCGAACGGATTGCTGGACACCAGCCAGGTCTCGGATGGGTCCGACCCGGTGGCGGCGTTGAAATGCGCATAGACCTTCGGATCGGGCTTGAAGCTGCTCACGTCATCGACGCTGACATTGCCGTCCAGCAAATCGTCGATCTTGGCGTGCGCCATCAGGCTGACCAGATCGTCGGGCACGCCATTGGAGAACGCGTACATGCGACGCCCGCACGCCCGCAAATCCTTGAGCGCCGGGGCGGTGTCAGGGAACGCGTCCAGTGAACGGTACTGCCCCATCAGGTCGGATTTCTGTTCCTCCGTCAGCGTCACGTCCAGCGTTGCGCAGGCGTAGTCGAGGCCGTTGCGGGTCACGACCCGGAAATCCTCATAGACGCCCATCAATCCGCGGCGAAAGCTGTATTCCAGCTGCTTGCTCCGCCACAGGTTCGACAGCGCGTCCGCCTTGTCGCCGACCAGAGCCTGCAGCGAGCCGGCGATGGCGTGCGGGTTGATGAGCGTGCCGTAAACGTCGAATGCAAGGGTAATCGCCATGGGTCTCTTCCTTACGTCTGGATTATACTCTTGGTGCCTTCTGAGGCCGCATCGGTGGCGTCGTCCGGCTTGTCATAGTTGGTCTCATGCGGAATCCGGACGCCCTTAGCCAACGCCTCACGCGCCTCCAGCTGCGCCAGCCAGCGCTGCAGGTTGGGCAGATCGTCGATCGCGACGCCCGCCCAGTTGTGGATACGCGCCCACGCCCAATGGGAGATATCGGCGATGGAATAATCCTTGGTCAGGTACTCGCTTTCCGCCAGACGCGTATCGAGCACGGTCAGCAGGCGCTTCGTCTCATTCTGATAGCGGTCGATCACGACCGGGATCTTCTCGGGAAAGTACCGGTAGAACACATTGGCCTGACCCTGCATGGGGCCCAGTCCGCCCACCTGAAACATCAGCCACTGCACCACTTCTGACCGGCCCTTGGCGTCGGTGGGCATCAGCCTGCCGGTTTTCTCGGCCAGATACATCATGATCGCGCCGGATTCGAAGACCGCGAAATCCCCCGCATCGTGATCGACAATCGTCGGGATGCGGCCATTAGGGTTGATCGCAACGTAATCCGGCTCTTTTTGCGCGCCGGCTGTGATGTCGATCGGATTGAGCGTGTACTCCAGTCCAAGCTCCTCAAGCGTGGAGGATGCTTTCCAGCCATTGGGGGTCGCCCAAGTATAAAGATCAATCATGGTCGGATCCGATCCGCGTTGAGGGCGTGTGCGACGGAGGGGATGCGGAGCGTCCGATCAGCTCCACTTGATCGAGCAGCCCATGCTCGCGATCTGATGGGCCGGGCCCTTGCCGGTCGCCGCGATCTCCCGCATCGCGTTCAGCAGCTCCGGCGTCCGATTGGTCGGGTCGCCCATCGCGGCGCTGTCGAGGCGGCCGCGATACTGCAACTCGCCATCCTTGTTCAGGCCAAAGAAGTCCGGCGTGCAGACGGCGCCATAGGCCTTGCCGACCGACTGATCGTGGTCGACCAGATAAAGGAACGGAAATCCGAAATGCTTGGCGAACAGCTTCATGTTCTCCGGGCGATCATCCGGGACATAGCGATAATCGTTCGACATCACGGCGACGAAGTTCACGCCTTCGTCCATCAGGGCCTTGGCGTCTTCCGCCAACCGGGATCCGATCGCCTGCACATAGGGGCAGTGGTTGCAGATAAACGCGATCATCAGGCCTTTTTCGCCCAGATTCTCGGACATCTTGAACGAGGTTCCATCCGGGTCCTTCAGCTCAAAATCGGGGGCTTTCCAGCCGAAATCGCAAACCGGTGTGTCGAGCAGCATGTCGCGTCCTCCCAGACGTTAAAACTCATCCCAAAGACGACCTGCGCCGCCTGGAATCTTCCATGCCGTATGATGTAGTTTGTTTAAACCGACCGGTCAATATTGCAGAGAGTTGAGCGTGTCGGTTTATGCCGCTTTGCTTGACGCGGTGAGGCTTGCCACCGCCTGAATCTTGATCGCGTTCAGGCTGGCCTCATTAAAGACGCCGCGGGCCAGGACGCGCAGGCCGACCACCTGAGAGAGCAGGGACTTGGCAGTTTTTCCGGGTTCTAACGCATTGGTGATGCTGCCATTTTCCTGACCCGTCTTGATGCGCCGCACAAAGAATTCTTCGAAATCGCTCAACGCCGACGTGACCATTTCCGCGATATCGTCGGAATGGTGGGGAAGCTCCAGCGCCGTGTTGACCAGAAAGCATCCCCGCTTTTCTTCATCCGCGAGGCTTTCGGCCACCAGCGCCTCGAACAATACGCGAATCGACTCCAACGGGTCGTCCATCGCCTCAAGCTGCGACAGCGCGTTTTGGCGGTTTTCCCGGTCGTATTTCAGCAAGGCGCGGGTGAACAACGCCTTCTTGCTGCCAAAGGTGTTGTAGAGGCTGCCCTTGTTGATCTTCATCCCTTTGGTGAGATCATTGATGGAGGTCGCTTCATACCCCTTGGCCCAGAATACGCGCATCGCGTCTCCAAGCGCCGTCTCTGTGTCGAAGCCCTTCTCCCAGGGCATAGGCTGTCTCCCCCAATGTTAGAACGAATCTAAGGGAATTGAGCCGATAGACCAAGGCCTTGGTCATGCGCCGCCGGGGCGATACCGAGGCTTGAGCGGGGGAGTCGCCCACATGCCGCCACCGAGAAATTGCTCTAACCCCTTAAAAAATGGGAGTTTGTGGTCCCAAAAATGTGCGAGCCACTTGTCTCAAAGCGCGTCGTTTTGAATCACATATTTTTGCGCATTGTGACGTCAGCGACCCAATTCTCGAAACTCCGCGCTACGAAGGCGACGACGTTGTCTCACCCAGGCGCGTCCCGATCGGTATGGCTATCCAATGCGCCGACCGACGTCGCCGGGCGTCCGCTGGCGATCCGGCGCACCCTCGCCTACACTCGCCGCTGGTTGGAAGAGGGGGGAGCAGGGATGTCCATCCTGTCGGCGCATACACGGTCAGCGGCGGACGAGCTCCGCACGGTTTTCGATTTCTACGCCAGCTACCGCGAAGAGGCGGCGGAGAGGACGGTGCTTGCGGATCTGACGTTCGGCAATCCGCACGAGATGCCGCTGCCGTCCCTCGTTGAGACGCTGAATTCCCATATCGAACCGAAAGCGGTCGACTGGTTCGCCTATAAAACCAGTGAGGAGGAGCCGCGCGCGGCGGTCGCCGCGGCGCTGAGCGCGGAACTTGAGCTGCCGTTCAGCGGCGCGGACATCGCGATGACGCGCGGCGCGTTCGGGGCCATCGCGCTGGCCTTTTCCATGCTGCTCGACCGGGGCGACGAATGCGTCATCCCTGTCCCCGGCTGGTTCTGCTACGCGACCATCCTCCGCGATCAGGGATCGGTCCCGGTGACGGTTCCGCTGGAGGACGGCACTTTCGATCTGGATGTCGCGGCGATCGAGGCGGCGATCACACCCCGCACCCGGATCGTCGTCGTCAATACGCCGCACAATCCCACGGGCATTATCTATAGCCGAGAGAAGCTCACCGAGCTGGCGGCGATGCTGACCCGCAAATCCACCGAGCTTGGCCGCCCGATCTTCATTCTCTCGGACGAGCCCTACAGGAAGATCCGCTTCGACGGCGCAGGGTTCACCAGCCCGGCGGAGGTCTATCCCCATACGCTGATCGACTACAGTTACGGAAAGGTGCTGCTCGCGCCGGGATTGCGCATCGGCTATCTGGCGATCTGTCCGAACATGCCGGCGGCCGCGCGCGAAGAGCTGCAATCCTTCGCAATGACCACCCAGGTGGCGCAGGGCTGGGGGTTTCCAGACGCGCCATTGCAATATGCGGTCGGCGAGCTTGAGAATCTTTCGATCGATATCGAAGCGCTGCAGGAGAAACGCGATCGGCTGCATGGCGCGCTGACGCAATGGGGTTACCAGATGACCAGACCTGCGGGCACATTCTACCTTTGGGGCGAAGCGCCCGGCGGCGACGCGCTGGCCTTCGCCCGGCGGCTGGCGGATCAGGGCGTCTTCGTGATGCCAGGCACGTTGTTCGACCGGCCGAGGGATTTCCGCGTTTGCCTGACGGCGAGCTGTGACATGATCGAAGCGAGCCTGCCCGCGTTTCAGGATGCAGCTAAAGCGTAGCGCTGATGCGCGTTCGCTGCGAGGCCGGCTGTCGTCTGCGGACGGCGCTCCACTAACTCAACGGTTCTTCTCGACGGAAAAAGATCGAGAGCTGTCCAATCTCGACGCCGTACTTGGTGACATAGGCGCGGTTGATCATCACCCGGTCGTCGACCTGCCAGAGCCAATCGTTGAAACTGACGCGCAACGGCCCGTCGGGCGTCGGCAGATCGATCGTATAGCGCCAGTTGAAGGCGTTGCCGCGTTCCTCGCCGGTCGCCTCGCCCACCACGCCCTCGGCCGAGCCTGTCCAGCTTTCCGGCCCGGTCTGGGTCAGCCGCCAGATACGTTGCTCGGTCGAGCCGTCCTCATAGATGAAGTCCTCGACCAGCGTCAGCGTCTCGCCGTCCCAGTCGCCTTCGATATCGACGACAAAGGTGCGGCGCAGATCGCCGAACCGATCCTGAAATACGCCATGCGCGGTGAGGTTGCCGTCTAGAAAGCGCTCCAGCTCCAACTCGGGCGTCGTCCCCGTAAAGTCGTCCAGCGACGGCGCGCCGGAGCATGCCGCCAGAGGCAGCAGAACCAGCATCAGCGCGCGCGACAGGCGCCGCCTTGCGAATTGGCGGGAGCGCCGCAACAGGCGCGCCGCAGTTGGATGAGGATGGCGTAAATTCATAACATCGGGGGAGATGTAGCGGGTGGTGAAACTGTCAACCGCCGCGTTGCGTTCCGGGGAAAACCGAACCGAGTTTCGAGGGCTCGGAACGCGCCGCGCGCAAATACCGGTCCCCGAATGGACGCAGCGACTCAACAAAACCGCTTAAAACGTCCAATTGCCGGTAAAATTTTCGCTATTGTCTTTACAGAACAGGATTCGGGTCGTTTCATCAAAGTGAAACCTTGCGTGTAAGTGGCGTTTGCGAAAGGACGTGAATTTGAAACCAACTGACATCACCGATCCGGAGTACTTCCATAAGGTCGTGGACTGCCAGTATGCCTGCCCCGCGCATACGCCCGTGCCCGCTTATATTCGCCTCATCGCCCGGCAACGCTACACCGACGCCTATCTGATCAACTGGGAAAGCAATGTCTTTCCCGGCGTGCTGGGGCGAACATGCGACCGGCCTTGCGAGCCCGCCTGCCGACGCGGCCGGGTGGAGGAGGAGCCGGTGGCGATCTGCCGCCTGAAGCGTGTGGCGGCGGATTTCAAGGAGGAGGTCGCGGACCTTCTGCCAAAGGCGGGCGCTCCGAACGGCAAGAAGGTCGCCCTGATCGGCGCGGGCCCCGCCTCGCTGACAGTGGCGCGCGATCTGGCGCCTCTGGGCTATGAGCTGCATCTCTATGACGAACAGGCCAAGGGCGGCGGGTTCATGCGCAGTCAGATCCCGTCCTTCCGACTGCCCGAGACCGTGCTCGATGAAGAAGTCGGATATGTTCTCGATATGGGCGTCACGACCATCTTCGACACCTATGTCGACAGCATGGCCGACATGCTTGGCAAAGGCTACGACGCCATCTTTGTCGGATGCGGGGCGCCGCGCGGACGCGACCTGCCCAAACTGCCCGGTCGCAAAGAGGCGGACGCGAACATTCATATCGGCATCGACTGGTTGGCCAGCGTCGCCTTTGAGCATACGGACAAGATCGGCAAGCGGGTGATTGTCCTCGGCGGCGGCAACACGGCGATGGATTGCTGCCGAACCTCGCGCCGATTGGGCGGCGAAGAAGTCACGGTCACCGTGCGCAGCCCGTTTGAGGATATGAAGGCCTCGCCGTGGGAAAAAGAGGACGCGATGCATGAGGGCATCCCGATCCTCGACAATCATGTGCCCAAGGAGTTCCTCGTCGAAGACGGCCGGCTGGTTGGCATGGCCTTCGAAAAGGTCGAGGCGATTTACCACAAGAATGGCAAACGTGAGCTGCGCCCGACCGGCGAGGATCCCGTCATCCTGCCATGCGATGATGTGATCATCGCCATCGGGCAGGAAAACGCTTTCCCGTGGATCGAGAAGGAAACCGGCATTCGCTTCACCAGCTGGGGAACGCCGATCATCAACGACGACGAGACGTTTCAGTCCACCCGCAAGGAGGTGTTCTTCGGCGGGGACGCCGCCTTCGGACCGAGGAATATCATCACGGCCGTCGCGCATGGCCATCAGGCGGCGGTGTCGATCGATCTCTATTGCCAGGGCAAGAAGCTCAACAAGCGACCGGCGCCTTATGTCAATCTGGTCAGCCAGAAGATGGGTATTCACGAATGGAGCTATGATTCCGTTCCGATCACCGACACCCGCAAGATCGTGCCACTGGTCGATTTGAAACAGGCGCTGAACGACCGGTCGCTGGAGGTCGAGCTGGGTTTTGACGCCGAGGCGGCGTTTGTCGAGGCCGAGCGGTGTCTCAATTGCGACGCCCAGACGGTGTTCAGCACGGATAAATGCATCGAGTGCGACGCCTGCACCGACATTTGCCCGACCAGCTGCATCAGCTTCATCCCCAACGCGCCGGAAGCGGAGCTGCGCAACCGGCTGTTGGTGCCGGCGGAGAATGAGGAGCAGGATCTCTATGTCTCCGGCAAGCTGGAGACCGGCAAGGTGATGGTCAAGGATGAGGATGTCTGCCTGCATTGCGGGCTCTGCGCCGAGCGCTGCCCGACCGCTGCGTGGGACATGCAGATGTTTTTCTATAACACCGCCAAGGCGGCGCCCAATCTCGTGGAGGTCAAGTGAAACAGATCAAGGGCGTCAACGACTTCGTCGTGAAGTTCGCGAATGTGAACGGCACCGGGTCGGCCTCAGCCAATCACCTGTTCGCCAAGGCGATTTTCCGCATGGGAATCCCGGTGAGCCCGCGCAACATCTTCCCGTCGAACATTCAGGGCCTGCCGACCTGGTACGAGGTCCGGGTCAGCTCAAAGGGGTATCTGGGCCGCCGGGGCGGCGTGGACCTGATGGTGTGCGTCAATGCGCAGACGATGGAGCAGGATGTCGCCAGCGTCGAGCCGGGGGGCTATTTCGTCTACGATTCCACCAAACCGCTGGCGGAGCATCTGAAACGCGACGACATAACCTATTTCGGCATTCCGCTGACCGAGATGTGCATGCGCGAGTTCAAGGAGCAGCGCCTGCAGCAGCTTCTGAAGAACGTGGTCTATATCGGCGCCCTTGCGGCGTTGCTAAACATCCGGTTCCCTATTCTGAAAGACCTGCTCAGCGACCAGTTCAAAGGCAAGGAAAAGCTCATCTCGCCCAACGTACAGGCGTTGGAGATGGGCTATCAGTTCGCCACCGAGAATTTCACCTGCCCGCTGCCGATCAGACTGCAGCAGGGCGGCGATGTCGCGCCGCATATTCTGGAGAGCGAGCATATCCTGATGAACGGCAACACCGCCGCCGCGCTGGGCGCGATCTATGGCGGCGCCACCGTCGCGGCCTGGTACCCGATCACGCCTTCGACCTCGGTGGTCGACGCCTTCGCGAAATACGCCGAACGCATGCGGATCGATCCGGGGACCGGAAAGAAGAACTTCGCGATCATTCAGGCTGAGGACGAACTGGCCGCCATGGGCATGGTGGTCGGCGCCGGCTGGAACGGCGCGCGGGCCTTCACCGCCACTTCAGGTCCCGGACTCTCGCTGATGAGCGAGTTTCTCGGACTCGCCTATTTCGCCGAAGTGCCGGTCGTCCTGGTCGATGTGCAACGCTCGGGCCCCTCGACCGGCATGCCGACGCGCAGTCAGCAATCGGATGTCCTCGCCGCGGCCTACGCCAGCCATGGCGACACCAAGCATATCCTGCTCTTTCCGGCCACGCCGCGCGAATGCTTTGACATGACGGTGCAGGCCTTCGATCTGGCGGAACGGTTCCAGACGCCGGTGATCATGATGTCCGATCTTGATCTGGGCATGAATGACTGGATGTCGCCGCCGCTGGAATGGGACGATTCATATGAGATGGATCGCGGCAAGGTTCTGGACGCCAAGGCGCTCGACGCCACCGAGACCTGGGGGCGCTATCTGGACGTCGATGGCGACGGGATCTGCTATCGCACCCTGCCGGGCGCCCATCCGGACAAGGGCGCGTTCTTCACCCGCGGCTCGTCCAAGGATGAAATGGCGGTCTATTCCGAGCGCGGCGAAGACTATGTGCAGAATGTCGATCGACTGTTGCGCAAATTCGAGACCGCCAAAGCCCATGTCCCCAAGCCAAAGCCCCACCCGCCGGTGAAGGTCAAACGGCCTAAGAAGACCGGCAGGCTCGGGGCGCTGTTTTTCGGCACCTCCGCGTCGCCCGCCTATGAAGCGGTCGAGATGCTGGCCGAAGAGGGGTACTCCATCAACACGTTGCGCATCCGGGCGTTCCCGTTCCACCAGAGCCTCGACGAGTTTATTCACGAGCACGACAAGATCTATGTGATTGAGCAGAACCGGGACGGGCAGATGCGGCAGCTGATCATGAATGAATGCCAGATCGGGCCCGAGAAGCTGACCTCGGTGCTGAACTATTCCGGCACCCCGATCACGGCTCGCACCATCGCTGCGCAGATCCGCGACGACCTGAAAGCCAAGCCTGCGAAGTCCGCCAAAACCGCCGCCCGCCGGCAGGAGACCGCCTGATGACGTATATCAAGCCAAATTTCCGCCATCCGCGCCTGCCGACAAACGCGCTCGGCTACACCGTTTCCGACTATGACGGCGCCATTTCCACGCTTTGCGCCGGTTGCGGGCATGACAGCATTTCGGCGGCGATCCGGAACGCCTGTTTCCTCTCCTCAATCCAGCCGCATCGGATCGCGAAGCTCTCGGGCATTGGCTGTTCATCGAAAATGCCCACCTACTTTCTGGGCAAGAGCCACGGATTCAACTCGGTGCATGGCCGCATGCCTTCCGTGGCGACGGGCGCCAGCGTCGCGAACCGGGACCTGAAATATATCGGAGTCTCCGGCGACGGCGACACCGCCTCGATCGGCATGGGCCAGTTCATTCACCTGATCCGCCGCAACGTCAACATGACGTATATCGTGGCCAACAACGGCTGCTATGGCCTGACCAAGGGGCAGGACAGCGCCACCACCGATCTCGGTTCGGTCAGCAAGATCGGCTACGCCAATCCGTTCGACGGAATCGACCTGGCGAGCCTCGCGCTGCTGCAAGGGGCGAGTTTCGTCGCGCGCAGTTTTTCCGGCGACAAGGAGCAGCTGGAGCCGTTGATCCGCGGGGCTATGGCGCATCGGGGGTTCGCGTTTATCGATGTCGTCTCTCCCTGCGTCACCTTCGCCAACCATGTTGGATCCACCCGAAGCTACGCCGCGACGCGCGAGAACCTCGACGCCATGCCGCTCGATTGCGTGCCAATGCGTGAGGAGATCCGAACGCAATACGAAGCCGGCACGACGCAGGCTGTGACGTTGCATGACGGCTCGGTGATCCATTTGCACAAGACGGGAAAAGACTACCGGATCGACGATCGGTCGGAGGCGATGATGGCGCTGCAGTCGGCGAAAGCCGAAGGCCGGATCCTGACCGGGTTGATGTTTCTGGATCCGAACTCGCAGGACCTGCACCAGACGCTGGATCTGGCGACCAAGCCGCTGAATGAGTTGAGCAAAGATGAGCTTTGCCCTGGCAGCCGCGTTCTGGACAGCGTCAATCAGGGACTGCGATAGCTAAGTACGCGAGGCGCGCATCGGTGTTTCGCTGTTGCGTAGGGGTGATGCGGCGACCTCGGCCCATTTTTCCAGAACGCATTGAATTAAATGTGGAATCATCGCGCTAAATCAGGCGAAACGTATATGCGGCTTCCGGCGGGTCGATCTGCATTAAACCAGCGCAATCGAAAACTCCGGATTGAGGCGCGCGGCTTGTTGGCGTCACAAGCAGACTTCGAATCGTCGCGACGATTTGCGAGGGTGGCGATATGGATCTTAAAATCTCCAGCGGCGCCGGTCTGACACTCCGGCAATGGATTCCGGCGCTGTCCGCTCGTCAAACCGGGGCGATTATCGCAATTCTGCTGATCTGCGGCGGCGCGGTCGCCGGGTTGCTGATGTTCACGGGCGGCGGCGGCTCGACGTCGAAAGGGTCCACATCGGTGGAGCTGGAAAGGATTCGACCAAACGAGTCGCCCCTGATGCGCCGACGCCGCCTGCAGCGCATGCTGGAGACGGATCAGCAAGCCTATCTGATGCGCCCGGTCGCGCCCGGTCTGAGCGGCGCGTCCTCCGCGCGAAGAGAGCCGATGACCGAGCTCAACATCATGGCGTTGCGCGGCGCGCTCAAAGATACGGAACTCGACATCGACCAGATTTTCGGTGAAGTGGCCGCGCAGTTTGACGCCCCCGGCGGGCCGCTCGTGACGGCGTCCGGCGATCTCAGACGCACACATGCGATCAACGCCACCGCTGATGCGCGCGTTGGCGGACTGTTCGCCGATATCGAACGGTTCGCCGTATTGACCTACGCCGCCGCAATCTTGCCGCTGGGCGTTCCGGTGACGGCAGGCGCCCGCTTCACCGATGGTTTCGCGCCGCGGATCCATCCCATTACCGGCGAGGCGAAGATGCATTCCGGAGCGGATTTCGCAGCTCCGGAAGGCGCGCCCATCGTCGCGACCGCGGAAGGCGAGGTCATCCATGCAGGTCCGCGCGGGGGATACGGTCAGACCATTCTGATCCGCCATAAATTCAATCTGGTGACCCTATACGCCCATCTGAGCGAGATACGCGTCGCAGAGGGCGATATCGTGCAGCGTGAGGACTGGATCGGGGATATGGGCACCACCGGGCAGAGCACCGGCAGCCACCTTCACTATGAGATCCGCCTCAACGGCAAGAGGGTCGATCCGATGAAGTTCATCGGAGTGGGACGCGCGCTCTATCGGGATTGAGCGCGCCTTCGTTCAGCGTGGAGCCGCGAACTACCACTCCAGACTTGATGCCCCATGCGTAACCAATGGTCGGCAACAGTCTATCCGCCCTATCAAAATCCCCACCGCTGCGATCCGCGCCAAGATGGCGGGTCGAAACGGTGGGGAATTGGCGTCAGGCCTGCTGATCAGGCGCTTTTGCTCTTGTCGTCGTCATCATCGTCGAACAGGTCTTCGAAGAAATCGGTGACGTCGTCCGCGAGATCGCTGGCCTTGTCGGCGATTTTGCCAGCCGCGTCTGAGATCGTGTCGCTGACGTCGTCAACGACGTCCTTGACCTTATCGACCACATCCGAGATCGCGCCGCCGGTCAGCGCCGCCCAGGTCTTGCCGCCCGGATCGACCCGGCCGTCCTTCCAGCCAAGTTCCGACTGCTGGAATTTCTTGATCGCGCCAATGGTGAGCTTACCGCAGGCGCCGTCTGGCTCCAGCGTCGCGCCCTTCTCGTTGAGCAGCAGCTGCACGGTCTCGACATCGGCGGCGCGGTTCTTGCCGCCCTGACCGACAGAGCCTGAGATCGACGCCGTCGCCGGATTGATGCCGCCAGGCTCCTCGGGCTCGCCGCCCGAGTCCCAGTGCTTCTTGCTCTTTGCGAGCTGGATGGCGATGTCGAGGAATTTCTCCGCATCCTGCCAGTACTCATCGTCGACCGCATCCGCGATCGAGGTGATCATCGATCCGATCTCGACCGAGTCCGGATGGGTTTCGCGGATCAGCCGATCATGGATTTCGACGATCTTGTCGTAATCCGGGCGGCGGGCCTCCCACGCCGCTTTCAGCGGATCGACGTCTTCTTCTTCCTCTTCGTCGTCGTCCTCTTCGGTCTTCACGGCGTCCCAGAGCTTCAGCCCATCAGCCAGCGCTTTGGCGGCCGCGTACTGGCGCTCTGCGTCTTCCCAATCCTCGCCTCTGCGGGCGTCGTCCATCGCGTCGATCAGGTCGCCGATCTGATCCGCAGCTTCGTGGCCTGCGTCGTAGAGCGCGCCAAAGAGCTTCCGGAGTTTCTCCACATCCTTTTGCAGAGCGTCCCAGACCTCCTTCGGCGTTTCGTCCCAGAGCTTGTTTTCATCGGCCAGCTCGATCGCCTGGTCGATGCCCATCGTGGCGGCGAAATAGGTCGCGTCTTTGATGTTCTTGTCGATGCCGGCGATGATCTTTCCAAGCGCTTTCGTATCCTCATGCTCGACGTCCTCGAGGCGCCTGAAGAGCTTTTTCACCTTCCGGTAGTTGTCTCCATGATGCTCCCAGAACAGCTCTTCCTCTTCGGATTTCGGCAGCCCGATCCGCACATCCCAGAGGTTCTCTTCATCCGCCAGGTCGATCGCCTGATCGATGCCCATCGACGCGGCGAAATAGGTCTGGTCTTTGATGTTCTTGTCGACGCGCGTGAGAATTTTGTCGATGTCGGTTGCGTACTCATGGTTCTCGAACTCGAGATCGCTGAGAAGGCCTTTGACCTTCTTGTAGTTCTCGCCGTTGTTCTCCCAGAACAGCTTTTCTTCTTCCGCTTTCGTCAGACCGGGCTGTGCGTCCCATAGCTTGTGCTTGTCCGCGAACTCATAGGCCCGCTGCAACGCGCGATCCGCCGGGATCATGTCCATCGGGCTCGTGACCTTCTCCGGCACATCGTCGATGAGGCCGCCGAGCTCCTTCGCCTTTTCATGTCCCAGGAAGTCCAGGTCGCGGTGAAGATCCTTCAGTTTCTGAAGCTTCTTCTTATGGTCGGCCGATATGATGTCGCCGCCGCCCTCATCGGGCTCCTCCACGTCCCAAAGATCATTCTCGTCGGCGAACTTGCCGGCCTTGGCCAGCGCGCTCAGCGCGGTGTCCCACTCCTCGTCTTTCACCGCCGCATCCATTTCGTCGAGATACGATCCGATCCGGTTCTCCAGCGGATGATCCGCCTTGCCCAATGTGACGTAGAGATCCTTGATCATGCCGTAGACTTTGCTCATGCCCTCCCATGCGGTCCGGCCGGGGTCGTCTCCGCTTTGATCGTCGACAACGTCTTCATCGTCTTCGCTGTCGTCTTCGTCTTCCTCGCTGTCATCCCCGCCGCCGTCGCGGTTGTCATAGCTGTCGTCGGTGTCCTCGTCGTCATAGCTGTCGTCGTAGTCTTCCTCGTCTTCAACAAGCTCTATAAGCTTGTTGTCTTTCATGAACTTGTAGCAAAGCACGAGTTGCTGGATGGCGAGGTTCCAGTCCTCATCATCGACGGCGCCCCCGATCTTCGCGATGAACTCGCCCAGCTTGGCGGCGTGCTCATTGCCGAGGTCCTTCAGCTTGGACTGCATATCGTTGAGCTCGGCGACGATGTCTCGACCCTCGGTCGCCTGATCCCAGGCTTCCTTGCCGGAATCCTCGTCTTCGTCCTCGTCGTCCACTTCTTGCTGATATTCTTCATAGAGGTCGTTGTCGTCCGCCCATGAAGCGGCGAGGACGCCCTGATTAAGGGCCTCTTCCCAATTCTCCTCGGCGACGGCGACTTGGATCTCGTCCAGGAAATCCCCGAGCTCTGACGCTAAGGCGTGCCCGTCATCCTTCATATCGGAGTAGATGCCGAGCAGGTTCCGGTAAGAACTGGAGAACGCCTTCCACGCGGCTTTCGCCGGATCCCCGGGCGCGCCTTCGGGATTCTCGCCAAGTTGGCCGGGCTCGCCCTTGGCCTTGGCCATTTCCGCCGCCAGCTCGTCGCTGTAGCGCTTTGCGTCATCCACCTGACCACGCGCATAGGCGATCAGCTCTTTCTCCTCGGGTGTGACCACGCCGTCTTCATCCGCCAGCACGATCGTGGTTTGAAGGTCCTCTTCCAGCGAGAGGATCAGCTGCTGAATTTCAGCGAATTCATTCTCAAGAGCGCCCATCAGACTGCACTCCTTTCGGCTTTGATCCGCTCAAGCCGGCCTTTCAGCTCCTGCACTTGCGCGACGATCGCGTTGAACTTGGTCTCGCGGGCGCTGCGGCCTTCTTCGCGCACCTTGTCGAATGACTCGATCTGGTCCTTGAACGCCGTCAGCGCCGCCTTGGATTCCTCCAGATCGCCGGCCTTCATCTTCTTGCCGAAGGTTTTGATCAAATTCTCCATCTGGGCCTTGTGCGCCGGATTGGAGATGCGGACCGAGCGCTGAATCTCGGGCTTCAGATCTTGAAACTGCGCTGTCAGCTCTTTCTTGCGCGCCGCAGGATCTTTTGACTCGCCGTTGGACTCGCCAGCGCCGCCAAACGCGGTCAGCGAAACGGCCTGCATCGGGCTGTCGGGGCCGACGCCGGTCAGCAGCTTGAGCTGGTTCATCATATTCTGCGCGCCGACGAGATCGCCGCTCGCGATTGACGCCGCGATTTTCTTCAACGCGGATTTCAGCTCCTTGGCGCTGTTTTCATCCATATCACCGAAGCTGAGCTTGAAGATCTCAGTGATGTGTTTGAGGTCGCTGGCCAGTTGCTCCTTCGACGGGCCCTCCGCGTCCTGTCCGTTTGCGGTCGCGGTTCTCGCGGCCTGCTCCTCCTGCGCCGCGGCGTCGCCATCGGCCGAGGCGCCGTCGTCCTCGGCGGGCAGGATGAAATTCGGCTTCATCTTGACGCCGATCTTGGCCAGGTACTGCTTGAGCTTGGTCTCAAGGCCGCCCGGCGGCTCTTGCGTCAGGACCAGCTCCATCTCGGTGCCTTTGACTTTCAGCACGCCCGTGACGCCCTTGGGCGTAGCGCCTTTGCGCTTTCTGGCTTTCTTGAACAGGTTGTCGGTCGGAAGACGCGGGTCGGCCTCAATCGCCAGAGACCCGTCGCCGCAGAGCACCATCGCGCAGTTCTGCTCTTTCTTCTTCGCTGTCGCGAAGATTGCTTTGACCGCATCCCCTTCTTGTTTGAGTTCGGCCTTCGACTTCTTCATCGCCATGCAAGTTTCCCCCCTTGTAAGCGTCTCCGGCGCTGCTCCCCAGTAGCGCCGGCTAATACCCATATAGGAAGCAACTCGCGTAATCGGAGAGGGGAAGGAAAATTTTGCGCGGATTGAGGCGGTGGGAAACAGGGCGGAGGGGCGGATTGCAGATCGCCGCGCGCCCGGTAGACGTTCCTTTGCGGCGCGCCAAGAGAAACCCGGAGCGTCGCTGCGTCAGCCCTTCAAAAGCGAAGCTCCGCCGGCGCAAACCGGCGGAGCCTCTTGGTTCGTGCGTGTGCGATTAGCGCAGGTTCTCCAACGCCAGGGCGATGCCTTGACCGCCGCCGATGCACATCGTCACCAGACCGTAGCGGCCGCCGATGCGCTCCAGCTCGTAGAGCGCCTTGATCGTGATGATCGCGCCGGTTGCGCCGATCGGGTGCCCCAGCGCGATGGCGCCGCCATTCGGATTCACCTTGTCGGTATTAAGACCGAGGCCCTTGTTGACCGCGCAGGCCTGCGCGGCGAAGGCCTCATTGGACTCGATCACGTCGAACTGGTCGAGGTTCAGTCCGGTTTTCTCCAACAGGTTCTGAACCGCCGGAACCGGACCGATTCCCATAACCTCGGGGCGCACGCCCGCATGGGCGTAGCCAAGCAGGCGCGCGCGGGGCTTGAGGCCGCGCTTCTCCGCCGCCTCGGCGGTCGCCAGCACAATCGCCGCGGCGCCGTCATTGATGCCGGAGGCGTTTCCGGGGGTGACGCTGCCATCCTTCTTGAACGCGGCGCGGAGCTTGGAGAGCCCTTCGACCGTGGCATCGGGCTTGCCGTGCTCATCGGTATCGAACGCGACCATGTCGCGCTTCACCTTCACCTCGATCGGCGCGATCTGGCTGGCGAAGCGGCCTTCCTTGATCGCCACGCCCGCACGGCGCTGGCTCTCCACGGCGAAGACGTCCTGCTCTTCGCGGCTGATCTGGTGCTCGGCGGCGACATTCTCGGCGGTGATGCCCATATGGACGCCTTCGAACGGATCCGAGAGGGCGCCGATCATCATGTCGGTGACTTTCATGTCGCCCATCTTCTGGCCCCAGCGCGTCATTTGCGTGGCGTGGGGCGAGCGCGACATCGACTCGGCGCCGCCCGCCACGGCCATTTCCGCGTCGCCCAGCATCAGGTGCTGCGCGGCGGAGACCACCGCCTGCGCGCCGGAGCCGCAGAGACGGTTGATCGTCATCGCCGGGGTCTCGACCGGGATGCCTGCATTCACCGCGGCGACGCGGGACAGGTACATGTCCTTCGCCTCGGTGTTGATCACATGGCCGAACACGACATGACCGATTTCCTCCGGCTCCACGCCAGCGCGCTCCATCGCGGCCTTGGTGACATGCGTGGCGGTTTCGGTCGGCGCGACGCCGGCGAGCGAGCCGCCAAAGGCGCCGATCGCCGTCCGGGCGCCGTCGAGGATCACAACTTCTTTCGACATCTTTTGTCCTTTCCAGAATAATGACTTGAGGGGCTAGGCCTGGGTGCCGAGCCCGCTGATTTGAGCGGAGATTTCGTCCAGAACGCTCGGGTCGTCGATGGTCGCGGGCATCTTCCACTCCGCGCCGTCGGCGATGGCCGCCAGGGTGCCCCGCAGAATCTTTCCCGAACGGGTTTTCGGCAGCCGGTCGACGCTCATGCAGAGTTTGAACGCCGCGACGGGGCCGATCTTCTCGCGGATGCGCCCGACGCATTCGCGCTCGATCTCGGACGGGTCGCGATCGACGCCCGAGTTCAGACAGATCAGGCCGAGCGGCGCTTGCCCCTTCAGCTTGTCGGCGATGCCGATCACTGCGCATTCGGCGACCTGCGGATGCCCGGCCAGAACCTCCTCCATCGCGCCAGTGGAAAGACGATGCCCCGCAACGTTGATGACATCGTCGGTGCGCGCCATGATCGAGACATAGCCGTCCTCATCCATCACGCCGGCGTCGCCGGTCTCGTAGTAGCCGGGGAAGGTCGTGAGGTAGGAGCTCTTGAACCGATCCTCGGCGTTCCAGAGCGTCGGCAGCGTTCCCGGCGGCAGGGGCAGCTTGATCGCGATGGCGCCCAGTTCGCCCGGCTCGACCGGGTTCCCGCCCTCGTCGAGGATCTGCACGTCATAGCCCGGCATAGGCACGGCGGGGGAGCCTGGCTTGGTCGGCAATTCCTCGATTCCCAACGGGTTCGCCGCGATGGCCCAACCGGTCTCGGTCTGCCACCAATGGTCGATCACCGGCTTTTTCAGGTTGGTCTGCGCCCAGACAATGGTGTCGGGATCCGCGCGCTCGCCTGCCAGAAAAAGCGCCTGAAGGCTGGAGAGGTCATAGCGTCCGACATGCTCGGCGTCAGGATCGTCGCGCTTGATGGCGCGGAGGGCGGTCGGCGCGGTGAAGAGAACCTTGACGCTATATTCCTCGACCACGCGCCAGAATGCGCCCGCGTCAGGCGTGCCCACGGGCTTGCCCTCGAACATGACCGTCGTGCAGCCGCTTAAGAGCGGCGCGTAACAGATATAGCTGTGGCCGACGACCCAGCCGACATCCGAGGCGGCCCAGTAGACGTCGCCGGGCGCGACGTCATAGATGTTCTCCATCGTCCATTTGAGCGCCACCATGTGTCCGCCATTGTGGCGCACGACGCCCTTGGGCCGGCCTGTGGTGCCAGAGGTGTAGAGAATATAGAGCGGGTCGGCGCCGCCGACCGGAACACATTCGGCGGGCGTCGCCGCGGCGCAACTTTCCTCCCAGTCGAGATCGCGCCTGTCCATCATGGTTGCGACAGCCTGGGGGCGTTGCAAGATGATGGTGAACTCCGGCTTGTGCGTTGAAAGCTCGATCGCCTCGTCCAAGAGCGGCTTGTATTCGACAATCCGGCCCGGCTCGATCCCGCAAGAGGCGGCGAGCACGGCCTTCGGCTGGGCGTCGTCGATGCGCACCGCCAATTCGCTCGCCGCAAAGCCGCCGAACACGACCGAATGCACCGCGCCGATCCGCGCGCAGGCCAGCATGGCGACCAACGCCTCTGGAACCATCGGCATATAGACGACGACGCGGTCGCCTTTGACGACCCCGCGTGCCGTCAACGCGCCGGCTAGCCGAGAGACTTTGTCCTGAAGTTCCGTATAGGTGATCTGTGTTTTCGTGTTGGTGACGGGGCTGTCATGAATGATCGCCGCCTGCTCTCCAAGCCCGTTTTCGACATGACGATCAACCGCGTTCCAGCAGGTATTGCACACGCCGTCAGAGAACCACTGGTAGAGCGGCGCATTGGCGTCATGCAGCGCCTTGGTCGGCTTTTCGATCCAGTCGAGGCCTTCCGCCGCCTCCAGCCAGAAGGCCTCGGGGTTTGTCCGCCATTGGGCGTAGACGTCGCTATAGGTCGCCATGTTTCTCTCCCTTTTTTTGCCCCGCCGCTGCGCCTTTTTGGGCCGCGTCGCGACCACCGTTGTTCGACGTCGCCTCCACACCTTCGCCGAGGCGGCGCTGTCGGATCGGCTGCGGGATCATCCGGTTCGGGTATTTGCAAGAAGTCTGAGCCGGGCCCTTTCAAAATTGCATGACGCCCTGCGCCATCGCTGTTGATGGGCTACATTTTCTTCGGTGTGTCTGGAAGGACTGAACGCGCGTAATTGCGATAATTAATATTTTGCAAATAGCAAATTGCAATATTGCGAATTCTTCCTGTTGATCCTCGCGATCTGCATTCCCCTTCACTGCGCTTGTTTTGGAAAGGGTGCGGCATTGCAAAAGGGTGTAACGAACTGGAGGGAAGTCGAGGCCGTTTGGACTGGTTCGCGGGTAGTCGAAGCGTTTGACAAGTACATGGCCACGCGCGGTCGCAGCCGCCTGTCGAAAAGGTGGATACTACAAACGCACTCGTGCCACTCGAGCACTCCTTGGTTCCCAAGTTGCAGTGTCGAAATCGTTTCAAAGCCAGCCTTCGCCGGTGGTCTTGGGAGTGTTCGGTCACAACCCCCCAAAAAACGCTGTGACCAGCGGGAACTTGACCCTGAAGCAATCGTGAATGGCGGCGCGAAGAGTTGAGGCCAAATCCCGCGCGGGAGCGCTTAGGTTCCCTACCGATAAGCGCTGTTTCTAAACCGCGTGCCGCCTTCCGCCTCGGCGAACGTTGCGGCGGTTTGCGCGTCCAAGGATGAGTCACACCTGCGAAAGGCCCCTCTATGATATCTGTCGTCAGCTTTCGATCCCGCAGTTTCTTCCTTGCGATCTCGGTCTTGATTTCAGTTTTCTGGGTTGATGTGGTGCGGGCTGAGGACTCGGCGCCGCTGCCGGACTATGTGATCGAGCAATTCGGAGAACCTCCGGCGGTCCCCGACGGGCCGCTGACCGAGGCGGTGCAAGCCGCCGTGCAAACAGCCTTTATCGACAGTATGGCGCAAAATGCCTGGCGGAGTGATCAGACGGCGGCGCTAAACGTCATCGCCGACTCCAAGGATCCCCGGCTCGCCTGGATCATCAGCGACATGATGCGCTTTGCGCCAAGGTATGAGTTGAACACGGCGCTCGCCAGCGCCGCCTTCAACCTGCTGGAAGTTGAACCCAGAACCGCCAATCACTGGGGGGTGGTGACCGATCACCTCATCGCGTGGGATATCCCGGCGCCCCCTGGATATTTGAAGGCGAAGCGCGCCATCTTTACGAATTCCGCGCCCGGCTGGGACAAGATCTTTGTCGAAGGCCATATCGATTGGCGGCACGTCTCGTGGGGTGGCGTGCTGATCGATGACCGCGCCTACGACACCACGGACCGGCCATGCAATTGCATTCCGGCGGCGGACAATCCCGAAGTGAGCAGCGCGGCGGAGGCGACCTGGCTGAAAGACGACGACATCGTTTTCGGCATCGAAGTGAACGGCGAGTACCGGGCCTATCCACGACGCATCATGGAAGTGCGCGAGATGGTCAACGACACGCTGGGCGGGCGCGACCTCGGGATTCCCTATTGCACCCTATGCGGCGCGGCGCAGGCCTACTTCACCGACCAGCTGCCTGCGGGCGTCGAGCGGCCCGTCTTGCGCACGTCAGGACTGCTCATCCGGTCGAACAAAGTGATGTATGACGTCAACACCTACTCGGTGTTCGACACCTTTCTGGGCGAGGCGGTGACGGGACCGTTAGCGAAGAAAAAGCTGCGGCTGAAGCAAGCCTCTGTGGTCACGACCGACTGGGGGGCGTGGAAGCGCGCGCATCCGGAGACGACCGTGCTGGTCGAAGCGCTGGCGCTGGGCCGCGATTTCGACTTTCGCAATGGTCGTGACGCGAATGGCCCGATCTTTCCGGTCGGCGACGTCGATCCGCGCTTGTCGGTTCACGAAGACGTCGTTGGCGTCGTTACGGCGTCAGGTCAGCCGGTGGCCTTTCAGCGCAGCAAGGCGTTTCTGGCGCTGAAGAACGGTGACGAGATCGCGTTTGAGAGTATTCGGCTGAAACTTGAGGCTGGCGGCATCAAAGCGGTGGACGCCGATGGGTCAGATCTGGGCAGCCATCAGGCGTTCTGGTTCGCCTGGTCGCAGTTCCATCCTGAAACCGCACTCTGGCCCGGGTGAGGCGCGCCTCGGCGCCTGTCTGAGGGGTTACTTCGTCCTCTCACGACCGAACGAGAGACCTTTCAGAAATGGCGCGGCGATCAGGGTCCAACCAAGCAGACCCTTGCCATGGGCCGAAAGATTGTGCGGGCCCTGAAAAAACAGCAGGCTGAGCGCCTTTTGCGGATCGGGCGGCGGCCAGATCACCCATTGCACGGGCAGATCCGGGATTATCATCCAATAGTACTGGTAATAGACCTGCGGCGACACCCAGACGAATACCCAGAATATCGATAGCGCGCCGAGAACGCGGATCCAGATCGACGAGCTCCGGCGCAACACTCTCGCCACGAAAAGCGCCAGCAAGAAGAGCGTCGCGCTGATGCAGAGAACGACCGCACGCTCCCAGGCCGACAGATCGAAAAAGGAATCCTGCGCATACATGCGATCGACATGTCCTCACCGGGCCGCTCCATGCAAGTCTTCTCGCTGCGGCGTCCGTGGACCGTTCCATCAGGCGACAAAAAACCGCCTGAGCGGCGGTTCAATGTCTCGATCCGTTTTTTTGCGAGATTATTTCAGCGGCGCCACCGCGAGAATGACCGTGAACTGCTCGCAATAGATGTAGAGCTCGTCATATTTGTCAGTGTCGATATCTGCGGGCACCTCGAACGTCCCGGCGCCCTGCTTGAGGGTCAGCTTGTCGTGGATCTTCGAGCCCTTGGCGTATTGCTCGCCATTGCCGAAACCGATTTTGATGTCTGGCGGGTTCTTTGCCGGGTCGAACACATAGTCTTCGCCCAGCACGACCTGGGTCTTGCCACCAGCCTTTGTCACCTCGACCGAGCCGGAGACCTTGTAGCCTTTACGACCGGACAGGCTGCCCTTGCGGCTTTCGGATCCGGCGAGCGCTGGCGTCGCCCCGAGCGCGGCCGTCGCGGCGGCGACCAAGGTCATACTTGTGAACTGGCGGCGTGAGATCGTCATCGGGCTTTCCTTCGTGGCTGTTTGCTCAGGCTAAGAAATAGGCCTTGCGTCGGGAATTGCCGCACACAATTTGCCAGACGCGTTCAAGTTGGCTTGTGTGAATGGAAATCGAAAATCACGCATTCGTGTGAGGACTTCATGGAAAGCCTTGGATGGTCGTTGGTGATTCCGGGGAGAGTTCAAAAAGTAAATGATCTGTTGCTATATATAGTCGGAGGCACTATTAGTGTATCGCTTTATTGACGCTAAATTTACAATTTTATCTACTCTTAATAAACTTGGAAATATCCATTTCACTTAGATTTTCCAAAATCTTGTCATTAAAAATTTTACTTAACTTTGATCGACTCTAAGCAGCTCGACTGGAATGCGGATTGATGACGTATAGAGGCAATAGCCCTCCATCGTCTGCGCGTCTGGTTCACTTGGGACATTATACCATAGGTGCACCACGTAAGCCGTTACATTTTGAATTGCGCTATTATCGAATTTCGCAGCCCTAGTTTCTGTGCTCGCATCTTTGACCTCATATGAGGATCGCAGACCGCCGACATGCGATCTTAGGGTCGCATCGTACGCCTCTTCGAGAGGCGCGCCCATCTGGCTCCAAAAGACGTAGACGATCATCGGCGCGCCTAATGCTACAATTACCCAGTATCTACGCATCAAGCCACCATTTGAATTTATTGATGAATTTAAGCCAACTCAATACTTCCAACGACAATTTAACGCTACCAGCTTCTTCTTTAGGTTGATTATCTGTGCTCCTGCAGGCACTAGGCACCTACTCTTCAAGCCGACGTTCCAAAAAGCCAAAGTATGGCTAGAGTTCCGCAGAACGAAGGCGCGAGAAAGACGAAGACGCATTGTAGCCGGTCCGATTCGGTTGAGCGGCGTAAGTGAAGTGACCTTATAAAGGCGACGCAATGAGTTTGGCGGTACCGATGCGCATCAACTCAAGCGGGCTTAAGGAGCTTGAGAAGGCCAACTAGTGTTGTTGACAAGCGGTGGCTAACCTCGCTCCGGACAAACTCGTCCTAACGGTTGCAGCCAGCGCAAGAGACCATTGCGCCACCAATTCACCTTGACCATTCAGCTCAGATCTACACAGCGTTGACTGATGTAGTTGGATATCCCTTTGTGATTATTCCACAATAGCACAATCTAGACTAATTTCCGACGCCCGATAGCGCGGCTTGTTTTATTCTCCTTGTTGAACCAATCAAGCGAAGTAATCCGCCGCCGGCGCCCGATAGCGCCGCATATTTTTCTCCTTCCCGAATGGATCAAGCGATGTAGTCCTCCGCCGCCGCTAGGTAGCTTTGGACGACTTCAGTGGAGAAGTCATCGCCGTCCATGGCGATCTGAACAAACGCACCCTCAACTAAAGCCTCACCGTTTTCGTTGTAAGCGGCAAGAACCGTATGCGCCTCCTGTCCATATTGGCTCCAGGCCTCTTTCTGAACTTTTTTGTTCCCCGTGACCGTCTGGATGAACATGATTGCGTCTTCGTAATACTCCGCGATAGTCGGGTCGATTTCAGGAGTCCCATCCTCTGCGATCCCAGCATTGTTGAGCGTGTTGAGGTATACTGCGGCGACGTCGCGCTGCAGGATCGTGATGAAATCTCGTCCGCCGCCCTTGTCGCCACCACTGACCCACTTGCAGATCTGCTGGAAATTCAACTGGATATCGGTTCCTGAATAGTCGACGCCATTGGCATCGTCCCAGACCAGGAATTTTTGGGGATCACCAACGCCGTACTCGATCAACAGGTCGCCGTCGAACCAGCCTTCCTCGACAAAGTCTTTATCGTCGCCGTCGCTGTTGCCAACATCACCTTCATTGTCCGGCGTCCCATCATAGAAGGTTTTGCCGAGGTCCGACTGCCAGAAGCCTGGCGTGCGGTTCGCGCCATCAAGCATGTGATTGCCGAAATTGCCGTCTTCCTTCACGCCATAGTCAGCTTCGTAGGTCAGGCCGCTTTCGACCGCAAAGCTGTATGCGCCGTCGAAGGTTTGCGTGAACCCGTTCGGTTCCAGCTCGTAAATGTAAAGGTCTCCCGCGAAGCCTGTCTTGTTCGCGAAATCCTCCCACTCGATGTCGAAGCAGTAGTAGCCGTTGAGACCCTCCTCGGTATTGAACGCCGTCACAGTCGTCATGACCTCGTTGCCATTGCCCCAAATCTCGTCAACATCCAGAACAATCGTGACGCCGTTCAAACCGAGTTCATTCTCATCCCAATTGCCGTCGTCGCTGATATCGGCCCACTTCCATCCACAGACCTGCATTTCTTCGAAGTTCAGGAAGTCGAGTGAATCGACCGGAGTGTCGCCATCCTCGGTTGCCGTCAGAATCTGGTTGTTCGGGTCATACGCGACGACGACAGTGTAATAGTCCGGCGAAGTCGGGCTGGATTGCGACCAGCCGTCCTTCGACAGCTCCTGAATATAGTAGGTGCCGATCTTGGTCAGCGTCGCGCTCCAAGTGCCGTCGGCCGCCTGGGTGATCGTGTCGTCGATGACGGATTCGTCCATGTCGAAGCCGTCGCCCGTCTCCTCGAACCAGATCTTGAATGTGAACGCGTCTTCGCCGGCATTGGTCGCGCCGTCGATTGGAAGGTCATTGATGACATCTCGAACGCCGTCGCCGTTTATATCCTCGTACTTCGTGCCGCCGATGGTGACCGACGAGTAGTTGGTGAAATCAGTCGGCTCGTCATTGTCATCGCCATATGTCTCGCCAGACTCGACCACGATCTTGTACTGCGTCGTGCTCGTCGCCGACCAGTCCGAGGGAAGCTCTTCAACGACGAAATACGAACCGGGGGCCAGGTCGTCAAACGTGTAGACGCCGCTCGCGTTCGTCGTGACGGTCTCGATGAAATCGCCGTCCTTGTCGAGCTCTGAAAGTTCAAGAGAATTGTTGCCGGACGTGCCATCCCCATCGCCGCCATCATCAGCGCTGGCCTTGTAGAGGCTCACATCCCAACCCGCGAGCACGATGTCCTTGGTCGTACCCCCGTCCTGCTGATCGTAATATTTTTTGCCAGTGATCGTGGCGGGTAGGTAATTCAGGAAGTTCTTGTCGGTTTCCGAGGCGCCTGATGTGAGGTTGTTGAGATTCCATTCTCCATCGGTGTTTGTCGGGAAGGATTGTACATAGTCGCCGGTCAGAATCTCGCGCACCGTGTAAGAGCCGGGCGCAAGTCCGTTGAATTCGTAATAGCCGTTCGCATCCGTCGTAACTTTGATGTCCTCGCCGTCAAAAATGTTGTTGTTGTTGAGGTCGAGATAGATTTCCCAGCCCTGCAGCCCGACCTCGTCGTCAGAGCTACCGCCGATGTTGTCGACGCCATCCGCGTCGTGCGCACCATCGCCGTTCACATCGAGGTACTTGTAGCCAGAGATGGAGATGTCGCGGTAGTTGAAGAAGTCGATATCCGCGAAGTTTTCGCCCTGATCAACTGTCGGGTCGCCGACTTTGATTTCGGTGAGGCTGGAGTTGGACCAGCCATCCTCACTGCCTTCGACAACCCAGTATGTACCCTCGACCAAACCGGTGAAGGAATAGTTCCCGTTCGCGTCCGTCAGGATTGGAGAGGCGGCCACAATGTCGTCCGAGCCTATCTCGCCAAAATCGAACACTCCATCACCGCCATCAAGATAGAGGTTAATGGTCCAGTTCTGCACGCCGGAATCACCTGCGTCGAACGAGCCGTTGCCATTGAAATCTTCGTACTTGGTGCCGGAGATGGTCCATGGATTGGCGTCTGTATTGACGAATGACCATTCCTCGAATCCGTCCGAGGTCGACCAGATCGCATCTTCACTGCCGTCCGGCGCTTCGATGACATTGCCATCTTCATCAATGAAATCGCCATCTGCGTTTACGCGTGCCGCGGTACCACTGTCGCCCTGATAGCCAAAGGAAGAGACGAGGTAGAAATAGATCGGTTCATCAACACCAGGAGTGATCAACTCCAACTGGTTCACAGCGTAGTCGAATGTGGTGACATCTATGTAATAGGCGATGTCTCCGACGCCGCTGCCCGCCTGTAAATCATAGTTCAGGGCAACCCAGGCGTCGGTGCTGGCGTCCCGTGTGTCGCTGACGCCATCGCCCCAGATCCCGTTGCCGGGGTCCATGTCCAAATCCCAGACCAGGAATGTCTCTGAGCCAGTGACGAATGTGTCGTCAAGTGGTGCGCCGGACAAGTTTGAGCTAATTTCAAGCGCCGGATCTAGCGACACGTAGAGCATCATCGAGTCGAGCGAGATGTATTGGTCGTTGAACTTGTCACTGTTCTCATTAATGTCGAGGCGCAGTTCGTAATATGTGGTGCCAGACGGCAATCCGAGATCAGGAAGATCCCCGCTGGTGAACTCCGGAAGATCATCCAGCAACACCGATCTAGTGAACGGGCCCGACTTTTCGTCGTTATTGGTCGTCCCATCCGTATTCATTCCGTCTTCTGTGTCTTCGTTTCCGCTAGCCTGAGTGCGCAGGAAGGAATTTATGACGCCGGTGCCCGCCCCGAAAATATCGTTGGTGAACCAGGCGCCATTGAAATTGTCCGTTTGCCCGGAATAAGTCAGGTCGACGTCGGCTTGGCCGTCAGCGCCAAACGCATAAGAGTCCCCTGGCGCCAACCCATCTGTAAAGCCGGTACTTGCCACTTCGCTGGTCGAAAAATTGGTCGCCGTGAGCAGAAAAGTCTCGTTAAGGGAGTCATCCGGGTTCACATACCATTCGGTGACAATGACTCCGTTTGCCTCGCCGTCGAGGTCGCCCGCACCGCCATCGACGACGACCCACGGGTCGTGCCCGTCGCCGCCCAAATCGACGACCGTGTCGTCCAGCGTTCCGAAGACGCCGTCATCGCCCGCGTCCGAGACATGCTCGACTTCAAACGTGATCGCATCGCCTTCGCCGACGCCATAAACAGTAAATGTCGCCGTCGCGCCCGGCGCATAATCAAGAAGGTCGGTAATGACTTCAAATTCGTTGGTCGACATCGGACGGCTCCATCAAAAATTGACCGAGCTCGAGCCTCAATCGGATAAACAGTCCGTATAAATTTGGAAGCAACGCGTCACGATTGTGACCGTTTGCACGCCCCATTCCCCTGCCACAATGCTACGCTTTTGGGGGCGTTAGGGCAATTCATACATTTTTTCTAATAAGCGAACCCACTTCGTGGCCCAAAGTGCGGCCAAATAAGGGCGGACGTGCTGTTTCAATAAGTATTTTCAACCAATTAGTTCAAAATACTTACTGTTTATTGGAGTTATACGTTGGCCCTCGAAGCGACTCGATTCCTGTATGATGGGAGGCTCGCCGCTCTGAATTGCTCTTACCTCGAAGCCGGAGATGTTGAAATAACTTTTAGCTTAACCCTCCCGTCTGATACGATTGGGGCTTGATTGTTAGGCGTTCTCCAATCCCACATTCTCGGATTCTAGCGGCGCAATGAATCGCCAAGGCGTGAGCAGACCGCTATTGTGCGGGGGCAGTAGATTCTAGTTTATGTCCGTCATTAGGTCCAATGAGATGAGCGCCAATGACGGGGTTTGAACGGTATTGGATGCGCGCCTAGGCGATGAAAAGGCGGACGACCAAATTGCGGAAACTGGACGGCGTCACCAAGCTCAACGCGGCCCTAGCCACCTGAACCAGCACATCGTCAAGCGATCGAATAGAACGCAAAAGCCAGCGCCAGGAACGCCACCAGAAAAGCGGTGAACCCGCCTTTGAAGCTTGGGGCCTGAGCGAGGCCCAGATACTGCATCAGGATCACCCTCGCTTTCAGGCCCGACAGTATCAGAACCGATCCCACGAACATCGGCCCGGCGCCGGGCACACGATCGGCCAGCAGGGTTGTCAGAAGTGAAAGGCCCAGAAGGGTCAGCAACGCGCGGGTGAGACTTTTCTCGCTCATCATCGCACCAAATAGATGATCGGGAACAACAACACCCAGATGAGGTCCACCATGTGCCAGAACGAGGCGGAGATCTCCATGTTGCTGGGGCTGGGCCAGCGGAACAAGAGCGCAAATATCACTAAGCCGGCCACCACATGAATCGCGTGGAACCCAGTGAGCAAGTAGTAAAACGTGAAGAAGTCACTGGTTTCGATGTCGATGCCGGCGCGGGTCTTTTCGGCGTACTCAATCCATTTCACGACCAGAAACACCACGCCAAGAACAAAAGCCCCAGCTAACCACGCGCGGAAGTTCTTGGTCGAGTGCACTGCGCGGGCGGCGCAATAACCCGACGTCACGAGAACGATGGTGTTCACAGCCCCCGCGACGCGGTTCAAACTATCCTGATCCTGAGTGAAGCCCACGGGGTCAACCGAGCGCATCCAAAGGAAGGCCAGCAGTCCGGCGGCGAAAACCAGTAGCTCTGAAACGATCAGAACCCAGATCATCAAATCGCCAGGCAGTTCGTCCAGTACGCTTGGCTGATCTGCTTGGTTGCCCATGCGTCCCTCACTCTATGACCGACGCGGCGCGCTTTCGCGCGACGCTGTTCGTCGTTAAGAGCTTTGTGAGAAGCGAACTTTGCTTCTAAACAAAGGCTAGGCGTAGAATCCTGTTTCTGACGGCGGCGGCGGTGGATTCGAGCTGAGAACAGCGTGTTCGAATGTGGGTGGCCGCGGAACACGGTCGGACGCCGCCAGGCGAAAGAGGGTCAAAGAGCTTCCTGCGGCAATCACTTCAATCGGCCGATTAGCGCTAGCACCGTAAAAATCTTACTATTGAGGTGGGGGATCCAAATATACGAACGATCCTGAGTCTCGTTGAAAATCTGCGGTGCCGCAGCAGGTACCCGAACCCCTAGCCCCATTATTACGAATGTGTGGGTCGGGTTGTTCGACGGAGTTGGACCGAGCAGGTTGAATCTGACTAACGTTCTACAGTCGAACGACTATATCCGGCGACCATCTTGGACGCTGTTGGACGGCGCTAGAGAACGTTTGCTGCACTAACGCCCTACTAAATGCGGACCTGGCCGCAGCGTAGCCCCCGCGATCGCTAGATCGCGCAGTGGGCGTCAGGTGATAACGCCCGCCACCATATCGTCGCCGAGAAGTCGAACTTATGGTCCGGAGTCGGCTTCAGTCGCAAAAGCGGACTCCCGAGCGCATGGGCAATGAGCTGTTGACCAGCGCTGAGATGAGCGTATCGCTCTGAGCATGAATGGCGAAGTGTTCGTTCTAGGCGGCGAGGGGTTCCTCGGCCGCGCGATAGTCCAGGAACTGTTGGCGCATGGGTTTTCCGTGTGCATCGCTTCTCGGCGCGCTGGCAATTTCACCAGCGCTACGAGCGGCGTGCAGCATCTAAAACTCGATATTACCGAAGAAGCTACCTTTGAGGACGCCTTCAAGACCGCCGACGCCGTCGTGAACTGTGTCGGACTTTACGTGGAAACACCGCAGTTATCCTTTCAAGCCGTGCATGTTGACAGCGCAAGACGTGTCGCGGAACGCGCCAGGGGCGCTGGAGTAGGCAAGTTCATTCAGATTTCGGGAATAGGCGTGGATCCAAACTCAACGTCTGCTTACGTCAAAGCCCGCGCGGACGGCGAGGACGCGGTGCGAAACGCTTTTCCGGACGCGACTATTCTGCGGCCTAGCGCAATGTTTGATCGAGAGGGCGCGTTCTTCGGCGCATTGGAGGCGATGGTTCGCGCGTTGCCTGTGGTTCCGCTGTTTGGAGATGGAGTCACCCGACTACAGCCGGTTTACGTGGGCGACGTAGCGCAAGCCGTGCGCAGAGTGCTGGATACAGAGAATGTCGATAGCCGCGTATTCGAACTCGGTGGGCCAGATATCTACACTTTTCGAGAAATCTTGCAGCGCGCAGCGACGCGTTGTGATCGCCGCAGATTTTTTCTGCAAATTCCGTTCTGGGTTTGGCGCTCACTGGCAAGGGTCGCAAGCGTCTTGCCAAAGCCGCCGTTGACCATGGCGCAGGTGGTCCTGATGGAAAATGACAACGTGGTTGGAGACGATGTCGGCACATTCGCCGATCTCTCGATTTCGCCCAAGTCGGCGGCGGAAATGGGATTGGTCTGATCCGAACTGAACTCGATCGAACTCAGCAGGTTAGAATATGAAGGTCATTTTGACAGGGGCGACTGGCCTAGTGGGTGGAGAGTCGCTGCGCCAGTCCCTTGACCGGCCCGACGTTTCGCAGGTCGTGTCGATTGGGCGGCGGAAGTCCGGAATGAGTAATCCGAAGCTTACGGAGTTGGCGCACGAAGACTTCCTGGATTTCCGGCCTGTAGCCGAGCTTTTTCGCGGCGCCGATCTCTGCATCTATTGCTTGGCCACATATAGCCACAAGGTGAGCCGCTCAGATTACGAAACAATTACTGTCGGTTTTCTCAGCGCGTTCATTGATGCGCTTGCAGCAGAGAGCCCCAATGCGGCCTTCTGCTTCTTCAGCTCTCAAGGTACGCGAGCGGACGGGCGAAGTTGGATGCGCGCGCTAAATGTGAAAGGCAGGGCGGAGGAGGTTGTTCTGAACTCAGTTTTCCCCCGTCGGTACGTGTTCAGGCCTGGTTATATCCACCCAACTCAGCCACGCGAGAAACCAATGTTCATGGACACGATTTTCGCGCCGTTCTTCCGACTTTTCCCCTTCATTGGCGTCGAGGCCGCCGAGCTTGCGCGCGTTATGCTCCAAACCGGTGTATCGGATGCACGAGAGACCGCTGTGTTTGAAAACTCAGATATGCGAACGGCGCTTACTGAGCCAAATCTGGCTGGTCCGGTTTAATTGTTGGCGCATGACTGTTCTCCGGTCCAACTGGACGTTGGTATCCGGCGAAGGAGGACAGCATCCCAAGGCACTGTGGGGGCGCCACCCCAGCCGTATGGGCACCCGACCATTAATGTTTAGCGGGTGGGTCATGTGCTTTCTTTCAGTGTCTGAAATAGAAAAAACGGGGCCGTCCTTTCGTGATGAAGTCACCCGTGGTCAATCCGCCGGTTCCACTTCCTCTCCAAAAAAGCCGAACTTCCAAGAGAGGTACTCGAAGACTGCCTCGGGATATTCCTCGCTTTTGCGCTCGATATCCACGCCAATGAGTTCATAGACTTCGTCGCCGTCCTCATCCACGCCAAGTTCTGATCGGCGGACATGGAGAACGTCTAGGTCGGCAATTCCGGCCCAGGCTTGAGCAAGGCGGTCATGATCCGGACCTGAGTCGTTGAGCAATAGCTCTCCTTTGTTGTTCTCATCGAAGACCACTGTGCCCAGCTCGCTGTATTCACCATCAACAAGATGGCCGACTGTGTATGTGATGTTCATCTCTGTCTGGTCCTCTGCGCCGGCGTCGCTTCCAGTTGTAAAGGCAGCCGCAGCAAGCAGTCCCGCCGCCGCGACAAACTTGACGGTCTTACGATTGTCGGCCATTGCCGGTCTAACCTGTCGGTGTCTCAATGTTCATGTTCATGTTCATGTTCATGTTCATGTTCATGTTCCTCTTCGTGGTCGTGATCGTGCTCGCCGCCGTATTTGCCTGAACCGCTGCCTGTGCCGCCGCCGCCGCCGCCACCTTTCTTATAGGTGCTGCCGCCGGGACCAAAAGCTTCGGTCAAACCTTTCTGGATATCTGAACCCATTTCGCGCGAATGCACCTCCTTAGGCGACTTGCTGTAGACTTTCTTGAACTCGCTTTTGTGCTCGCTCTTGTACTTCTCATGAAGCTGGAACGCCTTGGCCTGCTCGTATTCCACATCGCCAGGTTTCAGCGCTTTGGGGTGATCGGGGTCCAGGCGTTCAACTAGCTGACCCTGATGTCGGTGGCCGATTTCGTGGGCCAATGTGTCCAGTAGTTCGGTGAAGTTTCCGTGGGCGTGGTCATGCAGGTTCACCGTCATTCGATTCTTACTGTGGTTGTAAGAACCGTAGGGTTTCTTGGAGTCGGTGAACGCCTTATTCGTATACTTGAAATTCTCGATGTCGCCGACATCCCAGCCGTCAGGGCCACATGGGATTTTCGCCAGTTTCTCGATCGCTTTCTTTTTTTCCTCATCACTGAGTTTGCCGGCCTTCCAATCTTCGCTGATTTTCTTGACCTCCGGGTCGTTCTTGAATTTCTCGACAATGCTGTCCCGCGTTTTTTTGTCGTGCTCATTGAACTTGCGTTCGATTTTCTTTGATTTCCAAATTTCCTGAATCGCTGCGTGATCGTCCGCCGTCGGCGTACCGGACATCATCGTCTCAACCAGCAGATTTCGAGCCTCCATCGGTAGTTTCTTGAGGTCGCCGCTTTTCTTCAGATCTTCGACTTTCTTTCGCGCAGCCTCGCTTTTGGCGCCGCCTGAGGCTGCGGCGTCCAGAAGGGCGCGAACGTCGTCAACCGCTGCAAGTTCCGTAACTCGTTTTTTTGCCTCATCGACATCCTTGACCGCTTGCTCAAGGTCGCCTCCGCCGCTGAGCGCCGATTCAATGCCAGTCACCAATCCCTGTATTTCACTTTTCATTGGCGATTTACTTCCTGACGCGGCCTTGAGCTTGGTCTTGACGTCCGGGAGTTTGGAGTTGATCTCTTTGGTCAGCTTCGCCTCGTACTCATTCAATTTGGTCTGGAACGCGTCGAGGGCCTTGTTCATCTCCGTGATAAGGTCGAGCGCTTTGCCGTAGTCCTCGGCGGCCGCCGCGTCGTCGATCGGCGGGATTTTGGCGTCCAGCGCCGAGACGTCGGCGGCGAAGGACTTGTATGGACAGGACTGCGCGTCGGCGTGCTTGACCTCCATGTCCATTCGCGCGGTCTCGTATTCCTGCCGCTTCTCTTCGATTTTGGCGTCGATGTCGTCGAGCGTTGACAGAACCTCGAGCAAAAGCCGGTCCGCGTTTTCCCAGTCCTGGGCCTCGGCGGCGGCCTCCATCTCAGACTGAAAGTCTGCGAGCTGACTTTGCAGGTCGGCGATGTAGTCCATCGCGGCCGTGGAGACAGAACGTTCGGCGACGCGGTCCAGCGCGCCGGGCAGATTGGTTTCGTATTGCGCTTTCAACTGATCGAGGCGCTCGTACTCGGCCTTGTGATCGCCAATCAAGGATTCGAGCGTCTCGGCGTTGGGCAGGGCGGTGACCCAATCATGCTCGCCAACCGCCTTTTCGGCGGCGTCCTGAGCCTCGACCATCTTTTCCTGAATATCCTTCAGGCCAAGGTATTCGCAAACCGAGGCCTCCGCGAGATCCGAGGCGATCCGGGCCATCAGCTCGTCGTACTTCGTTTTGGCCTCGGACTGCTTCACATACTCTTCATGTAGCGGCGTGATGGTCGAGATCGCGCCGTCGAGGTCGCCGGGCGCGTTGGCGTAGACCTCAGCGCCGACATCGGTCTCGATCTTGGAGAGCGTCGTCTCAACAGCGCTATAGTCGATATGCTCCCAGGCTTTCAGGTCATCGCGTTTGGACTTCGCGCCCGCATGATCGCCGGAGCGAGCCTCCCAAGCGGCCTTGTTCGCCTCCCATTGCTTGATCAGCGCATCGAGCGCCTTGTCGAGTTTGCTGATCTTTCCATCAATCCGATCAAGTTTTGGCTTCTCCTTTCGGGGGTGGAGCTTCCCGTCTTCCATGAACTTGTCGTACATCTTCTGACGCCGCGTCTGGAGACCTGAGAGTTTCTCTTTGCCTTTGCGGATTTGCTGAATTTTAGATGCCATCGGTCTGCTCCAACGAGTCCATTCCACCCATTTCGGCGATCAGGGCGTCGATGCTCGATTCAAGATCGTCAAGTTCAAGATCGCGCTGTTCGCGCGCCTCTGGCGGCAGGTTGTCCTCATCATCGGCTTGATCCTCGTCGGCCGTCTCAAGCGTCGCATTTTCCTGTGCCTCCAGGAATTCCCCGACCTTGGCCTTCAGTTCATCGAGGCTTTCCTCGGCATCGTCGACCTCGTTGGCCTTGAACTGCTTCTGGAACTGCTTGATCAAATCTTGCAGGGCCGTTTGGCCGGCCGGATCGCTCTGGACGGTGGCTTTCTGAAGGTCGGGTTTCAGGTCCGCAAGGGACTTTGTGAGCTCTTTCTTCTTTTTCTTCAGTTCCGCCGGGTTCAGGTCGTCGCCTTCCTTCTTGGACGCGGCGAGTGTGATCGGCTCCTTCGGGCTTGAGGCCGTCACCCCGGTCAGCAAGCCGAGCTGGTTCATCATGTTCTGTGCGCTGGTCAGGTCGCCGCTGGCGATAGCGCCGCCGATGGCCTTGAGCGCCGCCTTTAGCTCCTCGGCCTGCTTCTCGTCCATGCCCTCAAAGCTGAGTTCGAAAATCTCGGAGATGTGCTCGAAGTTCCCCGAAAGCTGTTCCTTGGAAAGCTCCTCGTCACCGTTCGTCGCCGTCTTTTCCTGCGCGGCCTGATCTTCAGGTTCGGTCGCCTTGGGTTTCGACTGGGCGGCGGCCTGCTCTTCATCCGCCTGCACCGAGTCCTTGTCCTCTTCTTCGGTCAAATTGAACGTAGCCTTGAACGCTCCGTGATCCGCCTTCTTGAGGTATTGCTTGAACTTGATGTCCATGCCGCCCGGCAGCTTCGCTTCATTGCAATCGAACACGAACTCTTTGCCATTGAGCTTGAGTTGCCCCGTGACGCAATTGGCCTTCTTGGCGCCGTCGGCTTTCTTGGCCTCCAGCATCAACTTAGAGATCGGATGCAGCGCATGGGCGCAAAGGCACATGCCTTCCTTGAGTTCCACGAGCGCAAAGTTCTGAGGCTTCTTCTTCGCTGCGATGACGACCGCTTTCAGGGCATCACCTTCTTTCTTCCAATCGGCGGGGGTCTTCTTGGCCATGCTGATCGCGCTTCCCTAAGAGCCAGACGAGTATTCGGCGCAAGCCGTTTCAGGCGATCGTTCGCTTTTTGCGAATCCTTTGCGCCGAGCTTGAACGCACCATAGCAAAGTTCGCGAATTCAACGTAGCCGTGGGCCGGTGGGCGACAATTCGCGCGTGTGGATTTCGAGCATGACGTCAGTTGGCGTTGAAAGGACCCGGCGCTAAATTTGGGACGCAGTCCGTGTCGGAAATGTATGCGCAATCCCAGCCGCGACAACTCGCTTCCGCTGCAGCCCAATGTCTCTCGTCAACGCCCATGAATCTCCCCAACAGCGCAGGCTCGCCTCCATAGATAAGAAGGTTAGAATCAAGGTAGCGGAGACTCCGAGTGGTTAGAGCAGTTGGAAGGCGGGCCCGGCAAAGACGGACCAGCCTGTCTGCGCCGCAATGTCCTCAAGCGCCATCGTCGCCAGCAGGGAGTTGCCGACCGCGTTGAGCCCCGGCGACCAGCAAGCGATCGACGCGCAGCCCGGGACGATGGCCATTATCCCGCCGCCGACGCCGCTTTTTCCCGGAATGCCGACGCGAAACGCGAACTCGCCAGACCCGTCATAATGTCCACATGTCAGCATCAGCGCGTTGATGCGCCTTGCGGTCTGGCTTGACGTCACTCTTGGCCCATTCGGCCCGACGCGTCCACCGCATGCCAAAAAACGGCCTGCTCGGGCGAGCTGACGGCAGGACATGGCGATTGCACAACAGTGGAAATAGACACCGAGCGTCATTTCCGGTTCATTTTCCAGGTTGCCGTAGGCTTTCATGAAATTCGCTAGGGCTACGTTGCGGAAGCCGTGGTCGGTTTCCGATCGGGCCACCGCCTTGTCAACGAAGACCGTTTGGTCGTTGCTGACTTCGCGCAGAAAGCGAACCATCTGTCCAATGGCCTCGGCAGGCCTATGGCGTGAAAGCAGCGCGTCGGTCACCGCAATCGCTCCCGCGTTGATGAACGGATTTCGCGGCACGCCTTTCTCGTGTTCGAGTTGGACGATTGAGTTGAACGGGTCGCCTGACGGCTCGCGGCCCACACGGCGCCACAGCGAATCCCCCTCTTTGCCAAGGGCGAGCGTCAGGGTGAAAACCTTGGATACGCTTTGGATGGAAAACGGAATGTCGGCGTCGCCTGCGGTGAATTCCTCGCCATCCGCTGTGATCACCGCGAGCCCAAACTGATTGGGGTCGACCTCGGCGAGTTGCGGGATGTATCGAGCAACTTCTCCGCGGTGCTCCGTGGCCGCGTACCTCTCGGCGATTTCACGAACGATGGCTGCGAGGTTGATCAAACGTAATCGCTTTCTGCTTTGGGGTCGGGGCTAGGGCTAGAGCCGAGAACTACATTAACGGATAAAACGTCGTTCTGCATGGTTACAGCCGCCTTTGGTTGCTACTGCAGTGCGGTGGGCAAGCGGCATGCAGCTGGTCCCAGCAAATCCTGCAAGCCCTTTAAGCCCCGGCACCCCGCCCCATCGACGGGTTTCTGTTACTCGTATGTACACGCGCTCTCGGTCCAGCCCCGAATTGGCGCTTAAGGGACGCCTTTAGGGTCAGGGCGAGTTAACTGTATACGGACGGATCATGCTGCTGTTGGAACGCACGCGCAGACGTTGGACATAGTTAGAGTGCATATTACAACTATCTGAAAATACTTGCAGATTCACGATATCATGCTTATGCTGAGTCGAGGCTGAAAGGAAGGCCTCAATGCCGAGTTTCAATTTCAAATTCACCAAGCGCACGATCGACGTGGTTCCGCACCCTGAGCGGGGCCAGAAGCTCTACCGTGACGAGACGCTCAGGGGCTTCGGGCTCCGCGTTGGCGCGCGGTCGAAAGCCTTCTACGTCGAGGGCCAGGTTCAGGGCCGAACGCGCCGCGCGGCAGCGCAAGCGGAGAAACTTCGGTATAGAGGAACCGCTCCCCCTACCCCTCGTGGATTTCGACTCCATTCCGATGCAAAGGTACTAATGCGATGTTGCGCGTAAGTTTCGGCAACGAACCGATCGTCAACGCTCTGGTTCGAAAGCTGCATGCAATGACTGATCGAAAAGCAGTGGTGCCGCAGAAGGGCTCCGAATAAAACGCATAACTACCAGAAAATAAAAAGTATTTAATGCGAAAGAGTTTCGTTAATCCACCTTCCTGTCCACCCGAAATCGCCCACTCATTTCTTCATGGGGCGTCAGGCTCATAACCTGAAGGTCGTAGGTTCAAATCCTACCCCCGCAACCAAAATCACAACACAATATCAATATGTTAAGCTCTTCACCGGCGTGCGTCGTCCGTGCCTCCAGTCCACCGTGGAAGCGCTGTGGAAGCAATAGGGAGGGGAATAGGGCGTGGCAGAAAGGGGACAGGGGGGACGGAGGAAACTTTGCTTGCGACGGTGGATAGGCGAGCGTTCATTAGAGTCCCTGCGGATTGTTTCGTCGGAGCATTTGAAGCCGCGCCGAACCAATACAGTAATGCTGTCGATTAGATTAGGCAGCCCCTACCTCACGTTGAGGGGGATAGTTGGTGCCGCGCCAAATCTTTAGCGAAGCGGACATTCATTCATACTTTGCGATCCGCAAGGCCATGCCCCTATCGATCATGGAGTCTCCCGCTCTTCGCGTCTGAGCATCGCCGCATTTCTTGAACATCGGCTCATCTATGCTCTACACCTATTGGTTGTTCAAGAGCATGTATGGAACTGCAATGGCCAGAGTTAGAAAAATCGAAATTAGAAACTTCCGCTCGATCAAGTCTCTTTCGTGGATGCCGATCTCTGGCATCAATTGTCTGATCGGTCCGGGAGATAGTGGAAAGACAACCATTCTGGACGCCATCGATTACTGCCTAGGGGCACGTCGAAACCTTTCGATTTCAGACGCAGACTTCTTTGAGATGAGTGTTTCAGAGCCAATTTGCATCGCACTCACGATCGGCGATCTGGAAGACGGGTTGAAGAGTCTCGATACGTACGGTCACTATCTGCGCGGATTTCTTGCTGAAACCGGAACGATTCTGGACGAGCCGAAAAAAGATGCGGAAACCGTACTCTGCCTTCAGTTGACGGTTCACGATGACTTGGAGCCCAAATGGGAACTGGTGTCCGACCGTGCCGCTGCGCAGGGCATGTCGCGCAGCTTGTCATGGGGCGACAGACAGAAGCTTGCACCCAACCGCCTTGGAGCATTGAGCGACTACAATCTCAGTTGGCGGCGCGGTTCAGTTCTCAACAAGTTGAACGATGAAACGGCTGATGCTTCAGCTGCCCTGATCAACGCCGCCAGAATTGCTCGAGATGCATTCGGGGATGATGCACAGAAGGAGTTGAGCAAAACACTCGAAATCGTTCGAAAAACTGCGTGTTCCCTAGGAATAGAAGCGGGAACAGATGCCAAAGCATTGCTTGACGCACACGGCGTCAGTTTTTCCGGCGGTACAGTCTCGCTTCATGACGTCAAGGGCGTGCCACTCCGGAATCTCGGAGTAGGATCAATTCGGCTTCTTATCGCCGGATTGCAGCGGGCCGCTGCTGAAAAATCATCGCTGATCCTGATCGATGAACTGGAGTATGGCCTTGAGCCACATCGGATTATTCGGCTGCTTGCCTCTCTTGGAGCGAAGGAGGAAGAACCACCTTTACAGGCATTCGTCACGACCCACTCTCCATCAGCCTTGAGGGAGCTTTCCGGCAATCAGCTCTTTGTCTTGCGCAAGACTGAAGACGAAAGCCACGAAGCTAAGCAGGTTGGCATCGAAGACGCTGCCCAAGGCACTATACGCTCCCATCCGGAAGCTTTTCTTTCCCGCAAGGTCATTGTGTGTGAGGGCGCGAGCGAAGTCGGGTTTCTTCGTGGACTGGACGCCTGTTTCTTGTCAAATCCCGCCTATCAACCTCTCGCTGCTCGCGGTGTCTCTCTTGCTGATGGAGGCGGCGTCACAAGAGTTATTGGCAGAGGGCACGCACTTGTCGATGTCGGTTATCCGGTCGCGGTCTTCAGAGATGATGACAAACAGCCCGACGCAGAATCGGAGAAAGCTTTCGAAAGCGCTGGAGGAAGCGTTTTCAAGTGGCTGCCCGACCAAACGATCGAGGATGCTATCTATCTTGGCGCTAATGACAAAGCCGTTGAGGGGCTAGTTGCGTATGCGATCGACTTGCATGACCGGGGTAGCATTGACCAATGGATCAAATCGGCGTCCGCAAATGCCCTCGATCTTGAAGGTTTCGAGACCGAAGCTCTTTTAGGGGGCATCAGCGCAGAAACCAGGACCATAATCGCCAAGGCGTCAAAGCAGAAGAACAATCCCTGGTTTAAGAACGTTTCTGCGATGGAGCATATCGGGCGCTACATCGTCGGTCCTGAAATGAAGAACACCAGTGAAGAGTTCAAAGCGGTTGTTGCCGCGGTATTCAGGTGGATCGAAGATGTCTGACGACGCGATCGATCTTCTTGCAACTGACCGTGGTACTGTCACTGCTCCGGCCGGATGTGGCAAAACCCACCTGATAGCCGAGGCGCTTACACGCCATGACGGCGCCAAGCCCGTGCTGGTGCTTACCCATACCAACGCAGGTGTCGCGGCGCTAAGAAGCCGATTGGCGAATGCGGTTGTGCCCACTTCTGCCTATCGACTGATGACGATTGATGGTTGGGTAATCCGGCTTCTGTCCATGTTTCCGGAACGATCTGGCGCAAGTGCCACAATCCTGCAAACCACCCGTCCGAACTATCCGAAGATCAGAAAGGCTGCGTGCGCCCTACTCAAAGAAGCCCATTTGTATGACATCATAGCCGCGAGCTATGACCGCCTCATAGTGGACGAGTATCAGGACTGTTCCGTTCCACAACACGCGATCGTATTCTATGTAGCCCGCGCGCTTCGTACCGTTGTTCTAGGCGATCCTATGCAGGCAATCTTCAATTGGCCTGGCAACGAAGTCGCCCCGTGGGACGATATGGTGTGCACGCATTTTCCAATGGCTGCAGAATTGGACGTACCGTGGCGTTGGAAGAACGCCGGTTCTGAAGAACTTGGTCAGTGGTTGCTGAAAACCAGAACTGCATTGATCAATGGGGCACCGATCGATCTTCGGGCAGCGCCGCCTTCGGTTCAATGGGTGGAACTTAACGGAAGCGACGACTACAGCAGGCAACTTGAGGCGGCACGAACGACCTCGCCCGAAGCGGGCGGCTCGGCCCTCGTGATCGGCGACAGTAAGAAACCGAAGTCACACAGAGACTTCGCTGCCCGGACACCAGGTGCCTTCACCGTAGAGAACGTTGACCTCAGGGATGTGACTGAGTTTGCCGCGGATTTTGAGCTCGACGAAGCGGAAGCCTTGGAAAAGATTGTGAGGTTTGCGGCTAGCGTTATGACTAGCGTGGGCCCCGACGATTTTCTGAAAAGAGTCAGTTCTCTTCAAGCCGGTACGGCCCGTAATGAGCCCAATGAGGCTGAAGTTCTTGCCTTGGAGTTTTGCGAGAGACCGTCGTTCGCAAGGGGAGCAGCGTTGCTCTCCGGCATATCAAGGATGACGGGGGTACGAGTGTTCCGAATTGATGTGCTGCGAGTTTGCCTTAAAGCGCTGAACCAATGTGAAGACGAACAGGCCGACGCTCTGTATGAGACGGCGGTCAGGTTTCGCGAGCAAAGTCGCGTTCTTGGCAGGGCAGTGCCAAAACGCGCAATCGGCAGCACGCTTCTTCTCAAGGGCCTGGAGGCGGATGTTTCCGTGGTCCTAGACGCCGCACATCATGACGCAAAAAGTCTTTACGTTGCTATGACGCGCGGGTCCAGAAAGCTTGTTGTTTGCTCCAAATCGCCGGTTCTGAATACGTAGATTCTAGTTGCGATATTCGGATATTCGAAGAAATCTGCAGCGAACTGGAGCTTTCAGTCGACGACCTATGCAAAACGCCTGTGCATGTCTCAGGGCTTGAATCCCGCGCGCGAGAACGATGTACATCTTTTGAATACTTTGATCAAATTTTGTATTCGCCTCTTAAGGTTTTGAGATCAGACTGAAACTGGGCCCGCATCTTCTTTGTATAGATACGTGTAATGCGCCCTTTGTTCTGGCGATCAATAAGTTTCCTCATGTCGTTAGCACGCGCTTTCCAAGTGAGGCCGTCTGTGATTAGCAGAAGGCTAGCGTCGTCTCGCTTTGCCCGAATAATAGCGTCCACGTCGCCAATGATGTCGCTCATTTTCGAACCAGTCGCGCCGTATCCTTTAGCCTCGATGAGAATGAATGGTTTACTCTTGCTCGGAATCGCGAAGTCGCACTTCGCTGTTCCGTCGGCTCCAATGAAGGTGCATCGCGCTTCATACGAATCGCCAAAAACCTCCTTGATAATCTCCTCGGCGAAATCCTCCAGTCCCCGGCCCCTTTGCTGGCCTTGGATGGCACTACCACGACCGGAGCGTAGACGCTCTTTTAGGATATCGCTCCAAACTGGCTTGTGATTGATAGTCGCCGTCATCGCGTCTCGAAGGCCAAGGTGCTCGAGCGCATCGACATATGCTTCGCGATCACTTTGGAAGCGTTTTATCCCAGTGCCGCCTGCGCCAAGCCGCGCTGCTAACTCAGCCTCAAGTTTGTCCTTTGAATACCCAAGAAAGAGACCGGCACAAAACTTCGAGACCTGAAACGCCTTCGCATTTGATGACTTGAACAACCCTGAGATGTCGTCTCTGCCGTACTCTGCCTTCACTGGGACCGCAGTTATCCGCGACATGATGGCATCGGCCACGTCGTCCATCCAATCTGCTTCGAGAGGAGAAAGGCTGCCGATGATATCGTCGAATTGCTGCTCGACTGGCTTCATTACTGCCCCACAATCAAATATTCCTCGACGGAGGCACGCTTGACCTTACGGTGGGTCCCAAAATGGTAAGTATGATCTCTCCGAAAGACGCGAACGTCGCGTTTCGTCTTCCTCATTATTTCCACTAGCTGATCGAGATCAGGGTAACCGTTAGAGCTGTAGGAAAGTACAATCTTCTGGCGCTCAAATCGCTTAAATAGTCGTGTGAAGGCGCTCACCGCTTCTCGGCGATAGCTGAACGGCGTGAACTTTTTCGGTATCTTTCGAACCTTGGTCGAGTAGTCAATATCGAGCCCGTGCCAGTAACAAGAGAGCCCCTCAAGGAAATGATAGCGCTTGATATAGCAGTTGTCGTCTGAACGCGGAACGTATGGCGGATCAAGATAGACTAGATCAACACCTCGGGTTCTGACATTAAATACATCCTGCCGTTGGGCCCTGTTACGCCGACCGTTCGAAAATACCGCTTCGTTGAAAGCTATCGATTGTTCGAAGAAATGTTCTTCTATTGAGAGCTGCAGGTCCCGCCGTCCATCGTCGTACTTGGATAAATCGCCAGAGATCGTGAATACGCCTCGTGGCTGCCGTTTGACGCAGGAGCGCATTAGGGCCGCCATAGCCAGCGCCTGTTGGAGCGAGCTATCAAGTTGTCTAATATTACCCGAAACCCGGTCTAGAAACTGGAGGTCAGCATCTGTGTAAAAAACACCCGAAAACGTCTCTTGAATGAATGAATGCGTGTTCGACGATCGCGCAAGAAGCGTTTTCATTGCTGGGCCATCAAGATTTACCGACCCATTCTCGATAAGCGCCTTTCCAATCGTGCTTGGAAAATTCAAAAAGTCAGTTGATATGGTCCGGCGCTCCATTGACTTCAGGAGGTACGCAACCGCGTTACTGCCGCTGAAAGGGTCTAATGCGGTTTCGAAATCGAGTGTTTCGAGGATACTTCTTATCCAGGGCAAGAGACGACGCTTGGAGCCCATGTAGCGGAACTCCGGAAAAAGTGACGTTTGGTCAAACGGCTCGGTTTGAGACGGAGCCACCTTTGGAACAATCTTTTGCTGTGATTTTGAAACTGCGCGAAGCCTCATGAGGTTCCCTTTTGTAATTACAAAAAACATACGCAACGTATCGTCGGGATGCTAGCAGCCTGGACACTATCTTTTGCAGCAATTGTCGCACTTGTCATGCATCCCTGGGAACTCAACTTGATCAGTCGATCGTCGTAAAGAAGTTTGGTGATATGCCTGTTCGGTTCTCGCTACTTCTTCGTTTGGGACAGGTCAGACTCACCGAAACGCGTACCTGGCCTCGACCTTCGCAAACCGTTCATCTAGCGGCATAGTGTGGTCGTCGGCGTGTCCAGGAGCGCGGAAGGTAGGGTCCGGACCGAAGTCGTGTAAGCGGCGGCATCTTTGCCGTCCGTGACAGCCAGTCCGACCGATATACCGGACATCTGCCCCAGTAGAATTCGCCGATGCTCGGCCCGTAGAACCTTACGAATGAGGTCTGGGTTGGTGTGGCTGCGCATCTGGAAAAGATCGCCAGCGATTTCTCGCCGAGCAATCCCCCAGATCGGATCGTCCGGCCAGCGGGCGCGATTGGTATCGAGTGCCGGCATCGCGTAGCGCACCGCGTTCAGGGTCTTCGCCTTGAGGTCGCCCAACCGATCGTGCAAATCCGCCCAGGTGCGGATGCGCCATTTGTCCTTGAGGTGTTTCTTGCCTGCGCGCAGTTCCACGCGCCAGACTGCGCTTTCGTCGCGGTTCTCTTGGTTGAGCGGCGGCAGTCCGTCCTTCTGGCGATTGGCGTTCCAGATCTCCCACCATTCGACCTTGCGCTTGGAGACCACCTGCGCGCGCTTGTCATAGAGGATGACGACGCGTCCTGGGTTCTTGCCGATGGTGACAGAAGTGCAGCGGCCCGAACGGCCATGGATTTGAACGTCTGCGCCCTCAATATGATCTGCGCGCGTGGCCTGCGAATGCATGACGAAGTTATCTGGCTCCAAGATGAAGCCAGGAGCAAGGACATCGACGGCGACGTCGACACGTCCGATGCTGACGCCTTCGGTAGTCGTCGCGATCCCGAGGGCGTCGAGAACGGCGTAGAGATCGGCGCGCACCCGGCCGAGGCCAAGCGTGGCGAGCGGCAGCGCTTTGCAAGAGACCCGGATACCCCAAGGGTCGTGTTTGTTGGGCTTCTTGAAGAACCAAGTCGCGCCAAATGGGCCGGTGTCGCAGCGATAGGCGTAGCCGCCCCTCGCGCCGGTTTCGGCGACATGCATCTTCACGCCGCGAAACTCCAAGAGCTGTTCTTCGCGTTCATCGGCCGCCGAAGTCTTTGCCACCTCAAGCTGCTCAGCGAAGTCCTTATCGATCTGGCCTTGGAAACTTACGTCGAGGCCATCGAACCCGCGGTGCACTACGTCCATTTGCGCTCTCCTACCCATCCGTATTTCTGGAGGGGGGTGCTACAAGGACCCCCCTCCCAATCCACTTCCGCCCCTGCCGCGCCCTGCGGGCGCGCCCGTGGCTTGCCGATTGCTCTCTGCCCTCCGGGCCGGGGCAGCTTTTGTTTTGGGGCCGGGCTGACGCCCGGTGGTGATGTTTGAGAGAGTGCCGCCTTAAGTCAGGCGTCGCGCCAGTGGCAGACAAGGGAAGGGCGCGAGGCGGTTAGGCCCCGCGCCCTCTTTCAGCGCCGTCCGGCCCCAAAATCCCGCGCGGCGCTGCCAACCTCGCGCGGGCAAAACTCAATTCTCGGAAGTGTGCTGCTTCGCTCGATCCGTCGCCCAAGCGTCGATATCGCGCCGCCGGTACCGTACAGAGCGGCCAGTTTTATAGAATTGCGGCCCGAAACCGGTAACGCGCCATTTCTGAAGTGTGCGGATGCTCTGGCGGAGAAATTCCGCCGCTGCCGCCTCGTCAATGAAACCGTCCCAATAATCGTTTCTGCTCTCGCGGGTGGTCTGTTCCGTGGTCGCCTGCATCTGCCTCGCTCCGTTACGATCGGTTGAGACGATTTAGGCGCAAAAGCCAACGATTTTCAGCAATAGCCGCTGGCAAAATTAGGCTTCGTTTTCAGATGAGTTTTTGCCAGTCGCCTTCCGTCGCTGCGCGGTGATTGTCTTCTTCATCGCATTGAGCACGGTCTCAGGCGGCGTCTTTGGATCAAGCTCGGCGAATGCCGTCACGCAGAACCGCGCCGCCTCTGAGATCGGCTCGCCGTTGTCGTGCACGTCGCGCGTGAAGGGCCGTCCTAGTAGATCCGACCAAGTCGCGGCGATATTGGTCATCCACATCCGCATTGGCTCGACCGCCTTGCGGCCGGTGCGCTGAGGCGGAATTTCTGCCAGGGCCTCGCTCGCGTACTGGCGAAGGATGTCAACGCCGTCGATCAGGTCCTGATACTCGAGAAGAATTGTCACTTCGTCGCCGTTACTATCGGTGTAGCGATGAAGTTTATGACCGTAGCGGCTGCGCTGAGCCCCGTCGCATATGTCGTGCGACAGCGTCGCGTCCTTCATCGCGAAACGCTCGTGGCAGAAGTAGTCCAAATCATTGAGGCTGTCATAGAGGCGACCAGCCAATTTCTCGACTTTCTCAAGGTCGCGTTTGATGCTTGCAGCGGGAATACTGAGATCGCCGCGCCCGACGTGATAAGCCCAGACCTCCGCGGCGCCTTCTAATGCATCACGGAATTCCAACTGGCTTTCAGACGGTATCCGAAACTCGGTGCAGAGCGTGTCGAATACCTCGTCTGAATACATCGGACCCGATCTGCCTATGAGCGGGTAAAAATAGTCTCTCTCGAATGGGTTCATTCTGAAATCTACATTTCGAAATAAATTAGTCGACTCAACGTTACCTAAGGCGCGCGCCGCCTCAACTGCGCCCCTTACATAAGGTAACGTTACGTAATGGACCGCTGCGCTATTTGACCACCCGCAACTCTGCGCGCCTTACGTTAGGGGCACCGACAAGGGCGCTCAGCCGCTCCGCGTTTTCCTCCGCCGCGCGCTTGACTGGATCGTCGGCGAGATGGGCGTACCGCATCGTGGTCTGCAACTGCGTATGACCTAAGAGCCGCCCGACCATCTGGATCGGCATGCCGGATGAGACCGCGTTCGAGGCGTAGGTGTGGCGGAGATCGTGAATCCGAACATCGTCGAGCCCGGCCCGCTCCCGAATGCGCCGCCATGGATGCTGCAAGTCGGTAATGTGCTGCCCCTCGACGTGGCCCGCGACGGCGTAAGCGTTGTTCAGGGGCCGGGGCAGGGCGGTCAGCACGTCCCGCGCCGCTTGGGGCAGGGGGATGCGCCGTGCGCCCGTCTTGCTGTCGGGAAGCTCCATACCGAACTCGGTGATGTACTCCCATTTGAGGGTCTGTATCTCGCCGAGGCGGCAACCGGTCAGGATCAGTAGCTTGAACGCGGCGATGACATAGATCGACTCCGACCCATCTTGCTCGGCATCCGCCAGCACTTCGCCCAGACGCTGCAATTCGGCCTTGCTGAGATACCGCTCGCGTTTCGTCTCCCGATACTTCGGCACATGGCGGCAAGGGTTGGAGCCGTCCGGCCTCAAACCCCAAACTTCGGCGAGATTAAACATCTTTGACAGCACCCCAAGGGTGCGATTGGCCTGATAGGGGATATCGCGGTGCTTATCGTGAAGCGCCGCCACGTCCTTGCGCTCCACGTCCACCACTTTGAAGCCGCCGATGGCGGGATTGATGAACTTGTCGATGGCGCGCCGGTACTCGGCCTGTGTGGACGGCTTACAGCGCTCCATCACATGGGTCTGGAAGAACCGTTCGCAGAGCGCGGCGACGGTCGGCGCGCGGCGGTGCTGCGCGATTTCCTCGACCGGGTTCTCGCCCTTGGAGACCTCGCCCATGATCTCCTTCGCTTTGGCGCGGGCAATCTCGGCGGTGATGTTGCCATGTCGCCCAATCGAGGCGCGCCGGGTGCGTCCACCTTTCCGATACTGCACCTGATAGGTCTTGGTCCCAGATGGCATCACCCGCACGCCGAAACCTTTGATCTCGTCATCCCAAGCGAAGTAGCTTTTCGCTCTCGGCTTCAGCGCCTCGACGCTGCGTTTGGTCAGTTTGGGCATCGCCAATCCTCCGATGCTCGCCGCTTGGAAAACGCAACCTTGTGGAAGCGCTGTGGAAGCAATTGGCGGCGAGTCATGGCGAAAGGCGTAGAAAGAGAGCGCAGTCTCCGTCAATAAAAAAGTAGCACAATCAATAAGATAGGGTAGGTGAGCGCAATTCGGCGCATGTGGTGCGATTGACCTTTAGCGCTCTCATAACCTGAAGGTCGTAGGTTCAAATCCTACCCCCGCAACCAAAAACACAACACAAAATCAATATTTTATGCGCAGGGTGCAGGCATTCGCCGACACATTCCCAGCGCCGTGTCCGAGCTATGTCCGATAAGGCGGGCTCGCTCAGAGAAGGCGTACTGGTGAAGAGAGATGGCGCTGCACTGCGAACCAGGACTTCTCCGCCAATATCCACGCAGGGGAGAAAGGGGGGGGAAGCAGGCATTCGCTGCTAGCGCGAGTACATTTCCTCCATGATCGAAAAAAAGTGACCGAAGTGCTTGACTAAGAGCTGTCCGATCATCTTCTCCCTCACGCCAGCCAGTTGCCGCCATCGACGCCGAAGGTCTGACCGACCACATAGTCGGCCCCCTCGCCCGCCAGAAACACCGCCATCCCGATCAGGTCATCCGCGGTTCCCATGCGCCCATAGGGCACGGCTTCGCCCACGAGGCGTTTCTTCTCGCCTGGCGCCAGGCCTTCGTATTTGGCGAATAAAGCATCGACCCCGTCCCAGTGTTCGCCTTCGACCACGCCGGGCGCGATGGCGTTGACGTTGATCCCGTGCGGTATCAGATTCAGTCCCGCCGATTGGGTCAGGCTGATGACCGCCGCCTTGGTCGCGCAATAGACCGCGACCAAAGATTCCCCGCGCCGTCCCGCCTGGCTGGCCATATTGATGATCCTGCCGCCGCGTCCCTGCGCAATCATGGCGTTGGCGGCGGCTTGTAGCGTAAAAAGCGTGCCCGCTACGTTGACGGAGAACAGGCGGTCATAGCTGTCGCGGGTTATCTCGGTGATCGGCGCGGCGTCGAAGAGCGCGGCGTTGTTGACCAGAATATCGAGGCCCCCTGCATGCTCCGCCACCGCCGCGATCGCGAGGTCGACGGACTCTTGGTCCGCCACGTCCATCCGGACGGCGTAGGCGCCCAGCCCGATCTCTTCCGCCGCCGCTTTGGCCCGGTCCAGATCGATATCGCCGACGGCGACCAGCGCGCCCTCACGGGCGTAGGCGGCGGCGACGGCCATGCCGATGCCGCGCGCCGCGCCGGTGACGAGCGCCGATTTGCCGTCCAAGCCCACCATCAGATCGCTTTGCCGTCCGCGCCGAAACGATAGACGCGATCCGGATCCGGGCTCAGGAACACCTTGTCGCCATGGCGGACGTCGAACTCGCCCGTCGCGCGCGCGGTGACCGCGCCCACGCCGTCGACATTGACATGCAGCAGCGTGTCCGAGCCAAGGTGTTCTGCGACATTGATCACGCCGGACCAATCGCCGCTCTCCTTGGAAAGGTTGAAGTGCTCCGGACGGACGCCGATGGTGGTGGCGTTCGCGCGAGACGCCGCCTCGCCGCCGATCAGGTTCATCTTCGGCGAGCCGATAAATCCGGCCACAAAAGTGTTGGCGGGATTGCGGTAGAGCTCCATGGGGGAGCCGACCTGCTCGATATAGCCGTCATGCAGAACCACGATCTTGTCGGCCATGGTCATCGCCTCGATCTGGTCGTGGGTGACGTAGACCATCGTGGTGGAGAGTTCATTGTGCAGCTCGCTGATCTCCAGCCGCATGCTGCCGCGCAACGCCGCGTCGAGGTTCGAGAGCGGTTCATCGAACATGAACGCCGACGGCTCGCGCACGATCGCCCGGCCAATCGCCACGCGCTGACGCTGACCGCCAGAGAGCTGACCGGGGCGACGCTCAAGATAGTCGTTCAGGTTCAGCACATTGGCCGCGCCGCGCACTTTCTTGTCGATCTCCGCCCCGTCCAGACCGGCCATCTTCAGCGGAAACGCGATGTTCTTGTAGACCGTCATATGCGGATAGAGCGCATAGGACTGGAACACCATCGCCAGCTTGCGTTTCGCCGGCGGCAGATTGGTGGCGTCCACGCCGTCGATGCTGATCTTGCCGCCGGAGATATCCTCCAGTCCGGCGATCAGGCGAAGCAGGGTGGACTTGCCGCAGCCCGAGGGGCCGACGAACACGACGAACTCGCCATCGTTGATCTCCAGATCGACGCCGGGAATGACATTCACGTTGCCGAACGACTTGCTGACGTTTTCAAGTTTGATAGCGCCCATTGTTTCAGTTCCTTATTTGACAGCGCCGAAGGTCAGGCCGCTTACGAGTTGTTTCTGGCTGAACCAGCCAAGGATCAGGATTGGCGCGATGGCCATCGTCGAGGCCGCGCTGAGCTTGGCGTAGAACAATCCCTCGGGGCTGGAGTAGCTGGCGATGAACGCCGTCAGAGGCGCCGCTTTGGCCGCGGTCAGGTTCAGGGTCCAGAAGGCCTCGTTCCACGCCAGGATGAAGTTCAGGAGCAGGGTGGAGGCGATGCCGGGGACGGCCATCGGCGTGAGTATGTAAAGGATCTCCTCCTTCAGCGACGCGCCGTCCATGCGGGCCGCCTCAAGGATTTCGCCGGGGATCTCCTTGAAATAGGTGTAGAGCATCCAGACGATGATCGGCAGGTTCATCAGCATCAGAACCATGACCAGCCCGAAGCGCGTATCCAGCAGTCCCAAATTGATGAACAGCAGATAGATCGGATAGAGCACGCCGACGGCGGGGAGCATCTTGGTGGAGAGCATCCAGAGCAGGATGTCCTTGGTGCGTTTTGAGGGCACGAAGGCCATGGACCAGGCGGCGGGAATGGCGACGATGATGCCCAGGATCGTGGAGCCGCCGGCGATGATCACCGAGTTCCAGAGAAAGCGCATATAGTCTGAGCGCTCCTGAACGACGGCGTAGTTCTCCAGCGTCCAGTCGAAGAAGAAGAACAGCGGCGGGTCGTTGATCGCCTGCGCCTCCGTCTTGAAGCTGGTCAGGATCGTCCAGAGGATCGGAAAGAAGATCAGCAGGCCAATCGTCCAGGCGGCGGCGGTGTTGATGATCTTGCGGTTTTGCGTCACTGCGCGAGCCATGATGTTCTCCTCACGCGTCCAGGTTTTTGCCAACGATGCGCATCAGGAAGATGGCGACGATATTGGCGAGAATGATTGCGTAGACGCCGCCGGCGGAACCGAGCCCGACATTCTGACTCTCCAGCACGCGTTGGTAGATCAGGTAGGTCAGCGTCCGGGTGCCGAAGCTGCCCTGCGTGGTCACGAAGATCTCGGCGAAGATCGCCAGCAGAAAGATCGTCTGGATCAGGATCACGATCGTGATGGCGCGGCCGAGATGCGGCAGAATGATGTAACCGAAGCGCTTCAGCGGCGGGGCGCCGTCCATCTCGGCGGCTTCAAGCTGCTCGCCGTCCAGCGACTGAATGGCCGTCAGCAGAATAAGCGTCGCGAAGGGCAGCCACTGCCACGAGACGATCATGACGATGGATTGCAGCGACGCCTGACTGAGCCACTCGATCGGCGCGGCGCCGAAGAATTTCCAGAGATGCGCGAACAGCCCGTTCACCGGGTCCATGAACATGTTCTTCCAGACCAGGGCCGAGACGGTCGGCATCACGAAGAACGGCGCGATCACCAGGATGCGGACCACGCCCTGCCCGAACATCGGCTGGTTCAGAAGCAGCGCCAGCAGGACGCCAAAGACCACTGTGATGATCAGCACGCCGCCGACGATCACCAGCGTCGCCTGCACGCTGGGCCAGAAGGCGCTCGACGTGACGAAGCGGACATAGTTGTCGAAGCCCACCCATCCGAGATCGCCGCCGCGCAGCGGCAGGTATTTCTTGAACGAGAAATAGAGCGTCATCATCAGCGGGACGAGCATCCATCCCAGGAGAAATATGACCGCCGGCGCCATCATTAGTCTGGCTGCAGAGCGGGAATGCTGGGTCGCCATCGGGCGCGCCTCCTCTGTTGTCGGCGAAGCGCCGACCGGAAATGCGGATAAAGACTGCGTGGGTTCTGAAAGTCAGGGGGCGGCGGGTGTCATCGAAAACCGCCCCCTGATGTTGTCATCCCGCCTGCACCTTTAGTGTTCCTTCGGGGCCCTCCTTCATCAGAACCTTTGGGATCTCTTCGAGTTGAAGCCGGTGAGACACCAGTCGAGTCACATCCTGCCCGGTGGCCCGCAATGCTGCGATTGCATCAGCGATGTTGTGGTTCAGCGAATGGGCCCCGGCGATGGTCAACTGGCGACGGAATACGTCATAGGGCGAGACTTCGACACGAGCGTCCTGCGGGCAGACACCAAAGTAGAGCACCTTGCCGCCATTAGCCGTATAGCCGGGCAAGGTCTCGGCCACGGCCGGAATACCGGTCGCGTCCACGCTGAGATCCATCGAATGTGCTAGCGCCTCATGTTCGGAAGAGCCGGAGGCAATTGGAGTAAACCCAAAGGATCCGGCCAGCTCTAGGCGATGGGGCGCAAGATCAACGAGACTGATCTCGCTGACACCACGGGTACGCAGGGCCATCGCCATAAGGATTCCGATCGGACCGGCGCCGAACACCAGCACCCGTTCGACACCATTCGTTCCGACTGCGTCCACGCCGTTGAGGACACAGCCCATGGGCTCTGCAAGGGCGGCCATGTCGAAAGGCATATCGCCAATGTCCACCAGATTTTCAGCCTTGACGGCGCTGTACTCGGCGAAACCGCCATTTGTGGACACCCCATAGGCCCCAAGGATTTCACAGAGGTTCGCTAGGCCCTTACGACAGGCGCGGCACTCGCCGCAGCTCAGATTCGGGTCGACGACAACGCGATCGCCGACTGTGAAACTGGCAACTTTCTCGCCAACTTCCTCGACCACTCCGGCAAATTCGTGTCCGGGCACGAGCGGGAAGTCTGACGCGCCATATCCGCCATGGAGGATTTCAATGTCGGTATGGCAGACGCCGCTTGCGGCAACGCGGAGTAACACTTCATCGGCTGCAGGCTTTGGCACATCAATCTCGGAAAGACCGACGGATCCCAATGCATCGAACATCACGGCTTTCATGGCGCAGAACCTTTGCAATTTCGATCGAGCCGCCGGGGCTTTCCAGCGATGGGTCGACCGATGATTTTCGGTTGGCGAAGTTATCAGAACGGGGCCGGCCTATTGCAAAGCCAGCCCCTCCGCCGGGAGGAGGCTACTCAATTGTAGCCGGCGGCTTCCATTTCTTCGGTAAGCAAGCTCTGCGATTCAGTCAGTGCCTCTTCGGCGGACTTCGAGCCGGCGAGAGCTTCCGAGAAGTTCTGGCCGACCTGAGTTCCAAGGCCTGCGAACTCTGGGATCGCGACGTATTGAATGCCGGTGTAGGGAACCGGATCGGCTGTCGCGTCAGCCGGATCCGCAGCCAAGATTGAATTCAGAACCGTTTTGGCAAAAGGCGCCGCTTCGATGTATTTCGGGTTAGCATACGTGGATTGACGTGTGCCGGGGGGAACCGCCACCCATCCCTTCGATTCACCAACCAGTTCGACATATTCTTGGCTGGTGGACCAGGTCAGGAAATCCTTCGCAACATCAGCCTTCTGAGAACTGGTTGGGATAGCCAGCGACCATGCCCAAAACCAGGCGTTGCCTTTTTCGACGCTCGCAACTGGCGCGGCGGCAAAGCCGACCTTGTCAGCATATTCCGACTGACTCGGGTCGAATACGCGGCCAGCTGCCGACGTTGCGTCAACCCACATGGCGCATTTGCCTTGCTGAAATAGTGCTTGGTTCTCGTTATAGCCATTGGTGCTCGCGCCCGGAGGGCCGTATTTGGTCATGATCTCTAGATAGTAGTCCAGAGCATCACTCCAGGCGGATTGGTCCGCCTGAGGCACCCAGTTTTCGTCAAACCAACGACCGCCGAACGTATTGATCAGGGTGCCGATGAACGCCATGTTCTCGCCCCAACCAGCCTTGCCGCGCAGGCAAATACCATTGACCTCGTTCTCCCGATTGGTCAGCTGTTCAGCGTAAGACATGATCTGCTCATAAGTCGGCTGATCGGGCATATCGATACCAGCCGCCTCAAACAGATCTGTGCGGTACATGGTGAAGGAGCTTTCCGCATAGAACGGCAGTGCGTAGAGAGATCCATCGTGCGAAAGGCCAGCTTTAACTGCTGGAATCAGATCATCGTAGTCGTAGCCTTCGATGCCGTCGAGCGCCTGGAGCCAGCCTTGCGCGCCCCAGATCGGCGCCTCGTAGGAGCCGATGGTCATGATGTCAAACTGGCCGCCGCCGCTCGCGATGTCGGTCGTAGCGCGCTGACGCAGAACGTTCTCTTCCAGAATGACCCAGTTGACCGTATTGCCGGTTGCTTCCTCCCACTGCGAGGAGAGCTCCTGCATGATGATCATGTCATTGTTGTTAACCGTAGCGATGGTGATTTCTTCGGCGGTGGCAACGGCGGCCAGCGTAGCTGTCAGTCCCAGCCCGGCGACAGTTCCGAGCAACATGTGTTTTGTAGTCATCACGACCTCCCCGTTTTACATGTGTAAAAGTTTATGCAAGACGATGTCGATTAAGTCAAGCAGAACGCCCGACTTTGACTGGAATACACAGGGTGCGAGTTGAAATCTTAGCGCTTATTCAGGCGGATTCCCGAACTCTAAGCACGGCGTCAAATGTCTGAATTTTTAGTGATTCTTTGGCGCTTGGATCGTTTTTGATTCGCGCGGAAAGGGTTCGGATGGCGGCGCGCCCTATGGCCTCAATGTCCTGCGACATGGTTGTGAGTGACGGCGTCATAAAGCGGCTGACCGGGTTGTCATCGTGTCCTGCGATACGAATCGGACCCTGCGATTTTCGGCCTCCTGCGAAGAAGCCATGATTGTTCGCGGCGCGTAGCGCCCCAAATGCCAGGCGGTCGTTCGCGCAGAGAATCGTGGCCTCGGAGAGCCGGCCTCGGCTGAAATGATTTTCCATTACCTGAAAGGCATACTCCTCAAATTGCCAGGTCGGCTCAACGTCGCTGCCATCGACGATTACCGGTTGGTGGCCGAGTTCTTTCATTTTCGAAGTGTATGCTGCCTCACGTTCTAGGCTGTTGGAGTTGAGTCTTGGCATGCCAAGAAGAACTGGCGCTTCTCCCGTTCTGCAGAGGAAATTCACCATAATGCCAATGCTTTGCTCGTTGTTGGTGCCAACAAAATCAACATTGACCAAACCGTCTGGAAGGCGCGAGTCAATGAAGACGAGGGGGACGTTTTCGCTCAACCTTTCAAACGCCTCTACGTTTCCGTCAACACCCAGCGGAGCAACCAATACGCCATCCGGATTCATGGAAAGTAGCTTTTCTGTCGCGCGCAATTCGGTTTCAGGATCCCCGTGCGAACTCTGTGTGATAATTGTGAAGCCCGCTTTCATTGCCGCCAACTCGATCACGTCCAGCAAGCTGGTGAAGAACGGGTCGTTCAGGTGGGGGATGATGACGCCGATCAGACCGGTCGACTTGCGGTTGAGGCGTGTAAAGAAAAAGTTCGGAACATATTCGACGCGCTCAAGACCGGCGCGAATTCGATCTGCGGACGAGGGACTGACGCTATCAGGATCCTGAAAGTAGCGCGACAAGGTCGGCCGCGACACGCCGATAGCCGCGGAAAGCTCTTTCATGGTGTTGATCTTTGGCTTTTTCATGCGTGGTTCCAGGATGTCAGTCCAGCCCCTCCGATGTTCGTGATGCCTTGCCGAATTTCCATTGTTGCATGTAGCATTTTACATGTGTAAATAGAAGTCCAGAGATATGCACAGACCGAAGGAGTCGAATGTGCAGGATGTCCGTGTCATCGCCAGTGTGGGGGAAACCCTCGTCGAATTCGTGTCTCACTCTAAGGGATGCGCGCTTGAGCGTATAGGCGCGTATTCAGGTCCTTATCCCAGCGGCGCCCCCGCAATCTTCATTGATCAGGCGGCGCGGATGGGCGCTCAAACATGCATGTACGGCGGCGTCGGCGACGACGGGTTTGGTCGTGCCGTTTTGAATCGTCTTCGCGCAGATGGCGTAGGCACCGATGGTATTTCCGTGATCAAGGGGCGCAGCACTGGCACCGCCTTCGTCTCTTACTATGAGGACGGCACGCGCGACTTCATCTTCCACCTCGCCAACACAGCGGCCGATTCATTCAAGATTGAACCCGCCGACCTTCCGGACATGCCAGCCCTGCTGCACGTCTCGGCCGCGTCGCTCGGTAATGCGTCCCTACGGAGCAAGATCATGCGGGCGGTGCGCCATGTGCTGGACGGGGGGGGCAAGATCTGCTGCGACCCAAATGCACGGCCAGAGCTGATGCGGGACGTAGCTGGCCGCGACGCGCTTCGAGAGGTGGTGGCGCAGAGCCATATCTTGATGCCAAGCACCAGCGATCTCCGCTTCCTGTTCCCGGATCTCGATGAGGCGGCCGCGGTGGAACGGCTGCTGCAATCCAATGCGGAAGTCGTAGTGATCAAACGTGGCGCCCAAGGAGCCACCGTCGTCGCCGACGGCCAGCGCCACGATTTCAGAGGTTATTCGGTGGAGGAAATCGACCCGACCGGCGCAGGCGATTGCTTTTGCGGAACCTTTGTTTCGCTCCTGATATTGGGCGCGTCTTTGGAAGAAGCCGGGCGGATGGCGAACGCCGCCGGCGCGATTGCGGTGACTCGGCGCGGTCCGATGGAAGGCAATTCCACTCAGGAAGAAATCAAGGAATTTCTTGCGATGCGAGAGTTAGAGGCAGCGGGAGTATCGAAATGATTGATTTTAAGGCGATGATCGAGGCCAATAGGTCCGGAATTGCCAACGGGCTTCCGTGTTTTTGCACGGCGAATGAGCATGTTCTGCGCGCGACCCTCGCATATGCGGCGAACGCCGGGCTGCCGACTGTGATTGAAGCCACCTGCAACCAGGTGAACCAAGATGGCGGCTATACCGGCATGACGCCGTCGGGCTACATGTCTTGGGTCAGTGGAATGGCGGTCGAGGCGGGTTTGCAGATGGACCAGCTGATCCTGGGCGGCGATCACCTCGGTCCCAATCCGTGGCGCAAGGAACCGGCCGACGACGCTATGGAAAAGGCGCGCGAGCTGGTGCGGCTCTACGTCGAGGCGGGGTTCCGAAAGATTCACCTGGATGCCTCGATGCAGCTCGGGGGAGAACCGGCCCTCAGTTTCGCCCAGATCGCCGAACGTGCCGCGGATCTCTGCGCCACGGCTGAGGCGCATGCGCCGGACCCCGGCCAGCTTGTCTATATCATCGGTACCGAGGTTCCTATCCCCGGTGGCGAGACCGAAGAACCCGACGCGCTGGACGTCACTTCGGTTCCGCGTTTCAACGAAACGATCGCGACCCACAGCGCGGCCTTTGCCAAACGCGGACTCGATGCTGCTTGGTCGCGCATCGTTTCGGTCGTTACGCAACCCGGCGTCGATTTCAGCCACACGTCGGTCTTTACGTTCGACCCGACGCCCGCCAAACCGCTCGCTGACGCCATTCTTACCGAACCAGGCATCAGCTATGAGGCGCATTCTACCGATTATCAGCCGACGGGGGCGCTGGCCGATCTGGTCAGGAACCACTTTTTCTTTCTGAAAGTTGGCCCGGAACTGACGTTCCGCTTCCGCGAGGCGGTGTTTGCGCTAGCCGAAATCGAGGCGCAGGTCGAGCCCGAGACACCTTCAGGTCTCAAGGAAACGATCGCCCGGCGGATGGAAGAAAATGATGGGTATTGGCGCGACTACTACCAGGGCACGGAAAGCGAAATAGCCCTTCTGCGGGGCTTCAGCTACAGTGATCGCATTCGCTACTATTGGTCGGATCCGGAAGTGTCCGAGGCGCTGAATCGCTTGATCCGCAACCTGAATAGCAAGGAAATTTCCGAGACCTTAGTTTCGCAGTATTTTGCAGGATTGGAGTTTGGCGAAATGCCAACCAGTCCCGATGCTCTCATTTTAAGTCACGTGCAACGCTGCGTTCATCGATACTATGAGGCCGCGGGGCACTGTCAGAGCAAACCGGCTTGAGCCAGGGAGGGTGCCTGTATAGCGTTCACGCATGAGTAAGCGTAACCCCTTCAAGTACTTCAATTGCATTCCTGAAATCATCCGCCTGGCTGTGATGATGCACACCTGCTTCCCGCTTTCGTTCAGAAAGAAATGTAGAAAACCTGCTGAGCTAGCTCGGGATCGTCGCCGCCCACTCCCCCGCCTACAATCGCTTCAACCAGGAACGACGCCTCTCCAGAGAACACATTTTAAAGGAGAGCAGAACCTCCGCAATCGAAGGGCGACGGCGGAATTGTTCGGTCTAAGTGCACACGGTTGAGGGCAAACTGAGACTGGTCAGATTTCGTCTGACGGCACCGAAGGTTCGCTTACGGGAGCCGCGACGAGGCATCCAAATCATTTGCCAACGTCAGGAAATGGTCGGAATCCGTCGTCTGGCGCTGTTGCTCAAGTAATGAGCTCTGAGTCTATCAAGCTAGTTACTAAGCACTTTTTTGACGTTCGCGGCGGCTTCGATCAACGCCGCCTCGACTTTCTCTCGCGCTGAATCGAAACGGGTGGATGGCATGGGGACTGAGATAGCGTGAAGGTCGCCGCCCCAATCCCTAAATGCGAAGCCGATGGCTGATATCCCGTGCGTGTGCTCATCGATGTCGTAGGCGAGGCCGGTTTCGCGAACGCGGTCCAATAACTTGTGGAAACTGAGCATATCGTTGTCGACGCCAGTGCGACGCCATTCTTCTGCGATCAGCCGCTCAGCAGGTTCGCGCGGCATATTCGCTAGGCAGGCGCGCCCATTGGCCGTCTGCGTCAGCGGGAAGACTTCGCCGACCGCCGAGACCGTCCTCAGCCGTTGGGTGCCTGGAACCTGATCCAGAAAGATCATGCCAGCGCCGCGCAGGACCGAAAGATCGGCGGTTTCGCCAGTCTTCTGCGTGAGTTCGACCAGTAACAGGCGGCATTGTTCGACGATATTTTGCTGTGCGCCCTCCGCCAGCGCATTGATTTCGGGGCCGAGCCGCAAACCGCCGCCCTGAGAGTCGCTGATGACAAGACGCTCATCCACAAGAGCGCCTGCGATTCGTTGCACCGTAGAGCGGGGCAAGCCGACTTGCTTGGCGATTTGGCCGAGGCTCATACCGTCCTCGGATTCACGAAGCACTCTTAGAATGGCCGCGGCGCGAGCGATGACCTGAATGCCGCCCCGACCGTTTCTCTCTTCTTTTTCAATCATCTGACCGTCAGCCAACTTCCAGCCTGCTCCAAATTCTGCAGCTTGTTCAATCAGTACCAGATAACCACGATACGGTTCAATAGTACCGCATGGCAGAAAATAGTTGACTGCAATGCGGTGCAACTGTACCAATATGCGGGTCAAGCGAATTAACCACGAACAGAGCAACAAACACCGTGCTGCGGTGAACGGAGGAGATGCGTCTAATGGTCGAGATCCGCGGAATCGAGTTTCAGGGAAACACCGACAACGACATGGGGTTGGAGTTCTATAACCTCAGCCACCGCTTTGGTTTTCAGCACCCAAACTGGCCCTATTTTGCAGACGTCAAGATTGAGCGCATGCACTACATGGCGAAGTCCGGAGTGCTCAGCCAGAAGATCACGACTACGATGCACGCGACCACCCACATCGACGCTCCGGCGCATGTGGTCCAGGGCACGCCTTTCATTGATGAGGTGCCTCTGCCGCACTTCTTCGGCTCTGGCCTTGTTGTGTCATTGCCGAAAAAGAAGTGGGAGCCGATCACCGGCGAAGATCTGGAGAAGGCCTGCGGCCATGCGATCCGCAAAGGCGATGTTCTGATCATCAACACCGGTTGGCACAAAGAATATGAAGACGGCGATTACTTCGCATACTGCCCGGGTTTCGTCGCGTCTGCGGGAGAGTGGATGGTTGAGAAGGGTGTCAAGGTCGTGGGCCACGACACCCAAGCGAACGATCATCCACTTGCGACCGCAATTGGCCCGCAACGCAACGGTCCGCTGCTGCCCCACCTTGCTGAAGAGTACAAGGAATGGTCGGGCGGCAACGACTGGAAGGACGACTTCCCGGATTGGGAGCCGGTCCACCAGATCCTCTTCAAGAACGGCATTTTAGGCATTGAGAACGTTGGCGGCGATCTGGACGCCGTGACGGGCAAGCGCTGCACCTTTGCGTTTTTCCCATGGAACTGGGATCGCGGCGACGGCTGCATCATCCGCCTCGTGGCCATGCTCGACAAGGGCCAGAACTATCGCATTGAGGCTGGCGAAGACTTCTGAGTCTGACGGCCGCCACTTGGGTGGCGGCCGCACGACTTCGCATGTTCCTGGGGAGGAATGACATGCACGTAAAACACTTCAAAGACGTCCAGCCCTATGAGGCGCCCAACCACTTCGATGTTGTCGGATTGAGGCTGCAAGGGTTCGAGGACGACGGACCCACCAACCAGTGGGTGGGGCTAAGCCAGTTCCTGCCCGGCGGAGGCGCGGGTCCCGACGCCACTCCGATCGAGAAGGTTTATGTCGTCATCGAGGGCGAGATGACGGTGATCGTCGATGGTCGGGAAACCATTCTTGGCAAGTTCGACAGTTGCACCATTCCCGCTGGCGAAGTTCGGAAGATCGAAAACCGCCGCAACGATGTCTGCACGATGCTCGTCGTCATGCCCTATCCGCCGGAGACCTTGAAATGAACACTCTTACCGATCCGCTTTCCATGTTCGACGTCAAGGAGCGCGTGGCTCTGATCACCGGCGCATCGGGCGCCTTTGGCATGGTCGCCGCCCGGATCTTGGCTGGCGCGGGTTGCAAACTCGTACTTGCTGCGGGCAACCAGAAAGCGCTGGACGAAATCGCCTATGAGTGCCGCGAGGTTGGCGCCGATGTCACCGCGATTAACGCGCGACCCAGCAGTGAAGCGGCGTGTGAGGATCTGGTCGCCAACGCGGTCGACGTCTATGGCGAGTTGAACATTCTGGTCGTCGCATCGGGGATGAACAAAGTTGCGCCGATCGACGAGATGGAGTTCTCGACTTTCGCTGCGGTAATGGACGCGAACGTCAATCAAACCTGGCTACTGTCGCGCGCCGCCACCAAGCAGATGAAGAAGCAGGGCAGGGGCGGCAAGATCGTACTCGTGTCCTCAGCTCGCGGTCTGCTGGGCCACCCGGCTGGCTATACGGCATATTGCGCATCGAAGGCCGCGACGGACGGCGTCACCAAGGCGTTGGGGTGTGAGCTAGGCAAGGATGGCATCACGGTCAACGCCATCGCGCCCACCGTGTTCCGCTCGCCGCTGACCGCATGGATGTTTGAAGACACAGACGAGGCGAAGACGGTCCGCGACGGATTTTTGACCCGCGTGCCGATCGGCCGTTTGGGCGAACCGGAGGATCTGGCCGGTCCGCTGCTGTTTCTCGCCTCAAACGCATCGGCCTTCTACACCGGCCACGTCCTTTACGCCGATGGCGGCTATACGGCGGGTTGAGTGATGAAAAAGAAACTCCAGACCGCCGTAATCGGCGCCGGGCTCATGGGCCATGGCATTGCGCTGACCCTTGCGCGGGCCGGTCAATACGTCGCCATCGCCGACCCCAATGAAGAGGTGCTGAGAAGCGCGCCGCAACGCATTTCCAACAGCCTGAGGCTCCTTGGCGCCGATGATGCGCAGATCGCCCGGGCTCTCAAAATGATTGAGCTTTTCAGCTCAGTTCCGGGAGCCGTGAAAGAGGCGGCCTTTGTCTTTGAAGCGGCGCCCGAAAAGATCGACCTCAAGCGGAGGATTTTTGCGGAGGTCGAGGCGCACGCGCCGCGAGATTGCATCCTCGCTTCAAACACGTCGGTGATCCAGATCGGCAAGATCATGGCGAAGCTGGACAAGAAAGAACGCGCTGTCGGAACGCACTGGTGGAACCCGCCGCACATGATCCCGCTGGTAGAAGTCGTTAAGACCGAATGGACCGATCCCGCCGCCGCCGACGCGATGATGGAGCTTCTGGCGGATGCAGGCAAAACGCCGGTGCTGGTGGAGAAAGACGTGCCGGGATTCATCGGCAACCGATTGCAGCATGCGCTTTGGCGCGAGGCTGTCAGCCTGGTCGAGAATGGCATTTGCGACGCTGAGGCCGTGGATACAGTCGTGAAGTCCTGCTTCGGACGCCGTCTGGCGGTGCTCGGACCGCTTGAGAACGCGGATCTGGTGGGGACGGACCTAACCCTCGATATCCATGAAAACGTCCTGTTCGATCTCGAAAGCCGGCAAGGCCCGTCTCCCTATCTTCGCAAACTGGTCGAGGACGGTCGATTGGGGATGAAGTCGGGCGCTGGGTTCCGGGAATGGACTGACGAGGAAGCCCAGGCGGTGAGGGATCGGGTGGCGCGGCATCTCTCCAAGCTAGACGGCATCCTGTAGGTCGAAAGACCGCCAACAGCTTCAAAAGAATAACAAAAACAACACCGGAGGAAATCAGACATGAACAGCAAGCATCTAACGAGGCGCGGTGTTTTGATGGGCGGCGCAGCCGCTATCGCAGCTCCAGCGATCCTTCGCGCAACGCGCGCCTATGCGGCGGATCCGGTCCTGCGCGTCGGCCATGTCAGCCCGCGCACCGGCTCGCTCGCCGGATTCGCAGAGGCCGACGAGTATGTGCTTCAGGCGATCTCGGAAGCGTTCTCCGCCGGTCTTGAGAACAACGGAAAATCCTGGACTGTCGAGATTATCTCGAAGGATAGCCAGTCGAACCCGAACCGAGCGGCGGAAGTCGCCGCCGATCTGATCCTGGGCGACGAGGTCGACATCATCGTCGCAGCCTCGACGCCGGATACGGTCAACCCGGTCTCGGATCAGGCGGAGGTCAACGAAGTTCCGTGCATCACCACCGATTGTCCCTGGCAACCCTATTTCTTCGGCCGCAACGGCGTGCCGGGCGAGGGCTTCCTGAGCACCTATCACTTCTTCTGGGGCCTTGAAGACGTCATCGCGGCGTTCCTTGATATGTGGGGCCAGAGCGGCGTCGCCAAGAATGTCGGCGGCCTCTTTCCCAATGACGCGGACGGCAACGCCTGGGGCGATGCGAAATTGGGCCTGCCCAAGCCACTGGCGGCCGCAGGCTACGAACTGACCGACCCCGGGCGATACCAGCCGCTTTCGGACGATTTCTCGAACCAGATCGCCGCTTTCAAATCGGCTGGTTGCGAGATCGTAACCGGAAATATGATCCCACCGGATTTCGCAACTTTCTGGTCGCAATCGGCGCAGCAGGGGTTCTCTCCGAAAGTGGTCACCATCGGCAAAGCGTTACTGTTCCCATCTGTTATCGACTCGCTCGGCGAGCGCGGCGATGGACTGAGCACCGAAGTCTGGTGGTCGCCGGATCATCCGTTCACCTCATCGCTGACCGGTGTTTCGTCGCGTGACCTGGCCGAGGGATATACCGCTGCGGAAGGGCGTCCATGGACGCAGCCGATCGGATTCAAACATGCGCTCTTTGAGGTTGTCGCCGACGTGATCAAGCGGGCCGAGGACCTCGAGGATCCAGAAGCGATTGTGGCGGCGATCGCCGCAACTGAATTGAACACGATCGTAGGCCCGGTGAACTGGGCGAACGGCCCGATCAACAACGTCACCAAAACGCCGCTCGTCGGCGGCCAGTGGCAGCGCGACGGAGACGGGTTTGATCTGAAGATCGTGGCCAACTCCGAGGCGCCCGAGATTCCGCGCACGGCGGATCTGAAGCTTCTGTGAACCATGCTTGGCGCCGGAGCCTCCGGCGTCGCAGCGCACCTCATGCGAGGCGGTTATGAATGCGATCTTGAAACTTGACGGAGTGGCCAAGGCGTTTGGCGCGGTGAGAGTCGCCGACGACCTGAGCTACGAACTCGCGCAAGGCGAGGCCCTTGGCGTGCTCGGACCTAACGGCGCGGGCAAGACATCCATGTTCAATCTCATAACCGGCGTTCTCTCGCCCGATGCGGGCTCGATCCACTTCGAGGGCGCTGACGTAACAGGTCACAATGCGGCCCGGCGTTGCAAGGCTGGCCTGGCGCGCAGTTTTCAAGTGCCGCAGCCCTTTTCAGGTATGACGGTGTTCGAGAACTCGATGGTCGCGGCGACGCAAGCAGCGGGCCTGAACGGGCGGGAAGCCGAGCGGTTTTGCCTGGATATTCTCGATCAAACGGAACTCTTGCCGAAGGCCAACGCCTTGGCTGGCGGCCTGACGCTTCTCGAGCGCAAACGTCTGGAGATGACCCGCGCCCTCTGCGCAAAGCCGAAACTGTTGCTTCTCGATGAGATCGCCGGCGGCCTGACTGAGGCCGAGTGCGGCTCTCTGGTCCAGACCATCAAAGACGTTCATGCGACCGGCGTGTCGATCATCTGGATCGAGCATGTCGTTCATGCGCTGATGGCGGTCGTAGATCGTCTGATCGTCATAGATTTCGGGAGGAAAATCGCCGAGGGAGAGCCTAAGTCGATCATGCAGAGTCCGGAAGTTCAGGAAATCTATTTGGGGATCGAAGCCGATGCCTGAGCCAATTCTGAACATCGCTGGCCTGGACGCCCATTACGGTGACTTTCAAGCGCTATACGGGCTCGATATGACCGTCAATGACGGCGAGGTTCTCGCCATCATCGGGGCCAATGGCGCCGGGAAATCGACGCTGATGCGGTCGATTTCTGGATTGATGTACAACGACCCTGGCCAAATCAGCTTCAACGGACAGGATATTAGCGGGCTGCGCGCCGATCAGGTGGCGGCGATGGGCCTCGCTTTGGTGCCAGAGGGGCGGCAGCTGTTCCCGTCGCTCTCAGTCGAAGAAAACCTCATCATCGGCGCGCGGGTCGGCCGCAAAGGCCCCTGGTCGCTTAGCGAGGTCTACAAGCTATTTCCGATCCTCAAGGAGCGTCGCAATCAGCAGTCGACGTCGTTATCCGGCGGTCAGCAGCAGATGGTCGCCATTGGCCGCGCTCTGATGGCGAACCCGGACCTGATCCTCTTTGATGAGATCAGCCTTGGCCTCGCGCCCATCATCATCAAGGACATCTACGAAGCGCTACCCGGCATTGTCGGTGGTGGAATGAGCGCTGTTATCGTCGAGCAGGACATCACCAAGGCTCTGTCAGTTTCTTCCCGCGTCTACTGCCTGCAAGAGGGACGCGTTTCGCTGGAAGGCGCGTCGAACGCCGTCTCGCGTGAAGACATCTCACGCGCCTATTTCGGGATCAAATAGCTATGGAATGGCTCAACGCACTCCTGCAAGGCGCACTCCTCGGCGGTCTGTACGCCCTATTCGCGGCAGGCCTCTCGCTGATCTTCGGGATCATGCGATTGGTCAACATCGCCCATGGCGACCTGATCGTACTGGCCGCCTATCTCGGTTTGACGGCGACCGTTGCAACGGGCGTTCATCCCCTGATCGCGTTGGTGCTCGTTGCTCCCCTAATGGCCGGAATTGGATACGCGCTGCAGCGTGGAATCTTAAACCAGACGTTGGGGGACGACCTACTGCCGCCTCTGCTGGTCACATTCGGACTGTCCGTCATCATTCAGAATTCTCTGCTCGAGGTCTACTCGGCCGACCCGCAGAAACTCGATGCGGGAGTGCTGGAGACCGCCAGCATTCCCCTTGGCCCGCTATCGGTCGGGGTGCTGCCGCTGTTGACGTTTGTTGTCGCCGTCGCGGTCATCGCTGGTCTGCAATGGACGTTCTATCGCACCTCGCTCGGGCGCGCGTTCAGGGCGGTCTCCGACAATCAGGATATCGCTCAATTGATGGGTCTCAATCGCCGGCACGTATTTGGTCTGGCTATGGCGCTGGCGCTGGCGGTCACGGCCGTGGCAGGCATTCTTCTGGGCGTTCGCACGAGTTTCGACCCGTCGATTGGCGGCGGCCGCCTAATCTTTGGCTTTGAAGCAGTCATCATTGGCGGGCTCGGGAACCTTTGGGGCACGCTCGCAGGCGGCGTCATCCTGGGGGTCGCTCAGACCGTCGGCGCCAAGATTGATCCGGGCTGGCAACTGCTGTCGGGGCATCTCGCCTTTCTGCTCATTCTCGCCATTCGCCCCAACGGGCTTTTTCCGAGGGTTTCCTGATGAATGCGCAAGATTTCACCGTCACCCGCTCATCGTACGCTGCTCGGATGGCGGCAATAATCGGGTGCGTCGCAGTCATAATCCTGATCGCCGCCCCATGGTGGGCGGCGCGCGCGGATATGAGGTTGATGGGAGAGATGTTTCTCTACCTGGCGCTCGCGAGCCTTTGGAATCTGATGGCGGGTTATGCGGGCCTTGTGTCTGTTGGTCAGCAGGCGTTCGTCGGGTTCGGCGGTTACATGTTGTTCGCGCTGACGATCTTCGGCGGCTTGCATCCAATCTTCGCGATCGGCCTCGCAGCTGTCTTCGGCGCGATTGTGTCGATCCCGGTTGGAGCGCTGATTTTCCGACTGCGGGGCGCATATTTCGCCATAGGCACATGGGTTGTCGCCGAAGTGTTCCGGCTGGGCTTCGCACAAATCCCGGCGCTGGGCGGCGGATCGGGATCATCATTGCCGGTTGGTATAGTCAAGTCGCTCGCCGGATCGCGCCAGTCGCGCGAGTGGCTGAGCTATTGGCTAGCTCTTGGCGCAGCGCTGGTTGTCGTCGCAATCGTCTATATTTTCCTACGCTCGCGACAGGGCCTGGCTCTCACGGCGATCCGCGATAATGAACTGGCCGCGGGATCTCTGGGCATCGAAATCTGGCGGACAAAATTTGTCGTCTATGTGGTCACCTCGGCGATGACCGCGATGATCGGCGCGCTGATCTTTTTGCAAAAGCTGCGGATATCCCCCGACGCCGCGTTCTCAGTCAACGACTGGACGGCGTTTGTTATCTTCATCGTCGTCATTGGAGGCATCGGCACGATCGAAGGACCGATCATCGGCACACTGGTCTTCTTTGCCCTGCGCGAGACCCTGGCTGACCTCGGCACAATCTACCTGTTGGTGCTCGGCGTCGTTGCCATCGTGGTGATGCTGAAAGCGCCAAAGGGCGTGTGGGGCCTCATCCGAACCCGGTTCGATCTTCAACTTTTCCCACTCGGTCATCGCGTTGTGCGATCGGCTAACCAGAACGGAGGCTGACCATGGCACGTCAAAAGAAAACTGTGATCACTTGCGCCATAACAGGTGCGATCCACACGCCGACTATGTCCAACGCACTTCCCTACACGGCGGACGACATCGCCCAGCAAGCGGTCGCGGCGGCGGACGCCGGAGCATCCGTGCTGCATCTTCATGCGCGCAACCCTCAGGATGGCTCGGTCTCGCTGGACCCAGAGCACTTCGCAGCGTTCCTTCCCAGGATCAAACAAGGCACGAACGCGGTTGTAAACATCTCGACCGGCGGAAGCCTCAAGAACACGATCGACGATCGTATTGCGCCTGCGCTGCGGTTTTCGCCCGAGATGTGTTCGATGAACATGGGATCTATGAACTTCTCTTTTCATCCGCTTGCGGGCAAATATGACGAATGGAAATTCGATTGGGAAAAGAACTATATTGCCAATTCCGACGGCTACATCTTCCGCAACACCTTTGCGGATATTGAGAACGCCGCCAAGCAGCTTGCCCCGCACGACATCAAGTTCGAGCACGAATGCTACGATGTCGGCCACCTCTACAATTTGAAATTCTGCATGAGCACCGGCCTCTTCAAAGCGCCGGTTTTCATTCAGTTCATCTTTGGAATACTCGGCGGCATCGGCGCGGACATCGAGAATCTCGTCTTTATGAAGCGCACGGCCGACAAGCTGTTCGGCGACGACTACCGCTGGTCGGTCCTGGGCGCCGGAAATGCGCAGATGGGACTGTCGACGACGTCGGCTCAGATGGGCGGAAACGTTCGGGTTGGTCTTGAAGACAGCCTGTTCATCACACGCGGCGAGCTTGCGGAGAGCAATGCTCAGCAGGTCACAAAGATCCGCCGCATTGTCGAAGATCTCGGTAGCGAAATCGCCACCCCTGATGAGGCGAGGGAGATCCTGGCGCTCAAAGGCGGCGATCAGGTCAATTTCTGATCCGTTTTAAACGCAAGCCCTGTTCGGAGACGGGCGCAAACTAAAATCAAGTGGCGCGAACGCCCCGCACCCTGAAATGGAGGAAAACGATGAAAACGAAACTGCTCTTGGCGGCGCTCGCGGTCGCCGCGACGACAAACGCCGCCGACGCCAGAGGCCGGTTGCTGGTCAACTGCTTCTGGCCGTCCAGCCACTTCGTTTGCACTGAGGTGCTGCCGCATTGGATTGCTGAGGTCAAACGCGTCACCGACGGTCGCGTCAAAGCGATTATTCCACCGAAATCGGTGGCCCCTCCACCCGATCAACTCGCCTCCGTTGAGAAGGGCATCGCCGATGTCGCGGTTCAGTTTAACGGCCTGATCCAGAACCGGATCCAGGGGCCGCTGGTGGCGATGCAGCCATTTATCGGAACGCGCAACGCCGAGGCGATGTCAAAGGCGCTTTGGGCGACCAACCAAGAGTATTTTCCGAACGAGTTCGACAGCGTTCATCTGCTAAGCCAATTCGTGATCTCGCCGGGTGAACTCTACAGCCAGACAGATGCCCCGATCAACTCGATCGACGAGTTGAAATCGCGCAAAATCTGGGCGCTTCCCGGTCCATTGGCCGAGATCAACAAGCAGATTGGCGCCGGGGTCGTCTCAACCCCTGCCGTCAAGGCGAATGAAATTATTTCGCGCGGCGTCGTAGACGGGCATCTTGGCCTCGATCCGCAGGCGGTGAAGGCGTTCCAGCTGATGCCGTACACGAAATCGACGACGAAGTTTGAGCGCCCAATCTATTCGACATCGTTCTCGGTCTTCATCAACTCTGACACCTGGGCCGCGATCTCGCCTGAAGATCAGTCGGCGATCATGGGCGTCAGCGGTGAAGTTCTGGGCGCGGCGTTCGGCGCGCGCTGGGACAAAGCAGCCGCCGAAGCTGAAGCGTCCTACGGCGAGGCCGGCATTGAGGTGATTGATGCAGACCCAGCGTTCGAGGCCCAGCTCATTGGGGTGTCCGCCTTCGTCACTGAGAAGTGGCTGACGGACGCGGCCGCCGCCGGAATAGACGCCGAGAGCGCGTTAGAGTTCTATCAAGACCGCATTGGCGAGCTTTCAAAATGACAAAACAACCGGGAGCCAGTTCGTCCGCAGCGTCCGTGTTGCATCGGATTATCGTGATGCTTGAGGTCTTCTCCAGCGTGACGCTCATGAGCATGATGCTTCTGACATTCGTCGATGTCATCGGGCGTTACATCCTGGGCGCCCCCGTTTTCGGGGCGGCTGAGATGGTCAGCACGATGCTTGCGCTCGTCATATTCGCCGGACTTGGCATCGCGAATGCGCGGGACAAGCATATCGTCGTCGAACTCTTCGATGCGCGAATCCGCAGACTGGCCCCCGGTTGGTACGATGCGTTGGTTCAAGGCTTCTCGATCTGCGCGATGTCGCTGATCGTTTACGTCCTCTACGAGCAGGCAGTCGAGGCTGCCCATGTGGACTCCAAAACCATCGTCCTCGAACTGCCGCTTTCCTGGATCACCGGAGCCATCGCGTTCCTGGCGGCGCTGAGCGTCGTCAGCCAGGTGCTGGGCCTGTTGACCGGAGCGCATACCCGCGACGAGCATCATCTGGAGGACGTCTGATGACCATCGCTCTGATCGGCTTCGCCGTCCTTCTGGTGCTGTGTTTCCTTGGGTTCCGAGTGGGTTTCGCTACGCTGATCGTCGGATTCGTGGGTTTTGCGCTCGAACGCGGTTTTGAGGCCTCGCTGGCCATGGTGGGCCAGCAGGTCTTTCACGACAGCATGAACTACAATCTGAGCGTCATTCCGCTGTTCATTCTGATGGGCGTACTGATCGTTCACGCCCGTATCAGTCAGGATCTCTATGATGCGGCCTACGCGGCGCTGGGTAAGTATCGTGGGGGGCTGGCGCTCGCCACGGTATTGGCGGCGGGCGGATTTTCGGCCGTCTGCGGCAGTACGCTGGCGACGGCGGCGACGATGTCGAAAGTCGCGATGCCGCCGATGCGCGACTACAAGTATTCAGACCGACTGGCGTCCGGGACGATCGCGGCTGGAGGCACGCTCGGCATCATGATCCCGCCATCCGTGCCGCTGGTGATCTACGGCATCATCGCCGAACAGGATATCGGCTTGTTGTTCATCGCCGGAGTCTTGCCCGGGTTGCTTCTTGTGACGCTGTTTCTGATCGTGGTTGGCTTGGTTGTCCGGCGCGATCCCCTCGCAGCGCCGCCTTCTCCGCCGCTTGAGCCCGAACGGCGCAAGGAAGCCATAAGAGGCACGATGCCGGTGTTGATCCTGTTTCTGGTCGTGCTGGGCGGCATCTACTCTGGCGCCTTTACAGCCACCGAAGCCTCCGGCATCGGCGCATTCGGCGCAGCGGTCATCGCCATCCTGCGAGGGAACCTCAGGTCATTGGGCGAATGGCGGGAATGCCTGGTCGACGCAACCGTGACGACCGCCACGATATTCCTCGTGCTTCTGGGGGCGGTTGTTTTCGCGCAGTTCATTAACCTTTCGGGTCTGCCCTACGATTTGCTCGACTATGTCGACGAATGGGCGTTGTCGCCGATCCAGCTCGTCATATTCGTCTGCATCATCGCGATCCTGATGGGCATGGTTTTCGAAGCGATCGGGATCCTGGTCCTGCTGGTTCCGGTATTCCTGCCCGCTCTGACGGTTTCAGGCGTCGACATGATCTGGTTCGGCATTCTCGTGGTCCTAGTTTCTGAGATCGGACTGATCACGCCGCCGATTGGAATGAACGTCTTCGTGGTCAAATCCGTGCTGCCTGATGTCAAGCTAAGCGCCATTTTCCGCGGCGTGACGCCTTACATTTTCGCCCTCGTGGCGGCGTTGATGCTGGTGCTGGCGATTCCGCAAATCGCGACATTCCTTCCGGGTCTGATGAGGTGATCTAATGGCGAACGTGAAGAACATCCTATTCATCATGGCCGACCAGCTGCGGTGGGACTACCTCTCCTGCTACGGTCATCCCCATCTTGAAACCCCGAACGTCGACAAGTTGGCGTCTCGGGGCGTGCGTTTCGACCGAGCTTACGTTCAATCGCCGGTTTGCGGTCCGTCGCGGGCGTCCTGCTATACGGGACGCACGGTTTTCAGCCACGGTTCGACTTGGAACCGCGTGCCTCTGCCGATTGGCGAGCTGACGATTGGCGATTATCTTCGTCCGCTCGGCGTTCGAACCGCCGTTGTGGGCAAAACCCATATGGTGCCCGATGAAGAGGGCATGGCCAGATTGGGCCTCAATCGCTCGACCGAGATCGGATGTCTGATCAGCCAGCCAGGCTTTGATCCTTACGAGCGCGACGACGGCCTGCATCCGACGCCCATGTTGCGTCAAAAAGGCGGCTCGCTGCGATATAACGATTGGCTACGGACACAAGGCTATGGCGGTGAGAATCCGTGGAATGACTACGCCAATTCGGCGGAGGGTCCGGATGGCGAGCTTCTGTCCGGCTGGCGCCTCCAGAACTCGAACTTGCCGGCGCGCGTGAAGGAGGAGCACTCCGAAACCGCCTATATGACGATGCGCGCCAAGGAGTTCATCAAGGAGTCGGGAGATACGCCCTGGCTATGCCATCTGAGTTATATCAAACCGCATTGGCCCTATATGGCGCCAGCGCCGTATCACGACATGTACGGGCCGGAGGCGTTCCTACCCGTCATCCGCGATCAATCGGAAAAGGCCGATCCCAACCCCGTCTACGAGGCCTTCATGAAGATGGAGGTGAGCGAAACGTTCTCAATGCAGGGCGCGCGGGAAACTGTACTGCCCGCCTATATGGGTCTGATCAAACAGATCGACGATCATCTCGGAAGCCTGTTCGATTGGCTGGAGGAAACCGGCAAGATCGATGAGACCATGATCGTCTTTACGTCGGATCACGGGGACTATCTCGGCGATCACTGGATGGGAGAGAAGGAGCTTTTCCACGAGGTCTCCGTCCGGGTGCCGTTGATCGTCGTGGACCCGCGCGCGGAGGCGGATGCGACGCGCGGAACGGCGTCCAGCGAGCTCGTCGAAGCGATTGACCTGGTTCCGACATTCCTAGAGGCCACGGGCGCGCCGCCTGCAGGGCATCGCCTAGAAGGGCGCTCGCTCCAACCCTTGCTGCATGGTGCGCCGGACGTTGATTGGCGAGACTCGGTGTTCTCGGAGATCGACTACGCATTTTATGCGGCGCGGGAAACGCTGGAGGTCGGCGTCTCTGACGCGCGCGGCTACATGATCCGAACCGACAAGTGGAAATACGTCCACTTCCGGCATTTTTCGCCCCAGCTGTTCGACCTCGAATGTGATCCTGACGAGTTCAGGGATTTCGGCCGAGATCCAGCCTACGAAGACATTCGTCAGGAGATGCATGCAAGGCTTCTCGAACGCCTGACCGGCCGCAAAAACCGAGTCACGCTTCCGGATGACGGCATCGCCCAAGTGCGCGGCGCCGAAGACTCATCTGGGATCATGATCGGCAAATGGTGATCTTGTCGCCATCCGCTCTGGGTTGGGTTGCGAGGTGAATATCTCCGCAAGCCGCGCCGGATTCGGCTGGATGGCAAAGACATCCGGGCAGTCGTTGCGCGCGGACGCCATTGCCGGAATGACTGGCGCGGCTGTCGTTCTGCCGCAGGCCGTGGCGTTTGCGTCGATCGCCGGCCTACCTCCGGAATACGGTCTCTACACTGCGATGATAACGCCCGCCGTGGCCGCCATTTTTGGCTCCTCCATCTATATGGTTTCCGGGCCGACGACGGCGATTTCAGCGGTCGTGTTCAGCGCGCTTGTTGGGAAGTTGGAGCCCGGCTCGCCTGAGTTCGTTCAGGCTGCAATCGTACTCGCGCTGATGGTCGGCCTTATCCAGGTAGCGTTCTCGCTCGCGCGGTTTGGCAGGCTGGCGGGCTTCGTCTCGCACTCGGTGATGGTTGGATTCACTGCGGCCGCGGCGCTGCTGATTTTCGTCAGCCAGATGGGGCCCGCATTGGGACTTCCGCCATCGAAGGGAGGGGGGATCCTAGGCAGGCTCGAAGATCTAGTTGCGAATGTAAGCAGCTTTGACGTTGGCGCCGTCATAGTCGCCGGGGTGACCTTTGCGACGGTTGTCGGGTTCAGAGTCTTCTTGCCGAAATGGCCCGGCTTTCTGATCGGCATCGTGGTCGGGGCGCTATTCGCCCAGGTCATCGGCGGCCTGGCGGACAACCTCACCTACATAGGTGCCATTCCAGCCGCATTCCCGGCATTTTTGCTTCCCGGAATTGATCTTGAAAATGTTCCCGAGATGGTCGAGAGCGCCTTCGCGATCGCCTTGATTGGCCTCTTGGAAGCCATCGCCATCGGCCGCAGTATAGCGCAGCGCACCCGGACAGAGTTCTCCGCCAACCGTGAGGTATTGGGTCAGGGCCTGTCGAATGTCGCGGGCGGCTTCTTCCAGTGCTATCCGGGCTCGGGCTCGTTTACGCGCAGCGGCGTCAACCTCGAGTCCGGCGCCATGTCGCCGTTCTCGGCGGTGTTCGCCGCGCTCTTTCTGGCGGCTATGGTCGCGGTTCTAAGGCCATTTATTCAGTTTGTCCCAATTGCGGCGATCGCTGGCTTGATCCTCTACGTGGCCTACAAGCTGCTCGACTTCAAGGAGATCGGACACCTGATCGCGACGAGCCGGGTCGAGACCGGCATCGCCGCTGTCACCTTTGCGGTCGGTCTGGTCGCCAATCTCGAATTCGCGATCTATGTAGGCACCATCGTTTCTCTTTCGATCTTTCTCGGCAAGAGCGCGAGCCCCGATCTCGCCGTCGGCGCGCCCGACCCGGCGTCCGTGCCCCGCAAGCTGCGGAACGCCGAGATTTTCGACCTGCCGGAATGCCCGTCCATCGTGATCGTGCGGCTCGACGGCCCATTGTTCTTTGGCTCTGTGGACGCGCTGAACAGACAACTGCGCGATCTGCGGACGGAGAGGCCGGAGCAGGTCAGCATGATCCTCATCATGCATGGCGTCGGAGATGTGGACCTCGCCGGCGTCGACATGCTGGTGCTCGAGGCGGATCGGAGGCGCAGCGCAGGCGGCGATCTGTTCGTCGTGGCGCACTATCCACCTCTCGCAAAACGACTGACGCGTCTCGGACTGATGGATTTGCTTGGCGAAGATCGGATCTTCGACAACAAGGGCGCGGCGATTTCGGCGGCAGTCGAAACAGTCGCGCTTGATGCCTGCGCCGTTTGCGAGAAGCGGGTTTTTATCGAATGCGCTGGGCGACCGGACCGAAGCTCAGAACGAGCGGCGGCAGGCTCTGCGGAAAATGCCTCTAGCAAGACAGAAAGGGAGGGTCGGACATGACTGACCTCAGCGGCAAGACCGCCATTGTTACTGGGTCAAGTTCCGGCATTGGCCTTGGCCTTGCCAAAGGCTTTGCGAGCGCCGGTGCCAATGTGGTTTTGAACGGATTTGGCGACGCAGAAGAGATCGAGCGGATCCGCGCGGAACTGGATGCAGGGTCGTCTGGTTCGGTGGCCTATGACGGTGCTGATATGACCAAACCCGATGAGATCGAGGCGTTGGTTTTGAACGCGGAAGAGCGCTTCGGCGGCGTTGACGTTGTGGTCAATAATGCTGGCATCCAGTTGGTGTCTCCGATAGAGGAGTTTCCGCGCGATCGCTGGGACATGATCATTGATATCAACATGAACTCGGCCTTCCACACGGCGCGCGCTGCGGTGCCTGGCATGAAGAAGCGCGGTTGGGGCCGACTTATCAATGTCGCTTCGGCGCACGGTCTCGTCGCCTCTCCGTTCAAGTCGGCTTACGTCACCGCCAAACATGGCGTCGTTGGGATGACCAAGACGATTGCGTTGGAGGTCGCCGAGGACGGTGTCACCTGCAATGCAATCTGCCCGGGCTACGTGCTGACCCCGCTGGTCGAAAGTCAGATCCCAGACACCGCCAAGGCGCGCGGCATGACTGAGGAGCAGGTCAAACGCGACGTTCTGTTGGCGGCGCAATGGACCAAGAAGTTTGTCGCAGTCGAGCAACTTGCAGGCGTCGCCCTGTTTCTCTGCTCGGACGCCGCGGAAAACATCACCGGTGTGGCGCTACCTGTCGACGGCGGATGGACGGCCGCCTGACGCGCCCGTATCAGGCAATTAAAAAGGAGCAAGGAATTTGAACAAAACACGCGAAAGCGCCGCGGCGGCTCTGGACGGGCTTCTGTTCGACGGCATGACGATAGCGGCCGGGGGGTTTGGTCTCTGCGGCATTCCAGAGAACCTGATCGAGGCGATCCGGGACAGCGGGGTCAGGGAACTGACCATCGCGTCGAACAATTGCGGGGTGGATCATTTCGGGCTGGGCGTCCTTCTCGACACCAAGCAGATCAAAAAGATGATCAGCTCTTACGTGGGCGAGAACGACGAGTTCATGCGCCAGTATCTCTCCGGCGAGTTGGAGATCGAGTTCAACCCGCAAGGCACGCTTGCCGAGCGGCTGCGCGCGGGCGGCGCGGGCATTCCGGGCTTTTACACCGCCACCGGCGTCGGCACCAAGATCGCCGAGGGCAAGGAAGTGAAAGAGTTCAACGGCAAGACCTACATCCTGGAGACCGGGATCAAGGCCGATCTCGCCATCGTCAAGGCGTGGCGGGGCGACGAGCAGGGCAACCTGACCTATCGCAAGACGGCGATGAACTTTAACCCTGAATGCGCGACCGCGGGCCGCGTCACCGTGGCCGAGGTGGAGGAGATGGTCCCGCTGGGCGATCTCGACAACCACGCGATCCACACGCCGGGCGTTTATGTCCAGCGGATCGTTCAGGGCGAATTTGAAAAGCGAATTGAGCAACGCACCACGCGTGCGGCGTAAGGACAATCACGCGGATCTCCCCGCGCCCGGCCGCTGGCGTATCGAGCGGTAAAAGCGGTCGGGCAAGGGGGAGAAAGCGGAGACTAATAGGAGAGAGACATATGCCTTGGGACCGCAATCAGATGGCCGAAAGAGCCGCGAAGGAGCTGGAAGACGGCTTCTACGTCAATCTCGGGATCGGCATTCCTACGCTGGTGTCGAACTATGTGCCGGATGATTACGACATCACGCTGCAGTCGGAGAACGGTATGCTCGGCATGGGTCCGTTCCCGACCGAGGACGAGATCGACGCCGACTTGATCAACGCTGGCAAGCAGACCATAACCGAGCTCCGCCGGACATCGTATTTCTCATCCTCCGCCAGTTTCGCGATGATCCGGGGCGGACATATCAACCTCTCGATCCTCGGCGCGATGGAGGTGGCTGAAAACGGCGATCTCGCCAACTGGATGATCCCCGGAAAGCTGGTCAAAGGCATGGGTGGGGCGATGGATCTGGTGGCCGGCGTCCAACGCATCGTAGTGATCATGGACCACGCAAACAAGCGGGGCGAGAGCAAGCTTCTGAAGGAATGCACGCTGCCTCTGACCGGCAAGGGCGTGGTCGACCGCATCATCACCAATCTCGGTGTCTTCGATGTGGTCGAGGGCGGCCTGAAAATCGTCGAACTCGCCCCCGGGGTCGATATTGGCGAGGTCCGAGAGAAAACCGAAGCCACGCTGGTGGCATGAGGCAGCGCAGCGCTTCGCGCGGTGGTGCATCGCCGATCGTCGTATTGGACGGCAGCGCATTGCCAGTATTCATACCGCCGTACCAGTTAGTCCAGTTGTAGAATTCGGCGAACATAGTTCAAACCCCATTCCTCCAACCATCAGGAAAGTACCCGCGCCGTCGCGCATCGCAGCCGCGCTTATGTTTGCCGCGAAGGCCAGGATTCCCGCGAGGGCACCGACAATGGTTACCTCGCATTGGTCGCGCTTATCGCCAGGCCGTACCTCGATCTGGACGATCAGGCTGCGGATCAACGACTCTTCAGAGCTTTGGGTAAGCTCCTCCGTTTATCTGCGCGAAAAGATTGAAAGCGGTGAGCTGAGCGAAATTTCTGAGCGCATTGATTGTCATAAAGCTACGTCCATTCAGCGTCCCGACGGCTCATTAGTTTGGCCTTTTTCGAAATTCTCACGCTTGCACTAACTCGTGAAGTGCCCGGAACTCGTGTCTGCGCGCGGATCATCCGTTTCTTGTCGTCACACTAACTCCTGCGCCTGCGCCGCCTCGCCACCAAAATATACGACAATGTCCACTAAGACGAAGTGGACACTATTCTCCATTCGCCGACCAAGCAGTACATGACTTCCAAGACTATTCGTCTTGCACCTTTTTCCCCCAATTTCTCGAGCCGAAAAATGTGCGGGTCCCCGTCGGTAGCTGGCAAATGTCCCCAGAGATTGGACCCGCCCCCGTTACGCAGATTGCGGAGCGGAGCGCGGGTCCCATCCAGACCAGCCGCCTCTGGCTGTACAGATATTCGGCTTCGAACGGTGAGACGAAGTTGCGAACTTCTGAGCGTCCTAGACATAAAGCGCGAACCTGATCCTCAACTATCGCGAGCGCCCTAGTTTTCGGGCCGACCGCGGCGCAAATTACCCGTGACTCGAAACCGCTGAGAACGACCTGAACTCGCGGTCGGCGTGAGGAAGCGTATGGATAAATTGATCGCGAAGGACCTTGCGTCACGGATCGCCGGTGTTGGTGATTGACAGTTGGTCAATCTCCGCGCCCAAGTCTGCTATTCTTGGTGGCGTCCAACGGCATGCCATCCCGTTTTTTGTTTGATGGCATACTGATTAGGACATCGGGGTTTTCGGTTTCAGCGCTCGATTCACAGCAGGCTTTTCTTTTTCTGTTCTCTTTCTCTCCCGTTCTCTCGCTTTCCTCTTCTGTGTCAGCAGGGTGTCGATCTGAGGACCTTCCATCGGCGGGGAGCTCAATATCGATTGTCGGAATAGCCATGCGCGTCTGGTGGCGAACGGATCTGGGATAGTGGGAAAGTTCAACAATCAGCGCGGCGTGGAACTCCTGATCGTAATCAAAGTTAAACTGGCGGACCCGATCGGTGAGCGCTGAGTACATCCTGCGATACTTCTCATCGCGGCTATTCCAGCCTTCGGACCGCTCAAAGACCTTGATAGCGAGTTCCGCAAATGTCCTACAGAGCATACCGACATCTGGGCATCCACTCTCAACAAGATCCGTGATCCGTTTCAAGGCAACCGAAGGGTTCTGTGGGCAATTCGGCGACCGATTCCAGCCGATCAGGCGAATCCACTCGCTCGTGAGGTCGTACTCGACCAAGCCACGATCGATCAGCCTTTCAATCGCCGTCCGGGTTCTCTGCGGCGTTTCGTTGATATCATCCGCCATAACCAAAAGCGGATACTCGAAGAGACCTTCATATGACGACGTCTTAGAAGTGTAAGCTGCTAGATATGCGACTTTCGCAACTGCATCGACGTCGGCCGATTTCAGTTGTTTCACCAGTCCCAATGCTACTTGCGCATATTTTCTTCCAGGCATGGCGCTACGCTTTTACACGGTTTCTGGAACCGTCATTGGAAGTGGCGCGGCGGCGGTCACATGCTGCAATCGCCTCGTCGATCTCAGATTCGACGAAATATACTCGCCCCCCTAGACGTAGGGGTCTCGGGAGACGATCGAGTTCGATGTCTCGATAAATCGAACTGCGAGAGCGCCCGCCGAGCTTTGTCGAGAGTTGTGAGAAGGAGAGATAGCGATGTGTCATGCGTCACCAATTTGCTCGTTGCGGTGACGACAATCTCGCTCACTAAATTGGGACACCGGTAGCTATGTCCCAGAGATTTTTATCCGCGGCGATAAAGTTTTCTATTGGCCTCAAAAGTTCCAAGGCCTTGTCGTTCCAAGCGTCTAGCTGCCTCAGAAATTGAGAACCCCTTGTCTTTGATAAGAATACCCATGAGTTGACGTCGCTTGGTTGTCAATTCGCCCTTCATGTCATTAGTACGCTGGGCAGCTTTTCGTACGCCGTTCAATTGACGCTTCGACTTTTTTACATCATTCAAGTGCGCGTCGTGTAGCCTGATACGCTCGCGAAGATCGCCCAATCGAAAGGCAAGATTCTCTCGTTTGGTCGGATCAGTTTCGCTTAAGAAATTGGTTGCCGCACTGTACAAGTTTGTTAACTTCCATTGCTTGCTGTAGGGATTGCAATCCATCTTGCCGAGCCAGTAGTTCTCGCCAAAAGTGCCGATCCAGCCAGGCTTGACCGTGGGGTCTTTCTGTTTCCACGCGCCAACTGCAGGCTCCCATTCGGCGCTTTTCCGTCCGTCTGAAAGCCGGATTTCGTAGAGCCTCGCCCAAATCTTTTGTCGCCTTTCAGGCAAGCCGAGTTTCGGAAGTTCGGTTTCGGCTTCCAGAACCAAGTTCTCGGCAACTGTTTTGACAGGACCCCCTGCCAAAAACTCGTCGCAGGCCTCAGCTAAATCTAGATCAAACTGATTGTAGCGGACGCCATCCGGTCCTTCCTTGCGGTTAGATAGGGCGAATCGCCTTGCAAGATCTGCATCAGAAAATTCGGCTTGGGCTTTGTGCAGTTCGACCATTTCATCGGAGTAAACAACCTCCTTGCGCATTTTCATTTGGTTCCCTTCTCAGCCGTTACCAAGAACGTGCTCCGCCCATCGCGTCATCAGAAGCCGTCGCGCATCCAGATAATCGGTTCTTCGGTAGGCCGCCTCGACCGCGCTTGCGCTTTTGTGCGCCAGACAGGTTTCGGCGATCTCGCGCGGCGTATCGGTCGCCTCCGCGCACCAGGTTCTGAATGAAGATCGGAAACCATGCGGCCGCGCCTCCAATCCGCGTCGACGCAGGAGCGATGACATCGTCATATCGGAGATCACGCCCTTGCCTCGGCCCGGAAAGAGAATGCCGCCCCGCTTGAAAGGCCGCGCCGCATTTATCACCGAGCAAGCCTCGGCGCTTAACGGGACCCTATGCTCTCGCCCAGACTTCATTCGCTCCGCCGGAACTGTCCAGAGATCGCCGTCGACTTCATCGAGATTTAAAAAGCGAATCTCCGCTGAGCGCGCTGCGGTGAGGATCAGAAGGCGCAGCGCCAATTCCGTGAGCGAGTCTTCGCCGAGGCTACGATAGAATTCTGGCACGTCGCGCCAGTTCATTGACGGAATTCGCCTGACTACATGACGTTGTGCGCCAAGTAGCGCCTTAGCCTTCTCCGGAGCCTGCAGATCAACGTCGAGATCAAGAGCTGCGCCATGGCGCAGCACGATGCGAATTCGATTAAGGGCCTTGCGCGCAACCTCCGGCTTCTTGTGCCAGATTGGTGCGAGCAGTGCCTTAAGAGTTTCCTGATCAATGTCTTCGATCGGTGTATCGCCAATTGTAGGGAGCACGTGAACCCGAATTGGAGAGTCCCATCTTCCGGCGACGCCGTCATTTTTGAGCTGCGCTTTGCGCGCCTCAAACGTCTCACGAAACACCTCTTTGAAGGCCGGTCTTGTTCGGGCTTCGAGCGCTCGGCGGCGGCTACGTTCGACGACAGGATCAACGCCCTCAGCCGCGACCGCTCTCCAGACCGTCGCCTGACGCCGCGCAGAGGCGAGCGAAACATCCCGGAGGGCGCCAAGACCCATTTCTCGCCGTTTACCCATGTGAGAGAGGCGAAGAACCCATTGTGCGCCTCCATCGTGACGCTTAACGAGCCACAAGCCACCCCCGTCGCAGTACTTGCCCGGGCTCGCAGAGCGAACCGCAACAGCGCTTAATCTATGAAGAGAACCCATTGTTCAATCCACCCTTTAATCCACCCTGTTGGGCGCGATGCCATGATACAGCGTGAAGCCGGGTGAACGAAATAAAATCTTTAATGCAACGACTTAAGTTGAAGGTTGAGGCGCTATGATACAGCTTGAAATAGGAAGTTGGTGCCGCAGAAGGGACTCGAACCCCCGACCCCATCATTACGAATGCGTGGGTCGGTTTGTTGGACGGAGTTAGATCGAGTTGGATGTAGTTAGCTAACGTACTACGGCCATTGGGCGATTTCGGACGGTCATCTTGGACGGTGTTGGACGGAAACGGACAGCGTTTGCTGTAGATCCCCTACTAATGCCCTACTAAAAAGGCGATTCCACACATAAACGAGAATTCATGAACGCTGAAACGAAATATTATCGAGCATCTAAACTATCGAATTCCAAGGTCTGAGTAGAAGTCCAGAATTCGACCGCTCTCGATTGTCACATGACTGGTCTCGAAACCATTTGATTTGACGCGCCACAGCAAGTTTCGACTGCGAATATACCCTATGCGATTGGGCGCGTTCCCATTGGCCGAACGTGCGATATATATACCCGTTCCAGGATAACCGATGTCGGCGCAGAAATTGACCAGACCTTCCTCCGCTCGGTACCGGCCATGCCCGATTTCATTCAGACCGATCGATCGCAAGTCCTTAGCGCCATCGGACAGGAAATCGTCGTTGTGAGGCAACGGCTCATGGAGCGTCAGGCTGACTCGTTTGAGGAAGTGACGCAAATCTGAGCCCTTTCGCGACCGAGAAAGAATCTGAGACAAATCGCGCTTCCTGAAAATCGACAGTCGCTCTAAATCGCTTGCTCCGCTGACAGTCACAGCGCGGCGGCGTACAAGATCTGTGAACGCGGCGAGCGTCCAAACACCTCGCCGGCTGAGGCTGATGGATATACCAACGTTCTTCTCTTCTATCTCCTGCGAAAGAGCGCGCGCCAGTATGTCCCTGACATCGATCGATGCGAAGTGGCCCGCAAGCGCGTGATACCCGCGTGGACCCGCTTGCAGCCCGAAGAATTCTTCGGCCGCTTCCTCGCGACAAAAGAACCTTACATCCTGTCGCGCAAAGGCAGGTGAGAGTGCGACGCGCAACTCCGGCCGAGAAATGGCGTGCAGAGCCCGCTTCAATTCCGGCGATAGCGCTTCTGGTGACGCCTTTTTGGCGCCAGTGGTATCCGCCCATGGAGAAAGTGGGGTTGGCTCTAGACCGAGACAGGCAATTGCGTGCCTAAGCTTGGCGTCAGATAAGCCCCAGACCTTTGCGGAGAAAGGCGTCTCCGTCATGCTTCGCTCCCTCCGCCGTCCTTGTCCACCTGGCGCACGACAAAGCTATGGTCGAAGCGAATATTTACTCCAGCGGCAGCGAGTTCGGCCAGAGTTCCGCGGATTGGCGCGACATATGTCGGCTCGTAAATTCGCAGCGTGCCGTCCGGATAGATGTGAGTGACCATTGCCGCATGCCGGCCTGTTCTGGTCGCGCCATCCACGAAATTCTGATGCTCAAGCTCGACAAAGAACCGAGCGTCTGGATCATTGGCCATGATCTCCTGCATTCGACGCACCGTATCGGCTGGATCGGTGTGGGCGCTAGAATTTGTTTGCTCTACCAGGCGTTCGGGATTGAAGTTCGGATCGTCTTGATAGAGGGAATTCAGCGCCGCTTCCATGCGCGACGGGTTTATTCCACCGAGAGTGCCGTCTGGGTTTCGAGTACGAAAGGGTTCAAGCCGTCGTCCGACCGCGGCGTCAGTTAAATCAGGCCGCAGCGCCTCGCTGACAGCGTTGCCACAATCCATCGGCTCCACCTGTGGGCGTTGGATTGGGTCATACTGCGGATCATGGAACGTTCTGAGGTCGCGAACCCGATCGTAGTTGGTCGGGTCCTCGATTACAGGGCGCCCTTGCTGTCGCGCTTCCAGATTGGCCCGCAGTTCGTTGGCCCGCTCGGGCGTAACCCAGCCTTGGGCTTCAGCTTCGGACAATCGCGCTAACACGCCATCGGCCGCTTGCGGATCAACTCGTCCAATTTGCCGCGTCAGATCCCGATCATGCAGCTCTGCGACCATGAGCGCATAGGCCGAAGGCGGAATGTCCCCGGCGTCGCGAAGCGTGTTAAGTTGAGCCAGCGCGCCGTCGATCCCGCGTCGACCGAGTCGGATGCTATCGAAACGTTTGAACTGTTCTCGCATCTCTGGCGACAGCAAGTCAGTGCGTTCGGCATTGGCGTTCTGATGATCGAAAGATCCGATATCGGGTCCGTTTTCTAAGTTATCCTGGTTACGCGTGGTCGCTTGGGCGTCGGGATTGCGTAGAGCCGCGTCTTGATCAGGGGAGTCGATTTCTGGAGGGGTCCGGCGCTCATCCAGCGCATCGGCATCGTGGGAAATTGGCGACTCCGCGTCACCTCCGTCCCGCGAACTGGCGTCAGACAGGTCCGAGAGATCTGCGCCATCTCCGCCATGTTCCCCATCCCTGTCTGGTCGCTGGCCTGCATCCGCGTCCCTAGGCGATGAGGTATCTCCGTCAGATGCCCGTGGGGCGTCAGTGATGTCTAGGCGGGAATTGACGAATTCATCAAGCGTGGTGCGGTCCAACGAGCCGGCATCTACTGGCTCATTCCTGACACTTGGCGGCGTCTCCATGCCCGATGCGAGAGCATCTCGGGAGTCCGACAACATTCCTCCGGGATCAAGATAGCCGCCCGGATTGTCTGAATGCTGCGCTTGTGCGCCGCCTTCGCGCTGTGGCGAAGTATCGGTGGTTTGCTCTCGCGCACGCGCAGCTCCTTCTTCGCTCACACCACGAGTGTTGTCCGAACTGTCGGGCCTCGATCCACCCAGATGCTTCCAGTCATCGCGGGCGTCGCCCATGTCAAGCATGGCGTCCAAGACACCGCCCAGATCGCCACGGCGAAACGCATCGAGGCCACGCTGCGCGATAACTGTGGGATCAAGGTTATCCCTAACCTCGCCCCACCACCGGTTAGCCACGCGACGCAAAAGACCGGGCTGCTCCTCTCCATCGCCGGCTTTCGGGTCCCACTCCTCACGAATCGCGGTGCCAAGCCCAAATGTTGCTGCGTCGACGCCGGTTGCCGCCGCGGACGAGATCGCGCCCTGATACCCGCCCTCCGCATAGCCTTCCGCCACGCCTTGTGACATCCCCTGCGCCATGACGACCAGTGGATTTCCCCCGCCGAGCGTCGCGATACGGTTGAACCGCATAGACGCGTCTCGAATTTCTGTTGCGGCGCTTTCGGCGACCGATGCGTCGGCGGCGTCTTGCTCAGCTTCGGCGTGCTCTGCCCCGAACGTCGCCTCCATGCCCGAGCGTCTTAGTCGCTGAATATCTTCACCGCGGTCGAATGCGCTCCGAAGGGTGTTCAGAACCCGGTCGGCGCGAAACAGGTCGGCTGCGTTGTCCCAGATGTGTTTAAATAGATGGTCGCGCTTCTTTTTCTGCGCCTCTTCCGCCGCCTTCCTGTTTTCAACCTCTTCGCGCTCGTGCCGAGCCTTCTCGCGCATTTCGGCCTTGCGGCGCTCGGTCTCACGGGCAAAATCATCCCGTTCGGCGTTTCGCGCCGTCCTCTGATCGACATGAGCGCGTTTAAGTTCCTGAACGTATCGCTCGGCCTCCGCACGGGTGCCCCATTTCCGCTCCCACGCTAGCCAGTATTGGCCCTGTTCGTTGGTTTCGAGCGGTTGGTTGTCGAAAGGGTCGATCAGGGTCGATCGCGGCGACGACGCGCCTTCACCGTGGGTGCCAGACGCGCCAGATAGCGCCTCCCCGACGACCTGTCCGGTGTTCACCATTAACCCTGCGAGAGACATGATGATCGCGGATATGGCCGCCACGACAGCGGCCTCCTCGGGATCAACTGTAAAACTGCCGCGTCGTCTTGGCTGGATCAGGCTACCGGCACCGTCTCCGCACTCTCTTCCCCGCTTGTAAACGCCTTGTCCATAGTCATTAAAACAAAAACACAAATCGAGGCCCCGAGGGCTGCAGTGCCGGAATGTCGGATCATGTTGGTGTGGCTGCGGATCGAGATGCGCAAGCTGAACGCTCGTTAGGTTTTGGTCTTCGGCCCGTAGACTCGTTTCCACCGACAACAAGGCGGCCATCCCCAGCGCTGGCGCGATCAGGAGCCAGGCAAAGCTTCGTCTTGTCGCCGCGACTTCGCGCCGGAGACGTGCCGAACTGACAATCAGCGCTACTGAAACGACGCTCAACATCGCCGTAGAGAATGCGCCGGCGAGCAAACCGCCGCGTATCGCAAAGACGTGGCTGCCCACCAAACCAAGTATCTGCGTCGCGCCATATGCGATCGCCCAGATCAGCAGGAACAGTATGCTTCTTTGGGCGTAGACAGCGCAGTTTTCCACGTAGACCTTGTGGGCAGACGCTCGCAGATAGCCGACGATACCGCCTGCAATCGCCGCGACAATCCACATCTCGGGAGCCGGAGCGGCGCGGGCGAACAATACGAACTGCAAAAGATAGCAGGTGACCGCGGCTAAAACCGGCAGTAGGCAACTGACCCAAGTCAACTTCCAGGGTCTACGGTAGGTCCAGGCCATCAGCCCGAACGACCCAGCGAACAACCAGAGAGAGCCGGCGAGCACCGCTTCTGTCGCAAGCAGAAAGAAACCAGGACCCAAGACCAATGCCGTGAGCGCGAGGTTTTTGGCCAGCGCAGAGACAAGGCTGGGTGAGCCAGTGCGCGCTGCGCCACGGCGCGCCTCCTCGAGTCTATGTGTCTCTTGTGTCGACCGCGCACGTTTGGGCGCGGCTTTGGCGCCTGTTTCAATCTTGCCGATCGCGAGGCCACATTGTCTGCAGAACTTTGCGGAAGAACTGGCCTCAGCGCCGCAATGGCGACAGAACGACATGGCCGCCCCCCACAGCTATACGTTCGGAATTGCTGCTGATACTATACGGAACGGCCAACTGAAAACAGTACTGACGCAGTGTCCAGAAATTGCAGCGCTTGCGACTTCAACAACCTTAGTGATGCGCGTTTCTGCGAGAATTGCGGAGCGAGCTTAGTTGAACAAACTGGCCCCCGTGAGGGTAACTCGCCGAAATCGCAGTCCAAGCTTGTCCCATTCCTTTTCGTAGCACTGGTGTTGATTGCGTTGGGCTTGAGCAAGATGGTGGGGGCCGAGTTGGCTCGGTTTTTGCGCTAGTAGCGTTAGTGTTTCAGTGTAACAATCCCGCTCTTGACAGCGCCGTCACCCAGCGCTTCTGATCCCTGTATGCATTACTTAGAGCTTGGAAGAACTGGGACCATGCACCATAAGCGCAAAAGATCCAGAAGCCGCCGGGCGGGTTGTAAGTTTTGCAAGCCATGGAAGGTGAACGGCTTTCGAACCGAGCGACGCGACGGAGAGAAGTTTAGCGATCACCGGAGGCGCGCTGCTGCGCGAGAGGTGGTTCGCTACGCCCACAGGTCCTAGTGGCTATATACATTGAGCGTTTGTCCGCTCGACGAACTATAAACCTACCTGACTGCGTGGCTTTCTTCCGAACTGAGTTGACATGCACAGCCTGCCCACAATGACCGTTATGTTAGTTGTGGTCTGGCCGGCAGACCTTCCCCCATCAACGGGTGTCGGGGAGATATGTGCAGCCATCGCGTGCCTTTTCTCCCAGCTCCATTGGTCGAGCCGGATCGCTGCTCCAATCGAACAGCGACCCATCGTAGAGAGAGACATTTTTGTTTCCGGCGATGGTGAGACCAAAAAAGAGGGAACTCGCGGCGATACCGCCCCCACAATAGGGAAGGATCCTCTCGGCGGTGTCGAGTCTATGACTGGCACCTCCCCCCATGAACGGGTTTCAGCAGTTCCCCAGGGGAGGGCGATCCCGCTCTCGTCGGTGTCTCCCGGACTTTTGGCCTATATGGATCGGCGATGGTCAGGTGACTCAAAATCGAAGACGATCGATGAGCCAAATGTAAACTGACACGGGCGATCGTCTTTACGTCGGCTCGCGCATGCCAGCATAACGAATTTCGCCAACTCAACGTAGCCGAGTAGCCTTCGGCGACAAATCGCGCACATAGGCCCCGTCGCGCGAGCAATGGCGATTGTCCCCTATGTCAAATTGTGTGGCGGTGCACTGGCGGCTGCTTAATACCCTGCAAAACCCAGTAAACCCCACCCCATCGACGGCTTCTTTGCGCCCGAGCAATGGGTGGAGGTCGGCCCGGAGAGTGTCCGGGCGCTTTGAAGACATTCATGTGTTGTGCAACGAAGGACCGAGCTGGTCCGCGTGTTTAAAATTTTGCTAGATGTGAAAGGCCCCCAACGGAGCCAAGTCATGCGCAAACTCCCCGAACTGTCGGAATACTATACCGACCCAAGTTCTTTCCCCCCCGGCGTCGCCTACATGGACGGGCAATATCTGCCGATGAGCGAGGCGAAGATCCCGGTTCTGGATTATGGCCTCCTTCACTCTGACGCGACTTATGACGTAGTGCATGTCTGGAAGGGCGCATTCTTCCGTCTTGATGAACACATCGATCGTTTTTTCAGCGGGTTAAAGAAGCTGCATATGACGATCCCCTACAACAAACGGCAGGTCGCGGAAATATTGTACAATTGCGTCGCGCTTTCGGGGCTTCAGAATTCTTACGTCGAATTTATATGTACGCGCGGGATGTCCCCCACTTTCAGTCGAGACCCGCGTGACGCGGAAAATCGCTTCATCGCGTTCGCCATTCCATTTGGATCGGTCGCAAACCCAGAACAGATGGAGCGCGGCTTGCATGCAGCGATCGCTGATATCGTGCGCGTTCCGCCTCAGTCAGTGGATCCAACGGTGAAGAATTATCATTGGCTGGATTTGGTGAACGGGCTCTACGCGGCGTACGAGCGGGGCGCCGATACGGCTATCCTTGTTGATGCCAGCGGGAACATTTCTGAGGGTCCCGGCTTCAATATATTTTCAGTTCTGGATGGGGAGATTTCGACGCCTGATCACAGTGTGCTGATGGGGATCACCCGTCAGACGATTTTTGACATCAGCCGTATGGAGCAAATCAAATGCGTTGCGGCAGACGTGTCTCCGAGCGAGCTCAGGCAGGCTGACGAGGTCTTTATCACTTCAACCGCAGGCGGGGTTATGCCCGTCACCAAGATTGACGCAAAGCCAATTGGTTCAGGATCGCCAGGGCCGATTACAAGACGGGTCACTGAGTGCTACTGGCGAATGCATGAAGACGAGTCTCACAGAATGGTCGTCGACTACCCCGCGAAGGCATAAATTGACGTCGGCTATCCCCGCGAAGGCAGACATCCATTGAACTAATCACGATGCCTACCCCACATTTGAAGTAGTCATCGTGCTTGCGCGCGTTGAGCGCCGAGACGCATATAGTTCCCCACTCATCGCCGATGACCCGGGAAGATCGACATCTGTTCGACATCTGCCCGGTCGATGCCCATGTCTCTTAGTTGATTGAAGGTCATGCCGCGCAAAAGTTCGCGGTCCTTGCGGCGGCGGTTATATATCTAAGTATATTCTTTCTCTTCTATAGTAAAAACCGGCCATTAGAATGACCGAGAACGGGGCAGACAGCAATCAATCTCTGAATACCCGTTATGTTAAATCGCGACTTGTCCGACGTACCTCCCCCTATCACCGTGTCGTTGGAGTTTCGGTTAGGGGAGTGCACCCGCGAACGGGAAATGCTAGTTGGCGTCTCTGCTATACTATACGATCGATCTCCACGCTCTATTCACGCGCCACAAGCGCTGTGTCAAAGGCATCGGGCGGAAGGCCGAACTTGACCGCAGTCTCAGCTCGGTGAAGCGCCTCGAGTCGTCGGTCAGCATCAGCAACAGCCTCAATCAGCGCATTTTGACCAACGGGCCATGGCCAGTCCTCAGGCGCGCTGGAGGTTGCTGCCAATTCTACATCACCGAACCGCACCACTGGCGGCGCGAACATTGCCCCCAACAGCTCCCTAAAATTTGGCTCGGCAGGAAAGGCGAATACCGGCCAGTGGTCGCTAAGTGTCACTCGGAGTTCGCGAAACAGCAGCGCTTGATCGATATTGTCGGGGTCATCACGGGGCGGATTGAGCATATGGCGCATTCGCTGATGCTGGATCGCCTCGTCGAGCGCCTCCATGCGGCTGCGTAGATGACGATAGACGGGGTGGTCTAAGAAGGCGGGATTTTCGAGAGCGCCAAATCCAACCCATTTACTGATCCATACATAATGGTCCTGGGCTTTCAGCGTCTTGAACAGACCGTTGGACAGTACTTCAAAAAAGTCGAGCCAATCCAATTGAATTGCATGGCGTGGATCGCGACGCCGGGCGGCGATGCCAACTGCATCTGGTTCCAACCCACGTTCGAAAGCGATCCTGAAAGCCGGTACGGGCGTATCGGTGTTCAAGGAAAGGAAGCCCGCGATCGGCAACAGCAGCCCAACCGCCCAACTCGCTGATTCCTCGACCTTTCCGCCAAGATCCTTCACGGCAGGTGCAGCTTTCGCTTTGTCCAGCATCCACCTATAGGGTTTCGCGTAAACTTCGCAATCGGGCCCGCGAAGCATGACTGCGTCGAATTCAGTGCTAGAATAGGCGTCGCCAGGCCGTACTGCGTCAATCGGCGCTAGATTAACACCGAGCGCATCCTCTTCCTCGCGAATGATCCGCAAGGGGCTACGGGTGTGCACATCCCAGAACCGGGCCAGACACTCTACGAGATCGCGCGCCGAAAATGGTTCGCCCGGTAGCGCCCTTCCAAACGTGTCCTGCCAGCGCGTTGAAGGGACAATTTCGCTGCGCTCTTCGAAGGCGCGCAAGCGCTCCCATTCGTCGATGACCAAAAGTTGCAGAAAACGCGACGAGACCAACTGCCAAAAGTGCAGGCTCTCGTGATAGAGGTGCCGCGGCAGATGCGGACCCCAACGCTCGTCGTTGGGCGCGCGGTAGAAATCAACCAAACCCTTGGTCGCATCAAGATCGGGCGGGCACGGTCCAACTATCTCGGCGGTGCCGACGCACCAATTAAATTGGTTAGACATGACACGCCCTCAGCCCTTGAGAACCTTAGGAAGCAGGTCGCCAAGCGTGCCCTTGGCCATCTCTGCAGGGATCGGGTCGTGCTTCTTGCCGTCCGGAGCGATGTAGAGGATGAAGCCTTGCGGTATGCCGGCAATATTCGAGACATGCGCAGGCTTCTCGCGTGCGTCGACCAGCACGCCCTGCCCAAACTTCTTCAAGGCGAAATGAACGAGACGTTCGACGAGGACGGCCGCAGAGACGGCGGCAATCACGCTGATGGGCTCGACGAAGCGCGCTTCTCGCGCCGCTGGATCGACCGAAAGGGGCACCGGCTTTTCCAGCTGGTATTCCTCGGATTCGAGCAGTTTTTCTTGCTCATAGACTTCGGTGGGCAAGTCAATTTGAATTTTTATGAGTGACGATGTGGCCATTGTTCATTCTTTGGTATCTAGATTCGATAGCGTTTCTGGGAATTATGCCGTGAAATGCTTTGAGTGCCAATTCTTGCACGCGGCTATGCGCCTGTGTAAGGCACAGAGGCCAGCTTGGACGAGCACCCGAATTTCTAGCGGACATACACACTCGGCACAGCTAAAACCTGAATTGAGTCCAACCAGCTCATTTGTCGGGTCCCAGCGAATGTCCGCTTCGTGCGTTGAACACCGGGTCGATTGATTCCGTTGTCCAGGCAGTTTCACTTTCTTGATGAGCGTCTCACAAAGATCGAAGCCGCCAACTTCGTCCGTGGCGGATTGGCTCGCGGCCCGGGCGGTTTTCCTGGGGCTCATCGGCCAATGTAGCCTGCACGTCCACAATGGCTTCGTCGCGCAGTCGATAATACTGATGCCGACCATGAAGAAACTCGGTGTCGCTGATCTTTCGACAGTCAATTGCAAAGACGCGCTCGCCTACGAGGTCGAGGTTCTGCGGGCCGTCAGATCCTAAGCGGTCAGGCATACCTTTGGTTGTGTCAGATATCGTCAACGCCACGTCATTGTTTGCATGATAGACAAATACCCTATTGGAGAGTTCGTCGAGCCTCATCAGTTTCAGCTGCTGTTGGAGTGCATCGTTGTCCTCGTCGGCGGCCATTAAAAAAGTACAATCAATAACGCGAGTTACGCGTCCGCCGTTAAGTTCCGCAAATTTCCTCAAAGCGTGGCGGAGCGCCCAATTTCCCATGGAATGGGCAAGCAAATGTAGCCGTCGCGTGCATTGCTTGAGCGCGTCGCTGTTTGGAACCTCACCAGTTCGACGTGCCGAAATCAGGGTATTGTGATCTTCCTTGCGCAAGTCTGTCAGAAACTCGACAAGTCGCATCAACGCGCGCCCCATGGCAATGCCGGAGGCTTCCGCGTCATCGCGGTCCGAAAAGTAGTTCCAAGCGGGAGCTACACGACCGTTTGAAGGCCAGGAGAAAAGAACGACGATAACGGTCTGATCGACAGAAGAATAGAGTTCCTGAAGTGCTGCGGCCCGTTGCGCTGAGTTCTCGAAAGTATTGGCGAAGCCAGGAATATATAAGACGACATCGTGCTCGGCGGCCTTTAGGAGTTTTCGCAGGCTTTCGAAAAGGTGCGCGGAGCCCAATTTTTCGCCGCCCGGGCGCTTACTATCGAGATCCTCTGGGTAGAGTTTCGTTCGGCCGACCGACCAGTCTTCGTCCTGTTTTGGATCAGAGCCATTAAGCACGACTTCCGCTTCACCTACCCGGAAACACTGCGGCCCGTCTTTGTTGAAGCGCTCACCGAATATGTGCCCCGATTTCGAAGTTTCATGTAGGACGTTTCGGTTGCTCAAAAAATAAATTGTGGCCATTGAGAGCCTCTAAGGTTGTTTTATTAGAGAGTTAAGTTGCCATAAATTGTCGTATCATTCTACGAAAGCGTCGCCGAACCGCCAATTGGGTATTTTGCGAGGAATCTTCAGCAGGCCAGATTCACCGTAGCCGCATAACTCTCATGTCGGCGAAAGGGGTTTTAGCCAATGCCAGGTCTTTACGGCTCCACGCCCTTGTCATGTCTGCGCAATTGGGGCGGCCGCTAGCCGGCCCACCCCGCCCCGTCGACGGGTTTCTATTGGTTCAAAGGACAAGCCGCTCGAGGTCCGACCCGGTTGGAGAGATTAATCGGTCTCTTAGAAGGGCAAGCTACTACGCTACCACGATATCGAACACGTACCTGGGCGGCGGACCGGGCTCCTCACGCGCTATGAGGGCGGAAGGCTCGCTCGCGCGCCTCAGCAAGCCGTCACGTTCGTTGTCTGGCTCACCAGGAAAGTACATTTGTGTGGTCAACGCAAACCCATCACCTCCGCGCGCCTTGACGTGAATGTGGCGGGTACGTCCGGGGTAGATGCCAGGCCGCGTCGTTCGAAATCGATAACCGCCCGAGGCGTCGGTGCGAGCCGCGCCGTAGCCCTGAAAACCTGGCAAGGTCTGCTTGCCGACATGGGCGTACACGCCATTCGCGTCGCAGTGCCAGATCTCAATTTCACCACTCGAGAGAGGCTCGCCCTTTGCGTTAAAGAGCCGACCAACCATCTCGATTACCTCGCCGGGCGCTTTCTCACCGTCAAAGACAGTCAGATCCGCGTCGCTGTCCGTGGGAAACTGGCGTGGATAAAAGGGACCCTCTGACTGACGCGGCGTGATCGTCAGCGCGCTCGCTGGCCCAGATATGGCCGCGCCGAGGATGATCGCTGGCGCGGCGAGGACGAACTTGCGCCGTTCAGCATTCGATCTGTCTTGGGCCATCAGTTCCTCCCAGTAGGGCATATTCAACGCGATTGAATGTAGCTCGATTGGAGCAAAGGAAGACCGGTGTGGTCTGCGGTTGCCGAGAATGTGATCAGGGACCATCCAGACACGTGAAGGACTCATCACCGCTGCGCTGTATCCAGCCAGATCGTTACCGGGCCGTCGTTGACGAGCGACACTTTCATATCGGCGCCAAATTCACCGCTAGCCACGGGGACGTCGTGTGCACTCACCTGGGCCATGAAGTGCTCGTAGAGGCGCTTTCCGTCCTCAGGCGCAGCAGCGGTGGAGAAGTCCGGCCGATTGCCCTTGGTCTCCGCCGCTAGTGTAAATTGGCTGATGATCAGGGCCGAGCCGCCGACGCCCTGAACCGAGTGGTTCATGCGACCGTTCTCGTCCCGGAAGATGCGGAGTTTCACCACTTTGCGCGCCAACCATTCGCTCTCCGCCTCTGTGTCATCACGCATCGCGCAGACGAATACGACGAGGCCCGGCCCGATTTCGCCAACTGTCTCGCCGTCGATGGTGACGGATGCCCCTAACGTTCTTTGGATTAACGCGCGCATGTTGCTTTCTCCGATTTCAACATCGTCTAGGTGCCGTGCACTTCTTTAAAGAGGGACGGTGAGAGGCCGAAGCGCTTCTCGAAAGCCGTGCGAAATCCGGCCTCAGATCGATATCCAACCGCGGGCGCGATGACCTTAACTGGCTCGCCGGCCAGCAACAGCGCACGCGCGCGATCCAATCGCGCTATCTCGACGAACTGACCGGGCGTCTGGCGCATGATCCCCTGGAATTTCCGGACGAATGTCCTCTCGCTCATGCTGGCCCGCTCCGCCAAGTCCTCTACCCGAAGCGGTTTGTCGAGATTATTGAGAACCCAGTCGACGAGATCAGAAAACCGGCCAGAGGAAGTGATCTGCGCCGAAAGAATATCGCTGAACTGGGTCTGCGTGCCCGGGCGGTGGGCGTAGACGACGAGCATCTTCGCCACGCGCGCCTTCATATCCGGGCCGTGATCTTCCTCTATCAGCGCAAGCGCCATGTCGATGCCGCTCGTCACACCTGCCGAGGTCCAGAGCTTGCCGTCATTCACGTAGATTGAGTCGCTATCGACTGTGGCGTCAGGATGCGCGTCTGCGAACATGTCCGTCGCCGCCCAATGGGTCGCGACCCGACGTCCGTCGACAAGACCAGCGCCGCCGAGAAGAAATGCGCCCGTGCAGACGGACCCGACGCGCGCAGCGTTTTCGTGCGCCGCAGATAGCCAGCCCATCAACCGAGCATCTGAACATGCCGCACCGATCGCATCTTCGATGCCCCCGACTGCGAGAACTGTGTCGCAATCGGTCAGCGCGATCTCATCGCAGGACGTGGTGTTGATCTCAAAACCCGACCAACTGCGGACTAAACCGCCCTCAGATGACACGGCGATCGCCTCATACGCCGTCGACCCCAGAAATCCGTTAACCGCGGTGAACACGCTGGCCGGCCCCGACATGTCGAGAATCTCGAACTGGGGAAAGACAGTGAAGAATATCTGGCGCGTCGACATTGGCGGGATTTTGTCGGTCTTTGTCATGGCTGCCAAGGCCCTTAACGCCTACCTCTCCCGCTCGAAACCCAAATTCTGACTTAACGCGGTGGCGCGAGCGGCACTCAAGCTCGTCAGCCGAGCCGCATGAACGGAGCGATCGAAAATGGAACTGATCCACCCCGCACTGCGGTATCTGTTGGCGCTCGCCTATCTCTACGGCGCGGCCGTGCATGTCGCCAACATGGCAGGCCAATCCGGATTTGTCTGGTGTGAAGCGCCGCTGAAATGGCAAGGACTCGACGTCGCTTATCTCGTCATCGACGTTTTGGTCGTGTTGGGCCTGCTCTTTCTGCCTCGATTTGGCCTCGCGGTCTTCGCCCTGGCGGCAATGAGCCAGATCATCCTCTACACGATATTCAGGTCTTGGATTCTGGACGTCCCGGCGGAGTTTTTGCCGTCGCCTGAACAAGCGGCCTATCTGACCCAGCTGGTCGGCTTTCACGTCATTTCGCTGATCCTGGCCGCCGGGAGTCTCACCGTGCGCGGCTCATGGGGGAGTGTTCTGCCATGAGTGCGTCTGTCATCTCCTCTGTTTCTGCGAAACTGGACCATGGCCGCGTGTCGCGCATTCTGTTTCTGTCGCTCGTAACATTGGCGGCGTTAGCCTTCGTGCCAGACTTGTCTAGCCCCCTAGTTCTGGGCCATTTCTTATTAGAGTTTCGGGGATCGGCGGCCTCATGTTCAGCGCCTGGTGCGGGCGGGTGTGGTTGTATTCCTTGAGCCAGTAACCGATGACGATTTGGGCCTCTTTGGCGGTGGCGAACCATTCCGTGTTCAGCACCTCCCGGCGCAGAGTTCCGTTGAAGCGTTCATTGTAGCCGTTCTCCCACGGTGAGCCGGGATAGATCCGTATCGGCTTCACGCCGACGCGTTTCAGCCACTCCTGGGTGGTCGCAGCGGCGAATTCCGGCCCGTTGTCGCTGCGGACGTATTCCGGTTTGCCGTGGCGCAGGAATAGCTCGTAGAGAACCTCCAGCACATCGGCTGAGCCCATCCTGGCCCGGACCTCTACGGCCAGCGCCTGGCGCGTGTGTTCATCCAGGACCGTCAGCATCTTGTAGCTCCGGCCGTTGCTGAGCTTGTCGTGGACGAAATCGACGCTCCAGACATGGTTCGGATGGGTCGGCCTGAGCCGGATGATCGAGGCGTCCTTGTGATAGAGACGCCGGCGTTTCTTGTGCCGATGCGGCAACTGCAGCCCTTCTTCCCGCCAGAGCCGCTCGACTTTCTTGTGGTTCACGCGCCAGCCCTCGACGCGCAACAGCTCCGCGATCTTGCGATAACCGTAGCGGCCATATTGCTTCGCCAGCCGAATGAGGGCGAGGCGCAGCGCGTTGTCATCCCTCGCGACGGCCTTGTATTGCAAGCTGCTGCGGGCGACGCCGATCACCCGGCAGGTCCGCCGCTCCGACGTCGCGAGCTTCTGGCGCGTATGGATGACGGCCTGACGAAGCTGGCTCGTCGTCAGGCCCTGGGCTTTAGATAGCTCAGGCTTTCCTTGAGAATGAGCTTGTCCAGCTCGAGCTCGGCCACGATCTTCTTCAGTCTGGCGTTCTCTTTCTCCAGCGAGCGGAGCTCCGAAAGCTGCGACCGCCCCATCCCACCAAACCGCCTGCGCCAGTTGTAGTAGGTCGCGTCGCTGATCCCAACGCTACGACATGCCGATTGCACGTCGTCTCCTTCGGCGAGCTTCAGCTCAATCTCCCGAAGAAGCTTCAATATATCCTCGTCCGAATACCGCTTCCGAGCCATCTCTCATCCCCAATTCTCGGTCAATGTAGTGGCACAGTTTTAGGGGGGAAGGACAGGGCAAGGTACCGGGCTACATTTCCGCAGACCTTCCACTTAAGGCTAAGACCGCTCCGTCGCTGGTTGCAGCCCTGCGCGCTGAACTAAAGGATCTCAAAGGGCAGCTAGACACCGTCAACGAAACAAGGCGCATCATCCTAGTGAAGGGTGTGATCGAGCAACTGCGTGAAGCTTGGGATCATGTGATTGCAGACTTCATTGCACCGGTCCTCGGTCGTTTCGACAATCAAGTAAGGGGCAACAGTCTCTATAAGCTGTTGGCACTGACACAATCCGATGTGGATTTAATTACTGCGGCGCGCGGCCGTCTTTCAGAGGGTCTGCACAATGCCGCCGGTGCTCTGAACCCGGCAGAAGTCTCGCACGAACAACTCGTCGCCGAAGTGAACGCCGTTCACGACTTTATCGAAGGAATGAAACAGAGGCTTAAGAACTGATGAGAGGGCAAAACGATGAATGAGGTCACGTGTTATTCATCTTTATTGATTGCGCCCCTTATCGGCGAATTTGACGGACCGTACTGCAGCATTTTGAGAGTTCGGCCGACGTCAGCATGGGGTCAGTCGGGCATAACCCGGCCGAGATTGGGACCTATCTAGCGCTGACTGATTGGAAGGTGGTGCCGCAGAAGGGACTCGAACCCCCGACCCCATCATTACGAATGTGTGGGTCGGGTTGTTGGACGGAGTTGGACGTAGCCGGCTGAACTTGGTTAACTTACTACGGTAGAACGACTAATTCCGACGGTCATCTTGGACGGCGTTGGACGACGTTGGATGGCGTTTGCTACAGATCCCCTACTAATGCCCTACTAAAATGGGAACCTCCCACGTCAACGGGTGTCGAGATATTGGATGGGGCGCGAACGCGCTCGCTTGGGGACGCTTCGGATTTTGGACCTCTACCATTCGCTTTTTAAGCGCTATCATGAAATCGTATGCCAGCCTCCGCGATAGCTAGCCGAAACTCTCCGGCGGCGAAAATGGGTGACGTGAACCCAGAGGAATTAGCTGTTAACCGAGCAAAGTGGACCACCAGTCAAGCGATCCGGATGGTTGCAAGTTCTTTCAGATATGCCCAATTATCCCTTCGAATATGGGAGTCTGAGCAAGTCTCCGTCTCGCAATCCGTGCTGCACATAAAGTTCGTCGCGTAGTAGCTCAATCATTGATGCTGCCTCATCTAAAGTAAAATGGATATTGTTCTTGGCGGCATCTGACATAATATCGAAATAATCTTTCACTGTTATAGTTTTATCTCCCTTTGCGACGAGTTTTCGAAACTCAGACTTCCAATAGTCGTCAAACCCACGATGCGTCGTTTTGTCTAAGAGTCGAGTCAATGCGTCCTTCGGGTTATAGTCTTTAACATTTCGCATCGCAGCTTGAGCAGAAACGTGCGCAGATTGGCCGTCCTCGCTACTTATACCGCGTTCCTTTCGAGCAGTTCGCGATTGCCGATGATTTGTTAAATCATCAATATGCGCACCCGAGGCTTTTAGTTTGTCGTCGTCTACAGCTTTGATTGCATCGTCGACGAATTCGTCAGGAAGTTTATCTGTTGATTTCGCAATACTCCCCGTCTGCGCTGTATGCGCGCCGGCTTGCCCTGTCATTTTCGCTGCCTGACCCATCCGCGCCAGATCTAGAGCCGAAGAGCCTCCGCCCCTTAGCGCGGCTTGGCCAGTTCCAGCAACTATCGCTTCCGCTGGAGCCAATGCGGCGGCTCCGCGTGCTGGAGTAGCACCTGCCCCCGCTCCGTAAGACATGAGGAACAATTCCGCCTCGCCCGTGATCCGCCCTATCATTCGGGCCTGTTCTTCTGGTGGCGCGGCAAGAAACTTCTTCCATAGCGCCGAACGGTTTTTCCAGAACACTGAGGCTGCCTCTGGTAGCTTGGCGATACTGCGAACGAACTCCACAGGATCGGTAATCAACATGACGACCGACTCTGCCATCGCTATGCCGGCCTCTCCCATACCTTTAAAATAACCGAATATTTGATCCCTTATTTGTCCGTCTGTCAGATCATCCCAAAAACTTTCCGCGAAAGTGAGCTCTGGTTGGGGCTCGTAGTTCTTCAACCGTTCATCCCGACATTGCCGTAGAAGCTCTACAAATCTTCGACCATTCGCGTCTTCCAACTCGCGCATAACTGCAGCAATCCCGTGCCTATACTTTTCTCCCAAAATGCCCCCCCAATAGGCGCGGTTGTCCAGAGCTCGGAAAAACGCATCTCGCCGATCAGGCGTATCCGCGTAGCTCTCGACGATCGCCATAATTTTGGCTTCGTCGCGCCCAGAGACGAAAAACTCCTGGACCAGGTTCATTATTTTGTCGACGTCCTTGCGGAGTTGCGCCTCGTCGACTGCTGGCTCCGGCTGATCTTGGTCCTTCTGATGCTCGATCTCTTCGTACATCTCGACGTAAAGAGTCTCGAGTTCCTCTTCCAAAAGCTCTCGCTCGTACTCAGAGGCGTTTTCGAGCGATGACTGAAGCTCAACCTCGGTTCTATTCAACTCCTCCATCAATGACCCCGAGTCGCCAGAATCGTCAAACAAGAAAGATGGAAGGGCATCCTTGATTCCCTCTCCCATATCTTGAGCAGCTTCCAGCCCATCTCTTACGTCGTCCCTGAACTCTTTGCGCTCCTTCTGATAGACGTTCCAAACCATGTTGATCGCGTTGACGGCCCGGTCGAGCCAATCTATCGCGTCCTGATAGTCCCCCGCATTTAAGCTCTTCTCGATATTGGGGAGGTACGTGTTGGAAGTTCGGTCCATTGTCCTGGGGTGCGTGGCGACACCCCAATCGCCCAGCGTCTGCACCCGTGTCTGTAGCGTAATGTAATCGGCGACCCGGCTGCCCCATGCCAATTCGGCCGGATCCTTCGCATGATCTTCAATACCGAGAACGTCAACTTTATCCGCTTCGCCACCTCCGCTTGAACCAACCTTCCCACCTGATTTCAGCGAGTCCCAGGTTGTCGAGCCCGGTTTGACCAGGCCCATCTCGGACTCGCCGGCGCAGGATGTATCGTTCTGGAACTTGACGATCGCCTTGCCGGTCTTGCCTCCGGCGAGGCCATCAATAACCAAACCCTTGCCCTTGGGCTTGCGTTCACCGTGATTGAAGAGGTTGATGAGTTGCTGAACCGTCGCGGCGTCGTGCTTGTCATTACCGCCGCCTTTACCAACTGAACCTGAGAGCGCGTTCTTGAGCGGCCATTTCTCACCCTCGTCACTCGCATCAGCGTTGCTGGTGTAGCGCGCTTGATCCTTTTTGCCCTGCTCTTGGGCCGACTCGATGATCTTTTCGGCCTCCTTTTGTATTGCTGCTTTAAGTTTATTGCGCCGTTTCTCCGCGTCGTCGAGAAGGTCTTGGACTTCTTTAATGGCTTTCTTTTCGTGATCCTCGAGCTTTCCGTCTTCCCAAGCGTGGTACTCCACTAGATCGACTGCGGCCTTGAGGCCAATGATCTCTTCCTTGACGTCCTTAAGTGCAGCATTCAGTGACATCAGCTTTGCGGGTTCTCCGCCTCCAGTTGCGCGAGTTTTTCACGAAGCGCCATCGCGCGTTCCTTTGCCTTGGCGATCTCGAGCATTCGAAGGCGTTGCCCCTCGGCCCTTGTTTTGATTATCTCGTCCACCTTCAATTTGAGCGCGTCCAGCGCGTCGCGCGACCCACCGGGTGCGCCGGATTTCATTTCCTCGCCGAAAGATTGCGCCAGAGTCTGCAACGCGGTCTTGTTCTCAGGGATCACGATCTCTAACAGCTGCTTCAACTCAGGCTTGAGCGTCGCGAATTCCTTGGCCAGCGCCGCCTTCCACTCACCCGACCCATTTTCGTCCGTGGCCGCCGACTCTGTCTCATCCGTGGGTCCAACCGGCGTATCAGCCGTCACGCCGGAAAGGAGCGCAATCTTATTCATTGCGTTCTGCGCGCCAACCAGGTCGCCCTTGGCGATTATGACGGCGACCGACTTCAGCGCGGTCTTCATATTCTTCGCTTGATCCGCGGGCATGGATTTGAATCGGGGTTTGAAGACTTCAGCGATCTTCTTCAGGTCCGTGGTCAGTGCTTCTTTTGATAGCGCTGGTTCCGCATCTTGCGCCGACTCTTCGGACAGGGTGCCCTCATCATCCTGATCGCTGTCAAGCTCTCCTCCACCGGGAAGTACGACCTTGACCTTGTAGACATGACCCTGATCAGCCATCCAGACCTTGGCCAAGCGGGGAAAGCTCTTCGGCGGCTCCTCTTCACAGGTCAACGTCAGTGTCTTGCCGCTGATGGAAAGCACTCCGCACGCGCCACGCGGGCCTCCGCCCTCGGATTTCGCTTGTTGGCGAAGCTTTTCTACCGGGTGGCGCGGATGGGCCTTTAGCACGAGACCCTTGTCGCCCAGCAGCCAGGCGACGTTGTGAGGTTTCTTGCGCGCTTTCTGCAACAACTCGTCGACGTTGATCTCCGAGTTCTCTTCGTCATCGTTGTCTTCCTCTGCAGCAGCCTTCACGAACTCAAGCTGCAGCATCTGACCGCGCTCGGCGAAATGTTTCTTGGCAAGTTTTTGAAGATTAGACGGCGGCTCCTCGTCGCAAGTCAGTACTAGTTTCGAGCCCTCGCACCGCATGGCGCCCCAAGCGCCCTTCGCGCCGCCCTTCTTCTTGGCGATCGTACGCAGTGAGTTGGCGGGTTTTCGAGGGTCCGACTCGAATACGAGGCCATTTTTTCCGATCAGAAGCGCAAAGTTGATCGCCTTGTTCCGCGCCGTCCCGAGCGCGGCTCCAAGTTCCTTCGTTTCAGCCTTCAGATCTGCCTTCGGCGCCATAGCGTGGCTCCGGTCAGTTGAAATAGTTCAGTTCTGGAATCCCCTCGTAGCAACAGTTTACTATCGCGTACTGAGTCGTCTCAAGGCGAGATCACAGCCTTGTGATGTAAGGCCCAAACTGATGCGACGAATACTTCGAAATCGAGGGTGTATACTCAGTATATTTTTGCGTTTCTCTAGTAAAAATGGGCCATTGGATTGGCCAAGAACGGGGCGGGCAGCAACCGATCGCTGAATACACGTTATGTTGAATCGCAGCCGGGGTCGGCGGACCTCCCCCCATCAACGGGTTTCGATCATTCGGGCGGGGAGCGAACCCGCGTGCTCTGAGACGCCCCCTGAGTTTGGCGTCTAAGACATAAATTGACGTCGGCTATCCCCGCGAAAGCAGACATCCATTGAACTAATCACGATGCCAACCCCGCATTCGAAGTAGGCATCGTGCTTGCGCGCGTTGAGCGCCGAGACGCATTTAGTTCCCCACTCATCGCCGATGACCCGGGAAGATCGACATCTGTTCGACATCCGCCCGGTCGATGCCCATGTCTCTTAGTTGATTGAAGGTCATGCCGCGCAGAAGTTCGCGGTCTTTGCGGCGGCGGTTAACCTCGCAAATCCATTCTGCTGTGGCTTTGAGAACGGCGAGAAAGCCGCGGTCGCCTCGAAACACTCTTCGACCATCAGTTTCGGTGTGAAGGTTTGCGGCGAACGTATTCATCTCATCTCTCCTTGGTTGGTATTTGCGGTTAGCGAAGCCGGCCCGCGCCAGCAGCCATTCCGACAAACTAGGGAGAGAGAACTTTGCTTTTCAGATCAATTTGAGCCAAAAAAGATTCAAACGTGCCACGAAATTGGATCCATGCTCTACGATCAGCTAAGTTCTGAGACAGACATGCTGATCTCTACCGTTTCAGCGAAAGCTGACATTAGCCCCTTCGCGTTGCAGGTGGGCTATCCCTGCGATAGCGGACATCGTGAAATTGGGCTGCGATAACCGAATCCAACCACAAAAACCGCACGCCCGAACGAGATCACGAGGCCGTCATGCCGGCGCGAATGGTGCGGAAGAACGAGAACTAGTCGCTATATGGATAGTGGTTACTAATCAAAACGCCATTAAACGAAAAACGGCTTGGAGTCTCGCATGGAGCGCCGCACATTCCTTCTAGCCGCAATCGCGCTAACTGTGCCTCAAATTGCGTCGCGGTCGGCATACGCAGGTCAAGACCCGGTCTATCAGAGCTTCTTCGGAACTGCGATCGACGGCACCGATCCAGTCAGCTATTTTGAAGAAGGTCGCCCGATCGAGGGCGACAGCGCTTTTACCCACGAATGGAATGGCGCGACCTGGCGTTTCGCCAGCACCGCGAACCGCGACCGCTTTGCCGCTGAGCCAGAGGCCTATGCGCCTCAGTACGGCGGCTACTGCGCTTGGGCCGTGTCCCAGGGTTACACCGCCTCCACCGACCCCGAAGCTTGGGCGATCGTCGATAGAAAGCTCTATCTGAACTACAGCCTATCGGTGCAAGAAAAGTGGGAGAGAGATATACCGGGCAACATCGCATCCGCCGAAAAGAACTGGCCAAGCGTGTTGGATTGATCTCGGCCTGCAGGGGTAGCGGATCTGCGTTCTAATTGTGGGACGACGGTCAAACGCGTTAGCGCCCTTATGCTAAATGCGGCGCAGCGGCTGCTTAATACCCGGCAAACCCAGTAAACCAGTCAAACCCGACCCCATCGACGGGTCTATCTCTTTTTAAGCGAAGGCGTTCTCTCGGTCCGGCTCAGATGGTGGCCAATCGAGACTTCTTTAAGGGGCAAGCTTGACGGCGCGAAATCCGGTCAAAAGCCTATTTCCGTCCGCCGACGGACTACTACATAGCGCGCATTTGGGGTTGAACTCGAAATTGCTGGATGAGTTTCACTAGGCGTAGACCCCCGGACGAGGCGCCAAGATCACTTGCTCTCGAAGCTTTTCAGATATTTGCGCAATAATGAGTCGAGTTTATTCAACTCGTCCTTGGAAAGGCCGGAAACGAGCCGAGCTTGGGTGTCGACATGCGCAGTGGCGGCGTCATTAATGACGGCGAATCCTGCGTCTGTAAGAGAGATAAGGAAGCCGCGACCATCCTGCGGGTTCGGAATTCGCGTCACGAGGCCGGATTTTTCAAGCTGATCAATCCGGTTGGTCATGGTGCCGGACGTCACCATCGTGCTCTCCATCAGCTCTCCAGGAGAAAGTCGATAGGGCGGTCCAGATCTACGTAGCGTCGCTAGCACGTCGAAACTGGCGGCATTGAGATCGTGTTCGGCCCAGGTCCTACCCATCTCGCTGGCGAGATGAAGTGTTAGACGCTTCATTCTGCCAATCACTCCCATTGGCTCCACGTCGAGGTCAGGTCGCTCGCGGCGCCATTGGGCGAGAATTTTGTCCACATGATCCATCGTTTGAACTTTTGATCATGTATATCTTGACGTCAAGATAAATTTATCTATCTTGATATCAAGATAATTTACTGGAGACCGCCATGTCCCGCGCCGCGGACTTGATCACCACTTCATTGGCCCCAGCAATTTGGGGCAGCACCTACATCGTGACGACCGAGTATCTGCCCGATGGATATCCGGTGACCGCCGCGATGCTCCGAGCCCTTCCGGCCGGCGTCATCCTTCTTCTGATCGTCCGTAGGTTTCCCGAGAGATCTTGGTGGCTCAAGGTCACGGTCCTGGGTGCGCTGAACTTTTCGATCTTCTGGGCACTGTTGTTCGTTGCGGCCTACCGATTGCCTGGTGGCGTGGCGGCGACTGTCGGCGCTGTCCAGCCTCTGATCGTCATTTTTCTCGCGCACGCGGTTCTAAAGACTTCAATTCAAGCCATCGCTGTATTCGCTGCGTTCTCCGGTGTCGGGGGTGTGGCGCTATTGGTTCTCACGGCTGGTGCAGCGCTGGATCCTCTCGGAGTCGCGGCCGGATTTGGCGGTGCGGCGTCGATGGCCGCGGGCACCGTCTTGAGCAAGAAATGGCAGCATGACGCGACACCGCTGACTTTCACGGCGTGGCAGCTCACGGCGGGTGGACTGCTGCTGCTGCCGTTAGCAACTTGGATTGAGCCGCCGCTGCCTGAACTAAACGCGTCGAACGCGCTCGGGTTTCTTTATCTCGGTCTCATCGGCGCAGCCCTCACCTACTTCCTGTGGTTCCGGGGCGTCCGCCGGATCGAACCATCTACGGTATCCGCGCTCGGTTTCCTGAGTCCGGCGACAGCGCTGCTGCTCGGCTGGGGGGTCCTCGGCCAAGATCTCAGCTCAGCACAATTGCTTGGCTTGGCGATTATCCTCACGAGCATCTGGATCATTCAGGATGCTGGCCGCTCAGCACGGCCCGTGAATTCCTCAACCTAATAGTCCCCAAAGGGAGACGAAAAATGAAGATCATCATATTTGGCGCTCGCGGTGACGTGGGAAGCCGCGTCGTGCAAGAGGCTCTTTCTCGCGGACATCAGGTCACTGAGATTGTTCGAAGCGAGACGCAGATGGAGGACTTCGTGAATACTGTGAACGTCCGAGTTTGCGACGTCGGGAACACGGATGAGGTAGCGAACTTGATGGTCGGGCACGATTTGGCGATCAGCGTGGTGCGTCCGCCGGAAGGCGAGGAACTCGCGCTTGTGAAGCTCACTCGATCGGTGCTCGAAGCGGCCGAGCAGTCACAAACGCGCGTGCTCATTGTCGGCGGCGCCGCGAGCCTAAGAATCCCGGACGGTAGCGGAAACACCGTGCTGACAGCGCCCGGTTTCCTGCCAGAATCTGTCGTACCGATCGCCCGCGCCTGCCAAGCGCAATACGATCTCGTGTCTGTAGAAACCCGCGTGGATTGGTCGTATCTCTGCCCGCCAGCGATGCTGAGGCCTGGCGATCGAACAGGCATCTACCGCGTCGGCGGCGACGCGCTTTTGTTAAACTCGGACGGCGAGTCTGCAATCTCTATGGAGGATTTCGCGGTGGCTCTACTCGATGAGGCGGAAAAGCCCAATCATCAGCAGGCCAGATTCACCGTAGCCTCATAACTCTCATGTCGGCGAAAGGGGTTTGAGCCAATGCCAGGGCTCTACGGCTCCACGTCCTCGTCATGCATGTGCAATTGGGGCGGCCGCTAGCCGGCCCACCCCACCCCATCGACGGGTTTCTATTGGTTCAAAGGACAAACCGCTCGAGGTCCGACCTCGATGGAAGGGCTTACAGATCTCTTAGAAGGACAAACTTCTACGCCACCACGACATCGAACACGTATCTTGGGGGTGGTCCTGGTTCCTCAAGTGCTATGAGGGCGGCGGGATCGCTCGCGCGTTTCAGCAAGCCGTCACGTTCGTTGTCAGGCTCGCCGGGAAAATACATCTGTGTCGTCAGCGCTGACCCGCCGTTCCCACGCACCTTGACGTGGATGTGACGGGTACGTCCGGGGTAGAGTCCAGGCCGCGACGTTCGAAATCGATAGCCGCCCGAGGCGTCAGTGCGCGCCGCTCCGTAGCCCTGAAAACCCGGGAGGGTCTGCTTGCCGACATGGGCGTAGACGCCATTTGAGTCGCAGTGCCAGATCTCGATTTCACCGCCCGTGAGAGGCTCGCCCTTGGTGTTGAAAAGCCGACCGACCATCTCGATAACCTCTCCGGGCGTCTTCTGACCATTGAAGACTGTCAGATCCGCGTCGCTGTCCGTTGGAATTCGCCGTGGATAAAAGGGACCTTCTGACTGACGCGGCGTGATCGTCAGTGCCCTCGCTGGCCCGGATATGGCCGCGCTGAGGATAAGCGTTGGCGCGGCGAGGACGAACTTGCGCCGTTCAGCATTCGATCTGTCATGGGCCATCAGTTCCTCTCAATCGGTACATATTCAACGCGATTGAATGTAGCGCGATTGGAGCAAAGAAAGACCGGTGTGGTCTGCGGCTGCCGAGAATGTGATCAGGGACCATCCAGACACCTGAAGGACTCATCACCTCTGCTCTGTATCGAGCCAGATCGTCACTGGCCCGTCGCTCACGAGCGACACCTTCATGTCCGCGCCGAAGCTGCCGCTGGCCACAGGGACGTCGTGTCCGCGCACCTGGGCCATGAAGTACTCGTAGAGACGCTCACCGTCCTCGGGAGTCGCCGCTGTGGAAAAGCCCGGCCGATTTCCCTTTGCCTCGGCCGCCAGGGTGAACTGGCTGACGACCAGGGCCGAGCCGCCGGTGTCTTGAACCGAGCGATTCATGCGGCCGTTCTCGTCTCTGAAGATGCGCAACTTCACGACCTTTCGGGCAAGCCATTCGCTCTCAGCCTCGGTGTCGCCGCGCATCGAACAGACGAACACGACGAGGCCCGGCCCGATTTCGCCAACGGTCTCGCCGTCGATAGTGACGGATGCACCGGAAGCTCTTTGAATGAGTGCACGCATGCCGACGTCTCCCCACAAAAATCTTTGGTATCGCCTTATCAACGCGGTCTGAGGGCCAGTTTTAACGTAGCGCACGGCGGAGCATAGGCCGACGATGCACTGACAATTAATTGGCCCAATCAGATCAAGCTGGCCAGAACTTTATGGTTTGTCGCGAGCCCAAACGGCCGTTCAATCTGTTGTAACGAAACACTTATTCACGACAAGAAGGCTTAGGCGCTCATTCATTCAGCAAGGGAAACCTGAATGACCATCAAGTCGATGTCTTCGTTGGAATTGTTTACGAGGCCGTGTTGCCCATTAGGCCGGTTCAGGATCATATCACCCTGTTTCACGATCATCGCCTCGCCGTCAATTGTCATCTCAGCTTGGCCACTCAGAACAATATAAATCTCTTCGTTGTTGCCGTGTTTGTGGTATCCAATTGTGGACTTAGGAGGTACGATCACTCTATCAATGAAATCTATATTGCTTTTGAATTCTGTTTTATTCCAAATCTCATACAAGCTTACTGGACCAACACCTCCATGTGAGCTTTGCTGAACTCTTTTCTCGGTTTCCAAATAATTTCGGATCATTAAGATATGCCTCGTGTCCGCTCGAGCTCATTGAGTGTCCAACGTATCTTTTCCGATGTACGCCCGCAATAAATCACGGAATCCGATGTCTTCCTTGACTATGTCGGCCAATGAATATCAGGGCGCGTCAAGAGGTCTTGTAGAACTTGCGGCGCGCTTCTTGCTCGATAGAAAGACGGAGTTCAAGATCGGCAAGCTTGCGCATCTCTTCTTTGCGCTCGGTCACATCAGAGGTGATTTTCAGTTTCATCTTTTGGGCGTCCGCCGCTTTTTTCAGCTCGATTTCGCGCGGCAGAACCCCCGCTTCGGCCATGATGCCTAGACCTGCGGAAACAATGTCTCCACCAGCGCGCAGCTCGAGAGGTTTGCCCGCACCTTTCAAGTCATCCAACTGACCCTCGGCTATAGATTTTTGGATCTGGTGCTCTGCAAGGTCATGCCACTTCATGACACTTCTCCTATCAACATGTTCTGAGTTGTAGGTAGGTATAGCCCCTCAATATGTCAACTGAGTTGACAAATTAAAGAATTCATACAAGCTTAGCTTATGTCAGAGCACGACCTTTCCCCCGCCGAGAAACTCTACGCTGGTGTCCAGCTAGTGCGCCCGCTTCTGCGCAACATCACATCTCGCGTTGAAGCGGACTTGGCCGGTACAGGCATATCCGTCGGCCAGCGCGCTATTCTGGAAGTCTTGCTCGTGGCTGAGCAAGCGACGGCACCCGAAATCACCAAGATACTTCAGGTCAAACGTCAATTTGTCGCCCGCGAGTTGAAGGAACTGACGCAAAACGTAATGGTTGAGACGGTGGAGAACCCAGGCCACCGCAGATCCGTTTTCTATCGCCTCAGCGAGAAGAGCCGTAAGATCATCTCGGAAATTCGCCGTCGTGAAACCGTTCAATTTACCGAGTTTGCCAACAAATTTACCCCAGCGGAAATTGACGCCTTTTTTCGGGTTCAAAAAGCCCTGAATGATGCGTTGTCCGAAAAAACTGCGAGCTAAATTGAGGCGTATAGCGGTGAACGACGAAGACGAGCGCAAATTGATACTGCGAGAGGGATCGCGGACCTTCCTGAAATGATTGATCAGGAGACCCATACCCATTGGATTGCGTCATCCGGCCGCGAAGGTAGCATGGGTGCCGCAGACGCCATTTTCCCTTACTGGAGCTTCACTAAAACGGCGATCTCGATCAGCGCGCTAAAACTGGTAGAGGCTGGGGCGCTGGATTTGGAGGCTCTGCTGAACGGGCAACCGTATAACCTTCGCCACCTTCTCGCCCACACCTCCGGTCTCCCCGACTATGCGCAACTCGATGAGTATCACGCCGCAGTCGCTCGAAGGGACGCCCCCTGGTCCCGCGAAAAGCTCCTCAGAGTGACTTTGAAAAGGGGTTTGCTGTTCGAGCCGGAGGACGGCTGGTCCTATTCAAATATCGGCTACATGTTTGTCCGCGAGTTGATCGAGACGGCGACGGGGAAGCCGCTTGGAAACGTAATATCCGATCTGATTTGTATGCCTTTGGGTCTGGCGAGCATCGAGTTTTCGGAAACGAGAGAACAGTTTGCACGGCTTCATTGGGATGCTGCGGCGGACTACGACCCTCGGTGGGTCTATCATGGCTGCCTGACAGGGACGGTTTCGGATGCCTCACGCTTACTGCACGCTCTTTTTTCGGGTGACTTGCTGCGATCCAAGTCGCTCGAGCAAATGCTGTCAAGACGACCGCTCGGCGGTCCTCTACCCGGTCGGCCTTGGACAAGATGCGGATACGCCCTTGGTCTGATGACTGGCGCTATGAAAGGAGTGGGAGAGGCGATAGGGCACTCAGGAGGAGGGCCATTCAGCGTGAATGCCGTCTACCATTTTCCTAACGCGTCCGATCCCATCACAGTTGCTAGCTTTACAGACGGATCGAACGAAGGAATTGCGGAATACAAAGCCGCAGAAGTCGCTTGGCGTCGACGAAGATTTCTTCCGGGTGCTGTTGAAGCACTCGAAAATCGAGCTTGGTCGAAATTCTCATAAAACGACCCGAAGCGCAGGTCTTCAGCAGCGTGGGTGATGGTGCCTGGGTCCCACGGGCGATGCGTGCGCCGCGTTGGCAGGTTTCGCGTAACACTGAAGGCCAGCAGTATCGTCTCAACGCCTATCGGGTGCTGCTGACCAGGGCGCGCGCCGGCCTGGCGATCTACGTTCCGCGTGGAGACGACGACGATCCGACAAGGCCGCCCGTGGAGTTCGACGCAATCTACGACGCGCTCGTCGCCAGTGGTTGCGCGGCGCTTTGATTCGTTCTGACGGACGTCAACTCACAAGAAAATAGATGGCGGCCGGTGAGGCGGCCAAGAATCTTCTTGGCTCGAATTGGATAGCTTTGGACAGGCTATCTTCATGAAAAGTAATGGCTTTTCAAGGGGAGCGAATTGGGTCTTTGTCTCGACAGGTCTAGGCCCCGCGCCACTGCGGGAACCATGGCTGAACAGTAAGGAGCTAAGTGATGAAACCTGATCTAGAGAAAGCACTGAGGTTCTTGATTTGGATGAACCCAGATAAGGAGATTCTACTGCGAGCTTATGGCGAGAACGGACCGATACAATCAGAAATTAGATTGTACGCCCCCAAACTCCGAGATCCCTTTGCAGAGCTCATTGCCCCGCTCAACTCGCCTGAACAGCAGTGCAATATTTTCTTCGATCCAAACTCTCCGATGTCGTGTGCTCGTTCGCGAAACGCCGCGAGTTGCAGCTTCGACCATATCACCCTGGGTCTCGAGCATACTTCAGCAAATCTTAGCTTAGAGGAGGTGCAGCGGAAAATCCTGCTCGACATGCTCGATCCATTCCGACGCCCAAGGGGTCTACCCTTGCCGACGGCGCTTTGGAACACCGCTGACGGCTGCGAGATTCTATGGCGTACAACGGAAGATATGGGCTTGGCGAAATCGCTCGATACAGCAAACTTGCTGGGGCGCCTCCTAACCAACGGCGATTTTTGTGCAGGCAACCGACGGTTCCTGCAATTGCCGTTCACGGTCAGCTGGCCAGGCGAGGCCGGCGGGTCGCCCAAAAGGATCGAACCACCCCAACCCTTCAGCATGCGCGCACGACCCGCTGAGCACGACTGGTATGCGTTTCGGAGGTTAGTACCTAACGCCGACGAGTGGCTCGGAGAATACGATGACGAACCGACGACCGCCTGACGGACCCCGCCCCATGAGCGGGTTTCAACAGTTCCCCGGGGGAGGGCAATCCCGCTCTCGTCTGCGTCTCGCGGACATTTGGCCTCTATGAATCGACGCCTTTTAGGTGACGCAGAATCGAGGACGCTTGACGGGCCAAATGTAAACTGACACGGGCGATCGCCTTTACGTCAGCTCGCGCATGCTCGCGTTGGATGGTGTTGGCTGATGTTGGATAAGCATCTGATATCACTAGTAATTTCATGAAATCATGCCTATCTTGAGTTGAGGCCAGAAGGAGGGCCTCACATGAATAGCTTACGATTGTCCAAGTCCGCCATTGAGGCGATCCCGCATCCCGATGAAGGTCAGATTCTGTTCCGAGATACGACGCTCCGCGGCTTCGGCCTCCGGGTCGGGGCGCGGTCCAAAGTGTTCTTCGCTGAGGGTCAGGTGAACCGCCGAACTCGGCGCGTGACTTTGGGCAGGGCGGACGTTCTGAGCGTGGATCAAGCGCGCCGTCTGGCCCTGGCGGCGCTGTGCGACATGGCGACGGGCGTCGACCCAAACGTTGAAAAGCGCAAGGCCGCCCAAGAGGGTGTGACGCTGCAACAGGCCTTCGATCGGTTCTTCGCCGCGCGGGGCGCGCTGGTTCCCAGCACGGTGGACAGCTACAGCCGGACTCGTGATCTCTATCTCAGGGACTGGCGGCGTCGGCCGCTCACAGACATTACCCGACAGATGGTGTTGAAGCGCCATCGCAACATTGCCGAAGCGCATGGCCAGGTGACCGCCAACAACGTGATGCGCCATCTTCGGTCGGTCTACAATGTGACCGCCGCTGCGCATGACGAATTTCCGCCCAATCCCGTCTCCATCCTCACCCAGGCGCGGGCATGGTATCCCGAACAGCGCCGCCGGCGCGCCGTGGCCGCGCACCAGCTACCAGCGTGGTGGGAGGCGGTGATGGATGAACCTGACCATTCTCGTGACTATCTGCTGATCGCGCTCTTCACCGGCATGCGGCGAGCGGAGATTGCCGGGATGCGCTGGGACTACGTTGATTTGGAGGAGCGGGCGCTTCACATCCCCCGGACCAAGAACGGCGACCCGCTGGATTTGCCGCTGTCGGACTTTCTGACCAATCTGCTGGACGCGCGACGCGCTAGGGCTGGCAATAACCCCTGGGTGTTCCCCAGCGCCAGCCGAACCGGGCACATCACTGAGACCAAGACATTCACGCGGAGGGTGAGCGCGCGCAGCGGCGTCGTCTTCACACTTCACGATCTGCGCCGCACTGTCTAGCCCCCTAGTTCTGGGCCATTTCTTATTAGAGTTTCGGGGATCGGCGGCCTCATGTTCAGCGCCTGGTGCGGGCGGGTGTGGTTGTATTCCTTGAGCCAGTAACCGATGACGATTTGGGCCTCTTTGGCGGTGGCGAACCATTCCGTGTTCAGCACCTCCCGGCGCAGAGTTCCGTTGAAGCGTTCATTGTAGCCGTTCTCCCACGGTGAGCCGGGATAGATCCGTATCGGCTTCACGCCGACGCGTTTCAGCCACTCCTGGGTGGTCGCAGCGGCGAATTCCGGCCCGTTGTCGCTGCGGACGTATTCCGGTTTGCCGTGGCGCAGGAATAGCTCGTAGAGAACCTCCAGCACATCGGCTGAGCCCATCCTGGCCCGGACCTCTACGGCCAGCGCCTGGCGCGTGTGTTCATCCAGGACCGTCAGCATCTTGTAGCTCCGGCCGTTGCTGAGCTTGTCGTGGACGAAATCGACGCTCCAGACATGGTTCGGATGGGTCGGCCTGAGCCGGATGATCGAGGCGTCCTTGTGATAGAGACGCCGGCGTTTCTTGTGCCGATGCGGCAACTGCAGCCCTTCTTCCCGCCAGAGCCGCTCGACTTTCTTGTGGTTCACGCGCCAGCCCTCGACGCGCAACAGCTCCGCGATCTTGCGATAACCGTAGCGGCCATATTGCTTCGCCAGCCGAATGAGGGCGAGGCGCAGCGCGTTGTCATCCCTCGCGACGGCCTTGTATTGCAAGCTGCTGCGGGCGACGCCGATCACCCGGCAGGTCCGCCGCTCCGACGTCGCGAGCTTCTGGCGCGTATGGATGACGGCCTGACGAAGCTGGCTCGTCGTCAGGCCCTGGGCTTTAGATAGCTCAGGCTTTCCTTGAGAATGAGCTTGTCCAGCTCGAGCTCGGCCACGATCTTCTTCAGTCTGGCGTTCTCTTTCTCCAGCGAGCGGAGCTCCGAAAGCTGCGACCGCCCCATCCCACCAAACCGCCTGCGCCAGTTGTAGTAGGTCGCGTCGCTGATCCCAACGCTACGACATGCCGATTGCACGTCGTCTCCTTCGGCGAGCTTCAGCTCAATCTCCCGAAGAAGCTTCAATATATCCTCGTCCGAATACCGCTTCCGAGCCATCTCTCATCCCCAATTCTCGGTCAATGTAGTGGCACAGTTTTAGGGGGGAAGGACAAAGCCGAAGTCGAGCTCCTATTGATGCATGACAAAAAAGGGATCGAGTCGCTGGTTCTCGAAGGAACTACAGAAGCCGCGCTACAACGTTTTGCTAGCGCGCTAAAATGGCCGCCGCACCTAGCCAAGAAATACCCTGATCCGAAGGTGAACGCCCGCGACGCGCTTTCCGACTATTTTTCATGGGCGAAGGGCAACTGGGGAATTGCTGACTTCATCGCGCAATGCACAGAAGCTGAAATACCCGAATGGCTTCGAGATGCGTGCGTTAGGCTGATGCAAACTTGCGATCCCGCTCCGGCTGAGGACAAGGCGGCCGTTCCCGCCGCCGACGAGCCTGAATCGGGAGCGGCCCCAGATGGAGCTGACTGAAACGCAGCTTGAGGTCATGGCCAGTGAAGGCCACTCGCTCGTCACTGGTGGACCAGGTTCCGGTAAAACGACAGTATCAATATTGAAGGCTGCACAGATCGCTGATCGCGACCTTCGTCCACAGCAAAAAGTTCTGTTTTTGAGCTTTGCGCGCGCCAGCGTTTCGCGGGTTATCGAGGCGATCGAATTTGAGCAGACCATTCCCAAGGAAATCAAACGCCGGATCGAAGTGGATACTTACCACTCCTTTTTCTGGCGCATCTTAAAGGCGCATGGATATCTCAAAGGCCTACCTCGCCGTCTCGAAATAATTGCGCCCCCCGCCGAGGCCATAGCTCTTGCTGGTATTCGCTTTAAATTTGGCTCGGATTCTAAACTCAATGATGAAGAGAAGGAGGCAAAGTCGAATGCTGCGAATGTCGAGCGGCAGAGGCTTGCGATGGAAGAAGGACGAATTTGTTTCGACCTTTTTGCACCGTTTGTCGGCAGCCTTCTTCATTCAAGCGAACGTCTGCGTCGTCTACTTGCCACCATGTATCCAGCAATCATCCTCGATGAGTTTCAGGATACGAATGCCGAGCAATGGCTTGTCGTACGGGCTCTTGGGAAGTGTTCCCGCCTTATCGCCTTAGCGGATCCAGAGCAGCGAATATACGATTTCATCGGGGCTGATCCTGAGCGTCTCAGTCACTTCAGCGCGGCGTTCAAACCATCTGAGATAGATTTGAGTGACGCGAACCACCGAAGTGCGGGCACAGATATCGTGAAGTTTGGCAACGACATTCTGATTGGCAGATTCCAGCAGGAAACCTACGAAGGTATCTCCTGCGGTCTTTTTGAACCATATCCTGACCCAGCAATGACGATGCTGGTGACTTCCACTTACGCGGCACGCAAACGCTTGGCGGAGAGTGGAAAGCCTGAGTGGTCGTTGGCGATTTTGGTGCCGACGAGGAAGATGACTCGCTTGGTATCTGACAAGTTTCGAGAACCTCCAGCGGGGATGCAGGCCATCGCACATAACGCGGTTGTGGAGTTGGAAGCTGCGATTCTCGGCTCAGAAATTATTGCTCATCTCTTGCAACCGGATGCCGCCGGACACGTCGATGCCTTCATCGACCTCATGTGCAACTACTATCAAGGCAAGGGTGGAGATCGTCCGACCAAAGGCGCGTTGGATGAGGCGCAGCGAGTTCGTCGAGCCTATGGCAAATGGTGTAGTGCCATCGCATCTGGGCGAAATCCGCCTGGGAACAGCTTACTGAATGCAACCTTTGAGGTTTGCGGTGCCGCCCGTGCCGTCGGATTGACCGGCGATCCTGACAAGGATTGGCGTGCCATAAGAGCCGCTCTCGAAGACGGACGGTGCAAACGTCTACGAGACGTCGGAAAGGAAGTCCGAAACATTCGTCTGTTGGAACGGGGCACCCAGCTTCGTCAGGACTTGGCGCAGGATTGGCGTGATAACGGATGCTATGCGAATGCGCTGACAATTGTTCAGCAGGCGTTTGTCCAGGAGCACTTTGCAACTGCGACCAAACCTGAGAGTGGTGTCGTCGTCATGAACATGCACAAAGCGAAGGGTAAACAGTTCGATGAGGTCATTATCTTCGAGGGATGGCCTATTTGGAAAAACAGGCGGAACGGCGAAATTGCCGGTAACCCTGATCGTATTGTCCGCAACAATGATCGCGCGAACGTCGATGGCAGCTCACGCCAAAATTTTCGCGTGAGCGTTACAAGAGGCCGTCAGCGGACCACAATTCTTACGCCGAAGGAAGATCCCTGCGTATTGCTGCTTCCTGGATCGTAAGCCAGCGGAGACGAAGACAAGAATTTGCTTGGGTCGGTCACTTTATGCCAGCCGACCTTGTTCGGCCTGGATGAGTAATTGTAATCGTTGACCGAAAAAGTAGTGGTGCCGCAGAAGGGACTCGAACCCCCGACCCCATCATTACGAATGACGTGCTCTACCATCTGAGCTACTGCGGCATCTGGCCCTACTATGGCCCTACTAATTTTACTCTCTAGCCGAGAAGCTGTTGGTTTTGAACGTCATTCTGGGTTGGACCCGCTAATTACGAATGACGTGCTCTACCAGCTGAGCTACTGCGGCATCTGGCCCTACTATGGCCCTACTAATTTTACTCTCCTGCCGAGAAGTCGTTGGTTTTGAACGTCATTCTGGGTTGGACCCGCTAATTACGAATGACGTGCTCTACCAGCTGAGCTACTGCGGCGATGCAAGCAGGGCGCGCGGCCCCCGGATGCGGCGCGGACATTAGGCGCGGGCGCTCGATTTGGCAAGCAGCGAGCCGGACGCCCGCGTCGCTTAATTCGCAGACGCCGCCCGCGCGGCCGCGGCGGTCTGTTCGAGCTTCTCCGACGCCTCCGCCTGCGCCGCCTTGCCGGCGCCTTCAACAGCATCAACAGTCGCCTCGCCACTTCCCGCTTTGGGTTCGGCCTCAGCCGTCATTGGCGCGTCGGCGTCGCTCGCCTCCGCCTCCATATCAGACTCCGCCGCGCCATTGCCGCCGTCCGCTGCGTCTCCGCCGACGAGAAGCGGCGCCATCGCGGCGCCAGACGCCTGCTCGTCCGATTCGTTGTCGCTCTCGCGCCAGGTCAGCGTGTCGAACGCGTCGCAATTCGGGCAAAGCGGCGCGAAATCGGAGGCGATGAACCCGCAATTGTCGCAAATCCACTGAGATCCGCGCGAGGCGGTCAGCGCTTTGGCCAGCCAACCCCGCACCATCGCCTCAGAGCCGTTATTTCCTTTCTCGACCGCGGCCATGATCGCGCAGACCCGCGCGCTGGGCTCAGAGTCGGCGAGATCGCCGAGCGCCTTATGCGCCGCGTCGAACCGGTTCGCGGCCAGTTCAAGCTCCGCCGACAACATCCGGGTCTCCGGATGATCCGGAGCGGCGGCGGTGAGGTTGGCGAACCGCGTCTTGCGTTGATCCGGCGACTCGTCCGGCTCGATCGCGGCGAAGGCTGCGGCGATCGACGGGTGCGGCGACTTGCGCCAGGCGTCGATCGCCACGCGGCTGGCCTTTCGGCTTTGCCCCGCTTTGGCGAGCAGTTCCGTCGCCAGCGCCGCGGCGGGCGCGAGGCCCGGCGCTTTCTTCACCGCCTCCATCACGGCCTTGCGGGCGCGCTCATCCTCGCCCTCGTCATGCGCCACGCGGGCGTCGGCCAAAAGCAGCACGGCCTCGCGCCGGGCCGAGACGTCCTTCGGCAGGTGCCCGGCCTTGGTTTTGGCGCGCAGCGTATCGCGCGCGCCCCGCCAGTCGCCGATTTGCGCCTGCAGGCCCAGCAGGGAGTCGAGCGTGCCATTCTCTTTCGGCTGCAACACGAAGGCGCGGCGGGCGAGCCGAAGCGCCCGGTCGGTGTCGCCATCCTCCAGCGACAGGTCCAGAAGGCCCTTGATGCCGGACACTTCGGTGTCGCGATCCGCCGACAGAAGCTCGAAATACTTCTGCGCGCGCCTTCTGTCGCCCGACAGCAGCGCGGCCTGCGCGTTGACGACCCGCGTCATGGCCGGCTCGTCGAGCAGCATTTCAGCCTTCCGCGCCCGCGAATCCGCCAGCCTGCCGTCGCCAGCCGACAACGCGACAAGGCTGTCGGAAAGAGCGGCGAGGCCCCGCCGTTGCGCGCGCCGCGCCCAATAGCGCTCCAGCGCGGTTCGGTCGCCGGTGAAGAAGAAGGCGAACACGGCGACCAGCAGGCCGACCGCCTTCCAGAGCAGCCACAACCCGAAAAACAGCACGCCCGCCGCGAACACCGCCGCTAGAGGCCGCATCGCATAGGTGGTGCCGCCCCAGGTCACGCTGACCGAGCCGGGGGTCTCCAGCAGCACCGTCGCGGCCCAGGCCGCAGCGGCCAGCAGGACGAAATAGAAGGTTGAGCGAATGATCAGCCAGAGCATCCCCTGCGCCCCCCTTAGTTCGAGGCCGGGGCGGCGGGCAGCATCGCCGTCGCCAGATCAGACAGCGCGGCGTCGACCGCGGCGCGGTTTTCAGCTCGGGTTAGCCAACTTCCCATCGCCTCTCTCGACACGGTGGGCAAGGCGTCCAACTCGGCCAACGCCGCTTTCAGCGCGCCCTCGTTCAACCGCGCCTCGGCGCGCGAGAGCACCGCCGCCGGGGTCACGCCCTCTTCCTCTTCCGCCGGGCGGATGGCCACGCGCGATTTCACCCAGGCCAACGCCTGATCGGCGTAGCCCTCGCCTGCCGCGGCGAGCGTCGCGGCGGAGACGGCGGCGTTGGCCGCGTCCGGGAAGGTCGCCGTCAGCGACGTCAGGCTGGCGACGCCCGTTCCGGCGGCGGCGGTCAGAACCTCCGGCGCCTCGGCGCCGCTGACCGAAGTGAAGGTCTCAAGCTCATTCGCGTAGGGCGCCGCGCTGGTCACGGTGGTCGAAAGCGCAGCGAAGGCGGCGGCGCTGGCCGCGCCCTTGCCGACGGCGGCGTCGGCGGAAACGGATTCTTCAGCGGTCGAGAGACGCTGATCCAGCGCCGCGACCTGTTCTTCAAGGGGCGCGACCCGGTCGTCGATCGCCGACGCCGCCTTGTCGTTCAGAGCCGCCAATTCCGCCCGCAGGCCGGAGACGGCGGCGTCCGACAGCGAACCGCCCTCGACGGCCGGCTGCCCGGACAGCGCGCGGATCTCCTCCCGAAGCCCGGCGATAGAGGCCTCCGCCTCGTCGACCCGGCCCGAAAGCGCCGCATCATCGCCATTGGCGCCCGCGGCGGCGGTCTCTTCGATCTGGGCGGCCAATTCGGCGTCCGTCGCGGCGCTTTGCTCGACCGCGACGACGATCTCCGCCTGAACCGCTTCCAACTGCGCGGCGAATGCGCTCTCCAGCGCGGCGATCCGCGCCTCCATCTCTTCCTCGTTCACTCCGGAGCCGGGGGTCAGAACGGCGGCGACGCCCGCAGGCAGCATCGGAGCGAGTTTCGGCCCGCCGATCAGCGCCGCGCCAGCGCCGATGATCAGCAGGATCAGCGCGGCGAGCGCCTTTGCGGCGAAGCTCCAACCTTGCGAGTCCTCGTGATGCGCATCTTCATGGTGCTCTTCGACGTGGTGTTCATCCTCATGATGACCGTCGTCGTGAGCGTCGCCATCATGCGCGCTATCCTCGTAAACCGGATCATACGGCTCGTCGGGATTGTCCTCGGCCGGTTCGGGATCGTCGCCATCCGCCGCGATCACATCATCGCCATCCCCGCCGTTATCCCCGTCCTGATCTTGATCGTCAGGGGTGGGCGTCTCGTCGGACTCAAGCGAATCGGTGGTCGCATCCTCGATGGTTTCCGCTGTCGCGGCGGTCTCTTCGCCGTCGCCCGTTTCGAGGTCGTCGTTTTCTTTTTTGCCATCAATCATGGGTCGATCCCGTCTCGTCGCGTTGAAATCGCGGGGGCGGCGCAGAAAACGCGCCCGGCCGCATAGAGATTCGCTTTGAAGTCAATTTGTCCAAGCGCGGAGCGTAGTGCGCCCCCGGTTGCTGAACAACGCTTTAAATGCGCGCAGTTCAGGAGAATTCCGAGTTTGGGCGCCCTACGGCCCGTAACATCGCAGTCGCATCGGGGCGTTCGGCGATGTCGATCCGGCGCAATCCAAGGTTCGCCAGAGGCGCGGCGGCGGCCGGGCTGATCGCCGCGGCGCGCAGATCGGAGAGCGGCGCCAGCCCCGCCTTCGACGCGAGAGACGCGAAGATTTTGGCGGTGCGGGGCGAGTAAAACGCCGCCGCTTCGACGCCGCCGGTCTCCAGTGCGGCAGAAACATTGGCGGGCAGGCGGGTCGCCGCCTGCATCTCGTAGAGCACGGCCTCCGCCGCCTCGACGCCCGCCGCATCAAGTCGCCCCGCGAGATCTCCACGTCCATGCGCGCCGCGGATATGGAGGACGCCCCGCTTGGGCGGCGCGGATTGGATCAGATGCGCAAGCACCTCGGCGTCGCCATCGGCGGACGTGACTTCCTGAAATCCTGCCTCGCGCGCGGCGGCGGCGGTCGCGTCGCCCACCGCGAAGACCTGAAGGTCGCGATCGTTGTTGATCGCGGCGAAGGCGCGCGCGCCATTGGCCGACGTGAAGGCGAGCGCGCCTGCGGCGGCGACGCGCGCGTCCAGATCCGGGGGTGGGGCGAGCGGTTGGAGCTCCAGCATCGGCGAGATCAGGCAGGACCATCCCTCAGCCGACAGGATCTCTGAAAGCGCCGCTGATTGCGCCCACGGCCGGGTCAGGAGGATGGAGGCCACGCCCGCCGCTATCCCACGTCGAAGAAGCCGTCGCCGCCCTGGGCGCGCAATTCTTCGGCCGCGTCATGGCCCAGCGCCGCGGCGTCGGTGACGGATCCGGCTCGCTCCGTCGCGCGGCGTTCGGACCCGTCTGGCCGCACGATCTCTCCGCGGAACCAGATCTCATCGCCATCCAGCAGGGCGAGGCCGCCGATCGGCGTGCGGCAGGATCCGTCCAGCGCGGCGAGAAAGGCGCGTTCGGCGGCCAGACGATGGCCTGTCTCCGCATCATGGATCGGCGCCAGCAGCGCCAGCGTCGCCGAATCCCCGATCCGGGTCTCGATCCCAATCGCGCCCTGAGCGACGGCGGGCAGCATCTCTTCCGGCTCGATCACCGCGCGGATCTCATGCTCCAGCCCCAATCGGCGCAGGCCCGCGGCGGCGAGGAAGGTCGCGGCGACCTCGCCCCGGTCCAGTTTGGCGAGGCGGGTCTGCACGTTGCCGCGAAACTCGACCAGCTTCAGATCAGGCCGCCGGTGCAAGAGCTGCGCGCGCCGTCGCAGCGAGGATGAGCCGACAACGGCGCCCCTAGGCAGCGCGTCGATTCCGTCGAACTGGCGGGAGACGAATGCGTCGCGCACGTCTTCGCGCGGCAGAAGCGCGCTGATCTCCAACCCATCCGGCAAAACCGTCGGCATGTCCTTCATCGAATGGACGGCCAGATCGATGCGGCCTTCCAGCAGCGCCTCTTCGATCTCCTTGGTGAAAAGGCCCTTGCCGCCGATCTCCGACAGGGCGCGGTCCAGCACCCGGTCGCCGGTGGTCTTGATCACTTCGACGACGAAGGCGTCCTCGGAGAGATTATGGGCCGCCGCCAGCCGGCTGCGCGTCTCATGCGCCTGCGCCAGCGCGAGCGGCGAGCCGCGCGTGCCGATTCGAAGCGGTTGTTCCGCGTTTGGACGGGCGTGGCCCGCCTCGGGCGGGGTCGTATGGGGTGATTGCGCTGGCATGGGTCGGGTGCTAACTCCGGATCGCGAGCCAGAGAGATACGGCGCTGGGGCCAGCGGCGCAATGCGAAGCGGAGCAAGCGACGGGTGACGAAGGCTGCGGCAGACAATTTTTTGACCGTTCTGGGCGTGGAATCGAGCTGTGACGACACAGCCGCGTCGGTTTTGCGCGCCAAACTGGACGCAGTTGGCCACCCGATCGCCCCTGGAGAGATCCTCTCGTCAGTGGTCTGGGGGCAGGATGGCCTGCACGCGGCGTTCGGCGGCGTCGTGCCTGAGATCGCGGCGCGCGCCCATGCCGAACGGCTGGATCACTGCGTCGAGGCCGCGCTGACGGAAGCGAACGTGGCGCTCTCCGATTTGGATGCCGTGGCCGCCACCGCCGGGCCGGGACTGATCGGAGGCGTCCTCTCTGGCGTGATGTGCGCCAAGGGGATTGCGGCGGCGGCGGGCTTGTCGCTGATCGGCGTCAACCATCTTGAGGGGCACGCGCTGACGCCCCGCCTCGCAGACGGGATCGCCTATCCTTTTTTGCTGCTTCTGGTCTCGGGCGGGCATTGCCAGCTGATCGCGGTGGACGGGCTGGGCGATTATTCCCGCATCGGCGGCACCATCGACGACGCGCCGGGCGAGGCGTTCGACAAAACCGCCAAGCTCCTGGGGCTCGGTTATCCCGGCGGGCCGGAGGTGGAGCGCGAGGCGCGGGGCGGCGACGCCGCGCGGTTCGACTTTCCCCGCCCGCTGCTCGACCGGCCGGATTGCGATATGTCCTTCTCCGGGCTGAAAACGGCGCTCCGCCGGGCGCGGGACAAGATCGTGGGCGAGAAAGGCGGGCTGACTGAAGCCGATCGCGCCGATCTCTGCGCCGGGTTCCAGGCCGCGACGGCGGATGTTCTGGCAGAGAAGACCCGCCGCGCCATGGCGGCGTTCCGAAAGGCGCGGCCGGATCTCTCCGACCCGGTATTGGCTGTCGCAGGCGGCGTGGCGGCGAATGACGCTATTCGAGGCGCGCTCGACGCCGCCGCTCGGCGGGAAGGGTTCCGTTTTACAGCGCCGCCGCTCTCGCTTTGCACAGACAATGCGGCGATGATCGCCTGGGCCGGGTTGGAGCGGTTTGCGCGCGGCGAGCGGGACGGCATGGACTTGAAGGCGCGCCCACGCTGGCCGCTGGATCCGGTCGCGGCGCCGATGCTCGGCTCGGGTAAAAGGGGAGCGAAGGCGTGAGCAGACATCTGAACGGCGGGCCGATCGCCGTTATTGGGGCGGGCGCCTTTGGAACCGCGCTGGCCGTCGCGTTCGCGCGGGGCGGCGCCGATGTCGTGCTCTTTGGCCGCGACGCGGAGGGCGCGGAGCGCATGGCCCGGACCCGGCGGGCGGAAAAGGGCGGCGCCACGCTGCCCGATCAGGTGACCCCGACCGCCGATCCCGCGCGCCTGTCGGACGCCTCCGTCGCGCTGCTCAGCGTGCCCGCCCAAAACACGCGCGGCGTTCTGAGCGCGTTCTCGTCCAGCCTCGCGCCGAATGCGCCGCTGGCGCTCTGCGCCAAGGGGTTGGAGAAGGGCACGTTGGCGCGCCAGTCCCGCATCGCGGCCGAGGCTGCGCCGGGGCGCGCGATCAGCGTGCTGACGGGCCCCAGTTTCGCGGCCGAGATCTCGATCGGCCTGCCGACGGCGCTGACGCTGGCCTGCGCAGACCATGATATCGGCGAAGAGATTCAGGCGAGACTGGCCGCGCCGACGCTTCGGCTCTATCTGACGGATGACGTGGTCGGCGCGGAGATGGGCGGCGCTTTGAAAAACGTCATCGCCATCGCCTGCGGCGCCACGGCCGGCAAGGGCCTCGGCGAATCCGCCCGCGCCGCGCTGATGACGCGGGGGTTCGCCGAGCTGACCCGCATCGCGGCGGCCAAGGGCGGCCGGCTGGAGACGATGGCGGGGCTGTCCGGGCTTGGAGATCTGGCGCTGACCTGCGCGTCGGAAAAGTCGCGCAACTTCGCCTATGGTGTGGCGCTGGGGCAGGGTCGGTCGCCAGAGGCGATCGCGGCCGACGGACGTACCTATGAGGGCGCGGCGACCGCCGGGGTGACGGTGAAGCTGGCGGAAAAACTGGGCGTCGAGGCGCCGATCTGCGCGGTGGTGGCGGATCTGGTCGCCGGGCGCTGCGATATCGACGGCGCCATCGCGCGTCTGATGGCCCGGCCTCTGCGGCGGGAATACTGACGCGAAGCCGAACGAGAAAACAAACAGGACATCTGACAGGGAGTCTGGAATGCTGTACGCGGTGATGACCAGGGACAAGCCGGATCATCTGGAGGTGCGCCTCGCCACGAGGCAGGCGCATATCGAGTATCTGAAAGCGACAGGCGCCGTGCTCGCAGGGCCGTTTCTGAACGATTCGGGCGACATGGATGGCGGACTGGTCGTGGTCGATGTTGAGGATCGCGCGGCGGCCGAGGCCTGGGCGACCGAGGATCCCTACACCAAGGCGGACCTCTTCGAGAGCGTCACAATTCGCGCCTGGAAGCGCGTCATCGGGTAAGGAGCAGGCGCTATGGCCTATTGGCTGTTCAAATCCGAGCCCAACACATGGAGCTGGGAGGATCAGGTCGCCAAGGGCGACGTGGGCGAGGAATGGGACGGGATTCGCAATTATCAGGCCCGCAACAACATGCGGGAGATGAAGATCGGCGATCTCGGCTTCTTCTACCACTCCGTCAATGAAAAACAGGTGATGGGCGTGGTCGAGGTCTCGGCCGAGATCCACCCGGATTCCACCACCGACGACGAGCGCTGGGAATGTGTCGACGTCAAGGCCGTCGCGCCCTTTCCGACGCCGGTGACGCTGGCGATGGCCAAAGAAGACCCAAGGCTGGCCGATATGGTGCTGGTCAACAACACCCGGCTTTCCGTGCAGCCGGTCACCGCCGACGAATGGGCGGTGATCTGCGAGTTGGGCGGCTACAAGGGGTAGCGAGCGCCTATCCCAACCAGTCCTTCTCGCGCGCGCGCTTTCTCAGGCGCCTTCGCGTTGAGCCGCTTCTAGCCGAAGCGCCCGTCGCGATGCAGAACCTCGATCTCATAGCCGTCCGGATCGGCCAGGAAGAAGAACCGGCCCAACAGCGCGCCGTCGCGCTTGAACTCGACGATCTTGCGCGGGTTCAATCCTTCTTCTTCGAAACGCTTGTGTTCCGCGTGGATGTCCTCGACGGTTACGGCGATATGGCCATATCCCGTGCCAAGCTCGTAGGGTTCGGTCTGGTCCTTGTTGACCGTCAGCTCGATCTCGAAATCCGATTCGTCATTGCGCAGGTAAATCAGCGTGAAATCGTCGAAATCGAACCGGTCGGCGACTTTCAGGCCGAAGGCCTTGTCGTAAAACGCGACCGAGCGCTCTTCGTCCAGCACGCGGATCATCGAGTGAATCGCTTTGGCCATTCTGGTCTCCTCATTGAAGATGGCGGGCGCTGCGCGCCCGCAGGCGCCCTTTGGCGGAAATATACTGCGATTCCTCGAGGCGACGACCCCTTCCCATAGGCGCGGCGGGCCGCTATCCCAAACCGTCGCACGTGAAACACTTTTAGCCGTCGAAGGTCCGCGCCCCATGCCCCAACCGCCCCGCGCCTGGCAAAGAATGCTCTCGGGGCGCCGGCTTGACCTGCTCGATCCGTCGCCGCTGGATGTGGAGGTGGAGGACATCGCCCATGGCCTCGCCCGCGTCGCCCGCTGGAACGGGCAGACCAGCGGCGAATGGGCCTATTCGGTGGCCGAGCACTCGCTTTTGGTCGAGCGTATCTTTACCCGGCTGCGCCCCGCCGCGACACCCGAAGAGCGGTTGCAGGCCCTTCTGCACGACGCGCCCGAATATGTCATCGGCGACATGATCAGTCCGTTCAAGGCGGCGCTGGGCCTCGATTACAAGGACTTCGAGGATCGTTTGATGGTCGCCGTCCATTTGCGCTTCGGCTTGCGCCCGCATCCGACCAAAGAGGTCGAGAAAGCGATCAAGCGCGCCGATCGAGCCTCCGCCTATTTCGAGGCGGTGCAACTGGCGGGGTTTGAGGAGAAAGAGGCCGCGAAGTTCTTCACCCGCCCGCGATTCAAGGGCGCGCATGAAATCCGCATCGAACCGCAGCCGCCAAACGCGGTGAAAGCGGCCTATATCGCCCGGTTTCAGATGCTGTCGCACGCGCAGGGTCGCTAGGCCATGCGCGTTGATCTCTCCGCCGTCATCGTCGCGCTCGAAGAGGTGAAGGAGGGCGCACGTCCCGTCGTGTTGACCCCGCGCGGCCCCACCGGCGCGGATCTGCCAACCGTCGCTTTCGACCCTGATCGCCACAGCACGCTGGAGCTGGCGCTGCGGGACTGGGTGCGGGACGCCACGGGCCTCAGATTCGGCCATGTGGAGCAGCTCTACACCTTCGGCGACAGCGCCCGCCGATCGGCGGAGACGCCGGATTCGCCGCATATCGTCTCCATCGGTTATCTCGCGCTCAGCCGCATCGGGCAGGACGCAAAGGATCTGGATTGGACGCCCTGGACCGTGTTCTTCCCGTGGGAGGACCGCAGGCAGGGCGCCCACCCGATGATTGAGCAGGCCATCCGACCCCGGCTGGACGATTGGGCGCGGGGCGCGGCTAGCGCCGAGGCTGCAGCGCGGGCGGAGCGGGCCGCGATCTGCTTTGGTCTGGGCGACGCGCCGTGGCGGGAGGAGATGACGCTGGAGCGCTATGAGCTGCTCTACGCGGCGAAGCTGATCCCGGAAAAATGGCTCGATCTGGGGCGCGCCGCGCCCGCCGACTTGCCACGCTTCGGCGAGGCGGCCCCGCTCGACCATCGCCGCATCCTCGCCACCGGGATCGGGCGGCTGCGATCGAAGCTGAAATACCAGCCTGTCCTCTTCGAATTGATGCCGGAGACCTTCACGCTCTATGAATTGCAACGCGCGTCGGAAGCGTTGTCCGGCGTGCCGCTGCACAAGCAGAATTTCCGGCGCATGGTGGAAAAATCCGGGCTGATCGAACCTACCGGCGAGGTGTCCCGCGCGGGCGGCGGACGCCCGGCGGCGGTCTATCGCTTCCTGCGCGCCAAGGCGTGGGAGCGCCGCGCCGAGGGCGTCCGCTTCGGCGGCGCGAGACGGGGCGGCTGAGGGACCCCAAAACGGGTCACATCATCAGCGCGCCGGCGGATTTTTCGGTGAAGACCCGGATATAGTCGCCGGGCGACGAGCCGGCCCAATAGACCCAAAGGCGCCGCGGGTCCTCCGCGTCGACCCAGACGTGATCGCCCTGCTCGAGCCCTCGGAGCTCCGGGCTGATATAGGTGACGGAGGTGTTGGCCAGAAAGTCCGTCGCCGCCATCGTGTCCTGAAACGCGGCGACGCCCAATATCGGCGCGTCGAACATGACATAACCATGTTGGACGCCGGCGTAGCTGTCGAAAAACACATAATGGCTCGCCACGATCTCGCCCGCCGGAATCACGCCCCGGTCGCCACCGTAATCAACCCGGATCGGCGCCTCGAGAAGGATGTTTTGGTCCTCGTCAAAGGCGTAGAGATTGTCATCGTCGAACGTGTCAAAGCCGACGGCAAAGGGCGTCGTCGTCTCAAGTTTGACGAATTCGCCCTGTCCCATCTGGCGCAATATCCGGCCGTCGATGACGACCGAGAACGCCGGGCTTACGGTCACAGCCAGCGCGAGGACGAACGTTGAGATTCGGATCAAGGACACGCCGCGCTCCAAACAGCTGCTGGTCGATATCGGCGGACCTTTCTAGCCCAGAGCTGGGGGCGTTCCGAAATCATGTCGTCGTGATCGGCGGGGCTGCGTGCGTCGGGATGGTAAGAGGCTAGGTCATTGCGGCGGCCTCATGTTTGCTAAATGGTCTGGCGCGCGCCAACACGTTACACACGAACCGCAGCCCGTCGCCGCTCAGAAACTCAGATGATGTCTGAAATCTCCTTTGTCCGATTGCCGACCATCGACCCGGCCGAGATCGCCGCGCATATGTCCGATCCGCGCGTCGCGGAGCATATGCCGCTGCTGACCTCTGCATGGGATGCGGCCGCAGTCGAGAAGTTCGTCGCCGACAAGGAAGAGCGATGGCGGCGCGACGGTCTGGGGCATTGGGCGATCCTGTCGAAGGGCGCTTATGTCGGGTGGGGCGGTTTTCAGAAAGAAGGGGACGAGTGGGATTACGGACTGGTCCTGAAGCCGGACGCCTTTGGGCTGGGCCAGCGCATCTCGAGGCAGGCGATGGCCTTCGCCCGCGCTGATCCGCGCATCCCCTTCGTGACCTTTCTTCTGCCGCCGACCCGCCGAAACCTTGGCGCGCTCGATCGGTTAGGCGCGGCCTATGTCGGCGAGATCGACTATGACGGTGCCGTCTTTCGCAAATACCGGTTAGAGACGGTGTGACTGCGCCCAATCTTATTCCGCCCGTCACCGGATTCTTGCACGGCGGCGCGGCTTCCGCGCGTGGTCGACGGCCTGACCCCGGCCCAGTCCGGGCGGGTCTTTGATTGTGCCGGTCCGGAAGTGCCCGCCTGATCGGCCGCGCGGTCGGCCGCCCTCACGCGTTGAACAGGAAATGCAGCACGTCGCCGTCCTTGACGACGTAGCTCTTGCCCTCGGCGCGCATCTTGCCCGCGTCTTTCGCCGCGTTTTCCCCGCCCAGGCCGACGAAATCGTTATAGGCGATGGTCTCGGCCCGGATGAAACCGCGTTCGAAATCGCCGTGGATCACGCCGGCGGCCTTGGGCGCGGTCGAGCCTTGCGTAACGGTCCAGGCCCGCGTCTCCTTTGGACCGACGGTGAAGTAGGTCAACAGGCCCAACAGGCCGTAACCCGCGCCGATCAGTCGGTCGAGCCCGGCCTCGTGCAGGCCCAGATCCTCCAGGAACGCGTCGCGCTCGTCATCGTCAAGCTGGGAGATTTCTTCTTCGATCGCGGCGGAGATCACGACCGAGGCCGCGCCTTCTTTCTTCGCCATCTCCGCCACTTTCGCAGAATGTGTGTTACCCGTGGCCGCCGAATCCTCGTCCACATTGCAGACATAGAGCACCGGCTTGGCGGTCAGCAGTTGCAGGATGCCCCAGTCGCGCGCGTCTTCGGCGGCGACCTCCACCGAGCGGGCGGGGCGGCCGTCCTCCAGCGCGGTCTTCGCAAGCTCTAGAAGGCGCGCCTGATTCACCGCCTCCTTGTCGCCGCCCTTGATCTTGCGCGTCAGGTTCTGCAGGCGGCGCTCGATGGATTCGAGATCGGCCAGCATCAGCTCGGTCTCGATGGTCTCCGCATCCGCCACCGGATCGACCCGCCCCTCGACATGGGTGACGTCGCCATCCTCAAAGCACCGCAGCACATGGGCGATGGCGTCGACCTCGCGGATATTGGCGAGAAACTGGTTGCCCAGCCCTTCGCCCTTCGACGCGCCCTTCACCAGACCCGCGATGTCGACGAAAGTTAGGCGGGTGGGTATGATCTCTTTCGATTGGGCGATCGCGGCGAGCTTGTCCAGCCGAGGGTCCGGCACGTTCACCTCACCCACATTCGGCTCGATGGTGCAGAACGGGAAATTCGCCGCCTGCGCCGCCGCCGTTCGGGTCAGCGCGTTGAAAAGCGTTGATTTGCCCACATTCGGCAGGCCGACAATGCCGCATTTAAAGCCCATGAGAATCCCCGGGTATCGCCAGTCACTGGAGGTCCGGCGCGCGTATGGCGCGCGCGGCGGCGGTTGTCAAACCGCAGGCTTGCGGGCCTTGTACCCGGCGAGGATCAGATCGACCGCGCCGCTGATGATCGCGCGCATCGAGACCTCGTCGATCTCGCCGCCGGTATGAAGCTTCGGCCAGAACGCGTCCGCTTTCAATAGCCCGAGAAACTGATCCGCCGCCAGCGCCGGATCCTTCGCGTCCAGCGCGCCCGCCTCGACCGCTTCGGCGAAGAAGCGGCGGAACGTGGCGCGCTTGTCGATCCGCGCGCCCAGATCGATCGCAAGACCCGGAAAGCGCGGCGCCTCGCGCGCGACCAAACGCAACAGGTTCATGAAGTCGGGTGAAACGAAGAGTTTCCCCTCCAGCGCGGCCAGCGCCCACAACTGCTGGCGGACGGGCTGCGCGGAATCGAAACGTACGTCCGACCCGGCGTTAAACTCGGAAACCAACCGGTCTACAATGGCGTGAAAGAGCGCTTCTTTGCCGTCGAAATACTTATAGACTGTGCGTTTGGATACCGCGGCCCTTGCGGAGATCGAATCCATCCGCGCCGCCTCAAACCCAGCCTCCGAGAACTCCTCGATTGCGGCGGTCAGGATCTGTTCCTGCTTGCTCGTCGTCATGCCTGTAAACCCGTTGGTTTCTTGTGTCTGTTGACGAAAGGATACCGAATACTGGCAAAAAGTAAACCCTATGGTTTACTTCGTGGCGTCGCCTCTTGCGTAAACCCGCGGTTTTCCCCGCGAGACGTTTTCCTTCTTGCGCGGCGCGCAAATGGGCGCGAACGTGCGGGCGGGGATGCGCTTTCCGTCGAAAGCGCCGCAGGAGCAACGGTGAGCGATGTATCGCGCCCGCCTATTCGCGGTGACACACGCCCGCGCGTTCGAGTGGCTTTATAAGCGGCTCGAAGGCGCGATGGTCGCGCTCGATCCTCTGTTCACTAAAATCGGCTACGACCGCGTGGAGCGGCCGGTCGCCATCCTCGAAAGCGGCGTCAAAGGCTTGCTGTTCGATTGCAAGATGTGCGGCCAATGCGTGCTCTCGTCGACCGGCATGTCCTGCCCGATGAATTGTCCCAAACAGTTGCGCAACGGTCCCTGCGGCGGCGTGCGCCCGGGCGGGTATTGCGAGGTGAAGCCCGAGATGAAATGCGTCTGGGCGCTCGCCTGGGATGGGGCCGAACGTATGAAGGACGGGTCCGGCATTCGCGAAGTGCTGCCGCCTGTCGATCGCAGCCTCGAAGGATCCTCCGCCTGGCTGCGGGTCAGCCGGGAAAAGGCCGCCGCGCTGCGTGAGGCGAAGGAGGCGGGCCGCACAACTGTCGCCCACGCTTTCCCGGAGGCGCGAGAAAACGAACCCTCCGCCGCGCCGCTGGCTGAAGAGCCCGCCGCCGCCGTCAACCGAAAGGCCGGAGGATGAGCGACAACGACTATATGCCGGCCTATGAGACGCCGCCGCCGGGCCATGTGTCGGGCAGCCGGCTGGAGCGCGTCCTGCGCGCCGGCCGCTTTGCGGTGACGGCCGAGCTGAACCCGCCTGACAGCGCCGACCCGGAAGATGTGTTTGAAGCGGCGCGGCCGTTGAGCGAGGTCGCCGACGCGATCAACGCCACCGACGCCTCGGGCGCCAATTGCCACATGTCGTCGATCGGGATCTGTTCGCTTTTAATGCGCGCAGGCTATGGCGCGGTCTATCAGATCTCCTGTCGCGACCGGAACCGGATCGCCATTCAGGGCGATGTTCTGGGCGCCGCGGCGATGGGCGTGCGGAACGTGCTTTGCCTGACCGGCGACGGGGTCGGCGTTGGCGATCAGCCTGGCGCCAAACCAGTGTTCGATTTTGACTCCCTGTCGCTGCTCCGGACCATTCGGACGATGCGTGACGACGGCGTGTTCCTGTCCGGGCGCAAGATCACCCGCCCGCCGCGGATCTTCATCGGCGCGGCGGAGAATCCATGCGTCGAACCGCATGAATGGCGCCCCGAGCGGCTGGCGAAGAAGATCGAGGCGGGGGCCGAGTACATCCAGACCAACTATATCTATGACATTCCGCTGTTCGAAAAATTCATGGCCCGCGTGCGGGACATGGGCCTCGATAAAAAGGTGTTCATCCTGGCGGGGGTGGGGCCGCTCGCCTCTGCCCGCGCCGCAAGATGGATGCGGACGAACGTGCCCGGCATTCATATTCCGGACGATGTGATCGCCCGCCTGGAAAGGGCGGAGAAGCCGGGCCTGGAGGGTAAAAAACTCTGCATCGAACTGATCCAGCGCATCCGAGAGATCGACGGCGTGAAGGGCGTGCACGTCATGGCCTATCGCCGCGAACATCTCGTCTCTGAGATCATTCAGGATTCAGGCGTTCTTGTCGGTCGCAGCGCGGGCACCGGACGCCGCCGCGCGATGAAGCGCGCGCAAGGCAAAACCGGCGGCGAAAAGATCAGCGGCCGCCCAGAAGAGATTTAAGCGCCGCGAAAGGGGAGGCCGCCTCGCCAGATTCCGGGGCGCTGTCTCGCTTGGCGTCAGCGTCCGACGCGGGTCCGTTCGCCTCCGGCGCCGGCTTCGCGTTTGCGCCGGTGGGCGGCTTCGGCTTCGCGGCGGATTGCGGCGGCTTCACCTTCAGCGCCACCGCGTTCATGAAACCCGACGCGTCCCCCGCCGCCAGTTTAGGCGCGCCGTCGCTGACCCCGCGCAGAAGATCGTCCAGCCAGTCCCGGTCCGCCTTGGCGAAATCGCCCAGCACATGATTGGTGACCAGCCGTTTGTCGCCGGGATGGCCGATACCGAGGCGCACGCGGGTGAAATCCGGCCCGATATGCTGGATCAGCGAGCGGATGCCGTTATGTCCCGCGGCCCCGCCGCCGGACTTGACCCGCGCCTTGGCGGGGGCGAGATCCAGCTCGTCATAGAGCACAACGACGTCCTCGGGAGTGAGCTTGTAAAACCGCATCGCCTCGCCGACCGCCTGACCGGACAGATTCATGAAGGTTTGTGGCTTCAGCAACAGGACTTTCTCGGCCCCGAGTCGCCCGTCGGAAATCTCCGCCTGAAATTTCGACCGCCATGGCGAGAACCCATGCGCTTCGGCGATCGCGTCGGCGGCCATGAAGCCGATATTGTGCCGGTGGCCCGCATATTTCGGGCCGGGATTGCCCAGTCCTGCAATGATCAGCATGGGTTCGGACCTATGCGCTGCGGATGTTGCGATAGTAAAACGCGCCGCCCGAGCGATCGGACGGCGCGCAACCGTAGCACGGGATGGCGGGAATTACTCCTCGCCGTCCTCGGCCTCTTCCTCGGTCTCGCCCTCGGCGCCCGCTTCGATCTCGCCCTCAGCGCCTTCTTCCTCGTCCTCGGCCTTCAGGCTGGACGGCGCGGCGATCGTGGCCACGGCGAAGTCGCGGTCCGAAATGACCAGAGACGCCCCGTCCGGCAACTCCACATCCGAGATATGGGCCACGTCGCCGATCTCAAGCGGGCCGAGATCCACGACCAGCTGCTCCGGAATATTGCCGGCGCGCACCCGCATCTCGATCTCGTGGCGAACGATGTTCAGAACGCCGCCCTGCTTCAGGCCGGGCGAGTCGTCCTCGTTGATGAACTCAACCGGAATGAACAGGTTGATCCGCGACCGCTCCGTCAGGCGCAGAAAGTCGGCGTGGATCGGCAGATCCTTGACCACGTCGCGCTGCACGTCACGGCAGATCACGCGGTTGTCCTCGCCATCGACCTTCACATTGATCAGGGTCGACAGGAACTTGCCTTTCTTCAGGGCCTTCAGAAGGACGTTGTCCTTGATCCCGATCGATTGGGGTTCGCCGTTGCCGCCGTAGATGACGGCTGGCACTAGTCCTTGACGACGCGCAGCGCGGGCGGCCCCCTTGCCCACTCCCTCGCGCGCCGTGGCTTCGATAACTGGCAGCTCAGCCATGGCTGTATCTCCTATTCGCAAAGAATGCGGCGATCCTCCAGGGGTGTAAGCGCCGCGAAGCGCGCTCTATACGCCCTCGAAACTGCGGCGCCAAGGCCAAACCGAGGGTCCGGCGGGCGTTTGGGGTCAGCCCCGTTGCGCTAATAAAATTCCAATGGTATACAAACTTTACCAATAACGGAGAATCATGCGATGGCGCCCCAAACTGACACCGCCCCCGCCGCATCGGGGCCGCGCGTCGCGTTGTTCGCGACCTGCCTGGTGGACATGTTCCGCCCAACCGTCGGGTTCGCGACGGCCAAACTGCTGGAGGACGCCGGTTGCCGCGTCGACGTCCCCAAGGGCCAGACATGCTGCGGGCAGCCCGCCTGGAATTCCGGCGATCGCAAGGGCGCGCAGGCCGTCGCGAAGAAGACCATCGAGGCGCTGGAAGGGTTCGACTATGTCGTGGCGCCCTCCGGCTCTTGCGCCGCGACCATCGCCAAGGACTATCCGGCCATCTTCAAGGGCGTCGCCGGGTGGGAGGAGCGCGCGACGGCGCTCGCTGGAAGAACCCACGAGATCGTCAGCTTCCTGACCGACGTCATGGGCGTTGAGGCGGTGAGCGCGGCGCATTCCGGTAAAGTCACCTACCATGACAGCTGCTCCGGCCTGCGCTCGCTCGGCGTAAAGAACCAGCCGCGCAGACTGCTCGCCTCGGTCGACGGTCTTGAGCTGGTGGAAATGAAGGAGTCAGAGGTCTGCTGCGGATTCGGCGGCACGTTCTGCGTCAAGTTCCCCGACATCTCCAACAAGATGGTCGGCGACAAGACCGCCAATATCGCCGAGACCGGCGCCGATACGCTGCTCGCAGGCGATCTCGGCTGCCTGATGAACATGTCCGGCAAGCTGTCTCGCGAAGGCAAGCCGGTCAAAGCGCGCCATGTGGTCGAAGTGCTGGCGGGCATGACCGACGGACCGGCGATCGGCGAGGCGAAAAAATGAGCGCGCACGCCCCGACATCCCACCGTTTCAAAGCCAATTCGCGCGACGCGCTGGCGGATGAGAAGCTGCAGCACGCGCTGGTCAGCACCCGTTCCGGCTTCGTCGACAAGCGTGCGGCGGCGCGGAGCAAAATGCCCGAGTTCGAGGCGATCCGCGACGCGGGCCGGGACCTCAAGAACCACACGCTCGCCAATCTTGACCACTATCTGGAGGGCTACGAGCAGAAGGTGAAAGACGCGGGCGGCCATGTCCATTGGGCCGAAACTGCCGAGGACGCGCGCCAGATCGTGCTCGATATCTGTCGCAAGACGGAGGCGAAGACCGTCAACAAGGGCAAGTCGATGATTTCGGAGGAGATCGGGATCAACGATTTCCTGGCGGAGAACGGCGTCAAACCGGTCGAGACCGATCTGGGCGAGTACATCATCCAGCTGCGCGGCGAGGCGCCAAGCCACATCGTCGCCCCGGCGGTGCATGTCACCGTGCCGGAAGTGGATGAGCTTTTCCGCGAGCACCACACCGAGTTTGACCCGGACCGGCGGCTCGATCACGCTTCGATGATGGCCGAGGCGCGAAGCGTGCTGAGGGAGAAATACTTTCAGGCCGAGGTCGGGATCACCGGCGCCAACATGCTGATCGCCGAGACCGGCCAGTCGATCATCGTCACAAACGAGGGCAATGGCGATCTCAGCCAGTCGCTGCCGCGGGTTCATATTGTGCTGGCGAGCATCGAGAAGGTGGTTCCCACGCTGGAGGACTCGGCCACGATCCTGCGGCTGTTGGGCCGCTCGGCGACCGGGCAGGACATCACCGTCTACACGACGTTTTCCTCGGGACCGCGCCGATCAGAGGACCCGGATGGGCCGGAGGAATATCACGTCGTCCTGCTGGATAATGGTCGCACGGACATGCTTGGCTCGGAGTTTCAGGACATGCTCCGCTGCATCCGCTGCGCGGCCTGTATGAACCACTGTCCGGTGTTCCAGTCAGTCGGCGGGCACGCCTATGGCTGGGTCTATCCCGGCCCGATGGGCGCGGTGCTGACCCCGTCGCTGATCGGCGTCGAGAAGGGCGGGCAACTGCCCAACGCCTCCACGTTCTGCGGGCGTTGCGAGTCCGTCTGCCCGATGCGCATTCCCCTGCCGAAGATGATGCGGAACTGGCGCGAGCGGGAGTTCGAGAAGCATCTGAGTCCCCAAGCCGTGCGCGGTGGTTTGGGTGTCTGGGGCTTCTTCGCCACGCGGCCCGGCCTTTACCGGATCTTCGCCAGATTGGGCGCGACGGCGCTGGGCCTGTTCGCGGGCAAGAAGGGCAAGGCGTCCTCGCTGCCGCTGGCGGGCGGCTGGACCGATCATCGCGATTTTCCCGCGCCAGAAGGGGGAACTTTTGTTGACCTCTGGGCTAAAAACAAGGGAGCGGCGAAATGAGCGCGCGCGATAGCATCCTCGCCCGAATCCGCCGCAGCCAGGAGAACGGCGACCTGCGCGATCCCTCCAGCGCCGTCCAGAGGATCGCGGCCCCGGCGCAGCGCGCGCCGATTCCCGCCATCGCAGAGACCGAGGGCCGGGCGCGCATCGATCAGTTCATCGAGAAGGCCCGCGCCGTTGACGCCACGACGTCGGAGATCGCGAGCCTTGAGGATCTGCCCGCCGCGCTGGCGGTCGAGTTGAGAGATCGCAACCTGCCCGCCGCCATCCGCATGGGTGCGGAGGGCGCCTTCGCATGGCTGGACTGGTCCGCGCTGGAGGTCAGCCACGGACCGGGGCGTCAGGAGGAACCCGCCGCGATCTCGATGGCGCAATTCGGCGTCGCGGAGACCGGGACTCTGGTGCTGGCCAGCGGACCGGACAATCCCGTCACCCTCACCTTTCTGGCGGAGACGCATTTCGCCGTCGTCAAAGCTGAGGACCTGTGTGGCGGGTATGAGGAAATGTGGGCCGCCTGGCGCGCGCGCGGCCTTACCCCCCGCACCGTGAACTGGGTGACCGGCCCCAGCCGCTCGGCCGATATCGGGCAGCGATTGCAGCTGGGCGCGCATGGGCCGGTGGCGCTGCATATCTTCGTCGTCGTCGGCGTCGCGTCGTAGCAAGTTCGGGCGGGCCTGAGACGCTACGCCGATTTCCTTGTCCTACACAAAAGGGTATGCCGGGCCGCGGCGCGCGCCGCTATAAGCCCTTCAGACCCGCCTTTGGCTGAATAATAAGAACCTGGGATCCCTTCGATGACCGAATTCAAGAAAATTCTCGTCGCCAACCGCTCCGAGATCGCGATCCGCGTTTTGCGCGCCGCCAATGAGCTGGGCAAGAATACGGTGGCGATCTTCGCCGAAGAGGACAAGCTGGCGCTGCACCGGTTCAAGGCGGATGAGGCCTATCGGGTCGGCGAGGGGCTGGGGCCGATCGAGGCTTATCTCTCTATCGAAGAAGTCATCCGCGTCGCCAAGCAATCCGGCGCCGACGCGATCCACCCTGGATACGGGTTCCTGTCGGAGAACCCGGATTTCGCCGACGCCTGCGCCGCCAACGGGATCACCTTTATCGGCCCCAAGGCAGAGACGATGCGCCTGCTGGGCGACAAGGTCTCCGCCCGCAACGCCGCGGTGGCGGCGGGCGTGCCGGTGGTCCCGGCGACCACGGTGCTGCCCGAGGACATGGCCGAGATCGCGCGCATGGCTGAAGAGGTCGGCTATCCGGTGATGCTGAAGGCCAGTTGGGGCGGTGGCGGACGCGGCATGCGCCCGATCATGGGACCGGAGGAGCTGGCGGAGAAAGTTCTGTCCGGCCGCCGCGAAGCCGAGGCCGCTTTTGGCAATGGCGAGGTCTATCTGGAGAAGCTGGTCCAGCGCGCCCGCCATGTGGAGGTGCAGATCCTCGGCGACAAACATGGCGCGCTCTATCATCTCTTTGAGCGCGACTGTTCTGTCCAGCGCCGCAACCAGAAAGTCGTTGAGCGCGCGCCCGCGCCTTACCTGACGGATGCGCAGCGCGCCGAGCTCTGCGAGCTGGGGCTAAAGATCACCCGGCACGCCAACTACGAATGCGCTGGAACCATCGAGTTCCTGATGGATATGGACACCGGCGCCTTCTATTTCATCGAGGTCAATCCGCGCGTGCAGGTCGAGCACACGGTGACCGAGGAGGTAACCGGCGTCGACATCGTCAAAGCGCAGATCCGCATCGCCGAGGGCGCGACCATCACCAAGGCGACCGGCATGCCGGCGCAGAGCGACATCAAGCTGCGCGGCCACGCCTTGCAGGCGCGCGTGACCACTGAGGATCCGCGCAACAACTTCATCCCCGATTACGGCCGCATCGCCGCCTATCGCGGCGCCACCGGGTTCGGAATCCGGCTGGATGGCGGCACCGCCTATTCCGGCGCGGTGATCACCCGTCATTACGACTCATTGCTGGAGAAGGTCACCGCCTGGGCGCCGACGCCGGATGAGGCGATCGCGCGGATGGACCGAGCGCTGCGCGAATTCCGCATTCGCGGCGTGGCGACCAATCTCGCCTTTCTTGAGAACGTGATCGACCACCCCTCGTTCCGGGACAACTCCTACACCACGAAGTTCATCGACAATCATCCGGAGCTGCTGACCTTCGCACGGCGACGCGACCGGGCGACGCGATTGCTGAACTATATTTCCGACATCACGGTGAACGGTCATCCGGAGGTCGCGGGACGCCCCAAACCGCCCGCTCATGCGCTGACCCCGCGGCCGCCAAAAGCTTTGGCCGACGCGCCTCCGCCGGGAACCAAGACTCTGCTGGCGGAGCAGGGACCGAAAGCGGTCTCGGACTGGTTGCTGGCGCAAGCGCCGGTGTTGATCACCGACACCACGATGCGCGACGCGCACCAGTCGCTGCTGGCGACCCGGATGCGCAGCTATGACATTCTTGGCGCCGCCGACGCCTATGCGCACAACCTGCCGCAGCTCTTCAGCCTGGAATGCTGGGGCGGCGCGACCTTCGACGTATCCTATCGCTTCCTGCAGGAATGCCCGTGGAAGCGGCTGGTCGATATCCGGGAAAAGGCGCCAAACATCCTGCTGCAAATGCTGCTGAGGGGGTCGAACGGCGTCGGCTACACCAATTACCCTGACAATGTGGTGCGGAAGTTCACGCTTCAGGCGGCCGAATCCGGCGTCGACGTGTTCCGCGTGTTCGATAGCCTGAACTGGGTGGAGAATATGCGCGTCGCCATGGATGCGGTGCAGGAGGCGGAGCGGATCTGCGAGGCGGCGGTCTGCTACACCGGCGATCTCTATGATCCAGACCGGCAGAAATACGACCTGAAATACTATGTCTCGATGGCCAGGGAGCTGGCGGATGCGGGCGCGCACATCATCGCCATCAAGGACATGGCGGGACTGGTCAAACCCCCCGCCGCGCGGGCGCTGGTCAAGGCCATCAAGGAGGAGACCGGCCTGCCGATCCACTTCCACACCCATGACACCAGCGGCATCGCCGCCTCCAGCGTGATCGCGGCGGCGGAGGCGGGCGCGGATGTGGTCGATCTGGCGATGGATTCCTTCTCCGGCCTCACCTCGCAGCCCAATCTCGGTTCGGTGGTCGAGGCGCTGAGGCGCACCGATCGGGACACCGGGCTCGACCCGGCGGTGATCCGCCCGTTCTCGGATTATTGGGAGGCGGTGCGCGTCCAGTACGCCGCCTTTGAAAGCGATCTGAAATCCGGCGCGTCCGAGGTCTACCTGCATGAAATGCCCGGTGGGCAGTTCACCAATCTCAAGGAGCAGGCGCGTTCAATGGGCCTCGCCGAACGCTGGCACGAGGTCGCCAAGACCTATGCCGAGGTGAATGACATGTTTGGCGATATCGTGAAGGTCACGCCGTCCTCGAAAGTCGTGGGCGACATGGCGCTGTCGATGGTCGCGGGCGGCTTCACCCGCGCCGATGTGGAGGATCCGAACCGCGATTTCGCCTTTCCAGACTCCGTCGTCGGCCTCTTTCGCGGCGAGTTGGGCCTGCCCCCCGGCGGATTCCCGAGAGCGCTGCAGGACAAGATCCTGAAAGGCGACGCGCCGTTGACGGTGCGGGCCGGCGCCGGGCTCGAACCCGTGGATTTGGAGGAGGTCCGCGCGGACGTCTCCAGCCAGCTCGAAGGCTATGATGTCGATGACGAGGATCTGTGTGGCTATCTGATGTATCCCAAGGTCTATCTCGACTATATGGGCCGCCGCCGAAGCTATGGCCCGGTCCGGGTGCTGCCGACGCCCACCTTCTTTTACGGGATGGAGCCGGGCGAGGAGATCTCGGTGGAGATAGAGCCGGGCAAGACGCTGGTGATCCAGTTGCTGGCCGTGGGAGAGACCAACGAGGATGGCGAGGCCAAGGTCTTTTTCGAGCTGAACGGCCAGCCGCGCGACATTCGCGTCGCCGACCGCAAGATCGCCTCCACCATCCAACGCCGCCCGAAGGCCGAAGAGGGCAACGCGGACCATGTGCCGGCGCCGATGCCAGGGCTGATCGCCTCGGTCGCGGTGAAGGACGGGCAGAAGGTATCCGCGGGCGACCTTTTGCTGACCATCGAAGCGATGAAGATGGAGACGGCGATCCATGCCGAGCGCGAGGGCGTCGTCAAAACCGTGCACGCCCCGGTCGGCGCGCAGGTCGACGCGAAAGATTTGCTGATCGAATTCGAGGGCTGATCCGAATTCGCATTGTCGTTTGATCGGCGACAATCTGGATCCCATCTAATCCTCGCGCGCCGGGGCGAATCCTCTTATTGTCCGCCGTTCGCGCGGAACTGGCGCGAGGATATCGGAAGGAGACCGCCATGGCTCATCGACTGGACGGGCGGGTGGCGATCGTGACAGGCGCCGGCGGCGGCGTCGGACGCGCGATCTCGAAACGATTGGTCGAGGCTGGCTGCCACGTGATGCTGGCGGATACGGACGAGGGCCAGTTGGCTGCGACGCTGGACGCCGTAGGCTCTGACGGACCGGGCAAGGTTGAGCATTTCCATTGCGATGTCTGCCAGCGGCTCGACACCAACAACCTGCTGGCCGCCACGATGTCGGCGTTCGACCGCCTCGACATTCTGATCAACGCGGCGCGCCGGGTCGATCGGGTCGATTTTTTCGATCTGACGGAGCAGGACATCGATCAGGCGATGGAGACCAATCTGAAATCCTCGCTTCTGATCAGCCAGGCGGCGGCGCGCAAGATGATCGCCTTGGCCAAGGACCGGGACGAACCCTGTCAGGGCGCGATCGTCAATATCAGTTCGATCGCGGCCAAACGCACTCTACCGGAGCTGCTGCCGTTTTCGGTGTCCTGCGCGGCGCTGGATCAGCTGACGCGCTCCATGGCGGTTGCGCTGGCGCCGGAAGGCGTTCGGGTGAACGGCGTCGCGGTCGGCGGCATCATGACCCGCAGCATTCGCGAAGCGTTGAAGGAAGTCGATGATCTGCGGGCCGAAGTGACTGCGGCGACCCCGCTCGACCGGATCGGAGAGCCCGCCGAGGCCGCCGAAGTCGCGCTTTATCTGGCGTCCGACGCGGCCAGCTTTGTGACCGGGCAGATCGTGGCGGTCGATGGTGGGCGCAGCTTGCTGGACCCGCTCGCCAAACCGGCGGTCTGAGGTTGGGCCGGAGGCGCGTCAGCGCTTCTCGGCCTCGTCCTCCTCGCCCTCGTCCTCCGCGTTCGGAAGGTTGAACAGCGACTCGGCGTCGAGTTCGGGCTGCTTCTCTTCTTCTTCCGGCGCATCGGTGAGGGTGAAATTCTCCAGCCCGCCGAAATCCTTCGACGGACGCGCGTCCTCCGCCGCCAGCGACTCGTCGGTCGACAACAAGCTCATCCGCTCTTCCGAGGACATCACGGCGCCCTCGGTCGCGCCCTTCTTCTTGGCGGCCTTCTGCACGGCGGCGTCCAGATCGAGCTGCTTGCAGAGGCCCAGCGCGACCGGATCGACCGGGCGGATATTGGCGGAATTCCAGTGGCTGCGGTCGCGGATCGCCTGGATGGTCGGCTTGGTGGTGCCGACCAGCTTCATGATCTGACCATCGGAAAGCTCCGGGTGATAGCGCACCAGCCAGGCGATGGCCGATGGCCGCTCTTGCCGTTTCGACAGCGGCGTATAGCGCGGCCCCTTGCGTTTCTGCTCCGGCGCGATGTCGCGCTTCATCAGCTTCAGGCGCTGGATCGGGTCTTTCTCGCAGCGCTCGATCTCTTCGCGGGTCAGTTGATGGTTGCCGATCGGGTCCATGCCTTTGATGCCGATCGCCACCTCGCCATCGGCGATGCCGGAGACCTCCAGCTCATGCATGCCGGTGAATTCCGCGATCTGGCGGAAGGTCAGCGTGGTGTTGTCCACCAGCCAGACGGCGGTGGCTTTGGGCATCAAGGGCAGGTCGGTCATGACGGTCTCTCCCAACAGGATGCGACTCTTCCGGCGCTCCGAGAAACGGGGCGCGGCGGCGCTTCCAACGGTTTCGAGGAAAATCTCTGGCCGCTATATAGGCGGATCGGCGCGAGGAATAAAGTGGATTTCTGGCTAACCGCCGGCGCGTCGCTCTGCCCTGCCACCCGTCGAAATTAGGGAGGTTTAAAGCATGCGGTGTAACAGTTCGTTGATTTGTAGGATTCACATTTTAGGTGTTGTTCTGTAGGATGTCCCTTAGCGGGGGAAAGGCAAATGCTCGAAGAGCGTAAAATTATCAATATTATCAAGGCCGATCTTCAGAAACGGTTTGAAGATGTGGAGATTGTCTCCATCAACGTGGTCCCCGAAGTCGATGAGGACGGCGACGATGTGCTTTTCGTCTCGGTCGTATTCGATGCAAAGGAACGCAAGCGACTCGACCCGCGGAAAACTTCGGCAATGGCGCGCAGTATTGTTCCACAGCTCATGAGCGCTGGAGAGGATGCGTTTCCGGTGTTCTCCTTCATTCGAAAGTCCGAGTGGAGGGAAAAGAGCCCTGAAGCCGCTTGATCTGATTGATACTTCAAGAAAGCTGCTCCAAGCCAAAAACGGGCGGCCGACCCAAGCAAACTTACGCCGAGCCACAAGCTCGGCGTATTACGCTGTATTCCATTGTCTAGCGAAAACCTGTGCAGACCTATTTGTCGGAGGTCAAAACTCGTCGCGAAGCAAACACGCGTGGCGACAGGTTTATAGGGCTCTCGAACATGGCATGACCAAGAATGCGTGCAAAAATCAGGCTATGATTAAAAAGTTCCCTAAAGAAGTTGAAGATTTTGCCAATACATTCGTAAAACTACAGGGAAAACGCCACTTAGCGGATTACGATCCCACACTGAAGTTCTATAAATCTGATGTTGAGCAGGATATTGATGAGGCCAATGATGTTATTGGAAGATTTTGCAAGGTAGACTCCAAAGATAGGCGAGCATTTTCTGCATACGTATTGCTAAAAACAAGGTAGTTGCAATCGGGGAAACGCCTCGACTTCTCGAAAAACCTTAGCAACATATTGTGACCGGTTTAACCTGCCACCTTCAGCACGATCTTGCCGACATGCGCTGAGCTTTCCATCCGCGCATGGGCGTCCGCCGCCTCCTCCAGCGGAAACTCGGAATCCATGATCGGCTTCACCCGTCCCGCCGCGATCAGCGGCCAGACCCGCTCTTCAAGCTCTTTGGCGATTTGCGCTTTGGCCTCCACCGATTGCGGGCGCAGGGTCGAACCGGTCCAGCTGATCCGGCGCACCATGGCGGCGGAGAAGTTGATCTCAGCCTTCGGGCCGCGCAAGAAGCCGATCGAGACGATGCGCCCATCCATGGCGCAGGATTTGAAATTCTTCGGCAGATAGTCGCCTCCCACCATGTCGAGGATCAGGTTCACGCCCTTGCCCGCCGTGGCCTCCTTCACCGCGGCGACGAAATCCTCCTCACGGTAATTGATCGCTTTCTCAGCCCCGAGATCCTCGCAGACCGCGCATTTCTCCGCCGATCCGGCGGTGGTGAACACCCGCGCGCCGAACGCATTCGCCAGTTGGATCGCCGTGGTGCCGATGCCAGAGGATCCGCCATGCACCAGAAACGCCTCGCCCGCCTGCAGTCCGCCGCGTTGAAAGACGTTTGACCAGACAGTGAATGCGGTTTCGGGAACAGCGCCCGCCTCGGCCAGGAACAGGCCTTCCGGGATCGGCAGCGCATGGCTCTGATGCGTGGTGGCGTATTCGGCGTATCCCCCGCCCGGAAGAAGCGCGCAGATTTTGTCCCCGACCTTCCAGCGATCCACGTTCGGGCCAATGGCGGCCACCTCTCCCGACGCCTCAAGTCCCGGCAGGTCCGAGGCGCCCCTGGGCGCGGGATAGCCGCCGGCGCGCTGGATCGCGTCCGGCCGGTTTACGCCAGCATAGGCGACGCGGATCAGGATCTCGCCCGCCATGGGCGCGGGCACGGGCCGCGTGGTCTCTTTCAGCACCTCCGGTCCGCCGGGCTCGGTGATCTCGATGGCGCGCATGGTCTCTGGAATGTTCTGGGGCAGGCCGGTCATAGATGGATCCTTGGTTATAAGCGGGCGGAGATTAGGCGGCGGCGCGCCGCGCGTCCATCGCGCTTGCTTGCCGCAGGCGCCGAATCGGCGGAGACTTTGGGCGAAGCGTCGCACGGGAGGAGATGATGATCGGAAGGATGCGTGCTCTGGCCGTTCTGTTCGCCGCGTTTGGTCTTCAGGCGCAGGCGGCCGAGCCGTTCGCCGTTTTCGACGCCGCCAGCGCGCCGGTGCTCGGCAACCCCCATGACGTCAAGCTTGGCCCGGACGGGCTGCTCTATGTCTCAGATGTCGATGGCGACCGGGTCGCTGTTCTGAACCCGACGACGCTGGAGCTGATGCATGAGATTGGCGCGGGAGAGCTGTCCGCGCCTCATGACGTCGAGTTCGACGCGGCGGGACGGTTGCTGGTCGCCGACACCGGGCGCAGCCGGATCGCGGTCTTCGATCTGGCCTCGGGCGAGTTGCTCGGAGCGCTGGCTGGCTCGATCTCACGGCCCGAAGGCGTGCTCGCGCATCCCAATGGGCGCATCTACGCGACCGGCGCCGGATCGGGAAACATCGTCGCCTATGACGATGGAAAGGTGGTGGCGGAGGAGGGCGGGCTCAGCGCGCCGCATGACCTCGAGGTTGACGCCGCGGGCGATATCTGGATCGCCGACGCCGCCAATGACCGGCTGGTGAAAGTCTCGCCCGAACTGGAGACGCTGGCGGTGATCGATGATCCGGCGCTTGGCCTCTCTGGCCCCCGGTATCTGGATATTGACGCGGCGGGGGCTCTGATCGTCGCCGACAAGTACAGCCACCGGGTGCTCAAGCTGACGCCGGGCGGCGCATTGATCGGCGTGCTGGGCGGCGCGGCCGGGCTTGGCCCGAACCGGTTTCGCACGCCCGAAGGGGTCGAGATCGACGGCGGAACCTATTATCTCAGCGATAGCGGCAATGACCGGATCGTGCGGTACCTGGTGGTGACGAACTAACGACTGAACGGCGCAACCTTGTCGCCCTGATTGAGGCCGGCGCCCCGGAAGAGCTTGCCGCATGCGAATCCGATTCAGGGCCGGGTTGAAATTTCACGGACGCGTGATCATCTACACACCCTTCGCAACACCATAGGGAGGGGAATTATGGCTGGCGGGAAGACGTATATCGAGGTTCGAAAATTCACAGTGAAGAAAGCCTTCGACAACAAACTGAAGGCTAAGACGGCGACCATGCTGAAGACCGCCACCGAGAAGGCGATCAAGAAGAACAACAAGTTCACCACCAATGAGAAAGAAGCCGGAGACGGTAAGAAGTTCTTTGTCGGTGGATCCGTTATGGATCTGACAATGGAGGGATCCGGCCCGAAGGCGACGCTGGGCATCACCATCGTGCCGCAGGTGGGCGAGTTGCCAAACAAGATGACCACCGTGTCGCAAAAGGCCAATGGCAAGATAAGCGGCATCAATCCGAAACGCATCGAGGGCGACGTTCAGGCCCTGATTGATGCGGTGTGGGGCGACTTCATGGGCAAGGCGCTGAAAATCTACGAGGCGTTGGGCAAGAAATAGCGCGTCGCGCCGCAGCGACGTCACGTCCGATGTAGGTCATCCGAGTGTTGCTCGGAACGCGAGTCGGTGAGCTCGACGCTTCGCTGCGAGACTCATGAACGCGCGAGGCGGGTTAAGATCGTACGGAAAAAATGCGTTCGAATATGGCAAGCCGTGCTTTGAGTTTCGGCCTGGCCTGACGTTCGCAGAGATCCGAGACGTAGTCGATGGTGTCTCAGCGGCCGGCCGTCTCCGCCGCGATCTCGGCCCGGCTCTTGCGCGCCCGCTCGGTGGCGGATTTCAACTGCCCACACGCGGCCATGATGTCCTGCCCTCGCGGCGTGCGCACCGGGCTGGCGTAGCCCGCGCGGTTGACGATCTCGGCGAAGGCCTCGATCCGCTCCCAGTCCGAGCGCTCGTAAGGCGCGCCGGGCCACGGGTTGAACGGGATCAGGTTGATCTTGGCCGGGATGCCCGCGATCAGCCGCACCAGCCGTTTGGCGTCCGCGTCGCTGTCGTTCACGCCCTTCAGCATCACATATTCAAAGGTGATGCGCTCGGCGTTTGAGAGGCGCGGGTAATTCCGGCACGCGTCCAGAAGCTCCGCGATCGGCCACTTCCTGTTGATCGGGACCAGCGTGTCGCGCACCTCGTCGGTGGTTGCATGCAGGCTGATCGCCAGCATGCAGCCGACCTCCGCCCCGGCGCGCACAATCTCCGGCACCACGCCCGAAGTGGAGAGCGTAATGCGGCGGCGGCTGAGGCTGAGCCCCTCGCCATCCATCGCGATCAGCATCGCATCTCGTACGGCGTCGGTGTTGTAGAGCGGCTCTCCCATGCCCATCAGCACGATGTTGGAGAGCAGGCGCTTGCCGCTCGTGCCTACGCCGATTTCAGGCCATTCGCCCAGATCGTCGCGACAGACCAGGATCTGGCCGACGATCTCCCCCGCTGTCAAGTTGCGCACCAGCTTCTGCGTGCCGGTATGGCAAAACGTGCAGGTCAGGGTGCAGCCCACCTGGCTAGAGATACAAAGCGTGCCGCGGTCCTCCTCGGGGATATAGACCGCCTCCACCTCATGCCCGCCGGCGATACGCAGCAGGTACTTGCGGGTGCCGTCCTGGCTGATCTGCCAATTGACGATCTCGGGGCGGGCCAGGGTGAACTTCTCCGCCAGCAGCGCCCGGAAATCCTTTGAGAGGTTGGTCATCTCCGCAAAATCGGTCAGGCCGCGCTGATAGATCCAGCTCCAGAGCTGGCCGACGCGCATCTTCGCCTGACGCTCCGGCGTGCCGCAGGCGATCAGCGCCGCGCGCAACTCGTCCCGCGACAGGCCCAAAAGGCTGACCTGCGCGTCCGCCTCGACACTGTTCAGCTCCTTGCGGGGCAGCGTGGCGAAATCGGGCTGAACCGGTACGCGGAGACGCGCCTTTTCAGGTGGCGATTCTGGCTTCGCGGCGGCGCTGGTCATGGCTCTTAAACCTCTGGCCGGACAGGAGGAAACATCTCCTCACAGGAACGACGAAAAGGGCGACGCGTCAAAGCGCCGCCCGTCAAAGGCGTTCAGGTATCACGAAAGCCAGGGCTGCGCAAAGCCGGCCCGGCGATCCGCGCCTGTTCAGCCGCAGGCCGCTTCGGCCGCTTTCAGCGCCGCGGTGAAGCCGCTCAGCGAGAACGTGTCGGTCGTCTCAGTCCCGCGAGAAGAGCTGCCGGTGACCATCGCCTCGCGCCCGCGGATCATCGCTTTGACCATCGCGCTGTCATCGTCCGGCGAGCCCAGCCACGCGCCTTCGCCATCCGTGTAAAGCGTGTAATTCTTCGAACCGATCTTGGCTTTCACCCGGCTGTCCTTGGCGTAAGGATAGCCTGAAATCACGCTGACCTCGTTCGAGACGCCGCGATCAGGCCACACCGACACCATCAGATAGACATCGCCGCGATTGACGTCGACCTTCTTGCCGCCGCGCTTGGCGACCCAGTTGGTCGGCGCCGTGGTGATCCAGCAGACCGCGCCTTCGCTGGTCGTCGTCTTGAACACGCTCCAGTCGCCCGCCCCGTCGATGCGGGAGGAGACCTGCGCGACCGCCGCCGCGTGAGACAGCGCCAATCCGGCGAGGCCGAGACCGGCGGCTTTAAGGACCGTTCTAATCTTCATGTGCTGCTCCGTTAGTCGCCCCGGCCGTTTTTCCAGCCGCTCCACTTTATTTGCGTGGATTGTCTGCGCATAGTAGCGTCAAATCATAGGGGCGCGCTAGACCGAAGCGCCATTGTTTTGCGCCGTATTTCCCGGGCGATGCGCAATTTTCCGAGTTCTGGGGGCTAGAGCAGGTGAATCAGGTCGCGGATGCGCCGGACGAGGAGCTGCTGTCGCGCATCGGGGCGACGCAGGATCGGGCCGCATTCGCCGAGTTGTTCACCCGCTACGCCGGCCGCATCAAGGCGTTCCTGATCAAGTCCGGCGCCGAGCCGGGAGAGGCGGATGAGACCACGCAGGAAGTATTCGTTTCCGTCTGGCGTCGGGCGAACACCTATGATCCGGCGAAGGCGTCGGCCGCGACCTGGGTGTTTGCGATCACCCGGAACCGCCGGATCGATCTGATCCGCAGGCAGCGCCGGCCCGAACCCGATCCCAACGATCCGCTATTTGCGCCGGACCCGCCGGATTCTCCGGAGCGGGCGCTGTCCGGGGAAAGCCGCGATCAGGTGGTGCGTCAGGCGTTGGAGGAACTGCCGAGCGCCCAGCGCTCAATTGTTCAGATGGCGTTTTACGAGGGGCTGACCCATGTCGAGATCGCCTCGGCGTTGGATCTGCCGCTGGGAACGGTGAAATCCCGATTGCGGCTGGCCTTCAGTCGGCTACGCGGCGCATTGGGCGTCGAGTTTCGTATGGAGTTGGACGATGCCTGACGATCATTCGGCGACTCCGCCGATTCTGGACCGGACGACATTCGACTCGCTGGCCGAAGTGATGGCGCCCGACGCGGTCATGACCGTCGTCGTGGAGGCGGCGGAAGATATCGGCGAGCGTCTGGATCGCGTGGCCGCCATGGCCGCGCGGGGAGAGGACGCGTTGGAGAGCGCCCCGGCCAGCGCCGAGGCGGAGGCCGAGCTGCTCGCCCATGATCTCGCTGGGTTAAGCGGCCAGGTTGGACTGGCGGCGATGGCCGCCGCCGCGCGGGAGTTGGAGCGGGCGATCCGCACAGGCGAAGAGCTTCACATCGCAGCCGCCGCAGATGCGCTGATCGGCTTGCGCGAAGAGTCCCTCGGCGCGTTGAGCGCCGCCGCGCGCCGATTGATCCTCGACTGAAGCGCCCGGTTGCGGCGCCGGGTTATTGGGGCTTGTCACCGCCGCGCCGCGGTCTAGGGTGACGGCGGTGAAAACAACCACGATCTCGCCCCCTATCGCGAACGAGACGCCGAATGTCCAACGCTGAGACCGCCACGTATTTCAGGCCCGAGGCCTCCGCTCCGAAGTTCGCGCCGACCGTCGACGCCGCGATCCCGATTTCACTTGTCGCGAAGGAAGATCTGAAGTCCGCGCTGGAGGCTTTGAGCCCCGCGCAGCGCGCCTGGGCGGAGGCGACCGGGTTCAAGGCGAAGCTGGGTCAAACCTGCCTGCTGCCAGACGCGTCCGGTAAGATCGACGCCGCTTTGTTCGGCTGGGGCGACGCGGCGGCGCGCGCCAAGACGCGGTTTGCATTGGCCCGGTTCGCCGTCGCGGCCCCTGCGGGCGTCTATCGGTTGGACGCGGAGCTGGAGTCAGAGGAGGCGGAGGAACAGGCGCTTGGTTGGTTGCTGGCGCAATACGCGTTCGATAAATACAAGAAAAAGAGCGCAGCAAGGGCGCAATTGGTAGCGCTGGACAGCGTCGACGCCGCCCGGTTGGAGGTGATCGCGGAGGCGGTTTATCTGGCCCGCGATCTGGTGAACATCGCTGCGGGCGATCTGGGGCCCGAAGCGCTGCAACAGGCGGCGGTCGAGCTTGCGGACCGGCATGGCGCAGGTCATCGCGCCGTCATCGGCGACGACCTGCTGGCGCAGAATTTTCCCATGATCCACGCCGTCGGCCGCGCGGGTCCGCAGGCGCCGCGCCTGCTTGACCTGGTCTGGGGCGACCCGGACGCGCCCAAAGTGACGTTGGTGGGAAAAGGGGTTTGCTTTGACACCGGCGGTCTGGACCTGAAACCGGCGACCGGTATGGCGCTGATGAAGAAGGATATGGGCGGCGCGGCGAATATCCTCGCGCTGGCGCATATGATCATGGCGCGCGAACTGCCCGTGCGATTGCGGGTGTTGATCCCGGCGGTGGAGAATTCGGTGTCATCGGACGCCTTCCGGCCCGGCGACGTGCTGACCGCGCGCGACGGGCAAACCGTCGAGATCGGCAACACCGACGCCGAAGGGCGGCTGGTTCTGGCCGATGCGCTGGTCGAGGCGGGAGCGGAGTCGCCTGAATTGCTGTTCGATTTCGCCACGCTCACCGGCGCGGCCCGCGTGGCCCTTGGCCCTGACCTGCCGCCGTATTTCACCGATGACGCGCTTCTGGCGACGGAGATCGAGATCGCCGCGACAAGCGCGCGCGATCCGCTGTGGCGCCTGCCGCTTTGGGACCCTTACGACGCGGATGTCGACGGGCGGGTCGCCGATATAAACAACGCGCCCGCGGGCGGGTTCGGCGGCGCGATCACCGCGGCGCTGTTTCTGCGCCGGTTCGTGACCACCAAGGCCTGGGCGCATGTGGATATTTACGCCTGGACTCCGAAGGCCAAGCCGGGCCGCCCGGTGGGCGGGGAATGTCAGGCGGCGCGGGCGATCTTCGCCCTGCTGGAAAACCGATATGGAGACACAGGATGAGTTTCGCCGTGCTGAAAGGCCATCCGCGCCTGACCGCCGTTCGCTCCGACCTCGCGGCACTTCACTTGAAGGACGAGATACGCGCCCCGCGCTATGCGGAAGGACGCGAGTTGCGCGTCGCGCGGCCTCTGGTCGGCATGTCCGACGCCCCCGATGCGAAACATGAGCTGATCAACCAGTTGATCTTTGGCGAGGCGTTCACGGTCTACGACGCGCGGGACGGCTGGGCCTGGGGTCAGGCGGCGGACGGTTATGTCGGCTATGTGACCATGAAGGGCCTGCGCGAAAACGCGCCGGCGCCGACCCATCGGGTGGCCATACGCGAATGCGCCGTGCGCCAGGATGCGAACGTCAAGGCCCGGGCGGTTGGCGGCGTGCCCTATGGCGGGTTGATCACGATCGATCAGCCGGGCGAGGAGTTCAACCGGATGGAGGGCGGCGGCTATGTGCCAACGCTGCAGATCCGCGCGATCGACGACTTCGCCAGCGACTGGGTGGCAGAGGCGGAGACGTTTGAGCGCACGCCCTATATCTGGGGCGGCCGCAATCATTTCGGCGTCGATTGCTCTGGCCTGATCCAGATCTCGATGCAGGCGGCGGGGCTGGATTGCCCTCGCGATGCGGACATGCAGGAAGCCGCCTTGGGCGAAATTCTGCCGGACGACACGCCGCGGGCGCGCGGCGATCTGGTGTTCTGGAAGGGGCATGTGGGCGTGCTGACCGATGCGGAGACCCTGTTCCACGCCAACGCGCATCACATGGCCGCCGTCTATGAGCCCTTGGCCGAGGCGGTCGCGCGCATCTCGGCGGCGGGAGGCGGAGAGCCGACTTCGACGCGGCGGCTTGGGTGAAGATGGCGGGGATGAACACGGCGTGTTCAGCGCGGGCGGCGTCGGCGGGGCTTTTCTCCCTCGCGCCCGGCGCTAGATTAACGTTACGCAGGTGAAGGTTCGCAATATGCGCAAGACGACTTTATTCGGGCTTTGCATCGCCAGCGCTCTGGCGTTTGGTCCAGTGTTTCCCAGCGACGCTTCAGCGGAGGAGGTCGTGTTGACGGCAGCCGATCAGGCCGGTTTCGCGGCATGGAGGGACGGGTTCCGCGTCCGTGCGCTTTCCAGCGGCATCCGCGCGGACGTGTTCGACGCCGCCTTCAAGGGCGTCGAGATGAACGCCAGCGTCGTGCGGCTCGATCGCCGCCAGCCGGAATTCACCCGGCCGCTCTGGGAGTATCTGGACACCGCCGCCTCGGACAAGCGGGTGAAGAACGGGCGGGAGATGGCCGCGCGCCACGCCGACCTTCTGCGCGCGATCGAGGCGCGATATGGCGTTCCCGGCGACGTGGTGCTGGCGGTCTGGGGGCTGGAGAGCGCCTATGGCCACAATTACGGCTCCATCCCGGTGATCGAGGCGCTGGCGACGCTGGCAGCCGAGGGGCGCCGCCAACGGTTCGCGGAAGAACAGCTGATCTCAGCGTTGCAGATCCTTCAGTCGGGCGACGTGACGCCGTCTCGCATGGTCGGCTCCTGGGCCGGCGCGATGGGGCACACGCAGTTCATTCCCACCAGTTTTCAGGCCTATGCGGTCGATTTCACCGGCGATGGCCGCCGCGACGTCTGGGCGACCGATCCGGCGGACGCGCTCGCCTCCACCGCCAACTACCTCTCGCGCTTCGGTTGGGTCGCCGGCGCCCCCTGGGGGATGGAGGTGCGGCTGCCCTCCGGCGTCGACTACGCTCAGCTCGACGCCTCGATCCGGCGCCCCGTCTCCGCCTGGAGCGCGCTCGGCATCACCCAAATGAACGGCGCGCCTCTGCCCGATCACGGCGAGGCGGCGATCATCGTGCCCGCAGGCGCCCGGGGTCCGGCCTTTCTGATCTTCAAGAATTTCCGCGTCATCATGCGCTACAACAACGCCACCTCCTATGCGCTGGCGGTCGGGCATCTGAGCGACCGGATCGGCGGCGGCGGGCAATTCCAGGGCGGCTGGCCGCGGGGCGACCGGCCCTTGTCGCGCACTGAGACGATAGAGATGCAGAATCTTCTGACCCGTCAGGGCCATGACACGCAGGGCGTGGACGGGATCATCGGCCCCAACACCCGCGCCGCGGTGCGGGCGTTCCAGCGCCGCATCGGCCAGACGCCCGACGGTTATGTGTCAGCGAGCTTCCTGAGCGCGCTCAGAAAATCGGCGGGCGGCGGATGAACGACGCGTCGCCAAGCAGGCGCCGGGTGATCGGCGGGATCGCGGCGACGCCGATCGTGTGGCTGGCGCTCGGCGCGGGGCCGGCGGGGGCGCAAAGGATCGGCGCCGATGATCTCGGCCGGCCCGGTCTGGAGGCGGAGGCGAGCGAGGCGCTGGTCTCGACCGTCCGGCTGGTGCTGCGCTCCACCTACGCCCGCCGGTTCGACACGTTGCCGGATTTCATGCGCGAACCCAGGCCGATGGCGCCGGAGGTCGCCGAGGCTCTGGCCGTGCGCAAGCCCATCCCCGATCCGCTGCGCGATCAACCGGTTCCGGCCGCGCTCAATCGCCGCCTGCCGCATTCGCGCGGCTCGTCGGTCTGGGCGGTCGGCGGCCGCGATTTGATCGAGGTCGATCCGGTGCGCCTGACGGTGCTCAATATCGTGCGGGATGCGATCCCCGCGCCATTCGCCGAGGACGCGCCTGAGGCCGACGGGTCCTAGGCCAAATCACGTCCGGTGGTTGATCCCTCGCCGCGGGTGACCTTTATAATGAATGAATTCGCGCGATTGCGCCGGCGGAGACCTCGCATCCGCCCTCAGGGAGAGATGATGATGAGATTCCGCCGTTCCACTGTTTTCTTCGCCGCCCTCGCTCTCGCCGCCGCGTTCGCCGCGGCGCCCGTTGACGATGCGCTGGCCAAGAACGACAAGTCGCAGGGCGCGCAAGCGGCAAAAGGCAAGGGAAAACCCGATCACGCGGGCAAGTCCGGCAAGGCGCACAAGCAGGGTAAATCTGGCAAGCACGGCAAATCCGATCGCGACTATGGCGATTACCGAAATGAGGACGTGATAGACGAGTTTCGCCGCTACAGCCGCGACCGCGGCGACCGGACGCCGGATTACCTGCGCAATCCGTCCTCGCTTCCGCCGGGGATTGAAAAGAATCTCCGGCGCGGAAAGCCGCTGCCGCCGGGCCACGCCAAGAAGGTCGCCGACGATGATCTGCTGCGCCGTTTGCCGCGCACCTATTCCGGGTCGGAATGGTACGCCGCGGGCGACAATCTGGTTGAGTATGATCCCGTCAACGAGGCGATCATCAACGTGGTCGAACGCGCGCTTTACGGCGGTCTCTGAAGGCCGGGCGCCGGGTGATCCGGATCAGGCGTTGATCTGTCCGAACAAGACCACGACGACCGCGTCGCCATCCGCTTCGACGACGCCCACGCCCATGCGATTGAAATCCGGCTCTAGCAGGAACATCCGGTTTTCCTTCACACCCATCCAACTGGTGACGCCCCGTTCTGAGTGCTGGGCCGCCGGCCAGCGACCTGCGCCCTTCACCTTCCAGAGCTGCGCGCCGCCGACCAGAGCGTAGCGGTTCTTCACGATTTCCGGCAGGTTTTCATAGGGATAACGATCTTCCGGCGTTGTGCGTCCAAAGACGCCGCGCCGGAACACGCTAGCCGCATGATCATAGGATACGTCCGACAGCGCCCGGTCGCCGATCAACTGAATGAGGCCGCGCGAAGAGCGCTCGGCGTTGACCTGATCAAAGAACGCGGTGGCGATCGAAATCTCGCGCTGCTCCATGCGCGCGTCCATCCAGTCGAGCAGAGGCGCGTTGGCGTAAGGATCGACATATGGCTCCGACGCGCAGGCCGCGAGGGCCAGCGCCGGCGGCGCGCACAGCACAAACCTGCGCGTCAGCAATTGCTTGGATGACATGACCTTACCCCCTTCGGTCCACGATGCGTGACCGGATGATGGCGAATGCCGGGGACGATGACAATCCTAAGCCGCGCGCGGTGGACGTAGGGCCTCAGAAGTTTGCCCTCAGGCGCTGGGCGGCGCGGCGGGCTCCGGATCCGGCAGGGCGTCCGACGCGGCGAGCAAATCCGTGATCGCTGCGACTGCGGGCGCCTCGTTCAGAAACGGGACATGGCCGCGATCCGCGATCTCCACGGTTTTGATGCCGGGGCGCCGGCGCTCCATCTCCGCCACCGTGTCGGTGGAGAGCAGGTCGGAATTCTCCCCCCGGATCGCCAGAACCGGCATCGGCGGCAAAATTGCGAATTGCGGCCAGAGATCAGCGGGCGCGTCGGCCATCTGTTCAAGCGTCGCGTCCCGCAGTTTCGGATCGTAGTTCATCGCCGGTTTGCCGTTGTCGTCGCGGAACGTGCGCCTCGCATGGGCTTCCCAATGCGCGTCGCTGACGCCGGGAAACTCCTGCTCCAACCCTTCGCGCACAACGGCGGCGGCGTTGTCCCATGTCAGATCTTCGGGCAAGGGCAGGCCGAGGAAATCCATGATGCGCTGGGTCCCGACCGGTTCAATCAGAGGGCCGATATCGTTCAGGATCAGCGCCTTGACCAGATCCCGCCGCGCCAGCGAGATGATCATTCCGACCAGTCCGCCGCGCGAAGTGCCGACGACGATCACCGGTCCGCCCACGAGCTGATCGATCGCGGCGATAGCGTCCCCGGCCTCCTGCAGCGGGTTATAGGTTGAATAGGCCTCGGCGTAATCGGATTGGCCGCGGCCGCGAAAATCCAGCGCCAGCACCCTCCGTCCGTCTCCCTGCGCGCGCAACGCGTCGGCCAGTAGCTCGAAATCCGAGCCGTTGCGGGTCAGGCCCGGCAAGCCGAGGATAGGCGTCGCGTCACCTGCGTCGTCAGCAGCCGGCCAGTCGCGCAGGTAGAGCGACAGGCCGTCAGCGGTCTTGATCGACCGCGCCTCCCATGCGCCGCTCATGCGGCCAACGCCCAGTCGGCGATCACCGCCTGCGCGCCGCGCAGGTCCGGCGCGATCTCATGCGGTCGCCATGGCAGGCGATCGACCGGGTCGCCCGCGCGATTGGCCCAGACTGTGTGAAAGCCGTATCCGGTCGCAGCGGAGACGTCCCATCCGTTGGAGGAGACGAAGGCGACATCGTCCGGCGCGACGCCGAAGCGCTGAACCACAAGGTCATAGGTCGCCCGGTGCGGTTTGAACGCCTTCACCGCTTCGACGCTCAGAACCGCGTCCAGCGTATCGCCGAGGCCTGCGCTTTCGATCGTGGCGTCGAGCATTTCCCGAGTGCCGTTTGAGAGGAGCGCGGTCTGAACCCCGGCCGCCTTCAGCATCGCCAGCGTCTCCTTGGCTTCGGGAAAGGCTTCCAGCTCCCAGTAAAGCTGCAATAGCCGGTCGCGCAGGTTGCTGTCGCCGCCGTCGATCGCGTGCGCCTCAAGCGCGAAATCGAGCGCGTCCTGCGTGATCCGCCAGAAATCGGTATGCGAGTCGGTGAGGCTTCTGATCCACGTGTATTGCAGCTGCTTGGCGCGCCATGTGTCCGCCAGTAGCGGCCATGCGCTGGCCAGCGCCTCTCGCCCTGGCTCGCTGGCGACTTTGCGCGCGGCGGCGGCCACGTCGAATACCGTGCCGTATGCGTCGAACACGCAGACTGAAATTGGCATATATGAAACCTCCCTCGCGCGGCTCTGCGGCCGTCGCGGCTCTCTAGCCCATGTCATGGTCTCGCGTAAAGCGCTGATGCGACTTGACTTAGGTCAGCCGCGGCCCCCGAAAAGATCGCGCGCCAGGTTTTTCTCGACAGCGCCGCCGCTCAGCCGGCTCCGATAGACGGCGCTGGCCTCAAGCACCCTTTGCACATAGTTGCGAGTCTCGGCGAATGGAATGGTTTCGACCCAGTTGATCACGTCAATCTGATTGCGGCGCGGGTCGCCAAACCGGCTGATCCAGTCATCCACCCGGTGCGGTCCGGCGTTATAGGCCGCGACCGCGAGCGGGACGGATCCGCCGAACCGCGCCAGCATTTGTGCCAGATAGGTCCGGCCCAGCGCCGCGTTATAGCGCCAGTCCGACAGCAGGCGGTTCTTGTCATAGCTCAGTCCGGCCGACGGCGCCGTGCGCTCGGCGGTGGCGGGCATCAACTGCATGAGACCGCGCGCGCCCGCATGGCTGACCACTTGCGGGTTGAACTCGCTCTCCTGCCGCATGATCGCCAGCGCGAGCGCAGGCTCCACACCGCCATTGACCTGCGGCAGGTCGATCACCGGGAACAGCGCCTCATCCGGCGCGGATCCTTGCTTGCGCGCCGCCTTGGCCAGGCGCAGTGCGTAATGCGGCTGGTCTTCGTCCAGCATTTGCAGGGACAACGCCGAAAGCTCGGTGGCTGAGAGATCGTCCGCCAGCGCATTGATGAAGCCGCGCCCCAGATCCGCCCGTCCTGCCACGGCGAGCAGGATCGCGGCGCGCATCCGGTCGTCATTGCGCGCGGCGTCCGAGGCTTTACGGGGGCCGCTGGCGGCGGGGGAGCCGCTTGCGCCGCCTCCGAGCTCCAGCGCGGCCAGTTGTCCGTAATAGGTCTCATTGAACTGCAGCGCCTTGCGACGTTCATTTGCAGCTCCAGCGCTGTCTCCGGCGGCGGCCTTGGCGCGGGCTAGCCAATACGCGGCGCGGCCGCGCGAGATCGGGGACGAGACGTTCTCGCCCAGTGTCTGGAAATGTCGGGCGGCGGTGTTCGGATCGCCCAGTTTCTCCAGCGCGACCCAGCCGGCGAACCACTCCATATCCGCGAAGCTGACGCCGCGCGTCATATGGTGCCGAGAGGCGAGGCGATAGGCTTCGCGATACTGGCCGGCGCGATAGGCGGAGCGGGCGAGCCGCGCCCTTCCCCCGGCCCATGCATCGGGCCGGCCCAGCCGATCGGCGCTGACGGAGCTGTCATGCAGTAGCTGGGCGGCGGTGTCGCGCAATCCCTTGGACATGCGCCAGTCGAACCGCGCCCAGGCGAGGCCCGGTTCGCCACGCAGCGCGCCGGGCACGGCCTCGATCTTGCCGTCAACGCCTTTCTCGCGCGCGGACAGCGCCACCCGCGCATCGATCACCCGCGCCGCGCCCTGGCTCAGATAGGGCGCGAGGGCGCGGGAATCCGCCGCGCGACCCCGCCAGGCCATCTCATCCGCGCGCTGCGGGTGCAGATCCTTGATGGTCGCGCCGTGACGCGCCAGAAACGCGTCGCGGCTGGTCGCGCCCATCGGCGTCTTCAGCCACGCGTTTCGGATCAGGTCGCGCGCCTCGGCTGCCCGTCCGGTCGACGTCAGCGCCCGCGCCTTCATCAGGGCGCCCCGCGCGGTGATCGGCGTTCTGTCGCCATAGAACGTCAGCACCGAGTTGGCGCTGGAATCTTCCGGCATCACCGCCTCGGCCCGCGCCCGGATACGGGACGCGGACGGCCAGTCGGGATAGGTGGTCAGAAACCGCGAAAGCTCGCCCCAGCCGCCGCCCACGCGGACGAAGCGGCGCCAGTCGACCAGCGCGCGGACCAGCGGATCCGGCGCCCGCAGCGCCAGCGAGTCCGCCTCGTCCCACCGCTTGGCGTCCGTCGCCTTCATCGCGTCCTTAAGGAGCAGCGATCCCACGTCGCTCGACGGAAGCGCGAGGCCGCCCGCCAGCGACGCGCCGGAGCTTAGGAGAAGCGCCGCCGCCGCGGCGGCTGTTCCGATGATGGTGGAGGTGACTTTCGTCGTGGCCTTGCCCGCGACCGCGCGGACCCGCCGCCGCACGCGATCCGCGCGCGCGCCAAAGCGGGATTCAATTGTCGTCTCAAACACGTTGCTGTACCTGCCGGGTTTAGAACCATTCGCTCAATTTGGGGCGTCCGGCGTTACCCCGCCGGATTCTGGCGCCGCGGATCAGGCGGCCTAGGCCCATTGTTGCGGAGGTTTAGATTCGAGGCTAGTGTGCGCGCCGCTTTAATGCCGAAATCGACGCACAATTTTAAGGGAGCGCGTTATGTTCCGCGGATCCATGCCAGCACTCGTCACTCCGTTCGCCGATGGCGACATCGATGTGGCCAGCGTGCGAAAACTTGTCGAATGGCAAATTGCGGGCGGCATCCATGGAATCGTCGCGGTCGGCACCACCGGTGAAAGCCCGACGCTGAGCCATGCCGAGCATGGCCGGATGATCGAACTGGTGGTCGAGGCCGTCAACGGCCGCATCCCGGTGATCGCAGGCGCCGGGTCGAACAACACCGCGGAATCGATCAGCCTGATCCGCCATGCGGGCGAGGTTGGCGCCGACGCCGCGCTGGTGGTGACGCCTTACTACAACAAGCCGACGCAGCGGGGGCTGATCCAGCATTACACGACGCTGGCCGAAGCGTCCTCGATCCCAATTCTGATCTACAACATCCCCGGCCGCTCTGTGATCGATATGAGCGTCGAGACCATGGCCGAGCTCGCGCAGCATGAGCGCATCATCGGCGTCAAGGACGCCACCGGCGACATCGCGCGAGTCTCACAGCAACGCGCCGCCTGCGGCGCCGATTTCGTGCAGCTCTCTGGCGAGGACGCCACGGCGCTGGGCTTCAACGCCCATGGAGGCGTCGGCTGCATCTCCGTCACCGCGAACGTGGCGCCGAAGCTTTGCGCGCAATTGCAGGAGGCGACGCTCGCGGGCGACTATGCGCGGGCGCTGGAGATTCAGGATAAGGTGATGCCGCTGCATGACGCCATGTTCGTCGAGTCCAATCCCTGCCCGGCGAAATACGCGCTGTCGCTGCTGGGCCTCTGCTCGGCCGAAGTCCGCTCGCCGCTGGCGCCGGTGTCGGAAGAGACCAAGGCGGTGGTTCGCGCGGCGATGGTTCATGCCGGGCTGATCAGTTGACGAAATGTCCGGAAACGCCGAATCCAGAGGGGCCGCGCCCCTCGCGTCACATGATGCCGCGTCGTCGACGCTGGTGCACCTGATCTCAGGTGCGACCGGCGCCGGAAAGACGACCTATGCGACGCGTCTGGAGGCGGAGACCGGCGGTTGGCGGTTTTCGCTCGATGACTGGATGGCGCGCTTCTATTTCGTCGATGTGGATCCAATGAGCCAAGGCTTCGACTGGACCTATGAGCGCGTTCAACGCTGTTGCGCGCAGGCGCGGGGCGTCGCCGACCGGCTCTGCGGATTGGGGATTCCGGTGATCATCGATGCAGGGCTGACGAACCGGGCGGAGCGCGAAGCGTTCGCGAACTGGGCTGCGGAGCGGGGGTTTTCGCTGCGGCTGCATGTCGTCGATGCGCCCGCCGAGGAGCGCTGGGCGCGTACACAAAAGCGCAATGCCGAGAAGGGCGCGAGCTTTGCCCTGCATGTGACGCGGGAGATGTTCGATTTCATCGAAGATCTGTGGCAGCCGCCCGGCGAGGACGAAATGCGCGCCCTCAACGGCCTGAAAGTAGGCGGTTGAAGCATGGTGAAGAAAACCGCCGACGGGCATAAGATCGCCGCCGAGAACCGCAAGGCGCGCCGGAATTATTTCATCGAGGATGAACTTGAGGCCGGCATGGTGCTGGAAGGTTCCGAGGTAAAGAGCCTGCGCGAGGGCAAGGCGCAGATCGCCGAAAGCTACGCCAGCATCGAAGGCGGCGAGCTGTGGCTGATCAACAGCTATATCCCGGCCTATGGCCAAGCCAAGACCTTTGGACATGAAGAGCGCCGCCGCCGCAAGCTGCTGGTGCATGCGCGGCAGTTGGCGCGCTTGGCTCAGGGCGTCGATCGCGAGGGGATGACGCTGGTTCCGCTGAAGCTCTATTTCAACGAGAAGGGGCGGGCGAAGATCCAGATCGGCCTCGCCAAGGGCAAGAAGCTGCACGACAAACGCGAAACCGACGCAAAGCGCGATTGGAGCCGCCAGAAGGCCCGGCTGATGAAAGAGCGCGGGTGACGGAGCTCGCCAGACTTTCGGATGCGCTGGAGGCGACCTGGCCGCCTGCGGAAATCATGCAGGTGGGCGCGTGGCGCGTGCGGCGCGGCTTGGGCGGCGGATCTCGGGTCTCGTCCGTCCGGCCTGCAGGCGATCCCGGCCGATCCATGGACGACGCGATCGCCGAGGCCGAGCGAGTTATGCGCGGCTGGGATCAGCGGCCGCTCTTTCAACTGACCGGAGCGGATACGGAGCTGAAGGCGGAGCTGACTGCGCGCGGCTACTCTGTGAAAGACCCGACCATCTTTATGGCGGCGCCAATCGCGGGACTGGCCGCGCGGGACCCCGCCCCGGTGCGGCCGGTCGAGGCCGAGGTCCCGCTGGCGGCGATGACCTCGGTGTGGGCGCTCGATCAAGTCGGCCCGGCCCGGCTGGCGGTGATGGCGCGCGCGGCGGGCCCCAGATCGCATATTGCGTTACGGCTCGGCGATGTGATCGCGGGCGTCGTCTTCGTCGCCGTCCATCAGGATATTGCTATGCTGCATTCGCTGGTCGTCGCCCCCGCGCATCGGCGCAAAGGCGTCGGGCGCGCAGGCGCCGCGGCGGCGGCCCGGTTCGGCGCGCGCCATGGCGCGGATCGGCTGGCGTTGGCGGTGACCGAGGCGAATGCGGAGGCGCGGGCGCTCTATGAGGACATGGCGTTCGAGCCGCTTGGCCGCTACTGCTACCTGGCCGCGCCCTAAGGGTGAAAAATATTTCCGTATTGTGGAATGAGCGTCCATTATCTTTGCGGCGCACCGTGATAGCGGTATCTCGGAAGGGGTACGTCGCCGATCCGGCGGTCTGAAGGAAAGGTCTGAAAGAATGTCTGATCGCGTTGACGCAGCCGGTCTCAAAGTCGACCGCGTGCTTCATGATTTTATCTCGGAACAGGCGTTGCCCGGCACTGGTGTGTCGCCGGACGCGTTCTGGAGCGGCTTCAGCGCGATGATCGCTGATCTGACCCCCAAGAACCGCGCGTTTCTTGCGCGGCGGGAGGAGCTTCAGACCAAGATCGACAGTTGGCATCTGGCGCGCCGCAATCAGCCGCATGATCATGAAGCCTACAAAGCGTTCCTGACCGAGATCGGCTATCTGCTGCCCGAGGGGCCGGATTTTCAGATCGAAACCGCGAATGTCGATGATGAGATCGCCCGCGTGCCCGGCCCGCAGCTGGTCGTGCCGGTGATGAACGCCCGGTTCGCCCTGAATGCGGCCAACGCCCGCTGGGGTTCGCTCTATGACGCGTTTTACGGCACCGACGCGATGGGCGCGCCGCCGCCGGGCGGCGGGTATGAGCGCGGACGCGGCGCAAGGGTGGTCACGCGGGTGCGCGTGTTCCTCGACAATATTTTCCCGATCGCGGGCGCCAGCCACGGCGATATGACGTCTTACGTGGTGATTGACGGCAAGCTGGTGATCAATGGCAAGCAGCTGGAGCGCCCGGAGAAATTCGCCGGCTATCGCGGCAATCCGGCCGCGCCCGAAGCGATCCTGCTGGTCAATAACGGCCTGCATGTCGAACTGGTCTTCGACCGCACCAGCCCTCTCGGCATGCATGATCAGGCCGGTCAGGCGGACGTCCTGCTGGAAAGCGCCATGTCTGCGATCATGGATTGCGAGGATTCCGTGGCCGCCGTCGACGCCGAGGACAAGGTGCTGGCCTATTCCAACTGGCTGGGCCTGATGCGGGGCGACCTGACCGCCGAGTTCCAGAAGGGCGGCAAGACCCTGACCCGCAGCCTGAACCCAGATCGCGAGTATGTCGCGCCGGACGGCGCGCCCTTCTCGCTGAAAGGCCGGGCGCTGCTGTGGGTCCGCAATGTCGGGCATCTGATGACCAACCCGGCGATCCTCGACCAGAATGGCGACGAGATCTTTGAAGGCATGATGGACGCCATGCTGACCACGCTGATCGCGATGCATGATCTGAAGCGCGACAGCGGCAACTCGGTCAACGGCTCGGTCTATATCGTTAAGCCGAAAATGCACGGGCCGGACGAGGTCGGCTTCGCAAACGAGATCTTCGGCCGGGTCGAGGACGTGCTGGGCCTGCCGCGCCATACGGTCAAGATCGGCATCATGGATGAGGAGCGGCGGACATCCGCCAATCTCAAGGAATGCATCCGCGCCGCGAAACACCGGGTCGCCTTCATCAACACCGGGTTTCTGGACCGGACCGGCGACGAGATCCACACCTCGATGGAGGCGGGGGCGTTCTCCCGCAAGGATTTTATCAAAAGGAAGTCCTGGATCACCGCCTACGAGAACCAGAATGTCGATATCGGTCTGGAATGCGGCCTGCAGGGCAAGGCGCAGATCGGCAAGGGCATGTGGGCGGCGCCCGACCAGATGGCGGCGATGCTCGAGCAGAAGATCGAGCATCCCCGCGCCGGCGCCAACTGCGCCTGGGTGCCCAGCCCGACCGCGGCGACGCTGCACGCGATCCATTATCACCGGACGGATGTCTTCGCCCGGCAGGACGCCATCGCCAAAGGCGGACGGCGGGCCTATGTGGACACGCTTCTGAACATTCCGCTGGCCGAATACCGCAAATGGAACGATGAGCAGGTCACCCGCGAGGTGGAGAACAACGCGCAGGGCATCCTGGGCTATGTCGTGCGCTGGATCGATCAGGGGGTGGGTTGCTCGAAAGTGCCGGACATTAACGATGTCGGCCTGATGGAGGATCGCGCCACCTGCCGCATCTCGGCGCAGCATATCGCCAACTGGCTGCATCATGGCGTCGTCGACGAGGCGCAGGTGAACGCCGCGATGCAGAAAATGGCGGAGGTGGTCGATCGGCAGAATGCGGGCGATCCGGCCTATCGTCCGATGGCGCCCGGGTTCGACGGCATCGCATACAAGGCCGCCTGCGATCTTGTGTTTAAGGGCCGTTCGCAGCCTGCGGGATACACAGAACCGATCCTGCATGCGCGGCGGCGCGAATTGAAAGCGGCGGACGCCGCAGGAGGAAAATGATGGGCGGAATCACACTGGCGAAATCGAAGCGGATCATCAACGCGGCGCTGAAAGCAGCCCGCGCGGCGGACATGAAGCCGTTCACCGTCGCGGTGCTGGACGATGGCGGGCGCATCAAGGCGCTGGAGCGTGAGGACGGCTGCAGCTTCGGCCGGGTCGAAATCGCCCACGGCAAGGCGCATGGCGCGCTGGCCATGGGGCTGGGATCGCGGGCGCTGATGAACCGGGCGCAGAAAGAAGCCTTTTTTGTCAACGCGGCGGGCGCGTCCCTGGGCGGCGCGCTGATCCCGCTCTCGGGCGGGGTGCTGATCCGGGACAAGAAAGGCGCGATCATCGGCGCCGTCGGCGTCACTGGCGACACGCCGGACAATGATGAAGAGATCGCGGTGGCCGGGATCGAGGCCGCCGGATTCACCGCTGAGACCGGCTGAACCGGCTATTCCGCCGCGCGCGGAGGCGACAGCGCATCGGGGGCGTCAGGCGTCCGATGCGTCTCTTCATCCGGTTCCCGGTCATGTCCCATGGGCAGCGTTTTCGACGTCTTCGCGCCCAGATCCTTCAGCTTGTCGATCTGACCGAGCAGGTTGCCCCGCCCGGTGCTGAGCTTGGCCATCGCGCCGTCATAGGCGCTCCGCGCCTGCTCCAGCCGCGCGCCGATATCCGACAGATCATCGACAAAACCCGCCGCCTTGTCATAGAGCAGCCCGGCGCGTTCGGCGATCGCCTCGGCGTTCCTGTTGCGCCGGTCCACCGCCCAGACATTGGCGACGGTGCGCAGGATCACCATCAGCGTGGTCGGCGTCGCGATCATCACGTCCCGCTCCAGCGCATAAGACGTCAGCTCCGGATCCTCGGTCAGCGCGGCTGAGAACGCGCCCTCGATCGGCACGAACATCACCACATAATCAAGATCGCGCACATGCAGGCGCTGATATTCCTTGCCCGAGAGATTGGCGATATGAGCCCGCAGCGACAGCGAATGCGCCTTGATCGCGGCGGCGCGACCCGTTTCGTCTTCAGACGCGGCGGCGCGTTGGAAATCCGTCAGCGAGACCTTGGAATCGAGGATCAGACGACGCCCTTCGGGCAGGTTGACGATGGCGTCGGGGCGCAGGCGGCGGCCATCCTCCAGCGAGTGGCTCGCCTGCGTCTCGTACTCCTCGCCCTCCCGCAATCCCGAGGATTCGAGGATGCGCTCCAGCACCATCTCTCCCCAGGCGCCCTGTTTTTGGACGTCGCCTTTCAGAGCGCGGGTCAGCGCCTCCGCCTGTTTGCCCATCCCCGCCGACATCTCGGAGAGGCCCTTGATCTGCGCCTGCAGGCTGGCCCGGTCCTCGCCCGCCTTGGCGTGGGACTCGCGCAGTTCTTTCTCGAACTTGCTGATATGTTCGCGCAACGGCGTCAGCACGGCGTCGATCTGGGTCTTGTTGGTCTTTGAAAAGTCCTCGCCATGGCGGCGCATGACCTGATCGGCCAGCTCCTTGAACTCCGCGGTCATCCGCTCCCGACCGTCCAGCAGCAGCGCCTGTTTCTCTTCCGCGGCGCGGCGCTCCTGCCGCAACGCTTCCGTCATGCGGGCGGCGTCTTTCTCCAGTTCCGAGATATTCTCCCGATGCGCGCCTATCAGCGAGTCGCGATCCTTGATCTCCAGCCGCTGATCCGCGATCTGCTCCTCCAGCGCTGTTTCTCTCGCCGCGGCGGCGGCGCGTCCCGCGTCCAATTCGGCCAGCCGCGCGCGCTCGGCCTCCAGCGCCTCAGACAGCGCGTCGGCGCGGCGTCGCGCGGACAGCGCCCAGAGAGAGGCGAACACGGCCACGCCCGCCAGCGCCGCCAGCGCCAGAAGCACCTGATCGGGGGTGAGATTTGCGACCTGCTCGAACAGCGGCACTTTTATGCTTCGCCCGTGTTGTTGTGAGAACATAAGTGAAACATGCGCCGCGGCGATGCGCAACGAAAAAGCCCCGCCGAGGGCGGGGCGATTTCAAATTTCAGGTCTCGGACGCCCGAGTTGGCGACGCTGGCTAGTGCAACTTGGTCGCCACGTCTTCGATCGAGGCGTCGACCAGACTGGCGCGCGCATCGCCGGACAAACGTTCGGCGATCACATCCTGCGCCGCAGCGACGGCGATGGTCACCGCGCGGTCCTTGACCTCTTTGATCGCAGCCTTCTCGGCCGACGCGATCTGGTCTTCGGCAGCGCGGATGCGGCGCTCCAGCGACTCGGCCAGCGCGACCTTCGCCTGCTCCGCCGCGAGTTTGGCGTCTTCCTCGGCCTGCGCGATGATGGCTTCGGACTTCTCGCCGACCTCGGATTGCTTGCGTTCGAAAGAGGCGAGCAGCGCCTGCGCCTCTTCCCGCAAACGCCGGGCTTCCTCCAGCTCATGCCGAATGCGCTCCGCCCGTCCGTCCAGCGCGGAGAACAAAATCTTGTCGACGCGCACATAGGCCAGCAGACCGACGAACAGCGCGAAGGCGATCAGAACGACGAAATTCGTGTCGCTGAACAGTGCGTACATGATCGGCCCCCTAGTTCTGCAGTTTCGCCGCGACGGCGGCTTTCACCGCTTTCGCATCCGCCGCGCCGGGCGCGATCGCATCGACCAGCGCGGTCGCCGTTTCGGTGGCGACGGTCTCGACATTGCGCAGCGCGCTTTCCCGGATCTCGGCGAGGTGCTTTTCGCTCTCCGCCGTGCGGGCGGAGATCTCCGCATCCGCTTCTTCGACCGCGGCGTCGACTTTCTTCTGAATCTCCGCCTTGGTCTTGGCGGCGATTTCCTGCGCCCGCGTTCGCGCTTCGGCAAGGGCGGTCTGATAGGCCTCGTCCGCTTCTTCCGCGCGGCGTTTGAACTCCGCCGCCCGGTCGAGATCGTCAGCGATCGCGTCCGAACGCGCCTCCAGCACCGAACCGATCCGCGGCAACGCCACCCGGCTCAGGATGTAGTAGAGCGCGACCAACGCGACCACCAGCCAGAAGATCTGGCTGGGGAAGGTCTCGAACTCCAGCTGCGGCATGCCGGCTTCGCCGTGATCGCCGCCGTGTCCGACCGCGGCTTCGAGGTTGTGAATAGATTCGGCCACGTTGTGTTCCACCGCCTCTACGGCATGCTCGACGGATTCGATGGCATGCTCGATCGCGCTTTCCTGGTCCGCATCCGCCGCAGCCTGGGCGACTCGGACGCCTTCGGGCGCGGCCGCATCGGCTGCGCGCTCTCCGGCTATATCGGCATAGGCTGTCGCCATGGCCCTCTCCAACGGCTTGACGCTCCGGGCTATGTCGCCCGGACCAGATTTTTTATGCGAGGAGGCCCCGCGCGCGTCTCTTCAACGCCGCGGAACCCTCCGCGTGCCGCGTTCGGGTCTTAGACCGCGAACATCAGCAGAAGCGCGACGAGGAAGCTGAAGATGCCCAGCGCCTCGGCGAAGGCGATGCCGATGAACAGCGTCGCGGTTTGCTCTTTGGCGGCCGACGGGTTGCGCAGCGCGCCGCTGAGGAAGTTGCCGGCCACATGGCCCACGCCGATGCCCGCGCCGCCCATGCCGATGCAGGCCAGGCCCGCGCCGATCATCTGACCCATGGTTCCGATATCGCCTTCCATGATCTCGCTCCTATGAAGTGGAATGGCTGTATTTGAGTGACCCGACCCAACGAAACATCGTCCGGAGCCCCTAGTGCATATGCAGGGCGTCGTTCAGATAAACGCAGGTGAGGATCGCGAAAACGTATGCCTGGATGACTGCGACCAGCAGCTCCAGACCGTAGATGCCGACCATCGCGAAGACCGGGATGAAGCCCATCACCCCAAGGCCCGCGACGAAGCCGGCGAAAACTTTAAGCACCGCATGGCCCGCCATCAGGTTGGCGCCAAGACGGATCGAGTGGCTGACCGGCCGCACGAAATAGGAAATCAGCTCGATGATGCAGAGCACGGGGCGCAGCGGGCCGGGCGCGTCCATCGGCCAGAAGAAGCCGAGGAAACCCGCGCCGTGCTTGACGAAGCCGATCGCCGTCACCGTGATGAAAACCGCCAGCGCCAGCACGCCGGTCACCGCGATATGGCTGGTGACGGTGAAGGAATAGGGCAGCAGCGCCAGCAGATTCGAGAACAGGATGAAGGTGAACAGCGTGAAGATGTAGGGGAAGTACTTCAGGCCTTCCTCGCCGGCCACGTCGGCGACCATCTGCCGGACGAAGCCATAGAGCATCTCGGCCATCGACTGGATCCGGGTCGGCACCAGCGCGCGGCCGCGCATCGACATGATCAGGAACACCGAAATCGACAGCACGACGATCGCCATCCAGAGGGTCGAGTTCGTCGGGGTGAAAACACCGATTTCACCGCCGAACAGCGGTTCGACCTTGAACTGGTCCATCGGGTGGATATTGAAGCCGCCTTCGGAGTCTGCGCTGGAGGCCACGGCCGCATCCTTCGATCTTGCGCCCCGTTCGGGGCTGTTGCTATCCGGCGCTGTTTCGCGCGCCTCTGGTTCCGGTCGGCGCCACTGGCGCCTAGTCGCGGCCCGCAGTCTTATCCGCTGCTCGCGCCGCCTCGTGCCGTCTTTGGACTTCCGCCGCCGAGCGCATCATGGTGCGCACGCCTGCGGCGAAGCCCAGCAGTCCAAACAGGATGAGAAACGCCGGCATCGTGCCAAACAGGGAATCCAGTCCCCATCCCATCCCCAAGCCGAGCGCCATGCCGACGACCAGCTCGATAACCATCCGCCACGCGAGCGTCGCGGCGTTGTATTTATCCGCCCCCACGCTCTTGCGGGGATTCGCGGTTTCGCGCGCTTCCGCGATGCGGCGGTCCAGATCGGTCAGCGCCTCACGCTCGTCGTCTCGCGTCGGCACCTGCGTCTCCGATATCCCGCATTGCGGCAAGCTTCTATCCGGCGCGGACACTAGGCCGCAGGGCGAAACCTGTCAAGACGCCTCCGCTTGGCATGGCTGAGACGTAACCTGTTGAATCTCTTGATTTTTGTTGATTCGCACAACTCGGCGGCGCGATCCGCGCCAACTATTCCGCCGCGATAGACGTGGCGACGCCCAAATCACAGGAGACAAGCTGGCTGACGCCCTTTTCCTGCATGGTGACGCCGAACAGCCGGTCCATGCGCGACATGGTGATGGCGTGATGGGTGATGATCAGGAACCGGGTGCGGGTGCGGCGGGTCATCTCGTCCAGCAGGCCGCAGAACCGCTCGACATTCGCGTCGTCCAGTGGCGCGTCCACCTCGTCCAGCACGCAGATCGGCGATGGATTGGCCAGGAACACCGAGAAGATCAGGCTGAGCGCGGTCAGCGTCTGCTCGCCGCCCGACAGAAGCGAGATCGTCGACAGCTTCTTGCCCGGCGGCATGCACATGATCTCCAGCCCTGCCTCTAGCGGATCGTCGGATTCGACCAGCGCCAGCCGGGCCTCGCCGCCGCCGAAGAGATGCGTGAAGAGCGAGGAGAAATTCTCGTTCACCTCTTCAAACGCCTGCAAAAGCCGCTGGCGCCCCTCGCGGTTCAACTGCCCGACGCCGGAGCGCAATTTGGCGATGGCGGCTTCCAGATCCTCTTTCTCGGTCGCCAGCTCCACACGTTCCCGGCCGAGTTCTGTGGCGTCTTCCTCGGCGCGCAGGTTGACGGCGCCCAACGCATCGCGCTGCCGGCGCAGCTTTGCGACTTCGGCTTCGACCGCCTCGACATTGCTCGCGTCGTCCGGGTCCAGCGCGTGCGTCTCCAGCAGTTCTTCCGGCTCGCAGTCGTTCTCCTCCGCGATTCGGGCGGCGGCTTCGGAGACGCGTTCATCCGCGCCTTCGACGACGGCCTCGGCGCGGGCGCGTGATTCGCGGGTCGCGGCCAGCGCCTGCTCGGCGGTCTTGGCCTCGCGCTCGGCCTCTCGAAGCGCGGCCTCGCCGGTCGCGAGCGCGTCTGAGGCCACTCTGCGGCGCTGTTCGGCTTCAGCGATGGAGAGGCCCAGTTTTTCGCGATCCGCGCGCAGATCATCGGGCCGCGACAGGGCGGCGGCATGGTCTTTCTCGGCGCCCGCCAGCCTGTCCCTGAGCGCCCCCAGTTGCTCGCCCGCGCGATCTTTGCGCTTGGCCCAGTCGCCGCGCTCGCCGGCGATGGCGTTCAGACGGGCCCGGCGCGCATCCCCTTCGCGCCGCACCGTGTCGAGCGCCGCCCGCGCCGCCTGCGCGGATGCGCGGGCTTCACTCACTGCTTGTTTCTGGGCCTCGACCGCCTCGCGCGCCGCTTCCGGGTCTTCCGCCCCAGCCAGCGCCGTCGCCGCGTCGTCAGCTTCCGATGCGGCGAGCGTCATATCCTCGGCCCGGCGCTCCGCCGCCGCCATCAATGTGTCGCGCCGCGCCTGCCCCCGGTCGCGCTCGGTCTCAGCGCGCGCTGCCCCGCGGGCCGCGTCGCCGCGCGCTTTCTCCGCCTCGCGCCGTGCCTGCCGCGCATCTTTATCGGCGCGCTCCGCCTCCTCCATCGCCTGACGCGCGGATTTGAAGGCGGCGTCGGCCTCGGTGAACGCGGCATCCGCCGCTTCAAGCTGACCGCGCAGCGCGTCCAGCCGGTTTTTCTGCTCCAGCCGGAGGGCGGCGGCGCTGCGGCCTTCGCCGCCCGCGATCACCAGACCATCCCACCGCCAGAGCGCGCCATCCGTCGTCACCAACCGCTGGCCGGGGCGGAGATCGCTATGCAGCCGAGCGCACTCCATGTCGCTCGCCACGCCGATCTGGGTGAGCCGCCGCGAGAGCGCGGTCGGCGCAGTGACATGGCTCGACAAAGGTTCGGCGCCGCCCGGCAGGGCCGCCGCATCGTCATACTCGGGCAGGGCGGTCCAGCCGGCGCCGCCTTCCTCCGCCTCGGGCGCGGAAAGGTCGTCGCCAAGCGCGGCGCCCAGCGCGGTCTCGTATCCCGGCGCGGCGCGCACTTGGTCGAGAATGGGTTTGGCGGACGCGTCCCCCGTCGCCAGCAAACGTTCCAACGCCTGCGCTTCCGCGCGAAGCGCGCCCGCGGCTCCTTCGGCCTCGGAGCGTTTCGCCCGCGCAGCGCCTTCCGCCGCCTGGGCCGCGCCGCGCGCCGTCTCAGCCGCCTCGAGCGCCGCCTCCGCCGCCTTGGTCTGCGCCTCGGCCTCCAGGAGCGCGTCAGCCGTGGTTCTCGCCTCCGCCTCCGCCGCCGAAATCTGGGCGTCGAGCTGCGCGATTTCCGCCTTCGCGCCCTCGATCTCCCGCGTGATCTTGTCCCGCGCCTGCGCTGCTTCCGCCGCGCGCCGCTCCGCCGCCGTCCGCCGGGCCGCGACCCGCGCCGCCCGCTCCGTCAGCGTGTCAAGCTCCGCCTCGCATTCGGCTCGCGCCGCTGAGGCCGTCCGGTCCGCCGCCTCCGCCTCCGCCTGCCGCGCGCCTTCGGTCTCCGCCGCGCGCGTCAGATCCGCCTCTTCCGCGTCCAGCCGCTCCAGCACGCCGCCCGCATCGGCCGCCAGCCCTTCTTCACGCGTCAGGTCCGCGCGGAGCTGCGCGATGCGCCGCTCCAGCCCCGCCAACTGGCCGCGCGCCTGCTTCTCCTTGTCCTCCAGCCGCTCGCGCTGCACCGAAAGGCGCTGCAGCGAGGCCGCCGCGATGGTTTCTTCTTCGCGCAGCGGGGTCATCGCCTCGGACGCGTCGCCGCGCGTTTTCTCCGCCTGCGTCGCGGCGGTGGTGGCGGCCGCGACCCGCCGCGTCGCCTCCGTCAGCTCCGCCTGCGCCGCTTCCAGCGCGTCTTTCGCCTCGCGCCAGCGCCGATAGATCAGCAAGGCCTCCGCGCCGCGCAAAGCGTCGGCGATGTCGCGATAGCGCCGCGCCTGCCGCGCCTGGCGGGCCAGCGTGGAGAGCTGCTGGTCGAGATTCTGGATGACGTCGTCGACCCGCTCCAGATTGGCTTCGGCGTTCTTGAGCTTCAGCTCCGCTTCGTGCCGGCGCTGGTAGAGCCCGCCGATCCCCGCCGCGTCCTCCAGGATCTTGCGCCGCGCTTTGGGCTTGGCGTTGATCAGCTCGCCGATCTGTCCTTGCCGCACCAGCGCGGGGGAATGGGCGCCGGTGGCGGCGTCGGCGAACAGCATCTGCACGTCGCGGGCGCGCACATCCTTGCCGTTGACCTTGAACGCCGAGCCGATGTCGCGGGTGATCCGGCGGGTGATGTCCAAAAGGTCCGCGTCGTTGAAGCCGACAGGCGCCAGCCGGTCGGCGTTGTCCATCACGATGGAGACTTCGGCGTAGGCGCGCGCGGGCCGGGTGGCGGCACCGGCGAAGATCACGTCCTCCATGCCGGAGCCGCGCATCGCCGTGGGGCGGTTTTCGCCCATTGCCCAGCGTAGTCCTTCCAGCAGATTGGATTTGCCGCAGCCGTTCGGGCCCACGACGCCGGTCAAACCCGGCGCGATGGTCAGCTCCGTCGGATCGACGAAGGATTTGAATCCCGATAGCCGGAGCTTGGAGACCTGCACCGCCCAGCCTTTTCTTGTTTGTCTGCTCTAGACAAAGCGTAAGGCCGAGACGACTCCGCAGTCAATTGATGAGTCGTGCGGATATTGAGAAAATTGGGGAAAAGGGCGCCAGATATGGCGCCCAGCTTCGATGTTCCCGCCGTGTTCTCATAGGTGCTTATCGATGGCCTCGGCATAGACCTCGAATGGTTGGTTCCCCTCGAGTCTATCGCCATTCACGAATACCGTTGGCGTCGAGCGCACCGAGTCCCTTTCGGCGTTGGTCTGGTAGTCCTCGACCAGGCCGCGCGCGAAATCCTCATCATTGAGGCAGGCGTCCAGATCGGCGTCGGTCAGACCGCCCTGTTTGCCCACGCGGCGGATATTCTCGACCACTTCGGCCTCGGAGCCGGAGGTCCAGCGCCGCTGGCTTTTCATGAAGATGTCGATGAACGGATAGTATTTGTCCGCGCCGCCGCAGCGCGCGACCATCCCGGCCCACAGGCCGAACCGGTCGAAATACACCTCGCGCATGATGAAGCGCACCTTCCCGGTGTCGACATATTCCGCCTTGATCGAGGGCCACGTATCTTCGTGGAAAGTCGCGCAATGCGGGCAGGTGAGCGAGGCGTATTCGATCATAGTCACCGGCGCGTTCTCATCGCCGATCGCCTGATCCCCGACGGCGAAGGGTTTGCTCTCGGCCAACGCGCCCAGCGGCGCTCCGGCGACCAGGGCGGTCGCGCCCGTGGCGATCAGCGCCGAGCGGCGGGTCAGAAGGAAGTTGCTCATCGATTCGATCCTTTCAGGAATAGGGACGCGTCAGAGGGGGCTTCGGCCCATCGGACGGCGATTTTTTGCGCGAAGCTTCGGTTGATTGGCGCGGCGCCGGGTCGGTGGACGGATCGGCGACGCGAGATTTCACATTTCGGCCAAGGCGGCGCAACGCCTCTTTCAGCGACGGATCGCCGACATCGGCGATTAGATCCTCGACCTGTCTTTCCTCTTCCGCCGTCAGTTGGCGACGCTGGGGCGCGCCGGATGGAGAGGAGCGTTCCGGCGGCTTCTCGGACTGGGAGATATGGATGCGGGAGATGGCGTTATAGCCATAGGCCGCGTTCACCCGCTCGATCAGGGCCGGCGCCGACATCTCCACTTCCGGCGCATGCGCGCCTTCGCACCAGACGATCAGCGTCGCGCCGATGCCGCCCTTGGCGTAGCTGACCTTGACTGGCTGGCAGATCGTCGCCGCCTCGACGCCCGCAATCTCCTCCCACCTTGTCAGCAGGCGGGTTTCGGCGAACCCGCGCGAGGATCCCGCCTTGCGCACGGTCTTGCGCACAAAATCCGACGCCGCAAAGAACCCACGCGCGCGCGACTCGCCCCAAAGCGCGCCCTTGTCGGCGTCCTGCTTGGGTCGGGCCTTGCCTTTGGGCGTCCCAGCGTCATTGTCGTCGGTCATCGAGGCTCCGTTTAACGGGCGGTCGCCCAGAGCGATATGGGGCGGAATGCGGCGAGAGTATGAAAAGGGCCGGTCTCTTGCACTCACAAGCAGTTGAACACCAGACGGCGCAAGGTCAAGAGGGGCCGGGCGAGACGCCGCCCTCGGTGGAGCTTCTGGACTGGTACGACCGGGCCGCGCGCGTATTGCCCTGGCGGGTGGGGCCTGCGGCGCGGCGTGATGGCGAGCGCCCCGATCCCTACCGCGTCTGGCTCTCAGAGATCATGTTGCAGCAGACCACGGTCGCGGCGGTGAAATCCTATTTCGAGCGTTTCACAGCCCGCTGGCCTACAGTCGCCGATCTGGCCGCCGCGGAACTGGACGAGGTGCTCGGGCTCTGGGCCGGGCTCGGCTATTACGCCCGCGCGCGAAATCTGTACAAATGCGCGCGCGTGGTCGCGGAGGATCATGGCGGGCGCTTTCCGGAGGATGAGGCCGGGCTGCTGACCCTGCCGGGCGTCGGCCCTTACACCGCCGCCGCGATCGCCGCGATCGCCTTCGACAAACGCGCCGTGGTGGTGGACGGCAATGTGGAGCGGGTGATGGCGCGTCTGCATGCGGTCGAGACGCCCTTGCCCGCCGCGAAGCCGGAACTGAAAGCGCTGGCGGACGCGCTGACGCCGGATGCGCGCCCCGGCGATTACGCGCAGGCGGCGATGGATCTGGGCGCCACGATCTGCACGCCGCGATCCCCGGCCTGTGGGATTTGCCCGTGGATGGCGCGTTGCCGGGGTCGAGTGCTTGGGATCGCGGCGGATCTGCCGAAGAAGACGCCGAAAAGGCCCAAACCCGTGCGGTATGGCGTTTGCTATGTGGCGATCGACGCCGAGGGCGCGGTGCTGCTGCGCCGCCGCCCGGAAAATGGGCTGCTGGGCGCGATGTTGGAGCCGCCGGGCACCGACTGGACTGAAAAGGGGCCGACCGAGGCGGAGATCGCGCGAGCCGCGCCTTTCGTCGCCGATTGGCGCGACCCCGGTCTGGAGGCGCGGCACACCTTCACCCATTTTCACCTGCGTCTCGCCCTGCGCGTCGGCATTGCGCCCCGGTCCGGCGCTGAAAACGGACGCTTCACGCCGCGCGATGCATTGGCGGCGGCCGCGCTGCCGACGGTGATGAAAAAAGCGCTGACCCTCGGCTTTTCCGCGCTGGAGGAGGACGCCTGATCGGCTGGTTCGCCGGGATCGTCCGAATGTTGTCCGAATTCGCCCTCGCGCCGCGGACCGGGGCGCCCAATCTCTTTAAGAGGATAGGGAAGAGCTGAATTTGGAGGGCGCTATGAAAAATCTGATCATCGAAGCGACCAAGACCTTCACCGCTAAGTTTGAGGCGGCGACCGACATCAAACTGTTTGATGAGGTCGCCAAGGATTCGTCCGAACGTCCTGCGCCGCTGAACTTCGCCGCGCTCCGCAGCTCGATGGACGAAGAATTGACTTGGCTGGTCCCGCAGTTCGGCGGCGTCGCCCCGTCAGTCTTCTCCGCATTGAACACCGACGCCTGGAACAGCGCGGCCAACCGCACCCGCCGCAAGGACCTCCGGCCGTTCGCCGTGACCTCCCCGTCGCGCTACGCCTGATACCTCCCCACCGACCCAATCGCGGCCCTGAAGGCAGGGTCGCGCGCGTTGTCGTCGTGGTCCGTCTCTTCGCCGGTCCCGACTTCCTTTGGAGATTGAGCGCAAGGGCTGTAGGCTCGCGCAATCAGACCTGTTCGCACAATCCATCAAAGTCCAAGGGAGAGTTCATAATGGTCCTCCGTGCGTTCCTCATCGCCGCCGCCGCGTGCTTGTCCGCCTGCGCCGCCACACCGGATCTTTCCAGCGGGAAATGGGTCGATCTGACCCATCCGTTCAACGAGAACTCGATCTATTGGCCGACAGAGGAAGGGTTCAAGAAAACGCAACTCTACTATGGGCGCACGCCGGGCGGCTGGTTCTACGCCGCCTATAGCTATGCGGCTGCCGAGCATGGGGGCACCCATATTGATTCGCCGATTCATTTCGCGCTTGGCGCCAAGACCACCGACAAGGTGACGCTCGATCAGTTGATCGGGCCGGGCTACGTTATCGATGTGAGCGCACGGGCGGCGGCGGATGTCGACTATCTCGTCACTGCAGCCGATATCGAGGCTTTTGAGGCGGCGCACGGCAAGATTCCCGAGGGTGCGATCGTGCTATTGAACACTGGTCGGGCGCATCTCTATCCTGATCGGGTCGCCTATATGGGCACCGACGAGCGCGGCGCCGAGGCGGTGGCGAAACTGCACTTCCCCGGCCTCGGTCTGGACGGGGCGAAATTGCTGGTCGCGCGCGGGATCGGCGCGGTTGGACTGGACACGCCCTCCATCGACTATGGCCAGTCGAAGAACTTCGCCACCCATGTAGAGTTGATGACTCACAATATCCCCGCTTTTGAGAATGTCGGGGATATGAGCGCCCTGCCCCCCGTCGGATCGACCGTCGTCGCGCTGCCGATGAAGATCGAGGGCGGATCCGGCGCGCCGCTCCGGATCGTGGCGCATGTGCCGGGCGGGTGAAGGTTTGAATGAGGAACATCGTCTTTGACATCGGAAACGTATTGATCGCTTGGGATGAACATGCGGCCTTTCGCGATGATTTTCCCGATGACGCGGCGATTGACCGGTTTTTTGCAACGGTCAGGTTTTACGAATGGAACTTGGAGCAGGATCGTGGCCGGTCGCGCGCCGACGCGGTCGCGGCGATTGCCGCCGAATGGCCGGAATATGCACCGATACTCGATCGGTTTTTCGACCGGTTCACAGATACGATCCAGCGAAAAGTCAGCGGCAGTTGGCAGGTCTTAGATGATCTCAGAGCCTCCGGACGTCGGATTTTCGGGCTGACCAATTGGGGTGCGGAAACCTGGCCGATGGCCAAGGACGTGCATCCTGAATTGAACCATGTGTTCGAAGATGTCGTGGTCTCTGGGAATGAAAAGCTGATTAAGCCCGACCGGAGAATTTATGAGTTGTTGGTGGGTCGGAACAGTTTGCAGCCGGAAGAATGCCTGTTCATTGATGACAGCCTAAAGAACGTTGAAGGCGCGCGGGCCGCCGGCTGGCAAGCGCTGCAATTCACCGGGGCCGAGCCGCTACGCGCGTCTTTGGAAGCGCGCTCTCTGCTGTGAGCAAGCCGCGATTTTTCCGCGATATGTGCGAGACGGTCTGCGTTAACTGACGTAGCGAAGCATCGATGGATATTCGCGGCATCCTGACGAACGTCTGACCTCCAGTCGGTCGTTCGCGCGCGGATCTCCTGTCGGAGAATGTCGGCGCGCCATTTTTCGTTTGGCGGGTATTGATATATTGTAACAGAACGCGGATCTGATTACCGTCCCGTCCGACCGTTGATTCCCCCTGACCCAGATGAAGGTTCCAAAATGCGTCTGATTGTTATGACCGCCGCACTGTCATTGAGCGCACCCCTCGCCTTGGCCGAGGAAAAGCGCGACCTCGACGCGCACGAGCACGGCGTCGGCGCGCTCAACATCGCCTTTGAGGGCGAGGATGTGGCGATTGAGTTCGAAGCGCCCGGCGCGGACATCGTCGGATTCGAGCACGCCGCGACACATGCGGAGGATCGCGCCAAGATCGACGCCGCCATCGCCGCGCTGGCGAAACCGCTCGAATTGTTCCGGCTGCCTGACGCGGCGGAGTGCTCGCTGGTGGCGGCCGAAGTCGAATTGCATGGCGAAGAGGACGACGATCACGATGACCACGAAGAGCACGCCAACGAAGACCATCATGGCGACGACGACCACAATGACTCCCATCACGACGAGCACGCGGAAGAACACGCTGAAGACGACCATGACGAGCATGAGTCGGCCTCTCACACTGAGTTTCACGCGGAATATCAACTGGCCTGTGCGGCGCCCGGCGCGATCGACCGGATCGAGTTCGGCTATTTCGACGTCTTTCCCAACGCCGAAGAGCTGGAAATTCAGCTGATTTCGGATAAGGGAAGCAAGAGTTTCGAGGTCGAGCGAGGCTCGACGGTTCTCGATCTGAAAGGGTCGATCTAACAAAACGGGCGTGCGCGTAGGTGTCGGAGCCACCCAATTCATTCGCCGTTCGTCTGACCGGCGTCGATTTCTCCTGGTCTGGCCGAAGCGGAATTCGGCTTGAGGTCCCGGATTTCGCCGTTGCCGCGGGGGAGACGGCGCTGTTGCTGGGCGAGAGCGGCTCCGGCAAATCCACGCTGCTCAGTCTGATCTGCGGGGTGACTACGCCAGAGCGCGGCGTGGTGGAAATCGATGGCGTCGATCTCGCGCGGCAATCCAGCGGCGCACGAGACCGGTTCCGGGCGAACCGCATCGGCGTCATTTTTCAGCAGTTCAACCTTCTCCCTTACGCGACCCCGCTCGACAACGTGCTGCTCGCGCTTCGATTTGCGCCCGCGCGCAAAGAGCGGATCGTCGACCCCCGGGCCGAAGCGCTTCGGCTGACCGGCGCGTTGGGCCTGCCCGATGCGCTTGTGCTGCATTCGCCGGCCTCAGAGTTGAGCGTTGGTCAGCAGCAGCGGGTCGCAGTGGCGCGCGCGCTCATCGGCGAGCCGCCGTTGATCGTGGCCGACGAGCCGACCTCTTCGCTGGACGCCAGCGCTCAGTCGGCGTTTTTGGACCTTCTCTTTGAACAGGCGGCTGAGGCGGGAAGCACGCTGCTGATGGTGAGCCATGACGAGAGGCTGGCCGGACGTTTTGATCGGATGATCAATCTTGCGGATGTGGCCGTCATCTCGCGCGAGGCGGCGGCATGATCCTCTTTCGTCTCGCGCTGCGCTCTCTGATCAGTCGACGCGTCACCGCAGGGCTGACGATTTTCGCCATCGCGCTTTCCGTCGGCCTGTTCCTGGGCGTCGAAAAGGTGCGCACGGGCGCCCGCGTCAGCTTCGCCGATACGATCTCAAACACCGATCTTATCGTCGGCGCGCGCTCGGGCGGCGTGCAGCTGTTGCTCTATTCAGTTTTCCGCATCGGCAACGCCACCAACAATGTGAGTTGGGAGAGCTATCAGGATATCGCCGCGCGGGAGGAGATCGACTGGATCGTGCCGATCTCGCTGGGCGACAGCCATCGCGGCTATAGGGTGATGGGAACGACCGCCGAGTATTTCGATCGCTACAAGTATCGCGGCGGGCGCGACCTGGCGTTTGAGAGGGGCGATCGTTTCGAGGATCTGTTCGACGCCGTGCTCGGATCGGACGTCGCCGCACAGCTTGGATATGAGGTGGGCGATCCAATCGTCGTCGCGCATGGTCTCGGCTCCTTCACGGAACATGACGACAAACCGTTCCGCGTCTCAGGCGTTCTGGCGAAAACCGGGACCCCCGTCGATCGCACCGTGGTCATCAGCCTTGAAGGCATCGAAGCGATCCATGTGGACTGGCGGGGCGGCGCGCAGATACCGGGCCAGACCGTATCAGCCGATGCAGTCCGCGCGATGGTGCTGAAGCCCTCCGCGATCACCGCGGCGATGATCGGCGTGAAGTCGCGGCTGAAAGTGTTCACCCTGCAACGCGAGATCAATGAATATGCCGAAGAGCCGCTGCTGGCGATCCTGCCCGGCGTCGCGTTGCAGGAGCTATGGGATATCGTCGGCGTGGCGGAGACCGCGCTGATCGCCGTCTCGGGCATGGTGGTTGCGACGGCTTTACTTGGCATGGCGGCGATGATTTTCTCTGGCCTCAACGAGCGGCGGCGAGAGATGGCGATCCTGCGCGCGGTCGGCGCCGGGCCTTCCACGATTCTCGCAATGCTGATGCTTGAGGCGTCGTTGATGGCGGCGATCGGCGCGGTGCTTGGAACGGCGCTGCTCTACACGGGATTGTGGGTCGCCCGACCTTATGTCGATGCGGCCTTTGGGTTATATCTTCCCATTGAGGCGCCGACGATCGCCGAGGGTTATTTCCTCGTGGCCGTCATCGCCGCCGGCGCGCTTGTCAGCCTTGCGCCGGCGTTGCGCGCCTATCGGGTATCCTTGGCCGACGGCATGTCCGTCAAAGCGTAATGTAATGGAGCGGATGCAATGGACTTTCTGGCGAGCCGCAGGCGATTGCTGATTGGCGCGGGGGCGGCGCTTGCGACGGGCCTTTCGGCGCGCGGGCTTTCGGCGAGCGAGTCGCCGATTGAGCTGGACTGGTCCGACCTCATCCCGCCAGGCGCTGACGACTTCCAGATTCCCGAGATCCTCAACGGCATCGTTGAACACGGACAGATGTCGACGCCTGAAAGTCAGAGCCAGATGGCCGAGGTGACGCGGGAATATGACGGCAAGACCGTGCGCCTGCCCGGCTATGTCGTACCCCTGGATTATTCTGGCGCCGGGGTGACGTCGCTGCTGCTGGTGCCGTATGTCGGCGCTTGCATCCATGTCCCGCCGCCGCCCCCGAACCAGCTTGTGTTCGTGGTCACCGATCAACCTTATGAGTTCGATGGCCTGTTCGACGCGGTTTGGGTGACCGGCGTTATGAATGCGGGAGCTTCGACAACGGAGTTCGCTGAGGTCGGCTACTCCATCACGGAAGGCGCGATCGAAAAGTATGTTTGGGAGTAGCGGTCGGCTGCGACCGCGAAGATCCTGACATGGCCGAGGCTTCTGGCGCTGAACGGCCCTCGGCCCTTCGGTCCCAGTATCGCCGCCGGCATGACCCCTGCTGTCGCGGTTTTCGACCCGTCCCGTCCAACTAAAGAAAAAGCCCCCCGCGTCAGGCGCGGGGGGCGAGTGTTAAGCCCGCAGGCGGCAGGGCTTAAAGGGGGTAACGAGCGTCTAGAACTCAGTCAGTCATCTCCGCGCGGATCTTCTGCCGGAGAACGTCGATGGGCAGGTGCCCCTCGGCGGATTTGAAATGCCAGTAGGTCCAGCCGTTGCAGCTGGGCGCGCGCTCAAGATGCGCGCCAACCTTATGAATCGAGCCGGTGAAATCGGCGGCGACCAGCGAGCCGTCGGCGCGGATCTTGGCCATGTGCCGGCCGTTGATTGACGTCAGCACGTCGCCCGGCTCCAGCAGACGCCGCTCCACCAGCTGCCCGAACGGGACGCGGGGCTGGGCGCGTTTGCCTTGAGTGACGCGGATCGACGCGCGCTCATAGCGCCTCACGCCGTCGATGCGCTTGCGGGCGGCCTCGGCGTAGGGTTTCTCCCGCTCGATGCCGATAAACCGTCTGCCGAGCTGTTTGGCGACCGCGCCTGTCGTGCCAGTCCCGAAGAACGGATCCAGCACCACGTCGTCGGGTTTGGAGGCCGCGATCATCACCCGATGCAGCAGCGATTCCGGCTTTTGCGTCGGATGTACCTTTTCACCTTCATCGTCGCGCAGGCGCTCGGACCCATTGCAGATCGGCAGCAGCCAGTCGGAGCGCATCTGAACGCCGTCGTTCAGCTCCTTCAGCGCGTCGTAATTAAACGTGTATTTCCCGGCCTCTGACTTGGCCGCCCAGATCATCGTCTCATGCGCGTTGGTCAGACGCTTGCCGCGGAAATTGGGCATCGGGTTGGTCTTGCGCCAGACCACGTCGTTGAGGATCCAGAACCCGAGATCCTGCACCGCGGCGCCGACCCGGAAGATGTTGTGGTAAGAGCCGATGACCCAGAGCGAGCCGTCGTCTTTCAGCACCCGGCGCGCGGCTTTCAGCCAGTCGCGGGAGAACCGGTCATAGGCGGAGAAGCTGGAGAACTGGTCCCATTCGTCATCGACCGCGTCGACGACCGAATTGTTAGGCCGGTGCAGTTCCTGACGAAGTTGCAGGTTATACGGCGGGTCCGCGAATATCAGGTCGACAGATCGCTCCGGCAGCGCGTTCATCGCCTCCACGCAATCGCCAAGCAGGATCTCCCCCACAGGAAGGGATTTCGCGCCCTTGGCCTTTTTTGCAGAAGTGATTTGTGTCGCGCCCATGCGGATCGCCCTCTGGTCTCGGTTGTTGAGACCAGTAATCCCCCATCAGATTGCGAACGTCAATAGTTATTTTGAATCAATGGCTTTAAATGTCTTCTTCAACCAATATCTTGTGTATTGGCTTGAATGAGCGCCGATGATGAGGGGTGACGCCCAGCCGGGTCAGCGCCTCTCTATGCGCTTTTACGCCATAGCCGGCGTTGCGCTCCCAGCCATATCCGGGATGGGTTTCGGCCAGTTGCGCCATGATCCGGTCGCGGGTGACTTTCGCGACGATCGAGGCCGCCGCGATGGAGAGTGAAAGGGCGTCGCCCTTGATCACGGTCTGGCTGGCGCAGGGCAGATCTTTCGGCGCGCGATTGCCGTCGATCAGCGCCAGAGCGGGCGTGGCCGGCAACGCGTCTATGGCGCGGCGCATGGCGAGATAGGTGGCCTGAAGGATGTTGATCTGATCGATCTCCGCCACGGTCGCTAACCCCACGCCGATTTGGGCGGGACCCTCGGACAGCGCGTCGAACAGCGCCTCCCGCCGCTTTGTAGAGAGCTTCTTTGAATCGTTCAGTCCGGCGGGAAAATCGCCCGGATCCAGGATCGCGGCGGCGGCGACCACCGGCCCGGCCCAGGGGCCGCGTCCCGCCTCGTCGACACCGCAGACCGGGTGGGCGGCGGCGGTGCGCTCCAGCGAGAAATCGGGGCCGGTCAGGGCGGGATCGGAGGATGGGTTCATCCGACTCTGCTACGCGGCGCGGCGGCGCGCAAGCAAGGGGGTTGGAACGCGGCCTGCGGATCTGGCGCCGAGTGAGTCAAAAAAGCTCCAGCTGATCCCCCGGCTTGGGCGGGACGCGAAACAGATCCGTGCGCAGCTTGGGCGTCTCGCGATCCAATCCATAGCGCTTGGCCGCCGCCTTGACCCGCGCGGCGATCAGGTCCGCAAAGACTCCGGTTCCACGCTGGCGGGTCCCCCATTCCGGGTCGTAATCCTTGCCGCCATGCATCTCCCGCACCAGCCCCATCACGCGTTTGGCGCGGTCGGGCCGGGTCTCGTAGAGCCACTCCCGAAAGAGTTCCTTCACCTCCAGCGGAAGGCGAAGCGTGACGAACTCGAAACGCTCCGCGCCCGCCGCCGCCGCCGCCTCCGCGATCCGTTCGATCTCATGATCGTTGATGGCGGGGATGATCGGGGCAGCATCACGCCGGTGGGCACGCCTGCGCGGCTGAGCGCCCGGATCGCCTCCAGCCGCCGGGCGGGCGAGGAGGCGCGCGGCTCCATCGAGCGTGACAGAAGGTGATCCAGCGAGGTGACCGAGAGCATCACCCGCGCCAGTCCCTTGCGCCCCATCGCGCCGAGAAGATCCAGATCGCGCGTCACCAGCGCGCTCTTGGTGACAATGGTCAATGGATGGTTATGGGAGGCCAGAACATCCAGCACGCCGCGCATCACCCGATAGCGTTTTTCGATCGGCTGATAGGGATCGGTATTGGTCCCCATCGCGATCGGGCGGCATTCATAATTCTTGCGGGCAAGCTCTTTCGCCAGCAACGCAGGCGCGTTCGGCTTGAGCAGGATCTTGGTCTCGAAATCGAGACCGGGCGACAGGCCCAGATAAGCGTGGGTCGGCCGCGCGAAACAATAGACGCAGCCATGTTCGCAGCCGCGATAGGGATTGATCGAGCGGTCGAACGGAATATCCGGCGAGGTGTTGCGCGCGATCACCGTCCGGCTGGCGTCGATCGTTACCTCTGTCTGCGCTGCGCCCTGAAACGCGCCCGGAAAAGCGCCTTGAATGGCGTCCGTCGCCTCCTCCAACCCCCAACCGTCATCCGCTGCCTCGCGGCGCTGTTGCTCAAACCGACCCGCCCGGTTCGAGGCCGCGCCCCGCCCGCGCCGCGCTTCTGCAGGCGTCAGTGAGGATGGGGTGACGCCCAAGCGCTCCGACAGCGGGTCTGTGTCGCGATTCTCCATGGGAGGAGTCTGCGCAAGAATAAGAACATTTCAAGAACATTAATAGGCTGACGCTCAATAATCAGGCTTCGGGATCGGGAAGGGGAACCTTATCCGACGTCCGCCAGATCTCTCCCGCCGCCATGATGCAGGTCACGCCATTGGGTCTGGTCTGCAGGATGGTCCACGAACCGGTCGTCTCGGACGTCCAGACCTCGTAAATCGCCGTCTGGCCCTGCAGGCCAACGCCGATTTTGATCTCGCCGAACGTCGTGGAGAGGCGCTCGATGATCGCCTCACGCGGGGCGCAGAGGGTTTGCGCGGTCGCCGGAGCGGCGAGCGGCGGCGCCAGAGCGGTCATGCCAAAGATGAGCGCGGCGGTCGCGATACGTTTGAACATTGGTCAGCCTCCTTCGCTGTCGCGCGAGGCTGTCGTCGTGTCGCGGTGAACTATGCGCCCGCGCCGGGAACGGATGTCGCAAAGGCCAAGACCCTTGCTCTTTCTTACATCGTGACGATTAGGACCGGTTTGAAGGGGAGCGAAGCTGACGCCGCATCAAGATCGCGCGATACGGCGCCGCAACGAAAAACGCCGCCGAACCTTGTGGAAGGCGCGGCGGCGTCGCGGTTATAGAATGCAGCCTGCCGTCAGAACACGACGTTCATCATGAACATGGAGACGACGAGGAAGAGCACGGTCATGATGCCGCCGCTCTTCATGAAGTCGGTCACTTTATAGCCCGCCGGACCCATGATCAGCGCGTTGACCTGATGGGTCGGGATCAGGAATGAGTTCGAGGTCGCGATCGCGACGGTCAGCGCGAAGATCGCCGGGTCGCCCCCGGCGGCGATGGCGATGGAGACAGCCAATGGCACCAGGAGCACCGTCGCGCCCACATTCGACATCACCAGCGTGAAGCCCGTGGCGAGCACCGCGATGCCGATCTGAAGTCCGAAGATCGGCACGCCCTCCAGCAAGTTCAGGATCTCCTGCGCGATCCAGGCCGCCGTGCCGGTGCCCTGCACCGCCTGGCCCAGGGGTATGAGGCTGGCCAACAGGAAGACGGTGCTCCAACTGACCGCCTCATAGGCCTCCTCCACCTTCAGCACCTGGGTCAGGATCATGCCCGCGGCGCCGGTCAGCAGGCAGAGCGAGAGACGAACATCGGTGAAGAGGATCAGGAACAGCGCGATCAGGAAAAACACCAGCGCGTGGACGACTTTGGTGGGTCGCAACTCCTCGCGCGGGAAGTCCTGGGTGACGACGACGAAGTCGCGGTCCTTGGTCAGGCGCGCCAAGGATTCCCACTTGGTGTAGACGACCAGCGTGTCGCCCGCGACGAATGGAATGTCGCCGATCCGGGTTGGCTCATGATCGTCGCTTTTGACCAGGCTGAAATTGATCTCGCCACGATGAATGGCCAAGGTCGACAGGCCGTAGGTCTTGCGCATCAGAACGTCGCGCGTGGTCTTGCCGATCAGGCTGGAGCCGGGCGGGATCACCACTTCGGCGATGCCTGCGGTGGTCGCGGCGTAGGCCTCGGAGAAGATGTCCAGCGAGTCGAAGATCCTGCCGCCATAATCCTGAACCATCTTTTCGACCACCTTGCGCTCGCCGAGCACCGCCAGCCGACAAGGCGTGGTGATCTTGGTGGCGACGACTGGCGCAAAGAAGCGATGGCCTTTGTAATAGGTGCCGATGATCGTGATGTTGTGCTTCAGCTGCTCGTCGATGATCCGCACGCCCTCAAGGTCGCAGCCTTCGGGGATCTCGATCTCGAAGATGTCGCTGTCGACGCCATAGGTGGCGCGAACGTAGTCCTTGATGGTTTGGCCGCTGGCGCCCTGCGCATCCGCTTTGCGAGTCGGCAACACGAAGCGCCCGAAAATCACGAAATAAAGAATGCCGGTCAGCACCAGACAGACGCCGATCGGGGTGACGGCGAAGAGACCGAATGTCTCCATCTGCTGCTCTGCGGGCAGCGAGTCATTGGCGGTCAGGATCAGGTCATTGAGCAGGATCAGCGGCGACGAACCGACCATGGTCATGGTGCCGCCGAGAATGGCGCAGAAGCCCATCGGCATCAGCAGGCGGCTGAGCGGCAGCTCTGTGCGCACCGAGATGCGGGAGACCACCGGCAGAAAGAGCGCCGCCGCGCCGACATTCTGCATGAAGGAGGAGATGAAGCCGACCGTGCCGGAGATGATCGGGATGATCCGCGCCTCGGTCGAGCCGCCATATTTCAAGATCACGGCGGCGACCTTGCTCATCAGGCCGGTCTTGTCGAGCCCGGCCCCGATGATCATCACCGCGATGATGGAGATCACAGCGTTGGAGGCGAAACCGTCAAAGAGGTGGCTGGGATCGGCCAGATTGCCGAGGCCCGGAACCTGCGAGAGCAGGCCGAGGATCACCATCACCAGAATGGCCGTAAAATCGATCCGGAAGACCTCTGTCACGAACAACAGGACGGTCAGGGCCAACAGGCCCAAAACCACCATCATTTCGGTGGTCAATGTGATTGGTTCCACGGGCTTCCCCTCCCAGGGTTCGTCGCAATACAGTTTCTTGGGCCGATGCCGCGATCGCCGCTTTGTTCGGATCGCGAAAGGGGCCGTTCGTCGCCAATACATGGGTCGTCACGTAAGCCGTCACACAGATGGGCCGCCCCGCCGGGGCATCGCATTCTTCTTACTGTGCTTGGCAAATCGAACAGAAAACCGAATGTCGCCAAACACTAGATCAAGGGCATTTGCACAGCAACGCCGTGTGACAGTTTGCGGCACTCGACCAGCGGCGGTGGGCCACGGCGAGGGGCTTGATATCCCGGCGGTTTTCCGGGTCTTCGGCGCAGCTTGGGTCATTTCGGCGCGGCGCGCGCGGCCTCAGCGCTGATGCGCGCTGGAACCACTGTTGTTCCCTCGGAGGGGCGAGGATAGCGTGAGCGCTGGCGTGCCAGAGGAACGTCCCACCAGAGTGAAAGGAAAACCGATGACAGAGATCACACGCCTTCAGGTTGGTGAGCGGATGAGCAAGATCGTGATCCATGGCGGCACCGTCTATCTCTGCGGGCAAGTCGGCGTCGCGGGCGATGACGTCGCGCAGCAAACGCGCACATGCCTCGAACGGGTGGAGGCTTTGCTGGCGGAGGCGGGGACGGACAAGACCCGCATCCTGCAGGCGACGATCTGGCTCGCGGATATGGCGGATTTCGCCGAGATGAACGCGGTCTGGGACGCGTGGGTTCCCGCCGGTCACGCGCCGGCGCGCGCTTGCGGCGAGGCGAGGCTCGCGCGACCTGAGCTGAAAGTGGAGATTATCGTCGTCGCGGCGACGTAGCGTGAAGAAACGGAAGTCCAGACAGGATTGAGACGGAGAATGGCCAAACGCCACGCCGCACGCCGGCTTATGAAGCGGCGTTGAAAGCGATGGCGCATCTGCAAATCGGCGCGATGGGCGCCCGCGACGAGATTCTGCACGCGATCGAGCGTTTGCCGGAATAGAGTTGCGGTAAGGGCGCGGCCCCGCAGGCGCGCAATAGCAACTGGATATCTCGGTCATGGTTCAAGGTCAGAACGCTCGCGCCGCCGGTCTGGCCCTTCTCGCCTGCGCGATTCTGAGCTTCATCGACAATTTCGTCTATCTGATCTCGCAGGAAACAGGACTCTGGCAGTTTCAGGTGTTTCGCGTGCTCTTCGCGCTGCCGTTGCTATTCTTGAGCGCGAAGATTTTCAAACTGGCCTGCAAGCCGAAGAACCTGCGGAAAACCGCGATCCGCAGCGTCTTCGTCGCGACGGGATTGCTGATCTACTTCGCCGCTCTGGGCGTTCTGCCGGTCGCGCAGGCAGGGGCGGGGCTCTACAGCTCTCCGATCTGGGTGCTGGTGTTCTCCATCGTCATTTTTGGGGTCCGGGTGAGCGTTCCGCGCATTCTGGCGATCACCGGCGGGTTCGTCGGCGTGCTAATGCTCCTGCAGCCGGACTTCACCGAGTTTTCCGCCGTTTCGCTATTTCCCCTGGTCGCGGGCGCATTCTACGGGCTCGGCATGATGGCGACGCGCCACTGGTGCGCGGAGGAATCGGCGATCACGCTGACGATTGGCGTGCTTTCGACCATCGGCGTCTCCAGCGTGGTCGCGCTGTCGGCGCTGACAATCTGGCCGGTTCCGGGCGAGGATCCCGGTTTCATCTTTCGGGGGTGGTCGCCGGTGAGCGTCGAGTTCCTGCTATTGACGTTGGGCCAGGCGGTCGGCGCGGTGATGGCCGTCCCGCTGATCACGCAGGCCTACCGAATTGGCGCGCCTTCTTACGTTGCGGTGTTCGAGTATTCCTTCCTCGTCTTCGCCGCGCTCTGGACGTACCTTCTGTGGTCTCAGGGGACCAACGCGCTGGCCTGGATCGGCATCGTCGTCATCAGCGTCTCCGGCGCTTTGGCGACTTTCGTGGACCGGACCTCGGCGACCGCAAGCTCGCATCGGGCGTGAGGGTGGGCGCAACCCTCCCGTAGAGTACGGTCGATATTCGTCAGGATGGTGGAGATGAGCGCCGCCATATCTCGAAGCGATCGAGGGTCTCGAGCTTCCGATATCCGCCATTCAGAAATGAACTCAATGCAGGGAATTCCGCCAGCATTGCGCGCGAGTCGCGTGTTTCGCCGGTGACATGGGGCGTCGCATCATTGTGCTGTACGACGAATGTGTCAGGCGGCGCGGCCTTTAGCCGGTTCATCAGGTCTGAGCCGAACGCAGGAGCCGTCATTGAGCTAGCGCCTTGTACGCTTCAGTAGAACATTCAGCCCCTCGCGCTGCCAGAGTCGCTCAACCCGCCCGTTGCTCACAGACCAACCGGCGGCGCAAAGCCTACCACGCAGCAACTCCGCTATCAGGCGATACACATAGCGGCCATACTGGTCCGCCAACACCATCATTTCGGCGACAAGGTGCGCTTCGACTACCAGCTTCTAGGCATGAGACGCTGGAAACAGCGGTGCAGGCTTAGCGCGCGGCTGGCCCGGCGCTCCACTCACGCCGCGCCGCGCACGTAGGGCAGCGTGAATTCAAACCGCGCTCCGACCGCCGCATCCGCCAGCCGAATGGCGCCGCCATGGCGCATGGCGATCTCTTGCACGATGGGAAGGCCGAGGCCGCTGCCAGTCGCGGCCTCCTCATTGCCACGGTGAAACCGCTCGAAAATGCTCTTTTTCTCGGATGGCGGGACGCCGGGCCCGTCATCCGCAATCGCCACAGTCACGTCCTCCGGGTCGAAATTCAGCTCTACGTCGATCTCGCCGCCATCGTGACAGCCATATTTGACCGCATTGTCCAGCAGGTTCTCCAGCGCTTCGGACACCAGTAAATGATCGCCTCTGATCGGTTTTGGCTCGCCGCGCACTTCGAACGAGACGTCAATCCCGTTCAAGGCCGCGTTCGACGCGACGTTCCGGGTGATTTCCTTCGCCGTCTCAGCGAGATCGATGGTCTCATCCTTCAGGGCAGCCGGGTCCGCGCGCAGCTTCTCCAATGATAAAAGCTGCTGCGTCAGACGCGCCGCGCGCCGAGCCGCTTCGATGGCGCCCTCGGTCCTTCGTCTGAGCTCGTCTTCATCCGATGCGCCCCGGATTGCTTGCGTTTGCGCGAGCATCCCCGCGATCGGGTTGCGGAGCTGATGCGCCGCGTTCTGAATGAACACGTCCCGCGCGGCGAAAGCGGCGCTGAGCCGCCCGAACAGAACGTTCAGCGCGCCGACCAGTTCCGACACTTCTCGCGGAATCGCGCGCGCGATCGGCTTCAGATCGTTCGGCGAGCGGAGCGTCACCGCCTCACGCAGGTCCGAGAGCGGCCTGAGGCCCAGATTGACGCCAAACCAGACCACAACGCAGCCGGCGACGATCAGTAGGCCCAGCAGGATCGCTGCGCGTTGCGCGATCTGCAAACTCAGGCGTTCCCGCTGCAGCGTCGTCTGCCAGACGGTGATGGTCACCCAGCCCCCGAACGCCTCTTCGTCCATAAACTCGCGCATGATCACGACGCGCACGTCCCGCCCGCGATAGGTCGCGTCGAAAAAGGCCGGCTCGTTCTCGTCCGTCGCACCCGTCGGGTTTTTGGGCGGATCGGAGTACCCCGTGACGAAGGGCAGATCCGGGCCGGTCAGGTGATAGAAAAACTGATCGCCCAAGGAGTCCGACAGCAACTCAAACAAGTCCTCGGCCAGCAGGTCGCCCTGGCTGAGCGTGATATCGCGGGAAATCGTCGTCGCCACCGCAAGCAGCGTCTTGTCATAAAGCTGCTGCGAGGTGGTTTTCGCCATCTCGTAACGCGCCCAGGTGGAGGCGGCGGCGATTACGATCAGCGGCGTGATGATCAGCACGAGCAGCCGGCTACGGAGGGAGCGCGCCGCTCTCATGCGTCATCGGCGATCAGCATATAGCCGAGGCCCCGAAGGGTTTTCACCTCGACGCCGCCGCCCCTGAGCTTTCTGCGCAGGCGAGAGATCTGCGTTTCGACGGCGTTCTCCTCCACATCCGCGCCGACGCCATAGAGCGCATTGATGATCGCGTTCTTGGAGACGACGCGCCCCTTGGTCTGCAGCAGGAATTCGAACAGCGCAATCTCTCGCCGCGCAAGGTCGATCACATCGCCGTCCCGCGTCAACCGTCGCGCCCCGTGATCATAGGTGAGCGCGCCAATCTTCTCATCATTTGGGGTCAGCGCGGCGTGGCGGCGTGCGAGCGCCCGGACCCGCGCCTTGATCTCATCCATTTCGACCGGCTTGACGATGTAGTCGTCGGCCCCGGCGTCCAAACCGTCGACCTTGTCCGACAACTCGCCCATCGCTGTGAGCACGAGAATGGGCATCGAGTCGCCGCGTGCGCGGATGGACCTGACAATTTCGATTCCACTCATGCCGGGCAGGCGAACATCGACGATCGCAAGATCCGCGCTTTCCGAGGCGAGAAACTCATCCGCCACCAACCCGTTGGCGATGTGATCCACCGCATGTCCTTCATCGCTAAGGACTTTTTTAATGCCGCTGGCCAGCATCTCATTATCCTCGACGAGAACTATATGCATTGGCTTTCTCTGTTCATTCCTGACAGCCTTTCGACAGCATCGCCCCATAGCATCCGCATTGAAATCGGCTCTCTATCAAAAAAGCCGACAAAAGCGGGAGGAGTAACGCTATGCAGACTACTCGACTCCTCCGACACGCGCTGTGTCAAGAGCAAGGAGGTTCAGATGGCGCATCTATCAAATCTTACGCGGCGGTCGGCGCTGGCGGTCGCGGCGGCCTGTGCGGTGACCCTCGCGGCGCCGCCGGCGGCGTATGCGGAAGCCAACTTCGAGGGTGAAACCGTCGAGTGGGTGATCCCGTTCAAGGAAGGCGGCGGATCCGACAAATGGGCGCGGTTCTATGCGCCGCTGCTGTCGGAGGCCTTGCCGGGCGCGCCGACCGTCGTGGTCAAGAACATGCCGGGCGCGGGCTCGACCAAGGGCGCGAACTGGTTCGCCAGCCGGGCGAAGAACGACGGGCTGACCATTTTCGGCACCTCCGGCTCGACGCAGTTCCCATTCCTGCTGGACGATCCGCGCGTCAAGTTCGACTACGCCGACTGGAACGTGGTTCTGGCCAGCGCCACCGGCGGCGTCGCCTATGTCGCGCCGGATCTGGCGGAGAAATGGAAGTCGGACCCCCAATCCGTGATCGACGGCACCAGCTTCATCTATGGCAGCCAGGGCGCCACGCGGCTTGATCTGGTCCCGCTTCTGGCGTGGGAGATGCTGGGCATGAAGGTCGACCCGGTGTTCGGCATCAAGGGCCGCTCGGCGGGCCGGCTGATGTTCGAACGCGGCGAGGCCAATATCGACTATCAGACCAGCTCTGGCTTCTTGTCCGGCGTCACGCCGCTGGTCGAGGCGGGTCAGGCCGTGCCGATCATGACCTGGGGCGCGCTGGATGACGACGGCAATATCGTGCGCGATCCGACCTTCCCGGACATTCCGACCTTCAAAGAGGAATATGTGCGCATCAAGGGCGAAGAGCCCTCGGGCGAAGCATGGGACGCCTGGAAAGCGTTCTTCATCGCGGGCTTCCCGGCGCAGAAGATGGTGTTCCTGCCGAAAGACACGGATCAGGAGATCATCGATACTTACGCCGCAGCCTTCAAAGCGGTGACCGAGCGGCCCGATTTCGCCGAGATCTCAGAGGCGCGTCTCGGCGTCTATCCGCAATCGACCGGCGCCGCGGCGGACAACCGCCTGAAACTCGGCACGCAGGTCGCGCCGGAGGCCAAGGCCTTCATCAAGACCTGGCTGAAAGAGCGCTACGGCGTGGAGCTCTGATCGGCGCCCGCCGCTGAGCGGACGCTGAACCAAACCGGGGGCGGGCCGCGCGCCCGCCCCGACACCACACACATCAACCCTTGAAACATGTCGCCCTCGCCATTTCGCGCGGGGCGGAACGGAGAGGATTTGCGCCATGGACATCTTTGCAGTGGCCCTGCCCGCGCTTTCCGAGGCGTTTGGCCTGATCCTGACGCCAACCGCGATCGGGTATCTGGTTCTCGGCGTCGTTCTTGGCCTGTCGGTCGGGGTCTTCCCCGGATTGGGCGGCATCGCCGGGCTCAGTCTTGTGCTGCCCTTCATCTACGGCATGGACGCCATCGCGGGGCTTTCGATGATGGTCGGCCTGGTCGCCGTCATTCCCACCTCGGACACGTTCGCCTCTGTGCTGCTGGGCATTCCCGGATCCTCCGCCAGTCAGGCGACGGTGTTGGACGGGTTTCCGATGTCGAAGCGCGGCGAGGCGGCGCGCGCGCTGGCCGCGGCCTTCATGTCCTCGCTGTTCGGCGGGCTGTTTGGCGCCGCCATCCTGACCTTCTTCATCCTGATCGCCCGACCGCTGATCCTGGCCTTCGGCCTGCCGGAGCTATTGATGCTGACGGTTCTGGGCCTCTCAATGGTCGGCGTTCTGGCCGGGCGCAGCCTGCTGAAAGGCGTCATCGCCGCGACGCTGGGCCTGTGCGTCGGCGCAATCGGCGAGGCGCCCGCGATGGGCAGCCCGCGCATGTCTTTCGGCTCCTGGTACCTGCAGGACGGGTTCAGCCTGGTGATCGTCGGCCTCGGTATTTTTGCGATCCCCGAGATCATCTCGCTGCTGCGGCGCGACCGCGCGATTTCCGACAAACCGATGCTGGGCGCCGGCTGGCTGGAAGGGCTGATGGACTGGTGGCGCAATCGCTGGCTGTCGCTCAGATGCGCCGTGATCGGCGTGATCGTGGGCGTTGTGCCGGGTCTCGGCGGCTCGGTCGTCGACTGGATCGCCTATGGCCATGCGGTGCAGACCACCAAGGACAAGTCCAAGTTCGGCAAGGGCGAGGTGCGCGGCATCATCGGCCCCGAAAGCTCCAACAACGCTAAAGAGGGCGGCGGTCTGGTGCCGACGCTGCTGTTCGGCATCCCCGGCTCAGGCTCCATGGCGGTCTTTATCGGCGGCCTGATCCTGCTCGGCTATGAGGCCGGTCCACAAATGATCGCGAACGACCTGCCGATCACCTACACCGTGGTCTGGTCGCTGGCGCTCGCCAATGTGGTCGGCGCGGGCATGTGCATCTTTCTCTCACCCGGCATCGCGCGGCTGACGACCATCAAGTTCACGCTGCTGGCGCCGTTCCTTTTCCTGATGATCTCTTTCGCCGCGTTCCAGTCCAAGCAGACGCTGTGGGATCTGGCGGCGCTGGTCGCGATCGGCCTGTTGGGCATCTTCATGCGCCGGTTCGAATGGCCGCGCCCCGCCTTCCTGATCGGCTTCGTGCTTGCGGGTCAGGCGGAGTCCTACACGTTTCAGGCGACGCAGGTGGCCGCGTCCCGCTTCGGACAGGGCATGATGGAAGGGTTGGGCTATATCTTCTCGCCCACGGTCATCATCCTGGTGGTCATCACGGTCGTGTCGGTCTGGTTGGGTCTGAAACAGTCGGGCGCGATGTTCGCGGACGAAAAAACGCCGGACACCGGGTCGAAACGGGCGCCCGTGATGTTTACGCTGGTGCTGGCGTTCTTTCTGGCCGCGATGTTCCTCGACTCCTTCACGCTCGGGCCTCTGAACGACAAGGTGTTCCCGGCGACAGTGGCGGGCGTGGGCCTGCTTTGCGCGATCCTGCTGCTGCTGCAAATGCGGTCGCGGCCCGAGATCGATCCCCTGTTCGTTGATGGCGAGCGGACCGGCGAGGACGCGGACTCGCCCAAAGGCCTCTGGCCGACGCTCGGCTGGTTCTGTTCGCTGCTGGGTCTGACCGCGCTTTTCGGCTTTGTGATCGCGTTGCTCGTCTTCTTCGTCAGCTTCCTGAAGATGCGCGCGGGAACCAGCCCGCAAATGACGGCGATCCTGACGGTCGCGGGCGTGGGCGGCGTATGCCTGTTGGCCTATCTGCTGAACCGCGACTTCCCGCCGGGAATCCTGCAAGAGGTCGTCGACCTGCCCTGGCCGCTGGGGGACCAGTGATGGCGCAGACGGCGATCCCGTTTTTCTTCATGCGCGGCGGCACGTCTCGCGGGCCGTATTTTCGGCGGGGCGATCTGCCGGAAGATCTCGACACGCTCGCCGAGGTTCTGATCGCCGCTGTCGGGGCCGGTCATCCGCAGAATATCGACGGGATCGGCGGCGGCGTGGCGGTGACCACCAAGGTCGCCATGCTCTCGAGATCAGACGACGACTGGGCGGATATCGACTATTTCTTCGCCCAGGTCGCGGTCGACAAGCGAGAGGTCGATTTCAAGCCGACCTGCGGCAACATTCTGGGCGGCGTCGGCCCGGCGGCGCTCGAGATGGGCTTGATCGAGGCGACCGGCAGCGAAACCGCCATCCGGATCCGCAGCGTCAATACCGGCGCGCGGATCGAGGCGGTGGTTCAGACCGAAGGCGGTCAGCCGCGCTATGACGGCGATACGGCGATCGACGGCGTGCCCGGAACCGGCGCGCCGATCCGGTTGAGCTTCATGGACGTGGTCGGCAAGGCCACAGGCGCGTTGCACGCCAGCGGTCGTCCGCGAGAGCGGATCGACGGGATCGGCGTGACCGGCATCGACGTCGCCATGCCGCTGGTGATCGCGAAAGCGCAGGATTTCGGTCTGACCGGCTATGAGGGTCGGGAGGAGCTAGACGCCAACAAAGACTTCTTCGCCCGAATGGAGCCGATCCGCATCAAGGCGGGCGAGGCGATGGGCCTCAGGGACGTCGCCAGCTCCGTGGTGCCGAAATTCGCGCTGATCGCCCCTCCGCGGCAGGGTGGCGCGATCACTGCGCGCTACTTCATGCCGTGGTCCTGCCACCCGACCATGGCGGTGACCGGCGCGCAATGTATCGCCTCCTGCCTGCTGGCGCCGGGAACCGTCGCCGAGGATTTGGGCCTTGCGAAACCGGCCTCGGGCGAAGCGGTCACGATCGAGCATCCCTCCGGCAAGATCGACGTGTTGGCCGACTACGAAGTCACCGCCCACGGGTTCGACCTGCGGTCGGCGGGACTGGTGCGAACGGCGCGGAAACTGGCGGCGGGGGATCTGTTTGTTCCCGGTCATGTCTGGGCGGGTCCCGCCTGACCGCCATGCGCAACAGTTAAGGACGTCACGCTGATGCCGAACGCGAACGAGACCTACGATGTTGTGGTTGTCGGAGGCGGGAACGCGGCGCTTTGCGCGGCGATGACGGCGCGGGAGGCGGGCGCGCGGGTTCTGCTGCTGGAGGGAGCGCCGAAGCCCTATCGTGGCGGCAATTCCCGCCATACGCGCAACTTTCGCTGCATGCATCATGGGCCGAGGGGCGTGCTGATCGACAGCTACGCCGAAGACGAGTTCTATGACGACCTGATCAAGGTGACGGGCGGCAAGACGGATGAGGCGCTGGCGCGGCTGGCGATCCGCGCCTCGGAGGACTGCTACGACTGGATGGAGCGCCACGGCGTCCGGTTCCAGCCCTCGCTCTCCGGCACGCTGTCGCTGGCGCGCACCAACGCGTTCTTCATGGGCGGCGGCAAGAGCCTGGTGAACGCCTATTATCGCACGGCCGAGACGATGGGCGTGGAGGTGCGCTATGAAGCGCAAGTCACGCATCTTGAGCTAGAGGGCGATGCGATCGCCGCGGTCGAATTCACTTTTCAGGGCAAGAAACACGTCCTGGAGCCCAAATCCGTCGTCGTCGCCTCTGGCGGTTTTCAGGCCGATGTCGACTGGCTGGCGCGGGCCTGGGGGCCGCCTGCGAAGAACTTCCTGATCCGGGGCACGCCTTACAACAGGGGCGTGGTGTTGAAGGATCTTCTGGATCAGGACGTAGTCTCGGTCGGCGATCCGACCCAGTGCCACGCGGTTGCGATCGACGGGCGCGCGCCGAAATTCGATGGCGGCATCGTCACCCGGCTGGATTGCGTGCCGTTCTCCATCGTCGTCAACAAGAACGCCGAACGCTTTTACGACGAGGGAGAGGACGTCTGGCCCAAGCGTTACGCGATCTGGGGACGGTTGGTCGCCGGACAGCCCGATCAGGTCGGCTATGTGATCATCGATTCCAAATCTCTGGAGCTGTTCATGCCCTCGGTGTTCGCACCGATCAAGGCCGACAGCATCGAGGATCTGGCCGCGCAGATGGGTCTGCCGCAAGACAAACTGCGCGCCACGGTCGACGCGTTCAACGCCGCCTGCGGCGATAGCTCTGACTTCCATCCGACGGAGCTGGACGGGGTGGCGACCACGGGGATCGAGCCCGCCAAGACCAACTGGGCGCGCCCCATCGCCGATCCGCCGTTCTACGGCTACAGCCTGCGAACCGGCGTCACCTTCACCTATCTCGGCTTCAAAGTGGATGAGACCGCGCAATGCGCGACCGCGAGCGGCCCGATCCGGAATCTCTGGGCGGCGGGCGAGACCATGGCCGGGTCGATCCTGGGCCAGGGCTATCTGGCCGGGTTCGGCATGAATATCGGCACCGTCTTCGGACGCATTGCAGGGCGGGAGGCCGCGGCTTATGCAAACTGACCTGATCCAGGAAGCCCGCCGCCAGATCGAGATCTGCAACGCTTGCCGCTATTGCGAGGGCTATTGTTCGGTGTTCCCGGCGATCAATCGCGAGCGCATGTTCGCCGAGGGCGACATCACTCAACTCGCCAATCTCTGTCACAACTGCCGAGGCTGCTATTACGCCTGTCAGTATACCGAGCCGCATGAGTTTGCGCTCAACCTGCCGCAGGCGCTGGCGCGGGTGCGTCAAGACAGCTGGCGGGACTTCGCTTTTCCGTCCGGCTTCGCGCACGCCTTTCACAAGAGCGGCGTCGCCATCGCGCTGGCGACGATCGCCGGGTTCGCGCTGCTCTTCTTCCTGATCAAGGCGCTTGGCGGAGATGCCGAGGGCGAGGGCTTTTACGCCCTGTTGTCGCACAACGCGATGGTGGCGATCTTCGCGCCCGCTTTCCTGTTCCCGCTCTACGCGCTCTGGGTCGGGGTGAGCCGGTACTGGACCGCCGTGGGGGGCGGGCCAGTGCGCCTCTCGGATATCGCGGCCGCGCTCCGATCGGCGGCTCAGATGAAGAACCTCGCCGGCGGGCATGGCGACGGCTGCAATTTCGAGGATGAGGACCGGTTCTCCCACGCGCGCCGATGGCGGCACCAGATGGTGATGTACGGGTTTCTCTTGTGTTTCGCAGCGACCTGCGCCGGCACGGTGATGCACTACGTTTTCGGGATGCAGGCGCCCTATGGGTTGTTCTCTTTACCCAAGCTGCTGGGCGTGCCGGGCGGCGTCCTTCTGTCGTTGGGAACGCTCGCCATGATCGAGCTGAAGCTGAAATCGGATCGCGCGCTGGCGGATGAGAGCGCCTGGGGCGGAGAGATGGGCTTCATCTTGCTTCTGTTTGTCGTCAGCACGTCCGGCCTCGCGCTCTACGCCTTTGGCGGGACTACGGCCTTGCCCCTGCTTTTGGCGCTGCATCTGGGCTCGGTGCTCGCCTTCTTCGTTCTGACGCCGTTCTCGAAAATGGCGCACGGATTCTATCGGCTAACCGCGCTGGTCAAAGAGGCGCAGAACCAGAACTCGCTCAAGGAGGCCGAAGCCGCCGCGCCGGTCGAAGAGGCCAACGGGCAGAAAACATTGCGCGCCTAAGCGCCGAGAACCGGTGTAAACTCGATGCGAAGCGGGAGATTGTCCATGTCCCAAGAAAGCCAGACAGACCCAGCCGCGACGGCGGACGCGCTGGAGGCGGAATTGCAGCGGATCAAGGCGGAGATCGCGGAGTATCCGGGGCCGATCGCGGGCTGCGACGCTCAATTCAATCATTTGCTGGAGGAGCGCCAGCGCGTGCTTGACGCGCTTGGCGTCTTGAACGGGGAATGCGCCTGAGATGAAGGTTCATATTCTCGACGACTGGTTTGATACGCTGCGGGATCTGCCCTGTTTCCAGAAACTTTCGGACCATGACGTGACCGTCTGGACCGATCATGTGGAGGATGTGGATGCGCTGGCCGGTCGTCTGGCGGACGCCGAGGCGCTGGTGCTGTTTCGCGAGCGCACCAAGATCACCGCGCCGCTATTGGAGCGTCTGCCGAACCTGAAGCTGATCAGCCAGCGCAGCGTCTACCCCCATATCGACGTTCCCGCCTGCACCGCTAACGGCGTGCTGCTTTGCTCCAACATGCATGCCGGCACGCCGTCCTACGCGGCGGCGGAGCTGACCTTCGGCCTGATCTTGGCGGGCATGCGCCAGATCCCGCAACAAATGGCGTCGCTGAAGACGGGGTATTGGCAGATGGGCGTGGGCAAAACCCTGCGGGGTCGGACTCTGGGCCTCTACGGATATGGAAGGATCGCCAAAGCGGTGGCGGGCTACGCCGACGCGTTCGGCATGAATGTCGTCTGGTGGAGTTCCGAAGAAGGCCGGGCGCGCGCCCACGCCGATGGCGTCACGGTCGCAACCAGCCGCGAAGCGTTCTTCGCCGAGACCGACGTCGTCAGCGTGCATGTGCGCCTGAAGCCGACGACGCATGGGATCATCACCGCCCAAGACCTGATGCGCATGAAACCCTCGGCGCTGTTCGTGAACACCTCTCGCGCCGGGCTGATCGCGCCGGGCGCCCTGATGGAGGCGCTGAACGCGGGACGGCCCGGCATTGCGGCGATCGACGTGTTTGATGTGGAGCCCCTGACTGACGCGACCGATCCGCTGCTGGCGCATCCGAATCTGATCGGCACGCCGCATATCGGTTATGTCACCGAGGACGAGTTCGACCTACAATTCGCCGACATATTCGATCAGATCAACGCCTTCGCCGATGGCGCGCCGATCCACATGATCAACCCGGAAGCGGCCTGACCACTGGGCGCGATGACTTAGATCGCCGCTGAGCCATGGCGTGGTTTTGCAGTTGCGCTCGCCTGCGCCAATAAATCTTGCAAGCAAATTCGAAAAACGCCCGGCTGAAAGGCTCCTGACAGGTTGGAGACCTATTAGCCGCCGCAGCAAAGAGGCCGCCGACCTGCCCGGCGGTCCTCGTTTTTTGGAGGAGCGCCCATGAATATTACCGGAATGCTTTACGGATCAAAGCTGATGAAGCATGTCGACTTCCCTGTCACCGACGTGCTCGGCCCGTCCGCGACAGAGGATGAAATCCAGGCCATGATCGACCAGCACGGCCTGGTCTTCATCAAGCCCCTGTTCAAGGGCGGCGTCGGTAAAAAGGGCAAGGCGGGACTGATCGGCAAAGCCTCCAATTTAAAGGACGCGCTGGCTGAGAAAGAGCGACTTTACTTCGCCGAGCATCGTCATGGCAACGCCTACGCCAAAGCCAATGGCGTCACATTTGAGGCCGGGGTTCCGGCGGAGCACGAGATCTATTTCGCGCTGACCGACGACACCCGCTATCGCGCGCCGACCATGACGCTGACCCATCGCGGCGGCGTCGATATCGAGGAGCTGCCAAAGACCGACATCGCCACGGTGCCTTTCGACGCTCTGACCGGCCTGAAAGCCTTTGTCGTCGCCAACGCGTTGACGGATATCGGTGCGCCGAAAGAGATCATCTCGCCGCTGGTGCAGCATCTGCCCAAGCTTTGGGAGCTGATGCATCACTACGGCATGACGACGCTAGAGCTGAATCCGATCCGCATGCGCCCCGGCCGGGGCGGGCGCCTGACCCCCGTCGCCTGCGATTTCAAATGCGGCTTCGATCGCGACGATCCGCGCGCGGCCCGGCTCGGCCTGCCGGCCAGTCTCGGCACGGTGGACATCAGCGATTTCGAGCAGGAGGTGAACCAGCTCCGCACCCATCAGGGGCAGTCGGACGTGTTCGTCATCAACGATCAGGGCACGATCCTCGCGCCGACATTCGGCGGCGGCGCCAACAGTCTGGTCACGCAGGTGTTGGGCGACCGTGCGGTGATCTCCTCCGATTTTGGCGGCAATCCGCCCTACGAGAAGATGAAGGAGGTGGCCTCGATCTGCTACCGGCACTTCCTGAAACAGTCGAACGTGCTGTTCATCATCGGCGGCAAATCCAACAACACCGATATTCTGGAGACGCTGCGCGGCATGGGCGACGCCCTGCGCGAGCATTTCTCGGAGCACGGCCCGACGCCGCTTTACGTCGTCGTCGGACGCGGCGGCCCGAACCTTGTGCGCGGCATGGGGAACCTGGCCGAGACCTGCGACGCGCTGGGCCTGCCATATCGCTTTTTCGGCTTCGACAGCGCGATCTCAGAGGTCGTGAATTACGCCAAACATGTGGACCAGTGGATGCGCGACGGCGGCCGGGCCGAAGTCGCCGGACTGCTTGGCCTGAACGCGGACGCCTGAGGGGGGATTAGAAACATGCATACGCAAGGAATCGCCGGATACCCGTATTATCTCGGAATCAATTCGCTCGACCAGATCGCCACCAAGGACGACAAGGTCGTGGTTCTCAACGCGATGGGCGGCGAGAGCCGACAGGTGACGCCGACCAGCCACGCCTTTTCCGGCGGCAACGTCGTCTTCGGCGTGTCGCCGGGGCGGCGCGGCCAGTCCTTGGGTACGCCGGCGGGCGGCATCCCGATCTACAACAACGTGCGCGAGGGCATGGAAGACGGGCATGACTTCAACACCGGCGTCGTCTATCTGCCGCCCTCGGGCGTGCGCGACGGCGTGGCGGAGCTGATCCGGGTCAATCCGAACCTCAAGAAGATCGTCATCATCACCGAAAAGATCGCGGTGCATGACGCGCGTGAGATCAGGGCGATGGCGCAGGCGCGCGGCGTTGACGTGATCGGCGGGAACTGCCTTGGCGTCGCGGACAGTTGGAACCGTGTCCGCATCGGCGGCGCCCTCGGCGGCGACCACCCTGAGGAGTCGCTGCTGAAAGGTTCGATCGCGATCTTTTCCAACTCGGGCGGGTTCACTACGACGATCGCGCAATACCTCTCGACTGAGGGCTGGGGGACGACGACGCTGATCTCGTCGGGCAAGGATGTCTACATCCACTATGGCGCGAAGGACTTCGCCCACGCCTTCGAGAATGACGACCGGTCGAAGGCCGCGGTGCTCTACGCCGAGCCGGGCGGGTATTACGAGCATGGCCTGACCTTCTCCAAGCCCGTGGTCGCCTGCGTCGTCGGGCGCTGGAAATCCAAGCTGACCCGCGCGGTCGGCCATGCGGGCGCGATGGCGGGATCCGGCGACAAGGCGGAGGACAAGGAAGATTGGTTCATGGACGCGTTCGGCGTCGATACGCTCTATACGCCCGACAATCCTGTGGTCTCCGTCAAAGGGGCCGTCGTCGACAATATCGCACATATTCCGGGCGCATTGTCGGCGGTGATGAAGCTTAACGGGATTGAGCAGGATTTCCCGTCCACTGGTTCTCTGGCGCTGAAACCGTGGATCGCGAAGGATCAGGGCCTCTCGCTGCCGCCCGAGATCGCGCTGCCCGTGGTCAAGGCGCTGGAGCCCTACGATGCGCAGATCGAGGCGCTGGACCAACAAGTTGGCGCGGTCGTCGCCCGCCAGACGATGAAGGACAAGTCCGGCGCCTCCATCATGGATGCGAAGACGCAGGTGACGCGGGTCCACAATCACACCGTGCTCGATCTGGCGCTGGAGCCGCTGGAGGCGGTCTTCGCCCTGCCGCTGGTGCATGAGATCGCCGGTCCGAACCGGCGCGCTATGCTGGATGTCGCGGTGGCGGCGGAGTCCAACCTGATCGGCGATCCTGCGCTGGCGGCGGCCGAGGCGGCCCGCGCGGCGGGCAATTCGCCCAATGTCGTCATGGCGGCGGCGGCGGCGGTCACCGGACCGAACCGGGTGGAGCGAGCGCTGGCATGTTCCCGCAAGCTGATCGACCTTTTCGCTCAATCGGGCCTAGTCGACGGGCGGGACGAAGCCTTCGACTTCTCCGGCATCGCGGTGGACGACGCCACCCGGGCGCTCTTCATGGCGGGCGAGGACGAGGCGGACGATCCGCGCCCCGAAGCGATGCTCAAGGCGGTGAAGGATCGGGGCGGCAAGTCGGCGTTTCTCAAATTCCTTGAAGGGTTCGGCGGGCGCCTGTCGCGCGACGCCATCCTCGCCGCGATCGCCACGACCATCGCCTGGGGGCCGTTGATGCGAAAGCGGATCACCCGCCTGACGGCGGAGACGCTGCCTTGGTATCTGCGCCTCTACGGCGTGATGATCGGGGCCTCGATTCCGGCGGACCGGCATCAGCCCGGCTCGCTCTGCGGCATTCCCCGCGCCGAGCGGTTCGGCGAATGGACCATGGCGGATCTCTGCTATCTGGCCATCACCGGCAAAAGGCCCGAGGGCGAGGAGGCGCTACCGCTGCAGATCCTGATCGGCCTTCTGATCTCCAATGGACCGGGCGCCATCACCGCGCAAGGGGCCAAAGGCGCGGTGGCCGCCGACGGGCCGCAAACGCCCGCCCGGGTGCAGATCAACAAGGGCATGATGGGCTTCCTGACCCATTGCGGCTACAGCCATGGCGGCAACGGGTATGAGGGCATCGCCTTCCTGATGGAGGAGTTCGCGGGGACAGGTCTGAAGGATCCGACCGACCCGAACCACGGGCTGGACCTGAAGGCGATGGCGCGGAAGTTCGCTGAGACCTACAAGGCCGATAAGGCTGCGGCGAAAGAGGTCGGCGGGGAAGTCCGGGCGCTGCCCGGCATTCACCACCCGGTCTTCAAGGGCAAGAAGGTGAATTACGATCCGCGCGAGCGCTTCATCGCCGAGTTCATGGAGAAGCGGGGCGACTACAACGTCTTCCACGAATATTATCTGGAGGTCGTTCAGGCGCTATATGATGTCGGCGCGTCGCGCTACGTCTTTTGCGTGAATGTCGACGCGATTATCGCCGCGCTGCTGCTGGCCCTGCTCTGGAACGACTATCAGGCGGGCGAGCTGGGCGATCACGACCTGGAGACCGCGGCTTTCACCGTGTTCCTCTATGGCCGCATGATCGGCGCGGCGGCGGAGATCGACGACCATATCAACCGTGGCCGCAACATGGACACCCGCACGCCGGCGTCTAGCTGCGGTTACGTGGTCTGATATTCACTGAGCGATGAGGCGAAGACAGGCGCGCCGCGGAGACATCTCCGCGTCGCGTCGCGTATTTTGAGCGGCCGGTGGCTTGGCCAAAACAAAACTTGGAGCAATGGTTGGCGACCCCGACAGGATTCGAACCTGTGACCTACAGATTAGGAATCTGCCGCTCTATCCTGCTGAGCTACGGGGCCGGCGCACGGGGTTTTAAGCGGCGGCGAACCGCAGGGTCAACAAAGCTCGCGGCGTCAGCGCATATTTCTTGCGTCTGACCGGTGGACGAAAAATCGTGCCGCTCTGTATGATGGCGCGCCGCAGCGACGGGGATTGCTCCATGACAATAGGTGACCGGGACGTCTTTTCCGCCATCTTCGACCAGAATGTCCTAGGCAGTGGAGAATCCGCCTCCGGGAGAGGTTCGACGTGGGAGCAGACGCAGAATTTGCGAGGCGCGCTGCCCTGGGTGCTGAACGCGCTAGGCGTGACGTCTCTGGTCGGCGCGCCCCGCGGCGATTTCAACAGGATCCAGCGTCTCGGCTCTGCTCTGGACCTCTATATCGGCGTCGGTAACGTGCCAGCTCTGTTCGATCGCATGCGGACCGTACATGGCGGGCCGCGCCGCCGCGGATTGGCGTCCATTGAACATGCAGGCGCCGCCCTTGGAATGGGGAACGCCGATCGTGATGAGTCAGGAAGGGTTGCCGCCGCCCTTTTCAGGGAAATCCATCGGCGTCTGCTCGATTGCGACGGTGGGCGCAAAGACGTGATCGGTCGCGCCGCGCAATGACCGCAATTTCTGTAGTAGGCTGACCGCCGGACGCGTGAGGAGGATGACGATCGTGCGAGTGTTGAGAACAATCCAATGCGGGGCGGTGGCGCTGGCGCTGGTCGTGTCGGCCTGCGCGCAGACCCGGAACCCGGCGACTGGAAAGCAGGAATTCACCACGCTGTCGCCGCAGGAGGAGCGGTCGATCGGCGCGCGCGAGCATCCGAAAATCGTCAAGGCTTTTGGCGGCGCGTATGACGATCCGGAACTGGCGGCCTATGTGAACCGGATCGGCCAGAAGCTCGCCAAGCAGTCTGAACTGCCGAACATCAAATGGACCTTCACCCTGCTTGACAGCCCGGTGGTCAACGCATTCGCGTTGCCGGGTGGATATATCTATGTCACGCGCGGCCTGACGGCGCTGACCAATGACGAGGCGGAGCTCGCCTCGGTGCTGGGCCATGAGATCGGCCACGTCACCGCGCGTCACAGCGCCCAGCGCCAGACCAACCACACGGTGGCGGGCGTCGCGGCAGCGGCGGCGACGATCGGCGCGGTGCTGTTGGGCGCCGACCCCAGCCTGGCGCGCGGCATCGGCGACGTGGCCAACACGGCGGGCGCGGGCTATGTCGCCAGCTATTCCCGCAGTCAGGAGCTGGAGGCGGATGAGCTGGGCGTGCGCTATCTGAAGCGGCTGGGCTATGACCCGATGGCGCAGGCCGATTTCCTGCGCTCGCTGCAGGCGTCCTCGTCGCTGCAGGCCCGGATCGCCGGTCAGGAATACGACCCGAACCGCGTGGATTTTCTGGCCTCGCACCCGGCGACCGCCGACCGGGTCACCCGCGCGGCGGCATTGGCGAGGGAGGCCGGCGACGGCAAGCGCAGGCGCAACGCTTTGCTGAAAATGGTTGATGGGATCGAGTATGGCGACAGCGGCCGGCAGGGGCTGATACGCGGGCAGACCTTCGTGCATCCCCAGTTGCGGTTCAAGTTCGAGGCGCCGAATGGCTTCAAGCTGAGGAACTCGCCTGATGCGGTGCTGGCCGCAGGGCCGTCAGGCGCGGGTGTGATCTTCGACGCCTCCAAGCATCCCGGCGGATCCATGCGCGATTATGTGGCCAAGCGCTGGGCGCCTGCGTTGGCCGAGAAGGCCAGCGTCAAACAGGCCTCAGAACTGAAGACGCTGAAGATCGATGGGCTGGAGGCCGCGACCGTCGACCTGCTGATCCGCACATCTAAGGGCGAGCGACTGGCGAACCTCACGGCGATCCGGTCCGGGAAGACGGTGTATCGCTTTACCGGCTTAGCGCCGCGCAACGCGTCAAGCAGCGTGAAAAAGGCGACGCGGCGCACCGCGCGCAGCTTTGAAAAGCTCAGCAAGAGCCAGGCCGCCAAATGGCGCCCGTATCGGATTGATGTGGTGAAGTCGTCGAATATTGGAAAGACCGCCTCGCGCACGCCGTTCAAGTCGTTCGCTGAAGAGCGTTTGCGGGTGCTGAACGGTCTCGATCGCGGTCAGCGCTCGACCCCGGACGGGCGGGTCAAGACGGTCGTGAAGTGAGGTCCAGAGGCGATTGGGGCCAGGCGGCCGCAGACGCTATTGGCGGCTGGCGGCGTCAAACCGCCAGCGTCAACTCAGCCGCGCCGTCGCCCAGTTTGTCTTCCAGCGCGCGGCGCATCTTGCCGAGCGCCTGCACCTCCAACTGGCGCACGCGCTCCTTCGAGAGGCCCAGTTTGCCGCCGAGTGATTCCAGCGTTTCCGGCTGATCCGTCACCTTTCGCGCGACGATGATCATCTTCTCTCTGTCGGTCAGCGCATGCATCGCCTCGGCGATCCAACCGCGCGCCTTGGTCCGGTCGGAGTCGCGGGCGACCGTCTCATCGGCGCCGTCATCCTCACATTCCAGCGTCTCCATCCATTCGCGGGCTCCGTCATCCGTGGTCTGCTTGGCGTTGAGCGAAAAATCAGGGCCGGCCAGCCGCGCCTCCATCAGCTCGACGTCGCGAATGGGGGCGCCGATCTCCTTGGCGATCTCAGCCCGCAGCTCGAACGTCATCTCGCCGGTCGGATCCAGGCCCTTCTCGCGCTCCAGCTTTGCGCGCACGCGGCGCATGTTGAAGAAGAGGGATTTCTGCGACGAGGTGGAGCCGGTTCGCACCAGCGACCAGTTGCGCATGACATGGTCCTGGATCGAGGCCTTGATCCACCAGACCGCATAGGTTGAGAACCGCACGCCACGGTCGGGGTCGAATTTCGACGCGGCTTTCATCAGTCCCACGCCGGCTTCCTGAATGAGATCGTTCATCGAGGCGCCGTAGCGGCGGTACTTGCCGGCCATCGATATGGCGAGCCGCATGTAAGCCGTCACCAGCCTGTGAAGAGCCTGCTCATCGCCTTCATCGCGCCAGGCGCGCGCGAGCGCCTGTTCGGTCTCCGCATCCAGAAGCTCAGCCTTCATCGCCGAGCGCATTACGTTGTGGTCCGGCCGGGGCGGGTATTGCGATCCCATGCTATAAATTCTCCCAGTGACTAAATCTCTTTAGGCCGGTCTTCCGCCGGGTCTCGGTTTGAGTTACGCAAACCTAACTGCGGCGGATCAGTCGCAGTGGTAAATTCAGATCAAATTCCCGAGGATCAACAGATTGTTTCCAAATCGGACACTAATTCTTGGCGGCGCTCGCTCGGGAAAAAGCGCATTCGCTGAGCAAATGATCGCAAGTTGTCGTCAAACGGGCGCCGAGCGCGTCTATCTGGCCACCGCCGAGGCCGGCGATGAGGAGATGCGGGCGCGAATCGGTGCGCATCAGGCCCGACGCGGCGCGGTTTGGCGCACGATCGAGGCCCCGCTAAACCTGCCGGAGGCGCTTGGCGCCGCGCGGGCGGGCGGAGGCCCCGTGCTCGTCGATTGCCTGACGCTTTGGTTGAGCAATCTGATTTTGGCGGAGCGCGACTGGAGGCGGGACTCCGATGCGCTGGTCGAGGTCCTGACGGGCGATGGCGGGCCGGTCATCATGGTCTCGAACGAGGTCGGCATGGGGCTGGTGCCGGACAATAAACTGGGGCGGGCGTTTCGCGACGCGCAGGGCGCGCTCAATCAGAAAATCGCCTTGAACTGCGACTATGTCGCCTTCGTCGCGGCGGGCCTGCCGATGACGTTAAAGGGCCGCGCGCCGGAGGGACTATGACCGACCAACAGCCTCGCATCGTCCGCTGGTGGTGGATCCGCCACGCGCCCAGCATCTCCGACGGGCTGACGGGCTGGACCGACGCGCCCGCCGATCTCTCGGACATCGTGGGCCTGATGCGCCTGCGCGACGCGCTGCCGGAGGGCGCCACGGTGATCTCCTCCGACCTGGCGCGGGCGGAGGCGACGGCCGCCCGGCTATTGGGCAAGCGTCTGCGCGGCCCGTCGGAGCGCGCGTTCCGCGAGCAGTTCTTCGGCCATTGGGAAGGGCTGAGCCATGACGAGATCGATGAGAAGAACCCTAAACAGGCGGACGCGTTCTGGGAGGACCCGGCCAACGCTCGCCCGCCCGGCGGCGAAAGCTTCGCCACGCTCTGCAAGCGCGTGGGCGAGACCATCACCCGGCTGAACGGCTCGATCAGGTCCGGCGACATCGCGGTGGTGGCGCATGCGGGCTCGATTCGCGCCGCGATCGCGCATGCGCTGAAACTGCCGCCTGAACAGGCGCTGAGTTTTGAGATCGCGACCCTGTCGCTGACCCGCCTCGACCGTATCGAGACGGAAACGGGTGAGGTCTGGCGCGTCGGCGGCGTGAATCTGAAAATGTAGCAAACCGTCTTAAAGTCTTGCTCTTTCTGGGCTAGGGTAGCTTGAAGTTGAAGCGACGAAGATCGCTCAACCATCCTTTGCCAAGGAGGAACACGTGACGGTATTTCAGAAATTCCGATGGGGCGGAGCGCCGCTCAAACATATTTGCATCGCAACCGCTTTGCTGGCGATTTCCGCGAGCGGCGCTTCGGCGCAGGATGCGGAGGCGCCGGTCAACGCGAAAGCGCTTCTTGCGCGCACCAGCGCGTTGCTGGACGAAACCCAAAGCTACACGTTCCATGCCGAAAAGCTGTTCGACCTGCTGCTCGCCAAGGGCGGCAAGATTCAGCTCGAAGGCTCGCTGGACGTGGCGGTGCGGCGGCCGAACCGGTTCTACGTCTCTTATGGCGACAACGAGACCGGGTTGGAGTTCTGGTATGATGGCGAGACCTTCTCGATCCAGAACCACCGAAATCTGGTGCACACCTCCGCTCCGGCGGGAGAGACCATCGGCGCCACGGCGAAACTGCTCGAAGAGAAATTCGATCTGGTGCTGCCGCTGGCCGAGTTGATCTCGGACTCCTCCTATCGCGAGGAAGCCGCGGCCGAGGGCAGGCGACAATATTTGGGCGTCAGGACCGTCAACGACGTGGACGCCCACCATCTGCTGTTTCAGGGACCGGAAGTGGACTGGCAGATCTGGATCGCGGCTGAGGGCGACCCGCTGCCGCTGAAACTGGTGGTCGTGCGCAAGAACGATCCCGACATGCCGCAGCAGACCATCCTGTTCAGCGAATGGGACCTGAATGCGGATTTGCCGGACGAGGTTTTCGAAGCGGAAGTCGAAGAGGGCTCTGCGCGCGCCGAATTCCGGCCAACGCGGCGCGAGCAATAGGGGGGCGGCAAGATGTTCAGATCCAAAATCATTCGCAGCATCGTGGCGGTCTTCGGCATTCTCGCCATGACATCTTTGGTTGCGGTGGATTACGCCGAAGCCGGCCGGTTTAAAGGCAAGGGCGGCGGCGCTCACTCCAAGCACAAGGCTGGCGGCCACAAGGCGCGCAAGGCCAGCGGCGGCAAGAGCAAGAAAGCGCGGCCGCAGGCGAGTCGCAGCAAGAAAGGCGCTAAGGGTGGTGTTCGCCAAGCGTCGCACAAATCGTCTAGGCCCAAGGCCTCACGCCCGGCCAAAGATCGCAAAGTCTCTAGACCGTCCGGCGGTGGCGGCGGCCGCGCTGCGGCGGCGGGAGCCGTCGGAGCCGCCGGAGCGGGCGCGGCTTTGGCGGGACGCGAGGGCGGCGGTGATCGCGAACGCGCCGGCGACCGGCAGGGTCAGCGTGAAGACCGCCAGGCCAATCGCGGCGAGAACCAGGGCGATCGGCGGGAGAATCGCGAGGATCGCAACGAGGATCGGCGGGAAAGCCGCGAGGATCGCAACGAAGACCGTCAGGAGACCCGGGGCGACCGGCAGGAGGAGCGGACCGAGCGGCAGGAGAACCGGCAGGACGGCCGCACCGACCGCACCGAGATCCGGCAGGAGAACCGCACCGAACGTAACGAAGAGCGGCAGGAGACCCGGCGTCAGATCGCGGACGACATCGCCGACAACGACTACTGGGATCACCATCACCGCTACTATGACGACGACTGGTGGGATGACGACAATGATTTCGGCTGGGGCGTCTTCTGGGGCCTCGCCATCGGCGTGACCATCGCGTCGCTGCCGGATCGGCATGAAACCGTCGTCGTGAACAACGACACCTACTACTATTCCAACGGCACCTACTATCAGCCGCAGGGTTCGGAATATGTGGTTGTCGAGGCCCCGTCCGGCGCGACTGTCGAGAACGCGCCTAGCCATATTGAGCCGGTCGAACTTGACGGCGAACAGTATGGATACGCCGACGGCGTGTTCTATGAGGCGGTGGTCGGCGACAGCGGCGAAGCGGAGTTCCGCGTGATCGAAGCGCCGATCGGAGCCGTCGTCCCCGAATTGCCCGAAAGCGCGCAGATGACGACCTTGGGCGGGCGGGATTATTTCCTCTACGCCGAGACCTGGTATGAGCCCTTCATGTCAGGCTCGGCCGTCGTCTATGAGGTGGTGGAGAAGCCTGCGTGACACTTAGGCGAGCCCCCGATCGGGGGCTCGTTTCTCACCTTCAGAGGCGTCATCGAAATCGCCGCTATTTGACCAGGTCTTCGATATGGGCCGAATTCGTTCGAGCCTCAGTAAGCTTCGGTATCGCGTCGCCTGTTCTTCCGCGTTGAGTTCCAGATCAGCGAATTGACGTGGTCCGGCGCGTCGTCGGACTGCGCTTTGTCAGGAGGGATGCTTCGTGGAACTGTTAGAGAGTTTCTTCAACGCCATTGGCGATCTAACCTGGGGATGGGCGCTGATCCCGTTCCTCGTCATCCTCGGCCTGTTGTTCACGACGGTCTCAGGCTTTGTGCAGTTCCGGTTCTTCCGGCGCATGTTCCGGGTGCTTTACGCGCCCGACCCATCATCGGAGGAAGGGCATATCAGCTCACGCGAAGCGCTGTTCGTCTCGGTCGGCGGCCGGGTCGGCGGCGGCAATATCGCAGGCGTCGCGGTGGCGATCACGCTGGGCGGACCGGGCGCCGTGTTCTGGATGTGGGCGATCGCGCTTGTCGGCATGGCGACCAGCCTGTTCGAGTGTTCGCTGGCCCAGCTCTACAAGCGCTCGGATGAAGAAGGAACCTATCGCGGCGGTCCGGCGATGTATATTCGCAAAGGCCTTGGCGAGAGCTTTAACTGGCTGGCCGTGGTCTACGCCGTGTGCCTGATCGCCTCTTTCGCATTCGGCTTCAACGCGTTCCAGGGCAACACCGTCGCCGGCGCGGCGCAGGACAGCATGGGGATCGACCGGCTCTGGACCGGCCTGTTCCTGGCCGGGCTGACCGGCCTGATCGTCTATGGCGGCATCAAGCGCATCGCCAAAGTCGCCGACATCATCATCCCGATCATGGCGTTCAGCTATATCGCGATGGCGATCATCATCATCGTCCTCAATATCGGGTCGCTGCCCGGCGTGATCTACACCATCGTCGCCAATGCGTTCGGCATTGAAGAGGCCGTCGGCGGCGGCATGGGCGCGGCGATCGCGCAGGGCCTGCGCCGCGGGCTGTTCTCAAACGAGGCGGGATTGGGCTCGGCGCCGAACGTGGCGGCGGTCGCCTATGTCAAACACCCGGTCAGCCAGGGTGTAGTGCAGTCCTTGTCGGTCTTTATCGACACCATCATCATCTGCTCCTGCACCGCTTTCATCATCCTGCTCGGCGACGTCTATGTCGCGGGGGCCGAGGATGTGGACGGGGTCACGCTGACCCAGCAATCGCTGGTCAGCCATGTCGGCGAGTGGTCGCAATACTTCCTGACCTTCGCGATCCTGCTCTTCGCCTTCAGCTCGATCATCTACAACTACTATCTGGGCGAGACGGCGCTGACGTCGCTGACTAGCCAGGGCATGTCGATTCACATTCTGCGCGTGGCGGTCGTCGGTCTGGTCTTTCTGGGCGCCACGGCGCCGGGCGCGACCTCGGTGTTCTTCTTCTCAGACCCGATGATGGGCGTTTTGGCGGTGGTCAACTTGCTGGCGTTGACCATGCTGTTCCCGACCGGGCTGAGGCTGCTGAACGACTATCGCGCCCAGCTCAAGTCGGGCGTCGAGCACCCGGTCTTCGATGTGGACCAATGGTCGGATCTCGACATCGACAGAACCGCGTGGGAAGACGTGAAGAAGTAAGCCGAACGGCGCGCGGGTCCGGTCGCGCGCGCCGCGTCTGTCGGTCGATGCCTGGGGGTCCGTGCCTTCGCGAACATATGGAAGCGCGTGATGATCGTCGGCGGCCCCGGCTCGGGCAAGAGCACGCTGGCGCGTGAGCTTGGCGCCCGGACGGGGCTGCCGGTTTTTCATATGGACCATATCCACTGGAAACCCGGTTGGATCGCGCGCGAGACGGCGGAGAAAGAGCGGATGACCCGCGAGGTCCATGCGCGGGAGGAGTGGATCTTCGAGGGCGGATTCTCGCAGACCTATTCCGAGCGGCTGGCGCGGGCCGATGCGCTGATCTGGCTCGACATGCCTTTGTCGCTAAGGCTGTGGCGGGTGACGCGCCGCGCCGTGACGCAATACGGGCGCACCCGGCCCGACATGGCGCCGGATTGCCCGGAACAGTTGAGCCGCGAAATGTTGGACTTCTACGCCTTCATCTGGCGCACGCGCCATTCCGGCCGGCGGCTGGTGATGGACCTGATCGAAGAGGCGAAGGTCGGCGTCGACATCCGCGTTCTGCGCTCGCTGCGAGAGGTGCGCGCGTTTCTGGACGAGTTCGACGCCTGACCGCTAGGAGGATCAGTCGGGATATCTCACGTCCACCAGATAAAGGCCCTGCGGCGGGGCGACCGGGCCGCACGCGGCGCGGTCCTTCGTCTCCAGCGCCGCCTTCACGTCGCCCGGCGCCCATTTGCCGGCGCCGACGCGTTCTAGCGTGCCGACAAAGCTTCGCACCTGATTGTGCAGAAAGCTGCGGGCGCGGACATGGATCTGGATCTCCTGTCCGAGCGGCGAGGCGGCCTCCTCGACCCGGATCTCATCCACCGTCTTGACCGGGCTGTCCGCCTGACACTGCGCCGCGCGGAAGGTGGTGAAATCGTGATGGCCGACCAGATGGGCCGCGCCCTCGCGCATCGCATCCGCGTCGAGATCCCAGCCCACTTTCCAGACCAGCCCTTTCTCCAGCGTCAGCGGCGCCCGGCGCACGAGAAGGCGATACATATAGCGCCGCTCGACGGCGTTGAACCGGGCGTGAAACTCCGCCGGAGCCTCTTCGGCGGCGATCACCGAGACCGGGTGCGGGCGAATATGGTGGTTGATCGCCTCGGACAGGCGAAACGGGTCCCACGCGCGCGTCAGATCGCAATGCGCCACTTGGCCGAGCGCATGCACGCCCGTATCTGTCCGTCCGGCGGCGGCGATGGAGGGCATGCCCGGCTCCAGCGCGTGCAGCGCCTCCTCCAGCGCCTGCTGGACCGACATGACGCCTTTCTGGCGCTGCCACCCTGCGAAGGGCCCTCCGTGATATTCGACTGTCAGCTTGTATCTGGGCATGGGCGCGCTGCTTAGCGGGTCTTTCCGGCGCCCGCCAGCACTTCCTGCGCGACCGTCACGAAGGCGGTGATTTTCGGCAGCCCACGCGCTGCTGCGATCAGAGCGCCGGTGTCCTCCAGCATCACTCCGCCTGAGACCGGAAGGGAGATGTCTTCGCCCGCGACCTCGAACTCCCACTGGTAAAGCGTGTCTGCGCCGGTCTATCCGAACTGGTTCATCGACAACCTCGTCGACCCGGACCAGACGGCGGTGCTGCAGGTCAAGGCGCCGCGACATCTCGCGCGGCGGCGGTATTTCGCCTTTGAGTGTGTTATGAGGGGGTTAGCTGCCCTCTAATCCACATTGAAGGCCCCCGCCGATGAGAACAGCGCCACATGTCATCCTGCTTTTCGCCGTGCTCGCATTCTTCGTCTCATCGCAAGGCGCGCAGGCGGAATGCGCCGAATACGACCTGCTGCAGCTCAACGCCGCCGAGAAAGCGGCGGCGGGGGTCGCCAAGCAGCCGACCGAGCTTTGTTACGCCTGCGGCGGGTTTGGCGAGATCGCCTGCGGCGAGGACGAGAAAAAGGATTTCGACGCGGTGCGCACCTGCGACAGCGGGTTGGAGGTGTTTCCGCCGATCAAGGGATTGAAGGCGAAGGTCCTCGCTGGTTTCGCCGACTATAGCGACGCGGCCGCTGAGGCGAAGGGGCGCGAGATCCCCGGCTTCGCCCGGTCCATTCTCAGCGGGTTCGCAGAGGATACGGTCGGAAAGTTCGCTGAGCGGCTGCAGTTTTGCCTGAAACCGGTCCCATTCGCCAAACGCGCCAAGCCACAGCCGATCGCGGCCGCGCCGGACGCGACGGGAGACGCACGCCGCACTTTCGTGATGTTCACGGGCATGGGGGGCACGGTCCTGCCGAGCACGTTCATGGGCAGTGAGGGCAAGGACCCGGTCAGACGGCTGGTGTCCGAGATATATCATCGCGTCTATGTAATCGATTTCAATGGCGCCGGAAAAAGGGATGTGGCCGGACGCCTCTTTCCGGTGCGCTTGCTGGAGATTCAGGCCGATGGATCCGCAGTCGAACTGGCGCGCGCAGGCAAGCGGCTGGATGGAACGAACATCGACATTCGCCGCGTCGCCGCGCACGGGGCGGATCTGCTTCGGACGGTCCCCGTCGAGGGCCGCGTGTCGGTGGTCGGCTACTCCATGGGCGGCTATTTCGTGAAGGACCTCATCTATCACCACTACGATCGGCTGGCCGCCGATGGGATCGAAATTGACGAGGTGATCTTCACCGCCCACCCGCATTTTGCGGAAAGCGGCGTCTCTGGCGCCGACATGGCGTCGATCTATTGTACTGGCCTCGCCAGCGGCGACGTTTTCGACGGCATCAAGCTGGAGCTTTCCGGCTCGGTCGCCGGATCCGCCGAGTCCGACGGCAGCGACGTGGGCGGCCGAAACTCGGCGGGCGAGGGGTCGGGCGGCGGGAACGCCATCGCGCAGACTTGCCATGCCGGCCTCTGGCTGGAGGGGTGGAGCCGGCTGATGGGCGGCGGCGACCGGCGCATTGACGGCAGCGATTACCCCGGCATCCGCTGGATCAGCCTCGCAGGCAAGAAAAACAAAGTCGGTCCCGGCCCTGACAATTTCTACGATCGGGAGGTCTGGACCGACTCGCGGACGCCGACCGCGAGCGCGTTGGGCGTCGATGATTTCAAGCGGTTCGGCGGCGGCCGGCTGAAATTCGACCGGGCGAGCCAGCATGAGTGCGGGCACGACTATGTCTGTCTTCTGAACCAGATTTTTGACGACTTCCCGCAAGGCCCGCCACGTCCCGGCGTTCCGCATGCGATCAGGCAGGGCGAGTCGCTGTGGTCCGTCGCCATCGCGGCGGTCGGACCGGATCAGGCCGACGCCTATTGGCGATTGCTGGCCGATGCGAATGGGCTGGATATCGAAACCGGCGCGCGGGTCTACCTCGGCCAGACCCTGATCATGCCGGTGATCGGCCGCGTCGTGGCGGAGGGCGACACGCTCTGGGCGATGACGGACGCGCAAGAGGGCGCATGGCCCGAACTGCACGGACGCCACCGCGCCAGCCTGGGCGAGGATCCGGACCTGATCTATCCCGGCCGGATGCTGGCGGAATAACCGCCCCCTCGCAATGCGCCGTCCGATACCCTATCTCGGACAGACCTTTGGATGCGAGGCTCGATGGCGGGACTGACCGATCTGACCGATGGCGTGCTGAACGCGGTCGACGACATGCGGCACGGCGTTGGAGAGATGTTCTTCGAGCCGACCGTGCGTCTGGGCGTGACCGGCCTCAGCCGCGCCGGCAAGACCGTCTTCATCACCTCGCTGGTCGCCAATTTGCTACAGCGCGGGCGGATGCAGATGTTCACCCCCCACGCAGAAGGGCGAATCGAAGCGGCGATGCTGCGCCCGCAACCCGACCGCGACGTGCCCCGTTTCGACTATGAGGAGCACCTGAGTGCCCTGACCGGCGAGGCGCCGCATTGGCCCCAATCCACCCGCCGGATCAGCCAGTTGCGCCTGTCGCTGCGCTACCGGTCGGGGGGCTGGATTTCCGGGATGACCGGACCTTCAAACCTGCATGTGGACATTGTGGACTATCCCGGCGAATGGCTGCTGGATCTGCCGCTGATGCGCTGGTCCTACGCGGAATGGTCCGAGCGCAGCCTGGCGGATGCGCGCTATCCGGCCCGCATGGAGCATTCCGGGGCGTGGCGGGCGCTTCTGGACCGTATCGACCCGGCGGCCGAATTCGACGAGGCGGCGGCGAAAGATGCCGCCGAGATCTTCACCGCATACCTTGCAGCCTGCCGTAAGGCGGGCCTTTCGGGCCTCGCGCCGGGCCGGTTCCTGATGCCGGGCGATCTGGAAGGCTCCCCCGCGCTCACCTTCGCGCCGCTGAAGCCGGGCGACGGCAAGAAGACGCGCGGCAGCCTCTGGGCCGAGATGGAGCGCAGATATGAGGCCTATAAGCGCTCCGTCGTCACCCCGTTCTTTCGCAACCACTTCGCCCGGATCGACCGTCAGGTGGTGCTGGTCGACGCCCTCTCCGCCCTCCATGCCGGGCCGGGCGCCGTGGCGGATATGCGCAGGGCGATGAGCGAGATCCTCGCCTGTTTCAAGCCGGGCGAAAATTCCTGGCTCGGCGCGCTGCTGGGAAAGCGCGTCGAGCGAATCCTTTTTGCCGCCACCAAGGCGGATCATATCCACCACACGCAGCATCCCCGCCTCTCGAAAGTGATGGACGCGCTGCTGCGCGAAAGCGTTGAGCGCGCCTCCTACAAGGGCGCCAAGGCGCAAATGCTGTCGCTGGCCAGTCTGCGGGCGACGGTCGAAACCGAAGCGCGCGGGCACAAGATGGTGCGCGGGCGCCTGCTGCCCGACGGCCGCATGGCGGCGCTGCATCCGGGCGATCTTCCCCCCGATCCGGGTGCGGTGATCGCGGCGGCGCGGCGCGCGGATCAGGAGGGCGGCGGCTGGCTGGACGGCGATTATGGCGTGATGAATTTCGCCCCGCCGGTGCTGGAGCCGCGCGAAGGCGAGGGCCCGCCGCATATCCGCCTGGATCGCGCCGCCGAGTTTTTGCTGGCCGATAAGTTAAAGTGAGTTCCATGGACAATCGCCGCAAACCCATCCTGATTGAAGAGGACGACCCGGATTTCGCCGCGACGGCGGACTCCGATGCGCCCGCCTCGCCGCAAGACGCGCCGCAACCGGATCTCAACGCGATGGAGCTGGGCGCGCCGCCCGCCGTGGCGCGGGCCGCCAATCTGGCGGCGGGGCGCACAAGCTGGGTCTCGCGCCTGTTCTGGGGCGGGTTTATCGGCTTTCTGAGCATCGCCGTCTCGATCACCGCCTATGATTTCGTCATCGGCCTGCTTGAGCGGAATATGTGGCTGGGCCGCGCCGCGCTGGCGCTGGGCGGGGCCGCCTGCCTGGCGCTTCTCGTCGCCGCGTTGGGTGAGCTGGCGGCGCTGTCGCGGTTCAGGAAGACCGACGATCTCCGCCGCGTCGCGGAGCGGGCGCTGGCGGAGGAGGACCGCGACCTCGCGGTGACGGCGGTCAAAGGGCTGGTTGCGCTCTATCGCGGCCGTCCGGATCTGGAATGGGCCGCGGGCCGCGTGGCCGAGCGCAAGGACGAGGCGCTGGACGCCGACGCCCTGCTGACGCTGGCGGAGCGGGAATACCTGACGCCGCTGGACGCCCGCGCGGCGGAGGAGGCGAAAAGCGCCGCGCGCACCGTGACGGCGGCGACCGCGCTCGCCCCGATCGCGCTGATCGACGTATTGACCGCGCTGTTCGTCAACCTGCGCATGGTGCGCCGCGTGGCGGAGATCTATGGCGGACGCGCTGGGATGCTTGGCTCATGGCGGCTGCTGAAATCCGTCGCGGCGCATCTGGTCGCGACCGGCGCCGTCGCGGTGAGCGACGATCTGATCGGGCCGCTGGTCGGGGGCGGGGCGCTCTCCAAGATCTCCCGCCGCTTTGGCGAGGGCCTCGTGAACGGCGTGCTGACCGCCCGCGTGGGCGCGGCGGCCATCGAGGTCTGCCGCCCGGCGCCGTTCATCAAAAACGAGCGCCCGAAAGCCCGGACGCTCGCGCTCTCCGCCCTGAAGGGCTTCACCGATCGCGGCTAAACGGATCGTCAGAGGACGTCAGAGGACGTCAGGGGGCGGCGGCTAGCGGCGTGTGGAGGAGGGCAGCCGGTAAAGCGAGCTCGACCCCACAGAGGGCGGTCTCTTAATGGCGTGCGAGTGCACTACCCGCTTCCCGTTGCGATAATGCGGGTGACGTTTGAATCGGTCGCGCCCCTGATCGTAGCGCTGCGCGGGTTTGTAGCCGGTTTTGGTTTCGGGTTTGTGGGCGGGCTGAGACGACGGCGCGGGATCATGCGCGACATGCGGGATTCCGCCGAAATCATGCGCATCGGCGCCGCCGGCCACCGCCGCCACAAGGGCGAAAGCGAACGCGGCGAGTGCGGGCTTGAGCACGACAAATCTCCTTCTCACGAACCAGTTCCAACCAGCGCGCAGGCGCGCTTGGCGCGACGTCCGACGGGCGCCGACCCTACTCATGTAGGAGCAAAGGCGCCCAAACGGCGCCGAATTCCCGCAGCTAAGGAGGTTTTTTCCGTCACGGTCGATCACGTCATCTTGCAGGCGGAGCATCGCGCTTCACGCAGGGTGGAACCGCTCGTCCGCGACATCGGCGGGACCTCCTTCACGGACGAGCGGAGTCGCAAGCGACTTAGGGGGAGCGCCCGCGACAGTGGCGGCGGCCGAGAGGGGTCGGCCCCGCGCCATGAATGGTACATTGGATTTCGCCCACGTCACGAAAAGACTTTCTGACGGGATCGTGACCGGCGAGTCGCCGAGGGTCGCGCTCTGGACTGGGATGTGGCGCGCTGCTAAAGACGCGGCCCATGTGCGCACGGCGAGAGATAACGGCGGCACGCGCCGCCCGAATTACCTGCCCGGCCCTCTGACACGGAGGCGCCGGGATCATACCGCGCGCCGGATCCGTTGATCGGATCCATCGCGTCGCCGCCGACCACCCGAGTTCCAGATATTTGAGAGTGAGCGAGACCCATGTCCGCCCCCAAGACCGCCGACGCCGCGTCGGAAAAGACCGGCCCCGACTATAAACACACCCTGTTCCTGCCCAAGACCGATTTCCCGATGCGCGCGGGCCTGCCCAAGCGCGAACCGGATTGGCTGGCGAAATGGGAGAAGATGGGTCTCTATCAGCGTCAGCGCGAAGAGAGCCGCAACCGCACGCCGTTCATCCTGCATGACGGCCCTCCGTACGCCAACGGGCACCTCCACATCGGCCACGCGTTGAACAAGATCCTGAAAGACATGGTGGTCCGCTCGCAGCAGGTGATGGGCAAGGACAGCCGCTTTGCGCCGGGCTGGGATTGCCACGGTCTGCCGATCGAGTGGAAAATCGAGGAGCAATACCGCGCCAAGGGCGCCGACAAGGACGCCGTGCCCGTCAATGAGTTCCGCGCCGAATGCCGGAAATTCGCCGAGGGCTGGATCGACGTTCAGCGCGAAGAGTTCAAGCGCCTCGGCGTCACCGGCGATTGGCAGGATCCCTACACCACCATGGCCTATTCGGCCGAGGCGAAGATCGCCGAAGAATTCATCAAGTTCGTGATGAACGGCACGCTCTATCAGGGCTCGAAACCGGTGATGTGGTCGGTCGTGGAGAAAACCGCGCTGGCCGAAGCCGAGGTCGAGTATCACGAGCATCAGAGCCACACGATCTGGGTGAAGTTCCCGGTGGTCAAAGCCTATGACGTCAAAGGCGGCGCGCGGCCCGACCTTCTCGGCGTAAACGTGGTGATCTGGACCACCACCCCCTGGACCATCCCGCAGAACCGCGCCGTGGCGTTCAACCCGGCGCTTTCCTACGGCCTCTACGAAGTGACGGAGGCCGCCGAGGACAACTGGGCCAAGACCGGCGATCGCTATCTCCTCTCCGACAAATTGGCGGCGGAAGTCTTCGCCGCCGCGCGCGTCGATGGGTATCAGCGCGTCAGGGACGTGCCGGGCGACCAGTTGGACATGCTGGTCTGCGCCCACCCGTGGCGCGGCGCCGAGGGCGCGGACGGCGAATGGGACTATGACGTGCCCATGCTGCCGGGCGATCATGTGACCGACGAGGCGGGCACAGGGTTTGTGCACACCGCGCCCAGCCATGGCGCGGACGACTACGTGGTCGGCGTCAAACACGGCCTGCCGATGACCCACAATGTCGGCGAGGACGGTTCGTTCCGCGCCGACTTGCCGTTTTTCGGCGGGCTGGAGATCTTCACCCGCAAGGGCAAAGAGGGCAAAGCCAACAAGGCCTGCATCGACAAGCTGGCCGAGGCGGGCGCTCTGATCGCGCGGGGCCGCGTGAAGCATTCCTACCCCCATAGCTGGCGCTCGAAAGCGCCGCTGATCTTCCGCAACACCCCGCAATGGTTCATCGCCATCGACAAACCCATGGCGAGCGATGACGAACGCACCAAGGGCAAGACCATCCGCGAACTGGCGCTCGCCTCGATCGACCGCGATGTGCGCTGGGTGCCGCAATCGGGGCGCAACCGGCTCTACTCGATGATCGAGGCGCGGCCCGACTGGGTCGTCTCGCGGCAGCGCGCCTGGGGCGTGCCGCTGACCTGCTTCATGCGCCAGACCGGGCCGGGCGAGGTCGAGTTGCTGCGCAATGAAGACGTGAACGCCCGCATCGTGCAGGCCTTCCGTGACGAGGGCGCCGACGCCTGGTTCGCCGACGGCGCGCGCGAGCGGTTCCTGAGCGGGATCGACGGCGTGAATCCGGATGAATGGGAGAAGGTCACCGACATCCTCGACGTCTGGTTCGACAGCGGCTGCACCCATTCCTTCGTCATGGAGGACCGGGAGGACGGCGCCTGGCCGTCGTCGCTCTATCTCGAAGGCACGGACCAGCATCGCGGCTGGTTCCACTCCTCGCTGCTGGAGGCGTGCGGCACCCGCGGCCGGGCCCCCTATGAGGCGGTGCTGACCCACGGTTTCACGTTGGACGAGAAGGGCATGAAAATGTCCAAATCGGTCGGCAATTCAGTGGTGCCGGAGACGGTCGTGAAGCAGTACGGCGCTGATATCCTGCGCCTCTGGGTCGCTTCGACCGACTACACAGAAGATCAGCGCATCGGGCCGGAGATCCTGAAATCCAACGCTGACGCCTATCGCCGCCTGCGCAACACACTCAGGTTCATCCTCGGCGCGCTGGACGGCTGGGACGAAGCGGAGCGCCTGCCCGTCGAGGAGATGCCGGAGCTGGAGCAGTATGTGCTCAACCGGATCCGCGAGTTGGACGTCGAGGTGCGCGAAGGCTATGAGGCGTTCGAGTTCCAGAAGGTCTTTTCGCGGCTGTTCAATTTCTGCACCGTCAACCTCTCGTCGATCTATTTCGACATCCGCAAGGACTCGCTCTATTGCGACGCGCCGACATCGATCAATCGCCGCGCCGCCCGCACCGTGCTCGACATCCTGTTCCACCGGCTGACCGCCTGGCTGTCGCCGATCCTCGTCTTCACGATGGAGGAAGTCTGGCTGGAGCGGTTCCCAGGCGACGACAGCTCGGTGCATTTGCAAGTCTTCCCCGAGGCCGAGGAAAGTTGGCGCGATGAGGCGTTGAAAGAGAAATGGGACCGGATCCGCGCCGCCCGCGCGGTGGTGACCGGGGCGTTGGAGATTCAGCGCCGCGAAAAGACCATAGGCGCGTCGCTGGAGGCCGCGCCCACGCTCTATATCGCCGATCCCGACACGTTCGCCGCGGTGAAGTCGGTCGACATGGCGGAAATCTGCATCACCAGCGGGATCGAGGTCGTCGGGCATGAACCGCCCGCCGAGGCGTTTCGACTGGAGGATCCGGCCATCGGCGTGGTGTTCGAAAAGGCCGATGGCGCGAAATGCGCCCGGTGCTGGAAGATCCTGCCCGATGTCGGCGCCCATGCCCATGAGGCGGTGTGCGGTCGCTGCGACGGCGCACTGGGCTGAGGTATGGCGCGGGTCGCGCCAGCCTGTAGGCGCGCCCAACATGAACGCCCGCTGAACGAGAGACTCTTTTGGTAAATCGCCCCACATCGTGGCGTAGCGGCAACATAAACGCCGAAGTTTCGTCACATAATAGGTTCATCTCTACCTTGGGCTGGGGTGTGGCGAGATTCGAGCGCAAGAGTTGTTCACTCGCCCGCGTTTCTGAATGGATTGGTGTCGATGCGCCATTTGTCGAAAACAAACGCCTCGCGAAGCGGCCTTTATGGGGCGGCGCTCGCGCTGTGCCTGACCGCCGCTGCGCCGCAGGCCTTTGCCGCCGGCACGTTCATCACAGCGTCGGGCGTGAAAGTGCCGATGCCGGACATCGTCGCGCTGGATTGCGGTGAGATGCGCAATGTTCTCGCCGCGATCGACGCCAGCGAATATCGCGGCGCCGCGCGCTATCCTCAGGACGAAGCGGACGCCCCGTTGCTGGAATACGAAAACCGTCTGGCGCGGACGCATTTTCAGCACTGCGCCTCGGTTTATCGCGGGACGGTGCAGGACAGCGCGTTCGCAGGCGGATATGACGAGTAGCGCCGGGCGCGGAACTCGACGCCGCCGTTAACATGAGATCCCCATGACCAATGCGCTCCCGAAGTCAGATCGGGCGGCCTCTGGCGCGCTCACCATCGCGCTGGCGCTGGCGGCTGCGATCTTTGTGTCGGATCGCGCGAGCAAATGGTTCGTGGTCGAGCATCTGGACCTCAGATCCCTGGGCGCGATCGACGTCTCGGCGATGTTCAACCTGCGCATGGCCTGGAACACGGGCGTCAATTTCGGCATTTTCGCCGACAATGGCGAAGCTGTCCGATGGGCGCTGATCGCAATCGGTCTGGCGGCGTCGGTCGCGCTGATCATATGGACGCTGCGCAGCAACCGCCGGTCCGTGGCCATCGGCGCAGGGATGATCATCGGCGGCGCGCTCGGCAATGTCTGGGATCGCGTGGTTTATGGCGCGGTCGCCGATTTTCTCAACGTGACCTGCTGCGGTCTGAGAAACCCCTGGGCGTTCAACATCGCTGATGTCGCGATTTTCGCCGGGGTGTTCTATCTGATCCTGTTCGACCGCCCCGGCGACGAGGCGAAGACCGCCGGGTAAATGAACTGTGACGGCGCATGAGCGCCAATTGCGTCCGTCGCCCGCGCGCGGCATTATGCGCGGCAAGCATCTGCAACGGAGAGTCCGAATGATCCGAGCCACCGCACGCGTATCGCGCCTCGCCGCGTTCGTCGCCCTGTCGGGTTTGCTGGGCGCCTGCACGGTCGGCAGCGAGGGAGGGGGCTTTTCTGAACAGATCGGTCTGAGCACGCCGCCGCCGGATGAATTCGCGGTGGTCGCGAATCGAGAGCTGCAGATGCCCAGCACCTTCGATCTGCCGACCCCGGATCCGGGCGCGCCCAGCCGGGTGGAGATCCGCCCTGAAGACGAGGCACGGGCCGCGCTGTTCTCGACCGGCGAATCCGGCGCCAGCGGACCCAGCGCCTCGGAAGCGGCGCTGCTGTCGGCCGCGGGCGCAGGGGCGGCGGAGCCGAATATCCGCCAGACCGTCGCCGCCGAGCAGGAGGTCTATGTCGAGAGCAATCAGCAGTTCGGCCTCACCTCCTTCGCGGGCTACAAGATTCCGGGTCCGGAAGAGGCCGAGGCGCTGAACGCGGATGAGGAAGCGCGCCGGCTCGCAGCTGAAGGCGTGCAGACTCCGATCGCGCCAGACGCGCCGCCTGAGACGAATTGATCGCGCGTGAGGTCGTCGCGGCGCTTGTCTCGGTCGCAATTCAATCTCACGGCGCCATATCTGTCATAACAACCGGGAACCGGACCCGCGCCGTGCGCGCGATACAGGGATTCGCCATCGATGCTCCGATCCGTGCTTTCGCTCTCTATCGTCGCCCTTTGCCTGCTGAGCGCCCGACCCGGCGCCGCCGAACCGCAGGTCACCACCTTCACGCTTGAAAACGGCCTGCGCGGCGTCGTGATCGAGGATCATCGCGCGCCTGTCGCCACCCACATGCTCTGGTACCGCGTGGGCGGGGCGGACGAGCCGCCGGGCGAAACCGGCGTCGCCCACTATCTGGAGCATCTGCTGTTCAAGGGCACGGAGAAATATCCAGAGGGCGCGTTCACGCGGATCGTCGCCGAAAACGGCGGGCAGCAGAACGCCTTCACCTCCAGCGACTACACCGGGTATTTCCAGCGCGTCGCCGTAGACCGGCTCGAGCTGATGATGGAGTTGGAGGCCGACCGGATGACCGGCATTCTGCTGACCGACGAGGACGCCGCGCTGGAGCGCAATGTCGTGATGGAGGAACGCAATTCGCGCATCGACAACGAGCCGGGCGGTCGGTTCCGTGAACAGTTGAACCGGGCGCTCTTCTTGAACCATCCCTATGGCGCGCCGCTGATCGGCTGGCGCAGCGAGATCATGGCGCTCGGCCGGGAAAACGCCCTGAGTTTCTATCGGCGGTTCTATTCTCCGGACAATGCGACCCTCGTCGTGGCAGGCGATGTCGACCCTGCTGAAGTGGAAGCCATGGCGCGGCGCCGTTACGGTCCGATTCCGGCGTCCGGCGCGCATCCGGAGGAGCGGCCGCAGGAGCCGCCGCATGTCGCCGCGCGGCGGGTCGAGATGGAGGATCCGCGCGTTGCCCAGCCCTATATGATGCGCTTCTATCTGGCGCCGTCGGTGCGGACCGGCGCGCCGGGCGAGGGCGCGGCCCTGACGGTGCTGGCGTCGGTACTGGGCGGCAGCGGCGTGACGTCTCGCCTCGGCCAGCGGCTGCAGGTCGAGACGCAGACGGCGTTGGGGGCGTCGGCCTTCTATCGCGGCGTCCAGCGCGACGACACTATCTTTGGCGTTTACGCGGCGCCGGTGGACGGCGTCACTCTGGCCGAAATAGAGGCGGTGGTGGACACGGTGATCGCAGAATTCATCAAGACCGGCCCCACCGAAGAGGAACTGGCGCGGGCCAAGACCGTGATCATCGCGGCGGAAATCTTTGCTCAGGACAGTCAGCAAAGCCTGGCCAACGCCTATGGCGCCGCGCTCTCTTCGGGGCTGACCCTGGAGCAGATCCAGGGCTGGACCGACCGGGTGGAGGCGGTGACGGCCGAGGATGTGCGCAAAGCCGCCGAGGCCTATCTCAAGCCGGAGCGTTCCGCGACCGGATGGCTGCAAAAGCCAGCGCCCGTCGTCGAGGCGGAGAACCAGACCGATGACGACGCTGAGGAAGGGCCTAAAGGATGACCCGGATGTCTGGACAGATGCGCAAGGTGAGCACGGCGTTTGCGGCGCTGACGTTGCTGGTCTTGATCAGCGTGGCCACGCAGGCCCGCGCCGTCTCGGCGGAAATCATTCAGGCGGTCAGCCCGGACGGCGTCGCGTTCTGGTTGGTGCAGGAACCTTCGATCCCGATCGTCTCGGTCGAAATCGGCTTTCGCGGCGGCGCGAGCGTAGAGCCAGAGGGCCGGGAAGGCGTCGTTAATCTCCTGTCCGGAATGCTGGACGAAGGCGCCGGCGATCTGGACGCGGCGGCGTTTTCGCGGCGCCGCGACGAACTGGCCGCCAGATACGGATTCAGCTCCGGCCGGGATGCGTTCAACGTCAGCGCGGCGATGCTGTCGCGCAATCTGGATGAAAGCGTCGAATTGTTGCGCCTCGCGCTGACGGAGCCGCGCTTTGACGATACGCCGCTGGCCCGGGTCAAGGCGCAGGTGGTCGCCGGCCTGAGACGACGGGAGATCGATCCCGGCGACGTCGCGGGCGATCTCTGGTCCTCGAACGCTTTTCCCGGCACGGCCTATGGCCGCAATCCGGACGGCACGATCGAAAGCGTCTCGGCGCTGAGCGCGGACGATCTGCGCGCGATCATGCCGAAGGCGCTGAACCCAGCCTCCGCCTATGTCGGGATCGTCGGCGATATCGATGTGGACGCCGCGGGCGCTCTGGTTGATCGCTTGATGGGTGGCCTGCCGTCCAGCGAACCCGAGACCTTCGATCCGCTCGAGGTGAAAGCGCCCGCCTCGCTTGAGGTGGTGCGCATGGAGGTGCCGCAATCCGTGGCTCTCTTTGGGCATGAGGGCATTCTGCGCTCCGACCCGGACTTTATCCCAGCCTACGTGATGAACTACACGCTTGGGGGCGGCGGGTTCACGTCTCGCCTCTTTGACAATGTGCGGGAAAAGGAGGGGCTCGCCTATTCCGTCGGCGCCTATCTGTCCCCCCGCGACCGGGCCGGGCTCTATATCGGGCAGGTGGCGAGTTCGAATGACCGCATCGCCCGCGCCATTGAACTGATCCGGGCCGAATGGACGCGGATGGCCGAAGAGGGCGTCACGCCCGAAGAGTTGGAGGCCGCCAAGAAATACCTCACCGGCGCCTATGCGTTGCGGTTCGACTCCAACGCCAAGATCGCGGGCGCGCTGGTGGGCGTGCAGATGGAGGATCTGGGCGTCAACTATATCCGAGACCGCAATTCGCTGGTCGAGGCTGTCACAATCGAGGATATCAAACGCGTCGCCAAACGGCTGTTGAAGCCGGAGGCGCTGCATATCGTCGTCGTTGGCGATCCGGAGGGGCTGGAAGCGGCGAACTAGGCCGTGCGCCGCCCCGAATACGAGTCGCGACTCAAGCCGCATCGTGCTATCCATTGTGGTGTGAATGCGCCTGACCGCAATATAAGCCCCACTGCGTCGGACCACGCGCCCGAGGGCAGCCCACGGATCCGCAAGCTGTCGGATGCGGTGGTCAACCGCATCGCGGCGGGCGAAGTGGTCGAGCGCCCGGCCTCCGCCATCAAGGAGCTGGTCGAAAACGCCATCGATGCGGATGCGCGCCGGATCGAGATCTCCATCGCTGACGGCGGCAAGCGCCTGATCAGGGTGACCGATGACGGGCGCGGCATGACGCGCGAAGAACTGCCGCTGGCGCTGGAGCGTCACGCGACGTCCAAGATCGACGGCTCCGACCTGCTCGCGATCCGCTCCTTTGGTTTTCGGGGCGAGGCGCTGCCCTCGATCGGCGCGGTGGCGCGGCTCACCATCACATCCCGCGCGGCGGGTTCGACGGACGCATGGAAGATCGCGGCTTCGGCGGGCCGGATCACCGGTCCTGATCCCGCAGCGCTCTCCGCCGGGACGATCGTCGAAGTGCGCGATCTCTTTTTCGCGACGCCCGCCCGACTGAAATTCCTGAAATCCGACCGCGCGGAGCAGATCGCGGTGGGCGATGTGGTCAAACGTCTGGCGCTGGCCCATCCGGAGGTCGGGTTTCGCCTTCTCGACGCGTCCGAGGAGGGCGTCGAAGGCCGGGTCCTCTTCAACGCGCCGCCGGAGCCGGGCGATTTGTTCGAGGCGCGCTTCTCCCGCATTCGCCGGGTGATGGGGCGGGATTTCGCCGAGGCCGCGATCCGCATCGAGGCGGAGCGAGGCGACGACCATGGCGCAGCGCGACTGACGGGATACGCCTCCGCGCCCACCTACAGTAGGGGCGCGGCGACCCAACAGCATTTCTTTGTCCGGGGGCGCCCCGTGAAGGACAAGCTGCTGATCGGCGCGCTGAGGGGGGCCTATACCGACCTTTTGCCGCGTGGGCGGCACGCGGCCGTCGCGCTCTATCTCGACATCGACCCGCAAGAGGTGGACGTAAACGTCCACCCCGCGAAGACCGAGGTGCGGTTCCGGGATGCGGGCACGGTGCGCGGTCTGGTGGTCTCCGCCCTGCGACACGCCTTGGCCGAGGCCGGGTGCCGCGCGCCGCGCGTGGTGATCGTAGGAGCATTGGGAGGGGCGTCAGGCGCGTCCGCCCCCGGGCCAGCGACGCCGACGACGATAAGCGGCTACGCCAGCCCACGCGCGCGCGGATACGCCCCCTTGCCGCGCGGATTGGCCGAGCGCGCGTCGGACTGGCAGGCGCCTGCGCCGGCGCAGATGGAAGCCGCCGTTGAAGGCTGGGGCGCGCCGGAAGCCGCCGCCGAACAGGGCGCGCAGGGACCCGATGACGAAGCCTTGGCGGACGACGCGGGCCCTCTGGGGGTCGCGCGCGCGCAGGTGCATGAGACCTATATCGTCGCCCAGACCCGCGACGGGATGGTGCTGGTCGACCAGCATGCGGCGCATGAGCGGTTGGTCTATGAGCGCCTGAAACGGCAGATGGCGGCGGCGGGCGTCGCCCGGCAGGCGCTGCTGATCCCCGAGGTCGTGGAGCTTGGCGCCGAAGACGCGGCGCGGGTGCTCGATTGCGCGGATGATCTGAAACGGCTTGGCCTGTCCATCGAGGCGTTCGGCCTCGGCGCTGTCTGCGTGCGGGAGACCCCGGCGGTGCTGGGCGAAATCGACGCCGCCCGGATGCTGCGCGACGTCGCCGACGAGCTTTCCGACACCGGCGCGTCCCGAAGCGCCGAGGCCCGGATCGAGGCGGTTTTGGCGACGGTCGCCTGTCACGGCTCGGTGCGTGCCGGTCGGCGGCTGAAGCTGGAGGAGATGAACGCCCTGTTGCGCGAGATGGAGGCGACGCCGAATTCGCTCACCTGTAATCACGGCCGTCCGACCGTGGCGCGTCTCTCTCGCGAAGATCTGGAAAAACTATTCGAGCGCCGCTGAAAACCTTCGCGCGCCGAAACCCGCATTTGCCAACGCCGACGGAATGAGCGTAATTCACATAACTGAAATGAATTGACCTTCCGCCCATCGGAACGCGCCATGCTGAACCACCATCCGCTCCGCTTTCGGTTAACGAATGAGCTTCACGCCCGGCCGTTCACGCCGCTGAAAGCCCCTGCGCGGGGGGCGCATCTCGCATTCAAGCAGACGGACAATGCGGCGGAGCGCGACCCGGCGGACGATCTGGCCCATCTTGTCGCCTTTCTGGAGCGCCATGGCGGCCCTCGTCCCGCCGACGGCGCCCAGCATTTCTCGCATGATTTCGGGCATTTCACCCTGACATGGGAGCAGCATACCGAGTTCGTCTCCTACACCATCTATGTCGCTGGGGAGGGCGACGCCCCGTTCGACGGGACGGTGGCGAAACTCTTTCCGCAGGATTGGCTGGACGCCGCGCCCGGGGTGGTCATCGCCGCCTCGCTGCTCCATATCGAACACGCCGACAACGCCGAATCCGGCGCCGCGCGTCTGCGTCAGCTGGCGCCCTTCTTTAACGGCGAAAGCCTGACGGCGGCCTATATCTGCGAAGAGGACGGGCTGATCTTCGGAGATTTCCGCATTCACGAGGACGGCTTCTCCCGCTTCGCTATTCTGGTCTGTGGCGAGTTGGGCGAACAACGTCTCGGTCGCGCGGCGCAGCGCGTGCTTGAGCTGGAGACCTATCGCTCGGCGGCGATGCTGACTCTGCCGGTCGCCCGCAAGATCGCCCGTCGTCTGGCGGAGATCGACCGGCAATTGTCGGATCTGACCTCCCATTTCGCCGAGGTCGGCGCGACGGCGAAACTGCTCGACGAGTTGACGGCGCTCTCCATCGAGATCGAGGCGACGCTGGCGAAAACCGCATTCCGTTTCGGCGCCGCGGGCGCCTATGCCGAGATCGTCGACAACCGCGTGGAAATCATGCGCGAGACGCGGGTCGAGGGGTACCAGCTGTTCAGCGAATTCATGCTACGCCGCTTCCATCCGGCGATGCGCACCTGCCGCTCGACCGATCACCGGCTGGAGGATCTGGCCGGCCGCGCGTCCCGCGCCGCCGATCTTCTGCGCACGCGGATCAATCTCTCGATGCAGGAGCAGAATCAGAAACTTCTGTCGTCGATGAACAAGCGCGCGCATTTGCAGCTTCGATTGCAGGAGACGGTCGAGGGCCTCTCCATCGTCGCGATCAGCTACTATGCGGTCAGCCTGGCGAGCTATATTCTGGCGCCCGTCGGCAAACATCTGGGCGTCGACAAGACCACGCTTACCGCCGGGCTTGCCATCCCGGTCATTCTCGGTGTCTGGGCTATGGCGCGTCGGGTCCGGAAACGCCTGCAGAAATCAGACCAGAGCGGCGAGGATGAAGCCGGCTAGCAGCAGGAAACCCGCGTCGCGGTTGGAGCGGAAGAGCTTCAGGCAAACGGCGGAGTCGTCGATCTTCAGTATCCGGATCTGCCAGAAGAGATGCGCGCCAAACGCCGCGACGCCCAGATAGGCGGGCCAGGACGCGCCCGCTGTCAGCGCGGCCAGCGCCGCCAGCGCGACGGCGGCGGCGGAAAACCCGATCAGCCACGGCGCGGGCGTCTCGCCGAATCTGAGCGCGGTGGATTTCACGCCGATCAGCGCGTCGTCCTCGCGATCCTGATAGGCGTAGATCGTGTCGTAGGCGAGCGTCCAGGCGACGCCGCCGGCGTAAAGTAGAAGCGGCGGCCAGTAGAGCGCGCCAGTATGCGCGACCCAGCCCACCAGCGCGCCCCAGTTGAAGGCGACGCCCAGAAACACCTGCGGCCAGTAGGTGAAGCGCTTCATGAACGGATAGATCGCGACCGGCGCCAGCGCCGCGATCGACAGGACGACGGTGGCGAAATTCATCGTCAGCAGCACGCCCAGCCCAATGGCCAGCAGCACGGCCAGAAAGACCATCGCCTGCGCGACGCTCACCCGGCCGGACGGGATTGGGCGGGACCGAGTGCGCTCCACTTTCGCGTCGATATCCTGATCCACGATGTCGTTGAGCACGCACCCCGCGCCGCGCATGACGAAGGCCCCGATGGCGAAGGCGAGGATCAGCCACAAGTCGTCGTCGCGCCAGCCGGTGACCGCGATGGCGAGCGCCAGACTGTGCCAGCAGGGCAGCAGCAACAGCCAGGTGCCGATCGGCCGGTCGGCCCGCATCAATTGCAGGTAGGGACGGCTGGGCGCCGGCGCGAAACGGTCCACCCAGTTCTGCGCGGGCGCGTCGGCGACGACGTCTTGAGGGCTCTGCCGGATCATGGGTCCTCAATGCTCTCGGCGGCCGATCCGCCGGGCAGGGCGCGATGCCGGCGCAGGCGATTGACCGACCGCACCAGCTCATCCCGCGCCTGCAGGGAATGGTCTTGCAGGATCTGGTTCTGAATGTCGATCATGTCGTCCCGGTGATCGCAGGCCTCGTCCAGCGCCAGCCCTTCGGCGATGATGACCAGCGCCTCCCGGTGGCGGCGCCCGGCCAGCAGAGCTTCGGCGAGATCGATCCGCAGCGACCCGTTCGCCGGGCTGAGCTCCAGCGCCTGCCGATAGGCGATCTCCGCCTTTTTGCGTTCGCCCTTGTCCCAGAGCGCGCGCCCGAGCAGGCGATAGGCGCCCGGCGCAGCGGGGTTCAGCTCCAGCGCCCGCGTGACCATCGCCAGGCCGCCATCGGCGTCCCCGGCGATGGTGATCAGGAACGTGGCGATCTCCTCCAGCACATTCCAGTTGCAAGGCTGCAGTCGCAATCCTTCCTCATAGCGCCAGCGCGCGGCTTCGTAGCAGTGCGACTTGGCGAGATCGCGCGCTTTCTCAAGCGGCGTGTTCAGCGCGTCGATGCGCGTTGCGGAACAAAGCGCCTCCATCGCGACCGACAGGGCTTCGCTGGGCGCTCGGCTGATCGCCCGCGTCATCAGCGAGTCCGGATCTTCGGTTGGTTTCGCCAGCCAGACGCCGTCGCGCGCCTCGGCCCAGCGGTCGATTTGCGCAAAATTGAGCCCCACCGCCGCCGAGCCGCCAAAACGCTGGTACTCCAGCGGCTCGCCCGGCTCCGGCTCCACGGAGCGTCCGTAATCCGTGATCAGCAGCGCGCCGTTCGGGTCCAGCGCCTCCACCAGTTGATCGAGCAGCGCCACCGCCCCGAAATTGTCGAGCGTGACGGTGGTGAGGGCCTCCGGCGTCTCAGGCTCGACCGGCGGCAGCGTTTCGGGATAAGGCGCGGCCTCCCGGGTCGAGGGCGCATAGCGCGCATCCAGAACCAGCGCGCGATGCAGCGTGGCGAGGCGCGAATCCGGCGCATCCTCCAGCACCGTCAGAGCGGCGCGCAGATCGGCAAGATCGCCGTCGAAATACCGCGCCAGGTCGACCGCGTCGTCCAGCGACGCGCGCAGCTCCATCTCCCATGCTTTGTCGCCGCGCAAGGCGCGGATTGCGAAGGGCAGGGAATCCAGCAGGTAATTGGCGAAAACGCCATGATAGCCGGTCGCGGCCTCTCCCGCCGCCTCCAGCTGCGGGGCGATCGGCGCCGTCGCGTCGATGCGCACCAGCGCGACGCGCCCGCCATGCGCCTCCATCAGCCCCAGATCGCCCATGCCCTCCAGCATCGCCTCGGCGCCGTCGGTGATCACGAACCGGGTCGCGGCGTAGACCTCCGGCGACAGTTCCGCCAGCCGGTCGAGCAGGATCTTGGCGAAAATGCCGGATCCGGCGCCGATCTCCAGCAAGCGCACGGGACCGTCGACGCCCGCCTCCTCTAACCGCGTGAGCAATGTCCGCGCGGCGTCGTCTGCCAGTCGCCCGCCGCTGGTGGCGCCATAGGGCACATCGCCGTCGAGAAAGGCCGTGACCCCGCGCGCGCCCCAGAACGTGCGCGCAAGCCGCAGGTCCAGCGACCGCCAGAGCGGCGTGAAATCTTCGAGAATGCGCGTCGGATTTGGCGCGATCGCGACATAGCCGCAGAGTTCGTCATCCGCCAGAGGCGGCGCCGGGTCGGGAATCGCTTTGTCCATAGAAACTCGCCTTGCGTTCGCCAGACCCCGCCAAGGCGGTCAGCGCTTGCCCTTTTCGAGTTTTTGAATGCGTTTTTCCAGCTTGGCGTCGAAGGCGCGCGCGCTGAGCAGCCGCTTGTTCACGTCGGCGACGATCTGGTCAACCCGCGCGCCGATCCGGCCATCGCCGCCTTTGCCGCCGCCCTTTTCGATCATCTGAACCCGCTTTTCCAGTTTGGAATCAGCGGCATGGGCGCTGAGCAATCGCTTGTTTACATCGGCGACGATCTTGTCGACCCGCGCTTCGAGCTTCTTGTCCGATCCGCCGCCTTTGCCGCCGCCGCCCTTCTCAAGCTTCTGCAGGCGCTTGTCGAGATTGACGTCGAACGCATGCGCGCTGAGCAGCCGCTTGTTTACGTCGGCGACAATTTTGTCGAGCCGGTTCACGGTTTTGTCGTCACTTGCGCGCGCGCGCTGGAGGGTCTTGTTCACATCGGCCACAATACGGTCGATGCGGCCTTCAAGCGCGTTGAGCCGCTTGTTCAGGTCTTCAGGATCGCCACGGGCCATGTTGGGGCCAGCCCTTTCTGCCTACTTCTTGTCGAACTTCTTCAGCGCGGCGTCGACATAGGCCATCAAGTCGCGCTCGCTGCGCTTTTGCTCCGCCTTGACCGACGCGGGCGACAGGCGGCCGAACGCCTCCTTCTCCAGCTTGGCCACTTGTTTTTCCAGCGTGCTGAAACGCCGATAGAGATTGCGGTCCAGATTGTCGTGCATCTTGTTGAGCGTCTTGACCATCTTGTCGACGCGTTGAACAAGCTGTTTAAAATCCCGATCCTTGGCGCAGGACATGCGTACTCCCCCTCTGTCGCGTTATACGAGTATAGCCAAAAAATCGCCGATGTATAAATGAAAGCCGAGTCCCGACGATGAGCAAAACGGCGCATATCCGACTGCATGTCGCCGCATCCTTATCCGGCGAGGCGCAGGTTCCGCTGTCGCGCGATCAGGCGCATTACCTGTTCGGCGTGATGCGGCTTGGTCTGGGCGACTCGGTGCTGCTCTTCAACGGAACTGACGGCGAGTGGGAGGCGGAGGTCGCCGAAGCGGGCAAGCGGGCCGGGACCCTGACCTGTCGTCGCCAGACACGGGCGCAGGAAACGCCGCCCGACCTGTGGCTGCTTTTTGCGCCGCTCAAGAAGGCGCGCACCGATTTCGTGGCCGAAAAGGCGGCGGAGCTGGGGTGCCGCCGCATGCTGCCGGTCTTCACCCGCTTCACCAATTCCGAGCGGGTGAATGTCGGTCGTCTCAGCGCCCACGCTGTCGAAGCGGCGGAGCAATGCGGCCTGCTGACCGTACCAGAAGTCGCCGATCCCGCGCCGCTGGAGAAGGTTCTGGACGGGTGGGGCCCGTCGCGCCGCCTGCTGTTCTGCGACGAGCGCCGAAACGCCCCGCCCGGGGCGGAGGCGCTGGCGAACGCACCGGACGGGCCCTGGGCGGTGCTGATCGGCCCCGAAGGCGGATTCGCAGACGAGGAAACGGCGTGCCTGCGCGGCCTGTCCTTCGTCACCCCGGTCTCGCTGGGCCCACGGGTTTTGCGCGCGGATACGGCGGCGGTCGCGGCGCTCACCCTGTGGCAGACCGTGAAAGGGGATTGGCGATGACCGCGCCGCGTCTGCATGTGGTCCCCGCCATCGCCTGCGACAAGGCGCTGATCCTGCGGCGCGGACCAACCAATCACGTCGCCAGCATCCTGTGGGACCGCGCGACCGGCGAGATTCAGCTCGGCCAGTGGCTGAAGGGTCGGATCTATGAGCACCGCTCCGACCTGTCGCCCGATGGCGAGCACATGGTCTATTTCGCCGGAAACGGGGAGAGCTGGTGGACGGCGATCTCTCGTGCTCCATGGCTGACAGCCGTCTCCTTTCTGCCGCAGGACAGCACTTGGCATGGAGGCGGCGCTTTTGCGTTGGATGGCCGCGTCTGGCTGAACGGCGGCGGATCCGTGCCGGAGGGCGAGCCGGACGGTTTGAAAATGGCGGCGCCGGACGCCTATCCTCATGCGACCGACGGGTTCCATATGGGTGGCCTCTTCGTCGCGATGATGGCGAGGCGCGGCTGGCGGCATGTGGACGGAGAGCGGTATGAGGCCCGCCTCGACAAGTCGCTGGCGGGTGGCTGGCGATTGGAACTTCGATTTGTGGTCGGGCGACGAAACCGTTCGATCATTTCCAACTGCTACGCGCTGGTCAGCGACGGAGATGTGGAGGTCGAGACGCGAGACTGGGAATGGGCCGAGCCGTGGCGGGATGGACTTCATTTCGCCGCGCGGGGCGCGGTTCACTTTGCGCCGCTCACCAAAGACGGCTTGGGGTCGCCGACCCTGATCCGGGATTTCGGCGATATGGCGTTCGAGGCGCGTGAAGCGCCATATCGAGGTGTCGAGCGATGAGCTTCATCCGCCCCGAGGCGCAACGTCAGATCGCCCGCTGGGCGGAGACGGCGGGCTGGCTGGCGGCGCTTTGCGTCATCCTCTGGACCGGCGGCGTCAACATTCTGGCGGGAAGCTGGTGGGGCTGGATCGCGCTCCTCTTGTTCGCCCCGCTCGCCGCCTTCTGGGCGTGGAGCGCCTATGCCCGCGCCCGACTGGCCTCGCGCGTCAAAGGGCCGGGTTATGTGGAGATCAAGGAGCGGCGCATCCTCTATTTCGGCCCGCATGGCGGCGCGGTCGTCGATATCGACGCGCTCTGGGCGGTCTCAATCCTGACCACGGACCGGGGGCCCGCCGAAGATGACGCGTTCTGGCTGCTGGACCATGATGACGGGCCGGCGGCGCTGATCCCGAACGCCGCCGCCGAGGCCGATGAGCTGCTGGGCGCCTTCACCGCCTTGCCCGGATTCTCCTATGCGCGAGTGGTTGAGGCGATGGGTTCCACGCGCAACGCCAGCTTCACGATTTGGCGACGCGGCGACGAAGCTCGCCGCGAACCCTTGCATCGGGACCGTACGATCCAATAATGCTGCGGCGCGATGCGCAGGCCTCGGCCCCTGGACGCCCCCACGGGATCGACGCGCGAGAAGAAGGATCACGCCGATGTCGATACCGCAATCGGGCGGCGGGACGATCGAGCACCGCGATCAGATGGTCGAGCTCTTGTCCTCAGGCTGCAAGCCGAAGGAGAAGTGGCGCATCGGCACTGAGCACGAGAAGTTCGGCTATTGCCTGCGCGATCACAAGCCGCTGCCTTACGAGGGGCCGTGTTCGGTCCTCGCCATGCTGGAAGGGTTGCGGGACGAGTTCGGCTGGGCGCCGATCGAGGAGGGCGGCAACCTGATCGGCCTGACCAAGTCGGGCGCCAATGTCAGCCTTGAGCCGGGCGGCCAGCTGGAGCTTTCGGGCGCGCCGCTGGAGACGATCCACGAGACCTGCGACGAGGTTCACACCCACCTGGCCGAGGTGAAAACCGTCGCCGACCGCATCAACGCCGGGTTCATCGGCCTTGGCGCCGCGCCCGACTGGACCGCGGATCAGGTGCATGTGATGCCCAAGGGCCGCTACGGCATCATGACCCGGTATATGGGGCAAGTCGGCACCCACGGCACGCAGATGATGTATCGGTCCTGCACCATTCAGGTGAATCTGGATTTCTCCTCAGAGCCGGACATGGTGAAGAAGATGCGGGTGGCGCTGGCCTTGCAGCCGATCGCGACCGCGCTGTTCGCCAACTCGCCGTTCTTTGAGGGCAAGCCTTGCGGTTTCGCCTCTTACCGGGCGCGGATCTGGCGCGACGTGGACGAGGACCGCACCGGGATGCTGCCATTCGTCTTCGAGGACGGGTTCGGGTTCGAACGCTATGTGGATTACGCGCTCGATGTGCCGATGTATTTCGTCTATCGCGACGGAAAATATATCGACGCCTCGGGCCAGAGTTTTCGCGATTTCCTCGACGGCAAACTGCCCGCCTTGCCGGGCGAGACCCCCACGCTCAGCGACTGGGCGGATCACCTGACGACGATCTTTCCCGAAGCGCGGCTGAAGCAGTTCATCGAGATGCGCGGCGCCGATGGCGGTCCGTGGCGGCGGATTTGCGCGCTGCCCGCCTTCTGGGTCGGCCTGACCTATGATCAGACCGCGCTCGACGCCGCCTGGGACGTCGCCAAGGACTGGACGGAGGCGCAACGGGACAAGCTGCGCTTTGACGCCGCCGAACATGGGTTGAAAGCCGAGATCGCGGGCCGGACCGTGCGCGAGGTCGCCGCCGAATTGCTCGCCATCGCCGATCAGGGCCTGCGCAATCGAGCCGCGTCGCATTTCGTCGACGCCAATGAAAGCCACTTCCTGAACGCGCTGCGCGAGGTGGTGGAGACCGGCCAGACGCTGTCGGATGAGTTGTTGGCGAAATACCACGGCGCGTGGGGCGGTGATCTCAGCCGGATCTACGACGAGTACAGTTACTGAGGGTCGGCGTATAGGTTACGCCCAGCGCCCCTGCACGCGGTTGATGAAGGCGCGGGGCTGCAGCCAGCGCAGCCAGATCCAGTAGAAGAACCCGATCAGCGCGCCGTAACCGCCGAGATAAGCGAGCACTTCCGCCGATCTTTCCACGCTAACGAAGGGAGATTGGTAGGGCTTGTTAGCCATGGCGGTTAAGAACACGTACAGGCCGAAATTGAACGTGATCGCTCCGAACGCGCCGATGATCAGGCAGGCGCCGCCGCCGACTCAACCGAGGCGCGCCGCGATCAGGCAAAGGGACGTGGCGTAGAGGTTCGCGGCCAAAAGCATTTTGGGAAAGAATATGAACATGATCTTCGACAGAAAAATGTATCCGAAGAAGCCCGCAATGGTTTCGCTTCCGATCGCCTTAGCCGCCGACCAAAGCGTCATTGTTAGCGCAAGCAGGATTACAAATGCGACTGGAATCCCGAAGATTACCGCCAGCGGATGCGCCTGCCGCTCCTTATCGGTTCTCTCCACCCAGAACGGCATGGCCTAAATTCTGCTCACGCCGCCGAACCCCCCACCGTCAGCCCGTCGATCAGCAGCGTCGGCTGGCCGACGCCCACCGGCACGCCCTGGCCGTTCTTGCCGCAGGTGCCGATGCCGGGATCCAGTTTCATGTCATTGCCGATCATCCGCACGTGATGCAGCGCGGTCGGCCCGTCGCCGACCAGCGTCGCGCCTTTGACCGGGCGGCCCACCTTGCCGTCCTTGACTCGATAGGCCTCGGTGCAGGTGAAGACGAACTTGCCGTTGGTGATGTCCACCTGACCGCCGCCGAAGCCGACCGCGTAGATCCCGTCCTTGACAGCCGCGACAACGTCTTCCGGGTCCGCCTCGCCGCCCAGCATGATCGTGTTGGTCATCCGCGGCATCGGAATATGGGCGTAGGATTGCCGCCGTCCGTTGCCGGTGGGCGCCACGCCCATCAGCCGGGCGTTCTGACGGTCCTGCATATAACCGACCAGCGTGCCGTCCTCGATCAGCACCGTGCGGTTGGTCGGCGTGCCCTCGTCGTCGACGCTCAGGCTGCCGCGCCGGTCCGGAATGGTGCCGTCGTCGATCACCGTGACGCCTTTCGCGGCCACCTGCTGGCCCATCAGCCCGGCGAAGGCGGAGGTGCCTTTGCGGTTGAAGTCGCCCTCCAGCCCGTGGCCGACCGCCTCATGCAGCATCACGCCGGGCCAGCCGGCGCCGAGCGCGACCTTCATCACCCCGGCGGGGGCGTCTTCGGCCTCCAGATTGACCAGTGCGATGCGCAGGGCCTCATCGGCCAGTTTGCGCCAGCTCGCCGCCTCCAGCATGTCGCCATAGCCAAACCGGCCGCCGCCGCCCGCATGACCCGATTCGCGCAGACCGTCCTTTTCGACGATGACCGAGACGTCCATGCGCACCATTGGCCGAGTGTCGGTGAAGCGCGCGCCATCAGGTCGCAGGATCTCGACCTCCTGCAGCCCGCCGGAGATATTGGCTGAGACCTGCGCCACGCGCTTGTCCTTGGCGCGCAGATAATCATCGATCTCGCGCAGCGTTTCGACCTTGGTGGCGAACGCCGGTCCTTCCAGCGGGTCGACGGGGGCGTAGAGCGTCTGATTGGTGCGCGCTGGGCCATCGGCCAGCACGCCGCCGCCGTCTCTGGCCGCCAGCCGCGCGGTCTCCGCCGCACGCCGCACCGCCGCGCCCGAAGTCTCTGAGGAATGCGCGTAGCCGGAGGTTTCGCCCCGCACCACCCGCAGACCGAATCCCTGCCCGGAATCGTACGCGGCGTTCCTCAACCGGCCGTCGTCGAAGGAAAGGGATTCCGAGCGGCGGCGCTCAAGAAAGATCTCTCCGTCGTCGGCGCCGGTGGTCGCGTCCCGCAATGTGGCAAGCGTTTCCCCTTCGTCGAGGGTGGAGTCGAAGGGACGAAATGAACCGCGATCATCTGACATATAAGGGCTTTCGGCGTTGAAGTTGCAGGCGTTTGCTGGGAGCGGGGCTGCGAATAAACACGCAAAACCCTTGCTCCGCACCATGGTCTATGCTTTTTGCGAGAAATCAAGCGAGGGCGACAGTCGGCGCGCCAGTGACGCGCGACGTAGATACTGCGCCCGAGAGGGAAACTGGAACGACAGCATGCGCAACATCCTCTTCGGCGTCGCCTCGGCGCTTACCTCAGCATTCGCCGCGACCGCCGCTTTGGCGCAAGAGAGCATTCCGCGCGTCGGTGTGCCGACGGCGGGCGGCACCGGCTTTCAGGAATCCGCCTCTCCGGTGATGCACGAGATCGTCTGGTACGACACGCTGCTGCATTTCTGGCTGTTGCCTGCGATCGTGCTGTTCGTCTGCGTGCTGCTGGTCTGGGTGTTCGTCCGCTACAACGCCAAGGCCAATCCGAATCCCAAGCGCTTCACCCACAACGTGGTGGTCGAGGTCGTCTGGACCGTCGTCCCGGTGGTCATCCTGCTGCTGATGATCGCGCCGTCGCTGCGGATTCTTTATCAGCAGATGGATGTTCCGGAGTCTGAGATCACGATCAAGGCGACCGGCAACCAGTGGTACTGGACGTACGAGTATCCGGACGAGGAAATCGAGTTCGACGCCATAATGCTGGAAAAAGAAGAGCTGGCGGAGAACGGCTACACCGAGGATGAGTACCTTCTGGCCACCGATACGGCGATCGTCGTCCCCGTGAACACCAATATCCGCCTTCAGGTCGCCGCCTCCGACGTGATCCACAGCTTCGCCATGCCGGCGCTGGGTCTGAAGACGGACGGCGTGCCGGGCCGGTTGAACGAGACCTGGTTCAACGCCGAAAAGGAAGGCCTCTATTTCGGCCAGTGCTCCGAGCTTTGCGGCACGCGGCATTCCTATATGCCGATCACCCTGCTCGTCGTTTCGGAAGACGATTATCTGGACTGGGTCACCGAACAGCAGCTTGCGAACGCGGCGCCGGACGCGGCCCCGACCAAGCTGGCCGCCGCCGCGCGCGTCGAGTGATCCGGGAATTGATCGCGGTATGACGACCATGCAGAGGACAGTTGCGCTGGACGCGCTCGGGGCGGCGAACGACGCCGGGCCGCGCGATTATTGGGCGCTGCTGAAGCCGCGGGTGATGTCGCTGGTGGTGTTCACCGCGCTGATCGGCTTTCTGGCCGCGCCGTCCGGCGTGCATCCTGTGGTCGCCTTCGCCTCCATTCTCTGCATCGCGGTCGGGGCGGGGGCCTCGGGCGCGCTCAACATGTGGTGGGACGCGGATATCGACGCCGTCATGGCGCGCACGCAGCGCCGTCCGGTCCCGTCGGGCCGGGTGACGCCGGAGGAGGCGCTGGGCTTTGGCCTCGGCCTCTCGATTATCTCCGTGGTGATGCTGGCGGTCTTCGCTAATTTCTTCGCCGCGGCGCTCCTGGCCTTCACCATCTTTTTCTACGCCGTGATTTACACGATGTGGCTGAAGCGCTCGACGCCGCAAAACATCGTGATCGGCGGCGCGGCGGGCGCCTTTCCGCCGATGATCGGCTGGGCCGTCGCCACCGGCGGCGTGTCGGTCGAATCTATCCTGATGTTCCTGGTGATCTTCCTTTGGACGCCGCCGCATTTCTGGGCGCTGGCGCTGTTCCGGAACGACGACTACCGGCAGGCGGGCGTGCCGATGCTGCCCGTGGCCGCGGGTGACGCCGCGACCCGCAAGCAGATGTGGCTCTACACGCTGATCCTGATCCCGGTCACGCTGGCGCCGGCCTTCACTGAGATCGGCGGGCCGGTCTATCTGGCCGCCGCGATCTGGTTCAACGTCGCCTTCGTCTCCGCCGCCTGGGTGGTGGCGCGCCGCGATGAGGCCGCCTCCGCCGCTGACAAGCACCGCGCCGAGAAGAAGATGTTCGGCGTCTCCATCGTCTTCCTGTTCGCCCTCTTCTCGGCGCTGGGCGTTGAGGCGATCCTGCGGGCGGTCTTCGGCGAATACGCCGCTTGGCTGGTTCTGATCTGAGGATGGCCGATATGACCGATCCGCAAGAGCATGAGCTCCACAAGCGCCGCAAGGCCCGGAATTACGCCCTGCTGGCGGTCATGGCCGGGTTCGTGGTGCTGATTTTCGCGGTCACGATCGTCAAACTGGGCGGCGCGGCGGGCAATCCGTCGGCGATTGCGTGGTGACGCGATGAACCATGCGCAGCGCAAATCCACGACCAAGACCGTCGCCTCGCTATTGGGCGTCGTCGTGTTCATGGGCGCGATGTCCTTCGCCGCGGTGCCGCTTTACGACATGTTCTGCCGGGTGACCGGGTGGGGCGGCGCGACCAATGTCTCTGAGTCGGGATCGGACGTGGTGCTGGATCGCACGATCACCGTGCGCTTCGACGCCTCGCGCGAACGCGACATGCCGTGGGAGTTCCGCCCGGTGCGCCGTGAGGTCGAACTGAAGATCGGCGAGACTGGCCTCGCTTTCTATACGGCCCACAATCCGACCGATCGCCCGATCGCGGGATCGGCCAGCTACAACGTCGCGCCGTTTTCCGCCGGCGGGTATTTCACCAAGATCGACTGCTTCTGTTTTGAGGAGCAGGTGCTGGCGCCGGGGCAGACCGTTCAGATGCCGGTGACGTTCTATGTCGATCCGGAAATCATCGACGACAAGGAAGGCTCTCTCGTGAAAACCATCACGTTGAGCTACACAATGCATGAGATTGATCTGCCTGAGGCCTACGCCGACGCCGGCGCGGCCGCATCGGGCGAGGAAACCGGGAACGCCGCGCTGAACTGACGGCGCGGAAAGAGAGGGACGGATGGCCGGCCAAAAGAACCACGACTATCACATCATCAACCCGAGCCTCTGGCCGTTCACCGGCGCGCTGGGCGCGTTCATCATGCTCACCGGCGCGGTCAGCGCCTTCCATGGCGGATCGATCATCCCCACGGTTCTGGGCTTTGGGCTGGTGGTCTTCACCATGATCGTCTGGTGGACCGACGTGGTCGGCGAAAGTCAGGCGGGCGACCACACCCCGGTGGTGCAACTTGGACTGCGCTATGGCGTGATCATGTTCATCGCCTCGGAAGTGATGTTCTTCGTCGCCTGGTTCTGGAGCTTCTTCAAACACGCGATCTATCCGATGGACGGCGTCTGGCCGCCGACCGGCATTGAGACGTTCGACGCCTGGCATCTGCCGCTGATCAACACGCTGATCCTGCTGACCTCGGGCGCGACCGTCACCTGGGCGCATCACGCGCTGCTGGAAGGGGATCGCAAAGGCTTGATCCGCGGCCTGACGCTGACGGTGATCCTCGGCTTCCTCTTCACCTTGCTGCAGGGCTATGAGTACGGCCACGCCGCGTTCTCCTTCGACGGCAACATCTATGGCGCCAACTTCTTCATGGCGACGGGCTTTCACGGCGCGCATGTGATCATCGGCACCATCTTCCTCGGCGTCTGCCTGGGCCGCGCGCTGAAAGGGCATTTCACGCCGGACAAACATATCGGCTTTGAGGCCGCCGCCTGGTATTGGCACTTCGTCGACGTGGTCTGGCTGTTCCTGTTCGCCGGGGTCTATATCTGGGGCGGCTGACGCGTCAGCCAAACGAGCGAGAATTCGGGCCCGCGCCGCATTGGCGCGGGCCGCGTCGTTAAGGGGAGTCGCATGCGAACGGGAAAGGGACGGGTGGCGGCCACCATCGCGCTTGGCCTGATCGGAGTCGCGATCCTCGCCGGTCTGGGCGCGTGGCAGGTGCAGCGGCTGGCCTGGAAAGAGGCGCTTCTGGCCGATCTGGGCGCGCGCCTCTCCGCCGATCCCATCGCGCTGCCGGCGATATTCGATCAGGAGGCGCATGAGTTCCGCCGCGTCGCTCTGACCGGCCGCTTCACCGGGGCCGAGGGCGCGCACGGGTTCCGGGATGTCGCCTATCTGATGACGAAGCGGCCCTGGGGCGCGGGCTATCGCGTCATCCAGCCATTTGAGACCACGGACGGCCGCATCTTTCTGGTCGAGCGCGGCTACGTCCCCATTGATGAGAAGAACGCAGGTTCCGCCGCCGCCCGCCCCACCCTGGCGCCCGAGGGCGAGATCGCGATCACGGGCGCGCTCCGCTGGCCCGACGACGCGGATTCGTTCAAGGACCTCGCCGACGCGCCCTCCGACAATGTCTGGCTGACGCGAGAGATTCCGAGCATCGCGCCGCTGTTCGACGCGGAGCCGGTGCTGATCGTCGCCGACATCCCGACCTCGCCGCCGGGCGCCGAGTTCCCGATCCCGCTGCCGGTGACGGTCAACCTGCCCAACGATCATCTGCAATACGCCATCACGTGGTTCTCCATGGCGGCGATCTGGGCGGGGTTCGCGGTGGTGCTGGCGCGCCGGGCGAAAAAACACCAGAACGACCCGTCAATCACCGGCTGATCGCGAGGGCCGATTGCGGCCCGCGCGCAGGCGGTCTATAGGCTGACCCGGCCTGCTTCAGGGGAGATCGGCGACGTGAACTATGTCAGCACGCGGGGAACCGCCCCGGTTCTGAACTTCGAAGAGACCATGCTGACCGGGCTCGCCCGCGACGGCGGTCTCTACGTGCCGGACTCCTGGCCGGTCCTGAGCGCCGAGACCATCGCGGGATTTGCAGGCCAGTCTTATGAGGCGGTGGCCGAGGCGGTCATGCGGCCCTTCATCGGCGATACGTTCACGGACGACGAATTTCGCGCCATCATCGCCCGCGCTTATACCGGCTTTGGCCATGTCGCGCGCTGCCCGCTGGCGCAGATCGGCCCGAACGACTGGGTGCTTGAGCTGCATCACGGCCCGACCCTCGCCTTCAAGGACGTGGCGATGCAGCTGATCGGCCAGCTGTTCGAGGCGGCGCTGAAACGGCGCGGCGCGCGGGTGACCATCGTCGGCGCCACCTCGGGCGACACCGGCTCCGCCGCGATCGAGGCGTTCCGGGGGTTGGATGCGGTCGACGTCTTCATCCTCTACCCCCATGGTCGGGTGTCCGAGGTTCAGCGCCGGCAGATGACCACGCCATCCGAGGCCAATGTCCATGCGCTGGCGGTCGAAGGCGATTTCGACGATTGTCAGGCGCTGGTCAAAGCCATGTTCAACGATTTCGAGTTCCGCGACGGGGTTGGCCTCGCCGCCGTCAACTCGATCAACTGGGCGCGCGTGCTGGCGCAATCCGTCTATTACTTCACCGCAGCCGTCGCGCTCGGCGCGCCCAGACGCAAGATCTCCTTCTCCGTTCCCACCGGAAATTTCGGCGACATCTTCGCCGGAATCGTCGCCAAGCGCATGGGCCTGCCCATCGACCGGCTAATCATCGCGACGAACGAGAACGACATCCTGCACCGCACGCTTCAGACCGGCGCCTATACCCGCACGGGGGTGACGCCGACGATCTCTCCGTCGATGGATATTCAGGTCAGCTCCAATTTCGAGCGTCTGCTGTTCGATCTCTACGACCGCGAAGGCGCGGCGGTGGCAGGGCTGATGGAGGAGCTGTCCTCTCGCGGCGAGTTCACTCTGGCGCAGGGCGTGCGGGGCAAACTGGCCGAGGAGTTCGACAGCGCCCGCACGGGAGAGGCCGAGACCTCCGCCGAGATCAAGCGCGTTCGGGCCGAGACCGGCCAGGTGCTGGACCCGCACACCGCGGTCGGCGTGGCGGCGGCGCGCAAGCTGCGCGGCGATCCGGCGACGCCGATGGTGACGCTGGGCACGGCGCACGCCGCCAAGTTCCCCGACGCGGTGGAGGCCGCCTGCGGCCTGCGCCCCTCTTTGCCGCTCCGCATGGCCGATCTTTACGAGCGAGAAGAGCGGTTGACCGTGGTCGCCAACGACCTCGGCGCGATCGAAACCCTGATCAGAGAGGCGAGAGACGCGTGACTGTCGAACTTCACACCCTGTCCAACGGGTTCCGCATCGTCACCGAGTATATGCCCGGCCTCGCCTCCGCCTCGCTCGGCGTTTGGGTCGCCGCCGGCGGGAGGCATGAGCAGGAGCAGGAAAACGGCGTAGCGCATTTTCTTGAGCACATGGCGTTCAAGGGCACGACGCGGCGCTCGGCGTTGCAGATCGCCGAAGAGATCGAGGATGTGGGCGGATATCTGAACGCCTATACCAGCCGCGAATCGACGGCCTATTACGCCCGCGTGCTGGCCGAGGACACGGAGCTGGCGCTTGACGTCATCGCCGACATCCTGCGCGCGCCCAGTTTCGCCGAGGAAGAGATCACGCGGGAGCGCGGCGTGATCCTGCAGGAGATCGGGCAGGTGCTGGATACGCCCGACGACGTGATCTTCGACTGGCTGCAAGAGGCCGCCTTTCCCGATCAGCCCATGGGCCGTTCGATCCTTGGCCCGGCCGAGCGGGTGAAAAGCTTCGGGCGCGGCCATCTGACCGATTTCGTCGGCGCCCATTATACGCCGGGCCGGATGATCCTCTCCGCCGCGGGGGCGGTCGTCCACGATGACATCGTTCGGCAGGCTGAGGCTCTGTTCGGCGACATGGCGCCTTCGGACGCGGGCGAGGAGAGGCCGGCGCGTTATGCGGGCGGCGAAAGGCGCGTGGTCAAGAATCTGGAGCAGGCCCATTTCGCGCTGGCGCTTCCCGGCGCGGGCTATCGCGACCCTGATTTCTACGCGGGCCATGTCTTCTCCAACGCGCTCGGCGGGGGCATGTCCTCTCGCCTCTTCCAGGAAGCGCGGGAGAAGCGCGGCTTTTGCTACACGATCTATGCGCAGGCGGCGGGTTATTCCGATATCGGCATGACGACGATCTACGCCGGCACCGGAGGCGATGAGATCCACGGTCTCGCCGAGCTTACGGTCGATCAGCTGAAAAGCGCCGCCGAGGACATGACCGAAGCCGAGGCGTCGCGCGCCCGCGCCCAGATGAAGGCGGGCCTGCTGATGGGGCTCGAATCCCCGGCCGGACGGTGCGAACGGCTGGCGCGCAGCCTTATGATCTGGGGCCGGGTGCCTCCGCTGGAGGAGACCGCCGCCAAGATCGACGCGGTGGATCTGGCGGCGACCCGTCGCGCGGGCGAGCGTCTGGCCGCTGGCGCGCCCTCCCTGGCGCTCTACGGACCGGTGGACCGAGCGCCGGAGGCTCACGCCCTCGCGGCCCGGCTGGCGGCCTGAGGGCGCGGGACCGGGCATGTTTTGGCGCGACGACAACCAGACCATCGAGACCACGACGGAGCGCCTTGTTCTGCGGCCGCCCCGGATGGATGATTTCGAGGAATGGGCGGGTCTGAGAAAAGAGAGTCGCGCGTTCCTGACGCCGTGGGAGCCGCTCTGGGCGTCAGACCACCTGACCCAGGAGGCGTTCAAGCGACGCGTGTCTTGGGCGTCGCGGTCGATCAAATCCGGCGCCGCCTACCCGTTTTTCCTGATCCGGCAACGCGACGAAGCCCTGCTGGGCTCGGTCACGCTGGACAATATTCGCCGTGGCCCGTCGATGGCGGTGACGGTCGGCTATTGGACCGGAGAGCGCTACGCCCGCCGGGGGTATATGCGAGAGGCGCTGTCGGCGGCGCGGGACTACGCCTATCGCCGGCTGAATGTCAGCCGGGTCGAGGCGGCCTGCCTGCCCGAGAACACGGCCTCGCGCCGACTTCTGGAGAAATGCGCGTTCAAATATGAAGGCGTGGCGCAGAGCTATCTGCAGATCAACGGACGCTGGCGCGATCATGTGCTCTATGCGGCGCTGAGAGAGGACCGGCGGGGGGCGTCCAACGCGATGTAGGCGTCCGCCTCGCGTCGCGAGACAGCCGGCGCCCTCAGGCGGTGCCGCCAACCCCGGATAGCATGGCGGGATCAACGCCGATCTTGCGCAGAGCCAGATTCCACTTGTCGTTGTCGTCGTCGCCGAACAACAGCGCCTCGTCCGGCTCGCAATAGAGCCAGCCATTGCGTTGAAGCTCATGCTCCAGCTGCCCCGGCGCCCAGCCTGCATAACCGAGCGCCAGCAGGCATTGGCTTGGCCCCTCGCCCTTCGCCATCGCGCGCAGAATATCCACCGTCGCGGTCAGGCAAACTTCCTCCGAGACTTGCAGCGTCGAGTCCTGCGCGCCGAAATCCGAACTGTGCAGCACAAAGCCGCGGCCCATCTCCACTGGGCCGCCATAATGTACGCGGATCGTGTTCAAGTTCGGCTGCAGCGGAATCTTAAGCTGCGACAACAGTTCGTCGAAGGTCAGGTTCTCGGCGGTCTTGTTGACGACCAACCCCATCGCGCCTTCCTCGGAATGAGCGCATAGATAGATCAGCGTGCGGTCGAAACGGGGGTCGCCCATGCCGGGCATGGCGATCAGCAGGCGTCCTTCGAGGCTCTCGCCGATGGACTCGACGACCTCATCCTCGTCCGCTTCCGGCGGTTCGTCTTCATATTCGTCGGGCGACTCGCTCATACCCTGATGATGGGTGGCGAAACGGTATTGATCAAGCGGCTCGCCAAGAGGAACCCGTGACGCGGCCGGGATCAGTCGTTGAGAAGCGTGTCCAGGATGCCCCCGGGGGTTCCGATCTGCACCGCGCCGCCACTGCCCAATCGAAGCTTGAAACCTCCGCTAGAGTCGCCGCCGTCGGTGGTCGCCGCATTCTCGGTGGTCGTGGTCTGCGAGGCGCTCTGGGGCGCTGTCTGCGGGGTGGTCTGCGCAGGTGGCGCGGGCGTCTGGGTCGGCGCGGGACTTACGGCGGCGGCTGCATCGCGTTCGGCGCGCGCCCGCGCGGCGCGTTCCTCGGCCTCCTGGCGGGCGCGGGCTTCGCGGCGGCGCTCTTCTCCGGCCTGCCACTCGGCGTAGACGTCCCGAGTCTGATTGATCAGGCGGGCGTGGGTCTCGGAGGTGAGGTATCCCGTCGCCTCCAGCCCCGATTCCTGCTGCCAGGTCGTGATCGCCCCACGCGTGCCAGGGCCGAACACCCCATCGACGCCTCGGGTGGAATGCCCGATCAGGGTGAGCCGCCGCTGAATCGCGCGCCGCTCGGTGCGGCTGAGCGCGATCTCTTTCTCCAGCGCGGCATGGTCGACCGGCGCCAGTGGAACGGGTCCTGTTTGCGCAGGCGCAGGGGCAGGCTCGGCGGGCGTCGCTGCTTCGATCGGCGGCAGAGGCGGCTGCGCCGGAGCGGGATCGTCCGGAGCGCTGGCCACGTCGTCCGGATTTATTTTGAGCGCGCGGCCGTCCCCAGAAGCCTCGGAGGCGCTCTCCTGCGCGGGAGTGGCTGGCCTGTCGGCCGGCTCCTCCGCGGCGGTCAACGAGGCGATGCGGTTTCGGGCGACGGCGGCGAAAACGCCCTCGGGATATTGCGCCAGATAGGCCTGATAGTCTTCAGCCCGGCCGCTGTCGGCGACCGCGTTCCACAGCGCCAACTCGATCTGCCGCTCGTCGAATGTGGGCGCGGCGGTCTCGGCGTTCGGCAGGGCGGCGATTTCGACCGGCTCGGGCGCCTTCGCCAGATAGAACTCGCCGGTCAGCGAGGTGTTGGTCCAGGGGCGCTGGCGTTCTCCGGTGGAGCGGAACACGTCGCCCCGGACGCGGGTCATCATCACGTTCACTTCCAGGCCGGGCGTCTCGATATGCTTCAGCAGCGCCTCGGTGAACGGGCTGTGCGTGCCGGCGCCGTCCAGCGCGACATCGCCGGGATCGGTGGCGAAGGCGATCATCGTGCCGCCCGCAGGGTTGATCTCCGCTAGTCCCGATCCAAGCGCGCGGGTGGATCGCGTCGCGCCCATCGAGCGCGCCAACTGCGTCTCGAATGGATTGTCGCGGCAGGCGTCCAGAATGACGATTTTGACCCTTGGCTCGCGATCCATCTGCCGCAGCACCAGGTCAATCTTCAACGCGGAGAAGTCGAGATCCGCCTCGTCCGTCAGCTGTGCGTCCACCGGAATCAAATAGTTCTCGCCGAACACCTGCATCCCGTGGCCAGCGTAATAGAATAGCGCCACGTCCGCCCCTTCAAGCTCGCGGCTAAACTCGCGCACGGCGCGGCGCATGTTGATCAGGTTCATATCGATGCCGCGCACGACGTTGAAGTTCAGGCGCTCCAGCGAATCCGCAATGGCGTTGGCGTCATTGGCCGGATTGGCGAGCGACGTGGCGTTGGCGTAATCGGCGTTGCCGACGATCAGCGCCACGCGTTTTTCCGCATGCGCGTGCGGCGCGGCGGCGATGACGGTCAGACCGAAAATCGCGGCGATCAAAAACGCGACGCGAGCGGTGTAACGCGCGAGTCTCATGGTTTGGGCTCCCTCACGATTTGGTCAAGTGTCCGCTGAAGCGGGTGTTTGGTCAAGATTTGGCGGAAACAGTCGCCAAGTTGTGACTGCAATGCAGCAGCTTAACGTTTATGTTGCAACGCAGGAGTTTTGCATCAGGCGGAGGCGCGGGCGTATGCGGCGCATGGTTTCAACGGTCAAGATCTGCGGCGCGGCGCTGGCCGCGTCGGTGCTCGCGTCGCCCGCGGCGTCGGAGGAATGGCTGCAGGCGTCGCAATCGGCCGTGCGCCTGATCGAAGGGCCGTCCACGGGCGCTGGCGATCACGCCGCTGCGCTGGAGTTCCGCATCCGCCCCGGCTGGAAGACCTATTGGCGCGTGCCTGGCGAGGCGGGCATCCCGCCCAGTTTCGATTTTTCCGGGTCCGAGAATGTCGCGTCGGTGGAGGCCGTCTGGCCGCGCCCCGAAATCTTTGACAGTTTCGGCTTCCAGACCATCGGCTATTCCGACGCGCTGGTTGTGCCGCTGAAAGTGACGCCCGCCGATCCCGATAAACCCGTCCGTCTGTCAGCCGCCCTCTTCTGGGGCGTCTGCGCCGATATCTGCGTGCCGGAGGAGGCGGCGGTCGCGGTCTCGCTGGACGGGACGGAGACGCCGGGCGCTGGACCCATCATCGCCGCCGCCGAGGCGAATGCCCCGGAACGCCTGGAGGCAGACGCCGCCGTTTGCAAGGTCGCGGGCGCGGGCGATCAGCGCGACTTCACCGCGCGGCTGAAGCTGGATCCGCCGCTCAGCGCGCCGCCGCTTGTGGTGGTCGAAGGGCCGGAGGACGCGTGGTTCGGCGCGACCTCGATCGAAATGAAGGATGATGAGGTGCATGTCGCCGCTCCGGTCGAGATCTTCGCCGACAATCTCTGGATCGACAGGTCTGAACTGACCCTCACCGTGCTGGCGGGCGACCGCTCGATCGAGATCGCAGGCTGCGGCGCCAGCTTCGGCTGAATCCCGCTCTCGACGCCGGCGCGCGTCGCGGGATATTCAAGGCGTCCTTCCTCTTCCGCGGAACCCGCTTCATGACCGATCTTCTGGCCTATCTTCAGACCCGCCGCAGCGTGGTGAACACTCTTCTCGCCGCGCCGGGGCCGGACCCCGCGACGCTGGCGGACATGCTGGTCCTCGCCGCGCGCGCGCCGGACCACGGCAAGCTGGCCCCCTGGCGCTTTGTGATCTATCCGCAGACGGCGCGGGTCGAGGCCGCGCGTTGGCTGACCGATCGGGCGCGGGCGCTGGGCGAAGATGTGGAAAAGCGGGTGAAGAAGGCGGAGGGGTTTGTGGCCTCGCCCGTCTGCGTCGGGGTGATCTCCACCGCCGCGCCGCATCCGAAGATCCCGGAATGGGAGCAGGAGCTTTCCGCCGGGGCCGTGTGCCAGACCCTGCTGAACGCCGCGGCGGCCTATGGCTATCGCGCGCAATGGCTGACCGAGTGGTTCACATTTGACGCTGAGGCCGCCGCATATCTGGGCGTTGGAGAGGGCGAGCGGGTCGCGGGCTTCATCCATATCGGCAGCTACGCCAATCCTGTGCCTGATCGCGACCGGCCGGACGCGCCGGCGATTACGAGCACTTGGGCGCCGGGGTGTTAGGTTAAGCCTAACGCGCAGACGGCGAACGAACGCCTCCATCGCGCGGTGGACGCGCCTGCGATCGATCGCTTGAACGGGCGAGAGATATGTGATTAACTCTACCTTGAGTATATTATATCAATTTTGAATTAATTATTGAGGAGGGCGCCTTGGCTCGAACTTGCATTGTATTCGCCGCTTTGCTCACCATTGGCGCATTCATGTTCCAGAGCATCAGCGACGCATCCGAGCGCATCCCCATCCGCTTTGGCACCAACTGGCTCGCTCAGGCCGAACATGGCGGATTTTATCAGGCGGTCGCCGACGGTGACTACGTCGATTGCGGGCTTGATGTGACGATCGTTCCCGGCGGCCCTCACGCGAACAACCTTTCGCTGCTGATCGATGGAGAACTCGATTTCCTCGCGAGTTCCAATATGCTCGAAGTGATCTCCGCCGCGGCGAACGGCGACCGGATCAAGGTCGTCGCTGCCATGTTTCAGAAAGAGCCAGGGGCGCTGATCACGCATCCCGGCAGGACGGCGTCATTCAGGGGTATTCGCAAACTGGATACGCTGTTGATCGGCGATGTCGGCTATCAGACCTATTTCCAATGGCTGAAGAAGAGTTATGGGTTTTCTTCCAAGAACAGAGCCGTCTACCACTTCGATCAGGCGCCATTTCTGTCAAATGAAAACTCGGCCCAGCAAGCCTATGTCACGTCCGAGCCCTTCGTGGTCGAAACCGAGGGCGGCTTCAAACCTGACGTCTATTTGCTGGCCGATTACGGTTTCAGCACCTACGCCATGACCATTGGCGCAATGACCGATTACATCGACGAAAATCCCGAAACCGTTCAATGCTTCGTCAATGGCTCGATTCGGGGTTGGTACAAATATCTTCATGGCGACAACTCCGCCGCCAACGCGATGATTAAACGCGACAATCCGGTCAACACGGATGCGCAGATCGCCTTCTCGATCGAACAGATGAAAGCCCATGGCATCGTAGAATCGGGCGAGGCGGCCCGGTTTGGGATCGGCGCCATGGCGCACTGGCGGCATCTGGATTTCTACCGGAAGATGGTCGAGAGCGACGTGGCGGAGGATGGCCTCGAGATCACGGAGCTCTACACGCTTGATTTCGTAAACAAGCGCATCGGAATGGAGCTGCGACAAGGCGGCGGCGATGTCGTCGTCTCCTGGCGCTAATGTCTTCGCCGATATACGGGACCAAGATCCAGCGGCGCTGAACCTGCTGTCCAACTATGTTTGGTGCCCGCTCCGGGACTCGAACCCGGATGACCGAAGTCGAGGGATTTTAAGTCCCTTGCGTCTACCAGTTCCGCCAAGCGGGCGCCGGGCCGGAAAGCGGTGCGGAGCATATCGCGCGCGCGCGCCGCTGCAAGGGTCCGTGGGCGCTATTCAGGCGGCGTCTCGCTGATATCGTCCGTTCCCAGCTCCGCCATCATCGCGCGCAGCTCCGCGACCGCCGCCTCCAGCGCCGCCCGGTCGTTGGACCGCGCCACAAGCGTCACCCCCAGACCGGGCCGATAGAACGGATAGCACCCGGTGGAGACCTCGGGATGACGTGCGGCGACCTCGCCCAGCGGAACCGCGATATCGCCCTCGGCGATCGGCGCGCGCAGTGACCAGGACAGCGTCGCCGCGCCGCCTGTCAATTCCGGCATCGCGCTTTGCAGCATGGTCTGGAAGATCGCCGGAACCCCCGCCATGACGAAGACGTTTCCCAGCCGGAACCCCGGCGCCTGGCTGATTGGGTTCAGGATCAGCGACGCCCCGTCCGGGATGCGCGCCATTCTGAGCCGCGCCTCGTTCAGATCGCCCGGCGGGTAATAGGCCTCCAATATCGCGCGGGCGTCGTCGCGCACGCCGATAGGGGCGCCGAACGCCGCTGCGACCGAGTCCGCCGTGATGTCGTCATGGGTTGGTCCGATCCCACCAGAGGTGAACACGTAGTCGTATTTCGCTCGCAGCGCGTTCACAGCGTCCGCGATCGCGTCGGGATCGTCCGCCACCACCCGCGCCTCTCGCAGCGCGACGCCCTTCGCGGTCAGTTCTGTCGCCAGATGGTTGGTGTTGGCGTCGCGGGTGCGCCCGGACAACACCTCATCCCCGATCACGAGCATGGCGGCGGTCGGATTGGTATGGGTCATGCCGTGGTCCTTGAAACTGGGCGCGAAGACGCGTTATGCGCCGCGCATGAAGTTTGAACGCCCCCTCGTCAAAGGTCGCCTGATCAAGCGTTATAAGCGGTTTCTGGCCGACGTCACGCTTGAGAATGGCGAGGCTGTGACCGCGCATTGCGCCAATCCCGGCGCTATGCTGGGCCTGAATGCGCCGGGCCTGCCTGTGTGGCTGGAGCCGAATGACGATCCGAAGCGCAAATTGCGCTACGCGTGGCGGCTGGCGGAGCTAGAGGACGGCACTTGGGCCGGGATCGACACCAGCCTTCCCAACAAGCTGGTGGGCGAGGCGCTGGCCGCAGACGCGATCCCTGAGTTGTCCGGCTATGACCAGATCCGGCGCGAGGTTCGCTATGGCAAGAACAGCCGCATCGATTTTCTGTTGACCGGCGCCGGGCGGCCCGATTGCTATCTGGAGGTGAAGAACGTGCATCTCCGGCGCGACGGCGATCTGGCGGAGTTCCCCGATTCGGTCACCAAGCGCGGCGCCAAGCATCTTGGGGAGCTTGGCGACATGGCCGAGGCTGGCGCGCGGGCTGTGATGCTCTACGTGGTGCAGATGACCAGCTGCGGGCGTTTCGCGCTCGCGGCGGACATTGATCCGGCGTATGCAGCGGCGTACCAACGGGCCAGATCGCGGGGGGTCGAGGCGCTCTGCCGCGCCTGCCGGATCGCGCCGGACGAGATCGTCCTTGATCACGCCCTGCCTATGGTCGAGAACAACAAGAACGCCTGAACAGGAGGGCGGAACCCGTGGAGAAGACCTTGCGCGCCGACCGTACGCCAGAAGGGATCAAGCTCTATAAGCCGGAGGATTTCGCCGGCATGCGCAAGGCGGGTCGTCTGGCCGCCGAGATTCTGGACATGATCGCCGAACATGTCGCGCCCGGCGTGACCACCGGCGCGCTCGACCAGATCATCCACGATTACATCAAGAACAGCGGGGCGACCTCGGCCACAATCGGGTATCGCGGCTATCAGCACGCCAGCTGCATTTCGATCAACCACGTGGTCTGCCACGGCATCCCGGGCGACAAGACGCTCAAGAACGGCGATATCCTGAACATCGACGTCACGGTGATCGTCGACGATTGGTATGGCGACACTTCACGCATGTTCGTCGCGGGAGCGCCCAGCCGAAAGGCGGAGCGTTTAATCGACGTCACGCACGAAGCGCTGATGCGCGGCATCGATGTGGTCCAGCCGGGCGCCACGTTCGGAGATATTGGTTCGGCGATCCAGAAATATGTCGAGAGCCAGCGCTGCTCGGTGGTGCGGGATTTCTGCGGCCACGGTCTGGGCCTGGTGTTCCATGACGCGCCTAATGTGCTGCATTACGGGCGCGCGGGCGCGGGCGCGAAGCTGCGGCCCGGTATGTTCTTCACTATCGAGCCGATGGTCAATCTGGGTCGGCCCGAGACCAAGATCCTCGCCGATGGCTGGACCGCCGTGACGCGCGACAAGTCTCTCTCCGCCCAGTTCGAGCATTCGGTGGGCGTGACCGAGGATGGGGTGGAGATCTTCACACTCTCGCCTGGCGGCCGGTTTCACCCGACCTGGGAACGGTGAAGGCTACGAGCCGCGGCGGCCTGTCTAGACGTTCAGGTCAGTTATACGCGCTGCTTCGTTCAAGAAACGCGTCGGCGATCTCACTGCGCACATAGATGACTGGCGCGTCGTTGCCGTCGCCGGAGAAACCCGACCAGGCCCCGCCGGCCTGCTTGCATGCTGTGATCTCCGCGTCGGTCAGGTTCCGGTCGACCGCGACGATATCCGCGCCGCCGGAGCAGAAGATTCGCCAACCCGACTCGACCCCAGTGAACGCGCTGCTTGCGGGGATGCCGTCCGCCGACAGGTAGGACAGCAATCGTAATCCTTCACCGGCGTCGCCCGCCACGCGCAGCGACGTCGGCAGCGGAACCTGCTCGGCCTTCTCGGTCGGAGCGGCGGGCGCGGGCGCGCCGGACTGCGCGCAAGCCGCGATGGCGCAGGTGAGGGCGAGCGCGCCGGCGAGTCGCAGAGTCATGGATGGGCTCCTTCGAAATTTGGTCCCGTCAGCAGGTGCACGCCACGTCCGCGAGCGTCAAGAGAGTTCGGAGCACAGGTCGCGCGAGTCGCGGCCGGTTTGCCTCCGCCCTGTGATAGGCTGCCAAGGCGGGAACAGGGGATCATTGGGGGGCGCAATGAATATCGACGCGATCATCGTCGGCGCAGGTCAGGCTGGGCTCGCCGCGAGTTACGAACTGACGCAGCGAAATGTGGAGCACGTCGTTCTGGAGCGTGGCGATATCGGCGAAAGCTGGCGACGACGCTGGGACTCGTTCTGCCTCGTCACCCCGAACTGGTCGGTGCAGCTGCCCGGCTTTCCCTATGACGGCGACGATCCCGACGGGTTTATGCCGCGCGATGAGATCGTCGCCTATCTGGAGCGATACGCCGCCTCATTCGAAGCGCCGGTGCGCGCCCGCACCATCATCACCGGCGTCGAGCCGCTGGAGGACGGTCTGATCCGCGTGCACACCGATAAAGGCGCCTGGACCAGCGGCGCGCTGATCCTCGCGACCGGCGCCTTTCAGCGGCCGCTTACGCCGAAGGGCGTTGAGACGCTGCCAAACTCGGTGTTGCAACTGCCGCTCAGCGACTTCACCAATGAGCGCGCGCTGCCCGAGGGCGACGTGCTGGTCATCGGCGGCGGCCAATCCGGCTGCCAGATCGCCGAAGAACTGCTGGAGGCGGGGCGCGCCGTCACTCTCGCCTGCGGGCGCGCGCCCTGGGCGCCCCGGCGGATCGGCGCGCATGACCTTTTCTGGTGGTTCGTCGAATCCGGTTTCGCCGACGCCATGGCGGACACGATCCCGGATGAGGCGCGCCTGTTCGCCAATGTGCTCGCCACCGGCCATGACCGCGGCCACGATCTCAACCTGCGCACGCTCAAGGACAAGGGCGCGAGACTGGTCGGCCACTTTCTGGGCGCGGAAGGGATGCGCGCGAAATTCGCGCCGGATCTCGCCGAGAGCATCGCTTGGGGCGATGCGCGCTATGACCAGTTTCGCGATCTCGTCCACACGACGGCCGACAAGCTGGGCCTATCGCGGCCCGCGCTGCCAGACCCGGAGCCGTTTACGGCGGAGACGCCAACGGAGATCGACCTCAACCCCGTTGGAACCGTGATGTTCACCGGCGGGTTCCGGCCCGATTACGCATCCTGGCTGCCCTGGCCGGATGCGTTCGACGCGGACGGATTTCCGCTTCAGTCGGACGGCGCCAGCGCAGTGGTCGGCGGCCTCTATTTCGTCGGGTTGCATTTCCTCAGAAAACGCAAATCGGCGCTGCTCTATGGCGTGGGAGAGGATGCGGCGATCGTGGCGGACAAGGTGGCCGCGCGGTCGGGATCGGGGTCGCATTAACCCTTCGCTAACGAATCCGTTCCAGAAGGTTTAACAGAACCTGAATAGCGGGCGGGCATGGCGCGGAGAAAGCGGAAGGAGGGATTGTCAGAGGCGCCAATGATCCCTGACTTCGATGCGATCGCGCCAATTTCCAAGGCAAGCGACGTTCCTCTCAGCGTTACGAAATATGAGAAATTTGCGCCTCCTTCGAAACTCAGAAAGCCTCCGAATGAACCGGACCACCACCATGGGCATCGCGAGCGGCTGCGAGAGCGTTTCATGGCCGGCGGCGCCGACGCCATGCCCGACTATGAACTGCTGGAGCTGATCCTGTTTCGCGCGGTCCAGCGTCAGGACGTGAAGCCGCTCGCCAAGCGGTTGATTCAGCGGTTCGGCGATTTCAACCGGGTGATGGCGGCGGCGCCCGCCCGGCTGGCGGAGGTGGAGGGCGTCGGCGACGCCGTGGTGCGAGAGATCAAGATCGTCGAGGCCGCCTCCCACCGCATGGCCCGCGCCAAGGTTCTGGAGCAGCCAGTCCTCTCCAGTTGGGGCGATCTGATGATCTATTGCAAAACGGTGATGGCGCATCGCGAGACGGAGCAGTTCCGCGCGCTCTATCTGGATCGAAAGAACCTGCTGATCGCCGATGAGGCGCAGGCCGAAGGCACGGTGGACCATGTGCCGGTCTATCCGAGAGAAGTGGTCAAACGCGGGCTGGAGCTGAACGCCAGCGCGCTGATCCTGGTGCATAATCACCCATCAGGCGATCCCACGCCCAGCCATGCGGATATCGAGATGACCCGCCGCATCGCGCGGGCGGCGGATACGGTCGGCCTGACGCTGCATGATCATGTGGTGATCGGGAAAGGACGCGATGTCAGCTTTCGCGGCTTGGGGCTGATGTGAGGGGTGCGGCCGCTTCAAATCGAGGCGCTAAACCTCCCGCCGCGCCCTCAGCGCCGCCGTGATCGTGCCGTCGTCCAGATAATCGAGTTCTCCGCCGATCGGCACGCCCTGGGCCAGCGAGGTGATCTTCACGCCCCGGCCCTCCAGCGCGTCGGCGATGTAATGCGCCGTGGTCTGCCCGTCGACGGTGGCGTTCAGCGCGAGGATGATCTCGGTCACCGCCTCCTCACCCGCACGGGATGCGAGCTTTGGGATCCGCAACTCGTCCGGCCCGACGCCGTCCAGCGCGGAAAGGGCGCCGCCGAGCACATGGTAGCGGCCGCGAAACACGGCGGCCCGCTCCATCGCCCAGAGGTCGGCCACGTCTTCGACGACGCAAATCGCGCTCGGATCGCGTTTCGGATCGCGGCAGATCGGGCAGATGTCGCTGGTCGAGACATTGCCGCATTCCAGACAGGATCGCGCCGTCTCCGCCACCTCGGCCAGCGCCTGAGCCAGCGGCTGCAGCAGCTTTTCCCGCTTCTTGACCAGCGTCAGCGCCGCCCGCCGGGCGGAGCGCGGGCCGAGCCCCGGCAGCTTGGCCATCAGATCGATCAGGCGCTCGATGGCGCCGTCGCCGCTGCGGTCTCTGGGATTGTGCTCGATCACGCCCGCCTCATGTTATTGGTTAACGCCACCCTCGCGCCATGCGACGAGCGGATCAAGGGGGGAGGCGATCAGGGACGCGTTCGGGGGGCGAGCCGATGACGAAGTGAGGAGGGATGCGTTGCGATGCGTCGGGCCTGACCCTTCTCAGGTCTTCAGCGTTTGAATCACCAGGAAGCGGCGCAACTCCACACCGACGTCTCCGGGCATCGAGATCATCGCCTCAAGAAACTCGATGGAGAGTTTGCACATCTCCGGATTGTCCACGTCTTGCGCGAAGAATGTCTCAAAATCGGCATCGGTGGCGCCTCTGGACGTCCAATGCTGAAAAAACGCCGTCCAAGCGCCTTCCGTCGGCTCGGACGCAGCGCCGCCGCCTCGGCGTTTGCCGTCAGCAATCGCTGCGAAGGACAATTCCGAATTCTTGGCGAACAGAGAAAACTGCTCGGCGCTCAACTTGTGGCCCAGCAAAACCGATCCGCCCGCGATCGAGTAACCGGCGCAGAGCCGCGTATCGGATTCCAGCGAGTGCGTGATCGCCAGCATCGATTCAAGATTTTCGGTGATGATCGCATCAGACGCGGCGGAGGCGAACTCAGCGTTTGCGCGGCGCAGACCGGAGGTGAAGTTGAAGCCCATCTGGTTGAGCTCCGCCTGAGACGCGCCGTTATTCGCCCTGTTCGCCATATCGGCGACAAAGGCGTCATATTCATCCGGAAACGCCGCTTTCAGCATCCGAAATATCTCGCCGTTCTCCGTGCCTTCCAGCAGAGCGGCGACCTTTTCGGCGGTATAGGCCTCAGCCGCGCGGGTTGGAGCCGATGCGCCGCTCCAAAGAAGGATCGCGGCGAAAAGGCATGCCGCGAGCGCGCGAAGCCTGGCTCCGGATGGGCGGGCTCGGGTCACGGCGGTCTCCTGTGTGGTCGCGGCGCGCGGGCCTTTCATGGACGTGAATCAGGCCCGTCTGAATCGAAAGAAGCGCGCTCAGCCCATCCCCGGCGGCGTCATGCCGGCGGGCAGGCCCATTTCCTGCGTCAGCTTGGCCATCTCTTCCTGGCCCTTGGCCTGCGCCTTTTCCTGCGCGTCGTTGACGGCGGCGATGATCAGGTCCTCCAGCACCGCCTTGTCCTCTTCGCCGGAGAATAGCACCGGATCGACCTCCAGCGACGCCAGCTTGCCCTTGGCGTTGGCGGTGGCCTTGACCATGCCGGCGCCGGCCGTGCCCTCGGCGGTGATCTCCTCCATCCGCTGCTGCAGGTCCTGCATTTTGGCCTGCATCTCCTGCGCCTGCGCCATCAGCTTGCCGAGATCGCCGATATTCCCAAGTCCTTTAAGCATCACAAATCCTCGCCGAAGGGGTCGAGATAGGGGTCGTCCTGATCGACGAAATCCCCATCGCTGTAATCTGGGCCGAAATCTGCGCCGTCCATATCGGGTTCCGTCCCCGGTGTGGAGAGCGGATCAGGCGGCGGCGCCGCTTTTATTTGGTTCGGGTCGATGCCCGGAAACGCCTCCAGCGCCGCCAGCACCAGCGGGTGCTCCAACGCGCGGCGCCGCAGATCGTCCGCCGCGCCGCGCGCGGTCTCCGTCAGGGTCTCCGCCCCGCCCTCCGAGACGACCGAGACCACCCAGCGCGTCTGCGTCCACTCCTCCAGCCGGCGTTTCAGCGCGCCGGGAAACTCATTGGGCGCGCCGGGGGCGGGCTGAAACTCGATCATGCCGGGCTGATAGCGGACGAGGCGCAGATAATCCTCCACCTCGGTCAGCAGTTTCACGTCGCGCTTGGCCCGGATCAGGGCGACCACATCCTCGAACCGCGCGAAGGCGGCCAGCGTCGCCGCGCGGGCCGGCGCCGGGGTCGGTTGCGCGTCGGGCGTCGCCACCGCGGCGAGCTGCGCCACGGGGCCGCCGGAGGGCGCGCCGGAAGGGGAAGCGCCGCTGATCTGGGCCGATTTGGACCCGCCGCCATTCCCCTGCGCGCCACTCCCTCCGCCGGGTGCGCTGGGTTGAGGTCCGTCCGGACCCGTCGCCGGCGGCGTATCGGTCAGTTTGCGCAGGATATCCTCGGGCGAGGGGAGTTCAGCGACATGGGTCAGGCGGATCACCGCCATCTCCGCCGCCATCATCGCGTTGGGCGCGTTGGCGACCTCCTCCAAAGCCTTCAGCAGCATCTGCCACGCCCGCGCCAGCGCCCGCATGGAGAGGCCGTCGGCCATCTCGCGGCCCCGCGCGCGCTCATCCGGCGCGATGGTGGGATCGTCGGCGAGCGCCGCGTCGATCTTGAGCGTCGAGATCCAATGCGTCAGCTCCGCCAGATCGCGCAGCACCGCCAGCGGATCGGCGCCGTCGGAATATTGCCCCGAAAGCTCCGCCAGCGCACCTTTGGCGTCGCCCTTCATGATCAGATCGAAGAGGTCCAGCACCCGGCCCCGGTCGGCGAGGCCCAGCATGGCGCGCACCTGATCGGCGGAGGTCTCGCCGGCGCCATGCGCGATGGCCTGGTCCAGCAGCGACAGCGCGTCCCGGACAGAACCTTCCGCCGCCCGGGTGATCAGCGCCAGCGCGTCCTCGGCGATCTGGGCGCTCTCCTTTCCGGCGACCTCCGCCAGGAACCCCATCAGCACCTCCGGCTCGATCCGGCGAAGATCGAACCGCTGGCACCGGCTGAGCACCGTCACCGGCACTTTGCGAATCTCCGTGGTGGCGAAGATAAAGATGACGTGGGGCGGTGGCTCTTCCAGCGTCTTCAGAAGCGCGTTGAACGCGGAGGTGCTGAGCATATGCACCTCATCGATGATGTAGACCTTGTAGCGCGCCGAGGCCGCCCGGTAGCGCACCGAGTCGATGATCTCCCGAATGTCGCCGACGCCGGTGCGGCTGGCGGCGTCCATCTCCAGCACGTCGACATGGCGCGAATCGGCGATGGCCTGACAAGGCTCGCACTGGCCGCAGGGCTGCACCGTGGGACCCCCCGCGCCGTCCGGGCCGACGCAGTTCAGGCCCTTGGCGATGATCCGCGCGGTGGTGGTCTTGCCGACCCCGCGCACGCCGGTCAGGATAAAGGCGTGGGCGATGCGGTCGGTCTCAAACGCGTTTCTGAGCGTCCGGACCATCGCCTCCTGCCCAATCAGCGCGTCAAAATCGGCCGGACGGTATTTCCGCGCGAGGACCTGATAGGTCTCGCCCTCTTGCCCGCCGCCTGTCGCCGTGTCGTCAGAATCGCTCATGAATACGCCCGCGCTGCTCTCGCCTCTCGTCTTAGCGGGGCGCGGGGCGCACTCCAAGTCCCGGCGGAGGGCTACGGCGACGAATCTTGCGGGAATGAGAGAGTGAGAGGCTGGACAGCGACCCAAGCGGGGCTCGTTGCGGCTGCTTCCTTCCGGACCTGACCGGGTTGGCAAGGCGCTCGCCCGCGCCAACCTCTCGGGGGCCGATATAGCGCCGGGCGAAGCGGCGCGCAACCGCCCCCATTGCTTCTGTGCGCTCTCTGTCGCAGTCTGCGCGCCGAAATTTCATCCGAGGGACGGCATGATTCCGGAGACCTCCATCACCTTCGCCGCCGGCACGCTGGACCGCGCGGCGCATTTGCGCGGCGATCCGCAAGCCTTGGCGGCGATGCTCGCCGATCCCGCGGCGCGCGTTCTGGCGATCTGGCGCGGCAAGCCGCTGATCGAACTGGACGACGAGGGCGGCGTCAAACAGGCGCACTGGACCTCGCCGACCGCGCAGCATCTGTCGAAAGCGCGCAGCAGCGACTGGACCCTTCTGGGTCTGGACGACGGCGCGGCGCGTCTGGCGGTGGACATTTCCGACCTGCCGCCCGACGGCGAGTCGGCCCCGCAGCTGGTAGAGGGCGCGAAGTTCATCGATCTCCGCTCCGTCATGGCTGAGCTGGGGCCGGAGGACGCCGCCGCCGCCGCGACCGCCAAGGGCTTGTGGGAGTGGCACCGCAACCACCGGTTCTGCGCCAAATGTGGGGAGCCCAGCGCGGTGGAGGAGGCCGGTTGGCGCCGGGGTTGCACATCCTGCGACGCCAAGCATTTTCCCCGCACCGACCCGGTCGTGATCATGCTGGTGGTCCATGGCGACAAGCTGCTGCTCGGTCATCAAGAGGAATGGACCGATCGCATGTACTCGTTGCTAGCGGGTTTCATGGAGCCGGGTGAGACGATGGAGGCCGCCGTGCGCCGCGAGGTTGCGGAGGAGGCGGGCGTCCGCATCGGCCGGGTGCGGTATCTCGCATGCCAGCCCTGGCCGTTCCCCTCCACCCTGATGATCGGCTGCATGGCTGAGGCGCTGAATGAAGACCTGACCATTGACCCGACCGAACTGGCGGACGCGTTCTGGGCGTCCAGGGCGGAAGTGGAGCAGGCGCTGCGGGGAGAGGCCGAGCGCTTTGACGCGTCGCGCCACGGCGCCATCGCGCGCCGCCTGATGGAAGCCTGGGTGGCGGGCGAGATCGAGGATTGGGACGCCGCCTGATGCCGGATTTCAGGGCCGAACAACGGATCAGCGCGCCGCCGCAGGCCGTGTTCGCCCGATTTTCAGATCTGGGCGCGTTGGCCCGCCGGTCGAAACGGGTGAATTCGGCGGCGCGGCTGGACGCGGCGGAGGACGCGCCTATCGCCGCAGGCGCAAGCTGGCGGATCGAGGGCGATTTCGGCCCCTTCGCCGAGGCCGCCGATGTCGAGGTGGTCGAGCACGCGCAGGAGGAGGCGATCCGCTTTCAGACCATGACCCGGGGCTGGCGCACCGCGCTTCACATCGAATTGGCCGAGCAAGAGGCGGACGCCTGCCTCCTCCGCGCGCATTGGACGCTGGACCCGGTCGGCGTCGCGGCGATGCGCGCCGCGCCAATGCTCATGGCGCTTGCGCCGATGATGCAGGCCGGGCTCTCTCGCGCGCTGGGAAAGGTTGCGAAGTCGTTTGAGGCGAGCGGCGCATGACGCTGCCCGACCGGATGAGCGGCATGGTCCTGACCGGCCATGGAGGTTTGGAGAAGCTCGAATGGCGCGACGACCTGAAGCTTCCGGTTCCAGGTCCGGCGGAGGTCTTGATCAAGGTCGCCGCCTCCTCTGTGAACAACACTGACATCAACACCCGGACCGCGTGGTATTCGAAATCCGTGCAGGGCGACACGGAATCTGTAGCCCTATCTGGCGGCGGCGGCGACGAAGATGGCGGCTGGTCGGGCGAGGCGCTCGAATTCCCGCGCATTCAGGGCGCCGATTGCGTTGGAGCAATAGTCGCGGTCGGGGACGGCGTGTCGCGCGACCGGATCGGAGAGCGGGTGATGGTGCGACCGCTGCAGTCGACCGGAGCGGGCGGCGCGCCTTTCGCGACCTGGACGTTTGGATCCGAGTGCGACGGCGCCTTCGCCGAGTACACAAAGACCTTCGCCGTCGACGCGGTTCCGGTGCGCTCAAGCTGGAGCGATCTGGAGCTTGCGACCATGCCCTGCGCCTACACCACCGCTGAAGGGATGCTTCAGCGCGCCTCGCTGCGCGACGAACGGGTTCTGATCACCGGCGCGTCTGGCGGCGTCGGCTCTGCGGCGGTGCAAGTCGCGAAACGGCGCGGCGCGCATGTGACCGCCGTCTCCAGCGCCGCGAAGGCGGAGGACATTCGTGCGCTGGGGGCGGACGTGATCGTCGAACGGGACGGCGCGTTCGCGCGCGGCGCCTTCGATGTCGTGATCGATCTTGTCGCCGGGCCGCGCTGGACCGACCTGATCGACGCGCTGGATCGCGGCGGACGTTATGTCGCCTCCGGCGCCATCGCCGGTCCAATGGTCGAGCTGGATGTCAGGACCCTCTATCTCAGGGATCTGACGCTCTTTGGCGCCACCTATCAGCCGGACCGGATCCTTGACGATCTGATCGGCTATATCGAGCGCGACGAGATCCGCCCCGTGGTTGCTCAGGTCTTCCCATTGTCAGAACTGCGCGACGCGCAGACCGTGTTCCTGAAGAAATCGCATATCGGCAAGATCGCGATTCAAGTGGCGTGAGGCGCTGGCGGAGGGATAGGCCGCTGGCTTCACTTGGTACTGTTAAGAGAGAATGGCTCGAGGAGAAATCTAAATGAGCGATAGGCAAGTAATACGAAAGAAATCCCCCAGTTTTAGCGGCGTTCTAGAGGCCTGCGATCTAATTTTCCTAAATGAATTTTCGCTTAGTAAGATTGTGGATGAACTTAGTGCAAGTGGGTGGGAGGCATTGGATTCTCTGGATGAGAAGTTGAGGATTTTGCGTCTTCAATGGCTGAACAGTCTTATGAGGCGCGAGTCTGCTCCCGTGCCAGTCTGTATAGGCCGCATACTCGGCGCCTATAAAGAAGGATGGGGCAAGACACGAGGTCATATTGAAAAGGAAAATGCGAGTTTGAGCTCCGATTTCCGTTACTTCACGTCAGCGGAACTCCCGGGCTCTGTGCTACGCGTTGAAGCATCAAAGAATCCCAAGCCGTTTGATCGTGAAGTTGGACTAACTATGATTGCTGATCAATTTTTTGAATCCATGGATTAGGGTGGAATTGTCTAAGAAGAGATATTGGAAATACTTTCAAGAAGACGAATATATAGATGATTTTCCAACAGAATGGCATACTAAGAGTGGCGGTACAAGAAGTTTTGAAGTTTATGGATGTGCAGGAATGACAGGAAAAGAAGTTAACATTTTAGAATTTCATGCAGTTTGTATGAAAGAAGTTGAAATAATGCTCGCTGATAAAATGGAAGTAGATTTGTCGGCGCTATTTATATCTGCACGACGCCGTAAAGTTACTCATTATCCATAAGTATTAGCGCAGTTTATTAGGGGGCGGCGGTGGGAGCTGCGTTGATCTGAGGCCAACGTCGGCTTGATCCGGAGATTGCGTTGTACTCAACCGCGCGCGAACCGCATACTCTGAAACTGTGAGCGCAGCGCGCGGGTCTCCGCCGCCAACGCCTGCGGCGCGTCGCTGCGCAGCGCTTCCGCCGTGAGGCGGGCGATCTCGGCCACATCCCCCTCGCCGACGCCCCAGCGCACCAGCTCCGGCGTGCCCAGCCTGAGCCCGTTCATGTCGCCGGCGACCTCCGCGATGGGCAGGCCGATGCCGCAGGCCAGGAACCCCGCCTTTCGCAGCTTCTTCGAGGCCGTCTGACCGCCGTCCAGCGTCGCCGCCTCGACCGCGAACTGATGCGAGGCGGTGAAGCCCTGCGCCTTGGCGAAGACCGGCAATCCCTCGGCGTCCAGCGCCGCCGCGAAGGCCCGCGCCACCGCGATCATCTCCGTCGCATAGGCCCGCCCGTGCTCTCGCCAGTCTAGCATGGTCAGCGCCAGCGCCGCCGATTTGGCCGCGTCGAAATTGGCCGTCATGCCGGGAAAGGCGATGGCGTCGAGGCGCTCGGCGATCTCGGCGTCGTTGGAGACGATCAGCCCGCCCGCCGGGCCGCCAAGGCTCTTATAGGTGCTCATTGTCATGAAATGCGCGCCTTCGGCCAACGGATCGCGCCACGCCTTGCCCGCGATGATGCCGCATTGATGCGCGGCGTCGAACATGACCTTGGCGCCGACCTCGTCGGCGATTTCCCGCACCTCCGCCACGGGGTGTTCGAATAAGTTCAGACTACCACCCACGGTGATGAGCTTGGGCCGCGCCTCTCGCGCCAGGTCTCGCAACCGGTCCACATCCATCGTGTAACCGTCCGCGCGCACCGGGGCCGGGATCGTCGTAAGTCCATACAGTCCGGCGCACCCGTCAGCGTGGTGGGTGACATGCCCGCCGATGGAGGCGGGCGGCGCGATGATCGCGTCGCCGGGTTCGCAGATCGCAATGAAGCCATAGAGATTGGCGATCGCGCCGGAGGGCGCGCGGATCTCGGCGAATTTGGCGTCGAAGACCTCGGCGCAGAGCGCGGCGGCGATGACTTCGATCTCCTCAATCGCCTCCAGACCCATTTCGTACTTGTCGCGCGGATAACCCAGCGACGGACGCGACCCGATCCCGGCGGCGAGGATCGCCTCGGCGCGCGGATTCATCACGTTGGTGGCCGGATTGAGATTGAAGCAATCGCGTTCGTGAATCTCCCGGTTCCGCTCGGCGAGCGCGTGGAGCCGCGCGTCGATCTCCGCCGAGTTCTCCGCCCCGGTCCGCTTCGCAACTGTCGCGATCCAGTCTTCGCTCTTGCTTGGCGTCCAGCTCCGATAGTCCAGCATCGCCGCTCCTCCTGATGGTCTGGCGGCAGAATGGGCGCGCGGCGTTGAGCGCGCAAACCAGAATTGCTAAAGTTTGGCGTAGAAAAACTAGGCCTAGCTCATGTCTGTATCCCCGCCACGCCCGAAAGGACCGCCTCTCAACGCGTTGCGCGCGTTTGAGGCCGCCGCGCGCCTCGGCGGGTTCGCCGCCGCCGCCGAGGAGCTTTGCGTGACGCCCGGCGCGGTTTCGCAGCATATCAAGGCGCTGGAGGATTGGACCGGCGCGCCGCTTTTCGAACGCCGCTCACAGGGTGTGGCGTTGACCCGTCTGGGCGCCCGGACGGCGGAGGAGTTTCGCGCCGCGTTCGACGCGCTGGGCCATGCGCAACGGGGCTTGCGCGCGCATGCCGGCGCCAGCGACGTCTCCATCGCGGCATTGCCTGCCGTGGCGCAACTCTGGCTGTCCCCGCGCATGCCCGCGATTCGCGCCGCCGCGCCCGATTGCGCCATCTCGATCACCGCGCTTGAGACGCCGCCGAACCTGCGGCGGGAGATTTTCGACATCAGCCTTTTCTTCGCGGAGCCGTCTGGGCGCGGGAACCAGCGCGTGCTGGCCGAGGACGAGATCTTCCCGGTTTGCGCGTCGCAGGTGGCGGCGCGACTGACCTCGCCCCCGGACCTCGCCAACGAGACCCTGCTGTACGACGCGACCTGGGCTGAGGAATGGGGAAATTGGGCCGAGGACGCGGATCATCCCGACTTGGAGCTTGGATTCGGCCCCGCTTTCTCGCTCTACAGCCTCGCCGTCGATGAGGCTGTCAACGGCGCGGGCGTGCTGATGGGGCACGCGCCGCTGCTGCGCCGAGAGTTAGAGAGTGGCGCGCTGGTCGCGCCCTTTGGCGAGACGATGCGCACCGGCATGGCCCTGATAATGGAGACGGCCACACCCGCCAGCGCCGCCGCCCAACGTGTCGCCGCGCTGCTGGAAGGCTGATCGCTTACATCCCGTCCCGGCGCGAATGCCGTGGATAGGTGCCCAGCACGCGCAGGTAGTCGGTGAAGAAGCCAAGCTCCTCCAGCGCCAGTTGCACCGAGCGCTCGTTTGGATGCCCTTCGATATCGGCGTAGAACTGCGTGGCCGAGAACGAGCCGTTGATCATATAGCTCTCCAGTTTGACCATGTTCACGCCGTTGGTCGCGAACCCGCCCATCGCCTTGTAGAGCGCGGCGGGTACGTTCCTGACCCGGAACACGAAGCTGGTGATCGCGGGCCCTTCGGTCGGATCTGACTCAATTTTCTGACGCGAGACGACGATGAACCGCGTGGTGTTATGCGCGGCGTCCTCGATATCCGTCGCCAGCTCATCCAACCCGTTGATCTCCCCCGCCAGATGCGACGCGATCGCCGCGCGAGACGAATCGCCCGCCTCGGACACCAGCCGGGCGGAGGCCGCCGTGTCGGCGCCGACCACCGGCGCGATATTGTGATCGCGCAGGAACCGGCGGCATTGGCCCAGCGGCACGTTCTGGCTGAGCGCCTCTTTCACATCCTTCAGCTTGGTTCCAGGCAGGCCCAACAGCTGAAGTCGGATCGGCAAAAAATGCTCCGCGATGATGAAGAGGCCGGAATCGGGCAGCAGGTGATGGACGTCCGCCACCCGGCCGTAAAGCGAGTTTTCGACCGGCAGCATGGCGAATTTCGCATCGCCGTTGCGCACCTCGGCGATCGCCTCTTCGAAACTGGGGCATGAAACCGGAACCATGTCCGGAAATTCTTCCCGGCACGCCTGGTGGGAGAACGCCCCAGGCTCGCCCTGGTAAGCGATTGCGTTCTTGGGGTCGACAGGCGTTGACGCAGCGGGCATCTATAGGTTTCCTCATGAGGGGATGCTTCCCGCGAAGGTTTGCGGGCGATTGGTCGCGCCTTATACTCTTTGCCGGCTGCCTCTGGAAGCTTATAGATCGCATAGATGCGCGCGGATCCGTCCGCGCCGTCAGGAATAACGAACAAGGGCGATACGATGAATTCAATGACACTTGCCAAATACGGCGGAGCGTTTTGCGCGCTGCTGCTCGCCTACCTTGTTCTGGGCTTCATCACGAAGGACGCCCTGTTCCATCCGGCGGAGCTGGAGACGGCCGCCTACCAGATCGAGACCGAGGGCGATGGCGGCGGGGGCGGCGGCGCCGCCGAACCCACCCTGCCTGAGCTTCTGGCCGCGGCGGATCTGGGCAAGGGTGAAAAGGCCTTCAAGAAATGCGCCGCCTGCCACAAGGTCGCCGATGGCGAGAATGGCGTCGGCCCGAATCTTTGGAATGTCGTCGGTCGCGATATCGGCTCGGTCGACGGCTTCGCCTATTCCGGCGATCTGGCCGGCATGGAGGGTGATTGGACCTGGGAGCATCTGGACGCATTCCTCGCCAATCCTAAAGCGGTCGCGCCGGGCACCAAGATGGGCTTCGCGGGTCTGAAGAAAGCGACGGACCGCGCCAATGTGATGGCCTATCTCAATCAGGCGGGCGACGCGCCGATCGAGGTTCCGGCCGCTGCGGCCGCCGAGGCCCCGGCCGAGGAGGCGGTCGAGACCGCCGCCGTTGCGGAAGGTGCGGAAGGCGCTGAAGGCGCCGCCGAGACTGCGACGGACGCCGCTGAAGGCGCGGCCGAGGAGGCCGCCCCGGAAGAGGCTGCGACAGAGGTTGCGGCGGCCACGCCAGCCGAAGCCGATCCCGAAATGCTGAAAGCGGGTGAGAAAGCCTTCAAGAAGTGCAAGGCCTGCCACAAGCTGGACGAGGGCAAGAACGGCGTCGGGCCCAGCCTGCACAACATTGTCGGCAAGGACATCGGCTCGGTGGACGGATACAAGTATTCCGAGGCGCTGCTTGGCCTGGACGGCGTTTGGGACGCCGCCGCGCTCGACGCCTTCCTGACCAAACCGAAGGATTTCGCGCCGGGCACCAAGATGTCGTTCCCGGGCGTCAAGAAGGAAGAGGATCGCGCAGCGATCATCCTTTATCTGGGCGCCAACTGACGCACGCATGCGCCTCTCCGAGGCGAGGGTGTTGAAGATCGAGAGAGCCGCGATGTTTTCGCGGCTTTCTTTTTTGAAGCCGGCCTCATGTGGTCTTGGTCGTCAATTGGCGCTGAACCCTGCACCTTTCGCTCGCCGCGTCATCAATTCCGCTCGAAGATCGCTGTGATATCGCGGCTTCACCTTGAAACAGGCGCCCCTCGGCTCTAACGCTTATAGGGTAGCAGACGCGCGCCGGCGCCCCTCTCGGTCGGCCGCCGAATTTAGCGTTGAACGGGGAGCGTCCCACGTGAAGATCTCGCGTCGCCGGTTTACCCAATTTTCCGTCGCCGCGGCCGGGTCTCTGGTCGCGCCGTCGCTCTGGCCCGCTCAGGGCCGGGCGGGGGAGACCACCGCGTCGGGTGTGGTGCGGGCGCATGGCGACTCTCTCGTCGGATCGGTGAACTATCCGCCGGATTTCGCGCATTTCGACTATGTGAATCCAGATGCGCCGACGGGCGGGACCGTCAGGCTGGCGGCGAGCGGCGGGTTTGACAGTTTTAACCCCTTCATCGTTAAGGGCGACGCCGCGACCGGCGCGGGACGGGTGTTCGAGACGCTGATGACGTCTAGCTTTGACGAAGGCTCCACCCAGTACGGCCTTTTGGCCGAATGGATCGAACATCCAGAGGACCATTCCTGGGTGGCGTTCAAACTGCGCCCTGAAGCGCGCTGGTGGGATGGCCGCCCGGTGACGGTCGAGGACCTGATCTGGACGCTGGAGACGCTGAAGACCAAGGCGCGGCCCTTCTATCGCCTCTATTATGCGAATGTGACCGACGCTATGGACATGGGCGACGGCGTGGTCCGGTTCGACTTCGATCAGAGCGGCAATCGCGAATTGCCGCATATCATGGGGCAGCTTTTCGCCCTGCCCAAACACTGGTGGGCGGAGCGCGACTTTGAGGAAAGCGCGCTGGAGCCGATGATGGGTTCAGGCCCCTACCAGGTCACAGGTTTTGAGGCCAACCGCTTCGTCGAATACGAGCGTGTGAGCGATTATTGGGGCGCGGACCTGCCGGTCAATGTGGGCAGGTATAATTTCGACACGTTGCGTTGGGAGTATTTCCGAGACCAGACCGCGACGTTTGAGGCGTTCAAGTCGGGCTCGATTGATTTCCGCTCAGAGAACAGCGCATCGAACTGGGCCGAGAAGTACAAATTTCCCGCCGTCGCCCGCGGCGACGTGATCAAGCAGGAAGTCGTGCTGGACGGCCCGAAACAGGTTCAGACCTTCGTCTTCAACCTCCGCCGTCGCAAGTTTCGCGATATCCGGGTCCGAAAAGCGATCTCGCTGCAATTCGACTTCGAATGGACCAACGCGAAGATCTTCTTCGACCAGTACGCGCGCCCACGCAGCTACTTTCAGGGCTCGGACGACCTGATGCCTCAGGGCGTCCCTGAGGGCGCGGAACTGGCCCTGCTGGAGCCGTTTCGCGCCGATCTGCCCGAAGACGTGTTCGGCCCCGCATACGAGCCGCCGAAAAGCGATGGATCGGGCAGGAACCGGCGCGCGCTGCGCGAGAGCGCCCGATTGTTGAAGGAGGCGGGCTGGTCCATCGTGGACGGCAAGCTGGTCGATATGACGGGTGAGCCCTTCAAATTACGCTTCCTGATCGCGCAATCGGGCGTGTCCCAGTCTCGGGTGCTCGACCCGTTCTTGCAAAACCTCAAGCGCCTCGGGATCGATGCCGAGATCGAGGAGCGCGACGACGCGCAGTTCATTCGCCGTGTCTTTCAGGATCCCTCGCATGATTGGGACATGGTGGTCCACGGCGTCGGTAATTCGGAAAGTCCGGGAAATGAGCAACGCGAGTTCTGGGGCTCGGACGCCGCGCTGGCGGTCGGCTCCCGCAACCGCGCCGGCGTCTCCAACCCCGCGGTGGACAGCCTGATCGACACTATCGTCTTCGCTAAGGATCGGGAGGAGCTGGCCGCCGCGTCTCGCGCGCTCGACCGGGTGCTCACTCATATGCATGTCATGGTGCTACAGCTCTATACGCCGTTCGAACGCATCGCCTATTGGAACCGGTTCGGCAAACCCGATCCGCTGCCCTCGCGCGCCATTGGGTTTCCCGACATTTGGTGGCGGGATGCGTCCAAGGATGCGGGCGGCGCGGACACGAAAGACGGTGACGCCGGATGAGGGCGCTCGCCTCGTTTTGCGCCGCGGCCTTGTGCGCGGCCGCGACCGATGGGCTGGCCGAAGCGCCGATGCCTGATGCGTCAGCGCCCGCCGCGCCGGAGGTGATCGTCGCGCATGGCGTTTCCGCTTTCGGCGACCTCAAATACCCGCCGGATTTCGCCCATTTCGACTATGTAAACCCGGATGCGCCCACGGGCGGAACCTATTCCTCTCGCGGGACCGGGGCGTCGCGCACATTCGACAGTCTCAACCCCTATATCCTGAAGGGCGAACCGGCGCAGGGCATGAACCTGGTGTTCGACACGCTGATGACCCGCGCCTGGGACGAACCCGACGCGGTCTATGGCCTGCTCGCCGAACGGATCGAGTATCCCGTGGATCGGAGCTGGGTGGAGTTTCACCTCCGCCCGGAGGCGCAATTCGCCAACGGCGACGACGTGACGGCGGCCGACGTCGTGTTTTCGCTCGACGCGATCAAGGACAAGGGCGCGCCGCGGTTTCAAATCCTGTTCGAAGACGTGGTCTCGGCCAAGGCGCTCGATACCCATCATGTGCGGTTCGAATTTGCGCCGGGCGAGCCGACCCGCGACCTGCCGATGCTGGTGGGGGCCACCCTGCCGATCTTCGCCGCCTCATATTACACAGGTCGGGATTTCGCCGAGTCCTCGCTGGAGCCGCCGCTGACCTCCGGGCCCTATAAGGTCGGCAAGGTGGAGCCGGGGCGCAGCATCTCCTACCTGCGCCGGGATGATTACTGGGGATGGGGTCTGCCGGTCAATCGGGGTCGGTTTAACTTCGGCGAAGTCGTCTACGAGTATTTCAAAGACTCGACGGCGGCGTTTGAGGCGTTCAAGGCGGGCTCCTTCGTGCTGCATGAGGAGTTCTTCTCAAAGCTCTGGGCCACGGCCTATGATTTCCCGGCGATTGAGAACGGCTGGGTGAAGCGGGATGAACTTGTGGATGGACGTCCATCGGGTATGCAGGGCTATTGGCTGAACACCCGCAGGCCGCAGCTCAAGGATCCCAAGGTGCGGGAGGCGATTGGACTCGCGTTCGATTTTGAATGGTCCAACAAGACGCTGTTCTACGATCTCTATACCCGCACGGACAGCTTTTTCGAGGGCTCCAACCTGCAGGCCGAGGGCGATCCCAGCGCGGCGGAGCTGGCGTTGTTGGAGCCTTTGGCCGAGGATCTGCCCGCCATCGCGCTCGGCCCCGCTTACGCTCCACCCGCGACCGACGGGTCGGGCCGGAATCGATCCAATCTGCGACGGGCCGCGAAGCTGCTGGACGAGGCGGGCTGGAAAGTGGCGGATGACGGCATGCGCCGCGACGCGGACGGCGCGCGGCTGACGGTCGAGTTTTTGGACGACTCGCCCGCCTTTGAGCGGATCACCGGTCCGTTCGTACAGAACCTCCGTCGGATCGGCGTCGACGCCTCGACGCGCACCATCGATCCGGCCCAGTATCAGAGCCGGATCGAGAATTTCGACTATGACGCCACCGTCGCACGATTTGCTCTCAGCCTGACGCCGGGCACTGAGTTGCGCGCGTTCTTCTCCTCCCGCAGCGCGGACCAGCCCAGCAGCTATAACCTTTCCGGGGTTGCGAATTCCGGCGTCGACGCCCTGGTGGAGGCGGCCATCGCGGCGGAGAACCGGGACGAACTCACCACGGCCGCGCGGGCGCTAGACCAAGCGCTCAGATCACTGCATCTCTGGGTGCCGCAATGGCATAAGGGCACGCACACCATCGCCTATTGGGATATGTTCGGACGACCGGAGATTAAACCGCCCTACGATCGCGCGATCATCGAGACATGGTGGATCGACGAGGACCGCGCCGCGGCGCTTGATAAAGCGCGGGGCCGTTAGGTGAACGCCTATATCCTTCGGCGACTGCTCTTGGTGATCCCGACATTGCTCGGGATCATGCTGATCAATTTTCTGGTGATCCAGCTGCTTCCGGGCGGCCCGGTGGAAAAGGTGATCGCCGATCTCACCCAGGCGGGCGGCGGCGTCACCGACCGGTTCACTGGCGGCGGCGGGGACACCAGCGCCGCGCAGGCCACTCAGACCGGCGGCGGCGAAAGCTCCTATCGCGGCGCGCAGGGCCTTGACCCGGAATTCATCAAGGATCTCGAAAAGCAGTTCGGTTTTGACAAGCCCGCGCATGAGCGCTTCCTGTTGATGCTTGGCAATTACGCGACGTTCAATTTCGGCGAGAGCTACTTCCGCTCCATCTCGGTGATCGACCTGATTCTGGAGAAAATGCCGGTTTCGATCTCGCTCGGTCTCTGGACAACGTTGCTGAGCTACCTGATCTCGATCCCCCTCGGCGTGCGCAAGGCGGTTAAGGATGGATCGCGCTTCGACACCTGGACCTCGGGCCTGATCATCGTCGGCTACGCGATTCCCGGTTTTCTGTTCGCGGTCCTGCTGCTCGTTTTCTTCGCGGGCGGCAGCTATCTGCAATGGTTCCCGCTGCGGGGTCTGCATTCCGACAACGCGGCGGATATGGGCTGGTTCGCCTACACCCTCGACTATCTCTGGCACTTGGTGCTGCCGGTCGCCGCCATGTCTATCTCCGGCTTTGCGACCCTGACGCTGCTGACCAAGAATTCCTTCCTCGATGAGATCAAGAAACAATATGTGCTGACCGCCAAGGCCAAAGGCCTGACTGAGAGCCGCGTGCTCTACCGGCATGTCTTCCGGAACGCGATGCTGATCGTGGTGGCGGGATTCCCGGCGGCGTTCGTCTCAATCTTTTTCACCGGATCGTTGCTGATCGAGGTGATCTTCTCGCTCGATGGGCTGGGCCTGCTGGGCTTCGAGGCGGCGCTCAACCGCGACTATCCGGTGTTCTTCGGCACTCTCTATATCTTCGGTCTGATGGGCCTGCTGATCGGCATCATCTCGGACCTGACCTATGTCTGGATCGATCCCCGGATCGATTTCGAGAGCCGGGAGACGTGACGTGGCGCTCCTGAAGCTCGACGACATCTCCCGCCGCCGCTGGCGGAATTTCAAGGCCAACCGGCGGGGCTTCTGGTCGCTCTGGATTTTCGGGGCCCTGTTCGTGATCTCGCTGTTGGCGGAGTTGGTGGCGAATGACAAGCCACTGCTGGTCAGCTTCGACGGCGAACTGGTGGCGCCTATCGCCAGCTTCTATCCGGAGACATTCTTCGGCGGCGATTTCGAAACGGAGGCCGATTACCGCGATCCGGTCCTCAAATGCCTGATCCGCACCGGCGGCGCGATCGATCCCTGCCTTGATGAGGCGGACGGGCTGGGCGAGGCCGAACTGGTCGAAGGGGCGGAGGCGGGCTGGATCATCTGGCCGCTGATCCCTTTCAGTTATGAAACCATCAACTACGACGTGCCGCGCGCGCCGTCGCCGCCGGACGCCGCCAACTGGCTGGGCACCGACGATCAGGCCCGCGACGTCGTCGCCCGTGTGATTTATGGCTTTCGCATCTCGGTGTTGTTCGGCTTCGCGGTGACGATCACGTCCTCTATCGTCGGCGTCGCCGCAGGCGCGGTGCAGGGCTATTTTGGCGGCTGGGTCGATCTTGTCTTCCAGCGCATCGTCGAGATCTGGACCAATATCCCGACTCTCTATGTGCTGATCATCGTCTCGGCGATCATCACCCCGAATTTCTGGATCCTGCTGGGAATCCTGACGCTCTTTAGCTGGACGGCGCTGGTCGGCGTGGTGCGGGCCGAGTTCCTGCGCGCCCGCAACTTCGAATACGTCCGCGCGGCGCGGGCGCTCGGCGTCTCCAACGGCCGGATCATGTTCCGCCACCTGCTGCCCAACGCCATGGTGGCGACGCTGACCATCATGCCGTTCCTGCTGGCGGGGTCCGTGTCGATCCTCGCCGCGCTCGACTTTTTAGGCTTTGGGCTTCCGGCGAGCTATCCGTCGCTGGGCGAACTGGCGCTGCAGGGCAAGAACAACCTGCAGGCGCCGTGGCTGGGCCTGACCGCCTTTTTTACGCTGGCGATCATGCTGTCGCTGCTGGTCTTTATCTTCGAGGCGGTGCGCGACGCCTTTGATCCCCGAAAGACCTTCGCATGAGCGGCGTGGGCAAAACCCTGCTGAGGATCAACAATCTCAGCGTCACCTTCCGCTCGCGAGAGGCGGAGACCAAGGCCGTGCGCGGCGTCAGCTTCACCATTGCGGAAGGCGAGACCGTGGCGCTGGTCGGCGAGTCGGGCAGCGGCAAATCCGTCTCGGCGCTCTCCATCGTCCGGCTGCTGCCCGATTCCGCCGAGATCGCCGGCTCGATCCGTTATGACGAGCGAGAGATGACGGACGCGGACGCGGACACGTTGCGGGACATTCGCGGCGACGATGTCAGCTTCATCTTTCAGGAGCCGATGACCTCGCTGAACCCGCTGCACACGGTGGAGCGGCAGATCGGCGAGAGCCTGCAGATCCATCGCGGTCTGGCCGGCGCTGCGGCGCGGGAGCGTATTCTGGATCTCTTGACCAAGGTGGGCATCCGTGATCCGGAGGACCGGCTGGGCGCCTATCCCCATCAGCTTTCGGGGGGGCAGCGCCAGCGCGTGATGATCGCCATGGCCCTCGCCAATGAGCCCAAACTGTTGATCGCGGATGAGCCGACCACGGCGCTCGACGTGACCATTCAGGCGCAGATTCTCGACCTGTTGCGCCAGATCCAGGCGGAGACGGGGATGGCGATGCTGTTCATCACCCATGACCTCGGCATCGTGCAGAAAATCGCCGACCGGACCTGCGTGATGAAGGATGGCGAGATCGTCGAGCAAGGCGGCACCGCGGCGATGTTCGACGACCCGAAACACGCCTACACCCAGATGTTGCTGGCCGCCGAACCCAAGGGACGCCCCGATCCGCTAGACGAGACCGCGCCAGTGGTGGTCGAGGGCGACAAGGTGCGGGTCTGGTTCCCGATCCAGCGCGGCTTCTTGCGCAAGACCGTCGGCCATATCAAGGCGGTGACGGATATCGACATCACCGTGCGCGCGGGCGAGACGCTGGGCATCGTCGGCGAGTCCGGCTCCGGCAAGACCACGCTGGCGCTGGCGCTGATGCGGCTGATCAAGTCCGAGGGGCGGATCGCGTTTGTCGGCAATGAGATCAGCGGGCGGCAATCCAGCGCGCTGCGGTCGCTCCGCCGCGATATGCAGATCGTGTTTCAGGACCCTTACGGCTCGCTCAGCCCGCGCATGTCGATCAAGAATATCGTCGCCGAAGGGCTGGGCGTACACGGATTGCGCGACGCGTCCAAATTGCTGGAGGACGTGGTGGCCGACGCGTTGACAGAGGTCGGAATGGACCCGGCGATGATGGGCCGCTACCCGCATGAATTCTCGGGAGGTCAACGCCAGCGCATCGCCATCGCCCGCGCCATGATCCTTAAGCCGAAGCTGGTGGTGCTGGATGAGCCGACCTCGGCCCTCGACATGACCGTGCAGACCCAGATAGTGGATTTGCTGCGCGACCTGCAGCGCAAATACGGGTTGGCGTATCTCTTTATCAGCCATGACCTACGCGTCGTCCGCGCGCTTAGCCACAAGGTGTTGGTGCTGAAGGAGGGCAAGGTGGTCGAGGCGGGCGAAGGGAGCCAGGTGTTCGATGCGCCGCGCGAGCCGTACACCAAGGCGTTGCTGGCCGCCGCGCTGAACCTGCAGACCGCGGCTGAGATCGGCGTCGAGGGCGCCGTGGCGACCTGATCCCGCTGGGCATCAGGTTAAAACGTGATGACAGTCTATCTGTTCTGTTTTGCGCGCTGAGCCGCTCTTCGCCGGTCCTTTGATCCGCGAGGAATGTGTTCACGCTCCGCGAGCAAGGTTTTCACGTCGCTCCACGCAGACCTCCATATCTCGGTGTTCTTGAAAGCGATGAGACCCGCGTCCGTCACCGCATCTCTTTCCTCCTCCGTCCAGTCGCTGTCTTCGAACCTCTCCTGCATGCTCCTCAGGGTTTTCAATCGCTGAAGTAGCGCGCCCGTAGGCATATTCTTGAGGGTTTCGGCATCGACCGGCTCCATTGTTCGGAGTATGTCAAAATTGATCGCCATTCTGACAACCCTCACCAATCAATTGCTCTCACAGTTTCAGTTTAGAAAATTTTTCATGCCCCGCCCAAGAAAAGCCGGCCCTGACGCGTCTATACTTATGTGATGCGACAGATGGCGGAGGATGAGGCGCTGGCATTGACCGCCGGACGCGGCGACCGGGCTGCGTTCGAAGCGCTGCTTGCGCGCCATTACGATGGGATCTTCCGCCTCGCCTGGCGCGTTCTGGGCGATCAGGCGGAGGCCGAAGATGTGACGCAGGATGTCTGCATTCGCCTCGCCAAGACAATCAGCGGTTATCGCGGCGACGCGAAGTTCCGCACCTGGCTGCACCGCATCACCCTGAACGCCGCCCGTGACGCCATGCGCCGTCGGGGAACCCGCGCCAAAGCGGCGCAGGGCTACGCTGAGGCGGACGCCATGGCCCGCGACGAGGCGAAGGCCAAGGCGGGAGAGCAGGAATGGCTGCAGGAGGCGCTGGCCTGTCTGAAGCCGGAACTGCGTGAGACCGCAGCGCTGTTGCTGGGCGAGGAGATGACGCAGGCCGAAGCCGCCGCCGCGCTGGACGTCGCCGAGGGCACCATCGCCTGGCGGATGAGCGAGTTGAAGAAAGCGCTGAGAAAGGCCGCGAGCAGCGGCGAGGATCTGACCGCATGACCGACGAGATTGAAAGACTTAAACGCGCGATGGCCGCGCCGCCGGAGCCGGACCCGAACGCCCGCACCCGCGCGATGGACGCCGCGATGGCGGCCTTCGAAGAGCAGAAAATCGAAAAAAATACCGCCGACGTCCAAGGATCGGCCGCGCCCGAACGTCAGAGGGGTGGAGCAAGTGCTCTTCTGACCAAATTGTTCGGGAGCTTTAACATGGACACCACCCTCTCTGGCCTGCGCCCCTTCCTGATGGGCGGCGCGAGCGTCGCCGCCATCGCCATCGCCTTCGTCGCCGTGAAAGACCCGGCGCTCGATTTCGCCAATGATCCGGCGCCAATCCCGCCCGCCGCGGTGGAGCCGGCGGAGACCCCTCGCATCGAGGGTAAGGAAGGCGCCGACGCGAACTTGCCCGCCGATCTGCGCGCGAGCGCGGACGACGAGGCGGGGCGTCGCGACAACGCCCAGATCGTCGGTGGAGAGGCCGGGAGCGGTTCTACCGCGACCGCCTCGGCCGATGCGCCCGCGCAATCTCGCCTGCGGCTGAGCGAACGGGCCGAAGAAAGCTTCGCCGATCAGGCGGCGGGCGGTCCCGCCACGCCGATTGAGCGAGAAGCGCGCCAGTCCAGCGAGTTGGATATGGCCGCCCCGGCGCCGCAGCAACCGGGTCTAAAATTCGCACCGCCGGTCCCGCGGCGGGAGCCAGCCGCCGGTCAAACTCAGCGTAAGTCGCAGACGCAGAGCGAGGTGCTTGCAAAAGGTAAGTTGGTAGGTGTCCCAACCACGGCACTTGACCATGCGCAAGTAGATCGGCCGCCAAACACCCTGCCGGTTCCGCCGGGCCCAATATACGAATTTCCCGGCGATACCTATCAGGATCAGGGCCGCGACCGGTTTGAGGAGATTGAGGAGAACCCGGTCAAGCGCACGGTGGAGGAGCCGGTCTCTACCTTCTCCATCGATGTCGACACGGCGAGTTACTCCTTCGTGCGCCGCTCGATCAACGATGGCGTGCTGCCCCATCCCGACGCCGTGCGGGTCGAGGAGATGATCAATTATTTCGACTATGACTACGCTCGCCCGGATGGTCCGGATCTGCCCTTCGCCACCCATGTCTCGGTGATGGAGACGCCGTGGAACCCGGGCACCAAGCTCCTCCATGTCGGCGTGCAGGGCTATGAGCTGCCGCCGGATCAGAAGCCGCGCTCGAACCTCGTGTTCCTGCTTGACGTCTCAGGCTCGATGAATTCGCCCGACAAGCTGCCGCTGCTTCTGAACTCCTTCCGCCTGCTGGTCGATACGCTGGAGCCGGAGGACACGGTCTCCATCGTCACCTATGCCGGCAATGCGGGCACGGTGCTGGAGCCGACCAAGGTGAAGGACAAGGGCAAGATCCTCGCCTCCCTCGACCGGCTGCGCGCAGGCGGATCAACCGCGGGGGCGGAGGGTATCCGTCAAGCCTATGCGCTGGCCGAGGCGAATTTCGACGACGAAGGGATCAACCGCGTGATCCTCGCCACCGACGGCGATTTCAATGTCGGAATCTCGAACCCCGAAGAACTGAAGGGCTTTGTTGAAAGGAAGCGCGAGACCGGCGTGTTCCTGTCGGTGCTCGGGTTCGGACGGGGCAATCTCAATGACCAGTTGATGCAGACGCTGGCGCAGAACGGCAATGGCGTGGCGGCCTATATCGACACGCTTTCGGAGGCCCGCAAAGTGCTGGTCGAGGAAGCCTCGCAGAGCCTCTTTCCCATCGCCAAGGACGTGAAGATCCAGATCGAGTTTAATCCCGCGACCGTCTCGGAATACCGGTTGATCGGCTATGAGACCCGGATCCTGAACCGGGAGGATTTCAACGACGACACGGTGGATGCGGGCGAGGTCGGCTCCGGCGCTTCCGTGACGGCGCTCTACGAGCTGACGCCGACCGGGTCGGGCGCGCAGCTGATCGATCCGCTGCGCTACGGCGAGCCGGTCGAGCCGCGTGAAGCCACCCCGGCGGATGAGGCCGACGAATACGGGTTCTTCAAGATCCGCTGGAAAAAGCCGGATGAAGACAAGAGCTCGCTGGCCGAGACGCCGATCATGCTGTCCTCCGAAGTCGATCCCAGCTCCTCAGCCGCCCGCGAGACCCGTTTCGCGGCCTCCGTCGCCGCCTTCGGACAGCTTCTGCGCGGCGGCGAGCGGATGGGCGATTTCGACTATGACGACGCCGCGGCGCTGGCGCAGTCGGCCAAGGGCGACGATCGTTATGGCCGCCGGGCCGAGTTCGTGAACCTCGTCAGACTGGCCGATTCCGCCGCCGCGATGGAGCCGCTGAGAAGGTAACGCGCCATTTCGGCGCCCCGCCGTCATCGCTCTGTGATCATCGGAGCGATGCTGCAGCGCCGATCATCGAGAATACCAGCCCGCGCCACACCGGCGCGGGTTTTGACGTTCCGCCTGTCATCCCAAATCGTTGGGCATTCCCGTATTGCGCGTAAAGAATGCGTGCAGCGCATCAAAATTAAACCTATCCTCAGCGCTCCACCGCGTTGTGGCGTCGCTCGCGACAATTGGCGAAGCGCAATTTGCGCGTGAACTCTGCTACTCTCGTCACTTGCGCGGCGCATCGCGGATTCTGTCCGTGGGAAATTGGAAGACAGACAAGGCGGCCTTATGACTGACAGCGATGACAACTCTCCGATGAAGCGGCTGATGGAGCTCACCGAGCGGGCGCAGGCGCTGTCGACCAAGGTCCAGTCGCATGCGGCCTCGACCGCCACTGGTCAGGAATTCGCCGTGGCCGACGCGGCGACCGTGGGAAATGCGTTCGCGCGCGCCTGGCTGTCGATGGCCGAGCACCCCGAGGACATTCTGAAGTTTCAGAACGAAATGGCGACCAAGGTCGCGGACGCGTGGACGCGCGGATGGCTGGGCGAGTCCGAACCGCCGAAGGATCGCCGTTTCCGTGACGAGTCCTGGAACGAAGATCAGGTGGCGCGCGCCTTCCGCGACGCGCATCTGGCGATGGAGGAGGTCGCGTCCCAGCTCGCCGACGCGCTGCCCGAGGGGTCGAAAGACAAGCTGCGGGTTCAGTTTTACACCCGCCAGATGCTGAGCGCGCTGTCGCCGAGCAATTTTCTGGCGCTGAACCCGGTGGCGCGGCAACGCGCGATCCAGACCGAGGGCGGCAGTCTGATCGACGGGCTTGAGAACATGCTGGAGGATCTGGAGCGCGGCGAAGGGCGGCTTGACATCGCCACCAATGATCGCGACGCCTTCACCGTGGGCGAGGATCTGGGCGCCTCCATAGGTAAGGTCGTCTACCAGAACGAGCTTATGCAGCTGATCCAGTACGAACCGCTGACCGAGACCCAGCGCAAGCGGCCGATGCTGCTGGTGCCCGCCTGGATCAACAAGTTCTACATCCTCGACATGCGCCCGAAGAACAGCATGGTTCGCTATCTGTTGGAGCGTGGCCATACGGTGTTCATCATTTCCTGGGCGAACCCGACCTCCGACCACGCGTCGAAGGGGTTCGACAGCTATATGAAGGACGGGCCGCTCGCCGCGCTGGACGCGATCAAGGCCGCGACCGGTGAAGACCGGATCAACGTGCTCGGATTCTGTATCGGCGGCATTCTGGTGACCGCGACGCTCGCCTATCTTGCGGCCAAGGGCGACAAGCGGATCGCCTCCGCCACCACGCTGGCGACGATGATCGACTTCACCGATGTCGGCGAGATCGGCGTCTTTATCGACGACAACCGTCTGAAGGCGCTGGAAGTGCAGATGGCCGACAAGGGCTATCTGGAGAATCATCACCTGCAGGACATGTTCTCGATGATCCGCGAGAACGATCTTGTCTGGCCCTATCACGTCTCGAACTACCTGATGGGCCGCAAGCCCCCGGCCTTCGATCTGTTGTTCTGGAACTCGGACTCGACCCGCCTGCCGGCGGCCATGGTGATCTGGTATCTGAGAAAGATCTATCTGGAGAACGGTCTGCGCGAAGCGGGTCACCTGTCGCTCGACGGCGTCGATATCGACATCGCCAAGATTAAGACGCCGATGTTCGTGCTGGCCACGAAAGAGGATCATATCGCGCCCTGGACGTCGATCTATCCGACCACGGGGCTGGTGAACGGCAAGGTCAAATTCGTCCTTGGCGGCTCTGGCCATATCGCGGGGGTCATCAATCCGCCCTCGCCGCGCAACAAATACGGCTACTGGACCCGCGACGACTATCCCGAGGACCACGAGGAGTGGCTGGAGGGCGCGGATTTCACTGAAGGGTCCTGGTGGCCCGCCTGGGCCGATTGGCTGGAGAAGATGGACCGCGCCAAACAGGTCCCCGCCCGCAAACCCGGCGACGGCGATCTGAAACCGATCGAGGATGCGCCCGGCTCCTTCGTCCTGGCGCGCTAGACGCTACGAGCTCTCCGGCAGACCGGCGAGGCTGAGCCCGTCCAGAAGGCGTTCGGTTCCCGGCCCGAGCCATCCCAGGCTCTTGCGCAGCTTGTCGGTGGTTGGGGCGTCGCCCTTGAAGTGCCTCAACGCATCGGCCAGCGACGCTTTCGCATCTTCGTTCTGGCCGGAATGGGCCAGAGCCGCGCTCAAGGTGAAATGCGACAGCGCATCGTTGGGCGCCTGAGCGATCGCGCGGTTCAACACCTCGATCGCGGCGGCGTCCTGCCCGCTCTGGACATAGGCGATGCCCATGAATTTGTGTTTCGTGAACACCCGGAAACGGGGGTTGAGCCGAATCGAGTGCTCGAACACCGGTATCGAGTCCAGAGGTTGGCCTTGCGCCATAAGGGTCAGTCCTACGCAGACGTACGCGCAGTCGTTGTTCGGATTGAGCGCCATCGCCATGTCGCAGGACGCCATGGCCAACCCGGTCTCGCCGTTTCTTGTCAGGCCAACGCCGACCATCCAGTGACCTTCGGCGTTCTTCGGGTCTAACTCGACGCTGCGCTGAGCGGCTTCAAGCGACCGATCCTTGGAATTCGGCGCGCTTATTCCGGGAAGATTGCCGAAACTTGCCGCGAAGTGGATGAAGGCCATGCCACTCCATGCAGGGGCGATCTCAGGGTCAAGTTCGATGGCTTTTTCGAGCAGCTCCTTCGCCGCATGAAAGTTCCTGTCAGGCTGAACTAACTCCACATTGCCGCGAAGCGCGTAGTCCCAAGCCTCCAGACTGCCGGAGGGAATAGGCCGGCGCGAATCCGCCTCGCGCAGCTCGGCTTTGAGCGCCGAGGCGATCTTGCCGGTCACCTCGTTCTGGGGCGCAAACGACTCGGTGAAGGGCCGGTCATACCGATCGGACCAGATATGTTTGTTGGTCTCGCCGTCGATCAGCTGGGCGTTGATGCGCACCTGATCGCCCGCGCGGCGGACGCTGCCCTCAAGCACATATCGCACGCCCAATTCGTCCGCGACCGTCGTGATGTCGACCGAGCGCCCTTTGTAGGTGAATGAAGACCGGCGGGCGATGACGAACGCATCCCTGATGCGGGAGAGATCGGTGATCAGATCCTCGGTGAACGCATCAGCGATATAGTCCTGCGCCGGATCGCCGGACAGGTTGTCGAAGGGCAGGACGGCGATGGAGAGGTTCGGCCGGTCAGGCGCCGGCGCCGGGGAGTCGACCATCATCAGCGCTCCGGCGGAGGCGGCGAACATCAGCATGAGCGCCACGACGATCAGGCGGATCGGCAGCTTCTCTCTTGGGCGATGACCGCCGGCGGCGGCAGTAGCGTGCCGCGGTTCAAGATGCTCCGCCTCCGCTACGAACTGGAACCCGCGCTTTGGATGAGTGCGAATGTAGGCCTGATGCGATCCATCATCGCCCAGCGCGCGCCGCACGCCCCTGATGCGTGTGCTGAGCGCAGACTCAGAGACGAAGCGTCCGTCCCAGATCTTCTCATTCAGCTCATCGCGTGAGACGACTCTGTCGCGATGCTCGATCAGGTAAGAGAGAAGCTCATGAACCTGCGGCTCTAACGGCACCGGCGTACCGGAGTCCGAAAGCCCCGCATCCGGGTCGAAAACAAAGCGGTCAAATCGATAGGTCATCCGATTCCTTCGCTCCGCACGGGGGGTGAACGGCGATCTTCAAGAAAAAATCAGGAATCTTCAGCCGCTCCTCAAGCGCGATGGGCCAAATCCTATCATCAGTTAAGGCTCCAGCAAGGTCCGCGCGCGTCGATCTCCGGAACGTGAGCGGTCCCTGCGTCAAGAGACTGACCCAGAAACGGATGGAGCCAAACCATGACAAACAAGACAATTTGCGTACTGGCGGCCGGGTTGATCGCGGCGACCTATGCATCTTCGGCGCTCGCGGGTTCGGAATTCGAGAAGGCGCTGGCTGATGGCGCGCAGAAACTGACATCCGACCAGCTTCAGGAGCGTCTGACCGGAAAAACCGTCACCTTTGTCGCGGCGGGAAGCGGCGACCAGTTCTTGGTCTACTACGGAGAGAACAACGACTCCGCCAGCCGCAAGGTCGGCGGCGACAAAAGCGTGACCGGGTTCCACGCCTTCACCGATCGCGACCAGATCTGCATTGGTTGGGAGGGACGCGACCTGCCGCGCCTGCGTTGCGTCGACGTGCTGCTGATCGACGGGACCATGTACAAATTCAAGGTTGACGGTAGCCTGAGCGGCCACATCACCGAGTTGGTCGACGGCAATACGACTTAAGACGGCGATCACATCGCTGAAAGCGGGCCGGGGCTTGTCCTCGGCCCCGTCGCATTGTTAGTGTTCTTTTTATGTTCTCTCCCGATGACACGCCTAATCCCGACATCGCCCCCGGTTTCGTCCTAGCGCGCGGCGTCTGCCGTTTTTTGCTGGATCAGGGGTTTGCTCCGGTTACGGAGTTTATCCCAGCGCGGGGGCTGCGCGCGGATGTGACGGCGCTCGGTCCAAAGGGCGAGATTTGGGTCGTCGAGTGCAAGTCCAGCCGCGCCGATTTCCAGACCGACCAGAAATGGGTGGGATATCTGGAATGGTGCGACGCGTTCTTTTTCGCGGTTCCGCCTGATTTTCCGGTGGAGATCCTGCCCGATAACGAAGGTTTGATCCTCGCCGACGCCTACAACGCCGAGATCGTCCGCGACGCGGTCGAACGCAAGCTGGCCGCGGCCCGCCGCAAGGCGCAGACGCTGAGGCTGGCGCGCGCCGCCGCGGGTCGATTGCGCCGCGCCGAGGACCCTCGCGCCCGAGCGCTGGACGACATGGGTGACTGATCCACGTCTTGTGCTAACAGAAACCAATGTCGGAATCGGGAGAGCATGGAATGCGGACCATTCGTTGGGGAGTCGTGAGCACGGCGAAGATCGGGCGGGACTTCGTTTTGCCCGCGATCCTGAAGGCTGACGGCGCGGAATTGGCGGCGATCGGATCGCGCGATCTGTCGCGCGCCGAAGCCTGCGCGGAAGAGTTCGGCGCGGCGCGCGCGCATGGTTCCTATGAGGATCTGATCGCCGATCCCGAAATCGACGCGATCTATAATCCTTTGCCGAACCATCTGCATGTCCCGGTGACACTGCAGGCGGTCGCGGGCGGCAAGCACGTGCTCTGTGAAAAACCGATCGGCCTGACCGCGGCGGAGGCGACGAAACTGATCGCGGCGCGCGACAAAGCGGACGTCGTGGTGCAGGAAGCCTTCATGATCCGATCCCATCCGCAGTGGAAGACCGCGCTGGGCTGGGTGGAGGCGGGTCGGATCGGGCGGGTGCTGACCGTCTCGACGCTGTTTTCCTATTTCAACCGTGATCCCGGAAATGTCCGGAACATGGCGGATATCGGCGGCGGCGCGCTCTACGATATCGGCTGCTACGCCATCCTCGCCGCCCGATTGGCCTTTGGGCGGGATCCTGCGCGCGTCGCGGCGGTGATCGATCGGGATCCGGATTTCGGCACCGACCGTCTGGTCTCGGCGCTTCTGGATTTTGGCGGGGGCGCGGCGACCCTTTCCGTCTCCACCCAGGCGGTTCCCTATCAGCGCGTCCAGATTCTGGGAGAGACCGGGCGGATCGAGATCGTGATCCCGTTCAACGCGCCCATCGACGCGACGGTTCGGATCTTTCTGGACGACGGCTCAGAACTCGGCGACGCCTCCGCTGCTGCGGAGACGATCGCGCCCGTGGATCAGTATGCGCTGGAGATCGAGGATTTCGGCCGCGCGACGCGGGGCGAGGCGCCGCCGCCTATGACGCTGGAGGACTCGGTCGCGAACATGGCCGTCATCGACGCGGTGTTCCGCGCTGGCGAGACCGCCGACTGGGCGACGGTCAAACGGCCTTAGTCGGTGTTCGGCGCCAGTAGTCGCGGCGGAAAGACCAGCCGGGCGGAGAACCCCGTGTCTGGCGCGGTCTCGATCTCAAGCCTTGCGCCGTTGGATTCGGCGAAACGTTGCGCGATGGGCAGGCCCAGACCGACGCCGCCGCGCTGTTCCGCGGCCGATGGCGCGCGGTTCGGACGCCCGAATGGCGTCAGCGCGAGTCGCAGATCCTCTGGGGACAGGCCCGGCCCGTCATTGGAGACGTTCAGCACGGCCCCGAGCGAGCTGTCGGTCGTCAGAGAGATCTCGACCGCGCTCTCCGCATGAGCCACTGCATTGCGCGCCAGATTGCCGAATGCGCGCAGGATCTGATCCGGGTCGGCCGCAACCACCGGGGATTGCGCGCCCGTCGCTACGGTCAGCGTGATACCCCTTTGCTCCGCCTCCAACGCCAGCATGCGCGCCGTGCGCTGTGCGATTTCCGCCAGTTCCGTGTGCGATTGGCGCTGCGACGCCGTCCGTCCGGCGGTGGAGAAATCCAGCAGATCCCGCGCCATGCGAGAGGCGAATCGCCCCGCCTCGGCGATGTCGTTCAGATAGTCCAGCCGGGTCTGCTCGGCCATATGGGGGCCGCTCGCCGCGACGAACTCGGCGAACCCGACAATGGCGGTCAAAGGGGTGCTCAGATCATGGGCGATCCGGGCGAGGTCTAGGCCGTCCGCCGAACCAGTGGCGGTCTCTGGCGCAACGGCCGCATCACGTTCGAGGCTCGCGAGTTCCAACTCGATCAGCACGCCCGCGCCGCCGCGCTCCAACATCTTGAGTCCAGACCGGCATCGCACCTGGCGTCCGGCGAAGATCACCGGTCCGTATTCGCTGCGTCCGGCGGTCGTCAGCAGGGCGTGACAGGCGTTGGACAAGGCGGCGACGGGCAGGGTGGCGGAGAGCGGGTCGCCCGCGTCGGTAGGTATGGCGTCAGGAAACAGCGTGATCGCGGCGGCGTTCGCCCAAGCCACGGTCTGTAGCGCTGGGTCCCAAAGCCATGACGGCGCAGGATCGGCACTCTCGGCGTCCTGCGAACGCATTGTCGCCGGTCGCGCCGGTCAGCGATTTCGGCGCGGTTTTTCCCCGCGGCCAGTGGCGCGGGCGCTTTTCGCCGCGAAGAGAATCTCCTCCGCGATTTCTTCGGCGTCCTCGGGAGTGAAGTCCAGCGGCAGTTCCAGACCGCTGGCTTCGACAAAGATTCGCACCATCCCCAAATCTGTCGGGCCAACCTGAAGGTTCGCCTCAACGTCGCTTTCGCTGTTTATTCCCATAATACGGTCCACTCCCTCTTAACGTGCTACCCTGCGACGGCGGCTCTCGCAAGCACGCTGGCGATTGAGGGACGGCACAGGTTGCAAATCTTCGCGGCCAGCGCTAGAGACGGCGCCACATCGCCGACGTAGCTCAGTTGGTTAGAGCACTAGATTGTGGATCTAGGGGTCCCCCGTTCGAGCCGGGGCGTCGGTACCAGTTCAAGTCCCTGACCACGTAGGGACGATGGTTGTGGTAGCCATGTCCGGATGATGAGCCGGGAATGCCAAATGCCGGGCATGGCTACCCGTTGGCCACTTGCTGAGCAGAAAACAGGCGTTATCGAGCCTCGGGCGACGACCGAGGAAGACGAAGGAAGGGAAGCGCGTCTTTCAGGCTCTGGAGATCGTCGCCAAGGTCCGCCCCCTGCCTGCCGCCCGAACTTGCAAATTCTGTTTAGGTGTGGCGCGTATATTAAAATTCGCGGATTTGAACTTTTTGCTAATGCTGTAGGCTTGGGCGTACGGCTAGGGAAATCGGCCATTCATAGAGACTCTGATCAATGGCCGTTAGGCGGACAAAGCCTTCATAGCCATCTGCAGATCCAATGACCGGTTTCGGCGCTTGGCGAAAAATCGTTCAGAAGGGTTGCACTTGGTAGTGGAGTTCTGGAAGCGGTACATTGCTATGATGGGCGCTAAAGTTAGCAATTCCGCCCGCTAATCTTGGCGACCCATCACCTCTGCTGAGGTCCAATTCCAACTCATTGCGAGTGAAAAATGTCCAGCGCACCGGAAAAGTTCGAACTCTACAAGCTCTACCTCGCCACTTCTGAGAGAACGGGCGATCGCAGAGCGACGACCAATCAATGGATGCTCAGCGTCAACAGCGCCCTTGTCGGTCTCTATGGCGTTCTGGCGCCCGGTTTGGACGAACACGCCGTTCCGCCCCACTGGAGCTGGGCCGTTCCATTGGCGGGCGTCATTGTGTGTCTGGCCTGGGCGGGTCTACTGGCTGGTTATCGCAAGCTCAACGGAGCCAAACTCAAGGTGCTTCAGGAGATTGAAGAGGATTGGCCGATCCGTCCTTTCCGTCAGGAACAAATTCACTACAAGGCGGCGGGCCGGCGGCGCTTATCGACCATCGAAACCGTCATTCCGTGGAGTTTTCTGGTCCTCTATGGGTTGATGTTCGCGTTTGCCTTCATCGATTGAGCGCCTGTCGTCATGGCTGCGCATACGCCCGGGTCTTGCGCGCCGGTCATACGGAACCTGCTCTTGGCCCAATCGCCGCCGCCATAGACGCGGCACGCCTGCTCGACGAGCGCTTCAGGGCGCCAGGTTAGTTCTACAACCCCTTCATCGGTTCTCGCCAGCAACGTGGAGGCGTCGTCGCCCGCGAACGCCAGTTGCCGAAGCTCAGCCAACGGGATCGAAATGACGCGTTCACGCGCCTCCAAATCCCAGATATTCGCCGTCGTGTCCCCAGTGATCACGGCGGCGTAGCGGCCGTCAGCCGACACCGTGGAGCCTGAAATCTTACCTCTTTCGATCAGTCGTTCGGTGACGCCGTCGGTCAGATTGTGCAGGATGATGGCCTGATCGGAGATTAGGACGAATACGTCCCCGCCGAGCGCGAATGCAGGCCTGTAGCCGTTGTGAATTCGCACATGGCTGTCCATCGCATTGTCTTGGCTGGTCTGGACCGTGTAACTGGCGGATCGGCCGCTCGCGAAGACGATTTCGCGGGTCCCCAGATCGAAGACGACCTGTTGGTTCAATGCCGCCGATGCGAGATATCGGTTGTTCTCCGACAAGGCGAGTTGGCCATAGGTCAGGTCGGTCGGCAGACTGAATTTATGCGCGCCGGTGGCCACGTCCCATACCGATATTTCGGGCTCGCCGACGGGGTTCCCATCCGCATCTTCGGCGCCGAGCGCAGCAGCGAATAACGCGCCATCCGGGCTGACCGCTGCAAAGGCCAACGGTTTATCGTCGATCAGCGTTCGCGTCTCACCTGATTTGGCGTTCCACCACACCAACCCGAAATCGTCGCCTTTGCGGACGGTGTTGCCCTCATGTCGCGACAGGAAGGCCACGCTATCATTTGCGATCCAGGCGCCGTTGAAGAAATACGGCCAGTCGAGAGCCTGGTGGAGCAGGTCGCCTGACGCCGCATCGCGCAGTTCCGCGCGTCCCCCGGAGTCGATGGACCAATCGCTGTCTCTTAAAGACAGAAGCACTTGGGAGCCGTCTGGCGACAGGTTCGCCTTGAGAACATTATAAGCGCCGTCGCGTTCACTCAGATTGATCACATTGGCGTCCGCCGCGCCGTCGAACACCTGTGTCGGGCCCCAGTAATTCTCGGCCAGCGTCGTGGTGGATCCCCGGGCGGTGCGAAGTTCACCGTTGTTCTTTGCACGAATGGCGTCGAGCCGCTCGCCGGGCAGGGTCAACCGACGGGCGCGGCGGTCCGTGCCCTGATAGATGACCTCCGATCCGCCAGGGACGACAACGATGTCACCGGATCCCAACGACCGACGCGCGATCTCGGTTCCGGTCGCCAGGTCAAAGACCCGCAACATACTGAGTCTGATATTCGTGCCACGGCCTTCAAATTGAGCGCGTTCCTCGTTCAGAAGATAGGCGCCATCGGCGCTGAATTCTGTCCAGATCAACTCGCCATGCGGAAGGGCGCGCATGGAAAACACCGGCGAGAGCGTGGCGATGTCGATCACCCGGACGGCCTGCTGAATCCACGCGCTTTTCTCAGGCCTAAGTTCCCGACTGCGTATGGCGATCTGGGCGCCGTCCGGCGAAAAAACGATATCCGAAACCATCTCGGCCGGAACCCGCCGGAGCGGATCCTCGGACCCCGGCGTCCAGACGCCGACCGAAGACCCGACGCGATTGCTTTCAGCGGAAAAAACCACAGTTTGGCCATCGGGCGACAGGCTGACATGGTTGATTTTACCGTCCGCAATCAAAGATGCGATTTCTTCGAAACGCTCGGTATCCCAAAGCCGAATGCTCCTGCCTTTTGCGGTTGCCGCCCGCATAGCATCGCTGGCGTGAACGTAGTCGGACGCAGTGACGGTCGGTGAAATGCGATGGAGGACGGCGCCGACCGAAATGTCCCAAACCGTCAGGACAGAGTCATGGTCCCAAACCGCGATCAAGTTAGGATCCCTCAAGAACCGGACTTCTTTGGGAAAACTGTGCAACGGGATTATGGCGCGTTCTGATCCGCTCACCGTGTCGAACACATAAAGCGCCTGGCCCCCATCCTTGTCGATGACGACGACAGCCTGTGCTCCATCCGCCGAAATGTCAGACGCCTGTATGAATCCATCGACCGTCTGTTCGTGCAGGACTTGCCCGTTCTCCGTTCTCAGGATGTGGATTCGCGTCACAACAGGGTCATCGCTGAGACGCTTTACCGTCATCAGCCGGTCCCCATCCGGAAAAAAGACCGGCGATTCGACGGATCGGTCGGTGTGGGGCCTTTCATTCCGCCAGAGGCTGTCTCCGGTCGATGCATCCCTGATCTCCAGGGCCCGCGGCTCGGACAGCGCGACATAGCGGCCGGTCAGGTCGCTGTCCTGATGCTCAATACTCCATCCTTTGGGGTGCGTCGCCTCCCAAGGAGCGTCATGACCCGGCGGGAAGTAGAGCAGCCAATGCTGTAGATAGTCGTCTTGCGACAGAACCGCGCCGGACACGCTGAGGGCACCAGTTGAATACGCCTCCGAATTGATCCGCCGGTACCCGCTGGGGAGGTCCACGCGTTTCGACCACACAGTGTCGCCGCTTCTGACATCTTTCAGCACGAGATCCCACGGCGCCAACCTGTCTGACGCCGCTCCGTCGCTGGGTTCATACGCAAGAAGCGCCATGCGTCCGTCATTCGTGACGGCGGCGGACCATGGCCGTGGACCGTCGACCCTGCCGATGTTCTCCGCGGTTTCAGCCGCAACGACTTTCAGTGTTTCCAGATCGGCGTCATATATGAGCGCGATCTTTCCATCCGGGCTGCGCCAACGCGCGGCGGGCAGCGATTGCTCCCTCTGCCCTGTCGCAAGGTTCCATATAGAGGTGCCCCCGTCGGAATCTCTGATGACGGCCAAATCATCCGTTGATGGCCAATTTACGTTTGAAACGCCTCCGGGCTCGCCAAGTTCGGCTTGGACGCGCCCTGTTTTTCGATTGTGAATACGCAGCTTGTAATCGTCCACGAGCAGGTTCTCATCCGATGGCGAAAAACCGCTGAAGACCCCGTCAATTGGAACCGTGTCCAAAAGGCGGCCGTCCGCCGCCGACCAGAGCATTATCTCGTCCTTGCCCCAATGTTCGGCCGCCAGAACACGCCCATCCGAGCTGAGATGCGGCGCCGTCAGCGGTCCATTCACAGACCAATTCGCCAGCAACCTACCGGATCTCTGTTCCACAATCGCTACGTCTGACCAGTTCGCGGCGTCACGCCCGTCGCCAAAGACGACGCCCAGACGTGCGCCAAATCGGTCCGCCGCAATCTGCGCGATCCGCGCGCCCAGCTCTTTCTCCGCCAGCACCGTCGCGCTCTCGGGATCGATGCGAAGAAGCCGTCCGGCTTGGATCCCGACCAGCAGCGAGCCAGAAGCGTCGAATGTCATCGCTGTGACCTCCTCGTCTTCCAACAGACGGCTGACCGGCCCCGGCGCGACAGTTCTCAGATCCAGCCCGTTCTCGCCGCCGACCGCTATCCGGGCGGCGTCCGGGGAAAATGCGATCTCGCGCGCGAGACCGGGATAGGTCCACCCTTCCAACGCCTCGGCGCCATTGGCGTCCCACAGCGCGATGACGCTTTCATATGTCGTGTTTTCGCCCTCTGACGACTTGACGCGACTGCCGGCGCCCGCGATCAGGCCATCTGTGGAGATCGCCGGATACGAGGGCATGCCTTGCGCGCCATCGATTGTGAATTCCCTGGCTACCGTGCCGATCCGGGCGTCCCAAAGGCGAACTGTCCTGTCGCTGTGAGAGGTGATCGCCCAGTGTCCCGACGCCGCCAAACTGGTCGGATACCCGGCCAAATGGGCCTGAGCCAGCTTGTTCATCCGGATCTCGCCCTTGATCGGGGCGGAGCCGTCCAGCGGAACGAAGGTCAGCGCCCCGTTCCAGGTTTCGTCTTCCAGCACGACGAGGGTTTCACCGGCCAGCGCCGCGTATAAGGACCTCGTCTCGCCGCTCCGCGGGAATTTCAGCTCTCCGGTGGGGGTCCAGTCCGGCGCATGACGCAGCTCGACGCGTCCATTTTCGTGAACGACGACCAGTCGCTCTTCGTCTTCGTGGAACAGCGCCGCCATGTCGCCGGTCTGAAGGTTCGCTTTCTGCGGCCGCCAGTCGTCCGTCGCACCGAAATGCAAGGCGCGCATCTCACCCGACGCAACCCATGTCGCGCCGTCATGGGATAGGGCGATCTCTGCGCCGCCGGGAACCGCGCCGCGCGCCACCTCCGAAAGATCCAGCGGGTCCAGGAACGCGATCTGGGTGTCGACCCCAACCTTTTCGGCGTCTGATCCGGCGTAGAACATGTCGCGCCGCGTCCACGCCGCGATGCGGCCGTCCTTTGAGAACGTCACAGTTCCACGCCATGGCACATCAACCAATGGGTCATTCGCGGGTTTATATGACAGCGCCCGGCGAAGAACCTGCAAGGCGCCCTCCGTTCCGGTTTGATTGAGGGAGTCGAGCGCGATCATCGCCGCAGCCCCGGTCTCGCCGGTGTTTTCGTCCAGCGCGCGGTCGGCGACCGCCGCCAGATTCAGGGCCACCGCAAGTTCGGCTTCGGCCTCGGCGCGGGCGGCCTGTTGCAAGGCCAGTTGGTTCGCGGCTTCCTCGCGCTGCCGGGCTTCGCGTTCCTTGACGAACAACCAACCTGCGCCGCCGCCCATGACGAGAAAAATGATCGCCGTCGCCGCCGAGACTCGGCTGAGCCAAATCGCCCGCTTCCGCGAACGCTCGCGCTCCTCGGTCAGTTCGGCTTTGCGCCGCTCGATCCTGGCTCGGCCCGCGTCGTCATGCGCCTGGCTCGCCTCGATAAAAAGGCGGTCCTGATCGCTGATATCTTCCGCGCGGGACTTGAGCCAGGCGCGCGCATTCGCCAGAGCGAGACCCATCAACAGCGCATCGTCCCGCCCACTCTCGTCCAACGCCTCCCACGCGGCGCGGCTCTGGTCCAACTGCGCGCGCCACGCGAGAAACTCGAACTCCTGCTCGATCCAGCTTGTCAGGCGCGGCCAGCGGCGGAGCAGCATCTCATGCGCCACCTGGATCGCAGGTTCGCCCGCCTCTTCGGTCGCCGTCAAAAGCCGCCAGTCGCGTTCGCAGAGCGCCTGCGCAAGCCGCCATTCGCCCGGACTGCACTCGCTTTCCACGGTGCGGCGCCGAACCGGTTGGCCGCCCCGAGACGCGTGGACGAGCCGAAGCGTAAAGAGACGCCGCAGAGTCTCAACTTCCGTTTCATTCAGTTCAACGAAACGCTCTGCGCGCTCGACCAGTGGGCGACCGACATTTATTTCCGAGGCGGGAAGCGCGAGAACGCCGCTTGCCGCGGCGTCGGACTGCATTTTTTCCCAGGCTGCGGCGAGCAGATAGGAAAGAAGCGGCAGGCCGCCGATTTCCTTTGCTGTCGCCTCCGCAAGGGCGGGGACCGCCTCTGGCGGCTCAATGCGCACGCCGAGCGCGGTGGCCGGTTTCCGGATCACATTCTCGATGTCGCGCCCGGTCATCGGTGGCACGTCAACCACGTTGGATGTCGCGAATAAATGGGCGTCGCTTTGAAGGTGGCCGTAATAGTCGGACCGCAGGCTGCCAATCAGCCGCAGATCCGACTCGCTGACGGCGTCGCGCAACAAGGTTGAAAATAGATCGACGTCTTTTGGATCGGCCTGCGTATAAAGCTCTTCATACTGGTCAACATAGAGAAGCAGACTGGACGGCGCCGCGCCACCCGCACGTTTCGCCGCCTCTTGACGCGCGGCGGTGGCCAAGTCTCGCAGATTGGCCCCGTTCTGAAAATTCTCGGCCCATTTGATCGCCTCGGCCACCGCATCGGCGTGACCCTGGAGCCAGGTTTTCGTGAACGAGAGCGCCAGCGCCTTCAACGGGTCCTCCCCGGGGCGCATGCTCAACGTCAGCATCGCCTTGCTACCGGCGAGATCCTGCGGCCAATCCCGATTCGGCTCGCCCGGCCAAAGCTGACCGCGAAGCGCAGGAAGCAGCCCCGCCTCGACGATAGAGGATTTGCCGACGCCGGAATTGCCAACAAGCATCAGAAGGCGATCAGGCCGGTTTCGGAGATGGGTGATCAGCTTGGCGCAGATGTCTTCGCGACCGAAAAACAGCCCCGCCTCCTCGGCGCCCATCGCGGCCAGACCAACATAAGGGTTCGTCTCGAGCCACGGTCTCTTCGGTTGAGTTCTTTCGTTCGTCGGCTGCAGAAAGGCGGCGATTTCGCGCTTCAGCGGCTCCAGCTCTGCGCCCGAGAGATTCACTCTGTGGAATTGACCTAAAAACGGCAGACCGGGCCGGAAGCCGCTGATCAAGATCGGCAGGATTCTGGGAACGCCGCCCTTGGACCGGTTCAGCCTAAGTGCTTCATAATACTCAAGTTCCTGCCAGTTTCCGACGGACTCGCCGAGGAAGAGCAGGACCAGATCGGATTCGGCAAGCTCCTGTTCCAGCCGGGGCACCCAATAGGCCCCGCCGACATTGCTTTGCGGCGCGAAATAGACGCGGCAATCCGGCATAACCTCCGGAAGCGCCGACACGACTTGCTCCACCAGAGACGTGTCGCGCGTGTGATAGCTTACGAATATTCTCATCTGCTGAATTCAATCTAAAGCAGAATTAGCGTGCCGGAACTCAGGGGGAATAGCAAGGATCAAACCAGCTCACTTCATTTGACGTGGGTAGTTCGGTTAGCCGCGAACAAGGGCGCCAGAAGAGAATATCGGATCGGTTCTTTTGGGATCGATTTAGCGTTCGATCTCTGGGTCATTTGATCGTGCGTAGCGATCACGACGCCCTTTGCTGCGCGCTCACCGCGGTTCTCATTCATGGATGCGGTCGTATGTCAGCGCAATTTCGACGGAAAGGCCGCTCGATCTACTGTGTCGGTTCTGACAGTATCGGCCGTCATCTCAGCGTCGCGTTGAAGGATGCCATTCAGCCCGGCCGAATCGGCGCGCCGCTGAGAACTGCGCTAGCAATTGGTTCTTTGACGAGGTCACGTCAATCGCTGCCTGACCGCTACGAGTCTGAGCGCAAAACGGGCGTGATCGGGGTTCTCCAGATGACGAAACTGCGTCGCCAGGAGATCATTCCTCTCATTCCAAGTCGCGATTGATCCACGTCATCCAACATCGTCGCCTCGCATTGTATGGAGACTATGCGAGTGCTGATTTCGCATTCCGCAATTTGATCTGCAACCTAGTGAAATGGCCTGCTGGCGATGGCGTCCACCCTCCAATCAGGGAAACGGCCGGGTGCGGTGCTCTCCGCAATTGGTCTGACCAAGGTCTATGGCGAAGGCGCGTCCGAGGTGCGGGCGCTGCGGTGCGTTGATCTTGACTTTTCCTCCGGTGAACTGGCGGTTCTGCTCGGCGCTTCAGGCTGCGGCAAGTCCACGTTGCTCAACATTCTCGGCGGGCTCGATTCGCCCACTGAAGGCGAGGTGTACTTTCACGGCGAGGCGGTCACCGCCTATGGCGAACACGCGCTGACGCTTTACCGGAGAGAACGGGTCGGCTTCGTCTTCCAATTCTACAACCTGATCGCTTCGCTGACGGCGGAGGAGAATGTCGCCCTCGTCACCGAGATCGCCAAGGACCCGTTGAAGCCTGCCGAGGCGCTCGATCTGGTTGGTTTGGGAGAACGCAGGCGCCATTTTCCGGCCGAGTTGTCGGGCGGCGAGCAGCAGCGGGTCGCCATCGCCCGCGCCATCGCCAAGCGGCCTGAGATTCTGCTTTGCGACGAGCCGACCGGCGCGCTCGACAGCAAGACCGGTGTGGTTGTTCTCGAAGCCATTGAACGGGTCAATCGCGAACTCGGCTCGGTCACTGCGGTCATCACCCACAATGCGGCGATCGCGGATATGGCGCATCGGGTCATCAACATGGCCGACGGACGCATTTCCGAGAGCAGGATCAACGAGCACCGGATTGCGCCCGCAGAGATCGCTTGGTGATCGGGATGGGCGCGCTGAACAAGAAACTCATGCGGGACCTCTGGCGGCTCAGGGGACAAGTTCTGGCTGTCGCGGTCGTGGTGGCGTCGGGCGCCGCTCTCCTGGTGATGTCGCTGTCGGCGCTCACCTCGCTGAGCGAGACCACCGACGCCTATTACGAACGCAATCGTTTCGCGCATGTCTTCGCCGGATTAGAGCGCGCGCCGGAGCGGTTGGCCCAAAAAATCAGCGAGATACACGGCGTGCAGACGGTGGAGACGCGAATCTCGGCCTTCGCCACGGTCGAGGTGGAGGGCGTGTCCGAGCCCATCTCGGCGCAACTCGTGTCGCTGCCCCGGCTGGGCGAGCCGCTGCTCAATCAACTGGCGATGCGCGCGGGCCGTTTGCCCCGCCCTGACGCCCGAGACGAAGCCGTCGTACTTGAGCCGTTCGTAGAGGCGCACGGGCTCAATCTGGGCGACGAGATCAGCGTTCTGATGAACGGTGCGAAGCGGCCCGTGCGCATCGTCGGCGTCGCGCTGTCGCCGGAGTTCATCTATGCGATTGCGCAGGGGGGACTGGTGCCTGACGAAGCGCGGTTCGGCGTGATCTGGATGGGCCGAGAGGTGCTGGAGGCCGCCTATGATCTGGACGGGGCTTTCAACCATGTCAGTCTCGCCTTGTTGCGGGGAACCAACCCCGACGCCGTGGTGCAGCGCCTCGACCCGATGCTGGAGCGCTATGGCGGCGTGGGCGCCGTCGCGCGCGCCGACCATCCCTCGCACTGGTTCCTGATGAATGAGCTGGAGCAGCTCAAGACCACGGCCACCATCCTGCCGACGATCTTTCTGGCGGTCGCCGCGTTTCTGACGAATTCGGTGCTTGCTCGCCTGATCGCGATCGAGCGGCCCGAGATCAGCCTGATGAAGGCGTTCGGTTACTCGAACCTTCAGGTCGGTGGCCATTACGCTAAACTGGCTCTGGCTATTGCAGCGCTCGGCGTCCTGCTCGGCTGGGTGGTCGGCGCGGCGTTGGGGCAGGTCTATACTGCGGTCTTCGCCGAGTTCTTTCGGTTTCCCTTCCTGCTGTTCCGACCAAGCGGGATGGAGTTTGTCCTCTCGGCGGCGGTCTGTCTGGGGGCCTCGCTGATCGGAGCGTTGTCCGCCGTGCGCGGCGCGGTGATCCTGCCGCCCGCCGAGGCGATGCGCCCGCCATCGCCCGAAAACTTTCGCAGCTCTGAGGGCGCGCGACGGCTGATGGCGCGACTGGACGCGCCGACCCGGATCATCTTTCGGCAGATCGTGCGCGCGCCGGGCCGGGCCGCGCAAACGGTGATCGGTGTCGCGCTCTCGGTGGCGGTGCTGGTGATGGCGCTGCAATGGAGCGAGGCGATCTCGGCGCTGATCCAGAGCCATTTCGCCGACACCCAGCGCCAACACGCGACGCTGGGCTTTCATGAGCAGATCTCGATGGAGGGGCGCTATATGCTCGCGCGCCTACCGGGCGTTTTGGCGGTGGAGCCGGGCCGCGTCGTGCCCGCCGATCTCAGCTCGGGCCTGCGCGTTCATCGCGGCGGCGTCACCGGCCTGCCGCGCGATGCGGAGCTGCAGGTCATTCACGATGCGCGCGGCTGGACCATGCCGACGCCTGCGGGCGGGCTGGTCCTGAGCGTGAAACTGGCGGACAAACTGGGCGTCGACGTGGGCGAAATGGTCGCCGTCGAGACGCTCGACCGGCGGCGGGTGAAGTTCGAGGCGCCCGTGGCGGCGGTGCACAGAACCTATATCGACATGCCCGCCTATATGGAGCTGGGCGCGCTCAACCGTGCGCTCGACGACCCGCAGGTCTTTGAGCTGGCGCAGCTGCTGATCGATCCGTCCGAGGAGGCGCAGTTTTTTACGGCGGTCAAGCGCCTGCCCGGCCTCTCGGCGCTCTCGATCAAGCGGCATTCGATCGAGAAAATGCTGCAGACGGTCGGCGAATCCGTGCTGATCTTCGTCTCGTTTTTCACGCTATTCGCCTGCGCGCTGGCCTATGGCGTCACCTATAACGCGGTCAGGGTGGCGCTGTCGGAACGCGGCCGGGACCTCGCCACGCTGCGGGTGCTGGGATTCACCAAGTGGGAGATTTCCTACATCCTGCTAGGCGAAGCGGCGCTATTGGCGTTTGTCGCGCTGCCGCTGGGGTGCCTGGCGGGCGCCGGTCTCGTGTACCTGATGCTGGATTCGTTCGACACCGAACTTTTCCGCATTCCATTCAACATCCCCGCTGACACCTATGGAAAAGCGGTGCTGATCGCGCTGGCGGCCTGCGTCGTCTCGGCGGCTTTGGCCCGTCGGCGACTGGACGAGCTGGACCTGATCGCGGTCCTGAAGACGAGGGAGTAAGGACGATGACTCTTCCGAAAGGCAGACTCGTACTGTGGGGCGCGCTGGCTTTGGCACTGGCGGCAGGGCTTTGGATCGCCTTCGCGCCGCGCGCGATCGAAGTGGACATCGCCACGGTCGAGCGCGGACCATTGGTCGTCACCGTCGCGGAAGAGGGCGAGACCAGGATCAAGGATATCTTCGTCGTCTCCTCGCCGCTCAGGGGCCGCGCGCTTCGGATCGAGATCGAGGAAGGCGACGCGGTGGCGGCGGGCGAGACGATCGTCGCTGAAATCGAACCGATCGACCCCGCCTTCCTCGACGCGCGCAGCGAGGCCGAGGCCCGCGCCGCGGTGGAGACCTCTCGCGCGGCGCTGACGCTGGCGGAGGCGAAACTGACCGAGGCGAGCGCCGAGCTGGATTTCGCGACGGCCGAATTGGCCCGCATGCGCCAGCTCAGAGACAGCAACACCATCTCGGCCCGCGCGCTGGAGGACGCCCAGCGGCTCTACAAGACCCGCGAGGCCGCTGTGTCGACCGCCGAGGCCGCGGTCCGGATGCGCCAATTCGATCTTGAGGCCAGCGAGGTGCGCCTGTTGCGGCCGGGCGAAGCGATCGATCGCGCCGGCGCTTGCCCCTGCGTGCCGATCCGCGCACCAGTCGATGGCCGGGTTCTGCGCGTGCTGCACGAAAGCGCGGGCGTCGTCTCCGCGGGCGAACCTCTCATCGAGATCGGCGATCCGTCAAAGCTCGAGGTCATGGTCGACTACCTCTCCTCGGACGCGGTTCAGATCGAACCCAGACAGCGGGTGATGATCGACGAATGGGGCGGCGCAGACCTGTTGGGCGGCGTCGTGCGCCGGGTGGAGCCCTACGGGTTCACCAAGGTCTCGGCGTTAGGGATCGAGGAGCAGAGGGTGAATGTGGCGATCGATCTGACCGACCCGCCCGCGACCTGGTCGCGCCTCGGGCACGGATTCGAAGTGGTCGCGCGTGTGGTGCTTTGGGAGGGCGATGCGGTCGTGAAGATTCCGCTGACGGCGCTCTTTCGTGAGAACGGAGCGTGGTCGGTGATGGCCATCGAGGATGGCGCCGCGACCGTCCGGGCGGTCGAGATCGGCCGGCGCACGGAATTGGAGGCGGAAATCATCGCGGGCGTGATCGAGGGCGAGACGGTCGTCCGCTACCCGAACGACCAGATCATCGACGGAACGCCGGTGACCGCGCGCGGCGGTCGATGATTGGTTAGGTCGAGTACTGCCGTAAGGCGTCTGCCCTGAACTCCCTCTTGCGATCTCGAGATTCTTTCACCGCAGCCTCTTCTCGCAGTCTAGGCGCCGCCGCGAGTATCATTGAAACATGCTGTAACGCATGGTTGAGTAGCCGTTATTTTCCGGGCCGCCCGGTCCTGTGCGATAGTCGTTTTAGACAAAGTGTAACGGCGTCCAACTGTTGTAACGTGTGAAAACCGGATGAAAACCAACGGAAATACCGACGGATCATCGCGCCGCTCTAGGGTGCCCGGCGTGATTTTGGCCGCGCTTGGTCTCTTATTGGCGATGGGCTCGTCCGTCGCCGCCGACTCGGCCTCCATCGAAAGCAAGGCTGAGCTTCAGGCGGTTCAGGCCTATGACGGCGGCGATATTGCGACCGCCGCTGAATTGTGGCTCGCGCTGGCGGAGGCGGGATCTCTGGACGCCGCGCTCGCGCTCGCCTCTCTGGTGGAGCCGGGCGGCGAAGGTCAAACCGATACCGGCCTCGCCCGCGCGCTCTATCGCACCGCCGCCGACGCTGGCGACGCGTTGGCGGCCTACAATCTTGAAAAACTCGACAATCAATTTGGCGTCGGGCCAGTCCCGCGCGTCGCAGAACATCCCAAATCGGAGATACCCCAATGAGATTTCCCGCCGCCATCGCCGCGCTGTTGGGCGCCGCCCTGGCATTGATGGTTGAAGCCGCCGCAGCGACCCCCGCGCACGCGCAGGCCTGCAGCACAGAGACGGCCAAGGACGATATCGAAGGTCCCGAAGCGCAGGCGCTTTACGACTGCATCGCCGACTCGCTTTTCGAGGGTTATCAGGCCTCCGGATTGCCGGAGGCCGAAGCCTACAAGCAATGGTCGCTGGCCTCGACCGCGCCCTATATTTCGGCCACCCACGGCAACCGTTTCGTCAACAACGTGATCAACGATGTCGGCAAGGAGGCGTATCTCGATTTCCTCGAGGAAGGGTTCAAGATGCCGGTCGGCTCCATCGCGGCGAAAGAAAGCTTCACCCTGAACAAAAAGGGAGAGGTGAAGCGTGGGCCGCTCTTCTTCATGGAAAAAGTCGCGCGCGGCGCGCTGCCGGAGACCGCCGACTGGAAATACACCCTGATCCTGCCGAACGGCAAAGTCATGGGCGTGACCGGAACGGAAACCGGCGGGAAAGTGAAATTCTGCCATGACTGCCATGAGGCGGTCGTCGAGACGCAGGATGCGATGTTCTACCTGCCGGAGGAGTATCGCGTCACCCAATAGACGCCGACGTCGCGCCCTTGTCGTTGGACCGCGGCGCGATCCGGTCCAGCAGCGCATCAAGCGCCGCCTCGTCCTCGAACGCCATCTCCACAGGCACGGTCGTGGCCTTGCCGCGGAACCAGGCGGGCATGCGGGCGGCGTCCTTTTCCGTGGTGACCAGCAGCGCGTCGGCGCGCATGGCGTCCAGCTCCAGCCGTTTCAGCATCTGTGGCGCGAAACGGGCGTGGTCGGCGAAGGCCACCTGTTGGACGATCACGGCGCCCATCGAGCGCACCGTGTCGAAGAACTTATCCGGCCGCCCGATGCCGGCGAAGGCGATGACCTTGGCGCCGGTCAGCGAGAGGCCGGTGAAACGGGGCTTCAGGCGCGCGCGCAGCACCGGCGCGCCCGCCGGCAGGCCGGGCGTCGCAACATCGCTCTCGCCGATCAGCGCCACCGCGTCCGCCCGCGCCAGACCGGTCTCCACCGGCTCGCGCAACGGCCCGGCGGGAATGCAGAACCCGTTGCCGAACCCCGCGCCGGCATCCACCACGATGATGGAGAGGTCCTTGGCAACCGACGGGTTCTGGTGCCCGTCATCGAGGATGATCGTCTCGGCTCCGGCCTCGACCGCGGCTTTGGCCCCCGCCGCGCGGTCCTTCGCGACCCAGGTTGGCGCGATGGCGGCCAGCAACAGCGGCTCGTCACCGACGCGGGCATGGGAGTCGCGCCGGATATCGACTTGATGCGGGCCTTTCTCTAGCCCTCCATGTCCCCGGGTGACGAAATGGACCGCCACGCCCCGGTTGCGCAGCCGCTCGGCCACGGCCAGCGCGGTCGGCGTCTTGCCGGTTCCGCCCGCGGTGACGTTGCCGATGCAGATCACCGGGACCGGCGCCCGCCAGGGGGAGGCGTTCGCGATGCGCCGCGCCGTCGCCCGCGCATAAAGCGCGCCGATCGGCGACAGCAGTCGCGCGATCAGCCCCGGCGCGCCCGGAGGGTTGGACCAGAATTTCGGCGCCCGCATGCGCTTTAGCTCCCGGCCGCGGACGCAGGGGCGGCTTCAGATGGAGCGGAGGCTTCGCGCGGCGGCAGAACCGGTCGGAGCGCCGTCATAACGCGTTGCGTGATCGCCTCGCCTTCGGTTGCGAAGGCCTCGGCGGCGGCGATCAGGCGCGCGCCTTCCTCGGTCGCGCCGCCGTCTGGCGACAAAAGCGCGGCGACTCCGTCGGCCAGCGTATCGGCGTTCACCACCCGGCGGGTGGCGCCCAATGCGGTCAGCCGGTCGTATTCGACGGCGAAATTGCCGATATGCGGCCCGTGCAGGATCGCGGCGCCCAGCATCGCGGGCTCGTAGGGGTTGTGCCCGCCGATCGGCTCAAGACTGCCGCCGACAAAGGCGACCGGGGCCAGCCGGTACCAGAGGCCAAGCTCCCCCATCGTGTCGGCGACATAGATGTCGCTTTCGGGCGTGGGGTAGCCCCCATCCGCGCGCCGCGCCACGCGCCCGCCGAAGATCGCGAGATCCCGCGCGACATCCGCGCCCCGTTCCGGGTGGCGCGGGGCGATGATTGTCAGAAGGTTGGGAATCCGGTCCGCTAATTGTCGCGCCGCCGCGCCGACCATGTCTTCTTCGCCGGAATGGGTGCTTGCGGCGACGAATACCGGACGTTCGCCGATCTGCTGTTTCAACGCGTTCAGCACCGATGGAATCGCGGGCGGCGGCGGCGCGGCTTCTTTCAGATTACCGGTCGCGACCGCGTTCGACGCGCCCAGATTGCGCAGACGTTCCGCCGTTTCGTCGGTCTGGCAGAGCACCGGGTCGAACACGTCCAGAAGCGGGCGGATTGCGGATCGCGCGCGCCCCCAGTTTCGGGCGGAGCCCGCCGACATCCGCGCGTTCACCAGCGCCAGAGGCTTGTGCTGCGAGGCGACCTCATCCACCAGGTTCGGCCAAAGCTCGGATTCGAACCAGAGAGACAGATCAGGCCGCCAATGCGCCGCGAATTGCTGAACCGCGTCCGGCAGATCCACTGGCGCGAACTGATGCACCGCGCCGGTCGGCAAGCGCTTGCCCATCAATCGGGCCGCCGTGACCGTGCCGGTGGTCACCAGATATCTGAGATCGGGCCGCTCGGCGGACAGCCGCTCGATCAGCGGCAGCGTGGTCAGCGCCTCGCCGACGCTGGCGGCGTGCATCCAGACCAACGGCCCCTCGGGTCGCGGCAGGCCTGGAACGCCCAGCCGCTCGCCGCGCCGGTTGGGGTCTTCCTTTCCGCGTTTGGTCCGGCGCCGCAGCAGCGCCCAGACCAGCGGTTTCAGGAGCGGTGTAAACGTTTGATAAAGCTTCAGGATCAGCGAGTGGTCGCTGGGGCGCTGCGGGCCGGGCGGTTGCGCCAGCGCGCGCGCCTCCTCCTCCAGCTTGGTCGGCCTGGCCCCGGTCATGCGCGGATCTCGTCGGCGGGCTCGGGCGTCTCGCGGCCGCAAATCTCATCGGCGCGGCGCGTCGCCGCCGTGGTCGCCTCCTCAATCGCCAGCCGGTGCGCCTTGATCCCATCCGCATCGCCTGCCTGAGGCGGCGGTAGGGGCGCGCCATATACGACGCATCCGCGCCCGAACGGAAAGGGGATCAGGAACCGATCCCAATTCCGCAGCAGTTTGCCGCGCGTGCTGGAGATGCCGACCGGCAGCGTCGCCACCCCCGCGACGGCGGAGATCGCCGCAGCCCCGTGCTGCGCGCGCATCCGGGGCCCGCGCGGCCCGTCAGGCGTGATCCCCACCATGTCCCCTGCGGCGAGCAGCGGCAGGCTGTCGCGAAACGCCTCTCGCCCGCCCTTGTTCTTGTCCCGTTTCCGGGGGTCGGCGGTCGAGCCGCGCACCGCGCCTACATTGTGAAACCCCATGAGCCGGGTGATGATGTCGCCGTCCCGATTGTCCGAGATCATCGCGTGGATCGCCCGGTCGCGGGGCTTCAGGCAGGGCGCCATGAAGAGCCGCCCATGCCACATCGAGACGATGAATCCGGCGGGTTGCGCCAGCAGAGCCTCGCGATGCTCCCGCCCCTCGATCCGCCAGCGGGAGGTGACCCAGACCAGACGCAGATAGAAGGAGCCGAGACGGGCGGCGAGCTCTCGCGTCAGACCGGCCGACCGGATGCGCTTCCCAAGGGAATCGCTCCGCCTCCGCCGATGTGATCCGCCCGTCATCGCCATGTCAGCCCCTGTGAAACACCCCGCCGCCCGGCCGCAGATCGCGCCGGGTCAGGGGGAACCTTACGCGGGGCCTGCAAGCAGTCAATCGGCGCGCCGCCATTTGGCGTGCGCGGCGACGGGCTATAGCCGCGACAAGACGTCCGCAACCAGCGGACGCGGGCCGGATATGAAGCCTGCGACGCTGGCGTCCGACTGATTAAAGACCGGCTCCGCGCCATGTTTGGTCATCGAGACGCCGCCCGCCTCTGACACGATCAGCGCCCCGGCGGCGACGTCCCATTCATAGGTTTGGCGCAGCGTCACCAGCGCGTCCGCGTGCCCTCTGGCCACCAGGCAGAGGCGCCAGGCCAGCGAAGGCCGGAACGAGGGCGCAACGCGCGGCGGCGTTCTGCGCCAGAGGTCGGGGCTGAGATTCGGCCGGGTGATCAGGGTTTTGGCGCCGTCGATCCGCGTGCGCGTCGAGACTCGGATCGGCCCAAGCGGCGCCTCAGTGAGGTTGGGTTGCTCGAAATCGCCCGCGATTTCCTGTGTGATCACTTTGCGCTCAAATGCGGCCCCGCCGCCAAGGGAGGCGACGTAAGTCTCCCCCCGCGCGGGCAGATGGATCACGCCTGCGACCGGGCGGCCCTCTTCGACCACCGCGATCGCGATCGCATAGGCGGGTTCGCCGCGCAGGAAGGCGCGCGTGCCGTCGATCGGGTCGATCACGAACACCCGCTGGCGCGCGACGCGCGTAGGGTCGTCATCGCTTTCTTCTGACAGCCAGCCATAGTCGGGGCGGGCGCCGATCAGCAACTCATGCAGCAGCGCGTCTGAAGCATGATCCGCTTCCGACACCGGGCTGCCGCCATCTTTGCTCCACGCTTTCGGGTCCTGGCGAAAATATCGCAGCGTCAGCGCGCCGGCCTCCGCCGCCGCGTGCTTCAGAAGATCCAGATCCGCAAGGTTTTGCTCACTCGCCGGCAATGGTGAGCCCTTCAAGCCGGATCGAGGGCGCCGCGGTCGCCTTGGAAAGATCAATGTCATCCGCCGCGGTCAGGGTCATCAGCGCGGCGGGTAGCGGGCCGGCGATGGTGGCCTCGTTCACCGGAAAGGCGATCTCGCCATTCTCGATCCAGAAACCGGAGGCGCCCCGGCTGTAGTCCCCGGTCGTCGGGTTCACGCCCCGGCCCATCATCGAGGTGACTAGCAAGCCGGTCCCGGTCTCGCGGATCAGCTCCTCGCGGCTGATCGCGCCGGTTGAGAGGCGGATATTGGTCGAACCGACGCTGGGCGGCGAGGAGAGGCCGCGCCGGGCGTTGCCGGTGCTCCGCATCTCCAGCTTGCGCGCGGAGCGGCTGTCCAGCAGCCAAGTTTTCAGAACCCCATCCGCCACGATCTTTTTCAACCGCGTCGCCAGCCCCTCGCCGTCGAACGGGCGGGAGGCGGGTCCGCGAGCGATCAGCGGGTCCTCAACGATCTCGACGCCGTTCGGCAGGATCTGCGCGCCAAGTTTGCCCAGCAGCCAGCTTGAGCCTCGCGCGATCCCGGCTCCGTTCACGGCCCCGATCACATGGCCGACGATGGAGGGCGCGACGCGCGCGTCGAAGATCACCGGATAGGCCCCGGAGGGAGGTTTTCGCCCGCCCAGTCGCTCCGCGGCGCGTTCCCCCGCCTTGCGTCCGATGGCGGCGGGCTCGGGCAGGTCGGCGGCGTAGCGGCGGGAGGCGTAGTCCCAGTCGCTCTCCATCCCCAGGCCCTCGCCCGCGATGACGGAGGCGGAGAAGCCGGAGCGGGTGGAGGCGTAGCCCCCTGCGAACCCGTTGCTGGCGGCGAGATGGATCGCCGAGCGGCCCCAACTGGCCGAGCAGGATTCTGTTTGCGCGACGCCCGGAAGGGACATTGCGGCGTCTTCGATTTTCCGGGCGATATCCTCCAGCGCGGCCGGCGCCGGCGGCTGCGCGGCGTCGGAGAGGTCGAGATCCGGCCAGTCCGCCGCCAACTCGCTTGAATCCGGCAGGCCGCAATGCGGGTCCTCGGGGGCTTCTTTCGCCATCGCGACCGCCCGCTCGGCCAACTCTGCCAGAACCGCCGGGCGAGGATCAGACGCGGAGACGCAAGCCTGACGGGCGCCGATCAGCACGCGCAAGCCAAAATCCACGCTTTCCGAGCGCTCCGCCTCCTCCAGCGCGCCGCCCCTTACGGCGACGCCCAGATCCTCTCGCTCCGTCGCCACCGCGTCGGCGGCCTCCGCCCCGGCCTTGCGGGCGGCGTCCAGCAATTGTTCGGCGAGCGCCGCGGCGTCAATCATCGCTCAACTCCTTCACAGCATCGCCGCGAGCGCGTGCCCGATGGCGCCCAGCCCGCCCAGTCCGATCACAAGGATGCTCAGCGTCGCGCCCGCGCCGCGCTGCCAGCCGGGCGCGTCCTCGGCGGTGAAATGCAGCGCGTGCAGGAACCGGCCCAGCGTCAGCGCGACGCCCAGCGCGTGGATCGCGATCGCCGGCGCGCCCATCGCCGCCGTCAGCCACATCAGGATCAGCGCCATCGGCACGAACTCGATGAAATTCGCCTGGCCCCGCATCGCCCGGATCATCCGCGGATGGCCGCCATCGCCCATGAAGATCTTCAGCGCCCCGCGCAGCCTTCCGATGCTGACGATCAGCCAGATCAGGATCAGCGCGTTCAGGCCGGCGTAAAGCGCGACGGCGGCGATGGCGGGGGAGGCGTCCATAGGGAGAGGTCCTTGGTCTGGAGGCGAGGGGGGTCGCGTTCGGCGGGTTGGCCCTGGATATATCGTCAGCGTCCCGCTTGTGAAGCGCGTTCAGCCGCTTTCGCCAAAGGCGGCCGCCGTCGCCGCCCGGAGTTTCGGCAACGCGTCCACCTCTTTCGCCGCCAGCGCCTCGGCCGCGCCGGCCACATAGTCGCGATGGAGCGGCATCGCGTCCCGTTCCCGCCCCAACTGCACCTGCACGACATTGGAGGAGCCATAGCGAAACGCGCCCTCGCTGGCGGCGAGATAGAACTCCCACATCCGCGCGAAGCGGTCGTCATACAGCGCCTCGACTTCGCCGCGCCGATCCTCGAACCGGTCGCGCCAGATTTTCAGCGTCTCCGCGTAATGCACGCGCCAGACCTCCGCATCGGTCATCCAAAGTCCCGAGCGCTCCACCGCCAGCATCAGCTCCGACATTGACGGCGCATAGCCGCCCGGAAAGATGTATTTGCGCAGAAACGGCCCGGTGATCCCAGGCGGCGCCTTGGTCGAGATTGAATGGATCAGCGCCACGCCCTCCGGCTTCAGGAAGTCGCGCACTTTCAGGAAATACTCGCCCAGATGGCCCACGCCGACATGCTCCAGCATCCCGACCGAGACCACCCGGTCGAAGGTCTCCGTCACATGGCGATAGTCCTTGAGCTCAAACCTGCAGCGATCGGTGAGACCCGCCGCCTCCGCCCGCGCCTTGGCGATGGCGAGTTGCTCGGTCGAGAGCGTGACGCCCACGACCTCGACCTCGGCGACCGCCGCCAGATAGAGGCCCATGCCGCCCCAGCCGCAGCCGATATCCAGCACTTTCTGGCCCGGCTCCAACCCCAGTTTGGCGCAGATATGGCGCTTTTTAAGCGTCTGAGCGTCCTCCAGCGCCTCGCCGCCCTGCGGGAAGTAGCCGCAGGAATACTGCATGTCCCAGTCCAGCCACATTCGGTAGAACGCGTTCCCCAGATCGTAGTGGTGGCCCACATTCTTCCGGGACTGCGCGATCGGATTGTGCTGCATGACCCGCCGTAGTTTGCGGGCGACCCCGTTCCAGAAAATCTGGGTCGGCGACATGTCGAAACTGCGCTTGTTGACGAAAAAGACGCTCAAGAGATCCCAGGCGCCGCCATCCTCGACCACCAGACCGCCATCCATGAAGGCCTCGGCGGCGTTCAGTTCCGGATTGAGGAAGATCTTCCAGTCGAGCGCCGGGTCGGTGATGCGGATTGTCGCCGTCGGCCCGTCGCCATCGCCGAAGCTGCGCTCATAGCCGTTTGTCCCCTTTAGGGTCAGCCGCCCTTTGCGGATCGCCTTGCCGAACAGTCTGGGCAGAAATCGCATGGGGGCCTCGCCTTGCGGATGCGTGTCGCGCCGACCCTAGCCGGGGCGGCGCATCAGCAAAAGCCCGGATGCCGTCGCATATCCGTGAAGGGAAAGGGACCGGCGGCGGTCTGCGCCCCGCCAGCCCCGAATGCGCCGCTTTGCGGTTAGGCGCCCGCTCCGCCGCCGCCAGAGGCGAGTTTCTTGGCGGCTTTCTTGATCTTGACGGCGCTTTTCTCCGCCGCGGCGATCTGGTTCTCCAGAGGACCGTTCAGGCGCATGGACTCGGCGATCGCCTTGACGCCCATCGTGTCCCGCGCATCGACGCCCGACTTGGCGAGGTAGTCGTTCAGAGATTTTTTTGTCGCCTCATAGGTCTTCTTGTTCTTGTCGACGCGCCCGTCGAAATCCGCTGCGAGCTTGAGCAGCCCTGCGGCCTTCTTCTTGTCCCCGGCCTTGATCGCATCGTCCATCGCCTTGCGCGCGGATTCGTAATTCTTGGTGATCGCGCCCATCGACTTCAGGATCTTGTTGAAATGGCCGGTGGCCTGAGCGGCGGCCTTGCCGCAGGCGTCCACCTTCTTCTCCATATCGCTCAGCTGTTTGACATATTTCGCGGCGTCTGCTGTCAACAGGCCCGTATAGGCCTGCAGCATCTTCTTGGTGTCGTCATGCAGCTTTTTCTTGCAGGCCTTTTCCGCCGCGTCGCGCTTCTTGCGCACTTCGTCGGCCGCGTCGACCGCCGCTTTGAGACCCGCCAAAGGCGCGACCTTGCCGCCATCCACCGATTTCTTCGCGTCCTCATAGGCTTTCAGCGCCTTGCCGAAGCCGGTCGATTTCAACGTTTTCGCCTTATTCTTTGACCACCATTTCTGGGAGAGATCAGCGGGAGTCTTCACAGCCATCGTCGACATCCTCTTTAGGGAGCAGGGGGCGTGAACACTCTCACATTGGTTGAGGATCGCAAAGAAGGGATTGCGCCGGTTTCAACTTCGTGAACGCCGGAGCCGCCTAGCTCAGCAGGAACTCCAGTCGCGCGTCGGCGCGCGCGGGAGAGATTTCGTGAATCTCAGCTCTGACGACGTTTCCCACGACGAACGGGTCTTCGCCGAGTCGCGCCTCAAGCGCCTCCTTCGACGTCTCACCCGCCAGAATCGCGCCGCCGGCATTGGGCTGCAAACTTCCGGCCAGCAAGAATGCGCCATCGTCGAAACCTTGTTTTAGCCATGCGTTGTGCCCGTCCATATGCTCGGGCGCGGCGGACTTGTTCTCGGCGAATTTCAGGAAGATCACGAACATGATTTCTCTCTCATTCAGAGCGCTGGCGCGGCTTTAAATTTCAATCCCCAGTTCGTCCCAGATCTCATCGACGCGCGCCTTGGTCTCCGCGTCCATATCGAGGACCTCGCCCCATTCGCGATTGGTCTCGCCCGGCCATTTGTCGGTGGCGTCGAGCCCGATTTTGGATCCGAGGCCCGAGACGGGCGAGGCGAAGTCGAGATAATCGATTGGGGTGTTCTCCAGCACCGTGATGTCGCGCGCCGGATCCATGCGGGTGGTGATCGCCCACCAGACGTCGTTCCAGTCGCGGGCGTCAATGCCGTCATCCACCACGATCACCCACTTGGTGTACATGAACTGGCGCAAGTAGCTCCACGCGCCCAGCATCACCCGCTTGGCGTGGCCCGCATAGGCCTTCTTTATCGAGATCACCGCGATGCGATAGCTGCACCCCTCGGGCGGCAGCCAGAAATCGGTGATCTCCGGAAATTGCTGTTGCAGGAGCGGGATGAACACCTCGTTCAGCGCCTCTCCCAACACCGAGGGTTCATCCGGCGGTCGCCCGGTATAGGTCGAAAGGTAGATCGGCTTCTTCCGCATGGTGATGGCGGTGACGGTGAAGACCGGAAACTTCTCCACCGAGTTGTAATACCCCGTGTGATCGCCATACGGCCCTTCGTCGGCGTACTCATCCAGGCTGACATGGCCCTCCAGCACGATCTCGGCCGAGGCGGGCACTTTCAGCGGCACGGTCTTGCAGTCCGCCAGCTCCACCGCCTTGCCGCGCAGCAATCCTGCGAAATGGTACTCGCTCAGCGTGTCCGGCACTGGCGTCACCGCGGCCAGGATGGTGCCCGGATCGGCGCCGATCACAGCGGCGACGGGCAGCGGTTCGGTCTTCTCCTCCGCCCAGCGGCGATGATGCTGCGCCCCGCCGCGATGCTTCAGCCACCGCATGATCAGCTTGTTCTTGCCAAGTTTCTGCATCCGGTAAATGCCGAGGTTGAAATCGTCCTCGCGCTTGCCGGACGGACCCTTGGTGACCACCAGCGGCCACGTCATCAGCGGCGCTGGCTCGTTCGGCCAGCAGGTCTGGATCGGCAGGCGGTCGAGATCCACCTCATCGCCCGTCAGCACCACTTCCTGCACCGCCGGCTTGCCGGAGAATGTCCCACCCGCCGACTTCGGCTTCATCGCCATGACGGTCTTGGCGAGCGGCAGCATGCCCATCGCCTCGCGCAGACCACCCGGCGGCTCCGGCTGGCGCAGGAAGGCCAGAAGCTCGCCGACCTCGCGCAGATCCTGCCCGGTGCGCCGCTCCTTGCCGTCCAGCGTCACCCCGCGGGCCACCCGCTCGACCGTGCCGAAAAGGTTGACCAGCACCGGCATCTCGGCCCGCGTTCCGTCTTCCTTCACCACGTTCTCGAACAGGATCGCCGGGCCGCCCGCATGCAAAGTGCGTTTGTGGATCTCGGTGATCTCGCGATCGGTCGAGACTTCGCGCGACACCCGCACAAGCTGTCCGTCGGCCTCCAGCCGGTCGATGAAGTCTCGGAGCGAGGAATAGGGCATGGGCGGCCTGGCCTTGTAATTGTGAACGACCCTTTGGCCGTCAGCGGACTATAATGCTCCTTACAGCGTTGAAAAGACGACAGGAGGCGCATTCATGCGGGCGATGGCGATAGCGGCGGCGGTCTGGCTTGCCATGGCGGCGGGAGTGATGGCCGCGGACCCGGACAGGGCGGCGGAGCGCGAGCGCCTGTTCAACGCCCTCGCCGCGTCGCAAAACCAGGCGGAGGCGAACGCCATCGCGTCTGATATCTGGCGCATGTGGCTCACGCCGCCGAATGAGGAGATCTCGGCCCTGATGGATGAGGCGACCCGGCTGGCCTTGCTGGGCGATTTCGAGGTCGCGCTCGGAATCTGGGATCAGATTGTCGCCGCGGCGCCGGACTGGTCCGAAGGTTGGAACCAGCGCGCCACGTTGCACTACCGGCTCTACAACTACGAAAAGTCGCTGGCCGATATCGCCGAAACCCTGAAGCGCGAGCCGAAACATTTCGGCGCCCTGTCGGGGCGGGCGCAGATCGAGCTCTTTCAGGGGCGCGTCGACGAGGCGGTGGAGACGTTGCGCGAGGCCGTCGCCATCCACCCCTGGATTCCGGGCCATGAATTGATCGACAAAGGGCCGGCGGAGGTCGAGCTTTAGCGCTTTGCGCCGGACTACTGCTCAGCGCAGAAACTTGTCGCCCTGAAAAAACGCCCAGTCGCCTTTCAGCGGCGGCAGCGGCAGGCCGAGCCGCGCGGCGCGCTGGGTCCAGTACGCCCGGCCCGGCCCCCAATCCTTCATGTGATAGACGTCATAGCGGCGGAGCGCGCGAAAGAGCCGCCGCGTCTCCCAGCCGACCTTCAGCCAGCGGAGCGCGCGGGCGAGGCCGCTTGTCGCCCCTATCGCGACCTTGGGATGCAGCGAAATCAACAACCCGGCGTCGGGCCGGTCCAGTAGGTCCGCCAGCGCGCCGCCCAGCGCGTACTCCCCGGCCTCGATATCCATCTTCACGAAGATCGGCCCATCGCCCGCCAGGTCCGCGATTTCGGCGGGTGTGATCGTCTCCACCTGCCAGGTCGTCGCCATCTGGTCATGGGCGAGCGAGGACATCGAGTTGCCGCCCTTGCCCCGGTTGGTGCCGAACGTGGCGACGCCCTTCTCCGGCGCCAGCGCCTTGTCGACCACCGTCGTCTTCGCCTCGATCGCGGGATTGAGGCTGAGATTGCGGCGCAGCCATGTCAGAGCCACCGGGTCCGCCTCTATGGTGATGACGCGCTTGGCCTTGAAGCCGGCGAACAGGGTCATTGGCCCGAACCAGCCGCCCGCGTCGATGAATGTCGTCTCCGCGCGCACGTTGATCGCGAGGGTCTGCACCGTCGCCTTCTCGAAATTGAACGCCGCCATGCGTTTCCAGAATGCGCCCTCGCGCCCCGGGTCGACCGCGAATTCGCGCCCGATGATCGAGAACCGGAACGGCTCGCGCACGCCCGGATCGACATCCGGCAGCTTCTCTTCCGTCCTATCGGCCACGGCGTCACTCATAGGAAAGATGCGCGGCGATCTCGCGCGCATGTGGAGCGTCGCGATGCTCCCACAGATAGACGCCCTGCCAGGTGCCGAGCGCCATGCGCCCGCCGATCACCGGGATCGACAGCGTGGCGCCCGAAAGCACCGTGCGAATATGGGCGGGCATATCGTCTGGCCCCTCCAGATGATGCGCGTATCCGGCGTCCCGTGGAGCGAGCCGGTCGAACGCGGCGGCGAGATCGACCCGCACATCCGGGTCGGCGTTTTCCTGAATCGTCAGCGAGGCCGACGTATGCCGGCAGAGCAGGCTGAGCAACCCATCCTGCGCGCCGGTCCCTCCCACCCACGCGGCGAGATCGCGCGTGATCATGGTGAAGCCGGGGCCCGGCGTCTGGAATCGGAAGAGCTTGATCGCCTGTCGCATGGCCGCATGCTAAGCGGGGGACGAACTGGGCGAAAGCGGAGATCGCGATGGCGTATGACGGCAGGTTTGATCCGGATCTCGACTGGCGAGAGGCGCGGGCGCGGGGCTTCAATGTCGTGGTCGGCCCGTTTCGCGTCGCCACTTGCGGGCCGGGCGCATGGCGGTTTCATTTGGATATGGATGAGCGGCACGTCAATTTCGGCGGCGTCTGTCATGGCGGCGTGCTGATGACCCTGATGGACTACGCCATGGGAGTCGGCGCCTCCGAGGCGTCGGAGGACCGGCTCGCCAGCACCATCGGCATGGATATGCAATTTGTCGCGGCGGCGCGGCCCGGCGCGCGTCTGCATGGCGAGACCCGGCTGGTGCGGGCCACGCGCGACGTCTGCTTCATGGAGGCGGAGGTCTGGGGCGATGATCGGTTGGCCGCACGCGCCAGCGGGATTTTCAAGTATTTGGGAAACCCGCCGGCCTAGGCGCAATCGGCCGAAAGTCGCGTCAAATTTCAGACAGCGCCATCAGATCCGCTAGAAACGCGTCGATATTGTTGCCGTTCTTGGCCACCATCGCTGCGAATTCCTCGCGTTGAGTGATGGCGAGACTGACGCCCTCAATCACGATATCATCGATGCGGGTCGCGCCGCTGCGGTCGCTGACCAGCCACTCGATTCGGATTGGCTGCGCGCCTTGCTGCGCCACTTCCGATTTCACGATGATCCCGCGATCGCCCAGATCCTGGGATCCGGTGACTTCAAGTTTTTCGCCGGAATACTCCTCGAAACGGCGCGCGTAGACCGTCGCGATATAGTCGACGAACAGGGTCGAATAGCGCTCCTGCTGCGCTGGATCCATAGCCCGCCAGTTCCGGCCGGCGGAGAATTTTCCGATCTGGCTCATCGACGCCGCGTCGGTCAGAATCACACGGAACTCCTCCCGGCGGCCCTCGACCGTGGGATCGTTTTCGATCAGCGCGACGACGCGTTCGACGACGCCTTGCACGAAGGAGGTCGCCTCATTCTCGTCAATCGCCAGCGCGGACGGGGCGGAGAGGACCAGAAAGCCTAGCGCCAGAACCATTCCACGAAGAGAGTCTACAATGTGAAAGCGACCCATATCGATCACCCCATTCCTTTTATCGCGCTCGGCCCGACCCGTTAGTTCTCAAAGATGTCGGGCACCGAGTCCGCGTCGATTTCATCGCCCGCCACCTGCCGCCGGCGGTTCTGCAGATAAGCCGACCGCGCGGCCACATAGCTGTCCGGCGCTTCGAGGATCTGGTCGATGATTTCGGCATTGTCATGGCGGATAACGACGATTTGACCGGCGCGCAGCAATGGCGTCGCTTCAAAGATACCGGCGCTCAGGAACGTGACTGGGTCGATGAGAACGTCGCCCAGCCGTCCGCCCGCGTCGCGCACGTTGCTGGGGCCGAGCAGCGGCAGCATGATGAATTCGCCTTCCCCGGCGCCCCATTCCGCCAGCGTCAGGCCAAAGTCGGTCTTCCTTGGCACCAGACCAAACTCCGTCGCCGGGTCGAGCACGCCCAGACCGAGGATGACATTGGTCCCGAACCGTCCGACCGACTGGCCGAAATTCTCCAGATCGCCTTGCAGCAGGCTGTTCGCCGCGATCACCGGCTGACCAAGCGTGTCGAACCCGTTGCCGATCAGGTGTTTGAACAGCGCCGGAAGCTCAGCGTAGCCCAGCGACGCGGGCCGGATGAGCACCTGATCCAGCCCCTCGTTGAACGAGTGAATGTCGCGGTTGAGCTCTTCATAGGGATCATTGAACGCGGTGTCGGTGGTCGGCGAGGCCGACGCGCAGCCAGCCGCCGCCAAAGCCAGCAACATCAGGGCTGCGTTACGCAACTTGCCGCCAAAGATCATCCCGCAGTTCCCATCGCAGCCGCGCCGTCCGCCGCAACTCCAGAGGATATGGGCGCGCTATGACACAAAGTTCGCAGACAGATAACGCACGGCGGAGCGCTCGACAATTCGCAGGCGCAAAACGAATCTGCGCGCGTGACGTGAACGACACAAAAAGCTGAATCGAATCAAGCGCCTACGATGGTCATATCGCCCGCGTCCTAGCGTCCGCCGCGGGCGTCACGGCGCGCATCTTGGGCGAATCACGACCTCTGACATGCGCGCGGAGAGGGAGAAATCATCGTAAACCATGGTCATGCGGGCCGCGACGCCATTCTCATAGAGATCGAACTCGGCCTCATAGGCGGGGCGCCCTTCCGGCGCGTCCGGGTCGAAATACGCCGCCGCCACGCGCCACCGCTTCAGATCCTCCAACCCGTCCGGCGCCGCTGGCTCCGCGCCGACGGGCGAGATCGCCGCCGCACCGAACGAAAGCGGCGCGTCTGAGACGCCGTCAAACAGCAACCCCTCATATATGCTTTCGCCAGCGACGGCCGCTTCAAGCACGGTGGAGAGCTGAGCGGCCGGAAACTGCGCCTCCGCCGGAAGCGTCAGGTCCGGGGTGTCCGCCGCTTCATAGGAGACCACGCGCGCGCCGCTTGCATCGGTCGCGGCCCGGCCCGATCCGCTTTCCAACTCCTGGCCGTTCGCGCGGGTCGAGGTCTGAAACCGGTAGGCGCCGCCATCCTTCGCCTCCAGCGAAGAAAACCGGTAATCGTACACGGATTGCTCGCCATCGCCCGACGTCAGGCGCAGCACCATCCGCTCCGACGCCGCCCAATTGTCGCAACTGTCGTCGATATCGACCACCAGCCGCCCCTCTGCGCTGGTGATTCCGTTTCCGCTTACGCCTTCGGCCAGCGTGAGGTCATAAACCGCCCGGTGCGGCGCCAGCCCGGCCCCGGCCTGCGCCCAGCTGAGTGGCGCGGCGACAGATAGCGCAGCGCAGACGAGAAGGCGGCGATGGAATGCGGATATCGGCAAGGAATCCCCCAGTGGGTTATTGTCTGTCCATTCATTACCCGTCATCCGGGCGCGAACGTCAATGCGATTGCGATCTCGTTCCGCACATATAGCGCGATCTGGCCACGGCGCAGGACATAGCGCAAAGAGCCGTCTCAAGACCATCCATTGTTTGTACGATTGTCGCGAGGCCAAACCGATCAGGATCGGGTAGAGTCGTGTCCATGATTCACCCGCTGAAACGCGCGCCATTGCCAAAAGGCTTTCTGGCCCGCCCCTTTGCGCATCGTGGCTTGCATGACCGCGCGCAGGGACGGGCGGAGAATTCGCGTGCGGCCTGCGCCGCCGCGATCGAGGCGGGCTACGCCATCGAGATCGACGTCCAGATGTCGTTGGATGGCGAAGCGATGGTGTTCCACGACTATAGATTGCAACGGCTGACGCCCGAACGGGGTGTCGTGCGCAAATTGACGGCGGCCGAGCTGGGCGCGATCGAATTGAAGGGCGGCGGAGAGACGATCCCGACCTTGTTGGAAATTCTTAAGCTGGTGGCGGGCCGGGTTCCGCTTCTCATCGAGATCAAGGATCAGGACGGTGCGTTCGGGCCAAATGTCGGACCCCTTGAGCAGCGCGTGGCGGATCTGCTCGCAACTTATGTCGGGCCGGTCGCGGTGATGTCCTTCAACCCGCATTCCGTGCGGTTTCTGGGGGAGATCGCGCCGGACGTGCCGCGCGGGCTGGTCTCGTTCGACTGGCCGAGAGAAGAGGCGCCGACTCTGACCTACGCGCAACGGGTCGCCCTGGCGGATCTGATCGAATTCGAACAGCTCGGCTGCGCATTCGTCTCTTATGGGGCGGAGGCGTTTCCCGCCAAAGGGCCGACCCGTGTGCGGGTGCAGGGATTTCCGGTGCTCACATGGACCGTCCAGTCGGCGCTGGAGGAGGCGCGAACCCGTCCCCATGCCGATCAGATCACATTCGAAGGCTATCTGCCGGGGCGCCGTTAGCGCGCGGCGCGCGCTGTCCGGTTCAGCCGTTTTGCTCTGCTGCGGCCAGACGCGTGACGCTCGCGGCGCCGGAGCTGAGATAGTCGGCGCCGTAGAACACGAGCGCGCCCTCTTTGGTCTTGAGCATCAGGCCGCGCTCCATATCCGCCCATTCGTCCTGGGGATAGTCAGCGGAGAATTCGGAAGTGACGGTGGAGAACACGACCGCGCCTTCATTCGATCCGTTGATCTCAACCTGATCGCCGATTTTGAATTCGCTAAGGTCGATGCTGCTCACGGGAATTAGCCTTCCGAATGGGGTGCCGGGGTCTGATCGCGGCGCATTAAGGCGATCCGGCGCATCGAAGGCAAGCCGCCATCTGACGCGAGCGGGTCACGCCGCCGCCGGGCAGGGAAACAATTTGAACCCTTTGATCTTCGCCGCGCTAATCGCCTGGGCGAGCGGCGCCGAGACGAAAATCACATGGCGCAAATGCGGATCCATCCAAAGGTCGACATCCGCAGGCGCGTTGGATTGAACCACAACGCTCGGCGTTTCCATATCGGTCACGCTGAACTGACCATTGGGTCTTTGCGTGACCTTTGGATTTTCCTCAGGCAGGAACACCGAGCGCTTTTCGGCGATGTTAAAAAAGTAAAATGGGCCGTCGAAGGTGCGGAACATGTCGAAGGTCCAAATTGGAACTTCAACCAGATGGCTCTCACCCAACCGGAACTGGGCGAGAATATCGTTGAATCGCTGTTTGACGACTGGGAGGTTATTCACAACAGTGAACACGTCTGGCAGTGACGCAAAAGGTTTGCGGGCGGTCATTTTATCCGGGAATTCGTGACGCGCGACTTTCTCGCCGTTCTTGCACCGCCGAACCCAGTAGTCCTTGGGTCGGGGGTGAGGCGGCGATTCATATTCGATGCTCTTTAGATACTTCGAAGTCACCATTAGATCACTGCACCAAATCTTCGCGTCGTTTTTCGCCATTCGTCCCTCGCCCAGATGGATTGGTTGAATCCCCTCACGTCAAGGCGACCATAAGACGATCTTTGATCTTCGCTGCAACCCCGGAAGCTCTCGCAATATTGATCCCCCATCGCCGCGACCCATGTGTCAGGATGCGCGGAAATCAGCGGAGTGCGCCTCATGCCCGATGGCGGTTATGGAATTGAGATCTCGGTGCTGGGCGGGCTGGATCAGATTGGCCAGTCCGAATGGGATTCCTGCGCCGCGCCAGAGGCCGCGGATGGCGGGCGGCCCGACAACCCGTTCCTGACCTGGCGTTTTCTACGCGCGCTGGAGGAGTCGGGCTCAGTCGGGCAGGGGACCGGCTGGATCGCCCGGCATCTTGTCGCCAGAACCGATGGCGGAGCGCTGATCGGCGTCATGCCGGTCTACGCCAAGGGCCACAGCCAGGGCGAATACGTCTTCGACCACAACTGGGCGCACGCCTACGAGAACGCGGGCGGCAGCTATTATCCCAAACTGCAATGCGCGGCCCCCTTCACCCCGGTCGCAGGGCGGCGCTTTCTGACCAATCCCTCCGGGCCCCTGCCGCGCGAGGCCGCGATCGCGGCGCTGACGCAGGGCGCGGTGCAATTGTCGTCGGAAATGGGCGTCAGCTCATTGCATCTGACCTTCTGCGACGCCGAGGAATGGGCGGCGGGCGGCGAGATGGGCCTGCTGCAACGGCAGGGACAGCAATTTTTCTGGCGCAACCGGCATCCTGAGAGCGGCGCGGCGTTTGCGGATTTTGACGACTTCCTCGGCTCGCTCTCCTCCCGCAAGCGCAAAGCGGTGCGCAAGGAGCGGCGCGAGGCCAACGCCCATGTCGAGGTGCTGGAGTTCACCGGCGACGCGATCGAGCCGGAGCACTGGGACGATTTTTGGCGCTTCTATCAGGACACCGGCGCGCGGAAATGGGGCTCCCCCTATCTGACTCGGGAATTTTTCGACATCGCGCAACAGACGATGCGCGACGACATTCTGCTCGTGATGGCGCGGCGCGACGGGCGGTTCGTGGCCGGGGCGCTGAATTATGTCGGGCGCGACGCCCTCTTTGGCCGATACTGGGGCTGCGTCGAACATCACCCCTGTCTGCATTTCGAACTCTGCTATTATCGCGCTATCGACTATGCGCTGGCCCAAGGTCTGCTCCGGGTTGAAGCCGGGGCGCAGGGAGAGCACAAACTGTCGCGGGGATACATGCCAGAGGCGACCTATTCGCTGCACTGGATCGCCGATCCCGGCTTTCGCAAGGCGGTGGCCGATTATCTGGAGCGTGAGCGCGCGGCGGTGGATCAGGAGATCGAGTATCTTGCGGAGTTCAAACCGTTCCGGCGCGGAACGCAGAAAGACGACGGATGACAGATGGCTGAGAGACTGACGGAAGAGGCGCGCAACTCGGATCTCGCGCCGCTCTTCGCGAATGGATGGACGCTGGTGGACGGGCGCGACGCGATCGCCAAAAGCTACAGCTTCGCCAATTTCGTCGAGGCGTTCGGCTGGATGAGCCGCTGCGCGCTATGGGCGGAAAAGCTGAACCACCATCCCGAATGGTCCAACGTCTATAAAACGGTGGATGTGGTCCTCTCCACCCATGACGTCGGCGGATTGACCGCGCTCGACGTCAAGCTGGCCAAGAAGATGGACGCGCTGGCGGGGTGACGCCGGCGGCTTCGGCAGGCTCAAATCCAAAGACGTCGAACGCTAGATTTTCGGCTCGGCGGACAGCGCTGATAAATGGCTGCTGCGCCTCAAAGCTTTTTGAAAATCGCTCTCTTTTTTGAAACCCTTCGATTTGAGGTCGCTGGGCCCGGTCAGAAGGGTTCCTTGAGGTTTTTAAACGAACATTTTAATAATGTGCGATGGGTCGGCCTAGAACATACTCTCGGGACGTGGTGCTCGAAAAAGCCATGAGCCTGTTTTGGCGGAACGGCTACAAGGCGACCTCGGTCAGCGATCTCGTCCGCGAGACCGGGTTGAACACGGCCAGCATGTACAAAGAATTCGGCGGTAAGGACGGGCTCTTTCTTGAGGCGCTTGAATACTATCGCGACCATGTCATTCGGCCGCGCTATAAGATTCTGATCGACAATCCCAACTTATCTGGTGTTGAGATGTTCCTCAGGAACGTCATGACCGGCGCCGCCAAGGCGGAATACAAGGGCTGCCTGATGATGAATCATCTGGCGCAAAAGCATGTGATTAGCGCTGACGCCGCAAAGCAGGTCGGCGCATTCTGCGCCGAGATCGAATCTTTGATTGAGAACGCTCTTCGCAACGCGCAATCGGAAGGTGGTATCGGGCTGGATAAGGACCCAAAGCAGCTTGCGAGCTTCGTGGTTTTTAGTGTTCACGGCGCGGTTTTGTATGGGCGTCACGAGAATAAAAAAGACGTGATTCCAAGCTTTTACGATACGCTCATGGGCGCTTTGCGACACTGACCCGCTCAAGCGTCATTTTTGAAGTGGTTATTTTAAAGTGATTATTTTAATATATGCATTCTCGGTTCTCCAAGTCGGTGCGAGGACCCGGATTAAGTGGCATTTTTGAGGGAGGCAAAACCATGTCCGACATTGAAACCGTAAAAGCGCTCGACGCTGCGATCATTGATGGGATCAACGCGAAAGACGCGGACAAGGCGACTGCGCCTTACGCGGCAGACGGCGCGGTCATGCCGCCCGGAGCGCCAACGATGTCGGGTCATGACGCCATCCGCGGGTTTTGGCAGGCGGCGATTGACGGGGGCTTGAGCGATGTCGTGGCCAATGTGACCGCCGCTCATGTCAGCGGAGACATCGCCGTAACGATGGGATCGCTCACCGCCTCTATGGGAGGGCAGGAGCTCGCCGGGAAATACATCCTGTATTTTCAGAAGGGCGATGACGGCTGGAAAGTCCAGCGCGATATCTGGAATTTCGACGCGTGATATAGGCGGGGCGGGTTATCCCGCCCCCGCCATTTAATCCGGTCTGTCGGCGACCACGCATAGCCCTCGGGCGTCGGTGTGTCGCCGAGTTCTAAGACCTAAATCTGGTCGACCAGCGCCTCGCCGATCGAGCAGACCGCCTCGCCGGGGTTGTCCTCGACATTCAGGACCGCGACGGCGCCGTCCTTGACCAGCATGGAATAGCGTTTGGAGCGGTCATGCAGGGCCGCGGGCGGGGCGGAAAATTCCAACCCCATCGCCTTGGTGAACCCGGCGTCGCCATCCGACAGCAGGTGAATGCCGGCACCCGTCGCGCCGGTGGCTTCGCCCCAGCTCTGCATCACGAAGATGTCGTTGACCGAGACGCAGGCGATGGCGTCCACGCCTTTCGCCTTCAGGGCGTCGGCGGTGTTCACGAAGCTCGGCATATGCGTGTTGTGGCAGGTCGGCGTATAGGCGCCCGGCACGCCGAACAGGGCGACGGTCTTGCCCGCGCACAGGTCCGCGACGGAGATCTTCTCCGGCCCGTCGGCTCCCATGAACTGAAATGTTGCGTCCGGCAGTTTATCTCCGACAGAGATGGCCATTGGGGTTCTTCCTCTTGCTATGTGACTGGTCGCGCGGATCTCTCACGGAGGCCGCCAAGCGGCCGCCGTTCGAAGGAGATATATCGCGCCGCGCTAAAACGCCAAATTTCGCGCGGTTAGTGCGACCGGCCGCCGCGGCAAGCCGCATTCCTCAATGTGGAAAGGTGAAAATTGCGCCGATCCAAGCGAATTGACGCCGCGTAACCCCCGACATCCTCCGCATAACGCGGACGGCAACTTAGGGAGTCACCATGTTCAAGAAATTCTTCGCCGCCGCCGCTGGCGCGCTGCTGCTGGCCGCTTGCGCCTCCGACGCGTCGACGCCGGCGGCCGCGCCCAAGGCGCAAAGCGATATCGTCGACACCGCCGTCGCCGCTGGCACGTTCAACACGCTGGTCGCCGCCGTGCAGGCCGCTGATCTGGTCGGCACGTTGAAAAGCCCCGGCCCGTTCACCGTCTTCGCGCCGACCGACGACGCGTTCGCCGCGTTGCCGGCGGGTACGGTGGAAACCCTGCTGAAGCCCGAGAACAAAGACAAGTTGGTCGCGGTGCTGACCTATCACGTCGTGCCGGGCAAGGTGATGTCGGGCGATATCGCGGGCAAAAAGCTCTCGGTCGCGTCGGTTCAGGGTTCGGACATCAATGTCGACGCGACTAGCGGCGTCAAAGTGAACAACGCCAATGTCGTGGCCGCCGATATCGAGGCGTCGAACGGCGTCATCCACGTCATCGACGCGGTGATTCTGCCCCCGGCGTGATCGCCGCTCTAACCGACCCTCAGATACAGGTCTTTTAACTGGACGGCGCGGCGCAGTGCGTCATGCGCCGTCAGAGAGCGGGCTACCCTCCCCCTCAGAGAGCGCGAAGGATTTGTACCCTTGTGTCTCCGTAGTCCCGCTCTTTCAGGCGCTCGAACCCGGTTGGTTCGGGCGCTTTTTTTTCCGCTGATTTCTCGGCGGCGCCTTCCAGCACGATCAGCGCCTGCGGCGCCAGCCAGCCGCCCGCGGCGGCGGAGCGCAATGCGCGCGCGCCTAGATCGGTCCCATAGGGGGGGTCGAGAAACACCAGATCGAACGCCTCCCCACGGCATTGGCCCAGCGACGTCGCATCGCGCCGATAGAGCTTGGTCTCTCCGATCACGCCCAAGGCTTCGATATTGCGCCGGATCAGCGCGCGCGACGGTCCGTGATCGTCGACGAACTGCACGCGCGCCGCGCCCCGGCTGAGCGCCTCCAATCCAAGCGCGCCGGTGCCGGCGAAGAGATCCAGCACCCGGCGTCCTTCCGGCGGCGGGGGATCGCCGTAATAGCCATGCGCCAACAGATTGAAGAGCGATTCCCGCACCCGGTCGGTCGTAGGCCGCAGATGCGCCCGGCCGCCGCCCGCCGCGCCCGGCGCGGCGAGGGAACGGCCGCGAAAGCGCCCGCCGACGATCCGCATCAGATCGAACCTGCGAAGGGAGCGGGATGGGCGATAGGCATTGGGTGCAGGCTCCGGCAATTCTGACGTTCGAAGGTGTTTCTAACGGTCCTGCGATCCGCCCGCCACAGCTTCCGCGCGCATTCGTTTCGCGATGGGCGGGAAGCGTCGGGGCATGGGTTTGCAAGCCCGGGATTGGCTGCTATAGCGCGGCTTCCGACGCGCGGTCGCAAAACTGTCGCACTGACGGTTCGCATCCGACACGCGCTGGGGTCGCAAGGGGGACGCGGGGCTATGAAGACGGATCTTTGCATGAAGCTGATTTCAGGCAATGCGAACCGCAAGCTGGCCGAGGCGATCGCCCGGCGGATCACGGTCTATCGCGGCGAGCCGGTCTCCGTCGCCGACGCGCGGGTGCAGCGCTTCAACGACGGCGAGATCTTTGTCGAGATCTACGAGAATGTCCGCGGCGAGGACGTGTTCGTGGTTCAGCCGACCTCAAATCCGGCCAACGACAACCTGATGGAGCTGCTGATCATCATCGACGCGCTGCGCCGGTCCTCCGCATCCCGGATCACCGCGGTGATGCCCTATTTCGGCTACGCCCGGCAGGATCGGAAAACCGCGGCCCGAACGCCGATCTCGGCCAAGCTGGTGGCGAACCTGATCACCCAGGCCGGGGCCGACCGGGTCCTGACGATGGATTTGCACGCCGGTCAGATCCAAGGCTTCTTCGACGTGCCGGTGGACAACCTTTATGCGGCGCCGGTCTTCGCGCTCGATATCAAGCACAATATCTCGGATCTCACCAACGTCACCGTGGTGTCGCCCGATGTGGGCGGCGTGGTGCGCGCCCGTGATCTGGCCAAGCGCATCGGCGGCGATCTGGCGATCGTCGACAAACGGCGGGAGCGCGCCGGAGAGATCGAATCGATGACCGTGATCGGCGATGTCGCCGGGCGCACCTGTCTGATCGTCGACGATATGTGCGACACGGCCGGCACGCTTTGCAAAGCGGCGGAGCTGCTGATGGAGAAGGGTGCAACCGAGGTGCACGCCTATATCAGCCACGGGGTCCTCTCCGGCCCGGCGATCGGGCGGGTGGAGAAATCCGCGCTCAAGAGCCTCGTGATCACCGATTCCATTGAGCCGACGGAGGCGGCCATCGCCTGTCCGAATATCCGCGTCGTCTCCATCGCGCCGATGCTGGCGCAGGCGATCCTGAATGTCGGCAACGACACGTCGGTCTCTTCGCTCTTCAATCAGGACACGCTGCAACCGATCTATGAGGCGTTTTACCGGTTCGATTGACGCCGGACTTCGCCGCGTTTTCGCGCATCCGGGCTTGCCCCGGGCTTGGCGGTCATGTATGAGCCGCCGCAGAATTTCTTGCATCGGCGACCGGCGCGCCCCGGACAGGGGGCTGCGATGGCGTCGGGAAGACCGGGCGGGACCCGGATGAAAGGATCAAGGCGATGAAACAGGACATTCATCCCGACTATCATTTCGTCAACGTCAAGATGACGGACGGCACGATCATTCAGATGCGCTCCACCTATGGATCCGAGGGCGACACGATCGCGCTCGACATCGATCCGTCGGCGCACCCGGCCTGGACCGGCGGCGCGCAGCGCCTGATGGACGCCGGCGGCCGCGTGTCGAAGTTCAAGAAGAAGTTCGAGGGCTTCGGCTTCTGATCCTCCCATGTGGGATGGAGACGCGACATCTCCGGCGCGCCCTGGCGGCGCGCCGTTTGAGTCGGAAGCGCGGCGAGAAATTGTCGGAGGCGCGATGGGCGCGCATGTTGTCGTTCTAGGCAATGAAAAGGGCGGGTCGGGCAAGTCTACGACCGCCATGCATCTGTTCGCCGCGCTTTCCAAGCAGGGCTTTCGCGTCGGGGTGATGGATCTCGATCTGCGTCAGCAGAGCTTCTTCCGCTATCTCGACAATCGCCAGTCCTTCGCGACGCGCAAATCCTCGCCGCTGATCCTGCCGGAGCGCCGCCAGATCAAGGCCAGCGCGCTCTCCGATCGCAAGGCGGCGGAGAAAGAAGACGAGGCGCGCTTCAATGACGCGCTGGACGCGCTGGCGGCAGCGTGCGATTTCGTCATCATCGACACGCCGGGGTCGTTTTCTCATCTCTCGCGCTGCGCCCATGCGGCGGCGGACACTCTGATCACGCCGTTGAATGACAGCTTGGTGGATTTCGATATGCTCGGCCGCGTCGATCCCGCGACCGGCGAGGTGCAAGGCCCGTCGGTCTATTCCGAGATGGTCTGGACCGGCCGGCAGATGCGCGCGGCCAAGGGCAAGCCCGCCGCCGACTGGCTGGTGATGCGCAACCGCATGTCGATGCTCGACGCGCGCAACAAGCGCAAAGTGGGCGAGCTGGTGCAGCGCCTGTCGAAACGCATTGGCTTTCGCGTCGCTCCGGGATTTTCCGAGCGGGTGATCTATCGCGAGCTTTTCCTCAACGGTCTGACATTGCTCGACCTGAAGGAGGAGGCGGCCGAGGTGAAGATCACCATGTCCCATGTCGCCGCCCGGCAAGAGGTGCGCGATCTGCTGGGCGCCCTGGCGTTGCCGGGCGTGGACGCATCGCGCGTTTGAGACCTCTCGAAATTCGGGTAGAACGGTGGGGCGAGCAAAATGGCGCGCGCCCGCGGCGACGCGCCTGACAATCAAAAGAGGGACTTAAGCCATGCGCGTCGCGATGATCGGAACCGGTTATGTCGGCCTTGTGTCGGGCGTCTGCTTTTCTGATTTCGGACACACGGTGGTCTGCGTCGACAAGGACGCGGCCAAGGTCGAGAAGCTGAAAGCGGGCGAAGTGCCGATCTTCGAGCCCGGGCTCGACTTCATGATGTCCTCCAACGTCGCGGCCGGGCGGCTTTCCTTCACCACCGACCTCAAGGCCGCCGTCGCTGAGGCGGATGCAGTGTTCATCGCGGTCGGCACGCCGACGCGCCGCGGCGACGGTCACGCCGATCTGACCTATGTCTACGCGGCGGCGGAGGAGATTGCGGACGCCATCGACGGTTTCACCGTGGTGGTGACGAAGTCCACGGTTCCTGTCGGCACCAACCGAGAGGTGGAGCGCGTGATCCGCGCCCGCCGCGCCGATGCGCCCTTTGATGTCGCCTCGAACCCGGAATTCCTGCGCGAAGGCGCTGCGATCGAGGATTTCATGCGCCCCGACCGGGTCGTGGTCGGCTGTGAAAGCGACAAGGCGCGCGAAGTGATGCGGGAGCTTTACCGCCCGCTCTCGCTGCGCGAGACGCCGATCGTCTTCACCGGGCTGGAGACGGCGGAGATGATCAAATACGCCGCCAACGCCTTTCTCGCGACCAAGATCACCTTCATCAACGAGATCGCCGATCTTTGCGAAAAGGTCGACGCCAACGTTCAGGATGTCGCCCGGGGGATCGGTCTGGACGGGCGTATCGGCGGCAAGTTCCTGAACCCCGGACCGGGTTATGGCGGATCCTGCTTTCCGAAAGACACGCTGGCGCTGGTCAAAACGGCGCAGCAATACGACGCGCCCACGCGAATCGTGGAGACGGTGGTCGCCGTCAACGACGCCCGCAAGCTCGCCATGGCCGACAAGATCGCCGCGGCGGCGGGCGGTTCGGTGGCGGGCAAGCGCATCGCGGTGCTTGGCGTGACATTCAAGCCCAACACCGACGATATGCGTGAATCGCCAAGCCTCTACATCCTGCCAGCGCTGTTGGAGAAGGGCGCGGAGATCGTCGTCTCGGACCCGGAGGGCAAGCGGGAGGGCGAGGCGCTGCTCAAAGGCGTGAGCTGGGAGGAAGGCGCCTATGACGCCGCGCGCGACGCGGATGTTCTGGTGGTGCTGACGGAGTGGAACCACTTCCGGGCGCTGGACCTGAAGCATATCGGCGACTTGATGCGCGGCGACGTGATGGTCGATCTCAGAAACGTTTACACGCCGCAAGAGGCCGCCCGCGCGGGCCTGAAGTATTTCAGCATCGGCCGCCCCGCTGTCGCGCCGGCCTAGGCTGAGCGCGGCGCCGTCAAAGCGGGGTCGTTAAGGAAGAGTCACCAAGCGTTGGGCGGCACCACGGCGCAATCGATGTCATGCCGGGCCAGCTCCGCACAGGCGGAGCGCGCGATGCGCTCATCCGAGAACCCGGTATAGCGCGCCCGGTAGATCGGCGCCGGACCGGACCGCGCCACGGTGATCAGCTCATCCGCGTCATTGACCAGTTTCGCGTCCGCAGGCTGGGTGTTCGCCAGACGGGCCGCCGCCTGACTCTCATAACGGTAGGCACCCACCTGAATGGCCCAGTCGGTCGCCGCGGGGCCGCCATCCCCCTGATCCGGCGGCGAGCCCGCCACCGCCAGGTTCGGCGCGGAGAGATCCGCAGCCCCGATTGTTACGCTCGCCTTGCGCGATCCGGGGCGCGGCGTCGGCGCCGGGCTGAACCGCGGCGCGCGGATTGGCGGACCGAGCGCCGCTTGCGCGTTCGGGGCGATCACCTCTCCGATATTGCGCGCGCCTCTCGCGATCAGGCTTTCAGCGCTGGCGTAGACGATCGGCGGTCGTGATTGCGGCGCCGGGGATTTCATCACCATCACCGGTTGCGAGACGCGATCGGCGCGGGAAAAGCCAAGATCAAGCAGCCGCATCATTTCCTTGTCGCGGGTGCGGCCGGTGCGTCCTCCAAAGACCGAGGCGATGATTCGCGTGTCCCCACGCTCGGCCGAGCCGACCAGCGTGAATCCGGCGGCGCGCGTATAACCGGTCTTGATCCCGTCCGCGCCGCGATAGCCCTTCACGAACCGCCGGTTGGTGGCGAGGTAGGTGCGGCCGTTGATCTTCACCGAGTTGCGGCTGAAGAGATTGTAGTAGTCTGGAAAGTCATAGAATAGGCGCCGGCCCAGCTGCGCCATGTCGCGCGCCGTGGACAGGTGGCCCTTGGCGGTCAGACCGGAGGCGTTCTTGAAGGTCGTGCGGCGCATCCCCAACGACTTGGCCTTGGCGGTCATGTCCTGCGCGAATTTCCACTCCGTTCCCGAAACCGCCTCGCCCAGCGCCGTCGCTGCGTCATTCGCGGATTTTACCGCCGCTGCGCGAATCAGTGTGCGAAGACTCACCCTCTGACCTGCCCAAAACCCGATTTTGGACGGCGGTTGCGCCGCAGCACGTTTGGAGATCGTCACCTTCTGGTCCAGATGCAGCCGCCCGGCCCGGATCGCGTCAAATACCATGTATAGCGTCATCATTTTGGTCAAAGACGCGGGATGAAGCCGCGTGTCGGCGTTTCGCGAATGCAAAACCTTGCCGCTTCGCGCGTCCATCACGAACGCCGCGTACTGGCGCGCCTCGGCCTGTGTCGCGCCGGCCGCCAGCGCCATATATGTGGCGCACAACACGAAAAACGCCGCAAAAAGCCGCGAAATGGGGGGTATAGCTGCTCGAACCACGGTATTCACCCGTCGCAATTTGCCTGTTTACGCCAATACTTAGTCTTTTTTGTTGAAGCGAAGTTTAACACGGCCGTCCCGCTTGGGAAACTCCCGTCTGGGTAATTTCTCGCCGATGTGACTGACGCGAAAGGCACAGAAATTCGCCGTCGCGAGAATTTTTTGCTGCGATGCACCAATTAATCTTGACGCACCGCAACATTTTTCCCATATCGTCCTCAGAACAACGGGTCATATCCCCGTCGCAAAACATCACTACAGACATTGCCGGCGCTCGGAGCGCCGCACATTTGGAGAGAAGACCATGACCGCCAACGAGGCCGTTAAACAGATCGAAGAGATCACCGCCGAGACGCAGAAAACCGTGACCGCGCAGTTCGACAAAGTCACCAAAGGCTTTGAGGACGTCGCGTCGTTCAACCAGCAGACCGTCGATGCGTTCGTGCAGTCCGGCAACGTCGCCGTGAAAGCCGTCGAGCAGTACAACAACGAGCTGGCCGCCTACGCCAAGAAGTCCGTTGAAGACAACGTCGCCGCCGCGAAAGAGCTGGCCGGCGTCAAGTCCGTCAACGAGTACATCGAGAAGCAGAACGAGCTGGTCAAATCCAACTACGAGGGCGCCGTCGCCCAGGCCGCGAAGCTGAACGAGCTGGCCCAGGCCGCCGCGAAAGACACCTTCGCGCCGCTTCAGGCCCGTGCGACCGCCGCGCAGGACCTGCTGAAGTCCTACCACGCGTAAGCGCTCCCGAAGCTTCGGGATTTAGACGACCGAAAGGGGGGCCTCGCGCCCCCCTTTTTCTTTGCGCCTCACGCGATATATAATGGGGCATCGCCGCCCATATCGGATCGCACGACCTATGACGCCGCTGAGCTTGAAAATTGAGGACCGGTACGCCGCCCGGATGTCATCCGAGGGCGATGACGGGCCTGGCGGGCCCGATGGCGACGTCGTCGTGGTGCCGGAGGCCAAGACCAAGACGAAGCGGCCCTCGATGTACAAGGTGTTGCTGCTGAATGACGATTACACTCCGATGGAGTTCGTCGTTCACGTTCTGGAGCGTTTTTTCGGCATCAATCAGACCATGGCGGTCGAATTGATGCTGACCGTCCACCGCAAGGGGCTCGCCGTGGTCGGCGTGTTCTCGTTTGAGATCGCCGAGACCAAGGTGACGCAGGTGATGGAATACGCCCAGCGCAACGAGCATCCCCTTCAGTGCACGATGGAAAAGGAATGAGCGTTGCTCCCAGACTGAGGACGCCCGCTCGCAGAATTGTGAAATTCCCTCTTCGCCGCGCAGACGCTGCTGAAGCGGCGAAAACGCCGGGACGCAAGGCTTGAAACACCTTGTCGCAATAGGGGCGCAATTCATATCTACTGACAGGACGCGCATTTCGTGCTGTCCTGTAGAACGAGACCGCGCCGCCCGATGACGGGCGCCGCCAGTGTGAGACCGTAAGGAGACGCCCATGCCGTCGTTTTCGCAAAGTCTGGAGGAGGCCATCCACAGGGCGCTCAGCCACGCGAATGCGCGCAGACATGAGCTCGCGACGCTGGAGCACCTGTTGCTCGCCCTGGTCGACGAGCCTGACGCCTCTCGGGTCATGCGGGCCTGCGGGGTCGATCTGGATGAGTTGCGCGGCACGCTGACCACCTATCTGGATGAGGAGCTCGCCGCCCTCGTCTCGGATGTCGAAGGATCAGAGGCTGCGCCGACCACCGGTTTCCAGCGGGTGATCCAGCGCGCGGCGATTCATGTGCAAAGCTCGGGCCGGACCGAGGTCACGGGCGCCAATGTGCTGGTCGCCATATTCGCGGAGCGAGAGAGCCACGCGGCCTTCTTCCTGCAGGATCAGGACATGACCCGTTACGACGCGGTCAATTACATCAGCCATGGCGTCGCCAAAAACCCGGCCTTTGGAGAATCCCGTCCCGTGCGCGGCGCAGATGATGAGGAGCCGAAAGTTGACGCCGAGGGCGCCGAGGAAGCCAAGCAGGACGAAACCGCGCTAGCCAAATACTGCGTCGATCTGAACGCCAAGGCGCTCAAGGGCGACGTGGACCCGCTAATCGGCCGCAGCGATGAGCTGGAGCGCTGCGTGCAGGTGCTCTGCCGCCGGCGCAAGAACAACCCGCTTCTGGTGGGCGATCCCGGCGTCGGCAAGACCGCCATCGCCGAGGGGCTCGCCAAGCGTATCGTCGAGGGCGAGACGCCGGATGTGCTGGCGGGCGCGACGATTTTCTCGCTCGACATGGGCGCGCTTCTGGCCGGAACCCGGTATCGCGGGGATTTTGAGGAACGCCTGAAAGCGGTGGTCAAAGAGCTTGAGGACCACCCGGACGCGGTGCTCTTCATCGATGAGATTCACACCGTGATCGGCGCCGGCGCGACCTCAGGCGGGGCCATGGACGCCTCCAACCTTCTGAAGCCCGCGCTTCAGTCCGGCACGCTGCGCTGCATGGGCTCGACCACGTACAAGGAATACCGCCAGCATTTCGAAAAGGACCGCGCGCTCAGCCGCCGGTTCCAGAAGATCGACATCAACGAGCCGTCGATCCCCGATGCGATCAAGATCCTCAAAGGTCTGAAGCCGTATTTCGAAGAGCATCACGAGGTGCGCTACACGGCGGACGCCATCAAGACGTCGGTCGACCTCGCGTCGCGCTACATCAACGACCGCAAGCTGCCGGACAGCGCCATCGACGTGATCGACGAGGCGGGCGCGGCGCAGCATCTGGTGCCGGAGTCGAAGCGGCGCAAAACGATCTCGCCGAAGGAGATCGAGGCGGTGGTTGCCAAGATCGCGCGCATTCCACCCAAGACGGTCTCGAAGGATGACGCGACCACGCTGCGCGATCTTGAGAAGAACCTCAAACGGGTGGTGTTCGGTCAGGACACGGCGATCGAGGCGCTCGCCTCCGCCATCAAACTCAGTCGCGCGGGGTTGCGCGAGCCGGAAAAACCGATCGGCTCCTACCTCTTCGCCGGGCCGACAGGCGTCGGCAAGACCGAAGTCGCCAAGCAACTCGCCGATACGATGGGCGTGGAGCTTCTGCGGTTCGACATGTCGGAATACATGGAGAAGCACTCGGTCAGCCGCCTGATCGGCGCGCCGCCGGGCTATGTGGGCTTTGATCAGGGCGGGCTGTTGACCGATGGGGTCGACCAGCATCCGCATGTGGTGCTGCTGCTCGATGAGATCGAAAAGGCGCATCCGGACGTGTTCAACATCCTGTTGCAGGTGATGGATCACGGCAAGCTGACCGATCACAACGGCAAGACGGTCGATTTCCGCAACGTGATTCTGATCATGACCTCGAACGCAGGGGCGACGGAGCTGGCCAAAGCGGCCATCGGGTTCGGCCGCAGCCGCCGCGAGGGCGAGGACACCGCCGCCATTGAGCGCACGTTCACGCCGGAGTTCCGCAACCGTCTGGATGCGGTGATCTCCTTCGCGCCGCTGGGTCACGACGTCATCCTGCAGGTGGTCGAGAAGTTCGTCCTCCAGTTGGAGGCGCAGTTGCTGGATCGGGGCGTCTCCATCGAGCTTTCCGAAGAAGCCGCCGGATGGCTGGGCGACAGGGGCTATGACGACAAGATGGGCGCTCGCCCGCTGGCGCGGGTCATTCAAGAGCATATCAAGAAGCCTCTGGCCGAAGAATTGCTGTTCGGCGAGCTGATCAAGGGCGGTCTGGTGCGCGTCGGCGTCAAGGATGACAAGATCCATCTGGAATGCCTGCCCCCCGACCACCCGAGGCTCACAGGCGACAAGAAAACCCCGCTTCTGACGGCGGGATAAGTTAGAGGGGCGCTGCGGCGCCCCTTTCACATTTCAGGATCTCGTCCGGCTCGCGTTATTTCGCCGGGGCGTCGGCCTCCTGCAACGCCGGGCCTGACAACAGCCATCCGCACACCGCCCAGGCTGCGACCGCGCCCACCAATTGCGCGACGATGAACCCCGCAATATGCGCGGGATCGATGCCCGCGAACGTGTCGGAGAATCCGCGCGCAATGGTCACCGCCGGATTTGCGAAACTGGTCGACGCCGTGAACCAGTAGGCGGCGGTGATGTAGAGCCCGACCGCCATTGGCACCGCGGATGACCGCGCCTTCAGGGTCGCGAAGATGGTGAAGACGAGGCCGAACGTCGCCACCATCTCGGCGAACCATTGCGCGCCTCCAGTGCGCGCGGTGGTGGAGGCCTGAAACACCGTCTCCGCGAACATTAGATGCGCCGCCCAGACGCCGATGATCCCGCCTGCGATCTGCATCAAGACGTAAGCCGCGCCCTCAGCCGCTGATATCTCCCGCCGCAACCCGAAAGCCAGCGTGACCGCCGGGTTGAAATGCGCGCCGGAGATCGGCCCCAGCATGGTGATCAAAACCACAAGGATCGCGCCGGTCGGAATGGTGTTGCCTAGGAGTGCAATGGCGATGTTCCCGCCGGCCAACCGCTCGGCCATGATCCCCGACCCGACCACGGTGGCGAGAAGAAACGAGGTCCCGATGAACTCAGCGGCCAACCGTCTTGAGTAACTGTCGCTCATTCTTCGCCCCTTCCGATCGCGTCCAGCCGTTCGCGCAGCGCGAGCTGGTCGAGGCTCTCATACGGCAGATTGATAAAGATGGAAATCCGGCTCTGCATCATCCGATAGGTCTCGGAAAAAGCGGCCCGCTTCTCCGCTTCGGTCCCCACCACAGCGGCCGGGTCCGGCACGCCCCAATGCGCGGTCGCCGGATGGCCGGGCCAGACCGGGCACGTCTCCTCGGCCGCGTTGCCGCAGACCGTGAAAATGAAGTCCATCTTCGGCGCGTCGGGGCCAGAGAATTCGTCCCAGCTTTTCGAGCGTGCGAACGTCGTGTCGTGATCCATCCCCTGTAACTGCTCGATCGCATAGGGGTTCGGCCGCCCGGTGGGCTGCGAGCCCGCCGAGTAGGCCATGAACCTGCCCGCGCCTTCGCGCAACAGGATCGCCTCGGCGATGATCGAGCGGGCGGAGTTGCCAGTGCAAAGGAAGAGGACGTTATGTATGTGGTCCGACATCAGCGCGTGTCCTGATTTTCGGTTTCTGGGAAGTCTTGGCGTCGCAAGCGCAGGCGATCTTGTCGATCACTGGCTGACAGAGCTCTGGCGCGCCGTCGCAGCAATCCTCCATCAGAAAGCCGAGGAGGCCGCCGATCCCGTCGAAATCCGCGAAATAGCGCACAGAGCGGCCCTCACGTGCGTTCCGGATCAGCCCGGCGGACGCCAGGATCGCCAGGTTGGTCGACATGGTGTTTTGCCGAACGCCCAGCTTTTCGCTGATCTCTCCAGCGGCCATGCCGGTCTGACCCGCCTTGATCAGAAGGCGAAAAACTTCCAGCCGTGTGTCCTGGCCGAGGGCGGCGAACGCGTTGAGGGCGTCTGGTTTATCCATATATCAAGATTAATAGATATATGTGTGGAGTCCAGCGGCGCATTGTCCGTTCGCCGCCGACTCAGGTGGCCAGACCTTTTAGCGCCCAGCCGATCAGATAGGCGATGGCGGCGGCCGAGGCGCCGGTCGCCAGCGTCTCGACGCCCAACCTCCAGCCGGGCTTCTCAACGAACAATCCCTGCGCCGACCCAATGGCGAAGAACACCGCGCAGGTGATCACGCCGGCGACTTGGAACAGCATGGCCGGATCCATGTCGAACCAGCCGAACCAGGCCAGAAGATATGGGATCAGGGGCGCCGCGCCGCAGATGAGAAAGGCGGTGAAGGTTGCGAAGGCGGCGGATTTGGGCGCGCGGGAGACGCGCGCCGCGCCATGTTCCTCGGCCATCATGAAATCGATCCAGCGCTCACGCTCGGCGGTGATCACATCGACCGCGGCCTCCAGCGCTTCGCCTTCGAAGCCCTTGCGCGCGAAGATCTGTCGGACTTCCTCGCGCTCGCCTTCGGGGTAGGCCTCCACATGGCGGCTTTCCATAGCCCGCAGAGTGCGTTGCTCCTCGATTTCCGAGCGTGTGCCGGAATAATTTCCCGCCGCCATGGAAAAACCGTCGCCGACGAGATTGGCGATCCCCAGCACCAGCACGATCCCCGTCGACAGCTCCGCCCCAGCGACGCCTGCAACGATGGCGAAGGTGGTCACCGCGCCGTCGATGCCGCCATAGATGTAGTCTCGCAGGTAAGAGGCGCGAAACGGCTCCTCCAGCCGCTCGGCGATATCGCTTGGATCGTGGCTGTGTTCATTGGGCATGACAGTCGCCGGTATACGCCTTCTATCGCTCGGTGAACTTGATCTCGATCCGGCGGTTGCGGGCGAAGGCCTCTGGCGTTGGACGCCCGTCGATGGGTTGGAATTCGCCGAATCCTGTCGCCGCCAGCCGTTTGGGCGAGATCCCCTCGTCGCGCACGAGGAATCGGACGACCGACAGCGCTCGCGCCTGACTGAGTTCCCAGTTGTCGGCGAAGCGCGGGCTGTTCAGCGGCACGGAATCGGTATGGCCGTCGACCCGCAGGATCCAGTCGATCCCCTCCGGAATCTCGTCCTGAACCTCGCGCACGGCGCTGGCGAGCTTGCTCAGCTCGGCGCGGCCCTCTGGTCCGAGATCGGCGGAGCCGGAGGCGAACAGAACCTCGGACTGAAACAGGAACCGGTCGCCGACGATCTTGATATCCTCGCGATCGCCCAGAATCTCGCGCATCCGGCCGAAGAATTCCGAGCGGAACCCCTCCAGCTCCTCCTTCTCCTTCGCCAACCGTTCCGCCTCGCGCGCCAGCGCCGAATTCAACTGCCGCCCGAGATCCGCGATCTGGATATTGGCGTCGCGATCACGTTCATCGGCGAGGTTGAGCTGGCTCTGAAGCGATCCGATCCTCTGGCGAAGCTCGGTGACTTGCTGGTTGAGCAGCGCGACCTCGCGCTGGGCCTTGGCGCTGGTCTCGCTGACATCCGCCAACTGGTTCTTGGCCTGCGCCAGCAACGCCGCTTCGCGTTCGTTCTCGGTCAGCTCGAGATCCAGAAGACCGCTCAACTCGTCGCGCGAGGCTTCAGCGGCGGCGAGCAGGGTCAGCGTCTCCTCCGCTTCGCGCCGCTTTTCCTCCAGCGAGAGCGTGAGCGCGGTCAATTCCGCATCCGCGTCCGCCAGCCGTTCGCGCAGCGCCTGCACGGCGGCGGCCTCGGCGAGGCGGGCGGCCTCTTCCGCGCTCAGCGCTTCCGTGGTTTCCGTGAGCTCGATCGAGGTCGCCTCCAGTTCCGCCTCCAGCTCGGCCTGTTTGGCGGCGGCCTCCGCCTTGGTCTGCTCGATCAGCGCCTCTAGCGCCTCCCGCCGTGCGGCGGCGAGGCGGGCGGCCTCTTCCTGCGCATCGACCTCGTTGCGCATTTCGGCCAGCGCCACATTCAGCGCCTCTTTCTCGCTCAGTTCCCGCGCGTTGGCCTCTTCTAACGCTGAGATCCGCGCGTTCAGTCCGTCACGCTCCTCGCCCAGTGCGGCCACCAGCGCGGCGTAGCGCCGGATCTCATCGGCGCTTGCGTCGACCTCTATGTTCAGGCGCGAGACCTCCTCATCCAGCCGGGCCGAACGGTCCCGCTCGATCGCCAGAACGTCGCTGAGCTGCGTCAGGTCGGACGAGAGCCGGTCCAGTTCCCGGTCCTTGCCGGTGATCTGCTCTTTCAGCACGAACTGCATGACCATGAAGATCGACAGCACGAAGATCATCACCAGCAACAGGGCGGTCATGGCGTCGACGAAGCCGGGCCAGATATTGGCTGTGAACCGTTCGCCGCTGCGGCGTCTCAGGGCCATCGCCCGACGCCCTAAAGCGGCCGGTTGGCGGTCGAGGAGATCGCCTTGGCGAGATTGCGAAGCTCAGCCCGCAGATCGGCGACAGATTCCTGCCGGCCCGCCGTCAGTTCCTCGACGATGCGCAGAAGCTGCAGATCGAGCGAGCGGATGCGCTGGCGCGTCTCCTCGTCCAGTCCGCCGCCGCCGGTGCCGGCGACCCTGTCGCGCTCCATCGCCGCCAGCATGCGCTCCTGGCCTGCCGCGATCCGCTCCAGCGCCTGCCGCTCCCGGCTCTCGGCGTCCGCGCGGTCCTTCTGCAGCGCGCCCAAAATCCGCTCATGGCTGTCGGCGATGCGCTCGATGGCGGCGCTCTCCCCGTCGCGGGTCGCCTCCAGATGCGACAGCATCGCGGTCTGCGTCTTGGCGACGCCTGACAAGGCGTCTTTCAGCGTCTCGGTGCTCTCACCGCCTTCGCGTTCGGCGAGGCCGCGCAGCATTTCGCCCACTTCGGTCATCTGCTGGGCGTTCTTTTCCATCAGGGCTGAGAGATAGGCGCCGCCGACCCCCTCGCCATCGCCGCTGGAGATGATGCGGGTGATGGAGGAGAGCCACTCCTCCAGCTCGCGATAGAACCGGTTCTGCGCATGGCCCGCGAACAGCTCTAGCAACCCCACGACCAGCGAGCCGGCGAGACCCAGCAGCGAGGAGGCGAAGGCCGTGCCCATGCCCGCAAGCTGGTCGTCCAGCCCGTCGAGCAGCCGGTCGAACACCACCGCGCCTTCCTCGCCCTCTTGCGGCGCGAGGTTGCGGATCGTGTCGACGACCGCCGGGATCGTGTTGGCGAGGCCCCAGAACGTGCCGAGCAGGCCCAGAAAGATCAGAAGGTTGACGATATAGCGCGTGACGTCGCGCGTCTCGTCCAGCCGTGTCGCCACCGTATCAAGGATAGACCGGGTGGAGATCGCGGTCAGCGACGACCGCGCCCGCGGGTCGCGCAGCAGCGCCGACAGCGAGGCGAGCAGCGTCGGCGGCTTAATGAACTCGTGGCCGGGCCGGTCGATGGCGAAGGCTTCGAGCCAGTTCACCGAACCATAAAGTTGGAAGACCTGCGCGAAGGTCAGCAGAACGCCGACGATGAAGACAAGGCCGATCCCGCCATTCAGCCAAGGATTGGCGAAAAATACGGTCTCGATCGGCCGATAGAGCAGATAGGAGGCGACGCCGACAAGCGTCAGAAAGCCGATCATGAAAATGATCTGCCGGATCGGCTTGGAGAATGCGACCGGCCGGTCCTGTTCCAGAGACATTCCGTCTACGCCTACTGCCCCACGCGCGCTCTGATGGCGCGCCCGAAACCTAGCCTAACGCAAGGGGAGTCGCGAGTTAAGCGATTGTTGCGTGGCCCGATGCGGCCCCGTGCGGCGGCGCGGGCCTCACGCCTCGCGGATCAGCTTGGCCAGCGTGTCGTGGATCGGCTCATTCGTGGCGAGCAGCGAGCCGGTCTCCAGCGGGTTCTTGCCGCCGTCGAGCTCGGCCACCATGCCGCCCGCCTCGCGCACGATCAGAATGCCGGCGGCGATGTCCCAGGGGTTCAGACTGGCCTCCCAGAAGCCGTCGAACCGGCCCGCCGCCACATAGGCGAGATCAAGCGCCGCCGCGCCCCAGCGCCGCACGCCCGCCGTCCGCGGCATCAGCACGGCCAGCTCGCGAAGCGTGCGCGGCAGATCGCCCGAGCGTCCGGCGAAGGGCACGCCGGTGGCGAGCAGGACCTCGGACATCTCTTTGCGGCCCGACACGCGAAGACGACGGTCGTTCAGCCAGGCGCCCGCGCCTTTTTCAGCTGTGAACATCTCATCCTTAATCGGATCGAAGATCACGGCGGACACGATCTCGCCCTTGTGCTCCAGCGCGATGGAGACCGCCCAATGCGGCAGACCGTGCAGATAGTTCGTGGTGCCGTCCAGCGGGTCGACGATCCACCGCCGGGTCGGGTCGGTCCCCTCGACGGGGTCGGATTCCTCGCCCAGCCAGCCGTAATTCGGGCGCGCTTCCTCCAGCATCTCCCGGATCACCCGCTCCGCCTTCAGATCGGCGCGGGAGACGAAATCGCCGGCGCTCTTGGCGGCGACCTGCAGGTTCTCCACCTCGCCGAAATCGCGGACCAGGCCGCGGGCCGCCTTGCGGGCGGCCTTGATCATGACGTTCAGATTGGCGGATGCGGTGGACATGTGCAGGCGGCTCAGGCGCGCTCGACGTATTCGGACGTCTCGGTGTTGACCACGATCTTCTCGCCGGTTCCGACAAAGGGCGGCACCATCACCCGCACGCCATTGTCCAGCACGGCCGGTTTATAGGAGTTCGCCGCCGTCTGGCCCTTGACCACCGGCTCCGTCTCTTCGATCTCGCAGACGACCTTTTCCGGCAGCGACATGTTCAACGCCTCGGATTCGTAATACTCGATCACCACGGTCATGCCATCCTGCAGGAACGGGCGGCGGTCGCCCAGCAGATCGGCCGGAAGCTCAATCTGCTCGAAGGTTTCGGCGTCCATGAACACCAGCATGTCGTCGCTCTGATAGAGGAATTGCTGGTCCTTCTGCTCCAGCCGCACCTTCTCCACCTTATCGGCCGAGCGGAACCGCTCATTGAGCTTGGAGCCGTTGCGGAGGTTCTTCAGCTCCACCTGCGCGAAGGCGCCGCCCTTGCCGGGCTTCACATGGCCGATCTTCACCGCGACCCAGAGCCCGTCATTATGCTCGATGACGTTGCCGGGTTTAATCTCGTTACCGTTGATCTTGACCATGGTCTCACCGCAGGGCTGGCGCGCGATAGCGCGAAAAAGACATCGCGCGCCCTATAGCCGGGGCGGGGGGTGGTGGCAAGGCGGGCGCCGCCCATCCTTAAGTCTGTGTTGGGAAATCGCTGCAAGTTTGGCAATGTCCGCGTCGAGGCGGAAGAACAGGAGCAGGACGTGGCCGATAAGGAAAAAGCGCTGGTCGAAGAGCAGGCGAAAAAGCTGAAGGGCAAGAAGGCGAAGGCGAAGACGATGGCCACGGAGCCTGCGGGCACCAAGGCCAAACCTTTGGATCGCAAGCTGCGCACGGCGCTGGAGGAGACGCTGGGCGCCGACCTGAAGGATGTGAAGATCCATACCGGCGGCAACGCGGCGGAGATTTCGAAGGCCGTGGGCGCGAAGGCGTTCGCGGTCGGATCGGATATCTATTTCGCCAAGCCCGCCGATGCGGGCAACGTGAAACTCGTCGCGCATGAGGTCATCCACGTGGTGCAGGCGGGGACTGGCAAGAAGCCGCCCGCGGCGAAGAAGGGCAAGGCGCTGACCAGCAAGTAGCGATTTGGGCGCGTGGCGACGTTGCGAGGGGCGCTCAGAGCGACTTGCGCATATGCACCTTGCGCCCTTCGCGGTCCGTCACGCGCCAGCCCAGATGCTCATAGAGCGCGACGTTTTCCGGCAGGTCGGCATGGGTGGCGAGACGAAGCTCACTGACGCCCTGCGCGGCGGCCTCGGCGTCGGCCCGCGCCATCAGCGCGCCGCCCAGACCCAGACCCGTCGCCTGCGGATGAACCGCGACATTGACCAGTTTTAGGAACCCGTCTTCCGGCGCGAGCATCAGCACGCCGAAGATCCGGTCCTCGCGCAGCGCGACCCAGACCTGACCATCCGCGATCGCCTCGGCGCATCCGGCCGAGACGTCAGGCAAATCAGGCAGGCGCTGGCGGTGGGCGGCGTAAGCGGCGTCGATGCAGACCGCGACGGCGGAAGCTTCCGCCGCCTCGGCCTTTCGGATCATAGCGCCGCGCACGCCGCCGTTTGGCTTCAGTCGCTCGGCGGGGCCACGTAGCGCACGTAAGGCACCGGCGACTTCCAGCCCTCGGGGTAGCGCTTCTCCGCCTCTTCGTTGGAGACGGCGGGCACGATGATCACATCCTCGCCCTTCTGCCAGTTCACCGGCGTGGCGAGCTGGTGCTTGGCGGTCAGCTGACAGGAATCGATCACTCTAAGGATCTCATCGAAATTGCGGCCCGTGCTCATCGGATAGGTGAGCGAGAGCTTGATCTTCTTGTCCGGCCCGATGACGAACACCGACCGCACCGTCGCGTTGTCCATCGGCGTACGCCCCTCCGAGCTGTCGCCAGCGTCGGCGGGCAGCATGTCATAGAGTTTGGCGACGGAAAGGGTCGGATCGCCGATCATCGGGTAGTTCGGCGAGTGGCCGGTGACGGTCTCGATATCGGCCTTCCACTTGTTGTGGTTCTCCACCGGGTCGACGCTGATGCCGATAATCTTGCAGTTCCGCTTTGCGAATTCGTCGCTCAGCCCCGCCATATAGCCCAGCTCGGTCGTGCAGACGGGGGTGAAATCCTTCGGATGTGAAAACAGGATCGCCCAGCCGTCGCCGATCCAGTCATGAAAACTCAACGTGCCTTCCGTGGTGTCGGCGGTGAAATCCGGCGCGGTGTCGTTGATGCGCAAGGTCATATTCTTCTCCCTGATGAATTGGGTGTCGTGGGGATCTAAGGGCGAGTTTGAATCGCTCGGGCGCACTCTATCGAAATCTCCGGGCGAGGCGACCGGGCGCACGGGAACGTGAACATGACTGGACGCCGCACGCTAGTTCAAGGTGAAACTCACAGAGCCGAGATAGAGGCCCAGGCCAAAGGCGGTGTGGTTGACTAATCCCAGAAATCGCACTTGCGTCGGGTTGGGCGTCTTGCTGGCGAACCAGCCGAGGCCCATCCCCGGCTGCAGCAGCAACCAGCCCGCCAGCACGGTGATCAGCGCGAATATGATGGCGGAGGGCAGCGAGGGGCCCGCGATGACGCCGAGCGCAGGCAACGCCAGATAGAGCGCGGCGTAGGCGATCCCCACAGCGTAGTGGGCGACCCAGCCGATCGCGAGCTCGTTGCGCACCGGCGCCGCCTCGGCGATCGTGTCGTGAAACGCCACGCCCCGTAGAAGATGCGCGAACCAGCGGCCCAACATCGCCCAATTGGCCATCGGTATCCCAAAGGCCCGATAGGCGATCACCTGCCACAGATCCATCGCCGCCGTGGCTGTGATCCCCGCGAGGACCGCGCCCATGGTGTAGGTCGCCATATCCATGTCGGCCGTCCCCGCGCCCTAGAAATTATCCTTGCGCCGGCGCACCTCGCCGAAGACCGCCGCCGGATCGCCGCCCTCCATGCCCATCGCCGCCTGCACGCTCCGCTCCGTCGCGCGCAGAAACGGGTTGGTCTCTAGCTCGCGCGCGATCGTTGTGGGCGTGGTCCATTCTCCGTTCTCGCGGGCCTCGGCGACCTCCGCCGCGCGGGCGGCCAGCGCCTGGTTTGAGGGCTCGGCGGTGACGGCGAATTTCGCGTTGGCGAGGGTGTATTCATGGCCGAAATAGGCCTCGGTCTCGGGCGGCAGGGCCGCGAGCTTCGACAGGCTTTCCCACATCATCAGATGCGTGCCCTCGAACACCCGGCCGCAGCCGATGGCGAACAGGCTGTCGCCGGTGAAGACCGCGCCCGCCTCGGCGACGTAGAAGGCGATATGATTGACCGTATGGCCCGAGACGTCGATCACCTCGGCCTCGCTTTCGCCCAGCTTCCAGCGGTCGCCCTCCAAGAGCGCCGCGTCCAGCGGCGGCAGGCGGTTTTCATCCTTCTTCGCGCCGACCGTTTTGGCTCCAAAACGCTGAACCAGCCGCGGGACGCCGTCGATATGATCGCCGTGGTGATGGGTGATCAGGATCTGGTCGAGGCCCCAGCCCCGTTCGTCTAGAGCCGCCTCGATCGGGGCGGCGGCCGGCGCATCGACCACGCCGACCGCGCCGGTGGCGGCGTCGCGCAGCAGATAGGCGAAATTATCCGAGAGGCAGGGGACGATGACGATCTCAAGCGAACGGGCCATGACGCGGGCTCCTGAATTGGGTTACTGTCGAAGCGCACTTTAAACTGCGGAAAAAATGGATGCATCTGGACGTCGCTGAACTTCGCAGATTTTACTATCGCACCCCGTTGGGCCGCGTCGCGCAGGCGGCCCTGCAGCGCGCGCTCAGAGATCTGTGGCCCGACATCTCCGGGGAAACGCTGGTCGGTTTCGGTTTCGCGGCGCCGCTGCTGCGTCCGATGATCGCGGAGAGCCGCAAAACCCTCTGCCTGATGCCAGCAGGGCAGGGCGTGGCGCGCTGGCCGGGCGACTCGCCGAACCGGGCGGCGCTGGTGGAGGAGACTCTATGGCCGCTGCCCGACGGATTCGTCGACCGGCTGGTGGTCGCCCATGGCATTGAAACCTGCGAACGTCCCGCCGCGCTGCTGGAGGAGATGTGGCGGGTCTTGGCGCCGGGCGGCTCGGCCATCCTGATCGCGCCGAACCGGTCTGGCCTTTGGGCGCGCCGCGATGCGACCCCGTTCGGCTACGGCCGCCCCTATAGCGTCGGGCAGTTAGAGGACCATCTCGGCCAGCACCGGTTCGAGCCGCGCCGCCACTCCGCCTGTCTCTATGCGCCGCCGAGCCATGGTCGCTTCTGGCTGCGGACCGCCGGCATGTTTGAAAGCGTGGGTCTGAAGCTCGACCTGCAACGCGCCGCAGGCGTGATCCTGATCGAGGCCACCAAGCTGGTCTACGCCGCCCCCAAGAACGGCGCGAAATCGGGGGTGAAAACGCCTCTGGAGGTGTTGGAGGGACTGGCCGCGCCAAAGCCGAAGCCGATCGCGGGCCGGGCCGCGCGCGCCGGCCGCGCGCGCAGCGCGCTTTCCATCCCTCCGCGGACGCGATAAACGGGCGGTCCGCCGCAACTTTCCAGCGCGGCATTCTGTCGAGACCGTCCGATGACTCAGAACGCCAGCACGCCTCACCCCACGATCGCGCCCAAGCCCGGCGTGTTGTCGATCGCGCCCTATGTAGGCGGCGAAAGCGGCGCGCCCGGCGCGAATCGCGTGATCAAGCTTTCGTCGAACGAAAACCCGCTCGGGCCCAGCCCCCGCGCGGTGGAGGCGTATCGGAACGCCGCCGACGGGCTGGCGACCTATCCCGATGGCGGGGCTGCGGGCCTGCGCCGGGCCATCGCGGAGGTGAAGGGTCTGGACGCGGATCACATCGTCTGCGGCGCCGGCTCGGACGAGCTGATTTCGTTTCTCTGCGCCGCCTATGCCGGCCCGGGGGACGAGGTGCTTTATTCGGCGCACGGCTTCCTGATGTACAAGATCTCGGCGCTCGCCGCCGGGGCGACGCCCGTGACCGCGACAGAGACTGATCTGACGACCGATGTCGACGCGATGATCGCAGCGATGACCGAACGCACGCGGCTCGTGTTCATCGCCAACCCGAACAACCCCACGGGCACGATGCTCGACCGCGCGGCGCTGGAGCTTCTGGCGGACGCGCTACCGCCCAAGGCGCTGCTCGTACTGGACGGCGCTTACGCCGAATACGTGCGCGACGCCGATTATGAGCCGGGCGAGCGTCTGGTCGAGGCGCGCGAGAACGTGGTCATGACGCGGACATTCTCAAAGATCTACGGGCTGGCCGCGCTCAGGATCGGCTGGGCCTATGCGCCGGGCCATGTGGCGGATGTGCTCAATCGCGTGCGCGGGCCGTTCAATTGCAACACCCCGGCGCTGGCGGCGGGCGAGGCGGCGATGCGCGATGTCGACTACACCGATCACTGCGCGGTGCAAAACGAGGTCTGGCGCGATTGGCTCGCCAAGCAGCTGGACCGAGCGGGGGTTCCCTGCACGCCGTCCCGCGCGAATTTCGTGCTGGCGCATTTTGGCGAGGACGGCCCGAAGGCCGCGCCCGCCGCCGACGTCTATCTGAAATCCCGCGGTCTGATCGTCCGGCGGATGGAGGGCTACGGCCTGCCCGCGCATCTGCGCATCACCATCGGAGATGAGGCCGCCTGCCGGGCGGTCGCGGACGCCGTAACCACATTCCGGGCGGCGTGATGACGGAAGCGGTGGATCCCAAGTTTCAGCGGGTCGCGCTGGTCGGGCTCGGCCTGATCGGCTCCTCGATTGCGTGGGCGGCGAAGCGAGAGGGGCTGGCGGAGGAGATCGTGGGATCCGCGCGTTCGTCGGCGACCTGCGCCAAGGCGGTCGAGCTGGGCTTTTGCGACGCGGCGCATGAAGACCCGGTCGAGGCTGTGCGGGGCGCTGATCTGGTGATCCTTTGCGTTCCGGTCGGGGCCATGGGCGCGCTTGCGGAGAAGGTCGCGCCTGCGCTGAAGCCCGGCGCGATCGTCTCGGATGTCGGCTCGGTCAAACAGGCGGTGATCGCGGCGGTCGCCCCGCATATGCCCGAGGGCGTCCACTTCATTCCCGCTCATCCCCTCGCTGGTACGGAGCATTCCGGACCAGAATCGGGGTTCGCGGAGCTGTTCGCGGGTCGCTGGCTGATCGTGACGCCGGCTCCTGATGCGCCGCCTGAGGCGGTCGCCAAGCTCAAGGCGTTCTGGGCGGCGACCGGCGCGCTGATCGACGAGATGACGCCCGAGCATCATGACCTTGTGCTCGCAGTCACCTCCCACGCGCCGCACCTGATCGCCTACACCATGGTGGGCGTCGCAGACCATATGCGCCGGGTGACCAGCACCGAGGTGGTGAAATACTCCGCCGCCGGGTTCCGCGACTTCACCCGCATCGCCGCCTCGGACCCGACCATGTGGCGAGACGTGTTTCTCAGCAACAAGGACGCGACGCTGGAGATTCTGGGCCGCTTCACGGAGGAACTCTTCGCCCTGCAAAAGGCGATCCGCGCCGGCGATGGCGACGCGCTGTTCGACTATTTCACCCATACGAGGGCGGTCCGGCGCGGAATCCTTGACGCCGGTCAGGATATCGACGCGCCCGATTTTGGCCGCATCGCCGTCTTACACGCTGACGACGCCCCATCCGACAAGGACGGTTGAGGAGGTTCCTCTGTGCATCGCGCTCTGTTCGCCGTCATCGCCCTGATCCTGGCCGCTTGCGCGCCCGGCGCGGCGCAGTTGGGCGACGCCGGCGAAGGTCAGGCCGATCTGGCCGCGCGCCATCCCGACGACCCGCCGCTTCCGGTGTTGCGTCCTGCGCATTTGCGCGTTCAAGCGCCGTTGCGAACGCGCGCGCAGGGGAAGGAGACGACAGAGACGCAGATTGCCGCGAAACCGGGCATGGTTTGCGGCGATCCGAGGTTGCAGGGTCAGGCCATCGCTCCGATCGGCGGCGCCATGCCCGGATGCGGGATCGAGGCGCCGGTGAGGTTGATTTCGATCTCCGGCGTCGCGCTTTCAACCTCGGCGCGGTTGGACTGCGAGACAGCGCGGACGACCGCGGACTGGCTGGCCGACGCGTCGGACGCCGCTGAAGAGACGCTGGGCGCCAAGCTTAGCAAGATCACGGTCGCCGCTTCTTACGCCTGCCGCAGACGCAACAGCCGGGCGGCCGGGCCGCTTTCTTCGCACGCGCATGGCCGGGCCATCGACATCTCCGCATTTGATCTGACGGACGGACGACGCGTCACGGTGAAGAGGGATTGGCGCGGCGACGCGGAAGGCGCGTTCCTGAAGCAGGTTTGGAGCGCCGCCTGCGGGCCGTTCGTCACCGTGTTGGGTCCGGAGGCGGACGCTCATCATCGCGACCACTTCCACCTCGATCGGGCGGCGACCCATCGCCAGCCATATTGCCGCTGAGCGCCTGACGCAGGGCTTATCTCGGCCTTGCGATCACCGGCGCGTCCCCGATCGGGATCGGACCCAGCAGCATCGCGCCCCGCCTGAAAGAGAGCGGCGCTTTGATCACATCCGGGTTTCCGCCGAGCGCCGCCACAAAACCCAGCGCGGCCTCGACCGCGCCAGCCTCGTTCTGACCCACAGCGCCAGACGCCACCAGCCCGTCCAGAAGCTCTCGCCACTGATGCGCCGTGACGTCGAATTCGCCTTCCGGGCGCCCCTGGGCGTCGACCACTGCGTCGCCGGTGGCCTCGATGCGCAACGCGCCCCAGGAAAAGGTCAGCTCCTTCAGCCGCATCGCCGTCAACTGCGCGCCTCCGCCCTCGAAAGCGCGGCGATCAAGCGGCGCGTCCAGCGAGACCTCGCCTTCCGCCACCGCCGTGTCGATCATCACCGGCGCGTCGGGGCCAAGCAGCAGGCGGATATCCTCTGGCGGACGCAACCCGTCCGCATCCAGACGAAACTCGTAGGAGTTCTCCGGCGCGTCCGACCGCTCCGATTGGCGCAGATGCTGCGACCAGCGGCGCGCGCCCAGCGTCCAGCCGCTCGCCGCCGTCGCCTCCACGGCCTCGACGTCCACTGAGGCGCGGTTGAGCGGCAACGACAGGCCTGGCTCGAACACCGCGCTGGCGCGCATCTGGGCGGACGCGATGTCGATCTCCTCTCCCGCGATCGCGAGCGATTGGCGCGCGGGCCACTCGGCGATCACGTGGTTCGGTTTGTAGGAGAGGGTGAACATCTTGAAATCCGGCGCAGACCACTCCCAGCCGCGCGCGGGCTCGCCCAGCGCCAGACCCTCAAGCGTCGCGTCATAGCGATTGGGATAGCCGATGATGGAGAGATCGGCGTAGTCGGCGCGCCAGCCATCCGCGCGCCGGTCCGAGGTCCAGCGCTCGATCGCCTCGACCTGCGCCGTGCGCCCGACGAACCAGAAGCCGGACCAGCCAGCGGCGGCGCTGAGGACGAGCGCCAAAGTGATCCAGAATTTCACGGGCACGCTCCTCTCGAATCCTGCGGTCCGCCGCGATATAGCTTGGCGGGCGGAGGATTAATATGGCGACGAACGGCTCTGACGGCGAATTGTGGGTGTTCGGGTATGGCAGCCTGATGTGGCGGCCGGATTTCCGCTATGTTGAGCGCCATCTGGCCGACCTGCATGGCTATCGTCGCCGGTTCTGTATCCGCTCTGTGCATTATCGCGGCACCGAGGAGGCGCCGGGACTGGTGCTGGGCCTCGACTATGACGCCGGCGCCGCCTGCCGGGGCGTCGCGTTCCGCGTGGCGGCGGAGGATGCGGACGAGACGCTTGCGATCCTGCGCAGGCGGGAAATGATCTCCGGCGTCTATCTGGAGGTCACGCGGCCGGTGCATTTCACAGACGATCCCGCAAAGGGCCACTCGGCGACCGCGGTCACCTATGTCGTCGACCGCGACAATCGCCAATACGCCGGCGAATTACCGATAGAGACGCAGGCGGAGATCATCTCCCGCGCCGTCGGCGACATTGGGCCGAACTGCGTCTATCTGCACAACACGGTCGAGCATCTCAACGAGATGGGCGTGCGGGATCGGGAATTGGAGGAGCTGGATGCGCTGGTGCGGGCGCGGGATTGCCGGGGCGCGGCGGCCGGCTAAACCGCCTTCACCACCAGCGTCGTGCCGTCGGCTGCGACGACCTCCACCCTTGCGCCGGTCGCCAGCGTGTCGCCCTCCTCCAGCTTGGCCAGCCATCGGACGCCGCCGATCTCGACTGCGCCTTCGCCATGGTCGAACGCGTCCATCACCGCGCCGCGCTTGCCGACCAACTGGCCGGAGCGCTTGTTAAGTCCCGGCCGGTCCGAGGGCGCCTGCTGCGCCTTGGCCGTGTATATCCGCGCGGCCCAGGTCAGAGCGATGGACAGGATCGCGAAGATCGTCACCTGAATCTCGCCCGCCATGCCGGGCGCGGCGAACAACGTCACGCCCACCACGACGGCGGCGACGCCCGGCCCGATCAGGAAGAACGAGCCGGTGACCATCTCCAGCGCGCCAAGGACCAGGCCGAAACCGACCCACCACCAAGGGGAGATCCCGGCGAGCTGGTCAAAGAACGCCGCCATCTCAGGACCCTCCCTGAGCGCCGCCCGCCGAAGAAGCCGCCTTCACGAGGTCGGCGACGCCGGCGACCGAGCCGACAAGGCCGGACGCCTCAAGCGGGATCATGATGGTCTTGGAGTTGGGCGAAGCCGCCACGTCCTTCAGCGACTCGACGTATTTCTGCGCCACGAAGTAGTTGATCGCCTGCACGTCGCCCTCGGCGATGGCCTTCGAGACGCTCTGGGTCGCGTTCGCCTCGGCCTGCGCTTCGCGCTCACGCGCCTCGGCGTCCAGAAAGGCGGCCTCGCGCCGGCCTTCAGCCTCGCGGATTTGGCTTTCCTTGATGCCCTCGGCCTTCAAAATCGCCGACTGCTTGTCGCCTTCGGCAGTCAAAATCTCGGCGCGTTTCAGGCGTTCGGCCTTCATCTGCCGCGCCATCGCCTCAGTGATGTCCGCGGGCGGCTGCAGGTCCTTGATCTCGACGCGGGTCACCTTGACGCCCCATGGGGTCGAGGCCTCGTCGATCACGCTAAGAAGTTTCAGGTTGATGGTGTCGCGATTCGACAGAACTTCATCCAGATCCATCGCGCCGATCACGGTACGAATATTGGTCGCGCTGAGATTGGTCAGCGCCCGTTCCAGATCGCGCACCTCATAGGCCGCGGCGGCCGCGTCAACCACCTGATAAAAGGCGATCGCGTCGGCATGCACCATGGCGTTGTCCTTGGTGATGACCTCCTGGCCTTCGACGTCCAGCACCGTCTCCATCATGTTTATTTTCGCGCCGATGCGCTGAAGGATCGGTACCAGAAAGTGTAGGCCCGGCGCCATTGTGTGGGTGTATCGCCCAAATCTCTCGACGGTCCATTCCTCGCCCTGAGGCACGGACTTGACCATCATGAAAACCAGCACCGCGGCGAAGATCACCACGGCGATGGCGGTTACCGAAAAAAAGTCGTCTATGAATGGCATGTATTCTCCCCTCTGCCCGTTATACTGTTTCTGATATGTGGGAAGTGCGCGGGTAATTTGCTAGTCGTTGCCGTTTTCGACACGATAAATCGGCGTCCCGTGTCACTTTTCAATGACACATTACACCAGATTTCGTGGCATAGACAGCAGCTATCCACGATTTGTAGGGAATAAATTCGCCTCAGAGAGGAGCGGGGCGGATTGACGCAGACAAACGCCGCGCCGGAGCGTATTCCCCGACGCGGCGTCCGCGCTCCCCCCAAAGCACTCCGGTGCAAACGGCCGTCAGGCGGCCATTTTCATCTCTTGCGCCTCAATCTCGGCGATGATCGCCTTCGACTTGGCTTCAATCATTTTCTCGATCGCTTTCGCGCCGATGCCGCGCTTCTTCAACTGCGCCATGCACATATCCGCGGCGGCGCTTTCGGACTCGTTGCCCTTGGATTCTTTCAGGTAGCCGAACATCGAATCCGCGACCATTTTCTTTTCGCTTTCGATCAGGGATTTCAGGATCTTGGTGACCTCGGCGGTCGACATCCGTTGCAGGATGACAATCGTCGACTGGGTCACGATCTGAGAGCCCTCTTTCTTGCCGTAATTCTCGGTGACTCGGCCGACGGTGTTTTTCAGCACTTTGTCGTACCATTGGCGCTTGCTGGAGAGCAGCCGCCCGACGAAATTGGTGATGGTCTTGTTGTTCAGCAGCCATGTCGCCAGCCGGGGCAGGACGTATTTGAACACGAGCGCGCCGAGCAACACGTTGAACCCGCCGGTGCCGACGCCGACCAGCGTGTCGGTCAGGACGTTTGTTGCGATCTGCTTACTGGTGCGTTTTTCGCCCGCGCTGACATGCCCGGCTTCGTTGGCCAGCGAGAACACCATGCTGGTGTAGCCGCCGACCGTCATGCCCGAGGCGAGGATCACCGCGAAGCCCGCGCCAGCCGGAACCAGAAGGGCCATGCCCACAACGCCAGCGCAAATCATGCCCGCGTCTTTGGTCAATTCAAGGACAGGCAGCGCCTTTGAAGCGGCGTCGGCGGTTTTCCTGGTGTACTCCATCAACCCGTCGGAGAGGCGCTTCAGCGAGCCTTCGACCACCGCGCCCTGCTTGACGATGTCCGGCAACTTGCCCTTTCTCATCGCCGCGACGAAGCGGTTGTATTCCTTCTCCGCCTCGAAGAGCTGCCGCTCAGGCAGCTGCGCGCCGGAATAGAGCTCGCTGAAAAAGGCTGAGAAGGTGAACTCTTTCTGCACCTTTTCGAGCGCGACGAATTCATTGCGCAGGATCGACAGATTATTCGTCACCCGCGGCAGAACGGTCTTTTCGAGCCGCTTGCAGAATTTCTTGGTGAAATCGCCCCATTCCTTCTCCGGGACGCAATATTTTTTGCCCTTGTATTTGAACAGGCGGAACTTCGCTTTCGGGTCCGGGACCCACAGAATATCGCCGGGCTGGATCTTGTCCTTGGTCTTGCGCTTACGGGTTAAGGCGCGGTTGTCGACCAGATTCCAGATCAGAGTCGCGTCTGAAACTTTGTGCTTTTTCATAATGGCGGCAAAGTCTTCGCCGCTTGCGACTTTGTGCTTGATGAGCATGTTTCACCTAAATCGTAAAGTTGGGACATTCGTTTCAGGTGTTATTCAGATGGGTTCACACTACAGTGATTGAAATAGGGATTTACGCATAATAGCATTGCAAAAATTCATGTAAGGCGAACGCCATGGACTGGGACAATCTGAAGGTCGTGCTGGCGATCGGCCGGGCCGGCGGCCTCAGCAAGGCCGCGCGGGCGCTTGAGATGGATCCGGCGACGGTCAGCCGGCGCCTTTCGGCGACGGAGGCGGCCATCGGCGCGATCCTGTTCATCCGCTCGCGCAGCGGGCTCAGGCCGACCCGCGCTGGTGAGCTGGCGATCTCAGAGGCGGGGAGGATGGAGCAGCGGCTGGAGGCGCTCGGCGGGCGGTTGCGGCACCTGCGCGACACGCCCAGCGGCGTGGTGCGCATCGCCAGCAATCCTTGGGTCATTTCGGAATTGCTGATCCCCGCATCGCCGCTCCTGACCCGGAAACACCCCGACCTGCGATTGCGCTTCATCTCCGCCAGTCAGGTCCGCAGCCTGACAAAGCGAGAGGCCGACGTCGCGCTCTGGTTCGAGATCGAGCCGGCGCAAAACGAGTTTGCAGTGCAGGTGGGCGATATCGCCTACGCCGTTTATGGCCCGCGCGACGCGGATCCGGAGGCGCTGAAATGGGCGTCCTTCTGGGATGACCTCGCCTCACGCGCGCCGATGCGCTGGTTGAAGGAGATGGGCGCGACCGAGGATGACCTGCTGATCTGCGCCAACGACGCCCACGCGGTGCGCGCCGCGATCCGCACTGGCGGGTGCAGGGCGTTGATCCCCATGCGGTTGGGCGAGGACGATCCGGGTCTCGCCCGCACCGACCCGGAGGCGCCGCCGCGCGTGCGCGCGCTCAACGCGGTGGTGCATCCCGATACGTCGAACAGCCCGGAGATCGTCGCGGTGTTGGGCTGGATGCGGGAATTGCTGTCCGACCCGAAGGGCTAGAGATCAATCCTCACGAACATTTCGAATGCCCGCATTCGGCGCAGGTCATGCAGCCTTCGATCATCCGCATCGCGAATTGTCCACAATTGAGGCAGGCGGGCGTTTTTGGGCCTTCGCCGACGCGCTGGGCCTCGGCGTGCGGGTCTTCCTTCAGGCCCAGACCCTCACCCTCCAGAAAGCCGATCTCGATCATGTGCCGCTCGATCACGCCGCCGATGGCCGCCAGGATCGATGGGACATAGCGCCCGCTCATCCACGCCCCGCCGCGCGGATCGAACACGGCCTTCAACTCCTCGACCACGAAACTGACATCGCCGCCGCGCCGGAACACCGCCGACACCATCCGCGTCAGCGCCACGGTCCAGGCGTAATGCTCCATGTTCTTGGAGTTGATGAAAATCTCGAACGGCCGCCGCCGCCCGCCGCTCTCCGTATCGTTGAGCGTGATATAGATCGCGTGCTCGGAATCCGGCCATTTCAGCTTGTAGGTCGCGCCCGGCAGGGTCTCAGGCCGCTCCAGCGGCTCGGCGATGTAGACCACGTCGCCCGCGTGATCCGGCGCGGCGGTCTCAGAAACCGTCTCCACCTTTTTCGGCCCGTCCTCGACCGAGAGCACGGATCCGGTCACGTCGTTGGGGCGGTAGGTCGTGCATCCCTTGCAGCCGGTTCGATACGCCTCCAGATACACATCCTTGAACGCCTCAAAATCGATATCGGCGGGGACATTGATGGTCTTGGAGATCGAGCTGTCGACATATTTCTGCGCCGCGGCCTGCATCCGCACATGGTCCAGCGGCGCCAGTTCCTGCGCGTCGGTGAACCAACCAGGCATGGGCGTATCGCCATGCTTCTCGCGCCAAAGGGCGACGGCGTAATCCACCACCTCCTCTTCGGTGCGGGCGCCGTCGGTCTGCAGCACCTTGCGCGTATAGGCGTGCGCGAAGATCGGCTCGACGCCCGACGAGACGTTGCCGGCGTAGAGCGAGATCGTCCCCGTGGGCGCGATGGAGGTCAGCAGCGCGTTGCGGATCCCGTACTCCGCGATCTCCGCCCGCACATCATCGTCCAGTTCCGCGATCGTCTCGCCCGCCAGATAGGCCTCCTTGTCAAAGAGCGGGAAGGGCCCCTTTTCCCGCGCCAGTTCGGCGGAGGCGAGATAGGCCGCCCGTTGCACGGCCTTCAGCCAGCTCTCGGTCTGCGCCGCCGCCTCCGGCGATCCATAGCGCAGGCCCACCATCGCCAGCGCGTCGGCCAGACCGGTGACGCCCAGCCCGATACGGCGCTTGGCCTGCGCCTCGGCGCGCTGCTCCTCCAGCGGAAAGCGCGAGGTGTCGACCACGTTGTCCATCATCCGAACGGCGGTGGCGACAAGATCGGACAGCGCCGCTTCGCCGATTTGCGCGCCATCCTCGAACGGGGCCTCCACCAGCCGCGCCAGATTGATCGAGCCGAGTAGGCAGGCGCCGTAAGGCGGCAGAGGTTGCTCGCCGCAGGGGTTCGTCGCGGCGATGGTCTCGCAGTAATTCAGGTTGTTGCGCCGGTTGATCCGGTCGATGAAGATCACGCCCGGCTCAGCATAGTCATAGGTTGAGCGCATGATCCTGTTCCAGAGGTCCCGCGCCTGAACCGTCCTATAGACCCGCCCGCGAAAATGCAGATCCCAGGATTTATCCTCGCGCACAGCCTCCATGAACGGGTCGGTCGCCAGCACCGAGAGGTTGAACATGCGCAGGCGGACCGGGTCACGCTTGGCGTCGATGAACGCCTCGATATCCGGATGATCGCAGCGCATCGTCGCCATCATCGCGCCGCGTCGCGAGCCCGCCGACATGATCGTCCGGCACATCGCGTCCCAGACATCCATAAAGGATAGCGGGCCGGAGGCGTCGGCCCCCACCCCCGCCACCGGCGCGCCCTTGGGCCGGATGGTGGAGAAGTCATAGCCGATGCCGCCGCCCTGCTGCATGGTCAGCGCGGCCTCTTTCAGCATGTCGAAAATGCCGCCCATCGTGTCGGGGATCGCGCCCATGACGAAACAGTTGAACAGGGTCACCGACCGTCCCGTGCCCGCGCCCGCCAGAATCCGGCCCGCGGGCAGGAACTTGAACCCCTCCAACGCGGCGTAGAATTCCGCTTCGCGCGCCGTGCGCTCCCCTTCCGCCTCCACTTCGGCCAGCGCCCTGGCGACGCGGCGCCAGCTATCCTCGACGCCGCCGTCGAGGGGCTGCCCCTCCGGCGTCTTGAAGCGGTATTTCATATCCCAGATCTGCTCGGCGATCGGGGCGGCGAATTGGGTCATGGGCGCAAGGTTCTCTCTTAGAATCGCAATGGGCCGCTAAATATAGCGGCCCCTCCAGCGAGAACCAATCGGGAACGAGAAACGACGCCGCCGCGCGCCCCTAAGCGACTTTCAGGTTCAGCTTCGGTCCATGGCCTGAGCTTTTGTCGAACTTCGAGTGGACGCCGTTCAGGCGATCGTCGAGCTTCTTCTCGTTATAGGTCTTGGCGAACAGCTTGAGCAGCTCCGCCGCCGCGTCGCGCGCTGCCTGCCGCTTGTCGTCGCTGGTGGCCTCGCCGCGCAGCCCGGCGATCTCCTTCGCGATGAGGTCCGCCTCGTCCTGTGATTTCTTCACATGGAGACCTTCATGGCCGATCAGCCTTGCGACGAATTTGCCCCACTCGATCAGCGGCCTCATGCTTAGCTTGCCGTCATGATCCGGGTATTTCGTCTCCGCCCGATGCACGAGCTGAAACTTGTCGAATTTGGCTTTGACGGTGTAGGTGCCGTCGCTGTTTTCGATGATCGCACCATCGGCTTTGAATTTGGCCTTCTTGGCGTCAACCTCCAGCTTGGTGGTGGTCAACGCCGCGACTTTCTTGTTGTCGTTGGGGTCTTTCGGACCTTTTTTCAGGATGTCTTTCCAGACATCCGGCAAGGTCGCGCCCTTGACCTTGTATTTGACGACTTTCGTCCGTTCTTTCTTTGCCGTGACGGTCATGCATTTCTCCCCTTTGATCTGCGCTTGATACGCAGTGCGCTGTGTTCACGTTGGCGTGTGTTTTTCGGTACAGCGTTGAAATGGTGGGAAAACAGGGAATTGTAACAGGAAAAAATGCAACGGCATATTGCGTAGTTTCTGGTTGACGTCCCGGCGGCGGCCCCGGGCTCTGCGGTTTCATCCAGAGAAAGTTAATCGATCGGCTCGCCGAATCTCCGCCCCCGCTTTATGTCCTTGGCCATGGCCAGAAACGAGTCCCCAACCCTGCATCTGATCAAGCTCTGCGTCGGCGTGACCTCGGTCGAAGAGTTGGACCGGCTCCAGACCCTGCGCATGGAGGAGCGGCGCTCCGCCGGTCTCGATCCGCGCCCCGTGCATGTGACGCGGATGTGGCCGAAACGGGCGGATGAGATCGTCGGGAAGGGCTCGCTCTACTGGGTGTTCAAAGGAGTCGTTCTGGCGCGTCAGCGCATTGTGGCGTTTGAGCCGGTGGATGAAGGCGACGGCGTGCGCCGCTGCGGCATCGTCCGCGCGCCGGAGCTGATCCGCACGGTTCCGCAGCCCCGGCGGGCGTTCCAGGGCTGGCGTTATCTGAACGCGGCGGACGCGCCCGCGGATCTGCCGAAAGGCGCTGAGGTCGCGGCGGAGATGCCGGCGGAGATGCGCCTCGCGCTCAGCCAGTTCGGCGTGCTCTGAGCGGCGTGCGCAGGCGTGAACAGCGCTGATGGTTGAGACATGGATGTAGGTCTAGCGGAGTGAGATTGCGCGCAGAGCGCGCCTCCGCAACGGACCGTAGCGGTTATTCTCCACCCTGAACGCCGGTGGCGACTGTGCGGGCGACGCCTATACCCCGATCACCATTTTGGCGGACCGTCTGGAGCGATAAACAGGCAATCAGGATTGAAATATCGGGAAGTTGACACGTTGAGGAACAAACTTCTGACACTCGGTCTGGGGGGACCGGTGTTGGCGGCGCTATGCTGCTTTACGCCATTGCTGCCCGTCCTCCTAACGGCTTTGGGTCTGACCGGCGTGCTGAGCGCCGTATATACTGACGCGGTGTTGCTGCCGGTGTTGGCGGCGTTTCTTTGTCTGACGGGGTATGCGCTTTGGCGACGCAAACGGCAAAACTAGAGTTGCAATCGACCCTCACCTGTCCCGACTGCGGGCATGTGGAGACGGAGACTACGCCGACTGACGCCTGTCAGTGGTTCTATGAGTGCAAGGGCTGCGCGGTCCTTCTGAAGCCGTTGCCGGGCGATTGCTGCGTCTTTTGCTCTTATGGGACGGCCCCGTGCCCGCCAATCCAACAGGGTGAATCCTGCGGCGAGCAAAGCGCGTGACCACGGTCGGCGAGTGAAGCTGGTCCTTGGGTTGCGATCCAACGCCCGCGCGCCGCGCCTAGACCTCGTAGACTACCTGATCGCCCCCGGGGATATCTGTTGCGCAGCGTATTCGACCAATAAAATCGATACTGAAGCTTTCCACTGACCATTTCTAAACCAATAATTTTCCCGCGCGTTAAAGTTGTACGGCGCGCGAATGGTTGATTGAAAGATGTAGCTGACGGTATTTTAAGCCATCGGGAGTCGTGGAGCGCACGCGCATTCAACGTGACAATGGCTAATGGCGGGGGGACTAAATGGTCGGAAACCAGTTCACGAAAGTAGTTTCTCAGGGTGCGAAGACACGTAAGGGATATTTGCCGCATCTTAAAACGTTTAGGCAACGCGAGTTCGTTAAACCAATTAAATCCGCCGAGAAAGGGGTGGTTAAGAGCGGGCAGAAAGTAAAGCGATTTAATTCGAATTTCTCGAAGACATACAAAAAAGTGGGAAAATCAGAAAATAAAGATTTTAATTTAAGCAAAGATTATAGTGCGAATATCCAACTAAAGCCGAATAATTCGACGTTTAAGGCGGCTGCGGAGGTAAACAAGGCAAGGGATGGAATTAACGAATATGCTAGATTTGTAAAGCCGAGAGCGCGGAAAATTGATGAGTTGCTCCAATCGATGGTGGGCGACGTAAGTAAAATGCAAGACGCTTTTTTGTTCGCGTTACAGCAAATTGACGCAATAGAGGAAATGGCCCGTATTATTTCTGATGAAATTAGCGGAGTTGCACAAGCCAGGCGAGCTGCGCAGGAGTGCCTTATGAGGTTGACGGCTTCATGCGCTGATATAGCTCTTGCTATTCAGGAAATAGAAGATAAGCAAAAAGGGCCAGCAGAGAAGAAGTTAGATGAAAAGAAGAAAGAAATAGAAGAAATTGAAAAAGAAATTTCAAAATTTCAGTCGGATATAAAAGAGTTTAAACAGGCGGAGACGACTTACAAGTTTCTATTGCGAAAATGCGAGGAAATGCTCTCAGGCGGAGGCGAAGTTTCGGAGATGGAGAAAAATGTAGTCGAAGCAATTGAGCGTTTGGAGAGGGCGGAACAAGAAATGGAAGACATAACAGAGAAATTAAAATTTGCTGACGATAAAATAAAAATTCTAAAGAAAGAATCTGAGAATAATAATAAAGTGATTCAGTATGTAGAGGTCCAGGTCTGAGAATAGAAATGACAAAGAAACTAAAATCGCTACATAAAAAGATCCGCAAGAGAATTAGTTCACTTGAATCCACCGCCTCAGAATTACAGTCCGCCGCCAATGATGTGAAAACGTCGGCGAAGAAATTGAAACCAGTGTCGGTTACAATCTCCGGGCTTGTCGCGGCATATATGAAGGCGGTTGCGAAAACCGATGGCCTGACATCGGTGAGGCCAGCCACATTGAAAGCCGTGCAAACGGCGGAGAAAAGGCCGTCTGAGGCATCTGTGCTGGCAGCGATTGGTCAACTCAAGAAACACGAGAAGGACCTGAAGAAGACGGCCAAAGGCGACCCGAAATACAGAAAGTTCAAGAAGCATGTCGGTTCGATTTCAGGCCAGCTTCAGGCGATGCTCTAAATTCACGCCCAGCTTTTCCTAAGAGGCGCACGGCCATAGAGCTTTCTTGCACGGCGAATGCCCGCGCTCAGGCGGGCCGCGCCTAAACCTCGCAGACCACCTGATCGCCGCCTTCACGCCCGCCTCGGGCGCAAAGCTGAGAGGCGCGCCGGAACAGGCTCGACGAGGTCTCGTCATCCCGCAGCATCGCGACTCCGATCGTCGTGGTGACCGCGCCCAGCGGCGCGCCGGTTTCGCCATTCACCAGTAGGGTTTCCGAAACGGAGGTTTGCAGTTGCTCCGCCAGCCGCCGCGCGCCCCGCAGCGGCGTGTCCGGCAGGATAACGCCGATCGCATCGCCGCCGACCCGCGCCGCCGTGTCCCGGCCCTTGACGTTGCGGGTGACCAGGCGGGCGACCACCCTCAGAACGCCGTCGCCTGCCGAGTGGCCATAGGCCTCGTTGAAGCTGGAGAAGGTGTCGAGGTCGAGCACCAGCAGCGATACGGGCGCGCCCTGTTTTCTGCGGCGCGCGACCTCCGTCGAGAGCGCGTCGTCAAAGCCCCGCCGGTTGGGGATCTGCGTCAGATGGTCGATGAAGGCGACCTGCCTAGCCGATTCCAACTCCATCCGGATGTCGGCGACGCTTTCGCGCGTGATTGCGAAATGGCGCGACAGGCCCCGCACCTCGTCATGGATCGCGCGGTTGCGGTGTTTAAGCTCCGCGACCCGCTCGCGGGTCTCCTCCACCGTCCGGGCCTCGCGCAGGGCCACATGGGCTTCGGCGAGTTGCCGGTCATGGCCGGCGACAAGCGCGGCGGTCGAGTCGATCAGCGCCCCCATTTCGGCGGCGGCGGTCGCCAGCATGCGCCCGGCCTTGCTGAGCGTCGTCGCGGTCTGATTGGTCTCCATATGATCGGCGTAAATGCCCGAGAGCGTGTCCGCGTCGATGCCCGCGCGTTCCGCGAGCTCCGCGTCGATCAGCTGACGCAGGCGCTGGTCGGCGCTGGTCAGATACGCGGTCCAGATCTCCAGGATGCGCGGCGTGGGCGGGGTGCGGTGCCGCTCGGCCAGCGCCAGCGCGGCGCGCGCCATCTCGGACACCCGCCGGAATTCGCGATCACCCTCATCCACCACCCGCAATTCACCCATCTATCCCCCCTGGCGCCGTTGTCGGTCGGACTAGGGATAGCGTCACATTCCTTTCCGAAGGGTTGATGGCGGACGCGCCAATGGCGACAGGCCGGATTGGCGGCGCCACTTTCTAGGCTACAACCACCCCGCGCCCTCGCGCTCGATGATGTCGAGGAACAGGTCGATATGCGCGTGGTCATCGTTGAGGCAGGGGATATAGGTGAAGCGCTCGCCGCCCGCCTCTTCGAAGCTTTCCTTGATCTCTTCGTTGATCTCTTCCAGCGTTTCGACGCAATCGGCTGAGAAGGCGGGCGCCATGATGGCTATGTTTTTTTTGCCGGCTTCGGCGAGGCGCGCGACCTCCTCTACCGTATAGGGTTGCAGCCATTCCTCGGACCCGAACCGGGACTGGAAGGTGACGACCAGCTCTTCCTCCGGCCAGCCCAGGCGCTCACGCAACAGGCGAGAGGTCTTCTGGCAGAAGCAGTGATAGGGGTCGCCTTCCAGAAGATAGCGTTTCGGCAGGCCGTGATAGGAGGTGACCAGCAGATCCGGCCGCGTCTCCAGCCCGGCATAGGCGCGCTCCACCGACTGGGCCAGCGCCTCGATATAGAGCGGGTGGTCGTGATAAGTCGGCACGGTGCGGATCGCGGGCTGCCAGTTCATCTTCATCAGCGTGCGGAACGCCTGATCATTCGCCGTCGCCGTGGTCGGCGCGGCGTATTGCGGATAGAGCGGGAAGAACAGGATCCGCTCGCAGCCCTGATCCTTCAGACGACGGATCGCCCCTTCGGTCGACGGCTCGCCGTACCGCATGCAGTAATCGACGACGACGCGGGGCCCATATTTTTCCGCCAGCCGCGCGGCCGTTTTTTTGGTCTGCGCGCGGGTGACGGTCAGCAGCGGGCTTTCGTCCAGTTCGTTGTTCCAGATGCCGCGATAGGCCTCGCCGGAGCTGAATGGGCGCTTCGAAAGGATGATCAGCTGCAGCAGCGGCTGCCATTTCCAGTTCGGATAGTCGATCACCCGCTTGTCCGATAGGAACTCGTTCAGGTATCGCCGCATCGACCAGTAATCGGTGGACTCGGGCGTGCCGAGATTGACCAGCAGCACGCCGACCTTCGCCGGCGCCACCGCCGGGTGGTCCGTCGGCGCAGCCGAAAGCCGTCCCTGGCCCGGCTGATCGAGATTGGTCGTCATCTTGTTCATAGCGCGTCCTGTCTTGCTACGGCGCGTCGCAACCTAGCGTGCATCACGGGCGCGTCAATTGAGCGGGGTCAATCCCCGACTTTCTCACCGGCCGAGCGCTCCACCGTCCCAAGCGCGTCCGCGAGGCGATGCGTGGCGGAGCCGGGGCGCTTGGGCTGCGGCTGATCGGGGCCGGGGGACCAGCCGGTCAGATAGACGATCTCGAAGGTCGCGGGCACGCGTCCGTCGGGCGTTCCGAAACTCTCCTGATAGATCCGGCAGGCCTCCATCAGCGTCTCTCGCCGCAAAAACGTCTTGCGGCGCTGGGCGAGCACATTGGTTTCGCCCATCGCCCGCAATTCTCGCATCAGATGCAGCGGAGAGGCGTAGCTGACCGTCAGCGGCTCTACATCCGCAACCGGCATCTGCAGACCAGCCCGTTGCAGCAGGCCGCCCAGATCCCGCACCTCGCCCATGGGGGAGACGCGGGGCGACAACCCGCCTTCAACGCGGGACTCCGCCTCCGCCAGCGACGTGCGCAATTCATGCAGCGTGCGCCCGCCTAGCATGGCGCCCAGAAACAGACCGTCGGGCTTCAGCGCCAGCCGGGCCTGCACCAGCGCGCCGACCGGGTCGTTGACGGCGTGCAGGATGAGATTTGAAAGAACCAGATCCGCTTCGCCAGCCTGCAGCGGGAGCGCGTCGCCCTCCATCAGCCGGGCCTCGGCTTGCGGCGCGGCGCCGGCGGCGAGATCCAGCATTTTGGGCACGGCGTCGATCTGAATCAGCCGCTCGATCCCAAACCGGCCCTGAAGCGCGGCGGCCAATGCGCCGGTCCCTGCGCCGATAATGACGGCGGTGGGAAAGGGACGCGTGACCATGGAAAGACGATCGCTCAGCGCCTCGGCGGCGTCCGCCATCAGGAAATTCGCGCCGGAGATCGCCTTGGATGCGCGATTTCTTCTCTCGACCCACAACTTATGGTCGAATATGGTGGGCGTATGAGCGGATGGATCAGACATCGCGGCCACCCATACCGCGCCGGGCGCGCGACCGCAAAGGGCGAGGCCGGATGAGGGCGGTCTCGACATTGCTCGACATGCTCTATCCCTCCTCCTGCGTGGCCTGCCGGGCGGAGACGGAAGGGCCGGCCGGGCTCTGCGCGCCGTGTTTTCGCGAGGCGATATTTCTTTACGGAGCGGTCTGCGAACTTTGCGGCGCGCCAGTGCCGGACCAGTTCGCAGAGGAGGAGGGTGAGGACGCGCGGCTATGCGATTCCTGCGCCCACGCGCCGCCGGGCTTTGATCGCGGCCGCGCTGCGCTGCGTTATGACGGAGTGGGGCGGCGGATCGCGTTGTCGCTGAAGCACGCGGATCGCCTGGATCTCGCCAAACCCGCCGCGCGCTGGATGCTGCGGGCGGATGACGCCGCCGTGCGGGAGGCGGACCTGATCGTCCCAATTCCGCTGCACTGGACCCGTATGATCCGGCGCCGCTCGAACCAGGCGGCGGAACTGGCCCGCGCCTTGGCCCGCGAAGCCTGTCGTCGCGCCGCCTACGCTCCCGACCTGCTCATCCGCACCCGCGCCACCGAAAGCCAGGATGGGCGCAGCCGGGCGGAGCGGTATGAGAATGTCCGCGGCGTCTTCAAGATTCGCAAGCGTTGGCGCCATCGGGCGCGCGGCGCGCGTATCCTGCTGGTGGATGATGTGATGACCACGGGGGCCACGCTGTCCGCCTGCGCCGAGGCGTGCCGGGTGGCTGGCGCCGAAACTGTGAACGCGCTTGTTCTGGCCCGCGTTGCGCGGGAGGGTTAAGCGCCCTATATCGCCGCTCTGAACCAGAGAGGCCTTCGCATGACCAAGCCAGCGACCCAATCCGTCGAGATCTACACCAGCCCGTTCTGCGGTTATTGCCGCATGGCGAAGAACTTGCTGTCGCAAAAGGGCGTGGCGTTTCGGGAAATCGACGTCAGCCGGGCCAAAGGCGCGAAGGCCGAGATGATGCAGCGCTCCGGCGGACGGCGCACGGTGCCGCAGATTTTCGCGGGCGGCCGTCATATCGGCGATTGCATGGAGATCGTGTCGCTGGACCGCTCCGGCAAGCTGGACAAGCTGCTGGCCGCGTGAGCCCGCCATCCGGCGCGCAATTTCACGTTGCGCGGCCGTCGCCGGGGCCTAGACTCGGTCCATGGCCCACGAACCTTTCAGCCGCCCCACCCGCATTGCGCGCACCGGTCTGATCTCCAGCTCCGCCGTGTCGATCCTCGTGTCGATTTACGGCGTTGAGTATCAGGGCTTCGACAATTGGGCGTTCCACAACGCCGCCCCGGCCTCGCTGCTGCCGATCGCTGTGGTGCTGGTCACGCTCTACTTCCTGATCTCTTTCGCAATCTACTGCGCCGACGATCTGAAGAACGCCGAAGATCCAAACGCTCTGGCGCGCGCGAAAGCCCTGAAGAAAGAGAATGACAGGTTGGTGCAGGAGATCGCCCGCGAGGTGGCGGTCGCCCGAAAATACCTCTCGAACCGGCATCTGGGCGACGACTCGGAAATGGAGATAAATATCGGCGAGACCATCAAGCACCTGCCGCTCAAGGCGCGTCAGGTGGCGAATCTGGATACGCTCTATCTGACCGGGTCCTGGCGGGACGTCAAAGTGAGCGCCTCCAGGGATCGCGACAGCGACCGAAACATTCATGATCTGGCGGCGCAGACGACGCATGTTTATGAGACGGGCGGCCCGTCCTGTTTCGACATCGGCGCGACCAGCTTCGTCGAGCTAAGGGAGTGTTTCCACGATATCGAGGCGATACTGGACGCAACGAAGGAATATGCGTTCCAGCCGGAGGTCGGCGCGCCGAAAGTGACGCTGGTCAGAACCTATGGGCTCGACCTCGCCTTGCCGCTGGCGATGTTCGGACTCGCGTTTGTGGGATGGTTCGGCGGCCTCGATTGGGTGGCGGGTTTTCTGCCGGACTAACGCCCCTCACCCCCGCTTCAGGCTCGTCGTCACGTAATTCACGCTGAGATCCTTGGCGTCGATCCGCCAGCGCCAGCTTAAGGGGTTGAAGACGAAGCCTTTGCGGTCCACCGGCTCCATACCCGCGCGGCTGAGGTGATCGTAAAGCTCGTCCGGCGTGATGAACTTCTTCCATTCATGCGTGCCCTTGGGCAGCCAGCGCATCACCTGCTCGGCGCCGATGATCGCCATCGCGTAGCTCTTGGGGTTCCGGTTCAGCGTTGAGCAGATCATCACCCCACCGGGTTTCAACAGCCTGGCGCAGGCGTCCAGAAACGCCTGCACGTCGGGCACATGCTCCACCACCTCCATGTTCAGCACCACGTCGAAGCGTTCGCCCGCCGCGCCCAGCGCCTCCGCCGTGGAGTGGCGGTAATCGATGTCGAGGCCCATCTGCCGCGCATGTGCCTCGGCCACCGGGATGTTGCGCGCGGCGGCGTCGATCCCCACCACGTTCGCGCCCAGCCGGGTCATCGGTTCGGCCAGCAGGCCGCCGCCACAGCCGATATCGACCAGATCCAGCCCTTCAAACGGGCGCGCGCCATCCGGGTCGCGGCCGAACTCGGCGGCGATCTGAGAAACGGCGTAGTCCAGCCGGCAGGGTTGCAGCATGTGCAGCGGCTTGAACTTTCCATGCGGGTCCCACCACTCGGCGGCCATCGCCTCGAACTTGGCGATCTCCTCCGGGTCAACCGTATCGGGGTTCGCGGCGCTGGGATCCATCTTTGTCGCGGCGTTCATCATGCGTCCTCCGGGCCCGCCGTGGCGGGAAAATCGAGGGGCCTCGCCACTGGGCGAAAAAAGTCGCTGGACTGCGCGGACCCCTGTGCGATGTATGACATAGCGTGTATGCGCCGCAAGGCGCGCAATTTTTACCGGAGGGGCGGATGATCGCATCCCACACCGCTCTCTACCCGCCGATCGAGCCGTTCAACCGGTTTCGGTTGCAGGTCTCGGGCGGCCATGACCTCTATGTCGAGGAATGCGGCTCGCCGGGCGCCAAGCCCGTCGTGGTGCTTCATGGCGGGCCGGGCGGCGGGATCAGCGGCTCCATGCGGCGGTATTTCGACCCGTCGACCCATCACGTGATCCTGTTCGATCAGCGCGGCTGCGGCCAGTCGCGCCCCCACGCCTCGCTCGACTCCAACACGACCTGGGATCTGATCGCCGATATCGAGGCGATCCGGCGACGGGTCGGGGTCGACCGCTGGATGGTGTTCGGCGGGTCCTGGGGCGCGTTCCTGAGCCTGCTTTACGCGGAAACCCATCCGGACCGCGTGACTGAGCTTGTGCTGCGCGGCGTGTTCCTGATGACCCGTGCGGAGCTGGACTGGTTCTATGGCGGCGCGGCGGGGCGGTTCTGGCCCGATCGGTGGGCCGAGTTCGTCGAGCCGATCCCCGAGGAGGAGCGCGGCGACCTGATCGGCGCCTATCACCGCCGCCTGACCAGCGGCGACGTGGCGCTGCAGACCAAGCTGGCGCGCATCTGGACCCGGTGGGAGAGCGCGACCGCGTCCCTCACCCCGTCGCCCGCTCGCGAAAACGCCATGTCGGACGCGTCCTACTCCCGCGCCTTCGCCCGGCTGGAGTCGCATTATTTCGTCAATCGGGGTTTCCTGGACGCGGACGATCAGATCATGCGCGACGTGGGCCGGATCAAGGACATTCCCGGCGTGATCGTCCAGGGCCGGTATGACATGATCTGTCCGCCGAGGACCGCGTGGGAGTTGCACAAGGCCTGGCCCGCCTCGGAGATTCAGATCATCCCGGATGCGGGCCACGCGCTGAGCGAGCCGGGCGTCTCCGCCGCGCTGTTGCAGGCTGTGAAGAGGTTCAGCCGCGAGAACAGCGCAGGCGGATTGCGGGCGCGGGCCTAGGTCCGCCGCGAACCCGGCAGAGCTTATTCTGCGTCCGAGACGATCTCGTAGACCAGCTCATCCTTGTAATAGACCGGCCGATAGAGAACGCCGTCGCAGACATAGAGCGTCTCGTCCTGCATCTCGATCTTCTCGCACTCCTGATCGCGTGGCAGCGTGAGAATGTAGACCAGAGTCGCGCTTGCGACAGTGGCGGTGAAATACCAGCCCCAGCGTGGATAGTAGTAATAGGTCCCCCAGTAGTAGTGGGGCGGCCGGTAATAGGGCGGCCGATAGGGAGGCGGACGCCAGCTGGGCGGACGGTGGTGCGGTGGTCGCCATCCCGGCGGTCGCCAACCGGGTGGACGTCCGCCCGGAGGCCGCGCCACAGGTGGACGCGCGACAGGCGGACGCGTGCCGGGCGGTCTGCCTGCGATCGGCGGCACGGGTTTTGGCGGCCGCGTCGCCGGTGGACGTGATCCCGGCGGCCGTGCGCCCGGCCGGTTCCCAACCTCCGGTCGGTTTGGGCGAGTCGCCGGACGCGTAGACGGGCGGTTGGATGGGCGCGTGGCGGGTCGTGTGGATGGCCGCGTCGCCGGGCGTGTGGCGGGCCTGCTCGACGGTCTGGCCGCAGGGCGTGTCTGCGGCCTGGGCCGCGTCTTCGCCCCGCTGGGCGGTCGATGCGGGCGGGCTTTGTATCCGCCGGCGCGGCCTCCGCGCTTCGCCTCAGCGGTGTCGAAGCCGAGGCTTAGTTGAACCACGCGCTCGGGCGACGCCCAGATCGCGAGGGCGGCGACGGTAATGGCGATGACCAGTTTTCTCATCCGCGCCTCCCTCAATTCCCGGACTCAGAGGGCTGGGTCCGCCCTTTCGAGCCTTGCTGCAACTCTTGCTTCTCCGTCTCGTAGACCTCAACGATCTTCGGCCAGCTGATTTTTACATCGCCGTCCTGCGGTGCGAAGGTGAACCGATCTTCCGGAATCTCGGGTGCGAAATCCCAGTCCGACAGATAGGCGCTGTATTGCGGCCAGCCCTGACTGTAGGGATCGGTGCCGACGACCATCAGCGGCACGGGTGCGTCCGGGTCGGTCGAGATCCAGACCTGCCAGTCGCCGGAATACTCCGCGAAGGCGATATGATGCGCCTCCCGACCGGCGAAAAAGGTCGTGCCCAGATAGGCCGCGGCCTCGACGCCATCCAACAGTTCCTCGCCGGATTTCGGCGTGAGCATCTCCCAGATTGGTAGAATGACGTCGTACTCGTCTCGCAGCGTCTGAATCAGCGCGACATATCCGCCGTCGAACGGCGCAGAGACATAGGCGCTGTCGCCCGGGATCGAGATCGAGAACGTCTCGCCGTCGTAGAAAAACTCGCGCACGCCGTCGCCGCGCTCCAGATAGGAGTAAAACCCCTCGCCCCGCGACATAGTGTTGGAGCCGCTGCGCAGATAGGTGATCTTCTCCCGCCCGTCGACGACCACATCGAAACTGACGAACCAGTTCATGGAAAGGTTCTGCTGCGCGGCCAGAAACTCCGCCGATTGCGTCACCAGTTCGATCGCAACAGGGTCGAGCGCCGGAACGGGCTCGTCCTCCGCGACAGCGATGACGGGTGAGGAGAACGCCAGAACGGCTGCGGCGAGAAATGCTGTCGGTCGCATGAAGGCCCCTTTGTCCGGACCCGACATCGGTGGGCGAGGTCGGCGCACAAAGAAGGCTACGCTCGAAGCGGAACGCGACCAAGCGAATTCAGGGGATTTGCGTCGGTGATCCGGTTTTGGCGGCGGACCTCGACCTAGTCCGCGAGCTTCGCCTTCAGCGTAGTCAGCGCCACCCGCGCCTTTTCCGACCAGTCCGCCGCGTGCGAGGCCCAGAGGTTGGCCTCGCTTTTCAGGATCAGCCCGTCCGAGAGAATGCGCAAATGGTTGGCGCGCAGCGTCGCGCCGGAGGAGGTGATGTCGACGATCGCCTCGGCCGAGCGGTTCTTGGGCGCGCCCTCGGTCGCCCCCTGGCTGTCGACCAGCAGATAGTCGCCGACCCCGCGCTGGGTGAAGAACTCGCGGGCCAGCACGTGATACTTGGTGGCGACGCGCAGTGCGTGGCCATGGACCGCGCGAAACCGGCCCGCCGCGTCGTCGAGATCGGCGATGGTCTCCACATCCAGCCAGCAATCGGGCACGGCGACGATCAGGTCCGCGCGGCCGAAGCCCATCGGCGCGATCCGGTCCAGCCGGGTCTTCCAGCCCGGAATGCGTTCGGCGATCAGGTCCTCGCCGGTGACGCCGAGGTGAATCTCTCCCCGGTCGAGCGCGCCCGGAATTTCCCCGGCGGAGAGATAGACCAACTCCACCCCGTCCACGCCGTCCACCTGTCCGGCGTACTCGCGGTCTTCGCCTACACGCGACAGCGCGACGCCGCGTTCAGCGAACCATGCGGTGGTCTGTTCCTGCAACCGGCCCTTGGAGGGTGCGGCGAGGCGGAGAGGGGTCTGGGACGCGGTCATGCGGCGCCTCCCGCCCCGATCTCGGGTCGGCTCTGGACCTCGAGCACTGTTTCCGGGCGGATCATGCCGCCGACGGCCCCGCCGTTTGGGCCGCGCCCATCCCCGCCGAGTTTGGTCAGCATCGCGTCATAGCGGCCGCCGCCGCCAAGCACCGGCTGGTCGGGAGCGGTCGCCGAGACGAACTCGAAGACGAAACCGTCATAATACTCCAGCAACCGGCCGAAGGCGGCGTCGAAGGGCAGGGCGGCCGCGTCGATTTCATGCGCCTCCAGCGCGGTCAGGCGCGCCTCCATCCGGTCGAGCGCAGGGGAAATGTCGAGTTGCGCCTCCGCGGTGAGAGTCCGCAGCGCGGCCAGCGCCTCACCCGAAGGGCCGGTGATCGCCAGAGCGTTCTCGATGGCGTCGACCAGATCTTTCGGCAGGCGGGTTTCAGCCCGATCCTCGGCCAGCGCGAGCAGCCTGTCCGCGACCTCCTGCACCCCCCGCGCGCCAAGCGTGCGCACGCCGCGCGCCTCAAGCTCCGCCATCACCGCCGCGCCCGCGTCGCGAGGCGACAGGCCTGCGACCCGGTCCAGCAGCGCCGCGCGATCCGCGCCGATCGCGCCCGCCTCGCCGGAATACTCCGCCAGCATCTGGTGGAACCGGGCGGGCCGCCAGAAATGCCGCTTCAGCGCCGCGCGCCAGCGCGTCGGCATCGGCGCCGCGTCAAGCAGGGCGAAGGCGACCCCCAGATCCCCGGTCCGCACGATCGTCTCGCCCGCTTCCGACCACTTGAGCGCGTTGCGGATCAGCGCGAACACTTCCGCGTCCGCCGCCGCGGGATCCTCGGCGCCGATCAGCTCCACGCCAGTCTGCAGATACTCCGCCGGACGGCCGGAGCCGGGAAGCTGCCGCCGGAACACCCGGCCGAGATACCCATAGCGCGCCTCGCCGCCGCCATTTTCCAGATGCGCCAGACAGACCGGCGCGGTGAAATCCGGCCGCAGGCACATCTCGCCCGTATTCGGGTCGGAAATCAGGAAGGCGCGGGCGCGGATATCCTCGCCATAGAGATCCAGCAACAGGTCAGCAGGCTGCAGCAACGCGGGGTCGATCGGCTGATAGCCGGCCTCGGCGATCACCGAGGCGATTTCGGACGTGACGCCGTTCAGCGCCACCAGTCCCTCGTCGCGATGGCCGCGAAACGGGGCGGAAGGGCCTGATGGGGCGGTCTCTCGCCTTTTGGGCGCGCTCATCCGCTTATCCCGCCGCGCGCGCGATCATGGCGCGCACCTGCGCGACCAGCTCGGCGCGCGGCACGGAGATCTGCGCCGGTTGCGCCTTCCATTCTTCATTGGTCTCGATCTCGGCGGCCAGCCGCGCGCCGAGTGCGAGGTCCTTGAGCTGCACGATGTCGGAGGCGCGTTCGTCCTCGCCCTGAATCACCGCGACGGGCGCGGCGCGCTTGTCGGCGTATTTCAGTTGCTTGCCCATATTGCCGCCGCCAAGGAACACTTCCGCGCGGACGCCTTCCCGGCGGAGCTCGGCGCACATCGCCTGATAGTCGGACATGCGGTCCTTATCCATCACGCAGATCACAACCGGCCCGGCGTCTTCAGCGCCCGGCGCGCGGCCCTTCGCCTCCAGCGCGGCGAGCAGCCGGTCGACGCCGATCGAGACGCCGGTGGCGGGCGTCCGCTGGCCGGTAAAACGGTTGACCAGATCGTCATAGCGGCCGCCGCCCGCGACCGAGCCGAAGCGGCGCAGTTGGCCGTCCTCGTCGGTGATCGCGAAGGTCAGCTCCGCCTCATAGACCGCGCCGGTGTAATAGCCGAGGCCGCGCACGACCGAGGGGTCCAGCTTCACCCGATCCGCGTTATAGCCCTGCGCGCCAAGCAACTCGGCGATCTTCGCGACCTCGGCGACGCCTTCCGCGCCGATCTCCGACGAGCCAACCAGTTCCGACAGGCGCGCGCAGGTCGCGGCGGCTGTGTCTCTTTCCGCCTCGACGAAGCCCATCACGATATCGGCCTGTTCGGCCGCCAGCCCGGCGCCGTCGGTGTAGTCGCCGGATTCGTCCATCCGGCCCGCGCCCAACAGCGCCCGCACACCCTCCGGCCCCAGCCGGTCGAGCTTGTCGATAGCGCGCAGGGCCACGCCGCGCGCGGCCTCATGCGCCTCCGGATCCGCCGGGTCGTAGATCCCCGCCGCCTCCAGCACGCCGTTCAGGATCTTGCGGTTGTTGATCCGCACCAGATAGTCGCCGCGCGCGATCCCCGCCGCCTCCAGCGCGTCCGCCAGCATGGCGCAGATCTCCGCATCCGCCGCCGGATTGGCGCTGCCGACCGTGTCGGCATCACATTGGTAGAATTGCCGATAGCGCCCCGGCCCGGGCTTTTCATTGCGCCAGACCGGCCCGACCGCATAGCGCCGATAAGGGGTGGGCAGCGACAGGCGATGCTGGGCGTAGACCCGCGCCAGCGGCGCTGTCAGGTCATAGCGCAGCGCCAGCCAGCTTTCGTCGTCGTCCTGAAACGCGAAGACGCCCGCATTGGGCCGGTCGACATCGGGCAGAAACTTGCCCAGCGCCTCGACCGTCTCGACCGCCGAGCTTTCCAGCGGATCGAAGCCATAGCGCCGATAGACCTCGCAAATGGCGCGCAACATCGCCTCGCGCCGCAGCACCTCCGCGCCGAAATAGTCGCGAAACCCTTTCGGCGTCTCGGCGCGCGGCCGCCTGATCTTCTGCGCCTTCTTCTTGGCCATCGAATTCCCCGGAAACGGGCGGCCCTAGCGAGCGCCCAAAAGTCGCGCGTGTCCTAGCGGATCAGCGAGGGGCGGGCAAGGGAGGCGAGGATGGCGATAGCGGTTGACCGTCGGCGACATCGGTCCCCGCGGCGGCCGACTCGGCCAACTTATCCAGAACAGGCGCGATAGCTTCACCAATCCAAAGCTGAGGGTCAGATGGCTCGTAGCCTGCGTTTGCTTCCCATTCAGATATCAGTGCGCTGGCTTGCTTGAAGGCGACGGCGAGATCCGGCGTCTCGCGAATGGCGTGGTTGAAGAAAGCGTCGCCGAACCAGGTCCACTCGTTTTTGTCGCTGCAACCGAAAGAGTTCTTTTCGGCCGCCGCCGCGGTCGCCACCAGCATGTTTGACCGCTTGAAATGAGGCACGAAGGAGCCAGAGTGACAGGCCGATAGGATCAGCGCCACATTTTGCGCGCCCGAAACTGCCACCGCCTGCGCCAATCCCGAAGGTGTGAAATCGTTCGGCCGCACCGGATAAAAATTGGCGGAAATCAACTCATCCGTTCCATGAGAGGTGATAAAGACCAAGAGCACGTCCTCGTCACGGTCCATTTGCGCGCCCACCAAGCGAAGAGCCTCGCGCAAGTTGGGTGGATTGGCCAGCGGGTAGCGATGAGGATGATCGTCTGAATTGGCGAGAGTGATTACCCGGCGCGCCGCGCCGAATGTGTCGGCGAGTATGTCTCGTACAGCTTCAACTTCGCTCAGAAAGACGTTCTGGTGCGCATCGCCGGCGACCAGCACCGCCCAAAGTTCGACTTGGCCGGGCGTTCCTTCTTCAAGTAGCGCCGCTTGCCCGCGCAACATTGCCGTTTGTCGATAGTACAGGGTCTCCATGTCGAAGCGTCGCTCATCGGCAGCATTCTCAGCCGCCCCCTCTAAGCGTTGCTCAAAGATCGGGTAATAGATCAACCAGTCTCGGCCCAGACCGAATATCAGCACCAACACGGCCGCACCGACGGCGGCGCGAAGCCGACCCGCTAAACCTAGCTTGCGGTGCGCCGCATATGCGCCGCGAATGAGCACCAGATAGGGCGCGGCCATCAACAGATAATAGGTCGATATCGTCGAGGCGGACTGAATGAGCTGCGCTGTGGCGACGGCGAAAAGAACCCAGATCGTGAAAACCGGGACCATGGCGTGCGCAAGTCGCGGCGCGCGGAGATCGCGCGGCCCAACCTTGGCGCTGACCCAGATCGCGAGAAATACGATCAGCGCCATCGAGAGCGCATAGCTTGCGCCCCAAGGCGAAACGCCGCCGATCGGCGTGTTGAAATAGGCGTCGACAGCGACAACTGTGACTGCGAACGCGCCCCAAAGCACAGCGAGTTCGGTCGGCCCATACCGGAAACACTCGTCGCGCCGAGCCCCGATGACAAGCAGGGCCGCGCGACCGAGATTATGACCTAGGTTTCTCAGCGCCCGTTTCGTCCACTCGCCCATATCTTAGTTTTAGGCGAAGAAGCGGCTGTAAGCAGCCTCTTAAGTAGAGTGCGTCGGAATCGCGCGGGTAGAGTTGATCTAAGCCAGCGCCTTCTTCACCATCGCGCCGGCCTTGGAGAAGTCCATCCGGCCCGCATGACGCTTTTTCAACTCGCCCATGACCTTGCCCATATCCTTGATGGATGAGGCGTTGAGCTCGGCGATGATGCTCTCGACCGCGGCGACGGCTTCGTCCTCGCTCAGCGGTTTTGGCAGGAAATCGCGGATCACGTCCATCTCGGCGCGTTCACGCTCGGCCAGCTCCAACCGGCCGCTCTCCTCATAGATGCGCGCGGATTCCTCGCGCTGCTTGATCATCTTGGCGAGGATCTGCATGCATGCGGTCTCGTCCAGCTCGGTGTCGCTATCCGCGTCGCGCATAGCGATTTCGCGTTCCTTCATCGCCGCGAGCATCAGCCGAAGGGTCGCGGTGCGCGTCGTATCCCTGGCTTTCATCGAGTCTCTGAGTGCGGCGTTGATTTCGTGGCGCATCCTGCGCTCTCCACGTCAACCGGCCCCAATATGGGTCGCGGCGGGAACCATACTCCGCCCGCTTCTGTTGGGCAATAGCTAAGAAATGGCCATAAGTCATTGAAAATATAGCTATATTCTCTTTAACCGTGTAATCTTGACCCGGCGCTCGGCGAACATTAGCTTGCCGCGAGCCCCGGCCGGTGGACGCCGTTCCATCGTCGCGCGGCCCGTTCCGAGCCGGAGATCTCAGTGATGAACGCAGACGCACAAGCCGCCGCGCGCCAGCCGCACGGGGCGAATCCCCTTACGCTTGATCCTCCGGCCGGCGCCACCGCCTGTATCGCGCTGGCGGACGGGACGGTGTTCTATGGCGTCGGCTTCGGGGCGACGGGGGTCGCGGTGGCGGAGCTTTGCTTCAACACCGCCATGACCGGCTATCAGGAGATCATGACGGATCCGTCCTATGCGGGCCAGATCGTCACCTTCACATTTCCCCATATCGGCAATGTCGGCGCCAATCCCGACGATGACGAGGCCGCCGACCCCGCCGCGCTGGGCATGGTCACGCGTTGGAGCCCGACCGAGCCGTCAAACTGGCGCTCGGCCCGGCGGCTGGGCGACTGGCTGGCATCCGGCGGGCGGATTGCGGTCGGAGGGGTTGACACCCGCCGGCTGACCCGTCTGATCCGCACCAAGGGGATGCCGCATGTCGCCATCGCACATGCCCCGGACGGCGTGTTCGACATTCCGGATCTCGTGGCGCGGGCGGCGGCGTTCGAGGGGCTGGAGGGCGCGGATCTCGCCAAGACGGTGACCTGCGCGCAGACCTATGTCTGGAACGAGACTCGCTGGGCCTGGCCAGACGGCTACAAGCCGCGTACGACGCCGGGCAAGCGAGTCGTGGCGCTGGATTACGGCGCCAAGCGCAACATCCTGCGCTGTCTGGCCGACGCCGGCTGTGACGTCACGGTGGTGCCGGCGACGACAACGGCGGAGGAGGTGCTGGCGCATGAGCCGGAAGGTGTATTCCTGTCGAACGGTCCGGGCGATCCGGCCGCGACCGGCGTTTACGCGGCGCCGATGATTCGCGAGATCCTGGAGAAGACGGACATTCCGGTGTTCGGCATTTGCCTTGGCCATCAGATGCTGGCGCTCGCGCTCGGCGCTGAGACCGTGAAGATGAACCACGGTCATCACGGCGCGAATCATCCGGTGAAGGATCTGGAGACCGGAAAGGTCGAGATCACCTCGATGAACCACGGTTTCGCGGTTGATTCGCAATCCCTGCCGGACGGGGTGGTTGAGACCCATGTCTCGCTGTTCGACGGCTCCAACTGCGGCATTCGCATGAAAGACCGGCCGGTGTTCTCGGTGCAGCAGCATCCCGAGGCGAGTCCCGGCCCCCAGGACAGCTATTACCTGTTCGAGCGATTCGTCGCCGCCATGGGCTGACGGCCCAAAGACCGGCGAGCTCGGCGTCGCTCGTTAACCCCTTCCGCCTCAGAGTTCCGTAAGAATCTCTCCAAGGTTGAAACGGGTTTGGAGGGCGGCGTGCGATTCCGCCACATCAATCAAGTCGTCGAATCGAATCGCGCCGCGCGTCTCAGCGCCACCTGTCGGACCTCGCCTGAAGAGCGCGCGATCGTCCAGCTTCCCCCGCCGCAAGCGCCGCCGCGCCTTGGCCGCGTTTTGCTGTCGCGGGGCGCGGTCAACCGGGCGACTCTGGGCCGCGCGCTCAGGTTGCAACGCCGCTGCGGCGGCCGTCTGGGCGACGTTCTGACCGCCAATGGCTGGGCTCGGCGGTCGGATGTGGACGCCGCGCTCGCGGAGCAGGCGCGCATTCCGATGGCCGATTTGCAGGCCGAACCGATCTCTGCCGATGTCGGCGCGGCGCGCGATCTGGACCGGTATTTCGCGCTGGGCGTCGCGCCATGGCGCAAGATCGGCGATCGGATGGTTTGGTTGACCACCAACCCCTCAGCCGCGCATCGGGCGTTGGCGGCGATGGGTGTCTCGCCCGCCGTCTTGCGCGCCATGGTCTCGCGCCGGGCGCTGGAGGACGCGTTGCTGCGTCGGTTTGGCGGCCAGTTCGCGGCGGACGCCGCGCAGCGCGCGCCCCGAAAACTAAGCGCGCGCGCTGGTCTGGCGCCCTGGCACGTCGCGAGCCTCTTCACTGCGATCACGGCGCTGGCCGCCCTTTGCGTCGCGGCCCCCAACCTCGCGCTTGGCCTGGCGGCGGCGTGCTTCGTCGTGCTGGCGGGCGCTTCGGCGATGCTGCGCGTCGCCGGATTGGCGGGCGCCCTGTTCGCGTCGCGCCCGCATCGGGACGCGGTTGCGGAAACTCGGATCGCCGCTCAACCGCTGCCGAAGATCAGCCTGATCATCGCGCTCTATCGCGAATCGGCCACCATGCCGTCTTTGCTTGAGGCGTTGATGGGGCTCGATTATCCGCCGGATCAGCTGGAGGTGATCTTCGCGCTGGAGGCCGATGATGACGAAACCATCAGCGCCTTGAGCGCGCTGGCGCTGCCGGACTGGGCGCGGGTGCTGAAGGTTCCGCCCGGTAAGCCGCGCACCAAACCGAGGGCGCTCAATCTGGCGCTGCGCTTCGCCCGCGGCGACATCATCGGGGTGTATGACGCCGAGGACCGTCCGGAAAGCGATCAGCTGCGCAAGGTCGCGCGCGCCTTCGCGGCGGCGCCGGCGAAGCTCGCCTGCGTGCAGGCGCGGCTCGCCTATTACAATGCGAGGGAAAGCTGGATCGCCCGCTGTTTCGCCATCGAGTATCACATGTGCTTCGCCGTGCTGCTGAAAGAGCTGGCGGATCTCGGCGCGCCGATCCCGCTGGGCGGCACGTCGATGTTCATTCGCCGGGAGGCGCTGGAATCCGCTGGCGGCTGGGACGCCCATAATGTGACCGAGGACGCGGATCTGGGCATGCGTCTGGCGCGTGCGGGGTTCCAATCCGGCGTCATCGACTCGACGACTTGGGAGGAGGCCGCCGCCAGTCCCAAACCTTGGATCCGGCAACGCTCCCGCTGGCTGAAAGGGTTTTTACAGACCTGGATCAGCCAGACCCGCGCGCCGCTGGATATGGCGCGCCGGCTTGGTCTGCCGCGCGCGCTGGCCGCGCAAGTGATCCTGTTGGTCCCGCCCGCCATGTTCCTGTTGCAGCCGGTGTTCTGGGCCTCGACGCTCTATTGGCTCGCCACCGGCGCCTTCTGGATGCAGGGCGTCTTCACGCCGGCGGCCTTCGCCCTGATCGCGCTGACCCTGGCCGAGCAGGCGACGGTCTTCGCGGCGGCTCTGCTGGCGCTGAAGCGGCGGCGGGAGTGGGCGCTTGCGCCCTGGGTGTTCACGCTGCCGTTCTATTGGCCGATGGGTGCGGCGGCGGCGCTGAAGGCGCTGGTCGAGCTGGTGGTCGCGCCGAGCTACTGGGACAAGACCACCCATGGCGTGGGACGGATCGCCTGTCGCGTCCAGACGCAGGCGCGGGCGCGGTTGAGCGATGCTGCGGCTGCGCCATAACGCATGGCCGCCAACGTTATTGACCCGCCGAAGCCGACGCCATGCGTTCAAGTCTGTGTGAGGTCGAGGCCGCCGCGCGCGCGAGGACGTGCCTTTTCTCAACTGCGGGCCATCCTCCTGCGCGACCGCCCCCTTTAGCAGCCTCAGAAAGCAGGAGCTTCTCATGACCCACAGCAACTTCATCACCCCGTCCCGCCGCGCCGTTCTGACGGGAATAGCCGCGACCGGCATGGCGATGGGCTCCGCCAACGCCGCCGCGCCCTTGTTGGGGCCGCTGCGTCCCACGGCGCGCCGGGTTCGGCTTGGCGGGTTTGAGGTCACGACGATTCTGGACGCGTCGCGTACGGTGGACGGCCCGCAGGGCATTTTCGGGCAGGACCAGTCGGTCGAAGCGGTCGAGGCGGAGCTTTCCACCGCCGCGCTCTCGCCCACGACGATGGAGTTCACCTTCACGCCGACCATCGTTAACACGGGCAAGGAGCTGGTGCTCTTCGACACCGGCAACGGCCCGGAAGGCGGGTTCGCCCAAGGCGCGCTGGCCGTGAAGATGGTGGAGGCGGGCTATAAGCCGGAGGATATCGACGTCGTCGTTATCACCCATATGCATGGCGATCATATCGGCGGGTTGATGCAAGGCGGCGCGCCGACATTCCCGAACGCCCGCTATGTGACGGGGCAGGCGGAGTACGACGCCTGGGCGGCGAACGGAGAGGCCGCCAAGTTCCAGTCCAACGTCGTTCCCCTGGCGGAGAAGATGACGTTCCTCGGCGACGGCGGAGAGGTCGTCTCTGGCGTAACCGCGGTCTCCGCCTTCGGGCATACGCCGGGCCACATGACCTATCACATCGAAAGCGAGGGCCATCGCCTGCTGATCACGGCTGACACCGCCAACCACTATATCCTCTCGCTGCAGAACCCGGATTGGGAGGTGCGCTTCGACATGGACAAGGCCGCCGCCGCGGCGACGCGCCGGAAAATCTTTGGCATGGTCGCCGCCGACAAGATCCCCTTCATCGGCTATCACATGCCGTTCCCGGGCATCGGCTATCTTGAGCCGAAGGGCGACGGGTTCCGCTATCTCGCGGCGGGGTATCAGTTGAACCTCTGAGCGGATCTGACCTGATCATTGGCGGGCCGTGCGGTTGACGCGCGGCCCCCTCGCGCCCTAAACCCGCGGCCTGTTCCCAGCCCCGGATGCGCGCATGCCCTGCTGCCTTAAACGCCTTGATACTTACGCCGCCGCTGCGCCTGCGATCCGATCCCGACGCATTGGAGACCTTGCGTGAGCGCCAACCCCCCAGATCTCCGCCCCGACCTCGCGCCGCATATCGCGGTGGGCGAGGGTCCGGCGCGCGACGGCCAGCCGACCATCGGCATGGTCTCGCTCGGCTGCCCTAAAGCGCTGGTGGATTCCGAGCGCATCCTCACCCGCCTTCGCGCCGAAGGCTACGCCATTAGCCCCGACTATGCGGGCGCCGAGGCGGTGATCGTAAACACCTGCGGTTTCCTCGACAGCGCCAAGGCGGAGAGCCTGGAGGCGATCGGCGAGGCGCTGGACGAGAACGGCAAAGTCATCGTCACCGGGTGCCTGGGGGCGGAGGAGCAGTATATCCGCGGCGCCCATCCCAGCGTGCTCGCTGTCACCGGCCCGCATCAATATGAACAGGTGCTCGACGCGGTGCATGACGCCGTGCCGCCCGCGCCCGATCCGTTCGTCGATCTGTTGCCGCAGCCCACCGGCCGGGTCAGCCTGACGCCGCGCCATTTCGCCTATCTGAAAATCTCCGAGGGCTGCAATCACCGGTGCAAGTTCTGCATCATCCCGGCGATGCGCGGCGATCTCGTCTCCCGCCCCGCCCGCGCCGTGCTGCGCGAGGCCGAGCGGCTGGCCGAGGCGGGCGTGAAGGAGCTGCTGGTCATCAGCCAGGACACGTCGGCCTATGGTCTGGACCTGAAATACGCCGCCAGCGAGTGGCGCGGGCGCGAGGTGAAGGCGCATTTCACCACGCTGGCCGAGGCGTTGGGCGAGCTGGGGGTCTGGGTGCGCCTGCATTACGTCTATCCCTATCCGCATGTGGACGACGTGATCCCGCTGATGGCCGTCGGCAAGATCCTGCCCTATCTCGACATCCCGTTTCAGCACGCAGCCCCCAGCGTCCTGAAACGCATGGCCCGCCCGGCGAATGAGGCCAAGACGCTGGAGCGGATCGCGGCGTGGAGGAATATCTGCGCCGAGATCGCCATTCGCTCCACCTTCATCGTCGGCTATCCGGGCGAAACCGAAGAAGAGTTCCAGTATCTCCTCGACTGGCTGGAGGAGGCGCGCCTCGACCGGGTCGGCTGCTTCCAATACGAGAATGTCGCCGGCGCCCGCTCCAACGACCTGCCGGACCATGTGCCGGACGAGGTGAAGCAGGAGCGGTGGGAGCGGTTCATGGCTGCCAGCCAGCGCATCTCGGAGGAGAAGCTCACCGCCAAGGTCGGAACCCGCCAGCAGGTGATCGTCGATCAGGTGGACGGGGAGGGCGCGGTCTGCCGCACAAAGGCCGACGCGCCGGAGATCGACGGCAACCTCTTCATCGATGAAGGGTTTGAGGATTTGAAGCCCGGCGATCTGACCGAGGTCGAGGTGGACGAGGCCAGCGAATATGATCTGTGGGGGCGGGTGGTTTAGGCGTGGCCCATTCGGCTCCTACACCCACTCCCCGCCTGATCCTGCGCCCATGGCGCGACAGCGATCTTGTTCCCTTTGCCGCGCTCAACGCGGATCCGGAGGTGATGCGCTTCTTCCCGGCCCCGCTCTCAGCTGAGGAAAGCGACACCTTCGCCCGGCGGATCATCGCCCGGCACGCCGCCCAGGGATTCGGTTTCTGGGCGGTCGAAGAGAAGGACGGCGATCCGTTCATCGGCTTTGTCGGCCTCAACCGGCCCACCTTCGACGCGCCCTTCATGCCCTGCGTCGAAATCGCATGGCGGCTCTCCCGCGCCCATTGGGGGCAGGGTTACGCCGCCGAAGGCGCCCGCGCCGTGCTCGCCCACGCCTTCGGGCCGCTGGAGCTGAGCGAGGTCGTCGCCTTCACAACGCCCGCCAACGCGCGGTCTCGAGGAGTGATGGAGCGGATCGGAATGGCGCGCGATTTCGCGTTCGATTTTAACCATCCAAGCGTGCCGGAGGGGCATGCCTTGCGGCCGCATCTGCTCTATCGCGCGCGGGCGAAAGAGTGGCCGTGATTATCGCCTGCCTGCATACCGCCGAGAGCAATATCGCGATCTTTGACGCTGAGCGACCCGAGGGCGTCGATCTGCGCCACACAGTCCGCGCCGACCTGCTGGCCGCCGCTGATAAGGGTCTCACGCCGGAAGTGACTTCCGTCGCCAGACATTCTCTTATGAAAGCGGCGGCCGGCGCCGATGCGGCCCTGCTCACCTGCTCCACGCTTGGCCCGGTAACGGACGGCCTGGAGGCGGACATCCCGGTCCTGCGGGTCGATGCGGCGTTGGCCGAGGCCGCTTGCGCGCCAGGTGGGGACGTCGCCGTGATCTGCGCCGCGCCATCGACGCTGGCGCCGACGCGCGCGCTGTTTCAGGCGGAGGCGGCGAAGACGGGCGCTAATGTTCGAATTATGCTTGTCGAGGGCGCGTGGGAGACGTTCCTGTCCGGCGATCAGGATGCGTATTTGCGTGCCATCGCCAACGTCGCCGATCGCGCCGGGGCCGATGTCGTCGCGCTGGCGCAAGCCTCCATGGCGCCCGCTGCCGCGATGACGCGGCGCGAGGTCCTCACTAGCCCCAAGGCCGCGTTAAGGGCCGTCCTTACGGCTGTACGTTGAAACCGGCGTCGGTCCAACGCATGCTGTTTCGGGGTGGCGGCATTGAGCCGAGGACGATTCTTTATGAGGCATTTTCGAGCAGGGCTCGGCGCGTTGGCCGCCGTGCTCCTGACTGCAAACGCGGCGGCGCAGGAGCAGCCGAAACCCTTTACCGATCTGACAGAGATTCCGGCGCCCGTCATCCGGGACGCCTTCATGCTGAAAGTTTGGGAGTGCCACCTGCCCAATGTGCCGGAATACCGTCGGCCTGTGCCGACGGCGACCGAGACGACGGGCGCGTTTTTCATGCCCAGCAGAGAGCAACCCTTTCTCGAACTGGACTTCGAGAAGCTGCGGCGTGAGGGAATTGAAGGCGATTACTACCAGCGCCATCTTGATCGTGGCGCGACCGTCGATGAGATTCTGGAGGTCATGACCATCGGCAATCTGGGCGTGATTTTTCCAGGCCAGCCCTGTCCGGCGCGTCTGGCGGGATAGCGCCGCTACCGTCGGCGCATATTGTTGCGGGACGGCGCACAATCTGTTTGGGCCCGGCTGATCGTTCCCGACGGGTGGACACGCTATATTAAGGACAGTTGAAACTTCAAGGAGGTTTCCCATGTCCATTCGACCCGTGAAACGCATCGACGCCGCCCGGCCCGCTATGGAGGGCGCCGGCGTGCATCTGCACCGCGCCTTCGGGTTTGGCGAGACGGCGGATTTCGACCCGTTCCTGCTGTTCGACGATTTCCGCAACGATCGGCCCGAGGATTATCTGGCGGGGTTCCCGTGGCACCCGCACCGGGGCATCGAGACCATCACTTATGTCTTGGCGGGCGAGGTCGAGCATGGCGACAGTCTCGGCAATCGCGGCCTCTTGGGCGCCGGAGACGTGCAATGGATGACCGCTGGACGCGGGATCATGCATCAGGAGATGCCGAAAGGCGACGATCAGGGCCGGATGCATGGATTCCAGCTGTGGGCCAACCTGCCCTCGAACCTGAAGATGACCGATCCGCGCTATCAGGATGTGCCGGGCTCAGAGATCCCCGTGATCGTTGATGACGACGGCACGGCGGTGCGGGTCGTCGTCGGCGAATTCTGGGGCAAGACGGGCCCGGTGGACGGGGTCGCCGCGGACCCGCGCTATCTGGACATCTCCGTCCCGCCCGGCGTCAGGAAGACGTTTAAAGTCGAGGTCGAGCGTCACGCCTTCGCCTATATCTTCGCGGGATCCGGCGCGTTCGCCTCCAGTTCCGAGCCGTTCGGCGTGCTGACGGAGAAAGAAATCGATGGACGTGAAGTCCATGTGCGGGAGACGACCGGCAACCGCTCGCTCGTCCTCTTCGATCGCGGCGATGAGATCTCTGTGCAGGCGGCCGAGGAGGGCGTGCGCTTCCTGCTCGTCTCCGGCAAGCCGATCAAGGAGCCGGTCGCCTGGTACGGCCCCATCGTGATGAACACGCAGTCCGAACTGGAGCAAGCTGTGCGTGAGCTGCAGCAGGGCACGTTTATCCGCGATTGAACGGATCTGGAGTGGCGACCCCATTATCCCGCTGAGACGCTTTACCGCGACTTTCCCGGATCACCGCCGCAGCGGTTGACGCGACCCTGTCCGATGTCGAGACTGGTCTGAGCGGGTGACGTCGGATCCGCGACTTGGGGGGCCGAGATCCGCATGCGGGATGACGGACAAATCGAGAGCGCGAAAAAGCGCCGCCGCAAGACGCTGGTCGTGTTCGGGGTCATCGTATCGGTGATCTTCGCCACCGCATTGGTGATCCTGCCACGCGTCCTGACGCCGCCGCCCGAAGGTCCATTCACGCAATCGGAGACCGTGGCCAAGCTGCTGGCGCCGGCGGAAAGCGACGGTTGGCGGTTCGCACGGCTTGACGGGCGTCCCGGCGTCTACCTGATCGAGTTTCCGAGCCTGCAGGCGCAGGGCGCCGCGCTCAACCGCATCGCCACCTTGATCGAAAAGGCGGGCGCGCCGCGCGACCGGGTGCTGAACGATCTGGAGATGGATGAGTTCATTCGCGAATCCGGCGGCGACGCGGCGACATTCTATTACGGCCATGATTATCGGCTGGCGGATATGGCCGGATTTTACAACCTCGCCGATGAGGGGAAGGTGGAGCTGTCGGCCGCCGAGCTTCGCGTGCGCGACGGGCTGACGGCGGAGGGGCTGCTGGCGCATGACGGAGAGCGATGGAGCGCGCCGGTGCCGGAGACCGCGTTGGTCTCCTATTCGCGCATCCAGGCCGACGACCCCCAGACGACGCATGTCGACGAAACGCTGGATGGCTCGGTGCGAGAGACGATCCTGCTGCATGAACTCAGCCATGGGATCTATTTCACCAATCCCGATTTCCGGGCGCATGTGACCGCATTCTGGCGGGACAAGCTGACGGAGGAGGAGCGCCAGATCTGGCGCGTGTTCCTCACCGGCCGGGACTATGATCCTGAGAATGAAGAGATCATGCTGAACGAGGCGCAGGCGTTCCTGATGTACACGCCCGATCCGCGCGTGTTCAACGCGGCGGCGCTGGGCGTGACCGAAGAGCAGCTCGAATCCATGCGCGCGCGGTTCCGGGACGGCGCGCCCGAGGCCGCCGTGATCCAGCCTTAGTCCGAGACGCGGCGGTCCGCGCTCTGATCAAGGCGAGGTTTCAACGAAGACGTAGCTGTATTCGCCCTGATGACCGGGGGTGCCTTCCTTCTGCCGCAGCGCGGCCTCCAGCGCCCTTATGTATTCCGCCGCGTTCTCCAGCTCCGGCCGCTGAGTGGTGAAAAGCGGCGTGCTGGAGCCGATCGCGATCACCAGGTCGACCCCGAACGGCGGCGAAATCGTATAGCGATCCGTGCCGCCGATCACCACGGACTCGTTCGGGCCGAGCTGGTTGTCCGGCGCGACCGGGCTGGGCAAAAGATGAATGACGTTGCCGTCATTGTCATAGAAATCGACATAATAATGCGCGGCGAAGGAGGGCGCGGTCAGATCCAACCGCAGCCGGTCGCCGGCACGAAAGCTCAACTGGCCGAGTTGCGCGTGCTGGCCCATGGGCGACGGTTCCGCCAATTGCTCGGCCGAGCGCGACAGCGAGGATTTTGTCAGCATATCGATCAGCCCGCAGCGCGGGGGATCAAGGGTCTGCAATCCACTGGCGTCGATCGATGTGACGCCGGGCACCTCGGACAGCGTGGCGGTCAGGATGCGCTTCTCGGTGGCGTCGGGCACATGGCCGCGCAGCACCACCGGCCCGCCGAGACTGGCGTAGCGCGCGTTGACGAACCCGCATTCGACATTGGTGAGCACGGAGTCGATCTCGCGATCCCGGTCCGACAGGTCTGTGGTCGGGTTCAGGGCGGCGAGTTGCTGGCCAAGATTGGGCTGATCCGGAACGCTTGGCGCGCCGGGCGTGGTTCCCCCGGCGTTGGGAGAGACCGGCGAGACGCCGCCCCCGCCAATATCTCCCGGCGCATCAGGTATCGTGACGTCCTGCGGCGGGTTGATGTTCGCGACGTCGATATTCGCGCCCGTATCGCCCGCCCCGGACGTATCGCCCCCTGACGCGCCGCCCCCAGAGGTGTTCGCGCCGGACGTGTCGACGCCCGCGCTTGTCCCCCCGCCGGAAACGCCACCGGCGTCGCCGCCCGTCCCCCCGCCCGTCCCGACGCCTGCGTTCGACCCGGAATCGGGTGGCGTTATGATCGGGTCGACCTCGGCAATTTCGGTCCCGCCAGCATCTTCAGGCGCATCTTCACCGCCGGTCAGCACCACGGCGGCGACGACGCCGACCGCGGCCACCGCGGCTATTCCGACGCCGATGACGATCTTGTTGCCGCCGGATTTCTTCTCCGGCTCCGGCGCGGCCTTTGGCGTTGCGCGCGCAGCGCGGGGCGGCGGCGTGGCGCCCACGGCCCCGGACGCGGCGACGCCGGCCTCGTCGAGCGATTGCAGGCGATCGGCCGGGTCCGGCTGCAGCATCTTCGCCAGATCGTCGACCAGAGTCTCGGGCACGTCAGAGAGGTCTGGAAGGGACTTCCTCGCCTCTAGGATCTGCATCGGGTTGGAGCCCATGTCGAGCGCACGACCCGTTGCCGCCGCCGCCAGCACCAGCCCGAAACTGTAGATATCCGATCGATGGTCGACCTGCCCGCCGAAGAGGCCGAGTTGCTCCGGCGCCGCGTAGGAGTATTTCCCCGCGAAATCGTCGCCCAGCACCGTCGCCTGTTCCGGGTCGGAGAGCTTGGCGATGCCGAAGTCGATGATCTTGGCGTTCTCGGGCCGGTCGTCGGGCAGGATGATGTTGTCCGGCGACATGTCGCGGTGCACGACGCCGGTTTTATGGGCCTCGGCCAGTCCGGCGCCCACGCGGGCGCGCAGGATCTGCACATCCTCGCTTAAAAGGGGTCCGTATTTCAGCAGCGAGCCGAGCGGCGAGCCTTCGACGAACTCCATCGCCAAATAAATCCGCCCCGCCTCATCCCGCATCAGGCCGTCATAGCCGACCACCGCGTCATGGCGCAGGCCGCGGAGCACGCCCGCCTCGCGGCGAAACAGGTCCATGACCTTCGGGTTGTTGGCGAATTCGTCCTGAATCACCTTGATCGCGTGCCAGGTCCCCAACTCGACATGCTGAACCTTATAGACCTCGCCCATGCCGCCTTTGGCGAGGAAATTCTCCACCCGGTAGGTGTGGCTGAGCACGGTTCCCGGCGCGATCGCGCCGGTGCTCGCGCCGCCGAACCCCCCGCCGCTGGCGGGGATGAACTGCGTCGTATCGTCGTCGATCGGGCTCAATTCAAGGCTCACATTTTACTTGGCGGCGTCGTCCGCAAGGCGGGTTCAGCCGTCGAGATTGACGATCACGACCCGGCGGTTTTCGCCGGAATTCGGGTTGCTGGGATTGGCGAGGCGCGACTCGCCCATACCGCGCGGGTTCAGGATCTTGGGATCTACGCCCCGCTGGGTCAGGTAATCAACCACCGATGCGGCCCGGCGCTCGGACAGGTCCATATTATAGTCGGCCGATCCGCTGGCGTCGGTGTGACCTTCGACCAGCAGGGTCGCCGACGCGAACCGGGGATCGCGCAGCACTTCGGACACCGTGTCGAGCGTCGCTGCGGCGGCGGGCGTCAGCGCAACCGAGTTCACTGCGAACTGGATCGAGCTGAACGACGCGGCGCGTGGAGTCGGATCTGCGGGCGCGCCCTGCAACGTGACGGCCGCGCCGGAGGAGGTGGTGACGGGCGGCGCCGTTGTCGTCGTCGTTGTCGTTGTTGGGGCTGTGGTGGTGGTCCTGCCGTCGCCGCTGATGGAGATACCCCTTGTGCGCACCGCAATGCTGGACGTGTCACATTCGGCCGGAACCGACCCGGTCAGCGCGCTCATCACCTCGCAATTGTCGGGATTGGCGGATATGTCCTGCTCAACCCCCTGCTGCGCGGTTGCGGGCAGCGCAAAAAGCGCCGCCGCGCAGATCACTCCGAAAGTGGGCGCGGCTTTGTTCATCGAGATCACGTTATCTCTCCTTCTTTGCCAAGTCGGGACATGCGCGCTTGCGGAGCCCGGTTGCGGCTGATGTTACAAGCCGCCGTCAGGCGCGAGAAGCGCAACCCGCGTATCACAGCGGATCTTTCCCGAAAATTTCATCCAAAACGTCGCCGCCCCCGCCAGCGCTTCCCCCATGTCCGCCGCCATGCCCGCCATCATGTCGACCGTCTTGTCCGCCGCCTTGTCCGGGCCCCAACAGCGGGCCGCCCGCCAGCGGGTCTGCCGCGGGTTGGGCCGCGCCCGGCGGCACCGTCGCGTCCTCCACTTCGCTCAATGGCGGGATAAACGCGGGCGCCATGGCCGGTTGGCCGCCCGGAATTTCAATCGCGATCGCGCTGATATTGTCGGCGCCGCCGCCTTCGAGCGCGAGCTGAACCATCTGATCCGAGATCTCTTCGACCGCGCCGGCCGAAAGAACCGCTGTGATCGCGGCTTTATCCGCATAGCGGCTCAGCCCGTCGCTGCAGATCAGGAACCGGTCGCCGGGTTGGATCTCTCCATGACGCTTGTCGAGCTCCAGATGCTCGACCGCGCCGACCGCGCGGGTGATGACGTTGGCTTGGGGGTGTTTTTCCGCCTCCGCCCAGGTCAGATCGCCCGACGCCACCAGATCGGCGACCAGCGAATGATCCGTCGTAATCATCTCCAACTGGCCATTGCGCAGCATGTAAAGACGGCTGTCCCCCGCCCAGAGGCAGGCGAAATGCCCCCCGGTCAGGATCAGGACCACGACGGTCGAGCCGAGCATTGCGCCGCCTCGGCGATCGCTTTCAGCGCGCAGATTGGCGTGGGCGTCCTGCACGGCGCCGCGCGCGGCTTTCAAAAGCTCGCCCGGTCCGAGGCGGTCAGAAAGCCGTTGAAGTTGCGCGACGATGGTCTGGCTGGCGAGGTCGCCCGCCTCATGCCCGCCCATGCCGTCGGCGACCGCCCAAAGGCCAATCTCTGGCCGGGCGACGATCGCGTCCTCGTTGAGCTTGCGAACGAGGCCGACATCGGTTTTGGCCGAATAGCGTGGGATTTGATTGGACATCACGATTCCGGTCCTCCACCGGCGAGTATAGCAGCGATCGGATCTTCGTCGTCATCGCCGTCGATTTTCTTGTGGAGCGGCGGCGGGTCCGGTTCTTCGCCGGACAAGGGGGCCGATCCGATCAGCGCGTCGATCTCATCCTCGGTGACAGGTCGCGGATCCTCTGCGGGAGCGGCGTCATCCGCCGGTGGCGCCGCGTCCAAAAACGCCTCAGCAGGTGGATCAATAGCCGCATCCGCAGGCGGGATGAGGTGGGCGGGATCCAACGATGGGTCGGGCGCGGGGGCCAGCGGCTCCAGCTCTGTCGGATCGAATCCGGGGTCAAGCTCCGGCGGCAGATCGGCGGCTGCGTCCAAAGGCGCAGAGGGCGGCGTCGCGCCGTCCGGCGGAGCGAAGGGCTCTCCGCCGATCAATGCGTCGAGATCGTCGTCACTGGCGGGGGAGGGCTCCGTCGCGGGAGCCATCGAGACCACGGGCGCGACCGCGTCTTCGTCGATCGGGGCCAGCAGGTCCAGATCGTCCTCCGCCGGGATCGCCTGCAGAGGCGCAGCGCCGCCGCCTTCGAATAGCTGCGAAATCAAGCCAGGCTCCGGCGCCCCCTGTGTTGCGATCAATTGGCGCTCTTCACCCGCCCGAGCGTCGCTGAGGAAGATCGCTGAGTCGGCGCTATAACGCCGCTCTAACCAGCGCGAGGCGATGGCCGCCGCCGGATCCGCGCCCTTCACCGTCAACACGGCGCCGGTCTCGGCGATCTCGGGCGGCGGGTCCGTCGCGGGGATGATCGCATCGACCGCCGCATCCAGCGCGTCCTTTTTCAGCCGATCCGCAAGCGCCCTCAACGCCGTCTCCGCCATCTGGTCCAACATATGCGCATCCGTCAGCAGCGCGCCGAGGGAAGATGCGCCGGGCGCGGCCTCGGCCGCGATTGTCAGTGGAAAATTACGGCCCACACGGTCGAATGAGGCCATCACGACGCCCACCATCGCCCGTTCTCCGAACGCGCCCGCCGGCAAGTGGAAACGCCATATCGGGGAGGAACGATATCCGCCCAGCCACGCCTCGCCGCGCCGATCCTTCAGCGCCGCCAGACCTTCGCCCAGCCAGCGGTCCCAAGCACGGGTGAACGCGCTGGGCAATCCGTGTTGGATGAAGTCCCCCTGAGTGGGGATTTTGCCGTGATATCCGGCGGAACGGGTCATACTTGCGGGGCGCACCTCACATCGAGCTGGGGCAGCTGAAGCTGCGAAGGGCGGGCAGCGAGAACGGGTTCAGGACCGAGCCCGCCTGCACTGCGAAGGAGGCGGATTTCCCGCCGACGGAGAAGCTCGCCGTGAACGCGTCGGATCGCGAGCGGCTGATCCTCGCCCTGTCCAGCAACCGGAAGAAGGCCCACGCCCCCTGCGTCTGGATGCTGTTCTGCGCTCCGGCCGAGCCCGGCTGGAACGCGATGCGCGTGCGCGCGCCCGGCGTGCCGGGCCATTTCATCGCCGCCTGCTGCACGGGGCCGTGCGCGTAGTTGAGCGACTGCCCCTCGACTTCCAGGATCACCGAACTGGCGTTCGGATCCAGCGCCGTCGGAGCGACAGTGAAGGTCACCGAAGGCGTCGGCCCTGCCAGGAAGAAACTGTCGCGAATCTCCGATGCGTGCTGGAACTGCGCCAGCACCCCGGCGGAGATTCCTAGACTCGCCGCCTGCTGGTTCCACTTCCAAGGTTTCGAGGACGCGTCGACGAAATTCAGCAGATGCTTGTTGAAGAATCCGTCGATCATCCCGCTGGGCGCGAATAGCCGCGCGAAATCCGCCAGCGCGACATCGGCGCTGGCCTTGCGGTTGAACGGATAGCGGTTCGCCAGCGCCTGACGGCAGAGCGGCGCGACCTGCGCCTGCCACTGCGCGTTGATCTGGCTGCGCATGCCGCCCATCGCAGCGCCCTTGGCGCCATTGGCTACCTGTTGCGCGATGCGTTTGATCGGCCCGGTCGGCATCCGCTCGGATTCGATCAGCAACCGGTCCGCCGCGCCGCCGCCCGCCGCCGTGGCGCCGAAGCCCGCGACGCCGACGCGCGCCAGCTCGTTATAAACCTCGCTCATCGAGAGCACCATTTCATCCATCGGCGAGGGCAGACCCTCTTTCGCCGGGAAGACGAAATTGTGCAGCCATGCAAAGCGGTCCTGCACCGGCTGTCCGGGTTTCGGCGCATTTTCCGGTTGCTGGCCCGGGATCGGCGTGGCCGCCGACAACACGCCCAACAGCTGCTGGGTGCGCACCGAGAGGCCGGACAGGATCACGTCCTGACCGATCTCCGCCGCGCCCTCCACGCCTTCGGTCAGGCTCAGATCAAGCCGGGATTCGGCCAGCTGCGTTTCCTCGGCCGCCGATTGCACCAGATTGACCAGCGGGGAATTGGGGCCGGAAATCAGATTGATGATCTCCGTCGCCTGCGCCATCGAACCGATCGGGATCACGTCAAGATCGCCGAGCACGCTTTCCCAGGCGCGGATATAGTCGGCGTAATAGACCTGCAGCACGTCGCGGGCGAGGCGCGCCAGCGCGATCTCCGTCATCTCCGGCGCGCGTTCCCCCAGAACCCAACTGTCATTCTGCACCCGCTCGGCCACGTCGCCGACGGCGGGGAAGAACACGTTGTGAAAGCCGTCATAGGTATAGATGCCCGCCACGCCCTCGGTGAACGGGGCGCCGGAGATCCGGATCAGCGCCCGCTGGGTGGCGGGGCCGCCCGCTTCGCCCACGCGCCATTCAGGCAATGCGCGCGCGTCCTGGCTCTGAATTATGGCCTGATAGGTGCGCTCGGCGATCGGCGTGGAAGCGATAATCGCGCGGACCTGCTGCACCAGCGGGCCGTTGAGCGCGATCTCCTTCATCGGCTGTTTGATCATTGCGGAGAAATGGCCGGTCAGGTCGTTGCGCAATTGGGCGTTGCGCTCTCCGGGGAAGATCAGACCCCAGTCGATCTCCATCCACTGGGTCACCAGATCCTCGTCGATGCCGGGCGATTGCAGGCCCAGCGTCAGATAGACCTTCAACGACTCATAGAGGAATTCCGGGTTGTTGATATTGGTCTGCATCTGCTGCTCAAGACGCATCAACAGGCGGGGCAGAAGCAGTTGGTTCAGTCCGCCGCGATATGTCTGCGCCGCCTCGGATCCGACCGCGGCGCCCTGATAGAGGCCGAACCCGTAGGTGATCTCCACGTCCTCGCGCTCAACGGTGGAGAAATCGTTCTCCGGCAGGTCGCGCAGAATGTTCAAGGGCTCGATCACCGAGGCGATGTCGGCGTCCTTGACCGGGTTCACCTGAATCTGGCTGACCAGCTCCTGATAGCGGGCGACGTCGTCTCTCGCCTCCGTAAGCAGCTCGCGATTGTTGAGGAAACTGATCGTCCACGCCGCGCCCACGCCGAGCGCCACGAGGACCGCCGTCGCGATGGAGCCGCGGAGAATCCACTTGTAGCGCCGCGCGATCTTGTCGTCCTGGCTGACCAGCCCAGCCTCGCGGAACAGGACTTGCGTCAACAGCCGGTTCAGGAAGTAGCTCCGCGCCTGACCCTGGCCCGATCCGATGGCCTGACGGCCTAGCCCGAATGTGCGCGCCATCGACATCATCAGGCGGTCGATCGGCGTGCCTTCCTGTGTGCCGGAGGCGAAATAGACGCCGCGCAGGAGCTGGCGCTCCTCGAACCGGTTGGACTGGAACACGTCGTCGAGGAACTCATGCGCCACGCGTTTCAGCGAGGCGACCTGCTGCGGGAAGCCGAAGATCAGGCTGCGCCGGGCATGATCGGTCTCCGCCTGCATCCGCTCCACCGACCGGTCGTCGAGTTGGGCGACGAGCGCGTCGAACTCCTCGTCGAACTTGGTCATCGCGCCGGCTTCGCTCTTGCCGGTGTCGAGCGGCAGGGTGAAGCCCCAGACCTGCGCGCGGTCCTCGCGTCCCAGATCCTCGAAGAACTCCGTAAAGCCCGCGATCAAGTCCGCCTTGGTGAACATCACATAGATCGGAAAGCGCACGCCCAGCTCTTCGCGGAGCTCGCGCAGCCGCGCCCGGATCGCCAGCGCGTGCGCGCGGCGCTCGGCTTCGTCCTGCACCGACAGGTCGCTGAGGCTGATGGCGATGATCGCGCCGTTGACCGGCTGGCGCTTGCGATGCTTCTTCAGCATCTTCAGGAAGCCCATCCACGCGCCGGAATCGACCGTCGCGTCGCTTTCCTGCGTGGTGTAGCGCCCGGCCGTGTCGATCAGCACGGCGTCATTGGTGAACCACCAGTCGCAATTTCTGGTGCCGCCGACGCCGCCGATGGCGTTCATGCCCATCTGCTCCGCCAGCGGGAATTTCAGCCCCGATTTGACGATGGCGGTGGTCTTGCCTGCGCCGGGCGGGCCGATAATCAGATACCAAGGTAGTTGGTAGAGGTATTTGCGCCCGCCGCCGCCGATCTTGGACTTCTTCAGCAGCGTCATCGCCTCGGCCATGCGGCCCGCGAGCTCCTTGGTCTCCTCCAGCGCCAGTTGGTCCGAGGGATCGACCGCTTCCTCAGCCGCCTTCTCCGCCTCTTCGACGATGGCGGTCGCCATCTTCTTGTCCTTACGGCGGCGCAGCCAGAAAACGAGGACGAGCGTCAGGATCGTCAGGAAGGCGATGATGCCGATCGTGATTAAGCGGCCCGTTGCGGATTCCAGCGGATAGAACTCGTCCCATCCCAGAAGCGGCCCGTAGAACCACACCATCGACGAGACCGCGATCGCGCAAAGCGGAAGCAGGAAGTAAATACTGCGTAGGAAACGTCCGATATGGATCATGCGTCGGGTCCGTCGTTAGAGTCTGCAGCGCAAGCGATACGCATGGCGTCAGCCGGATTTCACAAGAACGACTTCGATGCGCCGGTTGCGCGCGCGTCCTTCAGCGGTGTTGTTCTTCGCGATCGGTTCGCGGTCGGCCCGGCCCTCGGCGCGGATCCGGGTCTTGTCGTCCAACTGACGCGCGATCAGGTCCGCGACCGCCTGCGCACGCGCCAGCGACAGATGCATGTTGGACGGGAAGCGCGACGATCGGATCGGCACGTTGTCCGAATGTCCCGCCACGATGATTGCGCCGGGCTCCACATTCAGCGAGCGCGCCACCCGGATGATCAGCGGCAGGAACTCATCCTCAATGCGGTCGGAGCCTGAGCCGAACATGCCTTCGCCGCGCAGCCGCACAGTGATGGTCGACGTATCCTCGAACACCGTGACTTTCTTTTCCACCACCTCCGGCTGCAGGAACTCGGACACACGCTGGATCTGGGTGACGACGTTGGCCGGCGGCGGCGGCGGCGGCGGCGGCGGCGGCACGACCCGTTCACGCTCCAACTGCACGGCGCCGTCGGCGCCAAGCGCGGCCAACTGCCCCTGCAGACGCTCGGTGTCGCTGTTGAGCGCCCAGGCGAGACCCGCATAGGCGAGCGCAAGAATACTGGCCGTCGCCACGGCGATCAGCCACACCGGCAGCACGGCCGAGAGCGGCTTGTAGATCGCCTCCAGCCCGCGCCAGCGCGGCGACAGATCCCGCTCCAGCGGACCGCGATGGGCGCGGATCAGTCGGGCGAGCGCGTCACGGACGCTGAGATGGCGTTCAAAGCCGCGCTCTTCGACGCGATAGCGGCCTTCGAACCCCAGAGAGGCGCAGAGATAGAGCACCTCCAGCAGGTCGCGGTTCTTGGCCGGCTCCTGCTCAAGCCGGGTCAACAGGTCGAAAAAACGTTCGCCGCCATGGGTCTCTTTGTGGAACGTGCCGACCATGGACTGCGTGGCCCAGACGCTTTGCCCGCCCCAGGGCGTGTTCAGCACCACGTCGTCGATCGTCGCGCAGAGCGCGTAGCGCGCGATCCGCACCGATTGCGCCGGCTGGCTGGCCTGCAGCGCCTTTTGTTCGAACGCCTTGATCTCGGCGATCACCCGGTCGCGCAGCGCCGGCACGTTGCCATGCTGGGCGCGGTTCCGGATCCGGCTGACCAGCGCCAGCAAGGGCGCCGCGGCGGCGGCCAGCGGGTTCAGTCCCGCCACGCTGGTTCCGATATCCACCTCGGCTGTCGCGGCCGCAGAGGGCGCGGCGGCGGCTTGCGGCGCGGCCTGCGGCGCAGGTTGAGGCGCCGCCGGCTGCGCCGGTTGCTGGACGCCCCCGGCGGGTCGGATCACCGTGCGTTCGTCGTCGCCTGATTCGGCGAATGGGTCGTCGCGGTTCATCGCGGGCCCTCCCTAGTCTCCTGCGCGGCCAGGCGCGTTTATAGCGCGTTTAGGCTTTGCGAATGGCCCAAAGCTCCATTTCCAGTCCCGGATAGTCGCCGGCCACATGGACCGCCAATCCGCCCGAGGTGGTCAGCTGACGCCAGAACTGGCTGTCCGGATCCATCTCAAAATACACCACTCCGGCATGATAGGGGATTTGTCGCGGCGCCACCGGTAAGGGCCGCAGCGTAATCCCCGGCAAGGCCGAGTTCACCAGCTGGCGGATCTGTTCCACCGGCCCCAGCTTGGCCTGCGTCGGGAAATGCCGCCGGATCGTCTCGACCGGCGTCTCCGCTTTGACGGCCAGCACGAAACTGGCGGTGGTGACCAGCCGCTTGTCGGCGATGATCGCGACGCTGACGCCGTATTTACGCGGCTCGATCGGGATCGAGATCGCCGTCTGCTCCAGCACCGCCGACAGGTATTGCCGCAAGGTGCGCATCACCGGCTGGAACGTGTTGGTCAGGTCCTCATGGTCGTAGACCGGAAAATCCGGCGGCCGCTTGGTCGCGGCCATGAACGTCGCCAACTCGCTGGCGAGCGAGATCAGGAATCCGTAGATCGTCACCGGATGGGCGTTCGGTATGGTCCGCAGATGCCGGATCATGGCGTGCATCCGGTTGACCACCATCAGCAGGAGAAAATCCTGAATCTCCGCGACGCCCTTCGTCGCGCCCGATTCAGACAGCCGCCCGCCCAGAGCCTCCGCACGGTGGCTGAGCAGGCCTTCGATTTCGCCAACGAATTTGTGCAGGGCGGGCGCAGCGCGCGTATCCATCGCAGTTGGGGCGAAGCTGCGGTCCAGCACGATCTGCTTGTCAGACTGCACTTCGACGATTTTCGCGATCGGAAGGCACAGCATATCCGCGCGCTCATCCATCTCCAGCATATAGCGCATGCGCAGGCGGCCGACCGCCAGCGTCACCGCCTGATCGCCGCCCCCCACCGCGTCGTGCACCGTGATCTCGGTCCCGCGATACCGCGCCACCGTCTCGTCCGAATCCGAAAGCTCGAATTCCCGCGCGCCGACCTGACGCACTGGCAAAGCCAGATAGACGACGCAGTTCTTCACGTCGTCCGGCGGCTCGATCGCAGGCGGAGGATCGTCACGCTGAGGCGCGTTGAACGGCGTGCCGTCAGGCAGCACGCCGGCGCATTCGGACACGCCGAACTTGCCGAGGGTCAGCATCTCCTCATCGATCGTGAGTTTCGTGAACCCCCACGGATAGGGCGCCACCGCGCCCGTGGTGCCATGGACCAGCGCTTCCAGATATCGGTCCTGCTGCTGAAAATGCTGGGGCTGCAGAAACAGCCCCTCATTCCAGACGATGCGGTTTTCCCAGGACACTCACGACCCCCCTTGTCGTCTTTTTCGCCCTCGCCGCCTATTGGCTGACGGAGAGAGAGACACTCATACCCGAGATTGCGGCCTCAGCGGTGTTCGCCGAATTCGGCGCAATCGCCTCGACCGCCTTCCATCCCGGCTGATCGACGCTTTGGAACGCCGCGATCACGCCGATATGGCTGGGCGCCACCTTGAAGCTCTTGGCGTCGGTCACAACGCCGCCGGGCTGCAAGAGATAGCTGTCGACGGCGAGCAGATCCGGGCCCAGCGTCGCCTCAGGCGTGTCGAACAGCGCGAAGAAGTCGCCGCCGTCGAACCCGGCCTTGCTGGCGAGGTAATAGACCTTCACCTGCGCCGGACGCGCGTTGTTCATATTGGCGCCGCCTGAGACGGTCAGCGCCACGTCGGTCGGCGGCGGCGGCGGCGAGCCGCAGGCCGAAAGCGCGGCGGCCGCGATGGCGGCGGCGGTCAGTCCAAGAAATTTTCTGCGCAGAATGGTCATCTTCTCTCTCCCTCAAGAGATCTGAGTTGCTCTTCATAGGCCTTGGCGAACGCTTTGCCGAACAGGGCCTGAAAATCGTCTTCCGCCTCGGTGGCGATGTCCTCGTATAGCTGGGTGAACGCGTCCCAGTAGGTTGCTTTTTTGCCGCCCCGGAACACCGCTCCGAGGCCGCTGGCCGACTTCTCCATGCGTTTTTCAAGCGATCCGGGATCGAAGCGCTTGATCAGCGTCTCCAACGCCGCCTGCATGCCGGTCACCATGGCGACTTCATGCGCTTTGACGTCGTCCAGCCCCTGACGCACCGCGTCCTCGGCCGACAAGTACCCCGCCACATCCGGCTTCAACAACGCTTTGACCGCATGCTCGCCGGAGATCGAGAATTTGAGCGGGTTATTGCCGCCGGACTGGATCATCGTCTGGTTCATGCGAAACTCGCCCTTGATCGACGAGCGGGTCATCAAGACCTCTCGCAGCCCTTCGACCATGGATCTGAACGCCGCGCCGGAACTTCGCATCACGTCGACGAGCTCCGCGTCGGAGATCAGATCCTCCGCCACGCCGGCGGCTTGCAGGAAGGCGCGGGCGGCGTCGCCGGAGACGGGCGCTTGCGAGGCGGCGGCGGGCGCCGCAGCGGGCGCGGCTGACGCGACCGGAGGCGCCGGTTGAACAGGGGCGGGCGCGGCGGTCGGCGTCGCTGCAGGCGCCTGTGGCGCGGCTGGAGCCGGGGCCAGAAGGTCGTCGCCCTCCTCGGCGAATGGGTCCGCCCCTGTGGGAATTGCTGGCGCGGGGGCGGGCGCGGAAGGCGCAGGAGGCGCGACGGGATCCGGCGCCGGGGCCAATAGGTCATCCTCCTCCGCGAACGGGTCAGCGCTTGGGGCCGCGGGCGGAGCGGCGCTCGGCGCGGTCGCTTGCGGGGGAGGGGCTGGGGCGGGCGCTTGCGCTGGCGGCGGGGCAGCGAAAGGATCCTCGCCCGCGCCGTCATCGTCCGGCGCATCCAGATCCCAATCGTCGGGGATCGTCGTTCGCGACGTCGCGGCGGTCTCGAACACATCCGCTTCGGATCGTCCGTGGTCGCTGATCGTTCCGCCCGTATGGGACTCGTCCTGAGCAGGCGCCAGCGCGCCAAGGTCGCGCAGGAACGCATCATCCTCGGGCAATACGCCATGTTCGCCGCCCGCGCTCGCGGCGAACGGGTCCGCCCCGGCCAGCTCGCCTTTCGGCGCATCGCCGAACGGCGCCAGAATGTCGTCGCCGCTATCGTTCAGCGACGAGCCGGGGTCATCCAGGCCGCCGACAAAATCATCTCCGCCCTTCGGCGCTGGCGCGAGCGGCGCGTCCTCCAACGGTGGCGGAAGATCGGCGAACGGATCGGCGGCGCGGCTTGCGACGCCGGCGCCGGTTTCTGCGATCTCCACCCGAAACTCATAGGGACCCAGAGCGACGATATCGCCATCGCCCAGCGGAGGGCTCTCCCCCGCCACCGGCTGCGCGCCGTAATTCAAAAACGTGCCGTTGGTGGAGACGTCGATCAGCACATAGACGCCGCTGCGCTCTTCGATCACGCAATGGCGCTTGGAGAGGTGCCGGTCCGGATCTGGCAGCTTGATGTCGTTTTCCGCGCCGCGACCGAGCGTGAGCGCGCCGCCGGTCATCTGGGTCCGCTCCGGCACGCCCTCCGGCGCGGCGCCGGAACCCTGTATCAGCAGCGTCAGACTCATACGCCCATCACTCTCCCGTCAGCCGCCGATCATCACGGTTGGCGCGCCCGCGGTCACCGTGCCGCCATGCGCCGTGGAATCGCCGATGCGCGCCGCAGGCATCTTGCAGATAAACACTGTGGCGCTGCCCTTGACGATCGGATCGTTGGGCACCGGCGCCGTGCAGACGCCCATATCCGTCACGCGCGCCGCCGGGATCTTGCAGATCAGCACCTGCGGCGCGTCGGGGGGAATGATCGGCATGCCCACATGCGGCACCGGGCCGCCCGGCGTCGGCGTTTGCATCGGACAGCTGTGCATATCTGACAATCGTGACGCTGGCGGCATCGCCTTATCCCCTCCTGATCCGGGCCAAAGTCGCGCGGTCCCTTGATATTGAACGATTATGCATCGCCGCCGCCAGCGGTGCCAGCGCCATCGGAGCCGCCGTCTTGCGCCCCCGCCTCAGCGCCGGGTTTTTCGATCTGGCCGTTGCCGCCGCGCGCGATGTCGAGCCCCTGTTCGATCAGGAAGGCGAGGCGCTCTTCCAGCCCTTCTTCGGCCCGGCTGGCGACGCCGACGAGCGCGCTGAAACAGCAGCCCTGGCTCACCCCCGCAGGCGCGTCGATCTTTTGATCCTCGCCAAGATCCACTTTGCCGTCGCCATAAAGCGCCGCCATCACGCACAGTTTGGCCGGGTCGTCGCCCGCCGCGCGCTGGAACACCTCGTCGGCGATCTTCTTGTTCTTGTCGCCCGGCTGAAAGACCCAGTTCTCCGCCGCCTTGATCGGGTGCGAGGCGTCGGCTTCCTCCTCGGTCATCTCCGTGCGCGTGGCGAGGCAGGACCACCACACCGCTTGGCGCGCCGGCATGGCGTAGGCGATCGCCATCAGCATGTCGAGCTGCGCCCCGGCCTCCTCCAGAAGCGGCAAGTACTCCGCGACCTGCGCTTCCTTGGGCAGGCTGACTTTGGTCTTCAGCCGCACCTGCGCGCGGATCAGGATCTCCGCCAGCGGATCGGGCGAAAGGCGTTTCAGATCGGCGAATTTTTCGTCGTCGCTCATAGGTTACCGCTCAGTTGATGTTCACTACGCTGCCCTGGATGGTCAGCACGCCGCCGGCCTTGAACTCGCCCATGCCGGTGGCGTTCGCCTTGACCATCGCGCCGTTGATCGTCACGCCGCTCTGATCGATCTTGACGCTGTTGGCGCCCACTTTCAGCTCGATGCTGGTCGTCGACTCGATGGTGCAGGCGCCGGTGATGGTTATGTCCTGCGTGCCGGTGATGGTCTCTTCGTGATTGCCGCCCACCGTGGTCTTCCGGTCGGTCGCTACGTCGATATTCTGGTTCGAGGACGTGACCTTGATGTTGTGGTCGCCCTGATCGACCTCGATATTGTAGTTCTGCTTCACCTTGAGTGCGCAGTCGCCGTCAGCGCCCTCGGAGGTGACGGAGCCGCCGGTGGGCGCGGCGGGGTCGGTCGGCAGGTGGCTGGATTCGTCGTTGGTCCGGTTATCCTGCTCCTCGTAGCCGACCGAGGTCAGCCACTTGTTCTTGATGATCTGGTGATAGTCCTTCTGGGACTGGAAGCGTACGAATTCCTCGCCCGCCTTATCCTCGAACAGCAACTCGTGATACCCCTCGGCGTCCTTCGAGGAATGGGTCTTGATGCCGCTCTGGGTCTTGTTGTCCGGCAGCTTGTAGGGCGGTTTCTGATCATGGTGATAGACGGCGCCGATGATGATCGGCCGGTCCGGATCGCCGCGCTGGAAGGCGACCACCACTTCCTGATCGATGCGGGGAATGAACTGCTGGCCCCAGCGGTCATGGGCGAAGCCCGGCTGCATCACCCGGATCCAGGCGCTGGACGTGTCGTCCTCCTGACTGTCGCGATCCCAGAAGAAGTGGCATTTCACCCGGCCGAACTCGTCGACATTGATCTCTTCGCCGGAAGGTCCGACCACTTTTGCGGGCTCGGTGTTGTAGGCGATCGGTTTCGGGCAGGTCTGCGGGGTGCGATAGGGAACCGTGGCCTCCTGCGCGGTGAACTCGCAAACGAGCGCGTCGGTGGCGGTGGCGGCGGCTCCCATGCCCGATCTCTGGCCGGAGGTCTCCTCGGCGGAGGCGGCGGCTTTTTGCTCGTCACCGTCGAACAGATCGCGCATCGCGCCGTTGGCGATGATCGCCTGGATCAGGTCCATTTCAGCGCGCAGCACATGCTTGGTCGAGGTGATCAGGTATTCAGGCGAATTGAACGACTCGACCGGATGACCGTAGAGCTTGAAAATGCGCCCGGCGATCATCGTCGGAATGTTGCATTTTCCCTCCCAGACCGAGGTCGGGGCGTCGCGCGACTCGCCGAGCCACCCGACCAGATCCGTGCCGCGGCCGGAATCGCGAAACCGGCCGGGATACTCATAGACCTCCAGGTCGTTCCCACTCTTCTTGTTGTTGTCGATCGTCTTCACGGATTCCAGTTGAGCGGTTGGATTCTCATGATTGTAGTCGTTGATCTTCGACATCTCAGAGCGCACATGCTGGTTTGAGCGCCAGATCGTGACCCGAGCCTCTTCCAGCGACGCCAGTGTTTCCGTTTTCTGAAACAGCACGCCCTTGGGATCCGTCGCGTCGTCGGGCAATTCGACGCTGGGGGCCTCTACGTCGTCGAGCGCGCTGCTGTCGTCCGACGTGAACAGCATCAACTCGGATTCCTGATGTTCGTGGAGGTAAAAGATCCCCTCCTCCGCCATCAGCCGGTGGATGAAGTCATAGTCGGTCTCGCCGTATTGCACGCAATACTCGCGCTCAGGCCGGGTCGGCGCCGTGCCCTTGGACGATGGCGCCGTGAGGCCGGCGTTTTGCAGGATTTCGTTGATGATGTCCGGCGCCGTCATGGCCTGGAACATCTTGTAATTCTTGCGCTGGGTCAGCAACCAGATCTCGGGCCTAAGGATCAGGCGATAGACATGGATGCCGCCCACCATGCCTTCATAGGAGCAATCGGTGCAGAGGCCTTTGTAAAACGTGTCTGTTCCGCCTTCGCCGACCGCCTCCAGTTTCAGGGATGCGGCTTCGCCGACGATATCGGCGGCGGGCGTATGCTCGTTGGCGACCGCGACGATGGTGATCGAGAAAAGCTCGCTCAGCGCTTCTTCCCGCACCATGTGCACGACATAGAGATCCGGCGCCGCGTCGGTTTCGAGCAAGTATTTTCGTTCTTCAAGACTGAAATCGTCGCTCATCGCAGGCCTCCTGTCGCATCAAGGGCGGGCCCCGGCGAGGCCCGCGCCGAACTATCTTTCGCCGCGCTAGAGATCGGCCAGCAACGCATCCAGATCCGCGTCGAGATCATCGTCGTCTTCTTCGTCGTCGTCGCCGCCCAGATCAGCCAGCAACGCGTCGAGATCGTCCATTTCGCCGTCGTCGTCCCCGTCATCGTCGTCGCCGCCCAGGTCGTCGAGATCGAAATCAAGGTCCAGATCCAGGTCGTCGTCCCCATCGTCGCCGGAGTCATCGCCGTCGTCGTCATCCAGATCCAAATCCAGATCGAGGTCCAGATCCAGATCGTCCTCCGCCGCGGCCGCCGCTTCCGCCTCCGCGGCCTCCTTCTCCGCCGCCGCCGCCGCGCGTTCAGGCGCGTCGCCGGCGACCATCTGCACCTCAACCTGTTCCGGCGCCTCCACGGGTGTTGGCGCGCCGGTCCAAAATCCGGCGATCGGCTTGCCTCTCAGCGACTGGAAAGAGCCCAGCCGCACCTCATTCCGGCCCTTGATCGACAACACGGGCATGTAGCCGCGCTTGGCCAGTTTCTGCGCCGTCTTGGCGTTCAGCAGCCGCTCCGTGGTGGGCAGCGCGATCTGGTCGCCATATTCGTCCTCGATCACATGAAACGGAACGTCGTTCATGGTCATGATCTGGCCGAGCCGTTTGCCGTCCTTCAGCGTCTTCGCCAGCATCACGCAGCCCAGCACCGCCGGGTTGGCCCACAGCATGCCCTTGATGCCCTCGCGGCGGGAGAATTCTTCGAAATCGAACGGGTCCACCGGCTCCGATTTCGCGCCATAGGGATGGCGCAGCAGGAAGCGCGGACAGGCGAGGCCGATATAGGCCGCCTCAGGCGACTTTTTCAGCGTCTTCCAGGTGTCGCGCACCAGAACGTGGTGATCTTCCCAGTCGGTTTTCAGCGCGTTCGCGGACATCGAGGCCACGAACGGCGCATGCGCCTGCTGCGCGATCTTGCCGATCCGGCTCAGCAACTCGGCGTGGGGCGGGGTTTCGTCAAACTCGTAAAGGCCGAAAATCGCGCTCAGCGGCCCGGCGTCCTCGTCGAGGGCGGGGTTCTCGACCAGCATCCTGTAGAGGCCGCTTTCCGAAAGTTCGTCCTGCGCGGCGAGGTCGGCGGCGAACTCCTCCACTGACACGTCATACATGACCAGCTGGTATTCCGCGTCGGTCTCCACCCGCCGTGTGAGCAGATCGACCGAGCGCCATGCGCTTTCCACCGTCTGAAAATCCGGGTGATGCAGAACCCGCAGCATTGCGTCCGACAGCGCCGCATCCACCGCGGCCAGCATGCTGGCCTGTTCAGGGTCCGGCGCCGCGACTATATGCGGCCCGACAATGCCCGCCAGCAGACCGTCGATATCCGCTTCGTCATGCGAGGCGGAGACCCGCGCGCTCATCAGGGATTCAAAGTCGCTGAGCCGGGCGCCGACCGCGACCGCCGCCGCCTTTGGCTTTTTCTTGCGTTTCGGCGCATCTCCGGCCTCGTCCGCCCAGCCGCGCACGGTGGCCGCCGCGCGCTCGAACGTGCTGGAGTTCTTCAGCTGCTGGCGCAATCCGGAGAGTTCCGAAAACAGCTCCAGCTCTTCGTAGAGCTCATCGGGGTGGAAGGATTCGATCTCGCTGATCTCAACCTCGACGCCGCTCTCGTCCGGCCCGATCGGCAGCATCATCTTGATGTCGAGGCGGCGCAAAAGCTCCTCGATCGTATCGACATCCAGTTTGAACGCTTTGCGGCCCGCCAGCCCATCGCCGATCTCCAGGTCGCCGCGTGTGGCCCGCCCTGAAAAATCGCCGAGAATGGCGAAACGTTTCTTGCCCTTGCCGTCGGGTCGCCGCTCTGGCTCAGGCGCCGAAAGGGTTCCAAAATTGGGTCGGAATTCCGTATCGCTCACTGCATGGCTCCCATGTCCGACCGGTCGCCAGGCGGCGCGGCGCGCGCCATCGCCCGGTCGGGATCAAGTTACGTGTTCGCGTCGTCTTTCTTCTCGGCGCTCAGCGCGTCGATGGCCTTTTTCAGCTCGTCCATCTTCAGGCTGACGGCGGCGTTTTCTTCGCGGACGAGCTCCCTCAGCTTTTCGATCTCCGCGTCCTTTTCCTCTTCCACCGCCTCTTGCATCGTGTTGACGAGAAGACCGACGAACAGGTTCACCACCGCGAATGTCGTGATCATGATGAATGGCACGAACACCACCCAGGCGTAGGGATGCGCCTCCATCACCGGCCGGACGATGCCCATCGACCAGCTTTCCAGCGTCATGATCTGGAACAGCGAATAAAGCGACGCGCCGATGCTGCCGAACCAGTCGTCGAACTCCGCGCCGTAAAGCCGCGTCGTGATCACGGCGAACACATAGAACACGATGCCGAGCACGATGATGACCGAGGCCATGCCGGGCAGGGCGGTCAGAAGCGCGACCACCACTTTGCGCATCTGCGGCACGATCGAGAGGATGCGCATCGCGCGCAGAATACGCAGCGTCCGAAGCGCTTTCAGTCCCTCGTCGGCCGGCGCCAGAGAGATCAAAACTATCGTCAGATCGAAAATGTTCCAGCCGGATTTGAAAAAGTTCCAGCCATAGCCGTAGAGCTTGATCGTCAACTCGGCCACGAAAATGGTGATGACGATGGCGTCGAGCACCGCCAGAACATCGCCGTATTCGGCCTGAATCGACGGCGCGGTGCCCAAGCCGATCGTGCCGGCGCTGAACAGGATCACCACCATGATCACGTTCTTGAATGTGTTGGTCTCGACGAATCTGCGCGCGCGCGCCCGCGGGCTGACATCGTCGTCCCGAGTCTCCATGACGCTTTCTGAATCAGTCTTCATCGTTCGTCCCGCGTTTTCTCGCCCGCCAATAGGGGCGGAGTGCACTCTAACCTCTTAACCCCGTTCCGCGCACTATATGTTGTTTCTGACGGCGTTGCGTCGCGGATGCGGAAGAAATCCATCATTGGCGCTAAAAAACGACATAGGACCAGCAAGATAGATCTTGCAAGCTGTCGTTCCCGCCTTCGCCATGGGCTTCCCCCCTATCCGTGTCGCGCCATCCCCCCATTCCCGGCGACGCCGGGCCGCCGGTCTATTTGGCGGCCTTGTAGAGCGCCCCCAGTTTCTTGTGCACCGCGCCCGCCTCCTTGCAGACCTTCTCGATTTCAGCCGCCACCGACTGCGGCACCATCAGCGCCTTGTGGCTGGGCCGCGCGCCCGGATTCTTCGCGCGATCAAGCTTGGTCATCGTCGCATCGAAATTGCTTTGTGCGGTTTTGACCTTCTTCTCCTGCGCCTTGATGGTCTTAAAAAAGCCCTTCGAGGCGGCGAGCGCCTTTTGCGCGGCGTCGCTGATCTGCGGATTTCGTTTCATCTCGGTGGCGAAGGCGGACACGTCCTTCAACTGGGTGCACGCCCCTTCAAGCGCCCGCATCAGCAGCGCCGTTTCTTCCCGGTAGAGGTTCTTGTTCTCGGCCAGCAGCTCGTCGCGCTTCTTGGTCAGATTTTCAACGACCTTCTGCTCCTGCGACGCGCCGTCCTTGGCCTTCTTGAGATTGTCTTCGCCCTTCGCGTCCTCGTTGCCTCCCCCGCCTTTTTTCTTTTCCTGCTTCGCGGCCTCGGCCTCCGAGGCGCGCTGCAGGCCCTCATGCTTCTTGATCCCGGTCTCCAGCTTGGCGATGTTGGCCCAGTTGCGCTCGCAGCGCTTCATCCATTTGCCGTATTTGCTGTAGGCGCTCTTCGCCGCGCGGGGGTCGAGCTGTTTCAGGGCGTCGACGCCCTTTTTCAGCTTCTTGTCGTCCGGCTTGTCGTTGGCGACCTCGTCCAGCGCCGTATCGATCAGCTTGCGGATCTTCTTCATCAGCTTGCGATGGGACTCGACGATCTCCTTCTCCAGGTTCTTGTCGACCGTCGAGACGTCGTCCAGCTCCTTGCAGGCCACGTCGAACGCTTTCAGGTAATAGCCGGCGACCTGCCGCTGGATCGCCTTTTGCAGCTTCTTCGCGTCCCATTTCTTGGAATCGGCGATAATGGATTCCTTGACGACGATTTTGTTTTTCTCGATCGCCGTCTTCAGGCTGCGGGTGGCGAAGATCTTCTTTTTTCGCGACGCCTTCACATGCTCGTAGTGATCGACAACGAAGTTCAGGTTGATCTGCTTCATTTCACCCATGTTGCGCCTCCCGAGGTTAGTGCCGCTTCAAAAATGAACTCGCCGAAAAATAAACTAGCTGTCCGCAAACTCCCGCATCGAAAATCCCGGACCGTCAGAACTCGTAACTGAATTCCCCGTCCTCGATGGTCACATGCACCTTATCGATGGCGTCCCCCTCCATCGTGCGCCGCAGGAACTCGGTCGAAATCGCCGGCAGCATGGTGTTGGTCAGGATAGCATCAATCATGCGTCCGCCCGATTCCAGTTCCTGACACCGGTCGATAATCGTCTTGATCACCGCGTCGTCATAGGTGAACGGCACGCCATGGGTCGACTGGATGCGCTTGACGATCCGGCCGAGCTGCAGTTTTGAGATCTCGCCGATCATATGATCCGACAGCGGATAATAGGGGATCGTCACGATCCGTCCCAGCAGCGCGGCCGGGAAGACCTTCAGCAGCGGCTCGCGCATCGCCTTGGCGATGCCGTCCGGCTCCGGCAGCAATTCAGGATCGCCGCACATGTCCATGATCAGCTCAGACCCGACATTCGAGGTCAGCAGGATCAGCGTGTTCTTGAAGTCGATCAGACGGCCCTCGCCATCCTCCATGATGCCCTTGTCGAACACCTGGAAGAAGATCTCATGCACGTCCGGGTGCGCCTTCTCCACCTCGTCGAGCAGGACGACGGAGTAGGGCTTGCGCCGCACCGCCTCGGTCAGCACGCCGCCCTCGCCATAGCCGATATAGCCCGGAGGAGCGCCCTTCAGCGAGGAGACGGTGTGCGCCTCCTGATATTCGGACATGTTGATGGTGACGACATTCTGCTCGCCGCCATACAGCGCTTCCGCCAGCGCCAGCGCGGTCTCCGTCTTGCCGACGCCGGACGGGCCGGCCAGCATGAAGACGCCGATCGGCTTGTTCGGGTTGTCGAGCCCGGCGCGCGAGGTCTGGATGCGCTTGGCGATCATCTCCATCGCGTGATCCTGCCCGATCACCCGCTTGTTGAGATGATCGGCGAGGCTGAGAACGGTCGAGATCTCATCCTTCATCATCCGGCCCACCGGCACGCCGGTCCAGTCGCCGACCACGCTGGCCACGGCCTGCGCATCGACGATCGGCAGGATCAACGGCGTCTCGCCCTGCAACTCATGCAGCTTGTCCTGCGCCGCCTTCAGTTCCTCCAGCAGCGTCGCGCGCTCGTCTTCGGAAAGTTCGGAATGTTCGGTGTCCTCGGCGGCGTCCGGCTCGTCCACCGCCGCGCCGCCCTTGCGCAGCTTGGCGCGGATCTCAAGGATCTGCTCGACGATCTCTTTCTCTTCGGTCCAACGGGCGTTCAATCCTTCAAGCCGCTCTTTCTCTTCAGCGAGCGCCGTCGTCGCGGTTTCTCGCCGCTCGGCGACGTCGTAGCCCGCATCCTCTTCCCGCTCAATGATCCCCAGCTCGGTCTCCAGCGCCTGAATGCGGCGTTGGCAATCATCGACCTCCGCCGGAACGGCGTGTTGGCTGATGGCGACGCGGGCGCAGGCGGTGTCGGTCAGGCTGACCGATTTGTCCGGCAATTGCCGCGCGGGGATATAGCGATGCGACAGGCGCACGGCGGCGTCCAGCGCTTCGTCGAGAATCTGCACCTTGTGGTGCCCCTCCAGCATCCCTGCGATGCCGCGCATCATCAGGATCGCCTTCTCCTCATCCGGTTCGTCGATCTTGACCACCTGGAAACGGCGGGTCAGAGCCGGATCTTTCTCGATATGTTTCTTGTATTCGGCCCAAGTCGTGGCGCCGATCGTGCGCAGCGTGCCGCGCGCAAGCGCCGGTTTTAAAAGGTTGGCGGCGTCGCCGGTGCCCGCCTGACCGCCCGCGCCGACCAGCGTGTGGGTCTCATCGACGAACAGAAGGATTGGCGTCGGACTGGCCTGCACTTCGTCGATCACCGCGCGAAGGCGGTTTTCAAACTCGCCCTTCATCGACGCGCCGGCCTGCAGCAGGCCCACATCCAGCATCAAGAGCCGCGCATCCTGCAGGCTGGGGGGCACGTCGCCGCGCGCGATCCGTAGCGCGAACCCCTCGACCACGGCGGTCTTGCCCACGCCCGCCTCGCCGGTGAGGATCGGGTTGTTCTGCCGCCGCCGCATCAGGATGTCGACGATCTGGCGGATTTCCTCATCCCGGCCGACGATGTTGTCGATCTCGCCATTGCGGGCGTTCTCCGTCAGGTCGACGCAGAACTGCTGCAGCGCCTCTTCCTTGCCCATCTGGGCTGGCGACATCGCGCCGGCCGCCTCGCCCGGGACGGCGCCGCCGCCGACGGCCGAGCCGTCTTGAGGGGTCAGCTGCGCCTCCACCGAGTCGCCCAGAATGTCGTCGAAATTGTCCTGAAGCTCTTCAGCCTTCACTTTCTTGAACTCGCCCGAGATCGAGTAGAGCGCGTTCCTGAGGCTGGGGGTGCGCATGATGCCCACCGTCAGATGACCGGTGCGCACCTGGTTCGAGTTATAGAGCAGGCTGGCGTAGACCCAGGCGCGCTCCACGCTCTCCTCAATGTGGGTCGAGAGGTCCGAGATCGAGGTCGCGCCGCGCGGCAGCCGGTCCAGCGACTCCGTCACATCCTTGGCCAGCTTCGACGGGTTGAGGTCGAAATGCTGCACGACGCGGTGCATGTCGCTGTCCTGCATCTGCAGGATCTGTTGGATCCAGTGGACTAGCTCCACATAAGGGTTGCCCCGCATCTTGCAAAATACGGTCGCCCCTTCGATCGCCTGATAGCCCAGCTTGTTCAGCTTTCCGAACAGCGCGACTCTGCTGATTTCAGCCATTTTTCTCTCCCTGCGGCCCTATCCGGCCGACCCATATTGTACTTTGTTCGATGTGAGCGGCGTCAGATAAAGGTCATAAGCATCCTGCTTTTCCCGCTGACCAATCCATGTCGTCCAGCCCAAGCGTCCCGCCTTTCCCAACTGCGCCGGCGGCGTTTCAAATTCTTTGAGCACCAGATTGACGTCCCAGTCCAACTCGTCGCCGATATAGTTTCGCACAATCGCGACCAGTCGCGGCAGGCTTTCGCCTCCCGGCAGCAGCCGTTCGTATTCATCAAGACCCATCGGGCCGATGCGGATGCGAAACTTGTCCTGCCGCGTCCAGACCCGGCCGCCGAGGCTGGTGGACTGGCCCAGCCGCGCATTGACCTTGTGGTCGCCGAGGCGCCAGTGCTCTTCCGGCTCCAACCGCAGCCACGACCCGATGAAGGGCTGGATCTCGACCGGCGCGTTGAAAAAGGACGAGACGATCGCCAGAAGCCCATCCTCATTTCGTGCATGGTGCCCCAGCCGGCCGGCGAACCGCCGCTTGGCGAGGTCGGGCATAAGATCCCGATTGTCGAAACTTTCACCCCGATGACCGGCGAAGGCGGCGATGTCGTCCGAGAAGTGATCCGCGTCCGGCCGGTCGAAAGAGGCCGCCGGGTCCGCGGCGGACCACGCCCGCCAGAACAGGCTCAGGAACCGATGGGTGAACACGTTGGCGAAGGCGATGAACGTGCTGTCGCGGTGATGCAGCTGGCGCTCGCGCGCGTATTCCGTCAGGTGAAGCGGCAGCGGCCCGTTGGGCCCGAACAGACCGAAAAACCGCGTTGTCAGCCGGGCCGGTTTGCCATCGCCGCCTTCTTCGAAATCGGCGATCGTCGAGGTGGGGAAGGCCAGCGAGCATTCCTGCTCCAGCCGCACCGCATCCTGCCCCGGGCGCTTGGATTCGCCCAGGCGCGGCCGGTCCGGATGCGCCGCGTCGAGGATCCGCATCGCCCGCTGGAAGTTGAAGCGGGTGGGATCGGCCGCGAGCGCCTTAAGGCGGCTCAGAGCAGTTGTCGGAGGCCGGTTCGCGCTGGCCATCTCGAGATTTCCCCTCTCTGCTGATCCCGGATCACGGTTTCGGTGAAGCTGTTGAGCGATACGTATTTGGCGAAGAACCGGTCGAGCACCGCGCCCAGAAGAAACGCGCTCGACCCGGTGAAAAAGCTCTCGTCGAAAGTGACGGTGACCTCGCGGCCCCGCACGGCTGTCGACAGCGCCTGATCGCGGATGCGCCGCACGATCGGCCGGGTGGAGACCGATCGGACGCCTTCCAGCTGCTTGCCAGAGGCGCTGCCGCCGATCGGCGCATAGATCGCCAATAGCTCGCGCAGCGCCGCCGCCCCGTCATCCGCGTCATTGTCGGTCAGCGACAGGTAATTCAGGCTGAGATGGCTGATCAGACGCCACGCCGCGCCGCCGTCAAACGCCAGGCTGGGGCGCGGCTTCGTCGGGCCCGCGATGGCGCGGATCTCTTTCACCGGCCCGCCATCCGGCAACAGAAAATCCGTATCGCCCGTGCCCGTCGCCAGCAGCATCGGCAGATCGCGATTGGTCGCCAGGCACTGCACCGACAGCTGCTTCAGCGCGTCAGAGTAGGGCGCTTGGGTCCGGTCCACCAGCGAAAGGTAGCACTCGCCGCCCAGATAATTGGTGCGCGATCCCTTTAGCCTTTGCTTTTCCGACCGGACGCGCGGCTGGCGCTTCACCGTGTAGTAGGCGGGATGGTTCTCGCCCGCGGCGGTCAGATCGTCGGTCGAATAAAACGGGCGGAACTTGACGTCTTCCTTGCCCTCGGCGCCGATGCCGGTCAGCCCGGTGATGCGATATACCTCGAAATCCATCGGCGACGTGCGGTCGGGCACCACGTGGTGCTCGTTTTCCAGCCCACTCAGATGGATCCGGTCGCAACGTTTGGGAAACAGGTTGACCGCAGGACCCGCGAACAGACGGAAACAGTCGGCGTCCAGCGCGTGGCGCAGATCCGGCCGGTTGTCCGAGACCGGAATGAAGATGTCGACCTCTTTACCTTCAACCCTCTCGAAAATCGGGCGCAGATGGCTCAGCCGGACGAACAGGAACCGTTCCGGCATCGCGAAATATTCCTGAAGCAGCCGGTACCCGTCGAAGGACTCGCCCGGAAATGGCAGCAGGGCGTCGCCCGGATCATAGCCCACATCCTCGATCGCCGGCTGCTGGGCCGAGATCTTCCAGTCCTTTCGACGATCGATCGAGCGACCGATGACGCCAAGTCCGAAACCGGCGATCTGCTCGTGCAGGCGCCAGCGCGCAGGCTCGGACCCGTGCACGAGGATATCAAGCTTGTCGCAGCTGATCTCCGACAGCGGCCCGTCGCCGATGCGCCCCAATCGGATGCGGATCGCGGCGGTGGCGCGTTCATCCTCGCCGACGCCCGCGGCGACGACCGCGCCCCGGCCCGAGATGTATTCGGCGTCCAGCACTTTCAGCGGCCAGAAGGTGACGTCCTGGGCGAGGCGGAACTCACAAGGCGTGCGGTCGCCTTCCCGCAGCGGCGTGCGCATCATCGTGCCGGTCGGAATGGTGTAGCCGTCGACAAACGTGCTCTGCGTCTTGTCGGGCGTGAACTCCGCCACCGTCATCGACGGGATGGGCGAGAGATAGTGCGGATAGATGATTTCCAGCAGGTGCTGGGTGAAGACCGGAAACTGCTGCTCCAGCTCCAGATGCACGCGGGCGGAGAGAAAGGCGAACCCTTCCAGCAAGCGCTCCACATAAGGGTCCAGGCATTCGATGCCCTCCAAACCCAGACGGGAGGCGATCTTGGGATGCGACTTGGCGAACTCGGCGCCCATCTCGCGGATATAGACGAGTTCGTCTTCCAGATATTTCAGGAGGCGCGTGTCCATGGGCTGCGCTCCTCCGCCGTCAGCCGTCCACGATCTTCACCGAGCCCGAGGTCACGTCGACCTCGGACCGGATGAAGAGTTCCAGCGGGATCGGCTGGGCCCAAAGCTGCCCGCGCACGTCGAAGGCGATGACCGCCGTCGAGTCGCTGTCCCGGCTTTCGGAATACGTGACTTTGAGGGTGTTCGACATGATGCGTGGCTCGAAGCTCAGGATCGCTTTCTTCAGCACATCCTCGATGCCGCGCCCGCGCAGATCGGTGATGCGTTGCCCCGCCGTGTCCGGAATGCCGTAATTGATCACGGACTTGGCGACATTCGGATAACGATCCAGCTCCGCGGTGGAGGCGAAATTGGTGGTGTTTAGCAGCCAGGCGAGATCGCGCCGGACAATATCGCGCAGTCGCTCCAGATCGATGACCCGATGCGCGCGCGTCTCCGCCGTTTTGGTCGGCTCTTCATCGGTCAACCGGTCCAGAAGCGAGGGCTGAAGCCGCTCTGAGAGCTGCTGGTCAGCCATCGTCGCCCTCGGCCCCGCTCGCCTCCGCTTCGGTCGCGTCCGGGTCGGCCTTCGGCGTGTCGAAGGTGATCCGCCGCGCGTCCATAATCGGGATCTCGCCGGCGTCGGTGGCGAACATGCGCTGGCCCCGCCCGATCCATGTGTCGGCGCCTGCGTCCGCCCAGTCGGTCGAACGAGAAAGACGGATCGCATTGTCCTCGTCCGCCTCGGCGCCCGGATACCGGGTCGGGATGAACGCGACGACCTCGCCGCCGCTGGCGGATTTCACCTGCGCCGCGGTCCATACATTGTCGCGCAGATCCTTCGGCTCATCGAACTGGATGGATTCAAAGGCGGTGAAAGGCGCCCAAAAATACCGGCCGTTGATGATGATCTCCAGCAACGGGCCGAAGCGCATATCCGCGTCGGCGATCCATTCGAACCTTTGCCCGTCGATGTCGCCGGACACAGTGGGCGCCTCTGCGTAGGCCTTGTCGCGCAGCGCGGTCGCGGCTGCGGGCTGGCCGATGATGATGTTCTTGGCCGCCTCGACCAGCAGGGCCATCCACTCGGCCGGTTCGCCGAACAGCAGCGGGTCTTTCTCGCCTGCGAACACTTTGGCTCGGAACACCTCGCAGATGATCGCCTCGCGATAGGCGCGGGCCATGGGCTCGGCCTCGGCGGCCAGTTCGGCGGAGACCTTCAGCTGGGCGACGGCGCGCTCCCACTCTCCCAGCACGGCGAGCAGCTGGAACAGGAAGATGCGCAGCTTGGCGTTAGACGGGTCCTTGCGCACCGCGTCCTGCAACGCCGCCTTGGCGCCGGGCAGATCGCCGGCCTTGAGTTTTTCTTCAGCAAGCATGGCGGCGAAGCGACCTCATATTTCGGTGGGAGGGCGTCGGTTCGTCCGGCCCCAGATACGCGGCGTAGCGCAGGGGCCGGGCGGTTTTCAAACGGGGCGGGGGCGCCCCGGGAAGCTCAGGATCAAACGTTGTAAACGTTCTTGTTCTTGGTGGCGCTGAAGCGGCTGACCTGCTTGGTGCCGTCCTTACCGGTGGCGAGCTGCGGCGTGTACTCCATCTCGCATGCGCCGAACTTCATGATGATCGTCTCGGTGAAGATCTCGTCGCCTTCGGAGCCGGACCAAGCGATGTCCTGCACCATCATGAACTTGAACTTGAACAGGAAGAAGGTCTTGCCGACCGAGTCCGTGGTGCCGCCCGCGCGGCGGATCGACAGGTTGCCCTCGTCAAAGTGGGTGCCGAGGCAGAGCTTCTCGAAGAACGCGGTCGAGGAGGTGTCGCATTTCTTGGTGATCGACATTTCCTTGAACGACATCTTGCCCGCGCCGCCGCCGCCGGAGATCGAGCCGATCGAGATCGAGTTCTCGCAACCGAAATCGAAGCTCAGGCACTCAAAGGCGTGCTTCTTCGACATCTCGTCGTCTTGGGTTTCGCCTTTCACTTCAGCGCCGGTGAAATGGAAAAATGCGTCATACATGGTTGGGACCCCCTGTGGGAAAAACGATTACCGATCCCGGCGCCGGTGAAGGCGCCGGAGCTAAGGTGTGATTACGCCGCTTTCTGCGACGGCAGTTTGGACACCAGCCGCAGAGAGACGGAGAGACCCTCAAGCTGGTAATGCGGTCGAAGGAAGAATTTTGAGGTGTAGTAGCCGGGGTTGCCCTCGACTTCCTCCACCACAACCTCCGCCGAAGCGAGGGGCCGACGGGCCTTCTCTTCTTCCGGCGAGTTCTCCGAGTAGTCGACATAGTTGTCGATCCACTTTTGCAGCCACTGCTGCATGTCGTCGCGCTCTTTGAACGAGCCGACTTTGTCGCGAACCATGCATTTCAGATAGTGGGCGAAACGGCAGGTCGCGAACAGATACGGCAGACGCGCGCCGAGATTGGCGTTCGCCGTCGCGTCCGGGTCGTCGTATTCGGCCGGCTGATGCAGCGATTGCGCGCCGATAAAGGCGGCCATGTCGCTGTTCTTGCGGTGGATCAGCGGCATCAGGCCGTTCTTGGCCAGCTCCGCCTCGCGCCGGTCCGAGATCGCGATCTCGGTCGGGCACTTCATGTCCACGCCGCCATCATCCGACGGGAAGGTGTGCGTCGGCAGATTGTCGACCGCGCCGCCGGATTCGACGCCGCGGATACGCGTGCACCAGCCATAGCTCTTGAACGAGCGGGTGATGTTGCGCGCCATGCCGTAAGCGGCGTTGACCCAGCCGTACTTCTCGCTGGCTGCGCCTTCGGTGTCTTCCTGGAAGTCGAATTCCTCGACCGGATCGGTCTTGGAGCCATAGGGCAGGCGGCCAAGAAAGCGCGGCATCGCCAGTCCCACATATTTGGCGTCTTCCGATTCCCGGAGGCTGCGCCATGCGGCGTATTCCGGGGTCTGGAAGATCTTGGTCAGATCGCGCGGATTTGCCAGTTCCTGCCAGCTGTCCATCTGGAACAGCGTCGGCTCAGCGCCGGTCAGAAACGGGCAGTGCGCGGCGGCCGCGACCTTGGACATCTCGCCAAGGATCTCGACGTCGCGCGGCGAGTGATCGAAGTAATAGTCGCCGACCAGCGCGCCATAGGGCTCGCCGCCGAACTGGCCATATTCCTCTTCGTACATCTTCTTGAAGATCGGGCTTTGATCCCAGGCGGTGCCCTTGAACTTCCGAAGCGTCTTGTGGAGGTCTTTCTTGGAGATGTTGAGCACCCGGATCTTCAGGGTCTCGTCGGTCTCCGTATTATTGACGAGAAAATGCAGGCCCCGCCACGCCGATTCCAGCGCCTGGAAGTCGGGATGGTGTAGGACCAGGTTCACCTGCTCCGTCAGTTTGGCGTCGATCGCCGCGATCATCGCCTCGATGGTTTTGAGCGCGTCGTCGCTGACGAGATTGGTGTTGGCCAGCGCCTGTTCCGCCAGTGTGCGGACGGCGCCTTCGACGGCTTCCTTGGCCTGATCCGATTTCGGCCGGAACTCCTTTTGGAGCAGGCTGGAGAAATCGCTGTCGGCGAATGATGTCGCGCCTTCTTCTGCGGCGCCTTGGGTTTCAGCTTCGGCCATGTTTACTCTTCCGTGTTGTCATCATCGCCGCCCTCCGCAGGCGCAGCGGACAGCGCCTGAAGGACCGCGGGGTCATGCGTGATCTTGGTGAGCAGGTCTTCCGCGCCCTGTTTGCCGTCCATATAGGTCATCAGATTGGACAACTGGGTGCGGGCGTCGAACAGCTTCTTCAGCGGCTCCACTTTCTGGGCGATGGCGGCGGGCGAGAAATCGTCGAGGCTCTCGAACGTGATGTCCACGGCCAGATTGCCTTCGCCGGTCAGCGTGTTCGGCACTGTGAAGGCGGCGCGCGGCTTCATCGATTTCATCCGTTCGTCGAAATTATCGACGTCGATTTCCAGGAATTTGCGATCGGCGACGGCGGGCAGCGGATCTTCCGGTTTGCCCGAGAGGTCCGCCATCACGCCCATGACGAAGGGCAGCTGCACCTTCTTCTCGGCGCCGTAGACCTCGACGTCGTATTCGATCTGCACGCGTGGCGCGCGGTTGCGCGCGATGAACTTCTGACTGCTGTCAGCCATGTTTCAACTCCATTTTCTCGGCCGCCGCATAGATAGGGGCGGCGATACGCCCGTTTCTCTTCCCCAAGTGATGGACCAAGTGAGGAACGATCGCCACACCCGTCATCACGCTCAATATTCTTCTTCCTCGACGATGCCGCCCAGGGTGTTGACCTGATCGACGCCCTCGCTGGCGATGTCCTTCATGATCGTCAGGAAGTCGGCTGCGACCAATCTTCGCGCTCTCTGCAGCAGCAGCGGCACGGGGCTCGAAGGCTCCACCCGCGCATAATACTCGCAAATGCGGTCGATCGCATTCTGCACGTCGTTCGGATTGTTGATCCCGCCGACGCCCCCGCCGCTGGGGCCCGGGCCAACCGCTCCGCCGCCTGCCGGCGCCGCGCCGCCCTCAGCCGCCGCATCCCCCGCGGCCGCCGCAGCGGCGTCTCCTCCGCCTCCGCCGCCATAGGGCGCGCAGGCGTCGACGATCTGCTTCAGCATGTCCGAGAGCGGCGAAAGGTCGGGTCCGAACCCGGCGCCCAGCCTGGAGTCGAACATGCCCGAGATGCCGGCCGTCAGTTCAACGCATTTGTCCAGCGCGTCGAACGTCGCCTGCTTGACCTCTTCATCAGTGTCCTGAAAGGCGGCGGAGACCTGCGCCGAGTCTGGCGGGTCGTCCATATCGGCCGGCGTGGTCGATTGACCGTTGGCGACCTCGATATGGCGCAATGTCATGCGGCCAAATCCGCGCGAGTCCGTCAACGGCGCCCGGCGCACGGCCCGCAGGACGGTGTCCGTGTCCGTCAGATTGACCACAGCGTTGACGCGCATGGTCGGGTCATTGTCGTCATCCGCGTCAAGCTGCGGATGCACGTCGTTCCAGTATTCGTCGAGAACGCGCTTAATATATTCCAGCACCGCCGCGAAAGCGGGGAACCCGCCCAGATGCAGCTCGGCGCTGGCCAGAAAGATCGCCGCCCGCAGATCCTTGCTCTGTTCGAGCACGGCGAGCGCCTTTTCTTTTACTTCGCCCCAGTCGGGATCTGCGCCCTCAAGCACATTGTCGCCGACTTGCTGTTCTTCCTTGGGCTGCGCCGCGATCTCAAGTTCCGTGAACGAGAGATCATATTCGAGGTCTTCGCCGCAGGGCTCATCATCGCCCAGGCTGACCAGTAAAGAGTCTACGTCTATCGGCACCAGCGCTCCCCTCCTGCGCAACACGATACCACCGCAACCATCGCACGCAAATCCCGCTAAGCGGCGGAACGCAAAATCGTCGCTGCGGCGCAGCTTAGGTCATAATAACGAAACCGGGTAGTCCCCCGCGAATAATTAAGTCGCGGGCGGCGGTTGCGAGGTTCGAAAGTTCGCGATCGACATAAGGTGCGCTGCGGTGATCGACAGCGCTCCGGTCCGCGCAAGACCCGCCAAAGTGGCGTCGTCCAGTTTCCACAAACGGGCCTCCGAGACCACGACAAGGCCGCGAAACTCCCGCATGCCATCCGGCGTTGCGACCTGTATCGAGCGGCGCTCGAATACGCCGAGATTGCTCAGTCGGCGGCATAAGGTCTCCGTCCGCGCAGCGGCGACATCGAATTCTTCGCAGGCCTTGATCACATCCTGCGCCAGCTTTGTCGGCGCGCCGTCCTGAAACAATCGCCTCTCTTCGGCGGCCTCGTCGGCCGGGACGAGGCGGGGGGAGCCGAGATCCGCGCAGAGCGCCCGCTTGTTGGAGTCGCCCTCGAACTTGGCGAGCGCGAACGGCATGCGGCGCAGATAGGCGGGGATATAGACGTCGCCCCGCCATGCGCCGTCCCCCTGCAGATACGCGTCATAGCCGCGGGCGGCGAGCACGGCCAGCGGGGTCGCCACCTCGCCCTCAGAGAAGATGACCGGGAAAAACCGCTGGGCGATGGGAATTTCTTCGGCTGTCAGGGGAATGGTCTGCGCGCCACGCAGAAAAGCGAAATTCATCCTCTCGGCCAACGCCAGATCGCCGTGTTTGTCCGCCTCCAGAACGGAGAGACTCTTATAGAGCGGCGGCGGCGCGCCCTCGACTTTCAGGCCCGACGCGCCCTTTTCGCCCGTCGCCGCGTCCTGCTGTTCGTCGGCCTCTTTCACGTCGCCAGCGACATCCGTCATCGTCCACACCTAAATTCCGATACGCCTACCCCATGTTCCATAGCGGCGCCGGGGCCGCTTTGGGAAGCGATGATTTCAAATTAGGCTGGGAATGCGCGTCTTGGCGTCTTCATGATTAGTGCGGGAGGCCCGAGCGGGTCATCGCCAGCGGGCGTAACGGGCGAGGCACGCGCCTGTCCTGTCGGGTTCGATCAGGAATTCCGGCCCGTCATAGATGTCATTGATATAGGCGGTGACCTCGCGCCCGCCGGCGCCGTCAACGACATCCTTGGCGATCCGGCGTCCCAACGCGTCATAGGCGTAGGTGGCGAAGGTGGCGTCCGGGAAGGTGATGGTAATCAACTGGTCCTGGGCGTCGTAGGTGAAGGTGGTCAGCCCAAGCGTGATCTTGTCGGTCGCGTGGTGCCCACTGTATGCCGTTTAAGAGACAACCGCCATGGCGATCGCATTAGAAGTGATCCTTGATGGTTGCTCATTCCAAAGCTCTATCGCCAATCGAATTACCGAGGCCGTCCACACATAATCATTGAAGAATAGGTAAGAGGAATTTTAGTCAGTAAAAAATTTTTTATAGACAAATCCAAGTAAAGCGGCTGCGGTAACAACCGTACAAAGCAAGAAAATCAACTCGCCAATCTGTGTTTTTATAGCTTCTTGCCGTATTTCCCACAAAATAGTTTCTGATATCGCCAATATTAATACAGACGGAATGGCTATTAATAGAGAAGTGCCTATTAATATTTTTATCATTTTGTCTTTATTCATATTCAACTTCACTCAAGTTTTGCATTCTTCGCAGTCGCGAGCCATTTCCTCTAGAAGCTCCTGGATGAGGTCTGCGACCAAGCCGCACAATAGTCCTGCTCCTCCGCCAAGCAACCCTCTGGTGACGCGCCTTCCATCTCTTTGTCGTTGGGTCAAGCGGCGCGTTCCATCTGGATCGACTGGTTCGCTTGCTCCACCGATTGCACCCCCTAGGGCTCCACCCAGAGACCCCCCGACTCCAGAGCCAACAGCACCGCCCACGGTTGCGCCGGCGGCTCGCTGCGCGCCTGACATTGCATTTACTGCCGCCGCCGCCGCACCGCCCACAGCGGCAGCAGTCAATGCGTTCCCTTGTGCCCCGGCGTACCCAGTAAGCGCTCCCACTCCAGCTCCGATCAGATCGTTTGCCGCCAACTGAACTGGCGTGATCTGTCCTCGGAGCAAACTGTTGATCAATCCATCACATGCACCGGCCGCGAGACCAACAATTGCTCCAATTTGCGTAGCACTTAGGCAGAACTTACCACTTGGATCGGTCGCATTTGTCGGACTATTGAACACATACCTGTAGAGGTTTGCGTCCCCCGCCGCGAACCCGAGCGGATCGGTCTGCAGGAACGTTCCGGTGGATGGGTCATAGGTGCGGGCGCGGTAGTACATGAGGCCGGAATTGGCGTCGTATTCGCGCGCCCGGTTTAGCCGTAGGCGATCTCGACGCCTACTTCACCGCCAGCCGGAAAGAGAACGGGCTGGCGTCCCCCTCCGCCATGCGCCGCCGCAATTCGGCCCGCAGCGCCTTCGCGGGAGCATCATCCAGCAGCGCCTCGACTTCCGCCGCCCGGTGCGCGCCGGCCAGGTCGCCCGCCTCCGCAAGCGCCAGCGCCGCATGATAGGCCTCGACCGCCGCTTCAAGCGCGGGGTCGGTCTCTTCCGCCAGACCAATCGGCTGAAACACCGGCTCCGCGTCGCCGCGCCCGACCACCTGCACTGGTCCGATCCGCCGCCAGCTGACGCCGGTCGTCGCCTGCTGTGTCGCCGCGCCGCAGAGCACCCAGGTGCCGAAGGCCTTGTTCGCGCCCTCCAGCCGTGAGGCGAGATTCACCGCGTCCCCGATGGCGGTGTAGGAGAGCCGCCCCTCCGCCCCGATATTGCCGACTGTCGCGGCCCCGGTGTTGACGCCGAACCGGGCCCGCAGCGGATTGCCCTCGGGATCCTGCAAATCGGACAGCGCGGCGCGGGCGGCGATGGCGGTGCGCACCGCCTGCTCGGCGTGGTCCGGGTCGCGGATCGGCGCGCCGTAGATCGCAATCACCGCATCGCCCGCGAACCGCTCGATCATCCCGCCGCGCGCGCGCACCTCGCGCTGGATCGCCTCGAAAAACCGGTTCAGGAACGCGACCAGATCGGCCGAGCTCAAACGCTCCGACAAACCGGAAAACCCGGCGATGTCCACAAAGAGAGAGGTCATCTCCCGCGTCTCTCCCCCCAGTTTCGGCGGCTCCTCATCCTCCAGCAGCGTCTTCATCATCCGGTCGTCCAGATAGGCGGAGAACGCCCGTCGCAGCACCGCCTCGCGCCGATCCGAAAAGAGCACCCGCAGCACCATGCCGCTGACCAGCGCAAACGCCGTCGCCGCGGCGCCCTCGATCATCGGCGCGACCAGAAGCCGCTCAGTCATCAACGCCCCGGTCGCCGGCGCCGCCAAGATCATCACGCCCGTCCCGGCCAGGGCGAAGGTCAGCCGGGTGAAGAGCGCCAGCGCGGCGGCGGTCAGGGTGGGTATCGACAGCAAGAGCACGGTCAGCCATGCGGGCGGCTTCTTGAAGTCCCGGCCGGTGATCAGGTTGTCTATGGCGCTCGCCAGGATCAGCGGGCCGGGCGACCCGAACGCGCTTCGGCCTTCACCCAGGGCCGCGCTCGGGTCCGTCGCGCAGGGCGCCGGGGCGATGGAGTTCTCAGCCGCCATCCACCGGTCCGAGGACACTTTGCGGTCCTCAAGATTCAGCTCTAGCCCCAAAAGCACGATCTTGCCAGCGAAGGCGTCGGCGAAGTAGGCGTCGTTTCCCGTTTCCGCGCAGGCGCGCAGATCGGCGAAACTGTGGATCGGGATCGGCCGCCCCGGATGAAAACTGACAAGGACGCGGTTCTCTCTCTCGCGCCAGTCGATCGGCGCGTCAGTCGAGCGGCTCGCCGCCTCCAACGCCATGCCCGGCACCGCGATCCGGCCGGCCCCGCTCTCATCAAACGTCATCAGCGGGACGGAACGGACCACGCCGTCGCCGTCGACCAGAGTGTTCACCAACCGGATGTTTTGCGCGCCGCCCGCCGCGAAAGCGTATCCCGCGAAGGGGGAGATGCGCTGACCCCGGAACGATGCTTCCCCCAGGATCACGCGGTTCTCCGTCGAACCCCGGCGCAGGCTTTGCAGCAGAGGCCGGTCCAGCGCGATGTCCTTGGTCCATGACGCGGCGGAGGTTGGCAGGATCAGATCCCATGCGACCGCTTTCGCCCCTGCGCGCAACAACGCGTCCTGAACCTGCGCCAGTTCCGGCGTCCAGACCGAGCGCGGACGGCTGACGAAATGCGGATCCAGATATGTCGCTTCGTCAATCGCCGCGATTGCGACGTCGGCGACCTCGAGCGGCGAATCGGGATCACGCGCGACATCGCGCATGAAGTGCTGGAGGTCGATGTTCAGACCGCCCAACGCGGGCGCTGTGACCAGCGTCGCGAAGGCGATGGCGGTGGCGGAGATGGCGAAGACCGCCGCCGCGCGCAATCGTCTGCGCCGGGATTGGCTTCCCGAAGCTGGCGGCGCCGGAGTCACGCTTTAGCGCAGACGGACAAGCCGTGGAGTCGCCGCGCCGCCGGTCGCCTTGGCGTCGCCAGAAACCGCGAACTCGACAAACGCGGAGCCTGCGGTCGCGAAATAAACCCCTCCGGGGCTAAGCGGCTTTGCCCCCGCCGAGGCCAGATCCACAACACCGCCGGAGACGCGCACGCTGATATCCGGCGCGTCCGCGTCAAGGCGGGAGATCGAGAGCGAGTCCGCGCTGTGCGGCACCAGGAACACCGGCAGAGTCGAGCCGACCGGCCGATCCCCCCGGACGACGTCACGCTCGCCGCCACGGAATATCGCCGTCAGCGCTGTAGCGGATGCGTCCGCGCCTTCGACGCTGGCGGCGCCGGCGCACGCCATCGCTTCTCTCGTGATGCTGGCGTCGCCTTCGCTTTGCGCGCCGCCGATGCGGATCGAGCCGCCTTTCACCACCTCGCGAACGCAGCTGGAGAGGTACCCGATCACCAGCGTCTGTCCGGCGGGGATCGTGATCTCCCGACCGGGAAAGAGGTAGTCGAACGCGACGAGCTCGTCGGTCTTGTAGCTGATCTCTTCCACAATCGCGGACGGGCCTGCGGCTCTGGCGGGCGCCGCATGCAAAAAAGCGCCTATGGTCAGCGAAAGGAGCGCGGCGGCTGCGATCGCGAACAGGCGGGCGGAAAACATCGAGTGAAAACAGATCACGGGTCAGCCCTCAGCTGATGGAATGCGTTGCGCCCAAGCCTAGCAGATCGCGGATGGCGGAGTCAGCCGCCGATTGAAAACGTAATTGCGAGCGCGCGCCGCTCGATCTTAACTTGAGGATGAGCCTTGGTAGCGAGGGGGAGACTTGAACTCCCGACCTCAGGATTATGAGTCCTGCGCTCTAACCAGCTGAGCTACCTCGCCAAGGCGGGCGTTATCTACGCCCCGCGATTGGAGACGTCAAGCAGGTCTGAGTTGCGCACATCGCGGGTGTCGTTGCGTCGGGCGGAAACGCTTCGCTAGCGATGCGACCTTCGGCGCTGAGGCGATATTGTCGCCACAGGCTGATGCGCCGCCGTCGTCTCTGCGATGTATAGCGCCTGCGCCTGGTGAAGCGTCGGTGTCTATCTCCGAGACTCGATTTCGCATTCTGGGCGAAATTAAGGGCGATTCCGCCACCATTGATGGAGTTTACCGGGTTTCACTGGGATTCGACGGTGGAGATTCTCTGCAATTAACCCGCCAGAAAGTGTATATCGCCCCCACGACTCGCGACTCACGCGAATCTTGGGCGCAAACGGCTCAGCTTTGTGGCGAATTTCGTGTGAAATTTGTCACAAAAAGAGTTGTAAACGCGCTTGCCATGTTGAACGATCTGGACTCATTTTCGCCCCAATTCGGGCGGGAAGGCGCTCTGGCAATCAATATATAGTAGATATTGGATTCTGATTCGCTGAATCTTCCCTGCCACAGTCGCGATTGTGACCCAGATCCGCCTTACTTGATTCAACGTCTGAGATTGAGACTCCAACTTATTGAAAAAAGTAACTTTTCAGAATCAAGTTTTTAGATTCTATTAAGTCTCGAGGTTCAGAAAAGCGGGTGTGGCCGTTATGTGGACCTCGGTGTTTTGAGTGGTGTATCGATGCGTAGCGTAGTAAAGCGCCTACTAGGTGTTGTGTGTGTCATTGCGGGGGCTTGGTCGACCAGCGTGTCGGCCGCCCCGCAAACCCACGCCTTCGGATCTCTTCTTTCCAAGACCATTGACCGTAACCTGTCCGCCAACTGGACCGCCGTTCGCGACCAAGTGGAGGTGGACGCCCGTGAGCTTTCCATCGCGATCCGACGCCCGGAGATGAGCTCGGATCCCGTGTTGGCGCGGATCGCGCTGAAAGTGGAGCATCTGCGCTATGCGCCGCTTCACGAAAAGCTCGACGCGGTCAACAGTCTCATCAACCATGAAATTCAATATACCAGCGACCTTCTCGCCTCGGGCCGCGAAGACCGGTGGCTGTCGCCGTCCGAAGCGCTTCGGATCGGCGGCGATTGCGAGGATTATTCGATCGCCAAATACGTCATTCTCCGCGCCCTGGGCGTCGATGAGAAAAAAATGCGGATCTTCGTGTTGAAAGACACCGCCCGCGACCTGGGACACGCCGTGCTGACGGTCGCCCACGATGTCGGCAAGGTGGTGCTCGACAACGTCTCCGACGTGCTGCGGGTGGATCGGAACCTGCCGCAGTACCGCGCGATTTACTCGATCCAGTCCGGCGCCGCGTACGCGCATTTGAACCTGCCAACCTTGCGGCGACACTATTTCACAAGATCTCAGATCGCTTTAGGCGGATCGCCCTAACCTTTCGAATCCCCGAAGAAACCGGTATACCGGTCTCAGAGGCAAGCAGTGCCGCGTCGGAAAACCGACGCGGCTTGGCGTTGTAAAGGCGCCGACATTCGGTGGAGCTTGCGTTGAGACCGGCGATCAAGTTCGGAACGGCCTGTGCGATCGGCGCGGTGGCGCTGGGTTTCGCCCTGTTCGCGCCTGCAGGGTCTGTCAGCGGCCTTCTCCTCGGCGCTGGGGCGGCTCGGGCCGATACGATCCCGATCACCCGGTCGCTGCTCTGGAGGCTCAAGAGGCGCTCTGAGGCGGGCCGGCGCAGCTTTCGAGGCGGCGGGCTTCAGGTCAAGGCGGTCTGGAAAGAACTCGACAAGGCCGTGCAGGAGGATGGCGAAGAGCTGGACCTCGCCCTGATCGAGTCGGTGCGTGTCAAAAAGCGCATGGGGCATTACGGGTCGCGGGAATCGGCCGCGCGCATCCTTGAGACTTATGAGGACGAGATTCACGCCGCGCATATGGCGACCGGAATCCGCAAGTCGCTGATCGTCACGGTGATCGGCATTGAGTCGAACGGGAACGCCAACGCGGTCAGCCCGGTCGGCGCTGAAGGCCTGATGCAGTTGATGCCGGAGACGGCGGCGCGGTTCGGCGTCGAGAATTCTTTCGATCCCGCTGAGAACGTCCTGGGAGGTTCGAAATATCTGGCGTTCCTGATGAACCATTTCGAGGGCGACCATGTTCTGGCGCTGGCGGGCTATAACGCAGGCGAGCATCGGATCGAGGAATATAGCGGCGTGCCGCCCTTCGCCGAGACCCGCGGCTATCTGATCAAGGCGGCGGCGTTCATCGACGACGCGCGCGCGGCGACGAGCGGCGACAGCGGCGGCCCGCCTAAGCCCCGGCTCCGCCCGGCCGGTCTGACGACGATGACGGCGGATGAGCGCGCCGCGTTGACGCCGCAGCCGGTGATGACGCAGGCGGCGGCCGGCGGATTCGACTACTGGCTGCTGCCGGTGAATTGAGCCGCCGTCACCGCGCGGAGATCACGAGAGAATCCCGCAATCCAGTAGTGTGTTTGAAGGTCGAGCAGTCGCGCTTGCCCGGCCGCCAGATCGGCGCGTCGGTTCGAGAAAGAGGTAGCAATTAATGGTGGACGTCGCGTGGCGGCTCAGCGTTCCGACAACGACTCGTAACGGGCCTTGCGCAGCGGTTTCAGCACATATTCGAGGATGCTTTTCTCGCCCGTCAACACATCGACCGTGGCGACCATGCCCGGCTTGACCGGCAGAGTCTGGCCCTGATGCTCGACGATATTCGCGTTGGTGCGCACGGTGACGGGGAAATAGACGTCGCCCGTGGCCTCATCCGTCCGGCTATCGGCGCCGACACGCTCCACCGCGCCCTCCATGGCGCCGTAGATTGAGAAATCGTAGGCGGTCACACGCACCTTGGCGGGCTGGCCGGGCGCGATGAAGGCGATATCCTGCGGCCGGACGCGCGCTTCGACCAGCAGGCCTTCCTCAAGCGGCACGATCTCCAGAATGTCCGAGCCCGGGCCGATAACGCCGCCGATCGTATTCACGCTGATCGAGGAGATCACGCCCCCAACCGGAGAGCGCAGGTCGGTGCGGGTCACGCGATCCTGCGCCGCCGCCAGACGCTCTTCGATCACATCCGTCTCCGCCTGGCTGCGGGAGATCTGGTCCTCCACATCCTGTTTGAAGGCGAAACGCTGCTCCTCCATCCGTTGCTCGATCTCGCGAATCTCGGATTCGACGCGCAACAGCGACGTGCGGGTGTTTTCAATCTCTCGATTGGCTTCGTTGATCTCCCGGTCCAGCGGCAGGATCTGCACCCGCGGGACGACGCCGGAAGATTCCTTCAGACGCTTTTCCTCGCGGATCAGCGTGACCCGGCGCGTCAGGCGCTCGACGGAGTTCCGCAGCTCTTCCTGCTCCCGCGTTTTCTGGGCCACCTGCTCGCGCAGGATGTTGAGCTGGCTGTTCAGGTTGGAGCGGCGGGTCTCAAACAGCATCCGCTCCTGAAACGCAGTGGTCTCCGCCTGTTCGCCGGTCTGTTCGGGGAAGGTGATTTCCTCCGCGCCGGTCGCTTCGGCGGCCAGCCGCGCCATGCGGATGTCGAGCGCCAGCTTCCGGGTGATCAACTCGCCGAAATCGGCCGTGGCGCCAGCGTCGTCGATCCGCAGAAGCACTTCGCCCTTTTCGACGGTCTGGCCTTCGCGCACGAGGATCTCGTCGATCAGTCCGCCTTCGAGGCTCTGGATGATCTGCGCCTTGCCGGAGGGGATGAACCGCCCGTCGCCGCGTGTGACTTCGTCCAGATAGGCGCGGTCGGCGACAAAAATGCCGACGACGAACAGAAAGGCGATGACGATCAGCAGCAGCCGCGCGAACGGGTTGCCGCTGCGATACATCGCGGACGCGACGGTGTCGGCGTATTCGAAATCTCTCCAGGTAGCGTTGCGCGCCATGTCTTAACCCGCCAGTCCGGGGCTGCCGGCGCCGGCGGCCTTCTTGAGCTCTGCGATGACCTTGGCCTTGGGGCCGTCCGCGACAAGCCGGCCTTTTTCAAGGACCATCAGCCGGTCGACGAGGCCCAGCATGCTGGACCGGTGCGTTGATAGCACCAAGGTGATCTTGCGCCGCTCAACAATCTTGTGAAGGCATTGTGTGAACATCCGCTCCGTGGCGGCGTCCATCGAACTGGTCGGCTCGTCCAACACCAGAATACGCGGGTTGAGGATCAGCGCCCGCGCAAGCCCCACCAACTGGCGCTGTCCGCCAGAGAGGTTGCGGCCGCGCTCCACGATCGGCATGTCGTAGCCCGACGGATGCCGGCTGGCGATCTCGGTGACGCCGACAAGTTCGGCGATCTCGACGATCTCGGTGTCCGACGCCTCGGGTTTGGCGAACGCGATGTTCTCGCGCAGCGTGCCGGAAAACAGCACCACTTCCTGCGGCACCATGCCAACCGATCGCCGCAGCGCGCGCGGATGGTGCTGCCGGATGTCGACGCCGTCGATCAAAACCTCGCCGCCTTGCGGCGTGTAGAGCCCGGCGACGAGACGGCAGAGGCTGCTCTTGCCCGATCCGATGCGGCCGATCACGCCGACTTTCTCGCCCTCGTCGATCGAGAAGCTCACCTCGGCGAGGGCCGGGCTGGACGCCTGCGGATAACTGAAAGTCGTGCGGTCGAACTTGATCCGTCCCTCGGTCACCGGGCGGTCGATATAACTGGCGTCGGCGCCGGATTCGCGCGGACTGTCCATGATCTGATTGAGCTTGCGCAGGGTGGAGAGCGCATATTGCCCGCGCACCACCGTGGTCGCGATCTGGCCCAGCGGCTGCACGACGCGGCCCGACAGGATCACGCAGGCGATCACCGCGCCCATGGTCACCAGGCCTTCCGACGCGAGGTAGACGCCGCCGATCACCACCGCGACAGAGGTCGCCTGCATGGCGAAGCCCGAAAGCGTCGTGCCCAGCATAGACCAGAACCGCACGGCGGCCTGTGTCGCGGAGGATTGCGCGACCGCCATCTCCCAGCCCCGCAGCATCCGGCCTTCCGCGGTCAGCGCTTTGACGGATTCCAGCGCGCCGAGCGTCTCGACCGCGACAACGTTTTTGGCCGCCGCCGTCTCCTGCGCCGCTTCTGAAGCGCGGATCAGCGGCAGGCGGGTCATCAATGTGATGATCAGGACCGCCGCCGCGGCGCCGACCGGGATCCAGAACAGCGGGCCGCCGATGACATAGACGATGCCGATCAGGATGAAAATGAACATCAGGTCGGTGAACGCTACGATCGTCGCCGACGAAAAGAAGTCGCGCAGATGTTCGTAGTCTTTGAGGTGGTTCAGCAGCGCGCCGGTCGCATTGGGCTGCGCTTCGAGCTTCAGATTGGCGACATGGTCGAACAACTGGCTGGAAAGCAGAATATCGATGCGCCGCCCGATCGCATCCACCGTGACCGCCCGGACGATCTTCAACAGCATGTCAAAGAGGAACGCGATCGCGACGGCCGCCGTCATCACCCAAAGCGTCGACATCGCCGCGTTCGGAAACACCCGGTCATAGACGTTCATGATGAAGAGCGGGCTGGCCAGCGCCAGAATGTTGATCAGCGCGGCCGCCAGCACGATCTGCAGATAGGCCGGGGTATAGCGCGACAGAGTCGACCAGAACCAGTGCTTGCCCGTGCGTTCGGCGGCGCCGGACCCGGCCACCTTGATCTCGTCGCGTTTGAAGAGGATCGAAGCGCCGATATAGAGCTGTTCAAGCTGGCGCTGGTCGACCGTGAAGACATCGTCCGAACGGCTGGGCCAGTAGACTTCGGCCGTGCGGGCCTTGTCGTCGAACGAGATGATCACACAGGCGTCGCGATCCGCCAGCAGCGCGATGGCGGGCAGAACGATGGCGTTGATGCGTGGGAACGAGCGTTTGCTCAGCGCGGCGGACGCGCCCAGCCGGGTTGCAGCCCTCAGCGCGCCGGACGGCGTCAGGCGCCCGCTTTCCACGGGCAGCCCGGCGATGATTGCTGAATCCCCGGCGGGGATGCCAACATCTCGCAAGCAATAGGACAAACATGCGACTAAGGGGTCCGAACCACGCTCGGACCAGACCTTTAGTTCGGCATCCTCATCCAGCCATGATCGGCTGGCTGCTGCATCCATTCGTAACTTCCACCCATACGCGCACGAAACCTGTCTTACACTAAGCTAATCAATCAGTCGCGTTCTTTGAAGAAGGCGCCGGTCAACGGCCACGGGTCAGACGACCGGGTCATGTCTTCACTATCCGGAACCGCCGGAGCGCTGGCGTTGTCAACCGCCCAGGCCGCCGACTCATCCGGAGCCGCGATCCCGACAGAACTGAGCAACGTGCCCATGCTGGCGAGAACGCGATATTCGGAGAAAAGTTCCGCATACCGCGCCGTCGTGGCCGAAACACGGGCCTGAACCAGCGAATTCTGCGTATCCAGAACATCCAGCAGAGAGCGGACGCCGACATTGAATTCGCGCTCATAGGAATTCAGCACCTGCGCGGCCTCATCACGTTGTTCTTCCAAAAGAACACGGCGGGATCGCACGATCGTCATCGAATTCCAGGAATCCGCGATCAACTCATCCAGATCACGGGCCTCTCGGTTCAGCACCGCGCGGCGCTCATCGATATGGCGGATCTGCTCCTGCACATTGGCCGAATCGATGCCGCCGCCGAACAGGCGATAGCGGGCCACGATCTGGGCGCTCAGTTCATCTTCGCGGCCATCGACGCCATCCTGATCATTGGCGGCGCGGCCGCGCAATTCAGCGACGACCTCAGGCCAGTATTCGGCGCGGGCGGCTTTCCATTCGGCGTAAGCGGTGCCGATATCCGCGCGCGAGAACATGATGCGCGGGCTGTTGTTGCGGCCGACCGTCATCGCTTCTTCCAGCGAGCCGGGCAAAAGCGCCGTCGCCGGCGTCGGCGCGGCGAGGCCCGAAGGGTTGAGGCCGACGACGCGGCGATACCGGATCCGCGCCGCTTCGCGCGCCTCGTCAAATTCCGAAAGTGTCGCCCGCGCCGCCGCCAGACGCTCACGCGCTTGCTGCTGGTCGCCGACGCCGAGCACACCGCTGCGGACGCCCGAATTGATCTCGTTCACCTTGACCGCGTGGTAATCCACATTGGCCTGAGCGATTTCGTGCAGCTCATCCTGACGCAGCACGTCCAGATAGGCCTGGGCCGCGTCGAGGCCGACCACTTCGCCGCGCTCGAGCACCCGGTAGGCGGAGGCGTCCACGCGCCAGGCCTGCCGCTCGACCTCGGCGTCGGTGCTGAAGCCGTCGAACAGAAGCTGCTCAAGAGTCGCGCTGACTTCGCTGCCCGTGCGCCAATCGTCGTCATCGCCGCGCAGGCGGGTGCCGGGCGTGTCGAACAATTGCGGTCCGGCGCGCGCTTCCAGGTCGACCCGTGGGAAATACAGGCCGCGTCCCTGCTGCAGTTCGAATTCAATGCCTTCCTTCGTCGCTGCGGCTTCGCGAATCTCGGGCGACGTTTCGACCGCGGTGGTCATCGCTTCCTTGATGTCGATGGCCATGGCGTTCGAACCAATCGCCATAACGGCGACGGAACCGAGCAGTGTCGCACGGGCACAGCCCGCGAACAGGCGTGAAGACGCGCCCATTTTCTTGCACATAATCTAACTCCCCCAGCGAGTTTCGGCGATAACGTAGCGAATTTAGGCGCTTTTGTCTAATATCTAACGTTGGACATGAGGACTAACGCCGAACTTCCCATTAAATTGACCGCTCGCAGTGACATTGATGCACAATTCATGGCTGATGTCTCTCTCTGATCGCGACAAAGACGCATCGCGCCTCAGTGATTCTCCCGACTGAGACACATAGGTAACATTAACCGAAGATGAACGGCAGTGTGATTTCTGGGCGAGCGCGCTTGCAAATAGTCGCCGGGAAACCTATACATAGATATGCATAGGGCGTGGTGTGGCCCCTGTGTTTTCACGGCGAGACGTTCACTGATTTTGGCGCTTGCGCCGTTGTTTTGTTGGGTTGGGGGTATGCGATGAGTAAGCGCACAAGGTTCGCGCAAAGGGACGGCGCCCGCGTCGCGGTGCGCATGGACGACCGGTACTGGAACGCGTTGGACGAGCTGGCGGCGGCGACCGGGAAGCGGACGGGCGAGATTGTCTGGGAAGAGAAGGACAAGCTCGGCGAGGGCGACAATTTGACCGCCCAGCTACGGTCTCGCGCCATCGATTATCTCGAATCAGCACGCAACGAAGAACGCGCGCGCGCCGGCGGCGTCGATCTGAAACGGGTGGCCGATGTCTGCCCCTCGGCGTGTATTCTTGCGACCGATGATGGCGAGCCGGTGCACTTTAATCGTCTTGCGCGGCAGTTGATGGCCCGCCCGGATCTCGACTATGACGAGAGCGCGCCGGCGCTGAACTATATGCGCCCGTTTCCGCGCATTCGCGATTTCGCCGCCGGGCGCGGAGGCGCGGCGGTCGAAAATATCTGCCTGTCAAAACAGGGAAGAACTGCGATAGTTCGGTCGATTATCTGTCTTACTTCAGACAACGACTCCAGTTTAACTTTGATTTTTCCGCTCAAGCGGCCCAATATACCGGCCAGATCTATGGCTAAACCATCAGTGGCGCTCCAGGTGGCTGGAGCGTCGGAATGAGATCGAAGGGGGTTAATATGTGGGGTGGCATGCGAATGGCCGCGGCAGCCATGCTTTGCGTGGGGGCGTGGGCCAATTCGGCGTCTGCCGGCGTCGTGGAGCTGTCGGAATCGTTTCAGGCCGAAGCGCCGGCGTTGGTATTCTTTGATTTTGACAAGGATGTGATCGACGACGAGGCGGCGGCGATTCTGCGTCAGCAGGCCGATTGGCTGAAGGCGAACCCGGAGGCGCGCATCCTGTTGGACGGCCATACCGACGCGGTCGGCTCGACCGGTTACAATCAGGATCTGGGTCTGCGTCGCGCGCGCGCTGTCGAGGCGTATCTGGTCTCGCAGGGCGTCGCGGATGATCGGATGGACTCGGTCGCCAGCCGCGGCGAGGAGGAACTCGCGGTCGACACGACCGGCAAAGAGCGTCGCAACCGCCGGGTCACCACCCGCGTCGTCGGCGTCATCGTGACCAGCGGCATCTGCCGCAGCTATCAGACGGTCAACCTGCCGGAGGACGCGACCGCGGGAAGCCTGCTGGATGATCTGCGGGCGCGGAAAGAAAAATCCGAGATGATCTATAGCGAGCAGATCGCCGTAGCGACGAGCGCGCCGATCAGCGCCACCGCCGCGCACGCGAAAACGCATTGCGGCATCGCCGAAGGCTACGCCAGCAATGGCGAGATCGACGAGGTGCACACCAAACAGTGCATCTGCTACTCGGGGAATCTCGATTTCCCGGACGAACTGTGACGACGGAATAGAACGACGACAGCGCGCCCGGCGGCGACAAAACATCGCCGGACGCGAACTATCTGAAGACGAGTGAGTAACAGAGTAAAAACGTGGACTTCACGGCGCTCAAAGAACAGCTCGTGACGATACTTGGTCCCTGGATCAATCTGTCGGACGAGCCGGCGTGGACGGAAATCGGCGCGTGGCTGGTTCCGGTCATCGTCATTTTCTTGACACTGTTTGCTGTTGAAGTACGCAAAGGTTATCGAGAGTAAAAAAATGGCCGCGGATACGGAACTAATGGACCTGATAGTCGACCCCTTTGACGACCTTGCCAACGCGCTCGACGGCGCGCAGGCGATGGGCACGGAATCGGTGGAGATGCCGCGCGTGGATCTGCCGCTGGAACAGCTCGTTCCGGACCTTGAGAACAAGGTTGTGTTCACTTCGGATGTCGACGTGAATATTCTTCTCGGCGGCGAGCATGAAGTGGTCTCGACCGGGGCGGCGCCGGATGGCCTGAACGTTCTGGGCGAGGATGTCAGCGCCTATTTCTTCTATGAGTTCGAAGACGGTCTGACCGTTTATTCCGATCGCGAGCTGACTTTCAGCTAAGCGATTTTCGGCTCCGTCGATCGCGGCGCGGAGATAAAGCACGCCAATCAGACGGCCTGACGGCGATATGCCGGGCGGGCCGTTTTGCGTTTTACGTCAATCGATTATGGAAATTTTGGCGGCGCCCGCCTGCATCTGGCCCGCGCGGGCGCGATCCAGCCGGACATGCGCCAGGCCCGACCCGCCGGATGAGGTGAAGAGCGTGCCTGCGGGCTTTCCGTCCACCGTGATGTCGGTCCCCGGCGCCGGAGCGTGGCCCTCGATCGCGACGCGGACCAGACCTTTGCGCAACTCCGTCTTGTGCTTCATGCGGGCGGTCACTTCCTGCCCCACATAGCAGCCCTTTTTGAAGTCGACGCCATTGAGCGCTTCGAACCTGTTTTCCAGGATATAGCTCGCGTCGGCGACCAGTTCCGCCCCGCTCTCCGGCACGCCGAGAGCCACCCTCAGCGCATCGTATTCGGCGGGGCTCGCAGGCGCGGCGCCCATGGCTTTCAACGCCTGATCTGGCGTAGGAGCGATGATTCGAACCCCAAGTTCGGGTGACCGCGAATCCGGCGAAATTATTGTATTTGCGCCACACATTCCAAAATTCTCGAACACCCCGTTCCACGCCAGCGCGACGCCGTATTCAGCGCTCGCATCGGCGATCTCCACATCCCGGCGCAAGCGGTACATGTTCAACCTTTTGGCGAGCGACTCTAGCCGATCCGACGCGATATCGAGGATCAGCGCGTCCTGCACGAGCGCAGAGGCGTCGAAGAGGTGAAAATCGAATTGATATTTTCCCTGCGCCGACAGCATCGCCGCATAGATCGAGCCCCCGGTCTCAAGGCGATCGACGTCGTTGGTGATCAATCCCTGCAGGAACGGGCGCGCGTCGGCGCCGCTCACGCGCAACAGGCCGCGCCGCGTGTCGCTGAATCCCCGCCAGTCGCTCATTGCTCGATTCTCCTTCGTCCGGCGCCAAATCGATCTACATATAGGCGTCGCGTCGGGCCGCGCACCCCGCTATAACGCGCCCGCATTAAAGGGAAGGGGCCATGACCAGCTTTGACTTGATCCTGAGGGGCGGAACCGTCGTCAACCAGAATGGCGTCGGCTTGGCGGATATTGGCGTGATCGGCGGCAAGATCGCGGCGATCGGCGATCTGGCGCAGGCGGACGCGGGCCAGGTCGTGAACGCGACAGGGCTGCACATCCTGCCGGGCGTCATCGACAGCCAGGTGCATTTCCGCGAGCCGGGCTCGGAGTGGAAAGAGGATCTGGAGACCGGGGCCAACGCGGCTGCGCTCGGCGGCGTGACCGCCGTCTTCGAGATGCCGAACACCAACCCGACCACGACGACGCTGGCCGCGCTGGAAGACAAGATCATTCGCGGCCGCAACCGCATGCAGAGCGACTTCGCCTTCTGGTTCGGGGCCGCCGCCGAGAATGTCGATCTGCTGGCCGAGGCGGAGCGGCAGGAAGGCTGCGCCGGGATCAAGATGTTCATGGGATCCTCGACCGGCGATCTGCTGGTCGACGAATCAGAGCATGTCGCCCGGGTTCTGGCCAATGGCCGCCGCCGCGTCGCCGTGCATTCCGAAGAGGAAAGCCGCCTCAATGAACGCAAGGGCCTGCGCCGCGCGGGCGATCCGTCCAGCCATCCCGTTTGGCGCGACCCGACCGCCGCGCTGCTCTGCACCGAGCGGCTGATCCGCATGGCGCGAGAGAACAATCGCCGGGTGCATGTGCTGCATATCTCTACCGCCGATGAGCTGCCGATCCTCGCCGCGAACAAGGATCTGATCACCGCCGAGGCGACGCCGCATCATCTGACCTTCGACGGCGACGTCGAATACGCGCGGCTGGGGACTTGCATCCAGATGAACCCGCCGGTGCGCGGCGCGGCGCATCGCGACGCGATTTTCGAAGCGCTGCGCCAGGGCGTGATCGACGTGCTCGGCTCCGATCACGCGCCGCATCTGCGCGAAGAGAAAGATAAGCCCTATCCCGAAAGCCCCTCCGGCATGCCCGGCGTCCAGACTCTGGTTCCGGTGATGTTGAACCATGTGGCTGAGGGCCGTCTCACGTTGGAGCGCTTCGTCGACCTGACCGCGCATGGGCCGCAGCGTCTGTTCGGCATCGCGGGCAAAGGTCGGATCGCCAAGGGCTACGACGCCGACTTCACCATCGTCGATCTGAAAGCGAAGCGAGAGATCACCCATGACTGGATCGCCTCCAAATGCGGCTGGACGCCTTATGCGGGCATGACCGTCACGGGCTGGCCGGTCGGCACGATGATCCGCGGCCGTCGCGTGATGTGGGAGGATGAGCTGACAGGCCCCGCCGGCGGTCAGCCGGTGCGGTTCCATGAGGGCTGGACCGAATGATCCAGCCCAAGGTCGACGTGTTGGCGCGCGCCTTTCCGGGCGCGCCGGCGATCTGACATGCCCTCCGCGCCTGTCTCCGTCGTCATTCCGACGCTTGACGCCGCACGGCGCATCGGGCCGACGCTCGGCGTGATCGCCGAGGGCGTCATCGAAGGCGTGGTGAGTGAACTGATCATCGCCGATGGCGGCTCAACCGATGAGATTCACGAGATCGCCGATGCGATCGGCGCGGAGTTCGTTCCAGCGCCGCCGGGCCGGGGCACGCAGCTCGCCGCCGGCGCCCGCGCCGCGCGCGGGTCCTGGTTGCTGTTCATCCACGCCGACACGCGCCTCTCGCCCGACTGGATCGACGCGGTGAAACGGCACATCGAAACCCATTCCCACAAGGCCGGGTTCTTTCGTCACCGCTTTCTGGCGGACGGGTTCGCGCCCGCCTTCGTCTCGGTCTGGGCGAATTTCCGCTCGACCGCGCTGGCGCTGCCCTATGGCGATCAGGGCCTGCTGATTCCGGCTGCGCTCTATCGAGAGACGGGCGGCTTTCCCGAGATCCCGCTGATGGAGGACGTCGCGCTGGCGCGTCGTCTCGGCCGTCGTCGCCTCCGCCGTCTGGGCGCCGAGGCGTTGACCGGCGCGGAACGCTATGAGCGCGACGGCTGGCTCCGGCGCGGCGCGCGCAATCTGGCGATTCTCTTGGCCTGGAGGCTGGGGGCCTCGCCCGGCTGGCTGGCCGAGCGCTACGCCGGAAGCGCGCGGCCGACGCCGCCCCAAGCGCCATTGGAGCGGCCCGATGAAAGCTAGCGCCTCCTATCGCAGGCGGGTGCTGGTCTTTTTGAAAGAGCCGCTTCCGGGGCGGGTGAAGACCCGTCTGGGACGGGGAATCGGGCAGGTGCGCGCCGCGTGGTGGTATCGCCATCAATCCGCGCGCCTGATCCGCCGCCTCTCCGCAGATCCGCGATGGGAGACATGGCTCGCCGTCTCGCCGGATCATGAGGGGGAGATGAGCCGCGTCTGGCCCGCCAATCCGCCGCGCTGGCCGCAGGGCGCCGGCGATCTGGGCGCGCGTATGGGGCGGGCGTTCCGAACTTTACCGCCGGGGCCTTTGGCGATAGTCGGCACCGATATTCCGGATCTCGGCGCGGCGCATGTCGCCGCCGCCTTCGACGCGCTGGGCGACAACGACGCCGCCATGGGGCCGTGCCCGGATGGGGGATACTATCTGATCGCGCTGAAACGCAGCCCGCGCCGCACGCCTTCCAGCCTGTTCGAAGGCGTGCGTTGGTCCACCGAGCATGCCCGCGCGGATACAGTGAGAAGCCTTGGCGCGGCCCGCATCGCGATGCTGCCAGAACTGTGCGACGTGGATGAAGCGTCGGACCTCTAGACCCGCTCCGGCGGCCTATTTCCGCCGCTTGTGCTCTTCCAGTCGGGGCATGATCTCAACAAAATTGCAGGGCCGGTGACGGTAATCGAATTGCGCCTGCAAGATCCCGTCCCAACCATCCTTGCAGGCGCCGGGAGAGCCGGGCAAGGCGAAGAGATAGGTGCCCCCCGCCACGCCAGCGCAGGCGCGGGACTGGACCGCCGAGGTGCCGATCTTCTCATAGGAGAGCATCGTAAACAGGGTCGAGAACGCGTCGATCCGCTTCTCATAGACCGCCTGATGCGCCTCCACCGTCACGTCGCGCCCGGTCAGCCCGGTGCCGCCGGTCGAGATCACCACATCGACGTCCGCATCGGCGATCCAGCCGCGCAACACCTGCTCAATCGCCGCCTGCTCGTCGGCGATGATGGTGCGGCTCGCGAGGATATGGCCCGCCGCCTCGACCCGCCCCGCCAGAACGTCGCCGGAACGGTCATCCTCCAGCGTTCGCGTGTCTGAGACCGTGAGCACCGCGATGCGCACGGGGATAAAGTCCAACGTTTCGTCGATCCGGCTCATGTGATGTCAAACCAGTTTGGGGACGGGCCGAGATTGGCCACGGGGCTGTCGCCGACCATCTCGCGCGCGCCCCAGGATTCGTGGATATGTCCGCAAAGGACCAGCCGAGGCGACTTGGCCTCGATCGCTTCAAGCACGGCGCGGGATCCCACATGGGTTCCCGCGCTGTTGGCGTCGCCGGCGCCGAAGGGCGGCGAATGGCTGATCAGCACGGCGCCGTCCGGACAATCGGCCAACAGGGCGCGCGCGGCGTCCTCGCCGAGATCGCAGGACCAGGCGCCGAACGGCGTTTCCGGCACGCCGTAGCCAAGGCCGTAAAACGCGACGCCGTCGATCACGCATCCTGATCCGTGCAGGACTTGGACGCCGGCAAGGGCGGCCTCGGACAGCTCCTCCGCGCTTTCATGATTCCCCGGCACGAAGATCGCGGGCGTCTTCAGGTCCCTTAGCAGCGACATGACGCCGGGTAATTCCGCGCGCCGGTTGCAGAAATCCCCGGCGCCGATGACCAGATCCGCCTCCGCGCTGGCTGCGACCACGAGCGCAGCCTTGCCGCGCGAATGATGTAGGTCGCTAAAGGCCATGATCCTCATGAGAACCCCACCTCGCCGCCATCAAGCGCCGCGCGCAGCGATTGCAGATCGCGCCACGCCTGCCGCTTAGCCGCCGGCGAGCGCAGCAGATAGGCCGGGTGCAATGTCGGCAGGGCCGGCACCCCATCGGGCCCCCAGCGTTTCCAGTTGCCGCGCAGCCGCAGAATGCCCGTCTCCACCCCCAGCATCGACTTGGCGGAAACGCCGCCCATCAGCACCAGATATTCGGGCTTGGCCAGGGCGACATGACGCTCGACAAAGGGCAGGAACGCGGCGATCTCCGCCAGAGACGGGGTGCGGTTCTCCATCGGCCGCCAGGGCAGGATGTTGGTGATATAGACCGCGTTCGCCGCGTCCTCGGCTCGGCGGTCGAGCCCAATCGCCGCCATCATCCGGTCAAGAAGCTGACCGGAGCGGCCGACAAAGGGTTTGCCCTGAATATCCTCCTCGCGGCCCGGCGCCTCGCCCACGATCATCACCCGCGCGCCCGGCTGGCCGTCGGAAAAAACGCAGTTCCGCGCGCCGCGCTTCAGGGGGGAGCCGTCCCAGTCCGCCACCGCTTGCCTCAGCGTCTCCAACGAATCGCATCCCGCCGCCAGCGCGCGGGCGTCGGCCTGCGACTCATCGGCGTGGCTGGGCGGCGATCCGGGCCGAGCGTCCGGCCGCCCGGCGCGCGCGCCGCGCTGCCCTCCCACCTGCGGCAGCGCCTTGCGCGCGGCTTCCGCCTCCGCCCTCGCCTGCGCGGACACGGCGTAGCGGTCGATGGGAAGGTCGCCGATCGCTTCATCGGCCCCCAGCTCGATTTGCCAGTCGAGCGCGGCCAAAAGCGCCTCGCGATGTTCCGATGTCAGAGCCATGGCGCGGACGCTAGCAGATCCTTCCGAGAGCCGCGAGAGGGGGGATTGGCGGCCTCCGCCGGTGCGGCTTCTTCGCCCTCGCCAGTTGCGCGCCGCCGCGCTGGCTGGTAACCGCATTCAACTTGGCGATGAGGGTTGAGGAGCCGCAGATGTCCGAATTTGAACGCGAGTCGATGGAGTACGATGTTGTCATCGTGGGCGCGGGTCCTGCGGGCTTGTCGGCGGCGATCCGGCTGAAGCAGCTCGGCGGCGATGATCTTTCCGTCGTGGTGCTGGAAAAGGGCTCAGAGGTCGGCGCGCATATCCTGTCGGGCGCGGTGCTGGACACGAGCGGCCTGGACGCGCTGATCCCGGACTGGAAGGACAAGGGCGCGCCTCTGAACGTGCCGGTCGACTCCGACCGGTTTTATATGCTCGGACCGTCGGGCGGCATTCGCCTGCCGAACTTCCTGATGCCGCCGCTGATGGACAATCACGGCGCCTATATCGTCTCGATGGGCAATGTCTGCCGCTGGATGGCGGAGCAGGCCGAGGCGTTGGGCGTCGAAGTGTTTCCGGGCATGGCCGCCAGCCAGGTGGTCTGGGGCGAACATGACGAGGTCAAGGGCGTGGTCGCGGGCGAGTTTGGCCTCAACCCCGACGGCACGCCCGGACCGGCGCATGAACCCGGCATGGAGTTGCACGGCAAATACGTGCTGATCGCTGAGGGCGTGCGCGGCTCGCTGGCGAAACAGATCATCGCCAGACACAAGCTCGACGCCGACTCGGACGTGCAGAAATACGGGCTGGGCATGAAAGAGCTGTGGGAGGTGAAGCCGGAGCATCACCGCCCGGGTCAGGTCACCCACACGATGGGCTGGCCGCTGGGCGGAAACGCCGGAGGCGGCAGCTTCATGTATCATCTTGAGAACAATCAGGTTTATGTCGGCTTCGTGGTCCATCTGAACTACGAGAACCCGCACCTGTTCCCCTATATGGAGTTCCAGCGCTTCAAGCATCACCCGATGATCGCCGAGGTGCTCAAGGGCGGCAAGCGCGTGGCCTATGGCGCGCGAGCGATCAACGAGGGCGGCTGGCAATCTATGCCGAAACTGACCTTCCCGGGCGGCGCGCTGTTGGGTTGTTCGGCGGGCATGCTCAACGTGCCCCGCATCAAGGGCAATCACAACGCCATGCTGTCGGGCAAGGCGGCGGCCGAAGCGATCCACGCAGCGCTGGCCGAGGGCCGCGCGCAGGATGAATTGACCGCCTATGAGACCGAGGTTCGGACCGGAGCCATCGGCGCGGATTTGAAGCCGGTGCGCAACGTCAAACCGTTCTGGTCGAAATTGGGCCTCTGGGGCGGTCTGGCGCTCGGCGGGCTAGACATGCAATTGCAGAACCGGTTCGGACTGTCGCTCTTCGGCACGCAAGAGCACGGCAAGACCGACGCCGAGACGACAGGGCGGGCGGAGCGTCACCCGCCGATCGACTATCCCAAGCCCGATGGCGAGTTGTCCTTCGATCGGCTGACCAACGTCTCCTTTTCGTTCACCAACCACGAAGAGGAGCAGCCCTGCCATCTGAGGCTGGAGGACGCCCACGCGCCGATCAGCTGGAACCTGCCGAAATTCGCCGAACCCGCGCAGCGGTATTGCCCGGCGGGCGTCTATGAGGTTCTGCGCGACGATGACGGGTCGAATCCGCGGTTCCAGATCAATTTCCAGAACTGCGTCCACTGCAAGACATGCGATATCAAGGATCCGTCCCAGAACATCACCTGGACGACGCCTCAGGGCGGCGAAGGGCCCAATTATCCGAATATGTGATCGCAGTTTATCGTGACGCCCGCCATGATTGTTGTGTTCATTGAGTGGCGGTGATCTATCTTGCTCCCTATATGCGGTGGGATCGCGCCGCGTCCGGAAGTCGGGCGGCGGCGGCGAAGTATCCGCGGGTGGAGTGCGATTGTGATCGAGACCCGATTTAAGTTTGTGAGCGGCGCCGTCTGCGGCGCCGTCCTTTTCGCTGCGCTGGGCGCGTCCGTTCCGACCCCGGTTTCGGCAAAATCCTTGTCCGGTGCCTATCTGGCCGCGCGGCACGCGGCGGTGGTCAACGACGCCGGGGTGGCCGCGGATTACTATCTGCGCGCGCTGGGGCTCGATCCTGATAACGTCACGCTGATGGAGCAGGCGGTCGCGGCGCTGGTTGCGGCGGGCCGGGCCACTGAAGCGGTGCCGATCGCGCGCGTATTGTTCGAGGATGACAAGGGATTGCGGCTGCCGAATCTGGTGCTGCTGACCGATTTGATCGCCAAAGAACGCTACGCCGACGCCCAAGCGCTGTTGGATGAGGCCGATGACGGCGCGTTCAATCCGCTGGAGGTGAACCTGCTGAGCGCATGGACGGCGGTCGGCGTCGAGGATTTCGCCGCAGCCGACGCGGCGCTTCAGAATCTTAGCGAACCCGCGCTGTTCAAAGTGTTCGGCGCCTTTCACGGCGGCCTGATCCAGGGCGTTCGCGGCGATGTGGACGCGGCGGCGCAGTCCTTTAAAGACGTCGCGTCCGCAGGTTTCGGCTCTTCCGCACGTCAACGCGTCGCGCTCGGCGCGCTCTACGCCTCGGTCGGGCGGGTGGACGAAGCGCGGGAGGTTTTCGAGACCGCCGTGGCCGACTATCCCGGCGACGCGCTGTTGAGCGACAGTCTGGCGCGTCTGAATGCGGGCGAACCGATCGCTCCGCTCGCCGCAACCCCGGTCGAAGGCGCTGCGGAGGCGTTGTTCGGCATCGCCGGCGTTCTGGCGCGGGAACGCGGCCGCGACGTCGCGCTGATGTACGCCCGTCTGGCCGTCGCGCTGTCGCCGGATCTGGCGGCGGCCTCGATCCTGATCGGCGACCTGCTGGAGGCGCAGGAGCAATATGCGCTTGCCGTCGACGCCTATGGGCAGGTCGGCGCGAACTCGCCCCATCATCTTGACGCCCGGATCTCCCGCGCCGACGCGCTGCGCCAGATGGAGAATTTCGAGGAGGCGGTGTCTGAGTTGCGCGCGCTGACGGAAGCCCAGCCGGACTCCCTGAAAGCGCAGATCGCGTTGGGCGACCTGTTGCGCCGGGAAGAACGCTATGACGAGGCGGCGGAGGTTTATGACGTCGCGATCGGCCTGATGGCCGATGACGATCCGCGCGCCTGGACGCTCTATTACTTCCGAGGCATCGCGCATGAACGCATCGGCGACTGGGATGAAGCTGAATCCGATTTTCTGCGCGCGTTGGAGGATGAGCCGGATCAGCCGCTGGTGCTGAACTACCTGGGTTATAGCTGGGTGGAACTGGGCCGTAATTACGACCGCGCGAAAGAGATGATCGAGAAAGCGGTGGAGCTGCGGCCGGAGGATGGCTACATCACCGACTCGCTGGGCTGGATCCTCTACCGGCTGGAGGATTTCAGCGGCGCCGTCGTCCATCTGGAGCGGGCGGTGGAGCTTGAGCCCGTGGACCCCACGATTAACGATCACTATGGCGACGCGCTGTGGATGGTCGGGCGCAAGATGGAGGCCCGGTTCCAGTGGAAGCGCGCCCTCTCGTTCGAGCCTGAAGAAGAGGACGCCCCCCGCATTCGCCAGAAGCTTCTGGTGGGTCTGGACGCGGTGCTGGAGGAAGAAGCGCGGGCGGGCGAGGAGCAGACGGCCGAAACGGCCGAGGATCGCCCGAACGGCGGTTGAGCCCTAATCCGGCGCCGGGCGGCCCGGTCCAGGAGCTCGCCCGCGCCAAGATCAATCTCTGCCTGAATGTGACCGGTCGACGGGCGGATGGCTATCATCTGCTCGAAAGCCTCGTGGTCTTTCCCGAATGCGGCGATGCGCTGACGGTGGAGCCAGGCGCCGGCCTGTCGCTTGCGTTGCGCGGGCCGTTTTCGGCGGATCTTGATGCAGGGGAAGGCAATATCGCCCTGCGCGCCGCAGACGCCTTGCGCGCCCTCGCGCCCCGTGACGCCGGCGCGACGCTGCTTCTGGAAAAGCGTCTGCCCATCGCCAGCGGCATGGGCGGCGGCTCCGCCGACGCGGCCGCGACGCTCAGGGCGCTAAGACGGTTGTGGGGAGTAGAGGCGGACGACGCGCGATGGGGCGAAATTGCGCTCTCTTTGGGCGCTGACGTGCCGGTCTGCCTGAACCAGCGCCCGGTGATTATGGCGGGGGTGGGCGAGCGTCTGGCGCCTGCGCCGGCCTTCCCGGAATTCTGGGTGGTTCTGGTCAATCCTCTTGTCGAAACCCCAACGGGCGAAGTTTTTCGCGACCTTGAAACAGCCGCGAACGCGCCTCTGTCGCCGCCCCCCGCCGCCTTCTCGACGCTTGGCGGTCTGGCCGAATGGCTGCACGTGCAGCGCAACGACTTGGAGGCGCCCGCGAAGCGATTGCGCCCCATCATAGGAGAGGCGTTGCGAGGTCTTAACGCGCAAGGCGGCGCGCAACTCGCGCGGATGACCGGCAGCGGCGCGACCTGCTTTGGCCTGTTCGCTGACGCGTCGTCGGCGCGAACCGCAGCAGATGGTCTGCGCGCGGCCCATTCCGACTGGTGGGTGGTGGCGGCGCGGGTTCCGGCCTACGATCCGGCCCAGGACGCCGCTGCGGAGAATCCTGCATGACGATTGAAACCTGGCTGGCCTTTGCGCTCGCCTCGACCGTGGTTCTGTTGATCCCTGGCCCGACTGTGCTGCTGGTTTGCGCCTATGCGCTGGGCGCGGGGCGGCGCACCGCGCTCTGGACGGTCAGCGGCGTGGCGCTGGGCGATCTGGTGGCGATGACGGCGGCGGTGACGGGGCTGGGCGCGCTGCTGGCGGCCTCGGCGACGCTGTTTACGGCGCTCAAGATCGTCGGCGGGATCTATCTGATCTGGCTCGGCGTGAAACTCTGGCGCTCCTCGGCCGGGCTCGGCGAATTGAAGGGCAAGCACGCGGCGGCCGGCGGCCCCCGCATCGCCGGGCACGCCTTCGCGGTGACCGCCACCAATCCCAAGGGCATCGTCTTTTTCATCGCCTTCACGCCGCAATTCGTCGATCCAGCGGCGGCCTTGACGCCCCAGCTGACGATCATGGTGGCGACGTTCGTGATTCTGGCCACGGTCAACGCCGGGGCCTATGCTCTGGCGGCAGGAACGCTGCGAGAGAAACTGCGCCAGCCGAGGCTTCTGCGCGCGCTCAATCGGGGCGGCGGCGCGGCGCTGATTGGCATGGGCGCGCTGACGGCGGCGTCGAGCCGGGTTTGACGCGACTCGAGAATTTGGTATCCGATTTGCTCACGGGCGCATCGGACGCGCTGCACCTTCCAACCTGAATTTGTGATCCAATTTATGAGACGTAGTAATACGAGTGTAGCCCTTTGCTTAGCGCTTGGGTTGGCGGCGTGCGCCGCCTCGAGAGATGACGAATCCCCGTCAACCAAGACGGCGCCTGTCAATAGCGACAATCCATCGTTTGAAATGGTGCGGTGTATCTCACCTGTAGTGGAAAAAATGTACCCCGACAGTCTTCATAGAATTCAAGTAAGAAAATCAGCGTATAGAGCTGATTTAATAAATATAATATCTATAAATTATAACTCCAAGAAAAGAATTGATAGTGTTTTATTTATAAGTTCGATCGATGTGAGGGAAGATCTATCCACGACAAGTGCGACTTATGCGAATCTACATTCACCCCATCAAATTAACTATAATTTCATAGAGGGCGGATCGGCGGAGGGGATTTTAGAAAACATTGAAGAACAAGGAGATATAGAGATCCATTCTGCGGAAGATTATAGAGAGGTACTCAGAGATCTATACTACTCATTACGGAGGTGCGCGAGGCGCTAAGGCATTCCTCAAGTTGCCTTTCTTGCTGACCAATCACGATGTGCGCGCCACCACGAACGCCACCAGATCGCGCAGCGTGTCGCGCAATTCGCCCTGCGGGAAGACGCTCAGGGCCTCCCGGGCGGCCAGCGCGTGAAGGTCCGCCTTGCGGCGGGTCTCGGCCAGCGCGCCGGTGGTGTCGAGCAACTCCAGCGCGCGCTCCAGATCCCCGTCGGTCTGATCGCGTTTTTCGATCACCCGTTTCCAGAACGCCTTGTCCTCGGGCGCCGCGCGGTCAAAGGCGACCAGCACCGGCAGGGTGATCTTTCCCTCGCGGAAATCATCGCCGACATTCTTGCCGAGCGCGGCGGAGGATCCGCCATAATCCAAGAGGTCGTCAGCAATCTGAAACGCGATTCCCAACTCATCGCCATATTTGCGAAGCGCCGCCTGCTGGTCCTTGCTCGCCCCGGCGATCACCGCGCCCACTTCTGAGGCGGCGGAGAACAGCGCGGCGGTCTTGCCTCGGATCACCTGGAAATAGGTGTCCTCGCCGGTCGACAGGTCGTTCTGCATCGCCAGTTGCAGCACCTCGCCCTCGGCGATCACCGCCGACGCGTCAGAGAGGATGCGCAGCGCGTCGATCGAATTGGTCTCCACCATCAACTGGAACGAGCGCGCGAACACATAGTCGCCGACCAGAATCGAGTTCTTGTTGCCCCATTGGAAATTGGCGGTCTTCCGGCCGCGCCGCAGATCGCTTTCATCCACCACGTCGTCATGCAGCAGCGTCGCCGAGTGGATGAACTCCACCGCCGCGGCGAGCCGCACATGGGCGTCGCCGCGGTATCCGCAAAGCTGCGCGCCAGCCAGCGTCAGGATCGGGCGCAGTCGTTTGCCGCCCGCTTCGATCAGATGCCCGGCCAGCGTCGGGATCAGCGGCGCGTGGCGGCTGGCCATGCGCTCTTTGATCAGCGCGTCGGTGCGCGACAGGTCGTCGGCGACCATCGCCTGCAGGCGAGGGAACGCGGTGGCGAGCGCGTCTTCGGCCGGATCGGCGGCTTGGGTCTCTGTGGTTGTGACGGTCACGAGCGGCGCATCCTTCTGGCGGCGGCGGGCGGGGCCGGATAGAACAACGTCATGGAAGAATTATTTCGCACCAACGACCCGACAATGATCTCGTTCGCGAGCGCGCTGCTCGCGGCCGAGGATATAGACTGCATCGTCTTCGACGTCCATACGAGCGCCGTCGAAGGTTCGCTGGGTTTTTTGCCGCGCCGGGTGATGGTTCATCAGACCGACGCCTTTCGGGCGCGGGCGATTCTCATCGACAATGATTTTGAACTTTCGGCCAAGGGATAGGCGATGGCGGATGCGGGGATCGAGCCGTCGACGCAGGAGCCGCACGCGATGCGGCCCGATGAGCTGACGGAAGATCACATCCTCGGCGGCCGCGTCCGATTGCTGCAGCCGAGGCGCGGCTATCGCGCCGCCACCGATCCGGTGCTGTTGGCGGCGTCGGTGCCCGCGCGTCCCGGCGAACGGGTGCTGGATCTCGGCTGCGGCGTGGGCGCGGCGTCGCTCTGTCTGACGGCGCGGTCGCCGGGGCTCGATCTGCACGGGCTTGAGCTGCAGCAGGACTACGCCGCGTTGGCGCGGGACAACGCCGGTCGCAACGGCGCCGCGTTGACCGTGCATGAAGGCGACGCCGCCCAGCCGCCCCCCGCGCTCAAATCGCTGAGTTTTGATCACGTGATGCTCAATCCGCCGTATCATGCGCGCGATGCGGCGATCGCCTCCCCCATCATGGCGCGGGATCTCGCCAACCGAGAGGGCGATCTGGATCTCGCAGGCTGGATCGACGCTGCGCTCAGACGCTTGCGCCCCGGCGGCTGGATGACGATCATCCAGCGGGCCGAACGCGCGCCGGAGATTCTGGCGGCCCTGCTGGGCAAGGCGGGCGACGCGCGTCTTCTGCCGCTGCAGCCCCGCGAGGGGAGGCCCGCCAAACGGGTGCTGATCGGCGCGCGCAAGGGCGCACGGGGGCCGTTCGGTTTACTGGCGCCGTTGGTTCTGCACGCGGGCGCGACGCATGAGCAGGATGAGGACGACGCCACCGAGGCCGCGCGCGCGGTTCTGAAAGGCGGCGCGCCGATCGACTTGCACGTCCGCGGCTAGCGCGGCGCGTTATCACTATTAAAGAGAGGAGCGTTGACGAAAGTCTCGCTAAGGTAGAATATGGGTCACGAAGAACAGCGGGTGGGCGGCATGCCTCTGGACAACTCCATCGCGGCCCTGGCGACAGAGCTGCAAGACTGGCGGCGGGATTTTCACCGACATCCGGAGCTGGGATACGCCGAGCACCGCACGGCGCGCGTCGTGGCGGAGAAGCTGCGCGCCTTCGGTCTGAATGAGGTGCATGAGGGCGTCGGCGGCACCGGCGTCGTTGGCCTGCTGCATGGCGAGGCCGGAGCGGCCGACGAAGCCAATACAATTCTTCTGCGCGCCGATATGGACGCGCTGCCGATCCATGAGGCGGATGAGACGCGCGAATACCGGTCAGAGACGCCCGGCGTGATGCACGCCTGCGGGCATGACGGCCACACCACCATGTTGCTGGGCGCGGCGAAGCGACTCGCCGATTCACGGAATTTCAACGGCTCTGTCGTTTTTATCTTCCAGCCCGCCGAGGAAGGCGGGGCGGGAGCCAAGGCGATGATCGAGGACGGGTTGTTTGAGCGATTCCCATGCCGGGCGGTTTACGGCATGCATAACTGGCCGCGATTGCCGGTCGGCGAATTCTCCGTGCGCCCGGGCCCGGTGATGGCGGCGGCGGACGAACTGACCATCACGCTGACGGGTAAGGGCGGGCACGCCGCCAAACCCGATCGCGCGCGCGACCCGGTGATCGCGGCGGCGCAGATCGTCACCGCGTTGCAAAGCATCGTGGCGCGCATGGTCGACCCGCTGCACCCCGCCGTTCTCTCGATTACGCAGATCCACGCCGGGACCACGTTCAACGTCATTCCGGACGCAGCGATGCTCAGCGGCACCGTGCGCAGTTTCGATCAGGATCTGGACGACAAGATCCACGATGCGCTGGCGCAGATCGTTCACTCCATCGCTGACGCGTATGGCATGGCGGCCGAGATTGAGCGTTGTCCCAATCCCTATCCGCCCACGGTCAACGACCCAGCGGAGGCCGAGTTCGCGGGCGAGGTGCTGGAGGCGTTGGTGGGAACCGAAGCCCTGCACCGCGACTGGCCGCCGACGATGGGCGGCGAGGATTTCGCCTTTCTCGCACGGGAAAAGCCCGGCGCGTTCGTCTTTATCGGCAATGGCGATTCCGAGCCGCTGCACAATGCTGCCTATGACTTCAATGACGAGGTCGCGCCGCTCGGCGTCGCCTATTGGACGCGCCTGGTCGAGACGGCGCTGCCCCGACGGGATCGAGGCGGCGGGTGACGCGTGACCGGGCCCAGGGACTCGGCGTAGCGCTGCTGCTCGTCGCCATGACCGTCGTGCCTTTCGTGGATGCGGTGGCGAAGAATCTCAGCGACGGACAATCTCCATTTTTCGTAAGTTTCTCCCGATATTTCGCCGCCGGTTGCGTGGCGCTCGCCATCGCCGCCCTGCTGCGCCGGCCGATCGCGGTGCCTAAGGGCGACTGGCTCGGCCAGATCGGCCGCACCGCCCTGCTGATGGGCGCGATGACATTGCTGATCACGGCGCTCTCGCAAGTTTCCATGGCGGACGCGCTCGGCGCGTTTTTCATCTCACCCGTCGTCTCCACCATCCTCGCGATCGTCGTGCTGAAGGAACACGCCAGCCTGTTTCGCGTCGCGGGCGCGGCGCTGGGATTTGGCGGCGCCATCCTCATCGTCCGGCCGGAGGGAACCATGGAGACCGGCGCCTTGCTGGCCCTCGGCGCAGGCGTACTGTTCGGTTGCTATCTGACCGCGACGCGGCGGGCGGCGGCAGGCGGCGACGATCTTTCCACGCTGGCGATCCAGTGTCTGCTGGGTTCGGCCATGCTGGCGCCGTTCGCGTTCTGGAGCGGCGCGCCCACCGTCCATTGGTCGACGATCCTGCAGATCGCCGCGATGGGCGGCCTGTCTGCGACTTGCCATTTCCTGACCATCTTCGCCTTCCGTTTCGCTGACGCCTCGACCTTGTCGCCCTTCATGTATTTCAACCTGCTGACGGCGGGCGTTGTCGGCTATGTCCTGTTTGGCGAAACGCCGACCGCCGAGACCATGACCGGTATGGCGGTGATCGCGGCGGGCGGGCTGTTGGCCGGCTTGCAAGGCGCGGAGCGGCTGGGGCGCGGCCCCATCGCCAAATATGTCTCGGCGCGGCGCGCGGCCCATGACGCGATGGTCAAAGCGGCCGCCGGCGCGCGCCTCACCTCGGCGAATTGAACCGTCGCCGTCACAGAGAATCACCTATCGGCGAGTCCTGTGAGGCGCGGAGCTGAAAAACCGCGCGCAAATCCCTCTGACGCAAGCAGGAATACGAAACAGGTGACAGAACGCCTGTTTCAATGCTCTAATCAGCGGGTTCAAAAGTTATATGGAGGTGCCGCGATGAACCTGTCTTCTCACCTGTCCGAGCTGCGAAAGAAACATGAGACCATTTCTTGCCGGATTGAGGAGGAACAGCGAAGCCCAGGATCGAGTGACCTTCAGATCACCGCCCTGAAGCGCGAAAAACTTCGGATTAAAGAGGAAATCGTCCGTCTGGCGGCCACCCAACACTAGCCACAGACGCAACGAAGACCGAGAACGCCCGGGAATTTTCCCGGGTGTTTTCGCTTTGAGATCAGGTCTTTGCCGCATGTGGGAGTAGTTTGGACTTGTTCATGGTTTGCGCCTGAGAGCGGCGACCGCCGCGCCCCCCGCGATCAGCGCGGCCGCGACCAGTAAAGAGGCGCGCGGCTCGGCGAGACCAGCGACAATCAGCAGGAGGGTGGAGAGCAGCGGCGCGGCGTAAGACGCCACCCCCAGGAGCTGTATGTCGCCATGCTTCACCCCCATATCCCAAAGGTAGAAGGCGCCGCCGACCGGGCCGAGTCCGAGCGCGAGGATCGCCGTCCACTGAACCGCGCTCCCCGGCCACCAGGTGACCTCGAACACGACGTGGCAGAGCGCGGAGAGCAGGCTCGCGGCGAAACAGAACGCCGTCACCGCGGCCGTGGGCGTGGCGCCGGCGAGGCGCGAGAGCACCGAATAGCCGGACCAGATCAGCGCGCATCCAACCGCGGCGGCGAAGCCGAGCGCGTGCGCGCCTTCGAACGAGAGCGCCCCGCCCGAGCCGCCCGCTATGATCAGCGCAGCGCCGCCGAAGGCCATCGCCGCGCCCAGCGCCTGCGGCCAGCGCAGCCGCTCCCCAGGCAGCAGGCCGGAGAACAGCACGATCAGTAGTGGCCAGAGATAGGCGATCAGCCCGGCCTCGGCGGGGGGCGCGTTGCGCAGCGCGGTGAAATAGAGCGCGTGATAGCCGAAAAGGCCGCCGATCCCCAGCGCCCAGACGGCGCCGCGGCGCGGCAGCGCGTCCGACAGAGGCCTCCCGCGCCGCGCCAGATCGATCAGACCCACGCATCCGCCGACAGCCATGCAGATCGCGGTCAGTTGAAAGGGCGGCATGCGTCCGCTGAGCACCGTCAGGAGCGCCAAAGCCGACCAGAGCAGCACCGCGCCCAATCCGATAAGCGTCGCCCTCTGGCGCGCCGGAACGCCGCGCTCTGGCTCCTTCACGCCGCCTTGCGCCGGTCGGCGGCCTGTCTGAGAAAAGTTACGAACCAGCGCGCCATCTCCGCGTTGTTCACCGGACGGCCGAAGGAGCGGAACGCGGCGTCGGAAACATCTTTGGGAAGGCTGGTTCCCGCGCGCAGCTCCACCAATGCGCGCGCGAACTCGGCGTCGAACTCCGGGTGGGACTGGACCGAGATCGCATCCGGCGCCTCGCGCGGGCCATAGACCAGAGCCGCGTTCTCGCAAAATGGCGACGTCGCGATCCGCGACGCGTCCGGCGGCGGCGCCGTCACCTGATCCTGATGCATCGCGTGGCTGAAAAAGGCGGCGTCGGTCTCCTCCATCCAGGCGGGCGGGTCGACAAAGGCGTATTCATGCGCGCCGCAGCCCCAGCCTTTCGAGGACTTCCCAGCGGCGCCGCCGAACGCCTCCGCCATGATTTGGTGGCCGAAGCAGATTCCGATCAGGGGGATTTTTGCGGCGCGGATCTCCCGCAGCAACGCCTTCAAAGGATCTATCCAGGGTAAATCGTCATAAACGCCGTGCCGTGAGCCGGTGACCAGCCAGCCGTCGCAATCCTCCGCCGAGTCCGGGAACACCCCGTCGAGCACAGCGTAGGTGTGGAACGTAAGGGTCTCGTCCGCTGAGGTGAGCAGGCGGGCGTAGATCTCGGGATAGTCCCCGAACCGCTCCGCCGTCTCGCCGAGGATGCGCCCCGCCTGTAGTATTCCGATCCGCACGAAACGCCTCCCTTGCGATGATTGCGCCCGCCAGAGGTAGGCGTTCGCGGGGCGAAAGGAAAGCCGCGCGCGCACCGCCTGAAACGAAAAAAGCCGGCCCGTCAGGGCCGGCTTTCCGAAATGTTGCCGCTGAGATCAGCCGAAGAACTGAGCGCCGTTGGCGGAGATCGTCGAGCCGTTGATGAACCCGGCGTCGTCTGAGGCGAGGAAGGCCACGCAACGCGCGATCTCTTCCGGCTCGCCCAGACGTCCGGCCGGGATCTGCGGGATGATCTTGGTGTTCAGCACGTCCTCAGGAATGGCGCGAACCATCTCGGTGCCGATATAGCCCGGGCAGACGGCGTTGGCGGTGATGCCTTTGAACGCGCCTTCCTGAGCCAGCGAGCGGACGATGCCGATGTCGCCAGACTTGGTGGCGGCGTAGTTTACCTGACCTGCCTGACCCTTCTGGCCATTGACGGAGCTGATCACGATGACCCGGCCGAAGCCGCGATCGCGCATACCCGGCCAGATCGGGCGTACGGTGTTGAACACGCCGGTCAGGTTGGTGTCGATCACCTTCTGCCACTGCTCCGGCTTCATCTTGTGAAAGAAGCCGTCCCAGGTGATGCCGGCGTTGGCGACCACGATATCGACCGGGCCGAGATCGGCCTCGACCTGCGCGATGCCCGCTTCGCTGGCCTCATAGTCGGCGACATTCCACTTGTAGGTCTTGATGCCGGTCTCGGCGGTGAAGGCCGCGGCGGCCTCGTCATTGCCGGCGTAACTGGCGGCGACTGAACAACCATCAGCCTGAAGCGCCTTCGAAATGGCGGCGCCAATGCCGCGCGAACCACCGGTGACTAGTGCAACCCTACCCATGGTTATCCTCCGTTATTTTGATTTCTGAGAACAGTTTTTGAAACGGGCGGGGCCCGAAAGCCGCCGCCCGAATGTCTTGGTCGGATCAGCGCTCAACGCAGAGCGCGACACCCATGCCGCCGCCGATGCAGAGCGTGGCGAGGCCCTTCTTGGCGTCGCGGCGCTTCATCTCGAACAGCAGGGTGTTGAGAACGCGGCAGCCCGAGGCGCCGATCGGGTGGCCGATGGCGATCGCGCCGCCGTTGACGTTCACGATCGACGGATCCCAGCCCATGTCCTTGTTCACGGCGCAGGCCTGCGCGGCGAAGGCCTCGTTGGCCTCGACCAGATCCAGATCGTCGACCTTCCAGCCGGCTTTCTCCAGCGCCTTGCGCGAGGCCGGGATCGGGCCGGTGCCCATGATTGCAGGGTCGAGGCCAACCGTGGCGTAGCTGGCGATGCGAGCCATCGGCTCGATGCCGCGCTTCTCCGCTTCCTCGGCAGTCATCAGCAGGGCGACCGCAGCGCCGTCATTGAGGCCGGACGCGTTGGCGGCCGTGACGCTGCCTTCACGGTCGAAGGCTGGGCGCAGCTTCTGCATGCTCTCGATCGTCGCGCCGTGTCGGATATACTCGTCCGAATCCACGACGATATCGCCTTTCCGGTTCTTGACCGTGACTGGCGCGATTTCGTCGACGAACTTGCCAGCCTTCTGCGCGGCTTCCGCCTTGTTCTGCGAGCCGACGGCGAACTCGTCCTGCTGCTCGCGGCCGATCTGCCACTGCTTTGCGACGTTTTCCGCAGTGGTGCCCATGTGATAGCCGTTAAAGGCGTCCCACAGGCCATCCTTGATCATGGTGTCGACCATCTTCATGTCGCCCATTTTCTGGCCGGCGCGCAGATAGGCGCAGTGGGTGCTGAGCGACATGCTCTCTTGCCCGCCCGCGACAACGACATCGGCGTCGCCGAGCAAAATGTGCTGGGCGCCCAAGGCGACGGCGCGCAGGCCTGAACCGCAGACCTGATTGATGGTCCAGGCCGAGCTCTCTTTGGGCAGGCCGGCGTTGATATGCGTCTGGCGGGCGGGGTTCTGACCCGTTCCGGCCGTCAGCACTTGGCCAAGAATGGTCTCGGAGACCTCGCCGGCGTCGACCCCAGCGCGCTCAAGCGCCGCTTTCACGGCGACGACGCCGAGTTCAGAAGCCGAAGTCTTGGCGAACGACCCGCTGAAAGAACCTACGGGTGTGCGCGCGGCGGACGCGATGACGATGTTGGTCAAGGGATTTCTCCTGCTTTTCGGTCGGTCGCGTCTTCCCGGCGACCATGTTTTGCGTAGTGCGTTAGGTGTCGCGAGTATGCAACGAGGATGCGGCAGGACCTAACCGGCGAATCGTCGCGAAGTAAAGTTCGGATTGGGCGCGACAAAAAAGGTGTCTCACGTAAACGATTGAGATTCCGCGCATATGGCGTCAGCGAGATCAGGATCGTTCGTTGCAATAAAAGCGACGCCCGCGCGCGCCCGAATCTCCTGATGCGGCGGATTGCACTATGCGGCGGATAGCGGGGCGGGGGACCGGCGACTCGCTGGGCGGATCCGAACATCTGCGCGATGGGGGCGGGCCATCGTCAACAACGTCGATAAGGCGGGCGAGGGCGTCCTGATGCACAACAGGGTCTTGGCGGCTGAATGCGTCCGCTTGAGTGTGCGCCGCAGCGGCCGCACTGCGGCATTTTTGCATTGCAGTGCGCAACGCCAAATGCGATTACTGAAGGGAAAGGGTGGGAAGCGTCCACTGTAAGAATTGAAAGGTGCGTTGGTATGAGCGCCGAAAAGACTGAGTCCCAAGCTCCGATCACCATAAAGAAATACGCAAATCGTCGCCTCTACAACACGGCCAAAAGCAGCTATGTCACGCTGGATCATCTGGCGGAGATGGTCCGCGAAGGCGATGATTTCGTCGTCTACGACGCCAAGAGCGGCAATGACATTACGCGCTCCGTGCTGACCCAAATCATCTTCGAGGAAGAGGCGAAGGGGCAGTACATGCTGCCGACCAACTTCCTGCGCCAACTGATCCGGCTCTATGGCGACACGCTGCAAGGCGTCGTGCCCAGCTATCTGGAAGCGTCGATGAACACATTCGCGCGCAATCAGGAGAAGATGCGCGATCAGATGCAGGCGGCGTTCGGCGCCAATCCCGCCCTGGCGAATTTTGAATCGCTCGCCCGCACCAATATGGAGTGGTTCGAGAACGCCATGCGCATGTTCTCGCCGTTCGCGCAGGGGCCGGGCGGCCCGCCGGTTGGCATCGACGCGATTGGCGACACCCCTACAGGCGATGCGGCCGAACCCGCCGCCGACAAGGAAGACCTCGAAGCGCTCAAATCCCAGTTGCAGGAAATGCAGTCGCGCCTCGATGACATCGCCAAGAAGTCCTGAGTCTGCGAATGCGGTAGGCGCGATCTCGCGGGGCCGACGTACATTGTCTGCGTCACGCCCCTAAGCCGCTCTTTGTGTACGTGCTCCAATACAGCGTCTTTAGTCACGGCTGACTCCGATGCTTGACGCGTGACGACCGCCGCCGTGCGTCGCCGTTGGCGACTGGCTACAGTGGCGTGACGCGCTCACCCTGCCTCAGGCGGTCAGCATCGTCCGAGCCGCGCGGGAATTGGCGGTCGCGTCGTGCGTCGACGCCGACGACGTCAATTCCATTGAAGGCGCGCCGTGCAGATAGCCCTGCTGGTAGGTGATCGAGAGCGCGGCCAGCGCTTCCGCCTCCGCCTCCGTTTCGACAAATTCCGCCACCGTGGCCATGTCGAAATGCTGCGCGATCTCCACCATCACCTTCAAGAACAATCGGTTGTCGGAATCCGCCGCGATATTCGCCGCGAACGACCCATCGATCTTGAGGAAATCGAACCTGAAATCCCGCAACTGCCGAAACGCGGTGTACCCGGCGCCGAAATCGTCCAAGGCGAAGGCCGCGCCGCGCGCGCGCACCGCCGTCATGAATTCCTTCGTCGCGGCGGGATCGCCGCTGGCCGAGCTTTCGGTGATCTCTACGATCAGACGTTCCGCGGCGCGCGGCGCCGCCGCCGCCCGCCGCCGGTAGATCGCCAGCCACTCCGCGTCGCGGAGGGTTTGGGTCGAGACATTGAGCGACAGGCGCGACCGGGGTGCGTCTTCAAGCGCGTCGAACACTGCGCTCAACATGCACCGGTCGAGCAGGCGCACCTGGCCAAGACGCTCTATAACTGGCACGAAGACCCCCGCGGGCACCATGGCGCCATCCGGTGCGAACATGCGCGCGAGGCACTCGTGAAAGGCTGGCCGCCTCGACCCGCTGGCCACGATCGGCTGGAACGCCAAGCCAACGCGGCCAGCCTCCAGCGCCGCCATCGTCTCGCGCGCCAGACGCCGCCGTTCGGCCAGAGCCATGTTCTGCTCCGCGTCGCCGCGCGCCACCTTGATCGCCGACGGCCCGTTGCGCCGGGCGGAGGTGAGGACATCCAGCGCGCGCGCCATCATCTCGCCCGCCTGATCGCACACCGCCGGCGCGTCGGCGCCTTCGATCGGGATCCCGGACGCAAGCCCGGCAGAAACCGACGCAGCAACGCCGCCGTAGCTGGTGCGGATCGGCGCCGCGGCCACGGCGTTCTGTGCTTTGCGGACCAACCGCTGCGCGCGAGATTCGTCGATCCCTGTCGCCACAAGACCAAATTTCGATCCCGACAGATGCCGCACGATGACGTCCGCCGCGTCCTGTTCGGCCACAGACCGGATCCGCGCGGCGACTTCCGCCAGCACGGCGTCGGCGACGTCGAACCCATATGTCTGGTTCAGCTCGCTCAGATTATCGACGCCGAAGGCGGCGCTGACGCTGGGGCCGCCTGAATCGATTGCAGCCTCCAGCCGCTTGCGGAGAACCTGCCGCGCGCGGCGGTTCGACATCATGTCTGTTGAGCGCGCGTCTCGCGTCGCCGCCTGATGAAAGATGGTGGCGAAAACCGGCGCAGCGCCGGGCTTGGCTAGGTCTGCCTCCAACGGCAACGCCGTCGACCATTCGATCACTCTGCGATCATCGGCCGTCACATGCTCGAACCGAAAATCGGATCGAGGGTTGGCGCTCAAGGCCCAGGCGCGCCGCGCTCTCGTCGCATTAGGCGCCGAAAACAGCTCCTGCGCGTCGGTGAGCGATGGGAACGCCAGGGTGGCGCCGGTTGCGGAGGCGGATGCCCGCCAGTCAGGCGGCGCGTCGGGGCGCCAAATCGCGAGATGCAGGGCTGTTGCGCCCGGCGCAGCCGCAGCCGAACGATCGACATGTCGCATAATCGACGCCATTCGCCTGTCGCGTGTCGGCATGGTCGCACCCCTCCCTCGTCCTTGACGCTAAGCGGGCGTCGTGACTGAAAGATTAACGCTGGATTCGGGCGGTGTCGCCCTTTATGTTCGATATATGTTCTATATATGTTTTCATCGGGAGGTCAAGTCGTGACGGCGGATGATCCGAGCGGCGCCGCAGGTGCTTTGGCGAACGGGCGCTGCCCCTGGTGCGGCGACGATCCGCTTTACGTCGCCTACCATGATGAGGAATGGGGCGTGCCGGAATGGGACTCGCGCGCGCTGTGGGAGAAGTTGATTCTCGACGGGTTTCAGGCCGGGCTGAGTTGGATCACCATCCTCAGAAAGCGGGACTCGTTCCGCGCGGCCTTCGAAGGCTTCGAGCCTGAGCGCGTGGCGCGGTACGGCGAAGAGGACGTGCTGCGGATCCTGGGCGACGCTGGAGTCGTGCGCCATCGCGGCAAGATCGAGGCCACGATCGGAAATGCGCGCGCCTGGCTGGAGATCGAGGGCGAGGGCGGGTTTGACGCGTTCCTCTGGGACTTTGTCGACGGCGCGCCTCTGCAGAACGAGTTTACCTCAATGGCGGAGGTGCCCGCCGAAACCGCGCTCAGTCGAGGCATGTCAAAGGCGTTGAAGGCGAGCGGCTTCAAGTTCTGCGGGCCCACGATCGTTTACGCCTTCATGCAGGCGGTCGGCATGGTCAACGATCATCTGGTGGCATGCCCGCGCCATGCGGCTTGCGGGGCTCTGGCGGCGCGACCCGGATCGGTGGCTTAGTCGCGCTCTCCGAACCGACTGGCGACCAACGCTTCCAGCGCGTCGAGCAGCGCGGTCGCATCCGGCCCCTCGGCGCGCACGTCGATCGAGGCGCCCTTGCTGGCCGCGAGCATCAAGAGCCCCATAATCGAATCCGCCGAGACCGAGTGCCCGTCTTTGGAGACCATGGCGCGCGCATCGAATCGCCCCGCAGCTTCGACGAACTTCGCCGAGGCGCGCGCGTGCAGTCCCTTGGTGTTGCAGATTTCCAGGCGGCGGGATTCAGACATGGGCGGCCTTCTAGGCCGCACCGCGCCGCGGTGCAATGGCGGGTGTGACCCGCGAAGACGCGACCGGTCTTATCAGCTAGGCGTCGCCATTGAGAATATGCGCGGCGGAATCGATGTATTTTCGCCCCGCCTGCAGCGCCTGACCCACCGCCGCCTCGACCGAGCAATCGCGCCGGGTCGCGAGTTTCACCAGCAGCGGCAGATTGGCGCCGTAGACCACTTCGACATTCGGCCGGGTCAGCGCCCCCATCGCCAGATTCGCCGGCGTGCCGCCGAACATGTCGGTGACCACGACCACGCCGTCGCCGCTGTCGACCGCCGCGACCGCCGCCGAGATTTCCTGCTGCTTGTCGCGCAGATCGTCATTCGGACCGATGGAGATCGCGCGGGCGTCCTCCAACTTACCCACCACATGTTCGGTGGCGGCCAGCAACTCGTCCGCCAATCCGCCATGCGCGACGACGATCAACCCGATCATCGCGGCAACCCTGTCGGCGATTCAGGCGGTCTACCCATATCTCCCTGACCCACGCCAGGCGCCGTCGATGGCGCGGACCGGGGCGCGGCGCGCGCCAGTTCCCGGTGCCGGAGCGACGCGCTCCAACCGGCGGTCGCCAGCTTGCGCGCCAGCCGTTCGGCGATCATCACCGAGCGATGCTGGCCGCCGGTGCAGCCGATCGCGATCGAGAAATACGACTTCCCCTCGCGCTTATAGGCGGGCAGCAACAGCAGCAGCAGGTCGAGGGCGCGGCTGAAGAACTCCCCGAACATCGGGTCAGCCTCCACATAGGCCGCCACGCGCGGATCACGTCCGTCCAGCGGCCGCAGATCCGGCTGCCAGTGAGGATTGCCGAGAAAGCGCACATCCAGAACCATATCGGCGTTCCGGGGCGCGCCGCGTTTGAAAGAGAACGATTGGACGGTGACGGCGAGCCGCGAAGCGAGGTCAGAGCTGAAGCGCTGGACCACAGCCGCCCGGAGATCATGGGGCGTCATCTCGGTGGTCTCGATCACCACGTCGGCCGCGTCGCGGAGGGGGGCGAGCGCGCGCCGCTCCGCCTCCACGCCCTCGGCCACGGGCGCATCGGCGGCCATCGGATGGCGCCGGCGGGTTTCGTTGAAGCGGTTCAGCAGCACCGCCTCCGAGCAATCCAGATAGAGGAGCACCGGCGCGATTTCGGTGGCGCTTTTCAACTCGGACATGGCGTCGACCAGCGCGGTCGGTGAGAATCCCCGCGTGCGGCTGTCCATGCCGATGGCGATTTTGGGTAAGGATTTCGCGTTCTCCGCGCCATTGTCCTGCGGCGCGACCACGCGCGCCAGCAGCGCCAGCGGCAGGTTGTCGATGGTCTCAAACCCCAGATCCTCGAACGCCCGAATGGCGGTCGTGCGCCCGGCTCCCGCCGGTCCGGTTACGATCGCGACGCGCGGCAGGTTGTCCAACTCGGCCGATGCGGCCGCCGCCGTCCTCAGTCTTTTGGGCGCGTCGGTCATCACGTCTCGCCTCTGGGTTCAGTCGTTCGCGTCGGGGTCAATCAACTCTGCGCCGTTCAGCAGAGCGGCGACGATCGACGCCCCCGAAGCATCAGGCCGAACGGAGATTAACGGTGCTTCACCGCAGAGCAACCGCATTACGCGGCGCTGCGGCAAACGCGGCGTCTCGCGCGGGGTCAGGTCGACCGCCACGACGATCTCCGCCGCCTCTTGCGACTGCACGCGCAACAGACCGACGCCGCGCGCCTCGATCAGGCCGGAGAGCGGAGCGGGCGCGGTTGCGACCACGGCCTCGCCCCGCATGGAGAGCGCCACGCGGTCATCCGCGACGAGCGTCGCGCCCAATGCGATCAAATGCAGCGCCAGCTGGGATTTGCCCGCGCCCGACTGTCCCGTGATCAGGACGCCGCGGGATCCGATCGCAACGCAGGTGGCGTGAAGGATCTGATCGTCAGGCGGCGGCGCGTTGCTGGTCACGCAGGCAGCTCGATGGTCACGCGCGCGCCGATGACCGGGCCGTCCTTCGCCCCCGGCGCGTATCGGTTTTCGGCCCATATCCGTCCGCCATGGGCTTCGATGATCTGTTTGGCGATGGAGAGCCCCAGGCCGGAATGGTCGCCAAACGATTCGGTCTCGGGACGTTCAGAGTAGAATCGCTCGAAGATCGATTCCAGGTTTTCCGGCGGTATGCCCACGCCTTCATCCTCGACGATCACGCGCGCGCCGCCCTCCTTCACCCGTCCCGCCTGCACGCTCAGCGTGCCGCCTTCGGGCGAGAAAGAGAGGCCGTTGTCGATCAGGTTTTGGATCACCTGCCCGATCCTGCCCTCAAGTCCGGTGACCATCAGCGGGGCGGCAGGGCGGCGCGCCACGATCTTTGCCCCGCGAGATACAGCTCGATCCGAACTCATTTCCGCCAGCGCCTCCACAAGGGCTCCGAGATCGAACCTCTCGGTGTCCTCGCGCACCAGCTCCGCATCCAGCCGGGACGCGTTGGAGATGTCGGTGACCAGACGATCCAGCCGGCCGACATCGTTCTCGATCACTTTCATCAATCGCTCGCGCCCGGCGTCGTCTCTGGCGACCCGCATGGTCTCGACCGCCGACCGGAGCGAAGTGAGCGGATTCTTGATCTCATGCGCCACATCGGCCGCAAAACTCTCATTCGCGTCGATCCGCTGGTAGAGCGCGTCGATCATCCGCCGCAATGCGCCGGAGAGATAGCCGATCTCGTCCGTACGTTTCGTCATATCCGGGATCCGGATGCGCTTGGGGTTGATCGGGCGCTTTTCCTGCGCCTGCCCGCGTTCGGCGGCGTCCGCAAGACGCCGGATCGGGCGGGCGATGGTGCCCGCCAGCAGGAAGGACAACGTGACCGAGACCGCAAGAGCGACCAGGAACACCTGAATGATTGCGATGCGTTCGGCGCGCACCACCGCGTCGATATCGCCGCCTTCGGTGGAGAGCACCAGAACGCCCATCACCGCCTTGAACCGTTGGATCGGCACCGAAACGGAGACGATCAGTTCGCCTTCGCTGTTGAGCCGCACCGCGTCCGCCTGTTCGCCGCGCAGGGCTGAGAAAACCTCCTCATCCTGGGCGACGCCCGCCACCGGCGTTTCAGAATAGAGCGGCAGATTATCCCCGCCGAGGCGACGCATGAAGTGGTTGTACTCCGCCTCTATCCGCTCCAGCCAGCTGCGCTCCGGTTCGACATTTGGCGGCAGAAGCTCCTGCGTTTCGATCGGCGATGAACTCGGCAGCAAGACCCGCGTGTCGCCCGTCAGTCGGCCAGCGCGATCATAGATCTGCGCGCGCACGCCGGTCGGTTGCGCCAGACGGCGAAGCACCAGATTTGCGCGCACCGGGTCGTATTGCGTGGCGGAAGGTCCGGCGCCCGCCGCTTCGGCGATGGCGATCGCGATGATCTCTCCCTGGGTTTGCATCGACTGAATGCGCAGATCGATCAGGCCGGAGCGGAACTGGTTGAGCACCAGAACGCCGCCAACCAGCAAACCGAGCCCAACGAGATTGAGCGCCACGATGCGGCGGCTGAGAGATGAAAAGGCGCCGATGGACAAGATCGGACCGATAATCGGCGTCACCACTGGTTTTAACCGGTCTATCGCGGCCTGAAGGGCGCGTCTGATCCGAGCGCTAAGGACCTGATCCGCGTCGGACGACCCTTTCGCAGAGTCGTCGCGATCGCTCACGCCAACGGGATCGCCCGCGCCATGATCCGCGCGGGCGTTGGATTTGGGTAGATCAGGCGCGTATGCAGCCCCCTCAGGCATCGCCCCCCTGACGCGCGCTCGCGTCCCTGATTATGCCCGCCGACGCGCCGCCGGCGGGGGTTTCGTCAAACTTCCTGATATCGGTAGCCGACGCCATAAAGCGTCTCGATCGACGCAAACTCCTTGTCGCTGGACCGGAACTTTTTCCGGATCCGCTTGATGTGGCTGTCGATCGTGCGGTCGTCGACATAGACCTGATCGTCATAGGCCGCATCCATCAGCTGGTCGCGGCTTTTCACAAAGCCGGGGCGGATCGCCAGCGCTTTCAGAATCAGGAACTCCGTCACCGTCAGCGTTACCGGGCGGCCGCTCCAGGAGCAGGCGTGGCGCAGCGGATCCAGCAGCAGCTTGCCGCGCTGGATCACCTTCTCGCTCTCCTCGCGCTCAGCCGGTTCCGCCTGCGCTTCGCGGCGGCGCAGGACGGCGCGGATACGCTCGACCAGCAGGCGTTGCGAGAACGGCTTGCGCACATAATCGTCGGCCCCCATGCGCAGCCCGATAACTTCGTCGATTTCTTCGTCCTTCGACGTCAGAAAGATCACCGGCAGATCGGTTTTCTGGCGTAGCCGGCGCAGCAGCTCCATGCCGTCCATCCGCGGCATCTTGATGTCCAGCACCGCCAGATCCGGCGGCGTCTGGCTGATCGCGCCCAACGCTGAAGCGCCGTCCGTGAACGTCCGGACATGGTAACCCTCGGCCTCCAGCGCCATGGACACGGAGGTCAGGATGTTTCGGTCGTCATCGACCAAGGTGATGTTAGTCATGGAACGCACCCTTAAGCGATAAAGCGACGAGCCCCCGCCGCTACCCTATCACGCAACTTGCCTCATTCTACTCACGTCGCAATCTGGCGTGAATAGGGCGGGATTGAGATTCCCTGCCCCATTGCGACAGATCTGTTGCGAGTTTGTTGCGACAAATCCGCGATTTCTGGAAAAGCGCGGTTGCGGTAAGCAACACCTTCGGGTAGGTGCGACCAAATTGAACGGGGAGATTGGTGCGACTCGAAATCCCCATATTCGGACGTCTTGGAAAGGGCGCCGGCGGGCGTAGCCCAAGAAAGCGGGGCTGCGCGACCATTTAGGACGGAGCAGACAGGCGAACCATGCATCACGGTGTATTCAACACGAATGACAGCGTCGAGCGAATCGGCATCGAAGGCCTGCGCGCGCTGCGCTGGAATATGACCGAACCGGAGCTCGTCCAGACGGCGGTCGAGCGCGGCGAAGGCGATCTGGGCATCGGCGGCGTGCTGCTGGTCCAGACCGGAAAGCACACCGGCCGTTCGGCCAAGGACAAGTTCATTGTGCGCGAGCCGTCTACGGAGGCGGATGTCTGGTGGGACGGCGCCGGCGACATGCCCCCGGAGGGGTTCGAGCGTCTGCGTCAGGACATGTTCGCCCATATGAAGGGCGGCGAGTATTTCGCGCAGGACCTCTACGCCGGCGCGGACCCGGCGCACCGTCTGAACGTGCGCATGGTGACCGAGCTCTGCTGGCACTCGCTCTTTATCCGTCACCTTCTGCGCCGCCCGGCGGCCGAGGAGCTGGCGACGTTCTCGCCCGAGTTCACGGTCGTCAACTGCCCCAGCTTCAAGGCCGACCCCGCGCGCCACGGCTGCCGGTCGGACACCGTCGTCGCGATTTCCTTCGAGCGGAAGATGATCTTGATCGCAGGCACCTCTTACGGCGGCGAGAACAAGAAATCTGTCTTCACCGTGATGAACTGGCTGCTGCCCGAAAACGGCCTGATGCCGATGCACTGCTCGGCCAATCACGCGGTGGACGACCCGGCGGACGCCGCGGTGTTCTTTGGCCTCTCGGGCACCGGCAAGACCACGCTGTCGGCCGATCCGTCGCGGGTTCTGATCGGCGATGATGAGCATGGCTGGTCGGACGAGGGCACGTTCAATTTCGAGGGCGGCTGCTACGCCAAAACCATCGATCTGTCCGCCGAGGCGGAGCCGGAGATTTTCGCCACCACCAGTAAGTTCTCGACCGTGATCGAGAATATGGTTTGGGATAAGCGCACGCGGGAGCTGGACTTCAAGGATTCCTCGCTGACGCAGAACATGCGCGCGGCCTATCCGCTTGAGATGATCTCGAACGCCTCGGCGACCGGGCGCGCGGGCGCGCCGCGCAACGTCATCATGCTGACCTGCGACAGTTTCGGCGTTCTGCCGCCGATCGCGCGGCTGACCCCGGCGCAGGCGATGTATCACTTCCTTTCGGGCTTTACCGCGAAAGTGGCTGGAACCGAAAAGGGCGTGACTGAGCCGGAGCCGACCTTCTCCACCTGCTTCGGCGCGCCGTTCATGCCGCGTCGGCCGGAAGTCTATGGCGCGCTTCTGCGCGACCGTATCGCCAAGTCCGGCGCTTGTTGCTGGCTGGTCAACACCGGTTGGACAGGTGGCGCCTATGGCGTCGGATCGCGCATGCCGATCAAGGCCACCCGCGCGCTGCTCGCCGGCGCGCTCTCTGGCGCGCTGAACGAGGCCGAGTTCCGCCGCGATCCCAATTTCGGTTTCGAGGTTCCGGTGGACGTGCCGGGCGTCGACCGGGCGTTGATGGATCCGCGCGGCACATGGGAAGACCCGGCGGCCTATGACGCGCAGGCTGCGCGGCTGGTCGGCATGTTCGTCGACAATTTCTCAAAATACACCCCGCATGTGGGCGATGACGTGAAAGCCGCCGCTCCGCAAGTGGCCTAATTTCCGCCGCGTCGCGCGGCGTTCGCCCAACGACCGGCCGGGCTCTCAATAAGAGGTCCGGCCGTTCTCGTTTGCGTCCCCCTCGACCATCCGCCGCGGCTGCGCTATTCCCGCTTCCCATGTCGAATCGTTGGGCCGTCGCCGCCGGAGATGAACTGACCGCCGACGCCGCAGCCGAAGTGCTGCGCGCGGGCGGCAACGCTGTGGACGCGGTCATCGCGGGCGCATTGGCCTCGATGGTGGCCGAGCCGGTGCTCTCTTCACTGCTGGGCGGCGGCTTTCTGACCGTGCGCTTGCCGTCGGGTGAGGCGCGGGTGCTGGATTTCTTCGTCCAGACGCCGCGCCGCAAACGATCCGAGAGCGAGCTCGATTTCCGCGAGATCCTGGCCGATTTCGGCGAGACCACGCAGGCGTTCCATATCGGCGCGGGTTCGATCGCGACGCCGGGCGTCGGCGTGGGCCTGTTCGCCGCCCATGACGCGCTGGGTCGGACTCCGATGCCGGATCTCGCCAGATTCGCCGTCAAAGCCGCCAATGAGGGTTACCCGCTGACCGGGTTTCAGACCGGCGTGCTGGCGATCGTGCGCCCGATCTATGAGGCGACCGAGGCGACCCGCGGCGTCTATTGTCCGTCGGGCAAACTGCTTGAAGCCGATGAGCTCTATCGCAATGAGGCGCTCGCCGACGCGCTGGACACCTACGCCCGCGAAGGCGCGCGCTTCGCGACCGAGGGCGAGATCGGGCAGGCCGTGCTGGAGGTTTGCCGCGAGGGCGGCCACCTGACGGCGGACGACTTGAAGCTCTATCAGCCGGTCTGGCGCAAACCGCGGCGGGTCGCGCGCGGCAAGGCGACGATCCTCTTGAACCCGCCGCCCAGCCTGGGCGGGACGCTGATCGCCTTCGCGCTGGAGATGCTGGCCAAGGGCGCTGGCGCGGATGTGGTGGCGGAGGCGCTGCACGCGACCTCACGCGCGCGGCTTGAATCTGGTCTTAATCTCGATCCGGCGGGCGGCGCGGCGAAGCTTTCTGATCCGGGCATGGTGGCGCGCTATAAGGCGGAGCTTGCGGGCCGCCCCGCGGCGGTGCAGGGCACGACGCATATTTCGGTTGTCGATCAAGCCGGCATGGCGGCGGGGCTGACCCTCTCTAACGGATCGGGTTGCAGCCTGATCGCGCCGGGGATCGGGATGATGCCGAACAACATGCTCGGCGAAGAGGATCTCAGCCCGCAGGGCTTCCAGCAATGGCCGGAGAACACCCGCGTCTCCTCGATGATGGCGCCCAGCGTGGTCGAATGGCCGGACGGCGCCGTCGCGGTGCTCGGCTCCGGCGGCTCGAACCGCATCCGCTCCGCCTTGGCGCAGACCATCCGGCGCTTTCTGGACGACGGCGACTCGCTGGAGGAGGCGGTGGAGGCCCCCCGCGTCCATGTGGAGGGCGCGCGCCAGCCCGAGGTGGATTTTGAGGACCGCTTCCCCGAGGGCGAGCGCGAGGCGTTGCTGGCGGCCTTTCCCGAGGCGCGGCCGTGGGGCCGCGTGTCGATGTTTTATGGCGGCGTCCACGCCGTGGCGCGCGACGCCAAAGGCGGGGTGCAGGCGGCGGGCGACCATCGCCGCTCCGGAGCCGTCCGGATGGGTTGACGCAAGCTGAGCTGACACTGGCGTGAGTTAAGATTGCGACCGGCGCCGTGCGCGCCTAGATCCTCAATGACGGCGGAAAACGAGGAAAACCGATGACTGGTCTCGCATTCTGGGCGGTACTGAGCGCCCTTTTGGTCGGGGTGATGTGGATCCCCTATATTCTCAATCGCATCGCGGTGCAGGGGGCGATGGTGGCCATGTCCGGGCCGAAACCCGGCGATCCGCCGCAATCGCCCTGGGCGCAACGGCAGAAAAGGGCGCACGGCGTCGCCGTGGAGACCATTGCCGCTTTCGCGCCGATCGCGGTGTTCGCGCACCTGACCATTCCTGAGGACGGTCTGGCGGCAACGCTCGGCGCGACCTATTTCTTCGGCCTGCTCGCCCATTATGTCATTTACACGTTGGGGATACCGGTGGCGCGGACCCTGGCTTTCGCAGTCGCGTCGTTGTCGATCCTCGGCCTTGGATTGCGGGTTCTGGGCGTCCTTTGACGCTCAGAAAAGTCCGCGACGCAGCAGGTTCAACCCGGCGAGACAGAGGACGATCAGGGTCAGTCGTCGAAATGTCGACTGTTTCAGCCGATCCTGCAGCGACAGCCCCAAAGCCATCCCGATAAAGGCCGGGATGATCAGCAGCGCCGACAGCGGCAGCGTTTCCGAATTCAGCACGCCGGAGCGCAGATGCGCGCCGGTCAGGATGACGCTGCCCATCACGAATGACACGCCTTGCGCGCGCACCTGCTTCACCTTCGGCGTGTCGAGCGCGATCAGGTACATCAGGATCGGCGGCCCCCATACGCCCGCCAGCCCGCCGGAGAACCCGGCGAAGAGGCCGACGCCGATCTCCACCCTGCGGCGGTCGCCTTCCGGCGAGGGCGGCGTCCAACCGGAGAGCTGAAGCAATACGAAAACCGTCACCAGCCCGCCGAGAAACAGAAAGAACACCCGCTCGGGCAGCAGGACCACCAACTGCGCGGTCAGGCCGATCATGATGAAGAGAACCAGAATCAGGACGCGAAACTCATAGAGAGTGTCCCACGCAGCGCCGACGCCTTGCCGGAAGGTCTGCCAGACATTGGTCAGCAGAATCGGTAAGATCATCGCCGCGAGCGCCGTTTGGGCCGGCAGAATCGAGCCCAGCCCGGAAATGGCGATCATCGGTAGGGCGAATCCGACCGCGCCTTTGGTGAAGCCGCCCGCCGCCATGATCCCGCAACAGATCAGCAACGTGACGAGGCTGTAGTTTTCCAAAAGTGACGGCATTCGCGGGCGACCTTAATAAGGCTGTTTGGGAAGGATATCTTTCAGCTATAACAAGTTAGGCGATGCGCGCATTGGGTAACTGACTGGTCGGGGATGTCTACAGAACAATCAGAATCGCGATCCGGCGGCGATGAGCGGCTGGTCTGTTCAACGCCCATGTATCAGCTGGTTAAAACCCGCCACGGCATGTTTCTGGCCAACCCCAACGACTTTTATATCGGTCGCGCCCTGATCGATTATGGCGAGTTCAGTGAGAAGGAATGGGAGCTGCTCACCCAGTTGATCCCGCCGGGCGCGCATGTGGTCGAGATCGGCGCCAATATCGGCGCGCATACCGTCTCCATCGCAAAGGCGGTCGGCCCGTCCGGGTACGTGGCGGCGATTGAGCCGCAGCCGGTCGTATTCCAGAATCTCTGCGCCAATCTTGCGCTCAATGGTCTGACCACCGTTCAGGCCATCAACGCCGGTTGTGCGAGCAAAGAGTCCGAGCTTTCGTTTCCACGCATAGACTATGACAAACCCGCAAATTTCGGCGCCGTCGCGTTGGATGCGCTGCCCGAGGACCCGGGTTCGTCCTTTCGTGTGCCCATCCGTCCATTGGACGTGTTGATAGATCCGTCTGCGCTGCATCTTCTAAAAATTGACGTTGAGGGCGGCGAAGCCGATGCAGTTCGCGGCGCGGAAGGGCTGATCGCGAAGCACCGCCCAGTTCTCTATGTCGAGAACGACAGAGTGACGAAGTCGCGCGAGTTGATCGAACTGATTCAGGCGCTCAACTATCAGGCCTGGTGGCATACGCCGCACTATTTCAATCCGGCGAATTTCGCCGGAAATGCGGAAAACATCTATGGTAGGGTGATTAGCGTGAACATGCTTTGCATTCCAGTCGAACGTACGGCGCATGTCCCGAATCTGAAACAAGTGGACGGGACCGACTGGCATCCGCTGCAGGCGATCGTGTAGCAATAATGTTGCGCGCAAGGTCGGCGGCAAGTATTTTTGTTTCGATCATCCTTGACCCGATCGCTGCGGGCGGGTAGGCGTCTCGCAACTGCGAATTCGCGCTGCAACCTATTCCGGCGCGGGACTCGCCCGATAGTCATGCGCCGCGCGTCGATCGTCGATGCGGCGGCGCAGATCCGAGTAAGGAGAGCTGAGATGTCCGCCACCGCCCTGGCCGCCGACGCCATGACCGAATCCGCGTCGCTGAATGATTTGTCGGACGCCGCGTTGATCGAGCAGGTGGGATCGGCGGCGTCGGCCGCCGAGGCGTTGATGGCGAGCGCCGCCAGCGTTCTGCGCGCCCGCGTCGCGCCGGAAGGCCGCGTGTCCGGCAAGCTGCTGGAGGCCGAGCAATGGGCCGCGCACTGCTTCGCCTGGTTCGAAACCTATGTTGAGAGCCTGCGCCAGCTGCACGCCTGGGCCGCGCGCCTGAACGGGTCGGGCGAATTTGGCGAGATGGAGCGGCTGATCCTGCAGATCGGCGCGGGCGAGTATCTGGCGCAAATGTCAGGCGGCGTTCCGATGAGCCAGGGAGAGATCGCGCGCCCGGCAGATATGGGCGTCGCTGCGGCGGATATCGCCGCCTTCGCCGCCAATCCGGCGGTCGCCTCGCTCTCCGCCGAGGGGCCGTCCGACGCCGCCAAGATTCGCCTCGTCGCCCTGATGCGCGACCAGACCGCCTCCGCCACGTTCGGCGCCTGCGGCCTCGACGAAGAATTCGAAATGGTGCGCGAACAGTTCCGCCGTTTCGCCGAGGATCGCGTGGTTCCCTACGCCCATGAATGGCACCTGAAGGATGAGCTGATCCCGATGGAGCTGATTGAGGAGATGTCCGAGCTTGGCGTCTTTGGCCTGACGATCCCGGAGGAGCATGGCGGCTTCGGCATGGACAAAACGGCGATGTGCGTCGTCTCGGAGGAGCTGTCGCGCGGCTATATCGGCGTCGGCTCGCTCGGCACGCGCTCTGAAATCGCCGCCGAACTGATCCTGACCGGCGGCACCGACGCGCAAAAGGCCGAGTGGCTGCCCAAACTCGCCAGCGGAGAGATCCTGCCGACCGCGGTCTTCACCGAGCCGAACACCGGCTCCGACCTCGGATCCCTGCGCACCCGCGCGGTGAAGGAGGGCGACGAGTACGTCGTCACCGGCAACAAGACCTGGATCACCCACGCCGCCCGCGCCGACGTGATGACTTTGCTGACGCGCACCGATCCGGACACGTCCGACTATCGCGGCCTGTCGATGTTCCTGGCGGAAAAGCCGCGCGGCGACGTCGGGAACCCGTTCCCGGTCGACGGCATGACCGGCGGCGAGATCGAGGTGCTGGGATATCGCGGCATGAAGGAATACGAGCTGGGCTTTGACGGCTTCCGCGTGAAAGCTGAGAACCTGCTCGGCGGCGAGGAAGGGCAGGGCTTCAAGCAGCTGATGCAGACCTTCGAAAGCGCCCGCATCCAGACGGCCGCGCGCGCCATCGGCGTCGCCCAGTCGGCGATGGAGATAGCCATGCGCTACGCCGAGGAGCGCAAGCAGTTCGGCAAGTCGCTGATCGAGTTCCCGCGCATCGCCTCCAAACTGGCGATGATGGCGGTGGAGATCATGATCGCCCGTCAGCTCGCCTATCACGCTGCGCGTGAGAAGGATGAGGGCCGGCGCTGCGATCTGGAGGCCGGAATGGCCAAGCTCTTGGGCGCCCGCGTCGCCTGGGCCGCGGCCGATAACGGTTTGCAGATCCATGGCGGCAACGGCTTCGCGATGGAGTACCCGATCAGCCGCGTCCTCTGCGACGCGCGCATCCTCAACATCTTTGAGGGCGCGGCCGAGATTCAGGCGCAGGTCATCGCACGGCGGTTGTTAGGATAAATCCCGCCTTGCGGCGTGAGTGAGAGCCGTTACCATCTGTCGAAACGGGCGGATGGTGGCGGGGGACATTCATGGACGTTCAGACTGGAATTCGGCGCGCGGCCGTCATCATGGCGTTTCTGGCGCTCGCCGCCTGCGCGGGCAAACCGCCGCCGGAACCCGCAGCCGCGCCGCCGCCTCCACCTCCGCCCGCGGCTGAGCTGGAAGCCGGGACCTGGAGCCTCGCCTCATTTGCGGACGCGTCGCCACCCGCGCCGCTGTCGATCGGGTTTTCGGCGGGCGAGCTGGAAGGCAAAGCCTTCTGCAACCGGTTTTTCGGAACCTATGCGAAAGAAGGACCGTCCCTGCTGATCGGCGCGGTGGGCTCGACGCGGCTCGCCTGTCCCCTACTGGACGCGGAGCAGGAGTTTTTCGGCCAGTTCACCGAAACCAGCAGCTATGAGATCGGCGCCGACGGTCGTCTGACGCTGATCGATCGCAGCGGCGGGCGGAGCTTGGTGTTCGCCCGGCCCTGAACCGCCTATTTGTCCGCCGCCTAGCCGTCGATCGAGAGCGCCAGGATCCGGCTGAGCTGCGTCAGCGAGCGGCCGGATTCCGCGCGCCAGCCGTTGAACGCCTCCTGCACCGCGCGCAGAGCCTTCTTCGAGGTCGGCGCCTTGTCGATGACGCCCGCGTCGATCAGAGCGGCGACCACGTCGCGCGACAACACGAATCCGTCCTTGCCGATCGTGCGCAGGAAATACTGGCCCGCGGCGCCGCCGAGATGCGAGCCGCGCTTCTTGAGCAATTCCAGAAGCCCGATGAAATCCTCCGATGGCCAGTCGGCGATCGCCTTGGCGGCGCTCCCGTGTTCGTGCGCCAGGTCCCGCAGAAACACCGCATTGTCGCGCACAGTGGCGATTTTCTTGCCATTGCGGACAATGCGCGCATCCGAGACCAGTCGGTCGAAATCTTCATCGGACATGAAGCTGGCGCGGCCGAGGTCGAACCCCTCGAACGCCGCTTCGAACCCGTCCCACTTGTTGTCGACGACCTTCCAGTTGAATCCGGCCTGAAAGATCTTGCGGGTCATTTCTGACAGCAGACGGTCGTCGGTCAGCTTGGCGACGGCGGCGTTATCCGCCGCAGGGGGCAGCATCGCCTCCAGCGCCGCGTCGCCGCCATGACGGCCCGCCGCGCGGGCGCGAATGTCTTCAATATCCTTCATGCGTTGTCCTCATGTCCTCTCCCGCGATCAGTCTCTATTTCGTTGGGGCCGGGTCCGGGCCAGCTTATCGGTTCAATCATCGGGTGGCGAACAGATCGCCCAGCCGGTCACGGGCGGGCGGGGGCCTTTGTCGTCCGATGGCGGGGGCGACGCGAGTGGAAAGAAAAAACCCGGTCAGGGTCAGCGCGTCCGCCACATCTCGCTCGCTCGCCTCCGCGCCGGGGTCTGAGAGGAACCGGGGCAGCGTGAACAGACGTTCCGCATAGGGCGCGCCCGCCGCTTCGCTGACCGCCCGGCCGGATTTGGGAGAGACCCAGCGGAGGTCGTCGACCACGCCCGTCGACGCGCAGGAGGAGAGGTCCAGCCCAAACCCAAGCTCGGCCAGCAGCGCCAGCTCCCACCGGGCGTAATCCGCCTCCCAGCCGCCGCCCGCGCTGAGCTGGTCCAGCAGCGCCAGGGTCTGGTGATAAAGCTCCTCATGCGCTTCGCGTTCCGGCAGATAGGCTGAAAGCTGCGCGCAGAGCGCGGTCATCGCGGCCAGAGCCCGGCGGTCCGCCATCACCTCGGCCGCGCGGGACCGCAGCGGCTCGACCCGAAACGTTCCCAGATGTTCGGACAGCCGCGCGCGCCATTCGACCGAAAGCTGCGCGCCCGGTTGCAGGATCGGGGACATCCGCCGACCGGCGCCGCCGCGCACGATCCCGGCGTGACGCCCCTGCGTCTCGGTGAACACCTCGATGATCGCGGAGCTCTCGCCATGCCGGCGCACGGCGATCAGAGCGCCCTCGTCGCGCCAATCCATGCGCCATGCCTAGCGCGCGGCGGACCGCAGGCCAAGCCGCCTCAGACGCCCAGCGCGCGCACCAGCAGGACGACCAGCGGGATCGACAGCGCGGCGACGGCGGTCTGGACCGTCACCGCCCCGGCGTAAAGCTCCGCATCGCCGCCCATCCGCCGGGCGAGAATGAACCCGTTCATCGCCGTCGGCACGGCGACGCAGATCACCGCGATCTCGAACGCCGCGCCGGTCATGCCGAACGCGTAGGCGGCGAGCCCGGCGATCAGGGGCCAGAGGATCATTTTCAACGCGACGGTCAGCCAGATCTCGCGCGAGGGCTTCAGCGCATAGCGCACGCGCAGCCCCGCGCCCACCGCCAACAGGCCGAGGCCCAGCGCGGCCCGGCCGGTTAGATCCAGCAGCGTTTCAACGGAATGCGGCACCGAGACGTTCAGCAGGTTGATCGCGAGCCCGACAGTGCAGCCGATGATGAACGGGTTCTTGGCCAAGGTCTGCAGGATCTTGATCGGATCCGGGCGCCCGTCGGTCAGCAGAGAAGCGAGCAGTACGACATTGGTGATGTTGATCAGAGGCACCATAACGGCGAAGGCGACCGCCACCAGCGCGCCGCCCTCGACGCCGTAAAGCTCGATCACGATCGCCAGCGCCACGAACCCGTTCCAGCGCGTGCAGGCCTGAAAGATCGAGGTGAAGGCCGGCGCCTCGACCCCCCAATAACGATAGAGAACCCCGCGTAAGGCCAACACCAGACCCCCGATCGGAACCACGGTCGCGACCATGGTCAGCGCCATGTCGCTGACCGCGCCGCCGCCGAGATCGGCGTCCATCAACGTGGAGATCAGAAGCGCGGGGAAAAACAGAAGATAGCAGATCTGCTCGACCGTGCGCCAATGCTCCTCGGGCGCTCTGCCGGAGCGGCGCAGCCAGAGGCCGAGGCCGATCAGCGCGAAGATCGGCGCCAGAATGCTGAGAACAGCGATCATTCCAGCCCCTCGCCGTCCAGCATATGCCGCCCCTCCCGGTCCTCCACTTCGATCAACCAGATGTCGGGATCGAAGCTACGCTGACGGGTGAGGGCGTCATCCACGTCCCGCTCGGCCCCCCTCGCCAGAATCGACCATACACGGTCTCCGTCCGGTCCATAGGCGCGAAAATAGGCGACGGCGTCGCCATCAAGCGTGTTGAGCTTGATCAGAACGGCGCCCGCCGTGGCGTCGCCCTTGGTCACAATGAAGGCCGGGATGTCGGAAAAACGCAGCCGCGCAAGATAGGCTGAGACCCAGAATTCCGAGGTCAGCCGCGCCACGCGCTAGTTTCCGTCCGAGAAATCGAGGCCCATATTCTCGTAGCGCTCAGCCTCATTCTCCCAATTCGGGCGGGCGGCCACATGCAGGAAGAGATGCGCTTTGCGGCCCAGAAGCTCTGAGATGTCCTGCCGCGCTTCGGCGCCGATCGCCTTGATCGTCGCGCCCTTCGCGCCCAGAACGATGCCGCGATGCCCCTCGCGCCCGACATAGATCACCTGCTCGATCCGCACCGAGCCGTCCTTGCGCTCCTGCCAGTTCTCGGTCTCGACCGTCATCTGGTAGGGCAGCTCCTGATGCAGACGCAGCGTCAGCTTCTCCCGCGTGATCTCCGCCGCCAGCATGCGCATCGGCAGGTCGGCGATCTGGTCTTCCGGGTAGAGCCACGGCCCTTCCGGCATCCGCTCCGCCAGCCAGGCTTTCAGGTCCTTCACGCCGTCGCCATTCGTCGCCGAGATCAGAAAGGCGGACTCGAAGGTGAACCGCTCCGACATGTCCTGCACGAGGGCGAGCAGCTTCTCGCGTTTCAGCCGGTCGATCTTGTTGATGACCAGCGCTACAGGGCGCCTTGTCTCCGCCTTCAGACTTTCGAGGATGCGCTCCACGCCTTCGGTGACGCCGCGATGCGCCTCGATCAGCAGGGCGACGACATCCGCGTCCTCGACGCCGGACCAGGCGGCGGCGACCATGGCGCGATCCAGCCTGCGGCGCGGTCGGAAGAGGCCGGGCGTGTCGACGAAAACGATCTGCGCCGCGCCGTCCAACGCGACGCCTCGGATTCGGGCGCGGGTGGTCTGAACCTTATGGGTGACGATTGACACCTTTGCGCCGACCATTTCGTTGAGCAGGGTCGACTTGCCGGCGTTCGGCTCCCCGATCAGGGCGACATAGCCGCATCTGGTCGTCTCTGGCGAGTCGTTCATCCTAGGTCTTCTCCACCAGATCCAGCAATGCGGCGGCGGCCTCTTGCTCGGCGTTGCGTTTTGAGGAGGCTTTGCCCACCGCCGTCGACCCGTTCGACAGCCGCGCCTCGATCGTGAAGACCGGAGCATGGTCCGGGCCGTCGCGCGCGATTTCGACATAAGAGGGCGGCGCCATCCCCCGGCCCTGCGCCCATTCCTGTATCGCGGTCTTGGCGTCGCGCGGCGCCTCGCGCTGCTCGGTCAGGCGCGATCCCCAGAGCCTGAGTACCGCGTCCCTCGCGGGTTTTGCGCCCTGATCGAGATAGATGGCGGCGATCACCGCCTCCATCGCGTCGCCCAGAATGGCGGTCTTGCGCCGACCGCCCGAGAGCGTCTCTGACCGGCCCAGCCGCAAAAACTCCCCCAGTCCGATCTCTTCGGCCACTTCAGCGCAGGTCTCCTTGCGCACCAGTTCATTCAGCCGGGGGGCCAGCTTGCCCTCGGCCTCGTCCGGATAGCGCGCATAGAGCGCCTCGGCCATCGCCAGACCTAGCACCCGGTCGCCCAGAAACTCCAGCCGCTGATTGTCGGGACGGGCGGGCGAGCCGAGCGACGGATGGGTCAGAGCCTCGTCCAGCAGTTTCCCGTCGAGGCCGGGCAGTCCCAACCGTTCCATCAACTCAGCCGGATTGGAGCCCCGAGCCGCCATTTTCACTCGATGCCGGAGAAGAATCGACCGAAACGCCACTTCCAGGGCTCCCAGAACGCCCCTTCCGTGGAGAGGAAGATGATCTCGGCGCGGCCGATCAGGTTTTCGTAAGGAACAAACCCGACTTTGCGCGGCTCGCGGCTGTCGAGGGAGTTGTCGCGGTTGTCGCCGATGAAGAAATAGTGCCCCTCGGGAACCAGAATCTCGCCGGTGTTGTCATAGATGCCCAGATTGTCGTCCGAGTTCAGCACGACATGGGATCGTCCGCCGGGAAGCGTCTCGATCCAGCGCTCTTTGACGCACATGGTCTCGCCGTCGATCACGCGGCGCTCTGTGCAGCGCGCGCTGCCCTGCAGCGGTTCGATGAATTCGCCGTCGCGCTCCATCTTAGCGGCGACGCCGTTCACATAGAGCGCGCCCTTGCGCATTTCGATGATATCGCCCGGTAGGCCGATCAGGCGCTTGATGTAATCGGTGCGCCCGTCGGGCGGGTATTTGAACACGATCACGTCGCCGCGCGCCGGTTCCGCGTCCCAGATGCGGCCGTCGAAGATCGCGGGCGAGAATGGGATGGAGTGGCGCGACCAGCCATAGGCCGATTTCGACACGAACAAGTAGTCGCCGATCAGAAGCGTCGATTTCATCGAGCCCGACGGGATTGAGAAGGGCTGAAACAGGATCGTGCGGAACGCGAAGGCGATCAAAAGCGCGTAGAACACCGTCTTAAAGATGTCGCCAGCGCTTTCCTTTTTCTTTGCCTTGCCCATCGTCGAGTCGACCATCCGCTCATTTCCCACTCAGCGCTGCTAGGCGACCGAATTCAGGCGTTCATCCCCGTCCAGTCCGCCGGACGGCGCGTTTTCGCGCGGCGGCGGCGCAAGGTCAAGCCGCGTTAATGGGAAAGGGTCAGGCCGGCGCGGCGGGCAGGGCCTCGATAATGACGAATGCCTGCGCCCAGGGATGATCGTCGGTGATCGTCACATGGATATGGGGAACCAGCCCCTCCGGGGTCAGGTTTTGCAGGCGGATCAGCGCGCCCCCCGTCAGGTCCATGGTGGGTTTACCGGAGGGCAGGTTGACCACCCCCATCTCGCGCCAGGCGACCCCCATGCGCAACCCGGTGCCCAGCGCTTTCGAGCACGCCTCTTTCGCCGCCCAACGCTTGGCGTAGCTGGCGACGCGCGCCCTGCGGCGGTCGGATTTCGCCTGCTCGATTTCGGTGAAGCAGCGCTGAATGAAACGATCGCCGAACCGGTCGATGGTTTTCTCGATCCGCTCGATATTGGCGAGATCGGTTCCAAGCCCAACGATCATGTCAGCCTCGCAGTTAGGATCTTCAGTCCGGCGGCGCCGAAGCACAGCGCGAAAGCCGCGTCGAACACGCGGCGCAGACGCAAATAGGACCGCGCCGCCCGGCGGGTGGAAAACATCAGCGCATAGAGCGTGAATACGGCGCATGTCAGCGTGATGCAGGCGCCTCCGACCGTGACGATGTCGCGAAGCGGCGCGTCGGGCGAGACCACCACCGCGAAAAGAGCGCCCCAGAAAAGCGGCGCCTTGGGATTGGTCAGATGGATGGCGAGGCCGCGCCAATAGGCGCGCCGCAGCTCTCCTCTTTCGCCACCGTCTGCGCCATCGCCGTTCTGCGCTGCGTCGAGCGCGTCAGGCCCCGTCGCCGCAGGGCGCAGCGCGGACCGCAGCGACCGGAACGCCAGCCAGGTCAGATAGGCGGCGCCGACATAGCGCAGGATCTCCAGCAGCCAGGCGTTGGCGATCAACAGCGCGCCCAGGCCGAGCGCCGCCGCCAGCGCCCAGAACGCCGATCCGGTGAAAACGCCGGAGGCCAGCGCCAACGCGCGCCGCCGTCCCTGGGCCATCGCTTCGCCCGCGATCGACAGGGTCGCCGGGCCGGGGCTGGCCAGCGCGACCAGCCAGCCCATCAGAATGACCGCCAGCTCGCCGCCAGTTACGCCGCCGGTCACGCCGGACCCCGGGACAGCATCAGCTTCAGCCCGGCGGCGCCGAAGAGAGCGGCGAATCCGGCCTCCAGCCAACGGCGCGCGCGCGCGTAACCGGCCATGATTGCGGGGCGAGAGAACGCGTCCGCGTAAGCGATGTAGATCAGCAGACCGATGCCGGAGCAGAGGGCGACGATCGCCCAGATCTCCGCCGGCGTTGCGTTGGCCGGCAGCGCCACGGCGATCACCGCCGTCCACGCCAGTACAGCTTTCGGGTTCATCGCGTTCAGCATCAGGCCACGCCGGAAGTTCTTGCCCGCGGTTGCGGTGTCCGCTCCGATGTTCCGATCCACCCGCCGCGACAACGCGCTGCGCGCCGAGGCCCAGGCGAGATAGAGCAGGTACGCCCCGCCGATCAGCCGAAGCGCGAGCATCGCCGGCGCCCAGGCCAGCATCAGCGCGCCCAGCCCCGCGGCCGCCACGCAGCCCCAAAGCGAGAGGCCTAGCGCCAGTCCGCAGGCCAGCGCCCGTCCGCTCCGCCGTCCCTTCGCCATCGCGGTGGCGGCGACGGCCAGCGTCGCCGGGCCGGGCGATCCGGCCGCGATCAGAAACGCAAGCGCGGCTGGCGGCAAAAACCCCGGATCAAAACTCACGCCGCGCCCTCGCCGAAGGCGTCGCGTCGGGCGGCGTCCATCAGATCGCGCATCCGGCGAATGGCGCTGTCGAGGCCGGAGAAGATCGCCTCGCCGACCAGAAAATGCCCGATATTCAACTCCACCACCTCCGGAAAGGCGGCGACGGGCGCGACGGTTTCATAGGTCAGACCGTGTCCGGCATGCACTTCCAGCCCAAGCTCGCGTGCGAACGCGGCGCAGCCGCGCAGGCGCTCGAGCTCCGCATCACGATCTTCGAAACGGCTCTCGTGATGAGCGTCGCAATAGGCGCCGGTATGCAGCTCGATCACCGGCGCGCCGATGCGGTGGGCGGCCTCGATCTGGCGCTCGTCGGCTGCGATGAAGATCGACACCCGGCAGCCCGCGTCGCGCAGGGGCGCGATAAAATGGGCGAGGCGGTTTTCCTCGCGCGCCACTTCCAGCCCGCCCTCCGTCGTGCGCTCCTCGCGCCGTTCCGGCACGATGCAGACCGCGTGGGGCAGGTGGCGCAGCGCGATCGCCTGCATCTCGTCCGTGGCGGCCATCTCGAAATTCAGCGGCAACCCGATCCCGCCGAGCAGCTCTGTCAGCGCTTCGATATCCGGGTCGGTGATGTGGCGCCGATCCTCGCGCAGATGCGCCGTGATCCCGTCGGCCCCGGCCTCGGCTGCGATTCGCGCCGCTTTGATCGGATCGGGATGCGCGCCGCCTCGCGCGTTCCGGATCGTCGCCACATGGTCGATATTGACCCCGAGGCGCAGACGCCCCGCGGTCGCCGAGGGTCTGGTCGTCGCTTCCGTCATGTCAACGGCGCTCCATTCGCCAATTCGTCAGACACGTTTAGTCGTCGGGCCCGCTCCGTTCGCTCGCCGGATGGTCGGGATGCGGCGTCGCGCCGCGATGGTGATGCGCCGCCTTGCTGTGCTCGTGCACCACACGGTCGGCTCGCCTCTGCATACGCAGTCGGCGGCGTTTTTGATAGGTGGCGACCAGCGGGCGCAGCAACCAGTAGCACACCGCCGCGCACAGAATCCCCGGGCCGGCGCCGCCCACCAGATAAGGCAGAAAGATGCTGCCGAAGAACTCCCAGAAATGATCCGACACATAGGCGATCGTCAGATGCGTGATGTCCTCGACGCCGCTGGACCGGCCCAGCATCCAGTTCCCAAGTTTCAGCGAGACGGCGACGATAAACGGGAAGGTGATCGGGTTTCCGACCACGGTGCCGAACGCGCCGGCGATCAGGTTCGCCCGGAAGAGCCACGCCAGCCCGACCGCCAACGCGATATGCATGGTGAAGAACGGCGTGAAAGAGGCGAAAGCGCCAAAGGCGAATCCCAACGCGATATTGTGCGGGGTGTCGGGCAGGCGCTGGACCCGTCGGCCAATATACTCAAAACCGCGTCGCCAGCCCTTTTTCGGGGCGAAGACCCCGCGGATTTTTTCCCAGAATGGCAGCGGTCGCCGCCGTTTAAAAATCATCACGCCCCCGAAACCGCCCGAAGCCGGGCGATGCGTCGTACTCTACTTGGCGAGCCCCCTGCTGCCGGGTTTGACCGCGGGAATCGCGGCCAGTTCCGGAGGCAGATCGTCCGCCGGATAGCTTGGCGCGTCGATGCGCGCCAGCGATACCAGCGGGACCCCCACATCCGCAGCGCCCCCACTGCGGTCGATTAGCGAGCAGGCCATCACGGTGCGTCCGCCCGCCGCCTCGATCGAGGCGATGCATTCCCGCGATGACAGTCCCGTCGTCACAACATCTTCGACCATAAGGCAGCGCGCGCCTTTCGCCATCTCGAAACCGCGCCGCAACACGAATGCGCCGTCGACCCGCTCGGTGAAGATCGAGGGGAGACCAAGCTGGCGCGCGGTCTCATACCCGACGATCACGCCGCCCATCGCGGGTGAGACGCAAAGGTCGATCTCCTCGCCGATCTCCGCCAGGAGCGTCCGCACCTTGGACGCCAGAGCGCCGCACAGCCGGTCCGCCCGCGCCGGGTCCATCAACACCCGCGCGCATTGCAGATAGACCGAGCTTCTGAGGCCGGAGGAGAGAATGAAATGGCCTTCGAGCAGCGCCTCGGCGTCGCGAAATTCATCCAGCACGGCTGCGTCGTCCATTGGCGAGGCTCCCTCTTTCTGTCGGCCTTCAGGCCGCTTCCTCTGCCGGGTGCGCGCGCGGGCGCACGACCTCGTTGATGATCGACTGCGCCTCCAGCGCCGTGACGATCCCTGCTAGGTGTTTAACGTCGCGCACCTCCAGATCAACCCGAACTCTGAAGAAATCCGGTTTTCTGTCGGTGACCATGATATTATCGATATTGGCCCGTTGCTCTCCGATCAGCACGCAGACCGAACCAAGCGCCCCCGGCTCGTTGGCCAGCGCCAGGTCTATCCGGGCGACATGTTCGGTGGTCTGATCCGCATCCTCGTCCCAGCGCAGATCCAGCCAGGTGGCCAGCGAGTCCTCATGCTCGGCCAGAAGCGGGCAATCGATCGCATGCACCACGACGCCGGTTGAATCGCGCGCGATGCCAACGATGCGGTCGCCGGGAATGGGGCGGCAATGCTCGCACATCCGGACCGCCGCGCCCCGGCGCACGCCGCGCACCGGCGGGCCGGCCGACCGGATCGCTGGGCCGGCTTCTTCATCCCCCGGCGCGGAGGGATAGACCGCCTCGACCACCTGCCGCCCGGTGATCTGCGCCGCGCCGACCCGTTCCATCAGGTCGTCGACCGAGGCGCAGCCCAGCTTGCGGCCTGCGGTCTCGCTCGCCTTTTCGGTCGAGTCTTTGTCGATCCGGGCGAAGGCCTGCTTCACGATCTGGCGGCCGAGCGCGATATGCTCCTCCCGCGCGGAATCGCGCAGCGCGCGCCGGATGGCGGATTTCGCCTTACCGGTGAAGGCCATCTCCTCCCACACCGCCGAAGGGCGCTGGGCGGAGGCGCGCAGGATGTCGACCATCTGGCCGTTTCTGAGACGGGTCCACAGCGGCACCCGCTGGCCGTTCACCTTCACGCCGACGCAGCTGTCGCCGATATCGGTGTGGATGGCGTAGGCGAAATCGATCGGCGTCGCGCCTTTCGGCAGGCCGATCACGTCGCCCTTCGGCGTGAAACAAAACACCTGATCGTGGAACATTTCCAGCTTGGCGTGCTCCAGAAACTCCTGCGGCGCGTCGCCTTTTTCAAACCGGGTGACGAGGTCGCGCAGCCAATGGAACGGGTCGACCGCGAAGCGGTTCTCGGCGCGCTTGCCGTCCTTGTAGGCCCAGTGCGCCGCGACGCCTGTCTCGGCCACCTCATGCATTTCCGGCGTGCGGATCTGGATCTCGACCCGCATCGCCTCAGGCCCGATCACCGTCGTGTGCAGCGAGCGATAGCCGTTCGCTTTCGGGCCGGAGACATAATCCTTGAACCGGCCCGGAACCAGCCGCCAGGTCAGATGAACCGAGCCCAGCGCCTTGAAGCAATCGAAATCCGAGGGGACGATGATGCGAAACCCGTAAATGTCTGAGAGTTGCTCGAACGAGATCTTCTTCGCCTCCATCTTGCGCCAGATGGCGTAAGGGCGCTTTTCCCGGCCATAGACTTTCGCGTCGACCCCCTGGTCGCGCAGCGCGGTCTCAATCTCTTCCGTAATCCGCGGGATCAGGTCGCCGGTCTGTTTCTTGAGCGTCAGGAAGCGCCGCATGATCGATACCCGCGCGTCCGGATTGAGGATCGCGAAGCTCAGATCCTCCAACTCGTCGCGCATGCCTTGCATGCCCATGCGCCCGGCCAGCGGCGCGAAGATCTCCATCGTCTCGCGCGCGATGCGGACCCGTTTCTCCGGGCGCAGAAAGCTGATCGTGCGCATGTTGTGCAGACGGTCGGCCAGTTTGACCAGCAGCACCCGCACATCCTTGGACATCGCGAGCAGCAGCTTGCGGAAATTCTCCGCCTGCGCGGTTTCCTTTGAGCTGAGCTCCAGTTGGCCGATTTTGGTCACGCCGTCGACCAGTCGGGCGACCTCTGCGCCGAACAGTTGTTCAACCTGCTCGCGCGTGGCGCTAGTGTCTTCGACCGTGTCGTGCAGCAGCGCGGTGACGATGGTCGCATCGTCCAGCCGCAATCCGGTCAGGATTTTCGCGACTTCTAGCGGGTGGCCGAAATAGGGATCGCCATTGGCGCGTTGCTGATTGGCGTGGGCCTTAGCCCCAAACACATACGCGCGGTTGAGCAGCGCCTCATCCGCATCCGGATTGTAGGCCTTGACGAGGTCGACGAGTTCAAATTGACGGATCACGCCCGTCTGTCTCCCGCGCTGGTCGCCGCGCGGCGTCGGCCACACGGAGTTATCGAGCCATAAGCGATGGCTCCCGCAGGCTCAATTGTAACAGATACGACCAGAGGTCGCGCCCGGGGGCGGATCAGCTTTTGTCCTGCTCCGCCATCAGGGCGCGCAGAAGCTGGTCTTCCGACACATCCTCGACCGGGCTGTCGCCGCCGCCCAGCAGCAGGGCCATCGAATCCTCTTCGGGCTCGTCGACCTCGATCTGACGCTGATGGCTTTCGATCGCGTCTTCGCGCAGATCATCCACCGCGACGGCCTCGTCGGCGATCTCGCGCAGCGAGACGACCGGGTTCTTATCATTGTCGCGATCCACGGCGATCGGCGCGCCTGTGGCCAATGCGCGCGCTCGATGCGCGGCCAGCATAACAAGCTCGAACCGGTTCGGAACCTTATCGACGCAATCCTCGACGGTGACGCGGGCCATCGGCGACGCTCCTGGATGTTTCAAAATAACACGAGACCGCACCAAATAGCGACTTGCCGGACGAGACGCAAGGGCCTCTGGCCGCCGGATAATTTCGCCCGCATGCAAGTTTTTCGGAAAAAAATTCCGTCTGTCGCGTGCTTTTCGAAAATTGCGCCCTACTCTATCTGTGCAATAGAACGACTGAACCACTGGATGGCGATATTGGAGACGCGTCTTTCGCTTAGGTAGAAACGCGAGCATTTCAGATCACGAAAAGAAACATTTTTCTGACTTGCGCTTATTTTCGAACGGCTTAGGTTCCGGCCACCTTCGAGAATTCTGATAATTTCCAACCACGATGTATGAATGCCCTTCAAGGGAGTGGATATGTTTTACCGCGACGAACGTCTTGCCCTATTTATCGACGGATCGAATCTTTACGCCGCAGCGAAGGCGTTGGGGTTCGATATCGACTACAAGAAGCTGCGCAGCGAATTCCTGTCACGGGGCAAGCTGGTGCGGGCGTTCTATTACACCGCCCTTCTTGAGGATCAGGAGTATTCGCCCATCCGCCCACTGGTGGACTGGCTGGACTATAACGGGTTCACCATGGTGACCAAACCGGCCAAGGAGTTCACGGATTCGGCGGGCCGGCGCAAGATCAAGGGCAACATGGATATCGAGCTCGCGGTCGACGCCATGGAGATGGCGGATCGAATCGATCACATGGTGCTCTTTTCCGGCGACGGCGACTTCCGTCCGCTGGTCGAGTCGGTGCAGCGCAAGGGCGTGCGGGTCTCGGTGGTCTCGACCATTCGTTCGCAGCCGCCGATGATCGCGGACGAGCTACGCCGTCAGGCCGACAATTTCATCGAGTTGGAGGACCTCAAGGATGTGGTCGGGCGTCCGCCGCGGCCCCCGCGCGTCCATGAAGAGGAAGAGGCGTTCGACGAGGCGTGAGCCCTCGCGCCGTGAGGCCGGACATGTCGGCGCCTGACGCCGCATCCCCCAAAGCGCCTACAGAGGCGCCCCATGCCTGTGAACTGTGCCCCCGGCTGGTCGAATACCGCGGCCAGAACGCGGCGGCGCATCCCGATTGGTTCAACGGCGCCGTGCCGTCCTTTGGCGATCCGGAGGCGGAGCTTCTGGTCGTCGGCCTCGCGCCGGGCGTCACCGGCGCCAATCGAACCGGGCGGCCCTTCACTGGCGATCACGCCGGCGGGCTGCTCTATCAGACGCTGGGCAAATTCGGTTTCACCGAAGGCGATTTCGACGCGCGCCCGGATGACGGACTGCGGCTTGTGGGCGCAATGGTCACCAACGCCGTGCGCTGCGTTCCGCCGCAAAACAAGCCCGTTGGCGCGGAGATCAACACCTGCCGCGCCTATCTGATCTCTCGGATCGCGGCGTTGCCGAGGCTCAAAGCGCTGGTGGCGTTGGGGAAAATCTCTCACGACAGCACCGTCCGGGCGCTGGGCGGCAAACTGTCCGCCTATCCCTTCGCGCATGGCGCGCGGCATGAACTGGGCGGCTATAGGCTCTTCGACAGCTACCATTGCTCCCGCTACAACACCAACACCCGGCGGTTGACGCCGGAGATGTTCGAGGATGTGTTCTCCACGGTCCGCGCGGAGCTGATTCGCGACTGAGGCGCGGACCGAAATTGGGGCCGAGTCTGGGGGACGCGGGCATGCGCAAATTCGTCACCGCCAAGTTTCATGGCATCACCGTGACCGGCGCCGATCTGGAATATCACGGGTCGATCACGCTGGATCCGGACCATTGCGAAATGGCGGGCATCGTTCCGCTGGAATTCGTCGATATCTGGAACAAGAACTCCGGCGCGCGGATCTCGACCTATGTGATCTATGGTGAGCGGGGGTCGCGATGCTGCATTCTGAACGGCGCCGCGGCGCGGACCTGCCAGAAGGGCGACGTCGTGATCATCTCGGCCTCGCGCTACGCCGCCGCGCGCGAAGTCTATGACCAGCAGCCCACGGTTCTGACCTTCGACGGCGAGAACAACGTTGATGAGATCCTGCGATACAAGGTCGGCATGGACGAACAGGGCCGCCCGAGCTTTGAGATCGAGACCGTGAAATCCGGCGCCGACGCGTCAGGCGGGTCAGCTAATGAGTGACGGCGTCGCCGCCATCACGTATCTACCTCTCAACCAGAGGACGCGCCGATGACCACCACTGACGAAAGCCCCGCCGAACTTGTGCTCTATCTCGCCGCGCCGCGGGGGTTCTGCGCCGGCGTCGACCGCGCCATCAAGATCGTTGAACTGGCGCTGGAGAAATGGGGCGCGCCGGTCTTTGTGCGCCACGAGATCGTTCACAACAAATACGTGGTCGATGGGCTGCGTGCGAAGGGCGCGGTGTTCGTGGAGGAGCTGGATGAATGCCCGGATGACCGTCCGGTCGTATTCTCAGCCCATGGTGTGCCCAAGGCCGTCCCCGCCGAGGCGGCCCGGCGCGAAATGGTCTTTGTGGACGCGACCTGCCCGCTGGTCTCGAAAGTGCATATCGAGGCTGAGCGGCATTCCCAGAACGGGTTGCAGATGGTGATGATCGGCCATGACGGCCATCCGGAGACCATCGGCACGATGGGGCAGTTGCCGGACGGCGAGGTCCTGCTGGTCGAGACCGTGGACGACGTCGCGAATTTGACGCCGCGCGATCCGGAGCGGCTGGCCTTCATCACCCAAACCACGCTCTCGGTGGACGACACGGCGGAGATCGTCGCGGCGCTCAAGTCCCGGTTTCCGGCCATAATCGGGCCGCATAAGGAAGACATCTGCTACGCCACCACCAACCGTCAGGAGGCGGTGAAGGCGGTCGCGCCGAAGATCGACGCCCTGCTGGTGATCGGGGCGCCGAACTCATCCAACTCCAAGCGGCTGGTCGAGGTCGGCAGACGCGCGGGCTGCGCCTATGCGCAGCTGGTCCAGCGCGCGTCTGACATTGACTGGCGCGCCATCGAAGGGGCCAGGGCGGTAGGCGTCACGGCCGGGGCCAGCGCGCCGGAGACTCTGGTCGAAGAGGTGATCGCGGCCTTCCGCGCCCGCTACGCCGTTACTGTCGAAGTGGTGGAGACCGCGCGCGAGACCGTCGAGTTCAAGCCGCCGAGGATTCTGCGCGAGACGGCGGCCGCATGATATGAGCGCCGATGCGCAAACGCTGGCGGTTTATGCGGACCGGGTGAAGGACTACGCCAAGCTGGTCTCTCGCCCGCGCCCCGATGCGGATCTGCAGGCGTTCATCGACGCGATGCCCGTTGGCGGACGGGTGCTGGACCTCGGCTGCGGCGTCGCGACCTCGTCCGACCACATGCGTAAAGCGGGGCTTAATCCTGATCCAATCGACGCCTCTCCCGATATGGTGCGCTTGGCGAATGAGACCCATGACGTCGGCGCGCGTATCGGCACGTTTGACGACCTCTCCGCCATTGCCGCCTATGACGGCGTCTGGGCGAATTTCAGTCTTCTTCACGCGCCCAAAGCGGCGCTGCCCAGGCACTTCGCCGCGATCGCCCGCGCATTGAAGCCTGGCGGGGTGCTGCATGTGGGCATGAAGCTGGGGGAGGGGGAGGCGCGCGACGCGCTGGGCCGCGTCTACGCCTTTGTCACCGTCACGGAGTTGCACGACATGCTGAAAGTGGCTGGTTTGGCTCCAGCGGTCACGAGAGAGGGCGCGGAAGCCGGCCTCGCCGGAACCGTGGACCCGTTCGTGATCTGCCGCGCGGTCAAACCCGCCGATGCCTGAGCTGGTCGCCTATACCGACGGCGCCTGTTCGGGCAATCCCGGACCGGGCGGCTGGGGAGCGCTGCTGATCGCCCGCGACGGCGAAACCGTGCTCAAGGAGCGCGAGCTTTGCGGCGGCGAGGCGGAGACCACCAACAACCGGATGGAGCTCATGGCCGCGATCATGGTGCTGGAGACGCTGACGCGCCCCTCCGTCATCACCCTCGTTACGGACTCGACATACGTAAAGGGTGGCGTGACGCAGTGGATTCACGGTTGGAAGCGCAACGGCTGGAAAACCTCCGCCAAGAAGCCGGTCAAAAACGAGGATCTCTGGCGACGGCTGGATGACGCCCGCGCCCGCCACGACGTGACCTGGGAATGGGTCAAGGGCCATGCGGGGCATGAAGAGAACGAGCGCGCCGATAAGCTCTCACGCGACGGGATGGCCCCCTTCAAGCCGGAAAAGCCGAAGAAGAGCAAAGTCGAAGCGCAGGACGAGGCCGACTGAAGCGCGATGTCCAATCGTTTTAGTCTACGGATCGGGCGTATTGCTCGACGGGTCGCGGGCGCATACGGGCGCGGGCAACTCGTTCGCAAGCACGGCGGTTAAGACGATTTGCTGCTCAGTTACGAAAAAGATCACGGCCATGTACTTTCCGGACTGGGTCGTCGTGGTCGAGCCAATGGCGCGGTAGTAGTCGAAACCGTCAACCTGACAGTCGTTGATGGTTGTGAATCTACCCGAATTCTGAAACTCGACAATCCGCGCGTCCCACGCGCGCTGCATCTCGTCAAGGACTTCCGAGGTGGCCTTTGACGGATCGAGATAGACATCGCAGCCGAACAATCCATCACGAAGCTGCTTCCAACTGAGCGCAGCCCCACCGTGCTTGCTCTCCCATATGGTAGATCCGTCGGAGGCCTTCATGCTTCGCAATCGTCTTGTATCAGGAGCACGACCCTCGGTGATCGCCGGCATGCAGCGATCGTTGACGAGGTCCCAGAATTCATCCTCGGCGTTTGCGGCTTTCACCGAGGATGCGCCTAAGACACATAAAATCCACATGGCCAGCGTCGGAAGTCGCAATCGTCGGTTCCCTTGGACTTGGAAATCTTTTTCAGGTCAATCGGTTGGAATGGTCGCTCTTATGGGCGATTATCGTTCGACAGGCGGTAGTGTTCGCCAGGGCGGAAGGAAGCGCAAGTTGCTTTGCACAAGCGAGCCGGTGAATTGAGTCCCCTTGTCGAAGCGAAGGGCAAGACCGCATGACGCTGATCCAGTTGCTCGATTTCGCGGCGGTGTTCGTCTTCGCCATCGCTGGCGCTCTGACCGCCTCGCGCGCGCAACTGGACGTGTTCGGCTTCATCCTGATCGCCTGCGTCACCGGGCTGGGCGGCGGCACGTTCCGCGATCTGGTGCTCGACCGCACGCCGGTCTTTTGGGTCGATGATCCGATGTATCTGGCGGTCGCCGCCGCCGCCGCGGTCCCATTATTCTTTCTGGCCCACAAGTTCGAGAACCGTCAGAAGGCGCTCCTTTGGGCGGATGCGGCGGGCCTCGCCGTCGCGGTCGCGGTGGGCGTGGCGGCGGCGAGACAAGTGGCCGCGCCCTGGCCGATCATGGTGCTGATGGGGGTCGTCACCGGCACGTTCGGCGGTCTGGCGCGTGACGTCATCTGCAATGAGGTGCCGCTGGTCCTGCGGCGGGAGATCTACGCGACAGCCGCTTTCGCTGGGGCGTTGGCCGGGGTCGGCGTCTATGAGATCACGAAGGAATCCGCGCTTTCGGCGCTGGTCTGCGGCGCGGTCACGTTCGTATTCCGCGGCGCTGCGATCCTGTTTGGCTGGGCGATGCCGCTTTATAAACCTCGTCCGCCGCGCAATCGCTGAACGGGGCTCAGAACGCGTCGAAAGCCTTTGGATAGCCCGCCTCGCCGACGGGCCGCGTCATGCGCGGGCTAAAGGGCAGTCCCAGCAGGTTCGGCCCGGCGAAGCGGCATTCCAGCGCCTCGGCCGGTTCCGGCGCGAATCCGTGCGGCGCGTAAAGGCCGGGATCGCCCAGAGCGGCGACGAACCCGATCCCGTCGCGCTGCATGCGCTGCAGACCCATCTCAATCAGCTTGTCCGACAGGCCCTTTCCCTGCTTGTCTGCGCGAATGGCGAGCGGGCCGAGCCCAGCGACGGGCATATTCGCGGGCGGGTCCATGGCGATCTTGAAGAAGGCGATATAGCCCGCCAGCCCCTTGCCGTCCTCGGCGACGTATTCGGCCAGCATGTCGCCGTCCTTGCGCAGATCGCTGACCGTCTGCGCCTCGGCCCCGCCGCCGAAGCTGGCGGACAGCAGCTCCCCCGCGTCGGCGAAATCGCCCTTTCGGGCCACTCTCAGAATCGGGGTCATTTGATCGCCCGCGCAATCATGATCAGCAGGCAGGCGCCGGCGGTGGCCGCCACAAGGCTGGGCAGCAGGCCATTAATGCCGAGGCCGATGAAAGACGCGATGAACCGGGCCACCAGTCCGCCGACAATGCCGAGGGCGATATTCGCCAGCAGGCCCATTTTCGAACTCATGAATTTCTCGGCCAGCCAGCCCGCCACGCCGCCGATGATGATCGCGCCAATCCACGCCAAAATGCGCCCCCTTCAGGTCAGTTTCGCGCCCGCCGCGACCGGAAAGCCGCGCAGGAAGTCCTTATTCGACATGGCGCCCTTGCCCGCGCGCTGCAAGGTCCTGAGCCGCAATCGCCCGGCGCCGTCCGGGCCGCAGGCGATCAGAAGGTCGTCGTCCAACGCCGTTCCGGGCGCTGAAGACGCGCCGCTTGGCTCGGGGCGCGAAAGCAGGAGTTTGACCCGCTCGCCCGCGATCTCACACCACGCGCCGGGGAAGGGGGAAAGGCCGCGGATCTGCCGATCAAGCTCTTCTGCGGGCCGGGTCCAGTCGATCCGCGCCTCCGCCTTGTCGATCTTGGCGGCGTAGACCGCGCCCTCCTCAGGCTGCGGCGCGGGCGTCAGCGATCCGTCCGCCACTCCCTTCAGCGCCCGGTCGATCATTCCAGCGCCCAAAGCGGCCAGCCGGTCATGCATCGATCCGGCGGTGTCCTCGTCGCGGATCGGAGTCGTTTCGGTCAGGATCACCGGTCCGGTGTCGAGGCCGGCTTCCATCAGCATCGCGCAGACGCCGGTCTCCGCGTCGCCCGCCATGATCGCCCGTTGGATCGGCGCCGCCCCGCGCCAACGCGGCAGCAGCGAGGCGTGCAGGTTCACGCAGCCGAGCCGGGGCGCATCGAGGATCGCTTGCGGCAGGATCAGCCCATAGGCCACCACCACGGCCGCATCCAGATCCAGCGCCGCGAACGCGTCGCGATTATCCTCCGATCTGAAATTGAGCGGCGTGCGCGCCTCCAGCCCCAGCGCTTCGGCGCGGGCGTGAACGGGCGAGAGGCGCAGCTTTTTGCCTCGCCCGGCAGGGCGCGGCGGCTGCGAGTAAACTGCGGCGATATTGTGCCCGGCCTCCGCCAGCGCGTCCAAGGCCGGGACCGAGAAATCCGGCGTGCCCATGAACGCAAGACGCATCAGGTCTGTTCCTGCGCCTCTCTCTTCGCCGCCTTCTTGGCTTTGTCGAGCAGCATGCGGCGCTTGATCGGCTTCAGATGCTCGAAATACATCCGTCCGTCCAGATGGTCGAGCTGATGCTGGGCGGAGATCGAGGAGAGCCCTTCGAACTCGCGTTCGACCTCTTCGCCAGTCTCATCCAGAAAGCGCAGCTTCACCCGCTTTGGTCGCGGAATCATGGCCCAGACGCCCGGCAGATTTGGGCTTCCCTCGGCGTACTCGTCCAACTCCTCCGATGCTTCCAGCAACACCGGATTGGCCAGCCGCACGATCGGTCCGGCGGCGCCTGAAATGTCGATCACCGCGAGACGCAGCATCACGCCAAGCTGCGGCGCGGCGAGTCCCGCGCCCGGCAGCGCCTGCATCGCGGCGACCATCTCATCCCAGATCGCGCGAATGTCGTCCGTCACCGCGTCGATCGGCTCGGCCCTGGCCTTCAGGCGCGGATCGGGCCAGCGCAGAAACGGCCGGTGTTTCGCTGCTTCGGTCATCGTTCCGCCTCAAGCCTTTTCTTTCGCGCGCTGGCGCTTCAGCTTCTTCATCTTCTCGGTGATCATCGCGCGGCGCACCGGCCCCAGATGGTCGATGAACAGCTTGCCGTTCAGGTGGTCGATCTCATGCTGCACGCAGGTCGCCCACAGCCCGTCCCATTCGCGCTCCACCTCTGCGCCGTCGGCGTTGAGGTATCTCACGCGCACGGCGGCGGGGCGGGTCACTTCGCCGTAGAAATCAGGGATCGAAAGGCAGCCTTCTTCGTGAATGTTGATCTCGTCCGAGGCCCATGTGATCTCGGGGTTAATCACGGCGACAGGAGACGGTTCCTCCTCCTTGTCGGCGCAATCCATCACCAGGACGCGCAGACCCACGCCGATCTGTGGCCCGGCGAGGCCGACGCCCGGCGCGTCATACATGGTCTCGAACATATCCTCGATCAGCGCGCGCAGCGTGTCGTCGACCGTCTCGACGGGGCTCGCCTTCTTTTTCAGGCGCGGATCGGGATGGAGAAGGATGTCTTTGATCGCCATGCTGGGGAGGTATGGGATCGCCGCTCTATGGTCAAGCGTGAGCCGGGCGCAGGGGAGATCCGACGCGCCCTTGCCGTCCCAAGCGGACCGGCCTAGCTTCGCGCGCAACGATCACCGTGGCGCAGGCGCAGGAGCGGGCATGTCCTTCGATTTCGACGAAATCATCGAGCAGCGGGGAAACCACTCCGACAAGTGGGACCAGATGGAGGCGTCGATGGGCGTGTCGCCGGAGGGCGGCATCCCGATGTGGATCGCGGATATGGATTTTCGCGCGGCGCCCGCGATCGGGGCGGCGCTGGAGCGCCAGATGCGGAACGGCCTGCACACCTATTATGGCGGGTTTGACAGCTGGCGCGGCGCGATCACGGACTGGATGAAGACCCGTCACGCATGGGACGTGGATCCGGACTGGATCCTGCCTTCGGCCGGCATGGTCTCCGCCCTCGGGCTGGTGATTCAGGCGTTTTCCGAGCCGGGGGAGGGGGTGGTCGTGTTCTCTCCGGTCTATCACGCCTTTCACCGCATCATCCGCTGCAACGACCGCCGGATCATCGAGAGCGAACTGGTCAATCAGGATGGCCGCTACGTGATGGATCTCGACCGCCTGGGCCGGGAGTTGCCGGAGGATGCGCGAATCCTGTTCTTTTGCACCCCGCATAATCCCGGCGGCCGGGTTTGGGATGTCGAGGAGATTCGCGCGCTGGCCCGTTTCTGCGCTGAGCGGGACCTGATCCTCGTCTCGGATGAGGCGCATCAGGACCTTGTCTACTCGGATGGGAGCCACACCGTCACCGCCGTCGCTGCGCCGGAGATCGCCGACCGGCTGATCACCGTCTGCGCGACCACCAAGACCTTTAATATCGCGGGCATCCACACCGGCCACGCCATTATCGAAGACAAAATGCTGCGCGCCGGATATGTGGCGCGGCAGAAGGCGGCGGGGCTTGGATCGGTGAACCGGTTCGGCATTCAATTGGCTGAGGCCGCCTATACCGGCGGCGCGCCATGGCTGGACGCTCTGTTGCTCTATCTGGAGCGCAATCGCGATCTCTTGGAGGGGCGCCTGGCGGCGGATGTTCCCGGCGCCGCGCCGATGCATATGCAGGCGACCTATCTGGGCTGGGTCGATTTCAGCGGCGTCGATCTGCCTTACGCGGAGATCACGCGCCGCATTAAAGAGGACGCCAAAATCGCCCCCAGTCCCGGCCCTTTGTTCGGCGTTGGCGGGGATGGTTTTCTGCGATTCAACTTCGCCTGCCGCCGGGCGTTGCTGACCGAGGCGCTGGACCGGATGGCCGACGTTTTCACGGATCTGCGGTCCTGACGCCAACGGAAAAAGCGCCGCCAAAGGCGTCGCACTCAGTGGATTTGGCTGACACAACCGCCATCAAGAGTTGAGGCGGGCCCGCGAAGCAGCCGCGGAAGGGCGAACGCATTCGAGCGTCAAAAATCCGGCGTCTCGATTCGAGGGTCCATCAGATTTTGGCGATCGGCGTCTGGTTGTTCGGGTCGTAATCCTCTATCTGACCGCCCCTCAGCTCATCCATTTGCTGATTGGCGTCATTCAACTTCGACTTCAGGGCCGATCGAACTTGTGGCGGCAATCCGGGGGTGTCCAACTCGGCTTCCAATCGATCGATCTCGTCTTGCAAGTTCGATATCTGCTCGTCATATCGCTGAATTGCGGCCTCGATTTCCGCGTCCGTCGCGTCACCGCTCAGCCTTTGCCTCATCTGCTCAGCGTATTTGGTGAGATTTCCGTCGAAACTGGGCTCCGTTTCCTTTGTCGATGAATCGTTGAACGAGTCCACAGCCTGCGAGGGTGAGGTGATTTTCGCATCAGACATGGTTCGAAATCCTTTGCGTTGAAGATCCAGAGGTCAGCGCCACGCGACGCAGCGCATCCAATCTGAACAGCGCGCGATTGCGCGGCGCGGCGAAGTCCAAGGCAGTTTCGCGCTATTGTGGGACCTTTATCGTCGACCACGCATTAGCAGGGTCGAGATCCGGGTACTCATCGTAGATGGCTTGACGCTTTTCAGTTAATGTATTCAACACCGTTCTCAATTGAGACTTCAGCTGCGGCGGCAGATTCGGCTCCTTCAACTGGGCTTTAACCCCGTCGATCTCATCGTTCAGTTCTTTCAGCTGCTCTTTGGCCTCGTCCTCGTTCTTCTGATCTACCGCGGCCCGCGCGGCGTCAATCTGTTCCTGGAACTGATCCCCAACCGCGGGATCTACGGAAGCGGTCTGCTCCTGCGTTCCTGTGGCGGTCTGCGTGGTGGTGGTCGTGACTTTCAGATCGGCCATCTTCAACCTCCGGTGGCTCGCTCGTCTGCGCTTGCGTGACTATAAAATAGCGAAGATGACGCCCAACATCAAAACCGTGTGGAGGCTGGACCGCCGGTCCATCATCCGAATTCGGCGCTTGATTGGAAAAAACAACGGCCTCACGCGGAAGCGGACGTCCTGACGCCAACCGCCACAACGCGGTTAGTGATTTCACTCGGCTTGGTTTTCGCCACGCAGCGCGGACTCTCAAAGTCTCGCGTTAATTGGGGCTGATACTATCTATCACTTTGAGATCCGGGTACTCCTCGTAGATGGCGTCACGCTTTTGAGTTAAAATATTCTGCACCGTTCTCAATTGAGACTTCATCGACGGCGGCAGATTCGGGTCCTTCAATTGGGCGTCTAACGCGTCGATCTCATCGTTCAGGTCTTTCAGCTGCTCTTTGGCCTCGTTCTTTTCGTTCAGATTTCCCTCGGCCTGCGTGGCCTCACCGAACCCTCTGACCTGCTCCTGGAACTGGCCCTCAGCCCCCGGATCTACGGAAGCGGTCTGCTCCAGCGGTTCTGTGGCGGTCTGCGTTGTGGTGGTCGTGACTTTCAGATCGGACATGTGCGCGCCTCCGGTGGTCCGCTCCTCTACACTGGCTTAATCAAAAAATAGCCGAGACTCCGCCCAACATCAAAGCCCCGCGGCGGCTGGACCGCCGGTCTATCGTCCGAATTCGGCGCTTGAATTGGAGAGGCGATGGCGTCGAGTGGAAGCGGACGTCCTGACGCCAACCTCCACGAAACGCCGTCAAAAACATCGCTTGTATTGGACCGCCTAGCGCAGCTAAGTCCCAAGCGGTCTCGCGTTAGTTTTGCCTGATTTTATCTATCACATCGAGCTGCGGGTACTGGTCGTAGATGGCGTCACGTTGTTGAGTTAATACGTTCAGCATCGTTTTCAGTTGCGACTTCATGAGCTGCGGCAGATCCGGGTCGTCCAATTGGGTTTGTAAATTATCGATCTCAGAGTTCAGGGTTTTCAGCTGTGCTTTCGCTGCGTCCATTCCTTCGTAGTAGTCCTGCAGGTTTTCGGTGGACTGATCAACGCCACCGAGTTGATTCGTAAATTGATCCGCAGTCACATCATCGACGGAGGTCAGCTGCGTCTCCTGTTCTGTGGCGGTCTGCGTTGTGGTGGTCGTGACTTTCAGATCGGACATGTGTGCGCCTCCGGTGGCTCGCTGATCTAGGCTGGCATAATCCTAAAATAGCGAAGATGTCGTCCAACATCAAAGCCCCGCAGCGGCTGGATCGCCGGTCTATCGTCCAAACTCGGCGCTTGTCTGGGAAGATCGTCCGGCGCATTGAGATTTAAGCTCGTTTGCACAAGCTCAATGGGGCTGGCCATAACGAGTGGTCGTCGGCGATGGCGCTACGGTCGGTTGAGGCGTTTGTGTTCTCGGCGATCCCGATTGGGCGTCCGTTGACTGCGCCAGATCGCCTCCGGCCGGGCCGCGCAGATCCCAGCGTTTTCGCACTTGCGAGATGGCGGTGCGACGCATAATGTCCGCCCCGGTCAAATTTGCGCAACAAGATTACCGCGACCACGCGACGAACGTCCGCGACGCGACAGGAGAACACCCCGATGAGCTTCAACGTCCAGCCGGCCTCGCCCGACATGCCCAACCGCTGCATGCTGTTCGCGCCGGGCTCCCGCCCCGCCGTCTTTCCGAAAGCGGCGGCCAGCGCGGCGGATGTGATCAATCTGGATCTTGAGGACTCGGTGGCGCCAAACGACAAGGCCGAGGCGCGCCAGAACGTCATTCAGGGCATCAGCGACGTCGATTGGGGCGCGAAGACGCTGACGGTCCGCATAAACGGGCTCGACACGCCGTTCTGGTATCGCGACATCGTCGACGTGATGGAGCAGGCGGGCGAGCGGATCGACCGTTTCATGATCCCGAAAGTGGGCAATGCGAGCGACATTTATGCGGTCGACGCGCTGGTCTCGGCCATCGAGGCCGCCAAGGGCCGTGCCAAGAAGGTCGCGTTCGAGGTCATCATCGAGACCGCCGCAGGCCTCGCCCATGTCGAGGAGATCGCGTCCTCCTCGCCCCGCATGGCGGCGATGAGCATCGGCGCGGCCGACTATGCGGCCTCGATGGGGATGCAGACCACCGGCATCGGCGGCACCCAGGCGAACTACTACATGCTGGGCGACAAGACCGAGGACGGCGCCGAGCGTCCCGTGCATTGGGGCGACCCGTGGCATCACCCGATGGTCGCCATCGTCGCCGCCTGCCGCACCCATGGTCTGCTGCCGGTCGATGGGCCGTTCGGCGATTTCTCGGACGACGAAGGCTATGTCGCGCAGGCGCGCCGCGCCGCGACGCTGGGCTTTGTCGGCAAATGGGCGATCCATCCGAAACAGGTCGCGCTGGCCAATGAGGTCTTCACGCCGTCCGAGGCGCAGGTGACCGAGGCGCGGGAGATCCTCGCCGCGATGGAGGAGGCCGAGCGCACCGGTCAGGGGGCCGCTGTCTATAAGGGCCGTCTGGTCGATCTCGCCTCCGTCCGCCAGGCCAAGGTGATCGTCGCGCAGACCGACCTGATCGCGGGCGCGCGCGCCTGAGATTCGGGGCGGCCCACGCGGTCGCCCTCGCATCGCCGACATTGCATCAGGGCGGAAATTCGCCTAGCACCCCTATGATGTTCTGGGCACGTCTCTGGGGACGCCAATGACCACATATCTCGATTTTGAGAAGGACCTTGCGGAGCTTGAGGGCAAGGCGCAGGAGCTGCGCGCCATGGCCCAACAGCGCGAGGGCATGGACGTCGAATCCGAGGCCGCCGCCTTGGATCATAAAGCCGAATCCATGCTGGCGGACCTCTATACCAGTCTGACGCCGTGGCGGAAATGTCAGGTCGCCCGGCATCCTGAGCGCCCACATGCGGTCGATTATATCGAGCATCTTTTCGACGAGTACATGCCGCTCGCCGGCGACCGCAACTTCGCCGAGGACCCGGCGGTGCTGGGCGGGCTCGCCCGGTTCCGGGGTCGGCCGGTGGTGGTGCTGGGTCATGAAAAGGGCTCTGACACCAAGTCCCGGCTGGAGCGCAATTTCGGCATGGCCCGGCCCGAAGGCTACCGCAAGGCGATCCGTTTGATGGGGATCGCCGACCGGTTCGGACTACCGGTCATCACCCTGATCGACACGCCGGGCGCCTATCCCGGCAAGGGCGCGGAGGAGCGCGGCCAGTCCGAGGCGATCGCCCGCTCGACCGAGAAATGCCTGCAGATTGGCGCGCCGCTCGTCTCCGTCGTCATCGGCGAGGGCGGTTCAGGCGGCGCGGTGGCCTTTGCGACCGGCGATCGCGTGGCGATGCTGGAGCATTCTGTCTATTCGGTGATCTCGCCCGAGGGCTGCGCGTCGATTCTCTGGAAGTCGCCCGATAAAATGCGCGAAGCCGCCGAGGCGCTTGGCCTGACGGCGGAGAACCTGCTGCAGCTCGGCGTGATCGACCGGGTGATCCCGGAGCCTCTTGGCGGGGCGCATCGCGACCCCAAGGCCGCCATCGCGCTGGCGGGCGATGCGATCAACGAGATGCTGGGCGAGCTCGACGGCATGGACCCCAAGAAACTGCGCGCGGCGCGGCGGGAGAAATACCTCTCCATGGGCGACAAGAAGCTGGGGTGAGGCGCCGGAGGCCCTACGGGCCATGTGGCGTATTCGACGACCCCGCATCCTCGATCGCGTCGGCGACAGCGGCCGCCATTTGCTCGACAAAGACCTGTCGCGGATCGCCCCAGTCGTGATGCGGTAATTCGCTGACGAATTTCTTCTCGCCGGCCGCCCGGATCACAGCGACCAGCGCCGCGCGGTCGAAACCATCTCGAATCCTTTGAATTGTGACTGGGTCGCGGGCGGCGATATCCGCCAACGCCGCGCGTAGCTGGGCTGAGAGGCGACCTTCGACGTCTGCGGGATCACCCTCCATGCAGCTCTGAAGCGCTTGCCCGGCGGGCTGCATGTTCCGCAAGTGGCTGTCGACGAGAGTGGCGGTGTTTTGTCCCTCTGAAGCGGCCAGCGCATCGGCCATCGCGCTCACTTTCGCGTCGAACGCCCGCTCCGCGCGGCGCAGGTCCGACGCGTCAGTGGCGCGTGGATTGGCGCGCGCTTCCTTCCGGCTGAACCAACGTCGGGCCAAATCGCGAATGATGGTTTCCCAAGCCATGTCAGAGAGTGGCCAACAAATCGGGGCCGCGTCAAATGAGCCGGCCCGTATGCGCCGCGCCGTCAGGTCTTGTTGGAGAACGGCATGCCCATCAGCCAGAACGCCTCGATCAGCTCGCATTTGACGTCGCCCGGCATGTCGATCTTCTCGCGAGCGTAGACGTCGCGGAGCTCGGTCGCGCAGCGTCCATATTCCCCATGTGCAAGCATCCGCCTCGCGTCCCCGAGGCCGGAGACCTTGGCGTCGGCGTTCGCCTCGGCGCGGTCGAGCGCCCGGCCAAGCGTCCATTCAAGTTTGGCGTAATAGGCGATCGACTTTTTCATTCACGCCCCCGCGCCTCAGCCTCCAACCGGTCGGATTCGGTCTCGATCCGATCTTCGATCGTCCGCATGAACTCCGCGCGTCGCATACCGGCCGGGATCGTCTCCAGAAACTCGACCACCGCCAGTCCCGGCCGTTTGATGGTTTTCCGCCGGCCCCAGAACAGTCCGACATTCGTGGCCACCAGCGTGCAGGGCAGGTTGAACCGGCTGTAGAGCACGCCCGCGCCGATCTTGTACGGGGCCTTGACCCCTGGCGCGACGCGGGTCCCTTGAGGATAGATCACCACCTGTCCCCGGTCATCGGCGTCGCGCTCCATCTTTTCGACCATGCTCTTCATGGCTTCTGACCGTTTGCCGCGATCCACCGGCGTCGCGCCGATGCGCAGCGCGTAGAACCCAATGACCGGCGCCCAGATCAATTCCTTCTTCATGATGAACTTAAATCGTGGCACTGCGTTCGCAATCATCAGGATGTCGAGATACGACTGGTGCTTGGCGACGATCAGAACCTCGCCCGTCGGCGGCGTGCCGCGGATTTCCGTCCGTATGCCGCAAAGTACTTTTGCCAGCCACATCACGTTTCTCGCGTAGGTCTTCATCACCCAGTACGCGGCGTCGCGAGAGACGATCGCCGCCGGAAGACAGACGATTCCGATCACAAACATCCACGTGTAGATCGAAAAACTGAAGAGAACCGAGCGGATCAGTAGCATGCGATTCATCGTCTCCGTCTGAGTGCGGCGATCACCGAAATGCGGGTCGTCCCCCACGCCACCGCAGCCGAGGCCAGCGGAGTGAGCGACAACGTAACCCAATCGCCCGGCGTGGGCGAAAGGTCCAGACCGCCCGGCGTCGCGGCACCTTTGAACGCATCGCCCAGCGCCCACAGGCCGAGCGCCCCCAGCGCTAGCCCAAGAAGGGCGCCTGTCAACGCCCGGCGGGCGAAGCGCCGTTCGAACACCCGGGCGATAAACCGGTCCTCGGCGCCCATCAGCAACAACGCGTCGATGATCGTCGTGTTGGCGGCCAAACCCGCGTTTGTTGCCAGCGCCACCGCCGCCGCCGCCGCGCCCGCCGCGATCAAGAGCGCGCCGAAGGCGAGCGCCCGCAGCGTTCTCGCCGCCCCGGCGAGCGCATCGCGCCAGCGCCCGTGATCGTCATAGACCGCACCGGGCGAGAGCTCCGCCAGCACCGCCTCCACCGCGGCGCGGTCAGGCCCGGCGCCGTCGGTCTCCAGATCGATCATCAACGGCACCGGCAGATCGGCGAGTGGCGCGTCTGGTCCCAGCCAGGGCGATAGCAGCGCCTGAATCTCAGCCTCGTCCAGCGCATGGGCGCCTGCGACGCCGGGCAGCGCCTCCAGCGCGTCCAAGAGCGCCGATGTCTGAGCCGCCGTCTCTGGTCCGGCCTCAATCTCGGCGGTGATCGTGGCGACCCGCGCCAACTGGTCGGTCCAGAGGATGGCCAGCTTTTCCGCCGTCAGGGCCGCCGCAAGCGCGCAGACGGCCAGGAACGTCATCGCCGCGGAGGTGGCGAAGACCAGCCGCGCCGGCGCGCCCCCGCGCGGGATCAGGGGGCCTTGACGAAGAGAGGCGGCTGGCGCGTTCACGCCGCCCGCTCCGCCGCTTGCGTCAACCGCCCGTCCTTCAACTCCAGCACCGGCGCCTCAAGCCGGCGGGCGAGCGCATGGTCGTGGGTGGCGACAAGCACGGTCTTTCCCAGACGATTCAGCTCGATCAGCAACCCCATCAGCCGTGCGGCCATCTCCGGGTCCACATTTCCCGTCGGCTCATCCGCAAGGATGATCTCGGGCGAGGCCACGACGGCCCGGGCGATGGCGATGCGCTGCTGCTCTCCGCCGGAAAGCTCAGGCGGCCGGGCCTTCATCCGATCGCCGAGCCCGACCCAGGCGGCAAGTTCGGCGACGTCCGAGGCGTAGTCGGAGGGCCGCGCGCCGGCGACCCGCAGGGGCAGGGCGATATTCTCCACCACGCTCAGATGATCGAGCAGGCGAAAATCCTGAAACACCACGCCGATTCGGCGTCTGAGATGCGCGATCTCGCGGCGCTCCAGCGTGGCGCTGTCGCGTCCGAACAGGCGCACGGTTCCGCTGGTCGGCGTCAGCGAGAGGTATAGCAGCTTTAAAAGGGTGGATTTACCGGCGCCGGACGGACCGGTCAGAAAGGCCATCGCGCCCGGCTGCATGGCCAAATCGACGCCATTCAGAACATCGGCGCCGCCATAGCGATATGTCGCGCGCTCAAGCTCAATCACAGGCGCTGATTTCCCGCATTTCTTCGCGTTTTTTCCTCTCCTGACCATTGCAGAGCGCGCGGTAAGGCTCAAGACGCAGGGCGCGCGTCATCGGCGCTTGGCGTGGCGCGCGACGCCCGATATAGACGAGGGGTGCGTCGCATCTTGCGCCGCTCTGAGAGTCCGAGGGTCATGCGTCTCAACTGCCCGAACTGCGCCGCGATTTACGAGGTGGATGATTCCGCCGTTCCCGCATCGGGTCGGAGGGTGCGATGCGCCGCCTGCGACACCGGCTGGCGCGTTTCGGGCGACGGCGCGACGGTCAAGGACGAACCCGGCGCGCGGATCATGCCGCCGCCGGTCGTGCTGGAGCAGGATCCAGAGCCGTCGCCTGCCGCTGAGCCGACCCCGGATGTGGTCGAAGAACGCGTCGAGGATCCCGTCGCCGAGACCGGGTCGACGGTCACTGCAAGGGACGCCGACGCCGCAAACGCTGCGACCAGTGAGGATGCGGCGGCCGTCGTCGCGGAGGATGCAGCGGCCGACAAGACCCAGGCCGAGGCGCCGTCGGAGATGCGCGAGCCGGATCTCGCGGATGAACCCGCGCCGGAGGCGGGGCCAGATCTTACCGCAGGTGGTCAGGACGCCCCGGCCGATGAGGGTTCCACGGCGCCCGTCGATGAGGCCTCGGAAGACCCCGCGCCCGCGGGCAAACAGAAATTCAAGCTCAAGCCGATCAAGGCCCCCAAGGAAATTGATCCTTCGAAGGGAAGCGAGACGCCGAAGGAAAGCGAGCCCCCGCAGGGAGCCACACCTCCGAAGGAGATCGAGCTTCCCAGCGCGCCGAAAGCGCAAGAGAAACAGGCGCTTGTGGTCAAGGCGAGGCCTGCGCCCGCGCCGGAGGCGGCTGACGAGGATGCAGAGGCGCGTCCCGGCCTGCTGCGCAGCGCCGGAGGCTTCGCGGTTGGATTCTCGCTGGTGCTGCTGGTGTTCGCGCCCTATCTGTTCCGCACGCAGATCGTCGCCGTGGCGCCTGCGGTCTCGCCGGTGGTCGAGGCCTATGTCTCGGTTATTCAATCGGCGCAGAACGGCGTGCGCGGGGCCTATGAATATGTCGCCGCCGAGGTGGATTATCTGGCGAACGGCCTGCCGGATGCGGATGAACCGCCATCCGCCCCGCCCCCCGGGGCGTCCGCGTCGGGGCAATAAGCCTCCAGACGACGAAACGAAGCCGTCCCAGACGTCGCGGCGTCAGAACTGGTCCATAAGCCGGTCGATATAGTCCAGCTCGTCGCGGGGCCGCTCACGTTCGCCCGCGCGGCGGCGCAGCTCTTCCAGCAATTCGCGGGACCTGCTGGCTTCACCGTCATCCGGCACATCGACCGAATCCCCGTAGAGCGGCCCGATATTCGCCTGCGGGCGTCCCAACGGGTCGAGATCCTGCGCGTCGACGGCGCGTCCGTCGAACCCATCGCGGCCCGGCTCGCCGCCTTGCTGGCGCGCCATCTCCCGCAGGGCCTCGCCCAGCTCCTCCGCGCCCTCGCGCATCGCCTCCAGCGCATCGACCTGGTCATCGACGGCGGCGCCCGGCTGATCCGCGCGCAAATCGTCCGTGGCGTCGCCCATTTCCCGGCCGGCGCGGTCCAACGCGTCGCCTGCGCCATCCGACAGCCCCGGCGGCAAGCCCTGACGCAGATCATCCAGCAGCCGCTGCAGTTCCTGCTGGTCGCGCGCCAGCGCGTCCGGGCTGCGCCCGCCCCGGCCGTTTTGACCCTGTCCATTCTGGCCCTGACCGAGTTGGTTCTGCTGACCCTGACCCTGACCCTGACCCTGACCCTGACCCTGACCTTGTGCTGGATTCTGACCCTGCTGGCCCTGCTGACCCTGACCGGGTTGGCCGTTCTGGCCGGATTGCGGTTGTCCGCCCTGTTGGTCGCCGGGCTGGCCTTGATTGCGCTGCTGTTGTGACCGCTCGAAAGATTCGTCCGCCAATCCCTGTTGGCGGCCGATCAGATCCTGTAACTCGCGCAGCGCCTGCTGGCCCTGACCCTGTTGCTGCTGCCCCTGGCCCCGCTGCGCCATCTGCAGGTTTTCCAGCATCTGCTGCAATTGCGACAGCAGTTGCTCGGCCCGCGCGCGCATGCCGCTCCGCGCGGCGTCCTCCAACTGGTTCAGCATGTCCTCCAGCGACTGCTGATCCATCGTGTCGGCGCCCTCCGGCAGTTCGGCCAGAGATTCCGGGTTCTGCAAGGCTTGACGCGCCATCTGGTTTAGGAAGTCCGCCATCGCCTCGCGCAGTTCCTGCATCAGTTGCGCGATCTCGTCCTCCGAGGCACCGTCGCGCAGGGCGTCGCGCAGCCGTTGTTGGGCGGCGCGCAGACGTTCCGCCGCGTTGGAAAGGTCGCCTTCCTCGATCCGGACCGCAGCGTCCCAGAGAAGCTCCAGAATGCTTTCGGCCTCCGCCGGCACGCGTTCGTCCTTGATGGCGTAGCCCAGCCGCCGGATCGCCGTGCGGGTGGCGAGGTAAGCTGTCTCATCGTCGAACACCGCTTCCGGATCGTAGGTCACCGCCAGCAAAGCGGCGTGAACATATTCGGCGCGCGCCAGATCCCAGCCAAGCGAGCGGCGCTGCTCGATCAGCGCGCGAGCCATCGGCTCAAAGAACCGGCGCTGCGGCAGACGAAACTGCGCCGTCTCGGACGTTCCCGTCTGACCAATCTCATCCTCGGCGGTCAGAACCGCGGTGACCGGCAGCCCGGCCCAGAGATGGCGGGTCAGGTCCTCGGCCACCGTCTCGCCCGCCTCTTTTACCTGTCCGGTCAGGGGCAGCGGCAACTCCACCAAAATGGGCTCTGTGACGAACGGCTCGGCCGGGGGCGCGTGCGCCAGAAGGTCCGGGTCCGGCTCTATCCGCGCATCGGCGACCGCCACGCCGTAATCATCCGCCGCCGCGAATGAGATTTGCAGCAGGCTCGCCGCGTCCGCCTCCGGCTCTGCGGTGAAGGAAATCGTGGGCGGCGTATCCGGTATCGCCTGGAACCGCCACGAGGCGACGGAACGCTCGCCCAGCAGCACCTCCACCACGCCGTCGCGTTGCAGGTCGATCTTTGCGGCGGCGCCCCGGCCGTCTTCATTGGCGAATGTGGTCGGCACCGTCGCTTCGGCCAGCGCGAACATCTCAGAGACGGTTTCCGTCAACACCGGTTCGGCCTCGGCGTCGAAGACCTGAATGGCGATCTGCGATCCGGCGGGCAGGGCGATCGGCGCGGCCTCGCCGCTACGTTCGGTCAGGTAGATCGGCGGCGCGCCGGTATAGATCGGCGGCGTCGCCCAGGCCTCAATGGAGAGAACCGGTCCGGTCGCCGCCTCGACGTCGCGGGCGGGCGAGAGGGCCGCGTCAAGCCGGGCGGTGCCGTCGCCCGCGGTCAGGAACAGCGCGCCCAGAAGGGTCAGCGGCGCGGCGTAGCGCAGCGCCCAGCGGTCATACGAGGAAAGGCGCAGGTCCGGCGGTTCGGGCTTCAGATCCCGCGCCTGCGCGGCCATCTGGGCGCGATGCGCCGCCCAGATCGCGCGGGTTTGCGGGTCGCCATCGCCCGCCTCCAGCGTGTCGAACAGCGCCGATGCGGGCCGTTCCGGCGCGCCTGCGTCCAGCTTCGCCCAAGCGTCCGCGTCCGTCGGCGGGATCAACCGGGCGGAGCATCGGAGCGTCACGATCAGGACCGCCACAGCGAACGCGGCCAGCGCGCCGATATGGATCCAGAACGGCAGCGCGTCGACGGGCGCGAGCAAGGCGAGGGCGAGACCGGCCGAAATCAGCGCGTAGAGCGGCCAGAAGGACCGCGCGATCCGCTCCATCCAGACCGCAGTGCGAGACCATCCGACGCGGCGGCCGATCAGCTCCGCCACCTGCTCGGCGCTGTCCGGATCGGGCCGTTGGGTTGTTCGAGGATCGCTCATCGAGTCTCCCGCGTCTTCGCGCTTGTCGAACGCCGCGGGCCGCGAGTTACTCGGCGGCGTCCTCCGCGTCGTCTGGCGGATCGATCCAGTCGGGGATTCGATCCCGCGCCAGCATATCCTCATATGTGGGTCGCGGTCGAACCACTTCAAAGCGATCGCCGTTCACAAGTACTTCGGGGATCAGCGGGCGAGAGTTGTATTCCGACGCCATCACCGCGCCATACGCCCCGGCGGAGCGGAACGCGACCAGGTCTCCGGCGGCGATCGCAGGCAGATCGCGGGCGCGCGCAAACGTGTCGCCGGTCTCGCAAACCGGGCCCACCACGTCGATCGGCGCGCGCGGGGCGCCGGGCGCAGCTTCGATCACCGGCTCGATGTCATGCCAGGCCTCGTACATGGTCGGCCGCGCCAGATCGTTCATGGCCGCGTCGAGGATAAGGAAGTCCCGCCCTTCGCCATGCTTGACGAAGATCGCCCGGCTGATCATCAGCCCGGCGTTGCCCGAAATCAGCCGTCCCGGCTCAATCTCGATCTCGCAACCCAGATCGCCGACCGTGCGTTTGACCACCGCGCCGTATTCATAGGGCAGGGGCGGCGCTTCGTTGGACCGCTCATAGGGGATGCCGAGGCCGCCGCCCAGATCGAGCCGCCTTATGTCATGCCCCTCCTCGCGCAACGCCCGGGTCAGATCCGCGACCAGCGTGAACGCCGCTTCGAACGGCGCCAGATCCGTCAGTTGCGAGCCGATATGCACGTCGATTCCCACCACTTCGATGCCGGGCAGGGCGGCGGCGCGGGCGTAGACCTCCCGCGCGCGGGAGATCGGGATGCCGAATTTATTCTCAGACTTCCCAGTGGCGATCTTGGCGTGGGTCTTGGCGTCCACATCCGGGTTCACCCGAATGGCGATCGGCGCGGTCGCGCCCATCGCTTTGGCGATTTCGCTGAGCGCCTCCAACTCCGGCTCGCTTTCCACATTGAACTGACGGATGCCGGATTGCAGGGCGAGCGCCATCTCCTCCCGCGTCTTGCCGACGCCGGAGAACACGATCTTCCCGGCGGGCGCGCCGACCGCCAGCGCCCGGCGCAGCTCGCCGCCGCTGACCACGTCCATGCCGACGCCCAAGCGCGCGAGAGTGGCCAACACGCCGAGATTGGAGTTCGACTTCATCGCGAAGCAGATCAGGTGGTCGAGCCCCTCCAGCGCCTCGTCGAACACCCGCACATGCCGCGCGAGCGTCGCGGTCGAATAGACGTAGAACGGCGTGCCCACTTCCGCCGCGATCTCGGGGATCGCCACGCCCTCAGCGTGTAGAACGCCATGCCGGTAGAGAAAATGATCCAATTCAGAAGTCCCGGTTACTGGGCGGGGTTCGCAGGCGCTTCGATCGCGGGGTCCGCAGGCGCCTCACTCGCGGGGTCCGCGGGCGTCGTCGTCGAGCCAGACGTCAGCGCCTCTTCCTCCACTGTCACGTCGACCAGGGATTCCCCGACGCCCGCCGACACGGTGCTTCTCGGCGGCGGGGCGCCGGCCTCGGACACTGCATCCGGCGCCTCTGAGGAGGGGCTGGCGACGGGTTTCAGATCCTTTAGCTCCGCCCGCCGCCCGCAGGCGGTTAGCGCCAGCGCGGCGATCAGGATCGTGGAGAGGGCGAGCGTCTTGGTCATGTCAGCGCCTTTCGCCAGCGGGTGATCTGGGCGCGCACCTGCGCGGGCGCCGTGCCGCCGTAAGAGGTTCTGCTGGCGACCGAATTGTCCACACCCAGAACGTCATAGACCGAGGCGACGATCCGGGAATCGACGCCCTGCATGTCCTCCATGCTCAGATCGGGCAGATCGCAGCCGCGGTCCTCCGCCATCTTCACCAGCGTTCCGGTGATGTGATGGGCGTCGCGGAACGGGATGTTCGCCTCCCGCACCAGCCAGTCGGCGAGATCGGTCGCCGTGGAGAACCCGGCCCCCGCCGCGCCGCGCAGCGCTTCCGCGTTCGGCGTCAGATCCGAGATCATGCCGGTCATCGCGGCCAGCGCGATCGCCAGATTGTCCGCCGCGTCGAAGACCGGCTCCTTGTCTTCCTGCATGTCCTTCGAATAGGCCAGCGGCAGGCCCTTCATCACCATGGTCAGCGTCGTTTGCGCGCCGAAGATCCGCGCGACTTTCGCACGGATCAATTCGGCCGCGTCCGGGTTGCGCTTTTGCGGCATGATCGACGAACCAGTGGAAAACCGGTCGGAGATCGTCACAAAGCGGAACTGCGCCGAAGACCAGATCACCAGCTCCTCGGCCAGCCGCGACATGTGCCCGGCGGTGATGGTGGCGGCGGAGAGGAACTCCAACGCGAAATCCCGGTCGCTGACCGCGTCCAGCGAATTCGCCGCCGGCCGGTCGAACCCAAGCGCCGCCGCCGTCGCCGCCCGGTCGATCGGAAAGGAGGTGCCGGCCAGCGCCGCCGCGCCGAGCGGGCTTTCATTCATCCGCGCCCGCGCGTCCCGGAACCGCGCCCGGTCCCGCCCGAACATCTCCACATAGGCCATCATGTGATGGCCCCATGTCACCGGCTGCGCCGTCTGTAGATGGGTGAAGCCGGGCATCACCAGATCCGCCCCGCCCTCGGCCTGATCCAGAAGCGCGCCGATCAGCGCCGTCAGCGCGGCCTCGGCGTCGTCGATCCGGTCCCGCACCCAGAGCTTGAAATCGGTCGCCACCTGATCGTTCCGCGACCGCGCGGTGTGCAAACGCCCCGCCGCGTCGCCGATCAACTCGCGCAGCCGGGCCTCCACATTCATGTGGATATCCTCCAGCGCGGCGGAAAACTGAAACGATCCGGTCTCGATCTCTGACAACACCGTGAGAAGACCCTTGTCGATCTCGTCGGCGTCTGATTCAGAGATTATACCCTGATCAGCCAGCATTTTTGCATGAGCGCGGGAGCCCCGGATGTCTTGCATCGCCAAACGTTTGTCGAAGTTGATCGAAGCGTTGATCGCCTCCATCACCGCATCGGGCCCGACCGCAAAGCGGCCGCCCCACATGGCGTTAGCGCCCTTGTTGTCCGTCTCGTCGTTCATCTCGACCCGCATGCGCCCGGCGGCGCCCCTTCTGTTGGCCGCATTGCTATACGGCGCGACTGCGCCCGGCGCAAACGCCGAAGGGCTGAGCGAAGCGGATTTGGAGGCGTTGAAGGCCGCTCGCGAAGGTCAGATCGCAATGCTGGTGATCCATGATGAGGCGAAACCGCGTCCCAAAGTAGGTTTCACCGACGCCTCAGGCGCGCCGATGGACTACAGCGCGTTCGAGGGCAAGGTGACCGTCGTTAACTTTTGGGCGACCTGGTGCGCGCCCTGCCGCCATGAAATGCCAACCCTGGACAACCTGCAGGCCGAGTTGGGCGGTGATGATTTCACCGTCGCGGCGATCAGCAGCGATCGCACCGCGGAACAGGCGCAGAGATTCTTCGATGAGATCGATGTCCGCGCGTTAACGCTTTATCACGATCCCCGCGCCAAGCTCGCCCGCAGTTCGCTGGTGATCGGCTATCCGGTCGTTCTGATCCTCGATCGAAAGGGGCGGGAGATCGCACGCTTGACCGGCGGAGCAGAATGGGATTCAATAGAAGCAGTGAATTTGTTGCGTAGCGTCATAGAAATGACCAGTGAGGGCGTAAGTGAACAAAGTAACGGTGGTGTTAGGCCTTAGTTTTGCCGTAATTGGCCTGGCGTATTTTTCTTCTACAACTCAACCAGCAGCGGGCGGCTCTTTCGTTTTGCCGTCTCCCGACCTCGCGCCGGTCGACGCATGCGTGCGTAAATCGCGCGGAAATAAGACCGCGGCCGCGGATTGTTTCGACCCGTATCTCGCCATTTGTCAGAACAAGTATTCGTCGCGCATGTCCGAATGCCTGCCGCAGGAATCGGAATTCTGGCGCAGGACCGTCGATTATGAGCTGTCCCGGATCAGCCGTCCGATCGCCGATCAGGTGACTGCGTCGATCAATGGCGATATCGCCGAGCATTGCAATTTCAAGGTTCAGAAATATCGCGAGGGCTGCCGGCGCATGGTCTATCACCAAGCCGCGGTCTATCTGCGCATTGACCGGATCTGGAAAAGCGGCAGCTAGATGTCGAACGGTCGTTTAACGCCCAAAAGTCCTGCGTGTCAGCGCATCGTCCTTTGGGATGAAGTGACGCCAGAGCGCGTCCTCGCCAAAGACCGTTTGCGCCGCTGACGGCGCATCGCTGCAGCGACAGGCGCAGTGGCCGCCGCCCCGCAGAGCCAGGACGGGCGCGTGAAATCAGCGCGTCGGGGTCGGGTCGCCGGAGCGATAATCGTAGAAACCGCGCCCGGATTTCCGACCCAGCCAACCGGCCTCGACATATTTCGCCAGCAGCGGGCAGGGGCGGTACTTCGTGTCGCCCAGCCCTTCGTTCAGCACCTGCATGATTGCGAAGCATGTGTCCAAGCCGATGAAATCGGCCAGCTCCAGCGGGCCCATCGGGTGGTTGGCGCCCAGTTTCATCGCCGTGTCGATCGCTTCGACGCCGCCCACGCCCTCATAGAGCGTATAGATCGCCTCATTGATCATCGGCAGCAGGATGCGGTTGACGATGAAGGCCGGAAAATCCTCCGCATGCGCAGCGGTCTTGCCGATCTGTTCGACCACTTTCTTGAGAGTCTCGAACGTCTCTTCATCCGTGGCGATGCCGCGAATGAGCTCCACCAACTGCATCACCGGGACCGGGTTCATGAAGTGGAATCCCATGAACCGCTCGGGCCGGTCGGTGATCGCCGCGAGCCGGGTGATTGAGATCGACGAGGTGTTGGTCGTCAGGATCGTGTTCGGCTTCAGATGCGGCAAGGCGGACTCGAAGATCTGCTTCTTTGTCGATTCAACCTCAACGGCGGCTTCGATGAAGAGGTCGACATTCGCGGCGTCGGACATCGCCGGCGCTTTCGAGATCAGCGCCATCGCGTCGGTCTTGTCCGCCTCTGAGATCAGGCCCTTCTGGACCTGTCGGGACATGTTCTTGTCGATGATCTCCAGCGCGCGATCGATCTGCTCTTCGTCGCGATCGTTCAGGCGGACGTCGTAACCGGCGAGCGCGAAGACATGGGCGATGCCGTTGCCCATCTGACCGGCGCCGATCACGCCGATAGTTTCAATGCTCATTGCCTTACTCCCAACCGATACAGAAACACCGTGCGACAGGACCCGTCGCGCGAAATCAGACACCGTCACAGCATGCCGGATTCCCGGTTTATTGTGCGGTGCAGCATAGATATATGAAATTGCGGAGGTTAGGCAAGCGAGTATCGCGCCCCGAATATGTTTCGGGGCGCGATTTTATCTTAAGGCTTTGAAATTACAACAAGAAAGGCCGGACTGACTAGTCCAGGGCCGCCTCCAGCGCGGGCACCGCGTCGAAGAGATCCGCGACCAGACCATAATCGGCGACCTGGAAGATCGGCGCTTCTTCGTCCTTGTTGATCGCAACGATGACTTTGGAGTCCTTCATCCCCGCGAGGTGCTGAATCGCGCCGGAGATGCCGACCGCGATATAGAGATCCGGGGCGACCACCTTGCCGGTCTGGCCGACCTGCCAGTCGTTGGGCGCGAAGCCGCTGTCGACCGCCGCGCGGCTGGCGCCGACCGCGGCGCCCAGCTTGTCGGCGACTTTCTCGATGATGGCGAAATTCTCCGCCGATCCCATGCCGCGCCCGCCTGAGATCACGATCTTCGCCGAGGTCAGCTCGGGCCGGTCGCTCTCGGCCACTTTGTCCTCGATCCATGAGGAGAGGCCCGGATCGTCGGTCGCCGCGCCGGTCTCAATGGCGCAGGCCGCCTGCTCGCCGGTGGCGTCGAAATTCGCGCCCCGCACGGTGACGACTTTCTTGGCGTCGGCGGATTTCACGGTCTGGATCGCGTTGCCCGCATAGATCGGGCGTTCGAACTCGTCCGCGCCGTTCACGCCGATGATGTCCGAGATCAGCATCACGTCCAAATGCGCCGCGACACGGGGGGCGACATTCTTGCCGCTGGTGGTCGCGGGGAGGACGATATGCTCATAATCGCCAGCCATGGAGATGATCAGGTCGGCCAGCGGCTCGCCCAAGCGATGGCCATAGCCGGCGCCTTCCACATGGATCACCTTGGCGACGCCGTCGAGCGTCGCGGCGGCCTCGGCCACGGCGGAGCAGTTCTCGCCTGCGACCAGCACGTGGATGTCGCCGCCCATGGCTTTCGCCGCGGTCACCGTCTTGGACGTGGCGTCGTTGAGAGAGGCGTTGTCGTGTTTCGCCAGAAGAAGAACGGCCATCAGAGCACCCCCGCTTCGTCTTTGAGTTTCGAGACCAGTTCCTCGACCGAGGCCACTTTGACGCCAGCGGCGCGCGCCGCAGGCTCAGAGACCTTGACCGTCGTCAGCCGGGGCGCGATATCGACGCCGTAATCGGCGGCCGATTTGGTGTCCATCGGCTTCTTCTTCGCCTTCATGATGTTCGGCAGAGAGGCGTAGCGCGGCTCATTGAGGCGCAGATCCACAGTCACCACCGCAGGCGTCGCGACCTTGATGGTCTGCAATCCGCCATCGACCTCTCGCGTGACGGTCACGCCGTCATCGCCAACGCTCATTTCAGACGCGAAAGTCGCCTGCGCCCATCCGAGCAGCGCGGCCAGCATCTGGCCGGTCGCGTTCATGTCATTGTCGATCGCCTGTTTGCCCATGATCACCAGATCCGGGCTCTCTTCTTCGACCACTTTCGCCAGAATCTTGGCGACGGCCAGCGGTTCGATATCGGTCTCGGCGTTATCTGCGGCCTCGACCAGAATGGCCCGGTCGGCCCCCATGGCGAGCGCGGTGCGCAATGTCTCCTGGCATTTCGCGACGCCGATCGAGATCGCGATGACCTCTGTCGCCGTTCCGGCCTCTTTCAGGCGGATCGCCTCTTCCACGGCGATCTCATCGAAAGGGTTCATCGACATTTTGACATTGGCCAAATCGACGCCGGACCCGTCCGGCTTCACCCGAACCTTCACGTTGTAGTCGATCACCCGTTTAACCGGAACAAGCACTTTCATGTGAAATTCGCTCCCTCGTTCGGAACCTCTCGGCGCGCCTGCGCCGAATCGTAACGCACCGTATCTATCCTTTGCCGAGCGGAAAGTTCAGTAGGAAAACAACGGCTCATGAAATTTTGACGACATTTTTTCACGGGGTTACCGGTTTGCACCAGGTGTCCAAAGCACGTCTGCGCGGCCATCGTCATTCGCAATCCGGGACGCGACGAACATCCAGTCGGATAAGCGATTGAGATACTTGACCGCCTGCGGGTTCACCGGCTCCGTCGCCGCCAGTTCCACCGCCAATCGCTCGGCCCGGCGCGAGACGGTGCGCGACAGGTGCAGGTGCGACGAAAGCGCCGAGCCGCCGGGCAGGACAAAAGAGCGCAAAGGCTCCAGCGCGTCGTTCATCTTGTCGATCTCGGCCTCCAGCCGATCGACCTGCGCCGCCGCCATGCGAAGCGGCGGGTACTCCGACGCTTCCTCGCCCTCGGTCTGTGGCCGGCAAAGATCGGCGCCCAGATCGAAGAGGTCGTTCTGAATGCGCCCCAGCGCCGCGCCCATTTCCCCATCGGCGTGCAGCCGGGCGAGGCCGATCGTGGCGTTGGTCTCATCCACCGTGCCATAGGCGGAGACGCGCAAAGAGGTTTTCGGCACGCGGGATCCGTCGCCCAGCGCGGTCTCGCCGGCGTCGCCGGTGCGGGTGTAGATGCGGTTGAGTACGACCATCGACGGCTCCTCAGCCTCCCTGATTGGCCAGATAGGCCACCAAAACGATCAAGATGACGGCGATAAACTGCAGCACGACGCGCAGTCGCATGATCTTGTTCGACCACTTGCGATTGGTCTCTCCGCCGCGCGCGAAGACCGTGACGCCGGTCAGCAGCACGACAAGAACGATGATGCAGGCGGCGATGGCCGCGTAAAACAGGATGCCGGACATGGGCTTTGACCTAGTGCGTCGGGCTCGTGCGCGCCAGCGGAAATTGCATCGGTTGGCCAAATCGGGTGGCCCGATGCGGAGGCGAACAGACACGGGCTTTCGCGCCGCCCCCAACTGGAAACGGACGAGAATCGGACGGAACGCCTTTCGTGCACGGGTTGTTGGAGTTTCCAACCACTGTTAAATAGACGCCTAAATGACAATGCGATCGTCCCGGCGCATGTGGCCGGAACTCGATTCTGGTGTATGGCGGCCGCGCGGCGAACGTGGACTTTAGCTGGGACATGCCAGGACGAACCGCAAAGAGGGGGCCAAAAGATGAGCAATTCGATCACGAACCCATTCGGTAATCTATCGAGCTAGATTGGAAAGGCCGTGTCGGAGGCTTTGGAGGCCAGCCAAAGCGCCAGCGTCGACACAAGCTCAACAGACGCCTCTGAACTCAGCAGTGACTTCAGCAGTCTGGTCAGTGGAGAAGTGACTGGGGACGAAGCCGAGTTGGCGGCGACACGTAGCGAGGCGTCCGCTATGTCGGATGAAGAGCTGCAAGATGCGCTGCTTTCGAACAATATGGAAATTGCGAGCATCAACAGCCAGATCACGAGCAAAATGCAAGAGAGTTTGAATACGCTTCCTGGCATGCCGGCGTCCATGAGCGCGTCAACGCAAGCGGAAATTGACGAGTTGGAAGCGAGCAGGGAGCTGCTCATCGCCAAGGGCGAGATTTACACGGATGAGATTGCGAGCCGAGGCTAAAAGGAGACCCCTGTCGCCGAGGCGGTGATTAAGTGACGCCGAGGCGAGAAAGACGCCGCTGACTGTATTTCATTTTGGGCTGCGCCAACCGCATAGGCTCTCTATAACCGGCGGAATGGCGCGCGCGAAAAAAACCGATGACGAGCAGGGCGGACGCAAGGGTTACCATCACGGCAACCTGCGCGAGGCGTTGGTCGACGCGGTGCTGAGCCTGATCTCCGAAAAGGGGCCGAACGGGTTCTCCTTCGCCGAGGCCGCGCGCCGGGCCGGGGTCTCGCCCGCCGCGCCCTACCGCCATTTCAAGGACCGCAACGAGCTGATGGCGGAAACCGCGAAGCGCGGGTTTCAACTGTTCGCCGAAGCGCTGGAGCGGGCCTGGAACGGCGGCGCGCCGTCGCCGCTGACGTCGTTCGAGGCCGTCGGCCGGGCGTATCTGGATTTCGCGCGGCGCGAACCGGCCTATTTCGAGGCGATGTTCGAGGCGGGCGTCTCCGGCGAGAACGACCCCGAATTGCGCGCCGCCAGCGACCGGGCGTTTCAGGTCATCAAGGACGCCTGCGCCGGGGTCATCGACACCATTCCGGAGGGTCGCCGCCCGCCCGTCCTGATGATGGCGCATCATATGTGGGCGTTGGCCCACGGCGTCACCGCGCTGTTCGCGCGCTCCGATCAGGGCCGCCGCCCGGCGCCGTTCGAGCCGGAAGAGCTGTTGGAGGCCGGCGCGGCGATCTATCTGAAAGGCCTCGGCGCGCTCGACTGATCACCGATAGAGACGCCGATTGATTGGGCCGAACGGGCGCCTATCTGCATTTCGTGGCGAATCTCAATTTTTCTGCATCCGGAGAATTGACAGATCGCATCGCTTCTCCCATTTATGTAAATGTGATTAACATTCACATAGAGGAGAAGATGGGAGTAATGAACCGAGGAGACCCGCTGTGAACCGAATTGGCGCATGGCTTCGGACAATCGAAGCCAAACTGGATGAATACGGCATGGGCGCGTGGATCGCGTCGATGGTGCTGAGCTTCATTCTGATCTGGCCTTTGGGCCTCTTCATCTTGGCTTACATGCTATGGAGTGGACGCATGGGATGCGGAAAACACCGCTGGGGGCGCCGCCGCGCGCACCACGCCGGAGAGACCGGCAACAACGCTTTTGACGAGTATCGCGAGTCGACGCTGCGACGGCTAGAGGACGAGCGCCTCGCCTTTGTCGAGTTCCTCGACAAGCTGCGCGCCGCCAAGGACAAGGCGGAATTCGACCAGTTCATGTCGGATCGCAAAGGGCGCGATGGCGCCGCCGAGGCGCAGACCGCCTAAACGTGCGAAGAAACCTGTCGATGCAGAGCCGCCCCGCCCTAAAAGCGGGGCGTTTTCCTGTTCACAATGACTCAATTGGCGGACGCGGGTTGAGTCTGCTCTTTGATTTCAGTGTCTCAAAACTCTAGCTTTCTCAGATGTATAGTGAACCGCCCATCCGTCACCCCACCACGGCGGCCATCGAGTTCATCGCCACACGGCTTGGTCTGCGAAATGAACCAGGCATGCAGGACTGGGAGTTCGAGGTCGCAGAGGCTGAAGACTTGAACAGATATCTGTCGCTCTATGCCGAAATGAGTGACATGGAGGACGTGCGCTTCACGCTAGCGGACATGATTTTGCAGGCCTTTGCGGAAACAGAGGAAAACTTGGAGCTAGACCCGAGGTGGACGTCGTTTTGCAACGATCTCGTGGAAAATATTGAACTACACGCGTATCAGATTTGGTACTGGTCCAGTTGGGACGTCAACCTAGAGGACGCTTGGAAAGTCACGCCATACATGCGCGAACTTTATAAAGCTCATTTTTCGAACGATGTTGGACGCTTGCAAGATAATGGCAAGTAGAGGGTATATTCCACTGTCGCGTTGAAGTTTGTTTCTCGCCACCTGTCCTCAAAACCTATCGACGCTGAGCCGCCCCTCCGAAAAAGCGGGGCGTTTTCTGTTTGCGGAACGCGGCGATGCGCGCACACTGGGCGCGTTCATTTGCGCCGAGAGAAGCGCGGGAAGGGATACGTCATGCGACCTCGCCACTACGCGTTCGCACTCTGGATTGTATCGGTGTTCGCGGCGCTACCCGCTGCGACGCAGGTCGCGCCCTCGCCGCGGGAAGTCGCCGCGCTGGAAGGGCTGCACAAGGCCGCTCACGACAATGACGTCGCCGAGATCGCGCGGCTCGTCGCCGAGGGCGCGGACGTGAACGCCAGCGCGTTCTACATGCGCCGCCCGGTGCATATCGCCGCCTTCGCCTCGAATGACGACGCGATGCGGGCCTTGGCCGAAGCCGGGGCCGACATGAATGTTCTGGAGAACGACTTCTACGATGTCCTGACCATCGCCGCAGTGGCGAATGATCCGGAGATGGTCTCCCTCGCCATCGTACTCGGCAACCGGGCGGATCTGATCACCAGCATCTATGACGGCACCGCGCTGATCGCGGCGGCGCATTTGGGGCATCAGGAGGTGGTTCGCCGTCTGATCGCGGGCGGCGCCCCGCTTGATCACGTGAATAATCTGGGCTGGACCGCGCTGATTGAAGCGGTCGTGCTCGGCGATGGCGGACCGGATCATGTGGAGACGGTCAGAGCGCTGGTCGCCGCCGGCGCGGATCAGAGCATCACCGACCGACGGGGCGAAACCCCGCTCGAAATGGCGAAGGAGCGGGGCTACGCCGAGATGATCGAGATAATGGAGGCGGCGGCGCGCTGACCACCTGGCCCCCGCGCCAGGCCCTCAGAACTCGTGTTCTTTGACCAGAAAGGCGGAGGATCGGGAATGGTCGATGAAGTTGCCTTCGTCCTCCAGCAAGGCCGCGCTCAGTTCCTGCATCTCAGTCGACCCCATCGCCTCCATTAGATCCGCTTCGGACTCGAACCAGACCTCCGCCACACCGTCAAAATCCGGCTCCATCCCACGCGACTCGCGCATCCCGTCATTCATCGGCGTATCGATGGTGTGGCTTTGCACGTATTTCTTCGTTCGCATCGTCGCGGCGTTCGCCTGAAAGAACGGACCATGCTTGTTCAGCCAATAGTCCTGAAATTCGGCGCGGGTCAGATCCGAACGGCGGCGCAGGCACATGATTAACTTGATCACTCAGTTTCCCTCCAAAGTGGTTATTGACGGAGCGGGCCGACAGGCGATGTCGCCGCTGCTCCCTCTATCCCGACGCCTTGTTCAACACCCTGTCCAGCATGCGCGTCGGCAGGCCCCGCTTCAGGACGCCCATCATATAGGTCGGCGTGGTGACGTAATAGCGCGGGCGGGGACGCGGGCTCTCCAGCGCATGGATCAGCTTGGCTGTGACGGCGGAGGCGGGCAACTGGAACGGATCGGGCGCGGCCTCTTTCGCGTCGATCCGCGGCATCAATTTGCTCTCATAGAGCGGCCTCCAGACCGAGTTCTCCCAATCGATCCACTTATAGAAATGCGCGCGAGAGTTCTCGCGGATCCTCGTCGCGATCGGGCCGGGCTCGATCAGCACGACATGAATGCCGGATCCGTGCAACTCCAGCCGCAACGTGTCGCTGAGCCCCTCCAGCGCGAATTTCGACGCGTTGTAGGGGCCGCGATATTTCAGCGTGATGAATCCGAGGATCGACGAGCATTGAATGATGCGCCCGTGGCCTTGTTTGCGCATGACGGGCAGAACGCGGCGCGTCAGGTCATGCCAGCCAAAGAAATTCGCCTCAAACAGCTCGCGCAGCGCCTCCGTTGGGATGTCCTCGGTCGCGCCGGGCTGGGCGTAAGCGCCATTGTTAAAGAGCGCATCCAGCGTTCCCCCCGTGCGCGACAGCGTCTCATCCGCCGCCGCCGCGATCGACTCGCCGTCCTGATAGTCGAGGCGGAAGCTCTCCAAGCCTTCCTCGCGCAGCCGGACGCAATCGTCTTCTTTCCGGCAGGTCGCGAACACCCGCCAGCCCTTGTCCTTCAGCGCATGCGCGGCGTCGTATCCGATGCCGGACGAGCAGCCGGTGATCAGGATCGAGCGGGGGCCAGCCCCGTTGGTTGGCGCGTTCGCACCGCTTCCATTCGTGCTCATCGTCAATTGTCCCGCTCTTCGATCTTCAGATCATAGGTCGCCCAGATCGTATGCGTCGCCACCCGGTCGTAAAGCGTCCGCGCCCTTGCGTTGTCTTCGGCGGTGATCCAGCGGATTAATCCCCAGCCGCGCGCGCGGCCTTCCTCTTCAACCGCGCGGATCAGCGCCTCGGCCGCGCCGGACCCACGCGCGTCCGGTGTGACGAAAAGATCATCCAGAAACCCGCCGGTCGCGGCCATCAACGGGCGGGTGAAATGCCGGAAATGGGCGAGGCCCACCGGCGCGCCCTCCAGCAGCGCCATCCGTCCCTCAACCTCATGGGCCGGGTCCATCAGCCAGCTCCAGACCCGGTCGCGCATCTCGTCCGATTGGTCGACCTTGTAGAATTCCGCATAGGCGGCGTAGAGCACTCCCCAGTCGGCGCGATCCTTCGGCTCCGGCGGGCGGATGGTGAGGTTGTTTTCCATATCTGTTCGATACCGCGTCTTGCGGGGGCGGGAAAGGCCGAGCCGTCCGGCGGCGCCCATCATTGACAGATCTGACCCCGCCGCGCGAAATGGCGGCAGGACAAAGGGGACCTGCATGACAGAACCGACGGTGCGGCCGGCGATCTCGCTTCCCGGCGTCTTCTATTTCTCGGCGCTTGCGGTGCTTCTGGTGGTCGTCCTCGTCTATGGCGCCTCGTTGTTGGCGCCGATCGCGTTGGCGGTGCTGGTTTGGTTCCTGATCAACGCGCTTTCCACCGGCATCCGCCGCGCGCCCGCGATCGGCCGGTTTCTCAGCAGACGGATGGCGACGGCGCTGGCGGTGATCGTGATTTTCGCGGCCATTGTGGAGATCGGCCAGATGATGGTCGCTAATGTCGCGGAGCTTGGCTCCAGCGTCACCAGCGTCGACGACAGGCTGACCGAGCTGATGGGCAAGATCTCGGAGAAATTCGGTCTTGAGGACGAGATCGACTGGCGCAGCCTGATCGGCGGGCTGGAGCTGGATCGGTTGCTGACGCGGATCCTGTCCGCCGCCGGCTCGGTCGCCAGCAATGTCTCGGTGGTCTTCCTCTATGTGGTATTTCTGCTGATCGACCAGCAGTTCTTCGACGCCAAGCTGCGCGCGCTGGCGCCTGACGAAAGACGACGGGAGAGGGTGAAAGCGATCCTCGCCCGGATCAGTTCCGACACGCGGCGCTATATCCTGATCATGACCCTCGTCAGCGCTCTGGTCGGGGTTGCGACCTATATCATTTGCTCGGCGCTCGGCCTTGGCGGATCCGGGTTCTGGGGCTTTCTGGCTTTCGCGCTCAATTTCATACCCACGATCGGCACGTTTCTGGGCGTATTCTTCCCGGCGCTCTACGGATTGCTGCAGTTCCAGACGCTTGGGGAGTTCTTCACGCTGGTCGGCGCGCTCGCCATCCTGCAGTTTCTGGCTGGCAACGTTCTGGTGCCGAAGCTGATGGGCGACCGGTTAAATCTCAGCCAGTTCGTGGTCATTCTTTCGTTGTTCGCCTGGGGCGCGGTCTGGGGCGTCACCGGCATGTTTTTGGCGGTGCCGGTCACGGTGATCATGATGATCGTGTTCTCTCAGTTCCCGACCACCCGTCCGATCGCGATACTGCTATCCCGCGACGGCGCGGTCCGGAATGTAGAGACGCCAGACGTCGAGACCCCGGAAAACGCGGATCCGGCCTAGAACCGATCTGGACCCGCCGCGCATAGAAGCGTATCGCTGTAGTCGTGAGTGACCTGATCAAAGACGATGAAATGAGCCCATCAGAAGACGGGCCGGACAGAGGCGGAAACGGCGGGAATGGCCCCACGGGCGGGGAGGTCGTCAGCGAGCCGCTGCGCCGCGCCCTTGGCGAACGCTATCTGCAATACGCCCTTTCGACCATCATGCACCGGGCGTTGCCCGACGCGCGCGACGGCCTGAAGCCGGTGCACCGGCGCATCCTGTTCGCGATGCGGAACCTCAATCTCGGCCCGGATACGAAATACCTGAAAAGCGCCAAGATCTCCGGCGACACCATGGGCGATTTTCACCCCCATGGCGATCAGGCGATCTATGACGCCATGGTGCGTCTGGCGCAGGATTTCTCCGTCCGCTATCCGCTGGTGGACGGTCAGGGCAATTTCGGCAATGTCGACGGCGATAACGCCGCCGCCAGCCGCTATACCGAGGCCCGCCTGACCGATGTGGCCGCCGCCATGCTGGAGGGCCTGAACGAGGACGCGGTCGATTTCCAGCCCAATTATGACGGGCGCAAGGATGAGCCGGTGGTCCTGCCGGCAGCCTTTCCAAACCTGCTCGCCAACGGCTCGTCGGGCATCGCGGTGGGCATGGCGACCAGCATCCCGCCGCATAACGTGGACGATCTCTGCGCCGCCTTGTTGCATCTGATCAAGCATCCGAACGCGTCGGTGGAAAAGCTGGTGGAGCTGGTTCCCGGCCCCGATTTTCCCACCGGCGGCACGATCGTGGAGCCGAAGGACTCGATCATTGAGGCTTATCGCACCGGTCGCGGCTCATTCCGGTTGCGCGCGGTCTGGCACACCGAGGATCTGGGCCGTGGCCAGTATCAGATCGTCGTCGACGAGATCCCTTATCAGGTGCAGAAATCCAAGCTGGTCGAGAAGATCGCCGAGCTGGTCAACGCCAAGAAGATCCCGATCCTGAGCGATGTGCGCGACGAGTCGGCCGAGGATGTGCGTCTGGTGCTGGAGCCGCGCTCCCGATCCGTCGATCCGGACATGCTGATGGAGACGCTCTTTAAGCATACCGATCTTGAAAACCGCGCCTCGTTGAACATGAACGTGCTGATCGACGGGCGCACGCCGCGAGTCTGCTCGCTGCGCGAAGTGCTGCTCGCCTATCTCGGCCATCGCCGAGAGGTGCTGCTCAGGCGCACCAAATTCCGGTTGGAGAAGATCGCCCACCGGCTGGAGGTGTTGGAAGGCTATATCATCGCCTTCCTCAACCTCGACCGGGTGATCGAGATCATCCGTTATGAGGATGAGCCGAAGGCCGTGATGATGGCCGAGTTCTCGCTGACCGATGTTCAGGCTGAGGCGATCCTGAACATGCGCCTGCGCAGCTTGCGCAAACTCGAAGAGATGGAGCTGCGCAAAGAGCGCGAGGCCCTGATGGCGGAGCAGGAGGAGTTGCGCGCCCTCGTCGGCGACACCGGACGACAATGGGACAAGATCGCCGAGCAAATCCGCGAGACTCGCAAGAAATTCGGCGCGCCGCAGCGGTTCCGGGGCGTCACCTTCGTCGACGATCTGCGTCGCCTGAAGGCCCAGCACCGCGCCGATTATCCGTTGGGCGCCCGGCGCACCGGGTTCGGCGATCCGCCGACCCTGGAAGACGTGCCGATCGAGGCGATGATCGAGCGCGAGCCGATCACCGTGGTCTGTTCCGAGATGGGCTGGATTCGCGCCATGAAGGGCCACATCGCCCTCGACAGCGAGTTGAAGTTCAAGGATGGCGACGGCCCGCGTTTTCTGTTTCACGCCGAGACGACGGACAAGATCCTGCTCTTTGGCGCGAACGGGCGGTTTTATACGCTCGGCTGCGACAAGCTTCCCGGCGGGCGCGGGATGGGCGAACCCGTGCGCCTTTCCGTTGATCTGCCCAACGACGTCGACATGATCGCTCTGTTTCTGCACCGACCCGGCGTGAAGCGGCTTGTGGCGTCCTCCGCCGGCGACGGGTTTGTCGTGACCGAGGATGACGTGGTGGCGCAGACCCGCGCCGGCAAGCAGGCGCTGAACGTCAAGGACGACGTCGCCGCCACGGTTTGCGCCGAGATCGCCGGCGATCATGTCGCCGTGGTGGGCGAGAACCGCAAACTGCTGGTCTTCCCGGTCGAGGAACTGCCGGAGATGACCCGCGGCAAAGGCGTGCGACTGCAAAAATACAAGGATGGCGGCATGTCCGACGCGCGGACCTTCGCGCTGTCGGAGGGCCTGCAATGGCGCGACAGCGGCGGGCGAACCCGCACGGTCGGCGCGGGCGATCTGGCCGAGTGGATCAGCAAGCGCGCCTCCGCCGGGCGCATGGCGCCGCGCGGTTTTCCCCGCGATCAGAAGTTCAACTAGGGAACTGGGATGAGCGAGCTCCGCGCGCCCTGCGATCTGGTTCAGACCTTTTTCGATCACATCTGGAACGCGGGCGACCTGTCGGTCGCGGAAGAAATTCTGGCCGCTGATCTGCGGTTTCGCGGTACGCTGGGCGCTGAACTGGAAGGCGTGGCGCCGTTTCTAGACTATGTGCGCGACGTGCGCGGCGCCTTGGCGGGCTATCTGTGCGAGGTGGACGATCTGGTGATCGAAGGCGGCAAGGCTTTCGCCCGCATGCGGTTTTCCGGACGGCATCATGCGCGGTTTCTGGGCTTTTAGCCGACGGGTTTGCGCCTCGAATGGGCGGGCGCCGTGCTCTTCGAGATGAAGGGCGGTCGCATCGCCTCCGTTTGGGCGCTGGGCGATCTGGCGGGCCTGACTGCGTTGTTGGAGAAAAATCGCGAGGCTGCGATATGACCAAGACCCTGGTCGTCACCGGCGGATCGCGCGGCATCGGCGCCGCGACCTGCCTGCTCGCCGCGAAGGACGGCTGGGATGTGGCGGTGAACTTCGCCAGCAACGCGGCGGCCGCCGAGGATGTGGCCGAACAGGTGCGGGCGTTGGGCCAGCAAGCGGTCGCCATTCAGGGCGACGTCGCGCGCGAACCCGATGTGATCGCGCTGTTCGATCAGGCTGAGGCGCAGCTTGGCCCGGTCTCCGGCGTGGTCAACAACGCCGGCGTCGTCGCCCCGTCCATTCCGGTCGCCGAATACGACATCGCCCGAATGCGCAAAGTGTTCGACACCAACGTGATGGGCGCGTTTCTGGTGGCCAGAGAGGCCGCGCGTAGATTGCCGCCGGAGCGCGGCGGGCCTGGCGGGGCGGTGGTCAACGTCTCCTCCATGGCCGCGCGTTTGGGCTCGCCCGGCGAGTATGTCGATTACGCCGCTTCGAAAGGCGCGGTGGACACGCTGACCGTCGGGCTGGCGAAGGAGCTTGCGCCCTCGGTTCGGGTCAACGGCGTGCGCCCCGGCCTGATCGCGACCGAGATTCACGCCAGCGGCGGCCAGCCTGACCGGGCCGAGCGCCTGGCGGCGGGATCTCCGGCCGGACGTGCGGGAGAGGCCGAGGAAGTGGCTGCGGCCATCGTCTGGCTGCTCTCAGACGCCGCGTCCTACGTCACCGGGACGAATATCGACGTCTCCGGCGGTCGCTAGGCGACGGGCGGCGCATCCCGCCTCGCATCGCCTCGTCGTCGCCCTGAAGAGGCGCTATATTGAGGCACATGTCGATGAAGTCTGTTATTTGCCTCGCCACTGCTCTGGCGTTTTCCGCCTGCGCGCAATCTTCGCCGGAAGCCGCGAAACCCGCGATGGTCGCAAATGAATGCGCTGTCACCGATTGGCGGGAGGCCGGCTGGCAGGATGGCGCGGCGGGTCTGACCCAAGCCGCGTTCGACGAGCGCGCGGCAATCTGTCGAGCGCAGGGGATCACGCCGGACGACGTGGCCTATTTCGAGGGCCGGGTCGGCGGACTCCAAGCCTACTGCGCGCCGACGAACGGATACCGTCTGGGCGTCGAGGGCGCGGGCCACACCAATATCTGCCCGCCCGGCTTGCGCGAGGCGTTTCTGGCGGAATATGAGCGCGGGAGTGCGGACAGGACGCGTCAAGCCGGAACCGGGCGTTGGAACAAAAGCGTCAGCGGCCGGGCGCGCGTCGGCGTGGGCGCCGGCAGTTCCGGCTCCGGCGTCGGCATCTCCATCGGGCTTTAGGGGATGCGCCGCGCGGTCTTCGTCTTATGCGCGCCGCTCTTTCTGCTGGGCCTGCTGACCGCCTGCGCCTCCACCACACTGACGGTGGAGGAATGCCGCGCCGCCGACTGGCGCGCGACCGGCGTCGAGGATGGCCGGTCGGGGCGAGCCGCCGCTTATTTCGCGCGCTATGTCGAGGAATGCCAAGGGCAGGGCGCGCCCGACCGGTCGGTGTGGGCTGCGGGCCGGGAGGAAGGCTTGCTCTTCTATTGTACGCCAGCCGGCGCCTACGCGGCGGGTCGCGAGGGGCGCGTTTATGCCGGGGTGTGCCCGGATCCGATCCATCCCGACCTGCTGGCGGCGAACGATCACGGCCTCACCTGGCGCCGCATGCGCCAGCGCATTTCGGATCTGGAGCGGCTGGAGACCAGTTTCAATCCTGGCTGCGCAACCGGGCTGGGCGCAATCGGGAGATTTCGAAACTGCCGCTCCGGCGCGGGCCTTTACGCGGGCGCGGGTTGGGACCCGCGCATTCAGGCGGAATTGCGGCGGCTCCGGCGGGAGATCGCGCCATTCACCACGTGGCCACCGCCCGGCGACGAGATGATCGGTGGGATCTGAGGCTTATTCCGCCGCCTGAGACGTCGCCGACTCCTGCTCCGCCAGAAACTTCTCCGCCTCCAGCGCCGCCATGCAGCCCATGCCGGCTGACGTCACCGCCTGCCGATAGATATGGTCGGTCACATCTCCCGCGGCGAACACGCCGGGGATCTCGGTGGAGGTCGAGCCGGGCTTGGTCACTACATAGCCGCCCATATGCGTCTCCAACTGGTCCTTGACCAGTTCAGAGGACGGCGCGTGTCCGATGGCGACGAAGACGCCGTCGACCGGGATCTTCCGCGTCTCGCCCGTCTTGGCGTGGGACAGCCGCGCGCCGGTCACGCCCATCGGGTCGGACGCGCCCAGAACCTCGTCGAGCGTGTGATCCCAGATCACTTCGACTTTCGGGTGCTTGAACAGCCGGTCCTGCAGGATCTTTTCAGCGCGCAGCTCATCCCGGCGATGCACCAGCGTCACTTTGGTGGCGAAGTTGGTCAGAAACAGCGCTTCTTCAACCGCCGTGTTGCCGCCGCCGATCACCGCCACTTCCTTGCCGCGATAGAAATACCCGTCGCAAGTGGCGCAGGCCGAAACGCCGAATCCCTTGAAATTCTCTTCCGAAGGCAGGCCCAGCCAACGCGCCTGCGCGCCGGTCGCCAAGATCACCGCATCGGCGATATATTCATCACCGCCGTCGCCGACGGCCCGGAATGGTCGCTGCGACAAGTCTAGCGAGGCGATATGGTCGCTGATGATCTGCGTGCCGACCGCTGTGGCGTGCTCCTCCATCCGCACCATCAGGTCCGGACCCTGAACCTCGGTGTCGCCGGGCCAGTTCTCCACTTCCGTCGTGATGGTCAACTGGCCGCCCGGCTCCATGCCTTGCACCAGAATCGGCTCCAGCATCGCGCGCGAGGCGTAGACGGCGGCGGTGTAGCCAGCGGGGCCCGATCCGATGATCAGGACCTTGGTGCGATGGGACGCGGACATGGCGAATCTCCTAAGGGGCGGCGCGACAGACCGCGATACTTAAGGTCCCGGCGCGCCAGTTCCAAGACCATCCGCGCCGATGCGGGTCGCCACCAGCTCCGCCAGGGTTTTCGCGGCGCGCTCCGTCTCACGCAAAGGCGTGTATTCCCAGCTTTCTAGCGTCCCCGCAAAGCATCGCGAGGCGCCATGCGCGCTCAAGGCGTTGTGAAAATCGCGCAGTTTGTCGTCGAGGCCGGAGATTCGGAACACATGCACCGGCAGGCAGGTCGACGCCGCCTCAGACGCCATGTTGACCGAATCTTCCGTCACGAGCACGGCCTCGGCGAGGCCGAGAATGCCGGGATAGGGGTTGTCGTTCTCGCCGTCCCAGATCCAGCATCGGTCGGCCGGGCATCGCTCCCTCAACGCTGTCAGTAGGGCGGGGTCGGTGCGGCGGGATGGGGTGACCATCAGACCCGCGCTTTGCGCGAGCGCCCCCATGTGGTCAAGGAAACGGCCGCCATCCTCCTCGCTCCAGACGGCGCTATTGCTCGGCCCGCCCAATAACACGGCCACACGCGGCGACGGCAGATGCGCCAGACGGTCCCGCCAGCGAGCCGCCTCCACCTCGATGCGTTCCGGCGTCAGGCGATTGACCGCGCCAAGGGTGGAGAGCGAATTCGCGGCCGTCAGGCCATCATGTTGCGGCGAGATCACAAGATCAAAGGCGGCCAGATCCATTTGCGGATCGAGAATTTGCGCGGCGACCAGAGCGCCGCCCGCGCGGCGCGAGATCCGGCGCATGGCGGCGACGATGGGTGCGCTCCGGCGTCCGGTTCCGATCACGACCTCCGGCCAAGGCTGCGCCAGCGCCGCGCCGCGATCCTCAAGCGCCGAGAACGGCCAGCCATTCTCCCGCGCGCCCGGCGCCGACCAGAGTCGCGCGGGCAGAAGGTGATAAGGGGATTTGAGCGCGATGCGTTTTGTCTCGACCCGCCAATCCACGCCGGAACCGGCGCGCGCCTCTTGCGCGAACGCATGAGCGAGACCCAGCGCCTGAGATTCGTTGCCGGCCCGTCCATCGGTGACCGCCCAGACCGCCCGCGCTGGCGGATATGCCGAAATCTCCGGTTCCGATGTTTTCATTTGTTGCTCTATTGGGTAATTTTATTATGTTTAGAACTGGTTCTCGGCAATCGCGTAGCGTATGACCGCAGGATGCAACAGAGACGGCTGTAGATGCCAGCCCCAAGGGACCACCGGATGCCGCATACCAAACTCGACTCCATCGACCGCAAGATTCTCGCGGAGCTTCAGGCCGATGGTCGCATGACCAATGTAGAGCTTTCGCGCCGGGTCGGGATCTCTGCGCCACCTTGTTTGCGTCGGGTTCGGGTGCTGGAGGAAGCCGGGTATATCAATGGCTACCACGCTCATGTAGACGCCAAATCGCTGGGTTTCGAGGTGATGGTCTTCGCAATGGTCGGGCTGTCCAGCCAGGCCGAGGCCGACCTTGTGGCGTTTGAAGAGCGCGCCCGCGACTGGCCGCTGGTCCGCGAATGCCACATGCTGAACGGCGAAATCGATTTCATTCTGAAATGCGCCGCGCCCGATCTCTCCACATTTCAGTCATTTCTGACCGAGGAGCTGACATCGGCGCCGAACGTGGCCAGCGTGAAGACCTCGCTTGTGATCCGCGACGCCAAGGACGAACCCGGCGTCCCGTTCGAGGTGCTCGAAGAGAGAATTATAGCGGGCGGCTAGGCCGCCGCCAAACCAACTGAAATTGAAGGTCTAAGCGACTGGCGGACGATTGACGTCCCTCGCCAGCGCATTTGCGCCAGCGGATCGTTAAACCACAAAAAATCGCGGCCGGCGCATTGCCGGCCGCGACTATGTCGAGAGCCAATCTGGCTGTTGGGCTGATTAGAAGCTCAGGCCCAAGCTGGTGCCGATGGCGAACTCGTTGTCGAGGTCTTCGGTCGGCGAACCGTACTCGACGATGCCGGCGATAGTGACACCCGGCGCCAAGGCGTAATCGACCTCGGCGTTGATGCCCCAATCACCGTCCAGATCATCGTCGTCAGCGTCGATGTTCTGCGCCCAGTTCAGGAAGAAGCCCCAGGGGCCCATTCCGTGCTCGATGCCGAGCGACAGGACCTGACGATCGTCGTCAGCGCCGTCCGGGCCTTCGTCGTCGATCCAGCGACCACCAACCGAAGTGGAGCCGAAGATGCCGACCTCAGCCGCGATGGCCAGGTTGGCGCCGAAATCGGCGTCGTCGTCAGCATCCGCATAGACGACCGAGACACCGAGATCGAAGTCTTCGGTGATGTCGCCGCGATAGCGGGCGCCAACTTCCCAAGCGCTGGTGTCGGTGACCGTGAGGTCGTTCTGAGCAACACCCTCGGTGCTGGACTGCGGAACCCAGGAGGCGCCGGCGGTGAAGCCATAGAAGTTCGGCGTGAAGTAGGAGATCTTCAGATCGTCGCCGGTGTCGTCGCCGTCGGCGTCGATCGTGACGTTGGAGACGTTCGAGAAGTGATCCCAAAGGTAGCCGTCGCCGTCACCCACACAAGAGAACGAGCAGCCCGGAGGCGTGATGTTCAGCTTGTCGGAAGCGCCGTCGTCGTTGCCGATCTCGACACGACCGAAGGAGCCGCTGATGTACGCGTTGTACTCGTCGGCGTCGCCGGACAGACCATCGGGATCAAAGTCGAAGCGGTAGCCGAAGGTGATGCCGTTATCCGCAACGATGTTGAAGTCGAAGATGATCTGCGAGTCGTTGATCAGGCCAATGCTGTCGCAATCGCCGCCGCAGGCACCGTCATCGTCGGTATCGACATATGCGATGCCCAGCTCGGCGGAGCCGCCCATGGAGGCCGACCATTCAGCCGCCGAAGCGCCGGTCGTCAGCGCTGTCGAGGCCAGAAGAGCGACGCCAAGGGCCGCCCATTTAGTGTTAGACATTTTAGTCCCCCGTTTATTGGTTCGAATCAGTGATGCCTAAACAAACGGAATCCCCCGGAAAAATCCAACGAGACCGAACGAGATTGTCCGGAAATGACTCTATGCCGGAGCGTGTGTTGCGTCGGCGACACGATTATTGGGCCCTCCGCGGTCAATCTGACTCACATGGGGTCAATTGGGCATTGCTGCGTCTGCGAGGCTGATCACCGAGATTTGCCGTCCATAGTCTTCCTCGCTGCGGTGAGTCGCCCTGCGATAGCTGTAAAAACGCGCCTCGTCTTCATAGGTGCAGCGCCCGACCCACGCGGCGTCTATCCCCTCTTCGCGCAACCGGCGCAGGCAATAACCCGGCAGGTCGAACATGGCGTGTCCATCACGCTCGGCCCCCGCGAAAAACCGCTGGTTTTCAGGGTCTTCGTCGAGGAACCGATCTATGAATTCCGGACCGACTTCGTAATTACGCTGGCTGATCGTCGGTCCGACGGATGCGGCGATCGCCTCGCGTCGCGCGCCGAGGCCGATCATCTTCGCGACCACCGCGCTTAGCACCCCGCCAAGGGCGCCGCCCCATCCCGCATGTGCGGCGCCGATTACTCCGGCTTCGGCGTCGGCGAGAAGCACCGGCGCGCAATCGGCGGTCAGGATCCCCAGTCCGACGCCCGGCGTATTCGTCGCCATCGCGTCGGCCTGCGGCGCGTCCTGTGGCGAAAATGACTCATCAATAATCACCACCCGGTCCGAATGAACTTGGTAAACGGAGAGCAAATTCTCTGGCAAGACCTCGGCGTAAGCGGCGGCGCGACGCCGATTTTCCTCAACCGCTGTCCGGTCGTCATTGGACCCTCTGCCGCAATTCAGGCCCTCATAAAGTCCGGTTGATGCGCCGCCGACACGGGTGAGGAAGCCATGCCGCACTCCCGGAAGGCATAGATTGTCAGCCTGAATCGCGTCGACTTTGGTCATTTCTCCTCCTCATTCATAGGGGCGGGCACGCCCGGCGGCGTCGCGATTCCAGGCGTGGTCAGCGTCAGTACCTTAAAGAGTCGGCCCATTTCTTGGTCCGATGTCAGGCGCGCCGTCTGCGATCTCAACTCCGCGGCCCGGTCCGGATTGCGTCGCGACAGCGCATCACATCGTTCGTTTACGCCAAGAGCCGACAGGAACGCGCCTTGCGTGGTCAAGGGAAACGCGTTTGCGCCAGCCTCGGTCACGGCGCGCTCCAGCGCGGTGAAGTTCACATGCGCCGTCAGATCCGCGTTTCCGGGCACCTTGAGCGGATCGGCGAATGCGTGATCCTCAAGCGCCTGAAACGTGTCGCCGCCATTGGCCGGCGCCGTATCCTCACTATAGCCATAGTCGATCAGCAGCGCTGCGCCCGGATGCGTCGCCAATCGGGCGCCGATCTCTGCGGCGATGCTTTCGGACGCCGGCGAGACTTCAATGATGGCGCCGTTGGGCGCATTTCTGGCGCGATCCTTCGGAACACGCGCCGGCAAATCGGTCAGCGGGGTCAAGCCGAATGTGAGATTCTCTCCCGTCAGGCCCACCATCCGCTCGCGCCACCCGTCGCCAGAGCGATGAAACTGGCGAATGGGCAGGGCGTCGAAGAACTCGTTCGCGAGCAGTATCATCGGTCCACCCGGAACATCGCCCAAGGCGTCCGCCCAGTTGGCGTTCGGAACACGCGCGGCCTGCGCGCGTCTGAGCGACGGGCTTGTCTCCACCAGCCAGATCTCTGAGGCGTTGATAAAGGCCGGGTCCAGCGCGGCGGCCCGCAGCGCATCGGCCATTAGAGTCCCGCGGCCTGGCCCGAGCTCCACCAGTCGGAATGGGTCCGGCGCGCCCAAATCCCGCCAAACCGCGACGGCCCAGAGCCCCAGCATCTCACCGAACATCTGGCTGATCTCCGGCGCGGTGATGAAGTCGCCTGCTGCGCCCAGCGGGTCTTGTTTACGATAATACCCATGCTCGGGATGGCCGAGGCAGAGCGCCATATACTCGGACAGCGGCAGCGGCCCCTGTTGCGCAATGCGCTGGCGAAGGATGTCCCGCAACGCGGTCATGCGCCGCTCAGGCTTCTTTCGCCCGACCGGCCTTGGCCTCACGCGAGGCGATCCGGCGCGCGTTCCAGATAAAACCGAGCCCGATGGCGACCATCGGCAGAGACAGCACCATCCCCATTGTGACGCCCCCATCCTCGATCGCATCGCCAAATGGGATCACGAATTGCAGGAAGTCGTCCATTTGCCGGAAATTCTCGACAAAGGTGCGGGCCGCGCCATAGCCGATGAAGAATATCCCCACCATCGCGCCCGGCATTTTCAGCCAGCCGCGCCGATGCGACAGCCACCACATGAGTATAAAGAGCAGCAACCCCTCCAACGCGGCCTCATAGAGCTGGCTCGGATGGCGCGGCACATCGCCCGCAGCAGGATGAGGAAAGATCACCGCCCAGGGAACATCTGTCTGGCGCCCCCACAGCTCACCATTGATGAAATTGGCGATCCGCCCGAACAGCAGACCCATCGGGGCTGCGCAGGCGACGGCGTCGCCGACCGACAGCAAAGGCAGTCCCTTGCGGCGGCTCCAGATGATGATGCCCAGCACCACGCCCAGAAAACCGCCGTGAAAGGACATTCCGCCCTGCCAGACCTGCAGGATCTCCAGCGGGTGCGCCAGATAATAGCCGGGTTTGTAGAACAGGACGAAGCCTAGCCGTCCGCCGAGAATGACGCCCAGCGCCATCCAGGTGAGCAGGTCCTCCGGCATGCCGGGTTTCATAGGCGGCGTGTTCGCCGGCCAGAGCGCCGGACGGCGGACCAGCCGCTCCACCCATTTCCAGGCGAAGATCAACCCGAAGATATAGGCCAGCGCGTACCAGCGGATCACGACCGGCCCGATCTCGATCAGGTTCGGATCGATATCCGGAAAAGGCAGGGCCATTGGCGGCATCAGCGCGCTCCACGCGTTCGGGCCGGGGGCGGCGCCGCCCGGCGGTCCCGCCGAGGCATGGCCGCGCGCGGCGCTCAGGTCAACCCGATAGCGCATGAGGACGCGCCGTGTTCACGGGCAAATGAGCGGTCCGGCGCCTGTTTGATTCAGGTTGGAAAGAGGGTGGACTTGCGTCCGGGAGGAGGGCGCACCATATTCGCGCCTGCGCGACGCGCGCGTATTTTAACAGTCTGAAAGCTGACCCCATGCAGACCCGCAGCCGAATTCTCGACGATGTCTCCAAGCTCATGACGAACGCCGCCGGCGTCGCTCAGGGGGTGAAGGATGAGGCGGAGACGGTGTTCCGCGCCCGCGTTGAGCGATGGCTGGCGGAAAGCGACCTGGTCACGCGGGAAGAGTTCGACGCCGTGCGCGACATGGCGGCGAAAGCGCGCGAAGAAAACGATCGCCTATCCGCGCGCGTCGCCGAGCTTGAGGCGAAACTCAAGGATTGAACTGAAGTACAATACGCTCTTCGGGCCGCTTATTCGCACTTTCTACAAATTTTCTGCAATTTCTTCTTTGCGTGTCGCGCAGAATTGCTCCACCATATCTCGTGGGTTCGGATAAAAAATCCGCGACCCGCTGCATCCCACCCCGCGTCATGGGGGTCACCCCTCAGGACGCGTACAATAATAAGGGAGCGTTGAGGCATGGAAACAGTTGAGCGGGACGTCCGTGTGGACGAAAGCCACCCTATCGATATCGCGGAGCATCTGGCGGAGCGCCAGCACTGGGATGTCGATCGGGTCACCGACGATCAGATCGCCTTCGCTGTCGAAGGGGCATGGCGCACCTATAGCCTGTCCCTCGCCTGGCATGGGTTCGATGAGACCCTCCGGCTGATCTGCACCTTTGAGATGGAGCCGCCGGAAGAGCGTCTTGCGGAGTTGTATCGCCTGATCGAGGCGGCCAACGATCGGGCCTGGCTGGGCGGGTTCAACCTTTGGCGCGACGAAGGGCTGATGGTGTACCGCTATGCCCTGACCTTGCGGGGCGAGGCCTCCGCGACGCCAGGCCAAATCGATGCGATGATGCGCGCCGCCGTTGAGATGAGCGAGTGCTTCTTCCCGGCGTTCCAACTCGTCGCGTGGGGCGATCAGACGGCGGATGAGGCGCTGACGGCGGTGATGTCGGAGGCGGTCGGCCGCGCCTGACGAGAGCGCCCGGCGTCGCCCGCCGAGGGGCGGCCCGCGCCACGCGATCTATTTATACCCGTCGCCGGTGGCGACGGCGCTGTTGGGCGAGGGCGCTTTAGTAACTCCGCCTAAGGGGTTTGCGCCCCGGTACCCAAGCGCCTCAGGGGCCTCGCGCAGGTTTGAGTCTTCTACTTCCCACAATCTGTTCGCGATGCACCATTTCAGAGCGCCTACGGCGCAATTCTCCTCCGAAAGTCACGGCCTCTAGACAGAATTTCGGAATCCTGGTGCAGGCGTCCGCACGCCTTTGCGAGGTTGTGAATCTCGTATGCTATTGAAAATAATAATATAAATAGAGAGCGCTTCAGCGTGGGACCGTGTTCGGCGGACGGGTGACAATTTTTTTGTGCAGCGCAGCGTAGATTTCTTGACAATTTTGGTGCGATGCACAATATTGGATCCAAGCCAATGCGGCGCCGCCGCCACAGATTTTTAGGGAACATCACCATGACCAACCAGCCTTTCGTCTTCGATCAGGAGAAATTCGCCGAGCTCTTCAAGACCGACGAGCTGACCAAGTTCTTCGAGCAGGCCAAAGCCAACTTCAATCCTGAGGTCCTCGTCGAGGCCCAGAAGAAGAATGTCTCCGCGCTCGTCGAGGCCAACAAGATCGCCGCCGCCGGCTACCAGGACATCTTCAAGCGCCAGGTCGCGATGTATGAAGAGACCGTCGCCACGCTGCAGTCGACCCTGAGCGAGCTGGGCGACACGGCCCTGACCGCCGAGTCGCAGGCGAAGCAGGTCGAGATCGCGAAAGCGTCCTTCGAGAAAGCCGTCGCCAACATGACCGAGCTGGCCGAAGCCGCCAAGAAAGCCAACGAAGAGGCTTTCGAGGTCGTTGCTTCCCGCGTTCGTGAGAGCGTCGAAGAGCTGAAAGCGGCTGCTTCCGAGTAATTCGCTTTTTCAGACGATCAGGGCTGCTTGCTCCTCGGGGGCGGGCGGCCCTACTCTTTTCGGGACGCCGAATGTGAAAGGTATCCCGCGCATGACCCCCTCAGATCCGATCTCATTCGACGACTTTCTGAAAGTCGACATCCGTGTCGGCCAGATCGTCGACGCGCAGCCCTACCCGGATGCCCGTAAACCGGCGATCAAGCTGTGGGTCGAATTCGGGCCTGAAATTGGCCAGCGCAAATCCTCCGCCCAGATCACCCGCCATTACACGCCCGAGGCGCTAATCGGTCGCCGCGTGCTGGGCGTCGTGAACTTTCCGCCCCGCCAGATTGGTAAGTTCATGTCCGAGGTGCTTGTGCTCGGCGCCCCAGATGAGGACGGCGAGGTGGTGCTGATCCGCCCGGACTTCGACACGCCGCCTGGCGGACGGATGTTCTGAGCGATTATCGCGGCAGGCGCACCACCACGCGCAATCCGCCCAGCCGATCGCCATCCTCCAGCGCCAGTTGACCGCCGTGTCCGTGCGCGATGTCCAGCGCGATGGCCAACCCCAGGCCGACGCCCCCGCCAAGATCCTGATTGCGCGCCTGATCAAGCCGGCTGAACGGGCGCAGCGCCAGTTCGCGCTCCTCCTCGGGAATACCGGGGCCGTTGTCTTCGACCGCGAATTCGACAAAGCGGCGGGTGACGCGCGCCGACAGCTCCACCCGGTCGCCGAACCGGCCCGCATTGTCGATTAGGTTCTGCAGGCACCGCTTGATCGCGACCTGCCGCAGATCCGTCTCAGGCGCGTCGCTGTTCTGCACGTCGGTCCAGACGCTCAGATTGACGCCCTTGCGGCGCGCGTTCTCGGCGACCTCCTCGACCAGACTGACCGGATCGGTGGGGGCGGCGATCTCACCCTGTCCGGTGCGCTCGAAATCGAGGAACTCCGTGATCATGTGCTCCATTTCGGTCACGTCCCGCGACAGTTCGGAGGTCTCGGCTGAGGCGTCGGCCATCGCGAGCGTCAGCTTCATGCGAGTCAGCGGCGTGCGAAGGTCATGACTGACGGATGACAGCATGCGCGTGCGTTGCTCGATCTGCCGTTCGATCCGTTCCCGCATCTCCAAAAACAGCGCGCCCGCGCGACGGACCTCGACCGCGCCCGATGGCCTGAACGCGATGGTGCGGCCCTTGCCGAACGCGTCCGCCGCCGCCGCAAGCCGAAGGATCGGGCGCACCTGATTGCGAATGAAAACCACTGCGATGATCATCAGAATCGTCGCTGCGACGACAGTCCAGACCAGCAGGAAATGCGGTTGCGAGACGATCATGCTGCGCTTGCGGGGGATGGCCCGCAGCACGCCCCAGTTGGTCTCGATCCGCACGTCGATCTGTTTGTCGAACTTGTAGAGGTCGACCTGCAGCGGGCGTCCGATGTCCTTCGCCAACGTCTCCTGCACGACCGCGCCGGTGAAATCGAGGAATTTTGGCTCTGGCGACGGCCCGATCTTAGAATCGCGCGCCAGCGTCATCTGAATCCGATAGGCGTTGGCGAAATTGGCGGTCGCGTTCCGGGCGGTCGCGAAATCCGGCGAGGCCTCGATCATATCCGCCGCCGCATCCAGAGATCGCGCGATTTCAGAGGTCATCTGCTCGGTCGTACCCTCAAAATGCCGTTGCACCACGACAAAGGCGATCACCATCTGCAGCAGGATGATCGGACCGACAAGTATCAGCACCGCCCGCCAGAACAGGCTTTTCGGCAAATAGGTTCTGAGGCGGTTCCAGATCATCGACGTCGAGGCTAGGGTCGGTCGCGCGGCGGCGCAAGCAAAGGACGAAACGATGACCGGAAATCAAAAACCTGGCGAGAGTGGGAGGCAGGCGACGATCGTCGCGCAGGGGGTTCGGCGGCTGACCTCCCCGAACCGGTCCCCGATGACTGCGGACGGCACCCAGACCTATCTGGTGGGCGAGGGCGCTGTCGCCGTCATTGATCCGGGTCCGCTAAGTCCGGAGCATCATCAGGCGATCTTGCGCGCGCTGGCCCCAGGTGAGCGCATCGCAGCCATTCTCGTCACCCACGCCCATCGGGATCACAGCGAGGGCGCGCCCGCATTGGCCGCTTCGACGGGGGCCGAAACCTATGCGTTCGGGCCGTTTGGCGCGGCGTCCCGGCCTGAGTTCCGGTCGCTGGAAGGTCTGGGCGGGGGAGAGGGCGCGGACCGCGCCTTTCAGCCCGATCGCTTGCTGGCCGATGGTGAACAGATCGACAGCCCGGATCGCGCCAGCGGCGCGCCCGCATGGTCTCTGACAGCGCTGCATACGCCGGGTCATCTGGGCGAGCATCTCTGCTTCGCATTGTCTGGACCGGCGGAAGGCGTGGTGTTCACCGGCGATCACGTGATGGGCTGGTCGACCAGCATGATCTCGCCGCCAGATGGCGATATGGCGGCGTTCATGTCCAGCCTGCGCAAACTCGCCGCGCGCGGCGAGGGACGCGGCGATCGCTTGTTCCTGCCCGGTCACGGCGCGGCCATCACCGATCCTCCGGCGCGGCTGGCGGAGCTGATCGCGCATCGCGAGGCGCGCGAAGCCGCCATTGAGGTGGCGCTCGCTGACGGGCCGCTTTCCGCCTCCGGCCTTGTCGGGCGGGTCTATTCCGATCTCGATCCGCGCCTTAATCGGGCGGCCACCCGCACCGCTCTCGCGCATCTGATCGCGCTGGAGGATATCGGTCGCGCGCGCGCGCTGGGACCGCTATCGGTTGATACGGTGTTCGAGCGGCGCTGAAACGCGGCGAAAATCACCGCCTAGGGCCGGTAGTTCTTCCTCAGCTTGCGGCGTTTCGAGGCCGTGCCGCCGCAGATCTCCTGCAATGCGACCCAGTTCTGGTCCGAGATCACAGGTGTGAACGCCCCGCCCTTGATCACGTCCGCCGCGCGCGCCGCAGATTCGCGATCATCGAAATCGGGATGCGAGGCGAGATGCGAGAGCACGCCGCCCAGATCTCCGACCTCGGCGCCCAGACGCGCGAAAAAACCCGCGAAGGGTGTGGAGGGAAGCCCCGCCGCCGCGAGGATTTCGAACGCCATACGGTCCGCCGCCTCCTCCGCCTCGCGGGAATAGCTCGCGTTCAGCACGGATTCGGCGACGATGGTGATCACGCCGCCGCCGGTGATGTCGCCAAGGACAAGGCTGAGGATGCCGGCGGTTCCGGCGCTCCGCAGCGCCTCCCGCGTCGGGTCGCGCTGGATGACGTGGCCAATCTCATGCGCCAGCACGCCGGCGACTTCCTCCGGCCCCGACGCCGAGTCGATCAGCCCGCGCATGATAAGAATCCGCCCGCCGGGCGCGGCGAACGCGTTCACCATGCCGTGGTTGATCACCGAAACCCGGATTGGAACATGCGCGCCCGCGCCCAACCGGTCGACCATCGCGTCCAGCGCGCGCGTTCCCTCCGGCGTCTCGCAAACGGCGACATCCGCGCCGCCCACGAATTGCAGCAAATCCATGATCTGTTCTGAGACCGTGTCGCCCAGCTTCATTTCCGCCTCGGGCGAAATCGCCTCCGCCAGCCGCGCGGCGATGGTCGGCGCCAAAACGAATATGACCAGCAGCACCGACGCCACCGCGCCGATCGACCAGAACACCATGCGCCCCTTCTTGCGTGGCTCGGTCTTCGGTCGTTTGTGAAGGTCCGGGCAGACCTCCTCGATGGCGGCGATCATGTCGCGGTCGGTCAGGATCAGCCGTTCGAGATCGCCGTGATCCGGGATCAGCCGCAACTCGCCGGGGTGGTTCGGCGCTTCCGGTTGCCGCCGAAGAGTCGCCAGCGGCCAATGCGCCAGCGGCGTCTCGTCGAGGGCCATGAAGACCAGCGACTCCGCGCCGAACTTCACGATCACCTCGCGCTCCTGCGCGGTCTGCCCGTCAAGATAGAGGCCGGGGGCCTCAAGCAGCTCGAACCTGTCCAGCGCCGTCATTGCGAAACCCTGGCGCTGCAGATGGCTTTAGATCGCGCCGCCAATGTCGAGCGCATCTGCAAAACCCTGACCTTCGATATTGGAGTCATGTCGCCTCTGACGCGCGGCGCGCGCCCGCTCGATATTGAAGATCGTCAGCGTTCTGCAGGCTCTGGCCAGCAAACGGCGGGTGAAAAAGACCTCGAAACAGGCCACGGCGACAAGAAAGAGGATCAGGTAGCCAAGCACCGCGGCGACCGCCATCAGCGGAGCGGCGATCGGGGAGTTCTCCAGGCCAGATGCGCCTGACTGGAACGCCGCCAGATCCAGATCGAAGCCGACGCCGGTGGCGAATAGACCGCCAACCACGATCAGGCCGATCAACAGGATCACGCCCAGCATAACCAGCGTCGTCATCAGGATGCCGGTGACGTAGATGCCGATCACCGACCAGAATCCCAGCTTCGATTGGAAGCGGATCTCCTGCTGTCCAAAGTATTTTTGGGTGGTCATGTAGCGAAACGCATAGACCTGGTACCAGACATAGGCCGCGTAGGCGACAAGCAGCAGCAGCGGGCCATAGGGCGCCAGCGCGGCGAGTTGCGGGATCTCCAGCAACGGCGCCACGAATGCCTGCAGCTCCGCCGCGCCTTCCGGCGCAGTCGGGTCCGCCGCAGCGATCGCCGCCGCGTTCAGGACCGTCGAGACAACGAAGGCGGCCAAGCCCAAAAGCCCCACGATCAGCACCGGAATCCAGCCCAGCATCAGCGCCATCCAGGACCCGCCCTGCGTCATCTTCAGATCGCCGAACCAGGTGCGGTTCGCCGCGAATTTGGCCAGCTGGAACTGCATCAGCGGATACAGCAGCCCGCCGCTGACAAGCATCAGCGCGCCGAAGAAAAAGTACCGGAACGTGTAGCCCCAGGACCCGGCCTCAACGCCGAAGCGGATGCCGCGCCAGCGCGTGCGGGACAGCAGGTAGCGTCGAGCGCGATAGATGGCGATCGGGATCAGCGGCAACAACGCCAAGGCTGTCAGCGATGCGACTTCCGGGCGTTCGAACACCGCGAGGCCAATGAATGTCAGGCCGAAGGTCACGATCAGCAGATAGACCGTCAGGATGACCATCGCCAACAGGAAGCCAAGGAACAGTTCCGAGCCCTTGCCGGTGTATTCCAGCGGCTGGTCGTCGGCGCGGATGGAGGACCAGTAATACCGCCGCAGGTTGGTCTTCATCCAGAACCGATAGATCCCGAGGGTGAGGATCGTCAGCATCATCGTCCGGATCACGAGATCCGCCAACTCGCCCGCACGGCCCGTGAACATCGCGTTCACATGGCTCTGCTCTTCTGGCGGCGTCGGATCGCCAACCGACACCGTTCGCCCGATTGTGGGATCATATTCTTCAAAGCCGATTGACGTCATTCCCCGCCCCTTAACTTGTGAGCCAGGGACCTCAACCGCCGTATTCGCCTAAAATGGAGCGAACCACCAAACACTGTGTCACCTACGCCCAAACGCCTACTAGAAGTGGTGAACTATAACCGGTTCGTTCGCCAACGCGAAGACTTCATCTGGGCGGCGCGGCAGATTTTCTCAGTGAGACTCCCGTCTCACTGAAACAGTATGGTTCATGTTCCGGGTCGATCGCCGGAAACAGAGCGGCCGGGATCACGCGGCCGCGCTGACCGAGGGGCCGAACCGGCCATAGAAGCTGTCCTCCGCCTCCGCCAGTTCGCGCAGCAGCTTGGGCGTCTCGAACCGGTCTCCGAAGCGCGCTGTCAGGTCGTCTGTGATCTCCACCGCTCGGGCCGCGCCCAGAATGTCGAGCCATGCGAAGGGGCCGCCCGACCAAGGCGCGAAGCCCCATCCGAGGATCGCGCCGACATCGCCTTCGCGAATATCCTCCAGCACGCCCTGCTCCAGCGCGCGCACGGCTTCAAGCGCCTGCGCCATCGCGAGACGGTACTGAACCTCGGTCACATCCGGCTGGTCGTCCGCGACCGGATAGAGGCTGCGCAGGTCCGGCCACAGGCCCGCGCGCTTGCCCTTATCGTCATACGCGTAAAACCCGGCGCCAGCCTTGCGGCCCATCCGGCCCTGACCGGTCAGCGACTCCAGCACGCCGTCGGCGGGATTCTCGGGATAGGCGTCGCCCAGCGCCGCCTTGGTGGCCGCCGCGATCCGCAGGCCCAACTCCAGCGAGACCTCATCCGTCATCTGCAGCGGTCCCACCGGCATGCCGAACTGACGGGCGGCGTTTTCGATCAATGCGGGCTCAACGCCCTCGGCGACCATGCGCACCGCCTCGTTTATATAGGGAATGATGCAGCGATTGGCGTAGAAGAACCGCGCGTCGTTGACGACGATGGGGGTTTTCTTGATCTGGCGCACGAAATCGAGCGCCTTGGCGACCGCCTCCGGCCCGGTTTCTTTCCCCTTGATGATCTCGACCAGCATCATCTTGTGGACGGGGCTGAAGAAGTGGATGCCGATAAACCGCTCCGGGCGCTGGCTGGCCTTGGCGAGCGTCGAGATCGGCAGCGTCGAGGTGTTGGTGGCGAAGATCGCCTCCTCGGGGATGTCCGCCTCGGCCTTCTGAGTCGTCTCCGCCTTGACGCCGATATCCTCGAACACCGCCTCGACGACCAGATCGCAGCCGTCGAGTTTGCCGTAATCCGGCGTCGCCGTAACGCGAGATAGGATCTCGTCCTTCTTCTCCGCCGTCACCTTGCGCCGTTTGACGCCTTCGTCGAGGATGCCCTCGATCGCAGCGCGGCCCTTGTCCGCCGCCGCCTGATCCCGATCAATCAGGATCACCTCGATCCCGGCGCGGGCCGAGACGAAGCCGATCCCGGCGCCCATCATCCCGGCGCCCAGAACGCCGACCTTCTTCACGCGCATGTCCGGCACACCGGCCGGGCGCGACGCGCCTTTCTCCAGCGCCTGTTTGTTGATGAACAGCGAACGGATCATCGCCTCGGATGACGGGTTCATCAGGACGGAGACGAACCAGCGCGCCTCGATCCGCAAAGCGGTGTCGAAATCGACAAGCGCGCCCTCGTAGATCGCCGAGAGCATCGCTTTCGCGGCGGGATAGGCGCCCTGCGTCTTGCCATGGGTCATGGCGACCCCGCCGAGGAAGGTCATGAAGCCTGCGGGGTGATAGGGCGCGCCGCCCGGCAACTTGAACCTCTTTTGATCCCAGGGTTTGACAGCGTCCGCCTCGGTCGACTCGAGGACCCACGCCTTTGCGCGCTCCAGCAATTCATCCGCAGGGACGACGTCGTCGATCAGCCCTCCGGATTTCGCCTTGGCGGGCGACATCATCTTGCCCTCCAGCAGGAACGGCGCGGCGCCCATCACGCCCAGCATCCGCACCAGCCGCGTGGTGCCGCCGGCGCCGGGGAAGATGCCGACCAGAATTTCCGGCAGGCCGATCTTGGCCTTGGGGTTGTCGGCGGCGATGCGGCGATGGCAGGCGAGCGCGATCTCTGTCCCGATCCCGGCGCAGGTGCCGGGCAGGGCGCAGACGACCGGTTTGCCGCCCTTGCGGGTCTTCGGATCGGCCCCGGCGGTCTCGATTTTTCTTAGCAGGCCATGCAGTTTCATCAGATAGTCGAAGACGGTCTGCGCGGGGTTCTCGCCCTTGGCCTCGGCTTCCGCCTTGATCGAGGCGATGATGTTGAGGTCCATGCCCCCCGCGAAATCCTTCTTCGCAGAGGTGATGACCGCGCCTTTGACCTCCGGGTCGGCCAGCGCCATGTCGACGCCCGCGTCAAGGCTGCGAATGCCGTCCTCGTTGAGGATGTTCATCGAGCGGCCCGGCAGGTCCCAGTTCAGCACCGCGACGCCGTTTTCGACGGAGTATTTGAAGATGTCGGTCATAGGGGTTCTCCTGATCCGGCGTTCGCATTCGCCGCGCAAGAATTGCGGTCGTAGTTCTCGTGGATGGTCTTCAGTTCGGCGCCGTCCCACATTTTGATGCTGATATGGTCGTCGCTACCGGATCTGTCGCAGCCGCCACCGTGGCTGACAAATCGCAGCGCTGGGCCGCCTTCGTGGCGCGTCGGGCTCACATCCCGAACATGTGCCGCTAGCGCCAATATCCAAACGCCAGAGCGATCTGCGAACCAGACTTCCGTGTGACATCCGGCCGACCCGCAGAACCCCGATGCGATCTCTTCGCAATAGGCATGATAGCGAATGATGAAATCGTTCAGACCGTCACCGTTCAAGTCACGGGATTCCACCCAATCGGATCCGTAGCTGACGCCATTTGAACAGACCCTGCCGAACCCGCGCTCAATCTCCGCCGCCGCCCGCGCCACCGGGTCGACGCTTGTCTCCGCGGCGACGCCGGAGGCCATCAGAACGGCCAAGCCGACAAGGATATGAGCCGGAACCCGCATATCACTCGTATGCGCCGCCATCCTTCCGCGTGAAGCGGAAGTCAGGCCCGTCCTTGGCGTATGCGAGGTCGTCATCCGGATAGTGCCCGCGCTCGACGTCAGAGCGGGCGCCGACTTCCAGATAGGTCGCGGGCGCATCGGAACGGTTCACCAGATGGTGTCCGATCGGAACGCTCGCCTTGAAGCCGGCTGCGTCGCCGGGGCGGAGCGTGACCTCGCCGTCCTCCTCGATCAGCGCCAATTCGCCGGAGACAACGTAGACCAACTCATCCTGGTGCTCGTGCCAGTGTCGCAGAGCGGACATCGCACCGGGGCCGAGCGTCGTCAGGTTCACGCCGTATTGCGTCAGCCCGGCGGCGTCGCCCAGCGCCTTGCGCCGCCGGTCGCCCACGCGGGTCGCGAACGGCTCGGGATAGTTGGACCCCAGGCGCTCCGGCAGTGTTTCGATGTCGATCTTCGGCATCACACCCTCTCGATGATCGTGGCCGCACCCATGCCGGAGGCGACGCAGAGCGTGGCGAGGCCGACCTCCTTGTCCGCGCGCTCCAACTCGTCCAGCAGCGCGCCCAGGATCATCGCGCCGGTGGCGCCCAGCGGATGGCCCATGGCGATGGAGCCGCCATTGACGTTGAGCTTGCCGTGATCGACGTCGAACGCCTGCATGAAGCGCAGCACCACGGCGGAGAACGCCTCATTCACTTCAAACAAATCTATGTCCGATATCGACAAGCCGCTCTCGCCGAGGATTTTCTCCGTCACCGGAACCGGGCCGGTCAGCATGATGGTGGGGTCCGAGCCGATCTTCGCCGTCGAGCGGATCCGCGCGCGCGGTTTCAGGCCCAGCTTGTCGCCGATTTCTTTCGAGCCGATCAGCAGTCCGGCGGCCCCGTCGACAATGCCGGAGGAGTTGCCCGCGTGATGCACATGGTTCACCCGCTCAAGCTCGGGATATTTCAGCAGCGCCACCGCGTCGAAACCGGGCATCGCCTCGCCCATATCCTTAAACGAGGGGCGGAGAGCGCCGAGGCTCTGCATATCCGTGTCCGGCCGCATATATTCGTCGCGATCTAGCACGATCAATCCGTTCTGATCGGTGGCCGGGACGATGGATTTCGCGAAACGCCCGTCCTCCCACGCCGCCGCCGCCCGCTTCTGGCTCTCGACCGCATAGGCGTCGACATCGTCGCGGCTGAACCCGTATTTGGTGGCGATCACATCGGCGGAGATGCCCTGCGGGACAAAATAGGTCTTCATCGCGAGATAGGGATCGACGCCGATGGCGAACCCGTCCGAGCCCATCGGCACTCGGCTCATCATCTCAACCCCGCCCGAGACGTAAAGCTCGCCCCCGCCGCCCTTCACCTGATTGGCGGCGAGGTTCACCGCCTCAAGTCCGCTGGCGCAGAAGCGGTTGATATGGAGGCCCGGCACGCTTTCGTCCCAGCCCGCATAGAGCACGGCGGAGCGGGCGATCTCACCGCCTTGCTCGCCGACGGCGGTGACGCAGCCCCAGATCACATCCTCGACCTCCGCCGTGTCGAGACCGTTGCGGTCCTTCAGCGCGTTGAGAACATTGGCGGACATCCTGAGCGAGGTCATCTCGTGCAGCGCGCCGTCCTTCTTGCCTTTGCCGCGCGGGGTGCGCACGGCGTCATAGATATAGGCGTCGGTCATGTGTCCTCCTCGCCCGCATTCGGGGCCGGATACTGAAATGATCTGATCTCATGCGCCGCCGGATTGTTCTCGGCGGTGGTCTCTTCTGGCAACACCGAAAGTCCGTCCAGCCAGCCGAGCCGGCCTTCGACGCCGCAGACATGGTCGGGCGGCGCGGCGTCCGGATCGTCGAGAGCGCCAATCATCAACTCGATCGCGTCGCTGCCGAGATCCTGCATGAAGAGCGGCGTGCCGCAGGTCGAGCAGAATCCCCGCTCCGTTATGTTGGAGCTCGCCCAGCGCGCGGGCGCCCCCTCCCATTCCACGCCGCGAGCGACGACAAGCGGCGCGAAAGCGTTTCCGGTCGCACGCTGGCACATCCGGCAGTGGCAGACGCCGCCGGGGCCGAGCGGCTGGGTCACGCGATAGCGCACCCGTCCGCATTGGCAGCCGCCTGTGGCGTAGATTGTCATGCCTCCTCCTCGCCCGCAGGTGGCGTTCCGCCTTGGCGGCTGACGATGCTCTGTGGCGATGCGCCCGACAGGCCGCCGGGGCGGCACTCGTACTCAGGCAACTCGTCCTTGATATGCAGCCAGCTCACCCGGCTTTCGACGCCGTAATGCAGCGCTGGCCGCACGATTTCAGGATCGTCCAGCGTCCCGATCATCAGCTCGACGCCGTCGCGCCCCACCGGCGCGAAGAACAGCGGCGTGCCGCAGGCGGGGCAGAAACAGCGCTCGGCGGCGTTGGAGCTGGCGAAGCGCGCGACCTCTCCGTCGATCTCAATTCCTTTCGCGGTCACCAGCGGCGCGAACAGGTTGCCCGTGGCGCGTTGGCACATGCGGCAATGGCAGTAGTTGGCGCGGCCGAGGGGCTCGGTCGCGCGATAGCGCACCGCGCCGCACTGGCAGCCGCCTGTCGCAAAGTCCGTCATGACGCCGCTCCTGGATCCGGCATCGGATGGCCGGGCATCAGGTCATAGGGATGCTTCCAGCCGGGCAGGGCGCGGATGCGGTCCAGCCAGGCGGTGATATGCGGCCAGTCCGTGGCGTCGAGGCCGAGCTCATCCATCCAGAAGAGGTAGGAGCAGCAGGAAAAATCCGCTATGGTCGGTCGCCCGGCGGCGACGAAGTTGTTCTCCGCCAGATGCGCGTCCAGAATCTTCAGCGCCGCCTTGCAACGCCCGTCGATAAACTTCAGCACATCGGGATTGCGTTTTTCCGGCGCCAGAAAGTTGCGCCAGAAGCGCAGCGTGCCAAGCTGCGCCGAGCATTTGTGGTTGTCCCACAGCACCCAGCGCAGGACGTCGCGGTTCTCCGCGTCGGTCTCGGGGCCGAACCTGCCGTAGCGTTCCGCCAGCAGGTAGAGGATGGCGCCAGACTGGGTGTGGGCCTCGTCGCCCTCCACCAGCACCGGCGCCTCGCCCATCGGGTTGAGGGCGCGGTATTCCGGGCTGCGAACGCCGCCATGGAAGAAATCGACCCAGATCGGCGCCCAATCCGCGCCGCAGAGCTCCAGCATCAGCGCGACTTTGTAAGAATGGCCCGACTGGGCGAAACAGTGAAGCTGGTACTGGCTCACGGCAGCACCTCCGTCGTCCCGACCGGGATCTCGACGTCGGCGAATGCGGGGTAGACCTCGCGCAGGATCAGCAGTTGCTGCTGTCGCTCCACGCGCATCAGATACCACGCGCCCGAATCCAACAGCGCCAGCGTCTCAGAGGTCGTGCGCACGCTGCCAAGATCCGGCATAGTCATCGTCGTCTCAGTCGGAATCAGGGCGTAAGGCGTGCCGTCGCTGGTCTCGAGATAGCGCGCGCTCGCCATCTCGACCTTGAAATCGTCAAGCGACACCGCGCCCATCGCTTCCCGAATCTGGACTTCCGCCTGAGCCACCACCTCATCGGCGGTCACACCCGCCTGCTCAGCGATAAACGCGTAGATCCGCGGCGGCGTCGCCTTGAGCGTGCTCCCAAAATCGCCCGAGGCCACGCTCGTTTTGAACGCGTCGACCCGTTCGGCGAGGGCGGCTTTCTCGTCCGCCGTCAACTCCCGCGCGGCGGCCGGAGCGGCGAGCGTGGCGATAAGCGTGAAGGCTGTAAGGATTCGAAACATGGGTATCTCCTGAAACATCGGATCGCCGGAACTCTAGAACGCCTCGGCGTCCAGCGACATCACAGGATCGGCGCCGGACTGAATGCGCGTCAGGCGCAGGCCGGTCTCGGGCAGCAAACGCTGCATGTAATAGCGCCCGGTCGTCAGCTTGTTCTCATAGAACTCCGCGTCGCCCGTTCCGGCCTCCAGCGCGGCGCGGGCCTCCTTCGCCATTTTGGCCCAGGACAGGCCAAGGCAAACATGGCCGAAAAGATGCAGGAAATCGACTGACCCCGCGAGCGCGGCGTTGGGGTTCTTCACCCCCTCGGCCATGAAATACATGCCTGCCGCCTGAAGGTCCTTGGAGGCCGCTTTCAGCGGATCGAGAAATTCCGCCTTCAGCGTCTCGTCGCCCTCATTCTCCTTGAGGAAAGATTTGACGATCTCGAAGAATCCCATGATCGCGGCGCCGCCGCGCTTCGGCAGTTTGCGCCCAACCAGATCCAGCGCCTGAACGCCGTTGGCGCCTTCGTAGATCATCGCGATGCGGGAATCGCGGACGAACTGGCTGACGCCGGTCTCTTCGATATAGCCATGTCCGCCAAAGACCTGCTGGGCCTGCACCGCGCTTTCGAAACCCTTGTCGGTCAGGAACCCTTTGAGCACGGGGATCAGAAGGGCGATCAGAGCTTTCGCCTCTTTACGCTTCTCTTCGTCGACATGGTGCTTTCCGGCGTCGAGGATGGAGCAGCTCCAGTAGAGGAACATCCGCGCGCCTTCGATGAACGCCTTCTGGTCCATCAGCATCCGGCGCACATCCGGGTGCACGATCAGCGGATCGGCTGGGTCGTCCGGATTGGCGGCGCCGGTGATCGCGCGGCCCTGCAAGCGCTCGCGGGCGTACTCCACCGAAGCCTGATAAGCGGCGCTCGCCTGGCTGAGGCCCTGCATTCCAACCAGCAGCCGCGCCTCGTTCATCATCGTGAACATCGCCTTCAGGCCGTCATGTTCCTCGCCCACCAGGAACCCGGTCGCGCCGTCATAGTTCATCACGCAGGTGGCGTTGCCGTGGATGCCCATCTTTTCTTCGATCTTGCCGCATTCCAATGCGTTGCGGTCGCCAAGCGATCCATCCGCGTTGGGCAGGAATTTCGGCACCACGAACAGCGAGATGCCTTTGACGCCTTCCGGCGCGTCCGGCAGCCGGGCCAGCACCAGATGGACGATATTCTCGGCCAGATCGTGTTCGCCGGAGGAGATGAAGATCTTCTGCCCGGTGATGTTAAAGGCGCCGTCGCTCGCCGGTTCGGCCTTGGTGCGCATCAGCGCGAGGTCGGTGCCGCAATGGGGTTCGGTCAGGTTCATCGTGCCCATCCACTCGCCAGAAACCAGCTTGGGCAGATAGGTCTGTTTGAGGTCGTCGGATCCATGCGCGTGGATCGCCGAATAGGTCCCGTGCGTCAGGCCCGGATACATCATCAGCGCCATATTGGCGGAGGATTTCATCAGCCCAACGGCGAGGCCGATCACCGTGGGCATGCCCTGTCCGCCGTAATTCGGGTCGCATTCCAGCGCGGGCCAACCGCCGTCGCGCATCAGGTCGATGGCGTCCCGGAACCCGTCCGGCGCGCGCACCACGCCGTTCTCCAGCACGCAGCCTGCGTCGCCTGTCATATTGAGCGGCGCCAGAACTTCCGATGCGATCTTGCCGGCTTCCTCCAGAACGGCGCCGGTGAAGTCCGGCGTCAGCTCGTCATATCCCGCGATCTCGGGCTGCTGATCGATTTTCAGCACCTCGTGCAGGATGAAGGCGTAGTCGCGAAGCGGGGGAGTGTAGTTGGGCATAGACGGGTCCCTTTCTGGTTTCGCGTTTCTGGGTTCAGGCCGGGGTCTTCAACGTTTCCGAGACCTGGCGCATCTGGGCTTCAAGCTCTTCGATCGCTTCGTCCAACTCCACGCGTTGGCGCTTCATCACGGCGAGGCGCACCTCGGCGCGCTCCAAAGCGGCGGACAGCTGCGTGCGTTGCGAATCGTCGGTGTCGTAAAGGTCCAGCAGCTCTTTGATCTCGGCCAGCGAGAAACCAAAGCGCTTGCCCCTGAGGATCAGCTTGAGACGCGCGCGGTCGCGCGGCGGGAACAGCCGATGCTGACCCTTTCGGATCGGAGCGAGCAGATCTTTCGATTCATAGAACCGAAGCGAGCGTGGGGTGACCTCGAAGGCGGCGCACATTTGCTGGATGGTCCACAACTCTTGCTCAGACATCGGTCGCCTCCTGTTCGCAAACAGATATAGTTGACCTTAACGTTAGCGGCAACTAATCCAAACAAAAACGTGACCGATCTGCGAGATCGGCGATCAAGGCGAGTGGCGCAGCCCTGCGTCTGGCGATAAGGACGGGGAAGATCACCGCGCGAACCGAGAGACCCTATGCCCGCAGAGACGCCAGCCGACTTCACAGCGATCATGACCCGGGCGGATGGCGACGACGCCACGGACGCGCCGGGCCTTCCGCTGAACGGTCTGCCCCACGCGAAAGAGATCGGCCTGCGGCTGATCTCAGCGTCGGAGGGCGTCGCGCGGCTGATGGTTCCCTATAGCGAACGCCTGATCGGGGATCCGGCGACCGGCGTTCTGCATGGCGGCGTGATCACGACGCTGCTGGACACGAGTTGCGGGACGGCGGTCATGTGCGCGAAGGAAAATCCGATCTCGACCGCGACGCTCGATCTGAGGGTCGACTATCTGCGCAGCGCCGAGGCGGGATGCGCGGTTTTCGCCGAGGCGGAATGCTATCGGGTGGCGCGCTCCATCGCGTTCGTGCGCGCCGTCGCTTTCGAGGCGGACAAGGCCGACCCCGTGGCGACCGCCGCGGGCGCGTTCATGGTTACGCGCAGACCCGGCGCGGCGGAGGGCGCATGATGGCGCCGCCGGAGCCGATGCAGGCGATCAAGGCCCGCCGGGACGCCGCGCTCGCCCGGCTGGTCGGCAGTTCGCCTTATCACCAGTTCTTGGGCGTCCAGTTCGATCGGCTGGGGGATGAGTTGACCGCCCGGCTGCCCTATGACGACAAACTGATCGGCAATCCGCTGGTGCCGGCCTTGCACGGCGGCGCGACCGGCGCGTTCATGGAGATCGCCGCCGTCGTACAGCTATCTTGGGGCATGGTCTGGGAGTCGATGGAGGCGGGCGGCGACAGCGCCGCGCGGATCGCGGCGGGGGATTTCCCGCCAATGCCCAAGACGATCGACTTCAGCATCGACTACCTGCGATCCGGCAAGCCGCGCGACGCCTACGCCCGCGCCGTCGTCTCAAAACGCGGTCGTCGGGTGGCCAATGTGCGGGTGGAGGCGTGGCAGGATGAGCGTCAGCGCCCGTTCGCCGCCGCGCACGGCCATTTCATGATGCCGGACCTGGCATGAGCGCGCGGTTCTCTTATTGGTCCCAGCGATGAGCATCGGATCAGAGACGCGGCCGGTGAACGCGCCGACCGATCCGCGCCGCGCGCAACTGACCGCGGCGCGCGTTTTGGCGATCGCCATCCCAGTCGTACTCTCGAACGCGACCGTGCCGATCCAGGGCGCGGTCGACACCGCCGTAATCGGGCGGATCGGGTCGGAAGTCTATCTCGCCGCCGTGGGGCTGGGGGCTGAGATCTTCGCGCTGCTCTTTGTCAGCTTCAATTTCCTACAGATCGGCGCCTCGGGCCTCTCCGCACAGGCGCTGGGCGCAGGCGACCAGAAGGGCGTGATCGATGTGCTGGCGCGCGCTCTGTTGATAGCGCTGGGCATCGCCGCTCTCCTTATCCTGGCGCAGACGCCACTGCTCTGGGCTGGCCTCGCGATATTCGAAGGCAGCGCAGAGGCCGAACGGCTGGCCGGGGTCTATTTCAACATCCGAATCTGGGGCGCGCCGGCGGAGCTGGCGAATTACGCCTTCGTCGGCTGGTTCGCGGGGCAGGCGATGACCCGCCGCCTGTTCCAGCATCAGGTGGTGCTGGCCGCGACCAATGTCAGTTTGAACATCCTCTTTGTGCTGGGGCTCGGCTACGATGTCGACGGCGTAGCGACAGCGACGGTGATCGCCTCTTACGCAGGGCTCGGCTATGGCTTCTGGTTGGTGCGGGGCCGGGTCGCGCAGATCATGCCAGAGGGTTGGCGTTTTCGCCGCGCGCGCGTGCTGGATCCGGCCAAGCTGTTGCGGGTGATGGCGCTCAGCCGGGATATATTTGTACGCACCGCACTGCTGGTGGGCGCATTCGCCTGGATGACCCGGCAGGGATCGGTGCAGGGCGATCTGGTGCTGGCCGCGAATGTAGTGCTCTGGCAGTTCTTCATGATCTCCGCCCATGCGCTGGACGGGTTCGCGATCGCGGCGGAGACGCTGGTAGGGCAGGCCAAGGGCGCGCGCGACCGGTTGGGCCTGCGCCGGGCGGCGGTGCTGACCAGCATCATGGCGACAGCGCTGTCGGCGGCATTTTCCTTGATCCTTGTGCTCTTGTCCGGCCCGATCATCGACATGTTCACCACGGTGGAGGAAGTGCGCCAGACCGCGCGCGTCTATGCGCTCTGGGCGGCGCTGACCCCACTGGTGGGCGTGGCCGCGTTCCAGCTCGACGGCATTTTCATCGGCGCGACCGGTTCGGTGGCGATGCGCAACGCGATGCTGATCTCCGCCGCGATCTATTTCCCGATCAGCCTGCTGTTGGCGGATCTTTTCGGCAATCACGGCGTCTGGGCGGCGATCTTCGTGTTCCTGATCGTTCGGGCGGCGACCCTGTTGGCGCTTTATCCGGCGCTGGAGCGCAAGGCGGCCTAGAGGATCTCCAGCACCGCCTCTGGCGGGCGCCCCAGCGCGGCCTTGTCGCCCTTTACCACGATCGGACGCTCGATCAGGATCGGGTTGGCGACCATCGCGGCGATCAGCGCGTCGTTGCCAGACTCGCGGGTGAGGCCCAGCTCTTTGAACACCTTCTCTCCCTTGCGCACGATGTCGATCGCGCCAAGGCCCAGCTTGGCGAGCAAGTCTCGGATCTCGGTCTCCGTCGGGGAGGACTTCAGATACTCGACCACCTCTGGCTCGACACCGTTTTCCTGCAGCAGCGCGAGGGTCTGGCGGGACTTCGAACAGCGGGGGTTGTGATAGATGCGGACCATGTCGTCCTCCTGAACCGGACACTCGTCGTCGATCTCGCCTCCAGAACGACGGGCAGACTCTTAGAGAGTCTGCGCGTGAAGCGCCAGATGAGCGCGCTCACGCGTCAGTCAGGAAATTTGCGGTTCAGCATCAGAAGGAAGCGATAGAGCAGGTGCGCCACTGCGAAGATCACGCCCGCGAGAAACGAACCCTCAGCGAAATACGCGATATGCGCCCGGTCCAGAAAATGCCCCAACGACCGTCCCGAATAGGTCTCCGCCGACAGTTGATAGAACGTCAGGGCGCACCACAACACCGCTCCCAACGTGGCCCAGTTCAAGGTTTTGACAACCATAAGACGCGCTCCCGGCTTTCAGGTCATATCTTCCAATGCATCCGAACCATGTTGGCGAGATGGAAGAGGATTTCTTGTGGATCCACGCCAATAGACTGTGATCCAGCGCCTTTGCGCAGCGGTGATCGTCTAATTGTCGGGAGGCGGCGAGTGCGACGAGCTTCGGCGGCTCAGATCGGAATGTCGGCGCCGACGGCGTCGGCGACCGAAGCGAAACCGTCACGTTTCAGCAGCATGGCGAGGTCTTCGGCGATGCGCGCGCCCAGCGAAGGACCCTCATAGATCATAGCGGTGTAGAGCTGCACCAGAGACGCCCCGGCGCGGATCTTGGCATAGGCCTGCTCGGCCGAGCCGACGCCGCCAACACCGACCAGAGGGAGCGAGCCGCCGGTCAGGCGGCGAAGCTGGCCCAGCACCTCGGTCGAGCGCTGGAACACCGGGGCGCCGGAAAGCCCGCCGGCCTCGCTTGCACGCGCGCTTTTCAGACCGTCGCGCGACAGGGTCGTGTTGGTGGCGATGATCCCGTCGACGCCGCGCGCCTGCGCGACCTCCGCCACATCCGCGAGTTCCGCTTCCGTAAGGTCGGGCGCGATCTTCAGCAGCACCGGCGACGCCGTCCCGGTCTCCGCAATCAGCGTATCCCGCGTTCCGACGCAGCGGGTTAGCAACGCGTCCAGCGCGGCTTTGCCCTGCAGGTCGCGCAGTTTTTCGGTGTTGGGAGAAGAGATGTTGATGGTCATCGCGTCCACCAGCCCCCAGAGTCCGCGCATGACCGTCACATAGTCCTCGGCGCGATCCTCCGAGTCCTTGTTGGCGCCCAGATTGGCCCAGACGACGCCCGGCCGGTCCCGCCGGCGCCGCAGCCGCGCCGCGATCGCCTCCAGCCCGTCATTGTTGAAACCGAACCGGTTTATCGCGGCCCGATCCTCGGTCAGCCGAAACAGGCGCGGTCGCGGATTTCCCGGCTGTGGGCGCGGCGTGACGGCGCCGATTTCTACAAAGCCGAACCCGCGGGCGAGCATAGCGTCCGGCGCCTCGGCGTTCTTGTCGAATCCCGCCGCCACGCCGATCGGATTGGGGACGGAGAGGCCGAGCGCCTCCACCTGCAACACCTTATCGGAGAATATCGCGACGCCGGGCGCGACGCCGGTCTTCAGCGCCTTGATCGCTAGTCCGTGTGCGGTCTCAGGGTCCAGCGACCGCAGCGCCGCCATGCCGAGGGATTCGAGCGGGCTCTTGCCGGCCCTGCTCACACCGGGGCCTCGCCCGGAAAGACATGCCGGCCGTTGGGGCCGACGCGCAGCAGTTTCGCCCAAGAGACGTCATCAATGAACAGTTTGCGGTAGAGATGCGGGAAGAGGTCGCCGCCGCGAGAAACCTCCCATCTCAACCCGTCATGCAGGATGTCCTCATCAATCGCGACCACGACCAGCCCCGTCTGTCCGGCGAAATGCTTCGCCGCCGTCTCCGGCGCCTGCTTGGCGGTCGAGAGATGAATGAACCCGTCCTGCAGGTCCACCGGCGCGCCGTCGAACTCCGACTCCAGCTCGAATTGCGCCCATTGTTCCGCGGTGAGTATTTTGTAGACCAGCATGGCCGCCTTCTGCCCCGGCGACGGGACAAGGTCAACGGGGCGAAGCCGACGCTGCGCTGCATCATGACACGCCATCACATCCGGTTCAGAGGGTGTTTCAGCGCCGCGCGTTGCGCCCATTTAGAATGCATGACCGCAATTGATGTACAAACCGAACATTTCGAGAGGGCCAGGCCTACACCAAGCTGGAAAGCCTTCCCCACCTACACTAAGGCGGAGCGCTACGCCGACGCCAAGCTGCATATCTTTGCGCTGACACTGGCGCTGGCGGCCACGCCGGTGATGCTGTCCCGCGCCGTCGAGGTCGACAAGCCCTACGCCGTCGCCGCCTCGATGGTCTATCTGATTTCGCTTCTGTCGATGCTGTCCGCCTCAGCCGCCTACAATATGACCGGACCCAGTCGCTTGAAGGACCGGCTGCGCCGCTTCGACCACTCGGCGATCTTCGTGAAAATCGCAGGCGGATATACCCCGCTTTGCATTCTGGTGATCGGCGGCTCGCACGGTCTGATCCTGCTGAGCGCGGTCTGGACCGTCGGCGCCGTCGGCGTCTGGCTGAAAATGCGCGCGCCCCAGAAGATGGAGGCGCTTTCCGTCCCGATCTATGTCGCGCTCGGCTGGGCGATCCTCTTTTGCGCCCGCGTGCTGTTCGACACGGCGTCGGCCGATCAACTGACGCTGCTGGCGGCGGGCGGTGTCGCCTATTCGGTGGGCGTCATCTTCCACCTCTGGGAATCGCTGCCCTATCAGAACGTGATCTGGCATCTCTTCGTTTTCACCGGATCGGGCTTCATCTTCGCCGCGAACTTCACCGCGCTGGGCTGACCCGCCCGAGGGTATAGCGGCGGCTCAGGCCGCCTGATCCTCAGGGTCCGTCAGCGCGACGATATCCATCATGATCCGGTTCAGCTCAAAGTCCTTTGGCGTATAGACCGCCGCCACGCCCTTGGCCTTCAGCGCCTCGGCGTCCTCCTCTGGAATGATGCCGCCCGCGATCACCGCGATGTCGCTGCGCCCGGCCTTGGCAAGCCGCTCCACGACCTCGGTGACCAGAGGCAGGTGAGAGCCTGAGAGGATCGACAGCCCGATCACATGCGCGTCTTCCTCGACGGCCGACGCGATGATTTGTTCGGGCGTCATGCGGATGCCTTCATAGGTCACGTCCATGCCGGAATCGCGGGCGCGCACGGCGATCTGCTCGGCGCCGTTGGAGTGCCCGTCGAGGCCCGGCTTTCCGACCACGAATTTCAGACGGCGGCCCAGTTTGGTGGAGACCGCCGCGACGGCTTCGCGCACGTCGTCCAGTCCCTCTGCGTCGTTGCGAGGCGCCTTGCCGACGCCGGTCGGGGCGCGGTATTCGCCAAAGATCTTCCGCATCGAAAAGCCCCATTCGCCCGTGGTCACGCCGGCTTTCGCGCAGGCGATCGACGGCGGCATGATGTTGCGGCCTTCCCTGGCGGCGGCCTGCAACTCGGCCAGCGCGGCCTTGACCGCCTCATCGTCGCGCTCTTCGCGCCAGGCCTCCAGCCGGGCGATCTGCTCAGCCTCGACGCCAGGATCGACGACCATGATGCCGCCCGGACCCTCGGTCAGCGGCGAATCCTCGCTTTCGGTCAGCTTGTTGACGCCAACCACCGTGGTTTCGCCGCGCTCGATGCGGCCCAGGCGGTCGGTGTTCGCCTCCACCAGCTGGCGCTTCATATAGTCGATCGCCGCGACCGCGCCGCCCATCTTCTCGATATGGGCCAGCTCGTCCCGCGCGCCCGCCTTCAGGGCTTCGACCTTGGCGTCGACCGCCGGGTTGCCGTCGAACAGATCCTCGTACTCCAGAAGGTCGGTCTCCATCGCCATGATCTGCTGCATGCGGAGCGACCATTGTTGATCCCAGGGGCGGGGCAGGCCGAGCGCTTCGTTCCACGCCGGAAGCTGAACGGCGCGGGCGCGGGCTTTCTTCGAAAGAACCACGGCCAGCATCTCGATCAGGATGCGATAGACGTTGTTCTCCGGCTGCTGCTCGGTCAGGCCCAGGCTGTTGACCTGCACGCCATAGCGGAAGCGGCGCAGCTTCGGGTCCTCGACGCCATAGCGTTCGCGGCAGATCTCGTCCCAGAGATCGACGAAGGCGCGCATCTTGCACATCTCGGTCACGAAGCGGATGCCCGCGTTCACGAAGAAGCTGACCCGTCCGACGATGGCCGGGAAGGATTCGGGCGCGATTCGCGGCTTGGCGGCGTCGAGCACCGCGATGGCGGTGGCGAGGGCGAAGGCCAGCTCCTGCTCCGGCGTCGCGCCCGCCTCCTGCAGGTGATAGGAGCACACGTTCATCGGGTTCCATTTAGGCGTCGCGTCCTTGCAATAGGCCGCGATGTCGCCGATCAGGCGCAGTGAAGGCTCCGGCGGGAACACATAGGTGCCCCGGCTCAGATACTCCTTGATGATGTCGTTCTGCACCGTGCCGGTGAGTTTGGAGATGTCGGCGCCCTGCTCCTCAGCGGCCGCGACATAGAGCGCCAGCAGCCACGCCGCCGTCGCGTTGATCGTCATGGAGGTGTTCATCTGCTCCAGCGGGATCTGATCGAACAGCGCCCGCATGTCGCCCAGATGACTGATCGGCACGCCAACCTTGCCCACTTCGCCCCGTGACAGGACATGGTCGCTGTCATACCCCGTCTGCGTCGGCAGATCGAACGCGACGGAAAGGCCGGTCTGTCCTTTCGCCAGATTTTGCCGGTAGAGCGCATTGGACGCGGCCGCCGTGGAATGGCCGGCATAGGTGCGGAAAAGCCAGGGTCTGTCCTTCGCCATGATCAACGCCTTTCTCTGGGTCTATTGACGCAACGCAGCATCCTATTTGAATAACGATATTGCGCAATACCTGCTGTGAAAGAAATTTTATAGTGTGATTGGCGCGAATGTGGGCTTTTTTGATGGGTGTGAGGCCAAGAGCACAGCCATTCCTGAAATCGCGACGCTGCGACGCACAACAGAGCTTGCACCGCCCATCGAGAAATGTAATGAAAGGATTCGAGCGCTACACGAACGATTATTGCGCAAGCTTTGCGTATGAAACTTGGAGAAGCGACATGGCTGCTTTAGATGCGAACAGCCCCGGCCAGGACCAGCCCGCGGGCGATTTGAAAGACCTCTATGAGGTCGGTGAGATTCCGCCGCTCGGCCACGTGCCGAAGCAGATGTACGCCTGGGCGATCCGCCAGGAACGTCATGGCGAGCCGGATACGGCGATGCAGTTGGAGGTGGTCGACACCCCCGTGCTCGACAGCCACGAAGTGCTGGTGTTCGTCATGGCCGCCGGCGTCAACTACAACGGCGTCTGGGCCTCGCTCGGCATTCCGATCAGCCCGTTCGACGGCCACAAGGCCCCGTATCATATCGCCGGTTCCGACGCCTCTGGCATCGTCTGGGCGGTGGGCGACAAGGTCACCCGTTGGAAGGTCGGCGACGAGGTCGTGATCCATTGCAATCAGGATGACGGCGAAGACGAGCATTGCAACGGCGGCGACCCGATGTTCTCGCCCAGCCAACGCATCTGGGGCTATGAGACCCCGGACGGTTCTTTCGCCCAGTTCACCAACGTGCAGTCGCAGCAGTTGATGACGCGCCCCCGGCACCTGACCTGGGAGGAGGCGGCCTGCTACACGCTGACGCTCGCCACCGCCTATCGCATGCTGTTCGGCCATCATCCGCATGAGCTGAAGCCGGGCCAGAACGTGCTGGTCTGGGGCGCCTCGGGCGGCCTCGGCTCCTATGCGATCCAGCTGATCAACACCGCGGGCGCGAACGCGATCGGCGTGATCTCGGACGAATCCAAACGCGACTTCGTCATGGGTCTCGGCGCCAAGGGCGTCATCAACCGCAACGACTTCAACTGCTGGGGTCAGCTGCCGACGGTCAACACGCCCGAATACGCCACCTGGTTCAAGGAGGCCCGCAAGTTCGGCAAGGCGATCTGGGACATCACCGGCAAAGGCAACAATGTCGACATGGTGTTTGAGCATCCGGGCGAGGCGACCTTCCCGGTCTCGACGCTGGTGGTCAAACGCGGCGGCATGGTCGTGATCTGCGCCGGCACCACCGGCTATAACCTGACCTTCGACGTCCGCTATATGTGGATGCATCAGAAGCGTCTTCAGGGCAGCCACTTCGCCAATCTGATGCAGGCCAGCGCGGCCAACCAGCTGATGGTGGAGCGCCGTCTCGACCCCTGCATGTCCGAGGTCTTTACTTGGGATCAGCTGCCTCAGGCCCACATGAAGATGCGCCGGAACGAGCACAAGCCGGGCAACATGGCCGTGCTGGTCTCGACGCCGACCACGGGTCTGCGCACGATCGAGGACGCGCGCGAGGCTTCGAAGTCCTGACGCCAAAAGCGTTTCTTTTTAAACACATGGCTGGCCGCCCCGATTCTGTCGGGGCGGCTTTCTTCTTGACTTCGCACCCGCAGCAATCCACTTGAGGTCCAGCGGTTGCGCAAATCGCGGGTTTCAACCTCCGCGCTGATCGCTTTTCTCAGGACAATCCGTCCGCGCCACATGCGCTTGGCTGCGACGAAGGCTGCGACGCCGTCGACGCGCGCCCATGCGCGCCTTTCGGATTCGTGGCGTAAGGACACAAAAGTGAACCATACCGATTTCACGGGTTTCGGCCTGGCCGACCCGATTCAACGTGCCTTGAAAGAGGCGGGTTATAAAGCGCCTACGCCGATTCAGGCGCAGGCGATTCCGCTGCAGATGCAGGGCCGCGACATGCTGGGCATTGCCCAGACCGGCACCGGCAAGACCGCGTCGTTCGGCCTGCCGCTGCTGCACCATCTGGCGGCGGAGAACCGCCGCCCCCGGCCCCGCGCCGCGCGGTCCCTGATTCTCGCCCCCACGCGAGAGCTGGCGGTGCAGATTGAGGAAAGCCTGCGCCTTTACGGCCGCAAGCAGCGCATGCGCATCGTGCTGGTGCTGGGCGGCGTGCCGCGCGGCCGGCAAATCCGCGCGCTGGAGGGCGGGGCCGATATCGTCATCGCAACGCCCGGACGCCTGACCGACCTGATGCAAGAGCGGAAGGTTCATTTTCACGACGCCAGTCATCTGGTGCTCGACGAAGCCGACCGCATGCTCGACATGGGGTTCGCGCCGTCGGTGAAGAAAATCGCCGCCACGATGCCGAGGGATCGCCAGACGGTGCTGTTCTCCGCCACCATGCCGAAGGAGATCGAGGCGCTGGCCGGCGATCTGCTCGACAATCCGGCCAAGGTGGAGGTCGCGCCGCAGGGCACGACGGCCCACAAGGTGGAGCAGCGGATCGTGTTCGGCCCCGGGCGCGAAAAACGCGCCAAACTGGCAGAGTTGCTGCGGGATCCCGCCTGCGAGCGGGTGATCGTGTTCGCGCGCACCAAGCGCGGCGCCGATCGGGTCGCCAAGAATCTCGACAAGGACGGCTTCGTCGCCGACGCGATCCATGGCGACAAGCTGCAGAACGCGCGCCAGCGCGCGCTTAACGGCTTCAAATCGGGCCGCGTCAAGGTGCTGGTCGCGACCGATATCGCCGCGCGCGGCATCGATGTGAGCAACATCACCCATGTGATCAATTACGACTTGCCGGACGAGGCGGAGAACTACACCCACCGCATCGGCCGAACAGGGCGCAACGGCGCCGAGGGCGTCGCGATAACGCTCTGCGATCCGGAGCTGGAGAAGGACAAATTGCGGGCGGTGGAGAAACTGATCCGCCTGCGTCTGACCCCGGAAGGAACGGAGCCGTTGCCCGTCTCAGAGCATCGCAATGGTTCCGGCGCCAAGGGCGGAAAACCGGGCGGCAAGCCGTCCGGCGGTCGCCGTCGCCGGCGTCGCCGCAACGGCGGCGGAGGCCAGAAGCGCGCGGCCTAATACGCCAGGTTTGCCCTGAATCGAGCATGAAGGCTGGTCTCCGTCGGCCGTCCGTTGCAATGTCGATCCCAACGCGGAACAGGGGCCGGTCAGGCCCTGACACAGGCGACAGGCAGGCGGCGGGCGGGCGATGGAATTCTCCGAAGATCAGGCGGCGGCCTATGACGCGGCGGCCGAGCTGTTGGCGCGGGCGGGCGTCGATCTGGCGGAGGAGGAGACCACCCCGCGAGACGAACGCGACGAGCCGGAGCTCTACGCCGTGCTTGGTCGGGCGGGCTCTGGTAAAACCGTGCTGCTGGCGGAGCTTGTGCGCGCGGTCGAGGCGGCGGGCGTCAAGCTGATTTCCGGTGATTACGAGCCGCGCCGCAAATCGACCGACCGCACCTGCGCCGTGCTCGCGCCGACCAACAAGGCCGCCAGCGTGCTGCGCGGACACGGGGTGCCCGCGACCACCATCCACCGCATTCTCTATATCCCGGTCTACGATCCCGAGTTCGAGGCGATCGCCGACTGGCTCGCCAAACCCAGCGGCAAGCGGCCAGAGGTGGAAGGCCTGTCGGATGAGGCGCTGGACCGCGCCCGCGCGTTCTTTGAGCAGCAAAAGTCCATCCCCGGCGCCCTCGCCGCCGCGGGGTTGAGCGGTTCCGACTTCATCGCTGGGTGGAAGCGCCGCGACGAGCCGCTGGACATCGCATTCGTCGATGAAGCCTCGATGATCGACGACCGGCAGCTCGACGATCTGAAGGAGGTGTTCGGGACCGTCATCCTGTTCGGCGATCCGGCGCAGCTCGCCCCCGTGGGTCAGGCGGGCGCCATGGCCTTCGACAGTTTCCCGGAGGCGCGGACCAGCCATCTAGGCCGTATTCACCGGCAGAAGGCCGACAGCCCGATCCTCGACCTCGCCCATGCGCTGAAAGACGAACAACTCGGGTTCCACGATTTCGAACAGCTGATCGAGAATCTGGCGGCGAAGGATGAGCGCGTGGTTTGGGCGGAGCGCGCGAATTCGGACCTGATGGCGCGCTCGCCGATGCTGGTCTGGCGCAACGCGACCCGGCTGCGTCTGATCTCCGCCTTTCGCGGCGCGCATGGACTCAATGAATTCGACATGGCGCCCGGCGAGCCGCTGATCTGCGACGGGATCGAATTGCCTCTGAAACACCGCAAGAAACGCATCGATCTGGAAATCAGGGGCCTCGTGAAAGGCGCGCAGGTGGTCTATCTGGGCGCCGGGCGCAAATCCGGCTTCGCGCGCCTGCATGTTCTGGGGGCGGAGGAGCCGCAAATCTCCGTCGCCGCCATCATCAAGATCGAAGCGCCGGGACGCGACGAGCCGTTCATCCCCCATGCGGCGCATATGGGGGCGGCCTTCGTTCACGGCGCCGCCTGCACCATTCACAAATCGCAAGGCAGCCAGTGGCCCGACGTGCAGGTCTTTGCGCCTGACATCTTCGCAGCGGCGCAATCGGGGCGGTCCGAGGCGGGGCTCGCGCTTTGGCGGCGCCTCGCCTATGTCGCTGTGACTCGCACGCAGGAGCGGTTGATCTGGGTGACGCGGGCGCGCATTTCTCGGCCCGAAAGACCGCTGGACGCCGCCGACCTAAAAGGCGTCTCTGCGGGACCTGCGTTGACAGCCGGCTGAAAACTCCCGCGCGCACTTTGCCTTGGATCAAAGCGAAAGCGATCGCGCCGCCTTATGACGGTCGAGGCTTCGCTGTGTCTGGGGAAATGTCATGACCTACAAAACCATTGCGGTTTATGCCGAAGGCGGGGACGCAGGCGCCGCGCGCAACGAGGCGACATATGACCTTGCGCGCCGCTTTGGATCGCGTCTGATCGGGATCGCTTTCGCCGCCAAATCCACGCCGCCGTTGACCGACGACGTCGCCCTGTCGATCGATGTCTGGCGGCAGGCGCTGAAGCAGTGGGAGGCGGAGGCGAAATCCGTCTCCAAGGAATTTGAAGACGCGGGCCGCGCCGCGGGCGTCAACGAAATCGAAGGCCGCCACGCGACCGGCGGGCCGGATCTGGCCCTGAACTTCGCGACCCACGCGCGCTACGCCGACCTTGCGGTGATCTCTGCGCCGCGCGGGTCAGAGACGCCGCTGGCCTGCGAAAAGGCGTTGCAGGCGGCCCTGTTCGACAGCGGCCGTCCGGTGCTCGTGTTGCCGCCCGACGGCGTGGACGGACCAATCGGCCGCCGGGTGCTTTTGGCCTGGGACGCGGGGCGCGAGGCCGCGCTTTCCGCTTCCGCCTCACTGCCGTTCCTGACCGGCGCCGGATTGGTGCGGATTGCGGTCGCCAACACCTATTTCGGGGCGATGCGCCATGGCGATGAGCCGGGCGCCGACGCCGCCCGCTGGCTGGCCGCGCATGACGTAGAGGTCGAGGTCACCACCGTATCGACGCGCCACGCCAGCGTGGGCGAGGCGTTGCTGAACGAGGCGGCGACTTTTGGCGCCGATCTGATCGTGATGGGCGGATACGGGCATTCAAGGCTGATGGAGGCCGTCTTCGGCGGCGTCACCGGCCACATGCTGGCCGAATCCGAGATCCCATTGTTCCTCGCTCATTGAGTTTCCTCTGAGCAACTTGGGTGAGGGCGCGACCCTGGGCGTCCTCACCCCTTTTTCTTTCGACCATTGGTGATCAGGACAGTCTGTCGGCGTTCGCCTGACAGGCGGACTTCTTGACATAGCCCTCCGAGGACGCGCCCACGATCTGACCGTTGGAGGCGGTGCGCCGCCAGCGGTATTCGCCCTTCTTGTCCTTGTAGATCTCCAGCGTGTCGCTGTCCTTGGCGCCGCGCTTCATATTCTTTTCCGCGTCGGCCTTTTTCTTGTAGCCCTCGGTCGATCTGCCGACCTGCCGGCCGTTCGACGCGGTTCGCCGCCAGCGATATTCGCCCTTTTTGTCCTGATAGACCTCGAACGTGTCGTCCTCTCCAGCCATACCCTTCGCTCCCTGTCGCCTGCGGCGAACGCCGCGTCCTGCGACCGCAGCCTAGCGCAACCACAACCACAGGCAATAGCCGCGTGCGCCGCTACTTCTTCTGACTGCGTGGATGCGCGCCACCCTTTATGGCGACGGCGACGCCACCCAGAATCAACAGCCCCGCCAGCAGAAGGCGCGCGGTCGCGGGCTCTCCCAACAGAGCGATGGAGGCGAGGGTGGCGATCGCCGGCGCCAAAAGCTGGCAGATCGAGGCCACGGTGCCGTCGAGATGCCGAAGCGCGGCGTACCAGAGCGTGTAGCCGAGACCGCTGGTGATCGCGCCGGAGGTGACCGCGAGCAAGACGCCCATGGTGGCGATCGGGCCGTCGCCGATGAAGAACAGCAGGGGCAGCGAGAGCGGCGCGGCGATGATGAAATTGCCCGCCGTGGCGGCCGTCGGGTTGGAGACACCTTTGCCGCGCAGCGAATAGACGCCCCAGGCGACGCCCGAGATCGCCATCAGAACGGCCCCGACCGGGTCGGGCGCCGCGACGCCAGGCGAGACCAGCCAGATAAAGCCGCCCAACGCGGCGGCGATGCCCAGCCAGCGCAGGATTTTCGGCCGCTCGCCGGTCGCAACCGCCCAGCCGATCATCGTGAACTGCACCAGGCCGAACAGGATCAAAGCGCCCATCCCGGCCTCCAGAGTCAGGTAGGAGTAGGAGAAGAACACCGCATAGATCAGTAGCGCGAGCGCGGAGAGAACCGATCCCGAGCCCCACTGCGCGCGCCAGCCCATGTCGGAAAGGGCGATCAGCGCGCCGAGAAACACCGCGCCGGAGACCAGCCGGATGACGGTGAAACTGGCAGGGTCGATATGCCCGCCCGCCAGCGCCGCCCGGTTGAGCAGCGAGTTGGCGCCGAACGCGGTCAGCGCGAGCGCGAGGGTGACGATCAGACGGGTGGTCGACATGGACGGGGTTCTCGCAGCTGCAGGTGCGGCGAGCCTAACCCCTTAGACTGTGGGAAGAAACCGCCGCCTTGTCACAGTTGGGTGTTAGGCGTGGCCCTCCGATAAAGAAAAAGGGCCGCCCTTTGCAGAGCGGCCCTCAATCGTCTGGATGCCGGGTCGGCTTACATCATGCCGCCCATGCCGCCCATGCCGCCCATGTCCGGCATGCCGCCGCCGGCGGCGCCACCCTTCGGCTCAGGCGCGTCAGCGACCATCGCCTCGGTGGTGATCAGAAGGCCCGCGACCGACGCGGCGTCCTCCAGCGCGGTGCGGACGACTTTGGCCGGATCGATGATGCCATTGGCCATCAGGTCGCCGTACTCTTCCGCCTGCGCGTCGAAGCCGAACGACTTGTCGCCGGACTCGAGCACCTTGCCCGCGACCACCGCGCCGTCGACGCCGGCGTTCTCGGCGATCTGACGGATCGGAGCCTGCAGGGCGCGACGCACGATCTTGACGCCAGCGGCCTGGTCTTCGTTCTCGACCTCGAGGTTGGCGAGAGTCTCGGACGCGTGCAGCAGCGCAATGCCGCCGCCCGGAACGACGCCTTCCTGCACCGCGGCGCGGGTGGCGTTCAGCGCGTCGTCGACGCGGTCCTTGCGCTCTTTCACCTCCGGCTCGGTCGCGCCGCCGACGCGGATCACCGCGACGCCGCCCGCCAGTTTGGCCAGACGCTCCTGCAGCTTCTCGCGATCGTAGTCAGAGGTGGTGTCGTCGACCTGCTTGCGGATCTGAGCGACGCGCGCCTCGATCTCGGCTTTCTCGCCCGCGCCGTCGACGATGGTGGTGTCGTCCTTGGTGATGCGGACTTTCTTGGCCGTGCCGAGCATCTCGATGCCGACATTCTCAAGCTTCATGCCCAGCTCTTCCGAGATCACCTGACCGCCGGTCAGAATGCCGATGTCCTGCAGCATGGACTTGCGGCGATCGCCGAAGCCCGGCGCCTTGACGGCGGCGATCTTCAGGCCGCCGCGCAGCTTGTTGACCACCAGCGTGGCCAGGGCCTCGCCTTCGACGTCCTCGGCGATGATCAGCAGCGGCTTGCCGGTCTGGATGACGGTCTCGAGCAGCGGCACCATCGGCTGCAGCGAAGAGAGCTTCTTCTCGTGCAGCAGGATGTAGACGTCCTCAAGCTCGGCGACCATCTTGTCGGCGTTGGTGATGAAGTAAGGGGACAGGTAGCCGCGGTCGAACTGCATGCCCTCGACGACCTCGGTCTCGGTCTCCAGGCCCTTGTTCTCCTCGACGGTGATGACACCCTCGTTGCCGACTTTCTGCATCGCGTCGGCGATCTGATCGCCGATGGCGTTCTCGCCATTGGCCGAGATGGCGCCGACCTTGGCGACTTCGGCGCTGTCGGCGACCGGGCGCGACATGTCCTTGATCTCAGAGACGACCTTGGAGACGGCGGCGTCGATGCCCCGCTTCAGGTCCATCGGGTTCATGCCGGCGGCGACCGATTTCAGGCCTTCGCGAACGATCGCCTGGGCCAGAACGGTGGCGGTCGTGGTGCCGTCGCCCGCTTCGTCATTGGTCCGCGAAGCGACCTCGCGCACCATCTGCGCGCCCATATTCTCGAACTTGTCGGCCAGATCGATCTCTTTGGCGACGGTCACGCCGTCCTTGGTGATCCGCGGCGCGCCGAACGATTTGTCGATCACGACGTTGCGGCCCTTGGGGCCGAGGGTGACTTTGACCGCATCGGCCAGAATGTCGACGCCCTTGAGCATACGATCGCGCGCGTCGGTGTTGAACTTGACGTCCTTGGCAGCCATTTGTGGTTGCTCCTGATGTCTAATGTTTCAGATGTTTTAAAGCGAAGTTGGGACGGTCGAAGATCAGGCGGCGGCCTGCGCTGCGCCGGAGTCTTCGATGATGCCCAGGACGTCGCTCTCTTTCATGATGAGCAGGTCCTCGCCGTCGATCTTGATCTCGGTGCCCGACCATTTGCCGAACAGGATGCGGTCGCCCGCTTTGACGGCCATCGGGATCAGCTCGCCCGAGTCCTTGCGCGCGCCTTCGCCGATGGCGACGATCTCACCCTCTTGGGGCTTCTCTTTGGCGGAATCAGGAATAATCAGGCCGCCGGCTGTCATCTCGTCGCTTTCGAGACGGCGAACGAGCACACGGTCGTGGAGAGGCTTGAAAGCCATTAGTCGCTCCTCAGCTCTTAATCTGTTTCAGGGCGGCCCGGTTCCTCCCCGGGGTCTGTTAGCATTCGCCGCCCTTGAGTGCTAACACCGGGATGGAGGGGAGATAGTCGGAAGGGTTTTCCACGTCAAGAAGAGTCTCGGGTAATTTTGACGGCCCACTGTGATCGGCCCATTGGTAGTTGCCGATATCCGGCCTCGGCGGCGCATTGGCGCGCCATTTCCTTCCGGCGTCCTGGCGAGCGCGGCTCTTCACCTAATTGACCGACCCCTCCGGTCGCCGTATCGACGGAGGGAGACGCGCGCTTTGCGCAGCCGCCAGCCTCTTCGCCAAACCAACTCGGAGACCCCCTATGACCACAGCCATCCTGAGATCCGTCGATGACGTCGCCGACGGGTATGACGCGATGCTGTGCGATCTCTGGGGCTGCTATCATAACGGGCTGAAACCGTTCCCGCAGGCCGTCGAGGCTCTGCGCCGGTTCCGCGCGCGAGGGGGAGTTGTGGTCTTGCTGACCAATGCGCCGCGCCCCGCGGCCTCGGTCCGCGCGCAGCTTGACGGGATCGGCGCCCCGCCGGACAGCTATGACGCGATCGTCTCCTCCGGCGATGCGGCGCGCGCGGCGGTGGCGGGCGGCGAGGGCGGCCGGAAGATTCACCACCTGGGACCCGAGCGCGATCTGACGTTTTTCGAAGGGGCCGATGTCGAGCGCGTCTCGATTGAGGAGGCCGAGAGCATCGTCTGCACCGGCCTCTTCGACGACACCACCGAAACACCCGCCGACTACGCAGAAGTGATCACGCGGGGCGTCGATCGCGGGTTGCCGCTGCTCTGCGCCAATCCCGACATCGTTGTGGACCGCGGCGAGCACCGCATTTTCTGCGCCGGCGCGATCGCGGAGGCGTATCGGGACGCGGGGGGCGAGGCGATCTATTTCGGCAAGCCGCACCTGCCGATTTATACGCTGGCCCGCGAGGTGCTCGATCGGACCGCGGGCCGCGCCATCGCCCCGGAGCGAATCCTCGCCATCGGCGACGGCGTGAAGACGGATGTAGCTGGTGCAGGCGCCGCAAATCTCGACTGCGCCTTCATCATCGGAGGGCTCGCCGCGGCTGAGATCGGCCGAAAGGACGGCGCGCCGGATCCGGACCGATTGCGCGCTTTTCTCAATGCAAACAACGTTTTCCCGAAATACGCGATGGATCGGCTGACATAGTATGAGTAACAGAATTACATCACATTCATCTTTCACGAAATTTTATGTCGCAAAAAAGTTGCGCTGCACCTGCGAAGAAGCTAACTTCCTTCCAACCGCTGAGAGCGAGAATTAGGATGGAGCGCAAGACGATGTTTGATCAGAGCAACGAGAAATCGATCGAAGTCCAGATGGACGATCAGGAAGCTGCGAACCTGAACGCCGAGCTTGCGGCGCAGGGCGAAGCCCCGCACGATTTCAATGATGAGATCACCACGGTCTATATCGAAGACATCGAGATCGGCATGTCCCGCATGCACAGCAAGGCGCTGACGCAGCGCGATATGGAGCTGTTCGGTCTGGTGAGCGGCGATATGAACCCGGTGCACTTCGACGACGAATACGCCAACAGCACAATGTTTAAGGGCCGGATTGTCCATGGCATCCTGACCGCCAGCCTGATTTCGGCCGTGATCGGCCAGCAGCTGCCGGGGCAGGGCACGGTCTATCTGAAGCAGGACCTGACCTTCCTGGCGCCGGTGCGTCCGGGCGATGTGGTCGACGCTGTGGTCACCGTGACCGACATTGACATGCGCCGGAAGAGAGTCTCGCTTGATTGCTTGGTCTCTGTGGGCGATACCGTCGTTCTGAAGGGACAGGCGCTGGTCATGGCGCCCTCTCGCGGCGACGACGCCGAAAAGTAAGAACGGGTCCGCGCCCGCCGGGCCAACGTCGGGAGCGCTATGCGGATCATCAGAGAAAGACGACGCGTCGCTGAGGAAAATCGCGGCGCGTCGATCGCATTAGGGAACTTCGACGGCGTGCATCTCGGTCACCGGACCGTGATCGAGCATGCCCGGACGCGCGGCGAAGAGATCGGCGCGCCTCTGGGCGTCATCACATTCGAACCGCACCCGCGGGAGTTCTTCGGCCGCGCGGACGAGCCGTTCCGGCTGATGTCGGTCGACGCGAAAATTCACCGTCTGGAGAAGCTGGGCGTCGACCTTCTCTATATCCTTGAATTCAACAAGGACCTCTCGTCGATGACCGCCGAGGCGTTCGCCGCGGAGGTGCTTGCCGAGGCCTATGGCGTGCGCCATGTCGCCGTGGGCGCCGACTTTTGCTTCGGCAAGGGCCGGCAGGGCGACGTTCCGACTCTGGAGGCGCTGGGCCGAAAGCTTGGCTTCACCGCCGAGGGTGTGCCGCTGATCGGCGAGGATGGTCCGATCTCCTCGACCGCGATCCGAACCGCTTTGCAGGATGGCCGGCCCGGGGACGCGGCGAAAATGCTCGGCCATTGGCATCGAATCGATGGACGGGTGTTAGAGGGTGACCGGCGTGGTCGCGAGCTGGGATATCCCACCGCCAATCTTTCGCTGGGCGGCGCCGTCAGCCCGGCCTTCGGCGTCTACGCAGTGTTCGTCGACGTGCTGACCGGTCCGCTCGCCGGGTCTTATCATGGCGTCGCCAGCATCGGCGTGCGCCCGACTTTTGGCGAGAATGCGCCGAATTTCGAAGTGCATATCTTCGATTTCGACGGCGACATTTATACGCAGGATATCTCTGTCGGATTGGTCGAACGTCTGCGGCCCGAACTTCGGTTCGAGGATGAGGCGGCGTTGATCGCGCAGATGGACGCGGATTCGACCGCGGCCCGCGCTGCTCTGGATGCGGCGAGCGCGGGGTGACCGAACCGCCGGTCCGTCTGGGCGCGCTGTTTCGCGCGCGCCGGTTCTGGCCGCTGTTCTGGGTGATGTTTCTAGGGGCCTTCAACGATCAGGTGTTCAAGAACGCCTTTGTCGCCCTGCTGACATTTCGTTTGGCTGACCAACTCGGTCTGAACGCCGATCTGCACAATCTCGCCGCCGCAGGGCTGTTTATCCTGCCCTTCGCGCTGTTCTCGCCCACGGCGGGGCAGATCGCTGACCGGTTCGACAAGGCGCGGATCATGCGCTGGGTCAAGGCGGTTGAGATCGCGCTGATGGGTTTCGCGGCGGTCTGTTATCACCTGCAGTCCATCGAGCTTCTCTATGTTCTGGTGTTCCTGATGGGCGCGCAATCGGCCGTATTCGGGCCGGTGAAGTATTCGGCGCTGGCGCAGTACCTGCCCAAAGGCGAGCTGATGGCGGGCAACGGTCTGGTCCAGGCGGGCACGTTTCTGGCCATCCTTTTTGGCCAGATTGCGGGCGCGAAGTTGATCCTGACGCCGGGCGGCGTGACCATCGTCTCGGTCGCGGTCGTGCTGATCGCGGTGATCGGTTTTCTCTTCGCCATGGCCGCCCCGCCCGCGCCGCCCGATCCGGGCGCCGCGCGCCGCATCGACCTGAACCCCCTGCGCGCCATCCGGGGCGTTCTGGCGGAGAACTACGCTGATCGGCCGGTGTTCCGGGTGGCGCTCGCGATTTCCTGGTTCTGGTTCGCCGGCGCGACCTATCTGGCTTTGGCGCTGCCCTTCGCGAAGGAGGCGCTGAAAGCGTCGGAGGACGTCGCCGTGGCGCTGTTGACCCTGTTCTCCGTCGGCGTCGCGCTGGGCGCGCTCGCCTGCAATCGCCTGTTCGGCGGGACGGTGAAGATCGGCGCGGCGCCGCTGGGATCGCTCGGCATCGCGGTCTTCTCGCTCGTCCTTTATCTCTCTGTGGGCCGTTACGGCGCCGATCTGGGCGATCAGGCGGATCTGCTGACGCTCGCCGCGTTTTTCGCGCGCGCGGACGCATGGCCGGTGATGGCGGCGTTCGTCGCCCTGGCGGTGGCCGCCGGGATCTACGTGACCCCGCTCAACGCCGTGCTGCAGACCCGCGCCTCGCCCGAACGCCGGGGGCGCGCCATTGGCGGGCTGAACGTGATCACCGCGCTCGCCATGGTGCTCTCCTCGGTGCTCGCCAGCGCGATGATCGCCTTGGGGCTGGACCGGCAGGAGGTGTTGCTGCTGATCGGGGGGAGCGGCGCGCCGGTCGCGCTCTGGATCGCGCGTATGGCGCCTGAAACCGCGCTGGGGCGAGTGGCGCTGAAAATCTGGCCCGGCCGGGGTGGCGTCTAGGAGAGCGACGTCAGATAGGCGCGCACATCCGCATTGCGCCAGTCGACATTGCCGACCGCGACCGCGCGAATGCCGCCGCCGCCGTCGATCACGACGCTGGTGGGCGTGCCGGGCACACGCAGCTTGCGGGCCAGCGATTGGCTCATATCGATCATCGGCCTCAGCGTGGTGATCCGGTGCCTGCGATAAAATTTCTCGATCTTTGAGATGGATTCTTCCCGATCCAGCGCGAGCGGGATAAGGACCACTTCCGGATGATCCCGCGCCAGACGGCCAAGTTCCGGCATTTCCCGCGCGCATGGCCCGCACCAGGTGGCCCAGAACGTCGCGACGACAGTTCGCCCAGGATAGTCGCGCAGCGAACCGCGCGATCCGTTTTTCATTAGGAACGGCCCCTTCGGCGCCTGCATCGCCCCATCAAAAAGAGAGAAATGCCGCTCCATCGCCGCATCGGATGGCGGCTGGACGATCTGTGGCAAATCCAGCGCCGAGGCCGGAGCCGCCGCCGTCAGCGTTGCGCCCGCCAGTCCGACAGACAGCCCTGTGGCGAAGCTCCGTCTGGTGAGATTTGTCATGTCGCCCGCCTTTCGTCCGCGCCTCGGCTTGAGTATAGCTCTTGCGACGCCTGAGGGCGAGGTTTGGGCGAGGACCGATGCAAGACAAGCCAGGCGATGGCCAGTCAGACGGCGCCAGGGACGACGACGCGCGCAGCCGCGACGCGCAGGCGGCGCTGGATCAGGTGCGCCATCAGGCGGGCGGCGCTCTGTCGGGCGACGACATCAGGAAACGCTGGAAGCTGGACAAGCTGGAAAACCCGGACGATCCGCCGCTCGATTGGCGTCTGACGCCGCGCAATGTGATCCTTCAGCTTCTCGCCGTCGCGCTCTTTATCGGCGTGGTCTGGTTCATCGTCGCCCTCGTGACCGACTCCCTTCATACGCTGTTTGGATGAGCGGGAAAGCGAAAGCGCCGTTCTGGCGCAGGAAGTCGCTCGACCAGATGTCCGAGGCTGAATGGGAGTCACTTTGCGACGGTTGCGGCCGGTGCTGCCTTCTGAAGCTGGAGGACGAAGACACGCTGGAGGTCGCCTATACCAATGTCGCCTGCCGCCTGTTGGATTGCGACACCTGCCGCTGCGGGAACTACGCGCTGCGCAAGCAGCTGGTCGCCGGTTGCGTGGTGCTGACGCCTGAGGCGCTGTCCGAAGTCGCGGCGTGGCTGCCGAAAACCTGCGCCTATCGCCGCCTGCATGAGGGCGAGGATCTGGCTGACTGGCATCCGCTTGTCAGCGGCGATCCCGAAAGCGTCCACGCCGCCGGGATCTCGGTCAGAAACCGCGCCATCCCCGAATATGAGGTCGAGGAAGAAGAGTTGTTCGACCACATTCTGGAAGAGGACCTGATCCGGGGATAGGCCTCAGCGCTTAGCTTTCCGCCTCGAACCCCAACGACTTGGGATCGAATTCGTAATGCGCGCCACAGAACTGGCAATCTGCGGTCAGCTTGCCGCGCTCATCCGTCATGTGGCCAATATCTCTGGCCGAGTATTGCGCCATCGACGCCTCGACCCGCTCCGCCGAACAGGAGCAGCCGAAAGCGACCCGCTGGATTGGATGCACGAGGGGCTCTTCTTCGTGAAAGAGCCGCACCAGCAACCGTTCTGACGACACATGCGGGCCGAGAAGCTCATGCGCCTCAACCGTCTCCAACAGCATCGTCGCGCGGCGCCAATTGTCCTCGCCATCGCCCATCGCCGCCACATCGTCGCCGGTCATCAACCCATCCTCGCCCGAGGGCGCGTCCGGCGTTCGCACATGCTCGCCGGCGGCGGGAAGATGCTGAACCATTACGCCGCCCGCCCGCCAGACGGAGGGTTCGCCCGGCGCCGACGCCTCGGCCGCCGTCACCGCAAACCGTGTGGCGATCTGCTCGGACTGGGCGAAATAGGTCTCGGCGCAGGCCGCCAGCGATCCGCCGGTCAGCGGCGTGACGCCCTGATAGGGAGCCATATCCCTGCCTTGGTCGATCATCATCCCAAAGACGCCCGCGCCGAGCAGGCTGAACGGGTCGGCCACGCGCGGCGGCGGCGCATCCCTGTCATACCCCGCATAGGCGCGGATCCGGGCCGGGCCGCCCTTTGTCTCCGGCGCGAAATAGTCGGTGGCGATCAGCCGGATCGGTCCGTCCCCGCGCACTTGCAGCGACAGTTTCCAGCGCAGGTCGATGGTCTGGCCGATCAGCGCGGTCAGTAGCGCCGCCTCCGCAACCAACGCCGCGACGGCGGGCGGGTAGTCGTGCTGGTTGAGGATGGTCTCAAGCGACGCGTCCAGCCGCGCGACACGGCCGCGAATATCGGCCCGCGCCAGCTGAAAGGGCAGGATCGCATCGTCGCTCTTGATCGAGGTCTCGGCCGCGCGGTCTGTCATCGGAAAGTCGCTTTCGTTCTCAGGCGGGCGCGTTGTAGCTTGACGGCCCCCGAGGATCAATTCAGCCGACAGATAGGCGCCCATGCGACGATTTGGAACCGCACCCATCCCTGGCCGCGCCTATCGCGATCGTGCGGGCGCCTATGGCGTCCTCTGGCGGGACGGGCAAGTGCTGTTGGCCGAACAGGACGGCGAGATCCTGCTGCCAGGCGGCGGGATCGACCCCGGCGAGACGCCGATCCAGGCCCTGCACCGCGAGGTGTGGGAGGAGACGGGCTGGCGGATCGGAACGCCGCGCCGCCTGGGCCTGTTCAAGCGCTACGCCTGGCTGAAAGAGCAGCGTTGCTGGGCGCGCAAGATCCAGACAATCTATCTCGCCCGTCCGATCCGGCGCCTCGGCCCGCCGGTGGAGGTGGATCACACCCCGTTCTGGGTGCGCGCGGAGGACGCCGCCCGGCTGCTGACGGCGGAAGGGGAGCGGCGGATGGTCAGGGTTGCAACGATGAAGCTGAGTTAATCGACCCCTCGCCGGTTGGGCGGGCGTCATAATGAATGACGCCGCCGGTAGAGACAGATGTTAGGATGTTCGCGTCAAAAGGCCCGACTCATGACCGCTGGTCACGACACGATAAATCGGCATAAAACGGGCCTTTCGAATCTGAGGCCGTCGATCCATGACAACAATTGAGCTTAGCGGCGTCTCAATCGCATACCGGCAAGCGGGTCTCAGTCCACGAAGCGGGGTCCGGGCGACGTGACGGATTTCCACATACGCGATACGCACCGGCCGCCACCGGCGGCAAAGGGCAGGCTCTTCGGCTGGGAGTGGCTGAAAGCGCCGCGTCAGGTCGGCGCCCTCGCGCCGTCGAGCACCAGCCTGACCCGGGCGATCACGGCGGGGTTGCGCGAAGAGCACGGCCCGGTCCTCGAACTGGGCCCCGGCACCGGGGTGTTCACCGCCGCGATTCTGGCTTGCGGCGTTCCTCCGCAACAATGCGCCGCCATCGAGGCGAGCAGAGGCTTCGCAGCCGCGCTGGCGGACCGTTACCCTGAGGTCGACGTCATCCATGGCGATGCGGCGCGCGTGCGACACCTGTCTCCATTCGGGCCAGCCGCCGCCGGGTCCGTTGTGTGCGGCCTGCCGTTCCTGTCGATTCCGCCACAAAAGATTATGCGCGTCCTCGCAGGAAGCTTTGCCTCCTTGCGGCCGGACGGCGCGTTCCGGCTTTTCACATATGCGCCGTACTGCCCGGTGCCGTTCGCCATTCGCGAACGACTTGGCCTGGTCGCGCGGCGCACGGCGTTTGTCGCGCTGAACATGCCGCCGGCGTCGGTCTATATTTTGGAAAGAAAACCGTCGCCGTGATCGGGTCGGCCCGTTCCCAACCCTAGAGAGTCTGCAGACACCAGCGCAGGATCGACTTCTGCGCGTGCAGCCGGTTTTCCGCCTCGTCGAACACCGCCGATTGCGGGCCGTCCATCACCGCGTCCAGCACTTCCTCGCCGCGATGGGCGGGCAGGCAGTGCATGAAGATCGCCTCCGGATCGGCGCGGGCCATCAGCTTTTCATCCACCTGATAGGGGCGCAGCAAATTGTGCCGACGCTCGCGCGCCTCGCCTTGGTCGCCCATTGAGAGCCAGGTGTCGGTGACGATGACCGAGGCGCCGTCGGCGGCCTCCTCCGCGCTGCGGGTCAGGGTGATCTCGCCGCCATTCGCGCGCGCCCAGTCGATATAGCGCTGGGCCGGGGTCAAAATCTCCGGCGTCGCAACATGCAATGGAAAGTCAAAGACGGCCGCCGCCTCGATCCAGCTCGCGGTGACGTTGTTGCCGTCGCCGACCCAGGCGACCTTGCGCCCGGCGACCGCGCCCAAACGCTCCTCCATGGTCATCACATCCGCCATGATCTGGCAGGGATGGGTGTCGTCGGTCAGCCCGTTGATCACCGGGATCGTTGCGTTCTCGGCCAGCTCCAGCAGTTTCTCATGCGCGTTGGTGCGGATCATGATCGCGTCCGCAAACCGGCTGAGCACTCGCGCTGTGTCGGCCAGCGTCTCGCCCCGGCCAAGCTGCATGTCCGCGCCGGACAGGAACAGCGTCTCGCCGCCGAGCTGCCGCATGGCGACGTCGAAGCTGACCCGCGTGCGGGTCGAGGGCTTCTCAAAGATCATCGCCAGCACCCGGCCCTCCAGCGGGCGGTCCGCGTCGACGGCGCCTTTCGGCTGGCCGGCGCGGGCCTGCTTTACGGCGTGGGCGGAATTGAGGATCGCGCGCAAATCCGCGGGCGCGACGGCGTGAAGGTCGAGGAAATGCCGGTTTCCGTTCGCCAATTCGGTCATCGGCTCTCCATAGGCGTCAAATGCGTTCATCGCTCAGCCTTCCGCTTGGCCCTGCAACTTGGCGCAGGCCGCATCCAGCCGGGACAACGCCTGGTCCACGTCCTCTGGCGCGATATTGAGCGGCGGCAGCAGTCGGGCGACATTCTCGCCCGCCGGGACCAGCAGCAGCTTCTCGTCGCGCGCCGCGGAGAGCACCGCGCCGACATCCGCCTTGCACATTAGGCCCAGCATCAGGCCCTCGCCGCGAACGCCCTCGATTACGTCCGGATAGGTCTCCGCCAGCGCCGCCAGTCCCTGGCGCAGCCGCCCCGCGATCTGGCTGACATGATCGAGAAAGCCGTCCTCGGTCATCACGTCCAGCACCGCGTTGCCGACCGCCATCGCCAACGGATTGCCGCCATAGGTAGATCCGTGCGAGCCCGCCGTCATGCCGTTGGCGGCGTCCTCCGTCGCCAGGCACGCGCCCAGCGGGAACCCGCCGCCGATGGCCTTGGCCACCGCCATAATGTCCGGCGCGGCCCCCGACCATTCATGCGCGAACAGCCGGCCGGTCCGGCCCATGCCGCACTGAACCTCGTCATAGATCAGCAGCATCCCGTGCTCGTCGCAGAGCGCGCGGAGGCCGAGCAGGTAGTCGGCGGGGGCCGGGCGGATGCCGCCTTCGCCCTGCACCGGTTCGATCAGAATCGCCGCCGTCTCTGGGCCGATCGCCGCTTTGACGGCGTCCAGATCGGCGAAGGGAAGGATGTCGAAACCCGGCATATGCGGGCCGAACCCGTTGGTCAGCTTCTCCGCCCCGGCCGCTGAGATCGTCGCCAGCGTCCGGCCGTGAAACGAGCCTTCGAAGGTGATGATCCGGTTGCGCTCGGGCTGGCCCAACGCATGGAAGTGCTTCCGCGCGGTCTTGATTGCACATTCCAGCGCCTCGGCGCCAGAATTGCAGAAAAACACCGTGTCGGCGAAGGTCAGCTCCACCAGCCGTTCGGCCAGCCTCTCCTGCCCCGGAATGTTGTAGAGGTTAGACGTGTGCCACAGGCGTCGCGCCTGATCCTCCAGCGCGGCGACGAGGGTCGGATGCGCATGGCCCAGCGAATTCACGGCGATGCCGGCGCCGAAATCCAGGTAGCGATCCTCATTCTCATCAATCAGCCAGGGGCCCTCTCCCTTAACGAAAGAAAGGGGCGCCCGCGCGTAGCTGGGAAGGACGGGCGTAATCACGTCGGTGTTCCTCTGCTCAGGGGCCGCTTGAAATACGATACGCCCCACCGGCGGCCGCTCGGTAGGGCGTTCCGGCGATTATCGAGACCGCCGCCGCCGGTGTCAATCAGACGCCGACGCGTGGGATCAGCCTTTCAATTTATAGCCGGTGTGAAACATGCGCCAGCAGAGCGCCCAAAGCGCCGCGTTGATCCCGACGCTGACAGCCAGCGCCAGCCAGGGCGAGGCGTCGCTGGCCCCCAGCGCTCCATAGCGCATGCCGTCGATCAGATAGAAGAACGGATTGATATGGCTGATCGTCCAAAACGGCTCCGGCAACACGCTGATCGAATAGAACGTGCCTGACAGGAAGGAGAGGGGGGTGATGACGAAATTCGTCAGCGCGGCCATCTGGTCGAACTTTTCCGAATAGACCCCCGCCGCCACGCCAACCAGAGACAGCATCAATCCGCCCAGTATGACGAAAACAAGCGCCCAGATCGGGTGCTCCAGCCGGGCCTCGGTGAAAGGAAAGATCAGCAGCGCGACGGCGACCGCGACCATCAACCCGCGCGTGGCGCCGCCCAACGCGTAGCCGAAAGTCAGCTCGCCGGGCGAAAGCGGCGGCATCAGCGTGTCGACGATATTACCCTGCACCTTTGAGATCAGGATCGACGAGGAGTTGTTGGCGAAGGCGTTCTGGATCACCGACATCATCACCAGACCCGGCGCGATATAGGTGGCGAAGTCGAATCCGTTCACCGCGCCGCGCGCGCCGCCGAACGCCAGCGTGAAGACGATCATGAACAGCGCCGCCGTCGCCATCGGCGCGGCGATGGTCTGGGTCCAGACCTTGGTGAAGCGGCGCACCTCTCGCATATAGAGCGTCCAGACGCCCAGCGTGTTCCAGCGTCCGAAACGGCGAACGCCGCGCGCGGGATGCTTTTGTGCGATCTGGTTCGATACCGGGGTCATTTTGGCTCTTCCGCTTGCGGCGCAGGGGTCGCCCGTTGTATCCCCCGCCGTCAGGATTACAATAGAGATGAGGTCCCTTACGCGACGGCGCGTGCCGGGACCACCAAATTGACAGACGAATTGTCGGATCGCGAAAGGATCTTCGATGGCGTGGACGGACGAGCGGGTCGAAAAGCTCCGCCAGATGTGGGGCGAGGGGATGAGCGCGAGTCAGATCGCCAAATCGCTCGGCGGCGTGACGCGCAACGCGGTGATCGGCAAGGTGCATCGCCTTGGCCTGTCGAACCGCGCCACGGCGAAACCCGCGGCGCCGGCGGAGCCCGCGGCTGAAAAACCCGCCGTTGAAAAACCCGCCGCCGCGCCGCCGCCCAAGGTGGAGGCGACGCCCAAACCGGCCGCCCCGGCGCCCGCGCCGCGCCCGGTGCAGACCAATATCCGAGAGCCGCGCCCGCCGATGGAGACGCCGGTCACCGCCGATCTGGCCGCCATCGACGCGAAAGCCAAAAAGATCTCGCTGTTGCAGCTGACGGAGCGCACCTGCAAATGGCCGATCGGCGATCCGACCTCGGACGATTTCCATTTCTGCGGGCAGCCGGCGCATCCCGGCAAACCCTATTGCGAGGCGCATGTGGGGATCGCGTTCCAGCCGATGTCCTCGCGGCGTGAGCGGGAGCGGGAGCGCGCACGCGCGCAACAGGCGCGGAACTAGGCGACACGTTGCGCAGATCGTGGACTCTTAGGCGTAGGGATGGCTTGAAAATCGAGCTCGATTTGCGAGCTTCGACAATACTTCACAACTCTAGGCTCAGCTTCCCGTTAATCCGATGATGAAAGTCTTGTGGACGGAACGGGTTGTTTACGTTCTGCAAGGAGAAATGGCGGCTACGAGTCCTCCGTGGACATGATAGGCGAGCGCCTAAAGGGCGAATTGCTCTAATACCTGTCATCAACCAGTGTGCTGAACGGCAAGATGTCCAGCCGCATGTTCCGCGTTTCGAACAACTCCGTAGGACAGATCCGAAAACGCATTTCCTATGGCCCCTGAAACCGCCCCCCAATAGGGCGCATTCTGATCTGTTATACTCGTCGGCGCTCCAAGAGGTGGGAGAGCTGCAATGAAGTTAATCACACAAAGCCATAAATTTAAGAAAGGCGATACGCCTGAGAAAATCGCCAAAAAATACAAGCACAAGAAATTTGACGACATCTGGAAACACGAGAAAAACAAAAGACTTAAATCGAAACGAAAAACGCCGGGCTCCCTCACGCCTGGAGATCAGCTCTACATACCCCTGACAGCAAAAGAAAAGAAGGAAATTGAAGGCACGGTGACCATACTTGAAAGTCTAGCTCTCACCGAGGCCGATTTTTACATAGGGATGACGGAGGTATACAAGAGATCGATGTATTTTCAGTACAATGCTGATGAAATGTATAAAAATGCGTCAAGCGCCACGAAAACGGCGGAAGATGTTTTCACGAAGGCTGCGATAGATATCAAAAAATATAAAGACTCTCGCAGTGTAGTGAATCATGCATCTAAATTGATTCAACAACCTGCGGTTAAATTTGTTGGAAAGAACCTCCGAGACATAATGAAACAAAGTTTGAAGATACAAAAGAAGCTCAATCTAAAACCAGTGGACGCGAACGCGAATGCCTTTAAAATCACCTCCACGCAGCTAAAGAAATTTCAATCCAAGGCGTTTAGCTTGCTGAACCAAGCCAGCAAAGAGGCTGACAAGCAGACTTCCATCGTCGCCGCAATTCTTTCTATGGATATTAAAAAAATCATTGAACTCGATCCGGTCGAAGCGTCGGACAAGGTTCAAACGAAATTGTTAACTGCATCCAAGAAAATGAAATATCTTCGCCTTGTTCTGCTTGCGGCGATTGCAAAGGCCAAACTAGACGCCAAAAAGAACGCTGAATAAGCAGAAAAGCAAATGAAAGAGTGCGATAAGAGAATTAAGAAACTCTCCAAGGACCTAGAGCGCTACCCAACGCTAAAAGAGCTTAAGCGAATGTAGCTTAGGAGAAAACTCCGTTCGAAATAACTTTTCTGTTGGGTATGCTCTCTTGATCGCCACCTGATTTTTCAACCGGCCAGATTTTGAGATCGATGCCAACGTCAATCTGACAAGTAGACTCGAATGACTTCTATGTCTGCTGAGCGGCCAATCAAATCTTCCTAGGCGAGCCTCGGAAAACTCGCAGCGTTTCCGTGTTTAAAGAACCTAGTTATACGTCTCGTCCAGCGCGTATCCTGCGGCCCGGACCGTGCGGATCGGGTCTTTCTCCCCCCGTCGGTTCAGCGCTTTCCTCAGCCGGCCCACATGCACGTCGACCGTGCGGGCCTCCACATAGACGTCGCGGCCCCAGACCAGATCCAGCAATTGTTCGCGGCTGTAAACGCGGCCTGGACGCTGCAACAGGCAATCGAGCAACCGAAACTCGGTCGGCCCCAGATGCACTTCACGCGGGCCGCGGCGCACACGGCGGCGCTCCCGATCGAGAATGATGTCGCCGAAGGTCGCAACGTCGCCTGAGAGCGTGGGCCTGGTTCGGCGCAACACGGCGCGCAGCCGCGCCATCAGCTCGGTCATCGAGAACGGCTTGGTCAGGTAGTCGTCGGCGCCGGTGTCGAGGCCGCGTATGCGGTCATCCTCCTCGCCCCGCGCGGTCAGCATGATGACCGGCAGATTGCGGGTGTCGGCCGAGGCGCGGATCTGGCGGCAGATCTCAATCCCGGAGACCTTCGGCAGCATCCAGTCCAGCAGCACGAGATCGGGGTTTTCCTCTTCGATCTTGATCAGGGCCTCTTCGCCGTCCATGGCGATCTGGACCTCGAAACCTTCCTTGGCGATGTTGTATTCCAAGAGGGCGCAAAGCGCCTCTTCATCCTCGACAATCAAAATACGCGCGCGCACGAGCTCACTCCTCCGAACGGGTAATGTCTGAGTTTCAGTCGGGCATGTTCATGGCTATGTCGACATCGACAGGCTCGCCCTTGGGCCGGTCGTCGCCCAGCGGCTCGCCTTCGACGATGTAATAGGTCATCTCGGCGATGAAGGTCGAATGGTCGCCGATCCGCTCTAGATTCTTCGCGACGAACATGAGCTGCGAACATACGCCGATCGTCCGCGGATCCTCCATCATGTAGGTCAGGATCTCTCGGAACAGGCTGTTATAGGTGACGTCCACCTCGATATCGCGCCGCCAGACGCTGACCGCCAGCGCCGTGTCGCGCGAAGTATAAGCGTCCAGCACCTCGGTCACCTGGCTCAGAACCTGACGGCCCATCCGCACCACAGGGGCAACCACCAGCAGCGGGCGGCTTTGGCTCAGGACATCCGTGCTTCGCGCGATGCTCTTGGAAAGATCGCCGATCCGCTCCAGCGTTGACGCCACTTTCAGGGCCGCCACGGTGTCGCGCAAATCCCGCGCCACCGGTTGACGCAGGGCGAGGGTGCGGATCGCCGCCTCCTCAATCTCGATCTCCATCTCGTCGATGCGCGCATCGCGCGCCACGACCTCGGCGGCCAGTTCGACGTCGCGTCGGGTCACGGCCTTCAGGGCGTTGGAGAGCTGCTCTTCCGCGAGGCCGCCCATTTCGGCGATCTTGCGGTTCAGAAGCTGAAGATCCGAGTCGAACGCGGATACGATATGAGGGCCCATATGCTTGTCCTGTGTCTTACGCTGCGCTCACGGCGTTAACCGATGCGGCCGGTGATGTAATCCTGGGTGCGTTTGTCGGTCGGATTGGTGAAGATCTTGGTGGTGTCGTCATATTCCACCAGATTGCCCAGGTGGAAAAACGCGGTCTTCTGGCTGACGCGCGCCGCCTGCTGCATGGAGTGGGTGACGATGACGATGGAGTATCTCTCTCTCAGCTCGTGGATCAGCTCTTCGACGCGCGCGGTGGCGATCGGGTCGAGCGCCGAGCAGGGCTCATCCATCAACAGCACTTCGGGCGCGGTCGCGATCGCCCGCGCGATGCAAAGCCGCTGCTGTTGGCCGCCCGACAGACCGGTGCCCGGCTCATCCAGCCGGTCCCGCACTTCGTCCCACAGCGAGGCGCGTTTGAGCGACTGCTCCACCACATCGTCGAGATCGGCCTTGGTCTTGACCAGACCGTGGATGCGGGGGCCGTAGGCGACATTGTCGTAGATTGATTTCGGAAACGGATTCGGCTTCTGGAACACCATGCCGACGCGGGCGCGCAGCGGCACCGGATCAACCGAGGCGGCGTAGATATCCTCGCCATCCAGCGTCAGCTCACCCGTCACCCGGCAGCTGTCTATGGTGTCGTTCATTCGGTTCAGACAGCGCAGAAACGTGGATTTTCCGCAGCCAGACGGGCCGATGAACGCCGTCACCGTATTGTTGAGAATGTCGACGTCGACCGCCTTGATGGCGTGGGTGTCGCCATAAAAGACGTCGCAATTGCGCGCCGACATCTTCGCCTCCGGCGTCGGTTCGGCGAGGGTTTCGACGTGATCCTGAGCCTGCGCGTCCGGGATCTGGGGGAAGGCGTCGGCCGGAGCGTCGCGCCCGAAGTCTTCGGCGGCGGTCATACCCGTATCTCCACTTTCAAGGTCTCTCATGTCTCGCCTCACCAGCGCCGCTCGAACCGTTTGCGCAGGAACACGGCCAGCGCGTTCATCGCAACGAGGAACAACAATAGCACGCAAATCGCGGCGGCGGTGCGCATCTCAAACGCCCGTTCCGGCACATCCGACCAGGAATAGATCTGCACGGGCAGAACCGTCGCGTTAGAGGTGATGCCAGTCGGCACATCGGCGATGAACGCCACCATGCCGATCATGATCAGCGGCGCGGTCTCCCCCAGCGCCTGCGCCATTCCGATGATCGTGCCGGTCAGAATGCCGGGCATCGCCAGCGGCAGCACATGGTGAAAGCTGGTTTGCACCCGGCTGGCGCCCAATCCGAGCGCGGCGTCGCGGATCGAGGGGGGCACAGCGCGGATCGCGGCGCGCGAGGCGATGATGATCGTCGGCAGGGTCATCAAGGCGAGCACCACGCCGCCCGCGACCGGGGCGGAGCGGGGCAGGAAGCCGCCGATCTCGATCGACTGGCCAAAAATGTTGAACTCGATGCCGGCGACGAAGATCGCCAGGCCCAGAAGGCCGAAGACGATGGAGGGAACCGCTGCGAGGTTGTTGATATTGACCTCGATGAAATCCGTCAGGCGGCTCTTCTTGGCGAATTCCTCCAGATAGATTGCGGCCATCACGCCAATCGGGAAGGCGAGGCCGAATGTCACCAGCATGGTCCAGAACGACCCGACGGCGGCGCCCCAGATGCCTGCAAGTTCCGCATCCCGGCTGTCGGCGGCCTGAAAGAAGCGCCAGTTGAACACGGTGTCGACGCGGTCCTCCGCACGTAGCGTCTCAATCCAGACGATCTGCTGATCGGAGACCTTGCGGGACGCTTCCGGCGAGTCGAGCACATGGAGACGCCATTCGCCTGTGGGCGCGGCGGTGGCGCTGTTCAGCGGACTGAGAACCACGCCGCGCACGCTGGCGTCAGAGACCTCGCTCGCCTTGACCCATCCGCCATTTACTTCGATCAGGATCGACGGCAGGTCCGAGTTGAGCGGCTCCGTCCCGCCAGCGGCGCGGGCGCGGGCGCGCAGCGCGTCGGCCTCCTCCTGCACGCGGGCGCGCTGAAGCTCGAACCCGCTGGCCTGCGCCAGCAGCGTCTCGCGCGCCTCGCCGGTCGAGGCGGCGGCCCGATCGGTGACGACCCGCGCGCCGTTGGCCTGACGGGCCGCCTCCGCCTCCAGACGCTCCGCTCGCGTGATCAGGGCCTGTTTGACCACCGCAAGCTGCTGCGCGAAATCGCTTGAGGTGGAGTGAAGCTCGATCTCCCCTTCGACCCCGGTGGGCGTCAGCTCTCCTGCTGGAGTCGCCGTCTCCAGCGCGCCGAAATAGTCCTTGGCGTAGAGGTCGACATCGTCCGAGGCGAGAAAGCGAAAATCGATCGTCTGACCGATCAGTGACGGATCGCCCACCACCAGATCGCGCAGTTCCAGCGCGCCGCCGGCGCTGATCAGGTCGTTCAGCTTGCGCCGCGTCTTGCGATCCTTGGCGTCGGGGAACGCCGCGCGCACCGCATCGCGGGCGATGGTGTTGAATTTCGCCTTGCGGATCACCTGCGGATCGCCCGTGGCGTCAGGGTCGATCTTCTCCGCCGACAGTTCCACCGGCAGCGTGATATAGGTCTCGGTCATCGCGCCGACCGCCTTGCCCATGACCGTCGAGAGCAGCGAGATCAGCGCCAGCGCCGCGACCAGAATCGCGGCGATGCCATAGGCTTTCAGCCGCCACTCCGACGCCCGTCTGCGCGCCATCCGTTTTTTAGACGCAGCCGAACTGTGTTCGCTGGTCAGAGCCGCCATATCGACCATCGATCAGATCCCCGTCAGTCGTAAAGTTCGCGGTATTTGCGGACGATCCGCAGCGCGAAAATGTTCAAGGCGAGCGTGATGAAGAACAGTGTGAAGCCCAACGCGAAGGCGGGCGCGGCGGCGGTGTCCGCCTCGGTGTCGCCGGTGATCAGCGCGACGATCTGAACCGTCACGGTGGTCACCGCCTCCATCGGGTTCCAGGTCAGGTTGGCGCCTTGTCCGGCGGCCATGACCACGATCATCGTCTCGCCCACCGCGCGGCTGACGCCGAGCAACACCGCCGAGACGATGCCGGGCAGGGCGGCGGGCAGGATCACCTGCCTAATCGTTTCCGCCTTGGTCGCGCCGAGCCCGTAGGAGCCGTCGCGCAGGCTCTGCGGCACAGCGTTGATCACATCGTCCGATAGTGAGGAGATGAACGGGATGATCATGATCCCCATCACGATCCCCGCCGCCAGCGCGCTTTCAGACGCTACGTCGAACACCATGTCGGGATTGGACGACCAGAGGATCGCCAAACCGCCGAGAGCGAAGGTTGCAAAGAAGGTCAGAAGCCCGTTGCCGCCCGCCTTGCGCGCCAGCGCCGCGCGGAACCCGGGCGAGACCTTCTCCAGCAGGAAGAGAACCAGCGCCGCTACGAATAGAGCCGCCAGCGCGCCCAGGATCGGCACGATGACGCCGCCATTGTCGCGAATGAAGGGGGCCACGGTTATCGCGGCGAAAAACCCGTAGACCACGGTCGGTATGCCGGCCAGCAGCTCCAGCAGGGGCTTGGCCCAGGCGCGCACTTTCGGTCCGGCGAAATCCGACAGGTAGATCGCCGCCATCAAACCCACTGGAACGGCCACCAGCATGGCGATGATGGTGATCATGAACGTGCCGGCGAACAGCGGGATCGCGCCAACTTTCGCGGGATCCAGCTTGCCTTCGAACACGCCGGCCAGAGGGCTCCATGTCGTGCCGAAGAAATAGTCGAACAGTCGCCAGTCGATCCGGCTGAAGAAGATCAGCGTCTCGCCGATCAGCGACAGGACGATGCCGACCGTGGTCAGGATCGCCACGGTGGCGGAAGTCGCCAGAACGACGCGGATCACCCGCTCCGACCGGTTGCGGGCGCGCCATTCGACCGAGATCTGGGCGCGCGTGCGCAGCAGCGCCGCCAGCGCGGCCAAGACGCCGAGCCCCAGCATGGCGAGGCCGCGCCAGTCGCTCGCAGTCGAAAAATACTGCGCTAGCGCCTCGCGGGCGGGATCGACTTTTGACGGGATGCCGCCGGCCGCGATGGCGCGCGCGTCGCTGAGCATCAGATCCAGTTCGATTTGAGAAAGCTCGACGCCGGTCAACTCCGCCGCGCGCGAGACCATGCCTGCGTCGATGATCGTTCCGGCCAGCAGCGAGACGGCGATCATCGCCGTTAATCCGGCGATCAGCACCCACATCAGGCTGTAAAGGCCGTGGTAATTGGGGCGTGAATGGAGCCGCGCGAGGTCATCGCCCGCCAGTGCGAAGGCCTTTGATCTGCCAAGGAGGAACGCCACAGAGGCGACTCCCAGGATAACCAACGCTGTAAGTAAGGCCATGGGCCCGCTCCAGACTCTGCCGCGTCGTTCGGCGTTTCAGGTCGTCTTGCGCGCGACGTATTCAGTTGGGTTGCGCGTTGATGATTGGGCCGCGCAGAAAAGGGAGGCGCGCGAACGCCTCCCCCTTGGTCTTCTCTCGCTGTCGATCAGAACGCCTCGGCGGTCAGGTTCGTCAGGTCGGTCGCGGCGGCGACGTTGGCCTCATGCGCCTCGGCCGCAAGCGGGATCAGGCCACGATCGAGCAGGTAACCGTCCTCCCCGGTCGCGTCTTCTGAGACGAACTCAGCGACATATTCGGTGATGCCCGGAATGACGCCCACATGGGCCTTCTTGACGTAGAAGTAGAGCGAGCGGGACACAGGATAATCGCCGGCGGCGATGTTCTCGAAAGTCGGCTCGACCCCGTCGACCACGGAGCCTTTGATCTTATCCGAGTTCTGGTCGAGGAACGAGAAGCCGAAAACGCCGAGGGCGTTCGGGTTCGCCTCAAGCTTGGCGACGATCAGGTTGTCGTTTTCACCCGCCTCGACATAAGCGCCGTCGTGGCGGATCTCGACCTCTTTGCAGGTCGCCTTGTCGACGCCGGCCGCCTTGCAGCCGCCCTGCATCGCCAGCTCCTCAAAGGCGTCGCGGGTGCCCGAGGTCGGCGGCGGGCCGAGAACCTCGATCTTCTGCGCCGGCAGAGACGGATCCACATCGGCCCAGGTCGTGGCGGTCGAGTCGGATTTCAGCGCCTCGTAGACTTGCGCGAGGGTAACGGAGAAATCCGCCGCGCCCTTGGCGTTGGCGATCACGATGCCGTCGAAACCCACGATCACCTCGGTGATGTCGGTGACGCCATTCTCGTTGCAGAGGTCGAACTCTTTCTTTTTCATCCTGCGCGAGGCGTTGGCGATGTCCGGATTGTCGACGCCGACGCCGGCGCAGAACAGCTTCAGACCGCCGCCGGAGCCGGTGGATTCGACCACGGGCGTCGCGAAATCGGTGCTGCGGCCGAACTGCTCAGCCACGGCTGTCGAAAAGGGGAACACGGTCGAAGAGCCGACGATGCGAATCTGGTCGCGCGCTGCGGCGTCTCCGGCCATCGCCATCGTGGCGAGGGCGGCGAATGCGGCGCCGATGCGGAATTTGTTCACTGGTTTTCTCCAAGTCATCAGACAAATCTCTGAGGCGACGTTGGCCAAGTGGTCTGCTTGCGCCTCGCTGCGGAACCTAGTTCGCGGCGGCGACACGTATACGACGACTACATCACGGATATATGACAGTGTAAGTTATTGAAAATAAACCAGAAAAAAATTCTGGACCCAACTGCCCGGTAAAATCCTGACGGTTTTTGGGACGATTAGGCGGCTGGAATGCGCGCCTCCTGATTCTCTGGTTTCCGCTGATCGCCGCCGTCCGCCGCGATACGCGGCAGCCAGACCGTGAACGTGCTGCCGACTCCCGGCTCGCTCTGGATCTCCAGCTCTCCGCGATGCCGTTTCAGGATGTGTTTGACGATCGCCAGCCCCAATCCCGTGCCGCCCCGCTCTTGGCTGCGCGATACGCTGACGCGATAGAACCGCTCGGTGAGTCGGGTCAGATGCTCTGGCGCAATGCCGTCGCCGCGATCGAAGATTTCAATCCCGGCCATGCCGGGGCGATCCGCGGAGGACGCGGCTCGCAACACGACATTGGTGTCGGGTTCGCTGTATTTGAGCGCGTTATCGACGAGGTTCAGGAACACTTGCGACAATTGCTGCCGGTCGCCCAGCACCTGCGCGTCCTCATCTCCATACTCCACACGCAGGCGATCGTCGCAGATCGGTGCGATCTCGGCCTCCACCGATCGGGCGATTTCAATCAGGCGCACGGCGTCGCGCGGGCGCACATGCTCGTCCAACTCGATGCGGTTGAGCGACAGAAGATCCTCGACCAGACGTTTCATCCGGTCGGTCTGCTTCGCCATAATCCCCAGAAAGCGCTCGCGCGCTTGCTCGTCCGATTTGGCGTGGCCTTGCAGCGTTTCGATGAAGCCCGCCACCGAGGCGAGGGGGGTTTTGAACTCATGGCTGGCGTTGGCGACGAAATCGCGGTGCAGGATCTCCGATCGTCGCCCTTTGGTGTGATCCTCCATCAGCACCAGGACCGCCATGTTTGGGTCCCGCCAGGTCTCGCCGTCGCGGTCCAGCGGCCGGACGAACGCGTGCATGAACACGTCTTGCGGGCTTAAGAGCTCGAAATCCACGTCGCCGGCGGCTTGGCGGTCAAATGCGGCCTCAATCGCCTCCAGAAGCGAGGGGTTGCGTATCGCCTCCCCAAAATGTGCGCCGGGCGCCGCGCGCGGGCAGACCTCGATGGCGGCTTCGTTCGCGAAAACGACCTCGCCTGCAGCGTCCAGCAGGATCAGCGGATTGGGCAGCCTCTGCAGCACTTCGCGCCCAAATCCAGTTCGCAGGTGGGCGTCAGCCTCGTTTGGCGGCGCGTCCGTGGGCGTTGGGTGCTGGCTGTCCGCCGGAAATGGATTGAACATCGCTCCGACGACAAGGCCGATCGCGCCGCTGCCCGCTGCGGCGAACGCCGTCAGGATGGCGGAGAGGCCTGCGTCGACCGCGCCCCATGCGCCGACGCCTGCAAGCGCCAAGGCGGCGGAGCCGCGCAGCAACGGGTTCACCGCCGAGTGATTTGATTTCCTCTTCATGCGCACGTTCTAGCAGGCTGGTTCGGCGGCCAGAAGCGGGATTGCCTTCATACGACCGTCATATACATATCGCGTGAAGGTGAAGGTCGGGCCCGACGCCGCATCGCGTGATGTGATAGTCAGTCGGTCTGGCCCAAAGGAGAAGAGACGGCGCATGATCCGCTACGATCTGAAATGCTCGAAAGGCTGCGCCTTCGACGCCTGGTTCAAGAACAGCGCTGCGTTCGACGCGCTGCAGGCGGCCGGCCAACTGAGTTGCGTCCATTGCGGATCGACCGAGGTCGAGAAGGCGCCGATGGCGCCGCGGGTCTCCACATCCAAGACATCCGCGCCTATCGCGCCGCCGGAAGACGCGCGACCTGCCGCCGCTGCGCCCATGGCCGGGGCGTTGTCGACGCCGGAAAATCCGGAGCTTGCGCGCAAGATCAAGGATCTGCAGGACTATCTCGACAAGAACTCGGACGATGTGGGCGCCAAATTCGCCGACGAGGCGCGCAAGATTCACTATGGCGAAGCCGACAGTCGCCAGATTCACGGCGTCGCCTCGCTGGAGGAGGCGCAGGAGCTGACCGAGGAGGGCGTCGGGATCTCTCCCCTGCCGCTTTTGCCGCGCAAGGGAAACTGACCGTGATCGGCCCTGCGATCCGGCAACCGTGTCTTGCGATGGCGCGCGCCCCCGCGTATGAGTGCGCGCCGTAAGCGCCCCTCTCTGAATCCACGCGGCGCCCGATCTTGGAGCACGCGCCATGCCCCGCCTCGTCATGAAATTCGGCGGCACCTCCGTCGCCGATCTGGACCGAATTCGCGCAGTCGCCCAACGGGTGAAGCGCGAAGTCGACAATGGCTATGACGTCGCGGTTGTTGTCTCAGCAATGTCGGGCGAGACCAACAAGCTGGTGGGCATGGTGCGCGACGCGGCGCAGCCGCCGGGCTGCAACCATCCCGGGCTCTATGACGCGCGCGAATACGACGCCATCGTCGCGACCGGCGAGCAGGTGACGTCGGGTCTGCTGGCCCTTTCGCTGCAGGAAATGGGCGTGCCGGCGCGGTCCTGGCAGGGCTGGCAGATTCCAATCCGCACCACGTCGGCCCATGGCGCGGCGCGGATCGAAAGCATCGAGACCGACAATCTAGACGCCAAATTCGCCGAGGGGCTGCACGCGGTCGTCTCAGGCTTTCAGGGACTGGCGGAGGACAATCGCGTCGCCACGCTGGGTCGGGGCGGTTCGGACACGTCCGCCGTCGCGCTTGCGGCGGCGCTCGGGGCGGAGCGTTGCGATATCTATACGGATGTCGACGGCGTCTACACCACGGACCCGCGGGTCGAGCGCCGCGCCAGCAAACTGGAGCGCATTTCCTATGAGGAGATGCTCGAATTGGCTTCAATGGGCGCGAAAGTCTTGCAGACCCGCTCGGTTGAGCTTGCTATGAGATACAAGGTGAGACTTCAGGTGCTGTCGAGTTTCGACGACGCGCCGGGCACCCTTGTGTGCGATGAGGAGGAGATCTTGGAGCAGAACGTAGTCAGCGGCGTCGCGTTTTCCCGCGACGAGGCCAAGGTGACGCTGTTGAGCGTGGCCGACCGACCCGGAGTCGCCGCGGCGATCTTTGGGCCGCTCGCCGACGCGGGCGTCAATGTGGACATGATCGTGCAGAACATCTCGGAAGATGGCCGCACGGACATGACCTTCTCCTGCTCCATGGATGATCTGCCGCGCGCCCGGCACGCGTTGGAGACGGCGCTGACCGATATCGGCTATCGTGAGATTGTCGTCGATTCCGAGGTCGCCAAGGTCTCCGTCGTCGGCATCGGCATGCGCAGCCACACGGGTGTCGCGCAAAAGGCGTTCGCCGTTCTGGCGGAAGAGGGAATAAACATCGCGGTCATCAACACTTCTGAGATTAAGGTGAGCGTGCTGATAAACCGGAAGTATCTGGAGCTGGCGGTGCAGGCGCTGCATTCCGCCTTTGATCTCGACCAGGCGGCCTGACCGGCTGTCCGCCAACCCAACGCAGCCCGGCCGCGCGGTGAACGCGCGCAGATTTTGGGGGAAAGCGGCCTATGAACCATCCCGCCCCTTCTGGGCCTCGCGTCCTGCTGAAATCTTTGCAGCAGGCGATGGCGCAGCGCGGCGATGGTCAGCAACGCCTCGATACGATCACCAAGCTGATCGCGACCAATATGGTCGCCGAGGTGTGCTCGGTGTATCTCAAGCGCGACGAGGACAATCTTGAGCTTTGCGCCACAGAGGGCCTTAACCCCGGCGCGGTTCACCGCTCCAGCCTGAAAGTCGGCAAGGGTCTTGTGGGCCGGATCGCGCGGTTTGGCGATCCGATCAACACGGTCGACGCCGAGCATGAGCCCGGATTCCTCTATTTGCCGGAGACCGGCGAGGAGATGTTCCGGTCATTCCTCGGCGTGCCGATCCAGCGTCTCGGCAATGTTCTGGGCGTGCTTGTGGTGCAAAACCGAGCCGCGCGCCACTACGACGAGACGGAAGTCGAGGCGCTTGAGATCGTCGCCATGGTGGTGGCCGAGATGGCGGAGGCGGGCGAGCTTCTGCGCCCCCTCGCGCTTGACCCGCAGGACGAGACGAGGCCGCCGGCGGTCTCACGCGGCATCGCCGCGGCCGACGGGTTCGCGCGCGGCCGGGTCGTGTTGCACGAGCCACGGATCGTCGTGGCTAATCCGATCGCCGAACATGTGCAGGTGGAGCTGTCCCGCATGCACCAGGCGATCGAGGAAATGCGGAATGAGATCGACGCGCTGGTCGATTCCAAGGAAGTGCTGGAGGCGGGCGAGCATCGCGGCGTGCTGGAGGCGTTCCGCATGTTCGCGCATGACAAGGGCTGGGTGCGGCGGCTGGAGGAGGCGGTGGAGTCCGGCCTCGCCGCCGAGGCTGCGGTCGAGAAGGTCCAGTCCGACACCAGGCTGCGCATGGAGCGTATCGCGGATCCCTATCTGCGCGAACGCCTGCACGACCTCGACGACATCGCCAACCGCCTGATCCGCCTGCTGGTCGGGGCGGCGCCGATCTCCGCCGAGACGCTGCCGGACGGCGCCGTGCTTGTGGCGCGGAATATCGGGCCGGGCGAGTTGCTGGAATATGGCGCGGAGTTGAAGGCGCTGGTTCTGGAGGAAGGCTCGGTCTCCTCACACGCGTCGATCATCGCGCGCGCGCTCAACCTGCCGCTGGTGGTGCGGGCGTCGGGCGTGGTCGCCATGTCCGAGACCGACGACCAGATCATCGTCGATGGCGACAGCGGCGTCGTCTATCTGCGTCCCGAAGAGACGGTCATCGCCAGCTATCATGAACGCGCCACGATCCGCCGCCATGACGCCGCGATCTTCCGCGCGATCCGTAACCTGCCGGCGCGCACGCGGGACGGCGTGTTCGTGCGGCTGGACATGAACGCCGGGCTGCTGGCCGATCTGCCCAATCTCAAGGAAAGCGGCGCCGCCAGCGTCGGGCTATATCGCACCGAGCTGTTGTTCATGGTGCGCTCGACGCTGCCGCGCCGCGACGAGCAGGCGGAGATCTACAGCCGCATCATCGACGCCGCGAATGGCAAACGATTGGTGTTCCGCACGCTCGACATCGGCTCGGACAAGGTGCTGAGCTATCTGAAACGCGAACCGGAGGAAAACCCAGCCCTCGGCTGGCGCGCGGTGCGTCTGGCCCTCGACCGGCGCCAGATGATGCGCATGCAGGCGCAGGCGTTGCTGCGTGGGGCTGGCGCGCGCCCGCTGGCGGTCATGTTCCCGTTCATCGCCTCGGAAGACGAGTTTTTCGCCGCCCGCGACGTGTTGCTGACGGAACAGGAGCGCATGCGCGCGAAGGGTCAGGCCACGCCGAAAAAGCTGGAGATCGGCGCGATGCTTGAGATTCCGGGCCTGGCCTTCGCGTCGGACCGGTTCTTCAAGGAGGTCGACTTCATCTCCATCGGCGGCAACGATCTGGAGCAGTTTTTCTTCGCCGCGGATCGCGGAAATGAGAAGGTGCGCCAGCGCTATGACCCGTTGTCTCTCTCATTCCTCGATTTTCTCGAATTCATCGTCAAACGTTGCGAGGCGGCTGGAACGCCATTGTCGTTCTGCGGCGAGGCCGCCGCCCGCCCCGCAAACGCATTGGCCTTTGCGGCGATGGGGCTGCGCGGCTTTTCGATGCGGCCGGCGGCGATCGGTCCGGTCAAGCGCTTGATGCGCACGGTGAAAATGTCGCTGACACGCAAGGTGATCGAGCAGGCGCGGGAGGACGGCGCCACTTCGGCCCGGCCGGCGCTGGAATCCTGGCTGAAGGACATCAAGGCGCCGTTCTGAACGGGTCCGGTTACTTCTTCATCAGGATCACGCGGGTCTTCGACCGGAACTCACGCTGCAACAGGATCCAGGTCGTGACCGTCACAGACAGAACCAACGCCCAGGTTCCCACCAGCCAGGCCAGCGTGGCGAGCGCGAAATAGACCGACCGAAGACCGCGATTGAAACGCCGCGCCGCCGTGACGTTCAGCTCCGCCGCTTTATCCGCCATCGGTTCGCGCTCCGGCGAATCCATGTCGTTTGGAACCGCGCCCAGAATCACCGCGCAATAGCCGAAGATTCGATGCGACCAGACGAAGTTCAGAAAGCCCGAAGCAAGCAACGCGATCACCACGATCAGTTTCACAATCCAGGCGGTGCGCGGGGCGGAGAGGTCAGAGGCGAGATCCGTGGCGACATGGGCCAGCTCATCCGTCTGGCCGAGCAACGCGATCGACGCGCCCAGCGCCGCGAGAGTGGCCGAGGCGAAGAACGCCGAGCCGTTGCGCAGACTGTTCAAAAGCGTTGCGTCGAAAATCCGGCCTTCGCGCAACGACGCCTCGCGAAACCATTTGCGCCGGTACTGGATCATCAGGTCGCCGGTGGAGGTCGCTTTGCCTTTACGGGAATCGATCAACCAGCTCGTGGTCGACCAACAGACCACCAGATAGCCGGCGGCGGCGAAATCCCAGACGCTCAGCACGAGCAGGAAGTCAGGCAACTCCATCATACGAAGGTTGGTATCAACCCGGCCGCGCCGGGCAAAGCGTTATTCGGCGCGCGATACACCGATCACACGAGGTCGTTGTTGCGCCTTTGCGCCCTGCGGGGGCATGCTTCGCGGATGGCCTGGCGATCTAATTCATTATTGGCAACATTTTTGGCAGGCGCCGCCGCGATGGCGGCGACCCTGTCGGGCGCGGCCGCGGATGATCGCCGGCCGGTGACGCCGGAGGAGGACGCCTGGCGCGCGGTTGGCCGGATCAATCAAGGCAATGGCGGCTTTTGCACCGGTGCGCTGATCGCGCCCGATCTGGTCGTCACCGCCGCTCATTGCCTCTACAATCCGGTCACCGGACGCCGGCTCAGCCCCAACTCGGTGCATTTTGTGGCGGGCTGGGCGAAGGGACAGGCTGTCGCCCATCGGCGCGGCGCTCGAATCTCGCAATCGCCGGTCTTCGATCCGGGCGTGCGGCCGACCATGGCGGTCATGGCTTCCGATCTCGCGGTGATTCAGCTTGATCCTCCGATCCCGTCGGATCTGATCGCGCCGCTGCCGGTGATCGACGCCAAACCTGGCGAGACCGCGGCGCTGGTGGTGAGCTACGCCCGCGATCGCGCGCATCTCGCCTCTGTCGAGCGGTGCCGCGCCGCGTTCCCATCCCGGCCTCAACGACCCGTTCTGGCGGGCTGCGCCTCGATCGAGGGCGCGTCTGGCGCGCCGCTCCTGCTGAAAACCCCGTCGGGCTATGCGGTCGCGGCCGTGCTTTCCGGCCGTCAGGGCGACGGCGCGTCGGCCCGCGCCGTGGCGACGCCGCTACACCCGTTGCTGAATCCGCTCAAGAAATTGCTCGAATGACGTGAACCGTCGCGATGCGGCCAAAGTCTGGCCTAGGGTGCCCGTATGACGTTGCGTATGTTTTCAATTTGTGTGCTGGCGCTGATCGCTTCGATCATTGCGCCCGTTCCCCGCGCCGCCGCATTGGACCTTGGCCTCACCCGCATGATTCATTCCACCGAGCGCGCCGAATGGAGCGGCGTCGGCCGCCTCCGTTTGCAGGGCGGCGGCATGTGCACGGCCGTGCTTCTAAATGAGACCATGGCGGTCACCGCCGCGCATTGCGTGTTCGATCCGGACTCCAGGAAACCGGGCAAGCCGGAACTCATGACATTCCAGGCGGGCTGGTGGATGAGCCGCGCGGCCGCAACGCGCCAGGTGGCGACCTATGTCGTGCATCCCGAGTACAAATACGTGGATCGGCCGGGCTTTGACGCGATCAGCGCCGATATCGCGATTCTGGTGTTTGAGGACCCAATCCGCGAATCCAAAGCCCGTTCCTTCGAGCTGGCGTCGAAAATTGAGGCGGGCGACAAGGTCGCGTTGGTCTCTTATGGCCGCACCCGGCAGAATATTCCGACAATACAGGAACCCTGCAAGGTTCTGGGCGTGCAGGACGCGGTGTTTGTGCTCGATTGCGGGGCGGTGCCCGGCACGTCCGGCGCGCCGGTCTTCATTCGCCGCAACGGACAGGCGGATATCGCCGCGATCGTCTCCGCCATCGGTTGGGCGCCGCAGGGCAAGATCACCTTCGCCGTCTCCATCGAGCGCGCGCTGCCCGGCGTGCTGAGCGCCCTGCGCTGACCCCTCTTGACGCCGACTAGGCGCGCAACCACATGACAAATGTGGACGCCCGTATGGGGTCCGCGAATTCGCTAACGCGCCCGTCCCTGAGGGAGGGCCAGTCCGTCAATCGCTCATCAAGAGGATAGACTCATGAGAAGTTTCGACCTTTCCCCGCTTTACCACTCGACCGTTGGTTTCGATCGTCTTGGCTCGCTGCTGGAGGCTGCGCTGACAGAAGAACCGAGCGCGCCGAGCTACCCCCCTTACAATATAGAGAAAATCGGCGAAGACGCCTATCGGATCACCGTGGCGGTCGCCGGGTTCTCTGAAGACGATCTGAGCATCGAGGTCAAAGAGGCCAAGCTGACGATCACAGGCGCGAAAAAAGCCGCCGAGAACGCCGAAGAGGCCGTGTTCCTGCATCGCGGGATCGCAGCGCGCGCCTTCGAGCGCCGCTTCCAGCTCGCCGACCATGTCCGCGCGCAGGACGCGACGCTGGAGAACGGCTTGCTCCATGTCGATCTCGTGCGCGAAGTGCCCGAGGCGCTGAAGCCCCGCAAAATCGAGATCGCAAAGGGCGCGACGCTGAACGCGAAAGCGCACTAGCGCCTCCTTCGCCTGAACGAACCGGGCCCCGCCGATCGGCGGGGCCCTTTTCATGCGGGCAGCCTCGGCGACGCCCTTTTCTATCTAGAGCGGCCGACGAGTTTCCGACTCATTTCCTTGTCGACCAGACAATGCGTGCCGTCCCGCGGATCCTCGGTCCGGATGGGTCGCTTGTTCTTGCACTCCGTGCGATTGGCCGGATCCTGCACGCCGTAAAACGCGTTGATGATCGCCTGTTCCTGTTCGTGGTCGAACGCGTGGGTCTGCGCGAACATCAGATACTGAAACACCAGCGGCTGGGTGCCGGGCACGAACGCGAAATCGCCGGCGTCGGCAAGCCGCCCGTTGACGCAACCCGCATAGGCGTCTGGCCTGGCGAGCTTTCGTCCGCCGGTCGATTTGCCGGCCAGAGCGTTGGTGAAGCAGCGGCGCGGCAACGCCATCTGGCAGTAGTAGTGAATGGTGATGTCCGACCAGTGATCAGGGTTATGCGTGGTCTTCAGACATCCCAACAGCGCTTTCAGACCCTGCTGCGTGTGCTTTGGATGACCGCGTGGCCGGCTGCCATAGGTGTCGGCGCTGGTGTTCATCGCGTCCAGTATCGCCTTGCCCGGCAGGCTCAGACTCGCCGCCGGGGCTTGGCGCCGATAATCGGCATAGGCGTTGGCGGACGCGTTGATCGGCGACTTCATCGCATCGATTTCGTCCTGCGTGGGAACCGCGCGCCAATCCTCGACATTCTTCGCCAGATCGACCGACACTCCGATCGACAGGCTCTCCAGCGTCGCGCTATCAAGCCGGCCGGTCTGCGGCAGTCCCTTGCTGGCCTGATAGGAGCGGATCCCCCGGCTGGTGTTGGGGCCCATATAGCCGTCCAGCACGCCCGGGCTATGCCCTTCCGCAGCGACTTTGGATTGCGCTTCTTGCACGATCGCCGAATATCCCGCCTCGGCGGGCGCCGCCGCGGCTATGATCGTCGCAACCGCTGCAATTGCGATCCAGTTACCGGTTCGGACCCGCATGGCGATCCTCCCTGTTGAGTTTTGGTGAGTGGGGACAACGCGAAAACTCTACCAGAAGGCGGGTGGAATCGCCAGAAAATCGCCTTGACAGTGCGTCGCAGGCGCCGTCGGTCAAGTTTGAGGCGGACGGCCGACCGGGCGCACCATCTTACAAGGCTAAGGCCAAAACGACGAGCGCCGCGCCCATCGCTGGGCACGGCGCTCGGAACCTTCAAAACCAGCGCAAACGCGCCGGTCGCGCTCAGCCCTGACGGGCCTTGAAGCGGCGCTGCGTCTTGTTGATCACATAGACGCGGCCTTTGCGGCGCACCACGCGGCAGTCGCGATGGCGGCCCTTGAGCGACCTGAGTGAGTTGCGAACCTTCATGGCCCTTCTCCTCTTCTCTCTGCAGCCCTCGCGGACTGGTCTCTGGCCTTTGCGATCGCGCCGCGCCTGTCGCGCTGCGCTTCGACAACAATTCCCCGCCGGAGGTCCCTCCTTCGCGGGGCGTGAATGGTGGGCGCGGCTGGGATTGAACCAGCGACCCCTACGATGTCAACGTAGTGCTCTCCCACTGAGCTACGCGCCCGTCGTTTGGCTTTCTCACGTCATTACAGCGACTTACCGGATCGGTGAGAGGGTTGAACCTCACAGGAGTCCACCTTCTCACCAGATGTCGTTAGGTCGCCGCCACCTGAGGTGCGCTCACTTAGCGTTTTTTATCAGCTGGGGCAATGTCAAAACCGCGGCTTTTTTTGTGTCGCATAACGCGTGGACGAAGAGTTTGTGTGCGGTGCGCAATTTTCAATACTGTTCCATCGGGTCTAGCAGAGCGCTATCGCCGATCGCCGACCCGCCCCACCAGTCTCGATGATCCGAAACGGCGAAGCGATCATCGGTCGCCTCTGTCGATCGGCGCGCTCGCCGCCGAACAAGCGTCGCGCTTCCTGCGGGACGATGCCGTTCCGGACGATTTGCAAAATCGTTAGCGTCACTGATTTCACTGTAGGTATGAACATGGAGGTCTTCCAAATACAGGATCGCATTCCGCCCCTCGCCATTCTTCGGGGCGCCGAAACACTCTCGAACCAGACCATGCGACGACTTAAAGAGCGACACGTCGTTCGGATGACCGTGCTTGGCCTCGGTTGGTCCGGAGTATCGACGTTGTTTGCAACCGATCGGCATGACCTGAGCGCGTGCGACTAAAACAGAGCTTCCAGATCGACGCGCGTCCAGCGTTGTGATGCTGATGGATTTCTGTTGTGAGTGCAGATTGATACGTGCGCCTAAACATCGTCGCGGTCGCTCACGACTGCATGCCGATGAACGGCTCCAACTAACGTGAGGGGAAACATATGAGCGTCGCCAACCGTGATGAACTCGCCGTCCGCGTCGCGCGCGAGGCTGGGGCGTTGGCGCTGGACTACTTTCGCCGCATCGACGATCTGAACGTCGAGCGAAAGGGGCATCAGGATTTCGTCTCTGAAGCGGATCGCGAGGTGGAGATCTTCGTCCGACAGGCGCTGGAAGAGGCGGCGCCGGACGACGCGATCGTCGGCGAGGAGCACGCGCCGAAGGTGGGTGTTTCCGGTTTTACCTGGGTGATCGACCCGATCGACGGAACCACCAATTTCATCAGTGGAATCCCCGCGTGGACCGTTGTGATCGCGGGCGTGCGAGACGGCAGGACGGAGATCGGAGTCATCTTCGATCCCTGCAATGACGAACTCTATTTCGCGTCGGCCGGACTGGGCGCCACGCTGAACGGGAACCTGCTGAAGGCGCCAGGGGGGCGCAGCCTGACGGATGGCTCCATCGGCGTAGGGTTTTCGAACCGCGTCTCCACCAGGGGCGTCCAGAATCTGGTCGCGGCGCTGCTCGACGCGGGCGGCGTGTTTCACCGGAACGCGTCCGGCGCCCTGTCGCTCGCCTATGTCGCGGCGGGCAAGCTGCTGGGTTATTCCGAGGAGCACATGAACGCGTGGGATTGCCTGGCCGGACAATTGATCGTGGCGGAGGCGGGTGGCCGGATCGAAGATCAGGACGCCGACGAGATGATCGCCCAAGGTGGGCGCGTCATCGTCGGCTTGGATGGGGTATTCGACAATCTGAGAGACATCTCTGTTCGCGCTTTCGCGGACTAGTCGCCGGGCAAGAGCACAGGTCCCGTCGATGCGAATCCGACCGTCATTTCCTGACCGACCTGAAACGGCTCATCCGTCGAGTCGGTCACCGCGAACACGGCGCCGAACTGGGCTTCGAGCGTGTACTCCATCCGGCTGCCGACATAGGTCGCCTTCTTGACCCAGGCCGGAAACCCCTCGCTTTCATCGAGAACCAGACGGGACGGGCGAACCGCCAGCATCGCGGCGCCGGGTTGCAGGCCGCGCGACGGCAGCCGGTGGTGAAAGTCGGCGATCGAGATCTCAGCCTCGTCCCCTTCGACGGACAGGATTTCGCACGGGATCAGATTCGCCTCGCCGATAAAATCAGCGACGAACCGGTCCGCAGGCGCGTCATAGAGTTCTCTCGGCGTGCCGATCTGGGCGATCGAGGCGTTTCGCATCACGACGATCACGTCCGAGACGGCCAGCGCTTCCTCCTGATCATGGGTGACGTAGACCACTGTCATTCCGAGATTTTGCTGGATGTCGCGTATTTCCTCCCGCATCTGGCGACGGAGCTTGGCGTCGAGATTAGAGAGCGGCTCGTCAAAGAGCAGCACTTGGGGCTCCAGAACCAAAGCGCGGGCGACGGCCACGCGTTGTTGCTGCCCGCCTGAGAGCTCGCTGGGCAGGCGATCGCCAAAATCCTTGAGACCCACCAAATCAAGGCCCTGCGCCGCCCGATCTCGCGCATCCGCCTTATTGAAGCCGGAGAAGGTCAGGCCGTAGGAAACGTTCTCCAGAACCGTCATATGCGGAAACAGCGCATAGGATTGAAACACCATCGAGACGTCCCGATCCGTCGCGGGCAATTTGGTGACGTCCCGGTCACCGATCGCGATCCTGCCCTTGGTCGCCATCTCCAGCCCGGCGATCATGCGGAGCGTGGTGGTCTTACCGCATCCGGAGGGGCCCAAAAGCGTGACCAGCTTGCCGGCTTCGATCTCCAGGTTGATGTCGTCCACCGCCACCACGTCGCGGCCGTAGATCTTTGTGACGCCCTGGAAACTCACAGGGGCCGCCTTGCTGCTGATTGTTGAAGTGGTCATCCCCAACTCCCCTAGGTGGTTTGCTTGCGGCGGCCGATCCGCGTCTTGCCGACAAGCAGTTGCAGGACGCCGACGGCGGACAGCATCACGAAGATCAACGTGGTCGAATAGGCGATGGCCAGACCGTAGTCGTTATTCTCGACGCGGCCGATGATGTAGCTCGTCGCCATGTCGTAATTGGCGGAAACGAGAAAGATCACGGCAGAAATCGCCGTCATGGCGCGCACGAAACTGTAGACCAGCGCGGCGAGGATCGCGGGCCGCAGCAACGGCAGGATGACCTTTCGGAAGGTCTGCCAGCTGTTGGCCCCCAATGTCAGCGAGGATTCGTCGAGCGATTTGTCCAGTTGCGACATGGAGGCGATGCCGGCCCGCACGCCGACAGGCATGTTTCGGAAGATGAAACTGACCACAAGAATGACGCCGGTTCCCGTGATCTCCACCGGCGGCACGTTGAAGGCCAGAATGTAGCTGACGCCGATCACCGTGCCCGGAATGGCGAAAGACAACATGGTGCCGAACTCAAACGCGTTTCTGCCGGCGAAACTCTGCCTGGTCAGCAGATAGGCCGTCAGCAGGCCGACCGCCGCCGTCAGGGGCGCGGCGATGGCGGCGATCTGAACCGTGGTCCAGAAGCTGTCCCAGGCCGCGCCGCTCCAGCGAATGCCGGAGTCTTCAATCCGGACCGAGAATGCGGTGACGTAGTGCTTGAAGGTCAGCGTGTTGTTGACGCCCCAAAGCTCGACCACGCTGCCATATAGGATCATCCCGTAGACCGTGACTGTGAATGCGCCCCAGACTCCGGCGACGATGAAGACGGGAACCGCCAGCCCGCGCGGCATTTTCGGATGCACGCCCGCATCGCCTTTGCCGGATACAGTCGTGTAGCTCTTCTTTCCCAGCCAGAAGCGCTGCGCATAGAACGCCGCCAGCGTGAAGCTCAACAGCACCAGCGCCACCACGGCGGCGCGCCCCTGATCATATTGCGCGCCGACGATGGCGAAGAAGATCTCGGTCGAGAGCACGTCAAAATTTCCGCCCAGGATCAGCGGATTGCCGAAATCGGCCATGCTTTCGATGAAGCCGATCAGAAACGCGTTGGCGAGGCCCGGCCGCATCAGGGGCAAAGACACGGTGCGGAACACCTGCCAGCGATTGGCGCGCAGCGTTTGCGCGGCCTCCTCCATCGACGGGCTGACGCCTTCGACGACCCCGATCAGCACCAAAAACGCGATTGGCGTGTAGGCCAGCGTTTGCGCGATCAGAATGCCGGGCATGCCGTAAAGCCAGCGCGACGGTTGGACTCCGAACACATCCGAGAAGAACACAGTGACCGAGCCGGATAGGCCAAAGAGCAGGATCAACGCCAGTCCGATCACGAAAGGCGGCGTGATGATCGGCAGCACCGTCAGCGCGCGCAGCACCCGCGTGTGCCGAAAGCCTGAACGTGTGACGACCAGCGCGAACACCAGCCCCAGAACAGTGGTCAGAAAACCAACGGTCACCGCCAGGAACAACGAGTTGAGCGCGGCCCCGCAGCGCCCCGCGCCGGTCAGACAGCCGATCCCCCAGAGCCGGTGGTCGACGAATTTCTCAATGAATGTCGTTCCGGAGTAACCGCCCTCTTCGGTGATGAAGGCGGCCGACAGCATCTTGGCGATCGGAAAGAACACAAAGGCGGCGACGATGAGGATGACAAATCCAATGGCGCCGACGACGAACACGTCGCCATTGATCGCGCCGCGCGCGGCGATTCCGTGGGTGAAGATGAACAGAAAGGCGCTGGCGATCAGAAGCGCGCCATATCCCATGCCGAATTGGCGGTCGCCGAGCGGACCGAACGCCGCCTCCAACCAGGCGAAATTCCATCCCCGAATGCCAATGCCAAAGCCTTGCGCGATCAGCACGCTGAACCCAAGCGCGCCAGAGAGGATCAGGACCTTTGCGAAGGCCGGATCGGTCTTGCGCAGCTTCAGCACGAAAAGCGGCGCCAAGAGGAACGGGATGAGCGGCGTCAGCCAAAGCTTCTCGCCCTGACCGATCAGAAACGCGGCGGGCGCGTAATCCTCATCGAAGGGATAGCCGTCGACCAGCCACTCAAACGAGAAGAACCCGTCCTGGACTCCGTACCAGGGCAGAACCAGAAACCCGACCCATCCCGTGATGATCCAGAAGATCAGTACGGAATGGGTCGAAGCGTCGCTTGGGGACTGGCGCAAGTCTTATTGCGGCAGGGTTGAGACTTCGTCGTCCCACTTTTTCAGAAGCCGCTTACGCTCATCGCTGGAGCCGTATTTCTTGAAGTCATAGTCGATCAGTTTGATGGTCGACATGTCCGGCGCGGACGGCGACGTCTCGGCGCCGGTGTTCGACGGCACCTGGAACGCGTTGACCTGCAGGGCGAGGTTCTGCGCCTCGGCGCTCAGCGCCCAGTCATAGAATTTTTTCGCTTCGTCCATGTTGCGCGCGCCGGAGACGATCGACATGGAGCCGATCTCATACCCGGTGCCCTCGCAGGGCGCCACCACCTTGATCGGGAAGCCGGACACAGCCTGCTTCACCGCATCATGCATAAAGACGATGCCGATCGTGTTCTCGCCGCGGCCCGCAGCCTTGATCGGCGCGGAGCCGGACTTGGTGTACTGGTTGATATTGGCGTGAAGGCCTTTCATGAACTCGAAGCCTTCGTCCTCGCCGAATATCTGCACCATCGAAGCGAGCGTAGTGTAGGCGGTGCCCGACGAATTCGGGTTCGCCATCTGGACATGGCCCTTGTACTCGGGCTTCAGCAGGTCCTTCCAGCACCCAGGCTCCGGCAGATTGTTCGCGGCCAGAATGTCCGCGTTATAGCCATAACCGAGCGCGCCGGAATAAATCCCGATTGTGCGGTCCCCGGCGCTTTCCGCCTGTGAAATCGCCCATGGGTGAAGCTGCTCGCGCATCGGCGAAACATACGCCTCCGTCAGACCTTCCTCGGCCGCCTGAAGATGCGGATCGCCGGTGCCGCCCCACCAGATGTCGCCCTTTGGATTGGAAGATTCCGCCTTGATCTGCGCGAATGTCTCGCCCGAGCTCTTTCGCGTCATATTGACGTCGATGCCGGTCGCATCTTCGAACGACCGGGCTAGCAACTGGCACCAGTCCTCTTGGGCGCTGCAATAAAGCGTCAGGCTCGCGGCTTGCGCTGATCCGACGGTCGTCATCAGGGCGAGCGCTGTGGAACACGCCAATGTCCGGATATGTTTCATGTTTTCCTCCCAGGATTCTTCTTGTTCAGTTCGTTTTTCGTCCGCCCTCCGATGAAAGCTTATCAGCGGCGGCTCCTCTTGCATCGTGCATGCGCGCGGGCGCGTGTGAAGCGCGATATCGTCGACCTTTCTACCCGTGTTCCGGTCCCATCGGGTCCCGTTATTGACGCATGTTCAGCATTTTCCAAAATTCGAGCATCAATGTTTGTGCTAATCAATGATTCTCCTTCCAAATTTTGGGAGATCCCACACTTATTTGGCTGCTGAAACCTGGAGAATCGAAGTGGCGGCACGACATCCTCGCGAACGCCAGCAACGGAGGGCCGCGCATTCCCCTTGCGCGCCGTTCGCTGGCTTAGGGCCTGTCGAGGGATGACCGGCTCCGCCGACGAGCCGCGCTTCGACTTCGCGCGATACGACGCGGCCGTGTTCGATCTGGACGGGACACTGGTTCATTCCGAACCGGCCTGGGAGGCGGCGAAAGTCTCGGTGGCGGAGAAATATGGATATACGCCGTCGCGCGAACTGCTCGACGCCCATATCGGGCGCGGTCTGCGCGATTTCATTGACGAGCTGTTCGATCAACCACTCTCGCCCGAAGAACGTCGAAGCATCGGCGATGAAATGGGCGCGGCGGCCGATATGTTTCTTCCGAAAATGCGCGCTCCGGTTCCGGGCGCCGCGGAGTTGCTATGCGACTTGCACGACCAAGGGATGCGAATCGCCTTATGCTCGTCCTCGCCGCGGCGGCATATCCGTGACGCGCTCGAGATGCTCGGCGTCGCTGATCGCGTTGAAACCATTGTCTCCGCGACCGAACTCTCGCGTGGAAAGCCGGATCCCCTGCCTTACACGGCGACAGCCGATGCGCTGGGCTTGACCCCAAGCAAGGCGTGCGCCTTCGAGGATTCATTGCCGGGCGCCCGCTCCGCCTTCGCTGCTGGATTGGCGGTATTGGCTGTCGGAGAGAGTTGCTTGGGTCCAGAGTTTTCGTTCTGCCGATTGAGAGCTAAGAGTTTTGAAAAACTGATGGGTAAATGGATGATGTCTGGCGAGTCGTAAGCGCCACAACTCGCCGGCTCACATCGTCGGTCATTCGCGACGAAAAAGCACGCTGCTCTAAGCTAGGATATAACGTTGATTTTACGAGGGTTTTTGTTTGGGTGCGGCAGTCGAGGCTGCATTGATGGCGCTGCGCTTTTACACAGCAGCGCCTCAGCATGCTCAAGTCCTTTTGCAACCCGGCGGGGCCAAGCTATGCTGAGGGTCAAAAGATCCGGCTTTTACGCCGCGCGTATTACGGAGATGCGACTGGAATGACCTCGCCCGAAGGGCCAAAGCCCGGGCAATCCGCCCGTCAGATCCCATTGCGCGCCGGTGCGATGGCGGCCTATCGACTGGTCGAACCGCAGGACGGGCGCAAGGGCGCGCATTCCACTGCCGTTTTCAGCTCACCACACAGCGGGCGCGCCTATTCGCACGCCTTTCTCGACCGTTCGCGGCTAAGCCCATTGGCGCTTCGGGCCTCCGAAGATGCGTTCGTGGATGAGCTGTTCGACATGGCGCCGGAGCATGGCGCGCCGCTTTTGGCGGCCGTGGCGCCTCGCGCGCTGGTCGATCTGAACCGATCGCCGGAGGATCTCGATCCCGCAGTGATCGACGGCGCTTCGGCGGCGGGCCTCAATCCGAGAGTCGCGGCCGGTCTTGGCGTGATACCGCGCGTTGTCGCCGAAGGCGCCCCAATCTATGACGGCAAGCTTTCTTGGGCCGAGGCGTCGAATCGCATCGCGAGGCTGCATACGCCCTATCATGCCGCCCTACGCGCGCTGACGGAACGCGCCCGAGCCCGGCATGGCGTCGCGATCCTGTTTGATTGCCATTCGATGCCGCGCGACGCGTTGAAAAACACCAGCCATCCCCGCGGACGTCGCCCAGAGATCGTGATCGGCGACCGTTTTGGCGCGTCCGCCACGCGCGAGGTGTCGGAAGAGGTCGAAGAGGCGTTCGTCGCGGCCGGTTTCGTGGTGGCGCGCAACGCGCCCTTCGCCGGCGGGCATATCACCCAGACTTATGGACGGCCGTCGCGGGGGGTGCAGGCCATTCAGATCGAGATTGACCGCAGCCTCTATCTTGACGAAGACCGGGTGGAGAAAAGCGACGCTTTCGATGCCACGCGTCGCGCGATCGCCGAGGCGGTTCAACGTCTGTGCGCGCTGTCTTGCGCGCCAGGCGCGATGGCGGCGGAGTGATTGCGGGGACCCGGGAAAAAAAAGAGGCCGTCCCGCAGGACGGCCCAAGTCTAGGGAGGAAACGCCCAAGAAAGGGCGGCGACCGAAGTCGCATCTCTAATTAAGTGTGCAGCGCAGCAAAAATCAATCCCATAATGCCGTTTTGGCACGTTGAATTTTTTGGGCCGCTATGACTTCTGCGCATAACGAGGCTAAACCCGTATGAAAAAGGCCAAAAATTTCAACATTTGACGCAGATTTCGGCAGTTCGAGCGCAAGATAATTTTTGCTGCATTGCAGCATTGGTGACTCGACTCACTTCAGCGCCCGTCCTTTCACTACGGCGCTGTCGCCAAATCTGCGACGCAAATCATCCATCGCGCGCTCCGCCGCCTCTCTCGTCTCGGCGCCGGGGTCCAGAAGATCGCCGAACGCCCGATCCGACGTCGCCGTGGACAGGTCGGACAGGCCGACGCCGATCAGCCGGTAGGGGCCGCGCCCCTCCGCCCTTTGCATCAGCGCCCTGCTTTCGCGATAGAGCGCATCTGCCAGTTGGGTCGGCTCGTCCAGCGAGATCCTGCGGGTCAGCGTCGCGTGCTCCGCCGTCTTCAGCTTCAGCGTCACCACGCGTCCGGCGATCTCCTTCGCCTTACAGCGGTCCGCGACCTTGACCGAAAGCCGCCAGAGATGCCCCTCCAAAAGATCCGGATCGTCGATATCCGCCTCGAACGTCGTCTCTGAGGAAACGCTTTTCATCTCACCGCTCGGATTCACCCGGCGATGGTCGATCCCGTGAGAGAGGCGATGCAGGCGCCGCCCCATCTCGCCATGCCGGGCGATCAGCGTGGCTTCATCCAGCGCGCGGAGATCCCGAATGCGCCGCACGCCCTGCCGCTCCAGCGCCTTCTGAAAGGCCTTTCCAACGCCCCAGATAAGCCCGACCGGCTTGTCAGCCAGAAAATCCAGCGTCTCACCCTTGCCGATCACGCTGAAGCCGCGCGGCTTTTCCAGATCGGAAGCGATCTTCGCCAAAAACTTGCAATGGCTCAGCCCGATCGAGACGGTGATTCCGATCTCATGTTCGATCTCTTGCGACAACCGCGCCAGAACCGTGACCGGCGGCGCGCCATGCAGCCGATCGGTGCCTGAGAGGTCGAGAAACGCTTCGTCCAGCGACAGCGGCTCCACCAGCGGCGTGGCCGACAGGAATTTCGCGCGGATCTCGCGGCTGACGGCGGCGTAGACCTGCATCCTCGGCTTCAAAACCACCGCATCGGGGCAAAGCTTCAGCGCCCTGAACATCGGCATCGCCGATTTCACGCCTCGGATCCGCGCAACATAGCAGGCGGTGGAGACCACGCCGCGTTTGCCGCCGCCGATGATCACTGGTTTGTCGGCCAGCGCGGGATCGTCGCGTTTTTCAACGCTCGCATAGAACGCGTCGCAATCGATATGGGCGATGGAAAGCGCGTTAAGTTCGCCATGCGCCAGGACGCGGGGCGACCGACAGTTAGGGCAGCGCGTGTGGGGCGCGGCGGTGGGATCAGCGGCCTTGAACCGCGTCAGGCAATCCCGGCAGAGCGCCGGAGCGGAGGCGCCGTCCTCCGGCATCTACACCTCCGCCAGCTCCGCCTGAATGGCGCGGGCCGCCGCCACAGGATCGTCCGCCGCCCAGACCGGGCGACCGACGACGATATGATCGGCGCCGTCGCGAATGGCCTGCGCTGGCGTCGCAACCCGTTTCTGATCGCCGAGCGCCGCGCCTGCGGGGCGCACGCCAGGCGTCACGATCAGCTTTCCCTCGGCGGCGGGCAGAGCGCGGATCGCCGCCGCTTCGTGCGGACTGGCGATCACGCCGTCGGCGCCGGCCTCGAACGCCCGCCGGGCGCGCTCGATCACCAGATCCTCCATATTCCCCGGCTTGATCAGGGCGGCGTCCAGATCGCCCCGATCAAGGCTGGTCAGGATCGTCACCGCCATGATCTTCAGATTCGAGCCGCCCTTGCCTTTGGCCGCCGCTTCGACGACATGGGGGTCGCCCTGCACGGTCAGAAGGTCCAGGTCAAACTGCGCCAAACCGCGCGTCGCCGCCTCGATCGTCGCGCTGATGTCGAACAGCTTCATGTCCAGAAACACGCGCTTTCCGGCGTCCTTCAGCTCCATCGCCAGCGCCAGACCGCCCCCGGTCAGCATGCCGAGGCCGATCTTGTAAAAGCTGACCGAGTCGCCAAGACTCTGCACGATTTCCCCCGCCTCAATAGCATTCGGGCGGTCGAGCGCGACGATCAGGCGGTCGCTCGGATCGGCGTTTTCGGGGTGTTCGGCCATCGGGTTGCTCCTTGTCCCTGGGTTGCTGTTCATCACCCGCCGCCCGGCGCGCGTCAACCACCTCCATTCGGGCGAAAATCCCGCCTGACGCGCTTGCGAAAGCCACCGTTCGACCCCAAATCTAATTGTACGGGCGCGCCGATGACGGGCGCTCGAATATAGTGAGGCCGATCACGTGGCGCGCCAATTCTGGGCGCCGACCGATCTGGCGCTTGGGAGAGACGGATGAATATTGAAAAATTCACCGATCGCGCGCGGGGATTCATTCAGGCCGCGCAGACGATCGCGCTCCGCGAGGGGCACCAGAGATTCCTTCCAGAACATATCCTGAAAGCCCTTTTGGACGATTCCGAAGGACTGGCGGCGAACCTGATTTCACGCGCGGGCGGGGACGCGAAACGCGCGCTGGACGCGGTGGACGCATCCCTGTCGAAACAGCCGAAAGTGCAGGGCGGCGGCGATCAGATCTATATGGATGGCGCCACCGCCAAGCTGCTGGATCAGGCCGAGAAACTCGCCGAAAAGGCGGGCGACGCCTATGTCCCGGCCGAGCGGTTGCTGACCGCAATCGCGATGGCGAAAGGCACGGACGCCGCCAAGGCGCTGACAGATGCGGGCGCGACCCCGCAGGCGCTCAACGCTGCGATTAACGAGATTCGCAAGGGCCGCACCGCCGACACGGCGAGCGCGGAAGAAGGCTATGACGCGTTGAAGCGCTTCGCCCGCGACCTCACCGAGGCCGCCCGCGACGGCAAACTCGACCCGGTGATCGGCCGGGACGAGGAAATCCGCCGCGCGATCCAGGTTCTCTCGCGCCGCACGAAGAACAATCCGGTGATGATCGGCGAGCCCGGAGTCGGCAAGACCGCAATCGCCGAGGGGCTGGCGCTGCGCATCGTCAATGGCGACGTGCCGGAGAGTCTCTCCGACAAGAAGCTGATGGCCCTCGACATGGGGTCCCTGATCGCTGGCGCCAAATATCGCGGCGAGTTCGAGGAGCGGCTGAAATCCGTGCTCAACGAAGTTCAGGCCGAGGCCGGGCGCGTGATCCTCTTTATCGATGAGATGCACACGCTGGTTGGCGCCGGAAAAGCGGACGGGGCGATGGACGCCTCTAACCTGCTGAAGCCTGCGCTGGCGCGGGGGGAGCTGCATTGCGTCGGCGCGACCACGCTCGACGAATACCGCAAGCATGTCGAGAAAGACGCGGCGCTGGCGCGGCGTTTCCAGCCCGTGTTCATCACCGAACCCACGGTGGAGGATGCGATCTCGATTCTGCGCGGCCTCAAGGAGAAATATGAGGTTCATCACGGCGTGCGCATCACCGACAGCGCGTTGGTGGCCGCAGCGACGCTTAGTCATCGCTACATCGCCGACCGCTTTCTGCCGGACAAGGCCATCGATCTGATGGATGAGGCCGCCAGCCGCTTGCGGATGGAGGTCGATTCCAAACCCGAGGAGTTGGACGCGCTGGATCGCGACATCCTGCAAAAGGAGATCGAGGCCGAAGCGCTGAAAAAGGAGACTGATAAAGCCTCGCAGGACCGGCTGGAGAAGCTGGAGCTGGAGCTGTCGGAGCTGAAGCAGGAATCCGCTGAACTGACCGCCCGCTGGCAGGCCGAGCGCGACAAGCTCGCCGGCGCCAGCGCGATCAAGGAGCAGCTGGAGCAGGCGCGCAACGATCTTGAGAGCGCCAAACGGCAAGGCGACCTCGCCAAGGCGGGGCAGCTCTCCTATGGCGTCATTCCGGATTTGGAGAAGAAGCTCGGCGAGGCGGAAGGCGCCGAAGAGGATGTGATGGTCGAAGAGGCTGTCGCGCCCGCCCATGTCGCCGCCGTGGTCTCTCGCTGGACCGGCGTGCCTGTCGACAAGATGCTGGAAGGCGAGCGCGAAAAGCTGCTGCGCATGGAAGGTGAACTTGGCCGCCGCGTCATCGGGCAGAAAGAGGCGGTCACCGCCGTCTCCAACGCCGTGCGCCGCGCGCGCGCCGGTCTGCAGGACCCGAACCGGCCGCTGGGCTCGTTCCTGTTCCTCGGCCCAACCGGCGTCGGCAAAACCGAGCTGACCAAGGCGCTGGCCGAATTCCTGTTCGACGACGATCAGGCCATGGTCCGGATCGATATGTCGGAGTTTATGGAGAAACACGCCGTCGCGCGGCTGATTGGCGCCCCGCCGGGCTATGTCGGCTATGATGAGGGCGGGGTTCTGACCGAGGCGGTGCGCCGCCGGCCCTATCAGATTGTCCTCTTTGATGAGGTTGAAAAAGCCCATCACGACGTCTTCAACGTGCTCCTTCAGGTGCTCGACGAGGGCCGCTTGACGGACGGGCAGGGGCGGACGGTCGATTTCCGCAACACCCTGATCATCCTGACGTCGAACCTTGGCTCGGAGTTCCTGTCGAACCTGCCCGAGAGCGCCTCGGCCGATCAAGCGAGGGAGCAGGTGATGGGCGCGGTGCGTGCGCATTTCCGTCCCGAATTCCTGAACCGGCTGGATGAAATCGTGCTCTTCGACCGGCTCAGCCGGGGCGATATGGACGGCATTGTCGAGATCCAGCTTGGCATCCTCGGCAAGCGTCTGGCGGATCGCAAGATTGCGCTGAAACTTGATGACGCCGCCGTATCCTGGCTCGGCGACAAGGGCTATGACCCTGTTTATGGCGCACGGCCGCTGAAGCGGGTGATCCAGAAAGCTCTGCAGGATCCGCTGGCCGAGTTGCTGCTGTCGGGGCAGATCGAGGATGGCGCCGCCATTCCCGTCACCGCTGTCGATGGCGGCCTGAAAGTCGGAGACAGGATGGCGGGCGATGCGCCCTATGGCGTCTCCTCAACCGCGCCAAGCGACACGGATGAGGGCGACAGAATCGTCCACTGAGGCGGCTTGATCGACAGGGAAGGGGCGGCCAGCAGGTCGCCCCTTAGCGCTCCGTCACATGTTCCGCAAGGAACTCGGTCACGGCCTCGAATGCGCCGTGGCTGTAGAGATTGTAGTGCCGGGCGCCATCAAACAGTTCAAAGACCTTCGGCTCCTCCGCCGCTTCGAACAACGCTTTCCCCAGATCGGCCGGGATGATGGCGTCGTCTGAGCCATGAAGGATCAGAACGGGCGCGTCCACATCGGCGATCCGGTCAGCGCTGTCATAGCGCTCATCCCACATCACCAGACAGGCGGGGAAGATCGGATAGGCGTTCTCGGCCGCGCGGCAGAGCCTGTCGAACGGCGCCTCCAGGACCAATGCCGCCAGATCGACCTCTGAGGCGGCAATCGTGGCGAGGCCGGTTCCCAGGCTCACGCCATAGATCACCAATTGGTCGGCAGTCACGGGGCGTCCCAACAGTTTGTCCAGCCCATCCAGAAACGCGCGCGCATCAGCCGTCAATTGGGACTCCGACGGCGCACCCGGAACGCCGCCGCCGCCGCGATAGGCCATCGCCGCGACGCCGAACCCGGCATCGGCCAGCAACCGCAGGCGCCGGGCGAATTTGGGAAGCGCGCCGGAATTCCCCATGAAGTAGACAATGGTCGGCCGCCCGGCCTCCGGGTCAGAGACCCAGATTGGCAAAGCCCCGTCAGGCGTCGGCAATTCGGCGACGCGGAATGACGACGCGCCGACATCCGCGGGCATCCGGTCATCGCTTGAAAACGGATAGATCAGGTCGCGCCTGAGAGAGAGAACACCCGCTAGCGCCGCGCCATAGAGCAGCGCGAAAACGAGTAGCACCGCGATGGCTCGGCGGGCGAGAGTCCCCATGTCTCCTCGATCTGGCCGGCGCTACTCCGACGAGGCCAGCGACGGGCCTTTCGCTTGCGCGATCTTGGTCTCGACCCGCGCCATCTCAGCTTTGAAGCGCTTGAACTCCGGGCCGTCGATCCGCGGCGCGCCGAAATCGCCCAGACGCAGCGGGTTCACCTGCATGCCTTGCCGGAACACTTCGAAATGTAGATGCGGGCCGGTTGAGCGGCCGGTCGACCCCACATAACCGATGGTCTGTCCCTGGGTGACCCGAGAGCCTCGCTTCAGCCCTTTGCGGAATGCGCGCATATG
>OY769916.1:3062500-4052131 GCA_963669265.1 Paracoccaceae bacterium
CTAGCCATGGGCAGGCTGAAGGCGCGGTAACACGCGCTGAAGGGCCGAACCCACTGATGTTGAAAAATCACGGGATGACCTGTGGCTAGGGGTGAAAGGCCAATCAAACTCGGAGATAGCTGGTTCTCCGCGAAATCTATTTAGGTAGAGCGTCGTCCGAATACCCCGGGGGGTAGAGCACTGGATGGGCTATGGGGCCCCACAGGCTTACTGATCCTAACCAAACTCCGAATACCCGGGAGTACTAGACGGCAGACAGACGGCGGGTGCTAAGGTCCGTCGTCGAAAGGGAAACAGCCCTGACCGACAGCTAAGGTCCCTAAGTTATGGCTAAGTGGGAAAGCAGGTGAGACGACCAAAACAACCAGGATGTTGGCTTAGAAGCAGCCATCATTTAAAGAAAGCGTAACAGCTCACTGGTCTAGATAAGTTGTCTTGCGGCGAAGATGTAACGGGGCTCAAGCCATACACCGAAGCTTCGGACGCCATATGGCGTGGTAGCGGAGCGTTCCATTTGCAGTGAAGGAGAAGCGTGAGCGACTCTGGAGCGTATGGAAGTGAGAATGCTGACATGAGTAGCGATAAAGAGTGTGAGAGACACTCTCGCCGAAAGTCCAAGGGTTCCTGCTTAAAGCTAATCTGAGCAGGGTGAGCCGACCCCTAAGACGAGGCCGAAAGGCGTAGTCGATGGGAATCTGGTTAATATTCCAGAGCCAGGAGGATGTGACGGTTCGCAGGTGTAGTTCGTTCTTATCGGATTGAACGGGCTGCTGAGCGGATCCAGGAAATAGCCCTCCATATGATCGTACCCTAAACCGACACAGGTGGACTGGTAGAGAATACCAAGGCGCTTGAGAGAACTGCGTTGAAGGAACTCGGCAAAATACCTCCGTAAGTTCGCGAGAAGGAGGCCCGGCTCTTGGGCAACCAGGGGTCGGGGGCACAGACCAGGGGGTGGCGACTGTTTACTAAAAACATAGGGCTCTGCGAAGCCGCAAGGCGACGTATAGGGTCTGACGCCTGCCCGGTGCCGGAAGGTTAAAAGGAGAAGTGAGAGCTTTGAATTGAAGCCCCGGTAAACGGCGGCCGTAACTATAACGGTCCTAAGGTAGCGAAATTCCTTGTCGGGTAAGTTCCGACCTGCACGAATGGCGTAACGACTTCCCCGCTGTCTCCAACGCAGACTCAGCGAAATTGAATTCCCCGTGAAGATGCGGGGTTCCCGCGGTTAGACGGAAAGACCCCGTGCACCTTTACTACAGCTTCAGACTGGCGTCAGGCCAGCGATGTGCAGGATAGGTGGTGGGCTATGAAACCCGGGCGCCAGCTCGGTGGAGCCACCCTTGAGATACCACCCTTCGCTCGCTTGACGTCTAACCGCGGTCCGTTATCCGGATCCGGGACCTTCTGTGGCGGGTAGTTTGACTGGGGCGGTCGCCTCCCAAAGAGTAACGGAGGCGCGCGATGGTGGGCTCAGGTTGGTCGGAAATCAACCGTAGAGTGCAATGGCAGAAGCCCGCCTGACTGCGAGACTGACAAGTCGAGCAGAGACGAAAGTCGGCCATAGTGATCCGGTGGTCCCGAGTGGAAGGGCCATCGCTCAACGGATAAAAGGTACGCCGGGGATAACAGGCTGATACTGCCCAAGAGTCCATATCGACGGCAGTGTTTGGCACCTCGATGTCGGCTCATCACATCCTGGGGCTGGAGCAGGTCCCAAGGGTTCGGCTGTTCGCCGATTAAAGTGGTACGTGAGCTGGGTTTAGAACGTCGTGAGACAGTTCGGTCCCTATCTGCCGTGGGTGTAGGAGACTTGAGAGGAGCTGCCCCTAGTACGAGAGGACCGGGGTGGACGCACCACTGGTGGATCAGTTGTCGCGCCAGCGGCACAGCTGAGTAGCTATGTGCGGACAGGATAACCGCTGAAGGCATCTAAGCGGGAAGCCCCCCTCAAAACCAGGTCTCCCTGAGAGCCGTGGAAGACCACCACGTCGATAGGCCGGAGATGCAAGCGCTGTGAGGCGCTCAGTCGACCGGTACTAATCGCTCGATAGGCTTGATACGATCCAGAAGTCGGACGATCGCTCCCCAACCCCATCGCATGGGGACGGGGCGATCGGACCGCCAACTTATCAAAAGACACTCCAATACAAGACTTGGAACAGACAAAACGCTCAGGACATGCGCGTCCCAGATACGAACACGGGATACGCGCCTCTTTCCTGGGTCTGGTGATCACAGCGCGAGGTAAACACCCGATCCCATCCCGAACTCGGCCGTTAAGACCCGTTGCGCCGATGGTACTGCGTCTCAAGACGTGGGAGAGTAGGTCATCGCCAGACCTTGGTAAGACGCGCCCCCAAATCAACGGATGCGCCCAGTCGGACGCGCCCAGTCGGACGCGCCCAGTCGCTTTCTCTCTCGAAACGATGAACGATCGCCCATACGTCCGATCCCCGGACGCCTCCTCTCCGGAGGGCGGGCGAGCAAAAACCAACGCGGGGTGGAGCAGCCCCAGGCCAGCCGCCCGAAGGACGGCGGCCAAACCAAAAAGCCGGGCACGCCCCGGTCGCTCGAATACCAACGCGGGGTGGAGCAGCCCGGTAGCTCGTCAGGCTCATAACCTGAAGGTCGTAGGTTCAAATCCTACCCCCGCAACCAAAAAAACAACACAATATCAAATAGTTAAGAGACAAGTGGGCGCTACCGTTCCGTCCCTCCAGCCCACCGTGGAAGCACCGTGGAAGCAGCGGGGAGAGAAATCGGGCGTGGTAAATGAGAGACAGCTGCATAAAGCTACGCGTAGTCTAAAGTGACCGAAATCAGGTAAGCGAGATCGAGTTGCCTACCCCAAAGCGGATATTCGTTTACCAGGCAGCGAACGACCGCATCGAGCCCATTTTGTCCACTTCCGCGCAACGCACCAATGACCGCTATTGCTTGTGGTCGTAGAAGTGAGGCTGCGCCGCGGCCGAAACCGCGGCGCAAAGGTTAGAGGACACATGCGCCGTTAGGCGGCGAGCGGTCTCACATCGGAGTCGAACACGTGTAGGAAGGTGTCGGGATGCGGGCGAATGCGGTAGTTGTCGGTTTCGTCGCCGAACAGAACCTTGCCCTCCGCATCGAGCGCGATCACGGTCGCCATGACGGTGTCTGCCGGATAGCCGGGCATGCCAGAAGGCGCGCCGCCACTGTCCTCGATGCCAAGCGTTCTGGCGGCCCGAAGATCGACGTCCTGGAGAATTTCGAAGTGTTCCGGCAGATCCAGTTTCTCGGCCAGTTTCTTTGAATTCTCGATCCCCTGGTTGGAGATGAACTTGACCTTCACGCCAGCCCTCGCAAGACGCTCGGCCTGCGCGCGAACCTCTTTGAGTTGGTTCATGCAGAACGGACACCAGTTGGCGCGGAAGAACACGACAAGGGTCTTCTCGCCGGCGAACGATGCGGAGGTCGTCTCCGTCTCGTCGAGGCGCTGCAGGGGCAGCTCAGGCAACGACTTGCTCCGCACGACGGCGGCGCTCTTCTCGCGGCCATAGTTTGAGAAGATCCGGATGTACCACTGCATGGTGAGCATGCCGAACAGAGCGATTCCGAGAGCGGCGTATTCGGACGTGACAGATGGGCCGCCGCGGGTGAAGAGCAGATAACTGACCGCGGCCACCGCAGCGACGTTGATCAGCTGGATCACAGGAAGGTTCTTCGATGTCCGCGCGATGCTGAAGGCCTGGCTCAGCACCATCAGGAAGAACGGCATCGTGAACGTGGCGAAGAATGCGCCGACCCAGATAGGGTCGTATGTCGACATCCAGAACATGACGCCAGAGCCGACCCCCGACAGGAGGTTCAGCATGATGTATGGGAGGATAAGCTTACCCTTCATTTTACAAGTCCTTTCGGGATCTGAGATTCAGTATCCGCGCGAGCCCACGTGGAGCGGCGTCGCAGCGGGTTTTGAAGAATTCGAGAGTGTGCGCCCCGCAGTACGAGGCGCACGTTTGCCTTACGCGGCCGCCGAAGAAGCCAGCTTGTCCAACACAGGGAACAGGTCCGCGGGCTCCGGACGACGGGTGTAGTCCGGGTTCACTTCCGCATAAGCGACAGCGCCATCAGTATCGACGACGTAGCGCGCGGGCATCGGCAGGTTCCACTGACCATCGCCGTGGATGCGCGGCAGCTCAACGCCGAAACCGGCGTGGATCGGGATCACGTAGTCCTGCAGCGACCACCGGATGCCGAACTTCTCGGCCAACTCACCGTTCTTGTCGGTCAGAATCGGGAAGCTTAGGCCATTATCTTTCTGAGACTTCCGGCTGTCGGCCGCGCCCTGCATAGAGATGGCGACCAGCGTGGCGCCGCGGGCGCGGATGTCGTTGGCGACTTCTTCAAGAGCCTTCAATTCGATATTGCAGTAGGGGCACCAGACACCGCGATAGAAGGTCAGAACCACCGGGCCCTTCGCCAAGAGGTCTTTCAGAGCAACCTCGTTGCGGTCGGAATCGGTCAGAACAAAATCGGGAACCTGGTCGCCGGCTTTCAGTGCGCGCTCGGACTGGCCGCTATCGATCAGTTCTTGGGTTGACCGGGCGAAAGCCTCGAATGCTTCGGCGGGAGCTTGCGTTTTGAATTGGGCTTTGAACCCATCGAGCTTGTCTTGCAGAGTCATGTCTTTTCCACTTCATTCGTTTGTGTTCACCGGCAGAGCAGGAGCCATTTCTTGCCGCCTGTTGGTAATATTGGTCAGTTGGAAAAGACGTGGTAGCTAGAGCTTTGGTGTAACGGTTATTTGAAATATGAATGTATTTGGGAGCGGCGCCTCATAGAATTTGATCGGCAGAAAAAGCGAGCGGGCGACACTCTAAAAAAAGCGCTTCCCACCAGCTTACGTAATTTTTTCAGTTAGTTACGCTGCTTGCGGCAGCTGGCAAGCCTCTTCGAGGGCTGCGCATCTGGCCACGCCCGATGCGTTAGAATTCTTGGATGACCTCAGAGACCGCGCGACGAGCCCGCGAATAGGAGGCGTAGGGGTCATTGTCGTCTCTATACCCAAAGGCGATCGCAACCGTCGTGGTAAAATCTGTGCCAGCTAAACCAAGTGTTTCGTCAAAGCCGTCAGGATCGACTCCTTCCATGGGGCAGGCGTCGATTTTCATCATCGCCGCGGTGGCAATCGCACAACCCAGAGCGACATAGACCTGTCGGGAATTCCAAATATCCTGGACGTCGCGGGTTTTGGCGGCGGTGCTTTGCGTGACCATTTCCTTGAACGGCCGTACGTCCTCTTCAGAAGCGCCGCGCGCTTCTCGCACCGTCTGGATATGCTCGGCCACGTGTTCCGCTGTGGTCACCTTTCTTCGCGCAAGTACGACCAGCATCGAGCAGTCTTCAATCTTCGATTTATTGGCCGGGACGTACGCCCCCAATCTGCGCCGTATGTGATCATCATCGACCGCTAGAAACTTCCATGGTTGCAGACCGTAAGATGATGGGGACAGCCTCAGCGTCGAAAGCAGGGCTGCTCTATCGTCCTCCGACAGCTTTCTGCTCCTGTCGAAGACCTTGGTTGCGTAGCGCCAATTCATGGCGTCAATGATCGCGTCGGGCCGGATTGGGAGAACGTCGTTCATTGTCTTTCCATTGAGCCTGGTCGCATTTCGCCAGCGTCGCTCAGCCGCCGCGGATCAGCCGCAACGACATGAGGTACGGGAAAATCTGACGTTATTCCGCCGCGGTCGCCGTTTCAGGATCCCATGCCAAAGACTCGAATGCCTTATCGAGAGGGGGATGGACGATGTGCGTGGTGTAGTTCGACAGCACTTTTAGAGCAGCGCCAGCGATCACTTCCAAAACGGTCTGTTTGGTGTAGCCCGCAGCAATGAGCGCGTTGACTTGCTCTTGAGTGGCCCACCCGCGGTTCTCGTTGATGACAACGGCAAAGATGCGGAGAGCTTCCAGTTTGGGATCGTCAATCGGTTTACCGGCGCGTAGCGCTTCGATCACTGCTTCATCAACACCGGCCATTTTGGCTACGGCGGTATGCGCCGCCATGCAGTAGGCGCAACCGTTCAAGCGATTGTTGGTCATTAAGACGATTTCACGCTCTGTGGGGCTCAAGTCAGTTTTTTCGAAGAAGCCCATCATCGTCATATAGCTTTCGACCATCACCGGAGATTCAGCCATCGTCGCCATCAAGTTGGGTACGAAACCGAGCTTGCCTTTGATGGCCTGTAAGATCGGCTTGGAGCCTTCAGGCGCGGTTTCGATTGTGTGTTGAGAGTACGTAGCCATTGGCTTTTCCTTTTCCGCGTATCGATAGTCTGTGCGCCCACTGGGCGCTTGATGGATGCTGTCTATGAGCAGGGAAGCCGAGTGGTCCGTGCTGCGTCGCCCAGACACTTGCTCATAACGAAAGCAAGCGGTAGCGTGCAAAAATGCCTAACTATTATTCGGGAATCGAATGTCAGATAACTTCTCGACGCTTCACCTCTTTTCCCGAGTTGCACGGACGGGCAGTTTCACGGCCGCTGGAAAAGAGGTCGGTCTTTCTCAACCGTCCGTGTCACGCATCATCTCGAAACTGGAGAGAGACCTTGGCGTCCTTCTATTCGCCCGCTCCACTCATGCAGTGCGAACAACAGAAGCCGGCGAGGAGTACCTGGTCAGAATTGAGCCAATCCTCGCGGACATCGAAGAAGCCAATCACTTTGTGCGCGGTACGGGTGAATTGCGGGGCAAGCTAAGGGTCGGGGCGGCAAGCAGTTTCGCGCAGCGCGAGATCATTCCGGTTTTGCCGTCATTTCTATCAAATCATCCGAAACTCAAAGTGGATCTTGTGCTTACGGACTCCATGCAAGACCTCATCGACGAAGCGATCGACGTGGCCATTCGCTTCGGGCCGCTCGACGATTCAACCATCGTGGCGAGAAAGCTTGGCGCGCCGATACGATTAATCGCCGCCTCGCCCGCCTACCTGGAGAGAGCCGGCGTTCCGAAACAGCCAACCGACCTCGTCGATCATCAAATTATCCTTGGACCTTCCAGCGTCGGAAAAACCGGGTGGACGTTTGAGAAGGACGGGAAGGTCCAATCGATACGTGTCGACAGTCAATTGATGATCACCGTCAACGAAGGCACGACGGCCGCTGCTGTGGCTGGATTGGGGATCGTCAGCACGTCATTATGGGCGTGCAGGAGAGAACTTGAGCATGGCTCGCTCGTGAGGTTGATCCCGGATTGGGAGATCGGAACCGTCAACGTTCATGCGCTGCTTTCCGGTGGGCGGCGGACCAAACCCTCAGCACGCGCATTCACCAAGCACCTTCAAGAGGCGCTCGCGTGATCCAGGAATGAGATTGTCCAGAACCGATAGCTGACATTGAGATGAAAAACGCGGAAGTTGGCTTTGTCCCGCGTTGCTGTCTTTGACTCAGTCGGCAGTAAGCGACCGCTTCCCCGCTTGACGGCCAGCAGACTCAATCCGTTACCGAAACGCATACCGCGCCTTCACCTTCTCGAACCGTTCGCCAAGCGACGTCGCGTGCTCATCGGCGAGCTTGAGCAGAGTGCGCGGGAGCCGCGCTAGTTGGCCCTCATAGTCTTCGGCGTCGCTTCCCTCGGCGACCGCCAGGGCGACGGACAATCCCGCCATTTGCCCTAAAAGCATTTGCTGATGCTCCGCCCGCATCACCTCTTTGACAAGATCCGGATCGGTCTCGCTGCGCATCTCGAAGAGATCGCCTGCGACTTGCTCGCGGACAACGGCCCAGAGCGGGTCTTCGGGCCAACGCGCGCGATTGCCGTCTCCCGATGGTTGGCGATAGCTCACGGCGTCCAGCGTCGCCTCTAGAACGTTGCCAAGCCGGTAATCGAGATCGGCCCAGGTGCGGAGCCTCCATCGGTCGCGCAAGTGCTTCTTGCCCGCGCGTAGCTCCACCCGCCAAACTGTGCTGGCGGCGGCGTCCGTGGGGTCTAGCGGCGGCGCTCCAGCAGCTTCACGCGCCGCGTTCCATATCTCCCACCACGCGACCTTGTGTTTGGCGATCACCTCGGTGCGCTTGTCGTAGACGATCACCTGCCGCCCCGGCATCTTGCCTATGGTGACGGAGGTGCAGCGGCCGGATCGTCCGACAATACCCATGTCCCCGCCTTCAACATGATCCGCACGGGTCGAATGCGAATGCATCACAAAGTAGTCGGGATTGAGCGTGAAGCCTGGCGCTAGGATGTCGACGGCGTAGTCCACCCGGCCGATGCTGACGCCCTCTGGCGTCGTCGCGATCCCAAGCGCCTCAAGGAAGGCGTAGATGTCGGCGCGGACCCAGCCAAGACCATGAACAGCCAGCGGCAGCGACTTGCAAGAGACGCGGACACCCCACGGGTCGCGGGCATTGGGTTCTTTGAAGAACCACGTCGCGCCGAAAGGACCGGTGTCGCAGCGATAGGCGTAGCCGCCTCGCGCGCCGGATTCAGCGACGTGCATCTTCACGCCGCGGAACTCAAGAAGCTGATCTTCTCTCTCGTCGGCGGCAGCGACCTTCGCCGCTTCAAGTTTGGCTTCGAACTCTGCGTCGATCCGGCCTTGGAAACTCACGTCCAATCCGTCGAAGCCCCGGTGCAGGACATCCATGATCTACGCTCTCCTGACATGGTGTATTTCTAGGGACGGGTGCTACAAGGACCCGTCCCAAGGCCCATTCCGCCGGTCTCGCCTCCCCGCTTCGCGAGGTGTGGGCGCTGTGCGCCCGAAAAGAGCCTCCGGCGGGGCAGCGTTTGTTTTGGGACCGGGCTGACGCCCGGCGGCGAAGGTTGAGACGCTGCGCCCCGCGTGCGGACGCAGAGCTAGCGACGGAAAAGGAAAGGGCGCAGGACGTTGATGCCCCGCGCCCTCGTTTAGAGCCGTCCGGCCCCAAAATCCCGCGCGGCGCTGCCAACCCCGCACGGGCAAAACTTAGTCGTACTTAACCTTGGCTTCGGCCACGCGAAGCATTTCCCTCGCCCAGGAAAGCAATTCCAGCCGGCAGTAGGTGGGGCCATCGCTTTGCTCAAGAACTGTTCTTGGGCCACCATTTTCTTCGCTCCATGCTCGAAACAGCTCTAGAGGCAGCGCGATGAACTCGGCCGCTGCAACCTCGTCGAGCGGCTCTGTCAGGTGGTGAAAAATCGGCGGATCATCTGCGTAGATGCGAAACAAAATGCGCTCGTTATCGAGTTGGCTGAATCGCTCTTCAGGTTCATACGTAGCAATTCCGTTCATTATGCGGCCTCCTCTGAAGTATGATTACGAGTACGCTGATCGATCCAGGCGAGCAGGTCGCGCCGCCGATAGCGGACTGAGCGGGATGAAACTTTGATAAATTTCGGCCCGCCGCCACGAACGCGCCAGTTCTGAAGCGCGCGGACGGAATAGCAGAGAATTTCCGCCGCCTCGGCCTCGGTCATAAGGCGGTCGAGGTCTTCGCCATCGAGCCGGTTTCGGATTGTGATAGCCATCAGGGTCTCCATTGATTGCCTCAATGGAGATGAAGCTAGTGAGCGATGTTCGGCGGGTATAATGGCGCAATGTGCTTCGCTTCTTCGAATTGCGCCATTACCGTTTTGCGCGGTCGCCTATCGCTCGACGAACAGCGTCTCCAAGACTCGCAGACTCCTCTTTGCGCGCTGGATCGAAGGGGTAGAGAACTGCTTCCAGGAGCCGCAAGAATTGGCTGCGATACTCTTCTCGGTAGGGGTCCCAAGTCACGCCGGCTATCATAGTGCTATGCACATTGCGTTTTGCGAACGCCGCCATATCTTCGATGAACTCGTAAAGAGTCTCGTTCGGTTTCCGGCCTCTTTTCGCCGGAGACATGGAGGCTATCGTATAGTCCACCACCTCCGCCAACCTTATCGACTTCTCTTGTAGAGCATCCATCTCAATGTCGAAGGACGACAAGCCCACCCGATTGAGTGCGTCCTCCAGGTCCATGTCAATCGACATATACTCTTCGTAATACGACTCGAGACCAAGCTTAACACCCACGCCCAGCTTATTTAGGCGCTCATCAAGTGTCCTCGCGGTCTTAGCCAACGCCCGCAACTCGTTGACGACCTGAGCGCGGCTAGGGCCCTTGCCGCGCGGGGAGCCGGGGTACAATAGCATGACCTCTCTTAGGTCGTGCTTGAGAGTTGCTTGCGCCTCCTTGTCGTTGGCACCCAATATCGCTGCGACGTCGACGAGGTCGATTTGAGCAAATCTATCGTCGAAATCGCGCCTCTGCTGTTCGCTCATATACTGGTACATGTCGATCAAGCGACGGTCAGTCATAGGCTTCCACACTTTACCGAGGGCAGGGACGCGGACCATGTTCGGCGCTGAGCGAGTCTGCAAGAAGCGTTACGTAAGGTTACATAAGGTAAGCGCTCCGAGCAGCGTCAGGTTCGTTATGTTAGGTAGGCCGCTACGGCGGCGCGTTTCGGCGAGTGACGGCTTTATCTGCCTTGGCAGGGAGAGGAGAGCGCAACCTCGAAGCCGTGGGCTTCACGTCCGCTGTGCGGACAAACCGGCCGTCCGAGAGATTCGCTCATAAGACCAACTTTGGTACCTCGCAATGGGAATCTAAAAGTTGGTCGAGAAGCTGACATCATAGTTCGGAAGAAACAACAAAGCCGCGATGTCTGATTATATAGGCCCTTACGATAAAGACTTTTTGCCGATACTAAGCCGATCGCAAAAACAACGGATCTAGCCAAAATCCACGTCGCCGATCGTCTCAATCGTTTTGCTGGCCCGGCGTCCCTTCGATCTGGGCGGAGGGGAGCTCGTCAAAATACTGCTTGATCGCGTGGTTCGTCGCCGCCTTGATTTGATCGGCGGGCAGTTTCGCGCTATTGGGGGACCTTAATCCGCACCGCATCATCTGCCGCATCATCTAAAGTATCTAAATAGGCGAGCTCCGGGTAGTCACTGTAGATGTCGCTACGCTTTTGAGTCAATGAATTCAGCATCGACGTTAGTTGCGACTTTATGGGCGGCGGCAGATTCGGATCGTTCAATTGGGTTTCCAATACGTCGATCTTTTTGTTCAGGTCGTCCAGCTCCGAACGGGCGTCGCTCATTCCATCATTGGGGGCCTGCGCCGCCTCCCAATTCTCCACTTCTAGCTCCGTAGGCAGAAGATCGGCGTCGCCTGTCCCCTCCTGCGGTCCTGCGGCGGTCTGCGTGGTGGTGGACGTGACTTTCAGATCGGACATGTTTGAACCTCCTGTAGCTCGCTCGGCAGCGCTTGCGTGAGTATAAAATAGCGAAGATGGCGCCCAACATCAAAGCCCCGTGGCGGCTGGACCGCCGGTCCATCGTCCGACGCCGGCGCTTGATTGGAAAAAACGACGGCGTCGCGCGGGACGCGGACGTCCTGACGCCAACCTCCAAAACGCGGTTAGTGAGTTCGCTCGGCTTGGGTTGCGCCACGCAGCGCGGGCTCTCACGGTCTTGCGCTAGTTGGCGCGTATATTGTTTATCGGTTTGAGATCCGGGTACTGATCGTAGATGGCTTCACGCTTTTGAGTTAAAACATTCAGCACCGTTCTCAATTGAGACTTCATCGGTGGCGGCAGATTCGGGTCGTCCAATTGGGCTTTCACCCCGTTGATCTCAGCGTTCAGGTCTTTCAGCTGCCCTTTGGCCTCGTCCTCGTTCTTCTGATCTACCTCGGCCCGCGCGGCGTCAATCTGTTCTTGGAACTGACTCCCAACCGCGGGATCTATGGAAGCGGTCTGCTCCTGCGGTTCTGTGGCGGTCTGCGTGGTGGTGGACGTGACTTTCAGATCGGACATGTTTGCGCCTCCGACGGCTTGCTCCTCTACACTGGCTTAATCCTAAAATAGCGGAGATGCCGCCGAACATCAAAGCCCCGCGGCGGCTGGACCGCCGGTCTTTCGTCCGAACTTGCTGCTTGTTTCCAAAGACTCGCCAAGCGCCGTTTCGCGCATGCGCTCGGTTCTCTGCTTCGTCTTAGAGCGACGGCATCGTAGCGCGCTGCCGTTCCAGGGCGATCATTGCATGGCGGCTTAGTGCTTCTGCGATCAAAGCCTACCGGGCTGGTACACCGTATCCACGTCCATATGCTCGACAATCTCGACGCCATCGTCATTGCGATCAAAATTGGCCTGATGCCACGTGCCGCTCCCGAGCTGGTAGAACTTGGCCACGATGAACCGGTATCCGGCGTCGGCGAGTTCTTCCTTGGTCAGCCCCTCGGCGATGACGTGGAAGCGCATCTCTCCGTCGTCTTTGGTGTCGTCGGGAATGTGAACGCGAATGCCATCGGCAAACATGTGCTGGACGACCACAGCGCGCCCGTTGGGGTCCAGGTAGGTGCTGTCTACCCGATAGCCCGGCTGGCTGTAGACCACGGCCAGATCGCCCGCACGGACGCCCCTCAGCCAGCATGCAGACTCGGTGACTCTCTGCACTGTTAGCTCGGCAGGATACGTCTCTGCAGCGCCTTCAGAAGCGTCGATGGCGGGTAGCGCCAATGAGCGCGACTACCGAAACTGATAGCGTGAGAATTTCATTGAAGCTCAAATCTTATGCCCTCGCGACTGCCGCAACTGTCTCAAAGCTATAGCCGAAGCGCGAGACAAGCGAGCAACAATAGCCTATGGACAAAGTGGTATGGCCAAAAAACAGTCGTTTTTGGCGTAGGCGGCCTTACCACCTAAATCGCTAGAAAATCTTGTGCCAAAATCCCTTGGCAGAACCACTTTTGATTTTGTCACGTTTTTGGCCCTCCTTAGGAGAGCGGACGTTCATGCACGGCGCAGTGTCGGTCAAGTTGGGCTCGAAGCGGACCATTGCGGTCGTTGAGTAGCGGTCTACAACCCACCTCCCTATCTAGCGCTTGCGCTCATTCGACGAGTTTCAGTCTAGGTTGATTGCTTCGCACCCGGCCCATCTCCGGCATCGCCCCGGCGGCGCGCTCAGCCGCCTGAATAACCGGATCGTCGGCCAGATGCGCGTACCGCATAGTGGTCTGAATTTGCGTATGGCCAAGCAGTTTGCCGACCATCTGGATGGTCTCGCCGCGTGAGACCAGATGCGAGGCGTAGGTGTGTCTCAGATCATGGATACGGACGTGATCTAGTCCGGCGCGTTTTCGGATGCGCCGCCACGGGTGCTCGAGATCGGTGATGTGCGCGCCTGGAAGCTTGCCTTCGATCACATAGGGATTGCCCGGATCGCGGGGCAGGGCGTCCAGCACCGCCCGCACGGGCGCGGTGAGCGGGATGCGCCGCGCGCCGGTCTTCGTGTCCGGCAGCTCGATATGCCGGCCGCCGATATAGTCCCATTTGAGGGTCTGAATTTCGCCTCTGCGGCAACCGGTGAGGATCAGCAGCCGGAACGCCGCGACGACGAAAGGCGACTCGGTCCCCTCGGCCTCGACTTCCGCCAGAACTTGCGTCAGGCGGTCGAGTTCATGGGAAGAGAGAAACACCTCTCGCTTCTTCTCTGGATACTTCTTCACATGGCGGCACGGGTTGGAGCCATCCGGTCGCAGCCCCCAGATTTCGGCCAGGTTGAACATCTTGGAAAGAACGCCAAGCGTCCGATTGGCTTGATAGGGTTTGTCCCGCATTTCGTAGTGCAGGTCCGAGACGTCCGCCCGCGTCACGTCGAGGATTTTGCGCGACCCCATCGCCGGGACGATGAAGAGATCGATGGAGCGGCGATACTCGGCCTGGGTGCTGGGTTTGCAGCGCTCCTGCGCATGCTCCTCGAAGAACCGCGCGCAGAGCCCTGCGACGGTCGGAGCTGCCCTATAGCGCTCCCGCTCTTCGGCGGGGTCCTCGCCGCGCGCCACCCGCCCTAGGATCTCGCGCGCCGCCTTGCGCGCCTCCTCCACTGTTAGCACGCCGTGTTTGCCGAGGGCGAAGCGCCGCTGCCGTCCGCCTGCCCTGTAAAGCGCGAGATAGGTCTTCACGCCGGAGGGCAGAACGCGGACGCCAAAACCGGTGAGCGCATCATCCCAGACGGCGTATTCCTTTTCCTTTGGCGCGAGCGCATCGACGGCCCGTTTGGTAAGTTTCGGCATCGGCTCTCATCCCCGTTTGCTGCTTCCATGGAAGCACTGTGGAAGCAAATGGAAGCGAAATTCGGAGCCGACGATGAGTCCGCAGCGTAGTTCTGGTCAATAATAAACTAGCTGATTCAATGATTTATGGCTGATCAGCGAAACTCGGAGAAATCCGGCGTAATGCCCCTAGCCTCTCTCATAACCTGAAGGTCGTAGGTTCAAATCCTACCCCCGCAACCAAAAACACAACACAATATCAATAAGTTAAACGCCAACACGGCGTGCGCGCTCTGTGCGCCAAATCCCCCATGTCCGGACTATGTCCGATAAGGCGGTCTTCGTGAGCACGAAGTTGTTTGCAGGGCAGTTGTGAGCCTCCCCCACTGAGTTGGTCCACCGTTATTTTTAGGAAACGGAGGATCAGAGATGGCGAACAAGCGACACAAACCGGAGGAGATTGTCACCAAGCTGCGGCAGGTTGAAGTGCTTGTCGGGCAAGGCATGGCGCGGGTGGATGCGATCCGCGAGATGCGCATTGCTGAGCAAACCTACTACCGATGGCGCAAGCAGTATGGCGGGATGGGAACCGACCAGCTGAAGGAACTCAAACGGCTTCCGAAGGAGAACGAACGGCTGAGAAAGGCGGTGTCCGACCTCACGCTGGACAAGCTGATCCTGACGGAAGCCGCACGGGGAAACTACTAAGCCCCGCCCGCCGTCGCGCCTGCATTGATCATGTTCGCGGCCGGATCAAGGTGTCGGAGCGCCGTGTCTGCCGCGTTCTTGGCCAGCATCGTTCGACCCAGAGGCGCCAGCCACAAGGCCGGGCCGACGAAGAGCGCCTGGTCGCGGACATGATCGAACTGGCGCGCCAGTATGGCCGCTACGGCTATCGCCGGATCGCAGCTCTGCTGCGAGACGCGGGCTGGCTGGTGAACGACAAGCGCGTCGAGCGCCTGTGGCGACGGGAGGGGCTGAAAGTGCCTGCAAGGCAACCAAAGAAGGGGCGGCTCTGGCTGAATGACGGATCATGTGTCCGGCTGCGGCCGGAGCATCGCAATCACGTCTGGTCCTATGACTTCGTCCATTGCCGGACCGATGATGGTCGGGCGTTCCGGACGCTGAACATCCTTGATGAGCATTCCAAGGAATGTCTGGCCATCAAGGTGGATCGCAAGCTGAACTCCACCGATGTCATTGATGCGCTCACCGACCTGTTCATCCTGCGCGGCCCACCCGCCTTCATACGCTCGGACAACGGTCCTGAATTCGTCGCCCAGGCTGTCCGGGACTGGATCGCGGCCGTCGGCGCCAAGACAGCCTACATCGAGCCGGGATCGCCGTGGGAGAACGGATACTGCGAGAGCTTCAACGCCCGATTCCGCGATGAGCTGCTCAACGGCGAAATCTTCTACAGTCTGCGCGAGGCCCAAATCCTGATCGAGCAATGGAGGCGACACTACAATACGAAGCGCCCACACAGCGCCCTGGGATACCGACCGCCAGCGCCGGAAAGCTTCGTTCCAATGGACCGGAGACCAGCCGTGCACTAACAATCAAACCGGACCAGTCAGGCGGGGCTGCTCACCTGCCTTATGGCGCAAAGCGGTCAATCGCACATTCTGGCAACGGGTCTGCCTTGGGTCATCGCCGTTCATCTGACCAAAATACTCAGATGACGGCATTGTCCGCATACTGGGCGATGAGGTCAGGTGCCGTGAACGGCGGTTCGAGACCAGAGCAGACTTCGCTGAGGCGACAGGGGTTGGCCATCTACCGCAGAGCGCCAACAAGTGGCGCCAAAGGCCAATAGCGCTACAAACACTTCTGGTGCCAGTTCGAATTTCCTTGAGGAAAAGATCAGCAATGACCACACGCCGCCGCTTCATACAATCCGTTCCCGCCGTGGGCGCCGCCTTCGCAGTGGCGCCGCATATTCTGCTCGACGATGGGTCTGCGCAGGCCCAGACCGTCGCGCCTGCCTCTGGGCATTTTCACCCGAAGGGCAAGCCGCCATCACGGCACACGCTTAAGATTCTGGCCAAAGCACGAGAGACGCTGCCCTTTTCCGACACTCGCGATTTCGACGAGCAGAAGAGGGGCCTAGTCGCCGAAATGGCGGAGCCGCAGATTATGGCGGATGCCGGTCACGTGGCCTGGGACCGAGGCGCTTTCGACTTCATCGACGAGCGCGACGACTGGGACACGATCCACCCCTCGCTGATGCGCATTTCCAAGCTTAATCAGAACTACGGACTCTACGAGGTGATCCCGGGCATCTACCAAGTGCGCGGCTTTGATCTTTCCGATATCTCGTTCGTACGCGGCAAGACCGGTTGGATCGTGATCGATCCGCTGATAAGCGCCGAGACAGCGCGCGCAGCCTTAAATTTGTTCCGTGAGCATATTGGAGGCGACGACCCCATCTCCGCCGTGATCTATTCGCACTCACATGGCGACCACTGGGGCGGCGTGCGCGGCGTCATCGATGAGGCGGATGTGCGCGCCGGCAAGGTCGAGGTGATCGCGCCGCGCGACTTCATGGAACACACGATCTCTGAGAACGTCTACGCCGGCAATGCGATGAACCGGCGACTGTCCTACCAATACGGCTCTCAGTTGGCCGCCAGCCCCTACGGCTTCGTCAACCAGGGCCTCGGCAAGACCATATCCTCAGGTGCGGTAGGTCTGATCGCACCGACGCGCATCATCGAGGAAGATATCGAGTTTCTGGAAGTTGATGGCGTCGGCATGGTCTTCCAGAACACGCCGGGCACCGAGGCGCCGTCCAACATGAACACCTGGATCCCGGACATGAAGGCGCTCTGGATGGCGGAGAACGTCACCGCGACGCTTCACAATATCTACACGCTTCGCGGCGCGCCGGTGCGCGACCCTCTTCGCTGGTCGAAGTATATCTCCCGCGCCATGCACCTGTTCGCCGGCGAGGCCGAGGTGATGTTCTACTCCCACCATTGGCCGCGCTGGGGCAATGATCGGATCATGGAAGTGCTGGCGGCCCAGAGGGATCTCTACGCGCACATGAACAATCAGGTGCTGCACCTCGCCAACCAGGGCGTGACAATCAACCAGATCCACAATGTCTATGAGCTGTCAGAGGGGTTGAAGCAGCAATGGCACACGCGTGGCTATCACGGCTCTCCCGAACACAATAGTCGCGGCGTGATCCAGCGCTTCCTCGGGTTTTGGGACGCAAATCCAGCCACTCTGACTCCGCTGTCACCTGAGGAATCCGCGCCGCTTTATGTCGAGATGATGGGCGGCCTTGAGAAGATCATGACCAAGGGCCGCGAGCTTCACGACGCGGGCGAATATAAATCCGCGTCAGAAATCCTGAAAAAGCTGTTCCTTTCGGACCCCAGCAATCAGGATGCGCGCGACCTGTTGGCCGATGTCTATGAACAGCTTGGATATCAGCAGGAAAATCCGGGCCTTCGGAACAGCTTCCTCGCCGGAGCATATGAACTGCGTTCCGGCATTTCCGACGTGGAGGTGGTCGACAGCGCCACCGCGGACGTCATCCGCGCCATGTCGACAGAGCTGTTCCTGAACTTCCTCGGCATCAAGATGGACAGCCGCAAGGCCGAGGGGATGCGGTTCACCATCAACCTCGTCACGCCTGATAACGGCGAAAAGTTCATCATCGTGATGGAAAACGCCACCCTGACCAATGTGGAGGGGTTCCTGGCTGACGACCCCGACCTTACGCTGACGATCAACCGGACCGATCTGGAGAAAGCCATGACAGGCGAGGAAACTCTGGAAGCGATGATCGGCGGAGGCGTTGCGCAGGTCGAGGGCGATGTCGCCATCCTCGGTCAACTGGCCTCAACGATGGTCGAATTCGATCCGATGTTCGAGCTTCTGCCGGGCACCAAGCGAGCTGAGACCAAGATGGCGAAATCGGAGGCGTTTGAGGCGACGACCGGCGCTACGATCGCAGAGTAAGAGCGCGAAATATGGGACTGTCAGAGGAACTTGGCTTAAGGCGGGGAGGGGGCTCATCTAGTGTTCGCCGTGAGTAAGCGTGGGCCGTTCAAGTACTTCAAAACCAGCCCCGAGATCATCCGCCTGGCGGTGATGATGTATATTCGGTTCCCACTCTCGTTGCGGAATGTCGAGGATCTTCTCCACGAACGCGGGATCGATGTCAGCCCTGAATCGATCCGGTTCTGGTGGAACCGATTTGGCCCGATCTTCGCTTTCGAAATCTAGCGCAAGCGCCTTGATTGGATGAAAGCGCACTCGAACTGGCGGTGGCATCTCGACGAAGTGTTCGTGAAGATCAATGGCGAACGACACTATTTGTGGCGAGCTGTCGATCACGAGGGAGAAGTTCTCGAAACGGTCGTCACCAAACGCCGGGACAAGCGCGCTGCATTGAAATTACTGAAGAAATTGATGAAGCGCTATGGTCAGCCGCGCGAAGTGGTCACGGACCGGTTGAGGTCCTATAAGGCCGCGCTGCGCGAACTGGGTGCGACGGAGCTTCAGTCAACTGGACGCTGGCTGAACAACAGAGCTGAGAATTCACATCTGCCGTTCCGACGAAGGGAACGGTCGATGCTCAGGTTCCGGCGCATGCGGAGTTTGCAGATGTTCGCTTCCGTCCATTCTTCCGTCCACAACCTCTTCAATCGGGAACGCCACCTCCACACACGACACAGTTTCAAGCTGAACCGAACCGCCGCACTAGACGAGTGGCGTCAACTCTGTTCCGCCTAGATTCCCGCGTGTCTAGCCCCCTAGTTCTGGGCCATTTCTTATTAGAGTTTCGGGGATCGGCGGCCTCATGTTCAGCGCCTGGTGCGGGCGGGTGTGGTTGTATTCCTTGAGCCAGTAACCGATGACGATTTGGGCCTCTTTGGCGGTGGCGAACCATTCCGTGTTCAGCACCTCCCGGCGCAGAGTTCCGTTGAAGCGTTCATTGTAGCCGTTCTCCCACGGTGAGCCGGGATAGATCCGTATCGGCTTCACGCCGACGCGTTTCAGCCACTCCTGGGTGGTCGCAGCGGCGAATTCCGGCCCGTTGTCGCTGCGGACGTATTCCGGTTTGCCGTGGCGCAGGAATAGCTCGTAGAGAACCTCCAGCACATCGGCTGAGCCCATCCTGGCCCGGACCTCTACGGCCAGCGCCTGGCGCGTGTGTTCATCCAGGACCGTCAGCATCTTGTAGCTCCGGCCGTTGCTGAGCTTGTCGTGGACGAAATCGACGCTCCAGACATGGTTCGGATGGGTCGGCCTGAGCCGGATGATCGAGGCGTCCTTGTGATAGAGACGCCGGCGTTTCTTGTGCCGATGCGGCAACTGCAGCCCTTCTTCCCGCCAGAGCCGCTCGACTTTCTTGTGGTTCACGCGCCAGCCCTCGACGCGCAACAGCTCCGCGATCTTGCGATAACCGTAGCGGCCATATTGCTTCGCCAGCCGAATGAGGGCGAGGCGCAGCGCGTTGTCATCCCTCGCGACGGCCTTGTATTGCAAGCTGCTGCGGGCGACGCCGATCACCCGGCAGGTCCGCCGCTCCGACGTCGCGAGCTTCTGGCGCGTATGGATGACGGCCTGACGAAGCTGGCTCGTCGTCAGGCCCTGGGCTTTAGATAGCTCAGGCTTTCCTTGAGAATGAGCTTGTCCAGCTCGAGCTCGGCCACGATCTTCTTCAGTCTGGCGTTCTCTTTCTCCAGCGAGCGGAGCTCCGAAAGCTGCGACCGCCCCATCCCACCAAACCGCCTGCGCCAGTTGTAGTAGGTCGCGTCGCTGATCCCAACGCTACGACATGCCGATTGCACGTCGTCTCCTTCGGCGAGCTTCAGCTCAATCTCCCGAAGAAGCTTCAATATATCCTCGTCCGAATACCGCTTCCGAGCCATCTCTCATCCCCAATTCTCGGTCAATGTAGTGGCACAGTTTTAGGGGGGAAGGACACGTGCGCATAACCAGGCACGCGGGCACATCCGCGAGCCGGGCGATCAGATTCACAATCCGCTGCCAGTTCTCGACCGTTTCGCTTGGTATGTCCGGCATAGCGCAAACCATCGCGTATTCTTCCGCTCAATTGTGGTCCGAGCGACTGAGGCTGGTCAAAAGTCTAATCACCCAACGTAGGACTCTCCGCCTCCAATTTGTCCTGCGTTTGAAGCTCGAAATCGCTGGCGAGGTGGCGCTCATGAAGCTGGTCCTCCAGCGGTCCCCACGTCCGGTTCACCTTGCGGCCGCGCCGCACTGCGGGACGGTTCCAGATGTCCTCCGTCCAACGCTGCACATTCGCGTATTCGCGCACCTGCAGGAAGTTCCCAGCGCCATAGAGCGCGCCGCGCGCCAGATTTCCGTACCACGGCCAGGTGGCGATATCGGCGATCGAATAGTCGTCCCCGCCCAAATAGCGCTTGTCGGCAAGTTCCTGATCCAGAACCGAAAGCTGGCGCTTGGTCTCCATCGCGTACCGGTCGATCGGATAACGGAGCTTCGCTGGCGCATAGTCGTAGAAATGGCCGAAGCCGCCGCCGAGAAAGGGCGCCGCCCCCTGAAGCCAGAACAGCCAGTTCAGCGCTTCGGTGCGCTTGGCCGTGTCTTGCGGCAGAAAATGGCCGAACTTCTCGGCGAGGTAGAGCAGGATGGCGCCGGACTCAAAGACGCGCGATCCGGTCTCCCGATCCAAGAGCGCCGGGATTTTGGAGTTCGGGTTCAGCGCGACGAAACCGGATGAAAATTGGTCCCCTTCGCCGATACGGATCAGCCAGGCGTCGTAGTTGGCGCGCTCGACGCCAAGCTCGATCAGCTCCTCAAGCAGGATGGTGACCTTCACGCCATTGGGCGTCGCGTTCGAATAGAGCTGCAGCGGCTGCTCGCCCTGCGGCAACGCCTGTTCATGGGTTGCGCCGGCGATGGGGCGGTTGACCTTGGCCCATTCGCCGCCGGATTCCATGTCCCATGTCCAGATCTCCGGAACCTCGTACTCGGCCTCTTCAAGCATCGCCCCGCCTTTCGCCCGTTCATTTTTCTCCGCGCGTTCTCGTCACGGCGCTTAACGAACCATTTGAGGAACAAAGGCGGGCGACGCCGCTCAACCTGCGAATTCACTTGAACGGGCGGCCACATTCGTTCCAGGCGAATAGGTAGGCCACCACCGGTCAGGGGTCCAACAAGATCATCGATTTTTAGGGAGCGGTCCCGATTTCGTGACGCGGGGAAACGCCCCGCGCCCTTCGACAATCTAGAGAGCGGCTACGTAGGACGCGGAAAAGCAAGGGAACTTCGTTCGAATCCTACCTCAATACGAACACCGCGCAGTGCGCGCGGCGGACGACACGAGAGGCGGTTGAGCCGAGGAAATAGTCGTCGACGCCGGGACGTTGCGATCCAACCAGGATCAGGTCGACTCCATGCGCCTCCGCGTAATTGGCGATTTCGACGCCCGGCTTTCCAGACGCCACGTCACATGCGACGCCGTCATGTCCCTCGGCGGCGGTCTTAAGCTTGTCCAGAACCTTATCGCTGAGCTTCCGCTCCGGCGTCACGGTGACGAACTCCGCGACATAGCTTGGCGCAGGCTCCAGAACGCTCAACAGCGTGATGGCGCCGCCGTCCTCCAGCATGCGCCGGGCGACGCGGATTTTCTCTGCCAGGTCGCTTGTGTGATCGAGCGCCACGGGGATGAGAATATTCTTATACATTTTGCGTCTCCTCGTTTTTCTTTGCCGCAGAGCCTTCAGTCACTTCGCATCTAACTAGGCCGCAAATCTAAGTCGCGACGTGCGACACATCCTTGTCCGGTGAATAGATGTCGAGAATGTTCCAGTGGCCGGTCGTTGGCGTCGGATTGTTCTTCATCGCAACATCGATCACCGTCGGATGGCCGCTGTCGATCGCCGCTTGCAGCGCCGGTGCTAACTCGTCCGCCGAGGCGATCTTCATGCCATGCGCGCCGTAGGCCCGCGCGATCTGGGCGTAGTCGGGTCCGAACTCCGGCGCGCCGGCCTCGCCGGGAAAGACCGTGCCATAGGTCAGGCCGTAATGCGCTTTCTGAAGGCCTGCGATGGTCCCAAACGCGTTGTTGTTCATCACCAGCCAGATCACGCCCAGACCTTGCTCGACCGCGGTCGCCAGCATGGCGGGGTTCTGGCCGAAACCGCCATCGCCGACCATGGAGATCACCACCCGGTCCGGGGCCGCGACCTTGGCGCCGATCGCGCCCGGCGGCCCAAATCCCATCGTCGCGAAACCGCCTGGCGTCAGGACCGAGCCCGGCGTCAGGATATCGAACTGCTGACCGACGCCGTTCTTGTTCCAGCCGACATCGGTGGTGATGATCGCATCCTCCGGCAGCACGGCGCGCACGTCGGCGAGGATGCGCTCCGGCATCATCGGGAACGCGTCGCTGGTCGCCATTTCCGTATTTCGGGCGCGGAATTCCGCGCGGGAGTCCGCAATCTTCTTCACCAGATCCGGCCGTTGGAAGCCATCCGGATAAAGCTCCTTCGCCACTCGCGTCAGCACTTTGAGCGCGGCTTTCGCGTCGGCGACCACGCCGATTTCGGTGGGATAGTTCCGGCCGATCTCCGAGGGTTCGATGTCGATATGAACGACCCGCGTTTCGGGGATGTTGAACGTGTAGCCGGGATACCAGCTTGAGCAGTCGGCCTCCTTGAACCGCGTGCCGATGGCGAACAGCCAATCGGCGTTGAGGCAGGACTGGTTCACCAGATCCGTGCCCCAGAAACCGGTCATGCCCATCACCAGAGGATGCGCGTCTGAAAGCGCGCCCTTGCCCATCAGGCTATGCGCGACCGGGATCTGCATGTGATCGACAAAGGCCTTCAATTCCTCCGACGCCTTGGCCAGCAGGATGCCGCCGCCCGCGTAGATCACCGGGTTCTCCGCCTCGCCAAGCGCGGTGACGATCCGGCGGGCGGTCTCGTCATCGATCGAGGGTTTAACCAGCGATCTTGTGTTGCCGGCGATGCGGTCGAAGGTGGCGTCGTCGATCTCGGCCGAGAAAATGTCCATCGGCACATTGACCAGCACCGGGCCGGGCTGGCCGCTTTCAGCCAGATGGAACGCTTTCTCCAGGATTTCCGCCATCAGATCGGCGCGGTCCACGCGCCAGGCGCGTTTCACGAAGGGGCGATAGATCTCATACTGGGCGGCGTCGGCGTGCAGGTTCACTTCCTGATGCGGATGCTTGCCATAGTAGTGGGTCGGGATATCCCCCGCGATCACCACCATCGGAATGCAATCGAGCGCGGCGTTGGCGACGCCGGTGGCGCAATTGGTCAGGCCCGGGCTGAGATGCGACAGCACCACCGAGGCCCGGCCGGTCACGCGCGCATAGGCGTCCGCAGCGTGGCTGGCGATTTGCTCATGCCGCACGTTGATAAAGTCGATCGGACTCGACTCCAACGCCGCCAACACGGCGATATTGGTGTGACCGCACAGGCCGAACACATGCCGGATCTCACGGCGTTCCAGAAAATCGACCAGATGTTCGGCGACCGTCTTGGTCGTGGTTGAAGCTTCATCCTTCATCGGATCACGCGGCCTCGGTTTGGGTTTGGAAGAACTCGCCGAACAGCACCGCTTCAGAAGGGCGGTCCTCCGGTATGGGCCGGCTGACCCAAGTGTAGTTCATGAAATGCTTCAGCGAGACGTTTTCATTGGTGATGTTGCCGCCCCAAATCCCGCACCCCAGGCTGGAAGTCATCGGCATCCCGTTGGTGAACGATCCGGCGTTGGCCTTCGATTGCGCCTGTCGCACCATCATCCGGCTAACCGGGGCGACGCGGGCCAACGCGTCGATATTCTCGTCGCTGTGAGAATAGATGCCGCAGGAATGGCCTTTGCCGCCGACCTCATAGATCTGGCGCACGATCTCCAACGCGTCGTCGAAGGTCTCGAATTCGTAGAGAGCCATCAGCGTCGTCAATTTCTCTTTCGAGAACTTGTGCTCCGGCCCGATCTGGCCCTGATTGGCCACCATCAGGAACTTGCGGTCCTCGGGGATCGAGAACCCCGCGACCTCCGCCGTCTGTTGCGGTCGGCAGGCGATGGTGGAGAAGGTGCGGTTGCCCTTCTCGTCCCACATCGCCTTTTCCAACGACGCCTTTTCCTCGTCGTTGCAGAGATAGCCGCCTTCGCTGATCAGCGCGTTGATCATTCGGTGATAGACCGAGTGCTGGATGATGATGTTGCCATCCGCCGAACAGCCGGAGCCGAAGTCCGACGTTTTGGAGATGCGGGTGTTCTGCGCCGCGATCGCGATATCCGCCGTCTCGTCGATCACGATTGAGGAATTCCCCGCGCCGACGCCATAGGCGGGCCGGCCAGAGGAGTAGGCCGCCTTGACCATCGGTTTGCCGCCGGTCGCCAGCGTCAGATCGCAGGTCTCCATCAGATGTTGGGTGACCGGGATGGAGGGTTTCTCGATCACCTGAAACAGATCCTCAGGCGCGCCCACCGCGCGGCAGCCCGCGCGCATCGCCGCGACCGTCGCGGCGGTGGTCCCGGCTGTGCGGGGATGGGGCGAGAAGATCACCGCGTCGCGCGCCTTGGCGGCGTAGATGCCGGTGACGGGCGGGGTCAGCGCCGGGTTCGTCATCGGAACCAGCGACGCGATGACGCCAGCCGGTTTGGCGTATTTGACCAGGCCCTTCGCCGGATCTTCCTCAACGACGCCGGTGCTTTTTTGGCGCAACGCGTCGCGCAGGACGCCGTGGATCTTGAAGCGCTTGGCGGGGCGTCCGTCGCGGTCGCCGATGCCGCTTTCATCGACGCCCATCTGGGCGAGACGCGTGAACGTCGTTTCGTTGCCCGCGTACCAGCCGATGGCCTGCGCCAGCCGGTCCAGCTGGTTCTGCGAGTAATCTTCGACCTCCGCCATGGCGGCGTGGGCGCGGGTCAGCAATTCGGCGACCAGCGCCTTGTCGGTATCAGTGAGCTCTTTCGGCATGTCGGTCCTTGAAGGGTTGTGCTGTAGGCGGAGGGGCGTCGGCTCCCTCGCGTCGTTTCGAACGGGCGGAACCGAAGGTCCGCTTTGCGTGAGAGAGGCAGCGGCGGGCATGCTCTTCGAGGCCCAGCTCCGCCACCCGACTTTGATTTGGAAGCTCCACCGAATAGTCGACCATCGGCATGCGCTCGATGATCCCGGCGAAATCGATGCATCCCTCACCCGGATAAAGACGGGCGTCGCGCGCCAGTTGGATCATACCGCGGCTGGTGTCGGCGATGCCCGGCAGGCAGTCCGAGACATGCAGAAAGTGCAGAAGCTCGCTGGGGGTGTGCAGAAGCTCGCCGATATCGACGCGGGAGAGATGCAGATACAGCGTGTCGACCAGAATCCCGCCATTGGGCCGATCGGCGGCGCGCACGATGTCCAGCGCTTCGTCCAGTGTTCGAAGGCGAGAGAAGGAGGGAAACTCCAGATCGACGGTCAGCCCATAGGGCGCGGCCAGATCGCAGGTCTCCGCATAGCAATCGACCAGGAAATTGCGATCGTCCCGCGACTTGGTCCAGGCGCTCATGATCAGCCGTTTGGCGTTCAATTCGCCGCCCAGCGCTAGGGCAGGCTCAAAAGCGCGCGGCACGCAATCTTCGGTGATCCGCGCGATTTCAATCTCGTTCACCTGCAGCCCGGTCACATCCAGCGCTGTTTTCGTCGCGCGCACCATGTCCCGGTCTTGGGGAAAACAGGCGAATTCTCCGGCGACATTCATCGGAATGAAGCGCGGACTCACCGCGTCATAGCCCGCGCGCGCGGCGATATAGACCAGCTCCGGCGCAGAGCAGCCGATCAGGGTCAAATGAGCCAGGGAGTAGCGCGGCGCATCCGCGCTCTTCTCTTCGCGCTTGGGCATGGTGATCGATTCCAGGTGCTTTACGACTCACGTCGTAAAATCTGATATAAACTAAAATATATGATATTATCTGTTTTACCAACTAATTTTTTAGCTGACTAACTCCGCCGGCTAGCATTCAACCCAGGCGCCGCCAAAAACGTTGGAGCTGACAGCCGCTTCGATGAACCGCACACCCTCTGCGCCCGCCTCCACCGTCGGAAAGGCCAGCCAGTCGGACGGCGCGTCGATCCCATCCCTGCGCGCGGCGACCGCCATGGCGAATTCAGTGTAAAGATTGCCCCAGGCTTCGATGATCCCCTCGGGAAACCCGCGCGCCGTGCGCACCAGCCGCTCCACGCCGGGAGAGATCCCGTGGCCGTGCCCGCGGCTGAGCACGCGATCGGGCTCGCCAAACCGGGTCAGCTTCAGTCGCTCGGAGTCCTCAAGATCCCATTCCAGGCCGCCTTCGCCGCCGAACACCCGCAGCCGCAACCCGCCGCGATTCCCGGGCGCAAGACGCGTCGCCATCAGCGTGCCCGGCACGTCGCCCTGATAGCGGGTCGCCATGAACGCGGTGTCCTCCAGCGGCTTCGGCGCGCCGCAGACGTGAAACTCGGCGCGCAGATGCGTCATCGGCAGCCCGGAAACGAAGGACGCCAGTTGCGCCGCATGAGTGCCGATATCGCCGACACAGCTTGTGGCCCCGGATTTCTCGGGATCCAGCCGCCATTTCACGTGGTCGGCCTCGGCCACGTCTTCTGGGATCATCCAGTCCTGCATGAACTCCACGTGGATCTGGTTGATCCGGCCCAGCGCGCCGCTTTTCACGATCTCCCGCGCCTGCCGGGTCATCGCGAAACAAGACATGGTGTAGCAGACGCCGAAGACCCGGCCGGTCCCTCGCGTCAGGCGGACCAATTCCTGCGCCTCGGCGACCTCGTTGGTCAGCGGCTTGTCGCAGAGCACGTCGATCCCGGCCTCCAGAAAGGCGCGGGCGGCCTCGAAATGCACGTGGTTCGGCGTGGTGATCATCACCGCGTCTACGCCATCGGCGCGCGCCGCCTCCGCCGTGGCCATCTCCTTAAACGAGGCGTAGCAGCGGTCCGCAGGCAGGAACCACTCCGCGCCCCGCGCTTTCGCGGCGTCTGGGTTCGAGGACAGCGCGCCTGCGACGACCTCCCACCGGTCGCTCAATCTCGCCGCCATGGCCTGTGTCGCGGAAATTCGTCCGCCGCCGACAACCCCCAGACGAAGACGCCGCGACAGACGTGGAAACGGCCCTTCGAAGGAGAAGTCGGCGGGAAGCAATCGCTCGGTCATGTCATTTTCCCACCGCCTCAAGCCGCTTTGACGGCGTCGTCGGGCAGGATCTCCACCGCCATGAAGATGCTTGGCGTGATGGTCTCGTACTGATGCCAGGGATAGTCGCCCGCCGCGTCATACATCGGCCGGTGGGTCGCGCCGGGCGCCATGGGTTCCTCCAGATAGAGTGTGGAGAGATCCTTTTCGCGGAACTGCTGCATCTTGCCGAAGCCGATGATCTGGGTATGCACCTCGCGAAAGCCGGGGATCGGACAGAACGGGTGATCCCGATGCAGGCCGACATTCAGCGGGACCGAGCCGGAGTGATACATGCTGAGCCGGATGTTCCCGACGCCGACCTTGGGCGACAGGTAATGGCTGACGCCTTTCAACCGATCTTCCTTTCGAACGTCATAGGCGAGCGGCCAACGCCGCTTTACCGCCGCGAACAACGCCTCCTGATCCGCGTGCTCGGCGAAACGCTCGATCAGCACGGCGCGCGCCACATCGCGGATCGGCGTCTGCGCGACGATGACCGATTGCAGCGGCGCCAGCGCCTGTTTCCGTATATTCAGCGGCTGATCGGAGAGATTCAGGACGATTGCGCGGTCGCCAATCTCGTGTTCCGCCGCGTCTTGCACGACCTTTACCGTGAAGAACGGTTCGGCGAAGTCCAGCGTCTCGATGCTCATGCGCTCAACCTCTCTCTGGCGGCTTCGCTCAGCGGAAAGTCTTGCGGCAATGGCGTAGGGACGTCGCAGCGGCTTTGAATGGCGCGGAATTTTCCGTCCCGCGCGGATTGCTCAATGCCGATCATCGCCTCAAGCACATGCTGGGCCAGTTGGCCGCTCGCGCGCGCCGGCCGTCCATCGCGAACGGCGTAGGCGAGATCAATCAGCCCCAGCCCGCGGACATCCTCATTCTGGCCATGGAGGTTTTCCGCAACCCGCCAATCTTCCAATCCCTTGACGCGGGGTTGGTAGGTCCAGCGGGAGGTCTCTCGCGTCCGATACCAGACCTCGCCCCGAAAGAGGTTGGCGCCATGCACCGGGTCCGGATCGGTAATGCAGATCGTCCCGTCTTCGCCATAGATCTCAAAGCGGGGAGTCTCCGAATCCCAAACATCGAAACTCATCATCATCTGGCCGATCACGCCGGACTCGAACTCCAGCAGGCTCAGCGAATGGGTGTCGATCTCCACATCCACCCATTCGCCGGTGCGAGGTCCGATCTCGATCTGACGTCGATCGAATGTGCGGCGCGACAGGCCAGAGACCCGCGCGATCGGCCCCAGCAGAAACACCATCGCGGTCAGGTAATAGGGTCCAAGGTCAAACAGCGGCCCGCCGCCGGTCTTGTAATAGAAATCCGGATTTGGATTATGCCGCTCAACGCCATGGGTGCCGACAAAAGCGGCGACGCCAGTCGGCCTGCCGATCACGCCTTCGTCCATCAGGCGTCGCACGGTTTGCCAGCGACCGCCCAGAAACGTATCTGGCGCGTTGCCAACCGCTAGACCCTTCGCCTGCGCCAGCGCGAGCACCTTCTCACCATCCTCGGTCGTCGTCGCGAAGGGCTTCTCCGAATAGACATGCTTGCCCGCCTCCAGCGCCTTGAGGCTGATTTCGGCATGAGCGGCGGGGATCGTCAGGTTCAGCACCGCGTCGATCTCAGGATCAGCGAAGATATCGTCCGGCAGGCACGCTTTGGGGATCCCATGCTGGGCCGCTTTCGCGCGGGATTCCTCAATATCGAGACTGGCGCAGGCGACGATGTCGACTTCGCGGAAATTGGCGCAGGTCTTCAGATATATGTCGCTGATGCGGCCACACCCGACCAGGCCGACCCGAAACGGTTGCGCCCGCTTATCCATCGGCTTCACTCGGCTCATAGAGGGGAAGGAACTGCGGCGGCATCGGCCCTTTGTTGCGGCCGCCCTGCTCCATCTGCTCCCAGGCGTGGGCGAGTACGCCGACTGAGCGGGAGAGACAAAAGAGGCCGCGAGAAAGCGGCGCGGGAAAGCCCAACTCGCAGAAGATCACCGCCGTCGCGCCATCGATATTCATCGCGATCGGCCGACCGCCCCGCTGACGGCCAAGCTCGGCCTGCACCGCCTCGCCGATCCCGGCATAGCGCCCGTCGACCACGCCCTCAGCGGCGGCCTCCCGCACCAGCGCCATCAGACGCGGCGCGCGCGGATCGACGGGCTTGTGGAACCGATGACCGAAGCCGCTTACGATCTTGCCATTGTCCGCGCGCCAGTGATCAAGACCGTCGCGCACCGCCGCCTCCAGCGCCACGCCGTCGTCCATGCGCCGGGCGATGTCATAGTAAAGCTCGGCGCATTGCTCGCCGGCTCCGCCATGCACGTCGCCGAGCATGTTGACCGCCGACGCCATCGCGTTGTTCAGTCCGACCCCGCAGGTGATCGTCATCCGCGCCACCGCGATCGAGGGCGCCTGCGGACCATGATCGACGCCCGCGACCAACGCGCATTCGAACAGGCTCGCCTGCGCCTCTGACGGCAGATCGCCGCGCGTCATCAGCCAGATCATCTGCGGAAAGGAGACATTCCCGATCAGCTCTTCGATCGGGCGTCCGCGAAAGGCGATGCGTCCGGGCTCCATGTCGATGATGGAGGTGCGCCACCAGCAGCGGACGGCGTCTGCGTCAGACATCTCGGAGGTTTCAGGCATGCGCGCGCGCCTCATTTTTTTGCTGATGGATCGCCTGCGCCTCCAGACGAGTCGGCGCGTTCCGGGCGCCGTACCCCGCGTAGCCGCCCCGGCGTTCGACAATCTCAAAGAAAAAGCCGCCAAAGATCGGATCGCTGTAGATCTGGAAATACTCGCCGCCGCCGCGCCGGTCGTAGAGGATATCTCCCGCCTGCAGGCGCTCCGCCAGCGCCTCGTCGAGCCCAAACTCCCGACGCAACGCGGCGTAGTAATCGGGTGAAATGGCGAGGCGCGGGAAGCCGGATTCAGCCAGCAAGTCGGAGGTCTCGAAGATGTCGTCGGTTTGCAACGCGATGTGCTGAACGCCCGCGCCATGCTGATCGGCGAGGAACGCGCCCGCGAGAGTGCGCCTGCTTTCGGCGCCGTTCAGGTTCAAGCGAACCTCGCCCTCCGGGCTCTCAATCGCCTGACTGCGCACAACGCCCGCCGGGTCAGCGACATCGACGATCGGCGATTTCTCCATCTCGAAGGTCGAGATGTAATAGAGCAGCCAACTCTGCATCTCCTCGTATTTCATCGTCTGCGCAACGTGATCGATACGGCGAAGGCCCGCGGGCTGGATCGCCTTGGCCGCCGTCACCGGATTGAACTCGATGTCCCAGACCCGGTGGAGATTCGACTTCTCGTCGATGAAATGCACCACGTTGCCGCCGACCCCACGGATCGCCGGGATGTCCAACTCGCCCACGCCGACCGGTTGCGAGAATCTCGGCGCGCCCAACGCCGCTGCGCGCGCGATCGTGGCGCCAGCGTCGGAGACGCGCAGCCCCATGTCGCAAACGGTCGATCCGTGCTGCAGATAAGCGGCGCGGGCGAATCCCCGCCGCTCGGTGTTGACGACGATGTTTATTGCGCCCTGCCGCCACAGCTCGACGGATTTGGAGACATGCCGGCGCTCCATTCGAAAGCAGAGCGAGGATAGGAGATCGGTCAGCGCCCCGGCGTCGTCGCCCTGAACCGCAAACTCGATAAACTCGAACCCGGTGGGATAGACCCGCTCCGTCAGCTTCGGGATGTCAAAGACGGCGTCCGGTTCGCGCCGCCGCACCCGGTTGAGCAGGTTCACCATCGCGCGATAGCCGTCATTGACGACGACCTCAGCGCTCGTCTGCGACTGGGCGCTGTGTGGCCCGTCCAGGACCCAGGCGCCGGAATATCCGCCGCGCGCAAGAATACGGACGAAACCGGCGAGGTTCAGATCGCCTTGCCCCGGCAACATGCGAGATGATTTCGAGTAATGGTTTGCTGCGATATCGGTCTTCGGCGCGTCGGCGATCTGTACATGGAACACGCGATCGATCGGCAGGTCGCCGATGCTCGCGGGGCGCGCGCCCTCCGCAAGCGCGTGCAGACTGTTGAGGAAAAGACCAAAATTGGGGTGATCGATCGCGCGGATCAGGTCAAGCGCGCTTGCCGCATAGCTCTCGCCCGGCGCGTCGGGCGGAACCATTGCAGCGAGCCGAACATCCCGGCTGGCCGCCTTCTCGACCCATGTCGTCCACCCAGACACGTCCGCAGGTGTTTGGGCGTCCGCGGACAGCAGCAGGTCGACCCCGAGATCGGCGCCGAGGTCCAGCACGCGCTCGAACTCGAACGCTGTCTCATCGGATCGCAGAGCGACGATTTTGAGGCCCAGGTCGGCGATCATGGCCGCGCAGTCTTTGGCGCTCCCCGCGAAACTCGCGACGTCCCGCGCGCTCAATTCAACGCCATGGAAGCCCGCCGCCGAAATCGCCGAAAGCCTGGCGGAAAGATCGCCGGGGATCGAAGTGGTCGCGATGGAAAGCGTCATTTCGTCGATCCAGGACCCGCGCTGGAGACGTCGCCTCTGGCGCGGGTGTTAATTATCAGCCCTGATAGCCGAACATCCGCGGCAGCCAGAGCACCAGGTCGGGCACCAGCAGCATCACCAAGAGCGCAAGGATGAGCACACCGAGGAACGCCCAGATTTCGGAGATGATCTCGCGCAGCGGAATGTCGGTCACCGCGTTGATGACGAAGAGCAGGATCCCGTAGGGCGGCGTGATCAGTCCAATCATCGAGTTGACGACGACCAGCACGCCAAAGTGGACCAGGTCGATCTCCAGCGCGACGCATGTGGGAATGAAGAGCGGCACGATGACCAGAATGATCGTCGTGGCGTCCAGCACACAGCCCAGCGCGAGGATGAGAAGGTTCACCATAATCAGGAACAGGATCGGGCTGACATTGGCCCCCTCCAGCAGCTCCGAGATCGTCTGCGGGATCTGTTCCTGAATGACGATGAAGTTCAGGATGAACGCGCCGCCGATCACGATGCCAACCGAGGCCGAGGACCGCGCGCTGTCGATGAACACGCGATAGAGCCCGCCGATCGAGATGGCGCGATAGAACATCGCCGCCAGCATCAGCGCATAGAACGCGGCCACCGCGGCGGCCTCGGTCGGCGTCGTGACCCCGCCATAGATGCCGTAGAGCAGGATGACGGGCATCAGCAGCGCCGGAAAGGCGTTGGCGGTTTTCGCGGGCAGTTCGCGCAGCGGGATCGGCTCTTCAAGCGCGAAGCCACGCTTGCCCGCCAGATAGGTGTTCATGGCCATCAGCACTGCGCCCATGATCAGTCCGGGCAGGATGCCGGCCAGGAACAGCGAGCCGATCGACGCCTTGGAGACCAGCGCATAGAGAACCATCGGAATCGACGGCGGGATGATCGGGCCGATGGTGGCGGAGGCCGCCGTGATCGCCGCCGCGTAGCCGCGGCTGTAACGGTTATCCTTGGTCATCATCTCGATGATGATCTTGCCGATGCCTGCGGCGTCGGCGACCGCCGAGCCCGACATGCCGGAAAAGATCAGCGAAGCGGTGACGTTCACATGCCCGAGCCCGCCCCGGAAGCGGCCGACGGCGGCGACGCAGAAATTCAGCAGCCGGTCGGTGATCGAGCCGGCGTTCATAATGTTCGCGGCGACGATGAACAGCGGCACGGCCAGCAGGATGGTGCTTTTGTAGAAGCCCTGCAGGATTTTCTCGCCCGCCAGCGCGACGTCCAGTCCAGCGACGCCGAGATAAACGACGGAGGCGAGCAGGATCGAATATCCGATCGGCGTGCCTACTCCGGCGAGGAAGAAGAGCGTGAAGAGACAGGAGGCAAGCTCGAAGCTCATTTCTCTTCTCCTTTTTCGGCGTTCTCGGCTTCGTGGGCGGCTTCGACGGCGATCTCAAGTTCGGTCTTCGGGGGGCCTTTCTTCAGAATGTTGAAGAACAGCCAGATGTAGCGGCCCGCCACGCAGACGATGAACACGCCGTAGATTGAGAAGATGGTGCGCATCGGGATCTTTTTGCCGGTGAAGGGGTTCTCCACGGTCGTCGTCTTGCGGATCTTCATCCAGTCGATGTAGTCCCAGGTCGGCAGAAGCGTGTAGAGCATGCCGATGGCGATCGCGGCGGCGGCGATCAGCGCGAACACGGTGCGGACGCGCCTGCTGACAGACAGATAGATGATGTCGAACTTCACGTGGTCCTGTTCGCGCACGACAAAGGCGCAGGAAAAGAAGATCACCCAGACCCAAAGGATGCCGATCAACTCCAACGTCCAGCCGGCCGGCGTGAAGAAATACCGAAGAATGATCTGTAGGAGGAAAATGAAGAAGATCGCCGCCAGCATGCCGCCGGCAATCCCATCTGCTAGGCGGGAGAACCCCCGGATAAACGCTTTCATGGTGGTTCTCCCTCCCCAGAGAGTGTTGTGATCAGTTGCCGAGCGCGTTGATCTTTTCGAGCGTTCCCTCGGGCCAAGATTCGGCGAATTCGCTCTCCAGATACTTCGCCTGCACCTGGTTGCGGAACGCGGACAGGTCAGGCTCATAGACGGCCAATCCCTGCTCTTCGAGGAACGCGACCAGCTCTTCTTCTTTCTTCAGCTGCTTCTGGCGTCCCGATTCCGCGGCGGCGTCGGCGGCGGCCTGAACTTTCGCCTGCTGTTCGGGCGACATGTCATCCCAGACGCCCTTTCCGATCGCGATGTAGTTCAGGTCGACCAGATGCGAGGTCAGAATAATCTGCTTGGTGACTTCGTAGAACTTGGCGTCAACGACCGTCGGCAGAGGGTTGTCCTGACCGTCCACTGCGCCGGTCGAAAGCGCGGTGTAGACCTCGGAAAAGGCCATCGGCGTCGGCGCGGCGCCGAGAGCCGAGCCCAGGAACTGCCACGCGTCCGTGCCAGGCATGCGCAGGTTCACGCCGTCCAGATCGGCGGGCGTGCTGACCGACAACTCGTCCTTGCCCTGACGCAGGTTCACCTGGCGACGACCCAGATACATGACGGACAGGAGCTTCACGCCGAGATCGTTCTCAACCGTTTCCTTGAACGGATCCATCAGCGGATCGCCGAAGACGGCGACCTGATGCGCCGCGTCCTGATGCACGTAACCGGCGGTGAAAATCGAGAATTCCGGGAAAAACTGCGCCAGCTCCTGCGCCGAGGTGATGGACATCTCAAGATTGCCGCGGCTGATCGCGTCCAACTCGGTGCCCTGAGCGAAGATCGTGCCGTTATAGCTGGGCTGATAGTCAACGAAATCGGCGACCGCCGGGGCGAACACCTCGGCCATGGCGACCGAACGCTGATCCGTCTCCGACCCGGACGTCGCCATCCGCAATGTGATCTTGTCTTCGGCTATAGCAGGCGCCGTCGCCCCCATTGCCAGTCCCGCCGCTATGATCGCAGTCAACGCCGACCTGCGCGAAAGTTTGATGCTCATCTCGTTTCCTCCCTGAGATAGAAGCCGCTAAAGCGGCCTTTTCTAAGTAACTACCTAATTTTTCCAAAAAAACAATATATTTTTTAAAATATCATATATTTTGACCACTCACCTGACTGCGCTCGTCGGCGCCTCCTGCATGGGCTTCCGCCGCGCCGTTAGCCGGACGATCGATGAAGATCGTTTCTCCGGATTGCGCGGCCATCTGAATGGCTTCGACGACCTGAAGGGTCTTCAATCCCTCGTCGCCGGACACCAGCGGTGGCTCTTCGCCGCGAATGACCGCCACGAAATGAGAGATCTGGTTGACCAGCGGGTTTGACGCCTCTCGCAGCAGGGTCGTGGCGCTGATCGGGTTCCACCAGTCGCGCTCCCCCGTATGACTCCAGAGCGTAAGATCGGGCACCGACAGCGACCCATGAGTCCCGCCGAGCAGGTAGCTGCTTTGAGATGTGGGCGGGTATCCCGGATATTCCCGCGCGGTCAGCTCCCAACTCCAAGGGGACACGATGCTGTCCGACACCGTGATCGTGCCGATCGCTCCATTTTCGAACCGCAAGACAGCGGCCGCGACGTCTTCATTCTCGAACCCACGCTTCGAGGGGGCCGATTGCGCCTGCACGCTGGCCACCTCGCCGCAGAGATACCGGATGAGATCGACATCGTGCACCAGATTGACCGAGATCGGCCCGGCGCCTTTCAGTTTTCGCCACGGGGCCGCATCGAAATAGTAATCCGGCTTGTAGAACCAGCAGTTCGAATGCACCGCGCGAACCTCGCCGATCTCCCCGCCAGAGACCACTTCGAACGCCTTTTGAATAAGAGGATTGTGGCGACGATGGTGCCCGACGAGCAGCGGCACGGAATGGGCGGCAGCTGCGTTCACCAGAACGGTCGCCTCTTGCGCCGACGTCGCCAGCGGCTTTTCGACGAGCATCGGGCAACCCCTGGCGACGCAGTCCAGCCCCTGTTCGACATGCAGCGGTGTGGGCGTCGACAGAATGACCCCGTCCGGCGCGTCCTGCGCGAACAGGTCGGCCAAAGTCTCGAAGTGCGGAACGCCGTGCTCTTCAGCGTAGACCCGACCCGGATCGCTCGGATCAACGATCGCGACCAACTCCACATGCTTCAGACGATGGATCGCGTCCGCGTGTCGTTGACCCACCAGGCCGAGACCGACGATGGCCAGGCGGATGGGAGGTGTTTGATCGGCAGGCACGCGTCACGCCCTCTTTTGTCTTTGTTTTCAATTATCCGGCGGCGCGCCGCCCATGACGCGTACCCGTAGCGCCTTCGATTCGCACCCTACATATTCTCGATGATTATCTCAATAATATATGATATTTTAATTTATGCCTGATAAATTGGATTCTTGAGGGATATCAGGCGAAATGATAATCACCTGTGAAAGTGCGAAACATCAGGCGGGAAAGACAGGCGGCGGCACATGCGCACTCAGTCGAACACAGTCGGCTCCAGCACTTACGAGAATATCAAGCGCGACATCATTTTTGGGCGGCTTGCGCCCGGCGCGAAACTCAAGCTGGATGCGCTGAAACAGAAATACGAAGCCAGCGTCTCGACGCTGCGCGAAACGCTCAACCGGCTGGCCAGCGAGGGTTTCGTCGCCGCTGAGGAGCAACGCGGTTTCTTCGTCACCGCTGTGTCCAAGGAAGACCTGATCGAGATCGCCAATCTCCGGATCCTGCTGGAATGCTCGGCGCTGGGCACGTCGATCGAGAATGGCGACACCGAATGGGAGGGCGACCTGGTCGCCGCCTATCACAAGCTGCACCTGATGGAGAAACGCATGCTGGCCGGCGAGGAGTCGGTGAAGGAAAGCTGGAAGCAGTTCGATTGGGAGTTTCACTTGGCCCTGATCCAGGCCTGCAACTCAAAGAACCTGCTGTCGCTCCACTCCGTGCTCTATAACAAGTATCTCCGCTATCAGATGCTGGTGCTCACCTATCGCGGCGAAGAAGCGGTGGCCGAGCACAAGGACATGTTTGACGCCGCGCTGGCCCGAGACGCCAAGACCGCAACCAAAGTGCTGGAGACCCATATCAAGCGCGGCTTGGAGCATACGCTGGCGGCGTTTCCGGAATAGGCGGCGGCGCCGGCAGAACCGACGCCGCGGATATCCCGCCATTTTGGCTCTAGCGAGCGCTACTGGGTGAGGTCATCCTCAGAGAATTTGATCGGCAGGCGCAGGCCAACCGAAAGGTCCGACGCGTCGTCGGTCGCGCCAATGCCCACATCCATGTTCAGCGACATACGGTCGTTGATCGAGTAGGACCCGCCGAGGATCACGCGGCCTACCTGAACGTTATTGTCGTCGCCGCCGGGGAAACTGGTCGGCAGAACCCAGTCGTGATCATAGGATAGGCTGAGCGACAGCTCCTCGTTAAGAGCGAAGCCGACGCCCGCGCTGAACGAGATCACGTCCCCCGGATCGACATTGCCGATGCCCGAGACGTCTTCGGGCAGGTTGAACGTATAGCCAAGATTGCCGAACAAAACCGCCGGATCGGTGGGATAGATCGCAGTGATGCTGGGCTCGATGCCGTGAAAGCCGGTGCCCGTCGCCAATTCCGTCGGAATCCCGTCTTCATCCACGTCGACATCGAACGGGCCTTTTCCGGTCGGCGCCTTGTAGCGCAGATTTCCGACGAAGAAGGGCCAGCCGTCTTCGCCGTCATTGATCTGGTAGTGCAGGGCGGCTTCGATATCGCCAATGCCCGCGTCGCTGATATCGATCGTCTGGATATCGCCTTCGGCGGAGCTGCCAAAGGATGCGTCAGTGATGGTGTCATTGCGATAGACAAACGGCACCCTTAATTCGCCCTCAAGACGGTCCGTGATGCCTGCGCGCCCGGTCAGCGTGGCGGTGAGGCTGTTGCGGTCGACATCCTCGATGTCAAAGCTGCCGATAATGATGGCCGGAAGGACCGAAAAACCCGCCACCGAGGTCCGGAGCGAGCTGGTCTGCTGGTATTCGATCGCGGGTTCTAGAACGAACTCCCCCCGTCGCAACAGGACGCCGCCCCGATCCGCATAGACGGCGACCTCTGGCGGCCGGTCAGATTCAGTCGCCCGACGCTGGGCTTCAGCCCGCGCCGCCTGATCGTCGGCGCCGGTTTGCGCGGCGGCGGCCGTTGCGCTTCCTGCGGCGGCCCCCGCCGCGACGCCTGTGGCCGCGCCCGCGCCGGCCGCCGCCCCCGCGGCGCTGGCTCCGGTCGCGCTGATGCTTGCGCGAAGGGCGTTGATCTGCTGCTGTTGCTGCTCAAGAAACGCGCGGTATTCCTCAAGCTGCCGCGCCTGGGCGTCCAACTGCTGCTGCTGCGCGTCAAGACGGCGCAGCATTTCTTCGTCTGTCTCGGCGGTGGCAGCGCCAGTAAACGCCAGAACGGTCGAAATCGTCGTCGCCGCGACTATGGATTTTTGCAATTTAGATCCCTCTTCCCATCTGCTGGGAGCCGGTCACCGGCGTTTGGCGATTCTCGGCGTCGCCATACCGTTCTCGGTCTCAGTGTTCTTTTTATGTCGGTCCTTGCTTGAGTCTGCGATCCTTTCAATGGGTCCTGAACGGATGGTCGCGGCGACCTTAGATCGCCGCCCATGATTAAAACCGACCGCCGCGGAAGCCTCGTTGCAGGCGTGAGCGGTAATTGGACCTCTGGAAGCGCCGATGGTCGACGCCGATGTCCACCTGGATCAGTTGTTGAATGGCGATGTTGTCTTTGTTGTTTTGGACAATGTTCACCAGTCCAGAGCTTCCGTTGAAGCTGGTCGAAACCGTACTGTCGCCGCTTTGCGTCACGACGAATGCGCCTTGCGCGCCGTCGAAGCTGTTGTTGACCGACGGCTGCGTATCACCCGGGGGCGTGCTGACTTCGACGATCGCTGGGCCGGAGCCCGCCGAGTTCGTCACGGGGCGGGCGGTGCGAGTGGCGCGAGCGGGGCGGGAGGATCTGGTGTCGAAACCGACATGGCCTTTCGCCGCGGAATTGCCGTTGATGAGCGTTTCGTAGAACAGGCTGAAATACACAAGGCCCAGGTCGCGGAACCTGAATCCGCCACGCATATTGTCCAACTCCGCATCCGGGACAATGGAGCGGGCGTCGAATGCTCCGTAATTGAGCGGGCTCGCCGCCTCGGCGCGGTCTGCGCCGCCGATGATCGCCACTGTGACAGCGACGGTCGCGAGTGCGGATGTAACCAAGTTAGTCATTGGGTCTTTCCCCTTCAGTACTCACCCAAACCCGGTGCAAGAAGCGTAATCGACGACAGATTGCGCGAACTGAGCGCAGTGCCGAACGGCGCCTTGTGGCGCACTTTCCAGCCGTCTTCTGTGTTGAACGTCGCTTTGGCCAATTGCATCTGATCCGTGACGACGAAGAGGATGCCGTTCCACATCGCTTCGAATTCGTCTCGGGGGTAAGTCTTGTTTCCGAGCGCCGGGTCGCCGACCAGAACTTCGTCGGCGGTGACGCCCTTGATGACAACGAAATGAAGGTAGCCGCGAAGATTGATCAGCACGATCGCCGGAATTCCGACCGTTTCCAGCTTGTCGAGAGATTCCCGGAAGCCGTTGGCCGTCAGGCCAGAGCGCTGCAGGTACTGCTTCATATCGAGAAGCGAGAACCCTTTCGTCCTGATTTTTTCTTCATCTCCATATTCCAGCATCGAGGTGAACACAGTCTGCTCATCGACCGGCGCGTCGTAATGATAGCTCAGCAACGTCGCCACAGCGGCGGAGCCGCAGGAGAAGTCGTACATCTGGCGAACGATGTCGCGAAAGCGCGCTTCCTTAATGCTTGTGACGTTTACGCGTCCGAAGCCGAAGCCCGGCAGCGCGACCTGGCCCGCCACGACGGGGGTCGTGATCACGGAGGCGGCGCTGATAGCGGCTGCGCAAACGATGGAAAGCAGGTGCCGGTTCATAACTGGTACAGTGGTTCCTCGAGCCTGGACGGCGCCGTTTATGGCGCTGGCGCGACAGCGTTGATGTTCACGCTGACGCTGGTCTGGATAATCACCCCGCTGCCTGTGTTCTGGATGATGTTTCCGAGTATCGCGCTGTTGTTGAAGGCGTTGTCGATCAGATTTGCGCCGGTGCTTTCCTGGACGACTTTGTTCTCGCTGAGCGTAGCCACCATATTGCCCAGATCGCAGCCTTCGTTGCAGGGATGTTCGCCCCCGCGATAATCGTCGAGATCCATCGGCGAAAGCGCGGCGCCGAATGGCGAAGTCTCTGTACCGCCGCTCGGATCCTCGGCGGACGCCGATGTTGCTGAAATGACCAAAAGCGCGGATACGGTCGCAACCGCCAGCGCTTTTCTGGTCTTTGGGTTTCGCATCTTATCCCCCTAACCGCGCATGGCGGCTATCCCCGTGGAATCAAACTTCGAAACTTGGTGACGGGCGCGCCGTAGCGCGCCCGTCGTTGGTATGACCTGTGAGAGTCTTAGTAGCTGGCGATAACCGTCACGCTCGACTGGATCGCATTGCCGTTGCCGTTGTTCTGCTGAACGGTGGCGATGCCCTTGAAGCCGTTGAAGGAGCCTCCATCGATGACATTCAACTGACCAGGCAGAGCGCGCGTCGGTTCAAGCGCCGTCGAGTTGCCGGAGACGACTGCGAGAAGGCCCGCATCCGCCATGACCGCGCCGTTAAAGCCGGAACCGTCATCATCGTCATGAACGATGACCGCGTTGGACGACTGGATGGCGTTGTGGTCGCCGTTGTTCTGCTGAACGTTGGCGATGCCCATGGCGCCCGAGAATGAACCGCCGGTGATAGTGTTCACGCGATCGGCGTCATTCGTCATAATGGCGAAGTTCTCCGTGACGAAAGCCGTCGCGAAAGCGCCTGCCATGGCGTCGTCTGCATCGTCATACTCGGCGAGATCCGCCGTGGTCATCAGAGCGTAGACGCCGTTTGCGATCTGCATCGCATTGCCGTCGCCGTTGTTCTGCTGAACATTGGCGATACCCTGATAGCCGCTGAAGACACCATCGTTCTGCGTGTTCACGCGGTTGGTGTCGTCATCCCCGGCAAGACGGAACTCCGTCACAGTCGAATTGCCGGAAACATCAGCATAGGCGCTGACGTTCAAGCCGCCAGAATAGTGACCGCCGATATCTTCGATGTCATCGCCGTCAAACACCGCGAATACGCCGTTGGCGGCCTGGATGGCGTTTGCGTCGCCGTTGTTCTGCTGAACATTGGCGATGCCGGCGCCGTCCGCGAAGGCCTCGCCGGTCAGCAGGTTGTCGCGATCATTCGACCCAACTTCGTTGACGGTCGGTCCGGCGTCGCTGAGCGCAGCCGTATAGTTTTCGCTGACATTCGCGCCGGCGCTGACATTGAAGGTTTTAATGTCGTCATCCGAATGGTCCAGGATGCCGGCGCCGTCGTTGACAGCAACCGAATTGGCGACCTGCATCGCATTCGCATTTCCGTTGTTCTGCTGAACGCTGAAAATGCCCTGCACTTCGCCCGTGAACGCGCCATCGCCGATAAAGTTGGTGCGCTCGCCGACCAATTCGTTTCCGCCGCCCCTTGGGTTGCTGTTGAAATCGAAGGTCGTGTTACCCACTACATCGGCCCAGGTGTCCACCACGATCGAGTTCTCATCGGTCGGATCGTGTTTGATGAGTTTCCATCCATAGCGTGGGATCCAAACCCACTTATACCTCACGCCGCCATCATAGCCTGGCTCGCCAGCTTCGCCGTCGCCGGTCACGGCGGTGACGTTGTTGGAGATCTGCATGGCGTTGGCGTCGCCGTTGTTTTGCTGAACGTTGATGATGCCCATCGATCCAGCAAAGGCGTTGCCGCTGAGCGTGTTGTCACGATTTGACCACACGTCGCCAGCCTGATTTTCAACCACGGTGGCAAAGGCGCCTGTGAAGGAGTTGATCTCATCGATATCGTCATCTGTATCGATGGCCGCGCGAACGCCGGTCGCCGACTGGATGGCGTTGTTGTCGCCATTGTTCTGCTGAGCCGTCAGGATGCCTGCGGCGCCGGAGAAAGAATCGCCAGTGACTGTATTGCTGCGACCGCCAAGCTGGCCGTCCGCATTTTGCAGTTCAGGCGTCGAGTTGTTGTAGGAACGGTTGCCGCCCACACCCGCCTCGGTGACGACGACAGAGTAGGCTCTCTCTTCCTTATACGGCTCCGCGTCGGTGCCGAGATCTGCGACCACAGTGTTGGCCACCGACATCGCGTTTGCATTGCCGTTGTTCTGCTGGACGGAGATTATGCCCATGGCGCCGACGAAGGAATCCGTGACAAGGTTGAACCGTTCGCCAGCGAGATCATCCAAATCGTTATCCACATAGTAGTAGTGTGGGATGTCCTCTTCGGCGTCGATGTCAGTCGTCTCATTACCGACAACGAGGGCTTGGGAAAACGTTTTGCTGCGGGAATCGTCGGTGCTGCCGCCGCCGACACCGCTGACCGGGCCGAACGTGCCGTTGATATTAGCCGAAACCACATCGCTGATGCCCATGGCGTTGCCGTCACCATTGTTCTGCTGAACCGCGACGATGCCGAGCGCGCCGTTGAACGAATTGTTGATCGTGTTGTCGCGGCGCGCGTCTGGATTGACCGCTTCGTCGACATAGATGCGGAACGGGGCCCTCGGATGGAAGTGCGAATGCACTTCCTCGGTCTCAACATAGTCGTCGAGCGTGTTGCCTTCGACCGTTTGACGCGTGTTGTTCGATTGCTGGATGTCGTCGCCGCCACCCGAAGCGTTCACCAACACGTTGGCGTCTGCGCCGATCGCATTGCTGTGACCGTTGTTCTGTTGCACGTGAATAATGCCCGCAGCGCCGTCATTGAACGCGCCGGGGCCTTCACTTTCGCCAAGCTCGTCGCCGATCAGGTTGATGCGATCCGTGCCGGGATCATATTGCTCGTTTTCAAACACACCCTGATCAATAGATTTATGTGGACCAGCCTCCGGCACTTTGTATTTGGCTGGATGCCCCCAGGCGTTTTGCGCGTCGTCGTCATACGCCATCGCCGGGATCGCCCCAAGCGAGATGGCGGCAACGCAGGCGCTCGTTAATAGATATTTGCGCATTGGTGATTACCCCATACCGTTGCGTTGTAGGCGATGGCGTGAACGCATTCGCGCCGTCGCCTCAGCCCCCTCGAATGACCCTGCGATAGAGTTCTCGCCGAGCCTGCGCTTTGCCTTGCATGGGGCGTGCCAAAACCGAAACTTAGTGAAAATAAAGCGGAATTACGGAGTATGAAGGCAAATCAGGCGAATTCTCGAGCGCCAGATCACCTTGGATCTGTTCATCTTGTGTTAATATTTGTTAATCAGCGGTGTAAACGTTTACGAATGTGAACGCTTCACGGTTGAGCGCGAAAGAATGTTACGGATCGGCGGCGCGGTGTTAAGTAACCGTTAACCAGCGTTAACATCGGCCGTAAAGGTTTACACCGGCTTGAAGGCGCGAGCGCGCCTCGACCCCATCGATTTTAAGGAGCTAAATACGCGCCGGTCTCAAGCGGTCAGTCGAACAGCAGCGCAGCGACGGTGGTCGGATCGGGCACGCCCGTAACCTCCATACCGTCTTTCGAAGACTGATAGGCCTCGATCGCTGCACGGGTGCCGGGACCGTACACGCCATCCACCGTTGAAGTGTAGTGGCCATGGCGCTTTAGCTGAATCTGAACACGACGGAGCGTTTCCTTCTGCACCGTCGCCGTATGCTCTCCGTTCGTCAGGGTGATCGGATCAGCTTTGCGCGCCTGACGCACGGGCGCGAAGTCCCGAGAGATGACGCCGACTGCGGCCCAGACCGTTTCTTCGGGATAGCCTGTGCAAAAGCGCACGACCAATCGCCCCAGAAGCTCCGCATCCAGATCTGGCGTCAAATCGTAAGTGTTTTTGACGTACTGATTGACGGCGGTGAAATAGCCATTCATCCAGGCGGCGTAGGCGACGCCTCTGGCGGGATCTTCCGCTCTGTCTTCAAGGAGTTGAGCGCAGGTTCGGTTCCCGAGACCACGTATTTTAAAGTTGCCGTCCCGGTCCGCCGCCAGCGCGACAGGCGCCGCCGTAGCCACCATGCTCGCCAAAGCGAGCGCCAACGCTGCGCGCATAGTTCTGTCCTCTGCTAAGTGCGGAATCTCACCTGCGGTGACCATTGATCGTGCTGGAAATCTGCCCGCGCCCAACCGAATAGCTGGGGTTCGATTTTGGTCTACCGCCGCCGGTTTTGAGCTCGTCCCAAAGGATGATAGCGCTGGTCTCGCCGGTCTTTGACGGTTGCTGGTCAGACGCCGACCAGCGCCCCCGAACGACATCAAGCTTGCTTTCGGCAACGGGGTGAGAGAAATCGGCGGCTGCAAGCACGATTGGCGCCGCGGCGGGCGCAGTTTGCGACGCCTCGCCGGCTTGCGCCGAAGAGGCGATGAGCGAGGCAAGGGCCGCGATTGCGATCGCTCCGCCTTGCAAGTACATGCCAAGTTTGCCTGTCATCGTCGCTCTAGCCTTCGTCTCTCGGTAGCGTTCGTCGCATCACTGTCACTATGAACACTTGCAATCCATGGGCCAACTTCTGCGGCCCTTTGGAAAAACTATACCGAGCGATCCATATCGCGCTCAACTCCGTGCTTCTTCATCGCTTTGTAAAGCGTGACTCGCGATACGCCAAGTTGCTCGGCCGCTCGCGTGACGTTCTGGCCGGTCGCCTCCAGCGCCTCCAGCAGCGCCTCTCGGGTGACGCTTCCGCGCCGCCTTGGCGGGCTCGACGCCGCCGGCGCTGCGGGCGGGGCTGTATCGGACGCAACGATATCTAGGTCTTGGGCCGTGATCTCCGTGTTTTCGCACATGACCACCGCGCGTCTCAGTTTGCCGATCAGTTCCCGGACGTTGCCGGGCCAGTCATGATTGCGAATGACCGACATGGCGTCGGCGGAAAACTCCAGGCGGGCCTCGGGGTTCAGATCGTTCTGGATCTCGGTGAGAAAGTACTTGGCCAGCAGAATGACGTCGTCGCCGCGCTCTCTCAGCGCCGGCAGCCGACAGCGCAGAACATTCAGCCGGAAGAACAGATCTGCGCGGAACGCCTCGGCCTTGACCTGCGTCTCCAACTCCGCGTTCGTCGCGGCGATAATGCGGGTCTTGACCGGGATCTCGCCTTTGCCGCCCAGTCGGCAGATCGTGTTTTCCTGCAGGAAACGCAGCAATTGCGGCTGTAGCGAAAGCGGCATCTCGCCAATCTCGTCGAGAAACAAGGTGCCGTTCTGCGCCTGCTCTATGCGGCCGATATAGCGCGCATGGGCGCCTGTGAAGGCGCCTTTTTCGTGTCCGAACAACTCCGAAGCCACCAAGGCGTCCGGCAGCCCGCCGCAATTCAACGCGACAAACGGGCCGTCCGCGAAGCCCGATCGCTCGTGGATCGCGCGCGCCGCGAGCTCTTTGCCGGTGCCGCTTTCGCCGGTCAATAAGACCGGGGCGTCAACAGAGGCGAAGCGGCGGATGATGTCGAATACGCGCCGGATCTCTCGGCTTTCGCCGACCATATGTCGACTATGATCGTCAGGCGTCGCTTCCTTGCGTGCAAAGCGCTCAATCTCTTCGATGCTCGAGATGAGCGTGTCATAGGCGTCGCCTTTGAGTTCCGGCGCAGCGTTCAGAAGAAGTTCAGCCAACTGAGCGCGCGAAATCTGTTGCAGTCGGTCCAGGGTCAGGGACCGCAGGGTGGTGCCAGAGCCGTCGCCCGGCGACGCATCAGCGCCATTTCCGATCGCCTCATTCGTCATGAATATGGCTTTCTGAACAAATTTTGGTCCCTCATAGGGGGCAAACGTCCCGGCAAAGAACGCCGGAACGCGCGCGCACTGGAACTGTCGCGCTCAATCGAAAAAACCTCAAAACAGGTCAAGTACCTGAACGCTCCCATACTTCACGCGACGCGAATGGTCCGCCATGCGCCACAGCATGCCGATGAACCAATTCACGCATAGGGTGTGAAACCCCACTCAAATTTGACGCTTTTGCCACAGTATCGCCGCTAGAATTCGGGAAACATCGATTCGAGTCAACTCGGGGCGGTCCGGCGTTCAGATGATGCGCAGCTTTTTTCGGGGTCGATTCCCTCACTTCAATGTTGTCGGGAAAATTTCTAAACACCAGAATGTTAGGGGTGGAAACTCACAGATAAAATTAAACTGATCGGTTGGTTATGGGGTCGGCTTGGGGGCGGCCACCGGGTCGCTTGCCGGAACCTGGATCCTATTCTAAGGTTCTCCAGTCAATGTCTTTTCTGCATCTGGTTGATTGGCCGTGACGAAGTCATGGACCTGGGTTTGAGGCTGCCGTTAAACTCATGCGGGAAAATTTTCATCGGCGAGCTTGCGATGGCGAGGACGACGCGCCCGGGACGTCGAACAATTCTGTCAGGATCGTGAAGGAGAGGACCATCATGAGATATAAATTTTTTGCTGCGATGGCCTGTGCGTTCTTCGTCGCCGCCTGCGCCTCCTCGCAGACGACGCCAGAACAGACGAAACTTGAAATTGCGGAGCAGAATTTCAACGCCTATCTCGACGAGTGTTCAGCCACATTTGCGACCGATCCTCGTGTCGCGACGGTCGGTGAGACTGAGCTGGCGCCGCGCGAATTGGAGTGGCGCGCCTGCGCGTATGAGGGGGTCAGGACAATTCTGGCGCCGGCCACCACCCAGCCGACGGCGTTCGTCGCGTTGATCGAAGAGGACAAGGTGATGACCGAAAAGATCGCTTCGGGCGAGATGACGCGGTCGGCGCGCAGCGCACGCATCGACGAAGTCCTCAATCAGATCGCCGACAAAGAGGCGGTGATGGCGCCAGTCTCTAAATCTGAGCGTGATGCGGCGCTGATCCGTCAGGTGAGGGGGTTGCCATAGGCGCCTCACTCGGCTGAGTCGCTCAGGCTTTCCAAGAACGCGACCAGATCGGAAACCTCGCCATCTGTCAGTTCCAGCGGGCGCAGGATGGCCTCGCCGTCGAAATGCATGCGCTCCAGGTCGATCTCATCATAATGCCGCACGACGGCCTCCAAGTCCGGCAGGCTTCCGTCGTGCATGTAGGGCGCGGTGCGCGCGACGTCGCGAAGTCCTGGAACCCGAAACGCGCCGAAATCGGTATGCTTTTGCCTGACGCTCCGCACCGCCCAGGCGCCAGATTTCTCCGGATCGTCTGAATGCGCGCCACCCAGCGTATACGGGCTGGCGAGCAGGGCTTTCAGGCCGCCATGCCGACCAGTGTCGACGCGGTTTGCATCGAGAAAATAGGGCACGCCCGCGTCGTGAAACTCGCCATTCGTGAACGCGGGTCCGGTATGGCAGAGCGTACAATTTCCCCGACCCAGGAACAGCTTGAGACCTCGCTGCGCCGCCGCTGGATAGGTTGCGGCGGCGCGACGGTCGCCTATTTCCAACGCGGTGCGGAATTGGTCGAACGGGGTCTCGCCCGTCGCCAGCGTCTCCAGATACGCGGCCAGCGCTTTGGCGATATTCACCGCCGTATCGATCGGCGGCTCTTGAGCGGGATCGCCAAATAGCGCGCTGTAGTCGGCGGCGAATTCGCTGGCGATCAGCGCGGCCTGCAGGCTTTCAAGGTCATGGCCCAACTCGTCCGGGTTCAGGATCGGCGACAGGCTGCGCGCCCAGATATTGTCGGCGCTCCCATCCCAACCGAACCAGCGATGGGTGCCAAGGTTGTAGAGCGTGGACGTATTTCGGTCGAGCAATCTGCGGCCCATGCTGCGCGGCTTGGGCTCGGTGAAGGCGCGCTCGGGGTCATGGCAGCTGGCGCAACTCATCTCTCCGTCGCGGGACAGGACCGGGTTTGAAAACAGCGTCGCCCCAAGCGCGATCGCGGAAGGATCGCCGGAGACCCGGTTGCTCGCATCGCGCCTTTGCGGCGGAGGCCAGGGCCCATGGCTGAGCGTCTGCTCGATCTCACCTTCGGTCAGTATCACGCCGGAGGCGCCGGCGACGGCGGAGGTCGACACCGAGACGACGACAGCAAAAGCCGCGACCAGCGCCTTCATTTCAGCGTGACGTCCAGTTCGTAATGCGCGGGGCCGTTTGCGAAGATCGCGGACACGTCCAATCGCCAGGCGCCGGGCATGTGAAACACCATGCCGCTGACAGCGAACCGTCCGTCTCCGATTTCGGTCACGCTGGGTTCGTAATTCATCCCGTGCCGATGCGCGGGCATGACCGCCGCCACCTCAACCCGCTCGATCGCCGCCGCGTCCTCGCCGCAAAAGACCAGCGTCATATCGAACGGCGCGGAGATGGCTGGCGGAGACATCGCGACATAGGCCTCCGCGCCGTCGGACGAGAGCGAGGTCATGAGCCGGGCCTCATCGCCCGGCGCGCAGGCGAGCGCCAGTTGCGGAAAGTTCGCCAGCGCGATCGCGGAGATCATGACCTTCATTCCATCCTCAGCATGGCTGCAGCGTTATCAAATGCGATCTTCTGTGCGAGGTCTGGCGGCAATTCCGCCAACCATCGCCGCGAGAAGGCCGCATGTTCGCCGACATAATACCAGCGCTCTGGCGCAAATGTGTCGGTGCCGACCATGAACCGGTCCGGATACGCCTCAAAGACGGCGCGCCATTCGGGGTCCAGCCCGTTGCGGGACGCCACATCGGACCGGATCGCGAGATCGGCCCAAAGCTTGGGGTGGCGGCCCAGCGCCTCTCCGACTTCATCGGGTCGGTCGAATCCGGAATGCGCCCAAAGCACCCGAGCGTCCGGCCAAGAGGCGAAGATCTGTTCAACCGCCGCAAGGTCCGAATGGGCGTGCAAGAGAAGATCATGCTCTTGCGCCAATTCGATCACGCGCTGGATCACGTCGGTCTGGATGTCATCGCCATATGCATGGAACTCACCGATGGCCTTGTATTCGAACCGTGCGAGGCGATCCTCGAGATAATCGATCACCGTTGGGTCCTTCATCCAGGACGATAACTCCCCCCGACGGCGATAGGGGCGCAGCGCCGGCACCACGATCTCCGGCGCGGCGGCCAGCAGTTTCTGCGTGCCGTCATCGTCGGAACTGGACACCAGCGCTTTCTTCACGCCCGCGGCGCGCAACATCGCCGCCACCTGATCAGGCGGGGTCAGCTCAACCGCATCGTGGCTGTAATGGATATGCGCATCGAAGATCGCGAGATCCTCGGCGGCTGCGCCATCCCCGGCGCATGCCAACGCCACCGCAAGCAATCCGTTTCGAATAATGTTCTTCACGCTAACCTCGCCCAATATCTGCTCCGTCAATCTCGATCTGTCCTGAAACGCCACATACTCCGCACGTAAAATGCAGGTCGACAGGGTCAAGCGGCAACGGCGCGCAACGCGTCAGAGCGCTAGCTCGATGGCGCCTGAAGCCCGCGGACTAGGGCGCCTGTGACGACTTCAAGCTGCTCGGCCAGCTCCGCTGGCGACTGCCTGCCGAGCAGTTCTTCGACGCCCAGAGAAACAACGCCGTGCACGGTTGAGAACACGGATCGGCCGAGGCGCGCGCGGTCCTCGACCGCCATGTCCGGCAGCAGGATCTGCAGCGGCGCGGCGACGTGGGAGAAGAGTTTCTCCTTCAACTCCAGATACCAGTCCGGCTGCTGTTTGTCTGTCGCCAGCCGGTGTTGGAAGATGGCCTGCCAGCGGTTTCGATTGTTCAGCGCAAATTGCAGATAGGCGTCGGCCTGGGCGACGAGCGCGGCGGAGGCTTCTTCGGGCGAGGAGGGGGCCGTCGTCTGTTTCGACGACGTCACCATCGCGCCCAGTTTCTCGAGCGTTCGGCCGTTTACCGCTAAAATGAGGGCGTCCAGGTCGGGATAGATATTGTAGATCTGGCCGACAGAGCAGCCGACTGTCGCGGCCATATCCCGCGCCTTCAGCGCGTCCAGACCTTCCGCTGCGACTTTCTGTTCCGCCGCTTCCAACAGCCGCTGTCGCAGTTCCGCCCGCCGTTTGTCTGGCTTCATGCCCAAAAACACTCAATTTGTGAACATCGTTCATTTTATGTTGAACGGCGTTCAAACAGGTGCTACATAGTCGTGAACGACGTTCACAAAGGTTGACGCAATGATACTCAAGCACAGCGCTTCAATCCAATCTTTTCCCGGCCTGATGGGTCGGATCGGACATGCTCGGACCTTGGGAGGCCCAAAATGATACAGAACATGATGGTGTCCCGGCGCTTCATGCCGCTCTTCCTCTGCCAGTTTTTCGCCGCGCTGAACGACAATTTCGTCAAGGCGGCGCTCGTCTTCCTGATCCTGTTTTCGGCGGATATCGCGCAGGCGCCTGCTCTTGTCTCGGCGGCCGGTGCGGTGTTCATCATCCCGTATTTCATCCTGTCGGGCCTGGGCGGCCAGATCGCTGACAAGTTCGAAAAGGCGATGGTGGCGCGCAGGCTGAAATTGGGGGAGATCGTCGTCGCCTTGATCGCAGCGGTCGGGTTCGCCATGAATTCGGTGGCGCTTCTCATGCTGGCGCTCGCGTCGACAGGCGCGCTGTCCGCGCTCTTTAGCCCCGTCAAATACAGCATCCTGCCGGAACAGCTTGAGGTGCATGAACTGACGGCCGGGAACGCCATGTTTGAAGGCGCGACCTTCGCCGCGATCCTGCTTGGCGCGGCGGTTGGCGGCGTGTTCAGCGCGGCGGCGGAGCCCTGGATGGTCTCGGCGGCGATGGTGCTGGTGGCGTTGGCCTCGTTCATCTTCGCCTGCCTGATCCCGCAATCGGCGACATCGACGCCGAGCCTGTCGATCGATCGGAACCCGATCGTTTCGACCTGGCGCGTGATCCGCGAGTTTCGCAAGACACGTCAATTGTGGGCGGGCGGCCTGATCGTCTCCTGGTTCTGGCTGGTCGGCACGGTCGTGCTCTCTATCCTGCCGTCCGCCGCCAAAGAGGTGCTGGGCGGAGACCAGGATCTGGTGTCGGCCTGTCTGGCGCTCTTTGTGATCGGGATCGCCGCTGGCTCGTTGCTCGCTGCGAAAGCAAGCCACTTGCGCCCCAATCTGGGCGTCGTGCCGCTCGCCGCGCTGGCCATGGGCGCCTTCAGCGTCGATCTCGCCTGGACGTTGTCGGATGCGCCGGCGGGCATGGCCGTGGCCGTCGGGGATCTGGCGACGACCGCGTATGGCGCGCGCCTCGCGATCGACCTTGTGGGGTTGGCGATGTGCGGTGGGCTGTTCGTAGTGCCGTCCTTCGCTGCGGTGCAATCCTGGGCGGCGCCGGGTGAACGCGCGCGCGTGATCGCCGCCGTCAACATCATCTCAGCGGCGTTCATGGGCGTCGCCGGACTCTCCGTCGCGGGCGCGCAGGCCTCGGGCGTGGGGTTCTACACGCTTCTGATGTTGCTGGGCGCAGGCAACCTGATCGCAGCGTTGGTGGTTCTGAAAGCCTGGGGCCATGACGTTGTTCGCGAGCTTGGCGTCGTCGTCTTTCGCACGTTGTTCCGAGTGAAGGTAAAGGGACTCGAGAACCTCCCCGCGCCCGGCGCGCCGATGGTGATCGCCCCCAACCATGTCAGCCTGATCGACGGCCCGTTGCTGAGGTCGTTCCTACCGATCGACCCGACTTTCGCCGTCCATGCGGGCTGGGCGAATAAATGGTGGATGCGGCTGATTCTGGCTGGTCTGCCGCATCAGCCGGTGGACTTTTCGGAGCCGTCGACGGCGATGCGTCTGGTGCGGATCGTCAAGTCGGGCGAGCCTCTGGTGATCTTTCCGGAAGGCCGCATCACCGTCACCGGTCAGATGATGAAGGTCTATGACGGCGTGGCGATGATTGCTGAAAAGACCGGCGCTGCCGTCGTGCCGGTGCGCATCGAGGGCGCGGAGCGCTCGCCGCTGAGCTATCTGCGTCAGGGTCAGGTTCGAAAGGCGCTGTTGCCGCGCATCACCCTGACCATCGAGCCGCCCATGCAGTTGTCGGCGCAGGTCGCGGCGGAAGGAAAGCAGGGCCGGAAGACCGCCACAAGATTGCTGCAGGACGCGATGACGGAGACGGCGACGCGCTCAATGATCGGCGACAAGACGCTGTTTGAGGCGCTGACGAATGCGATGAAGACGCGCAGCACCGGCAAGCCCATCCTCGAGGACGCGATGGAGACGCAGCTGAGCTATCCTCAGCTGATCCGCGCCGCTCAGGTCCTGGGCGGCAAGCTTGAGCCGATGACGGCGGAGCGCGAGAATGTCGGCGTCATGCTGCCGAACGCGGCGGGCGCGGCGGTTGCGTTCTTTGCGCTGCAGAGCATCGCGCGCGTGCCGGCCATGCTGAATTTCACTGCTGGCGCTGACAGCATCGCCAGCTGTTGCCGCGCGGCGGAGGTGAAGACGATCCTGACCTCGCGGGCCTTCGTCGACGCGGCGAAGCTGGAGGCGATCGTCGAGCGTCTCTCTGCCCGTCGCCGGATTGTCTATCTGGAGGACGTGAAGGCGGGCGTCACGTTTGCGGACAAACTGCGCGGCGTGATGCAGGGCCGGAAGGCGCGCGTGGCGCAAAATCCGGACGATCCGGCGGTGATCCTCTTCACCTCCGGCTCAGAGGGCGCGCCGAAAGGCGTTGTGCTTTCCCACCGCAACATTCTGGCAAATGTCGGGCAATCGCTGGCGCGGGTGGATGTGAATGGCGAGGACAAGGTTTTCAACGTCCTGCCGGTGTTCCATTCCTTCGGGCTGACGGCCGGCCTGTTGATGCCGCTCTTCGCGGGCGTGCCGGTGTTCCTTTACCCGTCGCCGCTGCATTACCGGATCGTGCCGGAGCTGATCTACCAGACCAACGCGACGATCCTATTCGGCACCAACACGTTTCTGGCGGGTTACGCCCGTACGGCGCACGCTTATGATTTTCGCTCGCTGCGGCTGGTTCTGGCTGGGGCGGAGCCGGTGCGCGCCGACACCCGCGCCGTCTTCATGGAGCGGTTCGGCGTGCGCATTCTGGAGGGCTATGGCGTGACCGAGGCCGCCCCGGTGCTGGCGCTGAACACGCCGCTGGAGAACCGGGCGGGCACGGTCGGGCGCCTCTCGCCGATGATGGAGGCGCGGCTTGAGGCGGTCGATGGCGTGACCGAGGGCGGACGCCTTCATGTGCGCGGCCCGAACATCATGCTCGGTTATCTGAGAGACGACAATCCGGGCGTCTTGGTTCCGCCGCCTGATGGCTGGCACGACACGGGCGATATCGTCTCGATCGACGCCGACGGCTTCATCACCATCCGGGGCCGCGCCAAGCGCTTCGCCAAATTGGGAGGCGAGATGGTGTCGCTGGCCGCTGTCGAGGCGCTGGCGCATGAGATCTGGCCCGAGGCGGACACCGCAGCCGCGGCGGTCGCCGATAAGCGCAGGGGCGAGCGGATCGTTCTGGTCACCACTGCGCGGGCGGCGGATCGCGATCAGGTGCTTCAGCAAGTCAAGCGCCAGGGCGCGTCGGAGCTTCTGGTTCCCGCAGAGGTCCGCGTCGTCGACGAGTTGCCCTTGCTCGGCTCGGGAAAGACCGACCATCGCGCCGTCAAGGCATTGATCGAAGACCGACAGAAATAGAGCGATTGTCTGCGCAGGCCTCGATATTGGGGCCTGCGCGCGCCTGTGATTGGGAGACGGCGACATGGAACCGATTTTTATACTTCTGGCGATCGCGCTGGCGGCGCACCCGGTGATCACGCCGCTGATCCTTATTGGCTGGAATCTTCGACTCAAGCGAGAGATCGAGCAGCAGGATCGGCACTTGTCCTTTCATCGGGCGTCGATTTCCAGGTTAGAGCGACAGGTCGCCGGATTGGGCGAAGAGACGCTGAAGGAGGAGGGAACTTCGCATCCCACGGCGGAGTCGCCGCCAGACGCGCCGGAACCTGACGATGCCGATAGGACGGATGACGGCATAGATGATTCCCCTGAAGACACCCCTGACGAACTGGTGGCGCGGGACGCCGATGACGCGCCCTCCGACGGGGAGGGTGAAGAACCGGCGAAAGTAGAGTCTCTAACCCCGATCCCTGTCATTGCGCGCAAGGAGAAGACGCTGACAGAGCCGGGATCGACTAAAGACAGTCTGGAGAAGACTTTGACCTCCAGCTGGATGATCTGGCTGGGCGCTCTCGCGATTGGGCTGAGCGCCGTTTTCCTCTTCACCTACGCCGTTGAGCAGGGCTGGTTCGGACCGGTCGCGCGGGTCGCGATGGGCGTGGCGCTGGGCGTCGCGCTGATCGCGAGCGGCGAGTGGACCCATCGCCGCTCGATCGATGCGCTGGCGCGCGTCCGCGGCCACGACTACATCCCGGCCGCGCTGACAGCCTCCGGCGTCTTTGCGCTCTATGTCAGCTTCTTCGCGGCGCATGCGCTGTATCTGCTCTATGGCGAAGTGGTCTCCTTCCTCATGCTCGCCGGGGTCAGCTTCGCCGGGCTGCTACTCGCGCTTCGGCAGGGCCCGTTCGTCGCGGTCATGGCGCTGGGCGGCGGCTATCTGGTCCCGGCGTTGATCGCGTCCGACGCGCCTGCGGCGACGCCGGTATTTCTCTATCTGTTCGTGCTGACCAGCGCCTGTCTGGCGCTGATGATGTATCGCAAATGGTGGTTCCTGAGCTATGCGACGCTGATCGGCGCTCTGGGCTGGCCGCTGCTCTGGATGCTCGGCCCGTGGGTTCTGGCCGATCAGGGCGTGCTGGGGGCCTATGCCCTTGGCGTCGCCGCGCTCTTCGCCACGTTCAGCGTCAATCTGCCGGTGAAGACGCCGCAGATCCCGGCCATGGCGTGGCTGCTTGGGTTGTTCTCCAACACCTCCGGGCTCGGCTTTGCGCTCAGCGGTAGCGTTGTCATCCTTCTCTCCATCGCCGCCGACTACAATGAGGCGTCCTATGTCATCCTTGGCCTCTTTGCGGTCATTGGCGTCGCCTTTGGCCTGCGCCGCGCTGCGTACGAAGGCTTGGCGGTCACATCTGTGCTGGTCGTGGCGCTGGCCGTCTTCCTCTGGCCGCAACCGGACGTGATCACCTTACCGACCGAACTGCAGCGGCTCGGTGTCGACAGCTACAAAACCGCGTTCGGGCCTTACGTGATGCCGCCCGAGTTCCTGAGCTTCGCACGCGCATTGGCCGTGTTTGCGGTGGGCGTCGGGCTTGGCTGCGCCGTCGCCATGCGCTCTGCGGCCACCCCGGCGGTCTGGAGCGCGCTTGCCGCGTCGGCGCCGAACTATTTCTTCGTCATCGGTTACTGGCGCATCGGCGGGTTCGAGGTCGATGTGGCCTGGGCGACCATCGCGATGGGGCTCGCCGCCTTCAACCTCGCCGCGGCCGCCTATACCCGGCGTAACATTGGTGGACGCGCTGGCGATGCTTGCGTCGCGTTCTTCGCGACCGGCTGCACCACCGCGCTGGCGCTGGCCTTCACTTGCCTCTTCCGCGAGGCGTGGCTGACGGTCGCGTTGTCTGTCGAGGTTCTGGCGCTGGCGTGGATCTGGTCGGAACTCCGGGTGCGCGAGCTGCGCGCGATTATCCTGGTCACGGTGGGCGTCGTCGTCACCCGCCTGATCCTCAATCACAACGTCCTCGACTATGAAGGCGGCGCGTTCTGGGCGTTCAGCTGGGTCATCTACGGCTATGGCGTGCCCGCGCTGGCGTTCCATCTGGCCGCGCGGTTCCTGGGCGAGATCAAGGACGATCCGCTCGCCGCACTCTGCGAGATCGCCGCGATCGCGTTCGGGTTCCTTATGGTGGCACTGCAATTGCGGGTATGGACGACGGGCGCTATCTCCAGCCCCAATTATGACCTCTTCGATCAGGCGGTGCAGTCGGTCTGGTGGCTCATCGCGGGCGGGCTGCTGTTGCGGCGTGAGATCAACGAAACGCTGCCGCAGGCCCGATATGGCGGTCTGCTGCTGCTGGGCGCGGCGGCGCTTCAGATCCTTCTTGGGCATATCCTCTGGCACAGCCCGCTGCTGCGCGACGAACCTGTCGGGTCCTGGCCGCTGCTGAACACGCTCGGCCTCGCCTATCTGGCGCCCGCCATCCTGTTCGGCGCGCTGGCGAGTTCGAACGGGTTCCTGCTTGCCCGCAGGATCCGCATGGCGCTGGCTATGTTCGCGGGGATCCTGCTGTTCCTCTATCTCAGCCTTGAGGCGCGCCGCGCCTTCCATGCCGAGGATCTGAGCCTGTTTAGCGGCTCGGCGATGGGCAGCGCGGAACTCTACGCCTATTCGGCGGTCTGGATCGCCTATGCGCTCAGCCTGCTGGCCGTTGGGGTCATCAAGAAGGTCAGCTTTTGGCGTTACGCCTCGCTCGCCGTGTTGATCGTCACGGTGCTGAAGGTGTTCCTCTTCGACATGTCCGATCTGGAGGGGCTGTTCCGGGTCGCCTCGTTCCTCGGGTTGGGTCTGACCCTGATCGGGATCGGATATGTCTATCGGCGCTTCGTGTTCAGGTGACGAATAGAGCACCACGTTCGGCGGGCCGCATAATCCGGCTCGCCGGACGCCGCGATGATCAGCGCTTTTGGAAGAGCAGCGAGGCCAGCCCGATCACGGCCGACACCACGATCAGCAGCAGCGACACCGCGTTCAGCACCGGGGTCGAGCCCAGTTTGAGGCGGTCGAACATGGTGATCGTCAGCGGCGCGTCCGAGCCGACCAGCATCAGCGTGGTGTTGAAATTCTCAAAGCTCATCAGCACCGCGACGATGCCTGCGCCCGCGATGGCGGGAAAGAGGAAGGGCAGGGTCACCGCCCGGATCGCGCCCCAGCGGGTGGCGCCGAGGTTCAATGCGGCTTCCTCCAGCGCGATGTCGAATTTCTCCAGCCGGGCGGAGATCACCAGCGTCGCGAAGGTCGCGATGAACGAAAACTGCCCCAGCACCACCAGAGGCAGGCCGGGGCGCAACCCGTCGAACCAGAGGCCGGTCGCATCCTCCAGCGCATTGGCGAGTGTGTTGGAGACCACGAGGATCGAGATGCCCAGAATGATGCCCGGAATGATCAATGGCAGCAGCATCATAACGTAGAGAAAGCCCTTGCCGCGAAAATCATGCCGCACGAAGAGGAACGCGTTGCAGGTGCCGACGGCGACCGACAACCCGGCGACCCAGAACGCGACGACGGCGGATGTTCCGATCGAGCGCATGATCGAGCGCTCGTTGAAGACGCCGATATACGGCGCCTCGTTTCCAAAGAACCACGCCCATGTGAAGCCGTCCCATGGCAGCGATGGAAAGACGCTGTCATTGAACGCGAAGACGCAAACCACCGTCAGCGGCAGGGCGAGATAGATGAAAAAGAGGACCACATAGGCGCGATAGGTCCAGTCGAATAAACCGCTTCTGGGGATGCCGAGGATCATCTCAACGCCCCATCGTGTTGGTGAGCGACTGGCCTGAGAGTTTCAGTCCCGCCCAGACCAGCGCCGAGGACAGCCCAAGCAGCAGGAAGCCGAACGCGGAGCCGAGCTCCCAGTTAAAGCGGGTTATGAACTGGCTGTAGATCAGGCCGGTGAACCAGAGACTGTCCTTGCCGCCCAGCAGGATCGGCGTCAGGTAGTTGCCGAGCGACAGCATGAAGACCACGATGCAGCCGGATACGATGCCCGGCATGGCGTGGGGAATGATGATCTCCCGCAGGATCGTGAAACCATTGCCGCCAAGGTCATAGCCAGCTTCGACCAGACTGTCGTCGAGGCTGTCCAGCGTGGTGACCAGCGGCACGACCATGAACAGCATTGAGGTATAGACCAGCCCGACCATGATCGCGGCGTCATTATAAAGCATCTCCACCGGCGCGGAGGCGAGGCCAAGATACTGCAGCAGGTTCGAGAACACGCCGGTCTCTCGCAGCAGGATCATCCAGCCGAAGGTGCGCACCAACTCGCTGACCCAGAACGGGATCAGACACATCAGAAAGAGCGTGGTCTTGGTGCGCCCGCGGGTCAGTTTCGCGATGTAATAAGAGACCGGAAACCCGATCATCAGCGTCAGAACGGTCGCCAGAATCGACATATAGGCTGTGCGGGCGAAGGTGTTCCAATAGAGCGGTTCATTAAAGAACACCATGTAGTTGCCGAGGCCAGTCTCATACTGGCGCACGCCGACCTTCTCGCTGATCGACACCAGAAACATGCCGATATGGGGGATGATGATCAGCGTCGTCAGCCACAGAAAAAGCGGCGCCATCAGCAGGATCAGTCCGAGGCGGGAGCGGCTGGAAGTCATCTTACGCGTCCGCCGCCGGATAGCACCGCGTCTGCGCCGCTTCCCATCCGATATGCACCGCGTCGCCGGGCGCGAGGGTTCGGAATTCGCCGGTCTGCGGGATGGCGACATTCATCTCCGCGCCGGATTGCGCCTCGCGCAGGATGACGTGGCTGTTCGCGCCATTGAAGAGGATGCTCTCCACGGCGCCAGTGGCCGTGTTTTCCATCTCCGCGACCTGGGTTTGATCGGTCGTCAGGCGGATCGCTTCGGGCCGGACAAAGACAAGCGCTTGCTCGCCCGCTTTGACCGGCGCGTCGCCCCGGATCGCGTTCAAAGCGCCGCCATTGCTGGCGCGCAACCGGACCCTCTCGCCCTCGACGGACTCGACCTTTGCGTCGAACCGGTTCGCTTCGCCGACGAACCCCGCGACAAAGGCAGTCTCCGGCGAATAATAGAGGTCCCGAGCCGTGCCGACCTGTTCGAACCGCCCATTGTTCATCACCGCGATCCGGTCGCTCATCACCAGCGCTTCGGACTGGTCGTGGGTGATGTAGACGAAGGTGGTGCTGAACTCGGATTGAAGTTTCTTCAGCTCGATCTTCATACGTTCGCGCAGCTTGAGATCGAGCGCCCCAAGGGGTTCGTCGAGCAGAAGCACGTCTGGCTCCAGCACCATGCACCGGGCGATCGCCACGCGCTGCTTTTGACCCCCCGAAAGCTCCTCGACGCGGCGCGAACCGACCCCGGGCAGGCCAACGCGCTCCAGCACGGTTCCGACGCGCCGAGTGATCTCCGCCTTGTCGACGCCACGCTGGCGCAGGCCAAAGCCGACATTCGCCGCGATATCCATCATCGGAAACAATGCAAGATGCTGGAACACCATCGACACCGGACGTTTATTCGGCGGCACGTCCAAAACCGAGGCGCCCTTGATCAGCAGGTCGCCGCTGGTCGGCGCCTGAAACCCGGCGATCATCCGCAAGAGCGTGGTCTTGCCGCAGCCCGATGGACCGAGGATCGAGAAGAAGCTGCCTGCGGGAACCGCGAAGCTCACATCTTTCACAGCGTGAAAGTCGCCGAACGTCTTGTTGATGGACAGGCATTCCAAATCAGGGGTCTGGGTCCGCGATTGGTCGGTGGGCATGCGCGCTCCGATAATAGGCAATGAGGGGCGCCGATACGCCCCCCAACTTCATTCGGACTCGGCCCGATTAATTCGCCGCGTTCACGCGGTCGAGCACGGCGCCTTCAAGCGTCTCCAGTCCGGCGGGAACCGGCGGATACCACTTGATGTTGTCGATCGCTTCTTGCGGGAAGCTGGCCTGATAGCGCGCCTTCAGCGCATCGTCCACGCCGGCGTCTCCGCCTTTGGAGGCGGTGAAGTTTCCGGCGGCTGTGGTGATCATCGCAGCGATTTCAGGCTTCATTACGAAGTTGATCCACGCGTAGGCCGCGTCATCCGCGCGCCCCTTGGCGGGCAGCACGAAAGTGTCGATCCAGCCCAGAGCGCCAGCGGTCGGCGCAACAAAAGTGATGTCGGGATTGTCGGCGTTCAGCGCCCACCCGCCGGTATCCCAGGCCATCGAGGCGGTCACCTCGCCTGAACGCAGCAGGTTCTTGATCTCGTCGCCGCCGCCCCAATACGTCTTCACGTTGGGCTTGCACTCAATCAGCTTCGCCTCGACCTTGCCGAGGATGTCCTTATACGCCGCCTCGTCGCCATATGCCGCGAACGGGTCGAGCCCCATCGAATAGGCGAAACCGATCAGGGTCGGGCGCTTCAGGCGATAGGACACCTTGCCGGCGACCGACGGATCGCAGAGATCGGCGTAGTCCTTTACGTTGCCCGCCTCGGCGGTGTTCACCACCAGACCGCTGGTGCCCCAGACATGCGGTACGCCATAGACGTCGGAACCGACGGTGGTGTTGCCCTTGGTGGCCTCCAACATCGACTCGATGAACAGGCTGCTGTCGATCTTCGAGAGATCTATCGGTTTATAGATGCCAAATTCTTCCTGCGCGCCAGAGACGCGATCCTGGCTCGGTTGGGCGAGGTCGAAACCGCCGCCGCCAGTCGCGCGCAGCTTGGCGACCATTTCCTCGTTATTCGACTTGGTCACTTCGACGGTGTGGCCGGTCTCTTTCTCGAAAAGCGCGACGACGTCATCCGGCGCATAGCCGCCCCAGGTGAGCAGACGCAGCGTGTCCGCCTGCGCAGATGTGACCGCTAGCGCGCCGGCGGCGAAGATCGCCAGACCGGCGGTGTGAATTCTTGTGCTCATTCGTTCGTTCTCCTCTGCTGGATCCGCCTGACGGTCGGTGAGACCCAGGCGGCGTCGTTCTTCTCATTCTTGGAAGACTCTTTTGTGATCGGTCGCTTTTGAGCAGCCACATTTCTAGTACCACCAGTAACGGGGATTGCGACGAAAATTATTCTCAGCGGGGAGAATGCCCGCCATGTCATGCGACGACGACCGCCCTCTGCGAGGGGCGTGAAGGGTGGTATGTAAGAAGGTCCTCGCGCCGGAGGGACGAACCGAGGGAGGAGACCAGTCCTTGAACGCCAATAAGACCCGTCCGACCGGCGCCTCCGTCGCAGACTTCATCGCCGCGGCGCCGTCCGAGGCCAAGCGGCGTGACGCCGAGCGGCTGGACGCCCTCTTTCGCGAAGTCACCGGATGGGCGCCGCAAATGTGGGGGCCGTCGATCATCGGTTATGGTCGTTACGCCTATCGGACGCCGAGCGGGCGGGAGGGAGAGTTTCTTGCGACGGGATTTTCGCCCCGCAAAGCCGCGCACTCGATCTACATCATGCCCGGATACGCCGATTTCGGCCCCTTGTTGGCACGGCTTGGCAAACATAAGTCAGGCCGCGCCTGCCTCTATGTCAACAAGCTCGCGGATGTGGATGAGGGTGTTTTGGCGGAGGTGATCCGGGCCGGTCTCCACGATCTCGCCCGCCGGTATGAGATCCATCCGAAGTAAGGAGCGACGTGATGCCCAAATACAAGGCCGCGGTTTTCGACTGGGCCGGCACGATGATCGATTTTGGTTCATTCGCGCCGATGGGCGTGTTCGTGAAGGCCTTCGCCAAGTTCGGCGTCGAGGCAACGGTCGACGAGGCGCGCGGCCCGATGGGCGCGCCGAAACGCGATCACATCGAGATCATGATGGGCTTCCCGTCCGTCGCCGGGCAGTGGCGCGACAAATATGGTCGCGACCCCGGCCAGGGTGACATTGATGAGGTCTATAAAGTCTTCGTGCCCATGAATGAGGATGTCGTCGCCGAGTATGCGACTCTCGTGCCGGGCGCGAAAGAGATGGTCGATGCTCTGCGCGCAAGGGGTATGAAAGTCGGCTCGACAACTGGATACACCCGCTCAATCATGAAGAACGTGTTGCCGATCGCCGCCAAACAGGGCTATGCGCCCGACAATCTGGTTTGCGCCGACGATCTGCCGGAAAGCCGACCCGGACCGCTGGGCATGTATCAGAGCTTCATCGACTTGCAGGTCTATCCGCCAGAGAGCGTGATCAAGGTCGATGACACCGAGCCGGGCATCGGAGAAGGCGTGGCGGCGGGCTGCCTGACGGTGGGCGTTGCGCTCTCCGGCAACTACGCGGGGCTGACCCCCGAGGAACTGGCCGCCGCGCCAGCCGAGGACGTGGATCGGATCCGCGTCGCAGCGGGCGCGCGTCTTCGCGCCGCCGGCGCTGACCACATCATTGACACGGTCGCGGATCTTCCCGCGCTGATCGAAAAGCTGGAGGCGGAAGGCTAAGCCCGCCCGCCGCCTCCATCAGGAGGAACGCGTTGGCGTCAATGGGCGTGCTCGGCGCAGCACGCCGCAGGATCGGAGGAGGGCGCCCGGCGCTGCTTTGAAGTTTTGCCGATCCCCGGATTGAACGAATTGGTCGGATCCAGCGCCTCATAGAACTCGGCCAGCTCCGGTTTGGCCGCATAGAGATGCCCGACATTGTGCTCGGCGGGATACTCCGCTCCGCGCGTATCGAGCAGCGCCAGCATCGCCTGTTTGATCGCTTTCGGGTCCGCGCCCTTTCGCACCACATAATCCTGATGGAAAACGTGGCAGAAGAAATGCCCGTAATAGAGCTTGGCGACGAGGTCCTTCGCGATCTCGTCCGGTAGAGTCTCAAGCCAGTCGCGATCGTTGCGGCGAAGCGCGATGTCGAGGGCGATGATGTCTTCGACCTCATTGCTGTGCACCGCTTGATAGCGCACGGCGGCGCCGGCGGCGGCGAAACGATGCAGCATCGCCTTTTTGGCCTCTTTTGCATCGCAGAGGAACCAACCATCGTCCCCGAAGATATCACCTAGGATCGCCTCGGCCTCCGCCGCTGAACCTGCGCCCATCTTCAGGATCAGGTGATGCTCGTAGCTCTGACGGAAGGCCAGCATGCGCTTGGGCAACGCCTCCGGCATCAACCGGCTGAACAGTTGCAAGCCCTTGTCGACCAGATTGTCCGGCAGGAAGGAGAGCTTGTTCAGTCGGGCGTCGATTTGCCCCTTGATGGTGAACATCGCCGGCAGGAAATCGGTGCCGAGCCAATGGATCATCAACAGCGTGTCCTTGCCGTAGCGCCGGGCGATGTCGAAACAATCCCGGTGCAGATACTCGCCGCTGACCGGCAGTTCTGAGCACTCGGTCAGGATGCGGCGGCGCATCTCGGTCAGGTCCGCCGGGTCGTTGGTCCCGATGTAGTAGACCTTGTCTCCGGTTTCCGCCGGGAACGTGTCCAGCCGCACGGCGAAGACGCCGAGTTTGCCCGCGCAGCCTGAGGATTCGTAAAGCCGTCCCGGATCCGCGTTGTATCGGGCGGGGGAGGCGGCCTCGACGTCGCGCACCCGCTCCGGATAGCTGTCATCCGAGCCGCGGCCTGCATCGTCGCGCACATCGGCGTCCGTGAAGGCGCCGTTCTCAAGCCGGGTCAGGATCTCCTCCGGCGTGTCGCCCAGATCGACGCCCAGATGGTTGACCAACTCCAACCGGCCATCCGCGTGAAGCTGCGCATAGAGCGACAGCTCCGTATAGGCCGGGCCGCGCCGAACCAGAGAGCCGCCGGAATTGTTGCAGACGCCGCCGATCACGGACGCGCCGATGCAAGAGGACCCGATCACCGAATGCGGCTGCCGTCCATAAGGCTCCAGCAGCTTCTCCAGCTTGTAGAGCGTCCCGCCCGGGTGTGAGATGATCTGCGTCCCCTCCTTGAGGATATGAAGTTTGTCCAGCTTCAGCGTGTTGATGACGACCACGTTGCGGTCATATTCGCCATTGGGGGTGGACCCCTCGGTCAGGCCGGTGTTTGCGGCCTGCATGATGACGATACGGTTCGCCTCGACGCAGGTTTTCAGCACCTGCCACTGCTCCAGAAGAGTGTGGGGGAAGACGACGGCTTCCGCTTCCCCCTCGCCCGAGCGGAACCCTTTGCAGTACCGCTCGGACTTTACGGCGTCGGTATAGACATTGCGTTTGCCGACGATGGCCGTGAGCCGATCAATGAAGTCGCGATCCATGATCTCCTCCTCACTTGAAGGCTATTGAGGGCAGCCACGTGGCGAGTTCCGGCATCAGGAACACGATGGCGAGCCCGGTCAGCTGCAGCAGCACGAACGGTATGACGCCTTTGTAGATGTCGGTCAGCTTGACCTCTGGCGGGCAAACGCCCTTGAGGTAGAAGAGCGCGAAACCCACGGGCGGCGTTAAGAACGAGGTCTGCAACGTCACCGCGACCAGGATCACGAACCAGACCAGCGTCGGCTCATCCAGAACGTCGAAGCCGGGGGTGTCGAGGCCGAGACCGTTCACGATCGGACGCATCAGCGGCAGCACGATCAGGGTGATCTCGATCCAGTCCAGAACGAAACCCAGCAGGAACACGATGAAGAGGATGAAGAACACGGTGCCATAGGGGCCGAGGCCGGTGGAGGCGATCATGCTCTCGATCAGCTCGTCGCCGCCCAGTTCGCGCAGCACGTAGGAGAACGCGGTGGCCCCAAGGAAGATCGCGAAGATATAGGCGGTTGTGTTGAAGGTGGAGACGCAGACGTTCCAGAGCTTCGAGAGATTCAGTTTCCGGTAAGCGACCGCCAGAATGGTCGCGCCGAGGGCGCCCACGCCGGACGCTTCTGTCGGGGTGGCGAGGCCGGCGAAGATCGACCCCAGCACCGAGAAGATCAGGGCGATGGGCGGCAGCACCGCGATCAGCACGTCCTTCACCGCCGCCCAGTCCGGGCGCTTGGCGTCCGCAGGCACTGGCGCCGAAGACGGGCTGACGAAACCGACGATCAGGATATAGACCAGATAGAGACCGCCGATCAGCAGACCGGGAAAGAGCGCGGCCATGAAGAGGTCGCCTACGGAAAGCGCCATCTGGTCGGCCATGATGACCAGCATGATCGAGGGCGGGATCAGGATGCCCAGCGTGCCGGAGGCCGCGATTGTGCCGGTGGCCAGCGGTTTCGAGTAGCCCTGATTGACCATGGCGGGCAGCGACAACACGCCCAGCAGCACGACCGAGGCGCCGATAATGCCGGTCGAGGCGGCCAGAATGATGCCGATCGCGGTCACGGTGATCGCAAGCCCACCGCGCACGGTGCCAAAGAGGCGCTGCATGGAGTTCATCAGGCGCTCGGCCACGCCGGACTCGTCCAGCATCAGGCCCATGAAGATGAACATAGGCAGGGCGACGAGCACCGCGCTGGACATGGTCGCGTAGACGCGGTTCACCACGGCGCCGAGCGTCAGGTAGTCGAGGCCGGTCAGCGTCTCCTCCAGGCCGGTCCAGTTCATGTGACCGTTGTCAAAGAGGAACGCCACGCCGCAATAGAGGACGCCGACGCCCGCCAGCACCCAAGCCACCGGAAAGCCGGTGAACAGGAGGCCGATGAAGGTCAGGAACATCGCGACGACCAGTTTTTCCTCGGTCGTCTCAACCAGCATCGCCAGGCCAAAACCGACGACGGCGAATCCGGCCAGAGCGAGCAGGACGCGGCCATATCCGCCGCCGCCCGCATGACGGCGCTGGTTCAGCAACGCATGGACGTCATGGATCAGGCGGGCGATGGCCGCGATGGCGAGCAGCGCGAAGCTGATCGGGATCACCGCTTTGAAGGCCCAGCGGGCGGGCAGGCCGGTTGGGCTGTCCGAACGCTCGTTCACGCGCAGCGATTCCGCGAAGTAATCGTAGCCCTGATCGATCATCAGGTAGATGAACGGCGCGAGCAGGGCGAGGACGCCCACGATCTCGATCACCCGTTTAACGTCATCGCGCAGCGTCAGGTGGATCAGATCGACCCGCACATGGCTGCCTTTGACCATCGCGTAGCTGAGGCCGACCATCGTGGTCAGGCCGTAGAAATGCCACTGGATCTCATCCAGTTTCGGCAGGTTGATGTCCAGCAGATAGCGCAGCGCGACCTGCGTGATGATGGCGGCGATCAGGGCGACATTCGCCCACATGACGATATGGCCGATGGTGGTGACGAATTTGTCCAACGCCACGGCGACGCCTTGGGTGTCCTGATCTTCGTGTTCGAGAATGTGCTCGAACGTCTCGACCGGGTCGGGAGCGTTTTGCTGGGGATCGTGCGACATTCTCGGGGGTTCCTCTCAGCGGATCGCGGCGCGCTTCGCCGCGCCCGATTGATTGTTCTTCGAAATAGCCGGGCGACCGCAGCCGCCCGGCAGTCGGGGAGGTTTCGGGGTTACTTCCGCGGCAGGAAGGCGTTTTCCTTCCAGACCTTGTAGCCGTCGCGGAATGTGTTCATGTCGTCCAGCACCTTGGCGAAGAACTCGTCATTGGCGGCTTCTTCCTTGGCGACCTCGTCCCAGGTCGAGCGGAACAGGGCGAGCATCTCGTCATTCCACTGCTTGATCTGCACGCCGTTTTTCTCGACGTTTTCGACCATCACCGCATGCTGGATCGCCTCACCTTCGGCGAAGCTGTCGGCCATCGAGGCCTTGCAGGCGTTCTCGATGATCGCCTTGTGCTGGTCGGTCGTCTCGTTCCAGACGTCCTTGTTGATCAGCAGCTCAAAGATGGTCGCCTGCTGATGCCAGCCTGGGAAATAGTTGAACTTGACCAGCTTGTGGAAGCCGAGGCGGGCGTCGATCGCGGGCATGGAGAACTCGGTGGCGTCGATCGCGCCTTTCTCCAGCGCCGGGAAGATGTCGCCGCCCGGAAGCAGCGAAGTGGCGACGCCGAGCTTCTGCATAACTTTGCCGCCGAGGCCGAAGAAGCGCATCTTCAGTCCGTCGAGATCTTCAGCCGATTCAATCTCTTTCGAGAACCAGCCAGAGGTCTCAGGCGCGATGATGGCGCAGGGCAGGACCTTCACGTTGAAGCCGCCCTGATCATACATCTCCTGATACAGGTTCATGCCGTTGCCGTAATAGAGCCAGGCCATATATTCGCCTGCTTCCGGTCCGAACGGCACCGCCGAGAACAGCGGCGAGGCAGGGATCTTGCCCGCCCAGTAGCCGGCGGTGGTGTAGCCGGAGTTGATCTTGCCGGATGAGACGGCGTCGAGGATCTCGAACGGCGGGACCAGTTTGCCCGGCTCGTAGACTTTCATTTTCAGGGTGCCGCCCGACATCAGGTCGAGCTGCTCGGACACGCGCGGGATCGGCGAGCCGAGGCCCGGCAGCGCGGTCGAGAATGCGATCGGCGTCTTCAACAGAAGCTTGTCCTTGGCGAGCGCGTCGGTCGCAGGCGAAATGGCTGCGACGGCGATTGCGGCGGCGGCGGCGAGCCCCTTGAGCTGGCAGTGTTTCATATGTTCCTCCTCAGGCCGGTTCCCCCGGCTGGGCGCCACGCGTCTCCATGACAGGTGGCTGAGTGGTTAATTAACTTTACCATGCATAAAAGTCACCAATAAAATTTACCTCTGGGCAAATTTTATGGGATGACGTAGCCAAAATCGGTTTTAAAAACAGGCAAAAATGCGCCGAACTGGGCCAGATTCTTATTGTAATTACAGAGCCTAGGGGAAGATCGACGCACAGGCGCGCCGTGGGTGGTCTAGAAAGAATACCTCAGTAATGCAGAGGAAAAATATCGGCGTGCTTGGCGGTTCGCTCAGCCTCGAGACAAAAATTTTAGTGACTATAGATTGATTCGGCGACGTGTTTCACGCGTTTTAAGGGCAAATGTGCGCGCCACAAGTCGCGCGCCGACTCACTGGGTCGAAGTCGCTTAAAACAAAGGCGCCCGCTCCGGATCCGGCCGGGATGCGAAGAGTTCTGAAACGCCGATAGGGCGGCGCGAAATCGTCGCCGCTACCTAGTTTGGCGTCAGTCCACTTTCAGGTGGCTGACCTTGGGAATGTTGTAGGCTTTCTTCTTCATGAACGTGTCGAAAATGTCGGTATCGCCCTCGGACAGCTTGAACTTCGTATTCCCCGGAGTGGTGGAGGATCGCTTGATCACCGCCTGCTCCGCGCCGCTGCCGGCGGCGGTGTTGCGGATGCTGAAATACAGCTCAAAGGGCAGATCGATGACCCACTCGTTCTTCCACACCTGTTTCACCGAGGCGACCATCTCTTTCGGCACGTCGTCCAGATAGCCCCTTGGGTCGGAGTAAACGCCGACAACCTCAGTCAGTTCGATGTAGGCGATCCCGGCGACGTCATCGAGATCGCTGAGGAAGCTGTCGTCGTCCCCCACCGCGTCGACGCATTTCTTGAGGAACACCTTGGCGATCTTCTTGTCGGAGCAGAGATAGTCCTTCGCGTAATCCTCGCAGGCGGGCATGAAGAGGTTGCTCCAGACGTCCTCGACCACGATTCCCTGTTTCTTGCTCCAGTTTATCCAGAAATTCTCGAACGCGTCGTCATGTGTGGAGCTCTCGACTTTACGAAACGCCTCGTCGAGTCTTTGGTGGATGTCGTTTACGTCGGGATTGCTGGGCAGACCCGTGTTGTATGTGGCTTTCAGCAAGGTGATGATGGTCTTGGCCGTGCCGAGCGCGCCTTTGACCGCCGGATGCGGGATCACCAGCGCCAGCGCGTCGAACACGTCCATGCCCTTCAAGCCATCGGGCGAGCTCATGTCGATCATGTAGCCATGGGCGGTGTTGAGGGCGATGCGCGCGTCCTGCGCCCAGTTTTTGACGGAATCGTTGAACGCCTTCTTGAACTCCGCATCGTCATATCGCTTGGCGTCGCCGAGATGAGAGATGTCGCCGCCGACGTCCAGACCTTCCCCATCCTGCATGTCGAAAATGCCTTCCTTCTCCATGCGCTCAAGCTTGGCGACCGCCAGTTGAACTTTGTCGGCGGCGACTTGAAGCTGCTTTGCGAGCTTTTTGCCCTTGGTGCTGTTCTTGAAGTGATCAGGCGCCTTCTTGTACTTCTCATTCAGCTCGTTATGCGCCTTCATTGCCTCATCGATCCGGGCGCGTTGCTGCTCCCATTTCTCCATCGCTTTTTCGTCAGGCATGTCGGTCTCCCCCCATTTGGGCGTGGCTGAACGCTTCGGCCTTCAAAGGCGCTGCGTCAGACGGATTGCAGCTCTTTAAGAACGTCGTCGATTTCCTTCTCGACGTTAGTGAAGGCCTGCATCATCTCTTCTTCCTCCTCGGCGAAGGCCAGAATCGCCTCCTCTTCCTCCTCCAGCGCGGTGAGCTTTTCGGCCAGCGCTGCAAGATGCGTCGTCTCGCAGGTCTCCAGCAGGCCCATCGCGGCGTCGAAATCCTTCTGGTCGGCCGAGCCTGTGGATGCGCCGTGGTCCTTTTGGAACGCGGCCATCAGCGTTTTTATGTCCTTGTCGTCCTTGAACTTGCTGTTTTGGTACGTCGAGGACATCTGAAGCTGTCTATTGAATTCATTGATGAATTCGTCCTGCTTGCGCTGCCGCTCCTCCTCCAGCTCCGTGATCTTGTTTTTCAAGGCGGGCAGATGTTGTTGTTCGCATGCGCCGAGCCGGTCCATGCCTTCGTCGAACTGGTGGGCGTTTGCGGAATTTGACCCAGCGTTCTGATCGTCCTGGAACGCGTCCATCAGCGATTTCACTTCCGGATTATCGGCGAAATCGTTGCCCTGGATCTCCATGAAGTCTTTGGTCAGCTGGTCGAATTTGTCGTGGAACGCCTTCTCCGCCTCAGCCAGCCGCTCCAGTTCCGACTCGGCTTCGGCTAACTCGCTCATCATGGCGTTAACAAGGTCCAGCGCGCCGACGAAGTCTTTCTCCTCAACATGGGAGTCGATCGCCCCGATATTGGTGTCGACCTGCGCGAGCATCGCCACAATGATCTCGGACTGATAGGGGCTCTGGCGAATGATTTTGATCTGCGCATCCAGCGCCGCGCGCTGGGCGGTATAGACGGCCTCAGCAGCCTTTTGCCGCGCCATCTCCTCCATCATTGGAGAGATGTCTGTCTTGCTGGTCCCGACCTTCTCCGCAGCGTCGGCCCATTTCTCCTCTTCGGCGTTGGAGAGGGCCTCATCGGCGACTTCACGGATTTTCTCGACGCCTTTTTCGCCCCAGTTCTTGAGCTCTTCAATTTGCTCCATCACCACGTCATGGGCGGGTTTGGCGGCGTCCCATTTCGCCTTTTCCGCCGCCAGTTCGCGCACCCTGTTCGCATACTCTTCAGCTTGGGTGGCGAGTCCCTTCAATGTCTCGATCGCAGTGTCGTAGTCCAAGCCGTCAATGGTCCGCTCCGCGGTGTCCATACCGTCCTTGACCGCCTTGGCCGTGTCCTTCACGGATTCGAACACGGTCTCGCCGAATGAGGCGACCCGGTTCTTCACCGCATCCAGAAGCGCCTTGGCGTCGGTCTCCTTCAGCGCGGCCTCCGCGATTTCGGTCTCTGCGTTCAAGAGTTCAGCGGAGGCGGCGTTCAGCAGGTCCAGCGCCTCGGTGAAGTCTCGCGTTTCCACATGAGCGTCGATCGCGGGCAGGTTCGTATCGATCTGCGCCAGCACGGCGGTCACGATCTCGGTCTGGTATTTACTTGACCGCACCATCGTCAGGCGGGCGTCGAACGCAGCGCGCAATCCGGTGTAAGCCGCTTCGGCCGCCTTCTGCCTGGCCATTTCATCGACCATCGGGCCGATATCCAGCATGCCGATCTTCACTTTTTCGGCGGCGTCCTTCCAGCTTTCCTCCTCGGCGTTTTTCAGCGCGTCGTCAGCGATCTTGCGTACATTGTCGACCGCCTTCTCGCCCCAGTCCTGAAGCTCCTTGATCTGTTTTCTCACCGTGTCATAGGCGGGTTTGGCGGCGTCCCATTCAGCCTTTTCGGCCAGTTTCGCCGCCGAGCGTGTGATCAGATTTTCGACGGCCCCCGCGATGCCCTTCATCCCGGCGATCGCCTCATCGACCAGGCCTTGCGCAACCTGGGTTTGGATTTCCGCGACCGTCGCCATGACCTCGCGCGTCGCATCGGCGAGTTCCCTGAACGCCGTGGTCGGCAGCGTGCCGACCTTGTTCATCAGATCGCGCAGCATCGCCTTGGCGGTCTCCTCCGCCTGCGTCAGTCTGGCGATCTCGGCCTCGGCGACCACCAGTTCGCTAGACGCCGCAGTTAGCAGCGCCATCGCCTCAACGAAATCCTTCGCCTCCGCATGCGCTTCCATAGCGCCGGTGTTGGCATCGATCTGGGCGAGCACGGCGACGACCGTATCCGTCTGGTACTTGCTCGCGCGGACGAGGTTCAGCCGTACCTGGAACGCCGCGCGCAGGCCCTGATAGGTCGCCTGCGCGGCCTTTTGCTTGGTCATCTCATCGACCATCGGGCCGATATCCATATTGCAGGTGTCAACCTCGCCCGCGGCGTCGGCCCATTTTTCCTCCTCGGCGGTTTTCTGCGCGCCGTCGGCGACCTCCTTGATCTTGTCGACGCCTTTTTCGCCCCACTCCTTAAGCTCGTCGATCTGCTGTTTCACCTTGTCGTAGACCGGCTGGGCGTTATCCCATTTCGCCTTTTCCTCGACCAGTTCGCGCACGCGCGTGGCGTAGTCTTCCGCCTCGGTGGCGAGTTCCCTAAGCATCTGAATCGCGGTCTCATAATCGAGACCATCGATGGTGCTTTCCGCCTCGGTCACGCCATTCTTGACCGCTTGGGCGGTTTCCTTCAGCTGCTCGAACACGTTCTCGCCGACTGCGGATACCCGGTTCTTGACCGCGTCCAGAAGCGCCTTGGCGTCGGTCTCGTCGATCATGCATTTGGCGATTTCGGCTTCGGCTTTCAGCAATTCCTCTGACGCGCTGTTCACCAGCTCCACAGCCTCGACGAACTCCTTGGCGTCCACATGCGATTGGATCGCGCCGAGATTGGTGTCGATCTGCGCCAGCACGGCCGTGACGATCTCGGTCTGATACTTACTGCTGCGCACAACGGTCAGACGGGCGTCGAGCGCCGCGCGCAGGCCGGTGTAGGTCGCCTGCGCCGCCTTTTGCTTGGTCATATTCTCGACCATCGGACCGATTTCCGACAGTCCTGTGCCAACCATGGTCGAAGCGTCTTTCCAGGACTCCTCGTTGGATTTTGTCTGCGCGTCGTCGGCGACCTTGCGCACGCTGTCGACGGCTTTCTCGCCCCAGTCCTGCAGTTCTTTGATCTGCTTCTTCACCGTGTCGTAGGTCGGCTGCACGCCATCCCACTCCGCCTTTTCAGCGGCCAGTTCCGCGACGCGCTTCACATATGCGTCTACATCGCTTCCGACCTTTTTGATCTTCTCAATCGCATTGTCGAAATCGAACGTGCCGCACTTGGCTTCCGCATCCGATACGCCGTCCGCGACGCTTTTGGCCGCATCCTCGACGGATTTGTAGGCGGCCTCGCCGGTCGAGGCGAGCTTGTCTTTGACGGTCTTCAGAAGCTCCTGCGCCTCCTTCTCCTTTTGTTCAAGCTGCAGGGCCTCCTCTTCCTCCTCCTCAACTGAGCCCATCAGCGTGGCGAGGCCCTGTCGCGCGGCGATGAAATCCCGGCCGTCCGCCTTCGAGCACACGTCGGGAAAGCCGGTGTCGAGCCCTGCAATCGCCGAATCAAACGAGGGCGTCTGGTATTTCGTGGTCTTCAGCTTGCTCAGTCGCGCCTCGAAATCGGGGCGCTCCTTTTCGAATAGATCGCGTTCCGGTTTCTGGCGTTTGTACTCGGCGTAGGGCCCTTTGATAGAGGTCATCGCCGCCTTCAGCTGCGCCGTCGCGTCCTTGTAATTCTGCGCAGACTCGCACGAGTCAACCTCTTTCATAACGCTGTCGATTTGCGAGCAGACAGGGTCCTCCCACTCCGCGAGATCCTTGATCTGTTTCTTGATCTCCGCCAGTTCACCGGCGTGACTCTGCCACATTTTCTTGTTTTTTTCGAACTCTGCGATCAGCTCTTCGACCTTGCGCTTCGCGACGGAGATTCCACCCCGGATCTGGGCGAGCTGCATCTCCTCCTCTTCGTCGATCTCGCCATCATCGGCCATGAAGTCAGCGCGCATCTTGACGCGCTTCTGCTCCATTTCGTCGACTTTCTTTTTCTTTTCCTGGATTTGGTCCCAGAGGCTGGCCATCTCGGCTCTCCCGTTGAACTGGTGGGCGGAGTATGCGCGGGCGGGGGCCGCGATCGAGGATCAGAGCGACGCCAAGAAGTCGTCGAGCTCCTTTTGAAGACCGGCGAGTTCGTCGGCGCGCGCCTTTTTGCGCTCGGGCGAAAGGCCCGGCGGCGCATCCTCGCCTGGGCCGCCTGAAGCGGCCTCCGGCGCCGCGGCGCCGTTCCCCTGTTCGGGGCCGGAAGGTTGGGCGCTTTCCGCCTCGTCGGCGGCTTGCTGTTGCGCCTCCAGGAACTCTTCGACTTTGGTCTTCAGCTCGGCGAAGCTCTCCTCGGCGTCTCCGACCTCGTTGGCTTTGAACTGTTTCTGGAATTGCTTGATCAGCGTTTGCAGCTCTTTCTGGCCCGCCGGGTCGCTTTGAACGGTCGCTTTCTGCAGGTCGGGCTTCAGGTCCTTCAGGTCGTTTGTCAGGTCCTTTTTCTTTTTCTTCAGCTCGGCGGGGTCCATATCCCCGCCCTTTTGCTTCGGCGCGGCCAGCGTGATCGGCTGCTTCGGGCTGGCAGGGGTCACGCCCGTCAGCAGGCCCAGCTTGTTCATCATGCTTTGCGCGCCGGTCAGATCGCCGTTCTTCAGCGCGTCGCCGATGGATTTCAGCACGCCCTGCAGGTCCTTGGCCTGCTTTTCGTCCATTCCGTCGTAGCTCAGCTCGAAAATCTCTGAGATGTGCTCGAAATTGGCGGTCAGTTGCTCGGCGGAGAGCTGCTTGCCGCTGCCTGTCTCCTTCTGCTCTTCCGCGTTCTCGTCGCTGGCGGCCTCCTCCGACTGAGGCGCCTCCGCCTGCGCCGCAGCCTGTGTCTCAGCCTCGGGCTCGGGCTCGGGCGCGGCGGGGCGGCGGGGCTGTGGGGCGGCTTCTTCCTCATCCGCCTTTTTCGCGTCCTTCTGCTCGGCCTCCGGCAAGTTAAAGGCGGCCTTGAAGGCGCCGTGGTCGACCTTTTTGAGGTATTGTTTGAACTTTATCTCGATGCCGCCGGGTAGCTTGTCTTCGAGACAGTCAAAGACAAATTGTTTGCCGTTCACTTTCAGCTTGCCGGTGACGCAATTTGCCTTCTTCGCCCCGTCGGCCTTCTTCGCCTCGATCGCCAGCTTGCCGACCGGGTTTAGCGGATGGGCGCAAAGGCTCATGCCTTCCTTGAGCTCGACCAGCGCAAAGTTCTGCGGCTTCTTCTTTGCGGCTGCGACGACTTTTTTGAGCTCTTCGCCCTCTTTCTTCCAGTCCTTCTTCGCCATGCTGATCACGCTCCCCTAAAGCGTTGACGGTAGGTGCGGCGCGGATCGGCTCAGTCAGGCCGTTGATAGCATTTTGCGAATCCCCCACGCCAACTTCACGTCGAGCATACCAAATTTTCCCGGCTCAACGTAATCGAGCGGAAGCGGGCGGCAATTCGCGCCAGTCGTTCAGTGGGATTGGTTCAGTTGGCGTTGGAGGGGCCGGGCACAAATATCGGCGCGCCGGCCGTGTCCGGATCATACGCGCTGTTCGGATCGGCCCACGGGGCTGAGGCGCTTTGCTCCAGATCCGGATTTCGCCACTCGCTGTCGCCGGGTCGGATCGGGTCTCCCGCCGCGCCTGTTCCCGAAGGGGGCGGCGGCGCGCCGCCGCCCGGCGGTGGATAGGACGCCGGGTCGGACGCCGGAAAATCGGCTGGATCGACCGGTGGATAGCCGGATGCGGACGGGTCGCCCTGCGGGAAGTCGGAGGATCCCGACGCAGGCGGATAGTCTGACGGGTAGCCCCCGGCGGACGCGGTGCGCGCGCCTGGAGGCCCGGCAGTGCTTGAATCAATCGGCGTCAGACGCGTGTAGTCCGGCCCATACTGGATGGCGACTTCCTGTCCGTCCGGGATCGGCGCCTCGCCCGAAGTCTCGTTCTGGACGATGGTGACCGTGCGACCGTCCTCCATCTCGACCAGATACTCGGTGCCCTGACCGCTGCGCAGTTGCTGCTCGACGAGGTACCCGATCCCGACGCCGATCAGGATGCCCGCGGCGGTGGCGAGACTCTGTCCCTTGCCCTGGCCAATCGTGCTGCCCGCGATGCCGCCGACCACGCCTCCGGTCGCGGAGCCGATGCCGCTTTGCTCGGATGATGAGATGTCGACCGGTCGTGAGGCGACCACGCGGCCGCGACTCGATTCGATCACCTGACCGACATCACGGCTGGAATAGGTGTTGCTGTCAGACGTGGCGCAGGCCGACAGAACCAGAAGTGCCGCGGCGGCCAACTTGCCCGCAGCGCTAGGTTTTCCGAGTTTACTCATACTTGCGCCTCCTTCTCGGCGCCGAAGAAATCCGGCGTTTCGCGCGCGCCGGAGTTCGTGATCCCAAGAGTGCTTTCGTCTGTAAGATAAGGAATGTAGCATAGCGCGTTAACACGCGTTATCAAAGTCGTGCGAATGCGAACCGGAGGACGATCCGGATGTTCAGATCCCATTTGACTGCAACGGCGCTCGGCGTCGCGACCGCATTTTGTCTGGCTTTCGCCACGCCTGCGGCGGCCAATTTCGGCGAAGGCGACATCCGGTCCATTCAGGCCTTCACCAAGCGCTTGCTGGAGAGGGCCAAGACCGGATCCTCGACCACCTGGCGCAACGGCGACGGCAGCATCGGCGGCCGGGTCACCATCACGACGACCGACGCCCAGCCCGGCGCCCAGCCCTGCCGCACCTATGAATGGACGATGCGCCGGCAAGGCGGGCAAGAGATGACCGGGATCGGCCGGGGTTGCCGGACCAGCTCCGGCGACTGGACGCTGGATGAGACAAGGTCCGAGCGCCAATCAAGCGTCAAGCCGTCGCCGGCGCCCGCCAAGGTCTATCCGCCCAAGAGCGCGTCTGGCCCGTCATCGACCGCCGGCGCCACACGATCGATCCAGCCGCCAAAGACGGAGAAGACGGAGAAATCGGTTGAGGCGGCGCCGGACGAGGCGAGCGCGGATGCGACCGCGTCGGCCCCGCCGACCCCGGCGGAGCAACTGGCGACGCTTGAATTCACCCGCCCGCCCAGAACGTTGGGTCCCATAACGCAGGACCAATCGTCCGTCAGCGCGCCCGGCGCGGAAGACGCGATCGAAGCGGGTGACCCCATCGAACCTGACGACACCTCTGCGCCAATCGAGGCGCAATGACGGATTCGTCCATGTCACGCGCGGTCGGCCCGTTTGAACTTGGCGAGCGGATCAGCCGCTCCGCGAGCAGCGAGGTCTTCAGCGCCGCTGAGCGTGCGACCGGCGCGGCCTGCATCATCAAGAAATTCTCCAGCGCGGGTCAGGCGACGCGAGAGGGCCGCGCGCTTGCCGCGCTGGACGGCGAACGCGCGCCGCAGCTTTTGTCTCGACAGACGGTTGATGGCGATCCCGCGTTGGTTCTGGAAAAGCTGACCGGTCAGGCGTTGGACGACTGGGCGAACGCGACTCCGGCGGAGGCGCGTGAAGCGCAGATCGGCGCGATCCTGACCTCGCTGGCGAATGCGCTGGCGGAGGTGCATGCGAGAGACGTGATCCATGGCGACCTAAAACCGGATCATATCGTTATCGGGGCCGACGGCCGCGTCCGGTTTCTGGACTTCGCGTCTTCCGCCGCCCCGGGGGATCGGGCGTCGGCTGTTGCGGCGCGCTGGCTGACGCCGGGCTTCTCGGCGCCAGAGACAGACCCCAATTTTTCCGGCGATGAGCCGCTGGGTCCGTGGAGCGATTATTTCAGCGTCGGCGCGATCCTGTTCTGGCTGGAGGAGGCGCGCGCGCCTGGCGACGGCGATCTCGACAAGCCCGCCGGGGAAACGGTCGGATTGAGTGCGACTGCGCGGCGATTGTTGCGCCGACGGTCGTCGGAGCGGCCATTGAGCGCCGACGAATTTCGAAATGTTTTGCTGGCTGGCGGGAGCGCGGTGGAAAAACTGTCCCCGTCCCCGTCCCCGTCTCCAGCGCCACCGAAGAAGCCTCCGCCGGACGCGACGGTCTTTCAGGAACCGGCGCCCAAGCCGGAGAGTGACGAGGCGGACAAAAGGACGGTGATCCCGGACCCCGATGCGCCGATCGACGCCGACCAAGTCGGCGCCGCGCCCGATGGCGACACGCGCGATCCGATCCCGCCGACGGTGAAGGTCCGACGCCGCGAGCCGGGCAGACTGCCTGATCCGCCCGTGGTCGAGGCCGCTCCAAGACGCGGCGGCGTCAGTTGGCTCGCCATCGCGGCTTGTATTGCGGTGCTGCTGGCGGCGGGCGGCGCGGGATACCAATATGGCTGGCCGCTCTATGAGCGCCTCTACAAGAAAAGCTGGATCGTCGATCCTGTTGGCGAGGGCGACGCCCTGACGCTCGCGGAGGCGCTGGACCGCGCCGGGCCGGATGTGGAGATTTTGCTGGCAGCGGGCGAGCACGTCTCCGCGCCCATCGTCAATCGCGCGGTCGCCCTATCACCGGTCGAAGGGCTGGCGGAACCGCCGGTCCTGATCGGCGGGGACGAACCGTGCCTGCGTCTTGAGGGCGCGCGCGTACTGCTTTCCGCCGTGACGCTTGCGCGGGCGGATGGCGCGGAGACCGGCGGATGCCTGAACGTCACGGGCGGCGAGGCGGTTCTGGCGCGGGTGTCGATCGAACGCGCGAAGGACGCTGCTCTGATCGTCGAGGACGGCGCGGCCGTGCGCGCGTCGGAGGTGGAGCTCTCCAACCCGGACGGGACAGGGTTGATTGTGGAGAGCGGCGGATCGGTCGAGGCCAAGGGTTTGATCATCGGCGGCGCGCTGGGATCCGGCGCGGTGGTCGAGGGCGGCGGCGCGTTGACCGGCGAAGGCGTGAAGATCGTCGCCGTCGGCGGCGCCGGACTTGCGGTCGGCGAAGGCGGGGAGGTCGTGCTGGCGGCGTCGGAAGTGGACGGCGCAAAGGGCTCCGGCGTCGAGTTGACGGAAGGCGCGAACGCGGACCTCACGGATATGCTGATCGATAGCAGCGGCGGCGCGGGCGTCGCGCTATACGACGGCGCGCGGCTGTTGATGGATGGCGGCGCGATCGCAAGCAGCGCCATGACCGGCGTCTTCGCCGACGGCGCGGCGGAGCTGACCTTGTTGGGTTTGTCCATCACGGATAGCGGCGAACACGGCGCGCTTTTGCTGGATCTGAGCGGCGGGGAGATCGCGGGCGTGGAGATCACCGGCAGCGAGGGGATCGGCCTCGGCGTGTTTCCGGGCGCGGAGGTCGACCTTGAGGACAACAAGATCGTCGAGAACAAGGGCGGCGACCTGATCGACGCGCGGCCGCCCAAACCGGATGCGGCCACTGAAGCGCCTTCTGATGCGCCGACAGACGCCACAGACGCAACCGACGCGCCGGACCCGGACGCGGCGACAGCAGGGGCCAAGACCGAATGACCCGCAAGACGCTACAGATCGGGCGCAGCTCTCACGCCGATATCGTCATCGCCGATGGCGGCGTCGCCGCCTATCACGCCGAACTGGTGATCACTTCCGACGGACGGCTCTATGTGACCGACCGGGGCGGCGAGAAAGGCACGTTTCTGCGCGAATCCGACGAGGATGCCGAGTGGACGCCGCTGCGGCAGGGCTTTGTCGCGGACGGGCAGGAATTGCGCTTTGGCGCCTTCGCCATCAGCGCGCGGGATCTGCTCCATCGCGCCGAAGAGGCGATGGATGAGGGGCCGATCGGGCAGGGCGGCGGCTATGGCGGCCGGTCCGCGCAGCAATTGCGCGGCGCGGTCGAACGCGACCCGGCCACGGGTGAGATTGTAAGGCGGAAGTTCTGACATGGCCGAAAGCACTGAGACCCCGTCGACCTGGCCAACCGCGCCCGGCCTGAACTGGAAGAATATTGGCGTCGTTCTGGCGTTCGTGGCGGCGGCGATCGGGTTCATTGCGATTATCGACGCCACCCAATCGACCGATGTGAAGGCGCTGCTGCTGGATCGGGAACGCTCCACCTGGCCCTTCACGGTGCAGAACGTGATGTGGGTGGTGTTCGCCTTCGGCGCGGCGGAGCTGACAATCCGGTTCTTCGAGGCCCGCGCTGAGCGGACCGAGTTGACCGCCGGGCATCTGCCGGAAGATGAACGCACGATCCTGCAGGGGCCGGAGCTGCGCCTGACATACGCCCGCATCCGCGACGCGCTGACCGAGAACCAGGCCCGATCCCGGCGGTTTCTGCCGCGTCTGATCCGGCGGGTGATCGCGCAATTCCAGACCACGCGCTCGGTCGAACAGTCGGCGGCGATCATGAACTCCAGCCTGGAGCTTTACCTGCATGAGGTTGATATCCGCTACAACATGATCCGCTATGTGGTCTGGGCGATTCCGGCGCTGGGTTTTATCGGCACGGTGATCGGCATCTCGCTGGCGTTGAACTTCGCCGCCAATGTGGATCTGCAGGACCCGTCGCTGCTGGTGGAGCTGACCAAGCGGCTGGGCGTCGCCTTCAACACCACGCTGCTGGCGCTGATGATGTCGCTGGTGCTGGTGTTCTTCCAACACAAGATCCAGGCGTTTGAAGAGCGGGTGCTGAATGAGAGCGGCCAGTACTGCCTCGATAACCTGATCAACCGGCTCTACGAAGGGTAGGGTGCGATGAAGGCGGCGCGGCGAGGGGTGGCGGATACGTTGAGCGTCTCGGCGCTTGATCTGTTCGCCTCGGCGCTGGGCGTCTTCGTGGTGATGTTCATCATTCTCATGCCATTCTATCTGAAACGGCCTTCGGTCGAGGCCGGGCTGGCGGGGGCTGAAGCGCGCCTTTCAGACGCCGTCGACGCGGCGGCGGAGGCGGAGAAGGGCGGGGCCGCGGCCCAGCGGCGGTTGGCGGCGGCGGAGAAAAGCCTTGGCGGCGTGGCGGCCGATACTGGTGAGAAGCAGGCCGAGCTGGAGGAGCTGGAAAAGGCGATGAAGGCCGCGCAAGCCGCCTTGGCAGCGCGCCCCAAACCGCAGCGCAGCACGATCCGCACCGCGCCGCGCGGCGGCGGCGAACTGGCGATTGAGCGGCTGGACATGGTGATCGTGATGGACACGACCCGGTCGATGCGCAACGAGTTGAAGGACATCCAGCAAAGCCTCGGCTCCATCGCTCGCATCCTCAGCCGGTTGTCGCCGGATCTCAGGTTGGGCTTTGTCGCCTATAAGGACGTGGATGCCCCGCCCGTGATCCGTAGCTTTGGCCTGACCTCGATGACGCGGGGCAATCTTTCCAGCATCATGGGTTTCGTGCGGTCTCTGGACGCGCGCGGTGGCGGCGACGTGCCAGAGCCGGTGGATCAGGCGCTGGCGGCGGCCATCGCCATGAACTGGCGCTCGGACGCCAATGGGCGGATCATTATCATCGGCGACGCTCCGGCCCATGCGCGCAACCAGGCGCGCAGCTACAGCATGGCGGACGGGTTCGCGCGGTCTCCGGTGGACGCAGGCTACGACCGGCGGGTCAGCGCGATCACCACGGGCGGAGACGCCGCGACCTACGGCTATATGGGCGAACTGGCGAAATCGGGCGGCGGCGATATCGCCAGCCATCGGGGCGCGATGATCGAAAGCGTTCTACTGGCGGTTTTGAAATAGGTGAGATCATGAGCGGTTATCTGGAAGGCGGTTGGATCCTAGACGGGCGCGACGGCGCGGGGCGGCCGGTGCTGATCCGGATCGGGGATCGGGAGCTTGTGGAGTCCGAGCAGGGTTTGACCCTGGGCCGGCACCCGGCGCTCTCCGATCATGTGATCGACGACGCGTCCGTTTCGCGCCGTCATCTGAGGCTCGGGATGCGCGACGGCGGGTTCACGGTCGAGGATCTGAACTCGCTCAACGGCACGCTGATCGACGGCGTGGACGCGCCGGCCTACGCGCTCGCCACGCTGGCCGAAGGCGCGCGGATCGGTCTGGGCGAGGTGGAGTTGCGCCTGACGCGGGTCGCGGGATAGGTCCATGCGCCGCCCCTCTCGGAATATCGAGATCTTCTCCATGTCCGCGCTCGACGTGCTGGCCATGGCGACCGGGGCGTTCGTGGTCATCGTCACGTTGATGCTGCCCTATTACCAGCGCACGCTGGATGCGGAGGCGGACACGGAAAAGGCCCTGCAAGGGACCGCGACGGCGGAGGCGCGGCGCGCCGCGATCGAAGAGAACACCGCCTCTCTCAACGCGTCGGCGGGCGAGATCGAGAGCCAGGTGGAGGCCGCCGCCGCAAAAAACGCGGCGCTTGAAGAACAGATCGCCGAGGTCAAGATCAAGGTCGGCCAGTTGCAGGCGCTGGCGGCGCGTCCCGTGTCCCCCCGCAAAGACCCGCGCAAGACGGCGCAAAGCGCGGTGATAAAGGAGCTGGACGTGGTGTTCGTCATGGACACCACCGTCTCGATGCGCCCGGCGATGCGCGACCTGTCGCTGTCGCTGCGCGGCATCGTCAACGTGCTGGAGCGTCTGGTCCCCTCGGTGCGGATCGGCTTTGTCTCCTACACCGACGCCGACACCGGTTATCGGCCGGTCCATGCGATGCCGTTGACCGACACCAAGACGGGACTCAACCGGGTGCTGGGCTTCGTCGCCGGATTGCGCCCGCCCCCTAGCGGCAGCCGCACCATCGACGAGGATATGGAGTTGGGCATGAACCGGGCGATCGGCATGAACTGGCGACGCTCCGGCAAACAGGTGATGATCGTGATCGGCGATGCGCGGCCCCATCGGCAGGATCGCGGCACCGCGATGCGCATGGCGCAGAGCTTCCGCGCCTCCGGCCCCAAGCGGGCGGTCTCCACCCTCTTTGTCTCCACGCCGTCCTCGCGGCGCAGGGGGGACGTGGCGCGCCCCTATTTCAGCCAGCTCGCAGGCGTCGGCGGCGGCGCATTCAACGACCATACCGGCCGCATGTTCGAGAGCATTATTCTGTCGGTGCTGGTGGAGTAGCGGCGCTCCGCCGCGCAAGCGGTTGAGTCTGCGCCGATCCTTTGGTCAAATTGCCTGCGGCCAAGCGCGGCGACGCATCTGATAGCCAATCGAAGGGGATGGGATATGGGCCTCGGTTTGCTTCGGGAAGTGCCGATCTGGATCTGGGCGCCGATCATTTTCGGCTTCCTCCGGGTCGCCTTTGCGATGGGCACCCATCTGGGACGGCGGGAACGCGAACGTTTGGGCGCGGAGAATATCGGCACCGGCGGTCAGGTGACGCTCGGCGCCATGCTGGCCCTGTTGGGTTTGTTGCTGGCCTTCACCTATTCCTTCGCACTCAATCGGGCCGACGCCCGCAAGGTCGCGCTGGTCGAAGAGACCAACGCCATCGGCACCGCCTACCAATGGGCGGATCTTGCGGCGGAGCCTGCGCGCACGGAGTTGCAGACGCGGCTGCTGGACTATGCGAAGACCCGGATCATCACTCCCGAAGCGTTGAGCGACGACGATAAGCTGGCCGAAGCGCTGGCGCGATCCCTTGACGCGCTAGATCGCATCTGGCCCGCCACCAAGGCCGCGATCGGCGAAGAGCCCCGCGGCCCTGTTCAGGCGGCCACGGTCGCGGCGGTCATCGAGGTGGGCGACGTCAGCACGATCCGCATCGCGGCAGGCTCTTACCGTATCCCGCATATCGTCATGGGGATGTTGCTGCTGGTGATGTTTCTCGCGCTGATGCTGGTGGCCTATCGCGCGGCCAAGCATGACAGCGTGTCGTTGATCCGGTCCAGAGCGTTCGCGCTGGTGCTGACCGCGCTGATCCTGGTCATTCTCGATTTCGACAGGCCGCAGGCCGGGTTCATCCAGATCAACGAACACAGTCTGCTCGCGCTGATCGACGCGATGGAGAAGGATCTGGCCGATCGGTAGGCGCAGATCTGGTCGCGGCGGGGCGCTTAGGCCCGCGCCGCTTTTTCTGGCCCGCAGGACTATCCGAGCACGGGGATCGTGAATTCGGGATCGTGGCGCACGCCGCTGCCCGGCCAGCGCGTCGTCACCATCTTCTGACGGGTGTAGAACCGCACGCCCTCTTCGCCATGCATGTGGTGATCGCCAAAGAGGGACGCTTTCCAGCCGCCAAAGCTGTGAAACGCCATCGGCACCGGGATCGGCACGTTGACGCCGACCATCCCGACCTCGATATCGCGTGAGAAAGCGCGCGCGGCGTCGCCGTCGCGGGTGAAGATGGCCACCCCGTTCGCCTTGTCATGGGCGTGAACCAGATCGACCGCCGCCTTATAGTCCGGCCGGCGAACCACAGAGAGGACCGGGCCGAAGATCTCTTCCTTCCAGATCGACATGTTGGTCTCGACCCGGTCGATCAGGGTCGGCCCGACGAAATATCCGTTCTCGTAGCCCTGCTTGTCGACCGTATAACCGCGCCCGTCCAGGACCACATTCGCGCCGTCCGCCTCGCCCGCGTCGATATAGCCGTTCACCCGGTCGCGCGCCTCGGCGGTGATCAGCGGACCCATCTCAGACTCCGCATCCATGCCCGGCCCGACTTTCAGCCCGTTCATCATCGGAACCAGCCGCTCAACCAGCGCGTCCGCCACCGCCTCGGTGACCGGCACCGCGACCGAGACCGCCATGCAGCGCTCGCCCGCCGAGCCCATCGAGGCGCCGAAGATCGCGCTGGCGGCCATGTCGAGATCCGCGTCAGGCATGATGATGGCGTGGTTCTTTGCGCCGCCCAAGGCCTGCACGCGTTTTCCGCGCTTGGTGCCTTCGGTGTAAATGTAATGCGCGATCGGCGTCGAGCCGACGAAGCTGATCGCCTTGACGTCAGGGTTCTCGATCAGCGCGTCGACCGCCTCCTTATCGCCCTGAACGACATTATAGGCGCCGTCCGGCAACCCCGCCTCGGTCAGCCATTCGGCGATCAGGAGCGAAGCGGAGGGGTCGCGCTCGGACGGTTTGTGAATGAAGGTGTTGCCGCAGACGAGGGCGACCGGAAACATCCACATCGGCACCATGGCGGGGAAGTTGAATGGGGTGATCCCCGCGACGACGCCCAGCGGCTGGCGGGTGGCGATGCAATCGACGCCGGCGCCGATCTGCTCGGAATACTGACCTTTCAGAAGATGTGGCGCGCCGGTGGCGAACTCCACGACTTCCAGCCCGCGCGTGACCTCGCCACGCGCGTCCTCCAGAGTCTTGCCATGCTCGACGGTGATGGCTTCGGCCAATGTGTCGGCGCGCTCGATCAGAATAGCCTTGAACCGGTCCATGACCCGGGCGCGCCGCAGCGACGGGCTGTCCGCCCACGCCGGAAAGGCGGCCTTGGCGGAGGCGACGGCCGCATCGACCTCGGCGGCGCTCGCAAGCGCCACGTCGCCCTCCTGTGCGCCGGTCGCCGGGTTGAAGACCGGCGCGGAGCGGCCAGACGCGCCCTCGACCCGGGCGCCGCTGATGTAATGGGAAATCGTGCTCATGGCTGTCTCCTCCTGCAACCGGTTGCAACCGGTCATGTTCTCTAATGTGGAACTCGCCGAGAGGATAGCGGAAATCGCCAAGAAAGCACCCGGAAGCGCGTCTCGGGCGAAATAGGGGGGGGCTCGCGCAGTCGCTCAAGGGGATGTCGTTGCTAGGCGACGCCGGGCACGACCTCCCAGGCGACGCCGGCGTCGTCCAGCGCCCGCACGTCCCAGGCCGGGTCGCCGCCCTTCAGAAACGCCGCGAGCGCACCGCGCTTGGCCGCCGCCGTCATCAGGTCGGTGATCTTGTCTTGTGGCCAAGGCGATGCGCCGGGCGCGCCGCCGGTGAACACCCGCTCGGCGTCGCGGCGGGCGAGCTCCAACAGGTCCGGCTCGACCGTCTCGTCATAATAGATGACATCGGCCTCCTGCAGCCGCTGCACGGCCCGCAGGGTCACCAGATCACGCGGACCCGGTCCGACGCCGATCAGGCTGACGAACCCGTCGCGTTTGTCCGGCGGCCCGCCCGCCGCAATCGCGTCCTTGATCAGCTTCGCGGCCTCACGCTCCCGCCCCGCTGCGTGGGCGCGTCTGGGGGGGCCGTCGAACGCCCAGCGCCAGAGCGCGCGGCGCATGCCCGGCGACAGGCGCATGGCCACCGCTTCGCGGGTGCGGGCGGCCAGCGCGACAAGCTCTCCCAGCCGGGGCTCCAGCAACTCCTCCAGCCGGGTTTTGATCTGCCGGGCGAGGACGGGGGCGGCGCCCTCGGTCCCGATTGCGATCACCAGCGGATCGCGGTCGACGATGGAGGGGGTGAGGGCGTCGCAAAGTTTCGGCTGATCGACCACGTTCACCAGCGCGCCCGCCTCCTTCGCCAGCGCATGAAGCGCGGCGTCCAGGCCGGGACAGCCCGAGGCCACGAAGACCAGCGCCGAGTCTTTGAAGAGATCAGGCGTGATCGGGCCCTGTCGCCATGCGATCTGACCGTCCGTCGCCAACCCCGCCAGTTCCGGGTCCAGCGCCAGCGCGGCGATCTCGATCCGGGCGTCGGTCTTCAGCGCCAGCCGGGTCTTCTGCGCCGCCTGTTCGCCGCCGCCGCAGATCAAGATGCGGCGGCCGCTGGTCGTCAGGAACATCGGAAAGGTTTTCAAGGAGGTCTCCGGTTCAGGCGGCGCGCGCCGCGGCCCGGTCGCGCCAAAGGGTCCGGGCCATGTCTTCGGCGGCTGGCAGATCGCCGGTCGCGCCCGCGGTGTAAAGCGCCGCCGCCGCCGTTCCGATCACCGTGGCCTCGGCGAACGGGTCGCGCCGCGCGCCGGACCAAAGCGCGGTCAGATGCGCCGGATCCGCCTCCGGGTCGGCGAGACGCCGCGTCTCTTCCAGCAGGGGCGGCGCGGCGATCTCGGCGGGTTTTCCGTCGCGCAGGCCATAGAGCGAGACGGTTTTGGCCGGATGGCGCTCAAACTCTCCGCCTCCGCCTTTGAGCACCGACAGATTGCGCTGCCCCAAAAGCCGCCCCGCGTCCTGCTGCAATTCCCGGTAGGAAGGATGAAACACGCCCTGAACCGTGGTCGCGGCGCAAGCCGGGTTGGAGACCCTGAGCGCGGTGTTGATCGCCGAGCGCAGGCCCAGAACGTCGCGCAGGCGGAGCACCCGCAGTGCCTCCCGATCCAGCGCTTCAAGCGGCAGATAGGCGAGGCCGTCCGCCTTCAGCGCCGCTCGCGCCGCCGCCGGGCTATCCACGACGTGGGCGCCAACGGCGTCGAGCGCGCTGCGCACATCGGCGACCGCCGCCTGATGCGAATTCCAGCCATGAACCAGCACCGGCCGCCCTGATTGGGCCACTAATTTGGCCGCGCAGAGGAACCACGGCGGGCCGCGCGTGCGACCGGCCGCGTAAGAGGGCCAGTCGATCATTTCGGGAAAGGCCGCGCCGAGTTCTCGCCAAGGGGCCTGGCGGGCGCGGAGCGCGTCGACGAAGCCGGCGATCTCCTCCGCCGTCTCGCCGCGATAGCGCATCAGCATCAGCAGCGCGCCGACCGCTTCCGGCGCGGCGTCGCCTGAGAGGATCAGGCCCATCGCCTCCGCCGCTTCATCACGGGTCAGGTTGCGGGCGCGCGACGGGCCTCGCCCCATCGCCCGGACAAACGCGGCGAGGCTCACGAGGCGGCCCTTAAAATCGGAGAACGATTTGATTTCATGCGGCTAATGTAGCGCGCCCGGCGCGAAACCCAAGGCGTCGGTGTCAAAGCGAGACGAGTCGACGCGCATCCTCCTCCGCGAGGGCGTCCTTGGCCCCTTCAAGCACCACCGAGCCGCGATCCAGCACATAGATCCGGTCCGCCAGCTCCCAGGCGAAATCGAAGAATTGCTCGACCAGAACGATCGCCATATCGCCGCGCGCGCGCAACGTGCGGATCGCCGCGCCGATATCCTTGATGATCGACGGCTGGATGCCTTCCGTCGGCTCATCGAGCAGCAGCAGGTTCGGCCGGGTCGTCAGGGCGCGACCGATCGCGAGTTGCTGCTGCTGCCCACCCGAAAGATCGCCGCCCCGTCGCTTGGTCATCTTGTTGAGGACGGGGAAAAGCTCGAACACCTCGTCCGGGATATGACGCTGGGCGCGGGGCAGGCCCGCGAAACCTGTCTCCAGATTTTCCTTCACCGTCAGCAACGGAAAAATCTCCCGGCCCTGCGGCACGAATCCCATTCCGGCGCGGGCGCGCTCATTGGGGCGCGCGCGGGTCAGGTCGCGTCCGTCCCATTCCACCGCGCCGCTTTCGATCGCTTGCTGCCCCATAATCGCGCGGATCAGCGAGGTCTTGCCGACGCCATTGCGGCCCATCACGCAAGTCACCTCGCCCGGTTTGGCGACCATGGAGATATCGCGCAGCGTGTGCGCCGCCCCGTAATAGAGTTCGATATTCGATACGTTGAGCATTCAGCGCCCCAGATAAACGTCGATGACTTTGGGATCGGCGCTGACATGGTCGATGGACCCCTCCGCCAGCACGGACCCTTCATGCAGCACCGTGACCTTCACGCCGAGGGCGCGCACGAAATCCATGTCATGCTCGACCACCATCACCGTGTGCTCGCCCGCCACGCGTTTCAGCAGTTCGGCGGTCTGCATGGTCTCCGCATCGGTCATCCCGGCGGCGGGTTCGTCCACCAAAAGCACTTTCGGGTCCTGCGCCAGCAGCATGCCGATCTCCAGCCACTGCTTCTGCCCATGGCTGAGCGCGGCGGCTTTCTCATGTCGCCGGTCGCTGAGGCGGATCAGATCGAGCAAGTCATCGATCCGCGTCTGCTCCGCCTTGGTGCGGCGGGCGAACAAGAGGTCGAACACGCCCCGCGCGCCTTTCAACGACAGCAGCAGGTTGTCCTCAATCGTGTGGGTCTCAAACACGGTCGGCTTCTGGAACTTCCGCCCAACGCCCATTCGCGCGATTCCTGCCTCGTCATGCTTGGTCAGGTCCACGTCGCCCGCGAAGATCACTTCGCCTTTGTCGGGGCGGGTCTTGCCGGTGATGATGTCCATCATCGTGGTCTTGCCGGCGCCGTTTGGGCCGACCACGGCGCGCATCTCGCCCTCTTCAAGCACCATGGAGAGGTCGTTGATCGCCTTAAACCCGTCGAAGGAGACGGAGACGCCGTCGAGATAGAGCATGGAATCGGCGGTCGAGACGGACATGCGCTTACTCCGCTGGTTGCGGGGCGGTCGCGGACGGCCCCTGTTGTTCGGTTGGGTCCTTGGGCCTGCGTGAGAACCCTTTCTTCAGACCCATCAACTCAACCAGATCCAACAGTCCGCCCAGCACGCCGCGCGGCAGGAACAGGGTGACGAAGATGAAGATCGCGCCGAGCGCGAACAGCCAGAACTCCGGCGCCCAGCCTGTCAGCAAGGTTTTGGCGGCGTTGACGAGGATCGCGCCGATCACCGCGCCGACCAGCAGCCCCCGCCCGCCGACCGCGACCCAGATCACGATCTCGATGGAGTTGGCGGGGCTGAACTCGCCGGGATTGATGATGCCGACCTGCGGCACGTAAAGCGCGCCCGCCACGCCCGCCAGCATGGCCGAAAGGGTGAAGACGAACACCTTGTAGCCTTCCACCCGGTAGCCGAGGAACCGTGTGCGGGAATCGGCGTCGCGGATCGAGACCAGGATCTTGCCGAGCCGGGATGTGACCACCAATCGGCAGATCACGAAACCCGCGGCCAGCGCCAGCGCCGACAGCGCGAACAGGCCCGCCCGAGTCGAGTCGCTCTGCAAGTCGTAGCCCAGCACGTCCTTGAAATCGGTCAGGCCGTTATTGCCGCCGAAGCCCATGTCGTTGCGGAAAAACGCCAGCAGCAACGCGTAGGTCATCGCCTGCGTGATGATGGAGAAATACACCCCTGTCACCCGGCTACGGAAGGCGAACCAGCCGAAGACGAAGGCCAGCGCGCCGGGAACCAGCGCCACCATCAGGCAGGCGAACCAGAACTGGTCGAAGCCCAGCCAGAACCATGGCAGTTCCCGCCAGTTCAGGAACACCATGAAGTCGGGCAGGATCGGATTGGCGTAGACGCCGCGGTCGCCGATCTCCCGCATCAGATGCATGCCCATTGCGTAGCCGCCGAGCGCGAAGAACGCGCCATGGCCGAGGCTGAGAATTCCGCAGAAGCCCCAGATCAGATCGACCGAGATCGCCAGCAGCGCGTAGGTCAGGTACTTGCCCAGCAGCGCGACGAAGAAACTGGAGAGATGGAAGGGAGAGCTGGCGGGCACATAGAGATTCAGCACGGGCACCAGCGCGGCGACGAGAAGAACCGCCGCCAGAAACAATAGCGATTTCGTGTCGAGGGCCCGGATCAGCATACCAAAGCCCCCGACCGGAGTTCGCCGCCTATTTGAAGGAAATCTCGAACTCGCCCTCCTCGTAGCTCATGAAGCCGACCATGGGCAGATCGCCTATTTCGCTGAACGCATAGACATGCACCGCTTCGTTCGCCACCGAAGCGCGGCAAAAGACCCCTTCCGCGGCGAGCGCATCCGGACACGTCTCCAGATCCAGATGCACGACGCTCGATTCGAATTCCTCGTAAGTATAGGTCGGCGCATCCGCCGCGATGGCGGCTGGCGCGGCGAGTAAAATGGCGACGACGGATGTCGGGAGCAGTTTCATTGCAATCTCCTTGGTTTATGTCAGCGAAAATGTGACGTGCGCCTTTTCTGACAAAAACAGTCGGATATTGCAATATACCTGAGTGAAAGACTCGGATCATGATTCCACCGCGCGGCCGCGGAGCGCGAACAGCCCCCGAGGACGCCTTTGGATGAAGAGGATGATGAAGACCAGCACCAGCACCTTGGCCAGCACCGCGCCCGCGTAAGGCTCCAGGAATTTGTTGACCACGCCCAGTGTGAACGCGCCCGCCAGCGCGCCCCAGAGGTTGCCAACGCCGCCGAACACCACGACCATGAAGCTGTCGACGATATAGCCCTGACCAAGATTGGGAGAGACATTGTCGATCTGGCTGAGCGCCACGCCCGCAAGTCCTGCGATGCCTGCCCCGAGGCCGAATGTCATCGCGTCGACCCAGCCGGTCTTCACGCCCATCGCGTCGGCCATGCGCCGGTTCTGGGTGACGGCGCGCATCTGCAACCCGATCGGGGTCTTTTTCAGGATCAGCAGCAGCGAGGCGAACACCACCAGCGCGAAGACGAAAATCCAGAGGCGGTTATAGGTGATCGAAAGCTGTCCGATCTCGAACGCGCCGGACATCCAGTCGGGGTTGCCGACCTCCTTATTGGTCGGCCCAAAGATCGAACGCACGGTCTGTTGCAGTATCAGGCTGACGCCCCAGGTCGCCAGCAGCGTCTCAAGGGGGCGGCCATAGAGCCAGCGGCAGACGCCGCGCTCGATCGCCACTCCGACGCCGCCTGAGAGGCAAAAGGCGATCGGCAGCGCGAAGAGCAGCGAATATTCAAAGAGGTGGGGGGCGGAAGTGCGGATCACCTCTTGCACCATATAGGTCGCATAGGCACCCAGCATCACCAGCTCGCCATGCGCCATGTTGATCACGCCCATCACGCCGAAGCTGATGGCGAGGCCGATCGCCGCCAGCATCAGCACCGAGCCGAGCGACAGCCCGTACCAGACATTCTGCGCGTTGGACCACATCGCGCGGACCCGCTCCACATCCGCCTGCGCCGACGCGGCGGCTTCGGCGACGACCGGGTCCGGGTCCGAAGCGGCGGCGATGATAATGGAGAGCGCATCCCGGTCGCCGCGCGCGGCCAGACGATCGAGCGCCGCGATCTTCTCCGTGACGGGCAGGTCCGATTGCATGACGGAGGCGGCGCGCGCATCCAGCAGCGCGATCTGGATCTCCTTGACGGTCTCGGCCTCCAGCGCCGCGTCCAGCGCGGGGATCTGTTCCGGATTTCCCGTGGCGAACGCGTTCTGGGCTGCGCTCAGACGCCGGTCGGGGTTGGCGCTCATCAGCGTCATCGCGCCGAGCGCGGCGGCGATCTCCCGCCGCAGGCCGTTATTGACCTTTACCTTCTTCGCGCCGCGGCGTTTGACCTCGCCCAGCGCGTCCCCCGTCACAGGATCGAACAGCAGATAACCGGCGCCGCCCTTTTCCACCCGCACGACGGATTTGTCGGATTTAAGCTGGCGGATATCGCCTTCCGAGAGCGCTTCAAGAATGCCGATGGCGCGCGGATCGCCCGTCGCGGCGATCTGGTGGACGATCTCAGCGCGATCGTCATAGCCGCCGTCGGGGAGCTTCGCGACGAGCTGCCCCAGCGACTGGGATTGCACAGGGGATTGATCGGGGGATTGATCGGGGGATTGCGCGATGGCGCCGCCCATCAGCCCGAGCGTCAGAAAAATGGAAATCACCAGTGCGCGCGCCATGTCTGCCCGTCAATTTCTTGTAACTATTGGCCTAAAAGGCGCGAGGGCGACTTGCGCCGCCCCCGCGGAACTCGCTGTCGGGTCGCGCTAGTTGGCGAGGCCGCCGCAGGCGCCGGTCTCGGTGTTGAAGTTCCCGCAGGACATCGGCGCGCGCCAATCAGAGATCAGCGGAGCGCTTTCCGGCAGGTAATCCGACCAGGCGTCGCCGACGACCAGGCCCGAGGTTTCCCAAACGATGTCGAACTGGCCGTCATCCTGGATCTCACCCACCAGCACCGGCTTGGTGATGTGATGGTTCGGCATCATCGCCGAATAGCCGCCAGAGAGATTGGGGACGGAGACGCCGACAATGCCGTCGATCACCGCGTCAACATCGGTGGTGCCGACTTTCTCGACCGTCTTCACCCACATGTTGAAGCCGATATAGTGGGCCTCCATCGGGTCGTTGGTCACGCGGTCTTCCGAACCGATAAACGCCTGCCAGGCCTCGATGAACTCTTCGTTTTCTTCGGTGTCGACCGACATGAAGTAGTTCCACGCGGCCAGATGGCCGACCAGCGGGGCGGTGTCGAGCCCGGCGAGTTCTTCCTCGCCGACCGAGAAGGCCACGACTGGAATGTCAGTGGCGGAGATGCCCTGATTGCCCAGCTCCTTATAGAACGGAACGTTGGCGTCGCCATTGATGGTCGAGACCACCGCGGTCTTCTTGCCGGCGGAGCCGAAGGTCTTGATGTCGGAGACGATCGTCTGCCAGTCGGAGTGACCGAACGGCGTGTAGTTGATCATGATGTCGTCTTCAGCCACGCCCTTGGACTTCAGATAGGCTTCAAGGATCTTGTTGGTCGTGCGCGGATAGACATAGTCGGTGCCGGCCAGAACCCAGCGCTCGACCTCTTCCTCGGCCATCAGGTAGTCAACGGCGGGGATCGCCTGCTGGTTGGGGGCGGCGCCGGTGTAGAACACGTTGCGCTGGCTTTCCTCACCCTCGTACTGGACAGGGTAGAAGAGGATGCCGTTCAGCTCTTCGAACACCGGCAGGACCGATTTGCGACTCACGGAGGTCCAGTTGCCGAAGACGACGTCGACCTTCTCGACCTCCAGCAACTCGCGCGCCTTTTCGGCGAAGAGCGGCCAGTCAGAGGCGGGATCGACCACGACCGGCTCAAGTTGACGGCCCAGAACGCCGCCCTTCTTGTTCTGCTCGTCGATGAGCATCAGCATCGCGTCCTTCAGCGTGGTTTCGGAAATCGCCATCGTGCCCGAGAGCGAGTGCAGGATGCCGACTTTGATCGGGTCCTCTTCGGCGCTCGCGCCGGTTCCGATCGCGGCGGCGGCGAGGCCGATCACGGCGGATTTCATCAGCTTGTTCATTCGGTTCTCCTCAGGGCGTCCGCCCGCGGCGCGGCTCGTATCCTTGTCGGATCGCGCCTTGGGGCTTACGTTTTCCCTGCAGCCATCGTGTTGCACCTGTGTGGCGGCGCGTCGGGTTCCAATTCGTCCGCCGTCACACACCCTCGCCGCGCGTCGCTTGGGGCGCTGGCGGCGTGAGCAGGGCAAGCTGAACGCCGCCGCAACGCATCGTCAAGCGAGCGGATGAAAATTTAACCACCAATCGTTAGATGATTAAATTATAGCCACAATTAAGTGATATTTGCTTCTTTAAGGCGCAGATCTGAGGCGCGTAAGCACACGTTATGCGTGTTTTCGCTGCGGTGCAGCTTGGATTGATTCCCGCATTTGCAGGCGTCGGGCGACCTCGATCTGAAGAGCCGCGGCTGCGCCGTCACTTCAATACCTGTCACTCAACGGTGATCGGCAGACGCGCCAGCGTCGATTTCGACTGGCCCATCAGGTAGCGCAACTCATAGGCGCCAGGCGTATCGGGCGCTTTCAGCGTAGCAGGCGAACCTTTGCGGGTATAGGCGTAGGGGCCGTGCTTGCCCTCTTTGGTGTCGATCGGAACGATGGTGATGTAGTCGTTTTTGTTGTCCGGCCCTTTCCATTTAACCGGGAAGGAGTGTCCGGCCTTCACCGTTCCAAGGGCGCGCAGCTCCGCCGTCACGGCGGTCACCGTGATCGGGACGGAGGTCAGCGTCGTCCGGCTCTGCCCGTTCAGGTACCGAAGCTCGTAATCGCCCGGCGCATCCGGCGCGCGCACATCCGCGGGCGAACCTTTCCGGGTGTAGGTGTAGGCGCCGTGCTTGCCCTCTTTTTCGCCCACAGCAACGACCGTGATGAAGTCATTCTGATTGTCGGGTCCGGTCCAGTCGATCTTGATGTTCGAGCCCGCCGCCGCCTCGCCCGGCGCAGTGAGCGTCGCCGTGGCGGCCGTGATCGAGACCGGAACGCTGGCCAGCGTCTTGCGCGACTGGCCGGTCACGTAGCGCAGCTCGTAATCGCCCGGCGCATCCGGCGCGCGCACATCCGCCGGAGATCCCTTTCGAGTATAGGCGTAGGCGCCGTGCTTGCCCTCTTTCTCGCCGACGGGCACGACCGTGATGAAGTCGTTCTGATTGTCGGGCCCGTTCCAGTCGATCTTCATATTAGACCCCGTGATGGCGGAGGCGGGGCCGGTCAGCGTGACCGCCGCATCCGTCACCGAGATCGGGATGCGGGCCAGGGTCTTGTTCGACTGGCCGGTCATGTAGCGGAGCTCATAGTCGCCCGCCGTATCTGGCGCGCGCACATCCAGAGGGGAGCCCTTGCGGGTATAGGCGTAAGCGCCGTGTTTGCCCTCCTTCTCGCCCACCGGGACCACCGTGATGTAGTCGTTCTGATTGTCGGGGCCGGTCCACGTCACCTTGATCGAGGCTCCGGCGCCGATGGTCTCGGGCGCCGCAAGCGTCACGGCGGCGTCGGTCACCGAGATCGGGATGCGGGCCAGCGTCTTGTTTGACTGGCCGGTCATATAGCGGAGCTCGTAATCGCCCGCCGTGTCGGGCGCTCGCACATCCGCTGGATCGCCGTTGCGGGTATAGGCGTAGGCGCCGTGCTTGCCTTCCTTCTCGCCCACCGGGACCACCGTGATGTAGTCGTTCGTGTTGTCAGGGCCGGTCCACGTCACCTTGATGGAGGCTCCGGCGCCGATGGTCTCGGGCGCCTCCAGCGTTACTTCGGCGTCGGTGATGGTGATCGGCCGCCGCGCAAAGGTCGCCTTCTGACCGCCGCTGACATAGCGCAGCTCATAGTCGCCTGGTTCCGCCGGCGCCCTGATATCTGAGGGAGAGCCGTCGCGCGTGTACTTGTAGTGGGTGTGCTTCCCCTCATTCGCGTCTGCGGGGACGATAGTGATGTAGTCGTTGAAATTGTCGGGGCCGGTCCATGTCACCTTGATCGCGGACCCCGCGCTGATCTGGTCCGGCGCCTCCATAGTGATGTCGGCGGCAATGACGGTGATCGGCCGACGCCCCAGCGTCTTGCGCGTTTTGCCGCTGGAATAACGCAGCTCATATTCGCCCGGCTTGTCCGGGGCGCGCACATCGGCGGGGTCGCCGTTCCGCGTGTAGCCGTAAGGGCCATATTTGCCCTCGTCTGCATCCGGGGGAACGACAGTGATATAGTCGTTCTGGTTGTCGGGGCCGGTCCACGCCACCTTGATATTGGCGCCCTGAACCACGCTTGCGGCGGCTTCCATATCCGCCTGCGCGACCAGCTTCATCACGACACGCTGCGTCGCATCGGCGTCGCCCGCATAGTCAAACTCGACCGAACCGGCGAGTTCTCCCAGCACCGCGCGCGCGAAGAACCGTCCGCCGCCAACCTCCAGCGAGGGCGACGCCATCGATTCTCCGTCGAGAACGGTCTGCTCGTCGTCCAGCTTCACCACCGTCCATTGGATGCCGGAATTGCTGAGCGGCTGTCCGGTCTCGCTCTCCGCCGCCTCAAGCTTCAGCATCGGTGGCGGAGGGGGCGCAGGCGCCGCGACGGTCTTCAGCGCGGTGGTCAGCTCATCGGCGTTGTCCGCGGTCAGGTACAGACCACCGGTCTTCTCCGCCAGACAGCTGAGCTGTCCCTGATCCTTGATCCGGCCCACGTCGAAACCGACCACATGCGCGGTGAAATTGACGCCGCCGCGCTCCAGTTCCTCGGCCAACGCGCAGGGATCGGCGTTGCAGCTTTCCAAGCCATCGCTGACTAAAATCACGGTGGCGGCCGTGTCGCGGTAATTCAGCACGTCCGCGGCTTCCCTGACCGCCTCGGTCAAAGGCGTCTTGCCGCGCGGCGTCAGACTATTGACCATCTTTGAGAACGAGCCGGGGCTGACGGGGCCGACCGGAATGACGTTTTCAATATCGGTGCAATCGCCCGGCTTGCGGTGCCCATAGGCCATCAGGCCAAGATCGGTCTCCGGGTCCCACTCGGTCAGCAGGTCGCCGATCACCTCGCGCGCGATCTCGATTTTCGAGACGCCGTCGATCTGGCCCCACATGCTGTTGGAGACGTCGAAGACCAGCATGGTCGACGGGCGCGAGGGATCCGGCGCCATCATCTGGCCATAGGCGGGCGCGGCGACGGCGAGAAAGGCGGCGGTCAGGAACCCTGTGACGCGGGACATGGCTTGCTCCGGATAAAAGATGCGGCGAGTTTGGGACGGCGGGCCGCCGGGCTTTAGAAGTCCTTCAGGCCCTTGAAGTCGATGCCGCTGAAATACTCTTCCTTGATCTCGACCGGCGCACGCCCGGAGACCTGAATGAAAATGCGCTTGTCGATCAGCGCCTGCAGCTCGCCGCTCTGATTGACCAGAACCTTTTGCCGCTTGATGCGCTTCACTTCGCCCTGCGCGCCCATAAGCGCGGGATTACCGAACAGGCCGGACATGGCGGCGACCATCTGATTGTTCGCCATCAGCTGGATCTCGACCCGCTCATTGTCGCGTGTATAGGTGGCGTTCGCGATTGAACCGCCGCCCATGAAGCCCATCGCGGCGTTGCCGGTCGCCTCATCCTGACGGGTCCACCCCTCCATCGCGTCGGGCAGAAATTCGCTGAGCCCGGCTGCTTTCATTTGCGAGATTAGCTGAGACGCAAAGTCGATCTCCTCCTTCGCGGCGTTCAGATCGCCTTCCTGGTACGCTTCAAGAGCAAGCTGCAGCGCTTCCTCGACTTCATCGGCCGAGGCTGGGGATGACAGAATGCCGAGAGAGAGGGCGGCGACGGCCGCGGCGCTGCGAAAATTCATGGCTGAGGTCCCACTGTTTCAGTTGTTGATCGAGGGGAGAATAGCGCAGATCGCGCCGCGCGGGGCGGGATTTTCGTCGCGCCCGGCCGCATAGCGTCGCTTGCTCTGGCGGAGCTTGGCCAAGCGCGCTAAGACTTGGGCGGATCGCAGGCGCGCGGGGCGGGGAATGCTCGAGATCAACGAGTTGTCAATCAGTTTCGGCGGATTTCGCGCCGTCGATCACTGCTCCTTCGAGGTGGCGGAAGGCTCAATCACCGGATTGATCGGCCCCAACGGCGCCGGAAAGACGACGCTCTTCAACCTGATCGCCGGCGCCTTGCCGCCGACCGAGGGTCAGGTTCGGTTTCTGGGCGAGGATGTCACCGGTCTGCGACCGGACGCGCTGTTCGCGAAGGGTCTTGTCCGCACATTCCAGATTCCGCATGAGTTTCACCGCCTCTCGGCGCGCGAGAACCTGATGATGGTCGCGCCCGACCAGCCCGGAGAGTCGCTGATCGCCAACTGGCTACGCTGGGGCGCGGTGAAGCAAACCGAGCGCGCCGTGCGCGAAAAGGCGGACGACGTGCTGGATTTCCTCAATCTCAGCCATGTCGCCGACCAGCGGGCGGGTGAGCTTTCCGGCGGGCAGAAAAAACTGCTGGAGCTGGGCCGGACCATGATGACGGACGCCAAGCTGGTGCTGCTGGATGAACCCGCCGCCGGCGTGAACCGCACCTTGCTGCGCGATGTCGAAGAAAAGATTCAGCGTCTGAACAGGGAACGCGGATACACCTTCATTCTGATCGAGCATGACATGGAGATGATCGAAAAGCTCTGTGACCCGGTGGTTTGTATGGCCGAAGGCAAAGTGCTGATCGAGGGCGATTTCCAGACCGTCAGATCGGATGCGCGGGTTCTGGAAGCCTATCTGGGCGAACGCGCCGCATGACCCCCGAAACGCTTGACGCGACTCCTGCGCTCGACGCGCCGCTGCTGACCGTCGAGAACGTGACGGGCGGTTACGGCGACGCCGACATCATCCATGAACTCGATCTCGTCGTGCACAAGAATGAGATCGTGGTGATCGTCGGCCCGAACGGCGCCGGCAAGTCCACCGCCATGAAAGCGGTATTCGGCCTTTTAAAGATACGGCGTGGCCATATCTGGTTCGACGGCAAGCCGATCACTGGCTGGTCGCCCAACAAGATCGTGCAGAATGGGGTCGGCTACGTGCCGCAGGTCGACAACGTGTTCCGAGAGATGACGGTGCACGAAAACCTCGAAATGGGCGCGTTTCTGCGCAAAGAGGGGCGACAGGCCGCGTTCGACAAGGTCTATGAGCTTTTCCCGGACCTCAAGGCCAAGCGGCGCACGGCGGCGGGCGCGCTGTCCGGCGGCCAGCGGCAGATGGTGGCGGTCGGCCGGGCGCTGATGCTCAACCCGCAGCTTTTGTTGTTGGATGAGCCGACCGCGGGCCTCAGCCCGAAATACATGGAGCAGATCTTCCAGATCATCCGCGATGTGCGCGATGCGGGCGTGGCCGCGCTGCTGGTCGAGCAGCACGCCAAACAGGCGCTGGCGTTTTGCGATCGCGGCTATGTGCTGGCCACCGGACGCAACCGGCATGAGGGGACCGGCCAGGACCTTCTGAACGACCGAGAGGTCGCGCAGATGTTTCTGGGCGGGTAGGGGCGCACGGACATGGACCTTCTTTCCTTCATCAATTTTCACATCGTCCCGGGTCTGGTCATCGGCTCGATCTACGCCCTCGGCGCCATCGGCGTGACGCTGATTTTCGGGGTGATGCGGTTCGCGCATCTGGCCCATGGCGACATGGCGACATTCGGGGCCTTTGTCGCCGCCGCCGTGGTCTGGAGCCTTGGCGTCGATCCGCTTCTGGCTCTGCCCGTCGCGATGCTGGCGGGCGCAGGCGTCGCCATAGGCATCGATCGCGTGTTCTACGAATATCTCAGACCGCAGCCCAAGATCATGACCGTGATGGCCTCGCTGGGCGTCGCGCTGATGATCCGCTCGGTGGTGCAGGTGATCTGGGGCGTCGATCCTGAGCTTTATGAACGCGGCATCACTCGGCCCGAGTCCTATCTCGGCATCCGCCTGAAGGATCGGGAGATCTACACCGTGCTCGCGCTGATCGTGCTGGTGCTGAGCCTGCAGGTGTTCCTGTCCCGCACCAAATGGGGCAAGGCGATGCGGGCGATGTCTGACAACCCGACTCTGGCGCGGCTCTCTGGCGTCGACGTGCGGATGGTGACGGCGCTGACCTGGGGCATCACCGGGGCGCTTGTGGCCGCCGCCGGGTTCTTTCTGGGCCTCAACACCGAACTCAAATCTATGATGGGCTGGCATATCCTGCTGCCGGTCTTCGCCGCCGCCATTCTGGGGGGCGTCGGCCGGGTGGAAGGCGCGGTTCTGGGCGGGCTGCTGATCGGCCTCGCCGAAGAGATGTCGGTGCTCTTCATGCCGCCTGAATACAAAGCGGCCCTCGCGTTCATTATCCTGCTTCTGACGCTGGCGATCCGGCCCACCGGCATCCTGAAAGGCAAGGTGCTCTGATGGAGTTGATCGGCCTCTTCAATTACGGCGTCTTCCTCTTCGTCTTCATCGGCATCTATGCGTTGCTGGCGTTGGGCTTGAATATCCAGTGGGGCTTTGCGGGTCTCTTTAATGTCGGCGTGGCGGGGTTTTTCGCGGTTGGCGCCTACGCCTCGGCGATCCTAACCTCCGCGCCGGCGGAAGGGCGGATCGGCGGGTTCGACATGCCTGTCGCGGTGGGCTGCATCGGCGCCATGGTCGCCGCGGCGCTGATCGCCTGGCCGATCGGCAAGATCTGTCTGCGCCTGCGCTCGGATTATCTGGCCATCGCCACTATCGGCGTGGCCGAGATCATCCGGCTGGTGATCAAGTCCGAAGACTGGCTGACGAATTCGGCGAGCGGTATCGCCAATCTGCCGAGGCCGGGCGGGGATCTGGCCTATACGACGTCGCTGCTGGTCTATCTGGGCATCGTCTTCGCCTGCCTGTTTGTCGCCTACCTGCTGGTCGAGCGCCAGATGAAGGCGCCCTGGGGCCGGATGATGCGCGCCATTCGCGATAATGAGAAAGCCGCGCAGGCGATGGGCAAAGATGTCGCTTATCGCCGGTTGGAGGCGTTCATTTTCGGCGCGGCGCTGATGGGGCTGGGCGGGGCGCTGTTCACCCATTTCAATCGCTCGATCACGCCCGATGCGATCGATCCGATGATCGCCACGTTCCTGATCTGGATCATGCTGATCTTGGGCGGTTCCGGGAACAACAAGGGCGCGATCCTGGGGGCGGTGGTGATCTGGCTGATCTGGTCGCTCAGCGAGATCGCGACCGACCAGTTGCCCACCGAATACGCAATCAAGGCCAAATATATCCGCATCTTCCTGATCGGCCTGATGCTGCAGATCGTCTTGCGGTTCCGACCGGAAGGGCTGCTGCCCGAACGATCGGGTCGCGACTGAGTTTCGCGCGGCGAGCGGAACTTGCGTTTGGGCTGGCGCAGGCGGCAAAGCCGTCTATTCTACGTCTCGAGAGCGACGCGTCGGAGTCGCCTGAATTAGGGAGAGTGATCATGGCCATTTGCAAAACTGTATTTCTTGGGGCGCTTCTGGGCGCGACCGCGCTGACCGCGCCCGCCTTGGCGGAAGACGTGAAAATCGGCTTGGTGGGCGGCATCTCCGGCCCAATCGCCGCGATGGCGCCATCGATGATCGACGCGCAGAAACTGGCGATTCAACAGGTCAACGAAGGCGGCGGCATTCTGGACGGCGGCACGCTGGTCGGCGTGGTGGGCGACAGCGCCTGCAATCCGCAGGGCGGCGGCGACGCCGCCACCAAAGCGGTGAATGTCGATGGCGTCGTCGCGATGGCCGGCCCACACTGCTCGGGCGCCACGCTGGCGGCGGCGAACACCGTGACCATTCCCGCGGGCATTGCGCTTGTCTCGCCATCCGCCACTTCGCCTGCGGTGACCGCGCTGGATGACAAGGACACCGTGTTCCGCACCGTGCCTTCCGACGCCTATCAGGGCGCGGCGCTGGCCCGGACGCTGAAGGCGCAAGGTTACGACAAAATCGCGGCCACCTATCTCAACAACGATTACGGCAAGGGTCTCGCCGAGGCGTTCAAGGCCGAATGGGAAGCCAATGGTGGCGCGCTGGCCGCGTTCGAGGCGCATGAAGAGGGCAAGGCCTCCTATCGCGCCGAGCTCGCCAACCTCGCCAAGTCCGGCGCCGATACGCTGGCGATCTTCGACTATGGCGACGGCGCCGGCCTGACCATTCTGCGCGAGGCGCTGGAGAACGGGTTTTTCGAGAAATTCGTCGGCGGCGACGGCATGAAATCGAACGCGCCGATCGACGCGCTGGGCGAAGAGAATCTGACCACCTTCGTCGCCTCCTCGCCTGTCGGATCTGAATCCGAAGGGTTGGAGGCGTTCAACGCCGCCTTCACCGACGCGGGCGGCGACAAAGACGCCATCTTCGTCACCACCTCTTATGACGCGGCCTTCTTGCTGGCGCTCGCCATCGAGAAGGCGGGCGGCGACAAGGCGGGCGTCTCGGCGGCGTTGCGCGAGGTCGCCTCCGCGCCGGGCGAGCCGATCCTGCCGGGCGAATGGGCGAAGGCGAAGGCCGCCATCGCGGCCGGTCAGGACATCGACTACAAGGGCGCGGCCGGCGACCATGAGTTCGATGAGAATGGCGATGTGCCCGGCGCCTATGCGCTCTTCGGCGTCAAGGACGGCGCTTTGGCGGTGATCAGCGAGATGAAGTGATCTTGCGCCCATAAGCGCAGCCGCCCTGCGTAGCGCGGCCAACTGTTAACTCCGAGCGCCGGTGGGTTGTGTCAGGGCGCTCGGAGCGAATTCGATCTCGCAGCCTGACGCTTCTCGAATTACTTGGCGCTGGTGGCCGACGGGTCGGGCTCGCTGATCGTCGTCGTTCCGAGACGATTGCACAGCGGACACCACCCTGTGTCCGTCCCAGCGCGTTCATGCTCGCGCGCCCGAAACCGGCCTCGGCAATACTCAGGGCAACGGCGTCCTCCCAACGACAAGCATTGACAGTGCGGCGTGACAGGCGTCGGTCGATGTCAGCATTTCGATAGTCTCAGCCCGGCTTCTTTGGACCACGTCAATGTTCGAACCGAGTTAGGCGCCGGTCGGCGCCTGCGTGAGACCCGCTTGGGGCGCGGCGGAAACGCACTTGGTTTTTCGGGCGAGCGATGTTTAGAGTGGAGATTGGAGGGGCGCCGCGCGCCAATGGTACGCGAGCGAAAGAAGCTCGCCCAAGAAAAGAATACGCGCTTTAGGGAAGCGCTAAAACGGGACGGCGAATGTCGCTATTTCTGATTGCAAGTCTTCCATTTTTGGGCGCGCTGCTTCCCGGACTGATGATCCGGGCGGGGCGAACATCTGCGCGGCTGCGACCGGGTCGGTCACGCTTTTGGCGCTGCTCGGATTGCTGGCGAACGCGCCGGCGGTGATGCGCGGCGAGGTGCTCCACGCCCGGATCGACTGGATGCCGATCGTCGGGCTGAACGCCAATTTCTTCCTCGACGGGCTGGGCCTGTTATTCGCAGGGCTGATCCTCGGCATCGGGCTGCTGATCATAATCTACGCGCGGTTCTATCTGACGCGCGAAGATCCGATGGGCCAATTCTACACCTATCTGCTGCTGTTTCAGGGCGCGATGGTGGGGATCGTGTTGTCGGACAATATCCTGCTGCTGCTGGTGTTTTGGGAGCTGACGTCGTTGTCGTCCTTCCTGCTGATCGGGTATTGGAACCACCTGCCGGAGGGGCGCCAGGGCGCGCGGATGGCGCTGGCGGTGACCGGCGCGGGCGGGCTGGCGATGATCGCGGGCATGCTGATCCTGGGTGATATCGCAGGCAGTTATGACATTTCCGAGATCCTGAAGCACAAAGATGCGATCCAGGCGTCGCCGCACTATCTGGCGGCGCTTTTGCTGATCCTGGCCGGGTGTTTCGCGAAATCGGCGCAGTTTCCGCTGCATTTCTGGTTGCCGCATGCGATGGCCGCGCCGACGCCGGTGTCCGCCTATCTGCACTCGGCGACGATGGTGAAGGCCGGGCTGTTCCTTATGGCGCGGCTGTGGCCGGTATTGGCGGGTACCGACGCCTGGTTCTATATCGTCGGCACGACGGGTCTGGTGACCATGCTGGTCGGCGCTTCGGTGGCGTTGTTTAAGGATGATCTGAAGGCGCTGCTGGCGTTTTCCACCGTCAGCCATCTTGGTCTGATCACCATGCTGCTGGGCTTCGGGACCAAGATCGCCGCCGTCGTGGCGGTGTTTCACATCATCAATCACGCCACGTTCAAGGCCGCGCTCTTCATGACCGCCGGGATCGTCGACCATGAGGCGCATACGCGTGACGCCAAGCGGCTGGGCGGGCTCAGGACGCTGATGCCGATCACCTTCGTCATCGCGGCGATCACTGGCGTTTCCATGGCGGGCATTCCGCCGCTGAACGGCTTCCTGTCGAAAGAGATGATGCTGGAGGAGGCGGCGCACACCTATTGGGCGGGGATTCCGATTCTCGTGCCGCTGCTGGCGACGTTCGGCGCGTTGATGTCGGTGGCCTATTCGCTGCGCTATGTCGCCCATGTGTTCCTGGGGCCGGTGCGCAGCGACTATCCGTCGCGCCCGCATGATCCGCCGTTCGGGATGTGGATTGCGCCCGCGTTTCTGGCGCTGTTGGTCGTGCTGATCGGGCTGTTCCCGAAGACCATCGTCGGGCCGATCGTGGCGGTGACCGCCGCCGCGGTGATCGGTGGGGATGGCGAGTTGCCCTATTACTCGCTGAAACTGTGGCACGGGATCACGCCTGCGCTGTTCATGTCGATCATTGCGGTGGTCGGGGGCGTCCTGGCGTTGCGCGCGCATGGTAAGTTGGAGCAGCGCTGGATCGCGGCGGGTGTGCCCTTCGCCAAGGCCATTTTCGATGTGCTGGTCGAGCGGCTGGCCGCGATGTGCCGCGTCCTGACCGCGACGCTTCACGACGGATCTCTGACGCGGTACGCGGCCATTTTCACCGCGGTCGTGTCGGCGGTCGCGCTTTACGCCTTCTTCTCCGCGCCGCATGTCGCGGGAACCCGCGAGACAATGCCGCTGGCGACGCTGCCGCTGGTAGCGTGGGTGCTGTTGATGGTGTCGACCGGCGCGCTGGTCATCTATCACCGGCAGAGGCTCGTCGCGCTGATCATGATGGGTGTGGTCGGGCTGATCATTTCGATCGGCTTCAATTACTTCTCCGCCCCCGATCTGGCGCTGACGCAGATCTCGGTCGAGGTTGTGACCGTGCTGCTGCTCTTGCTGGCGCTGAACTTCATGCCGAAATCGACGCCGATCGAAAGCTCCACGCCGCGTCGGGCGCGGGACGCAGTGATCGCTGGCGTCGCTGGTCTGGGCGTCTGCGGGTTGGTCTATGCGCTGATGACCCGCGACTTTTCCGCCGCGTCCATTTCAGGTTACCATCTGGCCAACTCCTATAAAGGCGGCGGCGGAACCAATGTGGTCAACGTGATCCTGGTGGACTTCCGCGGTTACGACACGTTCGGAGAGATCATCGTGCTCGGCATCGCCGCGCTGGTCATCTATGCGGTGACCGAGTCGGTGCTTTCGAGCAATACGCGCGCGAAGCTCCTGAACTGGGTTCCGGAACAGCCGAAGGCGGGCGACACCCATCCGATGATGATGGTCGTCGCGACGCGGGTGATGATGCCGATCGCGCTGGCGGTGGCGACCTATATCTTCCTGCGCGGCCATAACGAGCCCGGAGGCGGCTTCATCGCCGGGCTGATCGCCGCCATCGCGGTGGTGATGCAGTATATGGCGAGCGGGTTCGGTTGGGCGGCGGAGCGCCAGCGCGCGCATTATCATGCGATCATCGGCGCAGGGGTGCTGATCGCGTCGGCCACGGGCATCGGCGCCTGGATGGCGGATCGGCCGTTCCTGACCAGCGCCTTCGGATATGTGACGCTTCCTCCGCTGAGCAAGTTCGAGTTGGCGACCGCGATCGCGTTTGATCTGGGCGTGTTCCTGACGGTGCTCGGCGCGGTGATGCTGGCGTTGGAAAGCATAGCGCGCTTCGCGTGGAAACCGGGCGTCGCGGTGAGCGAATACGCGATGGACATCAATCCGGCCCGCGACGATCTGCACGAGAGGACCGACTGATATGGAGTTTCTCGTCGCCAGTTCGATCGGAGCGCTGACGGCCGCGGGGGTCTATCTGGTCCTTCGGATGCGCACGTTTCCTGTGATCGTGGGCGTCTCGCTGATGTCTTACGCGGTCAATGTCTTTCTGTTCGCCACGGGGCGTCTGGCGGTGAATCTGCCGCCGGTGCTGAGCGACGCCACGGCGTACACCGACCCGCTGCCGCAGGCGCTCGTGCTGACGGCGATCGTCATCTCTTTCGGCATGACGGCGGTCGTGGTGATGATCGCCCTCAGCGCCTATCTCTCCTCCGACACGGATAGGGCCGACACGAATGACGCTGAAACCGCTGGCGCGAATGCGGCGGAAGCGAAGGACGGGACGGCATGAATCATCTGCTCATCGCGCCGGTCGTCCTTCCGGCGACCCTCGCGCCGCTCCTGATTCTGGCGCTCCGCTATCACCTGGACATCCAGCGGGTGCTGTCTGTCGCAGGAAGCGCGGCGCTGGTGGTGATCTCGGTCATGCTGCTGGTGCAGACGAGCGGCGGCGAGGTTCAGGTCTACGAGCTCGGCAACTGGCCGGCGCCCTTCGGCATTGTGCTGGTTCTGGACCGGCTGTCCGCGCTGATGGTGACATTGACCTCGGTGTTGGGGCTTGCGGTCGTGCTCTACGCCATCGGATCGCGCTGGGACGCGCGTGGACGGCATTTTCATCCGCTGTTTCACTTCCAGCTTATGGGCGTTTGCGGCGCCTTCCTGACCGGCGACGCCTTCAATCTCTTCGTCTTTTTCGAAGTGTTGCTGATCGCCTCCTACGGGTTGATGATACATGGCGGCGGCGCGGCGCGGCTTCGGGCGGGCTTTCAGTATGTGGTCTATAATCTGCTCGGCTCCACGCTGTTCCTGTTTGCGCTCGGCACGATCTATGCAGTCACCGGAACGCTCAATATGGCCGATCTGGCGGTGCGGGTCGCTGAGTTGCCGCCGGGCGACGCGGCGCTGATCAAAGTCGGCGGCGTGTTGCTGCTGATGGTGTTCGCGGTGAAGGCCGCGTTGCTGCCGCTGCATTTCTGGCTGCCCGACAGCTACGCCAATGCGCCGGCGCCTGTGGCGGCGCTGTTTGCGATCATGACCAAGGTCGGCGCCTATTCTATCCTGCGGATGCACACACTGGTCTTCGCGCCCAATTCGCCAGAAGTGGCCGGACTGGTCGACGCGCTGCTGCCGCCTGCGGCGCTGTTGACGCTGGCGATCGGCGCGGCGGGGACTCTGGGCGCCAGTCACATGATGCGCATGGTCGCCTTCGGCGCCATCGGCTCTATGGGGACGCTGCTAATCGCGGTGTCGATGGCGACGCCTGAGGCGACGACCGCGGCGCTCTATTACATGATCCACTCGACATTCGCGACGGCGGCGATGTTCCTGGTGGCGGATCTGGTGATCGAGCGGCGGGGCGCAGGCGGCGCGCTGATCCCCGGCCCGCGCATGAAGCACAACGGGTTGCTGGCGTCGCTGTTTTTTGTAGCGGCGATCGCGCTCGCCGGCATGCCGCCGCTATCGGGCTTCATCGGCAAGCTTCTGGTGATGGAGGCGACGGGGGCCCATCCGATCAACGGGCTGATCTGGGCGGTGATCCTGATCGGGTCCTTCCTGATGATCCTCGGCTTCGCGCGAGCGGGCAGTATGGTATTCTGGCGCCGGCCCGACGACGCGTCGGAAGCGACCGCGCCTGGCGTTCCCACGGGAGCCACTGAGTCTGCATGGGCGCTCACCGCGGTTCTTGGCGTCATGGCGGTGATCGTGATTATCACCGTGCTGGCGGGGCCGGTGGGAGACTATCTGCAGGCGACGGCGGCGCAACTCTACGCGCCGGACGCATATATCGAGGCCGTTCTCGGCGAACGATAGGAGGGCTGCGATGCGACAGATGCTGCATATGCGACGCAAGATCATGCCCCATCCGTGGTTGACGGTCGTTCTGACCGTGGTCTGGATCATGATGAGCAATACGCTGACGCTGAACGCGTTGGTGTTCGGCCTCATTCTGGGGCTGGCGATCCCGATCGCGACCGCGCCCTATTGGCCTGACCGGCCTAAACTCCGCAACGCGCCGATGATCATTGAGTACGCGATCATCGTGCTGCGCGATATCGTGGTCGCCAATATCGTGGTGGCCAAGATCATCATCTTTAAGAAAAACGAAGAAATGCAGCCGGCCTGGGTCGAAATCCCGCTGGACCTGAAAACGCCGGAGGCTATCACCGCGCTGGCCGGGACGATCACGATGACGCCGGGCACCCTGTCGGCGGATATGTCGAACGAGGGGCATAGCCTGCTGGTCCACTGCCTCGACGCGCCCGACCCGGACGCGGTGCGTGATCAGATCAAACAGGACTATGAGCGCCGACTGAAGGAGATATTCGAATGATCTATGTAGCCTTGGTCTTCGCCTCCGCCTGTTTCGGTCTGGCGTTGCTGTTCAACCTTTGGCATCTGGCGCGGTCAGAGCGTGTGGGCGACCGTGTGCTGGCTCTGGACACGATGGTGATCAATTGCATCGCGCTGCTGGTGCTCTTCGGAATGCATTATCACTCAGTCGTTTATTTCGAGGCGTCGATGATCTTCGCGATGCTCGGATTCATCTCGACCGTCGCCTATACGCGCTTCGTGCTGCTTGGCAATATCATCGAGTGAGGCGGTCATGAGTTTTATCGCAGAACTGATCGTTTCCTTCTTTTTGATCGTCAGCGGCGTTTTCGCGTTGGTCGGGTCGTATGGGATGGTCAAACTGCCGGAGTTGATGACCCGGCTGCATGCGCCGACCAAGGCGACGACGCTGGGCGTGGGTGGTGTGCTGCTGGCGTCGCTGTCGCAGTCCTGGCTGCTGGATGGCGTGGCGACGTTTCATGAGCTTCTGATCACGATTTTCCTGTTTCTGACGGCGCCGGTGACGGCGCATTTCATCGCCAAGGCGCATATTCACCGACATATCCAGCGGGATGAGCTTCCGAAGCCGAGCAAGGACGACTGCTGGGCCACGCACGCGAGGCCGGAACAGGCGGACAGCGTCGGCGAGCAGACCAGCTGACGGGACTACGTCGGAAGAGCGTGCGTGTATCCTAAGCGGCTTGAAACGCCAGCTGGATACATTTGGGGCATCGCACCCCTTACGCAATTCTTTTGACCGGAAATACTGAGAAGTTCTCAGGAGTTTTCAAAAGACGTCATTCGCAACAGCCCGATGTCAAAGAGCTTAGAGGACGTCATCGCGTTTCTCTGGATGGGAATGTGGTGCCCAGGGGCGGATTCGAACCACCGACACGCGGATTTTCAGTCCGCTGCTCTACCAACTGAGCTACCTGGGCGCCGGGCGCGGCGAAAATGCGCGCTGAAGCGGAGGCCGTTCTAGGCGATGGCGGCGAGGCTGTCCAGCCTCGAAATGGCTTAGAGCGCAGAGCGTCATTCAGGCGGCGGATGCCGGTCGGCCGCGGCCAGCGCATCGTCGTCCGGCAAGTCGTCTTCAGCGGTCGGAATCGCATATCGGCCGCTCATCCAGCGGCCTAGATCCACATCGGCGCAACGCTTCGAGCAGAACGGACGATAGCGCTGAACGCTCGCGGCGTCGCAGATCGGGCAAGTCTTGCTCATAACCCCTCCAGAAGCTCGGTCAACGGGCGGCGCTCGCGCTTCCGCTGCAACTGAAGCTGCCCGAGCGGCGTCCATCCCGCAATATCCGTCTGCACCGGATCGGCCGCCAGCGCGCGCCTCAACGCCGCCTCGATCTGCGGACGCTCGCGTTTCGAGGCGGGGGCGAAGTCCACCGTGACGATCCCGCCAAGCCCGCGCAGGCGCAACTGGCGGGGAAGTTCGGCGGCGGCGGCGAGATTGGCCTTCAGCGCGGCGCCTTTGCCGAAATCCTCACCGGTGTTGACGTCGACCGTGACCATGGCGCGGGTCGGCTCCACGCTCATCCAGGCGCCGCCCTTCAGATCGGCGCGCGGCGATTTCAGGCGCTCGACCTGATCCCAGACGCCGTAATGATCGAACAATCCCGGATCATCATCGCTGCGCAGAACCTGATCTGGTTCAGGATCGTTCCATTCGCGCCATGCCTCCGACCACGCATCAGCGGCAGGTCTCACCAATCCTTGCCGTGAGGCGTCGAGACCTGAGAACGCCACTGCAAGCTCCAGAATGTCATCCATCACCGCATCCGGCTCGACTTCAGCGGCGGCGGAGCGCAACACGACGCCGATACGTGCGTCCGGCGGAAGGACGGCCTCCTCCAGAGCGTCTTCGGCGATCGCGCGGAGTCGGGCCTTTTCGTCGCTGTCGCGGACTGACCGCGCGACATTGATCCCCGGCGCGTCAGGGGTCAGCAGCGCGTATCGGCTTTTCAGGGTCAGACGGCGGGTGAGGGGAGGGGCCTTTCCCGGCTCGGCATGGGCCGTGACCTGCGCCAGAGCGGCGTCTCCCGGTTTCAGACCCTTCGCGTCTTTTAGATAGCCGGAAACGCCATTGAGGTTGGCGAAAGCCGCGCCCAAATTAGGAATCGTACGCTCGACCTTGATCGCGTAGATCGCGCCGGGACGGGGTGTGGCGTCATTTGCGGGCGGGTCGATCAGCAGATCATCCAAACGGCCATCCGCGATCAGCGCGGCGATCCGGCGGTCGTTGCGCTCATCCAGCAAGACCACACGCCCCCTCATGCCGAAACCCCATAGCCCGCGCCGCGGAGCAATCCAGCGACTTCGGCAAGCGGCAGGCCGACCACGTTGGAATAACTCCCGTTGATTGCGGGAACGAACGCCGCCGCGCGGCCCTGGATGGCGTAGCCGCCGGCCTTGCCGCGCCATTCGTAGGAGTCGAGATAGGCGGCGATCTCCGCGTCCGAGAGGCGCTTGAAGCGCACCACGGTCTCGACCCACCGCGTCCAGAGCCGTTCCGCCGATTTCAGCGCCACGCCGGTCGTCACGCGATGGCGGCGGCCCGAAAGGAGAAGCAGAAAGCGGGAGGCTTCCGCCGCGTCCCGTGGCTTTCCCAGAATGCGTCGCCCCAACGAGACCACGGTGTCGGCGGTCAGAACCAGCGCGTCGGCGGCCTCCGGCCGGGCCGCGATGGCCTCGGCCTTTTCCAGCGCCAGACGCTCGGCGTAGGCGCGCGGCGTTTCGTCCTTCAACGGAGTCTCGTCGATCTCGGCCGGGCTCACCGCATCCGGAGTCACGCCGATCTGCGCGAGCAGGTCCAGCCGCCGGGGCGAGGCGGAGCCGAGGATCAGGCGCATCGGCGGTTGTTTTTGGTTTGGGCGCATCCGCGCCGGAACCTTACTTGAAACGATAGGTGATGCGGCCCTTGGTCAGGTCATAGGGCGTCATCTCGACCTGCACCTTGTCGCCCGCCAGAACGCGAATGCGGTTCTTGCGCATCTTGCCCGCCGTGTGGGCGATGATCTCATGGCCGTTCTCAAGCTTCACCCGGAAAGTCGCGTTGGGCAGAAGCTCGGTCACGACACCGGGGAATTCGAGGGTCTCTTCCTTGGCCATGCCGTCTCCAGAATAGGCGAAAACAACCGCCGTCCGGCGAGTCCGGACGGCGACGGCGCGGAACATCGCTTCTCTGGCGGGGAAATGCAAGGGGCCGTCGCGCGATTGACCGGTCTTAGGCGCATTAGGAGGTTGTGGCGATCAAGGAAAACAGCCGGCGCCCGGTCGCGGCGTCCAGCGCGGCGAAAGGGGCGAGCTCCTCAACCAGTTTTTCGCCTGCGGCGGCGTGGATCGCCCGGCGGCCTTCATCGAGCGCCTCGATGCGGTTAACCGGCAGCCCTCGCACGGCGTCGAAATAGGCGGCGCAAATCGCATGGTAGTCGCGGATCAACGAGTCGAACGCGCCCAGCGCCATAGAGAAACTGGCCGACGGTTCGGACTCGCCGGGCGCGGCGACCGAAAACTCGAACGCGTCGGCGCCCCGTTTCAGATGAAGCACCATGTCCCCCGCGGCGCCTGCGACATCGAATTGATGCTCCTCGACCAGTTCAAAGACCGCGACGCGCTGTTCCTGATCCAGCTCCGGCGTCGCGGGGGGCGCATCAGAGTCGATCACGACCTTCACCAGGCGGGTTCGATCTGCGCTCATGATCCGCTCTCCGGGCTGTCGAGACGCCTGCGCACGCTGAGGCCATGCGCCTCCAGGCTTTCCGACGCCGCCAAGGTCTCCGCCGCCGGGCCGATGGACGCCAGCCCCTCGGCGGAGGCGCGCAGCAGCGTCGTGCGCTTCATGAAATCCAGCACGCCCAGACCAGAGGAGAACCGCGCCGAACGCGCCGTCGGCAGCACATGGTTAGGCCCGCCGACATAGTCGCCGACCGCTTCCGGCGTATGCTGGCCAAGAAAGATCGCGCCCGCGTGCCGGATCTCCGGGATCAGCGCATCCGGGTCGGCGACGCAAAGCTCCAGATGCTCGGGCGCGATGCGATTGGTCAGCGCCGTCGCGTGGTCCATGTCCCGCGCCACAATCAGCGCGCCGTTCTCGCGCCAGCTTTCGCCCGCGATTTCCGCGCGCTGCAGCCGTTGCAGCAACCGATCAACCGCGCGCCGGACGTCCTCAGCGAAATCCGCGTCGTCGGTGATCAGGATCGATTGCGCGGACTGGTCATGCTCGGCCTGGCTCATCAGATCGACGGCCACCCAGTCCGGATCGGCCGAGGAGTCGGCGATCACCAAAATCTCCGACGGGCCTGCGATCATGTCGATGCCGACCTGCCCGAAGACGCGCCGTTTCGCGGCGGCGACATAGGCGTTGCCGGGACCGGTGATCTTGTCGACCGGCTGGATCGTCTCCGTCCCGTAGGCCATGGCCGCGATCGCCTGTGCGCCGCCGATGGAATAGACAGTCTCCACGCCCGAGAGCCGCGCGGCCAGCAGCACCAACGGGTTAACGTCGCCATTTGGGGTGGGCGCGCACATGATCAGCCGCTTCACGCCTGCGACTTGCGCCGGGATCGCGTTCATCAGCACGGACGAGGGGTATGACGCCTTGCCGCCCGGCACATAAAGTCCGGCGGCGTCCACAGGCGTCCAGCGCCAGCCCAGCTCCACGCCCTCTTCGTCGGTCCAGCGCGCGTCCTCAGGCTTCTGGCGTTCGTGATAGGCGCGGATGCGCCGGGCGGCGAGCTCCAGCGCCGCACGCTCTTCGGCGGGGACCATGGCGATAACCGCGTCGATCTCTGTGTCCGAGAACGCCATGCTCTCGGCAGTCACAGCGAGGCGGTCAAATTTCTCCGTCAACTCGATCACCGCGGCGTCGCCGCGCGCCTGCACATCCGCGATGATTTCGGCCGCGGCGGCGTCCACATCGGGACTGTTTTCACGCTTCATGGTGAGAAGCGCGTCAAACCGCGGGTCGAAATCGGAATCACTAGCGTTGAGCAGGGCGGGCATGATGGGAACCCTTGAGATCAGGAGGGGATCGATTGAAATCGCCGCCTCGCACGCCCTTTCCTGACGGGCGGAGGCGGTGATGGGAAGCGCTTGGTCAGGCGCCGGGATGTCGTGGGCGCGTGGAGGCGGCCCAGGGTTTGGTGACGTCCGAGAGTTTGACCTCCAGCGCCTCGGCCTCGATGGCGAATTCGGCGCCGCCGGCGCAGAGGATATGCAGCGAGCCCGTGCCATCCTCGCCCGCCGCCCAGGCGAGATCGAGGATATTGACCGGCTCATCCGATCCGTTGGTCACGCCGCGCGAGCGCACTTTGAGGGCGTTTTCGATCGTCACGCCCGCCTGCACCCGTTCGCCCGGGCTTCCGTCGGCGTTCTCCTGCTCCCACCGATACCGGTTGACGACAAAGACAAATCGGCGGCTTTTCGCCAGATAGGCGAAATCGCTGGCTTTCCCGACCGAGTCCTGCAGCAAGGCGGAAAGGACCGTCAGATCCTCAACCGATTGCGCCATCAGCCGGATCGGCTTGGCCGCGTCCTCGAAACGCGCGTCTTCGACCATCATTCGCTCCTTCGCGCCGGGCTTGTTCAGCTCAGCCTTTTAATGTCAGCGCCACAGGCGGAGAGTTTCTCCTCCACCCGTTCATAGCCGCGGTCCAGATGATAGACCCGGTTCACAATCGTTTCACCCTCCGCCGCCAGCCCCGCAAGCACAAGCGAGACCGACGCGCGCAGATCCGTCGCCATCACCGGCGCCCCCGTCAGGTGATCCGGTCCATGCACGGTGGCGGCGCCGCCCTGCACGTCGACGCGCGCGCCCATGCGAGAAAGCTCCGGCACGTGCATGAAACGGTTCTCAAAGATCTTCTCTTCGATCACGCTTTCGCCGTCGGCCTGCGTCAGCAGCGCCATCATCTGCGCCTGCAGATCGGTTGGGAAACCGGGAAAGGGCTCGGTTTCGACATGGACCGGTTTCAGATGCTCGCCCGCGCGCCGCACCCGAACGCCGTTCTCCACATTCTCGACGAGCACGCCGGCCTCTTCGAGCTTGTCGGCGAAAGAGCCGACAAGATCCCGCGTTATGCCGGTCAGCACGATATCGCCATTGGTGATGGCGGCCGCGATCATATAGGTGCCGGCCTCAATCCGGTCAGAGACCACGCGATGGGTCGCCCCGTGAAGGCTGGAGACGCCCTGGATGCGGATCGTTTGGGTGCCTGCGCCCTCGATCTTCGCGCCCATGCCGGTCAGACAAACGGCGAGATCCACGATCTCGGGTTCGCGCGCGGCGTTGTTGATCACCGTCTCGCCCTTGGCCAGCGTCGCCGCCATCAGCGCGTTCTCGGTTGCGCCCACCGACGCGAAGGGAAAGTCGATCACCGCGCCATGAAGGCCATTCGGGGCCGTCGCATGGACATAGCCGTCGACCAGCTCCAACTCGGCGCCCATCGCCTCCAGCGCTTTCAGATGCAAATCGACCGGCCGCGCGCCGATGGCGCAGCCCCCCGGCAGCGAGACCGTGGCGTCGCCTGCGCGGGCCAGCATCGGACCCAGCACCAGGATCGAGGCGCGCATCTTGCGCACGATGTCGTAATGGGCAGTGAGGTTTGAGATCTTTTCGGTTCCGATCGCCAAAATGCGCCGGTTCTGCAGCGGCGCCACTTCGCAACCGAGCGATTCCAGCAGCTCCGCCATGGTCAGGATGTCCGCGAGGCGCGGCGCGTTGGTCAGCGTCAGCGGCTCATCGGTCAATAGCGCGGCGGGCATCAGCGTCAGGCAGGCGTTTTTCGCGCCGCTGATCGCGATCTCGCCCCTGAGAGGCGTTCCGCCCCGCACCGCGATCCTGTCCATGAATGCTCTCCTAGCCTGTCAGCCGACGTGATGTAGACCGCTGGGCGAAGGATCTCAACCATTGTGGAGCGATGCCGCGGCGGTGTTGCTTTCCGGCCTGTCGGTCCCGGCCGCCTAGTCTTGCCGGGGCGTCGGCGCGTCGTCCGAGGCGGGAGCGGAGGGCGCGTTCTCCGCAGCGTCGCGCTCCGCCGCCCGCCGCGCCCGGGACTGGCCCTTTCGCCGCTTCAGATTTGCGCGGAGCGCCTCGGCCAGCCGAGCCGCTTTCTTATCCCGTCCGTCTGAATTGGATTTCCCGCTCATGTCTCGCGGATAACGCACCCAAGCGGCCGGGTCCAGCGAAGGCTTGGAATGGGCTTGCATTCGGCCAGCGATCTTGTATCTACCCCTCCACGCAGCGGGCCGCTGTAGCTCAGTGGTAGAGCGCACCCTTGGTAAGGGTGAGGCCGACAGTTCAATCCTGTCCAGCGGCACCATTCCTTGTCCCAGAATTTCAAGCGCCCAGTTTTTTTTGGAACACCAGCGCAGTGCGCGCACTTACCCCTTCACGGGCGGCTCATGGGCCGCGCGGAATGCGCCCGGCGTCGTGCCTGTCCAGCGCTTGAACGCGTGGGCGAAGGTGCTGACTTCGGTATATCCAAGCAGATAGCTGATCTCCGTCACATTCAGCCCGCTTTCCTTCAGATACCGCGTGGCGAGCGCCTTTCTGAGCTCGTCGAGGATTGTGTTGAAGCTGGTCTCCATCGCCGACAGGCGCCGCGACAAGGTGCGTGAACTGAGGCCCAGTTCGCTCGCCACCGTCTCCAGCTTCGCCTCTCCCTTGGCCAGCCGGTCGGCGATTTGCCGCTCCACCTGCTCGATCAGGGTCGGCGGCGTCTCTTTGCGGCGGCTGAGCGTGTCCTCGCAATAGCCGCGGAGCACGGAGAGCAACCGGTTGTTGGCGGTCAGCAGCGGCGTCTTCAGATCCTCCAGCTTCCACACCAGCTGGTTTTTGGACTCGCCGAACGTCACCGGGCAACCAAAGAACCGCTCGAATTCGGCGATACTAGAGTTGCGGGGATGCATGAAGCAGAGCGACTTGGGCCGCAGATTCCGCCCTGAACACTGACGCATGCTGCGGACATAGTTGGTGGCGCTGAACTCGCGAAACTGCCGTATCGGCGCGGCCGCCGGGATCTGGAACCACCATCGCATGCGGCCCGTCGCATCGAAATCGCGCAACTGCAACTCAACCGCCTCATTTGCCACTTTTCTGTAACGGCACATGTTCTTGGCGGCGTCGCCAAGAGTGGCTGACGAGAGCCCGACATAGCCCAAAATGCCCGCATCCTCGGTGTCGCGCGTCTGACCAAAGCGAAACCCCAGAAGCGGGTCGTTCGTCGCCTCCGACGCCGCCTCAAAAAACGCGGCGGATTTGGCGAAGCGTATGCGCGCCCGTTCGGTGTTCAGGACTCTGGCCTGAATGCCGGCCTTGGCCAGCAGCCCTTGGATGGGAACGCCCTGCTGCTTCAATTCGGCGGCCAGCTGTCGCGTCCATATTGGGTCATGCTCAACCGTCGCTTGAGTTTCGAGTTGCTTGCGCATTCGTTCCCTCGGGTCCCGCTATTCGCTGACAGTTGGCGGGAATTCTCAAGAATGAGGCGTCGGATAGCAAGAGATTGCTACGGTTCGGCCCCATTTTGCCTGTCATCGCGGCGGATTGTTGGGACGTCCAGCCGCGAAGCGCGTCCGGGCGCCGGACACGAGTTGACTTGTGCGTGTCCTGTAGGCGGTTCCCCCCGTCGCACAGTGAACGCCGGCGACCGGACGCGCGACTTTGAATTTGGCGGCGCTGAACATGCGCCTTCTCACTCAGCGCAGAGAAATGGTGGCGAGATGCAAGGAGGGACCGGGATCATGACCAGTAAATCGTCGCGACCTCAGCCCATCCACTTTCTGAAGGTCGGCGGCGTCGCATTGGAGCCGCTCTGCGGAGCGGCGAATGTCAAACTGCCCGAAGGAGATGTGACGGCGTTGATTGAGCGCGTCACCTGTCCGCAATGTCTGAAATTGCTGAACTTGATGCTGGCCGGGAAGCTGAACGGCGGCGCGCGGCGCAACTAGCCGTAACATCATCCCCGTGGCGAATTCGGCTAAGGGGCGTTGGCGGAAAATCCCCTGCAATTGGCGCGCAATCACAATCCAGATTTCGGCGCGCCGCCTAGATAAATCTCATCGAATGATCTGAAGGAGGAACGAGATGAAAAGCTCATGGCGTATACAGGCCGAACAACGGGTTCGCGACGCGATTGCGCTTAGAAACTCGGTGCGGCTGCTGGCCGACACGCCGACCGAATTGATGGCGCTGGAGCGCGCGCTCGATCTGCACGGCCGGCCAGAGGGCATATCCGCCGCTCTGGCGAGTTCTGCGAACTCCCGGAGCCCCGAGACGCACGACAGCGATATATCCAGCATCGAAAAGGATCTGCTGCGGGCGATGGAAACTTAATGCTGCGACAGGGATGCGGCGCGGATCATACGCGCCGCTTCCATTTCGTTTTGACGCGGCACCGACCAGCTTTCTTTCGCACCATATCGACACGCCGCCCGCCTGACGTGGATCAATGCGACGGTTCTCGGATATGGCCAATCTTCCTCTCTCAAATCCCAGCAGGAAGGTTGCCCCGTGACCCGTCTGACACGCTTCTTTTCTCTCCTTCTTCTCTCCGGCGCGGTCCTCGCGCCCCTCACGCCGCCCGCCGCGCTGGCTGACGGTCCGCTGATCGCCGTTCCCGCGCCCGATGCGGCCGAGGGCCGGGGATTGTTCGTCTTCAAAGGCTGCGTCGTCTGCCACTCCATCAATGGGGTCGGCGGTCTGGCGGGGCCGCCGCTCGACGCGGTGGTCGAGCCGGAAATCATCGACCCGGTCGGGTTCTCCGCCCGCATGTGGCGCGGCTCACTAGCGATGGCGGAGCTGCAGGCCACGGAATTCGGCTATCAGGTGGAGCTGACCGGGCAGGAGATCGCCGATCTCGCGGCGTTCGTCGCCACGCCTGACGCCCAGACGGGGTTCTCGGAGGATGAGATACCTGAACTTATTCGCGGATGGACCGTGGACGAGCCCTTTGTTCCCCTCGAAGCGCCTGCGGAGTAAGCCGATGACCCGAACCGCCATAGTCGCAGTTCTCGCCGCAACTCTGGCGGGTGGCGCCGCGCTTGCGCAGGATCCGACCAGCCCTGACCCAGAGCGGGGACAAGCGATGGCGGAGCGCTGGTGCGTGAAATGTCACCTGATCGGCCCGGACGGGCCGGGCGGAGATGTGGGGCCGACCTTTCAGGCGGTCGCCGCAACCCGGTCTGAGGAGGCGTTGCGCGCCTGGATCAGCGACCCGCACCCGCCAATGCCCAAGCTCGATATCTCGGCTCGCGCGGTGGACGACATCGCGGCCTATATCGCCAGCTTGGCGCCCTAGAGCGTGCTAGGGGCGTTTTCGCCACGGCCGCGCGAACGGGCCAAGGGCCTCGCCAACGGTCTCTTCGTCCAGATCGCCTGAAATCGAGGCGACCTCAGCGACCAGTCCAAGCCGGGAATCCTCCGCCACCGTCACCGTGGCGTCGACGCCCGCCTCGGCCAGCGCGGCCTCATAGACCCGCGCGATGGCGCTTTTGCGCAGCGCGGGCTTGAAGATCTTTCCGACGGCGGTTTTCGGCACTTCCGGCAGAATCTCCACATAGGTCGGGATGGCCGCGCGCTCGCCGATATGCTCGGCGGCGAAAGATTTCAGGTCTTCTCCGGTGACGGCTGCGCCGGCGCAAAGCTCCACATACGCGCAGGGCTTCTCGCCCGAATAGGCGTCCGGCTGACCGATCGCGCCGACCACGGCGACGTCCGGATGTTTGGCCAGCGCTTCCTCAATCACCGCGGGATCGATATTATGCCCGCCGCGAATGATCACGTCCTTCGCGCGGCCGGTGATCCAGAGATAGCCATCCACATCCAACCGGCCCAGATCGCCGGTGCGCAGCCACTCGTCGTCCACGAACAACTTGTCATTGCGCGCGGCGTCGGTATAGCCGGGAAAGACGGCGGGGCTCTTGATGCAGATCTCGCCCACCTCGTCGGTCGGGCATTCCTTTGAGACCGCGCCGTTCTGGTCCATGTGCAGGATGCGCACATCGGTGTAGGGCATCGGCAATCCGACCGAGCCGAGTTTGCGCTCCCCCACAATCGGGTTGCAGGAGATCAGGCAGGTCGTCTCGGTCTGGCCATAGCCTTCGAGAATGGTGACGCCGGTCGATTCTTCGAACTGGCGGAACAGCTCTCGCGGCAGGGGGGCCGAGCCGCAGATCGCGTATTCCAACGAGGACACGTCCGCATTCACCGGGCGCTGCATCAGAGCGCCGGCGGCGGTGGGCACGGTGGTCAGAAACGTCACCCGCCAGCGCTCGATCAGCTTCCAGAAATTGTCCATCACGCCGTCGCCGCGATACCCCGCCGGGGTCGGCATCACCATATGCGCGCCCGAGGCGACGCAGGCGATCCACATCGGATAGGCGCCGAAACAGTGAAACAGCGGCATCGGGCAGAGCACGACCGAGGTTTCATCGTAGATCAGCCGGTCCACCAGCCAGCCATTGTAGAGCATCCCGATCTGCCGGTGGGGCGCGAGTTTCGGCATGCCGGTCGTCCCGCCGGTGTGAAATACGGCGGAGATCGTGTCCGGCCCGGCCTCCGGCTCGAAATCGAGCGCGTCCGAGCGCTCCCGCGCCAGCTCCTCTTCGAAATTCAGGATCTTGGCGGTTCCGATGGAGGGACGCTTTGGGCGCAGCGCCGGGATCAGCCATTTGACGGGCGGCGTCAGGTAGCGCGCCAGATCCACCTCGACGATCGTCTCGACGCAGGGCGCTTCCGCCGCCGCCATGATCGCGTGCGCGTTGAGTTCGGTTTTGACGAAAGGCGCCAGCGTGACCAGCACTTTGGCGCCGGTCTCCCGCAACAGCGAGGCGATATGATCGGGCTCCAGAAGCGGGTTGATCGGCGCGACGACCCCGGCCGTCTGCCCCGCCAGCAGCACGATCGCGGCCTCATTGCAGTTGGGCAGCAGATAGGCGACCGCGTCGCCTTCGCCGACGCCCAGACGGCGAAAGAGATTGGCGGCGGCGTTCACCCGCTCCAGAACGTCGCGCCAGTTCAGCGTCTCCGCCGGGTCGGACGGGCCGCTTTTCAGCTGGAAGGACAGGGCGGGGCGGTCGCCATGCCGCGCCGCGGTTTGACGCAATTGCTCATGGGTGTTTCGCGCGGTCCACCGCTCCGACAGCGGCGTTCGCTCGAATAGGAGCTTGTCGGCGATGCTGCCAAGTGAATTCGGTTCGACCGCCTCGTCGTCGCCCATGCTCGTCTCTCCCGCGTTCCGACGCTCCGTCTTATCTTATCCAATGGACACCGAATATAGTCGCGACATTATGAGTTTTCGCCATCTGCTTAACGTCATAGTGATTTTCGGTGAAGATTCGCGCATTGGGGACCGGACCAGATGAAGAAAGCCAAAATCGCAACCTGTTGCCATTGCGGCGCGCGGTCGGTGCTGGACGTCGCCCATCTCAAGCGCGTGCGGCTGATCTGCGAATCCTGCGGCGCCCCGATGACCCGTCTTGCGCCTCTGAAGTCGGAGGACCGGGACGGCGACCGCCGTGAAGTCGAGCGCCGCCCGCAAATGAACCCCCACAAGCACAAGTCCAAAGACCGCTATGAGAAGGGGCGCCCGCACTGGAAACGCAAGAAGCGCAAATCCCTGTTCTGGGAGGTGCTGGACGAGATCGAGGATATCTTCGATTAGACTCTATGAAACATATATTTTTTTTCGTGTTAATTTAGTTTAAGATTTTGAAAGAATATGAAATGGATATATTTAATAACAGAGAGATAGCAGTCGGTTTTTTGGTTGATTATATTGCTATTTTTTATTTTGTACATTGAGACCTCAAGGAAGCTTCTGATCTCGATGCTTAAGTACACTCTACACAAAAGATTTGTGAAGCTGTTCATTGTAGTGTTTGTCTATATATTTGCGATGGTTGTGGCGCTTCGATTTGCTGGCGTATGGGATGCTAGTCAATTCAAGAACACCATTTTATGGAGTTTAACGGTCGCGTGCGTCTCTGTATTCAGGGTAAATAAAATTGATAAAGATCAGGATTATTTCAAGAATGCAGTATTTGATAACTTAAAGATCGTGGCAATTATTGAGTTTATTGTCGCTTTTCATAATTTTTCCATTATAACTGAATTGGCCATCGTCCCAGTTATATTTTCTGTCGCAGTTTTTAAAGAATTTACAGATGGAAAGAGAGAGCACTCAATCGTAAATGCGATAGCATCGTGGATACTATTCGGATTTGGGTTGTTTCTCGTTGGCAATGCGGCATTTAGATTGGCTGGTGATTTCTGGGGTTTTGCTAAGCCAGAAACCTTAAACAATTTCACTCTTCCAATTACGCTAACCATCCTTTTTTTACCCTTCATTTTTTCTCTCGCGTTGTTTGTGAGATACGAGTTGGCGTTTGTTCGCTTGGGCATAATTTTTAAGGAGAATGAGCGGCGTCGATACGCGAAACGTGCCGCCGTAATTCTCTTCAACGTTCGAACGAACTTGCTAATGCGTTGGCTTAGAGACATTCGCGCGCGAACGCCGTCAAGCAATATGGAGATTAGGGCCTCCATAGCGCGCACCAAAGAACTTGCGGAACGCGAGAAACATCCTAAGCAGATTCCGCTGGAGAAAGGATGGTCGCCATTTCTTGCCGGAGAGTTCTTGGTTGAGCGCGATCTTCGCCTTCGTACCGGAGATTATCACCAAGACTTTGATGATGATGACCAATGGTTCGCAAGTTCTCCCTACAAGGAAATCGGCGAAGCCCTGTTTGCCAACAATTTGGCGTATTACGTGGAAGGCGACGAGCATATTGCTCGCAGGCTTAAGTTGGTTGCAAATGTCAATGATCCGGAAACAGCATTGGAAACACGCCAATATCTCGAAGAAGTCGTTTGTCTTCTGATCCGATGCGCGCTGAGTTGCGGTCTACCAGAGGCGCTGTCGCAGGCGATAAAGTCAGAAACCTCGATTGAACTCGAAATCGAAGGAAAGATAGCAAGGCTACAAAAAGAAAGTTGGCCTTCAGAAAGAGGTTACAATTTGATCTTCGTCTTGGAGTCCCGAAATCTGCATTGAGTTGCAGTACCTACTCCGCCGCCAGCGCGCCCTCGGCGAATTGCAGCCGAGCGAGGCGGGCGTAGAGCCCATCTTCGGCGACCAGATCGTCATGCGCGCCGGTGGCGATGACGCGGCCATGCTCCAGCACGACGATCCGGTCGGCTTTCTTCACCGTCGCCAGGCGATGCGCGATCACCATGGTCGTGCGGCCCGCCGACAGGCGCTCGACCGCGCTTTGCACCAGACGTTCGCTTTCCGCATCCAGCGCCGAGGTCGCCTCATCCAGCAGCAGCACAGGCGCGTCGCGCAGGATCGCGCGCGCGATGGCGATGCGCTGGCGCTGACCGCCGGAGAGCATCACGCCCCGCTCGCCCAGATAGCTGTCATAGCCGTCGGGCAGCTTGGCGATGAAATCATGCGCGGCGGCGGCCTCGGCGGCGGCCTCAACCTCGGCGTCGCTCGCCTCCGGGCGGCCAAAGCGGATATTCTCCCGCGCGGTTCCCGCAAAAATCACCGGCTCCTGCGGGACGACGGCGAAGGCCCGGCGCAGCGCCGTCGGCTCGAATTCGCGCACGTCCTGGCCGTCCAGCGTCACCCGACCGGCGTCGGCGTCGTAGAACCGCAGCAGCATCTGGAAGATCGTGGTCTTGCCCGCGCCCGACGGGCCGACCAGCGCCACGGTCTCCCCCGGCGCGACGGTCAGCGAGACGCCTTCAAGCGCCGAGGTTTCGGGCCGCGAGGGATAGTGAAACAGCACGTCGTCAAAGGCGATCTCGCCTTTCAGCGCGGCGGGCGGCGCGATTGGGTTCTCCGGCGACGGGATCGGGTTGGCGGCGTTCAGCAACTCCATCAGGCGCTCGGTCGCGCCCGCGGCGCGTTGCAGTTCGCCCCAGACCTCGCTCAACGCGCCCACGGCCCCCGCCACGAACACGGCGTAGAGGATGAACTGGCCCAACTGGCCTGCGGTCATTACGCCGTTGATCACGTCGCGCGCGCCGATCCACATCACGCCGACGACGCCGGTGAAGATCAGAAAAATAACGATCACGGTCAGCCCGGCGCGTGCTGCGATCCTCTTGCGCGCAGTGTCATAGGCCCGCTCGACGAGGCCGCCATAGGCCGAGCGGCTCTCCTCCTCATGCGTGTTGGCCTGCACCGTCTGCACCGCCTGCAGCGACTCGCCGGCGATGGTGGAGGCGTCGGCGATCCGGTCCTGGCTTTCCCGGCTGAGCGCGCGCACCCGCCGCCCCAGCAACAGGATCGGCACTACCACGACCGGCACGATCAGCAACACCAGCGCGGTCAGTTTGGCGCTGGTCAGCAGCAGCATGCCCATGCCGCCCAGAAACAGCAGCACGTTTCGAAGCGCGATCGAGGCGGAGGAGCCGACCACCGACTGGATCACCGTCGTATCCGTTCCAAGGCGAGAGACGACCTCGCCCGTATTCAACGTCTCGAAAAACCGCGGGCCCATGCCGATGACGTGGCCATAGACGGCGTTCCGGATGTCCGCGACCACGCGCTCGCCCAGTTGCGTGACCAGATAGAACCGCGCGGCTGTGGCGATCGCCAGCGCGCCGGCCACCGCGATCAGAGCAATGAAATAGCGGTCGAGGAATTGAGCGTTCTCCGGGTCGAAACCCAGGTCAATCACCCGACGCAGCGCCAGCGGCAGCGCCAGCGTGAAGGTCGCGGCGGCGGCGAGCGCCAGCAGCGCGCCCAGAATCAGCAGACGATAGGGGGCCAGAAACGGCGCCAGCCCGCGCAGCGGCCCGACCGATTTCGACTTCGCCCGATCCTCCGCGTGCTCGCCATTCGCGGGGGACGCCCCGCCGTTCTGTGTCGATCTTCGCATTCATCGCCTCATTTTGCCCGACGCTGATACCAGCGGCGGTAAGCCGTCTCAACCCAGCCGCGCGCGTTCAGCGAGAACCGGGCGCGCGCCGGGCAGAGCGGTTTCGATCCGGTTTCCCGGTCAGATCTATCAGATCCGCTTTCGGCGGGTTTTGACCTCGCGCATGTTGAGCGTTCGCGCCGCCGATTTTCTCTCGCCGGATTTCTGTTGAACTGTTTGTAGGCCAGCGCGGCGATTTGGCCTTGCCGCGCCTCGCAAGGCCGTCTATGCGGCCCGGAACGACGCCAGAGAGCGCTGCGCCACGTCGTCGCCCCTGTCAGGGGCCGTCGTCGCGGACCTCGCGTCGCCACCCGATGAACGCTACCATTTGATGATGACCCAAGCGTCGGATCGCCGTCTGGCATCGCGATCCGCGCGAGTACTGGAACTGCGCCATGCGCACGCTGATCTCTTTCGCCGCGCTCTTTCTGTCGGTTTTCTTCGTGCAGCTCGGCTCTGGCTCGCTGGCTCCGCTCGACGCGCTGGCCGGCGCCGCGAACGGGTTCACCACGGGTGAGATCGGCCTGCTCGGCTCAAGCCATTTCGCCGGGTTCTTCGCCGGCTGCTGGGCGGCGCCGAAATTGATCGCCATGGTCGGCCACAACCGCGCCTTCGCCGCGTTGGCGGCGATCGGCGCCATCGCCGCGCTGGCGCATCCGCTGCTGATCGATCCTTTGATCTGGGCGGGGCTGCGCGTCGGCACGGGATTCGCCGTCGCCGGCGCCTATGCCGTGATCGAAAGCTGGCTTCAGGCGCAGATCGACAACGCCAATCGCGGCCGGGTCCTGAGCTTTTACATGATGATGGATCTCTTCGGATCGGTGACGGCGCAGGGCCTGATCGCGGTTGTCGATCCCGCTTCTTACGTCGCCTACAACATCGTCGCGATGCTGTGCTGCTTCTGCCTGTTGCCGCTCACCCTGACGCGCAAGGCGGCGCCGCCCGTGCCGACCACGCCGCGCATCCGGCCCTGGAAGGCGGCGGTGTTGTCGCCGCTGGGCGTCGCCGGAGCGTTCGTCATTGGACTGACCGCCGCGAGTTTCCGCATGGTCGGTCCTGTCTACGCGTCTGAAAGCGGGCTCAAGGGCGGCGAAATCTCGCTGTTTCTGGCGCTGGGCCTGGTGGGCGGCGCGGCGGCGCAGCTCTATGTCGGCCGGGTGGCGGACCGGTTCGACCGCCGCATCGTGTTGATCGCGCTGTCGGCGGCCGCGCTCGCGGTCTCGGCCTCGGCCAGTCTGGGCGTCGCGAATGTCGCGCCCTGGGCGATCCATGCGGTGGCGTTCGCCTTCGGCGCCGCGTCGTTCCCGATTTACTCGGTCAGCGTCGCCCATGCGAATGACCGTGCCGAGCCGGATTTCATCGTCGAATTGAGCGCCTCGCTCCTATTGATGTCCGCGCTGGGGGCGGTGGTCAGCCCGCTCGTCTCCGCCACGCTGATGGAGCAATACGGGCCGAATGCGATGTTCACTTTCATCGGCGCGTCGCACCTGTTTCTCGTGGTGTTCGGTCTCATTCGCTTTGTGTTGGGCGACCAGCCCGACCATCGCCGCGCTTATCGCTATCTTCCGCGCACATCGATGCTGATCCAGCGTCTGACGGGGCGACGCAAAGTCGTGGTCCGTTCCGGCGATTGAGAGGTTACACTTTCCCTCTCGGCCAAGGACAAGTGGCCAGAGATGATCACCTGCGCGTGACGCCGCGTCCGCCAGACGCGCCGTCGCCGCGACAACCGGAGCCGCGCCATGCGCTCGCTGCTATCCTTCGCCTCGCTCTTTCTGTCGATCGCGCTGGTGCAGCTTGGCACCGGATCGCTCGGGCCGCTGGATGCGCTGGCCGGGGCCGAGCGCGGATTCTCCACCAGGCAGATCGGCCTGTTGGGGTCGGCGCATTTCGTCGGATTCCTGATCGGCTGCTGGTTCACGCCGCGCTTGATGGGGCATGTGGGCCATGGCCGCGCTTTTGCTGCCGTCACGTCGTTGGGCGTGATTGGCGCGCTGCTCCATCCCGTCGTCGTTGATCCGATCGCATGGGCCGTCTTTCGCATCGGCGGCGGCGTCGCCGTGGCGGGCGCCTTCACCGTCGCCGAGAGCTGGTTGCAGGCGAAGCTCGACAATGCGGACCGGGGCCGGGTGCTCGGCGTTTACCGGACGGTGGATATGGGGGGACAGGTGGCGGCGCAGGGCGTGGTCGCGATCCTCGATCCAACGTCTTACGTCGCCTTCAACATCGTCGCCATGTTCGCCTGCCTCAGTCTTGTGCCGCTGACGGTCTCGCGGCAAGTCGCCCCGCCCGTGCCGTCCGCCCCGCGTCTGCGGTTGATCAAGACGTTCCTGCTGTCCCCTTTGGGCGCGGCGGGCGCGCTGGTGGTGGGGCTGACAAGCTCCAGCTTTCGCATGGTCGGCCCGATCTATGGCGCCGAAAGCGGGTTGAGCAGCACGGGCGTGGCGCTCTTTCTGGGCCTTGGCCTGGCCGGAGCGGCGTTCGCGCAGGTGCCGGTGGGCCGGCTGGCGGACAAATACGACCGGCGCTGGGTGCTGGTCTGGCTTTCGGTCGCGGCGCTGGTCGTCTGTTCAGCGGCGACGCTTGGCGTGGCCAGTCTTCACCCTTCAGCGATCTATGTGGTCGCGTTCGTGTTCGGCGCTTCGGCCTTTCCGCTCTTTTCGATCAGCACAGCGCACGCCAATGATCATGCGCCGCGCGATTTCGTGGTCGAGCTGTCCGCCGCGTTGATGTTCCTGTTTGGCGCCGGCGCGATTATCAGTCCGTATCTGTCGGCCAATCTTGTCGAGCAATACGGACCGAATGCGCTTTTCACCTATATTGGCGCGGCGCATGTGGTGCTGATCGCGTTTGGCCTCTACCGGATGACCCGCCGTGAAACGCCCGAAAAGCGCAGCGGCTATCGCTATATGCCGCGCACCTCGATCACGCTGGCCCGGCTTATGAAGCAGCGTCCGGAGCCCGACGTGGACCGAACGCCTAGTCCAGCAGATCCGCCCATTCCGGATGACGCTCAAACTGAAGCGCCACATAAGGGCAAATCGGCGTCGCCTTGAGGCCGCGCGCGCGCAAATCCGCCACCGCGAACTCCAGCAGCCGGATCGCCGCCCGCCGGTGGCGCAGATCGCGCGGCGTGAACGTGTGGTCCAGAGCGGCCACGCCGTCGCTGAGAGCATAGGTCAATTCCGACTCGCGGCCGTCTTCATGCCGCATCGCGTATCGTCCGCGACCGCCGCTTTCGGTCAGCGTGATTTCAGGCGTATCGGCGTCGGTCATCTCGGCTCCTCGCGCCCGGTGGGGCGATCCGTTATATGTCGCGCCGACTCACTGGATCTCAAGAGGCGATTTATGGCCCGCATTCTGATCACATCGGCGCTCCCCTATATCAACGGGGTCAAGCATTTGGGCAACCTTGTCGGCTCGATGCTACCGTCAGACACCTATGCGCGCTATATGCGCCAGCGCGGTCATGAGGTGCTGGCGATCTGCGCCACCGACGAACACGGCACGCCGGCGGAGCTGGCCGCGGCCCAGGCGGGGAAGCCGGTCGCCGAGTATTGCGCCGAGATGTGGGCGGTGCAGAAAGACCTGGGAGAGGGGTTTCGCCTGTCCTTCGACTGGTTTGGGCGCTCCTCATCCGAGCATAATCATCGCCTGACCCAGCATTTCGCGGCTCGGCTGTTTGACGCGGGTCTGATCGAGGAGGTGATGGAGCGGCAGGTCTATTCCCACGCCGACGGCCGTTTCCTGCCGGATCGCTATATCGAGGGCACATGTCCGAATTGCGGCTATGAGCGCGCGCGTGGCGATCAATGCGAGAATTGCACCAAGCAGCTCGACCCGACGGATCTGATCGAGCCGCGCTCGGCGATCTCCGGCTCCACCGATCTGGAGCCGCGCGAGACCAAGCATCTCTATCTGCGCCAGAGCCAGATGCGGCAAAAGCTGGAGGACTGGATCGCGACCAAGGGCGACTGGCCAATCCTGACGACTTCCATCGCCAAGAAATGGCTGCGCGACGGCGATGGGCTGCAGGATCGGGGCATCACCCGTGATCTCGACTGGGGTATTCCCGTCAAGCGCGGACCAGAGGACTGGCCGGGCATGGAGGGCAAGGTCTTCTACGTCTGGTTCGACGCGCCGATCGAATATATCGGCTCGACCGCCGAATGGGCGGAGGGCACGGGTCAGGACGCCGCCGCGTGGGAACGCTGGTGGCGCGCCGACAAGGGCGCCGAAGACGTGCGCTACGTGCAGTTCATGGCCAAGGACAACATCCCGTTCCACACGCTCAGCTTCCCGGCGACCATCATGGGCTCTGGCGAGGACTGGAAGCTGGTGGATTTCATCAAGGGGTTCAACTGGCTGACCTATGACGGCGGCAAGTTCTCCACTTCTCAGGGACGCGGCGTCTTCATGGACGACGCGCTGGAGATCCTGCCCTCCGATTACTGGCGGTGGTGGTTGCTGTCGAACGCGCCGGAAGGATCCGATTCCGACTTTACGTGGGAGAGTTTTCAGACCGGCGTGAACAAGGATCTCGCGGACGTTCTGGGCAATTTCGTCAGCCGGGTGACCAAGTTCTGCCGCTCCAAATTCTCCGAGGCTGTGCCAGAGGGCGGCGCGCCGGGCGCGCTGGAGGCGGAGCTGGCGACCGAGCTGGACGCCCGCATCGCCGCCTATCAGGACGCGATGGAGGCGATCGAGATCCGCCGCGCCGCCAGCGAGCTGCGCGCAATCTGGGTCGCCGGCAACGAATACCTGCAAAAGGCGGCGCCCTGGACCGCGTTCAAGACCGACCCTGATGCTGCGGCGGTCTCGACCCGCGTGGGTCTGAACCTGATCCGCCTCTACGCCATTCTCTCCCGCCCGTTCGTGCCCGACGCCTCGGATGCGATGCTTGCGGCGCTGGGCCTGCCGCCCGAGACCGCCAATGTCTGGCCCGACGGCGCGAAAGCCGCGCTCTCCGCCCTCGGTCCCGGCCACGCCTTCACCGTGCCGGAGGTGCTGTTCGCCAAAATCACCGATGAGGCGAGGGAAGAGATGGCGGCGCGGTTTTCCGGCCAGTCCGAGGAGTGATTCCGGAAAAGTGAGTCGCCAAGACCGCTGGGCGACTGGCGCCGGGCGGAATTGCGGCCTATCTTTCCGCCATGACCCATCTCGCATTGACCGCTGAAGTTGAACGCTGGCTGCTGCAAGAGGCGCTGGGCGACCCGGATATCTCGGAGTTGTTCAACGATCTTTGCGAGCGCCTTTTCGCCATTGGCGTGCCGATCGAGCGCGCCGCGCTCTCGTGGCCCACGCTGCATCCTCTGTTTCGGGCGGAGCATCTGCGTTGGGCCCAGGGGGAGGGCGCGTATCTTTATCAGGCCGAGCACACCAACGCCGACGCGCCTTCGTGGCGCGACAGCCCGTTCAATCACATACTGACCCATGAGCTGGATCATTTTCGCCGCCACCTGAAAGGGCCGGACGCGATCGTTGATTTCCCGATTCTGGAGGAGCTCGCCGAGGACGGATTCCAGGATTACGTGCTCACCGCCTCGGGGTTCCCGATCGCGGAGTTCACCGAGTTCGTGCATGGCCGCACCGGCGTGATGGCGAGCTGGGCGACGCGGCGCGACGGCGGGTTCACCGATGACGACATCGAAGCGCTCAACCACATCCAGTATTTTCTGGCCGTGGCCTGCCGGCAAGCGATTCAGAAGCGCATTCTGGCGAATGTGGCGAACACTTATCTTGGACCCACGGCGGGTTGGCGGGTGCTGTCGGGCTCGATCCGCCGCTCGGACGGAGAGACAATCAATGCGGTCATTTGGTTTTCGGACCTTCGCGGATCAACCCGGATGTCGGAACGCATGGACCCGCATGATTACCTGAAGTTCCTCAACAAGTATTTCGAATGCACCGCCTCGCCCGTGGTCGAGCAGGGCGGAGAGATCCTGAACTTCATCGGCGACGCAGTGCTGGCGATCTTCCCCATCGAATCCGACATCGGGACCCGCGACGCCGTGCGCCGCGCGGTGGCGGCGGCGGATGCGGCGATGCGGCAGCGGCTGGAGACCTGCGACATGCGGGACGCGGACGGCAACATTCCGGAATTCGGCATCGCGCTGTCGGTCGGCAAGGTGATGTTCGGCAATATCGGCGTGCCGTCGCGGCTGGCCTTCTCAGCCATCGGCAAGAACGTTAACGCCATCCACCGGATCGATCAGGTCACCAAGCAACTGGGCGAGCCGGTGCTGGCGACCGAGGAAGTGGCGGCGCAGGATCCGGACGGCTGGAAATCGGTCGGCGTTCAGCAGCTCAACGATTTCGAAAATCCGGTCAGTCTTTACGCTCGGGTCTCCGCCAAAGACCGGACGGAAGAGGCGAAGCCCGACGACGAGGCGCAGATCACCCGCGAGGCGGGCTGAAATTGAGCCGGACGTAGCGCTCTTCAAAGCCCATTTTCAGGATGTTCGAATAGGAGTGTTGGGGGTCGCCCGGCACGGCCTCTCCCGTGCAGGTGGCGACGGTGTGACAGCCGAGATCGAGCGCCGCTTTCACTCGCGCCGCCAGCAGCGCCGATTGCGCGCCGCGTTTGCGAAAGGCCGGGGCGGTGGCGCCCATATCGGTCCAGCCGACGCCGTCCTCCACATAAAGCCCTCCCGCGGCGGCGAGTTGATCGCCCTCGAACGCGCCATAAACCCGCCATCCGGCGGCGCCGGGCAGTCGGGCCAGCCATGGGATCGCCGCGTCGCCGAAATCAAACGCGTCGGCGATCACCTTGCCCATCGCCGTCGCGTGCTCCGCGCCGACCTCTCGAATGACCAGATCCGTCTCGATATCGGGCGGCGCTTCCCGTCCGCGCGCGAATTTCATCCAGCCGCGGGCCAGCTCCAACCCTTCGGCGGTCAACCAGTCCGCGATCTCGGCGGGCGCGGCGTTCGGATGCAACTGAACGAAATACCGCTCGATCCCCCGATCCCGATAAAGCGCCGCCAGCTCGGCGATGTCGTCCCGGCGCGCCGGCGACGCCATACCGATGCTGATCGCCCGGTTGGCGACGATCGCGGATGGGGGGAGCACGGCGGCCAGCGACGCGTATCCGCCGGCGATCTCGACCCAGTTCAGCTTCGCCGCGGCGCGCGCCGCGTCATCCGCCGCCTCGTGCCAGCGCTCAAGCGCGCGCCGTTCAATCCAGTCCAGTTTGTCCATGCTCTCCCCTCCCCAAGAAAAAGCGTTCAACGACCGATAGAGAGTATACGCTCCTGCAGCCAGCGATCTTGGTAGCCCAGTTCAAAGGCGCGCCGAAAGTCGACATTGGCGTCTTCGGTGCGGCCCATCCGATCCAGTTGCCGGCCGCGCTCAAACCACGCCTGTCCCCATTCCGGGCTCAGCGCGATGGCGCGCGAAAAGTCCGTCAGCGCCAGCGGATCGCGCACGCCGACGCGCGCGCGACCGCGCATCAAATGGGCGCCCGCGTCGTTGGGATCGCCCTGGATCACTGTGCTGAAATCCGTCGCCGCGCCGTTCTTGTCGCCAATACCGAGCTTGGCGACGCCGCGGTTGTAGCGCGCGTCCAGATCCCGTGGCGAAAGCTGAACGCTTCGGTCGAAATCCGCCAGCGCCGCCGCCCAGTCGCCAAGCGACAGATGCGCGGCGCCGCGCCCCATCAGGGCGTTGACGTCGCGCGGGCGCCGCGCGATGGCCGCGTCGAACTGCGCGATCCCCTCAGCCCAGCGTCCCAGCCCGTTGAGCGCCCGCGCGCGCCCGGTCATCGCCTCAAACATCGCAGGATCAATCGACAGCGCCGCGTCAAAGTCGGACAGCGCCGCCAGATCGCGGCCCAGATCGAGCCGCGCGCCGCCCCGGTTCACCAACAGGCGCGCAGCGGCGTCGCGCGACGGGTTCTGGGTGTCGAGCGCGACGCTGCAGGCTTTCTCCGCGCGTTCGGCGGAGATTTTGGGATCGGCGCAATCCTTAGAATTGCGGTCGCCGAACTGCGCATTGGCGCCGAGTGGCGTGAAAACCAGCGCCAACGCCACGGCGCCCGCAAACCGGCGGCGGCGCCGGGCGGACGAATCTTTCATGTCTGCGCCATTCACTGATTTCCGCATCTGCGCCTACAACCTAGCGGATCATGCGGTGGAAAAAAGGCGCCTGCGCGTAAGCGCTTGATTTCGCCGCGTCACCGCAGGCTGAAAAAGTCGAGCCAGCTGCTGAGCGGACGGACCTGCTCGGGCTGTCCGTATTTGGTGATGGTCACGCGGTACTCTTTCTCGCCAAGCGTCCACGCCCCCGACTGCGGATCGCGCATCCCATGCATGTCGCCCCATTCTTCGAGCGCCTTCTTGAGATCGTTATCCTCGCAGCTATGGGTCAGCGCCTCGGTGTCGCCAAAACGTTTTCCGCTGATCTCATATGCCATTCTCGCCCTCTCCCTTGCTTGACCGGGGTGATCCCCCAACGCCGTGGCGCCGCCTTCGTTGTTGAGGCAGGCATAGCATCTCAACCCCGATACGTCAGGGCGCTAAATGTCTCTCGCCGGTGCGTCAAGCCATCTCTGGTCTCTGGCGGGCGACCGGCCGCCGAAAGTCGATTCGCCACATCCGTCAACCGCCAACAGAAGGCTTGATTGTTGCGCGGCGAGTCAGTATTTCCCGCGCTTCAGAGTCGCCGATCCCAACCTCGGACAATCCCCGGGGGGGCGCTAAGGCACGCTGGGATTTCATCTGCTGGATTGGGGAGGCCGCCATGGAAAGGGCGCACCTCTTCCAACTGGGGATGGACCTGGAAGCAGGCGCCACCCACGAGGAAGAAAAAGAGTTCAAGCGTGGTCAGCTGACCATTGTTCCGGACAACGACGAGCGGGCCGTGACGGACCCGGCGCGCGACGATCATTTCGTGCGCCGCGACGGGATCGCCTTCGCTGGAACGCATCTGATCATCGAGGTCGTCGATGGCGAGGGTCTGGATGACGAGCACCGCATTCAGCGGGCGTTTCGCGACTGCGTCGCCGCCTGCGAGGCGACGCTTCTGCATATCCACACGCATAAGTTCAGCCCGCAAGGCGTTAGCGGCGTGGCGGTGCTGGCGGAGTCCCATATCTCGGTCCACACATGGCCGGAAATCGGCTATGGCGCGTTCGACGTCTTCATGTGCGGAGACGCTCATCCGTGGCGCGCGGTTGAGATCCTGCGCACGTCGTTCAACGCGGGCGAAGTGCGGGTGAAGGAGCTTCTGCGCGGCGAGGGTTTGCTGGGCGCGTCGGCGCTCTGACCGGGGGCGGAGCGATGTCCGAGGAAATGCCCGGCTGGTCGGTCGAGCGGCTGCACGACGATTTCCGCCAATGCCTGCGCGAAGATCGCGTCCTTTACGACAGCGCAACCGATCACCAGCGGTTGCGGGTGTTCGAGAATGGCACGTTCGGCCGGGTGCTGACGCTAGACGGCGTGGTGCAGACCACCGAGGGTGACGAGTTCATCTATCACGAGATGCTCGCCCATACGCCGATCCTCGCCCATGGCGCGGCGAAACGCGTTCTGATCGTCGGCGGCGGCGATGGCGGCATGGCGCGCGAGGTTCTGAAGCACCCGTTGGTCGAGCATGTGACCATAGTGGAGATCGACGCCGGCGTCATCGAGTTCTCCAAGACCTATCTGCCCAACCTGTCGCAAGGCGCGTTTGAGGACCCCCGGATTGACCTGGTGATCGCCGACGGCGCCGATTTCGTGCGCCAAAGCGAGCGGCGGTTCGATGTCGTCATCATCGACTCCACCGATCCGATCGGGCCGGGCGAGGTGCTGTTCACCGACACGTTCTATGGCCACGCCAAAGGGCTGCTCGCCGAGGGCGGAATCCTCGTCACCCAGAACGGCGTGCCGTTCCTGCAGGGCGAGGAACTGACGGGCACCATGCGCGCGTTCAAAGCGCTCTTCGCCGACTGGGGCTGTTATCTGGCGGCCGTGCCCACCTATGCCGGGGGGCCGATGGCCTTTGGCTGGGGCACGGATGGCGGCGCGCGCGGCGTTGATCTGGAGACATTGAAGGCGCGCTTCGTCGCCTCAGGTCTCTCAACCCGGTACTACACGCCCGAGGTGCATCTGGCCGCCTTCGCCTTGCCGGGGTGCATCGCCAAGCTGCTGCCCTGACCATCAAGAGGCCGACCATGACCGCAAAGCTCGTCACCCGCGCGATCCTTATCACCGCCATCGCCTATATGGCCGCGATCGCGGCGTTCATGTTGCTGGGCGCGACCCGGGATGTGGCGCTGTTTCTGGGCGGCTCGACGGCGCTGATGGCCTTGTCGCTGTTAATGGTGACGCGCGGCGTGCTGGAGGCGGTCAACCCGCAGCGCGGCGAGAGCGAAGGCGGCATTTTCCGCTTCTGCTCGGACGCGTTCATGATCCTGACGCCCGGCGATCTGGGCCCGGCGGCGAAGGCGTCAATTTCGGCCGCGATCCTCTATTTCACCAAGATGGTCGTATTTGGCGACGCGATGCTCGGCTTGCCGCCAATCTGGTTTTCGCTGACAGGGTAGGGAAAAATACCGCCCCACGATCCTCGTTCGCGAAAGTTGTTCGCCAAGCGTACCGATGCTCCGACCGCTTCGTCCGTCGCCTACAACCAGTCCCGCAGTATCGGGATAAGCGGAATATCCGCCGGCGGCATCGGATAGTCGCGCAGCTTGTTGGGCGCGACCCATTTCAGCGCCTGATCCTCTTTCGAGTGTGGCGTTCCCTCCCACTTCCGGCAGATATAGAGCGGCATCAGCAGGTGGAAGTCGTCATAGGCGTGGCTGGCGAAGGTCAGCGGCGCGAGGCAGCTTTTCCAGGTGTCGACGCCCAGCTCCTCATGCAACTCGCGAAGAAGGCAGGCCTCGGGCGTCTCGCCGTCCTCCACCTTGCCACCCGGAAACTCCCAGAGCCCGGCCATAGATTTCCCCTCGGGCCGCTGGGCCAGCAGAACGCGGCCGTCGGGGTCCACCAGCGCGCAGGCGGCGACCAGAAGGATCTTGCTCAAGAGCGGTAATCCGCGTTGCAGGTGACGTAGTCATGGCCCAGATCGCAGGTCCAGACCGTGGATTTGCCGCGCGCGACGCCCAGATCGACGCGGATCCGCACCTCGTCCTGCTTGAAATAGGCCGCGCCCGCCGCTTCGCGATACTCGGGGGCGACCCAGCCGTCCTCCGCCACCTTGATGTCGCCGAACCAGATCTGCAGCCGGTCGCGATCCGCCTCCTCACCCGACTTGCCGACGGCGGCGATGATGCGACCCCAGTTGGGGTCCGATCCCGCCAGCGCTGTCTTGACCAGCGGCGAGTTGGCGATCGCCATCGCGACGCGCTTGGCGGCGCGGGAGGAGCGCGCGCCCGTCACCGAGATCTCGGCGAATTTGGTCGCGCCCTCGCCATCCTTGACCACCAGATGCGCCAGTTCGGTCATCACCCGTTTGAGCACCCGCTTAAAACCGGAAAGGCGCGGGTCCTTCGCATCTTCGATCCTCGGCGCGCCGGATTTGCCGGTCGCGAACAAGAGCAGCGTGTCCGAGGTCGACGTGTCGCTGTCGACTGTGATCGAATTGAATGTCGGACCCGTGTAGCCGGAAAGCAGCTTTTGCAGCGCGCCGGGCGCGATGTCGGCGTCGGTGAAAATAAACACCAGCATGGTCGCCATGTCGGGCGCGATCATGCCCGCGCCCTTGGCGATCCCCGCGATCTTCACTTCCGTTCCGTCCACCTGCGCCTTGCCATGCGCAGCCTTGGGATAGGCGTCGGTCGTCATGATCGCGCGGGTCGCGGCCTCCCACGCCTGCGGGTCAAGCCGCCGGGTCATCAAGCCCAACCTCTCGGCGATGCGATCGGCTGGCAGGGGCTCGCCGATCACGCCGGTCGAGGCGATGAAGATCCCACCCGCCTCCGTTCCGAGCGCCTCCGCCGCGGCGACGGCGGTCGATTGCACGCCCTTGGCGCCGTTGTCGCCGGTGAAGGCGTTGGCGTTGCCGGAATTCACCACCAGGCCCAGCGGGCCTTTCATCGGCCGCTCGGCCAGCGCCGCGACGCGCTCGACGCACCATTCCACAGGCGCAGAGCGGGTTTTCGACTGGGTGAATACGCCCGCCACGCTGGCCCCTTCCGCGACCTTGACCAGCATCACGTCGTCGCGGCCTGAGTATTTGACCCCCGCCGCGCCGGACGCCAGTCGCACGCCGCCGACATCCGGCAGGCGCGGAAAGCGTTTGGGCGCGAAGCGAGAGCCCTGCGGCGCGCCCTCAAGGACAGCGACTTCCCGCTCCAGACTTTCGAGACGCGCCTTGGTTTCGGCCAGCGCGGCCTTGGCGGCGGCCAGACGCACGGTTTTCGAGGTGCTCATGTGGATGTGCTCATGTGTGCGGGAGGGTTGCGGATATATCGTTTGACGGTCCTATCGCGAGGCTGGCGTCAGTTTCCCGCCGCGGGGCGGTCGGCCGGATTCGGGGCTGGCGCGCTTTCGGGCGCAAGCTCGGTGATCGGCTCTTTGACGTCGCTCTCGGGGTCGGTTTCCGATCCCGACGCCGCCGCGACTGCCGAGGCCTCCGCATTGTCGGCGTCTTCAGGAGAAGCTTCTTCTGGGGCGGCCTCGACGGCCTTCTCGGGTGGTGTGATCAGCGCAATGTCGCTGAGCGCGCCATCGGGCGCGCTGGTGGTCAGAGTTTCAACATTGGCGCCGGTGCGCAGCTCATCGACCGCCTCGCGCGCCAGCCGGGCCGAAAGCTCTTCTTCCAGGGTTGCGCGCACGCTTTCCAGCTCCGGCGCCGGGCGATCGCGGATGTCGACCAGATGGATCAGATGCCAGCCGAAATCGGATTGCACGGGTTCGGAGATCTCGCCGATCTCCATCGCGAAGGCGGCCTCCGCGAATTGCGGCACCATCTGCTCTTTCTCGAAATATCCCAGATCGCCGCCGCCGGGGCCGGTCGGCCCGGTGGAATGCTCGCGCGCGGCCTCGGCGAAATCCTTGCCGCCCCGGATCTCGGCCAGCACGCCCTTGGCGGTGTCCTCCTCCTTCAGAAGGATGTGGCTGGCGCGAACCTGCTTCACCGGCTCCACATCGGCGTAGATCCGGTTGTATTCCGCTTCGATCGCCTCATCCGTCAGCATCGCGCTCAGCACGTCTTCCAGATAGGCGTTGGCCAAAATCGCCCGGTGCTGGGCCTGAATAGCCAGCGCGACGTCGATGCGGTCCTCCAGGCCCGACTTTTCGGCGGCGTTGGCGATCACCGTCTCGTCGATCAGCTGATTGACGATGCCCTCCCAAAGCGTCTCTTGCGGCAGCGCCCGGACCTGATCGGGCAGGGCGGTGTAGACGGCGACGACCTCGCGCAGCAGAATTTTCTTGTCGCCGACCGTCGCGACCACGTCGTCGCCCGCATAGGACCGCGCGTCGCTCTCCGCCGCCTCGCCGTCCGCCTGCGGGGCGGGTTGCGCCGCCGCCTCAGCGGTCGTTTCGGCCGCTTCCGGCTCAGTGGTCTGCGCCGCGGCGTCGCCGGTGAACGCGCCCATGGCGAGAACGGGGACGAGAACCGAGGCGAGTAACGTTGAGAGACGCGCGGAAGGCTGGCGAACACTGGTCATCAAAGGCGCTCCTGGCACAGATTTGAAGTCGTATGAAATGCGGCGGGCGCCGCTGTTAAGTCGTTCCTGGCGTCCCTAACCGCCACATGGCTAAAACACCGTCCGTGGCGGCGTTGACAGGCGGTTGACCGCCGCTTACATGTCGCCGCGGCCCACCGACCGCACAGCGTGGTCGCAAAGGGCGCCAATCCGGATGTTCGCCGGGGCGACCAAAGCGACGCAGCTTCCAATATGACGTCACGCGCGGCCGGGCAAGGCTGGAGATTGCGAAGGGCCGGTTGGCGGCTCTTCAGAAGCGGCCGAGGTCCGGGTTGCGGACCCCGCTTATCGCGAAGGAACGCGTATTCATGCTTGGATTGGGCGGCATCGCCAAAAAAGTCTTTGGCACCGCGAATGACCGCAAGGTCAAAAGCGCTTTTTCCCGCGTATCGAAGATCAACGCGCTTGAGCCGGAGATGGAGGCGCTGTCGGATGAGGCGCTGCGCGGCAAGACGGCGGAGTTCCGCGAGCGGCTTCAAAATGGCGAGACCCTCGATCAGCTCCTAAATGAGGCCTTCGCCGTCGTGCGCGAGGGCGCGAAACGCGCGATCGGTCTTCGGCCGTTCGACGTGCAGCTTGTCGGCGGCATGATTCTGCACGATGGCGACATTTCCGAGATGAAGACGGGCGAGGGCAAGACCCTCGTCGCCACCCTGCCGGTCTATCTGAACGCGCTGGAGGGTAAGGGCGCCCATGTCGTCACGGTCAACGACTATCTGGCCCGCCGCGACGCCGAATGGATGGGCAAGGTCTATCAGTTTCTCGGGATGACCACCGGCGTCATCGTCAATGATATGGATGATGAGGCGCGCCGCGCCGCCTATGCCTGCGACGTCACCTACGCGACCAATAACGAGCTTGGCTTCGACTATCTGCGCGACAACATGAAGTACTCGCTCGACGCGATGGCGCAGCGCGGGCACCGCTTCGCGATTGTTGACGAGGTCGACTCGATTCTTATCGATGAGGCGCGCACGCCGCTGATCATCTCCGGCCCGGTTGCGGATCAGAGCGAGCTCTACATTACCATTGATTCCGTCATTCCGCTGCTTTCTGACGAGCATTGCGAGCTGGACGAGAAGCAGAGGACAGCGACCCTGACCGATGAGGGCGTCGAGTTTGTCGAAGCCGAACTGATCAAGCGCGAGCTTTTGGCCGAGGGTGCGACGCTCTACGATCCGGAAAGCATCACCCTGCTGCATCACGTCAATCAGGCGCTGCGCGCGCACAAGATGCACCACCGGGACCGCGAATATATCGTCAAGAACGGCAAGGTGATCATCATCGATGAGTTCACCGGCCGCATGATGGAGGGCCGACGCTGGGGCGATGGCCTGCATCAGGCGGTGGAGGCCAAGGAAAAACAGCCGATCCAGCCGGAGAACGTCACCTACGCCAGCGTGACCTTCCAGAACTATTTCCGTCTCTATGGCAAGCTGGCCGGCATGACCGGCACTGCGCTGACGGAGGCCGAAGAGTTTCAGGCGATCTATGGCCTGGACGTGATCGAAGTGCCGACGAATGTGCCGGTGGCCCGGCAGGACGACCATGATCAGGTGTTCCGCACCGCGCCGGAGAAATTTGACGCCATCGTCGATGCGATGAAAGACGCGCAGTCGCGCCAGCAGCCGGTTCTGGTCGGCACCACGTCGATCGACAAATCCGAGCACCTGTCCGACCTTCTCAAAAAGGCCGGCGTTAAGCATCAGGTGCTGAACGCGCGCTATCACGAGCAGGAGGCGCAGATCGTCGCCCAGGCCGGCGTGCCCGGCGCGGTGACCATCGCCACCAATATGGCGGGCCGCGGCACGGACATTCAGCTCGGCGGCAATCTGGACATGCGGCTGGCCGTCGAGACCGAGGGTGTCGAGGATGAGGACAAGCGGGCCGAGATCAGCTCGCGCATCCGCGCCGAAATTCAGGCGGCCAAGGACGTGGCGCTGAAAGCGGGCGGCCTGTGGGTGGTCGGCACGGAGCGGCATGAAAGCCGGCGCATCGACAACCAGCTGCGCGGCCGGTCGGGCCGGCAGGGCGATCCCGGCCAGTCGACCTTCTTTCTCAGCCTCGAAGACGACCTGATGCGGATTTTCGGGTCGGCCAATGTCGGCGGCATGCTGCAAAAGCTGGGCTTGGAGGAGGGCGAGGCGATCGTCCATCCCTGGGTCAACAAGGCGATCGAGAAAAGCCAGAAGAAGGTCGAAGCGCGCAACTTCGACATTCGGAAGACGCTGCTGAAATTCGACGATGTGATGAACGATCAGCGCAAGGTGATCTTCGAACAGCGGCGCGAGATTATGGAATCGGACGACCTCTCGGACACCGTGCAGGATATGCGTCAGGCGCTGGTGGACGATCTGGTCGCGCAGCACGTGCCCGCGCGCGCCTATGCGGATGACTGGGATGTGGCCGGGCTGGCCGAGCAGTTGAAGCACTATTTCAACCACGACTTCCCGGTCGTCGAATGGGCGGCCGAAGAAGGCGTCGATGATGACGGCATTCGGGAGCGCCTGTATCAGGAAACCGACAAACTGGCGGCGCAAAAAGCGGTTCAACTTGGCTCTGAGCGTATGCGTTCGGTCGAGAAAGAGGTCATCCTACGCAAGATCGACGCCGAGTGGCGCGATCACCTGGTCATGCTCGACCATTTGCGCTCCTTCGTCGGTCTCCGGGCCCATGGGCAGCGCGACCCGCTGAACGAGTTCAAGTCCGAGGCGTTCCAGCTGTTCGAAGCTCTCTTGGGTCGCCTGCGCGGCGCGGTGACAGGCGAGCTGATGCATGTGCAGCTTGTCTCGATGGACGAGGTGGAGGCGCAGATCGCGGCCTTGCGCGCTCAGCAGGAGGCCGCCGCCGCGGAGGGTGCGGGCGACGCGCAGGCCGCGCCGTCCCACGATATGGCGGTCGCCATGGCCGCCGCCGCCCAGCGGGAGGCGCAGCAGGGCGTCGCAGTCGCCGAGGGACCCAAAGTCGATCCGAACGACCCCGACACCTGGGGCAAGGTCGGCCGCAATGAGGCCTGCCCCTGCGGCTCCGGCAAGAAGTACAAGCACTGCCATGGCCGGGTCTGACCCGGCCTACCGTTCCTAGCGCGGCGTAAGGTGGCTTGACGGGGTCTTCGATTTAATTAACCATAGGGTTAATGAATTGGAGGCTTCCCGCATGGACCCGCTCAGCCGCGCCTATTCGGCGCTCGCCGACCCGACCCGTCGCGCCATCATCGAGCAATTGAGCTCTGGCGACGCGAGTTTCACCGATCTCGCCAAACCATTTGAGATCTCTCGTCCGGCGGTGGTCAAACATCTGCGTGCGCTGGAGGCCGCCGGTCTGATCGCCAAGGACGGTTCAAAATCCCGGCCTGTCTATCGCCTCTCCGCCAGCGCCATGCGCGCGCCGCATGACTGGTTGCGGAACTACGCGCGGTTCTGGGAAGGCTCGCTTGATCGGCTCGACGCCTATGTCCGTGAGGTTGTGGACTCCAAGGGAGGAAAGGCATGACCGAGGCCGCGCCCATCCCCGAAACCGTCACCGTCGCGCGTCCGTCGTCTGATGCGGTCGTCATTGAGCGCTGGTATCCGGCGTCTCCCGAGTTGCTGTGGAAGTTCTGGACCGACCCGGCGCATCTGGTCCGGTGGTGGGGACCGGAAGGCACGACCTGCCCGGATTGCAAGATCGACCTCCGGGTCGGCGGCGCTTGGACCGCGATCATTCGCAACAGCGATGGCGAGGAATTTCCGACCGAATGCGAATATCTGGAGCTTGACCCGCCCCGGCGCCTAGTCAGCTCCTGGCGCTGGATCAACGCGGACGGGCCCGGCGCGATCTCTCGCCTGTGTATCGAACTGGCGGAGGAGGGCGACGGATGCCGCCTGCGCCTCAGCCATACCGAGCTCGCCGATGATGTCGCCGACCGGCACGCCGAGGGCTGGACCTCCTCCCTCGAAAGCCTGTCGATGGCGGTCGCCGACCGCGTCTGACCCCTTTCACTTAAACCGATAGAGGCGCCTCAATGCTGAAACCCAACCCGTTCAACTGGATCTCCGTTCCCGCCACCGATCTGGATCGCGCCATCGCGTTCTACAACGCGGTGTTCGACCTCTCGCTGGAGAAGGTGGATTTGATGGGCAACGAGATGACGTTTTTCTCGATGGACCCGGAGGCGCATGGCGCCACGGGCGCCATCAGCGTCGGTCCTGAAAAACCGGGCGAGGATGGCGCGATCCCGTTCTTCGGATGCAATGTCGATCTGCAGCAGGCGCTCGACCGGGTCACGGATGCGGGCGGCGAGGTTCTGGCGCCCAAATTTCCCATCGGCGAACATGGGTTCATCGCCTTTTTCCGCGACAGCGAAGGCAACAAGATCGGCCTGCATTCCGAGGCCTAGGCGCCAGGCCGGCGGCGCTCAGGCGTCCAGCAGCGCGCGGTCGATCTTGGCGCGGGGCGTGTATGTCGGCAGCGCGTCCATCCGCTCTCGCACGCTTGGGTGCAGGAAACACCCATGGCTGGCGGGCGCGCGGCGCGGTTTGCGGAACAGATAGAGCGGCGCGAACCCTTTCCACCGGCCGATCGGCGCCCCCAGTGGATCGGTGGGATAGCGGTCTCTCCACCCGTCCGGAGTGCGCATGCCGCATTTCTCCGCCTGTTCGATCATCCAGACGAGAGGGATGTTCGACAGCGGGCGCGAATCCGGGTCGCCGCCGACATCGCCATGACTGCCGGCGAACCAGGCCTGGCGGAGCGCGCCGCGCCAGCCGGGCGCGCTGCGCCAGAGCACCGGGCTGAACGCCGTGCGGGTCTCATCCAGCGCCAGCGCCTGAAACCCGTTGCGGATATGCGGCCCGAGCCGATGATTGTGAAACTCGGTCGCCATCGGTGAAAAGCGCGACAGGATCGGATAGGGCAGGCCCAGCGCTTTCACCGTGTCCCACACGCCGATCATGTCGATGAAAACTTCGTCATGGCAGTTTTCGACCCGGAACGCCTCCGCGACCGGCGAGGGGCGCGACTTTTCGTAGTAGCGAAACGCCCGCGCGATATTGCGCTCGGTCGCGTTCTCAGGCTGGAGCAGCCCGACCTGATCAATCAGTCCCGCCAGGCTGCGCACCGCATAGGCGCCCCGGCTGAAGCCGAACAGAAAGATCCGATCGCCCGGCGTATAGCGGCTGGCCAGAAACCCATAGCCGTGCAGGATCGCATCGTTCACGCCCAGCCCGACGGCGGCGCGCAACCAGCGCCGCGACCCCTCTCCCTGCACGCCCGGATGGTAGGCGAGTTGCCGCGTGCGGCTCGGCGCGTGCTCGGCGAGAAGCTTGAACAACAGGCCCGCGTTCGTCTCAAGACCCTCGTCAAGAACGCTCAATGTGCCGTCGATGATGTAAATTAAGTCACGCATTCCGGTTAATCTGAATTCCGTCCGAAGTTAAACATTGTTTTTCTTAATTCTATTACGACATGATTAGAACACGGCCCCCAATTTTGTGACGTGTTGAGAGGCGCCGGGCAGTAAAGACGGCCGAAAGAGCCGCCAGTTAGTGAGTACGTAGATGTGTAGGGGTTCAAGTTATGGCTACGATGTTACATGATGCGATCGTTCTGACGATCGTTACGGACGAAACCAAAAAAACCGCCGAGCAAGTTCGCAAATGGGCGGTTTCAAAAGCCGAAGACGCCGGACGCGCGCAGCGCAAATCCCGCGCCATCGGAACAGCGGTCAAGAAAGCTTTCCTGAACGTATCGGCGAAACTGTTCCCGCGCGGCGACGAACAGCCGATGCTGATGGTGGCTCTGGAGATCACCGACGACGACGTGAAGTGCGATTTCATCGCCGACGGCGTGCGGCGGCGGGAGAGCCTGGGCGGCAACGCCGAGCTGTGCGACGCGATGGACGCGGCGCGGCGACGCACGCGGACGCCTGACGGTTGCACGCGGCTGCGGATGTCGATGGCCTAAGATCCTTCGGGGTTTGTGGCGACGGATCGAAGCGCGCTCCAGATCGCGAGCGGCGTCAATGGCGGGACAATGTCCCTGACTCCCGTAGCGCGGAGCGCGTCCAACACCGCCAGAAAGACGGCTGGCACGGCCCCGACGGAGCCGGCTTCGCCGCAACCTTTGACCCCCAGCGGGTTTGTCTTGCACGGCGTCTCGTTCAGCCGAATGGCGAAATTCGGCACATCGCTGGCGCGCGGCATGGCGTAATCCATGAAAGAGCCTGTCAAAGGCTGGCCGCTTTCAGCGTCCCAGATCGCGGCCTCGCTCAGAATCTGCCCCACGCCTTGCGCGACGCCGCCATGAACCTGCCCTTCCACCAGCAGCGGGTTCAGCACCACGCCAAAATCATCGACGATCGAATAGGCGCGCAACCGGGTCTCTCCGGTGTCGGGGTCGATCTCCACCTCGGCGATATGACTCCCATTCGGAAACGTACTCTCGCGATCGGCGACCGCGCCGTCGCCCTGAAGCGCGCCCGCCTCGGTCGAGGCCGCGACTTCGAAGAGAGACGCGCTGCGGTCGGTGCCCATGATCCGGAAGCGCCCGCCGTCCGATGGCGTGAATTCGATATCGGCTGGGGCGGCCTCCAATAGATCCGCCGCCGCCTCCCGGCCCTTCTCAGCCACATCCTCGGCCGCCATCAGAAACGTCCGTGTGGCCATGACCGCGGAGCGCGATCCGCCGGTGCCGCCGCCCACCGGCAATCCCTCGGAATCGCCCGGCGCCATCTCGATCGCGTCGATATCGACGCCCAGCCGCTCAGCGATCAGTTGCGCCCAGGCGGTTTCATGCCCTTGTCCGGTGGACTGTGTGCCGACGCTGGCCAGCACCGTTCCGTCGCCCCGCACGATGATGCGCGCGTTTTCCACCGGTCCGCCGCCCGTGCGCTCCATGTAGTACACCGCGCCGAGGCCGCGCAGCATTCCGCGCGCCTCCGACTCCGCCCGCCGGGCGGCGAAACCGACGCGGTCAGCCAGCCTTGCCGCGTCATCCAGATTGCGGTGCGGATCCAGACTGTCGAACACCATGCCTCCGGGGGTGGAATGCGGCAGCATGTCGGGCGTGACCAGATTGCGCCGCCGCAACTCGATCGGGTCGATCCCCATCTCGAACGCGGCCTGATCCATCAACCGCTCCGTCTGGAAGATCACCTCCGGCCGTCCGGCCCCGCGATAGGCGTCGGTGGGCGTGGTGTTGGTGAACACGCCCCGGATCTCGGCGTGAAAGCACGGCAGGGCGTACATGCCGCCGGTGATCGGCGCGCTGAACACCGTGTGGACGCCCGCGCCAAGCGCAGAGTAATAGGCGCCGAGATTGGAGACGCCTCTGGATCGGATCGCCAGCAGGCGCCCCCCGGCGTCGAACGCGCCCTCCACATCCGAGACCAGATCGCGCCCTTGCGCATCCGCCAGAAAACTTTCGCCGCGCTCGCCGATCCAGAACACGGGCCGGCCTGTGTCCTTGGCCGCCAGCGCGCAGACTGCGTATTCGGGATGGGTGGCGAGCTTCATGCCGAACGCGCCGCCCACATCCGGCGTGCGCACCCGAACCCGCGCAGGCTCGACGCCCAGACTGGTGGCGATCTTGGCGCTCATGCCATGCGAACCCTGCGTGCCGACAAAGGCGTCCCAGCGCCCGGTCTTCGCAGCGTAGTCCACCAGAATCGCGCGCGGCTCCATCGAGGCGACGACGAGACGCTGGTTCACCACGCGCACGCGGCTGATATGGGCGGCCTCGGCGAAGGCCAAGTCCGTCGCCGCCTTGTCTCCGAACGCCCAGTCATAGGCGAGGTTGCCCGGCGCTTCGTCATGCAGCAGCGGCGCGCCCGGCGAGAGGGCCGTCGAGGCGTCGATGACGGGCGACTGCTCCTCGATCTCAAGCGTGATCGCTTCCGCCGCGTCCTTTGCGGCCGAAGCCGTCTCGGCGAATACGACCGCCACCGGCTGGCCGACGAAACGCACCCGGTCCGTCGCCAGATGCGGCATGGTCACCGGTGCAGGCGCCCCGCCATCCGTCAGGGTCAGCGGAATCGCGTTCCCCAGCGGCGTCAGGCGCTCGGCGACATCCCCGCCCGCATAGACGCAGGCGACGCCGGGCGCTTCCCGCGCGTCCGAGACGTCGAGGGATGTAATCCGGCCATGCGCGACGGGAGATCGCAGAAAACAGGCGTGAAGCGGGTCCATTCCAATTGCGATATCCGCGATATAGCGGCCCTCGCCCTTCAGGAATCGCGGGTCTTCCCTGCGTCTGACCGGCTGTCCCACGCCGAATTTCATCGCCGCCTCCCGCGCCCAAAGAGATCAGAAGGCAATCGGCGTTCCCTGATAGGTCTCGAAGACGCCTGTAGTCTCAGGGCCCAACGCGTCGAACCGGGCGAGCAATCCTGTGGCGGATTCCTCGATCGAGAGGTCAGCGCCGCCGCCGCCCATATCGGTGCGCACCCAGCCGGGGTGATAGGCGCCGACCGCGATCCCCTGCTCGCCCAGCGCGGTGGCCAGATTGCGGGCGACATTTGTGGCGCCGGCTTTCGAGGCGCGATACGGGTAGGCGTTTCCCTCCGCCTTCTTGTTGGAGCCCATGTCGGAGGAGAGGATCGCGATCTTTCCCGACTCGGACCGCTGCAGAACCGGCAGGAACGACCGGACGGCGAAGAACGGTCCGGCGACATTGGTCATCAGCACGGTTTGCCAGGCCCAGCGGTCATGCGCCGGGTCGTCGAGGCCTCCATAGGCGTTCAGAACCCCTGCATTGCAGATCAGCAGATCGATCGCGCCATCGATCTCGGCGGCGGCGGCGTCCAGCGAGTCGGGTTCGGTTGCATCAGCCGTCAACGCAATTGCGGCGCCCGCCTGTAGCGGCGTGTTCTGGTCGCTGTCCCGCCGGACGGTGGCGATCACCCGGTCCCCGCGCGCGGCGGCTTGCCGAACAAGTTCAAGGCCGATGCCTCGGCTGGCGCCGATGACGGCTGTGGTTTGCGGCATGTTTCCCTCCTGATCCGTTTTTTGGTTTTGTCCAGCTTAGCCGTTTGCGGGCGCGGGTCACGCGCGAAGACGCCACAGCCCCAAAGTCGCCGGGAAGGATCGCGCGAGGCGCAAGGAATTGGTGCACTGCACCACATTCCCCGCTAGGCTACCGATTCAGATGTTGGATTTCGCACGCACGTCAAGTCTGGGCCACAGCGCCAAACCCGCCCAACCCCGCGCGGAGGGCGAGGCGCTTGTGTCCGCCCGGTTGCGGGACGGGGCCTCGCGCCTCGGCGCGCTTCGCCAGCGCGGCTCGGCCAAGCTGCGCCTGCCACGCCAGCGCCCGGACGCCCCGGTCGAGGCGGTGTTTCTGAACACGGCGGGCGGGATCACCGGCGGCGACCGATTTTCCTTTGGCGCGGAGACGGAGCCGGGCGCCCGCCTGATCGCGACGACCCAGGCGGCGGAGCGGCTCTATCGGGCGCAGCCGGGCGAGATCGGCCGCATGGACGCGCGGCTTTCGGTCGGACCGGACGCGCGGCTGGACTGGCTGCCGCAGGAGACCATCGTCTTTGACGGCGCGGCGCTTGAGCGGCGGCTGGAGGCCGATATCGCCCCAACGGGGGCCATCCTCGCGGTCGAAAGCTGGATCTTCGGACGCCTCGCGATGGGCGAGGTCGTCAAGGACGCGCATCTCACGGATCACTGGTGCATTCGCCGGGGCGGAGAGCTGATCTTCGCCGAGACGCTGCGCCTCAGCGGCCCGGTGGCGGAGATTCTCGATCGTCCGGCGGTTCTGGCCGGCGGCCGGGCGATGGCCACCGTTCTCTACGTCGCGCCGGAGGCCGAAAGCTGTATCGACGACGTCCGCGCGCGCTTCGCCGATGCGCCAGAATCGGTCACCGCCGGCGCCAGCGCCTGGAACGGGCTGCTGACCGCGCGGATCGCCGCGCCGGACGGCATGGCCCTGCGCGCGGCGCTGATCCCCGTGCTCACCGAATTGCTGGACGCGCCCCTGCCGCGCGTCTGGTCGATCTGACCCAATGGACACCAACTGACGGAGACGACACCCGTGATCCTGACCCCCCGCGAAAAGGACAAGCTGCTGGTCGCCATGGCCGCCGAGATCGCCCGCAAGCGCCTCGCGCGCGGCGTCAAGCTGAACCACCCCGAAGCCATCGCCCTGATCAGCGACTTTGTCGTTGAGGGCGCGCGCGACGGCCGTTCGGTCGCCGACCTGATGGAGGCCGGCGCCGCCGTCGTCACCCGCGAACAATGTATGGAGGGCGTGCCTGAGATGATCCACGACGTGCAGGTCGAGGCGACATTTCCCGACGGCACCAAGCTGGTCACGGTGCACGCGCCGATCAGATGACCGAGCTGACCCACAATGATCGAGAGGTGCTTCTGCGCGAATACGACCTTCTGCGCGGACAGCAGATGGACTATTATCGCAGTATTCTCGCGACCGAGCGTTTGGCCGTCGCAGGCGCGGCCGCGGTGATCGCCTTTCTCTACACGAAACTACCGAATTTCGCCCTGGGTCAGTCAGAGATCATCAGCGCGGTGCCGGCCGCGATCATCATGCTGGCCGGGCTGCGCTGTCTCTCAATCTACATCGTGATGAAAAAAGTCAGTAAGTACTTAGAACGATGCGAGGCCGCGTTACTGGACGCCGACGCGTTTGGCTTTCAGCGGTCATTCACGAAGCCTTCTGCGTTACCGATGCGGGTGATCGAGGTCACGACCACGTTGTTCTGGACCGTCGCCACCATCGCCTGCATTTATTTCTGGACCGTCTACGAGCCTGTCGCCGCGATTCCGGCGGGCGAATAACGGAGACGCATATGAGCCATGACGCAAGCTGAGACCGAGACCAAATTCCTGTTGCATGAGGATGCGCGCGACTTCGCGCAGGAGGAGTACAAGTCCCTTCGCGAAGAACAGTTGATGCGCGTGAAGGAAATGGACGTGCTGCTGTTCCGGACAATCGGCGTCTGCACGGTCATTTACTCGCTCACCTTTGTCGACCTCTCCGCGGTGCTGGAGGCCCAGGGAGAGCAGGGCCCGGATATCGATGGCCGGATCCTGCGCTATCTGGTGTTTATTCCGGTCGTGGTGATCGCGCTGGCCTGGGCCGACTATTGGCGGCGGCTGTTCACGCTGATCCTCTGCGGGCAGTATCTGGCGCGGCTGGAGACGGCGATCTACGCGCCGGACTCAAAGCATGTCCATCAGTTGATCTCCGAGAAGACGGAGACGCCGCCCTCGTTCTGGGATGTGTTCAAGAGAGCGCCCGAACTCGATGGCGCCAGGGAGGCCGAGATCAACGCCACGCTGGGCTACGACGTCTTCTATATCTCGAAGCACCGTTTCGCCCGCGCAGGACAGGTGCGCCACGGCATCTGGTGCCTGATGCTGCTCGGCTCGATCGGGCTGGTCTGGGTCCAGTTCTGTGTTTTGGCGCCGGACCAGACGCCGCCGCAATCGATTGCCAGCATTGAATCAACTGAAGAACAGAAACAGACGGAGACCCCCCAATGATCCCCGGAGAAGTCATCACCGCCGAGGGTGAGATCGCCCTGAACGCGGGCCGAGAAGCGATCACGCTCATCATCGCCAACACCGGCGACCGGCCGGTGCAGGTGGGCAGTCATTATCATTTCGCCGAAACCAACGCGGCGCTGGAGTTCGATCGGGAGGCCGCCCATGGCCGCCGTCTCGACATCCCTGCCGGGACCGCCGTGCGGTTCGAGCCGGGCCAGAGCCGAGAGGTCACGCTGATCCCTTACGCGGGCGAACGCCGGGTGTTCGGCTTTAACCAGAAGGTGATGGGTACGTTGTGAGCGTCTCTAAGGAGCATTGTTGCAAGGAGATGCAACACCATGCCGAAGAGAAATGCGATGAGCATCCTGATCGCTTCGAATGCGTGGATTTACTGATCCATTACTCGCCGAAATTCGACCTCTACGGGATCATGATTCACGACGGGGGATCGGCGGTAATCGTCATCAAATATTGTCCTTGGTGCGGAGCAAAGTTGCGGGATCTTTCGGAGCAGTATTTCGACATTTTGGACGCTCTAGGCTTCGAAAAATATGACGACCCAAGGATTCCTCCTGAGTTCGAATCTGCAAAATGGTGGATCGAAAGGAAGCTCTGATGCCCCTGACCTTAAATGGCTCCTGCCATTGCGGCGCGGTGGCGTTCTCGGCAGAGAGCAACGCGCCTTACCCCTATCAGCTCTGCTATTGCTCGGTCTGCCGCAAGGCCGGAACGGCGGGTTACGCCATCAACCTTCTGGCGCAGGCGAATTCGCTGAAAGTGGACGGCGAGGAGCATGTCCGGGTCTATCGCGCGGTCATCGACACGCCGCCCTATAACGGCGCCGAGGGCGGTTGCCGCCGCAATTTCTGTGGGCGCTGCGGCGCGATGCTTTGGATCTACGACCCGAAATGGCCGGATTTGCTGCACCCGTTCGCCTCCGCCATCGACACCGATCTGCCGGAACCGCCAGAGCGGGTGCACCTGATGCTCGGCTCAAAGGCGGGTTGGGTGCGGACGGACATCCAACCCGGCGATCAGAGCTTTGACGAATATCCCGAGCAATCCATCGAAGACTGGCACAAATCCCGCGGGCTCTGGATCGAGTGACCGCCCCAACGGCCCCTAGTTCGGGGGCAATGTCCTGAGGTATTTGACGATCGCATGCGCATCCCGGTCCAACATGTCCCGATAGAGATGATAGGCCATCGGCGGCGCCATCCGCCCGCCGTCCGGACGCGTCCCCGTGCGGATCATCGCCACCACCTCCTCGTCGCTCCAGCGCGCGAGCGCGGTCAGACTGGGGGTCAGATTCGCCGAGACGGAGACGCCCCAAGGGCCGGTGAAATCGCGCCCGCCCGCGCCGAGTTGGTTCTCGACGTCCAGTCGCCCTTTGACGATCGGCGTGTGGCAATCGAGGCAATGCGCCAGCGGTCCAGCGAGATAGGCGCCGTATTCCTCGGTGTTCCCCTCGGGAACCTCCGCCACCCTACCGACCGGCGGGCCGTAGCTGGGCGGCAGCGGGATCCGGTATTCGGACTCCGGCAGGGGTTCAGGCGCGACCGACGGGACGGTGCGCAGATAGGCGATCAGGTCCGCCAGATCCCGGTCGGAGATCTGCCGGTACCACTCGAACGGCATCGGCGGACGGATCAGGCTGCCATCGGGCCGCACGCCGTCGCGAATGGCGCGGCCAAGCTCCGCGTCGGTCCAATCGCCGATGGCGGCGGGGGTGATGTTCGGCGTATGCACGGTGAACGCCCGGTCCTCGATCACCAGACCGCCCGCCAGATCCTTGCCCGGGATCGGCCCCTCGGGCCCCTGCGGCGTATGGCAATTGCCACAGGCCGCCACGGCGTTGAAGAGATATTCGCCCCGCTCGACATCCGGCTCGGCCAACGCCGCGCCGCTGATGGATATGCTGAAGATCGCCGCCGCCAGGGCGCGAGTGACTATGGCCATGATGAACTCCCCCCATTGGGTCGCGTTGCCGACCCGTTCCATATTAAGCCTTGCCGCACCCACCCGCTGTCAAGCGACGTAATGACCGTTCCCGACTCTCCAAAAGGATGATCCCCCGATGCCTTACGCCATTCCCCGCACTGACTACGCCGCCATGTTCGGACCGACCACCGGCGACCGGCTGCGCCTTGCGGACACCGAGCTTTTCATCGAGGTGGAGCGGGATTTCACCACCTATGGCGAGGAGGTGAAGTTCGGCGGCGGCAAGGTGATCCGCGACGGCATGGGCCAGTCGCAGACGACGCGCGCGGGCGGCGCGGTCGACACCGTGATCACCAATGCGCTGATCGTGGACTGGACCGGCGTCTACAAGGCGGATGTGGGCCTGAAGGACGGCCGCATCGCCGCCATCGGCAAGGCGGGCAACCCGGACGTGCAGCCGGATGTGAACATCGTCATCGGGCCGGGGACCGAGGCGATCGCGGGCGAGGGCAAGATCCTGACCGCGGGCGGGTTCGACGCCCATATCCACTATATCTGCCCGCAACAAATCGACGACGCGCTGATGTCCGGCGTCACCACCATGCTGGGCGGCGGCACTGGCCCGGCGCATGGCACGCTGGCGACCACCTGCACGCCCGGCGAGTGGCATCTCGGCCGGATGATCCAGGCCGCCGACGCGCTGCCGATGAACCTCGCCTTCGCGGGCAAGGGCAACGCGTCGAAGCCGGAGGCGCTGGCCGAGCAGATCATCGGCGGCGCCTGCGCCCTGAAACTGCATGAGGATTGGGGCACCACCCCCGGGGCGATCGATTGCTGCCTGGGCGTGGCGGACAAGTTCGACGTGCAGGTGATGATCCACACCGACACGCTGAACGAATCCGGCTTTGTCGAGAACACGCTGAAGGCCATGAAAGGCCGCACCATCCACGCCTTCCATACCGAAGGGGCGGGGGGCGGCCACGCGCCGGACATCATCAAGGTCTGCGGCGAGCAGAACGTGATCCCGTCCTCAACCAACCCGACCCGGCCCTTCACGGTCAACACGGTGGACGAGCATCTCGACATGCTGATGGTCTGCCACCATCTCGACAAGTCGATCCCCGAGGACGTCGCCTTCGCCGAAAGCCGCATCCGGCGCGAGACCATCGCGGCCGAGGATATCCTGCATGACCTCGGCGCCTTCTCCATCATCGCCTCGGACAGTCAGGCGATGGGCCGGGTGGGCGAAGTGCTGATCCGCACCTGGCAGACCGCCGACAAAATGAAACGCCAGCGCGGGCGGCTGGGCGAGGAGGTCGGCGAGAACGATAATATGCGTGTTCGCCGGTATATCGCCAAATACACCATCAACCCCGCCATCGCGCACGGAATCGGGCATGAGATCGGCTCCATCGAGATCGGCAAACGCGCCGATTTGGTGCTCTGGGACCCGGCGTTCTTTGGCGTGAAGCCGGAGCTGGTGCTGCTGGGCGGCTCCATCGCGGCGGCGCAGATGGGCGATCCGAACGCCTCTATCCCCACGCCGCAACCGGTGCATATGCGTCCAATGTTCGGCGCTCTGGGCCGGGCGCTGACCGAAAGCTCCGTCACCTTCGTCTCGGAGGCCGCGAAACATGGACGGATCGGCCGCAAGCTGGATCTGGCAAAGAAGACCGTGCCGGTGCGCCAGACGCGGGAAATCGGCAAGAAGCACATGAAGCTGAACAACGCCACGCCCGAGATCGAGGTGCATCCCGAGACCTATGAGGTGCGCGCCGATGGCGAGCTGCTGACCTGCGAACCCGCCGAAACGCTGCCGATGGCGCAGCGGTATTTTTTGTTTTGAGAGGGTGATGCGGTAATGCGTGCGGAATTTAGAGCATCAACGAAACGCTCGCTTGCCGAACGAGCGGGGCATCATTGTTCAAATCCCGATTGCAGACGTAGCACTGTTGGACCTGACGCAGATGAGGGAACAGCAAATATTGGTGTTGCGGCGCATATTACGGCGGCATCCGTAGGCGGACCACGATTTGACCCGACGATTAGTGAGGAAGAACGTTGCGCCTACAAAAACGGTATTTGGCTGTGCCAATCGTGCTCACGTTTAGTGGATTCCGATGAATCCGGCCATTCAGTCGAACTGTTGCATAGTTGGAAGCAAACAGCCGTGGCAATTGCTTCTCTGGAATTGCGCGGCTTTGAAGTTCGTCGTGCTCGCGGGTTCAAGAAAATGGAGCAGAAAATTCCAGAGCTTGTCGCTGAGATGCGAGAGGACCTCAAAAACGATCCCTTCGTTCGAGAATTCATCGCGTTCAAGAAGGCGTTGCTCTGGGGTGGAGGCGAAACGCCACTCTTCATGTACTACCACGATGATCACGATCATTTGCTGGCAAAGCTAAAAATAATGGAAAACTACGGTGCCATCTGTAACTCCAGCATTAATGATGTCCCAAGATTCACGTTTTCAGAGGAATTCGTTGAATACCTTCAGGAAGGCTGACTAATGTACCGCGTTTACGGCTTCCACCCTTCGCGCACCACCCGCGTCCTTTGGGCGTTGGAGGAGGTCGGCGCGTCCTATGAGATCTCGCGCGTCCCGCCCGGCAGTCAGGAGGCGCGGGCGTTCAACCCCTCCGGCAAAGTGCCGGTCCTGGAAGTTCTGGAGGACGGGTTCCGCCTGATCGATTCCTCCGCCATCTGCTGTTTCCTCGCCGACCGCCATCCGGAGGCCAAGCTGACTTTCCCGGCGGGAACGCATGAGCGCGGCGAAATGGACAGCTGGCTGCATTTCGCCATGTCCGATCTCGAGGTTCCGGTCTGGAACCAGTCTCGCCACACATTCATCTATTCGGATGAGCTGAAAGTGCCCGACATTCTGAAGGTCTGCGCCATGGAGTGGGACTGGGCCGTCGAGGCGATGGACGCGCGGCTGGGCGAGGGGCCGTATCTGATGGGCGGCCGCTTCACCATCCCCGATATCGTGATGGGCCATATCTGCAAATGGGCGACCACGATCGGGTTGGAGGTGAAACGCCCGCGCGTCGTCGCCTATTTCGAGCGGATACAGGCCCGACCCGCGCTGGCCCGCGCCTATGCGCGCGGAAAGGCGGAGGCGTCGCGATGAGCGCCGCGCCCCTGATCCGGGCGGTCTCGGTCGCCGCCGAGCCTGGCGAGGTCGCCGACACGGTCGTGCTCGATTTTGACAGCCGACACCGCCGTCGCATCGCATTAACGGGAGAAAGAGGGTTCGAATTTGTCATGGATCTGCCCGAAGCGGCGGCCTTGAAGGACGGGGACGCGCTGGCGCTGGAAGACGGCCGCGCCGTGTTGGTTCGCGCCGCTGATGAAGCGCTGATGGCGGTCACCGCGGCGGATGCGCATCAACTGACCCGCCTCGCGTGGCATATCGGCAACCGGCACCTGAATTGTGAGATTCACCCCGACCGGCTGGTCCTGCGCTGGGACCATGTGATCGCCGATATGGTCGAGAAACTCGGCGGCAGGGTCGCGCGCTTCGACGGCCCGTTCCAACCCGAAGGGGGCGCCTACGGCCATGGCCGCACGCACAGCCATCAGCATTAGCGCCGCCGCCCTGTTGGCGTTTCCGGCGCTGGCCGGCGCGCCCGGCGGGCTTGATTGGGCGGCGGCGCCCGACGCGGTCGAAGCGGCGTTCCCGGACGCTGAGCCGATTGGGCGCGGCGACGCCTATCTCAGCCTGCCGCTGCCCGCCGTCGTCGCGCGGGTCAAGGCGCAGGGCGGCTTTTGCCCGACCATGATCTGCAACAGCAAACTGGGCGAGGGCGCGGCCGCAACGTTCAGTTTCACTGATGGCGGCCTCTCCGAGGTCTATGTCGCCTTCACCCGCCCGTTCGCCGATCTGGTCGCGGATGTCAGCTTGCTGACGCAGATCCGCCGAGATCGGGTCGCCCGCTCGGAGTTTCAGGTGATGAGCGCGGAGTTCGCCTCCCGCTACGGCGCGCCGGCGATTGTCTCCGATGCTGAGCGGCAATATGACGATGTGATTGTTTTGGGCGGCGCGACCTATCTGGCCGAGGATGGTGGCGCGATCTCCATCTCCGTCGGGCGGCGGGGCAAGCATTTGGTCGGCGACATCTGGTATCTGCCGCCGGGCGCGGAAGGCGGATTCTGATGGAGGCGATGGTCAAACTTGCGACCTGGTTGTCGCCCGCCTATCCGGTTGGCGCCTATACCTATTCCCACGGGCTGGAGCGCGCGATCGAGGACGGCGCGATCGCGGATCGGGCCACGTTGCGAATATGGATCGAGGATCTCCTCCGCCATGGCGCGGGGCGAACGGACGCGATCCTTCTGGCCCATGCCTGGCGCGATCCGGAGGACGAAAGCGTCGCTGAGTTTGCCGCCGCGCTGCAACCCTCCGCCGAGCGCGCGCTGGAGACGACGCAGCAAGGCGCCGCCTTCGCCGCCACGACGGCGCAGGCCTGGCCCGCCGAGGGGCTGAACGCCGACGCCGCGCCCTACCCGGTGGCGGTGGGCCGCGCGGCCCGAGCCCATGACGCGCCAGTTAGCGAAGCCGCGACGCTCTATCTGCACGCCTTCGCGGCCAATCTCGTCTCCGCAGGGGTGCGGTTGATCCCGTTGGGCCAGACCGACGGGCAACGCGTTCTGGCGGATCTCGCACCGATCTGTGAAGAGGTGGCGGTGGAGGCGATCAAGGTGCCGCTTGACGCCATCGGCGGCGCGGCGATGCTCTCCGACATCGCGTCCATGCGCCACGAAACCCAACGCACGAGGCTCTACCGATCATGACCTCCCCCCATGGCCCCCTGCGCGTCGGCATCGGCGGTCCGGTCGGCGCCGGCAAGACCACGCTGACCGATGCGCTCTGCAAGCATTTGCGGGGGCGCTATTCCATCGCCGCGATCACCAACGACATTTACACGCGCGAGGACGCCGAGTTCCTGATGCGCAGTCAGGCCCTGCCGCTGGATCGGATCATGGGTGTCGAGACCGGCGGTTGTCCGCATACGGCGATCCGCGAGGACGCCAGCATCAATCTCGCCGCCATCGCCGAGTTGCGTAAGCGCCACCCCGATCTGGATTTGGTGCTGATCGAGTCCGGTGGCGACAACCTCGCCGCCACGTTCAGCCCCGAATTAGCTGACCTGACGATCTATATGATCGATGTGGCGATGGGAGAGGAGATCCCGCGCAAGGGCGGCCCAGGCATCACCCGGTCCGATCTGCTGGTGGTGAACAAGACCGCTCTGGCGCCGCATGTGGGCGTCTCGCTGGAGGTGATGGAGTGCGACGCCGCCGCCCAACGTGGCGCGCGACCCGTGGTCTTCGCCGATCTGCGTATGGGGCAGGGCGTCGAACAAGTGGCGGCTTTTATTGAAAAGGCGGGTGGCCTCAGCGTCGCCGCCTAAAGCACCAGCCGCGCGCCAAGATAGCCCAACGTCGCGGAGCCCAGCGTCAGCGCGCCGCCCCAGAGGATGTCGACGACCGCCATTTTCGCCGGGAACCCTTCCAGCGTAGCCAGGTTGGTCAGGTCATAGGTCGCATAGCAGATCAGGCCCAGGATCAGGCCATTGAGGGCCGCTGTCCGCAGCGAGTCCTGCTCCAGCGCTGGGAGGACGGCGAACCAGACGATGGCGCCGACATAGCAGACATAGAAAACCGCCGCCGCGACCAGGTTCGGGTCCTCTTTCAGCAGCGGGCCGATCATCTCTCGATAAAAACTGCGCGCGATCATCGTCAGCCAGATCACGTCGATGACGACGAAGGCGAGGGCGGTGGCGATATAGGCGGCGGTGAATTTCATTCTCGGTCCTGTAAAGCGCGCAGCCGAACCGGTCGGCTCATCCGTTACAAGACTTACGCAGCGCGATGAGTTTTGGTTCATCGCGCCTGTAGATCTCCGCCGTCCCGTCGGATCAGGGCCTATTGCGCCTCGATATAGAAGATCGTCCAGACCCAGGATCCGGACTCTTCTTCGCTCGCCGCCGCGCCGCCGGTGTCATGGAGCACCCATAGCGGCCCCTTGTCGCCAACGCCCAGCGCCTTTCCGTCGACGGAGGTGGCGAGGATCCAGTCCTGCGCGCCGCGTGTCGCCGCATCTAGATCGACAGCATAGCCGTCGAGGCCCAGAATGATGACCGTCGCGTCCTCCGCGACGCCGACCGCGCTCATCACGTCGGCCAGCAGCGGTCCGGTCGCGGTGATCGGTTTGTCCCAGCTTTCAAGATTCGCAGTGATCGTGCTCTGCGGAAAGGCGGCCAACATCTCCAGATCGAAGGCGGCCGCCTTCTCAAACGTGCGCTCATGATAGCCGAGGAAGGAGTCTTCGGCGGCGTCGAACGGGCCGCGGTTCGTCTCTGTCACGGCGCCTGCCACGGTCAGGATGACGGGCCCGGTTGGCGCATCATTGGCGTGGGACGGGGTGGCGAGCAGGACGAGCGCGGCGACGGCGGAGAAAAGTCTGATCATGGGGGCTGACCTTTTGAGAAAATGGACGAACGGATCATCATCAGGGAGCGTAAACCGTGAGATGACCTGTCGCCGTCTTACATCCTACAACCCATCGGTGAAATCCAAATCTGTCACCAGTCGCCGCCTTCAATACGGCGGGTTCGTGCCTCCACTCTAGACGGCGATAGCTGCGCTGCGCGACACGACAGGCAAGAGGATGGCGCGGATGTCGGAGACGACCCGGCAAATGTATTCGAGGGAGACGGCCTGCCGACGGCCGAGACGCTTGATGACTTGGCGGGGCAAGGTTGGCGGCTGGTTCAAATCGTCGAAAGTGACGGCACGCGGCGCCTCTATTGCGAGTCCGCCGATGCCGCAGAGGCGAAGGACAATTGAACGACCGGGCGCTCCATGCGCCTGTTCCACGCCGATTTCCCGTTCTCCCGTCTTGCGGCATGGGGTAAAACCCCGTAGATCCCAGCGGTCGCCAATGTCGGGGCGTAGCGCAGCCTGGTAGCGCATCTGCTTTGGGAGCAGAGGGTCGGGTGTTCGAATCACCCCGCCCCGACCATTTGCAAACACCTGAGACGCCGACTCGCCGCGCTGGCCAATGGAGGCGATCTCCGGTATAGCGCGCGACGCGCGGAATTATTTATTCTGGACGCGAATTCAGACCGGAGGAAGCCAATGACAACCTGGACTAAGAGCAGCTGGCGCGGAAAAGACGCGAAGCAGATGCCGACGTATCAGGACGCCGATGCGCTGGACCGCGTCGAGCGCAAACTGTCGGGCTATCCGCCGCTGGTTTTCGCCGGGGAGGCGCGCTCGCTGCGCAAGAAGCTGGGGCAGGTCGCCCGCGGCGAAGCGTTCCTTCTGCAGGGCGGCGATTGCGCGGAAAGCTTCGCCGAATTCTCCGCCGACAATATCCGCGACACGTTCCGCGTGTTGCTGCAGATGGCGGTCGTGCTGACCTACGCGACCAAGCGCCCGGTGGTGAAAGTGGGCCGCATCGCCGGCCAGTTCGCCAAGCCGCGTTCATCCGACACCGAGACGCAGGGCGACGTCACTCTGCCAAGCTATCGCGGCGACATCATCAACGAGATGGAGTTCACCGCCGAGGGCCGGGTGCCGCGGCCTGAGAAGATGCTGGACGCCTATCTGCAATCGGCGGCGTCCCTGAACTTGCTGCGCGCGTTCGCGACCGGCGGCTATGCGGACATGCACCGTGTGCAAAGCTGGAATCTCGGCTTCGCCAAGGACTCGCCGGAAAGCGCGTCCTATGAGGAGATGGCGCAGAAAATCTCGACCGCGCTGGATTTCGCCGAGGCCTGCGGCGTTAATCCGGCCAACGCGCAACAGATGCGGCAGGTGAGCTTCTACACCAGCCACGAGGCGCTGCTGCTGCCCTATGAAGAAGCGCTGACCCGCACCGACTCAACGACGGGCGACGTCGTGGCCGGATCGGGCCATATGATCTGGATCGGCGACCGAACCCGGCAGCCGGACGGCGCCCATGTGGAGTTCTGCCGCGGCGTGATCAATCCGATCGGCCTGAAATGCGGACCTAGCCTGCAAGAGGATGACCTCCTGCAGCTGATCGACCTCTTGAACCCGAACAACGATCCGGGCCGTCTGACGCTGATCGTGCGTGTGGGCGCAGGCGAAGTCGCCAACCACCTGCCCCGGTTCATCCGCGCGGTGGAGCGCGAGGGGAAATCGGTGGTTTGGTCCTGCGATCCGATGCACGGCAACACGATCAAGGCGGAGACGGGCTACAAGACCCGGCCTTTCAACCGTGTTCTGCAGGAGGTGCGCGAGTTCTTCGACGTGCATAAGGCCGAGGGCACCCATGCGGGCGGCGTGCACTTTGAGATGACTGGCCAGAATGTCACCGAGTGTCTGGGCGGCATGCACAATCTTGTCGATGCGGATCTTTCGGATCGTTATCACACGGTGTGCGACCCGCGGCTCAACGCCAGCCAGGCGCTTGAACTGGCCTTCCTGCTGGCCGAAGAGCTTGAAAAATCGGCGCCGCTCAGCCGCGCCGAGGCGCTCTGATCGAGACATGAATTTCGCGCTCGCCCCGGTCGGGGCGGGGCGGTCCCCTTTGTTGGAATCCTGACTTCATGGCGAATTTCGTTCTCGTCCTGACGGCGGCCGGAGAGCTGGACGAGGCAGCGGCCCAACCTGCGCGCCGGGCGCTGGGCTCGACGGCGGGCGATGTGCGCCGTCTCGGCCCGAACGCGCTTGAGATCCCGTTTCGCGCGGAGCCGCCGTACGAGCGCAGCGCGATTGCGGATGTTCGCAGCAGTTTGGGCGACGCCGAAATCGACGCCAATGTGGTCGCCTCGGTTGATCGTGCCAAGCGCCTGCTGATCGCCGACATGGATTCGACCATCATCGGCGTCGAATGCATTGACGAGGTGGCGGATTTCGCGGGCGTGAAACATCTGGTGGCGCCGATCACCGAACGCGCGATGCAGGGCGAGTTGGATTTCGAGGCCGCGCTGATCGAGCGGGTTGGACTGCTGCGCGATCTGCCGGAGGCGACGCTGCAACAGGTCTATGACGAGCGGGTGCGCCTTAACGAAGGCGCGCGCGAACTTGTGCAGACGATGAACCTGATGGGGGCGACGACGGCGTTGGTCTCCGGCGGTTTCACCTTCTTCTCATCGCGTGTGGCGGAGGAAGCGGGTTTCCAGTCGCATCAGGCCAATGTGCTTCTGGTCGAGGAGGGCAAGCTGACCGGGCTGGTTGAGCTTCCGATCCTGGGCCGGGAAGCGAAGCTGGAAGCGCTGGACCGTATCTGTGAAGAGCGGGGCGTCTCGCCCAGTCAGGCGGTTGCGGTCGGGGACGGCGCCAACGATCTGGCGATGCTGGAGCGGGCGGGTCTTGGCGTCGCCTATCGCGCGAAACCTGCCGTGGCCGAGGCGGCGGATGCGCGCCTCGATTACTCGCCATTGTCCGCGATCCTGCATTTGCAGGGCGTGCGTGCGGAGAAATTCGTCTCGTAAGCCCGCCGCTTAGATCTCGGGCGCCAGCGGTTCCGGCCGTCCGTAGTCGGACAGCGCCACGAAGATGAACATCGCCTCGGTCACCATCTGGCGTTCGCCCTCATAGCGGCGGCGACGCCAGGCCTGCACTTTGAAATGCATCGATGTGCGGCCCGTCTTCACCAGATCGGCGAAGACCGTGATCTCATCGCCGACCTTCACCGAATGAAGAAACGTGATCCCTTCCACCGCGATGGTCGCGCAGCGACGCCGCGCGCGCCGCGCGGCCGCGTTGCCCGCCGCAAGATCCATCTGCGACATCAGCCAGCCGCCGAAAATATCGCCCGCCGGATTGGTGTCTGCCGGCATAGCGATGGTGCGGATGGCGGGCTGTCGGCTTTCGTCGTAGGCGACTTCTGTATCTTCTTCTGTTCTGGCCATGAAATTTCCCGCATTTCAGTGAATGGCGAGCCTGTGATTGGACAGTGTGGGTCGCCGTGTCTACCTACCCCCTTATTGCGTTGTAGGGGAACTCGCCAATGATTTATCAGCGTCGGCCGTCCTGGTGGATGCCGGAAAACGCCGCAACACCGGAAGATGTCTATATCAACCGCCGCGCATTGCTGGCCGGGGTGGGCGCTGGCGCGCTCATGGCGGCGGCGCCGTCTGTCTCATTGGCGGCGAAGCCGGAGGAGCCGTTTTCGCCGCGGCCGGAGGTCAATCCGGCCTATGCCGACGCCGGTCGGCCGGTGACAGATGAGGCCGAGAACGCGGCCTATAACAACTTCTATGAGTTCGGCTCGCACAAACAGATCGCGGGCGCCGCGCAGAAACTGTCGACCGAGGGCTGGACGATCGCCGTCGACGGGCTGGTGGAGAAGCCGTTCGAGATCTCGACCGACGACCTGATCGCCGGCGCTCCGCTGGAAGAGCGTGTGATCCGCCATCGCTGCGTCGAGGCCTGGTCGATGGTCGTGCCTTGGGTCGGTTTTCCGCTGTCGCATTTGCTGTCGATGGCCAAACCGCTTTCCGGCGCCAAATACGTGCGTTTCGAGACATTTGAGGATTCCAGCGTCGCCAGAGGGCAAAAGCAGTTCTGGTACCCTTGGCCCTATGTCGAGGGTCTGACGATGGACGAAGCCGCCAACGAATTGGCGTTTCTGGTAGTCGGCGCCTATGGAAAAGTGCTGCACAAGCAGTTCGGCGCGCCGGTCCGCCTGCACCTGCCTTGGAAATACGGCTTCAAATCGATCAAATCGATCGTCCGGGTCAGTTTTGTCGAGGAGCGCCCGGTCAGCTTCTGGGAGGAGCTTCAATCCCGCGAGTATGGGTTCTGGGCCAATGTGAACCCGGAAGTCGATCACCCGAGATGGAGCCAGGCGACCGAACGCGTGCTGGGCGGCGACGGACGCATTCCCACGCTGTTGTTTAATGGCTACGGAGAGCAGGTCGCCAGCCTCTATGACGGGATGGAAGATCTGGGCGACGCGCTTTGGCGCTGACAGGAGCATTGTCGCGAACACCCTGTTTCACATAAAAAACGGGCCGGCGATGCCGGCCCAGTCCAACAGGGAGGTATCATCAAGATACGACGGACACTCTCATATCCGCTGCGAATAAAATAAGGCGAGTTGGCGCCGTCTACAAGATGTGAGCGCTGAAATATTGTGCAGTGCGGCAAAAATGTTGCAACCTTTGCGCGCAATTATCAGGTGAACGATTCCCTAGGTGGACGCCTCAGACGTCGCTCCGGTCAGCTTCAAAAACGCCGCGACTTCCTTGACGATAAAGTCCCGAAACACCTGCACGCGCTTCGAATGGCGCAGCTCCTCGGGATAGGCCAGAAAGATCGTAAAGGGCGGGCTGACAAGGTTTTTTGCAACCTGTTGCAAAGACGATTTTCCAATCACCGCATAGTCCGGAAGGGCTGCGATGCCGAGATTGTTCTCCGCCGCTTGCATCAGTCCGAAATAGTTATTGGCCGTCAGCGTGTGATTATGTTCGATCTGCAGAGTGTCGCGCATCCAATCGCGCGCGGTGATGGCCTGGTGCGCCGCAGACGAGTATCCAAGCACCTTGTGACGCCGGAGATCCTCGATCGTCTCCGGCGCGCCGTTTTTTTGAATGTATTCACCAGAGGCATAGAGCCGCACCTGCACATCCATAAGCGGCCGGCGGATCAGATCGGCCTGTCGGGGCGGGGTCATGCGAATCGCTATATCGGCTTCCCGCATCGACAGATCGAGCATTTGTTCCGACAGAATCAGATCCATCGTCAGGCCCGGATTTGCGGTGAACAGCCTCTCCAGACGCGGCGCCAGCCAGATCGTGCCGAAGCCGACCGGCATGGTGACCCGCAATTCGCCCTCCGCCGTCTCATGCGCGTCGCGCAGGCGCGCCTCGGCGGCGACCAGACTGGCCTCCATATCCTTGGTCGCGTCGTGCAGCACCTCTCCCTGCTCGGTCAGGATCAGACCACGCGTGTGCCGGTGAAAGAGCGTCGCGCTCAGGCTCTCCTCCAGCGCGCGTATCTGGCGGCTGACCGCCGACTGGCTGAGATTCAGCGTCTCGCCCGCATGGGTCAGGCTGCCGGCGCGGGCGACAGCGTGAAAAACGCGTAGCTTGTCCCAGTCCATGGGCCATTCCCTGCTAAGTCGCCTGCTTCATCGGGGAAGTATGCCCGACATTGTGATCGCGCGACACGCCCGAACGGGCTGGTCGGCGGCTGGATTAGAGCGTTTCGCCCTTCACCTTGCAGAGCTATAAAGCCAAACTAGCTGCAAGGGCCTTGCGCCGTGTCTTGGGTTAGGAGTCCACGCTGTGTCAACGAAATCCGCGCGAATTCTCTTGGCCGGAGCGATCTGGCTCGTCTCCGCAATGTCGGCGGCGGCCCTGGAGGGGGTGTTCAATGGGCTGGACGAGGCCAAGGGCGTAACCCTGCGCCTGAACGCGCCGGATGGGGAACAGCAGAGCGGTCAGTATATCGACCAGTTCGGTCAGGTCGGCAATTTCGTCGGCAACGTCTTTCCCGATGGCGTCGAAGCGAAATTCCCCATCGGCGGCGGCACGCTCTATCTGCGCGCGATCGAGCATCCGTCCGGCGCTGTGGTCGTGATCATCCCCGTCGGAACCAGCGGCGTCGCGCATGCCAGTCAGACCCGGACCTACGGGTTCGTGCGCGCGGGAACGCAAGGCCCGGACGACAGGCCCTATCTGGTGCCTGAGCCGAAAAAGGCCGGCGAGCCGATCGATGCAGTCGCGTTTGTGCAAAGCTATGAGTTCTGGTCGCCCGAAGGCGTCGGGCGCGGCTATATCGGCGTGTTGCCGCGCTATCGCAGCGTAATCGCGCTCTTTCCGGCGCTGCAAACCGATATCATCTGGAAACTGTGCTCGCAGACGGTTGGAACCTCGCCGGGACTCGGTGAAGCGTTGCGCGGGCAGGGCGTCAGCTGCTCGGACGTGCTGGGCGCGATCTCATCCGCGCAATCCAAGGGAAGTTACACAGATTACAAGCGCGCCGTCGCTGCTGATCGGCAGATCGTTTTTGAGGCGATCAGCTGCGCCCGTCGCATCGGCACGCGGACGCGCTGCGAACAGGTGGCGAAGCTGACCAGCGAAGCGGCGATCTCGCTGGAAAGCGCTGCGACCGTGGTGGCGAAATACCGCTGACGACCAGCGCGACGTGCGATCAGAAATGCGCGCCGCCGAGGATCACCAGCCAGACCGATATGGTGCCGACCCCAACGACCGTGCCGATCAGAATGGAGCTGGCCGACACGCCCATCGCGCGGCGATAGGTTGAGGCGAATATGTATCCGTTCATGCCTGTCGGCATCGCGGCGGTCAGAGTAGCGGCGCGCACAAACTCCTCCGGCAGATCGAACACATACCGCGACAGACCGTAGGCGATGGCGGGATGGACGATCAGTGACAGGGTCGCGATCGCGCTGGATTCGCCGACATTCGCCTTCAGCGAATAGCGTGTCAGCGCGCCCCCCAGAGCGAAGAGCGCTGCGGGCAAGGCGGCCCGCGCCATCATCTCGATCGAGTCCATGGCGAAATCGGGGAGCTCGACGTCCAGCAGGTTGGCCAGCAGCCCCAACCCCAATCCCAGCGCCAGCGCGTTCGAGGCGATGGATTTCAGCACATTCTTGGCGGTGGAGAGAACGCTCGCGCCATCGCGCCGCGACAGCTCCATCGTCGAGATGCCGACGGCGTAGCAAAACGGCGCGTGGATCGCGATGATCGCGAACATCGGGTCCAGCGCCTCTTCGCCATAAGCGCGCGTCATGATCGCGATACCCAGCAGCACCGAGTTGGAAAAGAGCGCGTTGAAGCCGACCGCGACCGACTCGCCCGGGCGGCGCGACCAGATTTTGCGCGACAGAACGATGCCGAGAATGAAGCAGGTCAGCGCGCCGGTGTAGAAGGACGTCAGCAGCTCCGGATCGAACGCGCCGTTCAGATCAAGCCCGTACATCGCTCGGAACAACAGGCAGGGGATCGCGAATTTCGCGGTAAAGGTCATCAGCCCGTCGACGGCGCTGTCGGGAAAAAGTTTCGCCCGATTGGCCGCGTAGCCAGCGCCGACGATCAGGAATACCGGCAGGACGATCAGCAGGACGTCAAGCATGTCGGCCTCCGGAAGAGCGCGCAGCGCGGCGCGTCAAAGCGCAAGTTCAAGGGTCAGGCCGTCAAAGGCGGGGGTGATGTGATCCGGCGTTTCAGCGTCCAGCGTCGCATAGTCCAGATCGATATGCATGTTGGTGATCACCGCGCGCCGGGGCGCCAGGCGTTCGATCCAGCCGAGCGTCCGCTCCAGATGCGCGTGCGTCGGATGGGGCTTGTAGCGCAGCGCGTCGACGATCCAGGTGTCGACGCCATCCAGCACCGACCACGCCTCCTCGGTCATCTCAGAGATGTCGGGCGTGTATCCGACCGGGCCAAACCGGAAACCGAGCGCATGTATCCCGCCATGGGCGACCTCGAATGGTTGCGCCTCGATTGGGCCCCCGGCGCCGTCGACCGTGACTGGCCCGTCAAGGCGATGCATGTCCAGGATCGGCGGATAGGGACTGCCCGACGGCTGGATGAACGCGTAGCGGAACCGATCCATCAGCAATTCGGCGGTGTCGGCGTCGGCCCAGACCGGCAACCGTTCGCGCCGGTTGAAGACCACCACCCGCAAATCGTCGAGCCCATGGCAGTGATCGGCGTGAGAATGGGTGTAGAGGACGCCGTCCAGATGACCGACGCCGGCCCCCAGCAATTGCTCTCGCAGATCCGGGCTGGTGTCGATCAGCACCCGCGTCGCCTGGGCCTCGTCTCCGCCCTTGAACCTTTCGACCACGATCGAGCATCGGCGGCGATTGTTGCGCGAGTCCGACGGATCACAGGCGCCCCAGTTTCCGCCGATGCGGGGGACGCCGCCCGACGAGCCGCAGCCGAGGATCGTGACCCGCATGATGTCCTCAGCCATCACGCGGCCTCCTCAGTCAGGCGAGGAACCTTCACGAACAGCCGGTGGAAATTCTCGGTCGTCGCATTCGCGAACGCCTCGGCGCTCAGGCCGAACACCTCCGCGCCGACGGCGGCGGTATGGGCGACATAGGCCGGCTCGTTGCGTTTGCCGCGATTAGGCGGCGGCGCCAGATAGGGCGCGTCGGTCTCCACAAGGATGCGCTCCAGCGGCGCGTCGGCGAAGATCGCGCGCAGCTCGTCCGAGCGTTTGAACGCGGCGATGCCGGACATGGAGAGGTAGAAGCCGAGCTCCAGCGCGCTTTCGGCGAGCTCCCGGCTGGAGGAAAAACAATGCATCACGCAAGCATACGCGCCCGCGCGGTGCTCTTCGGTCAGGATGCGGGCCATATCGGCGTCGGCGGCGCGGGCGTGGATGATCAGGGGCAGCCCGGTGCGACGCGCCGCCTCGATATGGATACGCAGGCTTTCCTGCTGCGCGTCTTTGCTTTCCGCCGTGTAGTGATAATCGAGGCCGGTCTCGCCGATCCCGACCATTTTGGGATGCGCTGCGACTGCGACCAGATCGTCCACGCTCGGGGTTGGCGCATCGCCGACATTCATCGGATGCAATCCGGCGGCGTAGTAGACCGGCGCGTGCGCTTCGGCCAGCGCGCGGACTGTTGGCTCAGCGGAAGGCTTTGTGCAGATCGTCACCATGCGTCCGATCCCCGCCTCGGCGGCGCGGGCCAACACCTCGTCGAGATCCTCGGCGAAGTCGGGAAAGTCCAGATGGCAGTGGCTATCGACCAGCATGGGCGGCGCTCGAATTCAGGCGAAGTGGCGGGACAGGCGGCGAGTAGGGCGCGTCCCGATCACATACCGCCGGGCCGCGCGTCTGTCGAGCAGGAGCGCAATCTCAGGCGCGCTCCGGACGCGGGAAATCAAGCGGTGGCGCGCGCGGCCTCCCGCGCGGCCGCCTCCAGGCCAAGCAGCGCGTCGAGGATGGTTTGCGCCGGATCGATATTCACGGCGCGGGCATGGGCGATGCGCGCGTCGATCCGGGCGCGGGCCTCGGTCCAGACGCGCGCGCTCGCCAGCGTGGGGCAGAGCCGTTTGGCTAATTCCCGCTCCGCATCCAGCGCTGCGGCGTCTTCTCCACCCGCGCCGAGGCGGGCGATGCGGGCGATCAGCAAGGACAAGAGCGCGGCGATCGCCTCATATCTGGGCGCGGCGTCCCGGCCCGCCGCGCTGTCGGCGAGCTTGCGGAGCAGCGCGCGGTCCAGATCCGGCGCGCGTGAGAGCAGGCTCAGCAGGTCGCGATAGATCGCGGGCCCGTCAACCTCGATCAGCCGCAGCGCCTCGCCGGCCGACCCACCGCCGAGCGCCGTCAGCGCCGCGATATCGTCTTCATCCGCATCAACGCCGATCTCCGTCAGGATGCGGCCCACCAGATCCGCGTTCAGGGGCGCCAGGTCCAGCGTGCGGCAGCGTGAGCGGATCGTCGGCAAGAGCCGGGCGGGGGAGTGGCTGACCAGCAGGAACACGGTCTTGGCGGGCGGCTCCTCCAGCACTTTCAAAAGCGCGTTGGCCGCGCTCACATTCATCTCGTCGGCCGGATCGACGATCACCACCCGCCAGCCGCCATCCGCCGCTGAGAGGCCCAGAAAATCTTTCAGACGCCGGGTCTCCTCGACCGTGATGACGGTCTTGAGCTTCTTCGTCTTCTCATCCCAAGGTCTGCGGATCACCGAGAGGCGAGGCTCCCCGAGCGCGGCGATACGCTGACAGATGGGGTTCTCCGGGGCATGGTCCAGCGTGGTCGGGATTGTGGGCGCCGCCGGTCCGCCGAACAGGCCCGGCCCGCTGTCGGTCGGCGCGGATATCAGGGCGCGCGCGATGCGGTAGGCGAGGGTGGCCTTGCCGACGCCGCGCGGCCCGCGCAACAGCCAGGCGTGATGCAGGCGGCCTGAGGCCCAGGCTTCCAGAAAGCGTGCCTCGGCGGTCTCCTGCCCACAAAGGACGGTGGTCTCCCGCGGATGCGGCGCATCGCCGACGCGGTCGGGCTCCGGCCGTGGATCCTCGTCGCTCATGCCGCGGCCAGCGCGGCGCGTCGGGCCGATATCGCGGCCAGCGCCGCGTCTGTCAGCGCGTCCGCAGTGGCGCTCGCGTCCAGCACGGCGCAGCGGGCCGGATCGGCGTCGGCGATGGAGAGGAACGCGTCCCGCAGGCGGGTCTGAAACTCTCCTCCGAAGCGCTCGAACCGGTCTTCGCCCTTTGCGGCGCCGGTCTGGCGTCGCTCGGCGACGGCGGGATCGAGGTCGAGGATCAGCGTCAGGTCCGGATCAAGGCCGATCACGCGGTCATGCAGCGCGTTCACATCCTCCAGCGCCGCGCCACGCCCGGCCGATTGATAAGCGCGCGTGGAATCAACATAACGGTCGCAGATCACCACCGATCCCCGCGCCAGCGCGGGCTGGATCAGCTTTTCCACATGGTCGGCGCGCGCTGCGTTAAAGAGCAGCAACTCGGTCTCAGGCGACCAGCGATCAGGATCGCCCTCCACCAGCAGGCGCCGGATATCCTCAGCGCCGACGGAGCCGCCGGGTTCCCGCGTCAGAACCACGTCCTCGCCCTCGGCCTGCAACCGGGCGTTCAGGGATTGGGCGAGCGTGGATTTCCCGGCGCCGTCGACGCCTTCAAGCGTCAGGAAAAAGCCGCGCCGCGCGCGCGCCGCCGGCATCCCGCGTTACTCGGCGGTGACGGAGGAGATCGCCGGCAGCACGCGGGCGAGGCCCAGATCCACCGCGGCGCTCAGCTTTGCCATGAACCCGCCCTTGGCCACATCCGCGCCCGCGATCAGCGGCACCGTTTGCGGCGCCATGTCGGGCGCTTCGATCACCAGCTCGCCAATTGGCTGGCCTTTGACGATTGGCGCGGGGATCGGGCTGTCATACCGCAACCGAGCGTTCAGTTGATCGCCCGCGGCGTAGGGCGTGGTCGCCCAGACATCCTCGGCCGCCACAACCGGCACGGTCGCCTCTTCGCCGATCCAGACTTTCGCCTGATCGATCTCGTCGCCGGCGCCGATGACTTTCGCGGTCTCGTACTCGCGAAACGCCCAGTTCATCAGGCGCTCGCCTTCCTCGGCCCGGGCCTTGACGGAGTCGAGTCCGGTGATCGCCAGGATCACCCGACGTCCGTCGCGGATCGCCGAAGCGACGAGGCCATAGCCTGCTTCCTCGGTATGGCCGGTTTTCAGGCCGTCCGCGCCGATATCGAGGCCCAGAAGCGGGTTGCGGTTGCCCTGTTTGATCCCCTCCCAGGTGAACTCTCGCTCTGAGTAGATTGGGTAATAATCGGGAAACTCCCGGATGATCTTGTCGGCCAGCGTCGCGAGATCGCGGGCGCTCATCTCATGCCCTGGGGCGGGCAGACCGGTGGAGTTGCGAAATGTCGAGTTCTTCAAGCCGATCTCGGCTGCGCGAGCGGTCATCGACTTGGCGAACGCATCTTCAGTGCCCGCCAGTCCTTCGGCGAGCACAATGCAGGCGTCATTGCCCGACTGGACGATCACGCCGCGCAGGAGATTGGAGACAGAGACCCGGTCGCCCTCTCGGACGAACATTTTCGAGCCTTCCTTGTTCCACGCCGCCTCGCTGACCCGGAATGCGTCATCGACGGAGAGTTTGCCGGATTTCAGCGCCTCGAAGACCATGTAGATGGTCATCAGCTTGGACATGGAGGCGGGCGGGATTGGACGGTCTGCATCCTTCTCCATCAGCACGGCGCCGGAGGTCGCGTCGATCACGATCGCCGTGCGCGCCCGCGTATCGACGGCTTGCGCGGCCGCCGCCGAAATCGGCGCGAGCGTGGTCATGGCCGCGATTGCGACGGCGGTTGTGAGTTCTTTGATTCGCATCTTCGCCGCTCTTCTCATCGCTGCGACCCTCGCTTTTTCAGTCTCTCGGGCGTCGCCCGCACATGCGCGCCTCCTCGCGGAGGCGCGTCGTCAGAACCGCGTGATGAACGCGTCCGAATGGCCCAATGTCTTCGCCGCCTCCAGCGCTTGCGCGGTCTCAGCGGCGTCGGCCAATGGGCCGATCAAGACGCGGTGCCACCTTGTCTCACCCGGCGAACCTGATTGGGTGAAGGAGGGCAGGCCCCGATCCTTCAGCAGCTTCGCCACATTGTCCGCATTGTCCTGAACGGTGAAGGATCCGACCTGCACATAAGGGTCGGCCACATTCGCGGTGTTGGGCGCGGCGGCTGCCGGCGCCGGTTGGGCGGCGGCGACCTCGGTGACTTGGGTGGCCGGTTGTCGCGACGGGGCGTCCTGAACCGCGGCCTTCTTGGCGGGAGCCGACCCAGACGAGCGCACCGTCGGGAAGGCGTCGGCGTAGCCAAGCTCACGCGCCGCGTTCAACGCGCGCTCGACGGCTTCGGGACCATCCAGCGGCCCGATCAGCACCCGGTGCCAGGTCGAATCGCCTGCTACGGCCGAATCGGTCAGAGCGGGATGGCCAAGCGCGTTCAAGCGTGTCGCGAGCTCCGCCGCGCTGCCTTCAGCGGTAAAGGAGACGACTTGCACAAAGCGCTGCTCGCCCGAGGCCACCGGGGGCAGCGAGGCCGTTAGCTCAGCCGGCGCGGGCGCAGGTTTCGCCGCCTCGGGCGCTGGCGCGCTGCGGGCCGGTTCCGGGGTGGGCGCGGCCGCCGCCAGTGTCGCCGACGGCGCGGGCTCGCCGGGCGTCGCATAGGCCAGATCGCCGCCGCCAGTGGCGCCTTGAAGCTGATACGGCGCGTCGCCGCGGAAGACGTCAGGCTCTTCCGGCGCCGCTTGAGAGGAGATCTCCGGCGCGCTCGCGACCTGTTGATCCGGTTCTGGAACCGATTGGGACGCAATGACCGCATCCGCAGGTTCTTCGGGCGCATCCGCCAGGTCCTGCGGCTCGACCGCCGGCGCCTCCGAATCGGCCAATTCAGCGACGGGCGCGAGCGCCGCTTCGGAAACCTCGTCTGTCGGCGCCGGCTCTGGGACTTCGGCCGTCGGCGCCTCCGCCACCTCGGCCTCAGGCAACGAGTCCCCGATCACCTCGATCTGAACTTTCGTCAGCCGGTGCGGACCGATCCCCAGATCGCGCGCCGCCTCAGCCGAGAGCAGAATCATCGGCCCCGGCGTCGTGGGATCCCGCCGCAGCAGTTTCGCCTCGATGACGCGACCGTTCAGCGAGTTGCGCACATAGGCCTGCGAAGGGGCTGGCAGCGCCGGATGCGCGATCCACGCGCCGTCAACGGTCTTGAAGCCGGACCAAAGCGCATACCCTTCGGCGTCCGTCGCCACCTGAACCGGCGCAAGCCGCTCTTCGCTATCGCTTTCCGAGGTTGAGTTCTTGATCGCGTGAGCGCCGATCTCGACCTGTGCGCAGGCCGCGACGCCCGCGACCATGCCCAGCAGAACGCTGGTCCGCTCTTTCCGCAATAGAGTTCGAAAGCCGCCCGACTTGCCCATTTACGCCTCCGTGGACTTGCTCCCGCTTGTTGGTGGGAGCCGCGCCGCCGTTAATCGGCGATCAATGGCTACGTTACGTCAAAGCCCCGCGATTGGAAAGAACGCCGACGTGATTTTGATCCGTTTCGCGGCCCGTCTGGACGACGCGCGCAGGCGCCGATAAGAGGGGGGCGCTGGAAGGGTGGCAGAGTGGTCGAATGCACCGGTCTTGAAAACCGGCGATGTGCAAGCATCCGTGGGTTCGAATCCCACCCCTTCCGCCACCCACCCGTGCGATTTCCCGTCTCGCATGTTTCGCAGCAAATTCCCGCGCAATTCCCGCCGGTTGCGAGGGCGCGTCTCCGACCGAGACGCGCCGGGATGGCGGCGATCGTCGCTATTTTCCAGATAGTCTCAGGCTGCCGATTCCGCCGGTGACATTTTGCGGAATTTCCCTGATCAGGGGCGATTTACAGGGAATTCAGGTCAAATAGCCCGGAATCCCGGGAATCTCGCCAGGATTCGCGCATTTATTCCAATGAGTTGACGGAGAATTCCCTAAACAAAGGAACAGGGAAAATTTTTCACGGAACAGGGAATTTTACAGGCGATCAGGGAAGTTTCCCGGTCAGCAGGGAATTGAGTCAGCAGGCGAAGCCGAGCTGCTTCTCCTGCGCCGTCCAGTCGAGCGGAATCTTCGAACGGATGACGCTCTCCAGCGTGAGCGACAGCGGCTGGGTCCCGTCGATGATCGCCTGCTGGATGCGCGGCGAGAGACTGGCGAGCGGAATCACCCGGCCGGCGTAGCTTCGCGAGACGCCGTCCTTCTCAGCGATCTTTTTGAGCGGCAAACCTGAACGCATCTCGTCCGACCAGCGATGGGCGTTTTGCAGCGCCCGGATCAGGGCCGGATCGGGCGCGGGCTGACGCTCGCCCGCGACGATCTTCGTCTCGACGCCGCGGCGGCGGAGAGTGAAGGGCGTATCGATCTCAAGAAGATCGGGGTTGAGATCCTCGCCCGGGATGTCCAGCGCCGCTGCGACCGGCGTTGGGTCAAGGCTGATGCTGACGCGCGTCGGGGCGACCGTCCCCGCCTTGATCAGCGGAGCGGCGGCGGTGATTCTATCGGCGTAAATCGCGTCGGCGAGCGCCGACCCGCGTTTCGACAGATTGTCGCTGGTCGCGGCGTCCGGGCGCGCCAGTATGGCGTGTCGCGCGGCCCCATCGGCGAGATGGTCCGCCACCGCCTTCGCCGCCGCGGCCTCGAATTCTGGCGCGGGCAGGCGCCAAGCCTTGGGATCGCTTCCTTTGGCGATCAGGCGGTTGGAGACGTAGTATCGAAGTCGCCTGCCATGGCGCTTAGTGTGGGTCGGGGTCAGAAGATCGCCGGTCTCGTCACGGAACTTGCCTTTGAGCAGCGCCGATGCGTCCGCGATGGCGCCGGATCTCGTCCCGCGCCGTTTCGCACTCGCCGCCTGCAGAAGGTCCTGCACCCGGTCCCAAAGCGCCTCGTCGATGATCGCCTCATGTCTGCCCGGCCAGGTCTTCTCCTTGTGCCGGATCAGCCCGCGATAGACTGGGTTGGTCAGGATCTTGTGGATCTGCCCGCGGCTGAACGGGAGTCCGCCCTGGGCGCGGCCGTCGGCGAAGACACGGCGCTTGGAGCGAAGCCCGCGCCGGCTCGCCTCTTTCTCGACCGCGCTCAGACAGCCATGGGTCTCATAGAGCGCGAAGAGCTGGCGGACGATTGCCGCCTCCGCCTCGTTGACCGCCAGCTCGCGCCGGGTCCTGTCCGGATGCGGGTCGTAACCGAGCGGCGCGAGACCGCCCATCCAGAGCCCCTTCTTCTTTGAGGCCGCGAGTTTGTCGCGGATTCGCTCCGCTGTGACCTCGCGCTCGAACTGGGCGAAGGAAAGCAGCATGTTGAGCGTCAGCCGGCCCATCGAGGTGGCGGTGTTGAAGGACTGGGTGACCGAGACGAAAGAGCATCCCGCCGCGTCGAGGCGCTCGACCAGCTTGGCGAAGTCGGCGAGCGAGCGGGTCAGCCGGTCGATCTTGTAGACCACGACCATGTCGACCCGGCCGGCGTCGATCTCGGCGAGGAGCCGCTGCAGGGCGGGGCGCTCCAATGTCCCGCCCGAGACGCCGCCATCGTCATAGGCGCCCGGCAGGGCGCGCCAGCCTTCGGCGCGCTGGCTGGCGATATAGGCGGCGCAGGCCTCTCCCTGGGCGTCCAGCGAGTTAAAATCCTGATCAAGACCGTCCTCGGTGGATTTACGGGTGTAGATGGCGCAGCGAATGCGGCGGGTCATGACGCGGCCCCGCTGCTGAGGCCAAAGAAACGCGGCCCCGACCAATGCGCGCCGGTGATCTCCCGGGCGATGGCCGAGAGCGATCGGTAACGGTTTCCGCGCCAAAGAAATCCGTCTTCCGCGGCGTCGACCACATGGCTGACCCCGTTCCATTCCCGGATCAGGCGGCCGCCGGGCTTCAGCGCCGCGGCCTTCGGCTTCAGTTTTTTCTCTCCATCCTTCGCCAGCGCCCGCCGCGCTCTTGCGGGCAGGCCGCCATGTCTTCGCGCCTGAATCTCGAAGGCGAGAAAGCGGCGCAAAAAAGTTTGGCTGAGGTGTTTCGGGATGGGCGCGTTAAAGACCTCGGTCCAGGTCGCGATCAGCGCGGCGCGGTCCATCGCTTCGATCTCATCGACGGTCATCACGTGGCCTCAGGCGATCTGGCGATGCGATAAACCGAACCGCCCTTCGATCCTTCCGCCGATCTCCGTTCGATCTCGTGACCGGACTTGCGCAACCCGCTGATCGCGGCGCGAGCCGAATGCGGTTGCCAGCCGGTCGCCTTGCAGATTGCGCCAAGGCTCGCGCCAGACTTTCGCGTCAGCATCGCGGTAACTTTCGCGATCTTGGTCTCTTTGGATTTCGGCATGGTTCTCTCCTCATCTCGGGGCTGGCGAAAGGCCGGCCCTCGCACCGAGGAGAGCCCGGGTCCGATCCGGGCGCGAGGACAGTGACGCTTCCTTCGTCAAGGAAGTCCAGCACATTCCGGGGATAGGGCGAGAGAAGACTTCGGTCACGGTTCAGAATGTACCACACCCCAGATTATTTCACGAAAACAATGAGTTAGTAAATTTTCCTTCTTGCAAATGGGGAATGGGCATCCTATCTCTGGACTGTCCTTCCTAGGAAGGATGACTGCCCCTTTGGCAGCACTCGCAGGCCTACGGCCTGTACCCATCAGGGAAGGGAGCATTCGAGGGGCGATTTCACGGATCACTTCGTTCCGGGGATTCGCCAATGCGCTTCCTCCGAGATTTTCCGAAGCGATCTCCGATCAACGCGCGCCCGTTTGTGGCGCAAGACAGTGGAGACGCGAATGTCCCCCTCTTCGAAGCCGTCGGCTGCGGCCGCCGACGCCCCCAAACCCATCTGGATGGCTGACAAGGTCGTTCAGACTGCTCTTTCAAGACTCAAGCCATACGTCCGCAACAACCGGACCCATAACAAGGTGAGCATCGCCAGGCTCAAGGACTCAGTCGCCGCCTTTGGCTTCGTCGTCCCGATCCTGATCGACAAGGAGGGCGTCATCATCGCCGGGCACGGCCGCTACGAGGCGGCGAAGGCGCTCGGGCTCGAGTCTGTCCCGACAGTCGTCACGGATCATCTGAGCGATGCCGAAGTTCGCGCGTTGCGCATCGCCGACAACAAGCTCGCGGAACTCTCGGATTGGAACGAAGAGGCGCTCGGGATCGAGTTCGACGAGTTGATGGATCTCAGCCTCGCCGGAGAGCTCGACTTTGATCTCGAGATTACCGGCTTTGAGTTGCCTGAAATCGACATCTACATCAGCGGCGAGAACGATGACGCCGGACAAGAGATTGAAGCGGCGGAGGCGCCGGACCGTGCCCGGCCCGCCGTGTCAGCGCCTGGGGATCTCTGGATCCTAGGCGAACACCGCATTTTATGCGCGGATGCGCTCGAGGCGGAGAGCTACACGCGACTTCTCGCTGGCGAGACGCCCCGCATGGCGTTCACCGATCCGCCCTACAACGTGCCGGTGAACGGCCATGTCAGGTGCGGCGACGAGAGCGGTCACCGCGAGTTCGGCATGGCCTCCGGCGAGATGTCCGAGGAAGAATTCCAGGCCTTTCTGGAGAAAAGCATCGCCCAACTTGAGGCTGGTCTCGTCAAAGGCGGGATTGCGATGATCTGCATGGACTGGAGGCATATCGATCAGCTGATCCGGGCGGGCAAGGTCTGCGGTTTCGAGCTGATAAATCTCTGCTGTTGGGCGAAATCCAATGGCGGAATGGGCAGCCTCTACCGTTCCAAACATGAGCTGATCTGCATCTTCAAGAAACCCGGCGCAGCGCATTTCAACAATGTGGAGCTGGGGCGACATGGCCGCAACCGGACCAATGTCTGGGATTACGCTGGCGTCAACAGCTTCGGCCCCGGACGGGAGGCGGATCTCGCCGATCATCCGACGGTCAAGCCGACCGCTCTCGTCGCCGACGCGATCATGGACGTCACCCATCGCGGCGATGTGGTGATCGACGCATTCGGCGGTTCCGGCGCAACGCTTCTGGCGGCCGAGAGGACCGGGCGCAGAGCTCGGTTGATCGAGCTTGATCCTCTTTATGTCGATGTCGCCATCCGCCGCTGGCGGGCGATGACGGGCGGGGCGGCGATCCATGCGGCGACGGGCGAGACCTGGGAGGCGCGCGTCGCGATGCTGAGCGAGGCGTCTTCTGAAGAGGAGGCGGCGTGATGGACGAGCGAAGCGACGAATACGAAGTCGGCTACGGCAAGCCGCCAAAGTCGACCAGGTTCAAGAAGGGTCAGTCCGGCAATCCGAAAGGGCGTCCGAAAGCCAGCCGCAACGTGGCGGCGGCGCTCGAAGAGGCGCTGTTTCGCAAGATCCGCGTCAAAGATCAGAGCGGCAGCCGCTTGGTGACCGTGCTCGAAGCGCTCCTGCAGCGCGTTTCCAAACAGGCGCTCGACGGTGATCATCGTGCAATCGGCAAGCTGATCGAGCTGATCCGCTACTTCGATGCGATGAAGGCGAGAGACGCCTGCGACGGTCGCGCCTCCGCCGAGGAGCCCCGACCGTTGCCGGTCGGCGAGTCCGACCTTGAAATTCTCCGCCACCTGGCCGGCGCGCTGGAGGCTGGTGAATTTGATCCGGAAGACGAGGATGCCGAACAATGACCTACGTCTCTCGAGATCTCGCGAACACCGCGTCGCAGCTCTATCGAAGGAACTTCTTTTCTTTCGTCTGGAAAGTCTTCCAGGAGCTGCATGGCGATCAGGCGGAGTTCATTCCAAACTGGCATATCCAGGCGATGTGTCACGAACTGGAGAAAGTGCGTCACGGCCGGAACCGACGCCTGGTGATCACCGTGCCGCCGCGGCATCTCAAATCGATCACGACGGCGGTGGCCTTCACCTGCTTCATTCTGGGCCATAGCCCATCCCGGAAGATCATCGTCGCCAGCTATGGCCTCGATCTCGGGCGCAAACACACGGCGGACTGTCGCCGCATTCTGGAGAGCCGCTGGTATCAGGCCTTGTTCCAGGCGACCCGGCTCGCCGCGCGCGGCAACACGTCCGATGAGCTCAAGACCACGGCGGGAGGCGGCCGCAAGGCCGTCTCCACCGGCGGGGCCGTCACCGGGCATGGATGTGATTATCTGATCATCGACGACCTCCTGAAAGCGGGCGACGCCTGGTCCGAGGCCGAACTCCGGAACGCCCAGGACTTCATCGACGGATCGCTGCTCTCGCGTTTCGACCGGCCGGTGGACGGGCGCGTCGTCTGCATCCAGCAGCGCCTTCATGAAGTCGATCCAGCGGGCTATCTCTTGGAGAAGGGCGTTTACAAACATCTGAACCTGCCAGCCATCGCGGAAGTCGAGGTGCGGTTTTCCATCGGCCGTGGTCAGACCCGTCTCCGCCGTGTCGACGAGCCGCTGTTCCCGCAACTTCTTCCGCGCGAAGAGCTCGATCGAAAGCGGAAGGAAATGGGTTCGGCCAGCTTCAATTGCCAGTATCAGCAGAACCCGATCGCGCCCGATGGATCGGCGCTTCGATGGGAGTGGTTTGGGACTTATGAGGATGCGCCGTCGCGGCGCGCGTTCCAACTCATCGTTCAGAGCTGGGACACGGGCATGTCGGCGGATCCCAGGAGCGACTTCTCGGTCTGCACGACATGGGGGTATATGGACCGCAAATGGCGGCTTCTGGGCGTGTTTCGCGATCGCCTGGATTATCCGCATCTCAAGCAGAAAGCCCTTTCGCTGGCCGACCGTTGGGAGGCGGACAGAGTCCTGATTGAGGATGCGGCGTCGGGCAAGCCGCTCATTCAGGAGTGCCACGATACGAACCCGCGAATATTCCAGGCGATCAAGCCGGCGGCGGACAAGGAGGTGCGTTTCAACGCGGCCTGCGCGCCGGTCGAGGCGGGCGACGTGCTTCTGCCAAAGGAGGCGCCTTGGCTACCCGAATTCCGGCGGGAGCTTCAGAGTTTTCCGCGCGGACGGCACGATGATCAGGTCGATAGCTTCAGCCAATTTCTCAACTGGTCGAAAGGCGCCGGGTTTTACCGGCTGCTTGAGCGCGGGCATCCGGTCAGAATAGAGCGACTGGAACGGGCGGAGCGGCGCCGGGCGGAGCAGAGGATCCGGCGCCGGTCGAGATAAGCGCGCCGATCAGGTCGATAGGCTGAACGGGCGTCCGGACGGATCGCGGCTCGCGCCGCTGGCCGGGAACAGGAGCGTGAAATCAGAGCGCAGCCGCTGTTTCGCGCTCTTGACCCGCTTTCATCCGTCAATATCCAACCGGTTGAGGAACCAGAACCGCTCTCGCGGAAAATCGCGTTCGACCTCGGCGATAAAATGCGTGCGAAGTCTGGCGCGAAACGCGTTCTCCGCGTCGACATAGCCGTCGACGATGAAGCCGCACGCGCCGGTTCGGGTGACGCGGATTTGGCTGATATGCGGAAAATCCGCGGTGGACGGGGACTTCAAGCGGTCCTCGATCTCCTGCTGTGCATAGGCGTATGCATCATAGGACGCGCTCTCGGAATGGCACAGGCGTCGCCGCCGTTCCGCCTTCTCCTTTCGCGCCGCAGCCTCGCGGGCCGCCATCTCCGCCCGGTAGCCTTCAGGATCGATCCGCTTGAGCTCTTGCGCCCAAAGCGACTCGTCGCGCCGCTTCAACCGCGCGAGATAGGCTGCCGGATCACTCTTCTCGAGCCGCGCGAGTTCTTGCGCGTTCTCGGCTTCGACCGCCGGCGCAAGAGCGATTAGGCCGGCGAAGCAACCTGCCAGCAGACAGGCCGAGACCGTTCTCTGCCCCAGGCCGATCCGGCGCAGCGGCCAGATCAGCGCGACCATCCCGATCACTCCGGCGATCAGGACGCCGAACACCGCGACCGTCAGCGAGACGGTCATGATCGCATCCAGCAGCATACCGCCGCCAACAAGAAGGGCGGCGCATTTCCCTATGGTCTTCATATTCTATGCCTCCCGAACTCTGTGGCGCGCCCTCAGAACGGGCGGCCATCGAGTTTGGCCGACAGCATCGAGAAGAGATCCGTTCGCTCGTCGTCGAGGGCGGTTGGATCGGCGCAGAAGTCGAAGTTGGGCTTCAGTCGGGCGAACGCGGTTCCGAGAGGCGTCGGTGCGATCAGCTGGACGAAATAGGAGCCGGCCTGAGGGCCGCCTCGCTGAAAGTGGATTTCGGCGGTGGCGCGAACGAAAGTCGCATTCGGATTGCGCTTGATCGCGTAGGCCTCGGCCGCGCTGATCGCATTTCCCAGCACAGGACGCCAGCCGGCGAAATCATCGGCGCGCTGACCCTTGGGGCATTCAGCGGCGTTTGCCGCGGTGGCGAGGGCCGTAGACATGGCCGCAGCGATCGAGACAGCGATGAAGAGGTTTCTGTTCAGAGAGTTAGGCACATGTCTATCCTTCGTCGGGTGTAAATAGATGTCGACAATCAGTGACATAGAAGAGCGCTTGTAGGCGAAGCGAAGTCAAGGCCGAATGTCACGGATCGTCTGTAGACCGATCGGCGACATAGAGATCGGATCACGAGATGAACATCCGTGATCGTTTGCGCCTCAACATGCGTCGTCTGCGCCAGGATAAAGGCTGGTCGCAGGAGGAGCTTGCACATCGCGCGGGGATGCATCGGACCTATGTTAGCGATCTCGAACGCAGCGCACGGAACCCAAGCATTGAACTTATCGACAAGCTGGCCGTTGCGCTCGGCGTGCCAGTCGGCGAACTTCTCGATCTGAACAAGTAGGAAGTCTGCCAAGCGGATGGCGCCCTGCCGATCAAGCCAGTTTAGGCAATGCATCAATGTCTAAATTGGGGGGATTGTGTTGAAAAAGCCGTTGGATTTTGGCCGGGTGGCTTCAGCTATCGGGCTGATCGTTTTGGATAATCTGCGCCTAGCCCGCCCACTTATCCGGCGATGGGCGCCATCGGCTTGAGCTTTGCCAGTTTCCGGAGGTTTTGGGCGGTCGCTGCGAGGGTGAATTCATCCTGGGCGCCGCAGGGTCCTCTTAATCGGAGCCGCCCCAGCCCGAGGATGCGTTTGAGGTGGGCGAACAGCATCTCGACTTTCTTGCGCCGCTTCTGCGCTGTTGGGTTGAATTCAGAGGCGGTGCAGCGCCGCACGAAATCCCTGACGATTTCATACTTCTCTCTGTTGATGGCGCGCAAATCGGTGTTCGGGCAGCATTTCGGTTTGGAAGGGCAATTTAGGCAGTCGGCTTTCAACGCCCTGTATTTGCGCGCTTTCAGCCTTGGCGCTGTCCGAGCGGGATCGGAATATCGCCGTCTCGTGTGACGAAGTTCTTTGCCTTCCGGGCAGATGTATCGGTCGTTGTCCTCGTCCCAGGTGAAGTCGGACCGGGACCAGGTTCCGTCCTTGCGTTCCGATTTGTCGAACACCGGGATGAATGGGAGGATCCGCCGTTTTATTGTCAGCCAGGTGAGGTTGTCGGATGATCCGTATGCCGTGTCAGCGGCGACCCAATCCGGCTTCAGGCCGAAGCGCTCTGTGGTCCGGTCGATCATCTTGCGCATCGCGCCTACCTCGGCGGACTTGTTCGACCGGCTGGCGTCCACATCCACGATGACGCCATGATCCGTGTCGATCAGGTAATTGTCGGAATAGGCGAAGAACGCCGGACCTTTCCGCGCCGCCGTCCATTGGCTGGCAGGGTCCGCATGAGCCGTGAACTTGGACTTGGCCGTCGTGGCCGCGCCGAAAGCTTCGTCATCCAGAGTGTCGAGATATTCGCGAACCGCTCGTGACGCATCATTGGGGTCGATCTCTCGGGATGCCCAGTCTTCCGGTTTGCTGGAATTCTGCTTCTGGACGTCCGCGACGATCAGGCTCGCATCCACGGCAAAGCCCTGTCCGCCGACAAGGCCCTCCTCCATGCAGCGCGTCACGGTCGCCTCGAACACGTGACGCAACAGCTCGCTCGCGCGGAAGCGGCCATGGCGGTTCTTGGAGAAGGTGGAATGATCCGGAATTCGGTCGGTCAGATCGAGGCGGCAAAACCAGCGATACGCAAGGTTCAGATGCACCTCTTCACACAGCCGCCGCTCTGACCGGATGCCAAAGCAATAGCCCACCAGAAGCATCCGGATCAGCAGCTCGGGATCGACCGAAGGACGGCCCGTGTGGCTATAGAATTCCGCCAAGTGCGTGCGAAGGCTTGTCAAATCGACAAACCGATCAATCGACCGCAACACATGATCCTGCGGCACATGATCTTCCAGCGAGAACTCATAAAACAGCGCCGATTGCGCCTCCTGCCTTGACCCCATCATCGCGATCCGTCCTCCTCAATATCGGAAGTGAATCAGCGAGTTGACCGCCGATCAAGAGCGAGTTTTTCAACACAATCGGGGGAATGCGGTCGTTCGCTGCTCAAGCGAGGCTAATCTCTACTTGATCGCTAAGCGGACCTGCAATGCGTGCAGATTTCGCGTTCTTGTATTGCAGTGCATTAGACCGCATCGAGCCCAAAGCGAACCTGGTCGAAATTCGACATACCGCGAATATGCTCCAAGAGCGGACACTATGCCGTCCGTTCGAGATGGAGCCCAGATCACCAAGAGTAGGCCGAGCCGATGCCGAAGATGAACTGATTGGCGTCTCCGCGATCTTTGACAATCGGGCTGTCCGCCGCGTCGCCGAGAAGTCGGCTGTAAATGAGGCCGGCGCCGACAACGATGTTCGAACTCACTGGCACGAGTCCTACGGCCGCGATCCTCGCGTCGCGCGCGCCCGCCTCTGCTTCGAACGCCGGTAGGCCGCTACGCGCCGAGTCCTCGTCATCCACGCCAAAATACGCATTCGTGTAGCTGTCATCGCCCCAAACCACGCCGGCATTAATCCCCAGCAGCATGAAGGGCGTCGGCGTCCAACCTGTCACGCTGACGCCGGCGACGTAGCCCTCATGTCCGCCGGTGACATCATGCGTGGCGTAGGCGTCGATCCGCGCCCTTCGCGCAATATTATTCGGGTCGACATACTCTGCGCCGATCTGCCAACCGATATCCAAGCTCCGGTCGACATCCTCCATCCGGGCTACGACGTCATCTTCGACGTCGCGGCGGCCAAAACGAAAAATCGCCGTAGGCCCCGTCCTAAGCCATGGGTGATCGACGATGTTGGAGCCGAACGCGTTGCCATAAAGGAACGCGTTCTGTTCGCTGTCCTTGAACTGGTATCGCGCGACGGGCGCGGGACCGAAAAAATACTCATCTGATCCGAAATAATCGGGAGCGAAACCAATGGCCAAACCAGCGAAGTTTGGCGTCGTCGGGTTTGCCAAGGGAGGTACGAACTCCTGCGACGCAGCGCTTGACGAGAACCCGGCCAAAGCAAGGGCGGCGGCTAAAAGGTATTGACGTCTAATCATCAGGGTTCGCCCAATCTTGGATGGATTACTCAGCCGGTCTTCCAGATCATAGAGACGCACTGGACATCATCTCGTCAATGAGCATCGATGTGCATCTCGCCAAGCGGAAGCTACGGCGCTTCCGCCGCGCCGTGGACTACTGGAACGCCAAGCGAATGTCAGAGAAAGTCGGTAGGAAATCGCCAAGCCGGAAGCTAGTTTAGATTTCGAGAATGGCTTTCGGTGTTGAGGTGGAGATGGTTCGCCCACTCAAATTGATTTTGACGGGAATTGCGTTGACGCTCTCAGCCTGCGCCGGAGAGCCTCGAAACCCAGCGCCGATCGAAAAGCTTAACCAGGCTGTCATTCCAAACCTTGAAACCGCCCGCTATTGGGGCGACGAGCCGCCAGAAAACCTTGATGAGATAATCGCCGAGATCGAGGCGCAGAGAGACGCGTCCGACCTTGGGGGCGACATTACAGTGTTGGCTCTATCCGGCGGAGCCGACGATGGCGCGTTTGGAGCGGGGTTGCTGAACGCTTGGACCGAGCTGGGCGATCGTCCTGAGTTCACCGTCGTGACAGGAGTCAGCACCGGCGCTCTTTCAGCCCCATTTGCATTCCTCGGCCCTGACTACGACGATGACCTCAGGCTGGTCTACGGCGGGTTGCCTCCTGAAAAAATTTTCAAGCCTCAGAATTGGTTGAACATATTGCCAAGCGCCTCTTTCGAGGACTCGTCCCAACTCGCCGAACTAATCGCCGGGTTTGCAGATGAAGAAATGCTGGCCGCTATCGCTAAAGAGCATCAGCGCGGTCGCCGCCTGTTCGTTCAGACATCGCATCTTGATGCGCAACGACCGGTCATCTGGGACTTAGGCGCGATCGCGAGCAGCAGCGCGCCTAATGCTGCGGATGTGTTTCGCAATGCATTGTTGGCTTCGGCCTCGGTGCCAGTCGCCTTTCCACCGGTCATGTTCGAAGTCGAGATCGACGGTGAGCTATTTGACGAGATGCACGCCGATGGAGGCGTGATCTCGGAAAGCACAATTCTCTCGGCTTGGCAGCCGGATCTAAGTGAACGGAGCTATGGTCCGGAGGGAATGACCTTCTCCGTGTACGTGGTCAGAAACGGTCGGATTTCGCCTGAGCCTAAGCAAGTAAAGCGCTCGCTTACCGGAATCGGCGGTCGGGCCGTTTCGACGCTTATCAAGCAGCAAGGGGTCGGCGATTTACTGTCCGCTTATGTGACTGCAGACCTAAGGGGCGCGGATTTCTACGTGACGTGGATCGGAGACGATTTCCAGCACGAGTACCCTGGTCCGTTTGATCCCGATTATATGCAGGCGCTCTTTCGGCACGGCTATGATCTGATGATGTCGGGGCAAACTTGGTCGGACAAGCCGCCAATCCTGATGAATGCAGAAGAGCGCAAGGCGGCGCTGAGAGGGTGAGTCGCACCGACTTTTCTCGCACCCGAAGACCTAGAAATTGAATTTCACGCCCGCGATCGGACCGTGCAGATCTAACTCGCTGAGCAAGTCCGCATCGCTATCGAAGTCCCAGGACATGTATCGGTATCCCGCTGTAATCGTGACCGGATCCCAGCGATAGTTGATTGTTCCCCAAGCTTGCCAGGTGAAGTCGCTCTGCCCGGTTCCCAAGTCGCCGTATCCAACCAGGTACCAGTTATCCGAAAGGTCGAATTTTCCTCGCACACCCGCAATGGCATCCAGATTTGTGCTCGAATCCGATGCGTTGAGGTCAAGTGAATTGACTCTGAATTCCAGATCCGCGTCCAACCAAAGCAGACGGCCGCCAAGGACGCCGTAGACCTCAGCCTGATCTGTGTTCGCCAGTTGATACCCGCCGCCGAATGTCGAGATCACCCCCTGAAGATCGACTTCACTCGAAACCGTGATCGGAAAACCAACGATGCTGGCGGTCGTGCTCTGATCGTCTTCGACATTGAGATAGATAAGATCGGCGAAGAGCGCAAAACGGTCGCGCCGAGCAGCAACCGCGCCCATGACGCCTATATTTAGGTCGCTGAGAACCGTGTCGAAGCCCACATCGACCTTGTCGCCCGTGATTGTCTCGCTGGAGAGCGAAGCGCCCCACAGATAGACTTCGCCCTCAAATTCCCATTTGCCCGAAGTCGGTGCTGTTGACTGCGCTGCCGCGCTTGCCCCGGACAGCACAACCAGGCCCGCTGCGACGAGGGCGCTGGCAATCCTACGCGTGGCCGCCCGGCTGCATGAGCGAAGAACGATCGAAAGTTTCATATGGTCCCTAAAGGTTCTCTGTTAATGGGGTTTCGCGCCGAGAGTCCGATCGGCGCAAGCCAAACCCGCTGCCGGACAGCCGCGCCTGCCAAGCGAGCGGGCGCGAATTTTAAAGCGTGTTCTTGTAGATCACGCCGTCCTTCATGATGATTTTAAGGTTGTCAGAATTGGTAACTGCCGCGAGATCCTCAATCGGATTACCCTCTACCAGCAACAGGTCTGCATATCCGCCTTCAGCGACAGTCCCGAGCGTCCCTTCAAGATATGGATCGCGCATATCGCCGCTGAAGGTGAAAAGCTCACCGGCGTTGCTGGTCGCCATGCGCAAGATCTCGACAGGCTCATACCAAGGCAACAGGCGCTCCATCATCTTCGCCTGTTCCTCAAACATGTCTGCGGGCACGAAGAAGAGATCGGTTCCGAACGTAACCTTGAGGTTCGGGATCTCCTTGGCCCACTGATAGACATTGGCCGTCCCCTTACACACAAGGGCCAACTTCGCGTTTGAAAACGCGTCCAGCTGCGGCTCTTCGCAGACGGTAAAGGGTTGCGTGCTGAGGAACACGCCTTCATCCGCCATGCGCTGTAGTATTTCCTTTGTGAGCAGCTGGCCATGGCCGACGTCTTTGACGCCAGCGTCTATAGCGCGTTCGATGGCGCTTGGGTGATACGCGTGAACGGTCACGTAAGTGCCCCAATCCGCCGCAGTATCGACGGCGGCCTTGATTTCCTCGAAGGTGAATTGGTTACCCAGAAGCGGGTCGGCCGGAGAGCTATATCCGCCACCAGCCATCAACTTAATGTGCGAGGCGCCGAGTCGGAGGTTTTCCCGAGCCGCGGAAAGCATCTCGGGAACTCCGTCGACGAGAAAGCCGTGGCCCTGCTGATAGGGCGCCGCCATAGATCCACCGAAATTAGGATGTGGCTGGTTTGGAAAACGGAAATCGCCGTGCCCAGCGGTTTGACTGATAGCGCCGCCAGCGGGATAAATCCGCGGTCCGGGAACGATTCCTTGGTCGATGGCTTTTTTCAGGCCGAATGTATTGCCGCCCATATCCCTGATCGACGTGAATCCACGCATGAGCATAGCCTTGGCGTCGATCGTCGAGTGAATGAAATTATAGCCTTCGAGCCCGGTCAAAAACTCGCCCTGGCTGAGGGATCCGAACGCAATGTGCGTGTGCGTGTCCGACAGCCCCGGCATCAGCGTGCGCCCGCCGCCATCGATCACTGTCGCGCCGCCTGCGTCAATCGCGTCCGTCGATACGGCCTTGATCAGATTGCCTTCAACGAGAACGTTGGCGTTCTCGATGCGCTGATCAGATACGCCATCGAAGACATGCACATTGGTGAACAGTACGGAAGAGTTCGCTTGGTCGTCTTGCGCCTGCGCTGGAAAAACTAAGCTCAATCCCGCGACTAGCGCAATGGCGGTTGTTCGCAGGGAGATAGTTGGCAGTGACATAGGTAGTTAACCTCCGATAAGTGCCCGACTCTCATTCGGTGATGGAGCAAGCGGTATGTCGATCAGTCTTCTCGCGTCGACCGATTTTCAGGCTTCAAAGTTTCAGAGGCCGGGCTGCGAGTCCGACCATTTCGCGCCACACCTAATTCATACGACCTGGGTGCGCCCTCGGATCACTGTTTGATGTCGCGATGGGAAGTTTGACAGAAACGCTACGAATGGCATTCTTCGGTCACACGAACTTTGCCGAAAGGTGCTCGCCGTGAGCGCGAAATGGATACCAACGTCAATGTCCGGGCACCTGCACCCTCATCTGGCGATATTGCGTGAAATCGGAACGCCCATCGAACGGGAGCTTGAGCGTGACCGGCTTCCTCTGGAAGTCATAGAACGAAGCGATATTCGTTACGCCACCCATCTCGTGGGCCGCTTCGTGGCTCGCATGGAGCGCCAACAGGGAATTCCCGACCTCTGCTACCTAGGCGCAGCGAGTGACTCGACCGCGAACGCCGATGCGGGTGTACTAGACAATCTGTTCACGGCACGGACACTCAAAGAGTGCTTGGATCGCTATGGTGTATTCCTACCGCGCTACAACGGCCGAAAAGCGGAACTTCGGATCAACGGACGGTCCGCAACCTTGAATATCAGTACGCCTGTCAGCGAGCCAGATGCGCCAAATCAGCGCTTTAGCGACTGGAGCAATGTATTCATTGCGGTGTTTCTTATGCGAAAGGCGCTTGGTCAGAATTGGCACCCCGATGCAATTTCATTGCAAGCGCGCGCGATGATTGGGGATCATGTCCGGGCTGAATTCCCGGATACGCATTTCGTTACAAGCGCAAATGAAACGTCGCTTCGGTTTCCCTCGCGATTGCTCACGACGCGAATGCCGGCTTGGCGCATTCTTAAAAAAAATGTGCCCAGCGGCATCGGCGCGTTTCAGAGCGTTAGCACGTTACCTGATGCCCTTAGGGCCATTCTGCGCCCGTATTTGGCATATGAGTATCTTGGGATAGATCTCGCCGCCGAAGCCGCGGGCATGAGCGTCCGTAGTCTTCAGCGTGCACTCGGTGCGCACGGCCTTACATATTCCGAGTTGATTGAGCGCGAAAGAATGGAGCAGGCTGAGAAGTTATTGGAGGATTCTGGTCTGCGGATCACTGACATCGCCTTCGACCTCGGCTATCGAAACGCCACACATTTTTCCCGCGCTTTTCGCCGCAGAACGGGGATGAGCCCGCGTGAATATCGACGAGGTCAATTTGCGGAAGCACTTGGATTTGGCGCTTCGCGCTTAACGCTCTAGGGCGAATATGGGTGTTGTTGTCGATCTAGTTATGCCTGCGTCGCTGGCGTTCATAATGTTCGCGCTGGGCGTCGGTCTGACACTCGAAGACTTTCTAAGGGTGTTCAAACATCCGCGTGAAATTCTGGTCGGGCTGCTCTGTCAGATTGTCCTTTTGCCTGCCGTAGCATTGGCGCTGGCGTTCGTCTGGCCGCTCGCGCCCGAGATCGCCATCGGCGTTGTCATTCTCGCCGCAGCGCCAGGGGGGCCGACGTCAAATCTGTTCACACGGTTCGCGAATGGAGACGTGGCGCTATCCGTGTCGTTAACCGCAATATCAAGTCTTTTTTGCGTGCTTACTGTGCCGCCGATCGTCGTACTGTCTAGCGGTCTCATTTTGGGTTCCGCCGCAACCGGAGAGATCGCCATTGCCGATACAGCCATTCGACTGTTCCTCATGGCGACGCTGCCTGTGATTGCCGGAGTATTGTTTCGCAGAATGGCGGAAGACTTGGCCATTCGCGCTCAGCCCTCACTCATTCTGCTCGCTGCGCTTGCCTTTGTGTTGGTCCTGACAGTTGCGGTGCTTCAGGTCTGGGAGCAACTGCCGACATTTTTCGCCCAATCCGGCTTCGTAACCCTAGCGCTCGTTGTCGCGATGATGAGCCTGTCCTACGCGATCGCCGCGGGCGCGCAATTGGACCGAAAACGGCGTGTGACCATCTCAATCGAATGCGGCCTCCAGAATGCGACTTTGGCCATCGCCGTCGCGACTAGCTTGTTTGGAGCGGGCCTCGAGATGTTCCCAGCGATCACCTATGGATTGATCGCCTATTTGCCGATTGTCGCGGTGGTATTGGCGCAACGCCGAGCGCGCAGTTTGTATTGAATTAATTTCTTTTGGACGGTTGCCAGACTTGCCCCAATTTCCTCCATCACATCTTTGATGAAATTAGGAGAACGCCCAATGGATCTTCGTCTCAACGGCAAACGCGCATTGGTTACAGGTGCAACGCGCGGAATCGGACGCGCCATCGCAGAAACTCTGGCGGATGAAGGTTGCGCTGTATCGATCTGCGCTCGATCGGATGCGGAGGTGGCGACCGTGGTTGAGGCGCTTCGATCCAAGGATGTGGACGCTTATGGGGCGAGTGTCGACGTAACGCGCGACCAGGACTTGAAAGATTGGGTTTTGCGGTCGGCGGAACAGCTCGGAGGTCTCGATGTTATCGTCTCGAATGTCGGGGCGATGGATCTCGGAACCGAGAGGTCGTCGTGGCAAAAGAACTTCAATCTCGATGTGATGGGTCTCGTCAACCTGATCGAGGCGGGGCGTTCGTTTCTAGAAGTCGCAGCCAAAGAAAGCGGCGACGCTTCGGTCGTCGCAATCTCTTCAACCGCGGCGGCAGAGATAAAGGGCGCCCAGTCTTACGGCGCAGTCAAGGCCGCTCTAATTCATTACGTGAAGGGTTTGGCGAAGGAGCTGGCGCCCAAAAAAGTTCGAGTGAATACGGTAGCCCCGGGAATGGTGTATTTCGAAGGTGGCATATGGAACCACGTCGAACAGCAGAATCCGGAATTCTACAAGGGTGCGTTGGCGAGAAATCCTTTGGGAAGAATGGCGACCCCTCAGGATATCGCCAACACCGCGGTGTTCCTATCGAGTCCCCGCGCCTCGTACACCAGCGGCGTCAACGCAATTGTCGACGGCGCGATGACAGACCGCGTAAACTATTGAACAAGGGGCCTCGGTTCAAATCTCTTTAACTGACTGTTCGCCTGATCTTGTGTTCCTTGGGTCATGTCCGTTTATAGCCTATTCCGTTGAAAACCCCCGGCCGTCGCGGCTTGCGATGGCGGTTTGAGGGAGACGGGCCTGTGCCATTGTCAGGCTGGGCGGGCGTCTTGCGGCGGTGAGATCAGCTTGGCGAGTTTTCTGAGGTTCTGGGCGGTGGCTGCGAGGTGGAACTCGTCTCGTGCGCCGCAGGGGCCGCGTAATCGAAGTCGATCAAGCTTGAGGATGCGTTTGAGATGGGCGAAGAGCATCTCGACCTTCTTCCGAAGCTTGCAGGAGATCGCATATTGCGGCGTCTGGGCGATGGCGCGGGCCACGTCGCGGGACGACTCGTAGATGGATCGGGTCACCTTGCGCTGCGGCTCTTTCGGACAGCATCGGGGTTTCAGGGCGCAGGCGTCGCAGTCGGGCTTGCGGGCGCGATAGCGGAGCGTGCCATCCTTGTTCGCGCCTGACCTCGGCGTCTTGAACGCGCGATGATGCTGTTTGAGCTCCTTGCCGCCCGGGCAGATGTAGGCGTCGTTCTCAGCGTCATAGGCGAAGTCGGCGCGCTCTAAAGTTCCGTCCTTGCGCCCAGACTTGTCGATCACCGGAATGTGCGGGGCGATCCCGCGCCGCCGGGCCAGCCAATCGAGCATCTCTCCCGCGCCGTAGGCGGTGTCGGCGATCAGGCGTTCGGGTTTCAGATCGAAGGTTTCGTCCACGCGGTCCACCATTGTTCGCACGGCGCCGACCTCAGCCTGACGGATCGAACGGGTGGCTTCGACATCGAGGATCACCGCATTGTCGGTATCGACCAGATAGTTCGCGGAATAGGCGAAGTAGGCCGGGCCGCCGCGTGCCCCGGTCCACTGCGACGCCGGGTCGGAATGCGAGGTGAACTTCGGTTTCACCGGGCTGGCTTCCCCAAAGGCGGCGGCGTCCAGCGTGTCCAGATACTCCCGGACGGCCCGTGGGGCGTCAGAAGGCTCGATCTTCTCCGGCGCCCATTCACCCTGCGGCGACGAGTTCTGTCGGTTGGCGTCGGCCTGGATCAGGCTGGCGTCGGCTGCAAAACGCTGTCCGCTCGCCAGTCCTTCCTCAATGCAGCGCGCGACCACTGTCTCGAAGACATGCCGGAACAGGTCGCTCTCGCGGAACCTTCCATGGCGGTTCTTCGAGAAGGTCGAGTGGTCGGGAACCGGGTCGGTCAGATCGAGCCGACAAAACCAGCGATATGCGAGGTTGAGGTGGACTTCGTCGCAGAGCCGGCGCTCCGACCGGATGCCCATCGTATAGCCGACAAGCAGCATCCGGATCATCAGCTCCGGATCAATCGAGGGCCTCCCTACCGAGCTGTAATAGGGCGCAAGAAACTGCCGGATGTCCGAGAGATCGACGAAGCGATCGATCCGGCGCAGTAGATGGTCGTCCGGGACGTGATCCTCGATCGAGAACTCGTAGAACAGCGCGCCTTGCGCAACCTGCCTCGGACCCATCATCGACGTCATCCCCCGCGTCTGCAGGACAACTGAATCAGGCCATCGCGACGACTTCAATGGGGAGTTTTTCAACAAAATTAGCCGTCTCCGGTCATCTGACTAATTTACTCAGATGTCGGCTTTGTCCCGCAGAGCCGTCGAAGGGAACGTCTGGGTTTCGCAATCGCAACGGATGTCTGCTTTCGGGCGCCGCCGCGCGGCATCCAGATCCATTGCAGACGGCCGCTTTGGGCCGCGAGCGTCGATTATCCAGCGCGCAGAAATACCGCTTGCCGCGGAGCGGCACATGGCCGGATCGAGCCCAAGGTGACACGCTTCTAGTTCACGCAATTGGCCTATACTCGCTGAGCGCAGGTTTCAAAATTGAGCATCTAGGCGACGCTTGCGCCGAACTCACTTCTCAATTCTGCTAATCTTCGTCCCTTGTAGGCCCGCCCCGGCCATCAAGCCCTCCTGCCCGAAGAACACCGGCACGATGTCGCCCTGCAGATCATTGGTTCCCATCGACTTTGACCATCCCTGATCGCCGCCCACAAGAGTCGGACCACTGCCGGCCTCCCAACCGCTATTCTCTTTGAAGTAGGCAAAGGCGTCCTCGTTGAGGAAGAACATCGCGTAGGAAAACTGCTGACCACCCGCCTGCAAGCCGTAGGACGCCCCCGCAATGCTGTAATATCCAGTGGTCTTGCCTCCTTGTCGCATGGCACCCTCTCCATATTGGCCACCGATCATCAAACCGCCTTTGGTCACTGTCGGGAAAACAAGGATCGCAACGGATTTCGAGCCGAGTTCTTCGGCCTCCGGAGATCCGGCATAGAGCTCATTCAGAGCCGCATCCGCGCTGCTCTCGATCTCGCCGGCAGTCGGGCCTGACGCCGCATCTGCGACCGACTCGCCGGCTGACGCAGCGGCACTCCCGACCGCGTCAGCCGCGTCGGAGACTCCTTCTGAAATATTGTCGAGCGTGCTCTGCGACTGCGCGTTCTGTACTGTCCAAAGTGCGATACTGCTGACCAAAATGGCAGCTGCGAACGAACGGCTTTCTGACATCGTTTTTCTCCTATCTAGCTAGCTTTGCACTCAAAGTCGGTCGAGCCGCCGGACCTTCGCCACCGTCTGATCTTTGGGCGGTGAAAAGTCGGGGTATGCGGCTCGTCGCGTCTGCGCTGAACCCCTTGCTGGTCGAGATTGCGCGCCGCGAGTCTGCCGCGAACGCAAGAAATCGGCTTGATAAGTTTCAAGTCAGAACCTCAGTCCGGTGGTCATCCGAGTACTTTGTGCTCGGTCTCTCAGGCTCGGCGGATTATCTCCAGTGGATCTCGGCGATGTAGTAGGCGCGGAAAAGGAGTGCAGTCGCGAACGGTTTATCGTCCATCGGGACCTACTCCCGCCCTCGGTCTGTAGCCGTTCACTCTTTGGGCAACGGTGGCGGCTTGAACCCGTCCCAGACACCGCCCATTATGAAATCGGACATTTTCCCCTCTACAGCATCACTTCGCGGCGCTTTTTTGTAGGCGTCCGTGGTCGATGGCGGAGTAACTCGATCGCCGAATACAGCCATTCTCACGGTGATCAGCTCTTTGGTCACATTCCAGACCATCAGGTCGGTGGCGATGGTCAGACGGCCGTCATAGGTCTCGCGTATTCCGTCGATCATGCCTTGCTGAATTTCCGGTGTAAGGACCGTGTGATAGGCGACCGCCATCCGCGGTTTAATTTCCGCCATGACCTTTCCGAACCCCTCCGGGGGGGTGTGGATATATGACGAGACGTATGTCGCCTCTCTTAGTTCCCAATCGTTGAATTTCGCCAGGCCTTTCGGCGTCGGAAAACATTCGTGGATCGCAAAATCGACACCATCTGCAAATTTGTTGAACCACTTGTTTGGCCTGGTGTCGCCGCCAAATACGAAGCTCAATTCATTCCAATCCAGCCGGAAACTGACAGGCCCATCCAGATCATGGATCGCCGGCCAAGCGCGGACCGTAACGCCTTTCTGTTCGTAGATGATTGCATTTTCCTGTTTGTAGTCGAACTCATGGATTTCGACCTTGCCGCCTTCATCGGGAAGTAGACCCGTACGACCTGAGACATCCCAGGCCAGCGCCGCGGTTAGTCCTTCGACCGCCGCCTTTGTCCCAAGTTCCGGTTTCGCGCCGCTCGGACCGTAAACGTGAAGCGGCGTGTAGCGGCCGCTTAACCAACTGCCGACAATAAAAGCGTCGAGATCACCGAAGTGGTCCGTGTGCAGGTGACTAAGGAAGACCTTATCAATCTTCGAAAAATCGGGCCGCAAGCCGAACAGGTTTGTCATTGACCCCGTGCCAAGGTCGAAGAGAAACACATCGCCATTTCCGAGCTCCACCATCCAGGCGGACGATTTCTGTGCACGCGTGAGCGGTGTGGGCAATCCGGTGCCGAGCGCGGTGATCCGCATCTCGTCGGGACCGATCGCCTCGGTGTTCGGCAGGAACTGGGACGATGGCCTATCTTCAGCCAAGACGCCGTGCCCCCAACACAAAGCCACCAGAGTTCCAGCGAGCATAATTAGCTTCCGCTTCTTCCTCGATTCAGGGTCCCCATACATACTCAGTTCCTCCGATACTTCGCGTTATCCTCTGATCTGATGTGCTGAGGCAGCCTACAGGAGTTCGAGGACGGGATGTGCCGGTGAACGGCCTCGGCAAACAGGCGCTCGTGCGCTTACTGTTTCGGCTTCTCCGGCATCTTTGGCGGGGTGTAGCCGTCCCATTTGCCCGCAAGTACTTTGTCAGACGGTTCCTTTTCCTCCGACCGCGGCGCTTTAACGTATGCTTCGGTCACGTCAGGCGGCAGGGCGAATTCATCCACCGAGGCCTCCCGAACCACCATGTGATCCTTGGTGACGTTGATCACCGTCAGGTCTCGCGCGAGAGTTAGGGGGCCGTCATAGGTGCTGCGTACGCCGTCCCGGATCGCCGCCTCATTTTCAGGCGATAGAACCGAGTGATATCCCATCGCCATGCGCGGCTTGACCGCCGACATGACCTTGCCGAAGGCTGCCGGCTCGGTGTGTACGCGGGTCGAGACATAGGTCGCCTGATAAAGGCTCCAGCCAAAATAATCGGCCAGGGCATTCGGCGGCAGGAACGCCTCATGCGAGGCGAGATCAGCGTCGGCCGCGTACTTCACGTACCACTTGTTGGGGTAGGTATCTCCGCCAAACACGTATTTTAGGCCGTTCCATTCCAGCCCGTAGCTGACCGAGCCGTCGAGGCTGTGGATCGCCGGCCATGATCGGATCGTCACGCCGTTCTCCTGATAGACGACTTCATTCTCCTGCATGTAGTCGAACTCGGTGATTTCGATTTTCGCGCCATCATCCGGCAACGCGCCAGCGCGTCCTTCCAGGTCCCAGGCGTAGGCGCTCTTCATCGCCTCAACATAGGCCTTGGTCCCCATTTCGTCGCTCGAACCTGACGGGCCGAATACCTTAAGCGGCGTATAGCGCCCCGACAGCCAGGCCCCAACATGCAGTCCCATGAAATCGCCGACATGATCGACATGAAGATGGCTAAAGAAAACCTTGTCGATTTTCGAAAAATCCGGGCGCAGAGAGAATAGGTTGCTCATTGCGCCCATACCGATGTCGAACAGGAATTTATCACCGTTACCAAGCTCGACGAGAAATGAAATCGAGACCGCCGCCTTGGTCTGATTTGGCATGCCGGTGCCAAGCGCAGTGATCCGCATTTCATCCGGCCCTAAGACTTCGGTGTTTGGAAAGTAGGACGCGGGGTAGTTCCCGTCCGTAATTGGCGAGGCCGTGCGACCGCTTGGCATGGCGTCAGGCCGTCCAGCATCCTGCGCCGCCGCCTCGCTGATCACGAGGCTGATTTCGCCGCCTTGGTTAGTCAGATCGAGGTTCCATGCGGTGATCGCGGTGCCTAGGCAAGCGGTGATCGCCATCGTTCTATTTAGGTGTCTGAGCAACATCTTTTTCTCCTAGCTTTGATCAGCCCGATCCATTTTTAATAGAAGCCCGGCAGCGCTCTTTCGCTGGCTTTCATATTAAATGGGAGAGCTTGAAGGCGCGCTTCTCTACTTGTCCGTGCGCCAGGCAGTGCAATTGTAAAATAGAGTTCTCTATGGTAACATGGAGCACTCTATGGATTAGATAGGAAGCCCTATGGTGCGGCGCGGAACACCAAGACTGACGCGAGAAGATTGGATTGAAGCATCGATGCAGATTCTTCTCGAAAGAGGTGTGGGCGGCGTAAAAGTCACTTTGATCGCCGAGCGTCTGAACGTCACAAGCGGCAGTTTTTACTGGCATTTTAAAGGCGTCCAGGACCTTCTGGACTGCTTGCTCGACCACTGGGAAGTCGAGTTGACAGATAAGATTATCGAGCGCGCCAAGGCGCTGGATGAGACGCCGGAGGCGCGCATTCTTACCTTGATGACTAGCGTAGTCGAGTTTGACGCGGCGGTTCCAGATCACGCGATACGGGTCTGGTCTCTGGTCGATATGAACGCCAGAAGAGTTTATGAACGCACTCTGCAAAAGCGTTTTGATTTTGCCGCCTGGATGTTTCGACAAGCGGGTTTCGCCGGGCGAGACGCCAGAGCAAGAGGACGATTGATGGTCGCCTATCTCATGGGCGAGCCTTCGGCGAATCTGAAATCGAACAGGCGCTGGAAGTCGATTATTCGAGACGAGTTCAATGTCCTCACCAGTCGGCCCCTGAAGCCAGCGAGCGGTGCGGTGACAGACACTCGTTCTCGAGACGTGCGCAACGCAAGCAAAGGGACTTAAGAAAGTGGATCGGGAAGTTCGCTCAAACACTCGACCTGCTGTGCGGTGCAGTAAATCACTCACCTCTTTGAGCCTTGAAATACTCGAAGAGCTCCGCGAGAAGGTCATTGGCGATGTTCTCAAATTCCGCCTTCCGCGCCTCGTCTGTCTTCTGAGCCTCGGCGGCCTGAGAAGCGTCCCAAAAATCTTCGCATATCGCTCGGAACTTCCGATCTCGGAACACGAGGCTCTGAAGCTGAACAGAGTACTGCGGATATCGCGCACAAAGGGTGTCGATCGCCAAAAGGGCATGGTTTCTCTCTCCATAGCTCGCCATTCGTTCCTCGATCTCTGGCGATGTCCCTGCGCATCGGCGCTTTCGACGGAAAGCATGTGCACTTGGGAAAAACGCGCAAGTACCAACAGGTTAGAACATGTTCGAACCTGTTGAGACTTGTGGGAGGCGGCGGAGATCGGGCGGTCAGCCTCGAGTGCGCGCGACAAATATCTGGATGTGTCAACGCTCGTGTTGGGGCGCCAAATCATGACGCTGAAGCACGCTGATTCCGTTGGTGGCGCGCCAGACGCGGCGGCGGTTAGACGTCAACTTGAACGGATGATGGTAAGCGCGCAGTTCAAGGCGAACGAACGACGCCGCGCATTTCTTGAATATGTCGTCGAAGAAGCGCTCGCTGGCCGCGCTGACCAGATTAAGGGATTTTCTGTCGCCGTAGCCGCTCTGAACCGAGACGAGAACTTTGATCCGAGCACCGATCCTGTGGTGCGCCTGGAGGCCCGCCGCTTGCGCCGGGAGATGGAACACTACTACCTGACAGACGGTTTCGCCGATCCGGTCGTCATCAATATTCCCAAGGGCTCCTACGTACCTACTTTCCGCATCGCTGATACCGCAGCATCGTCAGGAGACCGAGACGGGCCAATTCGCCCTGCACTAGTGAACCACCCGCGCCGGATAGTTGCCGTGATGTTGGCGGTAGCGCTTTTCGCCGTCGCCGCGATAGGCGCGACGCTCGCCTACCGAGAATACGCCCAAACGGATGCTCCGAACGCGACCACGAGCGCTGCTTGGGGCTCCATTCCGGTCGTCGCGGTTCTGCCGTTCGAACCGCTTGGCGAATCTGCGTTCACAAAACAGGCTGCATCCGGCCTCGCCCAGGATGTGATTACCGACCTCACACATATTTCCGGGCTGAGAGTGCTCGCACATAACTCGACCTCCAAATTCAGCGGAGACTCAGATCTCAATGCGATCCAAACTGCGCTCGGCGCGTCTCACATCCTTCGCGGCAGCCTGCAATCCATGGACGCCGGATATCGGCTAAATGTGAGTCTGATCGACACGAAATCGCAGGCGCAGATTTGGGCGGGCCGCTTCGACTATACAACCGAATTGCGGTTCGACACCCAAACAGAAATTGCGAAGCGGATCAGCCAGTCGCTTTCGATCAAATTGCTGCCGGGCCAGTCTGATCGCATCGAATTGAGCCGGTGGAAGCGTCGCGACGCTCAGATGCTCTATTCGCAGGGTCTAACCGTCATGCATCCGCCGAGCGATCCGACGAGGATTGACGCGGCGATAGGAATGCTGAAACGCGTCATTGCGTTGGAGCCGAAAACCGCCCATGGCTACGGCGGCCTCGCCTTCGTAGAGGCTCACCGGCTGTGGTACGGTCATGCGCTCGATACGCGAGAGTCGCACTCGATGATTCAAAGGCTCGCTGACCGCGCTTTATCTATCGATCCTGGCAATGTGCGCGCCTTGGTCGGACTTTCGCTCTCCGCCATGATCAGGGGTGATTCAATCGAGTCCGTCGACTTTGCGCGCAAAGCTGTGGAGGCTCAGCCGAGTTCCGGCTACGCGAATGCCTATCTCGCTGTTGCGCTAATTTTTGCGCGACATCCCGAAATGGCGATAACATCAGTTCAAGTAGCCCTTCACCTCGATCCCGCCAATCCTCGTCGACCATATCTCAATATTCTCGCGGTCGCTCTTTTCCACGCTGGCGATTATCGAGGATCGATAGATGCATACCAAGAGGGCCTGGAGCGGGGCGGACCTTATGGCCCGACCATGATGGCCTATCACGCCGCGGCGCATGCCGCTCTTGGAGAAGAACAACAGGAGCAGGAGATATTGCGTCGGCTGATAGGCGCGACTGCAGAGCCAAGCTCATTCACCGTAGAGGGATGGTTGCGCCGCGCATCAAACGATGAGCGTTACATTGCTCCGTTACTCGCTGAACTACGAAAGGCCGAGGCGCTGGAGTAAGCGCGGTCATCTGGCCGAATTCTACACAGATGACCGGTTTGTTCGCACTGCACCAGTTCGCCCAACACCCGATATAGCAGTTGCAGCGAATGTCGGGTTCGACGGACCGCGATGCAAAATGACCCGCCGGCACTGAAGGGCAGGTATGGGCCGGACGCGTTGGCGGTCTAATATGGTGCGACTACGGCAGCGCATTGGCATTCATTTATTCGGTTCATTCAATGGCCTAGCGCCGCGCTGCCCAATCGTAGGTCCGCGAAAACCGGCCTGCGAGGAAATCAACAAAGGCGCGGACTTTCGGCGGGATTTAGGGCCCCGGCGCATAAAGCGCGTGCAGCGATGTTGAAGCCGGTTCGGGAGCATAATCGCCCAGAACTTCCACCAATCTGCCTGCGCTCAGATCCGCGCCGACGAGCCATTCGGGAAGAAGCACTACGCCAAGCCCGGCGCAGGAAGCGGCCGCCAGCGTTTCTCCATCGTCAGAGAAAAATGCGCCGGTCGCGCGCGCTTCAAACTCCTCGTCGCCCCGATGGAACCGCCAGAGATTTGAGCCCGCATGGGTTCGAAATGTCGCGCACCTATGACGCGCGAGGTCGTCTGGGCTCGTCAGTTCGCCGGCGACTTTGAGGTAGCTCGGGCTTGTGCAAACCACGCGCCGGGCTTCGCCCACTTTGCGCGCGATCAAGCTCGAATCCTCGAGACTTCCGATACGAAGCGCGATGTCTAACCCTTCGCTTACGATGTCCGCCATCCGGTCGGTGACCAACATCACAACCTGAACCGCAGGATATTGCTGCTGGAAGTCGGCGACCGCTGGCGCAATGTGCCGCCGCGCGACGCTGGCCGGCGCCGTGATGCGGAGAACGCCGCTCGGTCCGGCGCGTTTCTCAGTGACCGCCAGATTGGGTCTTGTCAGAGGAACTTGGCTTGAGCCGGGGAGGGCGCTCATCTAGCGTCCCGGCATGAGTAAGCGTGACCCCTTCAATTACTTTAAAACGTCTCCTGAAATCATCCGCCTTGCGGTGATGATGTACGTCAGGTTTCCACTTTCGCTGCGGAATGTGAAGGACCTTCTCCACGAGCGAGGGATCGACGTCAGCCACGAGTCGGTGCGGTTCTGGTGCCAAATGTTCGGCCCTAAGTTCGCCGCGGAGATAAAGCGCAAGCGGGTCGATCACATGCGCGCCTATTCGAACTGGCGTTGGCATGTGGACGAGGTATTCGTGAAGATCAATGGGGAGCAGCACTACCTCTGGCGCGCCGTGGATCACGAAGGCGAGGTGCTGGAAGCAGTTGTCACGAAGCGTCGTGATAAGCGCACCGCATTGAAAATGTTGAAGAAATTAATGAAGCGCTACGGGCCACCGCGGGAGATCGTAACCGATCGGCTTCGATCCTATGGCGCCGCTCTCAAGGAGTTGGGCGGGTCGGATTTGCAGTCCACGGGGCGCGGGTTGAACAACCGTGCTGAGAACTCACACCTGCCGTTCCGACGACGAGAACGGGCAATGCTGAGGTTTCGGCGCATGCGAAGTCTGCAGATGTTCGCCGCCGTCCATTCCTCCGTCTACAACCTCTTTAATCGGGAGCGCCACCTCTACTCCAGACGAAACTTCAAGCTTTTCCGAACCGCCGCCCTCGAAGAGTGGCGGCTGCTTTGCGCGGCCTGAAGTCGGGCGCGTCGGCGGTTCAGAGACTGGTTCGAATTGGTCTGACAACACCGATCCCGCGACCTCATTCGCGGACGCTAGGCAAGCCCCCTAACTCAACCCGTTTATTTCGACGTCCCACTCGACCTTTCAAGCATGCCGAACAGGTCCCGTGGATCGTTTGGGTCGGCCAGCATGTCGAGCTTCACGTAGAACTCGGCGCCTTGAATGACTTTGTGGATGTAGCGCAGCGCGCTGAAATCCTCGATCGCGAAGCCGACGCTGTCGAACAGCGTGATCTGGTTCGCGCCGGTGCGCCCTTCCGCCTCTCCGGTCATCACCCGCCACAGCTCGGTCACAAGGTGATCGTCGTCGAGCTGCTGAATTTCGCCCTCAATGCGGGTCTGCGGCGGGTATTCGACGAAGATGTCCGAACGCAACAGGATATCGCGATGCAGTTCGGTCTTGCCCGGGCAATCGCCGCCGATGGCGTTGATGTGCACGCCCGCGCCAACCATGTTGTCGGTCAGGATCATCGCGCATTGCTTATCTGCGGTGCAGGTGGTGATGATCTCGGCGCCCTCCATCGCCTGCTCGCTGCTGGCGCATGCGATTGCATTCAACCCGTATTTGCCGAGATTCCCGGCGCATTTGGCGGTGGCGGCCGGATCAATGTCATAGAGCCGGAACGTTTCGATCCCGCAGACCGCCTTGAATGCGATGCACTGGAATTCGGACTGCGCGCCGTTGCCGATCATCGCCATGGTCCGCGCGCCCTTCGGCGCAAGATGCTTGGCGGCAAGCGCCGACATCGCGGCGGTCCTGAGCGCTGTCAGCACCGTCATTTCGGTCAGGAGTTTCGGATAGCCGGTATCCACCTCGGCCAAAAGGCCGAACGCGGTGACCGTTTGCAGACCCTCCCTGGCATTCTTAGGGTGCCCGTTGACGTATTTGAACCCGTACATGTGGCCATCGGAGGTCGGCATCAGCTCGATCACGCCCACCTCGGAATGCGAGGCGACGCGCGGGGTTTTGTCAAAATGCTCCCAGCGCTTGAAGTCGGCTTCGATCTCCTCAGTGAGGTCGATCAGGATCTTCTCCACGCCAATATGGTGGACCAACGCCATCATGTTCTCGACGGAGACGAAGGGGACGAAAGCGAGTTCGGACGGCATCGTTGACATGGTCGTTCTCTCAAAATTCGAATTTCAGGAGCGAGCGCTGAGATGCACGCCTGCGATCATGCAGCGGACGGAGCCGCCGGCGAGTTCGATGGTGGGGATATTGAGTGGCAGCAGCTTCGAATGCGCCTCAATCCGATTTCGCTGATCTTCGGTCAGCGAATTCGCGGCAGTGGTCGACAGGGCCAGGGCGCGCCCGTCGCGGCCGCTCAGCTCGATGGCGTTGCCGGCGAAACTGGCGATCTGCTCAAAGGACAAATCGATCACATCGCGCTCGCCGCGCCGAAGTCTTTCGGCCACCTCGCGCCGGCGCGCGTCGCCCCGGATCGCGTTGAGGCCGATCAACGCGAAACTCCGGCCGATGCACATCAGGACGTTGGTGTGATAGATCGGCACGCCGTCCGGATCGACGGCGTCGAACACGACCGGCTCATAGTTGAAATGAGTGGAGAACCGCTCCAATAGAATCTCGCTCGTGCGATTTGAACGCGCGGCGTAGGCGACGCGCTCCAGATGGTCGATGACCATCGCGCCGGTGCCTTCCAGAAACAGCTCATCCTGCTCCAGTCCCGAATAGTCGATGATGTCCTGTACGCGGAACAGGTGCTTGAGCTTTTCGAGCACGTCCTGACGCCGCTCCAGGCGGCGGTTCGGCGAGTACATTGGATAGACAGCGATATGGCCGCCCGCATGGGTTGAGAACCAGTTGTTGGGGAAGCACGAATCCGGCGTCTCGCGGGTCTCGTCCTCGAAAAGATGGACATCGACGCCAGCGCGACGCAGCGTCTCGACGGCTTCAGTCACCTCATCATAGGCGCGACGGGAGATATCCGCCGCCGCCGCATCCTCGCGCACCGACTGGAATGTGTTGTCCTCGGCCGTCTGGGTGTTCGGCGTGAAATGATGGGGCCTGATCATGACCACGGCGCCAGGCGCTTGAATCGAGGTGTGTCGCATATCGTTCACCTGAGGTAGATTTTGCTTTCAAAGCAAAGTAGCACCGACATATTTTCTATATATATTCGAAACTTGCTTAGTAACTTGTGTTAAATCATGCATATTGCGTAAAATTATCTAGCGAACTGACATGCACATATTCGATGACCTGGACCGGAAACTGATCGCCATCCTGCGAGAGGACGGCCGTGCGCCGGTTTCAAAACTCGCCACGATCCTGGACGTATCGCGCGCTACTGTGCAGAGCCGCCTTGACCGGCTGCTGGACAGCGGCGCCGTGCTTGGATTCACCATCCGCGCGCGCGAGGACCATGGTCCGGACGGAGTTCATGCGATCATGATGATTGAAGTGTCGGGACGTTCGACCACCGCTCTGATCAAGCGCCTGCGAGGTTTGCCCGAACTGCGCCAACTTCACTCGACCAACGGAAAATGGGATTTAGTGGCGCAGCTCTCGACGGACAGCCTTACTGAATTCGACCGCCTGTTGCGCGAGGTTCGCAGCGTCGAAGGCATCACTAACAGTGAGACCAGTATCCTGCTCAGCTCCGTTTAGTTGGGCGTTCGAGATGCAATCCGGCTGTGCGGGACTTTCAACTCTTCGAAGCTTATTCGTTGACTCAAAGCTGCGAAGCAAGGGTGTCAGATTAGCGATGTCGGCTTTCGTAAGCGAGGCGACTCTAAAGCGTTCATTGGACCACTTCTAAGACGGGCCGACGCAGGGTCATTATCTGCCATGTGACTTGTTCACTCAGAATTCGGGTTTGTCTCTCCGTGGCGGCAGTTCGTCCACTACCCGATTTAGCCGCCACAGCAAATGTCAAGTTTGACAGACAGCGGGGCTAAATGACGACCCGGCACTGAACGGCAGTTGTGGGCCGAAGCTGCTGAAGCTGGCGAGATCCACTCACCTATTCTTTCGCTCTGGTCATCCAAAATGACGTGTCGTGCAAGGCGGCGCCCGATCTGACAAATCGGTTGACATAAGAGGGCAAAGTAGGCAGTATCGCTAAATAGAACATATGTGCTGATATACAGAACACTACGAAAGGGAGGGAACCTCATGAGCCATCGCGCATTAAAACTCCTGTCAGCGGTTGCTACAGCCTGCGCCATCGCTACGCCCGGCGTTGCATCAGCTGAGAGCGCCACGGTGAAGGCCATTCAAGATCGCGGCACGTTGCATTGCAGCGGCCACAACGGCAGTTACTTTGGATTTGTAGAGGTCAACGACAAGAACGAGTGGAAGGGCCTTGATATCGACCTGTGCCGCGCTCTGACCACGGCGATCCTAGGCGATCCGAACAAGGCCAAGATCATTCCGCTCAGCTGGGCGCAACGCTTCCCGTCTCTTCAGTCGGGCGATGTCGACATAATCATCAAGGCGACCGGTTGGACCATGGGCCGTGATACGGAACTGGGCCTTCAGTTCAGCTTGCCCTACTTTTTCGGCGGCGCTCAGCTGATGGCGCATGGCGATCTGGGCGTTACAGAGGCGAAAGATCTGGGCGGCGGAACAATCTGCGTGGAGGCGGGCACGACCATCGAACGTGTCGTCGCTGACTACATGCAAACGATCGGTGTTGAACACACCATGGTCTCCTACGAAAAAGCCGCCGAGTTGCGTTCTGCCTATCTCGCAAATCGTTGCGACACTTTCGCCGCCTGGGGCCCGTTGCTGGCGGTTCTTCGCGCAACCGAAATCGAAAATCCAGATGATCACGTAATTCTCAGCGATCAGCTATCGAATGAGCCGATCGCGGCTGCAATGCGTCAAGGCGATGAAGATTTCGTCGATGTCGTCAATTGGATGCTCGCGGCGCTTCTGCTCGCTGAAGAGCATGGCGTAACTAAAGCCAATGTCGAAGAGATGGCGGCCAATCCGCCCAATCCGACGATTGGCCGACTTCTTGGCGTAACGCCAGGCATCGGTGAGAGACTTGGTCTGCGCGAAACCTGGGCGAAAGAGACCATCGCCGCGATGGGGAATTTCGCTGAGATTTATGATCGCAATCTGGGCAAGGACTCTCCATACAAGCTGGAGCGCGGTCTCAACAATCTTTGGAGTCATGGCGGCGTTCTGTACGCGCCGATCCTGGACTGATCCCACGAGATCCTGACGGGCTGCGCTGAAGCGCGGCCCGCTCGCCAACTTTGAAACCTAGGGGGGAGTCTTCGATGCCAATGGTAATTCTTGGCCATCGGATGAATGGGCGGCAGGCGGTCATTCAAGCGGCGTTTCTGGCGATCATGATCGTCATGATCTGGGGCGCGGTCACTAGTGCGCGCACCAATCTCGCCGAACTGGGAATATCCAGCGGCTTTGCATTCTTAGATCGTGCGACAGGCTGGTCCTACTCCTTCTCCTTGGTCGACAAATCGATCGACGATCCCTATCGGCAAACACTTTGGATAGGTTTTCTGAACACCCTGTTTCTGGGCGTCATCTCTATCGTCCTCGCGACGGTGCTTGGCATCCTAATCGGCACAGCTCGGGACATAAGGAACTTGGCGGCTCGTTGCGCCGCGACATTGTGGGTGCAGATATTCCGTAATATCCCGCTGATCCTACAGCTGACGTTCTGGTATGCGATCCTGATTCATATGCCCGGTCCGAAGCAGTCGGTGTCCTTTCTCGACTTGGCGTTTCTCTCGAACCGCGGTTTGATGATCCTCGGACTCAATATCGAAACCAACGTGGTGGTCGCGCTGTTCATTATCGCCGCGGTCGCAGCCTTCGCGCTCAACCGTTATGTGGAAACGGACACTAGGAAAAAGCTTGAGATCTGGTTCCTGATCGTCGCCGTTTCCTCCCTTATGGCAGTCGTCCTCTATACTCCTGAGGGTGAGGGCGTTTTCTCGGTCCCCGAGCTCAAGGGCTTGCGGTTTGTCGGCGGCATTCCGGTGCCGATCGAGTTGGTCGCGATGATTGTGGCGATCGTTTTTTATGGGTCGGCCTATATCGCCGAAGTGGTCCGCGGCGGACTTGAAGAGGTGCCGAAGGGCCTTGTGGAGGCGGGGCACGCATTGGGTCTGACAGAGCGTGAGATCTGGCTGCGCATCAAGATGCCGATGGCGCTACGCACCATCATTCCACCGATAGTGAACCAATGGATCTTTCTTATGAAGGCCACGACGATCGGCGTCGCCATCGGGTTCAGCGATCTCTTCATGCTCGTGTCAACATCGATCACGCAGTCGGGTCAAACACTTGAACTTATTGGCATTCTCATGGCGGCGTTCCTCTTGATCAACTACACGATCGCCCAGATCGGCAACGCGATCAATGCGCGCTTGAAATTGAAGGGACATTGACGTGGCTCATCAGTCATCAACCAATTCAAGCATGCTCGATCCCTTTATCAAGTCGCTGAAGAAAAATGCATTTTCCTCGCCGAAGGAATCGGCGATCAGCATCGTCTTCTTTGGCTTGCTCGCCTATCTGATCTTTCTCTTGCTGGATTGGGCCGTCTTTGGCGCGATCTGGACAGCCGAAGGCGTGACAGAGTGCTCAGAAGCGCGCGGGGCCTGCTGGTCGGTTATCGCCGCCAGGCACCGACTGATCCTGTTCGGCCTCTACCCGTTCGATCTTCACTGGCGCTCTACGCTGGCCTGCGCATCGATCATCATTACCGTGGTGCTGTCTTGCCTGCCGATGTTCTGGAGCGTCAAGCGGCTGGTCTTGCTTTGGATCATCGGCTTCGCTGCGTACTATCTGCTAATGGAGGGCAGCCTGCTCGGTATGGAGCAGGTCACGACGGACCAATGGGGCGGTCTGGCATTGACGCTGTTCTTGTTCGCGTCGGTTGTGCTGCTGGGCATGCCAATGGGCCTGCTCTTTGCGCTAGCCCGCCGATCGCAGATGCCGGCGCTGCGCTGGGGCGTGTCGCTGATTATCGATTTCATCCGCTCGCTGCCGTTGCTGACGACTCTCTTCACTGCTGCGGTCGTCGTCCCGATCCTGCTGCCGGATTGGCTGCAGGGCGACAAGATCTGGCGAGTTATCATTGCTTTCGCCCTGTTCTTCGCCTGCTATCAGGCGGAAATCTTTCGCGGAGGCTTTCAGGCGATCCCGAAAGGTCAGTTCGAGGCCGGCGCTGCTCTGGGTCTCGGCTTCTGGAAAGTGTTGTTCAACATAATCTTGCCACAGGTTTTCCGGCACTCGCTACCCGGCACGATCAACATGGTCGTCGTGACGTTCAAGGAAACCGCGATTGTCATCATCATCGGCTTCTTCGACGTGCTGGCTTCGGCGAACGCCGCATTCGGCACGGGCGAATGGACGCCCTATTTCCTCGAAGTCTACGCATTCGTCGCGCTGATCTACTGGACGTTCATCTTCTCGCTCGGCCAGTACGGTGAGTACTTGCGGCGGCGGATGTCAGTGGTTCAACGATAAATCCCGGAGTTTCAAGATGCAGACCGAACCCTATTCCGTCGAACAGTATGTCAAAGATCTTCAGGCGATCGTCGCCGAGGAGACGGATACTGACAAAATCACTGATCGCATCAAACCGCACGCCAAGCGCTTGGCGGCGGACCGGAGCTGGTTCAAAGACGAGTATCGCAACACCGATCCCGAGCAGGGCTTCGGCGTGCATCTTCTGCACGAGCAGGGAGATCACGAGCTCGCCGTTTTCATATTCGCGTGGGAGCCGAAAAAGGGCGTCGGCGCCCACAATCATAAAACCTGGGCCGTCGTGGCGCCAATCGAAGGCGAAGAGCACGAGTCCAATTACGAGCGTTTGGACGACGGATCTAAGCCAGGCTATGCGGAACTCAAAAAGACCCATGAGGAAACTCTGTATCCTGGCGGGGTTGTGGTCTGCGATCCTGACGACATTCACAGTGTCTATAACAGCGGCGACAAGGTGTCGGTTTCGCTTCACACCTATGGCAAGCACCTCAATTACACGGGTCGTTCGCTGTTCGATGTCGAGGCGAATACCGAGACGCCGTTGATCGTGACCGTCGAGGAATAGTCGGCGTCGTAAGCCGCAAATCTTTGGAGAAATAGGATGGTAAACGCCGTGAATTCCCCACTTGCGGGGGTCCGGGTGCTGGAGTTTGGGCAGATCGCGGCCGGACCGTTCACAGGCTCCCTGTTGGCCGATCTGGGCGCTGATGTGGTGAAGGTTGAGCGCCCTGATGGCGGAGACGGCATGCGGTCGTGGCCACCGCTTTCCGCCAAGGACGACGGCGACGAGCATTACAGCGAGAACTTCGCGTCGCTCAACCGCAACAAACGTTCTTTGACGGTGAATTTGAAGGACGAAGACAGCGTCGCCCGGCTTAGGGATCTGGCCGCAAACTGCGATGTGCTCGTTGAAAATTTCAGACCCGGCGTGCTGACGCGCCTCGGGTTGGGTTATGACAATTTGAGCGCCGCGAACCCGAAGCTCGTTTACTGCTCGATTTCGGGCTACGGCCAGACCGGGCCCAACTCGAAGAAGGGGGCCTTCGACGTCACCGTTCAAGGCTATAGCGGGCTGATGAGCGTGACCGGCGAAATTGGCGGGGGACCGGTGAAATGCGGCGTGCCGGTCGGTGATTTTTGCGCCGGGCTCTACGCCGCCTACAGCATTCTCGCGAAGGTGATGCAGGCGCGCGAGACGGGAAAGGGCGGGCATATCGATTGTTCAATGCTGGGCAGTTTGATCGGCGTCTCGGCGCTTCAGACGTCACAGTACTTCGGCACCGGTGGGACGCCGCAAGCGCTGGGCTCGGCGCATCCCAGGAACGCCCCATATCGCGCCTTTCGCGGAAGCGACGACTACTTCATCATCGCAGCCGGCAACGATCGCCTATGGGCGGAAGTAGCGGACTCGGTTGGAATGCCTGAACTGGCGCAAGATGAGCGATTCACCACCCAGTTCCGGCGCGCGACTAACCAGGATGAGATGTTCGAACTGCTGCAACCTGAATTCGAGAAGAAAACTGCAGCCTACTGGTTGGAGGAGATGGACCGACGCGGTGTGCCGTGTTCGCCGATCCACACTTATCCCGAAGTGCTGGAAGGCGAACAGGCTGCGCATATGAATATTGTCCGGTCACTGACCTTGCCGAACGGCGTTGAGACCAGGACGACGGCGTTTCCGATCTCGATCACCGACTTCGAGTTCGACGTCTATCGCGAGCCGCCTGAACTGGGCGCGCATAACGACGAGATCTACGCCGAATGGCTGGGCGAGGACGCCGGGTCATGACCGCATTAGGGGCGGAGGCGGTTTCGGTCTCACGCGATGGGCCGGTCACCCGTATCCGACTCAACCGCGCTGACAAGCTGAACTCGTTCAACGAAGCGCTTGTCGACGGACTGATGGCGGCTGTCCAGCGCGCTACCAGCGACGGCGCGCGTCTGGTGGTGTTTCAGGGTGAAGGCAAAGGATTTTCCGGCGGTTTCGACCTCAGTGCGATCGATGATTCGACCGATGGCGATCTGTTGTTGCGAATGGTGCGCGTCGAAGAGCTGCTGCAGGCGGTTCGCCATGCGCCTGTCGCCACGCTCGCCCTGACGCACGGACCTTGTTACGGCGCCGCTGCTGATCTAGTCGCAGCCTGCAACTGGCGGGTCGCCTCAATGAACGCCCGGTTCCGAATGCCTGGACCGCGCTTCGGGTTGGTGCTGGGAACGCACAGGCTGTCCTGTCTGGTCGGAACCGACAACGCCCGGGCGCTTTTGTTGCGCGAGAAGCCTTTCGGCGCAGAGGAAGCGCTTGCGGCCGGCTTTGTCACGGAAATCGCCGAGCGGGATTCCTGGCCGGATGTTGAAGCGCGCGTACTCTCTAACGCCGCGGCGCTGACGGCGGAGACATTCGACTCCATTGCGTCGCGCCTTGTGACCGACACGCGCGACGCCGATTTGGCCGCTCTGGTCCGCTCGGCAGCGAGCGGGTCGATCAAGGCGCGTATCAAGGCGTATCTGGAAGAGGTCGCCGCTGCGCGTAAACCCAAATGAATAGCCGGTGGGTTGATTGCGTTTCTGCTTGCATCCGATGGACCGCGTTTGACGTTGCGCCTTTGGCAAGCGGTTTCTGTTCACCTCGAGATACTTAGACTAAAAAAGAGCGCTAGCGAAACACTTGGGAGCAATACCAATGACGCAGGAGAAGGTTGCAGTCGTCACAGCTGGCGGAAGCGGCATGGGCGCCGATTCCGCCCGTCGGCTGGCTGAGGACGGGTTCAAGGTCGGAATTCTTTCTTCCTCTGGCAAAGGTGAGGCCCTGGCTCACGAACTAGGCGGTTTGGGCGTCACAGGCTCGAACCAATCAAATGAAGACCTTCAACGTCTTGTGGATCGCGTCATAGACGTGTGGGGACGTGTAGACGTACTGGTGAATAGCGCCGGTCACGGTCCGCGCGCGCCAGTGCTGGAACTGACCGACGAGGACTGGCATCGCGGGATGGACGTCTATTTCATGAACGTTGTGCGTCCCTCACGAATTGTGACGCCGATCATGCAAGCGCAGAAATCAGGCGCGATCATCAACATTTCAACATTCGCGGCGTTTGAACCGGACCCTGTTTTTCCCACGTCTGGCGTGTTTCGCGCAGGCCTTGCAGCATTCACCAAGCTCTTCTCTGACAAGTACGCGGCCGAAAACGTCCGTATGAACAACGTGTTGCCAGGATTTGTCGACAGCTTGCCGGAGAAGGACGAATTCAGGTCCCGTATCCCGATGGAGCGCTACGGCAGCTCTTTCAACGAGATCGCCGCGACAGTGGCCTTTCTGGCGTCAGATGGGGCCGGCTACATAACGGGGCAAAACATACGGGTCGACGGCGGCATCACCCGGTCAGTTTGAGTTAGCGTTCCCGACGCCTTCAAAGTGGTCAGCCGCCACGCGCGACTTCGCCCATCCATCTGGACCGGAGTCGTCTATCCTGAATGGTAGCCAGCGCCATCGCGCAGAGGCGGGTTTGAAGCGCCGCCTTAGTCGAGAATGACCGCGCCGTTCGGCGAGGCGATTTCAAACGCCAAGGCGCGGGGGCCTTCCTCGACCGACGCCAGGTGATCGACTTGCAGCGCATTCAACATGCGGGTCAGCGCGGCCGGGTCGGGGTGGGTGAGCTTCACATTTTCTAGCGTGAGGCCAAGATCCTGCATACCAGCGCTCGGGTGCGGTCCCGGCGACCACTCAATAAATGCGGGCAGAAGACCGCCTTCCGGCAGCGACCCGTCATTTGGCACGGTAAGGCGCCATGACCGATCACCGCGCTGAAAGAAGACCACTTCGCCGAGATCAACGGGACTTGCGTCGATCAGGCCATCCAGATCATCGGTGCCGACGACCCAGCACAGCGCGCGGGGTCTGTCGGTCAGGCGCGAACGCGTCGCGGTCTCATCCAGCGTAAACCAGCGCTTCCGGCCGGGATCCGGGGCGTCAGGGTCGACTGAGAGGATTTCCAGAAAGCTCTCATTCCCGGCCTGGCACACGCAGTTGTGGGTGCTCATCGCGGCGTGTTTTCCACCGCGCGGGACGTCGACGCCCAGTGTGGACTTCAACGCCGCGGCGCCTTGTTCGAGAGTATCGGCGCCAATCGCAAAGTGATCTATCTTATTGCGCATATTATCCTCCCCTGCGCCTAGCCCAATTTTGGCAGGGCAAGCGCGATGTTCTCAATCAAGTCGTCAGTACTCTCGTTGCCGATCGAGAAGCGTACGACGTGGCCCTCGTCGGTCCACAGCTTCGCGGTGTGCGGAGGTTTGAACGGCAGCACGATGCTTTCGTATCCGCCCCAGCTCGCGCCAATGCCGAACATCGAGAGCGCGTCAATGAACTTGTGAAGCTGCTCATCGGAACACGGTTTTATTACAGCGCTGAAGAGGCCGGCCGCGCCGGAAAAATCACGCTTCCAAAACTCGTGTCCCGGGCAGTCGGTGAAGGCTGGATGCAACATCCGCAGAACTTGCGGCTGCTCACTAAGCCAATTCGCGACTTTCATTCCGGCGGCCTCAGCGTGCCGCATCCGCATGTCCAGCGTGCGCAGACCGCGCAACGACAAGAAGACATCCATCGCGCCGGGTCGATCGCCGAACGTCATCGCCATCTGACGAGTCGGTTGGAATGTGGCCTCGTTGCAGACGATGAAACCCATCATGCTGTCAGCGTGTCCGCCAATGTATTTGGAGCCCGAATGCACGACCATATCGACGCCAAGAGACAGCGGCTGGCAGAACACCGGAGTCGCCCAGGTGCCGTCGAGGATCGACACCGCGCCGCCGTCTCGCGCGACCTTGGCGATCGTCGGGATGTCGGGAACCTCGAACGTCCCCGATCCCGGCGCTTCAAACATAACCACCGACGTGTTGGGACGCATCAACCCCTCGAGGTCGGCGCCTATCATCGGGTCGAAATACTCAACTTCGACACCGAACCGGGTCAGCGCCTTATCGCAGAACCCTCGGGTGTTGCCATAAACGTTGTCGGCGACCAGAACGTGATCGCCGGCTTTGCTCGACCCCATAAGCGACAGGGTCACCGCCGCGACCCCCGATGAGAGAGCCGTACAGCCGAACCCGCCCTCCAAAGCCGTTACAATTTTTTCAAGCTCGAACGTAGAAGCGTTGCCGTAGCGACCGTAGTACAGCGTATCCGGCTGGTAGCGGGCGTCACGCGCGGATTCAAATTCCGACAAGGTTTCGAACAGCATGGTCGAGCCCATATGAATCGGAAGATTCACAGAGCGGCCGCTGTGATTTGGCCCGCGCCCGAGATGGATGAGCGCATTTGTTATGGAAGGATTGGTTTCCGGCATAATTTCACACGCAATGATTCTTCGATTACACGGTGACAGCGGGAATCAATTGTGTCAATATGCAATATAGTTGTGCTGTATATCAGCACGATATTGAGATGGGAATGCAGTCGTGCGCACTAGATCGAAATCGTTGACCGCCAACCATTGGGGGGTCGGCATCGTTGAGACCGAAGATGGAAGGATCGTCTCGGTAACGCCCCATCCTGACGACCCCGACCCGTCGCCGATCAACGAGAATATCGCCGGGAGTCTGAGCGGATCGGCGCGAGTCCGACGGCCGGCGGTGCGCCAGAGCTATCTGGAGCACGGCGCTGAGGCGGATATCGGTGAAAGGGGCCGGGACCCCTATGTCGAAGTCAGTTGGGACACGGCGCTCGACCTGATCGCGAGCGAACTGAACCGGGTGCGTTCCAACTATGGAAACAAAGCGATCTTCGGCGGATCTTATGGCTGGTCCAGCGCCGGTCGTTTTCATCACGCCCAGAGTCAACTCAAAAGGTTCCTCAATGCTACTGGCGGCTCGGTTCGTTCGGAGGGGAATTACAGCTACAACGCCGCTTTGGTTCTAATGCCCCATATCGTCAAGAATTTCAGGGATCACGTCAAAGAGACGACGAGGCTGCGCACCGTCGCCAGCAACGGGAAGCTGATGGTGATGTTCGGTGGCGTGCCGATCCGAAATGCGCAGGTGACTGATGGCGGCGCCGGTCGGCACATGCTTCGCGGCGATCTTCTTGCATGCGTGGACGCCGGCGTGAAATTCATCAATTTCAGCCCACTGCGCGGTGATGTGATTGACGCGCTGAATGCCGAGTGGATACCGCCGAGGCCTGGTTCGGACACGGCATTAATGATGGGGCTCGCGCATACGCTTCTCGACGAAGGCCTGCACGATGTTGAGTTTCTAGGTCGCTATACAGTCGGGTTCGAAAAGCTGGAGGCGTATCTTTTGGGTCATGCGGACGGTGAGGTCAAAGACGCGGAATGGGCGTCGCGGCAGTCCGGCGTTCCAGCCGATCGGATCAAGACCTTGGCTCGGGAGATGACGGCGCAGCGGACGATGATTTGCACCGCATTCGGTTTGCAGCGCGCGGATTTTGGCGAACAGGTGCTCTGGATGACGGTCGCGCTCGCGTCGATGCTTGGCCAGATCGGATTGCCAGGCGGCGGATACGCGATAGGCTACGGCGGAAATGCCGTTATTGGCTCCTCAGACCGGCCGATCCGATGGGCGAATTTTTCGCAAGGCAAGAATCCGATCGATGAGTTCATTCCGGTGGCGATGACGGCGGATATGCTGCTTCGACCGGGCGAGGCATACGACTATAACGGCGAAGAGCGCATATTTCCTGACATAAAAATGGTTTGGTGGGCTGGCGGGAATCCATTTCATCACTGCCAGGACCTGAACAAGTTGCGGCGCGCGTTCCAGCGTCCGGAAACGATCATCGTGAATGAAGTCAACTGGACCTCCACCGCGCGGCACGCCGATATCGTTCTACCTGTCGCGGCTGCTCAGGAGCGCGACGATTTCGGCGGTGGCAAGCAGGACTTTACTCTAATGCCCATGCCAAAGGCGGCCGAACCTGTCGGCCAGGCTCGATGCGAGTTCGATATCTACGTCGATCTGGAAAAGCGTCTGTCACTTGGGACAGCGTATAGCGACGGCCTGTCGAAAGAAGAGTGGCTCGACCGTCTTTGGACGCAGATGCGCGAAAGGGTAATGCCGAGCGGTAAAGAGCTACCGGAGAGTTTCAACGAATTTCTTCGGGGCGACGTCATTGAATTCGACGACCCTGCGCCGGAGGCTGTGTTTCTAGAAGATTTTCGCGCCGATCCCTATACCTTTCCGTTGCCGACTCCCAGCGGAAAGATCGAACTCGCTTCTGACGTGATTGCGAGTTTCGGGTACTCTGACTGCCCAGGTCACCCAACATGGTTGCCGCCGCGGGAGTGGCTGAGCGAGACGTCAAAGGAATATCCTCTTTGCTTGCTTTCCGGGCAACCGGAGACGCGTCTGCATAGCCAGCTGGACAATGGGGCCTTCAGTTTAAGTCGTAAAGTTCAAGGCCGGGAACCTGTCTTGATGAATCCGGATGACGCGTCGGTAAGAGGGATTGTCCAAGGCGATATCGTGCTGTTGCACAACTCTCGCGGCCGCTGTCTTGCCGGCGCGGTCGTGACCGACGCAATCGCGACCGGCAATGTCTTTCTATGGACGGGGGCATGGTATGATCCAGATCTTGAAGACCCGGATCATCTTGATCGCCACGGAAACCCGAACGTCCTGACGCACGATCATCGAACATCGCGTCTTGGACAGGGCCCGGCAGCGCAAACAGCTATGATCAATGTCCGGAAGTATGAAAAGACGGCGCCGGATGTGACGATATTCCAGCCGCCTATAGTCGCATCAGACGACTGAGCGCGCATTGCTCCGCTCTCGCCGATTTGCTACCCGTCGTAGAGAACAAAACCTATGTGAGGGCGATTTCGTTGAGCGAGAAGGCCGAAAACGCCAAGAAGCCCCGTCCAGCTAAAGTGGATTCGACTCTTTCCAAAGGGTTGCAGGTCCTAGAGGCCCTGTCCGTGGCCGCAGGCGGTAAAGGCGTCACGGAACTGTCCCGGGAACTCGAACTGACAAAGTCGAACACGTTTCGGCTTTTGCAGACGCTGACGACGCTTGGCTATGTCCGCAACACCGAAGAAAAGCGCTATCTGGCGACAATGAAAGTGTGGCGTGTGGGGCAGTCGGTGGTCAACAATCTGAACTTGCCGGAAGTCGCCGCACAGCAGATGCAGATGTTGTCAAAGGAAACCGGCGAAACCATTTATCTGGCGATCCCCGATGGGCTGTCGGTGCTGTATATCGACAAGATCGAGAGCACGAAACCGATCAGGTCCTGGAATCCGATTGGCGGCAGCGCCCCTATGCATTGCGTTGGGACTGGAAAGGCGCTTCTTGCCGAAAACTATGATGTCCTGCGCCCAAAGATTCAGCAGCGACTGACGAAATTCACAGACAAGACCATTACGTCGATAAAGAAACTGGACGCCGATATCGCGGCCACGAAAGAACGCGGATTCGCAATCGATACGGGCGAATTTCGCGATCGAATACTGAGTTTCGGCTCGGCTGTTCGTTTGCCTGACGGAAAGGCGGTCGCGGCTCTTGGCGTATCAGTTCCAGATGTGAATCTCACAGAAGGGCGCGACGCAGAGATCTGCGAATTAGTTTTTCGTGCGGCGCGAGGTGTCACGAAGGCGCTTTCAGAACTCTGAACCGATAGCGCGCGCGTCGTTGGATTCGCGCCCGCCGAATTAATGCGGCCGTCACTCCACAACTTGACCACCGGCATTCACCCAGTCGGAAAATCCATTCTTTAGGTGCGCCGCCTCGAAGCCCATGTCCTTCAGGGTCGCGACGGTTAGCGCTGAGCGCCATCCCGACGCGCAATGGAAGACAAATTTCTTCTCTTCGCCAAAAATCTCTTTGAAGTACTTGCTGGACGGGTCGATCCAGAATTCGACCATGCCGCGGGGGCAATGGAAACTTCCCGGGATGCTGCCAAGTTTCTGGCGCTCGCGAATGTCCCGAATGTCGACGATCACGACATCTGGCTTTCCCGCTATGGCGATCAGATCTTCCGTCTCAATCTCTTCAATGCGATTGCGCGCTCTTTCGACCATATCGGCGACTGAGGTCTTTAGGTGTTTCATCGGACTTATCCATTCAATTGTGCTGATATTTAGAACAAGTATTTTATATATTGACACATTGAGAAATCTGCTGCAAGCTTTGTACATCTTGATGACGGCCAGCGATGCTCGTACGCGGCCACGGATAATTTGAATGGAAAGTGCTTTCGGAATGGCGACGCGCTCGAAGATTTCGCTTTGGGACATATCGGCGGTGGAGCCCGATTATTCGAGCGCGATGAACGGCGACGCCGGAACGAACGTCGCGATCATAGGAGGTGGGTTCACGGGCAATTCCACCGCCTTGCATTGCGCTGAACATGGTATCGACTGCCATGTCTTCGAGGCCCGGCATATCGGTTTCGGCGGATCAGGGCGCAATGTCGGACTCGTAAATGCGGGGCTCTGGCTGCCGCCTCAGGACGTGCGCGCGAAACTTGGCGATAAGCGCGGCGGCGATCTGGTCAAGCTGCTTGGCGACGCGCCGAGCTATGTGATGTCGCTTGTTGAAAAGCATCAGATAAAATGCGAGGCGACGCGCACAGGAACGATCCACGCGGCGCACTCTCCCAGCGGGTTTGAGGATCTCGAACGTCGGTCGGAAGAATGGCGACGGCTGGATGCTCCGGTCGATCTGTTGGACAAGGATCAAGCGGCAGAGAAGATCGGTTCTGACATATTCTATGGTGGTCTTTTGGATCATCGCGCAGGCACGATCAATCCGATGGGATATGCGCGTGGTTTGGCTCGGGCGGCGCTGTCGGCCGGCGCGAAAATCAGCACCGGCGTCACCGTCAAAAAACTTCGGCGCGACGGTGAAAAGTGGAAGTTGGAGACGACCGGCGGAACCGTGACGGCGAACAACGTCGTGATCGGCACCAACGCCTATTCGGATGATCTGTGGCCAGGTCTCAAAGAGACCTTCACCATGATCCACTTTTTCCAGTTCGCAACGCATCCGCTGGGGGATCGAGTCGACGACATTTTACGTGAGGGGCAGGGGCTCTGGGACACCGGGCCGATTATGTTCTCACTACGCCGGGATGCGTATGGGCGTCTCATCATTGGTTCCATGGGCAAGGTGATCGGCGGCGACGCCGGACTTTCTCGCCGATGGGCGGCCCGCAATCTTAAACGCATGTTCCCGAATCTGGGGGACGTGGAATTTGAAAAGGCCTGGCATGGCCAGATCGCGATGACGCCGGATCACCTTCCGCGAATCCATCGTTTAGCCGATGGGCTCTACACGCCGATCGGGTACAACGGTCGCGGCATAACCCCGGGCACAATGTTTGGAAAGGCAATGGCCGAGTTGATATCCGGCGGCCGGGAAGAGGATCTTCCATTGCCGCTAACCGAGGTTTCGCCTGCGCCGCGCCGAGGCATCATGTCGGGTCTCTACGATGCGGCGTTCACCGCAAACCAAATCATAAAGAGCATCTAAGAAGTGGAGGAGAGATCGGTGTCGATCGCAAAAACTCGAGTTGGGGTCGATATCGGTGGCACGTTCACGGACGTTGCGCTGCAGCACCTTGGCGGAATGTCGACCTGCAAGGTTTTGACGAATTACTCGCAACCTGAACAGGCGATCATCGACGGGATTCGCAAAGCGGCCGATGCGGCTGGCGTCGATATGCGCGACATTGACCAAGTGATCCACGGCACCACGCTGGTGACCAACTCGCTCATCGAGCGCCGTGGGGCGAAGCTCGCCTTTATCACTACGGAAGGCTTTCGCGACGTGGTCGAGATGCGCTCGGAAAACCGGTTCGAGCAGTACGACCTGAACCTTGAACTGCCCAAGCCTCTGGTCGCGCGCCAGCATCGCTATACGTTGAACGAGCGCATTGCGGCGGACGGCTCGGTGCTGTTGCCATTGGATCAAGCGGAAGTCGAAACGCTGGTCAATGCAGTCCTTGGCGGGGGGTATGACGCCGTCGCAATTGGATTCATGCATGCCTACGCCAATGATGCGCATGAACGTCAGGTCGAAGCCGCGCTACGCGCGGCGGCGCCCGATCTCTCAATTTCGATCTCCTCAGTGATTTCTCCGCAGATGCGGGAGTTTGAGCGTTTCAACACCGTGATCGCTAACGCTTATGTGCAGCCGCAGGTGGCCGACTATCTGGGTCGGCTTGTGCGTCGTCTGCGCGAGATTGGTGTCGCCGCTCCGGTTTTCATGATGCACTCCGGCGGTGGTCTGATCAGTGTTGAAACCGCTGCAGAGCAACCCGTGCGCCTGCTGGAATCCGGTCCGGCGGGCGGTGCGATTTTCGCCGCAGATTTTGCGATGGCGCACGGTCTCGACAAAGTGCTCTCGTTCGATATGGGCGGCACCACCGCGAAGATATGTCTGATCGAGGACGGCTCACCTAAGACTGCCAACACGTTCGAAGTCGCGCGCACTTATCGTTTTAAGAAGGGTTCTGGCATGCCGGTGTCCACGCCGGTTGTGGAGATGGTTGAAATTGGCGCGGGCGGCGGGTCGATCGCCAGCGTCGATTCAATGAACCAGATCCGTGTCGGTCCTCGCAGCGCAGCGTCCGAACCGGGCCCGGCCTGCTATCAGCGTGGCGGCGAAGAGCCGACTGTAACGGACTCCAATCTTGTTCTCGGTCGCCTCGACCCCGACAATTTCGCAGGCGGCGCCATCCCCCTGTCTGTGGAAAACTCTGAGACCGCCCTGTCATTCAGGATCACGGACAAGATCGGACTCTCGCCCGGTGACGCGGCGTTCGGCGTGACCGAGATGGTGGATGAGAACATGGCGAACGCGGCCCGCGTACACACGGTTGAGAACGGCCGGGATATCGAAGCCTTCACGATGATAGCGTTCGGTGGAGGCGCGCCGCTGCACGCTTGCCGTTTGTGCGAAAAACTAGGGATCGAAGCGCTGATCATTCCGCCAGGCGCCGGCGTGGGGTCCGCGATCGGGTTCCTGAAGGCGCCGTTTAGCTATGAGGCGAGCAAGGGCCTGTTCCAGCGGTTGGAGAAATTTGACGCCGCCAGCGTGAACGAAGCTCTGAAGGAGCTCGAGACGGAAGCGCGCGCCTTTGTCGAGGCGGGTGCGGGCGAGGCGGCGACCACCACAAGGCTGACCGCGTTCATGCGTTATTCGGGGCAGGGTTGGGAGATCCCGGTCATCTTGCCCTATCGAGATTTCGTAGATGCGGACCAGGCCTCGCTGAAATCCGCCTTCGAAGACGCGTATCGCACGCTCTTCGGGCGGATCATCGAGGACCTCGCGATCGAAATCACCAATTGGTCGCTGATGGTCGCCTCGGTGTTGCCCGATGTGCCGAAGGCGGGGCGCCGCCTAACCGGCCTGGAGCTAAAGAACGGAAAAACGCGGCGGTTCTTCGACGCCGCGCTCCGCGAAACGATCACCGCAGCCGAAGTGGAGCGCTCGGCGCTAGAGCCAGGGTTGATGGTGGAAGGGCCAGCCGTCGTCGTCGAAAGTGAAACTTCGACCATCGTCACGTCAGCCTACTCCGTCGTCGGTCAGGGCGATGGGAGCCTGTTGCTTCTTAGGAAGGGAGCAGACCAATGAGCGCGACCTCGATCGACTATCAGATTATGTGGAACCGCCTGATCGCGGTTGTTGAAGAGCAGGCGACGACGCTGATACGCACAGCGTTTTCGACCTCGGTGCGCGAAGCAGGTGATCTGTCAGCTGGTCTTTTCGACGCGCGTGGCAGGATGATGGCGCAGGCGGTGACGGGCACCCCCGGCCACGTGAACGCCATGGCCGAAAGCGTGACCCATTTCGTGCGGGAGATCGGAAAAGATAATATTTTTGAGAACGATGTCTTCATCACGAACGACCCCTGGATGGGCACGGGTCACCTCCACGACATCACCGTTGTCTCGCCCACATTCCGCGGCAGCGAGCATATCGGCTACTTTGCCTGCACCGCCCATGTGGTCGATATCGGCGGGCGCGGGTTCGGACCTGACGCGTCCGAGGTCTATGAAGAGGGCCTCACGATACCGATCATGAAGTTCGCCGAGCGCGGAAACGTCTCTCCTGACCTCGTGCGCATCATTCGTGCGAATGTGCGCGAGCCGGATCAGGTGGTTGGCGACATGTACTCACTGGCGGCCTGCAACGAGGCCGGCGACCGTCGGTTGCAGGATATGATGGAAGAGTTTCGGATCGACACTCTGGAAGGCCTGTCTGACTTCATCATTGAAACCAGCCGAAAGGCGACCCACGCATGCATCGCAAAGGTGCCGGATGGAGTGTTCAACAACACGATGGTGGTCGATGGCTACGACGCGCCGGTCGAGATGGTGGTCGCGCTCAGCGTCCACGGAGACAAGTTGAAGGCGGATTTCGACGGCACGTCCGGTATGAGCAATTTCGGCGTCAACGTGCCGGAGGTCTATACCCGCGCCTACGCCTGTTACGGGCTCAAATGCGCTATTGCGCCGGAAGTTCCAAACAACACGGGCTCGCTTGAGCCGTTCGAGATTACTGCGCCCGATGGCTGCATTCTAGCGGCGCGCCGTCCAGCGCCGGTCTCTGTGCGCCATGTGCTCGGCCACCTTGTACCCGACGTCGTACTTGGCGCGCTTCATCAGGCGATGCCGGACGCGGTGCCCGCCGAAGGCGCCAGCGCGCTCTGGAATATTCAGATCTCGGCGCGGCCCAGCGATCCGGACTCCGGCTTGCGCAATCGCGAAGTTCTTATGTTCAACTCGGGCGGAACAGGCGCGCGGCCAAAATTCGATGGCCTATCCGCGACGGCGTTCCCGTCTGGAGTCTCCACCATGAGCGTGGAAGCGACGGAGCATGTCGGCCCGATCACCGTATGGCGGAAGGATCTGCGCGAAGGCTCGGGCGGCTCCGGCGAGCGGCGCGGTGGTTTGGGGCAGACGATCGAGATCGAAGCCCGGGAAGGCTATGATTTCTACTTCAACGCAATGTTCGACCGTATCGCGTACCCGGCACGTGGGCGCGATGGCGGCGAAGCTGGCGGCGCCGGCGTCGTCGAGCTTTCGGATGGCGCAAAACTGCGCGGCAAGGGCCGGCAAAAGGTTGAGAACGGGAAGCGCCTTGTACTGCGCCTGCCGGGCGGTGGCGGCTATGGCGATCCAAAGGCGCGCCCCAAGGATCAGGTGCGCGAGGATTTGGCTGCTGGGTACATAACCGAGGATCAGGCGAGAGGAGTATACGGCCTTGAGAATGAATAGGCGGAGACCATGACGATGACTGACAAACCAATCGCGCTGGTGACTGGCGCCGCGCAAGGCATCGGCTACGCGTGCGCAGAGGCGCTTGCGGAAGATGGCTACCGGGTCGTTGTTTCCGACATCAACGCCGTTGGCGTGAAGACGGCGGCGGAGAAACTTGGACCGGACGCCGTGGCGATCACCTGCGATATGGGAGACGTCGATCAGATCAATGCGATGTTCGACCAAGTCGAGACGGATCTGGGCCCGGTTGCAGCGTTGGTGAACAATGCGGGGATCGCCATGCCGCGCGACTTCTTGGAGACGCCGATCGAAGACGTTCGCAAGGTTTTGAACGTGAATCTGGTGGGCGTCTACCTCGCCATACAACGCGCAGCCAAAGCAATGATCGCCAACACGATTGAAGGCGCGATCGTCAATATGTCCTCAATCAACGCAGTGGTCTCAATTCCGTCGATTCCGGCCTATTGCGCATCGAAGGGCGGCATCATGCAGCTTACCAAGGCGACAGCGTTGCGGCTGGCCGAGCACAATATTCGCGTCAATGCGGTCGGGCCGGGATCGATCGATACGGAAATGGTCGCGGCGGTGAACGCCAATCCGGAAGCGATGCGAATGGTTATGTCGCGCACGCCGATTAAACGGATCGGAAGCCCGCGGGAGATCGGCGACGTCGTCGCGTTTCTGGTCTCGAGGAAGGCGAGCTACATCACCGGCGAAACTGTCTATGTCGACGGTGGACGACTGGGAATGAACTACACCTGCTAAGAAAAAGAACCCAAGGGGAGAATTCGTCTCATGCCTAAGGCTCAGGTTAAGGCAAATGCGCCAGCTGTTCGTATTAAGAACCTCAACAAGTTCTATGGTTCGTATCACGCGTTGAAAGATGTCAATCTGAAGGTCGCCAAAGGCGAGAAAATTGTCATCTGCGGCCCGTCGGGTTCCGGCAAGTCGACCATGATACGTTGCATCAATCAACTGGAGCAGCATCAGTCCGGTTCGGTTGAGGTGCTTGGGCAAGTCATCGACGCTGACGCCTCGAACATCGCCGAAGTACGCCGAGAAGTCGGAATGGTGTTCCAGCATTTCAATCTCTTTCCGCACATGACAATTCTCGAAAACTGCACGCTGGCGCCAAGATTGGCCCGCAATACGTCGCGCAGCGAGGCTGATGAGGATGCGATGCGCTATCTCGAGAAGGTGCAGATCGCCAATCAGGCGCAGAAGTTTCCCGGGCAACTTTCTGGCGGTCAGCAGCAGCGCGTCGCGATAGCGAGGGCGCTTTGTATGAAACCAGAGGTGCTTCTGTTCGATGAGCCGACCTCGGCGCTTGATCCGGAGATGATTGGGGAAGTTCTGGATGTCATGGAGACGCTCGCTCAGGAAGGTATGACGATGCTTTGCGTGACACACGAAATGGGCTTCGCTCGTAAGGTCGCCGACCGGGTGATTTTTATGGACGCGGGTGAGATCATCGAAGAGAACGAGCCCGAGGAATTCTTCACTAATCCCGGAAACGAGAGGACGCGCGCCTTTCTCGATCAAATTCTCACGCACTAGTGTCCGAGGATACGCAGGCTCCTGATTATTGATCCTCTGCAGGGTCGCGCTGAGGCTAAATCGCAACGAGTATGCGGCGAGCGGCGCACTTCTAGATTTGGCGAATTACTCAACTGAAGTGGATCTGCAAGACAAGATCTCCAACACTACACCGGCGCGGTATCAGAAAAGAGAATTTTCGGCAGTGTCAGAAGAACTTGGCTTGGCTTTGTCAGAAAGATTGGCCTTGAGCCTGGGAGGGCGCATTCGTAGCGTCCGCGGATGAGTAAGAGTAATCCGTTCAAGGGGTTCCACAGCAGCCCTGAGGTCATCCGCCTGGCCGTCATGATGTACCTCAGGTTCCCGTTGTCGCTCCGAAATGTCGAAGACCTTCTCCATGAGCGCGGGATCGACATCAGCTATGAGACGATCCGGTTCTGGTGGCTGAGATTTGGGCCGAAGTTCGCCGCCGAGATCAAGCGCAAGCGCGTCGATCGAATGCGTGCGTTCTCGAACGAGCGGTGGCATCTGGACGAAGTGTTCGTGAAGATCAACGGCGAGCAGCATTTCCTATGGCGCGCCGTGGATCATGAGGGCGAGGTGCTGGAGACGGTCGTGACGAAGCGCCGGGACAAGCGCGCTGCATTGAAATTACTGAAGAAATTGATGAAGCGCTTTGGTGAGCCACGCGAAATCGTAACGGACAAGCTAAGATCATATGGCGCTGCTCTGAAGGAGTTGGGCTGCTCTGATCTGCAGACCACAGGGCGCTGGCTCAACAACAGAGCAGAGAATTCACACCTTCCGTTCCGACGACGAGAACGGGCGATGGCTCGGTTTCGGCGCATGCGAAGTCTACAGATGTTCGCCGCCGCCCACTCTTCCGTCCACAACCTGTTCAACCGAGAACGACACCTCAACTCCAGACGAAATTTCAAGCTATTCCGAACCGCCGCACTCGAGGAGTGGCGGCTGCTTTGTTCCGCTTAGGTTCCCGCGTTTTGAGGGAAACTGAGACGAGTTAGAAAGTGTCTGACACCACCCGCGCAAGCGTCACTCTGCGGAGGAGAAGATCCGCATCGTTCTTGAGGGCCTGCGCGGCGAAGAGAGCATCGCCGAGCTGTGCCGCCGCGAGGGGATCGCGCCCGATTCGTTGTGATCTCGTCCCCAAGGATGCATTGTCGCATGTGAAAAGCGTGGAAGGAGCATCCTATGAAAGTGGTCGTGATGGGTGCCGGGGTGATTGGCGTCACCACCGCATGGTACTTAGCCAAGCAAGGACTCGACGTGATCGTTCTGGACCGGCAGCTGGAGCCAGGACTTGAGACCAGCTTCGCCAACGCCGGGGAGCTCTCATACGGCATGACCTCGCCCTGGGCCGCGCCCGGTGTGCCGGTGAAAGCGCTCAAATGGCTGTTCATGAAACGCAGGCCTCTGTTCATTTGGCCGCTGATCAGCCCGAAAATGTGGATGTGGAGCGTTCAGATGCTTCGAAACTGCAATACCGAGCGTTATGCAGTGAACAAGTCCCGCATGGTCCGGATCTCCAACTACAGCCGCGAAGCGTTGCCAGATCTGATCGCTGAGACCGGGATCGAGTATGACGGGCGCGAACAGGGCACGTTGCAGCTGTTTCGCACCGTCAAGCAGATGCAGGGCTCGCGCGCCGATCAGGAAATACTCTCGCAGTTCGACAGCCCGTTCGAGGTGCTTGACCAGGATGGTTGCATCGGGGTCGAGCCCGCGCTGGTGGAAGTCCGCGAGAAGTTCGTCGGCGGCCTGCGTCTGACCGCCGACCGTACGGGTGATTGCCGGATGTTCACTTTGGCTCTGGCCAAAAAAGCGGAGGAACTGGGTGTAGAGTTTCAGTTCGGTCAGTCGATCAGGTCGATCGCGATTGAAAACGACAAGGTCGCTGGCGTGGAGACTGGATTCGCCGGAAGGATCACCGGCGACGCTTATGTCTGTGCGTTGGGGAGTTATTCGCCGATACTGCTGAGAACCATCGGGCTGAAGCTGCCGATCTATCCGGTGAAGGGCTACTCGGTAACCCTGCCGGTCGTCGATGGCGAGATGGCGCCACAGTCCACCATCATGGACGAGACACACAAGGTGGCGATCACTCGGCTTGGCGACCGGATCCGGGTTGCCGGGACGGCCGAGATTGCTGGCTACAGTGACCGGCTGGGGCCGCACGCCACCAGCACCGTGAAGCACGTCATCAACGATCTTTTTCCCAAGGGCGGTGATCTGAGCCAGGCCGAGGGCTGGACGGGCCTGCGCCCGATGACCCCGGACGGCACCCCGGTCATGGGCGCCACGCGCTTCGACAACTTGTTCCTGAACACGGGCCACGGCACGCTGGGCTGGACTATGGCCTGCGGGTCCAGCCGGGCGGTGGCCGATCTGATTGCTGGTAACGAGCCGGAAATCTCATTCGACGGCCTCACGGCGGAGCGTTATGGGCAGTAAGGCGCGGCGACAAAGTCGTTCTGGCGATGATGTGAAATTCGGCGGACTACTGGCCCTCCGTCGAACAACGCTCGCAGTTTCGCTCCAGCTTCCCGCGCACGGCGTTAATTGCCTAGCCGGTCTCGCCGACGCTCTGCAAGTTATCGCGAATCCTGCAGCAATGCGCCGACACGCCCGGCTCTGACGGCGCGTCGGTCCAGAAACGTCGTTCGTCACTCCAGTATTCGCGCCCTGAATGCAGGCTCGACGCTCATACGCGGAGGACCGGGCACCTCGGCGGATACAGGCCTATCAGGCAGCGCGTCAAACATCCGCATGACGGCATCCTCAGCGAAATCAAGCGAAACCTCAGGAGCCACGCCCGTGTTGATATCGGCTGGATCAGTCCGCAATTCTAAAGCAACCTGCGCTGCAATGGCATTGAGGTCATCGCTGAACGAAATGGATCACCATATTCAACACAAGCTAGAACACTCGCGCCTCAATCCCGCACGGCTTCAGCGCCTACGCGTGGATACATCACCCGTTCGTATTCCTCGAGGTTATCGAATGTGAAAATGTTGAAGCCCCAGTTTTCAGGGGCGCTCGCGTCATCAGCTTCCGTAGGCAGTCGGCCGGCTATGGTGTAGGTCCCGGAATCCGGATCGTATTCGTAGAAAATCCGCTGCATTGAGCCGTCTTCATTGCGAACCGATATATAGGCCGAGTGCAATCGACCGTTGAGTTCCGCATCCTGTCGCGCTCGCCTCAGATCGGATCCGCTTGGAATACGGCCGCTGGTGGCCGTCGCCGACGCGCCTTCCTCAACGGGATGGGAGTGGACCAGCGCCTCCCAATTGTTGGGCCGCCAGGCGTCGCCCTGAACCGCGGGATGATCTGCGCCCAGCCGTTTAATGAGTTCATCCAGCGTTGGGTGCTTAACGGAACCTTCTGATCCTTGGATCAGGATAATAGTGCCAGTCGACCGATGTCTGAGAATCCCTATTTCGCGGTCAGGGCTGTTTTCCACGGCGGCGTAGAACAGCCGCATCGCCTCGCTGAGGCTGGTGGTTCCTGGATTGGCGATGGCGCCGACGGGAGAATCCCGCTCCAGCAGGCCGTGCGCGCGCTCCAGAAACACCTGCGGATCGTCGGGACTATATGCGTCCCGCCGCTGTCTTCCCGGCTCGATCCGGGTCGAGCGGGCGCTCGGATCCCTGACATCTCCGGTGCGGGGGTCGACTTCGCGCGCGCGCCTTTCCGCAAGATGCCGCCGACGCGCTGCGGCCCCGCCGCCGCCTGCTCCGGCGACGCCATCGGGATTGGTGCTGCGCTCCTCCGATATGTCATCCGCCGGCGAGGCGTCGCCTTCTTCGCGGCGCCGCGCTTCCGCGCGCCTGGCTTCCATGTCGTCGGCCGCCGTTCCGTCCGGCCGCGTGGTTCGCCGCGACGCCTCCGTCGACTCGCGCGTCGCAGGCGCGACCTCTTCCGCGGCGTCGGCGGCAGGCGGGCGATTGGGATTGGGATCCCTATATGGCACGGTCTGGGGCGGGCCTTCTGGCGGAGGCGGCACGCGAGCTTCGCGGCCCCGGAACACTTCTTCCGCCTCATCGCCACCGGACGCCGCTGGGTCATCCGCAGCGCTTGGAGTCTCGCGTGCCGTCTCGCCTCGATGTGCGCGCGCAGCGTTTTCCTCCGCAAGGGGATCAGGAATCGTCGCGCGTGGATCTCGCCCGCGACCCTCAAACGCCATACGCTCCAACCGCTCGAGAATTTGCTCGGGCGACGTGTTTGGCGAACGCGCCCAATCGCCCAGAACATCGGCGACCTCGGCTTCGGACAGGCCCAACCGTTCCGCGCGGGCGTGGAATTGGTTCGCACGCCGCCGGGCCAATTGATAGGCGTCGCGCAATGGCGGCAAGTTGTCCGGCGCGAGATCCTCCAACCGGCCGACGAGCGACTGCGCCTCCCGCGTGCCCATCCATTGATCGAGTCCATCCACGCCACGGCGCATCGAGGCGTAGACTGAACGTGCGATCTGGGCCGCGATCTCCTGCTCTTTGCCGGAATCCAGGGCGATCAGCGCGCCACCATTTATTTCAGCTCGAAGCGCAGCGAACTCTGTCGCCTGAGACGCGCGTTCCTCCGCCGCGCGCGTTATCGCGGCACGCTCGCGGTTCCCAAGTTTTTCATGCTTCGCTAGCCGCATCGCTTCACCCAGCGCCGCAACCGTGTCCTCTCCGTCTTCAGCACCCACGGCGACTCGCCGGATCGCCCGAGTCACGTCCGGCAATTCGTCCAATAGGGCAAATACACCGGCGGCGTCCAATCCGACGCCAGTCAACGCAATGACGACCCACGCAATGCTGGGGTCTCGAGAGTACATATTCAGATTGTTTGCGGCGTTTTCTTCTTCGTAACGCCGGAACTGCACCCACGCGTCGTAAGCGCTGGCGACGATTGCGGCCCCTCCTGCCAATGCGGGGACCAAGCCAGTTCCTGCGGTCGCCAATCCTGCAAGGACCGCGGTTACGGCGAGAGCGACGTCCTGAATCAACTCTGCGGTCTCTTCGTCGCTGACTTCCTGCTGAATAGCGTCGCCGAGAGTCGTGTTTGGTTCGATGCCGGCTTCCGCGTTCATACGCTGGATGAGCCCGTCGAGCTTCCAGATTAGATCTGGGTCCTCTCGAAGCTCGGTGCGCATCCTTTCGATGCTTTCGTCGAGCTCAATGATCTGGCCGTCCAGCACGCGTGCGAGCTGACGCTTGTTTGACGCGCGGGCGATGGAAAGCGCCCATTCTTCGGGTCCGTACCCAAGAAAGGGGTAGTCGTTTTTCAGCGCACGCACGGCGTTGATTGCTTGTTGCTCCAGCCGGTATCGCTCCGCCCCCGGGTCTTCTTCTGAATAGTCGACGCCGACGCCGGGTCTGTCGTCGGCCGGGGATTGAAGACTTCGGTCTGGGGCGGTGTCCGCCGCTTGAGAAGCAAAGTCGCGTGCGTCGTCCAATGCGTCGAATAGCTCTTCGAGCCGATCGTCGTCTTCGATAATCGCGCGCGTTTCCAATGACGCGTGATTGGCGCGGTTAAGCTCCTCATTCGCCATCAGGATCGCTTCGCGTTGATACGCGTCGACGAACTCGTCGATTTGCGCCTGAAGGGCTGCTTGATCCTCAAAACCCAACGCCCGTAGACGACGCAGATATTCCGCTTCCAACTCCGCCAACTCCGCTCTCGAATCGGCGTGCTGCGCGTAAAGCTCGTCGCTGATCCGGACGTCGTCCGATCCACCGCGAGAGGATGCGAGTTCCTCGCGGATGCCCTCGATGCGGAGCCGCAAATTCCGAGTCATCTCATCAACGCCAAACATTTCGTTCTGCACGCGCTCTCGATCGCTGCGAACGGCAATACGATTGTCTACATGCGCGCGATACTCCTCAAGCGATCGGGCGAACGCGACGGGATCGGTCGTATCGACCGATGTCTGCGCCAGATATGCTTCGCGTTCTTCATCCGACATCGATCGCACCATCTCGATGATCAACGAGTAGTCGTCCAAAAGGTCAGGCGTGAGTTCGGCCGGTCCTGCGCCGCCCTGGAAAATGAATTCGCGAAGGTCTTGAGGCAGGTTGTCGATATCTTCCTGCGCGCGCTCGCGCTGTTCTTCGATAAGATCTTCCGGCAGCCGCAGCAGCACCGGCAATTCGTCCTTGCTGCGCTCCTCATCGGTCAGATCGCGGGTGAAGGTAAAGTCGCGCCGCGCGACGATCTCCTCGGCGCGTAAAACTGTGCATTGCAAATAGATGCGGAACGCCTCGACGAAGACGTCTCGCACGGACATTCCCGGCTGCAACGGGACGCGAACTTGCACGGTGATCATGCCTGCGCCTCTGCGCCTAGCGACGGCCGGTCCTTGCGGGGCGACAGGGTGAACTCGATCACATCAGCTGCTGCCTCGCCTTCAGCTTCGGCCGCGTCGGTGTCGATGACAGTGGTGCCGGACGGCGCCCGGAACTCGACGCGGAAGGTCACGCCCTGTTTCTTGAACTCCTTCTTGGCGCGCCCCACCAGCGCCTTCGCCGGGGGGTCATTTTCGCAGGTCAGGATGATCCGCTTGCCGCGCGCATCCATTCGGCCCCAGGCGCCGCGCGATCCGGCGCCCGCCGTTTTTGCATTCTGCACCAGTTTCTCAACAGGCAAGCGTTTGTGCGCCCGGAGGATCAACTCGCCATCCCCGAACATCCAGGCAAAGTTCATCGGTTTCTTTCGTGCGGCGGCCACGACGGCGGCGATATCGGTCTTCCCGTCGGCGTCATCGGCCTTAGCGCCGTCCACCCCGGCGCTTTCCGATTGATCGGCGGCCTCTTGCGGTGCGCGATTTGGCCTGGCGGAAGATGGGCCGCCCGCAGATTTCACCTTCTCCATCGCGCCCTGAAGCACTTTCTGAATCTTCGCGGCGCGCTGAAAATCCTCGTCCTTCATCGACTTTGCGAAAAGTTCGGCGGTTTGGCTCAAGGCTCTCGCCGCTTTTGGATCAGCGCCGGAGATCGTCTCTTTAAGCTCGGCTTTCATCTCGCCAAACCGTTTCATCAGCAGTGCGCGCACTCTCTCCTTTTTTACGTCTTTGGAGGATGTCTGATCGTCGCTTTCCGCCGTTGATCTATCGGCGTCCTTCTGCGGTTCGCTTGCTTCAGTGCTCTGTTCGTCAGGCGTCCGCTCAATGGACCGTTCGCGATTTTCTTCAGGTTTGGTTTCGGGCGGACGCTTCGTCTTCTTGGTCTCTGACTCTGGCGTGTCCGCCCCCGAGGAACCCTTGGCCTTCGCGTTCGCGTCTTCCTCGCCTGGCAAGATCAAGATGGGCTTCAGTTTGAGGCCCATGAGCGACAGCCATTGCTTGATGCGGGTTTCCGTGCCGCCCGGCGGCTCTTCGGCGCATCTGAACTCGATCTTTGTCCCCTGAACTTTCAGCGTGCCGAGAATTCCCTTCGCGGTCGCGCCATCCTTCTTCTTGGCTTTCTTTTTGACATTTTCAGCGGGAAGACGGGGATCGGTTTCCAGAACCATGCCCTCTTTGGCGAAGAGGAGCGCGAAATTCTGCTGTTTCTTTTTAGCGTCAGCAAACTGCGCCTTGACCTCAGCGCCTTGCTTCTTCCAATCGGTCTTGGACATTTTGGGCATAAAATGACCGCCCCTATTGTCTGTTCCTGCAGCAGGCAGACACACGCCTTCAAAGCGGTGGTTCTGCGCCGAGGTTTTTGCAACATTACCATAGAGCAGTCTCGCGCCCCTAATGGCAGATCGCGAGTAGGGGATGTGGGTCGCGACCACTTCGTTCGGCCCTGTTGCTTGCGTATCTTGTATTGAGGCCCGATCAATTTGATTTATTGCGGGGCGGGGGACTGTCAGAGCAAATCGGCTTGAGGCGGGCAGGGCGCTTTCGTAGCGTTCACGCATGAGTAAGCGTGACGGCTCTGTCAGACGAACTTCACTTGATGAGGGCAGGGTGCCCAACTAGCTTGCCCGGATGAGTAAGCGTAATCCGTTCAAGTACTTCAATAGCAGTCCTGAAGTCATTCGCCTGGCGGTGATGTTGTACATCCGCTTCCCGCTTTCGTTACGAAACGTGGAGGATTTGCTGCATGAGCGCGGGATCGACGTCAGCCACGAGACGATCCGGTTCTGGTGGCGCCGATTTGGCCCGATGTTCGCTGCTGAGATCCGGTGCAAACGCGTCAATCGTATGCGCGCCTTCTCGAACTGGCGATGGCATCTGGACGAGGTGTTCGTGAAAATCAACGGCGAGCAGCACTATCTGTGGCGCGCGGTCGATCACGAAGGCGAGGTTTTGGAGAGTTTCGTCACGAAGAGGCGAGACAAGAAGGCGGCGTTGAAATTCCTCAGGAAATCCATGCGCCGCTTTGGTCCGCCGCGCGAGATCGTGACGGACCGCCTTCGTTCCTATGGCGCTGCGTTGCGCGAGCTTGGCGCCAGTGACCTCCAATCCACGGGCCGCTGGCTCAACAACAGAGCTGAGAACTCACACCTGCCGTTTCGTCGAAGAGAGCGGGCGATGCTCAGGTTCAGGCGCATGCGAAGTTTGCAGAAATTCGCCGCCGTTCACTCCTCGGTCCACAATCATTTCAATCAGGAACGCCACCTCTACTCACGTCATAATTTCAAGCTCAACAGAACCGCCGCTCTCGACGAGTGGCGGCAGCTCTGTTCCGCCTAAGTTCCTGCGTTTCGTGGCAAACTGAGACTGGTTCGAATTTGTCTGCCAGCACCCGGAAATCATTTGCGAACAGCAGCCGGTACATACATATGGGCCGATCGCGCTGATTTCACATAATGCCCCGTTACGGGGCCGCCCCGTCCAGGTGACCGTCTTACTTGTTATGGCTGCAGTCCCAGCAACAGCGTCTTTCAAAATCACTCTGGCATTGTCTGGATCATCGAAGGCCTGCTCGCTACCTCGCTAAACCAACCAGCCAGCTTTGGGTGCGCTGGCCGCCAATCTGGCAGAGGCTGGCGGAAATCGAGATAGCCCAGGGCGCAGGACAACGCGATTCCAACGCAGTCGAATTCCGATCTGACAACCTGCTCAATGTTCTCCTCGATCCACTCCAGCGATCTCAGAATCTTCGATTGTTGGCCGGACAGCCAGGAATCAGAACGGTGTTCTTCGACGCGGTATCGTTCTTCGTAAACACATAAGATGGCCGCATCGAGAATCCCTTCGCACAGGGCCTCGTTAGTAAGCTGTTGGATCGCTTCTCGATCGCGCCAGTAGATCGGTGTCGCAGGATCCAATTCTTCTATCAGCCGCAGCATAACCCGGCTATCGAATACCGCTCGATCGTCATCATCAACGAGGCAGGGGAGCTTTCCGAGAGGGTTCAGGATCTCCAGGTCACGGTTCGATTCGACCGGAGACGCTGTCGTCTCAATGAGTTCGACCTGGTCGGCAATACCCTTTTCAATAAGCGCAACAATGACCTTGCGCGCGAAGGGGGACGCTTTTGCATAAAGAAGTTTCAATCTGACCTCCCGCTAACAGGCTGAGTTTTTTACGAAGCGCCGCGCGCTCGCAATTTCAGTGAAGCTTTCGATCACAGCTGTATAAGACGGCTCAGCAGAAAACACAACCTTTGACAAAGCTATTTAAAAAAGCTAATTGAATGGCGAGTAGCACAACCGTCCGACGGCCAGATGAGCTTTCAGCCTGACCCAAGGGCGACTTTACGCGCGTTTGCGAGGAGAAGAGGGTTTGAAATGAAGCTTTACGTCACACGATTTTCGCCGTTCGGCCGAAAGGTTAGAGTATTTGCTGATGAGACCGGTCAATCGGATGATATCGAGATCAAGGAGGTGGATATTTCCCCGTTTGATCTCGATAAGGACCTCAACACGCACAATCCGCTCGGTAAAATCCCCTGCCTGATCACTGACGATGGTCAGGCCATATTCGACAGCCGCGCCATCTGCGAATATCTGGACGATCGTCACGGGGGCGAACACAGAATTCCCAGAAAAGGCTCTGAGCGGTGGCGCGCGCAGCGAATGCACGCACTCTGCGATGGGATTTTGGATGCTGTCATTCTCGGCCTCTATGAATCCAGAGTGCGGCCAGAAAGCGTGCGGTATCAGCCGTGGGTGGATGCGCAATCAGATAAGGCGGTGAGAGCGCTCACTTATTTGGACAAAGAGCTGGAAGGTTCCGAGCAAAGTGCCGACATCGTCGGCATTGCCGCCGGATGTGTGCTTGGTTACTTGGAGTTTCGGAGACCAGATATGGCGTGGCGCGAATGGCATCCAAAGTTGGCGGACTGGTACGATGAATTCGCAAAGCGGCCCTCGATGACGAAAACGTCCCCCAGCGCTCTCGGGGCGTAACCTGTACTGTAGGGTGGCAGCAATCGAGTCTTCGGTTGCTTGCACGAAGCCATTCTGGGCAATGCTGAACCCAAATAGCTTTGTCCAGATGGCATCTTGGTCGACTTAACTCCTTAATCCCTACAACGAACTAGAAGCGTCAGCCGATCTTCGGATCATTGATACGCGTTTCCGTTAGATACGGGCCCATGGTCGTCGCGCAGGTGCTCAATCTGCTTCCTCTCCATATTGCTTCCGACCCTAGCAGCTTGACGTCAGATTACTTCTTCGCTGTTGACTTGCGGGCTTCAAAGGCTCGCGCATGCGCCAAAAGACTATATAAAAAAGCGATTATAAAAAGCTTTGCAAAAAAGGTAAAATTTGCTACAGTTGATTCATGAGAGATCAATCAACTGATGTGTCAGCAATCATGGGAGGAATGCTGTGAAACTAGCTAAAGCCGCCGCGGGTGCGATCGTTGGGGTCGCGTTTGGAGCAAACGTCGCGTTCGCCGACGAGGTGAACAAGCTTTCAATAGCGACCTGGTTTCCGCCGACGCACCCGATAAACACGGAGCTATTGACCGGGTACATCGACGAGATCGAAAAACTTTCGAAGGGTAAGATCGAGGCGGAACTGGTGTTCGGTTTGACCTCGCCGCCATCGCACATGGATATTGTTCTCGATGGTATTGCCGACATGGCCATTATTTTTCATGGGTATACGCCAGGCCGCTTCAACGCGACGCGCATTGTGGAATTGCCAGGTTATTCTGGGACAGCCGAGGCGAGTTCGGTCGCCTATTGGCGTGTCTATGAAAAATACCTAAAGGACCTCGACGAGCACAAAGGTCTCAAACTGGTCGCGCTCACCACCCACGGCCCGGGCCAGATTCACTCCAGACTGCCAATCGACAAATTGTCCGACCTGCAGGGTCTTAAGACTCGTATTGGCGGAGGAACCGCGACAGCTGTTGGTGCCGCGGTAGGGCTGACCGGCATTCAGGTTCCCGCACCAAAGGTCTACGAAACGCTGGACTCCGGCGCGGCCGACGCGGTGGCGATGAATACAGGCGAACGCGCCGGATTCAAACTCGATGAAGTCGCGCCGACACTCTATGAGATGCCAGGCGGTTTTTACCGCGGCTCCTTCGCCATCATCATGAACCAGGAGTCTTTTGACAGACTGCCGGCAGATGTTCGCGAAACTCTGGACAATGACTTCTTCGGCGAGCCGGCAAGCCGTTTCGCGGGAGAAGTCTGGGACACCCACGACGCCCGCGCCCGCGCGAAAACCGCGGAAAACCCCGAAGCAACGATCGTAATCGCTTCTGCTCAAGACCAAGAGGCGTTCGCGAAAATCGCGCAATACGTTAACGCCGAGTTGCTCGCCGAAATTTCCGATCTGGGTATCGATGCCGCCGCCGCCGCTTCGATGGTGCAGGCGGAAATGAACACGGTGAACTGAAGAAGCTCGCCTCCGCACTCCCTCACGTCTTGAGGGAGTGCGGACACCCAGGGGCAAACATCATGCAGTCGATCCGCAAAATTTTTACAGCGCTGGCGTCCATGTCACTCGCCGTCTCGTCAATTGCATTGTTTGCACTGATGTTATTGACGTTCTGCGACGTCTTGCTGCGCTCCATATTTAATGCCCCAATCGAAGCAGCGACGGAGCTTACGAGACTGGCCATGGGCGTCGTTGTCTTTTCAGCCTTGCCTGTGCTCTCGGCGCGAGATGGACATATAGCGGTCGACTTGTTGGATTTCGTATTCAATCGATACGGAATCGCCCGGATCCGAACTTCATTGATTTCAATCAGTTGCGGCTTAGTGCTCTGGTATCCGGCGAACCGGGTCATGCAGTTGGCTGAACGAGCCAGGTCATTCGGAGATCGCACGGAATACTTGGGAATTTCCACGTTTTACATAACGTGGTTCATAGCAATTATGCTGTTTTTAACATCAATCATTTTAGTGTCGCGCGGAGTATTAATGCTCTTCTTTTCCAATGCACGCAAGGAAACCCCAGATGTTTGAATCACTTGTCGGTTTTGCGGCGGTCCTTGCGCTCGTTCTCGTGCGCATTCCAATCGCGTTTGCAATGGGCCTGGTAGGCTTTGTTGGATTTTATCTCAGTTCAGGCTGGCATGCCGCTATTTCGATGGTGTCGCGTCTTTTGATCGATACAGCTCAGGACTATGGGCTTTCGGTCGTGCCTTTATTCATCTTAATGGGGCTTTTCGTAAACAAGGGCGGCATTAGCCGCGAGCTTTATCAGGTCTCGTTTGCATTTCTCGGGCATCTGAGGGGCGGGCTATCTATGGCGACGATCGTCGCATGCGGCGGGTTCGCCGCGATCTCCGGGAGCTCTCTGGCGACAGCCGCGACGATGGCCAAAGTCGCGATGCCGGAAATGCGAAAATTTGGATACTCGGACGCCCTTTCTTCCGCCTCAATCGCCGCGGGCGGCACCCTTGGAATCCTGATTCCTCCTTCGGTAATTCTCGTCATGTATGGGCTATTGACCGAAACATCGATTGGCAAACTGTTTATCGCGGGCCTTGTTCCCGGCCTTCTTGGCATTCTGTTTTATCTCTTTGCAGTTCGGTGGTTTGTCTGGCGCAATCCGTCCGCTGGCCCGGCCGGCGAAAGAACAACTTACTCCGGACGGCTGAAGGCGGTTAAGGGCGTTTGGGCGGTGTTGCTGCTGTTCTTTCTGGTAATTGGCGGCCTCTACGGGGTGCTCGATGTCTGGCCGCTGCACATCACATTCTCGCCTACCGAGGCGGCTGGCATGGGCGCCATGGGCGCGTTCATCATCGCAGCGTTACGTAGAGCGCTAAGCTTCAAGGATATTCGCGAGGTCCTGGTCGAGACATCCCTGACTTCTGCGGGCTTGTTCTTCGTGCTCATCGGAGCATGGATTTTTTCGAACTTTGTAAATGTCGCGGGGCTGCCTCAGGCTTTAACGGCCGCTGTGGAGCGGTTCGGCCTCGGACCCTGGACTGTGATTTTCGCGATTGTTTTGATTTATGTGGCTCTGGGTTGCGTCTTCGAGAGCCTGTCTATGATGTTGCTCACGGTGCCAGTGTTCTTTCCCCTGGTCATTTCTCTGGGTTTCGATCCGATTTGGTTCGGCATTGTCGTTGTCATTGTAACGGAAATCAGCCTCATTACACCGCCGGTTGGTCTGAATGTTTTTGTTCTAAAAGGTGTGGTTGGCGACATATCGACAGGAACGATTTTTCGCGGCGTAACTCCCTTCTGGGTTTTCGATATTCTAAGGCTGGTAATTATTCTCGCCATTCCTGGGGTCGTGCTCTTTTTGCCTTCCCAGATGTAGTTGGCTCGGACGACGGAATTTCGAGGTTTACTGCGAGCCGCGCCTTTGCAGACAGACAGGCGTGCGTATGTGGCGACCCTATGGGAAGCACGAGCAACTGCGGATCCGGGCTAAACGCCAGATTTAGTGATCGATCTGCAAAGATGTTAAAATAATATCTTATTTGAATAGATTTTTAGATAATGTAAGCTGCGACGCTAAATTATTGAATGATACCTCAGGAGTTTGGGTCATGGCGAAGGGGAAGAGTAAAAAAGTAACCCGAGACATTCACCTCATGGTGGATCGCGATGAGCTACTTTTCGACGGATCAGACGAGCGATTTCGACAGTTTATCTTTGACACAATCGCATTCACGGCTCGGATGAAATCCATCATCGACGGCCACGCGGGTATCGTTGAGCTATCACCGCCTCAGTATATGGTTCTTACTTCGATCATGCATCTGTCCGCCAGCCAGGATGTCAACGTTAAAACGATTTCTGATCACCTGCACATTTCAGGATCCTTTGTAACGACTTCGGTCGGAGCGCTGGTTCGAAAGGGGTTGGTCGAGAAGGTTGTCGATAAAGCAGACCGGCGTCGGGTTCGCCTTAAGGAAACGCCGGCCGCCAGGAATCTCATTTCGCGTCTGTCCAATATTCAGAACCGCGTAAACGACGTCATGTTCGAATCTCTGACCCGCAAAGAGTTCGAAGTTCTGTCTGATGTTCTCTCCCGGCTTATGCTTGCGGCCGAAAGCGCTGTTAAACTTCAATCGCATCTGGCGACCGAAGTTCAAACCGGTAGGACGGTTTAAGAGACAACGCTTCGAGCCGGAAACGACTACCGGCTGATACCAGAGCCAGAAAACAGCTCAATCTTTGCGAATGCTTCAGGCAGCTCGCTCCGGCGCAGTTGCCGGTGCGCTGCTGAGACATGCCGCCGCGCATCCGCCTAGCGGCTGGGTGACCTAATACGCCAGCCGATTGCAGCATGGTAAATCTGCCGGCAATGAGCTAATTAAAATACCTACTTTACATAGCTATTTTAGCATGCTAACAAAATGCGTGTGCAGGACCCTTCTGCTCATCGGAGCGCTCAGGTTGGGAGATTCACCAGGTTCGAAAAGCATCTATGATATGGGCGAACGACCGAATGAAGCTGTGTTTGCCGTATCAGCGATGGGACATTTCGAAACCGAGTGGGCGATGGTGCGATGGGGCGACTAATGCGCCGAAAGAAGTGAAGACCAAGGATATCATGCCTGAGAAGGAGGCGAGTAATGATGCTGGAATCCAAATTGAAACGCCGGAGCGCCCTTTTTGAGGCCGCACTATTAACTATCGCTAGCGCTGTAGCGTTCGTGAGCGTCGCGAAAGCCGACAGCACGACGCTGCGAGGCGCGCATATCTATCCCGCCACATACGTGCAGAGTGGAGTGATCTACGAGAAATGGGCGGAGGAAATTAGTGCTGAAAGCGATGGCGAGATTAAAGTCAATATCGTGCACGGTGGAGCGCTACTGGGGGTAAAGGATCATGTCGATGGCATCGCCAGCGGATTGGTCGACACTGTCAGCTTTTATCCGATCTATTTTCCGGGCGAGTTCAGGGTCGAAGGCGCGCTGACCAACATCACCGACGTTTGGTCCGCCGAAACCGCCAGCCTGCAGAGCATCGGTGCGATTCACGCACAACTGCACTCGGAGTTTGAAGTTTTCCAGCAGGAATACGCTAAGCGGAACATGCGCATGCTCGTGCCATTGCCTGTGGATCCTTATGTCGTCGCCTGCGCTGAACCGGTGAAGGATCTGGCGGACCTGAAGGGCCGCAAAATGCGCTCATTTGGCCGTTACTTCCCGATCCTCCAGGAGCATATGGGTGTCGAGCCGATTTCGGTTCCAAGTTCAGAGGCTTACGGAGCCCTATCCTCGGGCCTGATAGATTGCATCTACACGACTCCGAGCTTCATCTACAGCAACAAGTTCCACGAAGTTGCACCTTATGTATTCATTCCTGGCACCGAGCAGGCGCGCCCGCAGGCGCTTTGCACCGCCGTCATCGCAATGAATTCGAATAGCTACGATAAGCTTTCCGACGCCCATAAGAAGATCGTCGACGACGTATCAGAACGAATGATCGTGGTCGCGGGCGAGATGATGACGACCGTCTACAACGACTCGTTGGCGCAGCTCGAAGAGGCGACCGGCAACAAGATCGTTCACATGACGGAGGCCGACTTTGCGGACTGGCGGAGCAACACGCCGAACCTGCTCGACCAGGCGGCTGAGGACCTTGAAAAAGAGGGGTACCCCGGGGCCGAGATTATTACCCGCTACAAGGAGTTGGTGGCGAACTACACCAACTGATGAAGCCTGCCTGAACGCGCCTCCCAAGCAGCAACCGAGCGATTGCTTGGGAGAGCGCCAGGCGAGAATCGAACGGGCGCAAATAACCGCGTTCCTAGGAAAATGACTACGAGTATCAAAATGTCTAACCGGATAAGCAGCATAATCGACGCCGTATGCAGCGGGCTTTGCCGTGCCGGCGGGTTGGTCCTGCTCGCCTCTATGATCATGATCTGCGTCGACATTCTCTTTCGCAATCTCGGCTCGCCGTTGATCGGCATTCTCGAGATCGTCAGCGTGATGTTCTGCGCCGCTTGCTTCATGTCGTTTGGAGAGACCCACCGAGTGGGCCGGGACATTCGCGTCGACATCATCCGCGGGCATCTGCGCGGTCGGCCAAAGCGTATCGTTGACGCGTTCAGTGCCGCGCTTCTTTGCGGGCTATTTGCGTTGATCGGATTTTACGCCGCGATCAAGGGGATCGATGCCTATCGGGACGGCGAGTTCCTAGGAGGCCGGTTGCTTATCCCAAGCGCAATTCCGTGGCTGGCGATGGCGCTAGGCGGATTTGTTGTGGTTCTGGCGGCGGCCAGAACGACGATCCTGAACCTGCTGCATTTCATCAGACCTGCGGATTGAACGGACGATTGATACAGCGCGAGATGAGTTGGCAGAACAATGGACCCCGAAATTCTCCAGATATTACTGATCGTGCTGGCCATCGGCGCAGCTCTGCTGGTCGCGAGCGTGCCCGTCGGGGTCGTTTTGGCGGTCGCCAGCACCATCGGTTTCTATCTTGTGACTGGAAGTTTCGGCGCCGCGACCAGCCTTTTGCAATCGACCAGTTTCGATGTGACGTCGTCGCTGCCGTACCTTGTGATCCCCATGTTCATACTGATGGGGCTGATCGCGTCAAGCACCGGCATCGTCAAGGATCTGTTTGACGCCGCTTACAAGCTGGTCGGACGTGTTTCCGGAGGCGTGGCCATCGCCACTTGCCTGGCGTCAGCCGGATTTGGGGCGGTCACCGGATCCAGCATGTCGGCCACGGCTGCGATGGGCAAGATCGCTCTACCTGAGCTGCGCCGCTACAAGTACGACCTGAAACTAAGCGCCGGCGCGATCGCCGCGTCAGGCACCTTCGCGATGATCATCCCGCCCAGCCTGGTGCTGGTGTTCTACGGAATCGTCGCCCAGGAATCGATTGGGAAGTTGCTGGTGGCAGGATTGGTTCCCGGCGGGATTACGGTCGTTGTCTATTCGTTGCAGATGTATGTGCGCGCGCGAATCCGACCGGAGCTTGCGCCCAGAGGCCCGGCGTTTCCGATGCGGGAGGTCGTCGTCGCCAATGTTCGCGCAGCCCCGTTTCTTTTGGTGCTCGCTACACTGATAGGCGGGCTGTTGGCCGGCATTTGGACGCCCACAGAGGCGTCCGCCGGGGGTGTGGCGGTTGTCCTGCTCATCGGCGTGCTCAAAAAAAGCGTAACGCTGAGAGGCGTGCTTGAGGCTGGCAAGGACACGATGGTGACCACAGCCGCTGTCTTTCTTCTCGTAATTGGCAGCATTTTGTTTGGAAAATTCCTGGCGTTCAGCGGCGTGACGCAGGCGGTCGTCGATGTGATCATCAGTGCCGACCTGCCGCCACTCGTCTTCTTCGCCTGCCTTATCGTTTTTTACATTGTTCTTGGGACTTTCTTAGAGGCGATCAGCATCATTGCGCTGACAGTTCCGTTAATGCTGCCGATCACACAGCAACTTGGTTGGGACCCAATCTGGTTCGGCATCGTCTTGGTGAAGTTGATCGAGATTGGCGCCATGACGCCACCAGTCGGGTTAAATCTCTACACGCTAAAGGGCGTCGCGCCTGACGTTCCGATCAAGACCATCGTAACGGGCTGCGTCCCGTTCTGGCTCTGCGATATCGCGCTTCTGTTCCTGCTCTACGCGATCCCGGAAATCGTTCTGATCCTGCCCAGGTTGGTCTCGTGAGCAACAGATCGCAGAATTCAACGCGCATGCGCGACCAACGCAATGCAGGGGAGGTGCTTACAATGGAGTCCGATAGGCTTACTGCGACCGGAAAACTGTGGATCGCCGGAAAGTGGCAGAATGGGGCGGAAGAGCTTCCGGTCGCCGACAAGTTCACTGGTGGAGAGATAGCAACCGTCGCAAATCCAACCTCGCTGCAGGTTGAGCAGGCAGTCGCCGCAGCCCGCAGAGCGTTCGCAGCGGATGAACTGGAGCCATTCGACCGCCACGATATCCTGCTTTTCGTAAGGGACTTTCTGCAGCGCCATCAGGACGTCGTGCTGGACGCGATGATCTCAGAAACCGGGTTCACCCGAAAGGACGCCGAGGGCGATTTCAACAGGTCCCTGCAGACACTCCGTCTTTCGGCCGAAGAGGCGACACGAATTCACGGTGAGGTCATCCCAATTGACGGCGCAAGGGGGCAGCGCGGACGTCTCGCGTACACGGTTCGCGAGCCTGTAGGCGTTGTCTGCGCCATTACGCCATTCAATTCGCCACTGAATACAGTTTGCCACAAGGTCGCCCCGGCATTCGCCGCTGGAAATGCGACTGTGCTGAAACCCTCGCTGCACACGCCGATCTCGTCAGAGTTTCTCTGCAAAGCCTTTGAGGCCGCGGGTCTGCCAGGAGGGATGCTGAATCTTCTGCATGGGACTGGTGAGGATGTCGGCATGCAGTTGCTCGAAAATCGGGGGATCGATTACTACACCTTCACCGGAAGCACGACCGTTGGCGAGACTGTGCAACGGCAAGCGGGTCTTCGTCGGACTCAGCTGGAGCTGGGAAACATCTCCGCCACCATCGTCTGCGCCGACGCAAACATTGAAAACGCAGCAAGGAAATGCGCTGGCGCGGCATTCCGAAAAGCCGGTCAGGTGTGCACGTCAGTGCAGCTCATCTACGTCGAGCGGTCGATTGTCGATAAATTCAAGAGCGCTCTGGCGGAGAACGCGTCGCAGTTGAAAATCGGGGATCCGCGGCATCCGGCAACGGATATTGGCCCAATGATATCAGCCGAAGCGGCGGATCGTGCGCTGGCCTGGGTGTCTGAGGCGGCGGATCAGGGCGCCGAGATTGTCGCCGGGGGCGCGCGCTCGGGAAATTGCCTGGAGCCGACGATCCTTTCGAATGTTGACGTGTCAATGCGGGCCGTGTGCGAAGAAATCTTCGCGCCTGTCGTGAGTATCGTTCCGTTCGACGAGTTCGACCGCGTGATTGATCTCGTGAACTCGACACCCTTCGGTCTGGCATCAGGAATCTTCACAACGAATATCGACAAGGGCATGAGCGCGTCGCGACGTGTCAAAGTCGGAACGTTTCACATCAACGATACGTCGAGCAACAGGGTGGACCTGATGCCTTATGGCGGCGTCAAAGACAGCGGTTTTGGCAAAGAAGGGCCAAAATACGCCATTCACGACATGACCGACGAAAAACTCGTAACGATAGTTCCTTTGGGCGCTTCAGGTCCGCCCTCAATCCGCAACCAGACAGCGCCAACCGGCGCGCAGAAATAGAGGAGAACTGTTCAATGAACGTGAAGCTCGGAACTCTTGGATGCGCGTTCGCGCTGGCGTCCGTGTTCGGCGCCACGCATTTCACGCAGGCTCAAGATCAGATCGTCCACGATGCTGAATTCGTACGCATGGAGAAAGAATTCGGTGAGCAATGGAATGCGGATGATGCGGCTGTGCGCGAGAAGCTTGCGGCGCTCGAGGCGCGGTTCGGGAAGAAGCCGAACATCGTCTACATCATGGCGGACGATGTAGGCTACACCGAGCTTGGCAGCTATGGCGGCGGCAAGATCCGAGGCGCGCCGACCAGTAGTCTGGACCAGATGGCCGCCGAAGGAATGCGGTTTCTGTCCTTCTACTCCGAGGTCGAATGCTCCCCCTCTCGTGGCGCGGTGCTGACAGGCCGCCATCCAATCCGCAATGGGGTCTACAATATCACGCTTCCCGGCGAGACCGGCACCGGCCTGCACGACGACGAGATCACCATCGCCGAGCTTCTGTCTGCCGCGGGCTATTACAATGGGTTCTTCGGGAAATGGCATCTCGGGGACGAGGACGGCAATCACCCGACAGAGCAGGGGTTCGACGAGGCCGAATGGTCCGAGGGCAATCCACCCTGGTGGGTGAACAACAAGAACGCATCCAAGGATGACGATATCGGGGGATTCACGCAACGCACGCTGATGCATTCGCCCGGGCCAGAAGGCTTTCCATACGACACCGGCGGCGTAATGCGAGCCAAAAAAGGGGAAGAGCCGGAACTCGTCTACGAATACTCGATGGAGAAATACAACACTTATGATTCCGAGGTCGCCGACAACGTCATCGATTTCATAAAGCGCCGCGCTGATAGCGATCAGCCATTCTTTGTGAACTTCTGGGGCAAAGGGAACCATTTCTGGGGGGCGCATCCGGATTTCCGAGATACGCCGGCCGAGACCAATACGGCCGCGCAGATGGTCGAGCATGACTACAATGTGGGCCGCGTGTTGAAGACGCTGACTGAGCTTGGCATCGCCGAAAACACGCTGGTTGTCTGGAGCTCAGACAATGGGCCGATGTATACGGTTCATCCTCATGGCGGCTATTCGTTACTACCCGGCGGTAAGGGCGAGACCCGCGAGGGCGGCGTGCGCGTGCCCGCCATCGCCTGGTGGCCCGGCATGATCGAGGCGGGCCAGGACCCACTGGACCTGATCCAGATCACCGATTTCTTCACCACATGGGCCAGCATCGCCGGAGTTAAAAATGACGTGCCGGGCGACCGGGTGATTGACGGCGTCGATCAGAGTGGGCTGTTTCTACTCGGCGAGGGAAAGAGCCGCCGCGACTACGTTTTCCACTACAACCGCACCAATCTGGAGGCCGTGCGCAAGGATCAGGTCAAGCTGAACCTGAAGCCGAGGAATCCAGACTTTCACTTCTATGAAGTGTTCAACATCTACCATGACCCGGCCGAGCGGTTCCCTAACGAGGCGCATAACGGGATCTGGGCCGGCCCCGGCATCACCAAGATGATCCAGGATCACATGATGATGATCCGCGAATATCCTCATCGCGAGGTTCGCAGCGTCTATCGGGATTTCGACACCTCGTTCGATCCGCAACCGACGCCGGTCTATACGCCCAAGAAGATGGTCGAGTGGTGATATGGACGGGTATCAGAACAACGGAAAGGGCTGTCTCAAGGGCGCGCTTTTGGAGGCGCCTGACCGCCTTCTCTTTTATTCTGATCGCGTCTGGAGCCGATGCGCTCGCCCAGAATTCAACGGTGAATCCAAGTTACATCGGCTCTGATACCTGTATCGCCTGTCATAAAGATCAAGGCGCGGCGTGGCAGGGCTCGCACCATGCGCTCGCGTGGACGACCCCCAATGACGGCGCGGTGCTTGGCAATTTCGACGCGGCCGTCTTTGAGCATCTGGACGTGACCCACCGCTTTTCTCGCGACGGCGATGCATATGTTATGGAAACTGAAGGTCCTGACGGCGAGATGAACGCCTACGAGGTCGTCGGCGTCGCCGGAATTGCGCCTTTGCAGCAGTATCTGTTCGAGACAGAACGGGGACGCCTTCAGTCTCACGACGTCGCCTGGGACACGGAGCGCGAGGAATGGTTCCATCTCTATCCCGATCAGCGCCAGGAATCGGGCGATGGACTGCACTGGACCGGCCCTTACAAGACCTGGAATGCACGCTGCGCCGAATGCCACGCGACCGGGTATGAGAAACGATTTGATCCGGCGTCGCGGCGTTACGATAGCCGGCAGGCGGAAATCGGCGTCGGTTGCGAGGCGTGCCATGGACCGGGATCTCTGCATCGCTACTGGGCGGAGGCGGGCGCGCCCGCTGACGGCGATCGGGGTCTGACCGCGCGATTTCCCGCTGACGATCCCGAGGCTCAGATTCAGCAATGCGCCGGGTGTCACTCCCGGCGCGAGCCCTTCGAGAGCGGCAATCCCACACCCGGAAGGGCGTTCCATGACGCCTATCGGCTGGCGCTACTCAGGCCCGGTCTCTACCACTCCGACGGCGCGATCCTCGGTGAGGTCTATGTCTACGGCTCGTTTCTGCAGTCAAAGATGTACGCAAATGGCGTTCGCTGCACGGATTGCCACGATCCACACCGTGCCGAGTTGAAGGCGGACGGCAATGCGGTCTGCACGCAATGCCACTCTCCATCGGGGAACACGCGTTTCCCGAGTCTGCGCACAGCGCTCTACGATGGGCCAGAGCACCACTTCCACCCTGCGGAAAATGAGGGCGCGGCCTGCGTGAACTGCCACATGGTCGATCGCACCTACATGCAGGTGGACCCGCGCCGTGACCACAGTTTCCGCATCCCCAGACCAGATCTGAGCGACGAGACCGGCGCGCCGAACGCCTGCACTGATTGCCATGCGGATCGGGACAGCGCATGGGCTGCAGCGGAACTAATCAAGCAGTTCCCCACCAGCCCATATCGTGGCCCGCATTTCTCGAAGGTCTTTTCAACGGCGGCGCTTGATCCATCGCAAGCGGCCGACGCGTTGCTCGACATAGCGGAAGACGTTGGCGAGGCCGGAATCGTCCGCGCGTCGGCGCTCGAATTGGCGATGCCGGCGACGAATCCGGACCGAGCTGCCCGTGCGGCCACATTGATCTCAGACCCCGATCCACTGGTGCGGGCGGGCGCGGTGGCCATGCAGCGTGGAGCGCCGCCCGGACAGCGCGCCGCTCTAGTTCCCGCGCTAACCGATCCCATGCGTTCCGTGCGCATCGCCGCGGTGCGAGAGTTTTTAAACGCGCCTGTGAATCGAGCACCGGACGCGGCCGCCCAGGCCGCTCGCGCTGCGATGTCAGAGTGGAACGCCGCCTTGTATGCGAAGGCGGACTTCCCTGAGACCCAGCTGGTTCTTGGGGGTATGGCGCTAACCGCGCGAGAATGGCGGGCCGCTGAACGCTCTTTCGAAGAAGCGGTTTCGCTCGATCCGCAGATAGCGCGGGCGTGGGCGATGATCGTACGCATCCGTGAGGCGCTGGGCGATACAGCGGGCGCGTTGGCCGCGCTGGAGAAGGCGTTGGAGGCCAACCCCGCAGACAAATCACTCGCGGCCCTGCAGTCAGAGATTCCTAGCGTAAAGTGAATTTCTGTGTTCGGTTTATACACCGCTTTTCCCGTGAACCGGGTTTGCGCTCTTTTGCTCTCACTCAACCTTAGGTTCTCCCTTTTCGCTTCGGCTTTGCATCTTCCCGGCGGTCGAATGCGCCTGCACGGGCGTTCTGATTGCGATTCATTCCATCGGTCTCTGCTCTCGAAGAGAGCGGATTTTGCAGCCGTCTGACGGAGAAATTTACGAATGCATTTATTTAATGCTTTGATTTAAAGAGCAAACAGCAAAACATATACCTTTTATAAAAAACTAATTGACAAAGCTAAATTAGATTGCAAATATCTACGTGTCCTCGGCGCACTGCCGGAGGGCCAGCTAGAAATCAGCGAGTGATTGAAGATGAGCCAGACAGACTATCGCATTTCGTTCGACACAGGCGGAACCTTCACGGACTTTGCGTTGCAAAACGAAAAGACAGGCGCATTCGTTTTCGGCAAGGTTCCGTCCACCAATCTAGACCCCTCAATCGCTGTGCTGAGCGGAATGTCGTCCCTTCTGAACGCCGAAGGTGTGGATCACGGACAGCTTCGCGGCCTCTACCACGCGACGACCGTGGCGACGAACGCCATTCTCGAGCGCCGGGGGGCGAAATGCGCTCTGGTGACGACGAAGGGTTTTCGGGACATTTTCATGATCGGGCGGCAGAAGCGCCACGAAACCTACGATCTTCATCTCGACAAGCCCCAACCGTTAACGCTCAGAAAGAATGTGTTCGAAGTCGAAGAGCGCGTCAGCCATTCGGGCGAAGTTCTGAAGCCGCTTAACCAGGGTGAGATTGAAGCGCTGGTCAGCAAGCTGAAGAGCAATGGCTATCAGTCTGTCGCCATCTGCCTGATGCACTCTTACGCTAATTCGGCGCATGAACAACGTCTGGCGGACGCCATCAAAGTGGAAATGCCAGAGATTCTGATCTCGATCTCTTCTGAAGTTTCGCCGAAGTATCGGGAGTACGAGCGCACCAGCACGGTTCTGGCAGACGCCTATATCAAACCGATCGTTGATCAGTACATCAACAGGATGTCGGAATCGCTGGCGGGCAAGGGCGTCTCGCAGGATTTCCTGGTCATGCAGTCAAATGGTGGGCTGGTCACACCGAACCTATCCCAGCGCTTTCCGGTGCGAATCGTGGAATCCGGGCCGGCCGCCGGCGTGGAGATGTGCGCCGTCATCGGCAGGTTGTTGAATGAAACCCACCTGTTGACGTTTGATATGGGTGGTACGACGGCAAAACTGGGCGCCATCGACGACGGTGTGCCGGCGATCTCGCCAACATTCGAGGTCGACCAGGTTCAATATCGCCCCGGCAGCGGCTTACCGCTGAATATCTCATCGATCGAGCTGCTCGAAATTGGTGCCGGCGGTGGTAGCATCGCAACTGTCGACACTGGCGTGATCAAGGTCGGTCCCAAGAGCGCCGGCGCCGAACCTGGCCCGATTTGCTATGGAAACGGGGGCGAAGAGCCAACCATCACAGACGCCAATATCGTGCTTGGCTATCTGAACCCAGACTACTTCAATGGCGGCGCGATGACGCTGGACCTTGAAGCCGCAAAGGCGGGCGCCGCGGAACGCATCGCGAAACCGCTGGGAATTGCTCTGGAAGAGGCGGCATGGGGCATTCATGCCGTCGCCAACGCCAACATGGAGCGGGCGATGCGCATCGTCTCGATCGAAAAGGGTCGGGACCCGAGGCGCTATGCGGTTGTCGCATTCGGTGGGGCCGGGCCTCTTCACGCATGCCGACTAGCCCGGTCGCTCGGCGCGCCGCGCGTTATCGTGCCATATGGCGCAGGCGTCGGCTCGGCGCTTGGGCTCCTCGCCGCAGATAGCCGTCTGGATGCGTCCACCACGCGAATTCTACCCCTGCAAAAGGACGCCATTCCAAGCATCAAGGATATTTTCAAACAGCTCGGCGAACGCGTGTCGGAAGAACTCTCAGCGCTGAAGGATGCCGAGGATGTCGAGTGGGATCGGGCTATCTACGCCCGGTATGTGGGGCAGGGCTACGAAATTCGGGTCGACTTGCCGGATGGAGAGATTGACGACGGGTTCCTGGAGTCCGCCATCCAGACGTTCCACGAGGCCTACAAACAGAACTACGGGTATTGCCAGCCGGATCATCCGGTGGAAGCCGCCGACTGGAACCTGACGGCGACTGTAAAGCGAGATTCCACCGCCTTGCAGTCAAGCTCGTTCAAGGCGACTGCACGTGACGCCGTTCGTGCGAAGCGCCGCGCGTACTGCCCGGAAGCTAGAGGCTTCGTCGACCATGAAATCCTCAACCGTGCGGCATTGCGCGACTTAGGCGAGGTCGTCGGTCCCGCGGTCATTGAGGATGACGAATGCACAATCGTCGTTCCGTCTAAAGACAAGGCCACTATTTCTGATCGTGGCGACGTCATCATCGAAATTCACAATGAGGCTAGCTGACCAATGTCTGCAGAAAAACTTAATCCGGTCACGGTTTCTGTGCTCTGGAACTCTCTGATCTCCATCGTGGACGAAATGGGGAGCGTTCTTCGGAAAACATCAGTTTCTGCGGCTGTTCGGGAAGGCGAGGATTTCTCAACCGGACTGTTCGATCGCAGAGGGCGGCTGGTCGCTCAGGGAAACTTCACGCCAGGACATTTGGGCGCAATGCCGTATGTCGTGAAAAGCGTTATCGAACGAATCCCGACCAGTGAAATGAAGCCGGGCGACGGCTTCTTCCTGAACGACTCATTTCTCGGCTCGGGACACTATCCGGACACCTTTCTGGTCTCCCCAGTCTACTCCGCCGAAGAGTTGATTGGCTTCGTCGTCAATACTGCGCATCAGGTCGATGTGGGCGGCGCCGCCCCCGGATCGCAGAAGGTTCATGGTGTGACCGAGGCCTTTCAGGAGGGCCTGCGAATTCTGCCTGTTCGTCTTGTTAAGGACGGAGAACTGGACCGGGATCTGATGACGGTCATTTGCGGGAACGTTCGTCAACCGCAGGTTCTGGCAAGCGACGTTCAGGCCCAGGCGAATTCAAACTACATCGGCGCGCAGCGCCTTCGCCAAATCTTTGAGGAGTATGGCGAAGACAATTTTGAGGCTGCGGTTGAGACCATTCTTCTGCAGTCTGAAACGAAGATGCGGGAGTTCATCGAGGCGCTTCCGGACGGCCGTTATGATTTCGAGGATATTCTCGACGACTGCGGCGACGAAGGCGAGACCGTAAAACTCGCCGTCGATGTCGAGATCCGCGGTGACGAGATGGTCATCGATTTTTCGCGCAGCAGTGATGCCGTCAACGTAGCTCTGAACTCTTACATCAACTATTCGCGCGCTTACGCTATGTTTTCGGTGAAGGTGTTCGCTGGCGCGACCCTGCCACAAAATGAGGGCATGATCCGACCGATCACCGTGGTCGCGCGCGAGGGAAGCTTCTTCAATCCGCAATACCCGGCTCCCAGCGGAGGTCGCGCGACGGTTCAGGTTCGCATCTTCGATATTATCAACGGCGCCATGTCCAAGGCTCTGCCGGGGCGGGCGATGGGCGGGTTCTCCCACTGGGGCAATCCCAATATCAGCGGACGTCGCGAGGATGGCGAGACCTACATCTTTTATGACCTTATCTTCGGTGGGTACGGAGCGCGGGCCTATAAGGATGGAGCGGAAGCAATGGCGCCCGTGGTGAATTGCATGAACATCCCCATCGAAGTTCATGAGAGTGAGACGCCAATTCGCATTCATTGCTATGAACTGATCCAGGACAGCGCGGGTGATGGCAAGTACCGTGGGGGATGCGGAATTCGCAAAGACGTGGAACTCCTTGCCGGTGATGCGATCATCACACTGCTGGGCGACCGGCACGAGAAAGCGCCGTTCGGGCTCTATGGAGGAACGCCAGGCGCGCTCGCGACCACAAGCCTCCGGCGAAATGGCTCGGAAACGGCGCTGACATCAAAACAGACGCTTGGCCTGACGCAGGGCGACGTCGTGAGCTTCCGTCTCGCTGGCGGCGGTGGATACGGCTCTGCGGAAGAGCGCGATCCAGATGCGGTCAATTATGACGTTGAAAACGGGTTCGTGTCTGCAGCGCATGCGCGCGATACCTACGGCTTCCAGAACTGACGGCGAGACTGCGGACTGGAGCTTAGAGCGACTTCGGTCCGCAGCCGACGCCATGACGAAGGTTCGTCTGATCATATAAGGGCGGATGCCAAGATCTCGCATCAACCGGTATTGAGGGAAAATGCAGTGACGATCGAAAGTACGGATACTCTTGTTGTCGGCGGCGGCCAATCCGGGATCGCCATGAGCGAGCACCTTAGCAACAACAATATTCCTCATCTCGTACTTGAGCGGGACAGGGTTGCCGAGCGCTGGCGCACAGGCAGATGGGATTCTTTGGTCGCTAACGGACCCTCCTGGCATGATCGGTTTCCCGGCCTTAGGTTTGACGAACTGGACCCCGACGCCTATGCGCACAAGGATCGGATTGCGGATTACTTCGTTGAATATGCAAACATGATTGAGGCGCCCGTCCGTTGTGGCGTGGAGGTCAAAAAAGCTGAGCGATTGGAAGGCGGGGAAGGCTTCCGCGTAGAGACGTCGGCGGGCGCGATCGAGGCAAAGCGCATTGTAGTCGCCACCGGCGCGTTCCAGCACCCGGCCATTCCGCCGGTAATTCCAGAGCAAACGGACATCCTTCAACTGCACTCAGACGAATATCGCAACCCCGACCAACTCCCGGACGGTTCCATTCTGCTCGTCGGCGCGGGTTCGTCTGGCGTGCAGATCGCAGACGAACTGGCGCGAGCCGGACGCGAAGTATACCTCTCCGTCGGTCCTCATGAGCGTCCTCCGCGCTCGTATCGAGGGCGCAACTTCGTGTGGTGGCTGGGCGTCCTCGGTCTGTGGGACGACGCCACTTTGAAGCCGGGAAAAGAGCACGTTACGATCTCGGTCAGCGGCGCCCATGGTGGCTATACCGTTGATTTCAGGGAGTTGGCTGAACGCGGAATAACGCTGGTCGGCAGGACACAGTCGTTTAAGGACGGCGTCATGTCATTCGCTCCGGATCTCGCTAAAAATATTGCGAATGGGGACGAGAATTACCTGTCCATGCTGGATGACGCCGATGCCTATATCGAGCGCAATAGTCTTGATTTGCCGGAAGAGCCAGAGGCGCGGCAATTCAAGCCGACCCCGGATTGCGTTCGTAATCCGACGCTTGAATTAGATCTGGAGAATGCGGGTGTCCGCTCAATTCTTTGGGCGACCGGGTTTTCTCAGGATTTCAGCTGGCTGCAGGTGGACGCCTTCGACGAAGCAGGCAAGCCCAAGCATATTCGTGGAGTGTCCTCGGAGCCCGGAGTGTATTTTGTGGGTCTACCCTGGCAATCGCGCCGAGGCTCCACATTCATTTGGGGGTGCTGGCACGACGCCAAACATGTCGCAGATCAGATCGCCACTCAGCGAAAGTATCGGGCCTATCGTGGTCCCACCGAGCGCTTGGCAAGTATAAGCGCCTGATAGGACGGATTGGGGAGCGAAGGAGCATCGCTAACGCGAGTGTAGTTCTAAACATGGCGAAGATTCGAAGCGATAGAGGGAGCGACGGTATTGATTTAATGGTTGATCGCCCGGAACTGCTCTCAGGTGGATCCGACCAGAAGTTTAGACAGTTAATTTTCGATACGATTGCGTTTTCTACTCAAATGAAAGCCGTCATTGATGGCCACGCTGGAATTGCGAATTTATCATCGCCTCAATATTTGGTGCTGACGTCGATTATGCACCTGTCAGAGGCGCAGGAAGTCAATATTAAGACGATATCGGATCACCTCCACATCTCTGGTTCCTTCGTAACGATCTCTGTCAGTGCGTTGGTTCAAATGGGCTTGGTAGACAAGACGGAAGACAAGTCGGACAGACGCCGGGTTTGCCTCAAAGAGACATCCGCCGCCGCTGAACTTGTTTCGCGAATAACCGACATTCAGAACCGCGTTAACAGCGTCATGTTCGAGTCGCTGACGCGGGACGAGTTTGAGATGTTTTCCAGCGTAGTCGCCAGGCTGCTTCCCTTCGCCGGAAGTGCCGTGAAGTTGCAATCCCATCTGGCAACTTCAGCGAGAGCTGCCCAATAGCTCCGGTCTGGAGTGAGCAGAGCGCGATGTTTCGACAGCGACAGACGGCCAATGTTTTGCAAGTCTGAGCAACCGGAGGCGGCGCATCCATCGGCTAGTGGTTGGCCGGTAAAATATACTTAAGCATATGATGTATAAGTATAATAAAACGATTTCTAATCTCGCCAGTTATGTTTTGCATGCAGAATCTGCCTATGTAAGAGACATTGAGAAGCTCTATTCAATCTGACTGTGTATAAATTATGCTTGCGAGCGTCGCCTCAAGATTTCTATTAGCGCTTGTGCTGGTTTGGGTAGATTCTGGCCAGAGCGCCGAACAATACCAATCGTGCGCGAGACGCTAGGAGCAATTAACGGGCGAATGGTGATCTGGGCCTCTGGCCCATCAAGAATCCCGGTGTCAGGCAGGATAGCGACGCCGAGTCCAGCCCGCGCTAAACTGAGCGCGGTGGTAGTGCGCCGAACTTCGTAGGTCCAATTCAACGTTTGGCGCGATCGGGCCAACGCCTCATCGATCACCATGCGATTGCCGGTGCCTTTTAACGGTGCGATCAGCAGTGCGCCTTTCAGCGCGTCCCAGCGGATTTCTTTCCGCAATGCCAGTTCATGGTCCGGCCGAAAGGCTAGAACGAACCGGTCGTCCGCCATGGCATCAAATCGGATATTTGACTCCAGCGCTGGGATCGAGCTGACGCCGAAATCGGCTTCGCCTTGCGCTACAGCCTCTCCGACATCATTAGCTAAACGGTCCAGTACCCGAATTCGTGCGGTATGCCCGTGCCGTCGAAACTCGCTGAGCGCGCCGGTTAGGATCGTCTCGGTTGCGCTTGGCACTAGTGCAACAGTGACAATAGCGTTGCGTTGATACTCAAACTGAACGCTTTCATCCCTCAGCGCCAAGGCTGCCTCGGTGGCGTCGTCAACCATCGCCTGCGCACGGCCACGCAACCGCTTCGCCGCCAAGGTCAATTTCAACGAACGTGTGGTGCGGTTGAAGAGCATGACACCCAAGGCCGACTCAAATTTCTGAATTCGCCGCGTGAGGGTGGGTTGCGAGATATTCAACTGCTCGGCGGCGCGCTGGAAAGAGCCGAGTTCGGCGACGGCGAGAAAGGCTTCAAGGTCAGAGAATTCAAAGTTTATACGCATTATAGAATAATAAAGTAATAAATTGCATTTATCAAATAATTCTATGCGCGCTACGTTTCCCACATCCGACGCGGTGCCGGATCCTCGAAGGCAGTCGCCTCGGTGCCTAAACCAGAGTCCGACCTGCCAAAAAGGGCGCTATGTTCAATCATAACGAGGCATATGATGTTGTAATTGTGGGCGGCGGGAACGCGGCGCTTTGCGCGGCGATGACCGCGCGCGAGGCCGGCGCGCGGGTGTTGTTGCTTGAAGGCGCGCCAAAGCCCTATCGTGGCGGCAATTCGCGCCACACGCGCAATTTCCGCTGCATGCATCACGGCCCGAAAGGCGTGCTGGTCGAAAACTACACCGAGGACGAGTTCTACGACGACCTGATCAAGGTGACGGGCGGCGAGACCGATGAGGTTCTCGCGCGGCTCGCAATCCAGTCTTCTGAGCAGTGCTATGACTGGATGGAGCAGCATGGCGTACGGTTCCAGCCCTCGCTCTCCGGCACGCTGTCGCTGTCGCGGACCAACGCGTTCTTTCGGGGCGGAGGCAAAGCCCTGGTGAACGCCTATTACCGCACGGCTGAGAACATGGGCGTCGAGGCGCTCTATGAGGCTCAGGTCCGGCATCTGGCGCTGGAGAACGGCGCCATCACTTCGGTCGAGTTCACCTATCAGGGAGAGTCGCTTAGTTTGCAGCCAAAGTCCGTCGTGGTCGCCTCGGGCGGCTTTCAGGCCGATGTGGACTGGCTGGCCCGCGCCTGGGGCCCCTCTGCGAAGAACTTTCTGATCCGGGGCACCCCCTATAACAAGGGCGTGGTGTTGAAGGATCTGTTGGATCAGGGCGCAGTCTCGGTCGGTGATCCCACGCAATGCCACGCCGTGGCGATCGATGGGCGCGCGCCGAAATTCGACGGCGGCATCGTCACCCGGCTGGATTGCGTGCCGTTCTCCATCGTCGTGAACAAGGACGCCGAGCGGTTCTATGACGAGGGAGAGGACGTCTGGCCCAAGCGCTATGCGATCTGGGGCCGCCTGGTGGCGGGTCAGCCTGATCAGGTCGGCTATGTGATCATCGATTCCAAATCGCTGGAGCTGTTCATGCCGTCGGTGTTCCCGCCGATCAAGGCGGACAGCATCGAGGATCTGGCCGAGCAGATGGGCCTGCCGCAGTACAAGCTGCGCGAGACGGTGGAGGGGTTCAACGCCGCTTGCAGCGATACGTCGAATTTTCACCCGACGGAGCTGGACGGCGTCGCGACCACCGGGATCGAGCCCGCCAAGACCAACTGGGCGCGGCCGATTCAGGACCCGCCCTTCTATGGCTACAGCCTGCGGACGGGCGTCACCTTCACCTATCTCGGCTTCAAGGTGGACCAGACCGCGCAATGCTCGACCGAGAACGGCCCGATCAGGAACCTCTGGGCGGCGGGCGAGACCATGGCGGGTTCGATCCTCGGTCAGGGCTATCTGGCCGGGTTCGGGATGAATATCGGCACCGTGTTCGGACGGATCGCGGGACGGGAGGCCGCAGCCCATGCAAACTGATGTGATTCAAGAGGCGCGCCGCCAGATCGAGATCTGCAACGCGTGCCGCTATTGCGAGGGCTATTGCTCGGTGTTCCCGGCCATCAATCGGGAGCGCATGTTCACCGAGGGCGACATCACCCAACTCGCCAATCTCTGCCACAATTGCCGGGGCTGCTATTACGCCTGCCAGTATACCGAGCCGCATGAATTCGCCCTGAACCTGCCGCAGGCTCTGGCGCGCGTGCGTCAGGACAGCTGGCAGGACTTCGCCTTCCCGTCTGGAATTGCGAAGGCGTTTCACAAAAGCGGCGTCGCCATCGCGCTGGCGACCATCGCCGGGTTTGCCCTGCTCTTTCTTCTGATCAAGGCCATCGGCGTGAATGCGGAGGGCGCGGGGTTCTACGCCGCCCTGTCTCACAACGCGATGGTGGCGATCTTCGCGCCCGCTTTTCTCTTCCCGCTCTACGCCATCTTTGTCGCGTTGCAGAGGTATTGGGCCGCGGTTGGCGGTGGGAAGGTGCGCCTTTCGGACATTGTCTCCGCCTTCCGGTCCGCGGCGCAGATGAAGAATCTTGCGGGTGGGCATGGCGACGGCTGCAATTTCGAGGATGAAGACCGGTTCTCCAACGCCCGCCGGTGGCGCCACCAGATGGTGATGTACGGGTTCTTGCTGTGTTTCGCGGCCACCTGCGTCGCCACGGTGATGCATTATGTTTTTGGGATGCAGGCGCCCTATGGGCTGTTCTCGCCGCCCAAGCTGCTGGGCGTGCCGGGTGGCATTCTGTTGTCGATGGGAACGCTGGCGATGGTCGAACTGAAGCTGAAATCCGATCGCGCGCTGGGGGATGAAAGCGTCTGGGGCGGAGAGATGGGCTTTATCCTGCTGCTGTTCTTTGTCAGCACCTCCGGTCTGGCGCTCTATGCGTTTGGCGGGACCGGCGCCCTGACCCTCTTGCTGGCGCTGCATCTGGGCTCGGTTCTGGCGTTCTTCGTTTTGACGCCATTTTCTAAAATGGCCCACGGCTTTTATCGGCTGACGGCGCTCGTCAAAGAGGCGCAGAGAGGCACTGTTAGAGGAACGTTGCTTGAGCCGGGGAGGGGCCCCATCTAGCGTTCGCGCATGAGTAAGCGTGACGGCTCTGTCAGACAAACTTCACTTGATGAGGGCAGGGTGCCCAACTAGCTTGCCCGGATGAGTAAGCGTAATCCGTTCAAGTACTTCAATAGCAGTCCTGAAGTCATTCGCCTGGCGGTGATGTTGTACATCCGCTTCCCGCTATCGCTACGAAACGTGGAGGATTTGCTGCATGAGCGCGGGATCGACGTCAGCCACGAGACGATCCGGTTCTGGTGGCGCCGATTTGGCCCGATGTTCGCTGCTGAGATCCGGTGCAAACGCGTGGATCGCATGCGCGCCTTCTCGAACTGGCGATGGCATCTGGACGAGGTGTTCGTGAAAATCAACGGCGAGCAGCACTATCTGTGGCGCGCGGTCGATCACGAAGGCGAGGTTTTGGAGAGTTTCGTCACGAAGAGGCGAGACAAGAAGGCAGCGTTGAAATTCCTCAGGAAATCCATGCGCCGCTTTGGTCCGCCGCGCGAGATCGTGACGGACCGCCTTCGTTCCTATGGCGCTGCGCTTCGCGAGCTGGGTGGCTCTGACCTTCAATCCACGGGACGCTGGCTCAACAATCGCGTTGAGAATTCACACCTGCCATTTCGACGAAGGGAAAGGGCGATGCTGAGGTTTAGGCGGATGCGAAGTTTACAGTTATTCGCCGCCGTCCACTCCTCCGTCTACAACCTCTTCAATCAGGAACGCCACCTCTACTCACGTCAAAATTTCAAGCTCAACAGAACCACTGCTCTCGACGAGTGGCGGCAGCTCTGTTCCGCCTAAGTTCCTGCGTTTCTTGGCAAACTGAGACTGGTTCGAATTAGTCTGCCAGCACCGTTGAAAGACGTCAATCTGCGAGTCGAGAAAGGCGAGAAAATTGTTGTCTGCGGACCTTCTGGGTCGGGCAAATCGACAATGATCCGTTGTATAAATCAGCTTGAGCAACATCAGTCTGGCACCGTTGAAGTTTTGGGTCAGGTCATCGATGCGGACAATTCAAACATCGCAGAGATCCGGCGCGATGTCGGAATGGTGTTTCAGCATTTTAACCTGTTTCCGCACATGACGATTCTGGAGAACTGTACGCTCGCTCCGCGCCTGGCGCGCGGCTCATCGCAAGAGGAAGCCGAAGCCGACGCGATGCGCTATCTGGAGAAAGTTCAGATCGCCAATCAGGCGCCGAAATATCCTGGTCAGTTGTCGGGGGGTCAGCAACAACGCGTCGCCATCGCCCGCGCTCTGTGCATGGTGCCTGAAGTGCTTCTGTTTGATGAACCGACTTCGGCCCTTGATCCGGAGATGATCGGCGAGGTTCTGGACGTGATGGTCACGCTGGCGGAAGAGGGCATGACCATGATCTGCGTAACCCACGAGATGGGCTTCGCGCGCCGGGTAGCTGACCGTGTGATCTTCATGGACGCTGGCGAGATCATCGAGGAGAACACCCCCGAAGAGTTCTTCACCAATCCGGGTAGTGAAAGAACGCGGGCCTTCCTGGATCAGGTGCTCAGCCACTAAGCCTCTAGGAGGGCAGTGTCAGAGGAACTTGGCTTGAGCCGGGCAGGGGGCTCATCTAGCGTCCACGCATGAGTAAGCGTGACCCGTTCAAGTACTTTAAAACCAGCCCAGAGATCATCCGCCTGGCGGTGATGATGTATGCGCGGTTCCCACTCTCGATCCAGAACGTGGAGGGTTTGCTCCATGAGCGCGTGATTGATGTCAGCCATGAATCGATCCGGTATTGGCTGAACAGATTTGGACCGTTGTTCGCATCCGAGATCAGGCGGAAGCGCGTGGATCGGATGCGTGCGTACTCTAACTGGCGGTGGCATCTGGAAGAGGTCTTCGTGAAGGTCAACGGCGAGCAGCATTACCTGTGGCGCGCAGTTGATCACGAAGGAGAAGTCCTGGAAGCGGTTGTGACCAAACGCCGTGATAAGCGCGCAGCGTTGAAATTACTGAAGAAATTGATGCGCCGCTTCGGCCACCCCCGGGAAGTCGTCACCGACCGGCTTAGATCCTATGACGCGGCGCTGAAAGAGCTGGGCGGCTCAGATCTTCAGACCACGGGACGATGGCTGAACAACAGAGCCGAGAATTCACACCTGCCGTTCCGACGAAGAGAGCGTGCCATGCTGAGGTTCCGGCGCATGCGAAGTTTACAGATGTTCGTCACTGTACACTCCTCCGTCTACAACCACTTCAACCAGGAGCGCCTTCTCTCAAGCAGACACATTTTCAAGAGAAACCGCACCGCCGCGCTTGCCGAGTGGCGTCAGCTCTGTTCCGCTTAGGTTCCCGCATTTGTCGGCAAACAGAGACGAGTTCGAATTTGTCTGACAACACCAATGTCTGCTCTTGTTCGATCGGGCTGACCAGAAGAATGCTTGGTGGTCAGCCCGAACTTCTCGTGGTCGGCTAGGTGACGTCCTGCACTTTCATCACCAGCTCCCCCCAGTTTCGCTGGTTTTCGATGTCATGTTCCAGGCCTTGTTCATCTGCGATGGTGAAGCGTTTCACAGCCGGCGTTTTGCTGGTCGCTTGATAGAGCCAGTAGGCTTCGGCCTTCAGGGCGTCATCAATGGGCTTGTCGATGGACTCGTAGACCATCTGTTTGCACGCATTGATCGACTCCGCCGGGAACCGGGCGATGCGCTGGGCCAGGGCGTCGACATAGGGGCCGATTTCATCGGGCTCCAGCGCTTTGTTGATCGTGCCCAGACGCTCCGCGTCATCGGCGTCATAGTCCTGCGCGCTCAGAATGATCTCCAGCGCTTTGCCCAGACCGGTCTGGCGCGCCATGCGCGAGGCCCCGCCGCCGCAGGGCAAGATGCCCATGCCCACTTCCATCTGCATGAACTTGAACTTGCCGCGCGCGGCGAACCGCATGTCTAGCGCAAGCGCCAGCTCATGTCCGCCGCCACGCGCGAACCCTTCGAGTTTCGCGATGGTGGCTTGCGGCACCTTACTGATGCGCTCGCACACGGACTGCAGATCAAGCAACTGCGCCTCTTCGCGGGACACCGCCTCGGTCGACATGTCTTTCAGCAACTCAGTGTCGTAGTGGCAGACCCAGACCTCCGGGTTCGCGGACTGGAAAATGACGACCTTGGTGTCGCGGTCCCGCTCAAGCCGCATGGCGAGGCTGTTGAGATCGGCGAGCATTTCCTGACCCTGCACGTTCACAGAGCCGAAATCGAATGTCACCGTGGCGATGCCGCCATCGACGGTCACATCGAACGTTTGGAAATTCTCATATTTCATTGGGCAGTCCTTTCTTGAGCCTCGGCGCAGCCTGCGCGAGGAGAGTGGGTTTCGATGGGGGTGACATCAGTCTCCGGCGCGCTGCGCCGTCATCTGAATTCGGTTTGCTTGTGGTGTTGGCCTAGCCGTGTTCCGCCGCGTATCGCTGCAAGACCTGCATCACCGCCGAGGCGTGATGCGCATCCAACGCGGCGCGGTGGGGTTGGGAGAACTGGCCTTTGTCATTGTCAAAGTACTCGCCGGCGGCATTGGCGAACCGCGCCCCCAAGGCCGCGTCACACAGAATGTCGACGCCGATGCTCATATCATTGCCTTCAACTCCATAGGCTTCTTTGACCATCTTGGACGCGAGGAACGAGCTGGGATTCACTGCGATGATCGAAGGTCCTTTCGGCAATTCCCGGGCCAGCTCACGGGTCCAGATGGTGAGAGCCAGCTTGCTTTGGGCGTATGCCGCCGACGCGCCAAGCCGGGCCTTGCCTTGCATCGCGTCTAGATCGACGGGCGCTTGCGCCGCCGAGGAGAGATTCACCACCCGACCGTCTTGCGGAAAGGTCGCTAGCAGACGCCGGGTCAGCACATACGGCGCGAACGTGTTCACGGCGAAGCGGATGTCCAACCCGTTTTTGAGCACTGGGTTGGGCGTTTGGAATACGCCGGCGTTATTGATCAGCACATCCAAGCGCGGACGCCGTGCGCGGACTTCAGAAGCCAGATCTTTCACAGCCTCGGGATCGGACAGATCAGCACAATAGGTTTCAGATCTTCCGCCGACCACGTCTGCCGCCGCAGCGAGCTTTGGCGCACTGCGCCCGTGCAGCAACACGGTATGCCCCTCATCCGCCAGGCGTTTGGCGGTGAGGAGACCGATCCCGTCGGTCGACCCAGTGATCAGGATTGTCTTAGGCATGGGCGGAGTCCCCGGTTGCGCCAATATCGATTGCGCTAAAGTCCGGCAGCAGGTCGTCCGCCAGCCGCTTCAGCGTGGTTTCGATATTGGCCTGGTTAAAGCGCAGGTTCAGCGCGACGTGATTGACGCCAAGAGTCTCGATCTCTCGCAGGTAGCGGCGCAGAGCGATGGCTCCGGATCGGAAGCCCAGATGGATTGGGCGCGCGGGGGCGTCCGGATCATCCAGAACATCGACATAGAGCGACTGCATCACCGGTTTGTTGGGCGCCTCGGCATCCGCGAGGCGCTGGCGATATGCAGCGATGAGACGACCTTGGGCGCCCGCATCCCGAGGATAGGTCATCCAGCCGTCGCCATTCAGCGCCACCCAGTCCGGCGATTGCTGGCTTCCCCCTGTGATCAGAACGGGCAGCTGGCCTTGGGCGGGTTTCGGCAATAGATCGATGTCGCCAGACAAGACGCCCTGAGCGCTCCGGTGGCGCGGATACGCCTCGGCCATGGCGCGGATATAATTGAAGCTATCCCTGAACCGCGAGCCCCGATCTGGGAAGCTCATATTAAGCGCCGGATACTCTTCGGGCCTGTCCCCGGATGCGACGCCCAACAACAAACGACCATTCGACAGAACATCGGCAGTGGCCGCCGCCTTGGCGACATGCGCGGGGTGGCGCAGAGGCAGGACAATGCTGGCCGTTCCAAGCGCGATCACCCGGGTGACTGTCGCCAGCGCGCCGAGATACACAAAGGGGTCGAATTTCTGCCCGGCGTCTCCGAAACTTGGCACATTGAACGGCACGTCTCGCAGCCACAGAGCGACGAATCCCAGCTCCTCGGCCAATTGCGCCATCTCCAGATGTCGCGCCATTGAGGCCTCTGCGCCGACAGCGTAGGCCTCAAGCGGCAGCACAAGGCCCACGGACAAATGGTTGGGTTTGAACACCGTGTTGTAGGCGTTGTTCAGCCGAGCAAAGCTGTTCGAATCTTGTTGATCCAGCATTTCGCGCCCTTCCCCTAGAAACGCACCAGCGTGCGGCTTTCGATGCTTTTGCGGATGGTGGTCACGCTCTCATCCTCGACCATGTCGAGGGCGCTGTGGGCGACAGAGGGTCGACCGCGATTGTCATAGATGTTGAAGAACACGACCTCGTCCGGCGTCATCCTGGACTGGTAGATCCACTCGTGACGCGGATTGCCGACGAGGCCCATGATCTGCCCATTCCGATCGGGGTAGATGAGATCGAGCAGGATCCAGTCCTCGGGATCGACGGTGGATGGCCGAACAAAGCCGAGCGGAGCGCTGTTGATCGGATAAGCAACCGGGCGCCAGATGTTGATGAAGGCGAAATGACCTGCGTTCCAGTTCTCCGCCCCGTCCTCGCCCAGTAGATCAATCAAACGCTGCTGCGCGCCATCAGAGCTATAGTCGCTGTGAACGTTGCGGGCCGGTTTGCGCACGGCGTCGGGATCATCAACACGCACTGTGTGGTCAAAGATCACCACTTCCTGCGCGCCAAGTTTCTCGGTCAAAAGCTGCGTGAGTTCGGCGTCATAGGTCGGTCGCCACTCTCCGGTGTCAGAAAACGACTCCACCGCGCTGGGTCGGCTCGCAAATTCCACCCCGTCCTCTGCAAAGGAGATGGTGGACGCGGCGGTTCGCGTATCGATCAACTCCACCCGTGTCGGCGCCAGCTCCGGTGAGATCAAGTTTCCGACGATGCCGCCGACGTCCAGCTCAAACGCCTGACGGGTGTCTTTGTGAACGTGATAGTTAACGAGGGCGGACCGTGTCATCTGCATCTCCGATACTGATAAACACGCCCGTGTCAGTGACCGGCATACGCTTCCGGTTGGTGTCTGAAACGAACGTGTTTCGCATTGATCCGGAATATGATTGTGATCTATTTCGTATTAAATGACGCGAAAGTGTAATTAGAATTCGGAATTTGCATATAATGACAATGGATACGGACGGTCTGCGCCTGTTCACTCGGGCCGCTGATCTGCTGAACATCAGCGCCGCTGGGCGTCAACTGGGCATGGCGCCGGCGGTCTCCAGCGCCAAGCTCGCCAAGCTTGAACGGAACCTTGGCGCCGATCTGCTGCATCGCACGACCCGGAAAGTGTCCCTGTCGGCGCAGGGAGAGGACTTTCTACCCTTCGCCCGCGAGATTATCGCGCAGGAAGATGCCGCGCTGGCGGCTCTGGGCAAGGGAAGCGCAAGGGTGAGCGGAACTTTGAGGTTCGCCGCCCCCAGCACTTTTGGCCAGATGTACATCGCCCCAATCCTGCCAACGTTTCTGGAGCGGTATCCTGATCTGACCCTGGATCTGAGGCTGTCCGACACCCAGTTTGATCTAATTGAGGGCAGCTTTGATCTTGCCCTGCGAAACGCGCCGCTGACGGATACAAGCCTGAAAGGGCGCAAGCTGGCGGACGATACGCGCATCTTATGCGCGTCACCTGCCTATCTGGCGCGACATGGCGCCCCCCGATCTGTTGCGGAGCTTAAAGATCACAAGTTGATCGCATTTCGCCACATGCGCCGCCGGCCGCTCAGAGGCCCAGGAATACAGGGCGCCGCATTCAGTCCCGGCGACGCGTCAGGACAGTTAATCGTCGATGATGGGTTGAGCCAGAAATGCGCGACTATGGAGGGGGCGGGTATTTCGCTGAATTCTATATGGAGCGTTCATAACGAACTCGCCTCAGGCCAACTTGTCCGCGTCCTGCCGGATGTCGAAAGCGCCGAAGGCAATGTGCTTTGGCTCATTTACCCCAAGGCGAATGTCCTTTCGCCGAAAGTCCGGGTCTTCATGGATTTTCTGGTCGAAGAGATCGGTCGGAGTCCCGTTTGGTCGTCAAGTGCATGAAGCGGCTGAATATCGTGTTTTTCGCGGCAATACTGAGAATGGGCTCGGAGCAGACATTTGCTGCGCTTGGAACGGCGACCGCTGACCCTCCCCAACTGAATTGGTCCTCCCCTATGGTTAGGAAACGGAGGAGCAATTCAGTTGGGGAGGGTCAATACGTCTCCGACTTGAATGCTTGGCTTTGGCGTGTACGAATGCGTCAGACTCGCGCTTGACCTGCACAAAGCGAATGGAGAGTGTTGGCCGATGTCCGTCCGCCAATATGGCGCGAAACCGTCCGCGCCAGTTCGAAGGCCAATAGATTCAACTCACGTTTCAAACACGCAACGGCGGTCTCGTTCGCCTCGCCGTTTCAACCAAAGAATGGGGTCGTCGCGAAATCCGCGCCCGCATTCGCCGCTATTCGCTTGCAAGCGCTGCGTTCGGCCGATCTAGTGCGACGGTGCAATGACGTCGTGAGGCGCGATGGAGACCGCGGAACCGGCGCTGGTCGTCGAGGACATTTACAAGAGATTCGGCGCGCTGGAGGTGCTCAAAGGAGTATCGCTGACGGCGCGCAAGGGCGACGTGATCTCGATCATCGGCGCATCCGGGTCAGGCAAGTCCACTTTCCTGCGCTGCATCAACTTTCTGGAGACGCCGGATCAGGGCCGCATCGTCCTAAACGGCGAAGAGGTCCATGCCGGCGACGACCCTAAGCGCATTCAGCATCTCCGAGCCCGGCTGGGCATGGTCTTTCAGCAGTTCAATCTCTGGAGCCATATGACGGTGCTTGAAAACGTGATGGAGGGCCCGGTTCAGGTGCTCAAGCGCCCGAAAGCGGAGATGCGCGACGAAGCGATGGAGATTCTCGGCAAGGTTGGCATCGCGCAGAAACACGACGCTTATCCCGCTCAGTTGTCCGGCGGGCAGCAGCAGCGCGTCGCCATCGCCCGCGCGCTCGCCATGCGGCCCGAAGTGCTGCTGTTTGACGAACCGACCTCGGCGCTGGATCCCGAACTGGTGGGAGAGGTTCTGCGGGTGATGCGCGGCCTCGCCGCGGAAGGCCGGACGATGATCGTCGTCACCCACGAGATGGGCTTCGCGCGAGAGGTCTCCAGCCACGCGATTTTTCTGCATCAGGGCCGCGTGGAGGAGGAGGGAGCGCCCGCCTCGCTTTTCGGCGACCCGACATCCGAACGCTGCCGGGCTTTCCTAGCCAGTGTTCTATAATCAAGACCAAAACGACAGGAGAGATCACCATGAATGTCATTATCAAAACATTGGCGGCTGGCGTTGTCGCCATTGCGGCCGCCGGGGCCGCGCAGGCTCAGACCGTGCGGATGGGCACCGAGGGCGCCTACCCGCCGTACAATTTCATCAACGACAAGGGCGAGGTCGACGGATTCGAGCGCGAGCTGGGCGACAAACTTTGCGCGATGACCGAGCTCGACTGCAGCTGGGTCACCAATGAATGGGACTCGATCATTCCCAACCTCGTCTCCGGCAATTACGACACCATCATCGCCGGCATGTCGATCACGGCCGAGCGCGACGCGGTGATCGATTTCACGCAGCCCTATTTTCCGCCAGATCCATCCGCCTATGTCGCGATGAGCGGCGCCGGCGAGGACGCCGCCAAGGGCGTGGTCGCGGCGCAGACCAACACCATTCAGTCGGCGCATGTGGCGTCCTCTGGCGCGACGCTCGTGGAATTCGCGAGCCCCGATGAGACGGTCGCCGCCGTGCGCAACGGCGAGGCTGACGCGGTGCTGGCCGATAAGGCGTTCCTGATTCCGATCGTCGAGCAGTCCGGCGGCGATCTGGTCTTTCTTGGCGGCGATGTGATTCTCGGCGACGGCATCGGCGTGGGTCTGCGCGAAAGCGACGGAGAGCTGAAAGGCAAGCTCGACGCGGCGATCGCCGAGTTGAAGGCGGACGGATCGCTTAACGAAATGATCAAGAAGTGGTTCGGCGACGACGCGCAAATCTGGTGAGCCTGATCGGGGGCGCTGCGATGCGCCCCCGCTGATCCGATATGTTCGAGTATTGCGCCGATCCCTCCACGCTCAGCGGTTTTCCGTGGCTCGCCTGTTATCTGACGACGGGTAAGCATCTGGCGTTCTATTTCAGCTTTCTGGTGGTGTTGGCGCTGCTGGCGCTGGCGGCGCCGGCCTCTTTGGCGATGGGCTTGGCGGCGGCGCTGGTGAAACGATCCGGCCCGGCGCCGCTGCGCTGGGTGGCGAGCGCCTACACGTCTATGGTGCGCGGCGTGCCCGACATCATCTTCTTTCTGTTCGTGCCGATTGCGCTGGATCAGGCCGTCGAATGGACCCGGCACAAGATCCTCTGCTCGGATGTGACCGAGCCGATCCGACGCGGCAATGATTTCGTGGTCTGCGCCGAGGCGAAGCTGCCTCTCTCCAGCGCCGAGCCTTGGATGCACGATGTCTACGGGTTCACGCTGGCGCTGATCGCCTACGCCATCGTCTTCGGCGCCTTCGCCGCCAATGTGCTGGACGGCGCGCTGAAAGCTGTGCCCAAAGGGCAGTTGGAGGCGGCGCAGGCGATCGGTATGTCGCCCGCCCAGACGCTGCGCCGGGTGCATCTGCCGCAGATGTGGATCTTCGCTCTGCCGGGACTTTCTAATCTCTGGCAGATCCTGATCAAGGCGACGCCCCTGTTGTTTCTGCTGGGGGTCGAGGACGTGGTCTATTGGGCGCGCGAGTTGGGCGGCGCAAAGACCGACATTTACGCCTATCCGCATCCCGACTGGCGGGCGTGGTATTTCGGCGGCCTGCTGATCTTCTATCTGGGCCTGACTTGGGGCAGCCAGCGCGGATATGAGCGGCTGATGGCGCGACTCGCCCGCGGGCAGAAGGTGATGGGCGCGTGAGCTGCCTTGAGACACTCTCCGCCTACGGCCTTCGCTCCATCGGGATCGGAGAGCGCCTGTTGCCGAAGGCGGACATCACGCTCTGCGAGCAGGTCGTGCTGATCGGCTCTGGCCTCATCTGGAATCTCTATTTCGCCACCGCCGCTCTCGTTTCGGGGTTCCTGTTCGCGACCTTGCTGGCGCTCGGCAAGTCCAGCCCGAACCCGTGGTTGCGCAAACCGGCGACGAGTTTCATCTATCTGTTCCGAGGCACGCCGCTCTTCATCCAGTTCTTCTTCGCCTATGAGCTCTTCGTGCAGGTCCCGAAACTCGGATTCGAGATCGACCTCGGGATTGTCGTGATCGGCGCCCAGACCGGGTGGCTGACCAAGGCGTGGCTGGGCGCGTTGACCGTGTTGTTTCTGAACACATCGGCCTATTCCGCGGAGATCTTCAACGGCGCGCTTAGGGCGGTGCCGAAAGGCGATATCGAAGCTGCGATGGCGTTCGGCATGACGCCTGGTCAGAGGTTCCGCCGGGTGGTCTGGCCGACCCTGTTGCGCCTGGCCTGGCCGGCCTACACGAACGAAGCGATCTTTCTATTCCACGCCACGACCCTGGTCTTCTTCTCGTCCTTTCCGACCTGGCGGCAACAGGGCGATGCGCTCTACTACGCCAACTATTTCGCCGAAAAGACCTTTAACCCATTCGTCGCCTATCCGATCGCGGCGGTCTATTTCGTGCTGGCGACGCTGGGGCTGATTTTCATGTGCGCTTTGGTCAATCGCCGGCTCAACCGACATCTCGCCCCCGAGGTGCGCGCCAGGTTTCGGTTCCGACCAAATTATCTTCGGTAGCCGTCGGCGATTTGATGGAACCGGTTCGGGCCGATCTTCGCCTCCAGGGTTAAGCACAAGCACGCGGATCGGATGCGCGCCTACTCGAACTAGCGATGGCATGTGGGCGACGTTTTCGTGAAGAATTATGGTGAGCAACACAACAATTGGCGCGCCTTCGAACGTGAGGAAGAGTTTCTGGAAGCGGTGGTCGCGAAGCGCCAAGACAAGCGCGCAGCGTCGAAATCTCTGAAGAGAATTGATACGCTGGTATGATCAACCGCGCGAAGTCGTCACCGGCCGGCTTAGATCCTATGGCGCTGCACTAAAGGATTTGGGCGCGGGCGATCGTCAGTCGATTGGTTGTTGGCTCAATAATAGAGTCGAGAACGAACGCTTTCCAATTCGACTAAGTGAGCGGGCGATGCTTCGGCGTAGGCGCATGCGAAGTTTGCTTCCGTCCGTTCTTTCGTCCACAACCTCTTGTACTGCGAGCGCAATCTCTACGCACGGCATAATTTTATGCTGTTCTGAACCGCCGCACTTGAAGGGTGGTGGCTGCTTTGTTCCGCCTATGTTTCTGCATTCGCTAGCCAACTGAGGCTGGTTCGAATTTGACTGACACCAGCCAGATCACGGATGGACGTGGTCGTGGCGACTTCGGATTCCAGAGCGCTCAATTTGTTAAAACACAGCAGCTTGAGCACCCGCCCTAACTTCGCAGAATCTCGCAATCGGCGTCAAAGGGCGGCTCGGACAGGATCGTGGCTTTGTGCGGGCGTCCCAGCACCATCACTTCGACCGTATCGCCAGGGGCCGCGTTCTTCACAAAGCCCAGGGCCAGCGACATGCCCACCGTGTAGCCATAGGCGCCGGAGGTGACGCGCCCGATCCCCTCGCCATCCCGGAAGATCGGTTCGCCTCCGGTCGCATCCGCATTCGATGCGGTGACATCCGCCTCATCTAAGTGCAGCAATGCGAGCCGTTCGCGGGCGTCGTTATCGAGCACATCCAGCGCGGCCTTCTTGTTCAGGAATTCTTTCTCGAATTTGCAGAGTCGCTCCATCCCGACCTCATGCGGCCAATATTCCGGGCTGTATTCTCGGGACCACGAGCCATAGCCTTTCTCGATGCGCAAAGACATCAACGCCCGGCTGCCGACCGGACCCGCGCCGAATGGTCCCCCGGCCTCCAGCAGGGCCTCATAAAGCTGCGCCTGATCGTCCGCCTTGCAGTGAAACTCCCACCCGAGATCGCCTGTGAAGGACACCCGGAGCGCGAGGCACTTTACCCCGCCAAGTTCGATCATCCGGGATCGCATAAACGGGAAGTCCGCGGTCGCGAGCGAGGCGTTGGTCAACGTCCGCAAGAGATCGCGGGATCTGGGACCGGCGACGTTGAAGCCGCACATCTCCACTGTTCGGCTTTCGAATGTAGTGTCCTCGGGTAACGGGACCTGCTTGAAGAAGCGCTTGTGGTAGCGCTCCGCCACTCCCGAGCCGATGATCCAGAATTCATCCTCGGCCACCCGTGTCACGGTGAAATCGCCGGCGATGCCGCCGTATTTGGAGATCATTGGCGTCAGGCAGGACCGGCCGACGGCCGTTGGCATATTGTTGGCGAAAACGGCGTTCAACCAATTCGCTGCGCCTGGTCCCTTGCAGCGGTATTTGGCGAAGTTCGAGATGTCGATGAAGCCAGCGCGTTCGCGCAGCATCTTGCATTCCTCGCCCACAGGGCCCCACCAATTCTGGCGGGTAAAGCTGTTGGTGTCGGACGCGCCGGGGACGCCCGCAAACCACAGCGGATGCTCCCATCCGGCGTTCAGGCCGAAGACCGCGCCCAATTGCGATTGGTTCTCATAGATTGGACGGGTGCGCGCGGGGCGCCCGGCGCTGCGTTCCTCGTTTGGGAAGTGAATCGCAAAACGATGCGCATATTGGTCTCGCACGCGCGCCCTGGTGAACTCTTTCGTGGCCCAGTTATCGAAGCGTGCAAGGTCCCAGGCGAACATGTCGTACTGCATCTCTCCTTCGACCATCCATTGGGCGGCCAGAAGCCCCATGCCGCCTGATTGCGAAAAACCGGGAATGATGCCATTGCAGCAGAAATAGCCGTCAACTTCCGGAACTGGGCCCATCAGAACGTTCGAGTCCGGCGACCAGATCATCGGGCCGTTGATGACGCGCCTGATCCCGGCCTCGCCAACCGCCGGAACGCGCTCGATCGCGCTCATCATGTTCTCTTCGATCCGTTCCAGATCGTCGGGGAAGAGATCATGCGCGAAGTCGAGCGGCGTGCCGCCCTCGGCCCAGAGTTTCATGTCGCGTTCATAGGCGCCGACAAGCAGGCCATTGCCCTCCTGGCGGAGGTAATACTCGCCGTCGCGGTCGGATACAGAGGGAAGACGTTCGCCGTGGCTCTCCACTTCGGCGATGGTCTCGGTCACAAGATACTGATGCTCGGTCGGCTGCAGAGGAAGTTCGAATCCTGCAAGCTTGGCGACCTCGCGCCCCCAAAGACCGGCGGCGTTCACCACCCATGGGGTTTGAATGTCGCCTTTCGGCGTTCTGACGATCCAACCGCCGTCATCCTGCTGTTCGGTTGCGGTCACCGGGGTGAAGCGATGGATTTCCGCGCCCCTCTGACGCGCGCCGACGGCGTAGGCGTTGGTTACGCCGGACGGATCCACGTTGCCGCTGTCGGGCTCATACATAACGCAACGGATGCCGTCGTAATTGACCAGAGGGTTCAGCTCTTTCGCTTTCTCAATACTGATCTCATAGAAGTTCATGCCGTAGAGTTTGGCTTTGGCGGCCTGCAGTCTCAGCTGGTGTTCGCGTTCTTCCGTCTGCGCGAGATAGAGCGTGCCGGGTTGAAAAACGCCGCAGCTTTGGCCGGTTTCGGCCTCTAATTCCCGGTAGAGATTCATGGTGTAGTGCTGGATGCGACTGATATTGGTGCTGTCATGCAGACCGTGGATGTTGGCCGCCGCGTGCCAGGTCGATCCGGACGTCAGCTCGTCCCGCTCCAGGAGCGTCACATCAGACCAACCGAGTTTGGCCAGATGGTAGAGGATCGAGCATCCAATGACGCCGCCTCCGATGACGACCGCCTGTGCCTCTGTGCGCATCCACTTATCTCTCTTGTTTGCGGCGAAGGTTTCGGATCAGAACTCAAGCAACTTCGCCCGGCCCCGCGCGGCAAGCCGTTCGTTCAGTAACTTTGCTTCCGGCGCGCCAATCTCCAGCGCGAATACGAAGGCGTGGGTCAGAAAAAAGCACGCGGCATCAATGTCGCGCTTCTCTTCAGCCTTGTCGCCCGCAATGGTGTAAAGACGCACAAGCTCCGCCGTATCCTGACGCTCGTGCGCCTTCAACAGAGCCAAGTCGAGCGCCACGCGGTCCATGGATCAGCCTTTCAGCGAAATCGCGATCTTCTTGGTCCTGACACAGTTGAAGAGCGCCTCGGACTCTGCATCGAAAAGAGTCATGCATTGCGACCGTTCACGATCTGCGTCGCCACCCAATGGTGGAAATTGTGCGTCGGCCCGTCCATCACCGGCGAAAAGCGACCGCCGTCGAACAGTTCCCCATGCCGGCCCTTTTGCATGCCTTCGACGACAAACACGTCTTCTTCGAAAACCGTTTTCCAAAGCTGCGCATTTGCGCCCCGCAGCCCGTCAAGCTCCGGCGTGTCTTTCTCGCTCTTGGCGTAATAGAGCTCGATATGTTCAACGGTGTTGGCGCAATCCTGCGGCTCCAACACGATGGCGAAGCTGTGGTCGCGTTGAACGCCAAGTAAGACGTTAGGATAGACGGCCAGATATTCTGCGCCTTCGTCCCACTTGTCACCGAGGCCGCGGAAATCTGGCAGGGTCTTCCCATCTTCGTCTTTCAACTGCCGATACACCGACGTGCCCTGACCCGAGTAGAGGCCACGTTCTTCGATATTGTAGTGGTCCTCCAGCCGCGAGTAGCTGTTCAGGCCCGGATGCACCCAGGGCAAGTGATAGCTTTCGCAGTAGTTCTCGACCGCGAGCTTCCAGTTCGTGGCGACTTCCAGCTTGAAGGATGAGCTCTCGCCGCCGTGGTGGATCGGCTGCTCGAACTCTTTCCAGCGCTCCAATAGATTGCCATGCGCGTCTTCGAACTCAGGCGCATTGCCTTCAATGTTCACGAAGATCACGTCACGCCAGACATGGGATCGGATGCGGAAAAGCCCAAGCTTCTCCATATCGATGTCGTCATGGGTGCTGCGCCCGAGGCCGCCAACATGCGGAGTCGTGCGCAGCGCGCCGTCGAGGCCATAACACCAACTGTGATAGGGGCAACGGATTGCGCCTCGGATCTTCTGAGGCTTGCTCACCAGGATCATGCCGCGGTGACGGCACGTGTTCTGGAACACGCGGATCGCGCCCTCGCGATCCCGCACCAGCAAGATCGGCATGCCGAGGAAGTCTACCGGTTTGGCGTCGCCCGCCTCCGGTATGTCCTTGCCGAAGCCGACGCCGGACCAATTCGCAAACAAGACGGATCGCTTCTCCTCATCGAAAACCACCGGATCGACATAGTGTTCGTTGGGAAGGCCATTGGCGGTGTTTACGTCGGCCAGAACTGACGACAGCGAACTGTGATTGCTCATCAAGCGCTCCGAGACGGGCGAGATAAATGCTTTTCTTGTGGATGAGAAAGCCTGCGCCGCTCAATAGCAAAAAAAATCTCCTTGGATTGAATTGAACTAAATCGAGTTCGCGCGCGCATTATCGAGGATCCAATCCTTTAGCTTCCGTGCGTTGGGAGAGAGTTCCTCATCAGACGAACCGACCAGATAAAACCGGTTCGGCGCTGGCAGGGAATGCCACCCAACGATCGCCAATTTGCCGCTTGTGAGCATGGGCTGAATCAAGCGTTGCCACCCAAGGGCGACGCCAGCGCCCTTGCGCGCCATTTGAAGCGCGACGGAGTAACTCGTCACGCGCGCGCCTGTCTGAATTTCGCCCTTGTAGCCAAGCTGAAGGAACCAGTCAGGCCAGGATGTCCATGACTGTGAGGCCGCATTCAAGTGAATCAGCCGCTGCTGAGCGAGGTCTTCAAGTGTGCAGGCGCCAAACTCACGCGCCATCTCCGGCGCCGCGACCGGCACTAGCTGATCGCGGTAGAGTTCAGTCTGGGTCAGATTTGCGTCGTTATCCATGCCATAGCGGATGAAAAAGTCAATTTCCTGCATGTTCTGGAAGGGCCGATCTTGCGTGATCTGATGGATGTTTGTGTCCGGATGCTCCCGCCAGAACTCGATTATCGCGGGTGACAGCCAGAGAGCAGCCACCGCGGTGGTCGAGCCAACTGTGACGACTTCGGCTTCGCCTGCTTGTCGAATTTTTGCAAGCTGATGTGAAATCTTTGAGAACGATGCCGCCAGCGTTTCGAATAGCTCTCGCCCGTGCTCGGTCAGTTCCACGCCCCGATGCCGTCGCTCGAAGAGTCGCGCGCCTAGCTCGCCCTCAAGTGCTTTGATCTGATGGCTGACGGCGCCAGGCGTGACGGAAAGCTCCTGCGCTGCGTTCTTGAAGCTGAGATGCCGGGCGGCGGCTTCAAAAGCGGACAGCGCGGTGAGCGGCGGTAGATTGTAATGGCGTCGCGACATGTTCGGTTGCAGCTTGCGTCAATTCAGTTCATCCAAGGGCATTTTTCTAGAATTGAACAGTCACAGCAAATGCTTTTGCGATCAAATTAGGGGAAGGGCGCTCGTGCTTCGACGATTGCTTGGAACTCGGCATTTGGTCGTTGGTGGTGCGTTTTTCGGTTGGGCCGAGCCGGCCGAGTGTTCGATGATCCAGTTTGTCTTAGTCGAAGTGCGCCCTTCCAATGGATGATGGTGCGGGCACTGCCAGAAGCAGGGTGGGAACGCAAAGAGGAAATCGGATTGATACGAGGGCTGCTCGCTGGGGGGCGCAAGACGACCGATAGTCTGGACACGACGGATTTCGCCCTTCAGTGTTATCAAAAGGAATAACCTTGAGCCGGAGGGCGGACATACCACCCTGTAGGTCGGCGCTGGCTTGCTCCCCGACCAAGGTCTGAAAAGGTCTCCGACGCCATTCCGGTTTCACGGGACGAGATCAGCGGGTTAAGCTCGGCGCATGGTCGCGCCTGGAAGAGCACTGGAGCCGGAGCTCGAATCTGAGCCTGGTTCGCTTGCGCGGAAATTCGCTCTCGCTGGAAGCGTCGTCCTAGTTTTCGGCGGCGCGGTGATCGGCGCATGGGTCGCAGACGAAGTCGAGAAGAGCGTCACCCGCAATACGGCGGCGGCGACGGCCTTGTTCATGGAAAGCGTTATTGCACCACTGAGTCAGGAACTGGCCGAAAGCGATCGCCTGTCAATCGGGGCCAGCCGCGCTCTCGAAGAAATCTTTCTGAACACCCCGATCGGCGAACGGGTGATTTCATACAAGATCTGGAAGCCAGACGGCCTGATTGTTCACGCCAGCGACGCCGAGCGCATCGGGCAGCGCCTTGAAACCAGCGATGGGTTCGCGATCGCGTTGCAGGGTGACGTCGTCGCCGAGTTCGAGGAACTGGAGGGAGAAGAAGCGGCGCTTGAACGCGCGTCCGGTTTGCCGTTGTTGGAGATCTACAGTCCAATTCGTAAAGCCTGGTCCAGCGAAATCATTGCGGTTGCGGAGTTCTATGAGGTCGCAACAGAGCTTAAGAGCGACATCGCCGCCGCGAGGCGCAAGAGCTGGTTCGTGGTCGCTGGCGTCACGCTGGCTATGGCTGCCGCGTTGTTTGGCATCGTGCTACAGGGCAGCCGCATGATTGACGCTCAACAGGCTGCGCTCAAGAGGCGGGTCGAGGAACTCGCGCGACTGGCGTCTCAGAACGAGCTGCTTCGCAAACGTGTCGAGCGGGCGTCGAGCAGATCCACTGAAATTGCGGAGCGCAGCCTCCGCAGATTGAGCGCCGAGTTGCATGACGGGCCCGCGCAACTGATGAGCCTTGCCGCGCTGCGGCTGGAGCACATTCGCAATGCGCCGTCCGACGACGCCCGCTCTCAAGAGGTCGAAGTCGTTCGATCCGCTGTGACCGACGCGATGGAAGAGGTTCGCGCGATCTGCCGGGGCCTTGCATTGCCGGATATCCAGACCCTTGAACTGCAAAAACTGATCGACCGAGCCATTAGCGAGCATCGCCGCCGGACCGATACGGATATCGCTTTAAACTACGCAAGCGACGCCAGTTACGCGGATGCGCCGCATCCGATCAAAATTTGTATTTACCGTTTCCTACAGGAGGCCCTATGGAATTCCTGGCGGCATGCTGACGGCGCCGGCCAGGTTGTCGTGGTAAAAGCTCGGAACGGCCGGCTGCAGGTCTCTGTGAGCGATCAAGGACCCGGTTTTGATCTGGATCCCAATAGCGCAAATGACGAAGGCTCTTCATCGAACGGCATGGGTCTGGTTGGATTGAGAGGACGCATCGAGAGCCTCGGCGGCGAACTGGACGTGCGCAGCGTTCCGGACGCAGGCGCGACCCTTTCCATGCGACTGATTTTGGATAAGGATTTCAGGGCATGACTGTCGAGATCACCGTCGTTCTGGCTGACGACCATCCACTCTATCGCGATGGCGTGGTCCGAACCCTGAACGAGGAGCTCGACATCTCGGTTCTCGCCGCGACGGCGACCGCAGAAGATGTCGTGTCGGCAGTCGCAGAGCATATGCCACTCGTCGCGCTGATAGACCTTTCGATGCCGGGCGGCGGGATAATGGCGTTAAAACGCATCGCTGAGCAGTTTCCTGACGTTCGGACCATCGTGCTGACGGTGTCAGAAGACAGCGACGACGTCATGGATGCGCTGGACGAGGGGGCTGCCGGCTATGTTCTGAAAGGCGTTGGCGGTGGAGAGCTGGTGTCAATCGTCCGGCAAGTGGCGGCCGGCGGATCTTACGTCGCCCCGACCTTGGCGGCGCGACTCTTATCGACGCTTCGTGACGGTGGTTCGGAAAAGACGCCAAAGGGACGTCTAAGCAATTTGACCAATCGCGAGGAGGAAATACTTCGCTTGGTCGCAAAGGGCCTCTCAAACAAGGAGGTCGGCAGAAAGCTCGATCTGCAAGAAAAGACGGTCAAGCATTACATGACCATCATTCTGCAGAAGATGGATGTGAGGAACCGCGTCGAAGCTGCGGTTCTCGCCAATTCTATCTGGAATGAAAAGAGCTAACCCGAGATAACGGTTGAGGGGCGAAAGCCGGACCCTCCCGTGCACCTAAATCAGTCGCCTAACACTGCGCGAATCCGTTGCTGGTCGTCCTGCGTCGCGGCCCGTTCAATAACGGTATTGTTGTTGGGATCCGTCAATTTATAGCGGCCGTACTCGATTTTTTCCCGCCAGCCATCGGTGTAGTTGACTTCGACGTCTTCGATCTCGCGACCGTAGCTGGGGCCGCTTCCGCCGCCGGCACTTCCTCCTCCACTGCCGCCGCTGCTTCCGCCACCGCTTCCGCCGCCGCTTCCGCCTCCGCTTCCGCCGCCGCTTCCACCACCGCCTCCGCCGCTGCTTCCACCACCGCTTCCGCCGCCGCTTCCTCCGCCGCTTCCGCCACCGCTGCCGCCACCCGAAGAGGCCCTAGCAGCACTGAGGTTTATTAATGTCGGCGCCGCATAGACTGCCGCCGCGCCCAGCCCAAGTTTCGCGAGCGCATCCCGGCGGTTAAGCGTTGATCCTAGTTTGATTTCTTTTTTATTCGCCATTGGTTCAAGCGTGGGTTGCTCAGCGCTTATACGATATTTCGGTTGGCGGCGGGTGAGCATTCAATCGTTGTCATCACATCTTCCTTCAAGCGGTTGGTGAGTAAAACAACTCTACCACAGTACAACTGATGCAATCGGTTCAGGGACCCAGAAATTGACGGACTCACCTGAGGCGGTTCAGATGCGATACGAATTGAATTGAGCGAAAGACAATCTCACTGCGAAACGACCGAGAGCTTTGACATAGTGCGGGACACATAGCGGGGTCGGCCATGGCGTTAGCTGGCCCGTCGGCCGCGACTTATCCTAGCGACGTTGTTTCGAGCGAGCGCAGCAATGAGCGCACTCAGGTCGGCGTCGAGGCGCCTTTGATCTTCCTCGGGGAAGGCTGCCGCCACCAACTCCAAGGCGTCGGCATAACGTGTCGGCGACTCCAGAAGGCGCCAGAGCGCGGCGCCCAATTCATTGAGCGCCATGATGGTCAAGCCTTCGGCGCCGATCAGAAAATGGCGTTGCTCGCGGGTATGCAACTCACATCCCTCAAGTCGTGAGACGATGCTTTCGGGGTGCAAAGTTGCGCGCCTCGCCTTGCCCGCTCGTTGATTGCGCTCTGCGTCCAGTGCAAATGGCTCGGTCGAGATAGGTATCGGCGAGCGGTCGCTAAACGCATCTACGAGCGCTTGGGCGCCTTCTTTCGGATCCGTGTATTGCAGCTTTATGCAAGGCGCGCGCTGGGTGATTTCAGCCAGTCGATCAAGGATCGCCTTAGCGCTCCCTTCGCGTGAAAAATTCTGCCAGATAATCTGCTTCAGCGCGTCGCCAGCTTCGACGCGCGTCAATTGAGCTGCGCCGCTGTCCTCTCGCTCCAGCAGGACGATGCCGCGAACGGGCAGCCGCATATCGCGCGGCGCGAGTTGCGCTTCGGGCAAGTCGAGATAGAGGTAGCGTTTCCCGCGAGGTCCTGCGTGACGCTCAATAAACTCACGCGTTGAAGTGTCGAGAGTCACGGGCGTCGGCAAGCGCAGACGCGGTGCGATGCCAGCGGCTATGCCTTCGCCTGTCGCCGGGTCCAACGGCAGAATGTCATCACCGAAGATGCGATAGTCCATCGCCGCCAAAACAGTCGTCAGAACGCTCTTTCCCGCACGATATCGGCTGGGCATCACAATCAGGCCATCCCCAATTTCGACGGACGCCGCGTGAAGACAAAGGAGATCAGGATTCTCAAGCGTCTGGGCGCGCACGATGTTCGCGGCGAGCCAGCATATGGCGGAGACGGGATCAGTAAATGCGGTGGATTTTCCGGTCGCGGTTGAGGCGCAACGCCATTTTTCTTCTCGCTTCTCTATAGAGAGTGAAACGAGAGGATTCTCGGACGGCTGAGGAGGGTCCACAGGCTCAACTTCCCATCCCTTCAGAACCGGATCAACCAAAGGAAGGATTTCGGCGCCATCAGTGATCGCGATTGGTTGCGATACGCCTTCTACATCGAAATACCGCGTGTTCGGCATCTTTCCTGTCATCGCCCAAGAGGCGCGGCCCGGCCATTGGTCGGGCCGCCTGTCATTGGATACTAGCACTTAAATTCGCCTGAAGCCGCTAGCGTCTACTGCGGAAGGGGCGAGGGCTCATCGTCAGATGAGGGACCGCTCGGCTCACTCGGCTCGCTGCCGCTGGGCCCGCTGGATCCACCCGCGCCCGGCTCACTTCCACCACTGCCGCCGCCGCTGCCGCCGCCGCTTCCACCACTGCCGCCGCCGCTGCCGCCGCCGCTTCCACCACTGCCGCCGCCGCTGCCGCCGCCGCTTCCACCACTGCCGCCGCCGCTGCCGCCGCCGCTTCCACCACTGCCGCCGCCGCTTCCGCCGCCGCTTCCGCCACTACCACCGCCGCTTCCGCCACTGCCGCCGCTTCCACCGCTGCCGCCGCCGCTACTTCCCGATGCCGCTTTCGCTGTGCTTACGTTCAAAAGGGACGGCGCGGCATAGGCCGCCGCAGCGCCAAGCCCCAGCCTTGTCAACGCATCTCTGCGGCTCAGGGTCGATTCGGACTTGGTCTCAGTTTTCTTCGTCATTGCTTTACCCTTCGGTTGCTCTCTTTGGGTCGCGCAAATGTAGCCAGCAACGCGCGAGCATTGAACGCGCCGACACTAAATTCCCCGCAATCGGTCTGGAAATCGGATCACGCTGGGTAGACCTTCTGGCGGAATTCGCTTGAGGAAAAGCTGGCCGAGACCAATTCGTCGACGGGTCCGACCTTTAACTCACCTGATCAGACCAAGGTCGGAACCAAGAATGACAGGCGAAGTGGTAGGTCCGGATTTCCATCAGTTCTCAACTCCATGATCGTTTCGTCGAGTCTGCAAACCTCCGATAGACAATCACATCGCACCCGCCAAAAGCGCTGACTCGAGGCATTCGTGCTCGAGCGGGTCGAGCGGATGCGTATGTTCAAGCAGGTTCTGATGTGTCGACGAGGTCTTGGTGAAGGTCAGTTACCAGCATCACCTCTTTTGTAGTGCCGTGAATCAAGAGTAGGAGGCGCTGGAAGCGGCGGCGTGGCGGAGCGGCGACAAGTGTACACCATTAAAAGTGGTAAGTGGCGATGCGGCTCTGTCTCACTCCCATCGACCCGGCGCTCGGGTGGTGCCGCCGGGTCGAATGGTGATCGAAAATTTAATGACGGCGGGCGGCGACACGCCATTGATCCGGGCGATCAGATTTCGGGCCGCCTGCACGCCGATATTCCAACGCGGCGAATACGCGGTGGTCAGCTTGCGCGGCGGCGCCGCGCCGATATCAAACACATTGAAGCCCACCAACCCAATCTGATCCGGGATCGCGAGGCCAATCATCTCGCAGGCCGCGATGCCCCCCAAGGCGACGTTATCCCGTCACTGATCATCACGTTCTTTGCCGCACGGCAAATCATTACAGGACTGACCGCCGGCGCGGTGAAGGGTTGATAAAATGGGCAACGTCTCTTTCAAAAATGTGCGCAAGAGCTATGGAGCGGTCGAAGTGCTTCATGGCGTCGATTTCGAGATTGACGAGGGCGAGTTCTGCATCCTCGTCGTTCCCTCAGGCTGCGGCAAATCCACGTTGCTTCGCATGCTGGTGGGGCTTGAGGAAATCTCCGCCGGGGAGATTTACATCGACGGGCGGGTGGTCAATGATCTGCCGTCCAAGGAGCGCGACATCGCAATGGTGTTCCCGTCTTATTCGCTTTACCCGCATATGACCGTCGCCAAGAACATGGGCTTCTCGCTCCGCCTCGCGGGGGGGGGCAACAAGGCCGAGATTAGCAAGCGTGTGAACGAAGCGGCGGAGATCATCGGTTTGATCGAATATCTGGATCGCCAACCGAAAGCGCTTTCGGGCGGTCAACGGCAACGGGTTGCGATGGGGCGCGCCATCGTTCGCGACCCTCAAGTGTTCCTGTTCGATGAACCGCTGTCCAATCTCGACGCCAAACTCCGTGTGCAAATGCGTGCGGAGATCAAAGGGCTGCTAAAGCGGTTGGCCACGACCACGGTTTACGTGACCCACGATCAGGTCGAGGCCATGACGATGGCGGACCGTATGGTGGTGATGCATGGCGGCTATGTGCAGCAACATGGCGCGCCGCTGGAGCTCTATGACAACCCCGCTAATATGTTCGTCGCTGGGTTCATCGGCTCTCCCTCGATGAACTTTCTGGATGTGATGCTCACGGATGACTGACTCAAATTGAACAACGGGATGGTCGTCGCCCGAACGGCCAGCGTGTCCGGCGATCAGTCGGCGGGACGCAAGCTGGTGCTGGGTCTGCGGCCGGAACACCTGACCCGCGCAGATCAGAGCTTGGCCGCGAAAATCAAAGTGGTTGAGCCGCTGGGCTCAAAGACTCTCGTCCAGGCGGAGCTTGATGGTCGGGATATGACCGTCTTGCTGAAGGAGCGCTACGCCGCGGAGATCGGCGATATCCTGCATCTCGGTCTCGACGATGCGCCGCAATTCCTGTTTGATCCGGAAACCGAGCAGCGGGTCTGAACTGAATGTGGGAACTCGCGCTTGACTGGCTGTTGGCGCCCATCGAGCCGTCGAGGGCGCATCTGGTCGATGGTTTGACCAGCTGGCACGTCCGCTTGATGGTGCTGGCTTGGGGCGTGTCGCTCCCATTGGGGGTGCCTATCGCGCGATACTTCAAAGTGCTGCCGTCACAGGATTGGCCGCGGGAGCTCGACAACAAGACGTGGTGGCGCGGGCATCTCTTCCTGCAATGGGGCGGGGCGGTTCTAACCCTGTTCGGATTCGGTCAGATCATCGCCAAAGTGGGCAAGCTCGCATTTGCGGACAGCCCGCATCATGTTCTGGGCTGGGTCACCATATGCCTGCTGGGCGTTCAAGTTCTCGGCGGCGTGTTCCGCGGCTCCACCGGAGGTCCCGCGAGGCCGGCGTCGGATGGCAGCTTGCATGGCGATCATTTCGACATGACCTTGCGCCGAAAGGTGTTTGTAGTGGTGCACAAGATGGTTGGCTATCTGGCATTGCTGCTCGGCGCGGCGACGATCACGTCGGGCCTTTGGATGGCCAATGCGCCGGTCTGGATGTGGATTTCGATCGGCGGCTGGTGGATGTTCTTGATCGGCGCGGCGGTGATGTTTCAACGCCAGCGGCGCTCGATTGACACGTATCAGGCGATCTGGGGACCGTCTCTGGAACTGCCCGGAAACAAGATCCGCCCCATCGGGTTCGGAATATACAGACGGCCAGAGTGAAAGTGCGGCAACGCTGGTTTGCGAAGACCGGGTTGAAGCGAGGAGCGGGCTGGGTGCTTTCTCGAATGAGTAAGCGTGTCCCTTTCAAGTGTTTCAAATTAAAACCTAAGGTCATCAGTCTCGCGGTCAACGTGTATGTCCGGCGCCGACTTTTGAGGCGAACCATGGAAGATCTTCTCCTTGAGAGCAGGATCGAATCTGGCCATGAGCCGATCCGGGATTGGTTGAACAGACTTGGGTAGTAGTTCGCCTCCGTCCATTCCTCGGGCCATATGACCGTCAACTTGGAACACCTCCTCTTAAGCAGACATGTTATCGAGGTGTACCGCACCGCTGCTCTCAATGAGTGGCGCCAACTCTGTTCCGCTTAGGTTCCCGCCTTTGCCTGCAACAGAGACTAGTTCGAATTCGTCTGATAGCGCCAACCGACGCAGAAGATGCTTGCCAGGGACGTGATCCTCGATCGAATACTCACAGAACAGCGCGCCTTGCGCTTCCTCCCCCGGCCCCATCATAAGCGCCACACTCCTGGGTCAGTGGAAGAACCGAAGCAGGCCATGGCGCCTACTTCAATGGAGACTTCCGCAACGTTTTTCGCGCAAAGCGTACGTCGCCAAGGTCCAAGCGCAGACTCAGCACACTGTGTCGGAGTCAAAGATTTCGCCTGCGATCGCCACCTACAGCGGCGGCACCGCCTGGTCCCGCTGCAACTCGTCCAGCAGCGTCGCGCCGCTTTTTTTTGATCGGGCGCAGGCGCGCGCCACCGCGTCGCGGGCTGCGGCGCGTCCGATGTGTTTGGCCAGAAGCAGCGTATAGCGCTCGGACTCGCCCGTCCCGCCCGAAGCCGTCAGGTTGCGCGACGTCGCGATTTCATCGACCTCCAACGACGAGAACAGCCGCGAGGTCCAACTGAGCGCGCCTGACGCGCACAAAAACACGTCGGGAACAGTCATCCACTCTGCAATCCAGACGCCGCCGGACCGTTCATGCTGGTGGCCCATCAGATCCGCCGCCTGCGAGGCCCGGTGGCGGCCGAGCCGGGCGACCGCCTCGGCGAATTCGGAGCAGCGCTGGTTCCGCTTGTGCGGCATCGCCGAGGATGCGCCCGCGCCATTGCGCGCGCGCTCACGCATCTCGCCGACGTCGTCGCTGCAGAGCGCGTTGCACTCTCGCCCGATTTTCTCCAGCGAGCCGCAGAGCACGCCGAGCTGACTTACAACCTCGGCGACCCCGTCGCGCGCATTCTGCCAGTGGATGTCGGCGGCCTGAAGATCGAGCGCCTTCGCCACGTCGCGCCGCAATGCGGATCCTTGGTCGCCAAACGCGGCGAGCGTGCCGACCGCGCCGCCGAACTGGATGAAAAGCGCGCGCCCGGCCGCGTCGGCCAGCGCCCCGCGACGCCGCTTCAACTCCTCCCTCCATACCCCGAGTTTCAAGCCAATGGTGATCTCCTGCGCGTATTGGCCGTTGGTTCGGCCGATCATCGGCGTCGTCCCGTGCTTGTCGATCAAGTCAGCGAGATGGTGGTCGATGGCGTCAAGCTCGGCGTCGACCAGCGTCAGGGCCTCGCGCATCTGGAGCACCGCCCCGGTGTCCATGATGTCCTGCGTGGTGCAGCCCCAATGGACGAAGTCGCCGAACTCCTCCCCGACCTGCCGTTTCAATTGTTTGGTGAGGCCGACGATGGGTCGGCCCGCCAGTTTCGTGTCCTCGGCCAAACGGTCGAGATCCACCTTCACGCCCAAAGCCGCATCGGCCACCACGTCTCCCGCCTCCGCCGGGATGATCCCCAGCTTGGCCTGGGCGGTGGAGATCGCCGCCTCCACCTCCAACCAGCGCCGTATCGCGGCGTCTTGATCCCAAACCGCCCGCATCTCTGCGGTCGAAAAGAAATCGCCGTAGATCGGCCAGTCATGCATGGAAGCCGGCATGATCAGGCCTCCGCGCCGGAGCTGGCCTTCGCACGGCGCTCCTTCATCAACCCGCGGACCCGGAAGGCCAGCGCGGCGACGCCGACCAACAGGAACCCGGCGGCGATCGGACGCTCGACGAAGATCCCCCAGCCGCTGTCCGACATCAGCAGCGCTTGCCTGAGCGATTCTTCAGCGCCTTTGGCCAGAACAAAGGCGATGACGAAAGCGGCGATGTTGAAGCCGTAGCGCCGCATCAGCCAGCCGCCGAACCCAGCGACCACCATAACCAGCACGTCGAACATCGATCCCCGCGCCGAATAGGCGGCGACAAAGCTGGTCAGGAAGATCATGGGATAGAGCACTTTTGGCGGGATCTTCAGGATCAGCGCCGCCACTTTCGAGGCGCCGAAATAGCCGATCAGCCCATAAGCGGCGATGCCCAGAATTCCGCAGGCGAAGAGCTGATAGACCAGCTCTTTCGAGGTCAGGAACAGGGTCGGGCCGACCTGAATGCCGTGGATCAGGAAGACGCCCAGCAGGATCGCGCCGATGGTCGAGCCGGGGATGCCGAGCGTCAGCAAGGGCGCCATGGAGGGGCCGGACACCGCGTTATTGGCGGATTCCGGCGCAGCGATTCCTTCCAGCGCGCCCTTGCCCCACTGCTCTGGGTTCTTCGCCCGGCGCTTGCCCTCGCCATAGGAGACGAACGCGGCGATCGCGGAGCCAAGACCGGGCAGCACGCCGATGCCCGCGCCGATCACGCCGCCCCGCAGCACATGCGGCAGGCAGGGCTTGTATTCCGCCCAGGTCAGACCCTGATGCGCGGGATCGTCGTCTTCCTCGTTTTTCTCGATGGTCTCCTGCGGCTTTTCGATCTGAGCCAGAACTTCGCCGAGAACGAATATTCCGATCATCAGGGGGACGAGGCCGATGCCGTTCGAAAGCTCGAAAGAGCCGAATGTGTAACGCTCTTCGGCCGAGATCGGATCAAGGCCCACGGTGCTGACGACAACGCCCATCAGCGCGCTGGCGACGCCTTTCAGGATGGAATCGCCAATGACGGATCCAATAACCACAAAGGCGGCGAAATAGATCGCGAAGGTCTCGGGCGGACCCAGTTTCAAGGCCAGCGCGGCGATGAAGCCGACACCGACGATCAGCATGACGTCGCCCATGAAATCGCCGATGATCGACGAGATGGTGGCGACTTTCATCGCTTTTCCCGCCTTTCCGGCGCGCGCCAGCGGATAGCCGTCAAGCTGGGTCGCGGCGGACGCGGCGGTGCCGGGCGTGTTGAACAGGATCGCGGCGATGGAGCCGCCGTAGCGGCCTGATTTGCCGATCACATAGAGGAAGGCCAGCGCAAACAGCGGGTCCATGTAATAGGTGACCGGCAGCAGCATCGCGATCGCCGCGGCGGCGGTCAGACCGGGCGTGGCGCCGACCACCATGCCGACGACGGCGGCCAGAACGATGGCGCCTAGCAGCATGGGGTTCGAGACCACCGAGGCCAATGCGGGAAAGATCTCCATGACTTACCCCTGAATCACATCGAGCAGGTCGAACGCTTCGCCGTAAGGCGGGAAGACGCCGAGCCCCTCGAAGAAAATGACGTGGAAGACGAGCGGGCAGACAACGGCTGAAATCGCGAGGCCGAGCGGGCTGCGCACGCCGAACAGCGACAGAACCAGCGGCGCCGCGATGGCGGTCGGGATCAGATAGCCGAACAGCGTGATTGTTTGAAAATAGGCCAGCGAGATCACCAGAAGGGCGAACACTTTCCACATGTTGGAGGCGTCGCCCGATTGTTCGGACATTTCCTTGGCGACGCCCGACGGCGCAGCCTTCATCGCGCCTGTCGCTAGCGCCGCGCCTATGCCGACCAACGCGGCGGAGGCGAACATCGGAAACAGGCCGGCCCAGGTTTCGCCCGGAGCGGCGGAGGGCACTTTTAGCGCCCCCCAGATTCCGATGGCGCCGATCAGAAAGACCACTGCGCCTTCGAGAGCCCGTTTCATCCTCGCTCTCCTAGTTCGACAGCGTCGCGAGCAGCGGCTCAGCGTCAGCTTTCATCGCGGCGATATTGGCCTTGGCCGCAGCGCCGTCGGCGAAGACAGGACCTGTGCCCCGGCTGGCCAGCGTCTCGGCGAATTCGGGCTTTGCAGCGATCTCCTTGAAGGCCGCTTCCAGCGTCGAGACCACTTCGGCGGGCGTTCCTTTCGGCGCAACCACTATCACTGGGGACGAGACATTGGCGAAGGGGATGCCCAACTCGCCAAACGCGGGCACGTCCTTCATGATCGCGTCGCGATCTTCCGAATTCACCGCCAGCGCGCGAATATTGTCTTCAAACCCGGCCAGTTGCTGCACGCCGATGAAGCCGAAATCGACCTGGCCGCCGATGATCGCGGCGCGGGCCGGACCGCCGCCCTTGAACGGCACGTCCTGCGCCTGGATGTCGTTTTTGTTCAGAAAGCCCAGGCCGCCGACGAAGTGGAAGCCGCCGCGTCCGGAGTGGCCCCAGCGAAGCTTGCCCGGCGACGCCTTAACGGCGTCGATCACGTCCTGCGCGGTTTGGAACGGGCTGTCCTTCGGCACCATCAGCGACGTGCGAAGCTGCCCGACCTGTGCGATATAGTCGAAGGTCTCCAGCGCATCGATCTTGGTCTCGCGCGTCATCGTGGAGAGCAGGAAAGAGCCGCCCGAAGTGAGCATGACGGTGTAGCCGTCCGGCTTGGCGCCCATCACCGAGTTGGCGCCGTTCAGTCCGCCGGAGCCCGGTTTGTTGACGACGACGAGCGGAACTTTCAGCGTCTCGCCTGCGGCGGCGGAAAGCGCGCGCGCATAGGCGTCTGTGCCGCCGCCGGCCTTATAGGGCACGACGATATTGATCGGACGGCGCGGATAGTCGGCCGCCACCGCGGCCGCGCTGAAAAGCGTGGCCGAAAGCGCGAGCGCCGCGGCGCCGGTGAGAATATGTCTGCGATTCATCTGGTCCTCCCAAAACTTGTAGACGCCGTGAGAATGCATCAGCCAAACAGTTTCTCAGAATGCAAAGATGCGCTATAAGCGTGCAGTTTACGCAACGACCGGAGAGACATATGAACATCAAGGCGTTGCGCGCGTTCCGGCACACGCTCGAGACCGGCTCGATCGCGGAAGCGTCCCGGAAAATGCATCTGAGCGCGTCTGCGATCAGCCGCTTGATCTCTGGTCTGGAGGGCGAGCTGCGATTGAATTTCTTTGAGCGCGAGGGCCGCAGCCTGAGCCCCACATCCGAAGCCAGGGCGTTTTACCGGGAAGCGGGCCGCATCCTCGACAATCTTGAGGATGTGCGCCGCGTCGCCGATGAGATCCGCGCTGGATACACGGAGCGTCTCCGGATCGTCACCATGCCGCGTATCGCCACGGCGCTGGTGGCGCCCAGCGTGAAAAGATTTCATGAGCGCGCCGGGGACGCCCGCCTGACGGTCGATGTGCGCACGCGGCGCGACGCCGAGCGCTGGCTGGTGGGGCCGGAATACGACCTGGGGGTAGGCTCTCTTCCGATCAGCCACCCTGAGATTAAAACACGGGCGCTCTTGCAGGCGCGCGCGCAGGCCGTCTTACCGCCCGGACATATACTGGCTGAACAGGAAACGGTCGACATCGGGGACCTGCTAAAAGAGCCGTTCATCGCACTGATGCAGGGGCTTCTCTTGCGCATGCAGGTTGACGAAGTTTTCGCATCGGAGGGGCTGGAGAACCCCTACGCCTATGAAGTCGCGTCGTCTCGATTCGCTTGCCAGCTGGTGGCGGAGGGCGTCGGCGTCACCATCGCGGACGCCCTAACGGTGAAATTCTTTCCTGAGAACGCAGTTGTTCTGCGGCCACTGACGCCGGAACGATGGATGACCTTCGGCACGCTCCAGCCGCGCGGCGGGTCGTTGCCAAGGAGCGGAGAGGAATTCATCGAGTCATTAGCGGAGACCGCCGCCACCCTCGCACAGGAGGATCCAATGGTGCGGCTGAGCGGGTGAACGCAGCGTTTCGCAATGTCCGGTACTAGAGGATTCTGTTGAAAGAGTCGGTGGATCGCCGCGCCTTGGTCGAGCTCGACCTAGGGCTATCCTTCGTTCAGGTTGGCGCTGGGCCGAGCTTTGCAAGTTTTCTGAGGTTCTGGACCATGACTGCGAGGTGAAGCTCGTCCGTGGCTCCGTCGGGACTCGACCTCGGCGTCGTCGATATTGTTCAGCGGAGTCGAGTCGGTCTCATCCAGCGAGACCTTGGCGACGTTATTCAGGATGCCGCTGGTCGGCTCCTCATTCGAACCCGGCGGCGTGACGACCTTGAAGTCGGCGTTGCGCTGGATCAGCAGATCGATGATCTCCTGAAGCGTGGTCGGCGCGGGGTCGACCGCCGCGCCGATCAGCTCCAGATCCAACGGCAGAACATCGGCCACGACGACATTGGTGGCGGTTCAAAACACGTTGAGATCAAGGCCTGGCACGCCGACATTGATGACCTCGATCGTGATTTCAAAGACGTCGCCCGGTTCGACTACGTCGATCGAGACGGAGGCCGTCGAATAAGGGCCTCGACGCAATCGATGGCGTGCGGTCGATACTCGACGCTCAGGCGTAGGAGCGGCGGGCATAGGTGCGCAGCATGTGGGCGTCGTATAGTGGCATCGCCATCACCTCATCTCCGATCTCGGTCACCGACGGAGACAAATACCGCACATTTGGTAGACCGGTGAGACAACGCTCGCCGATACTCAGGCCCTTGTTGACGGGGCATTTCTTTATCCAGCCGTTCTTCAACATCTGTTCGGTCAGCGGATCGTAGGCGGAATTCGCTCCGGCCCCCGCGCAATTAACGACAAAGCCCGTCTCGCGCGTAAACTCCTCGCCCTCCTCATCGCGCATCACCACCCGGGCGTGGTCGCTTTCATGCTCAATCGCCACAACTATGCCTTTGACGATACTGGCTTTGCCCCGCGCGATCAGGTCGTGCATGTCGAGAATGGTGTCGCGCGTTCCACCCCGTAGCCAAAAGCGCAGGGTGATCGGAATCTGGCGTGCTTCCTGTTGGTCGGCGACATATTTCGACATGCCATGATCCAGAAAATGCGCACGGAATCCGGCCCGGATTTCTCTCGTGTCGTCGCCTGACTCTCGCGCAGACGAAATCGCTTGCCGCACATCCTCAAGAAAGCTGTCGGCGGTCGCGTGTCCGGTCGAAAGCTCGGGCGCGGTCAGTTTCCGCGGGAGGCGCGGGATCAAGGCGGGGGGCACTTCCCCATCAGGCGCGCAGGCGACGAAGCGCAGCGCTTCGTCGGGGATGAGGCTTTGACAGAGGCGCAGCGTGTCGAGCATCGCCGCGTTCCCGCCAATGCAGAATATCTCTGCGCCGCGTTTAATGTGCTCGGCGATTTCGTCCTCATGGCCAAACAGCGTGTCCACGCTGAACGGGCCGTCGTCGCCGGGAATGCGCAGGGTTTCCGGGCCTCCCGGGGCCACATCAACGGAATCCGCGGTGAATGTGTGACCGCTCTCGGTCCTGACGCGCAACTGCCCGTCCACCCTCTCCATCCCATTTGCGACGTCATCGACGATGCGCACCGAGACGCCGTGATCGCGGAGCTTCGCCAGAAGTTCCTCAACCTGCTCGGCGACAAAATCGCCGTAAAATTCCCGCGGTGCGTTGACCCCGTATATGTCTCCAGCGTCGACAAGCGGTTGAGCGGCTTTGAGCCAATCCGGCGAGCGCCCGCGCATCGTCTCCTGAATGTCGTCCCACTTCTCGGAAAGCCAGCGTGAGAACGCCGAGTCGATGTCGTCCGCCGGTGAGTTCAACAGATAGGCGTAGCGCCAGGGCTTGTCGCTCGCCTGTCCGGCGTAGGCGGCGCCGCGCCCGAGTTGAGACGCGTGTTCGCCAAGGATGATGAGCGCGTCGCCTGAAACCAGGCCGCTGTTCTCGATGAACGCGACCGCCGTTATTCCGTCGCCGATGACCAAATGTGTCCGCACGCTCGATTCTCCTGGCAAGGCGTCCGTGTTCAGTCCGGCGCCATTCGCTGTTTCGGCGTAAGTTGCTTGGGGGTGAAAGTTGGGTCAATGACGCCAAATCACGCATGTCCGCCAACGCTGCGGGCTTAATAAGGGAGGCGCAATCCCGGAAGCTCGTCTTGGAAACAGCCCAGAATTGTTGGGCTGGAGCACTTGATGAAGACTTGCGCGACTGTACTCTCACAGCCTCGCCATTTGGGCGGGGCGCTGGAAAATCTAGGGGGAATTCGTGATGCAGCGATCACTGTCGAAACTGTTCGGGTGGAGTGGCGTCGAGATCGCCGCTCCGCGCGGTTCTGGTGTTCTCAAGAATCTGGGCGCCGTCTATCTGGTGCTCGGAGCGTTGCTGATCAGCGCCTCCGCGGAAGCCTCCTCAAAGGTCGACGGAACCCTGCAGGGCACGATCGGCGGCGAGGCGATTTCGATCAACGGCACCTGTATGCAGGCGGAAGGCGCCTTCGAGTTTTGGTCCGACGGCAAGGGCTTCGCCGTCAACAAGGACGCCGACGGCGATGGCATGTACCTGAATATCGGCATCTTTAACTTCGGCGGTCAGGATCGGGCGAGCATGCGCTACAGCCGCGATGGCGAGACCGTCTATAACGGGGTTCTCAGCTACACGGCCTTTGATGGCCAGTCACTGGCGGTGGATGCTGTACTGGGCAGCAGAACCCAGCTGCCAGCGACCTTCACGGTCGCTTGCGGTTGAGCGTTCTCAGCGAACCTTCAGTGCCTGCCTACGTATCGAAACATGCGGAGCTAGTATGAAACTGTCATCACAATCATCCATTTTCTCGGTCGCTCTGAGTATTTCAATGGCGAGCGCTGGAGTGGCGATCGCCAGCGAGAAAACGGCGTGCTCTGAAGCATCGGGCGTCATCGCGGTTGTCGTTGAAAGGATGCCGGACTTTCAGGCGAGTGGAATTAAGCCGCGAATGGCGGTGACGCGCATCGGCGGCGCCGCAGGCGTCGCGCTGGCATACGCCGAAGATGACGATTGGAGCGATGCGGAGACAGCTCCGCTGGTGGCCTTGAGAGATACGCGTGAACCAAATGAAAATGGCCAAACCATCTCAAAGGAGGAAGCGCCGGGCGTTATCTATGGCCATGCGGAAGAATTGGTCGAAGAATTGCGCAGGAAGTGCCCAAACGTCGAGATTGCGGATTTGACGTCGGTTGCGCCAGGCGGCTAGACGGAACCCCAAGTTGCCGGCGGCCAGAGCAAGCGATGCCACCCGCCAAAACCTGTGTCGCGGCCAGCACCGCCCGACATCCACCATCTCGGCGTTATTGCTTGATATCTTTGCCACGGCTTGTTCGAAAGCCCAATCAGAGGCGGCCAGCGGGAACCTGACATTGCTTAGCGCATGCTAGGAGCCCGCCTCGATGGCCAAAAAGTCTCAGCAACAGCTGAAGAGAGAAGCCGACGACCTAAAGTCGCTCTGCGCGGCCGCGCGCAGCAAAGAGCGTAACTGCGCCGTAGTGATCTGCGCCGAAAGTCTCGCAATGGAAGCCGATCCTCGGTTGACCCACGAAAACCTGAGATAAAAGGCGAAGACCTAGAAGGGCGCGACGGCGAAAGGCCTCCTCGGCAATCTCAAGGTCAACGGCACGAAGATCGAAATCGCCTGCCTCGAAGAGCCTCCGGGGGGGTATGGAGACCAAGTTCAAACAGTACCTCGCGAAAATCGGCCTCAAGATGAAGCCTATCCTGATCCCGCCTCTGGCTGAGGAGGCGCCTGACGTCGAGGAGGCGCCGGAGGAAGACGTCGAGGACGAGGAGGAGGTCGCCGGCGCCGATATCGGCGAATTGCTGCAAAAGGCGCGCAAGAAACCCTACAACGCCGCCTGGCTGCTGGGCGATAGCGGTATGGTTCTGAGAGCCCATCCGCGCCATCCGATCGAAAAGCTCAATCAGCAGGCGAAGAAGGATGGCGGCGGGCCCCGCGGCGCCCGCGGCGTCATGACCGTCACCGGGAAAACCGTCACGCTTCATTGTGAGGACGAGCCGCCGAAGAGTTTCGCGAGACTGGCCAAAGTGTGGATGGCCGATCAGGACTACGTCTACAAAGTGAAAGAAGTGCTGCCGGACGGCGCGGAAATCGACAGCGACGACGAAGACGCCGCCACAGACGGCGGCCATCGACCCGAACGCTCCAAGTCTGATCTGGCCGCTGACCTCAAGCATATCGTTGCGGCTTTGAAACCTCGCTTTGCGGATATGCCGCCCGATCACGTCAAGGCGCTGAAAGCCGCGCTGAAAGGGTGCGCGCACTCGATTGCGAACGATGATCTGATGGCGGCGGAGGCGACGCTCGAAAAGATTGGGCACCTGACGGGCGTGAGTGCGGAAACGGCGGCCGCCGGGATGCAAGGGCGCGCAGCGCCCAAATCGAATGGCGCTGGACCGGAGGGCGACGGCCTGGACGGCGGCGCTCCGATTCAGACGGCCTCAACCCCATCGGGATCGGGCGCCGAACCCCGGAAGGTCTCTCGCGGCCAGACGTCGCGCGAAGATGGCCCGGGAGGCGACGGTGGTCCGGAGGGCGATGACGGGCCGGAGTTCGGACGCGGCGTACCACGTGTGTTCAAGGTGAAGACCACCATGAACAACCTGCGGTTCAGTATCTACATTGATGAGCAGCGCGGGCGCACCCGGCAACATGCGATCGAGGAAAACAAGGACCCGGAGAATCGCGTTCAACCCCTCAATTTCGAGGTGACGCAGGAGCATGTCGACGCCGGATATGTCGTCGTCATGATAGTGGATCCCAGTCTGGAGAAGCTCGACATCCCGGCGATCGAGGCTGCAGACGACGCATTCAAGGGCCTGTCCGAAGAGGATCAGAAGGCGATCAATGCGGCGGCTGACAAACTGTTTTGGCAGCTGACCGGCATGGAGGAGGGGCACATCCTGGATCCCAAAGATCTGGGATTTGATCAGCTGGCGCAGTCCTGGAAAGCCTTCCGGGTCGACCTGTTGAACTAGAAATCTGCCGTTGAAGGACTGCCGCCGATCGTCTTTGACGTCATGTCCAAATGGGGCGTCGACGGCGTTGAAATCACACCGGGGAATTATGACGCGGCGCTCGCGGTCGGAGAGATGCTGACTGGAATAACCGACGAGCAGATCGAAGACTGCATGAGCCGTGTCGAGGGCCAGACCAACGATCCGGCCAAAGTGGCGATGTCGCTGAGGAAGTATCGGATCGAACTGTCGGAAAAGCGGGAGGAGCGGCAGGAGCGGGTCGAGTCCCAAAATGGCCTCGTGGGGCGCGATAAACTCTATGAGGTTTGGATATTCGCCAAGAAAACGATGCATCTGCAACCGACGGCTCAGAGCGACATCGACGAGAACTGTGCGATCGGCGAAGCGAGAAAAGAGCTGCCCAATCTTTTGAAGCAATGGGGGTACGAGAGCGAAGAAGCGTTCGAAAACTCGGTTCGCGATTACGCCGAAGACTTTAGGAACGAGGCCGTGAACATCGCGAATGACGCGATGGATTACACCGAGGCGGAGATGTACCGCTACGAGCAAAGCCTTAGCGATAACAAGCTCAACACAATGCTGGAGCAGCTTCAACTCGCCCATTCGGCGGATGGCGGCAAGCAATTTCAATACATTGTCCTCGACACCATTGTCAGCGGCAGTAAAGAGCTGACCGAGTTAGTCAGCCAGCTCAGGATCACCAAATCGGCGTTCAACATCGACGACGCAGTGCGCGAAGCCCTGATGGGGGCGCGAACGGCGAGCGAGTTGAAGAAGAAGATCGGAGAGCTGCTTGAAGAGCGCAGGGCCGCCATAGACGAGACCCGGGAACGGCTGGAGGACGATCCCGATTTGATTTGGAGCTTTGACGCCGCTATCGCGCAGGCGCGTGTATCGACCAATGTCGGGAGCACTGGCATTCACGACGCCATCCTTGATGACGAAGCCAAACGGCACGCGCGCGACAAACTGGCGCGCGAACTCACGCTTGGCGGGGCGGCGATGATTGGCGGCTTCCTCGCGGGCGGCCCGGCCGGCTCCGCTGCGGCAGTGGGCGCGGTGGTCGGGATGACAACCGCAGGCGCTGAGGCTTGAATAACCTGGCAGGAGCACACGGCGCAGGAGGACGGCTACGAAGCGGGCCTCGTATCGAACAGGCCGGAATTCGCCTGGGTGGTCATCGAATTGATGCTGCTGCCGGTCGACGTGTTCGAAATTGCAACGGTGATCAAGGCGGCGAGCAAGGCGGCAAAGGCGGCCAAATCCGCGAAGGTAGCTGAGATCGTTCACGCTCAGTCAAAGACTGGCAAGGCGTTGGCCAAGTTCAATACGGCGCAGGGCGAGATCGAGAACACCAAATAGGCTGCGGCGGCGGTCGACGATTTGATGGCCGAGATCGAAGTGGCTCAGAAAGAGGTGGCACAGGCGATCCACCGCGCGGCCCTGCGCGAAGCCGAAGCGGCGGCATCCTGGAACAGCGCACGCAAGGAAATGGCCGGGCGTCTGCGCGGCGTCACGAACGTGGCCGGAGAGATTCTGGAGTACATGTACTATTTCGCCTATCCGGTCTGCAACTCGCTGCGCCGGGGCATCGAAGAGATCAATGTCATCCTCAAGACCAAGCGCATGGTAGCGCTCCAAGAGGCCTTGGGCGAGCTCGATCCGCAGGGTTTCAAAGAAATGCTCTCGGTCATCGAAATGGTGAAGACGAGAGATTGGCCGAAGGTCAAGAAGCGGGCCGTCGAACTCAAGATTTACGAGGACACGTTTATCGAGGCGTTCAGCGTATGGTCGCGCGATCCGAATATGGGAACGGACAAGTTCATTGCGCGCGTGCTGGAGCCGATGGCCGGGCATGTAAAGCCCCGGATGGCGACAGAAGTTCTTTCGACGGAAACGGTGCAGCGGCTCAAAGCTTTGGCCAAGGCCATGCCAAAGGGCGCAAAGAATAAAGGCGGCGTAGACGAGTTGCGCCGCGAGATCCAAAAAACGATGGAGGCGCACGCGAACGGTGCGATATCGGATGCAGATCTCGAGGCCAGCCGCAAAAATGTTTGAGGTGCGAACTCAACGATTGATTGAGGGCGATCCGGTCATTCGGGAGGTCATGGCGCGCCCGGATAGTCTCCTCGAAGGTCTCGAAGGCGGTGACCTGAAGAGAGCCAAGGAGCTCTTCAACGACTGGGTCAAGGAAATCAGCGATCAGTATCAACAAGGATCTGATGTGCTGGAGACCTTCGCGGAGTATATGCGGAACGCGCGGGGCGCAGGGGACATTCCGCAGATTTTGCACCAGCGCGAAGTTGGCGATCACCTGTCACGAACCGGGAATTGGGGCAGCGGCGTTCCCGGTGATGGAAACTGCGTCCCAACCCGGCCGGATATCCAGAAGAAAATGCTGGAGCACTACATGGAGGTCAGCAAGCAATACCCAGACCTCACGCTCGAAGACTTTTGGGAGAATCCGTTCAAGGACGGCTATCCGGACTTCTCAAAATATGTCGATCACGGCTGGCAGTCCAACAAGCCCGGCGTCGCCTATCTGACGGCCGAGGATTTCGTTCTGCCCAAGGTCGATGAGAGCGGCAAGAAACTGACGAAAAAGGAGGCGAAATCGAAGCTCCGCGCGGAACATGACAGGAAGGCGGACGAGCAATGGGCCCAAAAAATGAGCGCGCTGTACCCTGATGAGCAGTGGTCGGCGGAGACGGCTGAGACGTATCGAAAACTGCACGGCCTGACCTGGCACCATGTGGAGAACTCGAACGAATTACAGCTGGTGCCGTCATGGCTGCATGGACATATCGGACATAAAGGCGGCGTCTCGACATCCTCCACCTAGTTGGTTTTATGCGACTTGAGCACGGTTTTGACCGAGCAAGCTGATGAAAACTCCGCAATTACAGGTGAATGGAAACTAGTTTAGTCGAGCGGACAGCACGCGCCGCGCCGCTGAAGTCAGTCGCCGCGATCAATCTCGCTCAGCGAATGCAGATACTTCACGAGCATTGCCGCAAGCGATTGGTAGAAGGGGCTCTTCACCTCGTGTCTGCGAACGCGCTCAGCAACCGCTGCGGCCAATGGCGAGAGTTCGCTTTCCAGAAAAGACGCCGGATCCTCGCCCCCCGTGTCGCCGCCGAGGAGATGCGCCAGATACTCCAGTATGATCGACAAATGATCGGCCGGTTCGTCCATACCGCCGACAGGCGACAACCCGGCCGCGTCCAGCCGCGCCGTCATCCGTTCATGCGCAGCCCCGTAAAGCCGACCTTCTTCGTAGACGGATCCGTATGGCGTCGCCGATGCGGCGCCAGGGACGAGGAAGAGTGAACTGAACTCGATCCTGAGCGCTGTCGCGGGAACATCGCGCTCCGCCAGCGCCCTTAACGCGCCGGTGAACGCGGCCTGTTCGTCGCTGATGTCCGAACGGCGCGACACCGCGGCGAAGAACGGCTCCGCCGCGCCCGACAGATAGGCCCCGACCGCATCTTCCGACAGCTCCTGCGCGAAGATCGTCGAGAACCATCGGCAGATCTCGACGTCGTCGATGGCGACGGCCCCGTCCATTCAGATCGTCACTTCTGTCGGTCCGCCGAACGACGTGACCGCCGGTGCAGGACCTTCGAATTTCTCCACTTCCACCAAGCACGTGTTGGCGATGGTCGCCTGCGAGAGTTTCGAGGCACCGATATCCATGGTCACGGTGTTCGGGTCGCCATAAGTGTCGAGCGCGCCGATTTCGGCGTCCACAGGGCCGTACCACGCGCCTTCATGGATCCGCACGACGCCCGGCGCATAATTCTCGGACACCCGCACGCCGGCCAGCAATTGCCCGCGATCATTGAAGACCCGAACCAGATCGCCATCGACGAGCCCGCGCGCCTCGGCGTCTTCGGGGCTCATCCAGATCGGCTCACGCTCCTGCACCGCATAGGTCGCGCGATACGGATCAGACTCGCACATCTGCGAATGCAGACGCTGGTCCGGGTGGCACGATTGCAGCCAGAGCGGATGGCGGTCGGACCCCGGTCCGCCATGGGAGCGCTCGATCTTCTCCATCCATTTCGGGTGCGCGCCGCAATCCTCATAGCCGTATTTCTCGATAGTGCGGCTGGTGATCTCGATGAAACCGGACGGCGTGCCCAGTGCGTTGATTTCCGGGTCTTCACGGAAATTGGCGTGGCGCACCCAGTCTGCGCCGCGCGGGAAGCGAACGAGGCCCTGGTCCCAGAACGCGTCGAATTCCGGCATGTCGAATCGCCCCGCGTTGGCGTCGCGGGCGCCGTTGTAGAGGGATGCGACCCATTCCATTTCGCCCATTCCGCGGGTGTATTCGGTCTTGCGCCCGAGGCGGTCGGCGAGGCTGGAGAAGATCTCGAAATCCGGTTTCGAATGGAACAGCGGGTCGATCAGCTTGTGCATCGCCAGAACGCCGCTATTGGCGTAGCTGCCGTACATGTCGAGATCGTTGCGCTCGAACTGGGTGCAGGCGGGCAATACGAGGTCGGCGTGGCGGCAGGTCGCCGTCCATGCGAAGTCGACCGCCACAATCGTCTCCAAGCCTCGGATCGCCTGACGCATCTTGTTGCGGTCCTGATGGTGGTGGAACGGGTTGTTGCCGACGAAGACCGCCATTTTCAGGTCCGGCAGCGTCACTTCGTTGCCGTTGTGCTGGATCTTTGCGCCCGGGTTCAGCAGCGCGTCCACCCAGCGCGTGGTCGGGATCACCGAACTGGCCTCACCGAACTCGCCGTCATGTTTCGGCGTCTTGCCCAAGTCGAGATTCAGCGGGAAGGCACCTGGCATGGTCGCGCCGGAGGTCGCGATGCCGACGCTGCTGTAGTGGTGCGAATAGCTGACACCGCCGCCCGGCAGGCCGACCTGACCGAGCATTGTGGCGAGGATCGCGCCCATCCAGTAGGGCTGTTCGCCATGTTGCTGGCGCTGGATCGACCAGCCGAACATGAACTGGGTGCGCCCTTCGGCCAGCAGGCGGGCGAACTCGCGGATCTTGTCCGGCGCCACGCCGCAGATCTCGGCGGCCCATTCCGGCGTCCGCTCGACGCCCTCGTCGTCTTCGCCCATGACATAAGCGATGAACTGATCGAACCCGAGCGCGTAGACGTCGAGGAACTCTTTGTCGTGCAGGTCCTCGGTATAGAGCGTGTGCGCGATGGCGAGCATCATCGTCACGTCGGTCTGCGGATTCACATAGATCTGTTCGCATCCGATGTGGTTCTGGGTCTTGCTGCGCACCGGATCTACAGAGATCACGCGCATCTCGCCATTGGCGATCTTGTCCCGCAGCGCGTCGAAATACTCCAGGCTCTCATGCGTCTCGCACTGCCAGCCCACTTGCAGGTTCTTCACCGGATCGGAGGCCCAGAACACAAGCGTGTCGGTGTTCTCCATGATCACCGGCCAAGAGGTGCCCTGCGCATAGACCTCGGTGGAGCCGAGAACGTAGGGCAGGATCGTCTGCCCGGCGCCGGTTGAATAGTCCCCGACCTTGCGCACGTATTTCCCATGCATCGAGACCGCGCGGTTCATATGGTTGATGGCGGAGTGGAACTGCCCCGTCTGGCGCCATCCCGTGGCCCCGGCGTAGAGGCCGGAGGGTCCGTAAGTGGTCTGAATGCGCTCCAACTCCTCATAAAAGAGATCCAGCGCCTCGTCCCAGGTGATCCGCACGTATCGATTGTCGCCGCGAGTCGTGCGGTCCGCGCCGGCGCGTTTGTCCAGCCAGTCGGCGCGCGCCATCGGATAGCGGATACGGGATGGAGAATAGATCAACCCCTTGATTCCGTTGACCATGTCAGTGGGATTGGGATCGTCGTCGATCGGCAAGACCTCGGCCACCTTGCCGCCCTTCACCAGCGCTTTGATGGCGCCCCAGTGCGAGCCGGTGGTTCTCCAAACGCCGTCGCTGGTCACCTGCGCGGCCGCGGATCGGGTCAGAAGATTGGGGCCGATCAGGCCAGCGGCGCACCCGGCGGCCAGGCCTTTAAGAACGTCTCTGCGAGTGGTCATGGTGCTCTCCTCAATGCGGCGCGCTGAAATCGGATGAATGCTGCTGCAGGTAGGTCAGCACCAGCTTGCTCTCGACCGCGTCCATGTTGGTGAAGCCGACCATGCCGTTGAATTGCGCAGGCCAGGCGTTCGCCGAAAAATGCTCAGGATCGGGTTGCGCGTGGCAGACGCTGCAACCGGACGCATAGCTTTCTGACGCCACATCCCACAGCACGTCGGCGTCCTCGACGAATCCCTTGGCGTCGGCCCAAAGTTCGACCTGCACCTCGCTCCAGTCCAGCCCGGTGTTGTCGTCGTTTCGCGTTTCGCTGGCGCGGACGATCTCGGCGTTCTGCGCGGTCTCCCGCTCAAGCACCGCGACGCGCATATTGATGCCGAAATCGCTGTAGAGAACGCGGCCGTAACCCTTGTCCTTGCGCCAGGCGTCAAGCTGCAAACGGACCTTTTCCCCCTGGGCGCCGACCACCACGACCGGCGCGCCAAGCTCCAGCGAGCCGGCTGGCTTTGTCAGCGCTTCATCCTCGAACAGCGCGACCGTATCGGCCGCGAAATAGTCCTCTCCATCCGTCAGAGAACTTGAGGCCTGTCCTTCCAAGGCGACAAGTATCGGGCTTTCGCCGGTGCTTTCGGGCAATTGGTGGGCGATGCCCTTGTGGCACTGGATGCAGCCTGTGTTCAGCTTGGCGGCGGGCTGCATGTAGAACACGGCCTCGTCGGACATTTCCGACCAGTCCATGCTGTCATAATCGTGACAGTTGCGGCATTCGAGCGAGCCGTTCGCTTCGAACCGCGCCCATTCGTGCCGGGCCAGCTCCTCGCGTTTGGCGGCGAATTTCTCAGGCGTGTCGATCGTGCCGAACAGCGCGCCCCACACCTCTTTGCTGGCCTGCATCTTGCGGGCGATCTTGTTGGTCCATTCATGGGGAACATGGCAATCGGGGCAGGTTGCGCGCACGCCGGTGCGGTTCTCCCAATGCACGGTTTCCTGAAGCTCGGCGTAGACGTTGTCGCGCATCTCGTGACAGGAAATGCAGAACTCTTCGGTATTCGTCGCCTCCAGGGCGGTGTTGAACCCGCCCCAGAAGATGATGCCGGTCAAGAAGCCGCCGAAGGACAGCATGCCGAGGCTGATGGTCGTGGGCGGGCTGGACAGCGTGCGCCAAAAACTCGAGAGGCTGGATTTGAAGCTCATCTATCCACTCCATCCGTCGGGGCGGCGTTAGGACCATCTGAATCGGCGGACTCAGGCGCGGGGGGCGCAGCCTCGAATGCGACATTCGGCGGGCCATAGATCTCGTGGCTGATCCAGACGACGAAGCCGTAGCCGCCAACGAAGGCGACCGCCAACGCCGGCAGGATGACAAGGGTGAAAATTAGGAATGTGGGCCACTCCCGCGATCGCGGCCCCCGTCTGTCCTCGACGCTGAACGACATCGTGTCCCCCCGTTGTTTCGCGCGTTGGGTCGGCGAGTCTCCAAGCGGTCCCGGATCCGAAGCCGCCTAGATTGAACGGGCAGAATAGCACCCGCTCATGCGGCAAGGATTGATTGCAATCAATTTCCGGGTGAATCCTTGGGTATCGCTGGACGAACGCAAATCAGTATCTGCTGGCAGGCATAAGGGCGAACCTTGGCCAAACTTGGCCATCTTCCGCCCCCCGCCGCCACGGGTTCATCACGAGGCCTGCGATCCTGACGCGCTTGACGGCGATCAAGCGGGTTTCGATAATCGAACCAGACCCGATGTCTTGATTTTTTTCTCGTGGACATCGCCATTTGTGAACTGCAACCACAGAGTGAGGGTGCGCGCGTTGAGCGAGCCTCGTGACATCGACAGCGGTTCCTTGAACAAGCGGTCCCGCATGGGCGCGCTCGCCGGACAGTCCTCCATCGCCATACCGTCCGAGGCTCTGCGGCCCGAGGCCGCTCAGGATATCGCCGGCCTTGAAGGCTGGTCTGACGTGTCGGAGGAGGCGGCTAGGGATCTCGTGGCCGGCGCACGGCTGATCGAGGTCTCCCGCGGCGAGGATATCCCAACCGATATCGGCGTTCTCCTCTCTGGAATAGCGGGGGTCAGGCGCGAGCATTCCGACGGGCGGCGCCTCTATTGCTCGCTGTTTCACCGCGGCGATTTGTTCGATCTCCGGCGTGAGGCGCGGCAGCGCCAGGGCTTAGTTTTGGCCGTCACCGATGTGCGGGTGCTCTGCCTCAAGGCCGCGATCGTCAACGCCTCGGCGCATGCGCATCCGGAACTCGCCGAATTCCTGATCCGACAGCTCCGCGAATATGCGGCGCGGTTGCGGGATCATTGTTCCGACATCGTCTTCAAGACGCCGCTCGAACGTCTCGCCTCTGTTCTGCTCGAGCTGCGCCGCTGGCCCGGCGTCGCCGACGACGCCCAGACATCAGAGCACTTCGTCCTGACGCTGCCCATCACCCGTGCGGATATCGCCAGCTATATCGGCATGAAGCCGGAAACCGTGAGCCGCGGTCTGCAGCAACTCGCGCGAGAGGGCGTTATCCGCAAAGCCGGCCGGAACACGCTGAACGTGCTCGATGTCCCAGCCCTTCGCACGATCGCCAATGGCGGCCGGCCGCGTGGCGCGGCCGCGGCGTGGCGGCGATAGCTCTGCCAACCAATTTGAAGATTGGCTTCACCTCGCCAACGCCGTCGATCGCATTTCTCAGACCGTCTGACCGGGCACAAGCTGAAAGCCAATATCCACGGCCTCCTGGGTCGGCTCGCCGAGGATGGCTTTGAGGACCGTCTCCGCCGCCAGCTGGCCCAATCTCAGATGCGGCACGTGAATCGTGCTCATGCGTTTCGGCAGGATAGAGCCGATGGGCAGATTGCCCCAGCCCGCGATGCCGATATCGTCGGGCAGGCTCAGCCCGCGCGATTGGCAATACATCACGCCTCCCGCCGCCATATTGTCGTTCTGATAGAACAGAGCGTCGACTTTCGTCGTGCGGCTGAGGAATTGCTCCGTCGCGTAAAAGCCGGCATAAAATCCGGGCGTGTCCTTCAGGATATGGGCGTCCACCACGGCGCCGTCGCCATCCGAAATCGCCTTGCGCCAGCCGTGATAACGGGCCTGCGCCGAATGCGCGGTGTCGTGATGGGTGCCGATATAGCCTAGGCGGCGATGCCCGCGTTCGCTCATGAACCGGCCCATCGCATAGCCGCTGTCGAACTGGTTGATCCCAACCGAGAGATCCAGCGGCGAGGAGTTCAGATCCCAAATCTCGACGACAGGCACCCCGCTGTCGCGCAGCAATTGGCGGGTGCGCTCCGTGTGGTTCCGACCGGTGACGATCAGGCCTGCTGGGCGCCATTCGAGCACCGTCTCAATCCACTGTTCGACCGATTCCAAATCGTATTGCGAGACGCAGAGCGCCGCCTGATATCCAAGCGTATTCAGCTTTCGCTCGATGCCTTCGAGGACCTGGGCGAAGACTTCATTGCCGAGGTCCGGGATCGACACGCCGACAAATGTCGACGTGCCCGCCGCCGAAAAGGCGGCGGCCATGCGATTCTGCACATAGCCCAGGCGCTGGACCTCCTCCAATACCCGATCACGGGTCTCTTCAGAGAATCCCTTGCCGTCGTTCAAAACTCGGGATGCGGTCATCTTTGACACGCCCGCAGCTTCGGCCACTTGCGCGAGGCTGACTCTGTTTTTCTTTCTATTTCCGTATCTTACTGGATTTTTCGCCACTATGAGTTACCGGTAAACTTCCTATTGACATAGCTCGATCCTGCCGTCACGTTAATCGAAGGTTATCGGTAACTCAAGGCGTGTTGAAAACAGACGCCGGGTCAATGAATCAAGGGAGGGGCGAAAGTGACCGATATTCGCGACGGCCTTTTCTTTGACCGTGTGGACAAGCATTTCGGCGGAACCTACGCGCTGCGAAACGTGTCGCTGCGCGTCGCGCGCGGCGAGATCGTGGCGCTTCTGGGTGAAAATGGCGCTGGCAAGTCGACGCTCATCAAAACCCTCGGCGGCATCCATCAGCCGGATGGCGGCGATGTGCAGATCGACGGAGTCTCCTATCGCCACACGCCCGGCGGCTTTGGCGAAAAGCGCTCGGTCGCGTTCATACATCAGGATCTCGGTCTGATCGAATGGATGACCGTCGCCGAGAACATGGCCCTGGCCTTGGGATACGCCCGCAAATTCGGCGGGCTGGTGGACTGGCGAAAAGTCGACCAATTCGCTGAAGAGGCATTGCAGAAGGTTGGATGCGACTTCGCGCCGAGCATGCGCGTCAACCGGCTGACGCGGACGGAGAAGTCGTTGGTGGCGATCGCCCGTGCGCTGTCCGTCGACTGCGATTTTCTGGTGCTCGACGAGCCCACGGCGTCCTTGCCGGCGAATGAGGTCGAGGGGCTTTTTGACGCCATCCGACCGCTGAAGGAACGCGGCGTTGGCATGATCTACGTCTCGCACCGCTTGGATGAGGTCTTCCGCATTTCCGATCGCGCGGCCGTCCTGCGCGACGGTGAAATGGTCGGCATGCGCGACACCAAACATACGACGCCGGAAGAGCTTGTGCATATGATTGTCGGGCGCAAGACGCGCCAGATCAACAAGCCGACGCGAGATGACGGACGCACACTTCTGAAGGTCTCCGATCTCACCTGTGACGACGTCGGTCCGGCGAATTTCAGCCTGAACGAAGGTGAGATACTCGGGCTGGTGGGGCTGCGCGGGGCAGGGCATGAGGACGTCGCGCGCGCGCTCTTTGGCGTGCGGCCCTATGGCGGCAAGGTCATTCTGGACGGCGAACCGCTGAAGCTGGGCTCGGCGCTGGAGGCGATGGATCACGGCATCGGTCTTGTGGCCCGCGACCGCACGGAGGAGTCGGTCGCAGGAAGTCTGAACGTCCGCGAGAATATTTTCCTCAATCCTGCATCGGTCGGCCGCCGCATTTGGTCCACGCTCACACGGCGGGCGGAGGCGGAGCAGGCCGTTGAGATTGGCGACAGCCTTGGCCTGTCTCCAAATGATCCGGATCTGTCTGTCGAGGCGCTCTCTGGCGGCAATCAGCAAAAAGTCGTGGTTGGCCGCTGGCTCGCCACCAAGCGTAAGCTTCTCATCTGCGAAGATCCGACGGCCGGGGTCGATGTCGGCGCCAAGGCGGAGATTTACGCGCTTATTCGGCAGGCGGTCGAACAGGGCGTGGCTGTCATTCTGGTGTCGACCGATTTCGAGGAAGTCGCGGCGATCTGTAATCGCGCGGTCATCTTCAGCCAGGGCAAAATCGTGGCTGAATTGAAGGGCCATGAGGTCAACACCGAGCAGTTGATCCAGTCCGCCTCCGCCACCAATTTGCGAAACGGGGAAACCGAGTCTTATGCAGTCCATTGAATCCAATGCGCTGGAGCCGACGACCGCGGATACGGCCGGGCTAAGCCCGCGCGCGCGGTTGCTGAGATTCCTGCCGGTTTATGGCCTCGTCATTCTGACCCTGCTTCTGATCGTGCTCTTCAGCCTTTTGTTGCCGGAGACGTTTCCGACGCTTCTGAACCTGCGATCGATCCTCGCCGACAAGGCGATCATCGCCATCCTGTCGCTCGCCGCGATGATCCCGATGGTGACCGGGAAAATCGATTTGACGGTCGGCTACAGCATCGTGCTTTGGCATATTCTGGTCATTAGCCTGCAAATCGCCGGCGTGCCCTGGCCGCTCGCCTGTGTGATCATTCTCGCCTGCGGCGCATTCGTGGGCTTCTTGAACGGCGTCCTAGTCGAAGTCGCCAAGATCGACAGCTTTATCGCGACGCTGGGGACCGGGACTGTGATCTATGCGCTTGCGCTTTGGCACACGGGGGGGCGTCAGGTCGTCGCCCAGCTTGAACCCGGGTTCTACAAGCTCTCGACGACCTTCGTATTCGGGCTTCCGATCACCGCGTATTACGTGATCGTGCTGGCGGTGATCATGTGGGTGTTGCTCGAATACACGCCGCTTGGCCGGTACCTTTACGCCATCGGGGCCAATCCCAAGGCGGCCTCGCTGAACGGCATCCGCGTCGAGCGCTATACGATGCTGGCCTTTATGACGTCTGGTCTGCTGTCCGCTATCGCGGGCATCTTGCTGGCGTCGAAATTGCGCATCGGGCAGGCGAGCGTCGGGCTTGAATACCTGCTGCCCGCGCTCGTCGGCGCGTTTCTGGGATCCACCACCATCAAGCCCGGCCGGGTCAACGTCTGGGGCACTCTGGTCGGCGTCGTGATCCTGGCGGTGGGCATTTCAGGCATTCAGCAATTCGGCGGCTCATTCTGGGTTGAGCCCATGTTCAACGGCGTCACGCTTCTGGTCGCGATCGGCATCGCCGGGTTCGCGCAGCGCAAGAGAGGCGCGGTCAAACACAGCAAGGCGGAAACCTCGGAGAAGGTCCCGCCCGGCAACTGAGACAACGTAGTGAGGGAGGAAAACTATGTTTAAAAAAACACTACTCTTTGGCGCTCTGGCGTTGATCCCGCTTGGACTGTCTGCGCCGGCGAGCGCGCAATCCGTCGACGAGGCCAAGCAGTTTGTGGCGCAATTCGCGTCCAAGCAATATACATGGACCGGACCAACCAGCGGACCCGCCGCGCAGCCCGACAAGCTGATCGTCATGCTGGCGTCTGATCTCACCAATGGCGGTGTTCTGGGCGCGGCCGACGGCGTGCAGGAAGCCGTGGACGCGATCGGCTGGGAGTTGCGGCTGATCGAGGGCGGCGGCACGATTTCAGGCCGGACCGCGGCGTTCAGTCAGGCGTTGGCGCTTAAGCCGGACGGCATCATCATCAACGGGTTCAACCCGACCGAACAACAGGTTGGAATGGAGGCCGCGAAAGAAGCCGCGATCCCGATGGTCTCGTGGCACGCCACCTCCGACAACGGTCCGGCGGAGGATCTGGGGCTGTTCGCGAATGTCACCACCAATGCGCGCAACGTCTCGCTCGCGGCGGCTTATTGGGCCTATGTGGACGCCGACGAGAAGCCTGCGGTCGTGATCTTCACGGACTCGACCTATCAGATCGCCATCGACAAGGCCGACTGGATGAAGGAGGCGATCGAGAAGCTGGGCGGCGAAGTGTTGGAATATGTTGATACGCCGATTGCCGAGACGTCCTCCCGCATGCCGCAACTGACCACGTCACTGTTGCAGCGGCACGGCGCCAAATGGACCCACAGCCTGGCCATCAACGATCTCTATTTCGACTTCATGGGACCATCGCTGGCCGCCGCCGGAATTCCGGGCGATGGCGCGCCCGTCGCGGTCGCGGCTGGAGACGGCAGCCAGGCGGCGTATCAGCGCGTGCGCACGCGGGAATACCAGGCGGTGACCGTGGCCGAACCCCTGAACTTGCAGGGGTGGCAGATGGTTGACGAGCTCAACCGGGCCTTCGCCGGTGAAAGCTGGTCAGGCTTCGCCTCGCCGCTGCATGTGGTCACGCCAGACAACATCGAATTCGATGGCGGTCCGGACAACCGGTTCGACCCGAATAACGGCTACCGGGACGCCTACAAGAAAATCTGGGGCAAGTGAGTCTGGCGCCGTCGCACTGACGCCCAGAACCCGCAGCATGCGCGTGCGCATGCTGCGCCTCCTAATCAGCCACGCGCCTCGGATGAATCGTCCAGCACGAACCGCAGCCAGTTGGGATGCAGCATGAGCAATCAACCAATCGTCGAAATGCGCAATATCACCAAACGATTTGGTGGCGTCGTCGCGCTCCAGAATGTCGACCTGAAAGCCTATGCCGGAGAGGTGCTGGCCATCGTCGGCGACAATGGAGCGGGCAAGTCCACGCTGATCAAGGTGCTGACCGGCGTCTATCAGCCGAGCGAGGGCGAGATCCTGCTGGACGGTCAGCCATTCTCCATGGCGAACCATTCCGACGCCATCGCGAACGGCATTGACGCGGTGTATCAGAACCTGGCGATCGCCGATCACCTGACGCCGGCGCAAAACCTCTTTCTCGGCTCGGAGCTCACCAAGCGCGTGCTGGGCGTCGAGATCTTGGACAATCGCACCATGCATGAACAGGCGGTCGCCGTGCTGCGGGACCGTTTGGGCGTGAAACTAAAAAGCATGGACGTGCCCACTGAAAGCCTCTCCGGCGGGCAACGTCAGGCCGTGGCGATCGCGCGAGCGGTGCGGCACAATGATCTGCGCGTGCTGGTGATGGATGAGCCGACGGCGGCCCTTGGGCCGCAGGAAACGGCGCGCACGCTTGCGCTGATCAAAACCCTTCGTGAACAAGGCCTTGCGGTCATCGTCATCTCGCACTCGCTGGATGACGTGTTTGAGATTTCCGACCGGATCCATGTCCAGCGGCGCGGGCAATGCGCTGGCGTCGTGATGACCAAGGATGTGTCGAATGAAGATGTGCTCGGCATGATCGTCGGCGCGAAAACCGCAGCCTGACGGGGAAGAAAATGGCGAATACAGAAACCAATACGCGCTTGCCCTCCCTCAGCATTGGGGAGCGCATTGAGCCTTTCCTGGGCGTTCTTGGGCCCATGGCGATGATTTTTCTGATCGCGGCCTTTATGGGCGTGGTGGAGCCGGCGCGGTATTTCCGCCTGTCCAATATGAACCAGATTCTGCTGGATGCGGCTCTATACATGCCGATGGCGATGGCGATGACATTCGTCATCACCCAGCGCGGCATCGATCTTTCGATCGGCTCGATCGCGGCGCTATCGGCGATCATCATGGCCTTCATGATCAAGCAATGGGGCATTCCCGTTTGGGTGGCCGCCATCACCTGCATCACGCTCGGCGCCCTTATGGGGCTGATCAACGGGCTCGTCATCACCAAGCTGCGGGTGCCGGACCTGATCGGCACTGTGGCGATGGATTTGGTCTATCGCGGATTTGCGCTGGTTCTCGCCAAGGGTCTTGTTCTGGCGCGGTTCCCTGATCTGCTGACGGAGATCGGCCGGGGCCAGGCGTTCGTGATCTTACCGACGCCGGTCATTATCGGCATTCTGACGCTGGCGATCGGCTACTATGTCCTGCGGAGCACGCATTTCGGCCGGTACACCATCGCCATCGGCTCCAATCCCGAGGCGTCCGCGATGACCGGCGTCGCCGTGGACCGGCATCGGATCTACGCCTATGTGCTGTCAGGGGCCATGGCCGCCCTGGCGGGGCTCATGCTGACCGGCAAGCTGAACGCCATTCAGGCGACATCAGCGCCCTATTTCAACATGCATGTCATCGCGGCGGTCGTCGTCGGCGGCACGTCTCTATTCGGCGGCGTCGCCTCGATGATCGGTTCTTTCGCCGGCGTTTTGTTGCTGTCGATGATGGTCAACGCCCTGGTGACGCTGCGGATTGAGTTCTTCTGGCAATCGGTGGCCTCGGGCGTCGTCATTATCCTGTCGGTCGCCGCATACACATGGATCCGAAAAAAGGATCGAGACGGATCGGCGTCGCTGATCGCCGGGCTGATGACATCCGAGAATCTCAAAATAATCAAACTGGCGCTTTGGTTGATGGGAGGGCTGCTCGCATTGACCGCGATAGGCATTCTCTTTGCCGGCGCGCCCAATCCAAGCGGGTGAACCCGCTTCCCAGAAACTGACGCGAAACGACAATTGGGAGGAAACAAGATGCTCAAACACACCTTTACGATGGCCGCCGCCATGGCGATCGCCGCGGCGGGCGCCGCCACCGCAGACACGGCCTCGCTGCCGCTGAAAACCATGCCTGACGACGGCGATCGCGACTATTGGCTGATCGAGCAGGTCAATGAGCCCGGCAAGATGGAAGCACTGCAGGAGATGACGGGCGCCGCCGCACAGCCGTTCAAGGGCTCTCTGGAAAATCCGGTGCAGATCGCCTTCATCTACCCGTCCGCAGACGTGTCGGATTTCTGGGCGCGCGCATATCTTGCGACGACCAAGCGGCTCGACGAATTGGGCATTAAGTATGAGACGCGGGAGTTCGCCAGCCGGCAGATCGAGCACTCGCTGCAATCCACATATGCGTCGCAGGTCGAGCAGGACGCCGATCTCTACGACTTCGTGATCTTCGGCCCGTCCGAGTTGGCGACCCAAGCCGACAACATCGACAAACTGTCGGGCAATCCGGACCTGACGACTTTTGTCTGGGCCTTCCACACGCCGCTTAAATACCTGAAAAATCAACCGTCCATGTGGATGGACTTCTCCTCGGCCTATGGCGCGCTGAAAATCTGCGATTACATGGTCGAGCGTCTCGGCAAAGATGTCACCTACGCCATGAACCGCGGGATCCCCGGCATCACGGACAACCAGAGGTCCGGCGATTTCAAAGATTGCGTGGCGGAGAAGGGCAACTGGAACGTCGTGTATGAGCACTATGGCGAGTACCAGCGCGAAGGCGGATTCGAAGGCACGCAGCTCATTCTTCAGGCGTACCCGGAAGCCAAGGTCATTCACAACGCGAACACCGCGATGTCGATGGGCTCTGTGGAAGCGCAGTTGGCGGTCGGAAAAGAGAAGGAGATATTCTCCACCGGTTGGGGCGGAACTGGGCTCGAGCTGGACGCGATCCGTCGCGGCGAGCTGGATGCGACGCCTATGCGGATGGGGGACGATGTCGGCGCGGCGACGGCTGAGGCCATCAAGCTGCATCTGGAAGAGCGCGCCGGCGAGTTGCCTCTGGTCTTTCTCGGCCGGATAACGGTCGCGCATGACCAGATGAGCGTCGAAGAAATCGATGCGCTTGAAAAAGAGGCCTTCCGCTTTTCAGGCGTCGGCACGCTTGAGCGCTAAGCTCTGAAATCCTCAAAAGCGCCGTTTCGGCGGCGCTTTTGAACCTCAAACCCCGGCACCGCAAGCGGACCGCCTCCTCTCCGTCCACCGTCGACCCATTTGATCGAAACACTGGACCGATCACTTGACCCATATGCGGACCGATCGATGGCGCTGATCTTGGGCGTGTTGCGTCAATTGAAGATGCACAGAAGACACAGGCGAAAGCATCGTTCGGGTCGATCGTCAAAATCACTAAATTTTGGTATTCCAAATACAGAATTCCATTTAATTTAGAGTAAGAAGATGGTTAAGTGGGCATCGAGGATTCGGCGTGTCGAGATGTGACCGAATGGCCAGGATGGGCGTCGCAGCGGAGGGCGTCCATGGCAATCAAAGGGATGATAGCCGCTTGTGGAGCGGCCGCGACTATCCATAGGGGACGATGATGACCAAGATCAAATCCATCCGCACGCGGGTCTGGAACTGGACCGGCCCGACCGTGCCGCCTCAGGGCCATTTTTGCACCAATGCGTCGGATGTCCTGTGGGAGAAAGGCGATGCGATGTCGTCCTTCCGCTTTCATCAGTGGATGACCTGTGAAGTCGAGACCGAGGACGGCGCCATCGGCATCGGCAATGCGGCGCTCGCCCCGTCTTTGGTCAAGAAGGCCATCGATGAGTTCTACGCCCCGTTAGCGATTGGCGAAGATCCGTTCGACTACGCCTATATCTGGGAAAAGATGTATCGCAAAACCCATGCATGGGGGCGCAAGGGCGTTGGGATGACCGCGATTTCGGCCATCGACGTCGCCATCTGGGACTTGATGGGCAAACTGACAGGCAAGCCCGTGTTCAAGCTGCTTGGCGGCCGCACCAAAGAGAAAATCCCGGTCTATTACTCGAAGCTCTACGCCGACAGCATCCACGCGATGCAGGCCGAAGCGGCCGAGGCGCAGAAGAATGGCTATAGCGGCTATAAAATGCGGTTTGGATTTGGTCCCAAAGACGGCATGGCGGGCATGCGCGAAAACCTCAAACGGGTTGAGGCCGTGCGTGAGGTCATCGGCTACGACGTGGATCTGATGCTGGAATGCTACATGGGTTGGAACCTCGACTACGCCAAGCGCATGCTGCCCAAACTGGCGAAGTACGAGCCCCGCTGGCTGGAAGAGCCCGTCATCGCGGACGATGTCGAGGGTTATCGCGAGTTGAACGCGATGAACATCGTGCCGATTTCCGGCGGCGAGCACGAGTTCTCGGTAATCGGCTGCAAGGACCTGATTGAGAAGAAAGCGGTGAGCGTCCTGCAATATGACACCAACCGGGTCGGCGGCATCACCGCCGCGCAAAAAGTCAATGCGGTCGCCGAGGCTTTTCAGGTTCCGGTGATCCCCCATGCTGGGCAGATGCACAATTACCATCTGACCATGGCCAACGCCAATTGCATGATCGCGGAGTACTTCCCCGTCTTTGACGTCGAGATCGGGAATGAGCTCTTCTATTATGTGTTCGAGGGCGATCCCGTCGCGACGGATGGCTTTCTGCAACTGGATGACGATACGCCGGGGCTCGGGATCACGATTTCGGACAAGCATCTGGCCAATTTCGAGATTCAGGAATAGCCGCGAGATTGCAGCAACTGAAAGCGAGCGCCATGGCCGCCACAGCAACAAGTTCCTCCGCTCTGAGCCTTCCGGAAGATGCGCGCGTCGCGCCGCGACGCAGCCTCGCCGAGGAGGCCGCATCGACGTTGCGCGAGTTGATATTGCTGGAAAAGCTGGCGCCTGGCACAGGGTTCTCAGAGCGGGATTTGGCCGAGGCGCTGGGGATCAGCCGTACCCCATTGAAGGAAGCCGTTCGGGTTCTGGAAAACGAGGGTCTGATCGAGTACGGCCCCACCCGGCGTCCGCGAGTGGCGGACCCGTCAATTGAGGAATTGCAGCAAAATCTCAAGGTGTTGGGGGCGCTGGAGGCGCTTGCCGGAGAACTGGCGTGCTCGGAGGCGACCGACAAGGAAATCGCTGAGATCTCAAAGCTCTGCGACAAGATGAACGCGGCGACGCCCAAGACCAATCCGCTGACTTATTTTCGTTGGGACATGGATTTTCATCGCAAGATCATCCTGTCGTCCCGCAACGCGCCGCTGATCGCCACCCACGCCCAGTACAACGCTCGTCTCTGGCGCGCCCGCTATATTTCGTCGAAGCGGCGCGGCGAACGGGACAGCACGCTCGGGCAGCATATCGATATCGTCGCCGCCCTGAAAAATCGGGACGCGAAAGAGACCGCCCTGCAGATGCGGCGGCATCTCGAAACAACAGTCGTCAACATCACGGCGGCCCTCTCCAGTTCGAAATGAAAGCACTGACATGACAGTCCCTCCTCCATTTGATGATCGAAAGACGCTTGTCCTGATTCAGGGTGATCCGGCGGGCATCGGTCCTGAATTGCTGATCAAGCTGCTTTCGCAGGATGGCGTGCGGGAGCAGGCCAAATTGGTCGTCATAGGCAACCCAGCGATCTTTGCGCGTGGCGAAGCGCAGGTGGGCGAAGAGATTAAGGGCGTCCGACATGCGCCGCTCGACGCGCCGGTGGACGTTGCCGAAGGGGAGATCCTGCATCTCGACATGCCCGTCGAGGGCATCGCCGAAGTCGAGGTCGCAAATGTCTCCGCCGAGGGCGGCGCATCCTCGATTTCCGGCCTGCGCCGCGCGTTGGAGTTGTCTCGCGACGGTGTTGCGGACGGCATCGTCTTCATGCCGTTCAACAAGGAATGCATGCATCTTGGCGGCAACGACTTCACCGACGAGCTGGGATATGCGCGGGAGTTCTTCAAGCTCACGACGCGGGCCAGCGAGTTTAACGTGGCCCATGGCATGTGGAACGGGCGCGTCACCAGCCATGTGGCGATGAAGGACGTGCCGGAGCTGCTGAGCATTGAGCGGATCGAGGAGAGCATCCATCTGGCGGATCGCACGCTGAAATCCGCAGGCTACGAACGCCCGCGCATCGTCGTCGCGGCCTATAATCCGCATGCGGGCGACGGCGGTCTGATGGGAGACGAAGAAATCCGCGTGATCCGCCCGGCGGTCGAGAAAGCACAGCAGAAACAAGTCAATTGCGTCGGGCCTTTGCCGGCCGACACGCTGTGGCTGAAGGTGCGCGACGGCGAATATGACGCCGTGGTCACGATGTATCACGACCAGGGCCAGATCGCGATCAAGCTGCTGGGATTTGATCGCGGCGTGTCGGTTCTGGCCGGACTGCCCGTGCCGATCACCACGCCCGCCCATGGCACCGCGTTCGACATTGCCGGACAGAACAAGGCGAATGTCGTGCCCACGCAAAACGCGTTCACCATGTGCCTGAACATGGCCAGCAATCGCAAAGCGACGGATGGCGTCGAAAGCGAGCGCGAAACGGTTTGAATACCTTTGACAGGAGAGGCTTATGCCTTTGGAATTAAACGGAAAGCACCTGATTGCAGGTGAGTGGGTCGAGGATGACGCGCATTTTGCCTCCGACCCTGCCCATGGGCCGTCCCGGGATTTCGCGATCGGGACGCCCGCCCATGTGGACGCGGCGGCGGAGGCTGCGGAGGAAGCCTTCTTGTCCTACGGATGGAGCAGCCGGACGGATCGCGCGGCGTTCCTACGCGCGATTGCGGATGAGATCGATACGCGCGGCGAGGCTGTCACGGAAATCGGCACGCAGGAAACCGGGCTGCCCGAGGCGCGGCTGCAGGGCGAGCGCGGCCGCACGGTCGGGCAATTGCGCTTGTTCGCCGACCATATCGAGGCGGGCGTGTATCTGGATCTGCGCCATGATCCCGCGCTGCCGGATCGTGCGCCGCTGCCGCGCGCCGACCTGCGCATGATTCAGCGCCCCATCGGGCCGGTCGCTGTATTTGGCGCTTCAAACTTCCCATTGGCGTTCTCGGTGGCTGGCGGCGACACGGCGGCGGCTCTAGCCGCCGGTTGTCCCGTCGTGGTCAAAGGCCACTCCGCCCATCCCGGCACCAGTGAGATCGTCGCGCAAGCGATTGAGGCGGCGATCAAGTCGACCGGCATGCCTGCGGGCGTCTTTTCTCTGGTTCAGGGCGGCAATCGCGACGTGGGCGCACGTCTGGTGCAGCACCCTCTGATCAATGCGGTTGGATTCACAGGGTCGCTTTATGGCGGTCGCGCGCTCTTCGATCTTTGCGCTCAACGCCCGGACCCAGTCCCGTTCTTCGGCGAGCTGGGCTCGGTCAATCCGATGTTCCTGCTGCCCGAGGCGCTGAAAGCGCGCGGCGCCGCGATCGCCAATGGATGGGCCGGGTCGCTGACCATGGGCGCCGGGCAGTTCTGCACCAACCCGGGCATCGCCGTTGCGCCGGACGGGGCGGAGGCGGACGCCTTCGCCGAAACGGCGCAGCAGGCGCTCGCGCAGGTGGCGGAGCAAACCATGCTCACCGACGGCATCGCGCAGGCGTATCGGGACGGGGTCACGCGCATCGCCGCGGGCGCTGGCGTGACCGAGATCATGGGTTCCTCCTGCGATGCGCGGAACGCTGCGCCTTATCTCTATCAGGTCTCTGGCGACGATTGGCTCGCGAACAAGGAGCTGCAGGAAGAGGTTTTTGGTCCGCTGGGCATCGTGGTGCGAGTGCGCGACATGGCGCAAATGTACGCCGTCGCGCGCGCGATCGAGGGCCAGCTGACCTGCACGGTGCATATGGACGACGCTGATGCTGACGCCGCCCGCGGTCTTGTGCCTTTGATTGAGCGCAAGGCGGGCCGCCTGATCGCTAATGGGTTCCCGACCGGCGTCGAGGTATGCGACTCCATGGTGCATGGCGGGCCGTACCCGGCCTCAACCAATTTCGGCGCGACCTCGGTCGGCACGCTGTCGATCCGTCGTTTCCTGCGTCCGGTTTGTTATCAGGACATCCCGGCCTCGCTTTTGCCCGAAGCCATCTGATCGAAAGGGAGCGCAACATGCGTCTCGTCCAACTCAAAACCGACGCCGGGGACCGGGCGGTCGCCCGCGTCGACGGAGACACCCTTAAGGTACTGAAGGATGTGCGGAGCACCGCCGAACTGGCGTCGGCGGCGATCGCCGCGGGGCAAACGCTGGCTGAGGCGGTGGAGGCCGCTGGCGTGTCCGGCGACCTGTCCTATGATCAGGTGGCCGCCGACAATCGGCTGTTGCCGCCGATCGATCTGCCGGATCCGTCCCGTATCCAAGTCACCGGCACAGGTCTGACCCATACCGGCAGCATTGAGACCCGCGATGCGATGCACGCCAAGGTTGCTGGCGATGAGGCGGAGCTGTCGGACTCGATGAAGATCTTCAAAATGGGAATCGAGGGCGGCAAACCCGCCCCGGGCGAAGTCGGCGTGCAACCGGAATGGTTCTGGAAGGGCGATGGATCGATCCTGCGGGCGTGCGGCCAGCCGATGGAAAGTCCGCATTGGGCGGATGACATGGGCGAGGAGCCGGAGATCGCGGGCATCTACATCATCGGCGATGACGGCCAGCCGCACCGGTTGGGCTATGCGCTGGCCAATGAGATGTCGGATCATGTGATGGAGCGGGTGAATTATCTGTTCCTGGCGCATTCCAAGCTGCGGGTTTGCGGGCTTGGCCCTGAACTCTATGTCGGCGACCTGCCGTCGGATGTGCAGGGGATGAGCCGGATCTATCGCGACGGCGCGGTGCTTTGGGAGAAGCCATTTGTCTCCGGCGAAGACAACATGACCCACACGCTGGCCAATCTGGAGCATCACCATTTCAAGTACCCGCTGTTTCGCCAGCCGGGACAGGTGCATGTGCATGTCTACGGGACGGCGACCCTGAGTTTCGCCGATGGGGTCGTGCTGCAGGACAATGACGTCATGGAGATCGATTGCCCGCAGCTGGGCCGCCCGCTGCGCAATCCGGTCGTCTCCGTCCAGATGCCTGAACCAAACGTTTCCAAGCTATAGGGGCAGTGGCATGCGCGAAGTTCTCTTGCTGATCGAAAAGGCGTCCGACTGCCTGTCATATTACGACACCAAGACCGGAGACCGGTTGTTCACGGTGTCGCTTCCTGAATATCCGCACGAGTTTGTGCTGAATTCCACGAAGACCACCGCCTATATCGGCCATTACGGCGTGATCAACTCCGGTAGCCCCGACAAAGGCGGCCACACCGTGCTCGCGCTGGATGTGGCGCGCGGAGAAATCACCCATACGCTTGACCTTGGGCCCGACAACAATCGGCCGCACGGCGTTGGGGTGGACGCGCAGGACCGGCTTTATGTCCTGTCGGAGGGCTCTGCGAAGCTGCTGGTGTGGGATCACCCGGATCAGACGGGACCTCATGATCGTGAGGCGCCGACTGGCGGTCGAAAATCGCACCTCTTCGCTGTGACCGGCGATGGCCGCAAGGCCTATTCGATGAACCTAGACAGCAACGACGTCACGCTGTTCGATCCCTACGATCCATCGCAAAAACCGGTCAAAGTTGAAACGGGCGAGAAGCCAGAGGGCCGCCTTTTACGCGCGGACGAGAAGGTTCTTTATATCACGACGCGCATCAGCGAGACGCTTGCGGCCATCGACACCGAAACGCTCAAAGTCATCGCCGAAGTGGCCTGTCCCGGCGACCCTGTCCGGGTGTTCCACGACACCAGGCGCAAGCGGTTGATGACCATCAATTATGGCGCCAACAATGTCAGCGTGTTCGACGATACGTCGCTGGACTATGTGGGCCGGTTTGATGTCAGCGCGCCCCCGATCGCCATCTGCTTCGACGAGGCGATGGATATCGCGTTCCTGTCGATCGACGACAATAAGCTGCACTATGTCGACCTTGATACGCTGGAGATCACCCGTACGCTGGAGACGTTTAAGGAGCCTGACGTCTGCGCGGTCGTGCAATTGGCGGACGATGCGCCGGTGTTGATGTCGGATTGAGGGAGGCGGTCCATATGGACAACATTGTCGTCAATGCGCCGGAATATGCAGATTTCATTCTGCACAATGCGCCGCTCGAGCGATTGGCGACGGGGTTTCGCTGGGTCGAGGGGCCGGTCTGGTTCGGCGACGCGGGGTGTTTCCTGTTCTCAGATATTCCCAACAACCGAATTCTACGTTGGACGCCGCCAAGCGGGCTGGGGGAGGGGCATCTGAGCATCTATCGCCAGCCATCGAATTTCTCCAACGGCCACACGCGCGATCGCGAGGGGCGGCTGGTGTCCTGCCAACATGGCACGCGCTCGGTCACGCGCACCGAACATGACGGCGCGATCACGACGCTGGCGGAAAGCTTTGACGGCAAGAGGCTAAACTCCCCGAATGATGTGATCGTGAAGTCGGATGGCTCGATCTGGTTCTCGGACCCGCATTACGGCATCAAGTTCGACTATGAGGGGGTCATCGCGCCTCAGGAACTCCCCTGTCAGGTCTATCGCATCGATCCGGAGACCGGAGATGTCGAAGCGATGCTGACCGACTTTGGCGGGCCGAATGGATTGGCGTTTTCTCCTGATGAGACCAAACTCTACGTGGCTGATACGGGGGCGGTTGGAGACCCTGACGCCAAACAGCATATCCGGGTGTTTGATGTTGGATCTGACGGCCGGACCCTGTCGGGCGGCGCCGAGTTCTTCAAAGTCGACGCGGGCGTCAGCGACGGCTTTCGGCTGGATCAGGACGGAAATATCTGGAGCAGCGCCGCCGACGGCGTGCACTGCATCTCTCCGAACGGCGAGTTGATGGGCAAGGTCCTCGTACCCGAAGTCGTCTCTAATGTCTGCTTCGGCGGGCCGCAAAAGGCGTGGCTCTACATCACTGCGTCAACCTCGATCTATCGCATTTTCCTCAATACGCGTGGTGTCCAGCGGCCGTAAGACTCACAGCCGGACTCTGTCGGAACGACGCATTTCGAGGCGGGGAGGGAACTCACGCCTTTTCGAGCACGCGGCGGGCCTGTCTGTTATTGAAAGAAGGGTCCTGTTCTATTGCCGCCGCAGCTATTTGTTCGCAGACCACTTGCTGAACGGGAGCCAGTAATTCGCTGGTCGGACCGCGATCACCGGTCGCTCTCATCCGTGATCTCACGCATGGCGGCGAGAAAGGCCGTGACTTCGCCGATCGTATTGTAGTGGCATAGCGACACGCGCACCGCCACGGGCAATCCCAGCGGATTCAGGATATTGCCGGAATAGTGATCATCCTTGCGCGTGTGGGTGCGAATGCCGCGCGCGCGCAGAGCGCTTACGACATCGGGGGCGTCCATGCCGTCGAGGGCGATCGTGACCAATCCTTCGCGCGCAGGGTTGTCCGCGCCCCCGATAATCGTCACGCGGGGCAGATCGGCCAATCCGGCGAGGTTGCCCGCGCCATGTATCATCGCGTCGGTCAGGCGCATTTCATGCGCGTGAATGGCCGCGCCCGCCGCCTCGATCCGGGCGCGGCGATCAGAGGCGTTCGAAACCTGGCTGCCCAGCCAGTCGAAATACCCCACGACATCCGACATCGTGGCGTAAGCGCCGGTGTCGCGCGTGCCAAGCTCCCAGTTCCCGTCCGGCCCGCCCAGAAGCGCGTCATGGGGAAGCGCGTTCAATTTGGGCGACGTCCAGGCCACGCCGTAGCCGTGCCGCGAGAAAACTTTGTAGGGCGAAATCACGTATCCATCTACATCATAGCTCTCGATATCGATCTGTCCGTGGCTCGCATGCTGGATCCCGTCGACGATGATGAAGGCGTCGGGCGCGACGTTTCGGATCGCATTGGCGACCGCCGCCACGTCCACCCCCATGCCCGTGACGGGCGAGGTGTGAAGAATCGTGGCCACGCGAATATCGGGGCGCAGATGCGGTTTGTAGTCCTCCGCAGTGACGCAACCGGTCTGATTATTATGGGCGACCTGGATATAGGGTTTGTTCGCCACCTGGGACCAGCGCGCGCACGCGCTTCGCGTTGCGGGATGTTCGAGCGTCGAGCCCAGAACGACGCCGTCTGATTCAGCGCCGAGGATCGCGTTCATGATCAGCCGGAACAGCAGTTCCGTCCCACTCTCGCCCACAAAGATGTCCCCGTAAGGCGCATTGAAGAAGACCCGCATGTCGCGCTTGGCCCTGTCGATCGTTGCGACCAGGTCATGGGCCATTTCATTGTCGCGGCCCTGGTTGTCAGGGATCGCCGAAAAGCGCGTGGAGGTTTCAACGACAGATTTGAGCGTCAACGCGCCGCCAGCGTTCTCGAAGAAAATTCGCTTGCCCGCTTTGGGACATGCCTCCACATGCGCGAAACGGTCGCGAATGCTTTGCATCAGGTCCTGATTGTCGGTGATCATGCCTGTCGTCCTTCCGCCCGCCGCGCTGACGGAACTCTGCGCTATCGCTTGCGCCCGCGCCACTCCGGCGTGGACCTAGTAAAGCCCTGCGACCCTTGCGCGGAGCTGCACCAGCGCCAGCACGGCGTCGATGATCGGCGTCGGCGTTTCCGTCAGGCGCCCAAGCTCCTGCACCGAAGAGACCAGCGCGTCGATCTCCATCGGTCGGCCCAGATCAAGGTCTTGCAACATGGAGGTGCGGTGCGCCCCGACCGCCGCGCCGCCATCGATCCGGCGCTCTACGTCGATGGGAAATTTCACCCCCAGCTTTTCGCCGATCTCCTGCGCCTCCAACATCATACCCCGCGCCACCGACCGCGTGCCGGGATCTGTGCAGAGCACATCCAGCGTCGCATGGGTCAGCGCCGATATCGGGTTGAACGACAGGTTGCCCCACAGTTTGACCCAAATCTCGTCGCGCAGGCGCGGCCGCACCGGCGCCCGTAGCCCCGCCGCGCTCAACGCCTGCGACAGCGTCACGGCGCGTTCGGACTTGCTCCCATCCGGCTCGCCCAGCGAAAAGCGGTTGCCCTCGACATGTTTGATCACGCCGGGTTCGACGATCTCCGCCGCAGGGTACACCACGCAGCCGAGCACCCGATCCGGCCCGAACCCGTCCCATTGCGCGTTTCCGGGATCGACCGAGGCGAGGCGTGCGCCCTCCAGCTCCCCGCCGATCTTGTGAAAATACCACCACGGCACGCCGTTCACGCCGCTGACGACGGTGGTCTGCGCGCCGAGCAGCGGCTGCATCTGATCCACGACCGGAGGAACCGAATGCGCCTTGAGCGTGATGACGACATAGTCCTGCGGGCCCAGATCCGCCGGGTTGTCGGACGCGGTGACCGGGACATTCGTGCGCGCGCCGTCTTCCTCGACCACTGTCAGCCCGTTCATTCGCATCGCGGCCAGATGAGGGCCGCGCGCCACCAGACTGACATCGGCGCCCGCAGCCGCCAGTTTGGCGCCCATGAAGCCGCCAATGGCGCCCGCCCCGAAAATGCAGATCTTCACCGCGTCGTCCCCTCAGGCCGTCTCAACAAGACCCAGCTTCTCCGCCAGGCCAATGCGTTGGATCTTGCCGGTCGCGCCCTTGGGGATCTCTTCCAGGATCAGCACTTTGGCCGGAACCTTGAAGCGGGCCAAGCGGCTGGCGGCGTAGTCGCGAACCGCGCGCTCGTCGGTCTCTGCGCCTTCGTCCAGAACCACCGCTGCGGCGATCTCCTCGCCCAGCTTGGGATGCGGCAAAGCGAATGTGACGGCCTGCCGGATGTCTGGGTGCTCCAGAAGCGCAGCATCGACTTCCAGCGGGCTCACCTTCTCGCCGCCGCGATTGATGATCTCTTTCAGCCGGCCGGTCAGGCTGAGATAGCCTTCCCCATCGAACGCGCCCTGATCGCCGGTGCGGAACCAGCGCTCGCCATCCGCCATGAAGAAACTCTTGGCGTTGGCCTCTGCGTTCCCCTCATAGGCGGGGGTCACGTTGGGACCTGAAATCACGATCTCGCCGGTCGCGCCCGGATCGAGGATGCGGTCGTCGGCCTCATGCGCAATTCGAACCTTTGGACCAGCCTCCAGCCCCACCGCGCCCGGCTTCTGCCGGCCCGGCTCGATCGGGTTCGAGCACATCTGATGCGTCGCCTCGGTCATGCCATAGGCTTCGACCACCGGCACGCCGAAGGTCTCCACCAACTCCATCATCACAGGCGCTGGCAGCGAGGCTGAAGAGGATCGCAGGAAACGCAGGCGCGCCTTTTCGATGATCGCCAGATTACGCTTGGCGCGCGCCAGATTCGCCTGATGCATGGTCGGCACCGCCGTCACCCAGGTCGGGCGCGTCTCCTCCATCCAGCCAAAGAACTGCAGCGCGTTGAAGCCCGGAGCGCAGCAGACTGACGCCCCCGCTGCCATTGAAGCGGAGAGAGAGGCGATCAGCCCGTGGATGTGAAAGAGCGGCATGATGTTGAGCGAGCGATCTTCGGCGGTTAGCGTTAGCGAGCGCAGGATATTCCCGGCCGAGACCGCGACATTCGATTGCAGCAACGGCACGATCTTTGGGCGCGATGTGGTGCCGGATGTATGTAGGATCAGCGCGACGTCCTCTGGCGCTGGCGGCGCTCTGTCCGCCTCGCCGAAGGTCGCCTCCGCCGTCAGCGCAAAAGTCCCGGCAGGCGCGCTCGGGTCAAAGGACAGCCGGATCACGCCAAGGTCGAGCTTCGCCGCCGCGCGCAGCGCCGGGCCGTCGTAATCTGCCGCGACAACCAGCGCCTTCGCCTTGAGATCCTCCAGATAGAACGCGTACTCGTCCTCCTGATAGGCGGGATTGAGCGGCGCGGTCGTCGCGACTTGCGCGATCGTCAGGAAGGCCGAGGCCATCTCAGGTCCGTTCGGCAGCACGATCGCAACCCGGTCGCCTCGCCCGACGCCAAACCCGTGCAGCGCGTCGGCGGTCGCGTGGCTTTGTTCGCGCAACCCGCCATAGGTCAGCCAATCTCGTCCCGGCGCGCCAATCGCCAGCGCATCCGCGCGGTGATCGGCGATCAGGCTCGCCACCGTGTGGTTCATCTCTGCGTTCTCCGTGGGGATTAACGTTTAGCTGCGTAGAAGGACACGCGGCGCTCAAGATAAGCGAGAAACTCCGAGATGGTGAAGGCCATCGCAAACAACACAATAAGCACGGCCCAGAAATGCGCCATCAGGAAATTCGCGGTGTAGAGTTCGAAAAGCGCGCCGAAACCGACGATCGAGATCAGCAACTGGCCGATGATCACGCCTTTCACCGCGCGAATGACGCCTATCCGAACGCCCCCCAGAATTTCCGGCAGAGCCGCCCAAAAATAGATCTTGAGAAAAGCGTCCAGCGGCGAGGCGCCGAACGAGCGCGCCATCTCCACGAGTGATCGGTTGATCTGCATGACCCCGGCGCGCGCGTTCAGGATGATGATCCAGATCGCGAACAGCGTCGTGGTGATGACGATCGCCTTCATGCCGAAGCCGAAAAGCACCATCAGCACCGGCACCAGCGCAGTGAGCGGTGCGCTGAGGAAGATGTTCACCCAAGGCAGCAGCAATTCGTCGATCAGGCGGCTCTTGCCCATCAGGATCCCGACGGGAATGCCGATGGAAATGGCGAAGAAAACGCCCATGATGAACGCCTGCGCCGTCTCGGTCATCGCCTTGACGAAGGCGGGCGAGCCGATCACTTCGAAGAGCGTCGCGATCACCTCCGAGAGCGGAGGAATGAAAAATGTCACGCCGACCTGACCGATCGCTTCCCAAACCAGCCCCCACAGGATCAGCGAGGACATTCCCGGCAGTCTGTATCCGAACAGCGTCATCGCCGCCCCCTATTCGACATAGTTGCGCAGAGAGGCCCAGATCCGGTCGACTATGTCGAGATATTCCGGATCGCGGCGGAGCTTTTCCGCATCCTTTTCGCGCAACCCGGTCGGCCGGATGATCTCGGAAACACGGCTCGGCCGCGGCAACAGGATGGCGATCTGGTCGGAGACGTAGACCGCCTCCTCAATCGAGTGGGTGACGAAGATGAAGGTCTTGTTCTCATTTTGAACGAGTCCCAGAAGATCCTCCTGAAACTTGCGCCGGGTCTGCTCATCCACCGCTGAGAACGGCTCATCCATCAGCAGGACCTTCGCATCGACCGCCAGTGCGCGCGCGAGCCCGACGCGCTGGCGCATGCCGCCCGACAATTCATGCGGAAAGCTTTTCTCGAACCCGGACAGGCCTACGGCGGAGATATACTTCTCGGCGATGGCCTCCCGCTCTGATTTGGCGACGCCCCGCAGCTCCAGCCCAAAGGCGACATTGCGGATCACGCTGGCCCAGGGCAGTAGTGCGAAATCCTGAAAGACGAACGCTCGGTTCGGACCGGGCCCGGTCACCGGCTTGCCGTTGACCACCACCTCGCCTGAGGTCGGTTCCAGCAGTCCGGCGATGATCTTCAGAAGCGTGGTCTTGCCGCAGCCGGACGGGCCCAGCAGAGAGGTCAGCTGACCGCGCGGAAACTCAAGCGTGAGATCTTTCAGCGCTTCGACCTCGCCATAATTCTTCGAGATATTCCGGGTCGTGACAGCGTAGTCGATCGCGGGCGCGCTCGCCTCTTCAGGTTTGAGATTAGTCTGAAGCATATCCACGATTATTCCCTTCGAACAGGAGGCCTTCGATCTTCTCGACAAGGTTCAGAAAGAGAACCGCCAGCAGGATGATCGAGAAGATGGCCGCATACATGCTGGGATAGTCCGCGACCGAGCGGCTGTAGGAGATGATGTCGCCGACGCCCGTAGGCGTGATCTTCAGTTCGGCGAGGATCGCTCCGATGAAGCCCGCCGAGATGCCCAGCCGCAGCCCGGAAAAGATGATCGGCGAGGCGGCGGGCAGGATGATCTTCAGGATGATGTCGCGCTCGCTTCCCAGAAACGATCGGCACATTTCTTTGATCGAACTGGGGGTATTGCGCACCGCGCCGGCGGTGTTCAGCACGATGACCGGCATGGCCATGATGCAGACCACGAAGACTTTCGACGTGAGTCCGATCCCGTAGGCCATCACCAGAAGCGGGATCAGCGCCGCCAGGGGCGCTGATTGCGCTACGATGAAGATGGGCGAGACCAGCCAGTCGAACTTCTCGCTGAGGCCCACCCAGAGGCCGACGCCAATGCCGAGAAAGGCGGAGATCGCCACCCCGACAACCAGCGGCTTCAGGGTTTCGCCATATGCGGCGAACAGCGTGCCGTCCATGAACATGCCGACTAAGGCGGACATCGATTCCAGAAAGGTCGGAAACGCGTAGCTGACCGGTATGCGGCCCGCGATCTCCCACGCGCCAAATATGGTGAGGCTGGACAGAATCTTCAGGGCGAGTGATCGGCTGATCATGGTCGTCTCATCCGCAACTACCAAGGGTCCGCCCGGCCCGGATGGGGCGACGGGCGGACCGGTTTCTTAGGTCGGCTCTACTTCGCCACCGCGTCCAGCGGCGCGAGATACCAGAAGTCCTCCATGTTCAGCGTGGAGGGATCCCCCTCGAGCTGCCCGGACTGGCTGTACCACTCCAGATCGGCGGTCGCCGCCTTGCGTCCGCCGCCATCGGGGTCATAGAGCCCGCCTTCAACGGCGTCGGTGTAGAACCCGTCCAACTCGGCCAGAATCTCCTTCGGCAACTGGCCGATCGGACCGTCGGGGTCGGTTTCCTTGCTGATCATGGTGGGGTCTTTGTTCATGTCGCTCCAGACGCTGTGCAGCGCGTTGACGAAGATCTGCACGTCGTCGGCGTTGGCCTTGATCCAGTCGAGATTGGCGAACAGAGCTTCGTCGCTGGCCTCGACATCGAACATCGGCAGCACGTTGAACTCGTCGCCATTGGTCCGCATGATCTTGTTCTTGTTGGAAAGATCGATGATCGTCGCGTCCGCCTGTCCGGCGATCAGCGCCGCGACGCGGTTGGCCGATCCCGGCACGTAAGACCGCTCTCCAAACGTAATGCCTTCCTTGGTCTCAATCACATTGGCGATCGAGTCCGTGCCGCCGCCCCGGGAATGCAGAAGGATCGGCTCTCCATCGAGATCCTTGAGGGTGCTGTATTTCTTCGTGGTCACCGGGAAGAATTTCAGCTTTGAGAGCTGAAAGATGATGCGCAGAGGGGCTTTCGATTTCTGCATCGCCGCATAGGGCGTGCCGAAACCGATATCCATTTGGCCGCTCAGAACCGCTTGGATCGCCAGTTCCTCGTCTGAGAACGCCGTCCATTCATAGTCGAGGCCATTGGCCTTGGCCCGGTCCAGAGCGACGAAGAACGCCGCCAGCTCATCCGATGGCGTCTCAGCCAGCGCGATGCGGATCGTGTCCGCCTTCGCCATTGGCGTCGAAAGGCCGATGACGAACGGAATCGCCGCCGCCATCGTCCAGCAAGCTTTCAGTAGTTTTCGCATTACCATCCTCCCTAGATTGTATGCTTTTTATTGGTTTATTGGACGTCAGCCGGTCGCCCGCGCCTGTTTCGGACGACGGCTCATAACTCCTCGAACAACCGCACCGAGACCGAGCCAAGATGCGCGCGCATGGCGTCATATGCCTCCGCCGGATCGCGCGCCTCGATCGCGGTTGCGATCCGCTCATGCTCGGCGAAGCTCTTGTGGTCTTCAGGGGGGCGCTGGGTGCCGCGCACGATGCTGTTCACCGCCACTGCGCGCCGGACGAGGTTCAACTGTACGAACAATGTCAGCAGCAGTGGATTGTCCGTCGCCTCCGCGACGGCGCAATGAAAGCGGCCGTCGTAATGTTCGTACTCATCCCAGCTGGCCGCGTGAAGCGCCTGATCTTTTGTCTCCATCAGGTTCTGGATCGCGCCGTTGGAGGCGTTCACCGCCGCCTCGCGGGCGATGGCCGACTCGATGCAGGCGCGCGCGCGCATCATTTTGATCGGGCTAAGCTCGCGGCAGAGCTCCTGCAGGTCGCCGCCGACGCCTTCCGGTTCCTGGCTTGCCAGAAACGTTCCCTTGCCGACATGCCGCCAGATCAGGCCGTCGCGTTCGAACCCGTCCAGCGCCTTACGAAGATTGGTGCGGCTGACGCCCAGCCGTTCGATCAGCTCGCGCTCCGGCGGCAGTCGATCGCCGGGCTCATAGCCGCCCTCTGCGATGAATTCGCGAAGCGCCTCGACCGCTGCGGCTTGCTCGGTGGTTTTGGGGCGTGTCAGCACCCTCGCTCTCCAAAATTGGTTGACCAATTTACGAGTTCTGTGGCGATTATGTGCGATCAATAATTTATTACAAGCAAATTCGCATCGAAAAGCATCATTGATCCAGATTGATCTAAATTGATTGGAGGGTTAAGGCAGGCCGCATTGGCCTCACATCGTGTTGATCCCGGTGCATTTATCTTGCCGCTCCGATTAAATATCGATATTTTTTCCTTATGAACACGATTGTTGAAGAATCTTCGTCGTCAACCTCGCCGCTTTCGGCGACCAGCCGCGTCACCGAGGAGCTTCGGCGCTCCATCCTCGTTGGAGAACGCAAGCCCGGGGAAAAACTGAAGATTGAGGACCTGCGCGAGCAACTCGGCGTGGGCGCGACGCCCATTCGAGAGGCGCTCAGCCTTCTCACCTCGGTCAGGTTGGTGGAAAGGCTGGACCAGCGCGGCTTTCGCGTCGCGCCAGCCGATGACGCGTATTTCGCGGATATTCTTCGCACGCGATGCTGGCTGGAGGGGCGGGCTTTGAAAGAGGCCGTCCAGAACGGCGATCAGGAGTGGGAAGAGGCGCTTGTTCTGGCGCATCACCGGCTGGGCCGGACCGACCGGCAGGCTGCGCAGGACCCATTCGCGCCCGGCGCTTGGGAGAACCGGCACAAAGAGTTTCACATGACGCTAATCTCAGCCTGCGGGTCTGAGATCGTTCTCAGATATTGTCAGGAACTCTACGACCTCAATGTGCGCTACCGGTTCCTGGCGGCCGCCACCGAAGGCTACGCCTCGCGCGACGTTTCGGCGGAGCACGCCGCGATCGTCGAGGCCGCGCTCGACCGGGACGCGGACCGCGCGGTCAAGCTGCTGATCGATCATTATGACCGCACGGGGCGGTTTCTTGGCGCTGCGGGCGATGAAGGTGAAGCAGGGGCCGACTAGGCCTTCGGCGTCAGAACCAGATCAAACTCCACCTTGCTCCATGGCTCGTCGACTTTGCCGGAAAGCTCGAACCCCTCCGCCGGGAACGTACCCGCTGGTTGAGGCTCATAGCGCATGACCAGATCCTCGCGCACGCCGAACACCGTATCCTGATCAAGATAGAGATCGTCCTCGGGGAAGACCTCTGTCACGAGCGGGCGAAATCCCTCCGCCTCGGCGATGAAATGCAGGTGCGAGGGCCGCCATGGGTGCCGCCCGCAAGCCCGCAGGATATCGCCCACAGGTCCGTCTGACGGCACCGTGTATTCGACCGGCTTGACGGTGGTGAACGCGTAGCGCCCGTCCGGCCCGACGGTCTGCAAACCGTGGAAGGAATAGGTGTCCTGATCCGGGTCCTGGCTGGAATACATGCCATTGGGCGCTGTTTGCCAAATGTCGAGCGTGGCGCCGGGAATCGGATCGCCCTGCGGGTCCTTGACGACGCCTTCGACCAGCACCACCGGCGCGTCGAAATACCGGCGCATGTCGCCGCCCACGGCCAGTGGCGGCGAGCCGGAAATGTGGAACGGACCCAGACAGGACGAGGAGGTGCCCTCCGGCCGGTTGTTGATCATATCGACGAGCGACGACAAGCCCAGCACGTCGGACAGAAGAATGAACTCATGACGTTCCGCGTCTGAGATCTCGCCCGCGCGCTCCAGAAAGCGGAGGCCGACATTCCACTCCTCGTGGGTCAGGTTCACCTCTTTGGCGAAGGCGTGGAGATGCCGGACGAGGCCGCCCATGACCTCCAACAAGCGCGGATCGGTATCCTCGCCCAGATACCCCATGAAGACGTCGGTGATATTCTCTTTGGTCACGTTGCGCATAATATGGCTCCGCTATCTGGTCATGACGAGGCTGAGATCGGGAAAACTGATCAACAGGATTAGAACGATCAACATCACCGCGGCGAACGGCAGCGCGCCCAAAAACACATCCTTCAGGCTGATGCGCGGATCGTTGAGCGTCGCCTTGATGGCGAAGCAGGACAGGCCCAGCGGCGGCGTCAGCAATCCGATCTCCGCCACGATGACGGTGACGATGCCGAACCAGACAAGGCTCATCCCCATCTGCTCCATCAGCGGCAGGAACAGCGGCGCGATGATCAGGATGATGGAGGCTGTGTCGAGCAGCGTTCCCGCAAACAACATCAGCACCACATAGAGCACCATCACCCAGACGAAGCCGAACTGATTGGCCTCCAGAAAATCACTGAGCGCGTTGGGCAGCCCGGCCAGCCCCAGCATCCGGCTGTAAATAGATGCGGCGGTGATCAGGAACAGGATCGCGGCGGTGATATGCCCGGTCTCGACCATCGCCTCCCAAAAGCCGCGCAAGGTCATGCGGCGGCGGGCGACCGCGATCAGAAGGCCGACAAAGGCCCCCGCCGCGCCAGCCTCCACCGCCGTCAGCCAGCCGGTATAGATCCCGCCCAGAACCACCGTGATCAGCAGTACGATCGGCGCGCTCTTGGCGAAAATCTCTCGCCAGCTCAACACGTCGCCTTCATAGGGCTTGCCGCCGACGAAGCCGGGCGTGAACCGGCCCATCAAGCCGATGGAGACGATGTAGAAAAAAGCGAGGATGATCCCGGGCACGACGCCGGCCAGGAACATCTCGGCCACCGATTGCTCAGCTACGAAAGCATAGATGATCAGCATGGCGGACGGAGGAATGATCATGCCGAGAACCGAGGACCCGGCGACCACGCCAACCGCAAAGCGGGGTCTGTAGTCGTATTTCAGCATCGCCGGGACCGAGACTTTTGAGAATACCGAGGCCGACGCGATCGACGACCCCGTAACGGCGGCGAACACTGCGTTTGCGCCCACGGTCGCCATGCCAAGACCGCCCGCGATGCGCCGGAAACTGGAGTTCATCACCTCGTAAATGTCGGTCCCGAGCCCGGCCTTCGACACGATCAGCCCCATAAAGGTGAAAAGCGGGATCGTCGCGAAAGCGTACTCCATTACGCTGTCGCCGATCGCGATCTTCAAGAGGTTCAGCGCCAGCTGAAAATTGTCACGCATCAGCCAGATCGACACGAAGCTCACCAGACCCAACGCGATCGGGATGTAGAGCCCGAAATAAATCAGGAAGACGATGGCGACGAGCGAGATAAGGCCGATCTCAAAAGGGGTCATGCGCCGCCGTCTCTCGTTATGTCCTCACCCAGCGCCGCCTTGAGCGCGAAGAACGCCGCGCAGAGCGACGCGCTGAAGAAGATGGACAATTTGACCGGCCACCAGGGCGCGGTGAAGACGCCGGGCACGCCGAAAAAGTCGTCACGCTCCCAAGCCTCGATGAATTCAGGCCAGATCGCGACGGCGACCAGCACCATGAAGACGCAGGACGCCGCATTGATCGCGATTTGCATGAGGCGGCCGACTTTCGGGTTTCGATGGTTGACCAAAATCAGGAAACCGTCGGACCGCGTAAGGCGTCCGACCCGGACGACGTCGGGCAGTTGCAGGAACACGATCAGCACGACGGAAAACTGGATGACTTCAAACGCGCCTTTGAACGGCGCGCTGAAGACGCCCCTCGCCACGACGTCGTAGTTCAGCACGACGACCAGAACCAGCACGACCAATGTGCCGACGACATTGGCCGCAATGGCGATGGCGCGAAGCGCGCGGGCCAGGCTGGCGACGGCGGCTCGCATCGCTCAGCCCCTCTCGCCCTGCGCCTAGTTCGACGCGAGGGCCGCGGCCCAATCGCGAACCGGCGTCTGATCGGCCGCTTTCAGCTTGTCCATGTAAGCCTGCAGCATCTCGGATCCCTGCATCCCCTTCTCATCGAGGCCGCTCGCCCATTCCTGCGAGATGTTCGGCATGGAGTTCGCCCACTCGGCGCGGTCTTCGGCGGTCATTTCGACGACTGTGCCGCCGGCGTCCTCATAAGCTTTCAAGCTCGCGGCGGCGCGGTCCATGGCGACGCCCGCGATGTGATCGCGATACTCGACCGCAACTTCTAGGAGCACGTCTTTCACCTCATCCGGCAAGCCGTCCCAGAAATCCTTGTTCACGGTCACTGTCTTGGTGTTCACCGCGCCGATATCGGCCTTCAGCATATAGGGTCCGACCTCCGCGATCTTGAAGGTTTTCGCGGCCTCGGGCCAGATGATCACATGCTCCGTGACCTTGGTCTGAAGCATGTTGTAGAAGTCGGTCAGACCGCCGCGCACGCCCGCCGCACCTTCGATCCCCTCAACATAGCGCATGTTCATGCCAGCCGCGCCGACCTTGTCGCCCTCGATGTCCTTGAGGGACGAAATAGGGTCGCGGCTGAAAACCTGATAGCTGTCGAGCGCGACGCCGGTGGCCAGATAAACCTGGTTCTGGGCCTCAAACTCGCTTTGCATCGCCGGAAATTCCTTGGCGATCTCATCCACGGCCTTGGCGACCACGCGGGCATCGGCCGAGACGAACGGCGTGACGGCCGAGATCGCCTGACTGGGCAGTTTCGAGCTGTGAAAGATCGTGGTGACGATGCCGATATCGCCGAGGCCCAGCTTGATCCCTTCCAGCACGCCCTTTGGCTTGACGATGGCGCCGCCATAGCTTTCCTGCCACTCAATCTTGTAGTTGCCTTTTTCAGCAAGGCGCTTGTCCACCTCGGGAATGAAGAAGCCCGAGAACTCCTTCACCCACATCGCCTTCGCCGGATAGCCGTCGATGACGGTGACGTTGATCGTCTCGGCGGCGGAAGCCGGACCCGCGATACAGGCGGCGGCCGCCAGACCAATCAGGGTCCTGCGCGTCAGTTTGGTCATATCGATCCTCCCTTATGTTCGACGCGTCAGCGCCGATCTTTCCTGACTTGCGCCAGTTTGACTTTGGTCGCCTGGGGCCCCGCGACTACGCGAAGCTGCATGCGCGCTCGAACGGAAAGCGCGGCAACCTTTGGAACAATGCGCTTTCATCCGCGTAGCCCAGGTTGCAGAGAAAATTTGATCGCAACGTCGTGTCCGCGAAAAACTCCTGATCGACGATCTCGTTGGTGAAGCCGGACATCGCGCCGACATCCAGCCCCAGCGCGCGCGCGGCGATCATGAAATAGGCCCCCTGCAGGGTCGCGTTCCGGAACGCGGTGACCTCGCTGTGTTCGGCCTTGCCTTCGAAATGCGGACGGCGATCCTCATGTGGAAAGAGGAACGGAAGCTCGCGCCAAAACTCGACGTCATGGGCGATGATCGCCGTAACAGGCGCCCCCATCATCTTGTCGACATTCTTCGGCTTCAACGATTTGGCGAGCCGCTGTTTTCCTTCCGCCGAGGTCACGAAAACAAACCGCGCGGGGCAGGAGTTCATGCTGGTCGGCCCGGCGGCCGTAATCTCGTAGATCGCCTCCAGTAGCTTGCGCGGCACCGGTCGATCCGTCCAGGCGTAGTGGGAGCGCGCCTGTCGCAGGATCAGGTCGATCTCGTCATCGCCAAGACGGCCGACCCGCGCGCGCAAATCGCGCACCGTCTGCTGCGCGTGGGCGCGTATGTCATCGCTGTGCGCGTTCATACGATCTTTGTCGTTCTCAGATTGGGACTGCCGGCGATGGATGTCCTTCGCGCGCCGTCCGCCGCAGCGGAACTGCTCTCAGCCAAACCAATCATGGATTTCATTCACTAAAGTCGTCGCTTCGTACCGTCATATTGACGACAATTTTCTTATGTGTCAAATAATATCGATATTTATTTTGCCGGAGAACCGCTATGCCGAAATGGTCGGAATACCTTGCTCATGCGCGCGCGCGCGGATCGCTCGCCTTCGAGCTTTACTGCGTCGTCTCGACGCCGACCGGCGAAGGTCCGCCACTGCCTGAAGTGCTGCCGAACCATCTGGCTTATCAGGCGCAACTGGAAAAAGAGGGTGCGCTTGTCTTCGCCGGCCCCCTCTCAGATGAGGCCGGAGAGATGATGGAGGGGATGGGCATGATCCTCTATCGCGCCGACAGTTTTGAAGCCGCGCGGGCGCTGGCGGAGGCCGACCCGATGCACCAGACCGGCGCGCGCGCCTATGTGTTGCGGCGCTGGATGATTAACGAAGGCAGGTTTAGTGTGAGCGTCGGACTTTCAGGGCAGACGGTGGCGCTCGCCTGATTGCAATCTCAAAGAGGACGCGCGCGATGCATGGAGGCACGGTCTTGGGCGATGTGATTTCGTCCCTCTTTGATCGGCGCAAAAGAAATGGAAACGACAAGCGCGACATCGCGGAGCTCTGCGAGGCGCTCTTGTCAGCGGAGGGAGAGATCTCGGGACGCAAGCTCGCCGCGCTGATCCTAAGCCGTTACAGAGCGCTCGATGCGGCGGGCAAGCGCGAATTCTTCACCCTCTTAAGCAACGACTTCGACATCGATCCAGCGGTTGTGGCCGATAGCGCCAAAGCCTATGGGCGGGAGAACACGGCGGAAAACCTCGCGGCGCTCGAACAAGCCGCGGAGCCGCGACGGCAAGAGCTTATTCGTCGCCTTAACCAGCAAAGCGCGGCGACGGCGGAATTGGTCGCGATGCGGGTCGATCTGCTGGACATGCTGAGCGAACGGCCCGAGTTGAAGCGCATCGACCTCGATTTCACGCATCTCTTTCGCAGCTGGTTCCTGCGTGGATTTCTGATGCTGAAACCGATGACCTGGAACTCGCCGGCCGCAGTGCTGGAGAAGATCGTCGCCTATGAAGCGGTGCATGCGATCCAGGATTGGGACGAGCTGCGCCGCCGGCTCTACCCGGCGGACCGGCGGTGTTTCGCGTTTTTCCACCCGGCCATGCCGGATGAACCGCTGATTTTCGTTGAAGTCGCGCTGACATCGGCGATCCCGGGATCGATCCAGACCGTTCTGGCTGAAGACCGGGACGCGATGGAGGCCGAGGAAGCGACGACCGCGGTCTTCTATTCGATTTCGAATTGCCAGCGTGGGCTCAAAGGGATTTCCTTCGGCAACTTCCTGATCAAGCAAGTGGCGCGAGAGCTTCTTCAGGAGCTTCCGCAGCTCGAAACTTTTGTGACGCTCTCACCCATTCCCGGCTTCAACACGTGGTTAAAAGAGCAGGAGAGCCAGCCATACGCAGAGCAGATTCTGGCCGGTCAGGCGGAGGCTGACGACGTCCGGCAGTTGGCGGCGCATTATCTGCTGGAGGCCAAGAACCAGAAAGGTATGCCCCGCGACCCGGTCGCCCGGTTTCACCTGAGCAACGGCGCGACCGCGTTTGACGTGCATGCTGACGCCGATCTGTCGGCGTCCGGGCGATCACTCTCAAGCGGGGCCATGGTCAATTACTTTTATGATCTGAAGGCGACCGAACGAAATCATGAACTCTTGATCGCGGAGGGCCGGGTCGCCGCGAGCAAAACGATGCGGACGCTGTCAAAGGCCGGCGCCGCCTCCCTTGTGTAAGGGGGGTGCGACGACGTCTTTCGTTTGAAGCGACGTATCCTAAAAGCCGCCGGTTCGCAGCCGGGCCACGCCTCACGCGCCGGCGCGAACCGCTTCCACGATTTCAACGAATTCGGCGTCGCTCAGAATGTTCCGCCTCTCGATGCCTTTGCGTTTGACGGCGTCGAGGATATCGACGGCCTCGTCATCGGTCAGCTCGCCGAGCCCGAGCTCGCCCGCCTTGTAGAGCACCGAGGCCTTGCCGCTTTTCTTGCCCAGGACGACCTCGCCGGACTTCCCCGTCAAAGCGGGATGGGTCGCGAACATCACTAGCGGATCCTCCATCACGTATTGAATCCCGATGCCGGATTCGCGAATGAAGTTGCCGTGGCCGAGCACCGGTTTATTGCGCGCGATCGGGATGTTCGCGAGCTTCGACAAAAGCGCGCCAAGTTCCGGCAGTTTCTCCAGCTTGTAACCCGTGTCGTAGCCATAGAGCAGGTCAAGCCCCAGCATCAGTTCCTCCAGCGCGGCGTTGCCCGTGCGCTCGCCTAGGCCATTGCCGCAGCTGTGAACGACAGTGGCGCCGGCGGTGACCGCGGCCAGCTCCGTCGCTACGCCCATGCCGAAATCGTTGTGCGTGTGAATTTCAATCGGCAGACCGGTCATGCCGTGGACCCAGCGCACCATGTACTTGATCGCCTCGGGCGTCGCGCAGCCCATCGTATCGACGATGCCGATCGAATCCGGCGGGCTTTCGTCCATGATCGCCTTGCAGAGGCTCTCCAGATCCTCCGCCCGCGCGCGCGTGGTGTCATAGGGGAAAAACACCGCATATAGGCCGAGCTCGCGCGCATAGTTGATCACGTCGCGGCTTTTCTTGAACACGTCTCGCCAGGTCCAGCCGAACTGTGTGACCAGCTTGGGATAGCCAATCGGGACCTCGATGATAACCCCGTCCGCGCCACACTCCTTCGCGGTATCGATGTCCTGCTTGAGGGCGCGCGCGAAGGTGAAAATCCGGGCGTTCAGCCCCAGCCGGGAGATTTGCCGGATCGCCTCAGCATCCTGCGGCGACACCGCCGGCATGCCCGCTTCGATACGATCAACTCCGATTTCGTCCATCTTGCTGGCGATGGCGATCTTGTCCTCTACGGAAAAGACCACGCCCGGCGTTTGCTCGCCGTCACGCAGAGTCGCGTCGTGGATCTCCACTTTCGGAGGCAGATCAAGCGTTTCCCGAACCTCCGGAACAAAGTTGTACGGGCTGACCCACCACTTGCCCTCTTCGATATGGCTGTCGCGCATGTACGTGCTCCTTGGCTGGGGTTCGGCAGAGTCCAATATCAATATTATCGACAAATCAAAGTTAGTTAACAAAATACCGATAATTTATCAAGCTGCTCAATCTCGCTTGGCGGTTGGAGGAACAGTCGGTGGTTTGTTGGCGGCCGCGTTTGAGGTTTCTCGCTGCGCTATTGGCCATAGATCGCGGGCGTAGGCGTTCGCCAGACGCTGCTGCCAGAAAGGGCGCCGCCTGAAAACTTCTGGACTTCTATCTAACCAATCCCATAATGGTTAAACCAATTGATGTCGCCGCCCGAAGATCAATCGACGTCCAACGCAGAATTGATCGCGGCGACAGGTCCGGTGGGAGGATCTTCACGAATGCCCGAGAGTACGGGTCCGCTAATTCAGCTTCGCGCTTGGCTGGCGCAACGAGAGCTTGCGGAAAACGATCGGGTCCCGCCGGAGAGAGAACTTTGCAACATTCTTGGCGTGTCGCGCGGCGAGCTGCGAAAGGCCCTAAATGCGCTTGAGGAAGAGGGTGTTCTGTGGAGGCAGGTCGGGAAAGGCACCTTCATAGGCGTCAGGCCGGCCGAAGAGCCCGACTCGCTGACGGCGATCGCCGCGCGTAGCAGCCCTCGCGACGTGATGGAGGCGAGGCTGAAGCTAGAGCCGCTGCTCGCGTTCGAAGCCGCGCTCAACGCGACGCCGTCGCATATCGAGGATCTGAAGCTGAGTCTGACGGCGGCCCGCGACGCCCGGTCGTGGCGGCATTACGAGACAGGCGACAACCGGTTTCACCGCGCCATTGCGGATGCGGGCGGCAATACCGTGTTGACCGCCTTGTTCGACCAGTTGAACGCAATCCGCCGGACGGTTGTTTGGTCGCGTGGTCGGAACGACACCGGCGGTCCGCCCCGCGATCATCACTCTTTCGCTGAGCATGAAGCGATTTTCCGCGCCATCTCAGGCCGTGATCCGCGGGCGGCCAAGATGGCGATGTTCGAACATCTGCGGACGGTCGAGCAGCGCCTGTTGCGGGCGCCCGAGTTGGTCGAATGATGAGGTCGCGTCAACTCGGTGGAGTTCGCTCATGCTGAAGCTCTCGCTCGCGACATGGGACCATGATCGGGTCATGGGGCTTCACGATGGTCGCGTCCCTGTAGCGGGCGTCGAATTCGACAGTCACATTCTGCCCACCGGAAAACTCTTTCCCATCGCCGTGCAGGAAGCCCGTTTCGACATCACCGAACTGTCCATCTCCAGCTACGTTTTGCAGCTATCCAGAGGCGATTGCGCCTATACCGCCGTGCCGGCCTTTGTCAGCCGCGCGTTTCGCCATAGCGGGTTTTACGCGCGGTCCGGATCGAGAGTGGAAAGCCCGTCGGACTTTGCGGGACGTGCGATTGGCGTGCCTGAATATCAGATGACGGCGGCGCTCTGGATGCGCGGAATACTGTCCGACGAATATGGCGTGGACGCCGCATCTGTGCGCTGGCGCACCGGCGCGCTGGACGCCGGCGTGCGGCGCGAACGACTGCCGCTGGCCTTGCCGGACGGCATGGTGGTTGAGCCCATCGAAGAAGGCGAGACCCTGCAGGATCTCTTATTGCGGGGTGAGATCGACGGAATGCTGGCGCCGAAACCGCCCAGCGCGTTTCTCGCTGGCGATCACCGTATCATCAGGCTGTTCCCGGATTTTCAGCGCGCGGAGGAGGCGTATCACGCCAAGACCGGCTTCTTCCCTATCATGCATCTTCTGGCGATCAGGCGAACGTTGGCTGAGCAGCATCCATGGATGCCGCTCCAGCTTTACGAGGCCAGCGTCAGGGCGCGCGATCTTGCGATCGACAGGCTGCGAGAGGTCTGGACCGGCGCGGCCAACCGCCTGTCGGCGCCTTGGCTGGGAGCGGCGATGGAGGCGACGCTGAAGGCGTTCGGACCGGACTACTGGAGCTACGGATACCGCGCCAACCGGGCGGAGCTTGACGCGGTCTGCCGGTACTCCAGCGAACAATATTTGGCTGCAAGGCGGGTGACGCCGGAGGAGATGTTTCATCCGTCGGTTCTGACGACGTGAGGCGCGAAGAGCGCCCGGAGCGACGAGAATGAGGAGAATGAACAGCATACGAGGCGGCAAGCGGGGCCAGTCTCGGGAGGAACGGAACCAACCGCGCGACATAAACGGCTTATGGGAGGATCATATGATCAGAAAAGCCTCGATCAATCGACGCACCATGCTGCAAGGGACGGCGGCGGCGGGTGTTCTGCTGGCCGCGCCGAACATCGCGCGCGCCGCGTCTTTCCCGGATCGCAACATCAAGGTGATCATTCCGACCCGCGAGGGCGGCGGCGCCGATCGCAATTTCCGGGCGTTCACCAGCATTTGGAAAACCAAGCTGGGCGTGGATTTCGAGCCTGGTTTCTATCCGGGCGCGTCGGGCCGGGTCGGCTATGAGTTCTTCATGGGGAAATCCGACCGCGACGCTTACAACCTCATCTTCGGCAATATGGGCCCGGAAGTGCTGAACTGGGCTGTTCAGGCCCCCGAGTTCGACATCAACGACTACTTCTATTTTGGTCGGGTGGACACGGATCCGGGCTGCGTCTTCGTGGGCGCGGAGAGCAAACTGCAATCCATCGAGGCCATCGTCGAGGAAGGCCAGAAGCGCGAGTTGACCGTCGGCACCAGCCGGATGGCGCATCCCGCCTCCATCGGTATTCTGGCTTTGGGCGAAAAAACCGGCGCGAAGTTTAATCTGATCCCGTTGTCCGGCGGCAAGAACACTGTTGCGGGCGCGGTCACCGGCGAGGTCGATTTCTCCGTCCTCACCTCCGGATCCGTGATCGCGGCGGGCGATGCGGTCAAGACGGTGCTGGTATTCGGCGAAAACCGGGTCGGCGACCGGCTGGACAACGCGCAGAACATCAATGACGCCTTCGATATGGATCTGCCGGAAATGCTCTCCTCCAGAGCTTTCGCGATCCATCGTCAGGCGGCCGAGGAATTCCCGGATCGGCTGGAGAAGCTGCAGGAAACCTTCAAAGCGACGTTCGACGATCCTGCACTGCTGGAGGCTTACGTCGCTGCCAAGGGTACGCCGGAATACCTCAATTTCGGCGGCGTTGAGGAATGCGGCGAATTCGCAAAGGCGATGCTGGAACTCGGCACCAAATACAAGCCGCTGCTGACCGGCAAGTAAAACCGTACAGGGCCTGCGCGGCGCGCGGGCCCGTTAACTTTCCCTGTTGATCGACTGTTTGCGGAGGCCCGTGATGGCGAATGAAGCGCCAAAGCCGAACCGACAATTCGGCGGTGAGTTGGTGATTCCCGTGATCGCGGTCATCTTCACGCTCTACTTTTTCTCGACGATCTGGAATTCGCCCTGGACCGCGCAGGTCAGCGCGTTCTTCGTGGGCGGCGTGCTGATCCTCGTCTGCGGACTTTTCTTTCTGCGGGTGTTTCTGAGTCTCAGGCGAGGCGAGGGATCGCTCGGTTTCGGCAACCTCTTCAATCACGGCGATTTCACCTCGGGGCGGATCTGGCTGCTCGCGACGACGACCGCGTATTGCGTCGGCATCGAGTATGGGGGCTTCACCCTCACGACGTTCCTGTATCTCGCCTGCAGCATGACGATCCTTTCCGGCAGGCGCCGCCTTGGCCTGATCGCCGGGATGTCGGCGACGTTGGCGCTTTGCGGCTGGGCGATTTTCATCTTGGCGTTCGATACGCGATTTCCGCGGGGACCATTCGAAAACTTCATGAAGGCGGTGTTGGCCAATGGATGACACGACCGCGCTTCTGGGGCAGATCTTCGTCGAGACGATCGCCTATTGGTGGGTGATAATTCCGACGATCTTTCTGGGGTTGATCGTTGGCGGCATTCCCGGCTTCAGCGCGGCGAATACGATCATCGTTTTGATGCCGCTGACGCTGGCGATGGACTTGCAGACCGGCTTGGTCTTCATGGTGACGCTCTACTGCTCAGCGCGTATGGGGGCGGGGATCCCGGCGATCCTTGTGAATATTCCAGGCACCGCCGGGGCCGCCGCGACGCCGTTGGACGGCTACCCCATGACCAAGAAAGGGTTGGGCCAGCAGGCCCTTGCGATGTCCTTCGTCGCCTCTGCGCTGGGGGGGCTTCTGACCACGGTGATCGCGCTCGCAACCATGCCGATTCTGGCCCGTGTCGGGTTCTACATGCATTCGGTCGAAATGATCGTGGTGATGCTCTTCGGCATATCGCTCATCGCTTCGATCGCTGCGCATGACATGTTGAAAGGATTGATCGCAGGGTTCCTGGGTCTGATGATCGGCTCGATCGGCACAGATGTGGTCTATGCGACGCCGCGAGGGACCATGGGCTTTCTGGAGCTCTATGACGGCATGCCGCTGATCCCGGCGCTGGTGGGGCTGTTTGCGGTCTCCGAAGCGTTCATCATCATCGAACGACGCGTGATACTGGACGAGCGCGGGCAGCAGCGCATGTCGAACCCGTCATGGGCGGCGACATTCGACGGCTGCGCCATCGCGGTCCGGCGCTGGTGGCACATCGTCTGGACCAGCCTGATCGGATTGGTGATCGGCGTGATCCCGGGTGCGGGCGCCTCCATCGCCAGCTTTGTGGCCTATCAGCAGTCGCGAACCTTCTCGAAAACGCCTGAGCTTTACGGCACCGGCCATCCCGAGGGGCTGATCGCGCCGGAAAGCGCCAATAACGGCGTCACGTCCGGCACGCTGGTGCCGCTTTTGGTCCTCGGCATTCCCGGCGGCGCCACCGCAGCGATCATGCTGGTCGTGATGCAGTTCCATGGCGTCAGTTTCGGACCCTCTCTGTTCATGCGCACGCCTGAGATCGGCTACGGCATGTTCATGGCGATGGCGGTCTCTTATCTGCTGATGATCTTCACCATCATTCCGCTCAGCCGGTATATCAGCCGCGTCACCACGATCCCAACGATCTATCTCGCGCCGATGATCATCTCCTTCACACTGGTCGGAGGGTTCGTGCCGCGCGAATACATGTTCGATATGTACCTGGCGCTGGGCTTTGGTGCTTTGGGTTACATCGCCCGGCGCACGGGCTATCACGTCGCCGCCATCCTGATCGGCGTCATCCTCGGCCCGCTCCTGGAGACATACTTTCTGCGCGCGCTGAAGAAATCGAACGGCGACGTCACGGTGCTGTTTTCGTCCAATCTCGGCAACGTTCTTTGGGTGCTGCTCGTTCTCTCCATCGCGCTGCCGATCATATTCGATTTGCGGCGCAAGAAACGGGAGGCGGCGGCGTCATGAAACAAGAAATCGAGTTCCAGCTTTCCCGAAACATGCGCCGGCTTGGACATCTTGATATTCCGGGCGGCGGTCAGGTCGTGGCGCAAGGCGACTATGTCTTCATTGGACACATGAAACCGCCGATGGGCACCTCTATCATCGACGTGTCCGACCCCGCCGCGCCTGCGGTTGTCGCCCATATCCCGCCGCCCGATAAATGGTCTCACACCCACAAAGTGCGGGTGGCCGGCGATATCATGATCACCAATGTGGAGCAGGATCGGCGGCACTTTCTGCGCAAGGGCGCAAAGATCGCCGAGATCCGCGACAAATTGGGCGGCGAGTCGACCGACGCTGCGGTCGCTGAAAGGCTCGGCGTGAAGGTCTCCGATATTCCCGTGCTGGAGGAGGCGCTGTCGCGCGGCTACGACAGTGGCGGATTCCGCGTCTGGGACATCTCCCACAAGGCCAATCCGCGACTGCTTTCTTATGTTCGCACCCACGGGTTCGGCGTGCACAGGTTCGATATGGACCGCCGATACGCGTATATCTCCACCGAAATGGAAGGCTATGTCGGCAATATCTTGGTGATCTATGATTTGGCCGATCCTTCTCATCCGGTCGAGTTGTCGCGCTGGCATATGCCGGGCCAGCATGTTGCGGGCGGCGAGACCCCGACATGGGAAGGATATGGCCGTCGTCTGCATCACGCGATGCGGTCTGGCGATGAGCTTTGGGCGGCGGTCTGGCATGCGGGGCTGCGCGTGCTGGACGCCAGCGATCCGAAAGCGCCGCAGGTTCTTGGCGCGTATGAGTTCCCGCCGGCCATTCCGGAGCCGACCCATACGGTGATGCCGCTGGAAATCAGGATCGATGGCAGGCGCTACGCGGTCGCGATCGACGAGGAGCACGATCACCTTCCCGGGCGCTTGCATGGCTTCTTATGGGTGCTGGACGTCACCGATCTCGCCGATATCCAACCCGTCGCCGCCTGGGACCTGAGCGAGCGGTCCAGCCCCTGGGCCGGGCGGCCGGGCGTACGATTTGGCGCGCATCAGTTTCGCGAAAGGTTGGACGGAACGCTGGTCTATGCGACCTGGTTCGCCGGCGGTCTTCGGGTGTTGGACCTTGCTGACCCGAAACTGCCGGTGGAGATCGCGTACTACATTCCTGAACCAGTCGCCGGTGAGATCGCACCGCAATCCAATGACGTCGACGTGGATGAACAGGGGCGGATTTATCTGCTCGATCGCAACAACGGCTTAGACATTCTGGAGATGACCCCATGAACGAACAGGACCTTCTGCCGCCCAGCGTGGATCCCAACAAGAAAGCGCTCGGCATTCGCCGGGTCAGCGCGAGAAATGAGGCGGCCACCCGCACCGTGATGATGGTGCGCGATCATGTGCTGGTCACGGATGAGAAGGGCACGAATACAGGGCCGACCCCACTGGAGATGGCGCTCTCCTCGCTGCTGGGCTGCGAAGGCGTCATCATTAATCGCTGCGCCGAGGCGATGCGGTTTAAGTACAGCGCGGTAGATCTGGAGGCCGACGGCGAAGTGGATCAGCGCGGATCACGCGGCGTCAAAGGCGTGCGCCCCTATTTCAATTGGGTGAAAATGCGCATCCGCGTGCACACCGAAGAGCCGGAGGACCGGTTCCTGCGACTGCAGCGGAACGTCGAATATCGCTGCCCGGTGATGAACCTGTTTCGCTCCGCCGATGTGGAGCTCGACGTCCGGTGGGAGCGCGTCGCCCCGTGACGCTGACGCTCAGGATCAATGGTGAGGATCGGGCCGTGACTTCGGATCCCGAGACGCCGCTGATCTATGTTCTGCGCAACGAGTTGAAGCTGAAGGGCGCGAAGCTCGGTTGCGGGCTTGAACAGTGCGGAAGTTGCGCCGTGCTTTGTGATGGCGAGGCGGTCATGACATGCGCGACCCCCGCAGGCGCGTTTGAGGGCAAGGCGATCACCACGGTTGAGGGGCTCGGTTCGACGGCGACCGGGGCGCGGGTGCAGCGCGCCTTCGTGAAAGCCGGCGCGGCGCAATGCGGCTATTGCACGTCCGGGTTGGTGGTCGCGGTCACCGCGCTGCTTTCAAAAACCGCAAGGCCAAGCCGCGCAGAGGCCAAGACCTGGTTGGATCCGCATCTCTGCCGCTGCGGAGCGCATTCGAACGTGCTGAAAGCCGTAAAGATCGCGGCGGAGGGCGAGTCGTGAGCCTCGAAGCCAATCCGCTGGTTCGCGATTGGTTGCGCGTCGACGGCGACCGGCTGGTCGTGCGAACTGGGAAGGTCGATATCGGTCAGCGGATCACGACCGCTCTCGTGCGGATTGCGGCGGAGGAACTGTCTGTGCCGGTTGCGCAGATCGACGTGGATGAGGTGCGCACGGGCCTCTCGCCGAATGAGGGCGTCACATCCGGCAGCAACTCGATCGAACAATCCGGTAGGGCCCTGCGCCTCGCCTGTGCGACGGCGCGGGCCGCAGTGTTTGAGGCCGCCGCCCATTTTTTTGGCGTCGACGCCGGGGCGTTGAAGCTGGAAGACGGCTTGATCACGCATCCTGGCGCCAACAGTGGTTACAGATTGCTCGACAAAGTCGCAAAGCTGGACCCGGCGATGCAGGTCGATCCCAATGCGCGGATATTGCCGGCCTCGCGCGTCCAGCCGGTCGCGATGACCCCGCGCCACTTGGAGGATATGGTCCGCGGCGCGTTCCGATTTCTCCACGATATCGAGCGGCCGGGCATGTTGCATGCGCGCGTCGTTCGCCCACCGCATGCGGCCGCCAGGTTGAAGTCAATTTCGCCGGAGGCGCGTAATCTAGCCGCGAACCAGACATTGCGCATTGTGCGGGATGGAAGCTTTCTCGCGGTCGCCGGGGCGGACGAGTGGGATGTGATCAAGTCCTCCCAAACCTTCGCACGCGGCTGCGTGTGGGATCTGGGCGAGGGGATGCCGGAGGCGGGCGTCTTCTCGCTTCTGCGGAGGAACCCCTCGATCCGGTTGCCAGTGGTCGAGGGTAGCCCGCGCGAGGGAGAGAGCCCGCCCGCCATTTCCGACCCGGAATTCAGCGCGGAATTTGAACGACCATATCAACTGCACGGCGCGCTCGCGCCCTCCGCCGCGCTTGCCGAATGGCGGGACGGGCTGCTGACAATCCACACGCACAGTCAGGGGATCTATCCGCTTCGCGCGGCGATCGCAGACAGCCTCCGTCTCGACGAAGATGCGGTGGAGCTGATTCATGCGCCGGGGTCAGGTTGTTATGGCCACAATAGCGCAGATGACGCGGCCTTTGAGGCGGCGCTGATCGCGCGCAGCGTGCCGGAGACGCCGATATTGCTGAAATGGACCCGCGAGGAAGAGCATCGTTGGGAGCCTGTCGCGCCCGCGATGCGCGTCTCGACCTCGGCGACGTTGGACACAGCCGGCGAGGTCGAAGCCTGGTCCGCAGAGGTCTTTAGCGACACCCATCGGGGACGTCCCCGCCCGGGGCCGGATCGCGCGGGGCCGTCGAGACTGCTTGCAAATCGTCTTCGCGCGACCCCCATCGAACCGGCGCCGGCCGCGCCCAATATGGCCGCGCATGGCGGGATGCACCGCAATCTGGACCCGATCTACGATTTCGGCTCGACGCGCCTGGTGAAAAATCTGGTCTCGGACTTGCCGCTCCGAACCTCCGCAATGCGTTGTCTGGGCGCCGTCGCCAACATCTTTGCGCTCGAAAGCATGATGGATGAGATGGTCGGGCGGAACGGCGTCGGCGCGGTCGACTTTCGCCGCCGGCATTTGCGCGACGAGAGAGCGGTGGCGGTGCTCGACCGGCTCGTGGAATGCGCCGGGCCGCAACCTGATGCGGACGGCGCGGGGCGCGGGATCGCCTATGCTCAGTACAAGAATGCGATGACGCGGGTCGGCGTCTGCGTCGATCTTGTGGTGAACGAGGCCGCCGAGGTTAAACTGGATCGCGTTGTGATCGTCGCTGACGCAGGCCGGATCGTCGATCCGGACGGCCTGACCGCGCAACTTGAGGGCGGTTTCGCGCAAGGCGCCAGTTGGGCGCTGTTCGAAGAGGTGAACTGGGACCGAAGCGGCGTTCTCTCGGCTGATTGGGAGAGCTATCCCGTCATCAGGTTCAGCGACATTCCCGAGATTGAAACCGTGTTGATCGACCGGCCGCAGGAGCGTTCCGTCGGCGCCGGCGAAGCCTCGCCCGGACCCTCCGTCGCCGCGATCGCCAATGCGGTCAAAGCCGCAACAGGTTTGCGACTGACCCGCATGCCCTTTACTCCGGACGCCTTGCGCGCCGCCGCCCTTAGGACCTGAACACTCACACATATGGAGCTTCGAAATGACGTCAGGATTTGTGATTGAGACGCCGCCCGTGACGGGAATTCCAGTGTCGGGGGAAGACGCCTTGTTTCCCGTGCGCCGGGTGTATTGCATCGGCAGGAACTACGCGGCCCACGCCATCGAGATGGGCCACGATCCTGACCGGGAGCCGCCGTTCTTCTTTCAGAAAAACCCGGACAATCTCGACGCGTCCGGCCAGTTTCCCTATCCGCCCAAAACCTCGGACGTGCATCATGAAATGGAGATGGCGGTCGCGCTAAAATCCGGCGGCGTGAACATCCCGCTGGAGCGCGCGCTGGATCATGTCTTTGGCTATGGCCTTGCCTTGGACATGACCCGTCGCGACCTGCAGGGCGTCGCCAAAAAGATGGGCCGGCCGTGGGAGATCGGCAAAGCCTTCGAGCGTTCGGCGCCTGTGGGGCCGCTCCATCGCGCCGAGGATGTCGGGCACCCCGAGAGTGGCCGCGTGGAGTTGCGCGTGAATGGCGAGATCAGACAGGAGGGCGACCTCAACCAGATGATCTGGAAAGTGCCGGAGATGATCTCATACCTCTCCGATTATTTCGTGCTGGCGCCCGGAGATGTGATCTTGTCCGGCACGCCTTCTGGCGTCGGCCCGGTCGAGAAGGGCGATGAGATTGAAGGCTCTATCGAGGGGCTGGGCTCCATGACTGTCAAAGTGACTTGAGGCAGTCTGGCTCGCTCAAAGCAGGCCTATTTTGATCATGTAGTAGGACGTCAGCTTATGCAGCGGAGGGCGTGATTGGCGTCAAGGCGTGTCCGTCTCTCACGACCCGCCACAGCCGCCGCGGATTGCAGCACCGATCAATCGCGCCGTTCCGCACGAAGTATCCCCGGTCATGATCGACAAGCGTGTCGCAGAAAACGCGCGTGGCGCGTAGATTCGGGACCGTTTTCATCGCCTCAGCCACACGCGCTTCCGTCTGGGCGTCATCGGTATGCGGCTCCGCCGGGTTGTCGCCGGCGACGCGCAGGTGAACCGAAGCCTTGAGCCCGCGCGACGTCACGGCGTCGTCGATTGCTTGCAAGGTCGCAGCGACCGGCTCCTGATTGGAGAGCCGGAACACCGCGCCCGCAACGCCGCAGCCGGAAATCACGGCCAAACGGTCCAGCTGCTCAGTATCTGAAACGCCAAACCCATGATTAATGACGTGGAAATAGACGCCATCGGCCGCGACGTCGTCTTTGGTGCGCATACGCGACAGATAAATCGGCAAACCTGATTGCGCGTGGGCGGCGGCGATCAGATCAGAGTCCAGCTGGCTCCAATCTACGGTCACTTCCCAGTCGACCAGAGTTCCAGCTGCGCCAACGACGAGATCCAGTTCTTCGGCATCGGGAATCCCGTAACTGAACAACGTCGTTTTAAAGCCGAGATGGCGGAGCGACCTCAGTCGCGTGCGCCGCACTCCGTCGCGCAGATCGCTCAGAGGAATGCGCACGTCGCGCACACCCATCTCGATCAAGGACAGTAACGGATAGTCATTGCGCACCAGCTTGCGGTCGAACTCGTCCAGCCCGCCGCTGGGGGGCACTTCACTTACCTCGGCCCAGTTCTGCCGCAGGTCGAAACCTATGCGCGGCGCCGTATTTTCCCGTGGCGCGGGCGACAGAGGCCTCGGGGGTGCGGCGAGCGCCTCGCCCGGACCCAGTTCGGCGCCAAATGTGCGCACGAAGCGCACCACATGGCCGCTCTCATATACATTGACGATAAAATAGCCGAGCTTCGCCGCGTCATTGCGCCCATCCTCGCTATTCTCAGGCGGCTGGGCGCGTAGCATTTCGCTATAATCCTGGCGCACGAAACTGGTGGCCGGGGCGAGATAGTAGTCGGTGACGCCATAACGGTCGTACCAGAAATTATGCGCGTGGCCGGAGAACATCGCCTCGACGCGATGCGTCTTCAATAGGCCCAAAAGCCAACTGCGCCCGGGCGCGTTGGTGTTGTCGTAGTGCTCCCTTTCGTCTGGCGAACAGAGATAAGCTGGATGGTGCAGCATCAGCATCGGCCGCTCGTCGGTCTCGGCGAGTTCGCGGTCCAACCAGTCGCGCTGATCCGTCTCATCCGGCAGGCCGGAATTGATCAATTGCGCGTTAATCAACAGAAAACGGACCCCGCCATGGGAAAACGCCTGGCGCTGCGCGCCGAACTCCTGGGTCCAAGCCGCGATCATGTCGGGTGTGGTCGGTCCGGCGGGGGCGCCTTCGATTGGGGTGTCGCCGATGTCGTGATTGCCGGGCGTCTCGTAGATCGGAACTTTCAGATCGGACCGCATCCGGCGATACGCGCGCGCCGCTGCGCTGTAGGGCGCGCCGGCCTCGGGCACGGGATGCACCAGATCGCCCAGATGGATGACGAATGCGATATCGCGTGTGTTGAGGTCGGCCACGACATGGCGAAACCGGCGGTTGGCGCGCGCGTTCACCGGGAAGGGGGAGTTGCACACGTCCTCGTCGGGGTTCACATGGGTGTCCGAAATCACCGCGAACGAGAACAGGCGATCGCCCAATGGAGGCGTAGCGTCAGGCATGTCTTGAATCCGTTGTTCTAATAGTTGCGCTGCAAGTTCGCCTCACTCCTCAGCGAGGATGTTTCGTTTCAGTTTGATCTGGGACCAGATCGTGAATCCGATCACGAGGACGGTCAGGAACCAGAAGAACAGGCAGATCGGCGTTGAGAAGAAGATGTTCATGCCGCCCTTTGAAATCAGCAGCGACTGCCGGAAGTTGTCTTCCAGCATCGGCCCCAAGATAAAGGCGATCAGGAACGGCGCCGCCGGAATCTTGAGCTTCAGCATCCCGAACCCGACGCAGCCCATGATCATCATGACCATCACATCGAAAGTGGAGTTGTTTACGGCGTAGGCGCCGAAAACGCACAGCACGAAGACGATGGGAAACAGGATGCGATGGGGCACATCAGCGATCCGGCTGATCACCTTGATGGACGCTTTGCCAACGAGGAACAGGTAGGCCGAGCTCAGCATGATCCCCATGAACAGCGCGTAGATCAGATCGATATTCTCCATGAACATCAGCGGTCCCGGTCTGAGGCCGTGGATCATGAACGCGCCAAGGATGATCGCGGTGATAATGTCGCCGGGAATGCCGAGCGCCAGCAAAGGGATCAAGGTGGCGCCGGCGACGCCGTTATTGCCGGATTCAGCGGCGGCGATGCCGTCGAGGCTGCCCTTGCCGTAGTCGTCGGGGTTCTTGGATGTCCGCCGCGCTTCTGAGTAGGACAGAAACGCCGAAGGCGCGCCGCCGATGCCGGGGATAGCGCCCAGAATGACGCCAATAAAACTGCCGCGGATGATGGTCTTCAGGCTTTTCTTGAAATCCGCCAAAGTCGCGCCGACGCCAGCATAAGGATTGTGCTCCAGCGGGCCTTCCTTGGTCATGTAGAAGTTGATGATCTCCGGCAGGGCGAAGAGCCCGATCAGCACCGGAATGAAGGCCAGGCCGCTCATCAGGTTGAATTCGCCGAAGACGAAACGATTGGTGCCGTAAATCAAGTCCAGGCCGACCGTCGCGAGCAAAAGTCCGAGCCCGGCTGAGCCGAAGCCCTTGAGGAGCTGATTGCCGGACACGCCGGAGATAATCGTGAGCGAGAACAGGATCAGCGTGAAGACCTCGGCGGGCCCGAATTGCAGCGCGAATCCCGCCAAAACGCCGGCGAACATGATCAGCGCAAGGTTGGATATCAGATCGGCGACGCAAGAGGCGTAAAGCGCCATATCGAGCGCGCGCCGCGCCTCGCCGCGTTTGGCGAGCGGATAGCCGTCAAGCGCGGTGCAGGAGGCCGCGGGCGTGCCAGGCGCATTGATGAGGATCGCGGTGATCGAACCGCCATAGATCCCGCCCTTGTAGACCCCGAGCAGCAGCAGGATCCCGGTCACGGGCTCCATGGTGAAGGTGAAGGGCAGGGTCAGCGCCACGGCCATGGGGGTGGTCATGCCGGGGATGGCGCCGACGATGGTGCCGATGACGACGCCAAGGCCGAGCAACAGCACGTTGTCTATGGTCAGGAAGATCGAAAACGCGTTCGCGATTGTATCCATCAACATCGGTCAGATCCTCAACAGATAGGGGTCGAGAACGCCGCCGGGGATCGGGATGTTCGCGAGTTTGGTGAAAAAGAGATAGAGCACGAGCGGCAACAGGATCGCGTTCAACCCAACGATCAGAGGTCTGCGCTCGCCAGCCAGCAGCATCAGCGCCGCCAGCGCGACAGCGCCGCCCAGAACAAACCCGGCGGTGGGCAGCGCATAGGCGGTTGAGAACAGGATGACGAATACGGCGCAGACCTTGAGCGCCGCGACGCCATCCGGGGCGGCGAACCGGACTCCGTCGGACGCATGCCGAACACCGCGCACAGCGATCACTGCGCCCAGCACAGCCATGGCGATGGCGACCAACCGCGGATAATAAGATGGGGACAGCACCGCGAAGGGCACCTTCTTTGGTTCCGCCACTCCCGTCGGTATGAGGATGAAAATGAGTACGAGGCCAATCGCTAAAAAGGCGATGCCTGCCCACAAGTCTCTGAGATTTAGCACTTATTCCCCTCCCATCGGAGTCGTTCGTTTCTTGCGCGTCTGACTCATCTTCACGAGGCCATGAGTTGTTTGAGGTCGAGGCCGACGCTGAAGACGTATTCCCTTAGGGCGACGCTGATGGCGGCCTCGGTGGATGTGGTGGAGCTGCGTTCGAGCTTGTCGCAGGCGTCGGCGCAGCCCATCGCTCTGAGCGCGTCGGCGAGGCCCGCCTGAAAGTCGGGCTGGCGGCCGACCTCGCCTGAGAACACGATCCGCTTCGGGTTCAGCACCGCGAACACGGCCTCGACGCCGAACGCCATCTTGGCGCCGGCCTTGGCGAAGGCCGCCCGGGCCGCGTCGTCGCCCTCCGTCGCCGCCCGCTCCAGCAGCTTGGCCTGCAGGGGCGTCGGCAGGTCGGCGTGGCCGAGCATGTCCACCACCGCATATCCGGTGGCCACCGTCTCCAGGCAGCCATGGCGGCCGCAGACGCAGGGCGTCTCGCAGCCCGGAACCGCGAGATGCGACAACGAGCCGAGCCCGTTCTCGCCCTCGGCGAAGAACCGGCCGTTGATGAAGGCGCTGACGCCCATGCCGAGGGCGCAGTTGATCAGGAAGATGTCCGAGGCGTCCTCGCGCCTGTTGATCTCGCCGCGCAGGATCGCGCTGGCCCGGTGCTCCACCCGGACCGGCAGGCCCAGCGCGTCGGCCAGCGTCTGGCGCACCGGCACGTCCCGCCAGCCGAGCGGGTTGGAGGTGACCAGCTCGTCGGGCGACGCGCTGGAGAGGCTGACCGAGACCGCGGCGGAGACGCCCGCGCCCAGCAGCCGCCCGCGATTGAAGTCGGCGTCATAGACCAGCGACTTGGCGCGCGAGGCCACCTCGGCGAGGAACGGCATCGGCGCGCTGAAGTCGATATCGTCGCAGGGCAGGGAGCTGATGACCTCGCCGCAGGCGTTGGCCAGCGTCACGTTGCGCCGGTTGGCGGTCATCGAGATCGCCAGCACATAGGCGCCCTCGGGATTGATGGCGAGCAGAGACTCGCGCCGGCCGACCCGCCCGGCGGCGGGGATCGGCTCTCCCTCGCGCAGGAAGCCGACGTCGAGCATCTCCCGCGTGATGCGCGAGATCGCCGCCGTGGTCAGGCCCGTCGCCTCCGCCAGCTGGCCCCGGCTCATCCCGTCGCCCTGGCCGAGAAGGTCGATCACCATCTCTCGATTCATCCGCCGCAAAGACCCCGTCGAAAGGGTTTTGGCAAAGGGCAGATATTTAATGCTCGCCATTATTCGCCGTCCAATAGATTGATGAAGCCTTACATAGACGGTAAAAATAATAATTGCAAACGGTAATCAAATATTGATCTTTGTGGATGTGCGACCTATTGAGAGTGCGGAGCGGCGATTCGCCGAATGAAACGTCTTGGGAGGAAAACCATGAGATTTGAGCTTCTGGGATTGGCTGGCGCCGCCGCGCTGGGCCTGTCCGCCGTCACGTCGCCAGCAGTCGCCGAGTATCCTGACCGGCCGATTACGATGGTCGTCCCTTACGGCCCCGGCGGGGCCGCCGATCTCTCCGCCCGACTCGTCGGCGGCAATGCGCCAAAATATCTGGGCCAGCCCGTTCTCGCTGTGAACAAGACCGGCGCAGGCGGCGTGGTCGGATCCACTATGGTGGCTAACGCGCCCGCCGACGGCTACACGCTGCTATCCGCGCGGGTCGGAAGCCAGATGGGCGTCCCAGCGATGAACAAGACCATTCCCTACGCCTGGGACGATTTCACCTTTATCGGTCTCTACGAGACCAACCCGTTTGTTCTGGTGGTGAACGGCGAGAGCGAGATCAAATCCTTCGCCGATTTCGACGCGAAAGTGAAAGCGGGCGAGGAGCTGACATACGGATCCGCCGGTGTGGGAACGTTGCTGCATATCGCGACTGCGGTCATGGCCGATTCCATGGGCGTCACCCTCGATAATCTGACCCATGTTCCTTTCAAGGGCGGCGGCAAGGCGCGTGCGGCCATCGTTGGCGGCAAAGTCGATTTCATGTGGCAGAACCTGTCCGGCGTCATTCAGGCCATTGAGGCAGGGCAACTCAGAGCGCTCGCGGTCACCACGCCGGAGCGGGTCGCGGCGCTTCCGGATCTGCCTACCGTCAGCGAGGCTGGCTATGCGAGCATGGAGCAGATCATTGGCTGGTCGGCCGTTTACGGGCCGCCGGATCTGCCGGAAGAGGTCGTCTCGACCTGGGCCGACACCCTGCTGAAACTCAAAGATGATGAAGACTGGGTGAAGCAGACCGAAGGGCTGGGCAACGTCATCGACGTACGCTCGCCGGAAGACACCAAGACCTTCGTGCAGACCCAATATGAGGCGTTCGACACGATCCTCAACAAGATGGGCTTGCGCGTCGAGTAAGCGCAACTTTCCTGCGGCGGCGCCAATCTTCCTCGGGCGCCGCCGCAGGCTCTTTCTTCAATGCACGAGATTCATAGAAGACGGACCCTGTCATGACGCATAAGAAGCCGAATTTCCTGTTCATTCAGGCGGACCAGATGGCCGCGCCCGCCATGCCGTTTCAGGGCAACAAGACGGTGAAGGCGCCAAACATGCAGCGCTTGGCGGACGAGGGCGTCGTTTTCGAGAATTGTTACTGCAATCTGCCGATGTGTGGTCCGTCGCGAGCCTCAATGCACGCGGGAAAACTGCCCTTCAACATCGAGATGTACGACAACGCCAGCGAGTTTCACTCGGCGATTCCGACCTTCGCGCATTACCTACGAACGCTGGGCTATCGGGTCGAGATGAGCGGCAAGATGCATTTTGTCGGCGCCGATCAACTGCACGGGTATCATGCGCGCCATACGACAGAAATTTACCCCGCGAACTTCGCCTGGACGGTGGATTGGTCGAAGGGCTGCCACTATCGCCCGACTAACCTGACCATGGCGCCTGTGATCGAAAGCGGGCCCGCCGTTCGCACCCTGCAGATGGATTATGACGATGAGGTCGCGTTTCACGGCCGTCAGGCGATCTATGATCTCGCCCGCAAGAGCGACGGCGATCCCTGGTTCCTGACCGTCTCCTTCACCGAACCGCACTCGCCCTTCGTCATCGCCCAGGAGTACTGGGATCGCTACGACCATGATGAGATCGAGTCGCCTTCGGTGCCCGAAATCCCGCTGGACGAGAAGGATCACCTCAGCCGAAATCTGCATTACTGCCAGGGACGGCACGAGTTCACCGTAACCGAGGATCACAAGCGCAACGCCCGGCACGGCTATTACGCGATGATCTCTTTCATCGACGATAAAGTGGCGGAACTGCGCAAGACGTTGGAGGAGTGCGGCCTCGCGGAAGACACCATCACTATCCTGACCGCCGACCACGGCGACATGATGGGTGAGCGCGGGATGTGGTACAAGCAGCACTTCTTCGAATGGGCCTGCAAAGTCCCGTTCGTCATGCACTGCCCGGCCAAGTTCAATCCAGGCCGGGTGACGCAGAACGCTTCCCTGATCGATCTGACGCCTACGGTGCTGGATCTGGCCGCCGGCGGCGCATTCGATGGCTATGTCGGCGATCCGATCGACGGCAAGTCCCTGGTGCCTGGCCTTGAGGGGCGGGCGGAGGATCTGGAGGACGTAATCATCTCAGAGTTCGCCGCCGACGGCTCCACCGGCCCCAGCCGCATGGTCAAAAAAGGCTCCTGGAAGTACATGTATCTCGAAGGCGTGGATGAGCTACTCTTCAATGTCGACGACGACCCACGCGAAGTAGAGAATCGGATCGACAGCCCGGACTGCACCGAGCTCGCCGCCAATTTGCGGGCGATCGCGCTGGAGAACTGGGACCCTGAAGAGCTGAGAGTCCGGATCCGCAAGGATCAGGAACGGCGCCTGTTGATCCACAATGCGACGGGCGGGGAGCCGACCTGGGTCAACATCGTCCGCACCAACGACAACGAACGGTACATCCGCAACGCCGGGGCGGCAGATACCAAGGCCAAAGCGCGGCTGCCATATGTTCCGCCGGCGCAGCCGGATAAGATCTAGGCGGTCAGGCCGTCTTGTCTTGCAATTGACGTCACGGACGAGCCAACCACATAGGTTGGCTCGTCAGTTGTGTATGTTGAAATACATTCCGGAGATGTCAGGTGCATTCAGGGACCAAAAAGCTCCAATTGAGAGCAAGCTTGGTCTCTGTGTCGAAACAATCGCCTACGCTTTGAACCGGCTCTGCGCCACCAAGCAGAGTTCATCTCAATGAAAGGATGGCGCATATGATTTGGGGCGCAGGGGGCTAATGGTCGCCAATTCGCGACCGAGGCCCAGTGAGATGTCGCAATTGGCAATCACGTTGGGCGAGCCGTTGGTCCGATGGATCACCAATCCGCGTCCCCCTCCAACAGGACCCCGTCACGCGATTGGGCCCACTTCGGCGAACCCATCTTCCCGCTCAGCTGCGATAAGGTTTGTGCTGTTCAGATCAGCGGCGCTGACGCCGAGCAACGTTATGGAACTGTCCGGCGCGTAGTCGATCCTCACACCCTCGGCGGTGTCCGTCAGGCTTGCGAAAAGATCCGGGGCCGGATCGCCAATTTCGTATTCGACATAAACGTAGTCCAAGAATGGATCAAAATCGTGGATGGTATCGTGGCCATCGCCCACCGCGCCGCCGGCTCGGAGCGCGAACAAGGCGCCGTCTGCCCCGTCGCCCAGCCAAATCTGATCATCGCCAACCCAACCTGCAACAAGGTCATCGCCCGCGCCTGCGTCGATAAAATCGTCGCCCTCCGCGCTATAGATCAAGTCGCCTCCGCCTCCGCCGAGAACCGTGTCGTCGCCAGCGCCCGCGCCAATGAAATCCGCTCCCTCGCCGCCGTCTATGGTCACGGCGTTCTGTGCACTGGTGAGGTCGAGAAGATCGTCGAAACTCGTTCCAATGAGCCCTTCGATCCCTTCAAGCACATCGCCTTCGCTGCTGATGACAGAGGGTGGCGAACTGCTGAAGTCATCATGATAGACTTCTACGAAGGACGTTTTCGCCGAGAAATCCACGGTGTCGAATCCGGCTCCGCCATCGAGGAGATCTCCGCCGGCAGACCAGATCAACAGGTCGTCGCCGCCGAGCGCGCGGATTACGTCGGAATCCGCGGTCCCGGTTAGAATGTCGGCGCCCTCAGTTCCATAGATGGTCTGATCGGCCACCGTGACCGTGCCGAAGAAAACCGTGTTGTCAGTCTCGTCGCTTTCGCCGACGGCGTTCTCAGCATCCGCCCGGATGGCGATGTAATACTCGTCGGGCGCAACGCCCTCTGGGGCTGCAAAGCTCAGACTCTGGAGCGTCGAGTCCCCACCCGCCAGCGCGACCGCGGCCACCTGACCGAGCAGCACGTCGCCCGCGCCAAGGCTTTGATCCGAAGACAAATAAACGGAGCTTGTGCTGGCCGCAGCAATTGCGCCTCCGACATTGTCCAAGCTCCAGGAGACTGTGATCAGATGGCCAGAATCCCATTCCAGATCATCCACGACAGCGCCGCTGACCACGAGATTGGGCGGCTCCACAATCGTCACCTGGCCGAGCGAAATGATGTTGTCGCCTTCATCGCTCTCGCTGACGACGTCGTTTGCGTCGACCGCCGCGATCACGTGATACGTCCCCGACGCGACCCCGTCGGGGACAGTGAAACTGGCGTATTGATAACGCGTCTGACCGCCGGAAAGCGCGATCAAGGACTGACTGTCGAGCAGGAGGTCGCCCGCATCCAGAGTGGCGTCGGCGGAGAGGTAAAGTTCGGTGACGCTGGCCGCCGCAGCCTCGTTGCCGGTGTTTTCGACGCGCCAGTTGACGAAAGGCGTGTCGCCCGCGACCCATTCAGCGGCGCCGAGCGTCATCTGGTCGATCTGCAGGTTCGGCGGATCCGGCGGCAGAACGGTGAAGCTGCTGATGGTGGTGGCGTTATTTGCCTCGTCGCGCTCGGCGATCTGCCCGGCATCGTCTGTCTGGGCCAGCAGATAATAGTCGCCGGGCTCGAACAATCCGACAACTGCTCTGTTGGCGATGAACTCCTGACTTTCGCCTGCGGCGAGCGATCCCGACCAGTTCGTCAGAACGTAATCTGACGCGTCGATGATCTCGTCTTCAGACACATAGACCCGATTCAGGAACACCCCCGTGGCGGCGTCGCCCTGATTGGTCACTGTGTACCGGATTTGGTAGGAATCGCCGTCCGCCCAAGACGTGTCCGTCAGTTGCGAGTCGGTGATGACGAGATCCGGCGCCGGCGTATAGAGCACGGAAACGCCAATCGGCGCTGTCACGTTGTTGGCCTCATCGGTTTCGGCGGCCACGCCGTCGACGTCGGCAATCGCCGCCAAATAGTAGTCGCCAGGGGTCAGGTCGAAACCTACCGTAAAAGCGCCGCTTCCACCGCCGCTGGCGCCGGGGATTAAGGCGCCCGTGGCCGGGTCCAGCGCCAGTTGCATGTCGTCGGTCGTGACCTCGGCGTCGGTCGAAAGATAAATCCCGGAGGCGCCGCCATCGACAATCAGATCGCCGAGATTTGAGACCACCCAGGAAAAGTCGATCACGTCACCGGCCGACCACGTGGTCGCGCTCAGGGTCAGATTCGACGCTTCCAGGTCTGCGCCGCGGTAAAGGCTGGCGAGACTGAGCGTCTGGTCCTCGAAGGCGAACATCTCGACATTCGAATAGAAGTCGGTTTCGCCGGTTGCGGTGTTGATCACGCGCACAGTCGCAGCGTCCACCTGCTCAAAGCGGAACGCGTCATAGGCGCCGGAGATCAACGCGGTGTCTTCGCCGCCGCCGCCGTCGATGATGTCGTCCCCACCTCCGCCGTCGATCGTATTGGCGTTCCCATCGCCGGTGAGCGTGTCGGCGAATCCCGAGCCGGTCACATTCTCGATTCTGGAATAGCTGTCGCCCTCGGCGTATCCGCCCGCGCCCGACCCGGCGGCGAGGTTGACCACCACGCCGGCGCTCGAATTCACATAACTGACCGTATCGATCCCGCCTCTGCCGTCTATGATTTCGGCGTCCGCAGTGCCAAAGAGTATATCGTCGTTCTTGGAGCCGCGGATGGTGTTCCCGCCGCCGCCACCGCCGCCTTTTCCGCCTCTGGGCATCTCAGCCTCCAATTTCTTCAACAAATGTATGTACAGCCAATTGGCGGAACCAAACCGCCGTGATCAACCCTAAATGTTTCTGTTTATGCGAGAAATCGTGGACATATACTCACTTCTATATAGCTGGCGGTCGAAGGTCAGGACGCCGGCGGCCCAGCAAGTTCAGCGCCCATTAAAGGTCGTCGACAGAGTGCTCCTGGTCGGCGCCTGCAGCGCTCTTTTTGGGCAAGGAGCGAAAAGCTGCTCAACGCACACCGAATGACGTTTCGTCTCAAATCGTTCAGGCTGAAGCTCGAAAACATCTGATCGCTGCATCGCTCTGGATAGGAAGCCAAAGGTTGCATTTGCTATGATAAAGGGAGGTTAAGTTGTAAATGCGGATTGTTTTTTGCAGGTAATTCAGGCGGCGTGTTAGGAAAAAAATGGATCAAATAAGTCTGTGCGTTATAAAGATATGAGTATGTTGGAGATGAAGCTCTCGTAAGATGTGCTGTTATTTGATCGAAGGATCAGTTTTTAGCCCGCTGATACGAGCGCAACTCCCAAGCGCCACACGCAGTAAAGAGCGCGACTAAAGCACGCTTAACGACTGAAAATACAAACAGGTTCAGCTACGTGGCTGAATATTGGAGGGATCATGACAGACCAAGCAGGCGACGCCATTCCAACTCCAGATGGACCGGCGGAGCTGATCGAGACCGATTACGAAATCGGTCAGGACAACATCACACCGCAACTCGGTCCATTCGGGCTGGATATCCACAACCCGGTCTTCATGATCTCGGGCCTCTCGATCGTGGGCTTCGTCATTATGACATTGGCCTTCCAGAACGAGGTCGGTCCGCTGTTCAGTTCGCTGAGAGGCTGGCTGACAAATACGTTCGACTGGTTCTTCCTGCTGTCGGGCAATATCTTCGTCATCGTGTGTCTGGTGCTGATTGTCTCGCCCTATGGCAAGGTGCGCATCGGCGGGCGCGACGCGACGCCGGACTATTCCTACACGGGATGGTTTGCGATGTTATTTGCGGCCGGCATGGGCATCGGCCTGATGTTCTATGGCGTGTCAGAGCCGATCTCGCACTACAGTTCGTCGTTCGGGGGAACATCCGTCGAGAACGGCGTGCGCACGGACTGGGCGCCGCTGGGAGCCGCGGCGGATGACCAGGCTGAAGCGCAACGTCTCGGCATGGCGGCGACGATCTTCCATTGGGGGCTGCACCCCTGGGCGATCTATGCGGTCGTGGCCCTTTCGCTGGCGATCTTCACGTACAACAAGGGTTTGCCGCTGACTATCCGCTCCGCTTTCTACCCGATCTTCGGTGATCGCGTCTGGGGCTGGTGGGGTCATGTGATCGATACGCTTGCGGTGTTCGCGACGCTGTTCGGTCTGGCGACGTCGTTGGGGATCGGCGCATCGCAGGCCAATGCGGGGCTGGAGTTCCTGTTCGGATTCCCGGTTTCGAACACGTCCAAGGTCATACTGATCCTCGCCATCACCGGCGTCGCGCTTCTCTCGGTGCTCGCCGGACTCGACGCGGGCGTTAAGCGACTCTCTGAGATCAACATGGTCTTGGCGGCGTTGTTGTTGCTGTTCGTAATTTTTGTCGGCCCGACCGTGGAGATCATCGGCGGGTTCTTCTCCAATCTGGGCGCCTACGCGCAGTACCTGCCAGCGCTCTCTATGCCGTTCGGTCGCGAGGACGCGAATTTCAGCCAGGGCTGGACCTCCTTCTACTGGGCGTGGTGGATCTCCTGGTCACCCTTCGTCGGCATGTTCATCGCGCGCGTCAGCCGTGGCCGCACCGTGCGGGAGTTCGTGATCTGCGTGCTGATCATCCCGTCGATGGTGTCGGTGCTGTGGATGACCGCCTTTGGCGGCACTGCGATCAGCCAGGTGGTGAACGACAACTACACTGCGGTTCAGGACGCCGCGCTGGAGTTGAAGCTGTTCCAGATGCTCGCAGGATTGCCGATGACGCAGATCACGTCCTTCATCGGGATCATGCTGGTGATCGTGTTCTTCGTCACATCGTCGGACTCAGGGTCGCTGGTGATTGACACGATCACGGCGGGCGGCAAGGTCAACGCGCCGGTCTCGCAGCGCGTGTTCTGGGCTACGTTCGAGGGGTTGGTCGCGATCGCGCTTCTCTTGGGAGGCGGTCTGGCCGCGCTGCAGGCGATGGCGGTCTCGACCGGTTTCCCGTTCACGATCGTGTTGCTGCTGGCGTGCTATTCGATCTTCAAAGGGCTCGCGAGCGAACCACGATAAGCGACAATTGCGGAGGCGCAGTGATTTGCGCCTCCGCAACCAAGCCGGGTTGTGACCGGCGCCGGTTTCGCGTCCAGCTTTTCTCTGGCATGCATGTGAAACTATGCATCACCGATGTAGGGTAAGATGCCCCGCGAAGTAAGGACGACGGAGGGCTCTCGCGAGTCCAGATTGGCGCTGGCCCTAAGGTGGATTTACTCTGATGAGAGTCATGCCTGCCAGTACTCTCCATCAACAGTTTTCCAGCCGTTACTCACGCGCCCATTGGAGTGATGACTCTTCCGCCAGGAAACTCAGGAGCGCACTCTTGTCGCTGCACTTGCTGAGTGGCGGCCGCAGAGTCCTATGCTATTTTTGGCGAGATAGAGAGGAGATTACGCTTGATAGACACTTGCGCAACGGGCGATAGTTTCATGACTCCGCGCCATGTCGGGGCGATTGATGGACGAACCTAAGCAGTGGGGCTTCATAACCGCGACCCTTGTCTGACGATGGGCACACGTCACGGAGTTCGAGAGGTTGGAATGCAGATCAATATAGTCGGCATGAAACGCAAAAAATTGTTGATGTGTTCGGAGTATTTCTCTTATGATAAAGATTTTTATATTTATCTTGCGTGATTGAAGGCTGTAAAATTGGAAGTAGACTTTGTTATTACTTGGGTTAACGGCGACGACCCAAACCACATTGCCAAGAGGGCACTGTACTCACCCGAAAAGCAGGCGGATATATTTTCAGGTGAATCCGATGCTCCGTTGAGGTGGCAAGACAACAACGAGGTACTCTATTGCTTGAAGTCAATTGATATTTTTGCGCCATGGGTTAGAAAGATATGGATTGTTACAGATGGTCAGACACCAAATTTTGAATCTTTGGGAGGTGTATTGAGGAAAATAGAAATAGTCGATCACAGTCAGATATTTATTGGATATGAAGATCTTCTCCCTACGTTTAATTCGATATCTATAGAGAATATGCTGTGGAGAATACCGGGCTTATCTGAAAATTTTGTTTACTTTAATGATGACGTTTTTTTGACCAATCCAACAGTAAAGAAAGATTTTTTCTATAGGGATGGGGTGATATTTAGAGGATCTGCCATGGATTTCACGAGGAATAGGTCTATTTTATATAATATTCATAAGATAAATGCTCTCCACAAATTAGATAATTCATTGAATTTTGGATATTCAAACGCACACGTCGCTATTTCTTCGAAAAAATCATGGTTTAAAAATTATTTTGCTGAAAATGAGAAAGAATTGAGAGGTAACGCTGTGTATAGATTCCGAAATGAAATGCAGTTCTCTCCGTTTGCGCTGGCGACATTTCGAGGAATATTGGACGGGTTGGTGTATGCTAAGCGAAAGCAAGACTGGAGCGTGTGTCCTGTGGAGCTGTTGAAAAACGGCACAGATGCGCAAATAGATAAGCGTCTAAAAAAAATATCAAATCAAAATATAATTATGGCGTGCATTAATGATTTTAATTTACTGCGGCGAAGAGGGTGGGACATAGAGGAATATTTTTCAAATAAAATTTTACGAAAATCACGCTGGGCCGGTAGGAGAAGGGCCGTGAATAGGCTTCGCCGCAAACGCAGGCTGCACGCCCCATCAGGGCCTGATGCAAGGGTTCATGGGTTGTGAGCATCTCCCACTGAATTGGTCCACCTTTATGTTTGGGAATCAGACGACAGAGAATATTGAAAAGGCGGCATAAGCCAGAAGAGATCGCTCTGTGACTACGGCAGGTTGAAGTGCTTGTCGGGCAAGGCATGGCGCGGGTGGATGCGATCCGCGAGATGCGCATTGCTGAGCAAACCTACTACCGATGGCGCAAGCAGTATGGCGGGATGGGAACAGACCAATTGAAGGAACTCAAACGGCTTCAGAAGGAGAACGAACAGATAAGGAAGGCGGTGTCCGACCTCACGCTGCACAAGCTGATCCTGACGGAAGCCGCACGGGGAAACTACTAAGCCCTGCCCGCCGTCGCGCCTGCATTGATCATGTTCGCGGCCGGATCAAGGCGTCGGAGCGCCGTGTCTGCCGCGTTCTTGGCCAGCATCGTTCGACCCAGAGGCGCCAGCCACAAGGCCGGGCCGACGAAGAGCGCCTGTTCGCGGACATGATCGAACTGGCGCGCCAGTATGGCCGCTACGGCTATCGCCGGATCGCAGCTCTGCTGCGAGACTCGGGCTGGCTGGTGAACGACAAGCGCGTCGAGCGCCTGTGGCGACGGGAGGGGCTGAAAGTGCCTGCAAGGCAACCAAAGAAGGGGCGGCTCTGGCTGAATGACGGATCATGTGTCCGGCTGCGGCCGGAGCATCGCAATCACGTCTGGTCCTATGACTTCGTCCATTGCCGGACCGATGATGGTCGGGCGTTCCGGACGCTAAACACCGAGGCCTTGTCCGCCATTGGTCCGAGGACAATGGTCGAGTGACGAGCTCAACAAGGAGTATCTGACCATCAGGGCGGATCGCAAGCTGAACTCGACAGACATGATCGACGCGCCCACGAACCTCATCATCCAGCGCGGGCCACCGGCTACGCGCTCTCTGACAATGGTCCTGAGTTCGTCGCCAAGGACGTCCGGGCCTGGATCGGGCGGTTCGCCCGAAGACAGCTTTCATCGAGCCGGGAAGACCATGGGAGAACGGCTATGTCGAGATTTTCGAGGCACGGTTCCGGGATGAGCTTCCGAACCGAGAAATCTTCTACAGTCTGCGCGAGGCCCAAGTCCTGATCGAGCGGTGGAGGCAAGACAACGACACGAAGCGCCAACAACGCGCGCTGGGATATCGGCCACCAGCGTTCGAAAGCTTCGGTCCAATGGACCGAACAACCGTCATGCACTAACAATCAAACTGGACCAGTGAGATCAGGCTGCTCACTGGCGCCAGCAATCTGGCTCGTAGCCCTCGAAGGCGCGAAGTTCAGTCGCTTCTCGTATTTACGTGCTTCGGATGAGCCCGACGCGTAACGGCGACCTTCCGGGTATCCGGTCGTCGCGCGAGGCGTACTTCGCCTTGGTCGGTGAAACTCCGTCGCTTTGGCTATTCCAGTAGCCGCTCAACTGTTGGCGATATGTCTTAGCCAGTGGCGTAAATTTTCTAGAACACCCTAAACGTTCTTCGACAGTTCCTAACACTAGGAACCCATTGGGTGCTAAGCGGCGTCCTCTGAAAACGTCGTGCCCAGCGCGACAGCGGCGTAAGCGAGTCGCTGATGGAAGAAGGGTTTGATCGGTTCGGTCCGTAGAATCACGATCTTGCCGAACGACTCAAACTTACGAAGCGCCTGCTTCTTAGCCTTGTCGTCCGCATGTAGTTCACAGTGCGAAAGCACTCTGCTGAATGCGATTTTCACGTCCTCGGACACAGGTTCCTGGTAAATGTTCTTAAAGAGGTGATTGAGGTCGTCTTGCATCCGGTACTCCCGACTCTACGCATACTCACTTGTCGCTTTGCGCGCGCAAACTTTCACACCCATTCTGAACGGAGGGTGAACTGTCTGGCTGGCGAACGATTACGATATGTGCAGATTACGTTCGAAGTATGGGTCGGCGCGCACTCCACTGGCGCCCGACTGCACCATTGTTGAGCTTTTACATCACGGATTTTGTGTTAACGTATGACTCATAATAAAAATCCGGTGATGAGAAGCTGTCGCCGCCGGGCAAAACAAGTACTACGGGGCAATTGGCGAGACACCTAAGCGCTTGAATTATAGATGCGTATAGGAAGTGAGTCATGCCAAAGCCCAATAATCCACCTGTTATTACGGGGCCGCTAGACGTCTCTGTCGCCGAGAACCAGACATTCGTCCTCGACATTGACGCAAACGACAAGGGCGACAGCTTCACTTTTGCAATTTCTGGCGGTGTGGACGCCGACGCGTTCACGATCGATCCGAGCACGGGCGTGTTGAGCTTCAATTCTCCGCCCGACTTTGAAAGTCTGGACGAAGGCAAAATCTTTTTCGTCGAGGTCACCGTCACCGACTCAACGGGGCTGTCCGACACGGAGATCATCAGCGTCACGGTGACGGATGTGGATGAAGGCGGCGGTTTGGCGCCCACGATCGACAGCAGCGCGACCGCCACCGTGGATGAAAACCAGATCGCCGCCATTGATGTCAACGCGAGCGACCCCGAAAGTGACACGCTAACCTATTCGATCTCCGGCGGCGCGGATGCGGACAAGTTCAATATCAACGCCAACACCGGCGAAGTCACCTTCAAGACGGCGCCGAATTACGAAGCCTTTGCCGACTTCAATGGCGACAACGATTATGAGGTGCAAGTGACCGTCAGCGACGGCACCTCTACGGATACTCAGGACATCACCATCACGGTCGCCGATGTCGACGAGAGCGGGAACACAGCGCCGACAATAGATAGCGGCGCGACCGCCACGGTGAATGAGAACCAGACCTTCGCCATCGACGTGGAGGCGAGCGACGCTGAATTCGACACCCTGATCTATACGATCTCGGGCGGCGTGGACGCCGCACTCTTTAATATCGATTCCAACACCGGCGAGATCACCTTCAAATCCGCGCCGGATTTTGAGGCCGCGGCCGACGCGGATGGCGACAATGACTACGAGTTTCAGATCACTGTCAGCGATGGCGATCTCTCAGCTGCACAGGACGTCACCATTTCCGTCGCCGATGTGAATGAGGACTTGGGGGGCACGCTGGCCGCATATGGCCTCGCGGCGTCTTCCGACAGCGGCGCGAGCAATTCCGACAACGTCACCAACCAGACCCAGGGATTGGTGATCGAGGGAGGCCATGACGGCTCCACCAACAAAGTGCAGGTCTGGATCAACGGAAGCTTCGCGGGCAACGCGACCCTGAACAGCAACGGCACCTGGACCTATGTGACCGATCTTTCCGATGGCGACCACACGATTGAAGCGGCGATCATCGTTGGTAAGGGCAAGAACCGCGAGACCGTATTCTCGACGGACAGCGCGGCTATCACCGTCGATACGACGTCGCCCACTATCACTAGCGGCGCAGCGGCTTTGATCGAGGAAGGCGAGACTGTTGCTATCGACGTCGATGCTACGGACGCTCAGAGCGCCGTCTCTTACGCGATTTCCGGCGGTGTCGATGCGGGCGTCTTTTCGATCGACGCCACGACCGGAGTGATCTCATTTGTCGAAGCGCCTGACTACGAGGCGCCCCAGGACGACAACAATGACAATGTCTACGACATTCAGGTCTCCGCGACGGATCTGGCCGGCAACAACGCCACGCAGAATATTTCGATAACGGTCACCGACATACCGGATGGCGGCAACAACCCGCCGTCGATCACGGGCGACGTTCTGGGCTCTGTGACGGAGGACGATCCGACGACGGCGGCGGGCGCTCTGGCGGTGAGCGATGTGGACGCGGGCGAGAGCGGGACGCAGGCGGATGCGGGCTCCACGACCTATGGCGACTTCACGGTCAACGCGACGGGCGATTGGGAGTACACGCTCGACAGCGCGAACGGCGCGGTTCAGGCGCTGGGGGCCGGCGCTTCGCTGACGGACAGTTTCGTTGTGACCTCGACGGACGGCTCGGCGAGCGAGACGGTGACGGTGACGATCAACGGGGCCAATGACGGGGCGTCGATCACGGGCGACGTTCTGGGCTCTGTGACGGAGGACGATCCGACGACGGCGGCGGGCGCTCTGGCGGTGAGCGATGTGGACGCGGGCGAGAGCGGGACGCAGGCGGATGCGGGCTCCACGACCTATGGCGACTTCACGGTCAACGCGACGGGCGATTGGGAGTACACGCTCGACAGCGCGAACGGCGCGGTTCAGGCGCTGGGGGCCGGCGCTTCGCTGACGGACAGTTTCGTTGTGACCTCGACGGACGGCTCGGCGAGCGAGACGGTGACGGTGACGATCAACGGGGCCAATGACGGGGCGTCGATCACGGGCGACGTTCTGGGCTCTGTGACGGAGGACGATCCGACGACGGCGGCGGGCGCTCTGGCGGTGAGCGATGTGGACGCGGGCGAGAGCGGGACGCAGGCGGATGCGGGCTCCACGACCTATGGCGACTTCACGGTCAACGCGACGGGCGATTGGGAGTACACGCTCGACAGCGCGAACGGCGCGGTTCAGGCGCTGGGGGCCGGCGCTTCGCTGACGGACAGTTTCGTTGTGACCTCGACGGACGGCTCGGCGAGCGAGACGGTGACGGTGACGATCAACGGGGCCAATGACGGGGCGTCGATCACGGGCGACGTTCTGGGCTCTGTGACGGAGGACGATCCGACGACGGCGGCGGGCGCTCTGGCGGTGAGCGATGTGGACGCGGGCGAGAGCGGGACGCAGGCGGATGCGGGCTCCACGACCTATGGCGACTTCACGGTCAACGCGACGGGCGATTGGGAGTACACGCTCGACAGCGCGAACGGCGCGGTTCAGGCGCTGGGGGCCGGCGCTTCGCTGACGGACAGTTTCGTTGTGACCTCGACGGACGGCTCGGCGAGCGAGACGGTGACGGTGACGATCAACGGGGCCAATGACGGGGCGTCGATCACGGGCGACGTTCTGGGCTCTGTGACGGAGGACGATCCGACGACGGCGGCGGGCGCTCTGGCGGTGAGCGATGTGGACGCGGGCGAGAGCGGGACGCAGGCGGATGCGGGCTCCACGACCTATGGCGACTTCACGGTCAACGCGACGGGCGATTGGGAGTACACGCTCGACAGCGCGAACGGCGCGGTTCAGGCGCTGGGGGCCGGCGCTTCGCTGACGGACAGTTTCGTTGTGACCTCGACGGACGGCTCGGCGAGCGAGACGGTGACGGTGACGATCAACGGGGCCAATGACGGGGCGTCGATCACGGGCGACGTTCTGGGCTCTGTGACGGAGGACGATCCGACGACGGCGGCGGGCGCTCTGGCGGTGAGCGATGTGGACGCGGGCGAGAGCGGGACGCAGGCGGATGCGGGCTCCACGACCTATGGCGACTTCACGGTCAACGCGACGGGCGATTGGGAGTACACGCTCGACAGCGCGAACGGCGCGGTTCAGGCGCTGGGGGCCGGCGCTTCGCTGACGGACAGTTTCGTTGTGACCTCGACGGACGGCTCGGCGAGCGAGACGGTGACGGTGACGATCAACGGGGCCAATGACGGGGCGTCGATCACGGGCGACGTTCTGGGCTCTGTGACGGAGGACGATCCGACGACGGCGGCGGGCGCTCTGGCGGTGAGCGATGTGGACGCGGGCGAGAGCGGGACGCAGGCGGATGCGGGCTCCACGACCTATGGCGACTTCACGGTCAACGCGACGGGCGATTGGGAGTACACGCTCGACAGCGCGAACGGCGCGGTTCAGGCGCTGGGGGCCGGCGCTTCGCTGACGGACAGTTTCGTTGTGACCTCGACGGACGGCTCGGCGAGCGAGACGGTGACGGTGACGATCAATGGACAAGACGAAGCTGATACGACAACGCCCACCGCTTCCGCGCCCGATCTTCTGCCCGGGTCGGATAGCGGGTCTTCTAATTCCGACGATCTTACGAGTATCGAAACAGCGGCCTTCCGCTTCTTTCTCGATCCCTCGGTGGCTGTGGACGACGAAATCGCGCTGCTGATCAGCGGCGTTGAGAACGTAAGTCATGTTATCACATCTGTTGATTTCATTGCTGGATATGTGGATCTGACCAGCACGTCCTTGGCGGAAGGCGCGAATACAATCTCGGCGCGGCTCTCCGATCCGAGCGGAAATAACAGCGAGACCGCCGCGCTGGTCGTCACCTATGACTCGAGCGAGCCAGACGCCCCTTCCAGTCTGGACCTGGCGACTGGATCGGACAGCGGCGCGTCGGACACGGACGATGTGACCAATGACGCGACGCCGACGATCACGGGCGCGGCGGAGGCCGGGTCCACGGTGCGGCTCTATGACGGCTTGGTCGAGGTTGGTAGCGCGGTGGCTGGCGGCGACGGGGCGTGGTCGATCACCACGAGCGCGCTGAGCGAGGGCGCGCGGACGCTGACGGCGACGGCGGAGGATGCGGCGGGCAACGTCTCTTCGGCCTCTGCGGCGCTGGTGGTGACGATCGATACGTCCACCTCGACGCCGACCATCGACCAGGTTCTGGAAGACGGCGGACCGGTGTCGGGCGGCTACACGACGGATGCGACGCCGGAGTTCCATGGAATGGCCGAGGCTGGTTCGACCGTCACATTGCGCAACGGAGCGAGCGTGCTGGGCGCGGTGGTGGCCGATGGGACCGGGGCGTGGAGCCTCGTGATCGCATCGCCGCTCGCCGACGGCGTCTATAACATCACCGCCGAAGCGGTCGATGCGGCTGGAAACAGCGAGACGTCCAGTGTCGTGCAGCTTGAGATCGACGCGGTCGCCGACCCAGTCGACCCAGGCCCACAGGACGAGCCCTTGTTCGGCGAGCAATGGCACCTGCAGGAATTGGGCGACCTCGACGCCGTGTGGGAGGATTATTCCGGCGCAGGCGTGACGGTCGCTATTTATGATGACGGAGTCGAGTGGTCGCATGTCGATCTCGACGACAATTACGACGAAACGCTGCATCTGGTCTTCGGTACAACCGAATTGGACCCGATGCCGATACTTGAGACCGAAGGGCGACACGGGACGGCCGTCGCCGGCGTTATTGCTGCGGAAGCCAATGGAAGCGGCACGGTTGGCGTCGCATTTGACGCGACGCTCGTGGGCGTGAACATCTTCACAGGACCGGCGAATATCAACGATTCCGCGACGCTCGCCGGGTTCGAATACGCCATAGATCAGCAGTATCTGTTCGACGTCGTGAACCACAGCTGGGGCGGTCTACCCATCTATTTGAACGACACCAACGCGGCGACGATCGCGGCGCGCGACGCATTCGCCTACGCGGCGGAGTTTGGACGCGACGGGCTGGGCACCAACGTGGTCAAAGCGGCGGGCAATTGGTCGGACAGCTCTCAGGGCGACTACAGCGATGTGACGCGCCACACGATTACGGTCGCGGCCTATGATTCCGACGGCGACGCCTCCTGGTACAGCAATCGCGGCGCGAATATTCTGCTCTCCGCGCCGTCGAGCGGCCTGACCAAAGCGGACCCGGATGGAAATCTGCTGCCCGACAGCGACCTCAGGATCGCGACGACGGATCGGGACGGCACGTTTGGCTACGCGGACGACGCCTGGTCCAGCTCGCAAGATACGTCCGGCTTTGGCGGCACATCGTCTTCGACGCCAACGGTCGCTGGCGTCATCGCGCTGATGCTGGAGGCGAACCCCGATCTTGGTTGGCGGGATGTGCAGAACATTCTGGCCTATTCCGCCCGGCACACAGGCGACGGCGAGTTTGGCGTGCAGAACACCGCGACCGAAGTCGTCCCGGTCGATCTGGATTTTGACGCGGTGTTCGAAACCACGGCGGCGCGGCCAATTGAGTTCTCCTCCTGGCGGTATAACGGCGCCGACAACTGGAATGGCGGTGGCCTGCACTTCTCAGAGGATTACGGCTTTGGCGCTCTGGATGCGTATAACGCGATTCGAATGGCAGAGGTCTGGAGCCTGTTTGACGTGGCGCAGACAACGGCGAACGAAATCTCGCTGTCTGGCGGGCGTTACGAGACGGAACGGGATATTTTCGACACGCTCTTTGGCCGTCCTCAGCATCCGGACGCTATTATTGATCCCGCGTTGGAGAACTCGTGGTTCGGCCGACCTGGCGATCCGACATCGTTCTCGTACTCGATGACGGTCGCGGACATGGATATGTCGATCGAGTATGTCGACCTCTACCTTCACTTCAATACGGTGAGCCTTGCGGATCTGGAGATCACGCTGACATCGCCGGAGGGCACTGAAATCACACTCATGGCGCTGCCGCTGAACGACTATGCGCCCGAGTTCACGGGCTTTGTCTACATTGACTGGACCTTTGGTGCCCATGCCTTCAAAGGCGAAGATCCGAACGGCGTCTGGACGGTCGAACTGACTGAAGTGGTGTTCGGGAACTATGTCGGCGGCGTGCTTGCGGACGGGAACAACATCATCGGCGTTGAGTTGATTTTCCATGGTTCCGCCACCAGCACAGACGATATCCACCACTATACAGACGAGGTTTTCGACACGCTGCTTAACGACGCTTCGCGTCAGACACTGGAAGATACGAATGGCGGCGAGGACTGGCTGAACCTTGCGGCGATGACAGGCGATCTGAACGTCGATCTGAATGCAGGCGCGACGAGTTTGGCCGACGGCGTGGGCTTCCTGACCATAGCTTCGGGAACCGATATTGAGAATGTGGTGACCGGCGACGGCGCGGATGTGATCATCGGCAGTGCACTGGACAACAAGCTTAACGGCATGCGCGGCGACGATATCCTCGACGGTGCGGGTGGTTCGAACATTCTGACCGGCGGCGCCGGCGCCGACAAATTCTATTTCGACGAGGGGTTCGGCGTTACGACGGTGACCGATTTTGAATTCGACATTGACCAGGTCGATGTCAGCGATTTCGACGAGATCCTCGATTTCGCCGATTTCTTAGGTGGATCGGTTGAGGCAGGCAGCGATGTCATATTCGATGTCGGGACCGCAGATGAGAACAAGATCGTGTTCGAGAATGCGACCATCGCCCAGTTCGACGCGGATGACTTCGCATTCGCCTGAGCCAGCTTGGGACGCCGCTCAGTTGTGGGAAACACCTGGCCGCGATCCTTCGGGGTTGCGCAACCTGACCCGCGCTTCGCCATCTTGAGGCGGGGCTGGGCCCGCGTCCTCCAACCTCTAGAACGTCGTCGTTTGCGCAGACTATAGGCGTGAACGGCGCCGAGGTTTATCCGTTGGTGGAAATCCCGCCCGCATGCTACTTGATCCCAAAAGGCGTTTCGAGCGTACCAAGGATATTATGGCTCCAGTTAATCGGTTCGAGAACGTGATGAGCGCTGCCCGTGGGCAGCTTCCGTCTCTGTTCGTTTTTTCATTTCTGGCGAATATTCTTTTGCTCGCCAGTTCTATCTACATGCTTCAGGTGTTCGACCGGGTGCTCTCCAGCGGATCCGTCGATACGCTGATCTGGCTGACCGTGATCGCGATCATCGCGATCTGCGCTTATGGGTTCCTTGAGCACGCGCGGCGGCGTCTATTGACCCGCGTCGGCGCCTGGGTCGAAAGCGAGCTTTCGCCCTCGGTGATCCGTCAGGCGATCCGCTCGAAACTGAAGCACGCACGATCCGAGGCGACCCTGTCGGACGTGTCGGATGTGCGTGGATTCATTGGCGGCGATGCGATTCTGGCGTTCCTCGACGCGCCTTGGACGCCGGTATTTATCGCCATCATCTGGCTCATTCACCCGGTTCTCGGAGTGATCGCGGCGGTTGGCGCGGTCATCCTCTTTCTGATCGCGTTGCTAAATGACTGGTTGACCCGCGCCAAACAGGCGGAGACCTCGGCTGAGATTCGAAAGGGGCGTTTGAACGCGACGCGTTATGTCGACAGCGCGGAAACGGTTTCCGCGCTCGGGATGACGACCGCGTTGATCGCTCGCTGGATGGACCATCAGAAAGGAGCGCGCGAGCAGCATCTGGGCCTTTCGGACACCAACGCCGGTCTCTTTAACCTGTCGCGCTCCATCAGGCTGGCGCTGCAGATCGGCATTCTTGGCGCGGGCGCGGCGCTGGTGCTCCAGACAGAGATGACGCCGGGCGGCATGATCGCCGCGTCGATCATCATGAGCCGCGCGCTCTCTCCGGTCGAACGATCGATAACCGCTTGGAGGGGTTTTATCGCCTTTAAGAGCGGCCGCGCCCGGTTGTCGGAGTTGTTCAGCGACTCCAAGGACGATGCGGAGACGCTCGATCTGCCGCGTCCTGAAGGCGCGGTGGAAGTCGACTCCCTGAGGTTTCTGCCCCCCGGCGCCAGCGAGCCGGTTCTTAAAAAGGTCGATTTCAAGATCGCCCCCGGCGAGGTGTGCGGCGTCATTGGTCCGTCCGGATCCGGCAAGTCCAGTCTTTGCCGTTTGCTGGTGGGCGTCTGGCGACCCAGCTTCGGAACCGTGCGGGTCGACGGCGCGGACGTCGCCGTCTGGGATGCGGATAAACTGGGTCCATATCTCGGTTACATGCCGCAAGAGGTGGACCTCTTTCCCGGCACCGTGGCGGCGAATATCGCGCGTATGCAGGAGGCGGAGGATTCTGAAGTCATCGCCGCGGCGCAGCTTGCGGGCGCGCACCAGATGATCCTGCGGCTGCCCAATGGATATGACACCGAAGTTGGCGAACATGGCGGGCAGGTGTCCGGCGGTCAGCGGCAGCGGATCGCGCTGGCGCGCGCGTTTTTCCGCGATCCCGCGTTGCTGGTTCTGGACGAGCCGAACTCGAATCTTGATGGCGACGGCGAGCTCGCGCTGTTGCGCGGTCTGGCGGAGCTCAAGAAACGCAAGCGCACGATGTTCATCGTGGCGCATCAACCCAATCTGTTGCGGATCGCCGACAAGGTGCTGGTGCTGCGAGAGGGCGTCGCCACCCATTTCGGCCCTCGGGATGAAATTCTGCAGACCTTGATGAAAGGCACCAAGCAGGCCGCCGGCAACCGCGGCAAAGAGCAGGAACCTGCGAAACTGACGCCCAAACAGACGCCGGCGGAGTAGACAGATGGATGAAAGCGACGTGAACTCCGCAATGTCTGGCCTCGAAGGCCTCTGGACCCGACTGGCCGCGCTGGAGGCGGGAATCTGGGTGCCCACCGCCCTGACCATCCTCTGCGTTTATATCGTCTGGCGCCTGCTTCGGCTGCGCGGCGGGGGATCCCGCGACGCGTCGCTATCCCGGCTGACGCGATCCTCACAAGTTCTGGGATACGCCGTGGCTCTGGTGTTTTTCGGTGGTTTCGGCGCGTGGTCCGCGGTCGCGCCGCTTGCGAGCGCCGCGCTCGCCCCCGGCGTCATCAGCCCGGATGGCGCCCGCAAGACGGTCCAGCATCTCGAAGGCGGCATCATCCGCTCGATCCATGTTCGCGAGGGGGACACGGTCGATGCGGGAGAGCCGATCGTCACGCTGGAGGATGTTCGCGCGCTCGCTCGTTTCGAGGAATTGCGCGAGCGAGAGCTCTATATGATGGCGAGCGAGGCGCGTCTGACCGCCGAGCAACTCGGCGAGACCAGCGTCACCTTTCCTGAAGCGCTAGTCCAATCGGAAGAGGCCCGCGCCCAATCGGTGATGAACAGTCAGAGCGCGCTGTTTGAAAGCCGGATCGAGACGCAGGTCGCACGCGAGCGGATCCTGCGACAGCGCATCGCCCAGCTGAACGAAGAGATCGACGGACTGGTCGAGGTCATCGCCGCTCAGGATGAACAACTAGCGTTGATTGGCCGTGAAATTGAAGGCGCGCAATCACTCTACGACAAGGGCCTCGAACGGTTGCCGAGATTGCTCGCCCTGCAACGCGAGCAGGCGGATATCAAGGCCGAACGGGCGGCCAACAAGGCCTCGATCGCAAGCAATGGTCAAAGGATCGGAGAAACCGAACTGCAGCTCTTCGCGACCAAGCAGCAGATCCAGGAGCAGGCGAGCGCGGAGCTCGCCGAAGTTCGGGCGGAGCTTGCGACGATCAGAAGCCAGTTGCCGGAACGCGCCGATGCGCTCGCGCGCACGGAAATCGTCGCGCCGATCAGCGGCCGGGTGATGAATGTTCAGGTGACCACCGAGGCAGGCGGCGTGGTCGGTCCCGGCGCTCCGATCCTCGATATTGTTCCGAACGCCGCTCAACTGATCATCGACGCGCGTGTATCGCCGCAAGACATCGAGACGGTCAGCGCGGGAATGCAGGCGCGGATCATTCTGACGGCCTTCAATCAACGCAATCTCCCCCACATCCACGGCGTCGTCCGCACTGTTTCGGCGGACCGCTTTACCGACGAGCGGACAGGGGAGCCTTATTTCCTCGCCAAGATTGAGGTCGACGCAGACGACCTCGCGGCCGTGTCTGACGAGATCTCGCTGGTCTCCGGAATGTCCACGGACGTGATGATCCTGACGGGTGAACGCACCTTCGTCGATTTCCTGCTCAAGCCGTTCATGGACAGTATTCGCCGTAGCTTCCGCGAGGGGTGAGGGCGGCTGATGCGGTGGGTGAAGATCGCCGAAGAATAAGGTTACAGGATAGCGCTGTGCGCGCGCACCCGATTTGAATCGTTCAACGTGCTCCAAGCCTGCACCGCGCCCGTCAGGGGCGGGTTATAGAGAATTCGATAGCGGCGTACCATTCGGCGTAGGCCCGGATTTCCTCGTCGCTCAAATCCGCCGCGATTTCTGACATAACCTCGTGCCGCCGCTTTCCATTGCGGAACGCCTTGAGTTGCGTGTCGATATAGATCGCCGTCTCACCGGCGAGATTGGGCGCGTCCTCTGCCGTTCCAATGCCATCCGCGCCATGGCAGGCGACGCAAGCTTCAGGCGCGTCCACTGGGTCCGCCGACAATACGGCCGTCGCTTGCTGGCTGGCGTACCACGCCGCGACATCCTCGATCTGCGTGTCGGAGAGAGCGCGCGCGACGATGGTCATCATCTCGTGCTCGCGCGCGCCGTCGCGGAACGCGGTGAGCTGTGCGACGATATAGGAGGCTGGCTCACCGCCGATATGCGGGGCGATGGGGATCTGCGCGATCCCGTCGATCCCATGGCAGGTGCGGCACATCCCGGCGGCTCGTTTGCCCGCTTCAGGATCGCCCGTCGGACTGGTCTCTTCGGCCGAGGCGGTCGATGCAAGACCGGCGACTAGCGCTGCGAGGATCGGGGCGGTACTGCGCATCATCCATCTCGCTCAAAATGGTTGGGCGAGGGGCCGCAACCGGCCCCCGTGGTTTTGATCTATTGACCGGTGTAGGAGATGCGATAGAGCGCGCCCGCCAGGTCGTCAGACACCAGAATAGACCCGTCACGCAGCTGGGCGACGTCGACGGGGCGGCCCAGATATTCGCCGTTCTCGTCTATCCAGCCCTCGGCGAACGGCTCCATCGTCGCGTTGCCCTCATCGTCGATGAAGGTGACCATGACCCGGGCGCCGACCGGCTCGGTGCGGTTCCAGGACCCGTGCTGGGCCGAAAAGATCGCGTTCTTGTACTTCTCGGGGAACATGCCGCCCGTGTAAAAGCTCATGCCCAGATCCGCCGCATGCGCGATGGTGTCGACAGCCGGGTGCACGACCTCGACCGGCACGTCCTGGCCCGTATACTCATTCGTGCGCGTGGTGCCCCCGCCAAACCAGGGATGGCCGAAATGCTGCCCCGCCGCAGTCTGCCGGTTCAGCTCTCCGGGCGGAATGTCGTCGCCCATGCCATCCACCTGATTGTCGGTGAACCACAACTCGCCGGTCTCCGGGTGGAAATCATGGCCCACGGAGTTCCGGATGCCGTAGGTATAGACTTCGCGTTCGGTGCCATCGGTGTTCATGCGGATCATGCCGCCGATGCCAACCTCGTTATATAGGTCCAGCTTTTCGGCCGGCGCGACGTTGAACGGCTGACCGAGCGAGACGTAAAGCTTGCCGTCCGGACCGATTTTGCACACCCGCGCGGTATGGTTATAGCTCTCTTCCTCGGGCGGGATCAGCTCGCCCCCTGGCACGATCGGAACCGCCACGACGTCCGGGCTCTCATAGAAGAACTCGGCCGCCGGATAGAGCAGGATGCGGTTTTGCTCCGCGATGATCAGGAACCCGTCCTTGGTGAAGCAGGGTCCGTTCGGGATGGCTTTCGGCAGAGAGGGGGCGAAATTCTTCACCTCGTCGGCCACGCGATCCTTGTTGCGATCGGTGACGGCCCAAACCTCGGTCTTGCGGGTGCCGACAAATGTCACCACGCCCTGCGGGCCGACGGCGATGTGGCGCGCATCCGGCACGACGGCGTAGAGCTCGATCTTGAAGCCTTCTGGCAGCGTGATCCGCTCCAGCGTTTTCTTGATGCCCTCGGCGTAGTCGCCGCCTTGCTCCACGACTTTGAACTCGGTCACGCCGGTGGTCTTGAAAGCGCCCAGTTTCGCCAGGTTGTCCGGCAACGCGCCTTGCGCGAAAGCCGGTCCGGCCAGCAGGGCGGCGGCGGCCGCAGTCGTCAGAATTTTGTTCATATGATTTCCTCCCAGAGTGGCGGCAGGGGCAATTTGGAGTCCCGCCAAGGGAAGAAGGTGTTCTCGGCGGGACAGGTTTCCAGCGAAAATTTGATCGCAATGTAAACGCCTTGGCGGAATGCGGCGGGGTCAGCGCGTCAGGCGCGCGCGCCGTTCCGGGCGCAGAGCGCTGCGATTGGCGAGAATTGGACCGATCTTCGCAGTTTGGGCGCTTCTTGCGCCGATCCCGCACTACGGAAGACATTTATGACAATTTGTGGATGGCCAGACTGCTGGAGAAGAAGACATTCGGCCTCGGTCTATCGATATGGAGCAGGCGCTCAGAGGCGAGAACGAGGTCAAGCCCGGCGCCCACGCGCTCATTAGAGGGTCGGCGCGGGGGTTACGCCGTCCCTCCAGTGCGGTGGTCAAAGTTGCGTCGTCACAGGTCGAACGTCCGACTTGGCGACCGAATTCGCGTCGGGCGCCGCCAGCGTTACTTGGCGCAGGCGAAGTCGTCCTTCAGCGCGCCCATCAGCGCGGTGGACGCCGGCATTTGCCGCCGGTTCGAATAGTCGCCATAGACCCAGCGGGTGAACCCCCACCGCACTTCGTCGGCGGTGTTGACCGCTGGCGGGCAGATCTCCGTCCCGTCTCCGGCGGCGCCCGCCTCTTTCAACGCGTCGACGAAGCCGAGGATATACTGCTCGCATTCGATCTCGGCGAAGATGCCGTTGCGTGCGTCGCTGTCGGCCTCCTGACACGTCGCGAGCAGGTCGCCCGTGCTGTAGCCGGAGCCTGCGAAACCTTCCGAGTGGGCCGGGCCCGTCGCGGCAAGTGCGGCGAACCCGATGGCGGCGATTACAAAATTGCGCATCATCTTCTCCTCCGCCCTCACTGGGCCTTGTTCTTCTCGGCCAGGGCGTGAATGGCTTCATCCATCCGCACCTGATGCTCTTCGTTGTCGACGAATTCAGGCGAGTTGACCGCGGACCAGATTTCTTCATCCGTCATGTTCTGATGGCAGCCCATGCAGAGGCCGGTCCGCTCCATCTTCTCGCGCGTCTCTTGCGGCAGCGGGCCGGTGAGAGGCCAGTGCGAGCCCACGGTGACCAGCTGTTCGCCGTCCTCGGTCACGATCCGGCTGAGATCGTGATCGAGCTTCGGAATCGCTGGCGCCTGAACCTTGCTCTGCTGCGGAATGATGTCGCCGCCCGGCGTCTCAAGGTCGATGGTGTAGCCGCCCGAGTTTTTGGCCATGAAGCGGCCGCCCGAGATGCCGTAGCCGAGCGCTTTAGGATTGTTGTGACAGCTTTCGCAGGTGCGCGCCTCGCGGCCCGCAGTGTGCGGCTGAACGGCGGCGTGATCGAGGCCCTTGGTGCCGCCCGCGTCAGGCGTCATCCAGATCTCGTTCTGCGCGACCGTGTTGCCATCCTTGTCAATGACGGTCGTGATCACCTGGCAACCCGGCATCAGTGGGCTGACGCGGCCTTCGCCGTTGATGCCAAGGGTCGGCTCCTCCCACCGCAGGTAGCTGCGGCTTTCGCTGACTTTGCCCGGCGAGGTGAGTCCATTGGTGCCGAGCGCGGCGTCGGCGGTTAGACCGTTGTCTTCACGCGCGTTGGCGTTGGTGATCCAATCGACGTCGGTCTTGCCTTCGCTGTAGTTCACGGTGACGTGGCAGCCATAGCATTGCGGCGCCCAGTCGGCGTGGCAGGCGTAGCACTCCATATTCTCCATATGCGTGCTCACCGAGCCCATGGCGACGGCTGCGTTTTGGCTCTTCCATGTGCCGTCCTCAGCGATCTTCTTCAGCACCGGCACCTTGAAATCGAGGCCCGAGGCCGAGTGCATAATCACCTCGTCGCCGCTCTTGACGACATTGCCGAACGGGTTGCCGCGAGTGGTCAGCAGATAGCCGTCCTGGGCGTCGTACACGGTGGCGAAATATTGCTCTGCGGTGACGTCGTCTGCGAGACCGCGCGCGGCGTCGCCGATATCGACGCCATGCTCTTCGCCATAGCCGAGCGGCAGCTCCCACGGCGCTTTAGAGACGGTGCCGTGGCAGTCTTCGCACTCGATCTCGACTTGCGCCAGCGTGGTGCCGGGCAGGTTGCCGTCGCCATGCATATCCACGGTGGTGTGGCAGTCCTGACAGAGCATTCGGCCTTCCGGGTTCTCCGGACGGGATTCGACCGCGTGGTGCAGATCTTCCTTGATGTAGAGATAGCTCTTGGTGTGCAGCTTGGGCTGCTTCTCGCCCGACGCGTCATAAGGCGTGCCATAGGGGAATTCCATCACGCCCTGATAGCTGGTGCCGATCCGCTTGCCGCGGTTGTGGCAGCTGACGCAGCTTTCCGCCGGGATGCCCGAATACTCGAGATCGCCGTGCTTGACCTTGGTCTTGCGGGTGCCCTGCATCTGGTGGGTCAGCAGCTTGCCAGGCAGATCCTTGGCGATGGTCGGATCGCCGCCCTCGTAGAGCCCTTCATTCGAATAGGGCACATGGCAGGAGGAGCAGCCCGCGCCGCGGAAGTCACCGCGTTTCTCACGCCCGGTGACGCCCACGTGGCAGCGTTGGCACTGCTGGCGCGAATAGGTGATGCCAGCCATTTGCGGATGCTCCGAGATCGCCTCGACATCCACCTCTGGCACCTGTTCCATGCTTGGCGGCAACTGGTCCGGATGGGCCTCGGCGTAGGCGAGCATGTACCCCTTATAAGCGTCTGTGCCGACCGTGGGCTCATAGCCGTCTTCATCCACCAGGTCATAATTGCCGTAGATGGAGCGGTTGGTGTCGACCACGCCCCAGCTCCACAGATTGCCCTGTAACTTGCCGGCCTCGGTGTTCATCAGCGACTTGATCAGACGCTCGGCGTAGCCCTCATGGCATTGGCCGCAGGATTTGTCGGCGATCCAGACCGCGCCCGGATCGGGATAGAACGTGTGCGGCCCGCCTGATTCCGTCAGCTGGGTCGGGGCGCCGCTATGCGCCGCCGCCGCCTCGGTCGCTGAAGGGTCGCCGCCATGGCAAACCACGCAGCCTTGCGGGTCGTTATAGTCCTCGCCGAACGACACGATCGCGTCGTGCATCGGGCCTTCGACGAACTGCTCAATGCCCTCATGGCAGCCGAGACAGCCGCTTTCCTGCGCGTCCGCAGGGGTTGAACCCCATGCGGCGGCGAGGGCGACAAGACCTAAAACGGGGGAAAGAGCGGTGAGGTGGCTAGCGATCCGGCGCACGGCGTCCTCCAGATAAATAGACTCGCATTAACGCCACGCTATTCACGCCGCTGTGAGCCCGCTCTGACCTGAGTCAGGATTCGTATTTTTTCCGCGCGCCTTGACTTTGGACATTTTGATTCACCTCAAAGCACGCTCGGCGAACTCATGCGACGCAATGGCGCAGATGACGTTCACACCGATTCATAACGGGCGGGTAGCCGCGACTGACGCTGAACAGCGGCGTGAGAATTCGGTGATGCCGTTGGAGCGCGGACAGCGCGTCGATCGATTGCGGCGGGACCAACTTCTTGTGGTGCGCGAAGGGCTTGTCGCGGTCTCGGTCATCCTGTCCGACGGGCGGCGGCAGATCCTCTGCCTCAACACGCCCGGAGAATCCATTTGCCCAGTTTGCTCAAATGATTGCTGGATCGAGGCGCTGACGCCCAGCCTGCTGGACACAAGTCCGATCAATCCGGGCAATGGCGCGATGGAGGACCTCTTTCGCCTGACCCACAACCGGCTAATCTCGGCCAATACCCATCTTTTGACCCTCGGACGGTTTGACGGCGCGGAGCGGGTCGCGGCCTTTATCGTCGACATGTGTCGCCGTCTGGGCCGCCCGGTGGGCAAGGCCGGCGCGACGCTTCATCTGCCGATGACGCGCGACGACATCGCCGACTATCTGGGTCTGAACGCCGAAACGGTCAGCCGTCTGTTCTCCCGCCTCAAGAAAAGCAAGATCGCGCTCTTTCCAACGCCCACGGAAATCATCGTGCCTGATCTGGCGGCGTTGGAGGCGCGGGCGCCGATCAAACCCGGCGAAGGGTTCCATGCGCGCAAGACCACGGTGGGGGCGACCAGCGGATGATCGTGGAGCTGGGCCATTTCGCGCTCTGCGTGGCGCTTTCCGTCGCGGTTGTTCAGGCCATCGCGCCGATCGCCGGGCTCCGGCGCGACGATCCGGGTCTGATGCGGGTCGCCGACGCCGCCTCGCAGGTTCAATTCCTTTCGATCGCGGTCGCGTTCGCCGCGCTCGTCCACGCCTATGTCGCGTCGGACTTCTCCGTCGAGAACGTCGCGCGCAACTCCCATTCCCTCAAGCCCCTGATCTACAAGATCTCCGGCTCCTGGGCGAACCATGAAGGCTCCATGTTGTTGTGGGTGCTGACGCTGGCGCTGTTCGGGGCGGGCATCTCCGTCTTCGGTCGCGGCATCCCTCTGGGCGTGCGTGCGCGAGTGCTGTGCGTTCAGGCGATGATCGGCGTGGGCTTTCTGGCCTTCATCCTGCTGACCTCCAACCCATTCGCGCGACTGCCGATCCCGCCCGCCGACGGCATGGGTATGAATCCGCTGCTGCAGGATCCGGGCGTCGCGCTGCATCCGCCGCTGCTCTATCTCGGCTATGTCGGCTTCTCTACCGCTTTCTCTTTCGCGGTCGCGGCGCTCTGGCGCGGGCGCATGGACCCGGCCTGGGCGCGCTGGGCGCGGCCCTGGGTGCTGGTGGCGTGGTCCTCGCTGACCGTCGGCATCGCGCTCGGGTCCTGGTGGGCTTATTACGAACTGGGCTGGGGCGGGTTCTGGTTCTGGGATCCGGTGGAGAACGCCAGCTTCATGCCGTGGCTGCTGGGAACGGCGCTGCTGCACTCCACCATCGTCGTGGAAAAGCGCGACTGCCTGCAAAAGTGGACCGTCCTGCTGGCCATCATCACCTTCGCCATGAGCCTAATGGGCACGTTCCTCGTGCGCTCGGGCGTGCTGTCTTCGGTGCACGCTTTCGCCAATGACCCGGAGCGCGGCGTCTTCATTCTCGCGTTGCTGCTGCTCGCGGTCGTCGGCGCGCTGGCGCTCTACGCCGCGCGGGCGCATTTGCTGCAGGAGGGCGGCGTCTTCCGGCCTCTCTCGCGGGAAGGCGCTCTGCTCTTGAACAATCTGCTGCTGTCGGTCGCGTGCGGCGTCGTTTTTATCGGCACGCTCTGGCCGCTGGCGCTGGAGGTGACGACGGGCGAGAAGATCACCGTCGGCGCGCCGTTCTTCAATAAATCCTTCCTGCCAATCTACGCGATGGTGGTTCTGGTCGCCGCGCTCGGCCCGTTCTTGCCGTGGAAGCGGGGCGATGCGAGGACGCTCGCCAACCACTCGATGGCGGTGGGGCTGATCACCCTCTGCGGCGCGCTGGCCGTCGCCGCCTTGACCGGTTGGCGCGAACCGCTCGGCGCGCTTGGCGGCGCCTTGGCGATCTGGCTGCTCGCGTCGACCCTCGCCGACCTGCTTCGCCGTGGGGGCGGGTTCAACCGGCGCGCATTCGCCCGGCTGTGGCGCGCGCCGCGCTCCGCCTGGGGGCTGTGGCTGGGCCATGCAGGCCTCGCGCTGGTCGTGGCCGGGGTCACCGCCATATCCGTCTGGCGAGTCGAATCCATACAGGCCCAGGATCTGGGCGAGCCGCTGACCGTCGGCGGATACGAGTTCACGCTGCTCGACGTGGGACAGGCGCAGGGCCCGAACTATCGCTCCTCCATCGCCACCATCCGGGTGCGGCGGGGCGGCGAGGACGCCGTCATGCTGTTTCCGGCGCGACGCTGGTACCCGGTTGAGCGCAATCAGACCACCGAGGCCGCGATCGAGAGCTTTTGGTTCGGCGACCTCTACGCAGTGATCGGCGGACCGGACGGCGACGGCTGGGTGACCCGCTACTGGATCAATCCGGGCGTCCCCTGGATGTGGCTCGGCGCGGCGCTGATGGCGCTGGGCGGCGTGGTCTCCGTCTCCGACCAAAGGCTGCGGGTCGGCGCGCCCGCGCCGAAGAAGCGCAAGCTGAAGGAGGCCGCCGCATGAGTTTTTGGATCGCCGCCCTCGCATTGCTGGCCTGCGCCGGATTCTGGCTGGCGCGGCCCCTGTTGCGGCGGGGCGATATTCTGCTCACGGAGTCGCAGCAATCGTTGTCGATCTATCGCGACCAGATCGACGAGGTCAGCCGCGACGCCGCCTCTGGCCTGATTGACGTCGCCGAGGCGGAGGAGGCCAGACGAGAGATAGAGCTCCGGGCGTTGCGCGCCGCCGGGCGGATGGACGCGGGCGTGGCGGTGGCCAAGCGCCAGACCCCGCTGGCGGCCGGGATCGCGGCGTTAATCTGCGCCGGTTCGCTGGGAGGTTATCTTGCGCTTGGCGAGCCGGGCCAGAAGGACCAGCCGCTGGCGGCGAGACAGGCCGCGACGGAGGCGCGGTTGGCCGAGTTGAAGCAAACGCGCGCTCCTGCCGTCGCCGATTCCGCTACGACCACAGATCAGGCAGGCTTTGATGACTTCGACGTCGCTTGGGCAGAGGCCGAGGGCGCGGCGGCGGAAGGGGACTACGCCCGGGCCGCCGAGGCCTATCGGCGCGCCGCCGCCGCCTCGAACGATCGGCCGGATGTCGTGTCCGCCTATGCCGAGGCGCTGACTCTGGCCAATGGCAACAAGGTGCCGCCCGGCGCGCGCCTCGCCTTCCAGCAGGTGCTCGCCCGCGATCCGGCGAATCCGCGCGCGCGCTATTACGCGGCTCTGGCCAAGGCGCAGGAACAGGATTTTGAAGGCGCGCTAATCGATTGGCTGGCGCTGCTGCAGGATTCGTCGCCGGAGGCGTCCTGGACGCCTTTGGTCATTCGCGACGTCACAAACATGGCGCGGTTTCTGGAGCGTGATCCGGCCGACGTTTTGCCCGCCTGGGTGATCATGATGCAGGACGCGGAGGCCTTCCCCCTGACGCCCAATCGGGTCGCCGCACCGGCGGATGCGAGTGGTTGGGAGTCCCGGATCGAAGCCGCGATCGCGATGGCCGAGGGCGGAGATGTGGCGGGCGCTCTGGCCGCGCTCGACGCCATGGCGGCGGATTACGCCGGCGCGCCTTTCCTGTTGGCGCAAATCGACGCGGCGCGCGACAAAGTCATCGGCACGGCGGATGGCGCTCAGCAGACCGCGGCGACGCGGCGCGGCCCGACTGAAGAGCAGGTCGCCGCCGCCTCCGCCCTTTCGACCGATGAGCAGAACGAAATGATCCGCGGGATGGTCGACGGGCTGGCCGCGCGGCTGCAAAACGATCCGTCGGACGTGGACGGATGGCTGATGCTGATCCGGTCTTACGCCGTACTGCAGGACGTGAGCGCCGCCGAAAACGCCGTTCGAACCGGCGCCGCCGCGTTCCCCGAGGACAGCGCGCAGCGCGCGCAGATCTCTCGTCTTGCGGCGGAGCTTGGGTTGGAGTCGGATGGCTAAGCGCTGCTCGAATTCCTTGCGGGTCCGCTAGCTCGCTTCGGCCAATTCATTCCGCGAACTGGCGATCAACTCGGGGACGTCCTCCCAGGCGCCGATCGGGTCCAGCACCGGGCCTTCGAATCCGGCGGAGTCGAGCGCTTCCGGCAGATCCGTCAGCACATGGCCCGCGCGCGCGGCGAAGAAGGGCAGGACGAGGGCCGGGCCGTGGACGCGCGCAGCCTCTTCAAGCGAGGGCGCCTCATCGACGAATCCGATGCGAACGGCGCGGAACAACCGGCTCGCCTCCAGCGTCGCTCCGAAGGCGCGGGTCGCGCGGGCGGGGCGGGGATCCGATGGCGATCCATGCGCGGCGAGCACCAGCGTCGTCTCTCGCTTGGGCAACTGGCGCTGCGCCATCTCGCTGCGCAGGCGTTGGAGCGTCAGATCGGGCAGGCCCGGCTGCATGCCGAACGGCAGACCGGTCCGCCAGCGGGCGAGGCCCGACGCTTTCAACCGGTTTTGCAGCGCGGTCGAGACGAACCAGCCATCGGTCATGAATAGCGGGTAGATCAGCGGCGCGTCCAGCCCCGCCACCGCCGCCTCTAACGATCCCGTCTTCGCCAATGTGGCCCCGCGCGTCTCGACGCCCGACGACTGTTCGACGCGTCGGGCCATGCCGGCGATGAACGCCTCCTGCGGATCCGGGTCCGAGGGCGAGCCGTGCGAGACCAGAACCGTGACCGGTCTGGCGGGATCAGTGACTGGTGCCATGGGAGAATGTGATCTTGTTAAAGACATTGTACTTGCCCGACGGTTTGCGCATCGGCAGGCGTTTCACTTCCTCCAGCGTGGCGGCGTCATAAACGATGACCGCGCCATCCTGCTCCCACAAGCTGACGAGCGCGTGTTTTCCGCTGCGATCGAATTCCACATGCGCGGCGGTCTCGCCGGGATTGGGGCGCAGGGTTTTCACGATCTCAAGGCTCTCCTTATCGATCACATGCATCAGGTCGCGGTTCGGCCCGAAGAACACATCCGCCCAAAGATAGGGCGTATTTTCGTGACTGCGAAGGAAGAAGCCCGGCCCCTCCGTCGCGATCGTGTCCAGCGTCTCCCACGACTTCATATCGATGACCGAGACCACCCCTTCGCGCAGATGCGGCGTCGCCATGACGGTCGACTCGCCGCGCGTCCAGGTGATGCCCGATCCCAGATGCGGCATGCCGGGAAGCTCCAGATCAGCCACTTTATGACCGATGACAAGATCGATCACCTGTCCGCCGTCGTCGTCGCGGGACGCGCCCATCAGGTACTCGTAGTCCTGGCTGAAAAAGAAGTCGTCCAGGATCTCGGGGGTCTTGATGGCCCGGACCGGGAAGGGCTCGTCATACCCGATCGCGCCTTCGTCCCGGTAGTCGTGCACAAATCCATAGAAGGGCGGATTCGGGCCGTAAAACACCTCCCAGACCTCCGGAATGTCCTTGAGCGCCAGAACAAAGCTTTCTCGCGGCGGGGCCTGATAGACGGCCGAAACGCGGCTGAGCTCGCCATTCTTGCCTTTGACCTCTTTCACTTCCGCGACGCTCAGGTCTTTGGTCGAGAGGATGGTCAGGGTCATCGGCAGATAATTGGCGACGGCGAGCCATTCGCCGTCATGGCTGATGGCGATGTTGCGGCTGTTGACCCCGGCGCGGATGCGGGCGACCTCCTGCATCGACCAGAGATCGACCTTCTGCACCCAGCCGTCGCGCGACATGACAAAGACGAAGCGGCCGTCAGGTGAGAATTTCGGGCCGCCATGCACGGCGAGCGGCGTCGGCAGGCGCGCGATCACCTCGAACTTATCGCCGTCCAGAATGCTGATATGGTGATCGCCGGTCTCCACCACCACGAAAAGGTTCAGCGGATCGGCGTCATGCATCGGACCCGTCGGCGGCGCGTAGTCCTCGTTGACCTCCAGGGTCCCGGCGATCTTGGCGGCGTCCCAGACCGGAAGTTCCGGCAGCGGTTCGTGAAGATACGCGGCGAGGGTGGCGACTTCTTCGTCCGAGAGCTGATCGCCAAACCCCGGCATCTGGGTCGCATCCCGGCCGTTGGCGATCACCGCTTGCAGCTTCTCGCCCTTCAGTCGGCGCAGGCTTTCCGGGATCAGCGCAGGCCCGACCGCGCCCAGACGGTCGTCGCCATGGCAGACCGCGCAATGGGTGGCGAACAACACCTCCGGCTCGGCCGCCTCCAGCGGTGCGCTGGCGAAGGCTGCGCAGAGAAGACTAGTAAAAACGGTGGCCCGGATCATGGCGCTTTCCTCGGAATGTCGTGACTTCAACGCGCGGAGCGTCGCCCTGAACGCCGATCTCGGCGTCATCCAGATAGCAGGCGGGATCCTCCGCCCAGGGGTCCCCGGTCACCTGCAGGGCGCGGATGCGGGTGTTGCCGCCGCAGACCGCCTGATGGGCGCAGGCGCCGCAGCGCCCCTTCAACGGCCGCGGCCGTGTGCGCAGTAGCGCGAGCATCTTGTCGTCGCCGGTCCAAAGCTCGGTGAACGGCGCCTGTTTGACGTTGCCGATCGTGTAGTCCGACCAATAGGTGTCGGGATGGACCTTGCCGGTCGGGTCGATATTGGCCACGCCGACGCCGGAGGAGTTTCCGCCCCACGCCTTCAGATGCGCCTCCACATGCGCGGCTTTTTCGGGTGGAAAATTGTCGCGCACCCAGTTGAGAAACAACACCGCGTCTGCGTCGTTATTGCCGGTGACAACCTCGAAATGGCCGCCCTGCTGCAACGCGGACCAGGCGCGCACGATCAGCAGATTCACCGCCGTCCGGGCGCGGACATGACCCGCATCCTCGCCACGATTCTTGTTGCCGCGACCGGCGTAGACCAGGTGCGACATGTAGAATTTGTCGATGCCCTCGGCCTCGCAGAGGTCGAGAATGTCGGGCAATTGTCCGGCGTTGTCCTCGGTCGGGGTGAAACGCAAGCCGACCTTGATCCCCAGAGACTTGCAGGTCTGCGCCCCGGCCAGCGCCTCTTCGAACGCGCCTTCCTTGCCGCGAAACCAGTCATTGGTGGCGCCGACGCCGTCGATGCTGATGCCGACATAGTCGAACCCGATCTTTGCGACCTTCTCGGCGGTCTCGCCTTCGATGCGTGTGCCGTTGGTCGAAAGCGCGAGATAGCGCACTTTGGTCCGCGCATAGGCGGCCAGATCAAAAATATCAGACCGGGACAGCGGCTCTCCGCCCGACAGGATCAGGGCGGGGATCTTGAAGCTGGCCAGATCGTCGATCACTCCTATCGCCTGCTCGGTGCTCAGCTCGCCCGGAAAGGCCACATCCGCCGAAGTCGTATAGCAGTGGCGGCATTTCAGGTTGCAGCGCCGGGTCAGGTTCCAGATCACCACAGGCCGGACCGGCCCCCGGCGGTTCCGGACCGGCGTGGGGGTGATCAGTTGCTCCATATACTGGGTCAGACGAAACATGCCTTAGCCCCCTTTCTTGCGCAGCCTGAGGCCGGTTTTTTTCAGAATCGCCGTGGAATAGAGCACGTCGGACCCGGCGCAGGCGTCGCCCAGAAGCTCCGCGATGCGCGCGCGTTTCCGTTCCACCTCGTCGCGGGTCGCGCCATGCACCATGGCGAACAGGTTATAGGGCCAGACAGGTCGGGCGCGCGGGCGCAGGTAGCAATGAGTGACGTCCTCCATGGCGCCGATCAGCGGCCCGAGGTCTTCCGCGGCGGCGTCCTCCACATCCCAGACGGTCATGCCGTTCGCGATCATGCCCAGTTTGTAGTGGTTCGGCGCGATCCCGATGCGCCGGATCACCCCGCGCTCTTTCAGGGCGCACAGTAGGTCCATGATTTCGGTCTCAGAGGCGCCAAGTTCCTCGGCCAAAGCGGCGTAGGGTTCGGGGATGAACGGCAGGCCCGACTGGCACGCGGCGATCAGTCGACGATCTTCGGTTGAAATGCTCATGCCGCCACCCGGAATCCGACGAAAAACTCGCGCAGTTTGGGAAAGCGATAGACCGTCAGGCCCGTGGCTGCCTCGATGGCGTCCGCCGACTCCTTGATCCCGGCCTCGGTCTCTGTCGCCAGTACGAACCACATGTTCAGCCGATGGGTGCGGGCGTAGTTGTGGGCGACTTCATCGAACGCGTTCACTTTCGCCGTGACCTCATCGAACCGGTCCTCCGGCGCCGCGAGCGCACAAAGGCAAAAGGCGCCGCCCATCGCCGCCGCGTCCAGAAACGGGCCAAAGCGGGTGATGACGCCGCTCTCTTTCATGCGCTGGAGTCGCGTCAGCAGCTCATCTTCCGTCAATCCGAGCGTCGCCGCGAACGCCGCGTAAGGGCGGGGCGAGATTGGAAACCCACCCTGTAAGGAATTGATGATCTGACGATCAGTTGCGTCGATCATCCCGCCGCCCTCCTCCGGCCGATTAGCGCACCGGTCTGTTTGAAGCAGCGGGTGCTGAAGAGGACTTTGTAGTCGTACTCGGTCAGATGCGCGTTCACCCGGGCGAGCGAGAGGACGTCCAGCGCTTCGGCGCGGCTGCGGCCATGGATCATGCAATAGAGCGTATAGGGCCAGACATCTGGCGTCGGCCGACGCTCATAGCAGAGCGTCACGCCGGGCACCTTGGTCAGCGCGCGGCCCTTCTCGGTGATTTCATCGGGCGGCACGTCGAAGACAACCATGGCGTTAGATCGCCAGCCTAGAGCGCGGTGCCGCACGATCAGGCCGATGCGAGAGAGAACGCCCGCCTGCGCCAGACTGCGGATGCGATCGAAAACCTCGCCTTCCTCGCGGCCCAGATCCTCGGCCATTTTCTGGAACGGGCGCGCGACGGGCTGCATGCCTTCTGAGAGCACCTGCATGATTTCGCGGTCGGCCTCCTCCAGCGGCACGGATTCGTCGATGGGGCGGGGCGGGGGCATGCCGCCGGCGCCGTCCAGCGCAAAACCCAGATCGACGTTGAAGGGCTGAACGAGGCGCAGATCCAGCACGCGCAGGCCCGTCTTTTGCGAAATTTCACGCAACGCCTGATCGACGAACGCGCGCGTCGGACCGGTGGCGACGAACCAGATATTCCACTCGTTCTCACGCTGATAGCTGTGATTGACGCCTTCCTGGGCGTCAATGATCTTCGCGACCTCTTCGATCCGGTCCGGCGGCGCCGCAAGGGCCGCGAGCGTGCTGGCGGCGAGCGTGTTGGGGCGGCAGGTGGCGCCGATCCGCGTGATCGCGCCATTGTCCAGCAGGGCTTGCAGGCGCCCGAGGATCTCTTCCTCCTCAAGCTGCAACTCGTCGGCGATCACCTGGAAGGGACGCGGGACCAGCGGCATGGCGCGCTGCCAGTCGTTCATCAGTTTCCAGTCCAGGTCGTCGATGCACATCTGCATGGCTTCAAAGCCCCGATCGGTGCGCGCGCGCGGTGAAGAAGATGCCGGACGGGGTGTCAGCCTGGAACTCGCCCAGTTTTTCGAACGTGCGGGTGTCGTAAATCTCCACCCGGTTCTCATCGCGCACGGACAGCCACAGCTGGTGCCCGCGCGGGGTGAACTCCATGTGCAAAACCGCCGGTCCGGGCGTCATGCTGTGGATCACTTCCGTCGTCTTGCTGTCGATCACCTCAATGGTGTCGTTGTCCGGATGCGCGTAGTTGACCCAGACATGGCGGCCATCCGGGCGCGCCACGGCGAAGACAGGCTGGCCATGGGTCTGCGTGCGGCCCAGTTCGGTCAGCGATTGCGCGTCGATCCAGAGCACCGCGTGATGGCCCACGGCGGGCAGAACGAACCGGTCGCCCGCCAACGCCCACCCTTCCAGATGCGGCATTTTATAGACCGGCAGCGCCTGATCTCCCTTGCCGTAATTCTCGAGGATGCGCTTTGGCTTAGGAGGGTCGTCCCACAGGTCGAACGCGGTCAGGCCGTCCTCGCCGAAAAGGCCCACGATATAGCGCCGACCATCCGCCGTGATCAGCGCGTCATAGGGGTTTGCGCCGACATCGTCGAAACGGGTGATCTGCGGCGACTCTCCACTGAGATCAGCGATCCATGTCTCGCCCGCGTCCCAGAGCGAGAAGATGAATCTGCGGCCCGGCGCGTCGACCAGTCCGATGGTCTTCGACTCGGTCGGAATGTCGGCGACCATCTCCAGCGACTCGGCGTCGAAGATCCGCACGCCGCCGGGTTCGTAATTCGAGACGGCGACCAACCGCCCGTCATCCGAGATCGCGCCGCCGATGGCGTTGCCCGACTGGATCACCCGGTCGGCGATCTCCAGCGTGGTCAGATCGAGCTTGGTCAGCCCGCCATCGCGGCCAAAGACATAGGCGAAGCGCTGATCCGGCGAGAACACCACGCTCGCATGGGAAAGATCGCCCAGCCCGTCGATTTGGCCGATCGCCGCCATTTCGGATTGATCGATGACCAAAACGGAGCCGGTGGCGCGCTCGATGACGACGCCCAGATCGCCGGTTGCGATCACACGATCCGCCCAGGCGGCGGTGCTGATCAGAAGCGGGGCGAGGATAAGCGACAAACGTATCATTCTTCAGCGCCCTCCAGCAAATAGTCGGCGATCCAGAGCGCCTCTCCATCGGTCAGCAGAGGACGCCAGGGCGGCATCGCGGTGCCGGGAATGCCGTCAAGGATGACGTCGCGCAGGCTTTCGCGATCGAAATGGCTGACGGCGTCGGGCGTGATTGGGCGGCCCAACCCGCCTTTCAGGGTCAGGCCGTGACAGGATCCGCAATCCTGCTGCACCAGACGGGCCAGGGCGGCTTCCTTTTCCGCCGCGATCCCGGTCGCGATCTCGGTCGCGCTCGCAACTGGGGGACAGCAGCAGAGCGCGGCCAGAACTATGCCGCGCAGTCTACCCATGGAGGGCCCTATCCGGCGCGCAGCGGTCCATCAGGTCGATACGGTCTTCCGCCAGATCAACCACCCGGCCGATGACGATCAGCACCGGTCCGATCAACTCCAGCGTGGCGGCGGCGTCCTCCAGCCCGGCGAGCGTCGCATAGGCCCGCGATTCCGTCGGGCGCGTGCCATCGCGGACCAGCATCACCGGCGTCTCCGGGTTCAGACCGCTCTCGATCAATCGTTCCGATATCTGCGCGGCGTGCCCCCGGCCCATATAAATCGCAAGGGTCGTCTCGGGATCGGCCAGTCCGTTCCAGTCGAGATCCAACTCGTGGCCCGCGCGGCAATGGCCGGTGACGAAGCGCACGCCGGTCGCCAGACCGCGATGGGTCAGCGGAACCCCGGTCGAGGCCGCGACGCCCTGCGCCGCAGAAATGCCGGGAATGGCCGTGAAGGATATGCCTGCGTCGCGAAGGACGAGCGCCTCCTCCGAGCCGCGCCCGAACATATAGGGATCGCCGCCTTTCAGCCGGACGACGCGCGCTTGACGGCCCGCCAGGGCCACCAGCAGCGCGTTGATATTGGCTTGCGGAAACGGGTGGTGGTCGGGCGCCTTGCCGACATTGATCAGTTGCGCATCCGGTCCGGCGAGCGCGAGAATTTCCGGTGAGACGAGCCGGTCATGCACAATCACATCCGCGGCCTCGATGGCGCGCAGCGCCTTGAGCGTCAGCAGGTCGGGATCGCCCGGTCCTGCGCCAACGAGGTAAACATGGCCCGGGATTTGTGCGGCTGACATCGAGATGCCTCGTCTCTGACAAAAAAGGGGCCCTGCCTTTCGGCAGGGCTAGAGTGCGGCGGGAGGCAAAGGAGGGGAGAGCCCCCAGCCGCGCGTCGTCTTGGTGTTCTCGGCAGGTGCCGCCTCGACAATGGACAAGCGGGCGGCGCCGTTTAGCGCGTCCAGATGTCCAGCCTTTCGGCGGCGCTTGTAGATCTCGTCACTCAGTCCCTTCATGCGGTCTCGTATCGGTTCAAACTTGGCGCAAACCCCCAGTGGGACGCCTTGACTTTCGTTAAGCGGCGCAACCCAGCGCGGGCGCCGCCCTTGGATTCCTCAAGCTCAGGCGGCGCGCACCGCCTCCGCCAGCTCATCGGGCAGGTCGAACTCCGCCAACACCCGGTGCCGCGCGCTTTCGGACAGTTTGCGGGAGGTCTTGGCCACGATATCGACGACCTTCTCAAACGGATGTTTCGACGCGAAATCCGCGAAGTACCATTTCAGGAACACCATGCAGATCGTGTCCTCGAGCATCTGCACTTCGGCGTCGCGCCTCAGCCCTTCCTTACGCAGCAGCACGCCGACCCGCGCGCAGTGTTCCGCGCCGTAACCGGCCGCCTCCATCAACCCGGCGAGGCGTTCGCCATGCGCCCGGCCCTGATCGCGCCGCCAGGCGAGATATCCGACGCGTCCGTCCGGATAGTCGCCGCGCGGCATGAGCCAGCGCTCGATATGCTGCCCGCGCGCCGCGATCTTCAGCACGTCCGAGACGTCCGAGCCGAACAGGCGCTCAAGCTCCGCGCTCATGCGTTGTCCGTAGAGCAGCGCCGCCGGCTGCGGCTCTCCCATAGGGTTGAGGTCGGTATTCGGATCTTTTGCATTCGCTGTATTGATCGCAGCCAATACGTTGCTCAGTCTGTCTTGCACGCTTTTCGCTCCAAGAGGGGGATCGGTGCTCGTCGGTGAAGTCCATCAGGCGCTCGATCGACTGGATCATGGCGCGGTCCTTGACGATCTTCACGCCATAGGGCTCTAGCCGGCGGAATGCGCGCGATAGCGATTCCGGTTTCATGCCGAGCCAGCCCGCGATCAGCACCTTGTCATAGGGCAGGACGACCGTGCAGGCGCCGATCTCATCCTTGCACAGGCCCAGCAGGAAATCGGCGATCCGTTGCGCGCCAGTGTGGGACTTCAACTGGCCAAGCTGTTGCACCAGCGCCCGGTTTCCATTCAGAGACGCTTCCAGAAGGGCGCGGCAGAGCACCGGGTCGGCCTCGATCGCCCGCCATAGCGCCGAGGCGTCGATCTGCAGCATCCGGGCTTCTGAAACGGCTTCCGCGCCGGTGGCGTAAACCTCGCCGCGAATGGCGGCCGACTCGCCGAAACTGTCCCCGCGGGTCAATACGCCGACGACGGCTTCGTTGCCGCAGGAGGACATGCGGTAGAGCTTCACCCAACCGTCGAGAACGACAAACAGGCTGTGCGCGCGTTCGCCCTGAAGATGAATGGACGCCCCGCGCTTGGCTTCTTTGACGCTCCCTTTCGCGATCAAGGGCAGCACATGCTCCTTCGGCACATCGCAAAAGATCTGCGCGCTGAGCACAACATCCGTAAGCGGCTTCATCGAAACTCCCAGTCTGCGTTTTCGCCAACACGGCCAGGGCCGTCGGTCGTTGGGGCGACACCGCTTACAGCACGCGCAGAGGGGCGGGACCTTGAGGATACACAACGTTTCAGCGCTTTTTTCGCGTGTTCCGCCGGAATCTTCAGAAATGCGCCATGCGATTGCCCGCCTATGGCGGGGAGGGGGCGAAACGGCCCTGCGCCAGGCGCCTTTCGATGCGCGTCGCGCGCCCAAAAAATCCGCTCGTCGTCCGGCGCGCCGATTTCGAGCAAGATTCCTTAATGCGTTTAACGAAAGTCAAGGACGCCAGCGCGGCATGTTGTCCAAGTTCCCACGGTCTCACCCGCAAATGGAGAACGATATGCCACGTGGAATCACCAGGAAGACACCAAGTCGGGCGTTCGGCGTCGGCTTGGCGATGCTGATGGGCGCCGCCGCCGCGCCCGCCGTCGCTCAGGAGCCAACGCTGAGCGAGGAGGCGTTCGAGGCCTCCAAGCAGCTCTATTTCGAGCAATGCGCGGGTTGCCACGGCGTGCTGCGCAAGGGCGCGACCGGCAAAAGCCTTGAGCCCGTTGTGAAGACAAAGGCCGGGGACGGCACCGTCACCGAGACGGGCACGCTGAAACTGGGTCAGGAGCGCCTGGAGAAGATCATCGCCTGGGGCACCGAAGGCGGGATGAACAACTTCTCGGACATCATGACCGAGGCCGAGATCAAGGACATGGCCACCTACATCATGATGGAGCCGCCGAAGCCTCCTGAAATGTCGCTGGCCCAGATGAAAGAGACCCGCAAGGTCTATGTCGAAGAGGCGGACTATCCGACCGAGCCTCTGCATGGCCGCAACTGGGAGAACTTCTTCGTCGTCATCGAACGCGACGTGGGCAAAGTGGCCGTGATCGACGGCGACACCAAGGAAGTTTTGGCCCATATTCCCACAGGCTACGCTGTGCACGTGTTGAAAGCGTCCGAGCACCATTCCATCACCGAGCCCGAGCATCCCGGCCGCTTCTGGTACACGATGGGTCGCGACGGCAAGATGACCAAGATCGATCTCTGGCAGAACCCGGAGAACATGTTGGTCGCCGAGGTGAAGATCGCCTACGACGCGCGCGATGTCGCCGTCTCCGGCGACGGAAAATACGTGATCGGCGGAGGCTACTGGCCGCCGCATTTCGCCATCGTCGACGCTCAGACCATGGAGCCGGTCAAGGTCGTCTCGACCCGCGGAGTGAACGTGGATGGCGACTATGTCGAGGAAGCCCGCGTCGCCGCGATCTACACCACGCCGAACGAGCCGACTTGGATCGTCGCGGTCAAGGAGCTGGGACAGCTCTGGCAGGTCGATTACACCGATCTGGACAATCTCCGGATCGACAAGATCAACTCCGCCAAGTTCCTGCATGACGGGTTCTTCGATCCGACCGGCCGCTACTTCCAGATCGCCGCGAACGCGTCGAACAAGATGGTCGTCGTCGACACCCAGACGCATAAGCTGGAGGCGATGATCGACACCGCCGCCCTGCCGCATCCGGGACCGGGCGCGAACTGGGACGATCCGAATTGCGGCCCTGTCGCCGGCACGACCCATCTGGGCGTCGGAACGGTGACGGTCTGGGGCAACGATCCTGAAGGTCATCCCGATCAGGCGTGGAAAGTCTGCTACGAGGTCGAAACCGACGGCGCCGGCCTGTTCGTGCGGACCCATCCCACGTCCAAATACATCTGGGCGGATCAGACCAAGCATCCGGAGCCTGAGATCCAGCAATCGGTTCAGGTCATCTCGAAAGAGACCGGTGAGATCGTGAAAACGATTCAGATCACGGAAGAAGAGGGCAGCGCCGCCGTCCACTTCGAGTTCAACCAGGACGGCACCGAGGTTTGGGTGTCCAAATGGAACCTCTCGACCTCGAAAGAAGATAAGGGCGAGATCGTGATCTTCGACGCGGAGACGCTGGAGGAGAAGACCCGGATCAAAGGGCTCTTCGCCCCGACCGGAAAGTTCAACGTCTACAACCGGTCGAACCACGTCACCTGATGTGACCTGACAAGCCTCAGAGGGGCGGGCCGACGCGCCCGCCCTTCTCGTCTCTCGCACACCGCCCGGATCGCGACGGCGTGTGGGCTCTAGCCCGAGAGTTGCAGCGATCCTCTGAACATGCCGATCGAGCGTTGCCGCTCGCCACCGCCAAAACGGAGCCTGGATATGACCCAGAGCGATGACACTGACGCAAAGCAGCCGATCTGGCGGCGAAAGATCATCTGGGGCATCCCGGTCGGCGCGGCCGCCGGTCTGTTCGTGGCGGGCATCGTCTTCTGGGGCGGGTTCAACACCGCCATGGAGGCGACCAACACTGAAAAATTCTGCGTCTCGTGTCACGAGATGAACGACTTCGTCTATCAGGAGTACAAGGGCACGATCCACGATGTGAACCGCTCAGGCGTCGGCGCGGTGTGCTCGGATTGCCATGTCCCGAAAGACTGGACCCACAAGATGATCCGCAAGATCAAGGCCAGTCGCGAGCTCTACGGCAAGGTGATGGGCACGATCTCCACCAAGGAGAAGTTTGAGGAGAAGCGGCTGCATCTGGCGATGAACGAGTGGGAGCGGATGAAATCGTCCGATTCCCGCGAGTGCCGCAACTGCCATGACTTCCAGTCCATGATGCCGGAGTTCCAGAAACCCCGCGCGCGGCAGCAGCATATGAATGCGATGGAGGCGGGCCAGACATGCATCGACTGCCACAAGGGCATCGCGCATTCCGATCTGAGGGATCGCGCGGATGAGGACTATCTGGAAAAACTGGAGACGCCGAACCCGAAATTCGTGCGGGCGATCCCGCAGGAATATATCGACAGCCTGGCGCGCGTGACTGAACGCGAGACTGAGGAGGCCGAAGCGGCCAAAGCCGCGGCCAAGGCGGAGCGGGAATCTGTCGCCGCCCGGATCGAAGAAGCGGTCGCCGCCGCGCGCGCCGAAGAACAGGCCAAAGCCTCGGGCGCCGCATCCGCAGCGGCGGGCGCGTCAGCTGGCGGAGGCGGTGGAGGCGGCGGCGGAGACGTCGCGTCCAATATCGACTGGAACGCGGTCTCCGGCGCCGATCTGACCCTGTTCTATCCGGGGCAGGCCTCCTTCGAATGGGTGCAGAATGGCAAAACCCATGGCGGCGCGCGTCCGCTGACCAAGGGCGGCGACGCCTGCTCGACCTGTCATGCGAAAGAGCTGGAGGCGATCGGAACCAAGCTGGTCGCAGGTGGAGAGATCGAGCCAACGCCGATTCCCGGCAAACGCGGCACGATCGACGTCACCGTCCAGGCGGCGCATGACGACGACAACGTCTATTTCCGCATGCAGTGGGCGGATGACGGTCACCATCCCGCGCCCTTCGCCGAGGGCGGAAAGATGGACCCCGACAACCAGATCAAAGTCGCTATGATGATCACCGGCACGGGCATCGAGATGGGCGAGCAGGTCGGCTGCTGGGCGTCCTGTCACGCCGACAACACGTATATGCCCTTCGATCCCGGCGCGGAGGCGATCGCCGCCAACGCCGAGGTGGCGGGACAGCTTCAGGCCACCGACACGATCACAAAGTACCTGAGCGAAAGCCGCTCCAAAATCGAGATCCGCGGGCGGCGCGGCAAGGCGCAGGGCGGCTGGGACAAGCTGAAAACCGTCGAAGAGATCGAGCAGTATCTGGCCGATGGCGTGTTCCTCGATTTGATGCGGGTCTATGCGGACGGATCCGCCAGCAACGGTTATCTGCTGGACCGCCGGGTGAAGAACGAGGGCGAGATCGCGGCTGAGGCCAGCCTGTCGGGCGGCGTCTGGACCGTGGTGTTCTCACGGCCGCTGAACTCCGGCGCGCCGGGCGACGTTCCGCTCCAAGCCGGCAAGACCTATACGGTCGGCTTCGCCATCCATGATGATTTCGCGTCGGCGCGGTTCCATCATGTGACGCTGGACACCACGATGGCGCTGGATGACGACGCGGCGTCGATCAACGTGGTCAAGCAATAGAGAGCGAAAACGGGGGACCGATCCATTCGGTCCCCGCGCCGGTAGGGACGGAGACTCGCCATGATCAGATACGCCCGCCTTCTTTTCGCATTGGCGCCGCTGGCGTTGGCGGCGAGTCCCGCGCTCGCCTCGGGCGACGACAAGGCGGCCAGAATCTGCGCCGAAGCCGAAGAACGCTATGTCGAGATGTTCGGCCACCCTTCCGCAGATGAGGAAGGCGTCGCCGTCGTCACCATGTACAAATACCATTTCTGCCCGGCTGAGATCACCGTGCCGCTGGGAACGACGGTGCGCTGGGTCAATGTCGACAAGCGCACCAGTCACAGCATCATCGTCAAGGATTCGGGTGTGCCGGAATCCGACCGCGCCTTCCCGGAAGAAACCATCGAGTTCACTTTCGTCGCGCCGGGGCCGCAGGATTATCTCTGCGGGCCGCACTGGGAATCGCATGACATGATCGGAATGGTCACCGTCGAACCCTGAGGCGGGTCTCCGCGCGCGACGCCAAGTTCCCTAATTTACCCACGTTCAAGACCGGACCGCGCTCCGTCGCGAAGTTCTGCGACGCCGCCGTTCTCCGCGTCGGGCGCAGGCTGTTCTATGATCGCCGTCGCCACGCAATGCGAATCGGCGTCGGCTCACCCGGGCGATGGAGGACGATGATGGGGAAGTTTCTCTCAACCAAGGGCTGGAAGTCGCTGCTCGCGAACAAGGATTGCAAGGCGCTGAAGGCGCCGGATCTGGAAAAGCTGATCGTCCAGTTCGAGGCGGCGGAAAAGAAGGCTGACGCCAATGCGGCTGACGCGAGTTTCTCCAAGATCAAAATCAAGTTCCGCGACCTCAAGAAGGCCAACGCCAAGAACCGAACGCTGATCAAGTGGATGGACCAGGCGACCGAAGAGGCGGAAGCTCTGGCCGCCTCGCTCGCCGCCGAGGATGAAGGCGGGGCCGAGGGTGCCGGCGCTCCGGCCGAGAAGCCCGCCGAAAAACCGGAGGAGGCCGCCGCGCCCGTTGAGAAAAAACAGGCGAAGGACGAAAGGGCGGAGGCCAAGCCGGAAAAACCAGAAGCAAAGGCGGCGGAGAAGAAAGACGCCGACGCGCCCCCCAGCAAGGAAGACGCGCAGCGCGCGAAACTCAGCGAGACGCTGGCCAACGAGCTGACGCTGGCTCGCCGCCGCACGAAGGACAAAGCCTCAAAATTCGTGCTCAACGTCGACGCCAAGGCGCCCGGCCTGATGCTGACGCGGAAGGACCTGACGCCGAATATCCTGAAAGCGGCGGTGTTCCTGACCGGCAAGAAGGGCAAGACCCTGAAGGGACTCTGCTACGGCGAGAGCGGAAAGTGGGTGTTCGTCCTCGCCAACGAGCCCTCCGACACGCTGATCCGCCTGCTGAAAAAGGCCGCGCTCGTCCATGCGGGCATGAAGCTGAAGCTGAAGGTGATCGGCGGCGGCGTCGAACTGGATGACGGCGAGGCGGCGGACCCCGAAGACGCCGCAGAAGATGCGCCCGCGGCCGAGGCGGCGGAGGCGAAACCGGAGGGCGCGGCGGACGACGGCGCCACCCTGATCCGCGCCGCCACGAAGAGCCGAAAGATCTGGATCAAGACCAAGGATGGCGTCGATACGCTGATCGGCCGTCTGGTCGCGCATCTTAAGGATAACGAGGATCCGGAGCTGGTCGAGATCGCGGGCGCCATGGAGGCGATGGCGGAGAAGGGCCTGCCCGGCGTCTCGGAAGGCGCGCAGGCGGCCTTGGTCGCGGGCCTGATGGATCTGGAGCAGGGCGGCGCGCCGGACGCCGCGCGCGACAAAGTGCTGGGCGCGGTCGCCGCGTATCGCCAGGGTTTGGAGGCCAACACCTTTGTCGATCTCTGCGAGGAGAACCCGTTCAAGGTGAAGGTGCCGATCCGGCCGATGATGGGCCGCGCGCTGGACGAGATCGAAAAGACGCTGGCCGCGAACTGACGCCGCTGCGAAGGAACCACGCCGCTCTGGGGGACAAGAACCATGGCCGGAAATGAAGATCCGAACGTCGTCAGTTGGAAAGACAAGGCCAAGAAGTTTTTCCACATCGGGAACCACGCCGCGGAGGACGAGGACTCGCCCGCAAAGCGGCTGGAAAGCGCGAAATACGACGACATGCTATCCCGTTACGAGCCGTTGAAGACGGTGCTGGAGGGGATCCCGCACAGCAATCAACCCGAAATCAACGCGCTTGATATTCTGAAGGCGGAGGCCGAACAGCTTCACGATGACGGCGACAACGAGGGCGCGATCAAGAAGTTTGATGAGATCTTCAAGGAAGCGAAGAAGGTTGCGGAGGGGGCCGAGGGAACGGCCAAGGAGATCTATGAGGCCGAGCGCAAAACAACCGACAAGCTGATTCATACGGTCCACAAGAAGCGAGCGACGCGGAAGCAGGCGAACACTGCAGAGATTGTCGACCAGTGGCATGCGGCGGAAAAGACCGCGAAAGAATTGATTGTCGATGATGAGGGCGTCCAGGTTCGCAACTATGTCGCCGCCACCAAAGGCATGATCGCCTGCCGTGCGCTGATGAACGAATTTGTCGGGGAAGACGACAAGGTCGTCCTCGAAGAGGCGCAGGAGGAGGAGGGGCCTGATCCGCAGGCGCTGCTGAACGGGCTGGAGGATTTCGCCCCGCCGCCGCATTTGCGATCCCAAATGGTGATCGGCGAGGCCCGGTCGCTGGCCTGGCATAAGGATGAGGGTGACGAGATCACGCTCTGGAAGAGTCTTGGCGAAGAGGAGGAGACCGAGGCGCAGACCGAACTGCTCGACGCGCTTGAAGAGCAGATGAAGGAGATCCAGCGCCAGCAAGAGGATTTGAGCGAAGCCATCTCCAAACTTCGCGAGGCGAAGACCGTCAGACGCCTCACCAGAGAACTCGAAAAACTGGATCCGGATGACGACCTTCTCGCCCATGGCGTGAAGCTTCGCGAAGTCGAAGACGCGCTTGAGGCCCTTCAAGACGCGGCGCGGGCGCTCGCCAAGGAAGAGCTGCTCGGAGATCCGGATGAGATAACGGCGGCGTTCGAGAGTCTGACCGACGAAGATCGTTTCGACACGTTCATGGACGCGCGCAGTTTCAAGCCGTCTAAGGATGGTGAGATCAAGCCGGAGCTGGCGGCGGCGCAAGCGGCGATGGAGCGCGTCCAGAAGACCGCCGATCAGATGAAGGCCTTTGGCGCAAGCCATCAGGATATCGCGGAGCTCTGGGAAGCGGTTCCGCAGGATTTCCGCCCCGACGAGGTGATCGAGGAACTGCGCCCCTACGCGATGGCGCGCAAGGCGATCGTGGATGAATCCGAGGCCAGCCGCCTCGAATCCCGCGGGCGAAGCAAACGAAAGCTCGGCGACATTGCGCTGCAGGTGGCGGGCGTCGTCGACAGTATCGCAACAGCGACGCTGGACGCCTCGCTGGTCGAGCAATTCGCCGAGACGGGCGACGTCTTCGGCGAGGGCGGCAGCGAACCGGCCGACGAGGAGGCGCTGAGCCTCGAGGGCGGCAAACTGCATGAATGGGCCGTCACCGCCTCGGTGTTGCAGGCCGGAATCTCGGCGACGACCATTGGTCTGGAGCGGCGCGCCCGCGCGATCGCCCTCGCCGATGACGATACGGAGCGCAACAATCCCGAGACGTTGCTTGAGCTGCAGCGCGCCCGCAGCGGACGGCTCAAGATGGCGGAGCATATCCGCATCGGCCGTGAGATCGCGAATTCGGCCATCACCATCGTCAAAGTGTTTACGGTCAACCCGGTGGTCGCCGGTTTCCTGACCATCCTGAAAGGCATCCTGAAGCTCCTGAAAGCTCTGGAATGGAACCTGAAACGGCTTGAGGCCGCCGAGAAAGAACTGCTGCTGATGATGACGCAGCAGGAAACCGACCGCACCAATCCCGCCAGCGAGTCCGCGGATGCGATGCGCGCGGCGCTGGCGCAACAGAAATTGCTCGCCGAGCGCATGAAGAAGGCGGAAACGATCGGCGCGGCCGGCAAGATGGTCCGGGGAACCGGCACCGCGATCGCCGGCGCCGGCAGCGGAGAGGTGGCGACGATGGGCACCGGCCTCGTCGTCATGGGGATCGGTGGCACGATGGAGGGCGTCGGCGTTGTGCTGACCGGCCGCGCCTTCGTCGCCAATTACATAACGAACAAGGCGGAAGAGAAGAAATGCATCGCGCTGATGCAAGACGCGGCCGCAGGCGACCGCGAGGCGAAAAAGCAGTTGATGAAGGACAGTTCATTCTATGCGGCCATGTATTTGGCGCTGGCCGCCAAGGAGGAGGACCCGACCGCCATACGCATCCTGAACGACATGCAGCTTTCCGCCGAGGATATCGAACAGAACAACGCCTATATCCTGCGCAAAGCCATGCTGTGGGCTTCAGGCAAGGATGATCGCAGCCCAGATGAAGCCGGTATTGCGGGCATTGCGAAAGAGGGCGCGACACGTCCGGCCAAGAAAACTAAATCCGCCATGGAGACGACCAAGGATTTCGTTATGCGGCGGAACCAAACCGATGATCGGGTGGTTGTGCGCGAGTTCGACCCGGAGTTGACCGCCAAGAATTGGGACGACACCAAGAAGGCCGCCTACGAGTCCGGCGTGCGCGAAGCGAAGACCGGCATTGGCAAGCAATTGAAAGCGCTGGAAAAAGCCGTGGGCAAGATCGGCGACGGCGACATGAAGCAGGTGCGCAAGGCGGTCGAGGCCTGCGAGGAGCTGTTCCACCTCTTTGGCGGGCTGTCGCCGGAATGGATCTCTCCCCGGCCTGACGGCGAGATGCCGGTCGGCTTCATCACGTATGCGCAGGACATGCGCGAACTCGCGATGGAGCAGAAGCTTGATCTTCTCTCCGCCTATGAAGAAGACGAGATGCAAGCGCCGCGCTACGTTATTCCACCCGCCGAAGTTACCGAGGCGAGTTTCAAAGCCGCGTGCGACCTCGCCAAGGAGAACAAGGTCATACTGGACGATTCAGTCAAAGCGGCGAAGAAAGCCTTTGGCGCATTCGGGAAAATCGGCAAAGACATGCCAAGGGACGAAGAGGTTTTCGAACTGGCGGCCGAAGATCCGAAACGTCTGCTGGAGATGATTGAGATCTCTCGCGATCTGGCCGCCGCGGTTGGGAATTGCGCGCCGATCAATGAATTGAGCGCGGATGTGGACCGGACCTTCCGCGCCTATGTGGATCAGCTCTCGCAGAGAATACTCGAGCACATCGTCGATCCGCTTGAAGGAATAGCGGATAAGGGCAGATCCGCCTTCAAGCCGCCGGCGTCGCGCGACGGAGACCTTAAATTCTCCCGCCACCGGATCAAGGAGGCGTATGAGAACGCAAAGGACGACTGCCTGCTGCAGCAGGAAATGCCGGAAAGCATGACGACGGCACTGGATGGTTTGTCCGACGCGCTCAAGAACAAGGAGATGGAGCTGGACGACGACGAGCTCGAAGGCAGCGACGCCCATATCAAGTCCTTAGACAAGGTCGCCGTCGATCTGCTGGCGTTCGAGAAAGAGGCCCGCGACTGGCGAAAGGATATCGAAGATCACAAACCATTCCGGGACTATCTGCTCTCGCTGGCGGAGCTCGCGCGCGAACAGGCGGAGGAGGCGGACCGGAAAAAGGCGATCTGCGTCAAAGCCCGCGACGAGGCGGCCGGCGCCGATGTCGACGCCAACGTGCCGCCGAAACCGCCGCTGACGCTGGACGCGTGGACGCGCTGGGTCACCGAGGCGCGCGCCGTGCCCGACATGATCGATCGCGGCACGGCGGGGCAAACGACACAGGCGTTCAAGAATTACGAGAAAGCGCCGGAGCTTTTGCCGTTGGAAGAACTCATCGCGGATGTGAAACACGCGCGCAAAATCTTCAAGAAGCGCAGGCACGCGCTCTACAGCCTGCGGGTGCTTCTTCCGAAAGTCATGAAAGGAGAAAACAAAGACCTTGAGCGATCGATCAGGGCGTGGAGAAAGGCGCGGAGAGCGGAGTCCCGTCTGATCGACAATCTGGAAAAAGCCGTTGATGATCATGTGGAGCAGGAGAAGCAGGATGAGCGCGACGCCAAGGAGGAGCGCAAACGCGCCAAGCGCGAACGCAAAGCCGCCAACGCCTGACACGGGTTTTCGCCACTGTAGCTCGAACGGGTAAGGCTGTGAACTGCGAACGTGGAGGGCCGGATGCGGCTGAGACGCCTCTCGTGACCGCCCGGCCGGATGAACCGGAGCGTTGGCGCGAAACCGGTCTTCTCTGTGGCTGATCCGTCGCATATGGTCGGCCGAATTGACTGGCTGCGCAGAATTCGACTGCGCGAAATTCCGGAAGATCGATGCCCTCAGAAGATTCTCCAAGACAGATCCTAGAGCGTTTGTTCAATGCCGGCGTCCAGGACGTGCTCGGCGCGCGCGCGGTCGCCAAAGTGTTTGAGCCCGGCGCGCAGCCGCGGCCTGATGCGATCCTCGCCATCGGCAAGGCGGCCTACTCCATGTATGAGGGGCTGCCCGAAGCGATCCGGGCGCAGGTTCCGGCGTTGATCGTCACGAAACACGGCCACACGCCGCCGACCCATCAGCCGTCCGATCACGTTCAGGTGCTGGAGAGCAGCCACCCGACCCCGTCAGAGGCGTCGCTGGTCGCGGGGCGTCTGGCGCTGGAGTTCGTGGAAAGCTGCGCGCCGGAGAGCCGGTTGCTGGTTCTGGTGTCGGGCGGCGCGTCGTCGCTGGCGGAAGTTCTGCAGGACGGGTTCACCTTTGACGACCTCGCGGCGCTGACCCGCGACAGCCTGTCGGACGGCAGCGATATCGGAGAGATCAATCGGCGCCGGGCCGCGATCTCCCGGATCAAAGCGGGCGGGCTGCTGACGCACTTTCACGGCGCCAGCGCGCAAGTCCTGGCGATCTCGGACGCCGAGGGCGACGACATTGGGGTGATCGGCTCCGGCATCGGGGCCTATAGATCCGGCGCTTTCGACTATGCGCTCCAGATCATCGCCTCGAACGCGCTGGCCCGTCAGGCGGTGGCGGATGCGGCGGTCCAGGAGGGGCTGACCGTCGTCGCGAACGAAGAGAACCTCTATGACGATATCGAGGCGATCGCGCCAAAGATCTACGACATCTGCAAGGACGGCGCGCCGGGCGTTTACATCTTTGGCGGAGAGCCGACGGTGATCCTGCCCGACAATCCGGGCAAGGGCGGTCGGAACCAGAGCCTTGGCCTGTTGCTGGCCCGCTATCTTCAGGGGCGGGGCGACCTCACTTGTCTGGTGGCCGGCACGGATGGCACGGACGGAGTGACGGATGCGGCGGGCGCGGTGGTCGATGGCGGCAGCTTCACGCGGCGTCCCGGCGCGGATGAGGCGCTGGTCGCCGCCAATGCGGGCGCGTATCTCAGCGACTGCGGAGACCAGCTCGTGACCGGCCCCACAGGCACCAATGTGATGGATCTGCTGCTGGTGCTGAAGCGCGCGGGCTGAGAGCGGGGCGCGGACGTTCGCCCGCTACCGCTCCTTGACCACTTCCATCGTCATGAAGGTCGAGGTTTGCGCCACATGGGGCAGGCGGGCGATCGTCTCTCCCAGCGCCTTGCGATAGGTGGCGACATCCTTCGTGCGCACCTTCAGCAGATAGTCGAAGCCGCCGGCGATCATGTGGCATTCTTCGATCTCAGGCGCATCGCGCGCGGCGGCGTTGAAGGCGTTCAGCGACTCGGTGGTGGTGTCGTCGAGCGTGACCTGAACGAAGGCGACCTGCGCCAGCCCCAGTTTGCTGACATTCAACGCGGCGCGGTAGCCGAGGATGTAGCCTTCGGTCTCCAGTTTGCGCACGCGGGCCAGAACCGGCGTCTTCGACAGGCCAACGCGGTCGGCGAGCGCGGCCATGGAAAGCCGCGCCGACTTTGACAGCTCGTCGAGTATTCGGCGGTCTATTTGGTCCAATTGGCTGTTTTCAATGCTCATATTGGCAATAATGATCTAAAAGTTTAGTGAAAAATAGTGTGATTGCATGGCGGTTTCAGGATATTCGGACCGAGGTACATGCGAAAAGGGGTTATCATTCAGGCCGTCGGTTTTCTAACGCCAGACCCCGGAGGCCGAAATGCTCGACCCTCAACGCAAAGCCCTGCGCACTGCCACTCTGGCGGATGAGGCGGCGCTTGTTCGGGCGCTGGCGGACAGCACGAAGCTGGATGCGGAGGCGCGGCGCGCGATCTCGGCGGAAGCGGCGGATCTGGTGCGCGCTGTCCGCCGCGCGGGCGATGTCGGGATTATGGAGTCCTTCCTCGCCGAGTATGGCCTGTCGACTGAGGAGGGCGTGGCGCTGATGTGTTTGGCAGAGGCGATGCTGCGGGTGCCCGACGCGATGACGGTGGATGAGCTGATCAAGGACAAGATCACGCCGCATGATTGGGCGGCGCATCTGGGCGATTCCGGCTCAATTCTGGTCAACGCGTCGACCTGGGGACTGATGCTGACCGGCCGGGTTCTGGATGACGACGCGGAGGGCGTGGCGGGCACCCTGCATGGCCTCGTGCGGCGTCTGGGCGAACCTTTCATCCGCAAGGCGGTCGGTCAGGCGATGGCGGAGATGGGTTCGCAGTTCGTGCTTGGGCGCAACATCCAAGAGGCGATGGCGCGCGGCGATCAGATGGTGGCGAAGGGGTATTCGTACTCCTACGACATGCTAGGGGAGGCGGCCCGCACGGAGGCGGACGCGCTGCGGTATCACGCCGCCTATGCGTCGGCGATCTCAGCCATCGGAGGCGCTGCGGCGTCGGAGGAAATCCGCGACAATCCCGGCATCTCGGTGAAGCTCTCGGCGCTGCATCCGCGGTACGAAATGGGCCAGCGCGACGCCATGCTGCCAATTCTGACCGGGCGGTTGCTGGAACTGGCGCGGGCGGCGAAAGAGGCCGGGATTGGCTTCAATATCGACGCCGAAGAGGCGGACCGACTGGATCTGTCGCTGGATGTGATCGAGGGCGCTCTCTCAGATCCGTCGCTCGCGGGCTGGCACGGGTTCGGCGTGGTGGTGCAAGCCTTCGGGCGGCGGGCTATGCCGGCGCTCGACTGGCTGCACGGGTTGGCGGAGAACCTCGACCGGCGGATCATGGTGCGGCTGGTCAAGGGCGCCTATTGGGATATGGAGATCAAGCGCGCGCAGGTGATGGGGCTGCAAGGCTATCCGGTCTTCACCCGCAAGGCGCATTCCGACATCAGTTATCTGGCGGGCGCGCGCAAGCTCTTGGGAATGACCGATCGGATCTATCCGCAATTCGCCACCCACAACGCTCATTCAGTCGCGGCAGTGCTGCAGATGGCGGGCAAGGACCTCACGCGCTTCGAGTTCCAGCGCCTGCATGGCATGGGCGAAGCGCTCCATTCGGCAGTGAAGGATAAGGCGGGGACCCGTTGCCGGATCTACGCGCCGGTCGGCGCGCATGAGGATCTGCTGGCCTATCTGGTGCGGCGGTTGTTGGAGAACGGGGCCAACAGCTCCTTCGTCAACCAGATCGTGGACGAGTCGGTGTCGCCCGAAGAGATCGCGCGCGATCCGATCGACGTCGCAGCAGCGACTGATTTCAGTCCTAGCTCGGCGATCCCGCGTCCGATCGACATCTTCGCACCACGCGCCAACAGTCGGGGTTGGGATCTGACCGATCTCGTTGATCTCGCCGAGATCGACGCCGGGCGGACGCCTTTCGCCGCGCCCTATCGCTGGGAGTCGGCGCCTATTTCGCCCGCCTATACGGGCGGCGGCGCACCGACAGACGTGCGCAATCCGGCGACGACGGACGAGGTCGTCGGGGCCGCCGTGGAGGCGAATGCCGATCTCGCCAAGGCGGCCGTCGGGGCGGCGCTGGACGCGCAGCCCGATTGGGAGGCCGCAGGGGCGGCGCATCGCGGCGCGGTGCTGCGGCGTGTCGCAGACCTCTATGACGCGAACGCGTATGAGTTCATGGCGCTGGCGGCGCGCGAGGCGGGCAAGACGCAGCTCGATTGCGTCGCAGAAATCCGCGAGGCGGTCGATTTCGTGCGCTATTACGCAGATGAGGCGGTGCGCAATGAAGGCCCCCCGGCGCGCGGCGTCATCGTCTGCATCAGCCCGTGGAACTTCCCGCTGGCGATTTTCACTGGCCAGATTGCGGCGGCGCTGGCTGCGGGCAACGCGGTCATCGCCAAACCCGCCGAGCAAACCCCGCTGATCGCGCATCGAGCGGTCAGTCTGATGCTGGAGGCGGGCGCGCCCGAAGGCGTGATCCAGCTGTTGCCGGGCGACGGGGCGCAGGTTGGCGGTCCGCTGACCGCCGATCCCCGCATCAACGGCGTCTGCTTCACCGGCTCGACGGAAGTCGCCAAGCTGATCGATCGGCAACTGGCGAAGACCGCGCCGGACGCGATGCTGGTCGCCGAGACCGGCGGCATGAACGCGATGATCGTCGATTCCACGGCGCTTCTGGAGCAGGCGACCCGCGATATCGTGCGGGCGGCGTTCCAGAGCGCGGGCCAGCGCTGCTCGGCGCTGCGCGTCCTCTATGTGCAGAAGGACGTGGCGTCAAAACTTCTGGAGATGCTTCAGGGCGCGATGGATGAACTGGTCGTGGGCGAGCCGTGGGATCTCGCCACCGATGTGGGCCCGGTGATCGACGCCGAGGCGCACGAGCAAATCAACGCCTATGTCGCCGCACACGAGGCCAAGGGCAAACTGGTCAAGCGGCTGGACGCGCCCAAGAACGGCCTGTTCGTTCCTCCCACGATCCTGGAAGTCGACGGTATCGAGGACATGGAGCGCGAGATCTTCGGCCCGATCCTGCATGTCGCGACGTTTGAGGGAGACAGCATCCGGGACGTGGTGCGCGATGTGAACGCCAAGGGTTATGGGCTGACCTTCGGTTTGCACACCCGCATCGACAGGCGGGTGCAGCGGGTGCTCGATCAGGTCCATGTCGGCAATGTCTATGTGAACCGCGATCAGATCGGGGCGGTCGTCGGCTCACAGCCCTTCGGCGGGCATGGCCTCTCCGGCACCGGGCCGAAGGCGGGTGGGCCGCTATACGTGCCCCGCTTCCTGCGCGGCGCCGGAGCGAACGGGACCGCTGCCGCACCCGGGGCGGCGGTCGATGCGACAGCTGCGGCCAGGAAGCTCGAGGGTCTCGACGCCGGGGCATGGAGCGCGGCGACGGACCGGATTGGCGTGCTGCGCGCGGCGTTGCGCGGGCAAGCCTTTGCGGCCACAGCGGCGGCGGCGTCGCTGGACTTCGGGCCGATCGACCTGCCGGGACCGACCGGGGAGTCCAACCAATTCCTGCTCGGATCGCGCGGAACGGTGCTCTGCCTTGGCCCCTATAAAGAGGCGCTGCTTGATCAGAGCGTGCAGGCGCTGGCCGCTGGGAACGCGGTGCTGGCTGTCGCGCCAAACGCGAAGGATGTGCTGCGGCCGCTTCTCAAGGAGAAGCGCCTGCCGCTGGCGGCGCTTGACGGGTCGGTCGATCCGGCTACGGTCGCTGGTCTCGATCTCGACGCCGTCGCTTTCGCGGGCGCCGCCGACACGCGGGCCGCGCTGCGCCAGGCGCTGGCCGGACGCGACGGGCCGATCACTCCGCTGATTGTCGAGACCGGCGCCTCCGCCTATTGCACCGAGCGCACAGTCTGCATCGACACCACCGCCGCTGGCGGCAACGCCTCCCTGCTCGCGGAAGCCGGGGGGTAGCCGGGTCGGCGCCGCAATCCCCGGCCGCGATCCCTGTAGGCGAGAGTCAATCTTGCCACAGCCTGTGGCTTTGCGGCCTCGCGTCAGCATTTAGCAGACGGGGAAATCGAAGAAATCGTTTATCAAAGGCGGTGCAGGCAACGCTGCGTCAACGTCATTGGTCCGCATTCCGGGGCCAAACGCGCAGCGCAAATAAATGGAGCGAAAGATGACATTGAGCAGAAAATTTGGATGGCGCGTGGCCGCGTCCGGAGTTATCGCCGCAGGCGCGGCTATTTCAGCGGCGCCCGCGATGGCCGGAGATCTGAGCGAGAAGCGCCTCTTTCCGGAAAATGAAATCCTGAAAGGGTCGGGGAACCGCGGCTATATTTATGGACAGCTCAACAAGGGCTTCCTCGTCCATGACGATGGCGATGATACAGAATTCTATCCGCTGGTCGACAATAACAACTCTTCGACCCGCGCGGGCGTCAAGTATGTGGATGAATGGGGCACCGACCTCACTTTCTTCGCCAATCTTGAGGGAGAGTGGAAGCCGTACTCGACCGGAAACGTCAACCAAGAGAACAAAAACGATGTCGATTGGGACGCGCATTTCCTTAGGAAGCTCGAATTTAGTCTAGACGCCGATACACTGGGCCGTCTTTGGGTTGGTCAGGGCAGCTCCGCGTCTGACGGCAGCTCCGAACAGGATCTCTCGGGCACCGGGGTGATCGCCTATTCCTCGATCGCCGACAGCGCCGGGGGGCAGCTCTTCGCTTTTGACGACGGCAGCGGACTGTCCGACATTTCGATCGGAAGTGCGTTCTCGAACTTTGACGGCCTCGGCCGTTTGATGAGAGTCCGGTACGATACGCCCGCCTTCTACGGCGTTCGGCTTTCTGGCTCGATCGGCTACAACGCGCTCGGCGGCGACGAGGATGAGCAATGGGATCTCGCGGCGACCTATTCCCGTAACGAGGAATCCGAGTCCTTCGCGGCCGCCGCAGCAATCGCCTATTCAGAACCTAACGAGGACACCAGTCGCATCAACGGCTCGGCGTCGGTGCTCCACAAGTCTTCCGGCGTGTCGCTGACCTTCGCAGCGGGCAATGACGACAGAGATGGCGGCAGCGACCCGTCCTATATCTACGGCAAGATCGGCTATGCGCCGATGTTGACGAGCGTAGGCCCGACCGCTTTCGGCCTTGATCTATATCTGGGCGACGATTTCGTTTCCTCCGGCTCCGACAGCACCAGCGTCGGTCTCTCGGCGGTGCAGACCATCAGCTACGCCGACACCGCGTTCGACATCTATGGTCTCGTTCGGAACCATTCATTTGATGAAAGCGGGATCAACTATCAGGACGGACTTTCATTCCTGACCGGCGCGCGTTGGAGGTTCTGATCCGGCGATTCAGCGTTGGGGACGCGCGGGCGTCGGCGTCTTGGGCGCGGTAACGACGAAATAGATGATCGTCGCCGCGTTGAACGTGATCAGGGCGTAACGAAACCACACGGAAAGCGCGCTGTCGCCGGTGTAGAGACGCCGCAACTCCTGTTGTAAGCCCGCGCGCGACGGGGCCATTTCGGCGCCTGTGCGGATCGCTGTTTTGACATTCCTGAATCTCACGCGCGGCGTTCGGCGCGCGCAAAGCGCATTGGCGGATTCCGAAGAAATGGAAAAGCTCCGGTCGGCGGCGGTCTTTGTGCATTCTCTTAGTGTCAAATCTCAGACTTGCGATAGGATGCTCTGAATCGCCGATGGATCTTCTTGGGGCCAAGCGGCGAAACCAACAAAAAAGCCAACCAACAGGGAGACAAATATGAGGATGTGGAAATTGCTTGGAGCAGCCGCGCTTGGCGGCTTCCTGGCGACCAGCCCGGCTTCGGCCAAGACGCTGGTTCATTGCTCAGAGGGGTCGCCGGAAGGGTTCGACGCGGCGCTCTACACCGCCGGGACGACCTTCGACGCGTCGTCCCGATCAATCTACAACAAACTTGTGGAGTTCGAGCGCGGCACCACCAATATCGGGCCTGGCCTGGCGGAAAGCTGGGAGGTCTCAGACGACGGTCTGGAATACACCTTCAAGCTCCGTCCTGGCGTGAAATTCCACACCACCGAGTACTTTACGCCGACACGCGACCTGAACGCCGATGACGTCGTGTTCTCCTTCACACGGCAGCTGAGCCCAGACCATGCCTGGCACGAATATGTCGGCGGCGCGGCGTGGGAGTATTTCAACGGCATGTCGATGCCCGATCTCATCAAAGAGATTGTGAAAGTCGACGACATGACGGTGAAATTCGTGCTGAACCGGCCCGAGGCGCCGATGATCGCCAATCTGGGTATGGATTTCGCTTCGATCCTGTCGGCCGAATACGCCGCCCAGCTTGAAGGCGCGGACGCCAAAGAAAACCTGAACCAGCAGCCTGTCGGCACCGGCCCGTTTCAGTTCGTCGCCTATCAGAAGGACGCGGTTATCAGGTACAAAGCCCATGACGATTATTGGGATGGGCGCGCCGCGATCGACGATCTGGTCTTCGCCATCACCACCGACGCCACGGTTCGCCATCAGCGACTGAAAGCGGGCGAGTGCCATTTCGATCCCTATCCGCTGCCCGCCGATCTGGAGGCGATCAAGGCCGACGCGTCGCTGAAACTGCCATCGCAGGAAGGCCTGAACGTCGGTTATCTGGCCTATAACACCAAGGTCGCGCCCTTCGACAACACCGATGTCCGCAAGGCGCTGAACATGGCGATCAACAAAGAGGCGATCATCGAAGCGGTGTTCCAGGGCGCCGGCAAGGTGGCCAGCAACCCGATCCCGCCGACGATCTGGTCCTACAAGGCGGATCTGGCGGACGATCCCTACGATCCCGAAGCCGCCAAGAAGATGCTGGCGGATGCGGGCGTCTCTGATCTCAGCATGAAGATCTGGGCAATGCCGGTGCAGCGGCCCTATAACCCGAACGCGCGGCGCATGGCCGAGTTGATCCAGGCTGATTTCGCGGCCATCGGCGTGGATGTGGAGATCGTGTCCTTCGAATGGGGCGAGTATCTGAAGCGCTCCAAGGAAGAAGATCGCGACGGCGCGGTGCTTCTGGGCTGGACCGGCGACAATGGCGATCCCGACAACTTCCTGGCCGTGCTTCTCGGCTGCGACGCCGTCGGCGGCTCGAACCGTGCGCAATGGTGCAATGACGAGTTTGAGGCGCTGGTCCAGAAGGCCAAGATCACGTCGGACCCGGCCGAGCGCACCAAACTCTATGAAGATGCGCAGGTCGTCTTCAAACGCGAGGCGCCCTGGGCCACGATCGCCCACTCAGTCGTGTTCAAGGCGATGCGCAACGAGGTCGAGGGCTACAAAATCGACCCGTTCGGCGGCCACGTTTTCTATGGCGTGGACATCAAGGAGTAGGCGCCGATAGCCAGAAAGGCCCCCATCCTCGCCGGATGGGGGCCATTTTCATCGCCAGATCATGTTTTTCTTCATTTTACGCCGTATCGGCCTGCTGATCCCGACCTTCATCGGGGTCACGATCGCCGCTTTCGGCTTCATCCGTCTGCTGCCCGGCGACCCGGTCCTGCTGATGGCGGGCGAACGTGGCCTGACCCCTGAGCGCCACGCGGCCTTATTGACTCAATTCGGCTTCGACCGCCCGTTATGGGAGCAGTATTTCGACTTCCTGTTCGGCGTGTTTCAGGGCGATCTTGGCGACTCGCTGGTTACCAAGAAACCGGTGTTCGACGAGTTTTTCACGCTGTTCCCGGCGACGCTGGAGCTGTCGATCTGCGCCATTATATTCGCGGTCGTGCTGGGCATCCCTGCGGGAATGGCGGCCGCCGTCAAACGCGGCTCCACATTTGATCACACGCTGATGGGCGCGGCCCTTGTCGGTTATTCGATGCCGATCTTCTGGTGGGGCCTGCTGCTGATCATCCTCTTCTCCGGCATTCTGGGCTGGACGCCGGTCTCGGGCCGAATGTCGCTGATGTTCTTCTTTGATCAGGTCACCGGCTTCATGCTGATCGACAGTCTGCTTTCGGGTCAGAAAGGGGCGTTCACCTCTGCGGTTTCCCATCTGATCCTGCCGACCATCGTGCTGGGGACCATCCCGCTGGCCGTGATCGCGCGGCAGACCCGGTCGGCGATGCTGGAGGTCCTGAGCGAGGATTACGTGCGCACGGCGCGGGCTAAGGGCTTGTCCACCTTGCGGGTCGTGGGCATCCACGCGCTGCGCAACGCGCTGATCCCTGTGATCACCACCATCGGCCTTCAGACCGGGGTATTGCTGGCGGGCGCGATCCTGACCGAGACGATCTTTTCCTGGCCCGGCGTCGGCAAGTGGATGGTCGATTCCATCTTCCGCCGCGACTATCCGTCGGTGCAGGGCGGGCTGACGCTGATCGCGGCGATCGTCATGCTGGTGAACCTGATCGTCGATCTGCTCTATGGCTGGATCAACCCGCGCATCCGGTTCGCAAGGTGAGGAGGCGAGAATGACCGATCCCACCATGGATACGCCCACTGCGCCGCCCTCCGCGCTGGCGGAATTCTGGAGTTATTTCAGCGAGAACCGCGGCGCGGTCGGCGGACTGATCTTTTTCCTCTTCATCGTCGTGATCGCCATTCTCGCCGACGTGGTGGCCCCGCATGGGCCGACCCAGCAGTATCGCGACGCGCTGCTGACGCCGCCTGTTTGGCAGGAGGGCGGCGACTGGAGGTTCCTGCTGGGCACGGACGCGGTGGGGCGGGACGTGCTCTCCCGCCTCATTTACGGCTCGCGCTATTCGCTGTTTGTCGGCTGCATCGTGGTGTCTTTGTCGCTGATGGTCGGCGTGGTGATCGGCCTGACGGCCGGCTTTGTCGGTGGCGCGCTGGACGTGCTGGTGATGCGGGTGATGGACATCATCCTCGCCTTTCCCAGCCTGCTGCTGGCGCTGGCGCTGGTCGCCATCCTCGGCCCCAGCCTGACCAACGCCATGATCGCCATCGCCATCGTCCAGCAACCTCATTATGTGCGCCTGACCCGCGCCGCGGTGCTGAGCGAGCGCGATAAGGACTACGTCATCGCGGCGCGCACCGTCGGCGTGCCGCCGGTCCGGCTGATGTTCATGACCATTTTGCCGAATTGCATGGCGCCGTTGATCGTGCAGGCGGCGCTCAGCTTCTCAACCGCGATTCTCGACGCCGCCGCGCTCGGCTTTCTCGGCATGGGCGCGCAGCCGCCGACGCCGGAATGGGGCACGATGCTGGCCGAGGCGAGGGAGTTTATCCTGCGCGCTTGGTGGGTGGTCACGCTGCCCGGCCTCGCGATTCTGTTGACCGTGCTGGCGATCAACCTGATGGGTGACGGGCTGCGCGACGCGCTGGATCCGAAGTTGAGGAAGTCATGAGCGCGCTGCTGGAAGTCCGGAACCTGACCGTGGATTTCGCCACGGCGAGCGGCGCGTTTCGCGCGGTCGACGGCGTCTCGATGTCGGTCGAGGCGAGCGATGTGCTGGCGATTGTCGGCGAGTCCGGATCGGGTAAATCGGTCTCGATGCTCGCGGCGATGGGGCTGCTGCCCTGGACCGCGACGATCACCGCCGATCAGCTGACCTTTGGCGGCCAGAACCTGCTGGCGATGACCAAGCGGGAGCGGCGCAAGATCGTCGGCAAGGACATCGCGATGATCTTTCAGGAGCCGATGTCGAGCCTGAACCCCTGTTTCACTGTGGGGTTCCAGTTGGGCGAGGCGCTGAAACAGCATTTGGGCATGAACCGTGCGGAACGTCGGGCGCGCTCGATCGAGCTTCTCGATCTGGTGGGCATCCCTGCGCCGGAAAGCCGCCTCAGCGCCTATCCGCATCAATTGTCGGGCGGCATGAACCAGCGGGTGATGATCGCCATGGCGATCTCGTGCAATCCAAAGCTTCTGATCGCGGATGAGCCGACGACGGCCCTGGACGTGACCATTCAGGCGCAGATCCTGAACCTGTTGCTGAGGCTGCAGAAAGAGACTGGCATGGCGCTGATCCTGATCACCCATGACATGGGCGTGGTGGCCGAGACGGCGCAGCGGGTCGGCGTGCAATACGCCGGACAGAAGGTTGAGGAGCAGCCGGTCGTCGATCTCTTTTCAGACCCGCATCACCCTTATACCGCCGCTCTGCTGGCGGCGTTGCCGGAACGCGCGGGGTCGGATCGCCTGCCTTCGATCCCCGGGGTCGTTCCCGGCCAGTTCGACCGGCCGTCAGGGTGCCTGTTCTCGCCGCGCTGCGAATATGCGACGGAACTTTGCCGGACCAAAGCGCCATCGCGGCAGGGGCCGGAGCTGGGCCACGCGCTCTGCCACTATCCGCTGCTCAAGGGCGCGGCTCAGAACCATCCCGGCGCGGCGGTGGCGACATGAGCGACAATCTGGTTCTGCGCGCGGGCGACCTGCGCAAGCATTACAGCGTGTCGCGCGGCATGTTCGCCGAGGACGCGACTCTTAAAGCCGTCGACGGAGCGAGTTTCGACCTCTATCGCCGCCGGACGCTGGCGTTGGTGGGCGAGTCAGGTTGCGGCAAGTCCACATTGGCCCGCATGATCTCAATGATCGAGCAGCCGACATCCGGATCGCTTCAGATCGGTGGGGAAGAGATCGCGGGCGCGTCCAAAGACGTCCTGAAGGCGCTGCGCCCCAAAGTGCAGATCGTTTTTCAGAACCCTTATGGATCGCTCAATCCGCGGCAAAAGATCGGCTCTACGTTGGAAGAGCCGCTGAAGATGAACACGTCCCTCTCGGCGGCGGAGCGGCGGGAGCGCGGGCGCACGATGATGGAGCAGGTGGGTCTGCGCCCGGAGCATTATGAGCGTTATCCGCACATGTTCTCAGGCGGTCAGCGCCAGCGCATCGCCATCGCGCGCGCGCTGATGCTGGATCCCGACATTCTGGTGCTGGATGAGCCGGTCTCCGCGCTCGACGTGTCGATCCAGGCGCAGGTGCTGAACCTGTTGCACGAGCTGCAGGAGCGTCTGAACCTCGCGTATCTCTTCATCTCGCATGACCTCTCCGTGGTCAAACATATCGCAGACGAGGTGATGGTGATGTATCTGGGCAAGGTGGTGGAGCGCGCGCCGCGCGACGTGATGTTCTCTAACCCGCAGCATCCCTACACCCGTGCGCTTCTGTCCGCGACGCCGACGCCGGATCCGACGCGAGAGAAAGAGAAGGTGGTGCTGAAAGGCGAGCTTCCGTCGCCGCTGGATCCGCCGGCGGGCTGCCCCTTCAATCCGCGCTGCCCGCTGGTCTTTGACCGCTGCCGGGTGGAGGCGCCGGCGCTGTCGCCATCAAAAGGCGCGGAAATGGCGTGTCACCTGGTCGATGAGCCCTCGATGGCGACCGAAGAGGTCTAGGCGGCGCCAGTCTAGCGCAGGGTGAACCTGTCAGACGTCGAACTGCAGATGAAAATGCTGCGGGTGGGGCGTGCCGCCCGCATCGACCTGACCCGCTGCGCCGGGCGCCCGACGCAGGTTCTTCTGCTTCAAAAGCGGCGTCAGGATGGCGGGGATCACAGCCTTGTTGATCGCGGCGCCGAAACACGTGTGCATGCCGTATCCCCAAATGATGTAATCCGCCCACGGTCGGTCGGTGCGGAACTCGTAAGGGTTGTCGATCTCGTGCCGGTCGAACATCGCCGACAGCGTGGCGGCGAACACCATATGGCCCTTCGGAATCCGAACGCCGCGCAAGGTCGACTGTGCGACGGTGGTGTCGCGCAGCGCGCGGCGATAGACGATCGGATTGTGGGGGTTGAAGCGCAACGCCTCCCAGATGTGCTGGGCGACCAGCGCCTCGTCCCCGGCCAGCGCCGCCTTTTGTGCGCCCGCCAGAGCCTCGGGTCGGTTCAGCAACTCGTCCATCGCGCAGCAGCTGGCCTTGGAGATCGTCGGGATCGCGCCGATCAACAGGCCCAGCAGGTTGTTGCGAATGCCGAGATCGTCCATGCCCGGCGTCCCGGCACCTTGCAGCGCGAGGCAGCGGTTCAGCACGTCCTCCGCATCGGTCGGGCCAGCCTTGCGCGCGGCGACCGTCTGATCGAGATAGGCGCGCATCTCATCGGCGTAGCGCATCGCCTTCTGGCCGAATTCCGGATCCGCCCCAAGGTCCTGAAACAGGTACCAGAAGAGAACCGTGGTCCAGTCTTGCATCGTGGCGGCGTCCGGGCCGCCGACGCCGAAATAGCGGTCGGTCATATCCCAAGGGACGCGCCGCGACAGCTCGGCGGGTAGGTCGATGGCGCCATTGCTGTTCGCCACGATCTCCGCCGCCAGCTCAGCGGCGCGCGGCTGCACGATCTCGGCGACGTCGGTGCGGCGCATCGCCAGATGCATCGCGGAGGTGTCGCGCGTGTAGTCCCAGCCGGGCTGCATGCCGAGAAAGAAGTTGTCGCCGCCTGTCAGGTTGCGCATGCGAGAGCCGTAGACGACCTCGAAATCCTCGTCCCGGTTCAGCACGTCCAGACAGTCATTGCGGCGCGTGACCACGGTCGTGCCTGTGTTGTCATAGGCTTTGACCAGACGCCGGCTGAGACCGAGATTGGGCCAGAAAGCGCGCAGAACGGAAAGCGCGCGGCGCTGCGTTCCGATCTCGGCGAAGGCGGCTCCCAGATTCTGGCGAAGGCCGCCGCCTTTCATCGCCGCCTCAAGCCCAACGCCGATCAGGGCGCCGAGCGCCGCGAAGCCCTCGCCCCAGACCGTCAGAACCCGCCAGATCGTCACGAAGAAGTTTTCAATCGCAGTCATGGGCGTCATCCCGGTTCGGGCGTCAGGTGGGATCGACGATATGCATGGCGATCATGCGCAGCGCCGTCAGCGAGGGGACGAAGAAGTAATCGCCGCCCCGGCATTCCACAAAGGTTTTGAGCTTACTCATCACGTAGGGCGGATGGCCGGAGTCCGGTTTCGACGGGATCGTGTGCCGCTTGTGATGCGTGTGATCGCCCAGAAGGGGGCAGGTGTTATTGCCCTGATGAAAATCGAGCCCGTATTGCACCCATTGCTGCTGAACGAACTCGAACTGCCGGAACAGGCTGGCGCCGATCAGCATCATCGCCACGCCCTGCTCGGTTTCATCCGACTTGTGCTCGAAATCCGGCGGCCCGTATGGCAGGCCGCGCCGCAGGATCCGGCGGCGCCGATTCAACTGGCTCGTTGCTTTCTCGTTGGCGTGGGGCGCGCCGGTCTTGGGGTCGAGGCCGACCTTGTTAAGCGGATCCAGATAGTCGCGCGTGTTCATGCGCCGCACATGCGCGCCGCCGGGACATTTGAAGCCGGGCATGTCGTCGCCGTAGCGAAAGTCCGACGCCTCGGGCGAGCCGATATACGCCCTCTGCTTCTTCAGCGCCTCAAGCGGGTTTGGATCGTCGAACCCTTTGGTCTTCCTGAACTCCCGCCACTCGGGATAGGTCGGCACCATGGCGAGCGGAACGCCGTCCGACCAGCGTCCGCACATCTTGGCGCGCAGAGTTTCCTTGGCCTCGTCCAGCGGCACGCCAAACTCGGAAGCGTAGCTCTCCGCCTCCTCGTTCACCACCGCGTCGAACGTCCCGACATTCTCATGCAGCTTGCGATACGCCATGAACGTGCCGTTGCGCATGAATTCCGGCGGCATCGCCGTGGGCGGCAGCTCCTGGCTTTCATCCGGGTGGCCCAGCAGAAACTCGCCGGCGGCGATGGGTTTCCACTCGCCGTTCTCGCGCTCGCCGCGCCCGATCACGGCGGTTTTCATCTTTTCCTCTGGATACTGGCCTTCGAACACCGGGTCGCTGATGCCGTCGGTGAAGCCGAAATGCTCCTTCGGAGTCGGGATCGTCGCCTCGCCGATCTTGTCGAAGACGGCGGAGGCGGATTGGTAGTCCTGATCCCCCGCGCGCCCGATGCCGGAAAGAAGGCGCACGCCGCCATTCGAAGCCTCGCACAGGTCGCGCAGCCATTGCGTCCGCGCCTCCAGCGCGTCAACCGGCTCCATTCCGCCCGGTTCCTTGAGCTGGGCGTTCAGCGAGATCCAGATATGGACATTTTCGCTCTCATCCCCGCCCGGTGCGCGGTTCTTGCGCCAGATCGGGTCCCAGTGCTGATCCCAATCTGTGTCCTCATCGGCGATTTTGGTGGTGTCCCGATCGCCAAGCACGAAGGCGCGGGCCTTCATGCCGTCGATGAACTCCGTGGGCATGCCCTGCAGCGTGCGATTGGGCAGCCCCAGCGTCAAAAGACCGTAGAAGGTGAAGCCGATATTGACCGTGCATTCCGGTTTTTCGGTCTTTTCGGTCCAGCGTTCCGCAGTGGTCACCTTGTGCCTGACCGCATCGACGAATTTGCGGCCCTCTTCGGGGTTGGCGATATGCAGAAAGAAATAGCGCGCGAATGGAAACGCGAACCGGCCATAAGCGCGGACCACATTGCCCTGAATATCATCAAGATTAAGCGATCGTGTCATGTCTGATATCCAATTCGGTTAAGCCGTCTTGTCCATCGCCTCGACCGAGATGACTCCCGGTTCCTGCGTTGGGCCTGACCGGTCGCTGGGTTTGGTCGCTTTCAGGAAGGCGCCGAAATCGTCATGCAGCTTCTGGGCGGAAGCGCCTTGGTGCTCCACGATGAAATCAGCGAATGTCTGCTGCATGTAGAGCGCTTTTAGCACCGAGGGCAGATCGTCATATTTCCCCGGAGCAAGCGGCTTCTCGCCATTTTTCAGCGCAAAGCGGACGGCGAAGAACCCGGCGACGAAGGTCAGCGCGAGCGCCACGACGAAGGTCCAGAACGTGCTCCATCCGAGCATCGGGATCGTGAGGCAGCCCAGAATGCGCGCGATAAGTGCGAGGAGCGCGACGATGGCGGGCGCCGCCACCGCGCCGATCAGCGGCAGAACCGGCAGATCGTTGAATTCCGGCAGCTCCAGATAATAGTCGTGGAACGGCATCGTGGTTTCGACATGGCATTTTTCCAGATAATCGGCGAACTGATCCGCCGTATCGACATTCTCGAAGCCCCCGCAATTGCTGTAGATGTCCTGCAGCTCCAGCTCCATCGTGCTCCAGAGTTCCTTGGCGTAGGCGCGACGCACCTCCGTCTGCTGGGCGGCGCTCAGCTCCGTCGGCAGCGGGGCGCCATCCGCCGTGATCGCGTCGATATCGGCGCAGAACACGAGGTAGGACGCATTCAGCCGGTCGACCTTTTGCGGCGCCATCGAGTCGTCGCGGAGGATGAGGCGCTTGACGATGTTGAGCAGCGCATTGCCGCCGACGCGCCCGTTATAGACCACGTCGCTCAGCACGAACATGCGCGCCAGATGGTTGCGTTTGTTGCGGGCGAAGGGGCTGTTGATGCCGGTTCGCTGGGTCGCGGGCGACTGCATCGCGGTCGGCATCTTGGCCAGCGCGATGCGGACATTTTGCTCGCTGGACGTACGGGAGTCGCCGCCCGAGGCGGAGCTTTTGATCGGGGCGAGAGTCGTCAGGAAGATATGACCTGAATCGAGATCCGGCATTTGAAATTCCTTTATCCGGAGGTCTTGCGCACGGCGGCGTAGGTCGCCTGGGTCTCACGCACATAGCGTTCGCGTTCGACGTCGGCGCGTTCGGTGTCGAGGCTGGCGACCGGGCCGAAGCCGGGGTCCCCCAAGCCCATCTGCACCTTCACCAGCGCCTCCCGATAGGTCTTTTGAAACTCTTCGGGGCTTTGCGTCGCGTGCGCTTTCTCCAGGTCCAGCAGCGCGTCATAGACCTGAAGGCTGGTCTTGATATCGCGCTGCCCCGATCCGGGCGTGGCGTTGTAATAATAGTCCGTGTTGATCTGGTTATGCGTGATGTAATTCTTGAACGGCGTCACCGGGATCGACAGCGGATATTTCGTCGCCGAGAACCAGAACAGGTTGAGGCCGTTGGGAATACCGTCCGAAAACGCGTCGATATACTGGTCCCATGTGCCGTTGAAGTTGGAGCAGAACAGCACATAGTCGCTGTCCAGCTTCTGCTCGCCCTGACCCAGATCCGGCCAGTCCTTCGGCTTGATGATCACCCATCTGGCGAAATGGATCAGCGACAGGCCGAGAAGGCCCAGCAGATTGGCGGGCAACCCTCGCGCGGCCATGAATAAAAGACGGTTGATCCAGGTAAGTTTGGGATTGCTCGGCGTCACGACATTCATCGCGTACGCTTTCCCGGCAATGTTCGACATTCTGAAATCCTATCACCGTGGGGACGCAGTGCTAGCGCCGCAATGGTACTACTTTGGGTTGCGGCAGGGAAGGCCCAAGCCGGTGTGTGGAGGGGAGCCATAGGGACGCAGCAAAGTGGCCCTTTCAAGGCGAGCCTCTGATTGCTCGGATGTGCGGGGATCGCCGTCGCAAACACAAGCTGAAATTGATCGATTTTAGCCATGCGACGCGGCGGCGACCGGGGGAATTGGGCGGCGAGGCCCCGCTCTGATCAGTTGCGGTACACGGTCGCAATTCGCGAAAACAACCAGAGATTTTAGAATCCGCAGTCGACAGAATCGATTTTCAGGCGGATCATGTGCCGGATTCCGCACGAATCTTTCCTGAAACTCATAGAAAGGTCGTGATTATGTCCGAGGCGATTTCCTGGTCACTTTCCGCAGGCGGCCCCACCGGCGCCGGCGTCAGTTCCGCCGGTCAGACCATCGGCGACGCCACAATTTCCCTCTCTAAAGAGCTCGACATCGGCGAGGGGAAGGACCTCTCGCTTCAGGTCGATGATGTGGACAAGGTCACATTCCTAGCCATCGACTGCGATCTTCTGGATGGCGACGTCACGGTCAAGGCGACCAGCGCCGACACCACCGCGTTGACTGGCCCGATTCTGCTTTATGGCGAGGCGGTCAAGCTGTTCGCCAGCGATCTGACCACGTTGTCGGTGAAGAATAATTCAACCGAGAAGAAAGCCAACCTGACAGCCTTGATCGGACTTACGGTCTAGGCGGCGCATTTCGCGGGCGAGCCAAACCGGTTTGCCCGCGCCCCCGATACAAAATTTCCGCAGGTAAAGGAGCTGCCCATGGCCATCACTCCAACGTATCCAGGCGTGTATGTACAGGAGGTCGATTCAGGCGTGCGCACCGTCGCCGGCGTCCCGACATCCGTCGCCGCCTTTGTCGGTCGGGCCCAAAAAGGGCCGGTGGACAAGCCCACCACCTGTTTCAACTTTGGCGATTTTAGCCGCCAGTTCGGCGGGCTCTGGACGAACAGCTCCATCAGCTATGCGGTGGAGGATTTCTTCGCCAATGGCGGCGGCCAATGCGAGATTGTGCGCATCTTCAAGAAGGAAGCCGCCAATGAAGGCTACGCCGAGGTCGACCATGGCTCGCTGAAGATCCGGGCGGCCAGTCCGGGCGATTGGGGCAACGCGATCAGAGTGGAGGTCACCCATCCGAAGGATGCCGATCCTGTCGGCGTGGCGGCGGTGGCCACAAGATTCGGCGTGTCCGCTGATGACCTGTTCGATTTGTCGATCACCCACGAGCCGACTGGCGCGCGCGAAGTGTTTCGCAATCTTTCGGTCAAGGAGGATGCGGGCGAGCTGCGCTATGACCGGGTTTTGGCGGGCTCTAGCCTGATGACGTTCACGCCGGATGCGCAGAGCCAGCCGCAGTTTTCGGACACCATTCCGGCGAAGACGCCGGATGGCGCGCCGGTTCCCGCCGAGGACGGCAATGATGGGCAGGCGCTGGACGCCGACGCCTATCTCGGCGACGAGGCCAAAAAGACCGGCATCCACGCGCTGCGCAAGGCAGATATCTTCAACCTGCTCTGCATTCCGCCCGATATCCGCAACGGCACGTTGGCCAAGAACGTGCGTGAGGCCGCGGCCAAGCTCTGCGCGGAGGAGCGCGCGCTGTTGATCGTCGATCCGCCCCATACCTGGGACGCCAATCCTCAGATCGCCGCCACCACGGCTAAAGAGGATCAACTTGACGCCAACAAACAGGTCCTGCCGCTGACCTACGCGGACCACGCGGCGCTTTATTTCCCTCGCATTGTCAAACGCGACCGGCTGCGCGGCGGCCAGTTGGACGTGTTTCCGCCCTGCGGCGTCGTGGCCGGGGTGATGGCCCGGACAGATGTGAACCGGGGCGTGTTCAAGGCGCCGGCGGGGCTCGCCGCGACTCTGTCGAATGTGGAGGGGCTGACCGCCGAGTTGACCGATGACGAGAACGGCTTGCTCAACCCGATCGGGGTGAATTGCCTGCGCAGCTTCCCGAATATCGGCCGCGTCGTATGGGGCGCCCGCACTCTGAAGGGGTCAGATCAGCTCTCCGACGATTACAAGTACGTCTCCGTCCGCCGTCTGGCCCTGTTCATTGAGGAAAGCCTGTTCCGCGGCACGCAATGGGTGGTGTTCGAGGGCAATGACGAGCCGCTCTGGGCGCAGATCAGGCTTTCGGTCGGCGCCTTTATGCAAAGATTGTTCCGGCAGGGAGCCTTTCAGGGGACCAGCCCGCGGGAGGCCTATTTCGTCAAATGCGATTCCGAGACGACCACTCAGGACGACATCAACCGGGGCATTGTGAACATCTCAGTGGGTTTCGCCCCCCTGCAACCTGCCGAGTTTGTGGTGATTTCGATCCAGCAAATTCGCAGCGCCAGCTAACGGAGACCGCACATGCCCCAGTTCACGACCAATGCAGATCGGTTCGATCCTTACAAGACCTACAAGTTCCGGCTTCGCCTGCCCGACGGCAACTATATCGCCGGCGTCAGTAAATGCTCGGCGCTGAAACGCTCGACCGAAGTGGTCAAGCACCGCGAGGGCGGGGATCCGTCCACTTCGAGAAAATCTCCCGGTCAATCCGAGTACGAGGGCATCACGCTGGAGCGTGGCGTAACCCATGACCAGCAGTTCCAGCAATGGGCCAACAAGGTCTGGAATTACGGAGCAGGTCTTGGATCGGAGGTTTCGCTCAAGGATTTCCGAAAGGATTTGGTGCTCGAAATATACAATGAGGCCGGGCAGCTGGCGTTGGCCTACAAACTCTATCGGTGCTGGCCGTCCGAGTTCACCGCCTTTCCCGATCTGGACGCCGCCGCCAGCGCGGTCGCCATCCAGTCGCTGAAGCTGGAGCTGGAAGGATGGGAGGCGGATGAGGACACGCCGGAGCCAACTGAACCGAGTTATGAAATTCCGGCCTGACCATGACGCTCGGAGCCCCGGTTCAACTTGGCGCAGAGGAGCTGATTGAACTATCCGAAAAGGCGTCTTCCATGTCGCCCGGGTGGTGGTCGGTGGCGCTGATCCGCGCGGGTTTTCCGCACGCGCGGACCGAGGACGTGCTGGCGCTTCCCGTCGGCGCCCGCGATCGCCTGATCCTGGCTCTGAGGCGACGCCTTCGCGGCGACCAGTTCTGGTCCGAACCGTCATGCGTCCAATGCGGCGAGGTGTTCGAGCTGAAATTCACCGCCGCCGAGATCGGGCTGGACGCGTTACCGGAGGTCGAGGCGGGTTTCCGCGACGTGGCCGTGGCGGGCGCTGCGGCGCGCTTGCGCCCCGTCTCTGTCGGGGACCTGTTGGCGGTGGAGAGGATCTCGGACGCGGAGGCTGCGGCGCGCGCGCTGGGCGCACGAGTCTGCGAGGCGGAGGGCGGGGTCTCCGTTGAAGCGCTCGGCGACGCTTTGGAGGAGCTCGATCCGATGGCCGATATCTGGCTGGAGGCGAGCTGCCCGGAATGCGGCGCCGGCCAGTCGATCGCCTTTGACCCGGTCTATTTCGCGGCGCGCGAGATCCGGCAGATGGCCGGCCGCATTCTGCGCGATGTGGTCGATTTGGCGCGGGTCTTCCGCTGGTCTGAGAAAGATATCCTGGCGATGCCGGAGGCGCGTCGCGCCTATTACGTGGCGGAGGCGTCGGCGTGAGAGGGTTCCTGAAAAATCTGGCGGAGAAGGGACGGGGGGAGGTTCCCCGGCTGGCCCCGCGCCCGCCCGCGCCCTATGAGGACGCCCCGCAAAGCGCGACTTATGCGCCAATTGAGGAGCAGCGCGATCCGACGCCAGCAACGGCGCCCGAGATGATCTCGACTGAGCCGCGCGCGCCCGAAAGAGCGCCTGAAATCTCAGCTCCCCGCGAAGCAAACACCGATGCGATGGCGACGACCCCGCCGCCAATTGTGGCCAAAGCGACGCCATTGGCGGAGACGACGCCGCGTTCGCCCGCCGCCGTACCTGCAGTGGCGCCTGTCGCGCCGCCTGTCGCCACTGCGCCGGCTTCGCCGACCCCGATGCGGCGAGGCGTTACTGCGGCCCCAAACGCGATTGCGACCTCGCCCGCGCCTGCATCTGTGCCCGCCGCCCCGTCGGCGATACTGTCGAAAACGGACGCAGCGACGGCCAGCGCTGCGCCGGAGCCAGCGTCGCCCGCCGAGGCAACGTCATCGCAGGCGACGCCAGATCGCACGGGTATGACGGACGCGCCGACCGCAGTCGAATGGGCGGATCCGCCGCCGACGATCGAGCCGCCACGTGCCGCGCCGCCCGCGCCGGAGGCGATGGTCGCGCAATCGGAGATAGGCCAGCCGGAGACCGCCCCGCAGCGACCGGCCGATCCGGTCCTCGCCGAGGCGTCGCCCGTCGCGGTGGATCAGGACGCCGCCGGGCCCGCGCCGCTGCTGGATCATCCGCCGCCGACGGGGCGAGAGCGCCACGCCAGCTCGCAAACAAGCTCGCAAACAGTAGATGCGCGCGAGAGCCGCCCCGCCGAGCCGTCTGCACCGCCCGTCATCGAGGTCCGGATCGGGTCGATCGAAGTCGTAGGAGAGACGCCCACCTCGCCACAGGCCAGCACATCGCAGCCCGACCGAAGCCTAAGTCTGGACGCGTTTCTGGATGGAGGCGGGTGATGAGCAACACGCTGGCCGTCTCGACTGTTTCCGCGGCGTTCCTGCGCCGCCTGCTGGCCGCCGCAAATGAGGCGGTCGGAACAGCGACGGTGCGGCTGGGCGCGCCGACCGCGAAACTGGCCGAGGACGCCAAGCCGGTGGTCAACCTGCATCTCTATCGCGTCGAACCGAACCCCGCTCAGGCCAACGCGCACCTGCCGCATCGCGATTCCTCCGGTCTGGACCGGGGTCCGGCGCAACTGGCGATGAACCTGCATTACGTCGTCACATTCTATGGCGATCACAAGGCGTTTGAACCCGACCTGATGCTGAGCGCGGTGATGCTGGCGCTTGAGGCGGAGCCAGAGCTCACGAAGAAAACCGTTAAGGCCGCTATCGAGGATGCGGATGAGTTGGAGGACAGCGATCTCGCGGAAGCGCTGGCGAAACTGCGCGTCACACGCCAGTTGATGGCGCTCGACGAGTTCTCGAAGATCTGGTCGATCTTCTATCAGGTGCCCTACGCCATATCGCTGGCATACGAGGTCAGCCATGTGGTGATCCAGAGTGAGGCTCCGGCGCGTACGCCGTTGCCCGTCGCGAAGCCCGGCCTGTGGGTGGCGCCGATGTCCAACCTACGTCTGGACGGCGCGCGCGGACGGGATGGCGCCTCGCCCGTTTGGGGAGGGGTGCTGGAGGTGCGCGGACAGGGGCTGGCCAAACCCGGTCTGACGCTGGAGGTCGACGGCGCGGCGCTGGCGGATGCGGGGATCACGCAAAGCCCCGATCGGATCGACGTAAAGCTGGAGACGGCCACCTTCGGCGGCGCAGAGGCGCGGATCGGTATTCATAGGCTACAGGCGCTTGCGCCGTTGGCGGCGGGTCAACCGGCGCACCTTCGCACCAGGTCGAACGCCATCCCGTTCTCGCTGCACCCCTCGATCGCGATAGGCGATGTCGACGCGCCGGGCGGTGGTGACACCGCCGACGGCTCGATCAAGGTGACCATCTCGCCGGACGTCGCCTCCGACCAGTCGGTGCGCTTGCTGCTGGACGCGCGCGACGCCGCCAAGCCCGCTCATGTGGTCCTTCCGGGCCGGGAACCGGAGGAAGGCGCCGCCGCCGCAAGCGAACTGGAGTTCAACTTCACGGATCTACCGCGCGGAGATTACCTGGCGCGGGTGGATGTGGATGGCCTGATCAGCCCGATCTCGCTGGATGCGGCGAGCGGAGAGATCGACGGCCCGGAGGTGACGATATGAGCGCCCGGTCCCCGGCCCCGCAAGTGTCGCCGCTGCCAGAGGCGTTCGGTCTGGTGCGCGACTGGCTGGACAATGGGCCGGAGGCGGGCGGGACGCCCCCCTATACCGAAGCGGATGAGGTCGCGCAGCTCTTCGGTCTGGACGCGTTTGGCCGCAACATCCTGCTGCTCTGCGCCTATGCCAGCCTGGAGCCGGAGGCGCAGGAACAGCTTTCAACGCTGCTTGGCGCGGAAGGGGTGCAGGCCCCCACCGTGGGTGTGGCGCTCGCCCGACTGCCCGGCGCTCATTGGCAGGCGCTTTCAGCCGATGGTCCGTTGCGCAAGTCCCGGTTGACGGCGCTTGAGGGCGCGGGGGCGATCGCGTCCCGCCGCATCGCGCTGGCCGAGCCGGTGCTCTTCCGGCTGTTGGACGCGCCGGGCCTCGGCCCGCTCGCCTCCACCTATCTGCGTCCGATCCCGGCCGGTGGGACCATGGCGCCGAACCGGGCGCGTCTGACGGAACGGATCGCCGCGCGGATGGACTTGCCGGGCGCGCCCGTGCTGCATCTGGTCGGTCCCGATCCCGACGGCAAGCTGCAGGCCTTCAACCGCGCGGTCGGGGGCGCTTATGCGATGAACTTGCAATCGCTTCCCGCCACGACGGGCGAGATCATGGAGCTGAGCGAGGAGCTGAGCCGCGACATGACGCTGACCGCTGCCCGGCTGGCGCTGGTGCATGTCTCAACCGAAGACGACCGCCCGGCGCAGCTCTTCGCGGAGTGCTATCCCGGTCCGCTGGCCATCGTCTCCACTGAACCGCTTCAGGTCGGGCGCCGCCGCGCGCTTCGGCTGGAGATGCCGATCATGACCGCCGCCGAGCAGCGCCCGGTTCTGGAGACGGCGCTGGGCGATCTGAACCAACGGCTGAACGGCGCCGTCTCCAGCATCGCCGCCACGTTCCGCATGCCGCCGGAGACGGCCGACGCCATCGCCGCCGAGCTCACCACGGTGCCGCCCACGCCCGACCTCAAGGAAGGCGAGGAGGATCCCGCGCTCGCCAGCGCCGCGTGGGAGGCGTGCCGTCGCGCCGCGCGCCCGCGCATGGATGATCTCGCGCAGCGGGTCGACAGCGCCCCGGACTGGGACGACCTGATCCTGCCGCCACGGCAAAAGGACCTGCTGGCCGGGATCGCGGCGCAGGTGCGCAACCGGGCGCAAGTCTATGAGGAATGGGATTTCGCCCAGCGGCTTCAGAACAAGGGGCTGGGGGTCAGCGCGCTCTTTTCCGGCCCGTCCGGCGCGGGCAAATCCATGGCGGGGGAGGTGCTGGGTGCCGCGCTCGATCTGGATGTCTATCGCGTCGATCTGTCGGCGCTGGTGTCGAAATGGGTGGGCGAGACGGAGAAGAACCTGCGGCGCGTGTTTGACGCGGCCGAGGATGGCGGCGTGATCCTCCAGTTTGATGAGGCGGACGCGCTATTTGGCCGCCGGTCAGAAGTCAAAGACAGCCACGACCGGCACGCGAATATCGAGGTCAGCTATTTGCTCCAGCGGTTGGAGGCGTATCGCGGTCTCTGCATCCTGACCACGAATATGCGCGACAACATCGACGAGGCGTTTCTGCGCCGGATTCGGTTCTCGGTGGAGTTCCGTTTCCCAAACCGGAGCGAACGACTGGCGATATGGCGGCGCATGTTCCCGAAAGCCGTGCCCTTGAACGGAATCGACTATGACCGCCTCGCGCAATTCAAGGTGCCGGGCGGATCGATCCGCAATATCGCTCTGGGCGCTACATTTCTGGCGGCGGATAAGGGCGGCGCCGTTTCGATGGACGATCTGCTGGTCGCCGCGCGGCAGGAATACGACAAGCTGGGCCGCAACATGACGGACGCCGAGCAGGCGGGGTGGCCCAGATGACCCGCCCGGCCCGGATCACCGTGACCATCGATACGCTGCGCGTGCGAGGCGGCGGCCGCGCCGACGCCATGGTCCTGGCCGATGCGCTGCGCGCCAGCCTGCGCGAGCATCTGACGGCGAATCCGGGCGCATTGACGGGATCCGATCGGGGCGCGTTCAGCGGGTCGGAGCGCTTGCGTTTGAATGTCGCCGCGCAGCAACCCGCGCAGCGGGGACGCGAGGTCGGCGCCAAGATCGGGGCAGCCTTGACCGGATCGAAAGGGCGTGCGCGATGAGCGCCGCCGCCGCCCAGGCCGCCCATGCGGTGCGCCCGCCCATCCACGCGCCCGCGCCCCCGAAGGCGCAGGCAGAGCCGGAGGCGTCCCACGCCGAGGAGGCGCCGCAGCGGCTGTTGACCTCGCTATCAAAGATACCCGCCGTTCAGCGCAAATGCGCGGCCTGCGAGGCGGAGGATGAGCACAGGAAAATGCCGGTGCGACCCCGGCTGAAAGTCGGTCCCGCCGACGATCCATTTGAGCGGGAGGCGGACGATATCGCCGGGCGGGTGATGGCGATGCGCGAGCCGGGGGTTGGGGCGAGCGCCGCAACTGAGGCCGGCGCTTCGGTTCAGCGCGCCTGCGCCGCCTGTGCGAAGTCGGATGACGAGGCGCAACGCAAAATCGATCCGCTCAGCGAGGCGACCAAGGATGAGGAAGAGACCGCCCGCATGCGCGCGGATGGCGGCGGCGCAGCGGGCGGCGAATCCGTCGCCGCGTCTTCCGGCCAGTTGACCTCTGGCGGCGCGCCGCTCTCCGAAAGCACACGGAGTTTCTACGAATCCCGCATGGGTCGCGACCTGTCGGATGTGCGCGTGCATCAGGGGGCGGAATCCGTCGCCTATAACGACAGCATCTCGTCGCGCGCGTTCACCTATAAGAACCATGTCTGGTTGGGCGGGGATGAGAGCGCCGGGCCGAGTTTCACAATGGCGCATGAACTTGCGCATGTGTTGCAGCAAACCCAACCGGGACCGGTGGGGCCTGATGTGATGGCGCGCCGATCCGCACGCGCAAGTCCGGCCGTCGTTCAGCGCAACCTTTGGCAGCCGCTCTTCACCAAGAGCGCTCGCAAACATAGCGAAGAGACGCATGGCAAACTGCAGTCGGCGCTGGTGTCGAAAAACAAAGGTCTGGTCACCGAGGTTCGAATTCCCGGCGCTGTTAAGAGCACCACCTTTCCCAAAGCGTGCGGCTACGCCGACCTCTATACGGCCACGCCTATTGGGAACGTGCCGGGCGTTGAGCCTTACGACGTGCACAAGGGCAAAGACCATTCCGGTGCGGACGCGAACCTCTATCATTTCAGAAATATCGAATGGACTGGTAACTGCAACGGCGGGTGGTTCTTCCACAATATGGAGCCGAAGAAGGATCACACCGACACGCATGGTTTCCCGAAAGTCACGCGGAAAGGCAGGCACCCTCTGTTCGGAGATTGCGCAAAGGGGCCGACCAACATCAAGCTGGGCGATGTGAAGCCAGGGCATAACGACGCCGAGCGCGCGGCGGCAAAGGATCAGATTGAGAACTACAAGAAAGGCATTCTTGACACCGCCCGGCGAGTGAACGTTCGGCACGCGAAGACTCGCAGCGGCGCGACGTGCTGGAATCCGACTGTCGATATCATGTCGACGCTGACGATGCCGACCGACTGGGACCCCGGCCGCACCGGCGGGTGGAATATACCCTCGCTCGAATATCGGGATTCTGCGGCGGCGCCCGCCAAGAGTTGTCGGCCCTATGGCAAGAAAACCCAGAAGACGTTGGGCAACCGGCGCATCAAGGGTAGGTACTCCGCAGTAAAGGACCCGAAATACAAGGACGGCGTTTGGGTATATTTTGTCGAACCCAACCCCACCGATCTGAACAGGGCGCTTGGCGCGAAAGCCTCGGGCGATGATGCGCGATTTAAGCTGGTGACCGACAGGTTGGGGCTGGTGTTCAAATGCCTGAAGTCCACACCCAAGACTTCGGCCGCGCTGTGCCGTCGTCCCAAAGCCGCACCGGCTGATCGCGACCGGCGCACGACGCCCCGAATTGCGCCGCTGCGGGCGTCGCCTGCGCCCAGAACGCCCGTCCGGAAGGTCAAGCCGGGCAATATGAAGAAGCATGAGGACAAGTTCGACCTCGCCCAGTGGAACGCGATGCGCGTGGGCAGCAAGGCCGGCAAAACCTCAAAATTCGACGCCGACAATCTCAAGGACACGCTGAGCAAGAAGTTCACCGAGGATGAGCGCGATCAGATCAGCTTCCAGGGCGCCGTGGCCAAAGGGGCGGAGGAGAGCAAGCAGCTTCTGACCTCCAAATTCGCCTACAAGGTGCCGGCGGCCGCGGCCAGCAAATCGGCCAAGGGCGTGATCGCGAAAGGGACCGCGCTGGATCGGGCCGAGTTCTGGTCGGGCAAGCTGGCGGGCATTTTCGGCAAGTTCCGCCAGAAGATGGGCAAGGCCTTTGGCAAGACCGTTGAGCTTTGGGACAAGTTCAAGGCGAAAGCCAAGAAGGCGTTTGGAAAGACCAAGCTGAAGTCGAAAAGCGGCTCTGCGTTGGCGGTCGCGGCGAAAGGCGCCGCCTCTCAGGTGCTCAAGATCATCGGCACGGGCGTGTTGCGCAAGACCGCCGGTCTGGTGATGGGCTGCCTGCAGGCGGGGTTCGCCCGCTTCATCACCAAACTGACCGAGGAGACGCCGCTCCACGAGCTGCACGAGAAAGCCAACAAGACGGTCGAAGACGTCAAGGCGATGGGCGAGGATATCTTCGGCGATCTCGAAGCGCGGGCGGAGGCCGCGATTGGCCCGTTGCGCGACAAGCTAAAGGAAATCGCCGAGTTCGCCTCGCTGGTGACCAAGGTGGTGGGCGTAGCGACGACCATCGCCCATGGTCTCAGAATCGGCACCTGTCTGTCTGGTCTGTCCGCGGCGGGCGTCGGCGCGGCGGTGACATGTCTCCTCTCGGTCGGGGACTTCGTCCTGTCGCTCTTCAATGCCTCGCCGATCGATTATCTTGTCAGCCTGATCATCAAATCCTGCGACTCCAAGCGGCTGATCGCCAAGGCGATGCTCAGCTTCGACGCCGTCGCGTCCCTGCCGACCACCGTCGCGCGCGCGATTGTCGGCAAACTGCGCGATGTCTTGCCGAAAGGTGTGCAGGACGTCTTCTGTAAGCCGGACGAGATCAAAGATGAGAAGATTTCCGCCGACGAGTTCAAGTGCAACGATCCCGCCGCCGGCGGTCTGGGCGGCGGCTACGCCACCGGCACCGTCTCTGGCGGCGGTGAAGGCGGCGGCACGTCGCCGACAGGCGCGAAGACCCCGCAACAGGGCGACAAGAAGGCCAAGGGTTCCGCCACCGAAGACGCTGGCGGCGGCGGCAAGCCGAAGAAAGGCGGCGATGGCGGCGGCGCGACGTCGAAAGAGGCGACCACCACGCAACACGAAAAGGTCGTGGTGAAAGGCGATCCCGGCGTCGGTCAGGTGATCATCGAGAGCGGCATCGATCCGAAAGGCAAATACAGCAGCACCAAAGTGGACGACGTCACTATCACCGTTAACATCGGCGGCCATGTTTTCCGCAATGTCGAGGTCGATCTTGTCGTCGTCTCGCTCAGCAAGGACGGCGCGGGCAAGCTACACGCGCGCTGTTACATCCAATCCGACAAGAAAGTGACGTTCCGAAATGATTACGAGGACGGCAGCCACTACCAGTGGAGCCCGGATCGCGGTCCGAGAAACCAATTCGATGGCGTCTTCAGGAGCAGTCCGTGATGACCCTACACAAAGGTAATGCATCAACCGACTACAGCGTCGGCCACCGCAGACAAGTGAGGCGGCTATGACTGGATTCGCCGGTTCTCCACAGGTGAAGAAAGGCGCGATCGTTGGGATCGATCTCTTCAACCCGCTCTCGTCAGTGGCCATTTTTCAGTACAACCCGGAGCAGCTGAGCCGCTCGATCTCACCGAATTACAGCGGCGCGGGCGGCGGCAAGGCGGAGCCGTTGCGCCTGTCCGGCCCGCCGACAGAGACAATTTCCGCCACGCTGAAAATGGATCTGATCGATCAGATGGAGCAGGGAGAATCCGGTCCGCTGGGCAGCGGTATATCCGGCTACCTCGCCGCGCTGGAGATGCTGGTCTATCCCAAAAGCGCGTCCGTCGCGATCAATCAGGCGCTGATGCTGGCCGGAACGATGGAGGTGGTGCCGCCCGCCGCGCCGCTGACGCTGTTCATCTATGGGCTGAAAAAGATCGTGCCGGTGAAGATCGAGAGCCTGTCCATCACGGAAACCGCCCACGACCCGGCGCTTAACCCGATCCGAGCCGATGTCGCGGTGTCGATGAAAGTGCTGACCTATAACGACCTCTCCATGACCAATCCGGGCTATTGGGCCTTCCTCGCGCACCAGGTCGTCAAAGAGGCGCACGCGACCGTGGCGAGCATCGACAACGTGGTCGAGACCTTCTGAAGCAAAGGCGGATTACCGACATGATCGACCGGAAAAGCCGTTACGCCAACGCCCCTCAGGACAGCCTGACCTTGCCGGATGGGCGGGAGGCGCACTATGTCGTGCCGCCCATTCTGCCCCATCCGGAGGACTACACGCAGGCGCAGATCCACCGCGTTACCGACAGCGACCGGCCGGACACGCTGGCTGCGCGCGCTTATGGGCAGGCGACGGCGTGGTGGCTGCTGGCCAACGCCAACACCGCCGCCCATCCCGACCAACTGACCGAGACCACGGGGGATGAGCGCGTCATTCCCCTGCCGGACGGGCCGCGCTGATGGCCGGGTTCGGCAATATGCTGGGCATCCGCGCCGCCCTGATGCTGGGCGCCGGGCCGGTGGCGCTGCCCGCGCCGTTGGAGGCGATGGAGGCGATCAGCGAGATCGAGGTGCGCCAGTCGGCGACCGGCCCCTCCGGTTTCAAGTTGGTTCTGGATGCGGGTCGCAACGGCCCCCTTGGCTTGTTCGGTCCGCCCTTTGTCGACGACCCGCGGTTCCAGCGCGGCGCGCGGATCGTGGTGACGATCTGGAACGGCGTCACTCCGACGCCGATTTTCGACGGCGTGGCGACCAAGACGCAATACATGCCAGGCTCGGGCGAGAACGAAGGACGCTACGTCATTTTGGGCCGCGACCTGACATGGCTGATGGACAAGGAGGAAAAGCGCGTTCAGCACCCGGCGCAGGACGAAACCGTGATCGCCAACAAGATCGCCGCCTCTTACGCCGCGTATGGCGTCGCGCCCTCGGTCTTCCCGCCCTCGGTGGTGGACCCGCCGATCGCGGTGGATCGCACGCCGCAGCAAACCTGCACCGATCTGGCCTATCTGAAAGAGATGGCGAAGCGCCACGGCTACAAGGTCTTCATCGATCCTGGCCCTGCGCCCGGAACGAGCCTGCTGTATTTCGGCCCCATGCCGATGCCCGGCCCGCCGCAAAAGCCGATCTCGGTCAATCTGGGGCCGATGTCGGACGCCTACGACGTCACCGTCTCACATGATGGAGAGACGCTGACATCCGCCCGCGCTCAGGTGCAGGACCGGGCCACCGGCGCGGTGACGGAGCTGCCATTTCCCGTCTCCAGCAACACGCCGAATTCGGCTTTGCCGGACAGTCTGGCCCGCATCGGGCAAACCCGCGAGAAGCAGATCGGCACAAGCGGGTTGAGCATCGCGCAGGTTCTGGGGCGTCTGATGGGCGTCGTGAACGACAGCGCCGAGAATGTGGTCAAGGTGAAGGGCAAGATCGACAACACCCGCTACAACGACGTGCTGAAACCCTATCGGCAGGCGCAAATACGCGGCATCGGGACGATCTATGACGGGCTCTACACCGTCGCGGAGGTGCGCCATCGCATCCGGCCCGGCGAATACACCCAAAGCTTCATCCTGCACGGCGACGGACTCTATCCGATAGCGCCGGTGGTCACTCCGGAGGCGGCGGCGATATGAGCACCTGCGACGGACCTCCCTTTCACGGCAAATACCGTGGCACGGTTGAGAACAATATCGACCCGCTTGGGCTGGGCCGCGTACAGGTCAGCGTGCCCGACGTGACGAATGACGGCGCTTTGGGCTGGGCCATGCCGTGCTTCCCCGGGGCCGGGCCGGGCGTCGGCCTATTCGCCATGCCGCCCGTCGGCGCCAATGTCTGGGTTGAGTTCGAGCGCGGTCAGCCGGATCTTCCGATCTATGCGGGCGGGTTCTGGGGGGTGGGCGACACGCCGGCGCAGCCCGGTCCGACCCAGCCCACGACGCGGGTCTGGGCGGGCGACAATTTCCGCATCGAGATTCTGGACGCTCCCGGCCTCGGCGCTTTGACGATGAGCGTGACGACCGCCGCCGGCGACGCGGTGCTCAGCGCGGACGGCACGGCGATGAAGCTGGAGTTCGCCGGCAACACGGTCAGCCTGGATATGTCCGGCGTCACCATCAACAACGGCAACCTGAAGGTGCTGCCATGACCGCATTCGTCGTCACCATGGGCACGCAGATCACGTGCCCGCATTCAATCCCGGCCACCATCGCAGCGGGCGGCGCGAAGCTGATGATCGTCGGAACCGCCGCCGCCGTGATGGGCGACAAGGGTCTCGTTTCCGGCTGCCCGTTCACTCTGCCGAACGGCAAACCGCAGCCTTGCGCGACGGCGGAGCTGACCAAGGCGGCGTCCAAAGTCACCACCGGGGGAACACCGGTTCTGCTGATGAACCCGTCGGACCTCTGCAAATCGGGCGATCAGGTGCCGAACGGCCCGGTGATCTGGGCGTCGCCGCAAACCAAGGTGATGGCGAAATGACCTGGTTTTCTTTCCCGTATCGCATCGACAAGACCGGCCGGACCGCCACGGCGGATCGCGAGGAGCAAATCCGCGACATGGTCGAGTTGATCCTGTTCACCGCCAAGGGGTCCCGCAAAAACCGTCCCGAATGGGGCGCCGGGATGCATGAGCTCGTATTCTCGGAAAACGCGCCAGAGATCGCGGCGGCGGCCCAGCACATGGTGCAGGCGGGTCTGCAGCAATGGTTGGCGGATGTGATCGAGCTTCGCTCCGTCAGGACCGAGGCTGTGGAGAGCACGCTGAAGGTGCAGGTGGCCTATGCGCTGCTGGGCGATCCGCTTGAGCGGCGCGTGACGGTGGAGGGTCAGTTGTGAGCGCCCTCCGACAATACTGCGGCGTCTCGCAGCGCCGCCAGCGTGTGGCCGACAGCGACGTGGACATGGGCGGCGGGCTGGAGCTGAATGGGCTCGATTATGTCGAGGTGATCGACTCCGCCGCGCCCGCCGGCATGGGCCAGCGCCTGCTGGATGTGACCTTCCTGAAGCCGGACGGCGTCGCGGCGCTGGACCAGAAGAATTTCACCATCACCGGCGGGGCGCGGATCACCGGGATCAAGATCGACGCGGTGCAGTCGACCGCCGAGCCGGAGACGCTGCGGTTGGAGTTGAACAAGGCCGGGGATTTCTCGACCTACACGCTTTGGGTGCATGAGACGGACCGGCCGGACGAGGTGCGCCCGAATATGGACCGGCGCCTCTCCTGTGTCGAATTCGGCTTCAAGGTGGAATGCCCTTCAGATTTCGATTGCAAGACGCCGGCGCCGCCCGACGCCGCGCGCGCATTCGGGCCGCCCACGGACTATCTGACCCGCGACTGGGCGGGTTTCCGGCAATTGATGCTGGATCGCATGTCCACGACCCTGCCGGGCTGGAACGAACAGAACCCGGCCGATTTCGGCGTCACCCTGGTCGAGTTGCTGGCCGACGCCGCGGACAAGGTCAGCTGGTTTCAGGATGCGATCGGCACCGAGGCGTTCTTTGAGAAAGCCCGCTACCGGCAGTCGCTGACGCGGCATGCGCGGCTTTTGGGCTATCGTCCGGACGAGGGCCAGAACGCCCGCGCCGCGATCGCCGTGACCGCCGCCATCGACCGGCTGGGTCCCGACCCCGTGATCACGAAGGGAACGCGGTTCCTGACCGCGCCGAACGGCGCAGGCGCGCCGTCGCCCACGGTTCTGCCGCGCGATCCAGAGCAGTTCGAGAATCTGATCGCGCGCGGCGCCATCGTGTTCGAGGCGATGGAGGATCTCGCCGATCTGCGCGTAAGCTGCAACGAGATCCGCCTTCACAATTGGGGCGATGCCGAGTGTTGCTTGCCAGTTGGCGCGACCGGGGCGCATTTGATTGGCGACCCGGCCGAATTGGGCCTTGAGCAAGGCGATCTTCTGATCCTGGAGGAGCGAATTCCATTTGGCGGCGGCCCTGACGATCCGCCCGATCTGACCCATCGCCAGCTTGTGCGGCTGGCGGCGGATCCCGTGGCGCGCCACGATCCGGTCTTCGACCTCAAGCTCGCTGAGATCGTCTGGCGCGCCGAGGACGCATTGCGGTTCCCGCTGCCGCTAGATGACGTGGGCGGGCGTCCCTCCACCGTCGCGCGCGGCAATATCCTGCTGGCCGACGAGGGGCGCACGATCGACTATGGCGTCAAGGGCGCGGCGGCGGGCGAGGATGAGATCGCCTCGGGAAGTGAAGCGCGGACCGGCCTTTCGCCGGATGACGGCCCCGGACAGGCGCTGCGGTTCAGGCTGGACGCGGCTGAAGTCGTGCGCGCCGCCCCGTTTCGGGCGGATGCGGCCCGCGCGCAATCGGCGTCCGCGGCGCTGGCGCCCGAAGGCGAGGTGGTCGCCGCGGTCGGCCTGACGGGCGATGGCGAAAGCTGGAGCGCGGCGCCGGATCTGCTGGCCTCGGACCGGTTCGCGCCGCATGTCGCGGTGGAGCCTGGGACGACGGACGGCGCGGCCTATCTGCGCTTCGGCGACGGCGTGTTAGGGCGCGCGCCCAGCGAGGGCGCAGCCTTCACCGCGCGCATCCGTCATGGCGGCGGGCCGCGCGGCAATGTCGGCGCCGCCGCCATCGCGCATCTGGTCACCGTCGATGGCGCCGGGATCAAGGCGGTGGAGAATCCGCTGCCGGCCGTGGGCGGACGGGCGATGGAAAGCCGCCGCGCCGTGCACGCGGCCGCGCCGCAATCCTTCCGAACCCTGAAACGGGCGGTGACGGTCGAGGATTACGCCCGCGTCGCCGCCAAGCACCACGCCGTGGCGCGCGCCTATGGCCGCAGGGTCTGGACCGGCAGCTGGCACACGATCACGCTGGCGATTGATCTTGTGGGCGGCGGCGATGTCGATCAGGCCTTCGAGGACGATTTGCGCGATTTCATCGAGAACCACCGGCTGGCGGGCCATGACCTCAACATCGTCTCGCCGATCTACGTGCCGCTCGACATCGTATTTTACGTCTGCGCCCGGCCTGACGCCTATGCGGCGGAGGTGAGCCGCGACCTCCTGAACCTGTTCTCAGATCAGGATCTGGCGGACGGATCGAAGGGCCTCTTCCACCCCGACGCGCTGAGCTTCGGCGGCGATGTCGCGTACTCGCCGCTGATCGCACGGGCGATGGAGGTTACGGGCGTCGGCTGGATCGGCACGAAGGACGAAAACGGCGATCCGGTCGGCCATTTCTCGCGCGCGGATCAATCAGATGTGGATTTCACGGATGACGGCGCGATCCCGATCGCGGCCGGAGAGATCGCCCGCCTCGACAATGACCCGAGCCGGCCCGAAATGGGCCGTATCCGCTTCATCGTGAAGGGAGGGCGCTGAGCATGGCCGACAAGACCTCTCCTTGCGGCGGCGGCGATCACGCCCCGCGCCGACCGGACAACCGGGCCGGGCTGGAGCAGATCGACTATCGGATCACCACCCAGCCGGAAAGCCATGAGCGGATGACATGGCGGCTGCCGCGTCAGGCGGCGCGCGATCCCGAGACGGGCGAGGACCTCTATCCGCTGCGCGCGCTTCGCACCCGCGACCTTTCCGACCCGACGATCAGCCTGATAGACGCCTGGGCGATGGCCTCGGACGTGCTGTCCTTCTATTCCGAGCGGGTCGCGAATGAGGGCTATATCGGCACCGCCACCCAGCGGCGCAGCGTGCTCGAATTGGCGCGGATGGTGGGGTATGAGCTGTCGCCCGGCGTCGCCGCCTCCACCCATCTGGCCTTCACGGTGGAATCCTCTGACGACCCCTATCGCATGGTCGAGGTCGGCGAGGGCGTGCAAGCTATGTCGATCCCCGCCAAAAAGGATGAGCTTCCGCAGATATTCGAGACGGTGGAGGCGATCACCGCGCGGGCGGAATGGAATGAGATCCATGCGCGCACCGAGCGTCCGCAGAATCTGGCGCTCTATGTCAATCCGGCGGATGACGATGATGCGCTGAACGGCGAGCTCTATCTCTTCGATCTGGATGGCAGTTTCGACGCCGCCGCGCTGGCGGATTCCGATCTGGTTACGATCACCGCCGAGGCGCAGCTCGCCAATTATCACCCGCTGTCGCGTCGGTTCGATCTGCCGTCCGCGCTCGCCAAGCGGATTGAAGACGGCCAAACCAACGACCAGATCGCACAGGCGATTTACGCGCTGCCCGTGGATGAGATCTGCCTGCAGGGACTCGGTCTGAATCTTCGTCCCGGCGCGCGGATGCTGGCGGTGGGTCAGGCGGGCGAGGGCGATGTGACGGCGGCGCCCTTGCGCGTGGTCTCCGCTGAGGAGGACAAGCCTTTCCAGCTGACCCGCGTGGTGCTGACGCGCAGCGGCAAGGCGCCGGACAAGGTGCGCCGCTCGCCGTTCTTTGCGCTGGCGATCCTGCTGCCGGGCAAGATGCCGGCCGTAAAACTTCCGCTCGACAGCAAGCAGATCGACACCTATGTGCGCGGGTCCCGCTGGACCGGCGACGGGCTGTCGGCGCTAGTGCAGTCGCAAAACTGGCAGCGCGCCAAAATGATGACGCTGATCGCCAAGGTGCTCTCGCCGCCCCCTGAAGAGGACGGTGACGACGTTCGGTTGGGCCTGCATGTGATGCGGGACAACGCCGGGTTCTTCGGCAATTCGGCGCCGCTTTGGGACACGCTGGATTATGGCGGCGAGGAAACCAAGGAGAACCCACGGCCGAACAAGGGACCGTACACGCGGAACTGGGACAGCGGTTTGGCCCCCAATACGATCTGGATGGACGCGTTGGGCGCCGCCTATCCCGCGCCTGCGCAGGCCTATCTGGAGCGCGAGATCAAGGAGATCCAGCCCAACAGCTGGGCGGTGCTGGAGAACGCCAAGGGCGCGACCATCGGGCTGCGCGTCATCCATGCGGCGACGGAGTCCCGCGCCGACTATGCGATCACCGGCAAGGCCACCGGCCTCGGTTTTGAGACGGCGGCGGGCGATGCGGTCGATCCGGGCGGGGCGGGAAGCTCCAACATTTACAACAACTTCCTGTTCCGCAGTTCACAGATCTATGCGAGCAGCGAGCATATTCCGCTATCGGGCGTGCCGCTGTCGCAGGAGCTTGGCGCGCAGGCGACGGCGATTGAGCTGGACCGGCTCTATCTGGATCTGGAGCGCGGCCGCCCCGTCTCCGTCTCGGGCGCGCGGCTGGATGCGGAGGGAATTACCGGGCGCGAAACCCAGATCATCTCGGAAGTGCAGCATATCGACGGGGTGACCCGGCTGCTGTTCGATGGAGAGACCGCCTATCCCTATGATCGGACCACGGTTCGCCTGAACGCCAATGTCGCGCTGGCGACCCATGGCGAACTGGTCGAGGAGGAGCTCGGCTCCGGCGACGCGCGGCTGGCGCATCAGCGCTTCACCCTTGCGAAACCTCCGCTGACTTTTGTCTCCGCCGCGAATGAGACCGGTCGCGCATCGACTCTGGAGGTGCGGGTGGCTGGCGTTCTCTGGGCGGAAATCCCAGCGCTGGGGCAGGCGGGACCGGACGACGCGGTCTATGAGCTGCGCCTCTCGGATGACGGCGCGAGCCATGTGAAGTTCGGCGACGGCGCGCATGGCCGGCGCCTGCCGACCGGCGAGCTGAACGTGACCGCGCGCTATCGCAGCGGCATCGGCACGGTCGGCGAGGTGGCGGAGGAGGCGATCTCCCAACTCAAGACCAAGCCCCTCGGCGTGCGTTCCGTAGTCAATCCGTCGCCCGCCGCCAATGGCGCGGATCGGGAGGTGCTGGAGAGCGCAAAGCTGAACGCGCCCGCCGCGGTGAAGACTCTCGGACGGATCGTTTCGCTGACCGATTACGAGGATTTCGCCTCCAGTTTCTCCGGCGTCGGCAAGGCGCAGGTGCGCCAAATCTGGTCCGGCCGGAACAAGGTGGCGCATCTGACCGTGGCGCCAGAGACCGACAGCGAGCTGACCGAAAGCAGCACGCTGCTGCGCAACCTGATCGACGCGATCGAAAAAGTGCGCGATCCGGCGCGTCCTGTGGTCGTCCAACCCTATGGCCGCCGCCTGTTCACCTTAACCGCGTTGCTGAACGTCGATCCCGCTTACCTCTTGGCGGATGTGGAGCTGGCCGCGCGCGAGATCCTGCAGGACCGCTTTGGTTATGCGGCGCGCCGCCTGGCGCAGTCGGTCAGCGCGGCGGAGGTGATCGCCGCCCTGCATGCGGTCGACGGGGTGATCTCGGCCGACCTCGACGCGCTGGCGATCCTGCTGGACGGCGACGTCGTCGGTGGCGGGGGAACGTCGCCAGAGGCGCTTCTGCCCGCCTTACCCGCCCGCGGCCCCGGCCAACGCGGCGCCGGCGACGCGTTTTCGCCTGCTGAGCTTCTGACCGTGCTGCCCTCGGCTATTTCCCTCACATCGCAGGAGGCCGCCGATGCGTAATCGCCCGCCCGCAGATCTTTTCGCGCGTCTGCCGGGATATATGCGCAGCCGCGACGCGGCGGAGGGCCGCCCGTTGGAGGCGCTGATGGGCCTGTTCCGTGAGGAGCTGGGCGTTGTCGAACAGGATCTGGACCAGCTTTACGACAACTGGTTCGTGGAGACCTGCGAGCCCTGGGCCCTGCCGTATATCGCCGCGCTGGTCGGCGCGCGCCCGATGCGCGAGATCGGCGAGGATCAGGCGGGGCTGCTGCGCGCCTATATCGCCAATGTGCTGCAATACCGGCAGGCCAAGGGCACGGCGGCGGTGGTCGAACAGGCGGCGCGCGACGTCTCAGGCTGGCCGGTGGTGGCGGTGGAGTTCTTCCAGCGTTTGACCGCCAGCCAGAATGTGAACCATCTGCGCAAGAACGCGATCGCGTTTCCGGATCTGCGCGACTCCGCGAAAGTCCGACACAGCCGCTCGCCGTTTTCGCGTATGGCGCATGGCGCGGCGGCGGGCGCGCCGAACGGCTGGTCCGGTCGCTACAACATCCCGCATCTGGGCGTGTTCGTCTGGCGCCAGTCCGCGGCGCCGCTCGGGCAGGTGGAGGGCGAACAGAGCGCCTATATGGGCGGACCGGAACCCTTCGCCAACGCGGCGGAGCCGGGTCTGTTGCGCTTCGATCCGTTGGGGCGCGATCTGCCGCTGGTCAATCGGCCAGAGGCCGACAAATCCGTGGCCGCCCGCATGACCGCCCGCACCGTGCCGGCCGAACTGCAACGAGGCGAGGTCTATGACGCGCTGAACGCCGCCCGCGAGGCCGGGGCCACCCCTGACGAGTGGTTTGAAAACGCGCCGCCCTTCACCGTACGCCTGAACGGGGCGGACCTGCCGCCAGACAAATTGTTCTGCTGCGATCTGAGCCAGACCGAAGCGAGCGACTTTCGCCGCCCCGCCAATGCGGGCGAGGTGATGATCGATCCGGCGCTTGGCCGTTTGTCGCTGCACCCGGATGACGAGGCTGCGCCGGTCGAAGTCGGATTCGCGCAGGCGTCGAGTTTCGACATCGGTGGCGGCGCCTATGACCGGCGGGAAAGCGTGGAGCGCTGGTTGCCCGATCTCGCGATCGAAGGCGAACCTGATCCCTGGCATATCGGCGTCACCAAAGTGGCGGCGCATGTCACCGACAATCCCGATCAGGGCGGCGTCGTCGTTTCGGAGATGCGAGAAGCGATCAAACGCTGGAACGCGCACGCCGCGGGCAATCCCGGCGCGCGCGGGATCATCACTGTGATGGACAACGCCAGCTATGAGGAAGCGCTGAACGGGCAGCGCCGCATTATCCTGCCAGCGGGCGCCAAGCTGGCGATCGTGGCGGCGGCCTGGCCAGCGACGGATCTCGGCGGCGGCGCGTTCGAGCGCCAGAAGGGGCGGATATCGCCGTTGCACCGCCGTCCCTGCCTGACCGGTCCGATCACCGTCGACGCGCTCGACGCGGGCGATGACGAGGGCGGCGAGCTGGTGATCGACGGGCTGGTGATCCGCAAGAAGATCCAACTCCGCGATGCTGGCGATCTCAGCCGTCTGGGTCTCTATAACTGCACGGTCGGCGGCGGCGAGGGCAAGCTGGACGCGCCGATCGCGTGCGGCGCGGGCAATGAGCGCGCAAGCCTGACCATCCATCGCTCTGTCTTGAGCTCGATAGATCTGCCGACATCGGCGGGGCGTCTCTCGATAAGCCGATCGATTCTTGGCGAGGATCGCACGGCTGATGGCGGCGCGCCCAGCCTGCACATCATCCGCGCGCCGGGAGTGGACGCCGAGATATCCGGCGCCACCGTCTTTGGCCGGGCGTCGCTCCGCACCATCGAAGCTGAGAACAGCCTGCTGCTGGGCCGCGTCGCTCTGGAGCACAAACAACAGGGCTGCGTGCGCTTTTGCTATGCGACGCGGGATTCCGCTCTGCCGCGCCGCTATCGCTGCGTGCCCGGCGCGTCCGACCCGGACAGCCTGCGCCCGATCTTTTCCGCCAGCCGCTTCGAGGCGTCCGGCTTTGCCCGCCTGAGCCTCAGCACGCCGTCGGAAATCCGGCAAGGCGCCGAAGACGGGATGGAGATGGGCGTCGGGTTCAGCAATCGCGATCCCGCGCGCTTGGCCAACATGATGGACGCCATCGAAGAATTCGCCCCCTTTGGCCTGACGCCGGGCGTCATTTTTGTGACATAGGAGATCCGCCATGTCCGGAGATTTTTCCAGAAACACATTCGAGCCGGCCAAGAATTTCAGCCTGGTCCGCATGCAGCAGGGCCGCCTGTTCACCGACGCCGACTGGAATGAGCAAGGCGACATCCTGCGCGGCTCAGACCGGGCGACGGCGGCGGATCTGATTGGCCCCGCGGGGTTCCCGCAGGACGATGCGGGTTTCGCCCTAAGCTATGACGCCGGGGCTGACGCCCTGGTCATCGGGCCGGGCGCAGGCTATGTCGCCGGAGTGCGTCATGCGCTTGACCCGGACGCCGAACTGGAGATTGAGAAGCAATCCGGCTCCGGCGCCAACACGGTCTGGAAGATCGGGGCGGGCGGTCCGCTGAGCGATGGGGACACGTTGGCGACGGGGCCGCTTGACGCGCCCGCCTATCACAACGTGCGCGACTTCACGGAAGCGCAGGACGGGACGCGCAGTTTCCGGACAACGCCCGCCTTGCCGGCGGGGACGACAAGCGTGCGCAAGGCGACCACCGTCAACCGACAGCCTTTCGCGCCCCAAGATGCGGCGCCGGATAGTGATGGCGACTATGTCGCCTTCCTCAAATCGCTCGATCTGCCGGTGACGGCGCTGGACGACCCGGACATTCGGGAAGTCGCCTTTGACGGCCCGGACACCGCCACGCGCGACCGCGCGATCTGGCAGGTTAAGCTCATAAGCCGGACGCTGCTGCTGCAACGCGGGTTGGGCGACGCAGATCTGACCTGTCCCGCCATGGCCGACGGGATCAATCCGGTGCTCGCGCATCAAACGCCGGGCCGGTTGCGCGCCCGTGCCGAGGCGGGGGCGATCAGCGCCGGGCCGTGTGCCTTGCCGCCCTCGGCGGGGTACCGCAGCCTGGAGAACCTGCTCTATCGGGTTGAGATTCATACCGCGCCCTCCGGCGCCGGGCCGACCTCCGCCACCTATAAATGGTCTCGCGAGAACGCCATTCATCGCACCCGGTATCAGTCGATCGATGGCGGCGCTCTGGTGGTCGACAGCGTTGGGCGCGACGAGCTGACCGCGCTTAAACCTGAGGACTGGATCGAAATTCGCGATCAGGACGCGATCTGGGACGAGGCGCCCGGCTTCTTCGCGCGCATCAGCGAGGTCGTCGGCGACCGCGTGTCGCTGGCCGAGGTCCTGGATCCGGAGAGCCTGACGCCGCTGACCGATGGCGGCGAGCCGGATGTGGACAAGCTGCCGCGTGCGGCCTTCGTCACGCGGTGGGAGGGCGGCAAGCCGACGCCGATCGCGCTGAGCGCGTGGATCGATCTGGAGAACGGCGTGCAGGTGGAGTTTGGCGACGGTCGATATCAGCCGGGCGATTATTGGACGATCCCGGCCCGCTCCGTCGCTGGCGATATCGAATGGCCCGCGCATCCGGTCACCGGCGAGCCGGTTCCGGAGGCGCCGGAAGGGCCGCGCCGCGACTACGCCGCGCTAGCGAAACTCTCCAAGTCGCCTGCGGGCTGGTCAATTGATGAGGATTGCCGGCCGATCTTCCCCACGGCGGTCCATTCGCTGCAATTTCTTTATGGCGGCGGCGACGGGCAGGAGGCGCTGCCTGATCCGTTGTCTCCCGCGACCCGGGTGACGCTGCCAGAGGCGCTGCGCGCCAGTGTCGTCAGGGGGCATGAACCGGTGGCGGGGGAGACCATCCGCTTCGAGATCGTCAAGGGCGACGGCCGGTTCGGCAATGGCCTGACCACAGAAGACGCGATCACGGATGCGGAGGGCGTCGCGGAGGTCAGCTGGAGCCTGGATGCGTCGAACTTTTCCCAGCAGGTGGCGGCGCGGCGGCTGAACGCGGCGGGCACGGACACCCATGCGCCGATCCTCTACAACGCCAGCCTGTCGCGCGCCGACAAGGCCTCTTTCGATCCGGCGAACACGCCTGAACTGTCGGCGGCGAACACCGTCCAGAAGGCGATCGAGATGCTCGCCGGGATGCAGCAGCTAGGGTGCTCGACCCATATCCTGACGCCCGATCCGGGATGGGAGAAGGTGCTGGAGACGCTGCCTCCGGGCGCCAATGTCTCGATTTGTTTCTCGCCCGGCGTCTACGCGCTCGCCAGAACGGTGATCATGAACAAGCTCGGCGACGTCTCACTGCATGGCGCGTCGCCCGGAACCGCCTCGATCGTCATCGACCGCACGGAATCGGCGATGGCGTTTTCGAACTGCGCCTCCGTTTCGGTCAGGGATCTGAGCGTCTCCACGCCCGCCGGGGCCTCCGGCGTGGACGCCAAGCTCAAGGGCAACCGCAAGGGAACGCTGGATTTCACTGAATGCGCCGAGGTCGTGGTCGAGGGATGCGCGGTGCATTGCGGCGCCGGCACCTCGCCGGAGCGCACCTGCGTCACCTCACGCGGGTCGCTGGATCGGGACGCGCCCGCCAGACCCACGAAATCGGTGTGTATCCGCGACAATGCATTTACGGTCGGCCATATGCAGGAGGCGGTTCTGGTCACAGACGCCGCGGATGTGGACGTTTCGGGCAACCGCATCTCTGCGGCGAGTCGCAAGGGCGCGTCGCTGTCGCTTGAGAAATTCCAAAACGATAAGGCGTGGCTGGCCAAGGCCGTCTCCAGTCTCGTGGCGCGGCCGGTCAAGGGCGGCAAACAGACAAAGGGCGCCGACAAGGTCATTCGCGCGGAGAAATGGCGAGTGGGTTTCCGCAGTCCCGCGCCGCAGTCTGAATGGGACGCGATGGTGAAGGCCAACCCGCCTTCGCAGACCGAGCTCTCGTCGCTGAAACGATTTGAGAAATACGCCAATGGGATCATCCAGAAAGCTGCGAAGGAGCCGGCGCGTTTCCCGTCGATCGACGGCCAGATTCGGGGTTTGGCGAAAGGATTGGGGACGAGTGTCGCCGAACTGAACAGCAAACCCGATGTAATCACCAACGTGCTGGTGACGTCAGAGCCGAAAGCCTATCGCTTTGACGCCAAACGAGGTGAGGCGAGAGGCGTCGTGCTCGAGGCGAACGGCAACCTCTTGTCTTTTGACTCGCCCGTCTCGCAGGCCGACTGGAACAAGGCGCTGTCGCGCTACGGCGCCAAGGCGATCGCCAATCCGGACCAATTGCTGACGGCGGCGCGCAACATCGCCAGACAACTGATCCTCGACCCGCAATTTCGCAGCGGGCTGGGCTCGGTGGAAAACTGGCTGGGGCGCTTTCGCGACGACAGTCCCGGTCTCGTCAGCCAAGGCGTGGTCTGCGCCGGGCGCGTTCTGGGCAATGTCGCGGTCCGATCCAATACGATCCACGATAGTGAGGTCGGCGTGCGCGTCGCGCCGAGTCACATGCAGGACCAGAAACATGTGATCGCCAGCGTGCTGATCGAGAACAACCGTATGGAGTTGATGGGCGAGGGCCCCGACTTTTACGCCGCCTATGGCGTCTTCGTCGGCAACGCGGAAACCGTGCGTATCCTTGGCAATGACATGGCGCTCTCGCCGCGTCCGAACTTCCGGCAGTTTTTCGCCCAGGGCATCCGTATCTGGGGCTTTGTGGGCCGCGAAGTGCTGGTGTCGCAGAACCGGATCTCCATGGCGACGATGGGCGTTCGTTTGCATCATGTGGAAAAGGACGTGAGCGCCGAGTATCTTTGGGTATTCAGCCAGAACCTGATCGAAGGACCCAAGGGAACGCGCGACTTCAAAGTCGTGCCGTCCGGCGTGCACGTAGAGGAGAACAACCGGGTGTTCCGGGGATTGTAGGGGTGGTCAGAATGCGCGTTCTGCGCTAATCTGAACCTCCTAACATAATGGCAATCTTTTTTTGGTGCCCTGGGGTTCGACTCCCCGTTGGGATTTAGCGAGGCGGAGCGGGAAACACCGGTCCGCCTCTCGTCGTTTGGGGCTGCAGCGCGCGTCTCGGGGGCGCGTCACCGAGTATCGAGCACCACTCCGATCGAACCTGTGGGCGAGATTACCCGCAATGTGATTTCGCGTCGGCCGGGGCGCAGTTCTGCAAATTCGATACTGTCTCTATTGCGGACAATCACCGGGGTCTCGGTCGTCTCTCCGATCATTTGGTGACTGCGCAGCGCGATGGCGGAGGCGCCGGGCGCGCTGATCGAAAATGCGTTCAGATTACAGCTTACCTGAAGGTCGATTAACGTCGCGGCGCCGTCCGGATACGCCGTCTGTTTCTCAATCGCGCATGTGGCGGGAACGTAGCCGCGCAGATTGAATCGCACCTCGGCTTGGGGCGCGGTCGCCGCCAAAACGCCGAGAATTGTGACGATCCAGATTGAGACGGCGTGCCGAAGGCGCATCGTTTTTCCCAGGCCGAAGCATTGCTACTGGGACGCATTCTGCCTTTGGCGTCAGGGATATGGGGCCGCGTCGCGATTCAAACTATGCATCATTATATGGCGCTTGGCGGATTCCGCCGCCCTTTTTCGGACATGGAATAGTGTCGAAATTGACTCACATAAGGGAATCTTTTGAGGGAATCGTTGAGAGAATCACTGTAACCCAATATTAAGAAACCGCTTTTGTTGAGGCAGAGGCTTTTTGCGTGTGAGTTAAACCTTGGAGTGTGGCAATGAAGGGTTTCAAACTAGCGGCGGCTGTCAGCGCTGTCGCAATCGGTCTCGGCGTTAGCAGCGCCGCGAACGGTAATCAGGTGATTTTCAATCTTGAAGGTACAGTAACCGAAGTTTGCGGTGTGTTCGGAACGGGGACCAACACCGTCAATGTCGGCTTTGGCGACCTTGGCGGCGCGTTGACGACCGACTGGATCACTGCGGCGCCGGATGATGTAAATTACATTTGTAACGGCGCGAATGGTTTCAGCCGCGATATTTCCTCGCAGAATAACGGCGTTCTGGAGAATACCACGACGCCGGGCGACACCGTCGACTATGAGATGTCGCATTCGGATCCTGCCGGGGGACCGGCGATCGCTGACTTCGACTTCGGATTCACAGGACTGTCCGGCGGTCTGTCCGATGCGTTCAGCGCTGGTGACTTCTCGGCTCTGGTGACCGGTCAGGTGACGTTCCGCGCCCGTGGCGTGACTGACGTCAACGGCTTCGCAACCGTCGACCCCGGCACCTACGAGGATGTCGTGACGCTGGCCGTCACTGCGAACTGATCGTCGAATAACACCGACAATCTAACGACGATAAATCCCCGGGGCGACTAGTCCCGGGGACGATCCCGGAGTCTCAACCGGGGCGACTACAGGCGTAATGAAACCGGCGAAAAGTCGGAACGAGGCAGGCATGATTAGATTTTTTAGGCAGAGCGCCGCGCGAGCCGCAGTGCTCCTTTTGCTGTTCAGCATCTTCGCAGGGCCGAGCAGCGCGTTTGAAGTTTCGCCGATGAGGGCTGAACTGGCGCCGACGGGCTCCGGCGCGAGCACCGTCATCACTGTGCGCAACACTTTGGCAGAGCCCTTGGCGATAGAGGTCTACGCCACAGACCGCATCGTCGCCGAGAACGGAGAACAGTCGTTCGAGCCGAACGACGATGATTTCCTTCTGTTCCCGCCGCAGGCGTTTATTCAGCCCGGCGCGTCGCAGGCGTTCCGGGTTCAGTACATTGGCGAGCCGGCGCTAAACGCGTCCCGCAGCTACGTCGTCAACGTCTCTCAAGTGCCGATAAAACAGGTGGAGGGAGCTGGCGTTCAAGTCGTCTATCGCTTTGGCGCGGCGATCTACGTCAATCCGAAGGGCGCAAGTTCCGCTCTGTCGATTGAAGAAACCTCGGCAAGCAACGGCAGCGTCGCAGTGAAGATCCGCAATGAGGGCAATCGGGTCGCCTTCCTGTCGAACGATCGGCTGGTTTTGTCGACGCCTTCAGGCACGACGACGCTTGAGGGCAATGAGCTTCGCACAAGAGTCGCAAATCCGATTCTGCCACCGCTTTCCACCCGGCTCTTCACCTTTGACGCGCCGGAAGTGAGATCCGGCTCTCAAGTCAGCGCTACCCTTTATCCGCGGGACGACTGATCGGACGGACGGGGGTCTTAGAATGCGCGCGGCGCGCATATTGCTTCTGGCGGCGGCTCTCGGGCTCGCCGCTTTTGGCGCGCGCGCGGAGATCACCGAACGGGCGGCGGCGATCAAGGCGGCGTCCGAACAGACATTCGACATCGCGCTTGAAGTATCGATGGAGGGCCGCCGGTTCGTGGCCGTCGAGACCAAATCAAGCATGACGACATTGTTCGAGGTCCGTCCATCGCAACTGGCCGAGTCGATGCAAGAGGCTCTGAAACCCGAATTATTCGAGCAGATTCTCGCGCTCGGGGATGAATTTACCCCTGTCGGCAAGATCGAGAACCTCGGACTCATACTGTCATTCGATCCGGGAACCTTGTCGATCAAGGCGGAGCTGGCGCCGGAACTGCGGTCGACCGACGTTCACAGCTTCCTGCGCGACGAGCGGTTCAAGAACTACGCAAAGGTCGCCCCGACCGATTACGCACTGGGCGTCACCAGCGCCTTTATCGGCCGCTCGGGAACCAATATCGACGATTTTGAGGACACATTCTTTGATCCAACCTTTTTGTTTGACGGATTCGCCAACGCGGGCGGCCGAAATGGCCTGAACGCCGATTTTTCCTTCGACGTGCGCCCCACGGCCGAAAACCAGTCGGATGTCTTCATCCGCAACTCCGCCACGGCCTTCTATGATTTTGAGGAAGAGGCCATTCGCGCCTCGCTGGGCGATGTGCGGCCTCGGGTCTCGGGCCTGTCCTCGACGCCGGACTTTGTCGGTGTGGCGCTGGAACGGCGTTTTCTGGATATCCAGCCGATGAGATCGGTCGAAGCGCGCGGTCAGAGAAGGTTGTTCCTGGAGCGGGAATCGACCGTTGAGATCTGGGTGAACGGCGCGCTGATCAGTCGCTTTCGCGCGGGGCCGGGCGAGGTGGACCTGCGGGATATTCCCTTCGCCAGTTCGCGCAACGAGGTTCAGGTGTTCGTCGACGACGGCACCGGCCGGCGAGAGGTCGACCGCTTTGACTTCGCATCCGGCTTTGAAATGCTGCAGGCGGGTTTGCTGGAGTTCTCCTTCGCGGGGGGCGCGCTGCGCGATCGGCTCGAGGATGGGCTCGATTTTGAGGGCGATGTGGGCGGCAGCGGTTTGCTGCGCTACGGCCTGACCAACCAACTGACGCTGGAGACATTCGCTCAGGGCGATGGAACGCGCCTGAATTTCGGCGGCGGCGCTGTCTTCGGCACGCCGATCGGGCTGTTCGATCTCGACGTCTCAGGCGCCTATGATCGGGACGAGGATTCCGTCGGCGCTGCGGCGATGCTCGATTTCTCCACTGATTTTGTCGGCCTGTTCGAAGAAAGAGACGAGTTCAACCTCTCGTTCGAATATCGCTCCGACGATTTCGCCCGGTTTGGGGAGCCGCTCGGAGAGGACGATTACAATTACGGCATCGACGCCACCTACGACACCAGCTTCGACGACCGGTCAACAGCGTCCTTCGGGTTTCACTACCAGACCGATGAAGAGGAGATCGAGACAGAACTGGAAGGTTCCGTAGGCCTTTCTCGCAACATCGCGGGCGTCACGCTTTCGCTGCTTGGCTCACATGATTTCGAAAACAATGAAAGCCGGGCATTCGCCACGGTCAGCTATTCGCTAGGCGATCGGAAGACGGCGCGGGCTGCGTACAGCTCGCCCAACAACACCTCACGGTTGGAGCTGCAGCGCTTTTCCGACCAGAAAGTAGGCGACTATGGCTATGGCGCGGCGCTGACCAAGGACGACGACGGCGTCGGGTTTCTTGGAACCGCGGATACGGTCGGCAACAGGTTCGCGGCGGAAGCCTCCGTCAGCATCGAGGATGGCGACACCGACCGCACGATCGGCGAAGTGCGCTTCCAGTCTGGCATCGCCATCACCGAACGCGGCGTCGCCATCGGCCGGGACCCCGCGCGCGGGTTCGCGATCGTGCAGGCGCATAAGAGCCTCGATGACGCGCCGGTGGAGATCAGGACAAGCTCCAGCCCGGTTCCCCGCGCGCGCAGCGACATCTTCGGCGACGCTGTGATCGACATCGAGCGGGGCTACACGCCGCAGTTCATCGACGTCGAAGTCGCCGAGGCGCCGATCGGGTACAATCTGGGCGAGGGACGATACCTTCTTGATCCGGGCGCGCGGTCCGGCTTTGTCGTCGAGGTCGGGCGCGACGACTACTTCTCGGCGCTTGGCACCATCACCCGCTACGGCGAGGCGATTTCGCTGCGGACCGGCAAGGTCGTCTCGCTGTCCGATCCGGACTGGACGCCGCGGCCGCTCTTCACCAACCGCTCAGGCCGGTTCGCTGTCGGCGATCTGAAGCCGGGCCGGTACCGGATATCCATCACCGGTTACGCGGAAACCCTGGAGTTCGATTTCAACGAAGACTCGCCTCCGTTGGTCGATATTGGCATCGTGGACATAGGATCATGACCAGAAAACCTTTCATCCTGGCGATCGTCGCACTGACGGCCGTAATTTGCGCTGAGGGCGCCGCCGCGCAGGGCAAAAGCGGGAAGGGCAATCCAGGCGACCCAGACGCTTGTGAGAATGTTGTGATCCGGGTGAGTCAGAACAGCTCCATGGTCTATGATCCCGGCGACGAGGCCCGCCGCGTGGTCGAAGTCGATCTGACCAATGACAGTCCCGGCCAGAGCCTCGATTGCGACTTGCAGAGCGTTGTGCTGTCGCAAACCACGCCGCAGCCGCTCGCCTTTGTCGGCGACGGCGATCTTTTGAACACTCAGCAAGTGCGCGATCCGATGGTCGCGTACCGGCAGCAGAATTTTGAGTTGTCGCAGGCGGCGTTGCGCGCGCTTGAATCCGGCGCGCCGCTGCGGTTTGGGCTGGTGGAGCCCAATACCGGTCAGTTTGTCTCGCCCGGACGGTACGTGCTTCCATTCACCGTGGCGGTGAACGGAACGGCGGTGACCAGCACTGAGCTGGTGATCGACGTGATCCCGCGTGTTCTAGCGTTTGGAAAGTCGCGCAAGGTCACGACGCTGGATTTCGGCGAGCTTGAGACCGGCGAGACGCGCAAGTCCGTGGTGATGGTAAAGACCAACGCGCAGCTCAGAGTTCACGCCGTGTCTGATAATGGCGGCGAGTTGAAGCATGAGACGCTGCCAAACGCGCCGGGCGTGCCCTATACCGCTTTTCTCGATGGCGAGCTGCTCAACCTTAACTCGGGCGCTTCGCAAGAGGTCGAGGACGGGCCGGGCAACGGTATCCCGCATGTCAGCAAGCTGCTGGTGCGGATCGGAGAAGTGGATGTGCCGTGGGCGGGCGTCTACACCGATGTCCTGACATTGCATTTCACCGCGTATTAGCGGGCGTTCCGCCTAACGCGCTACTTTGATTGATTTCCTTGCGGGGCGTTGGCCGCGCAACTAGGATTCGTCCCCAAAGGCTGGGGATTCTGATTGCAAACATCCCCGGACCCGCGTCGCAAAGACGAACCAAGGGGATCCGATCTATGAAGTTTTCGCGCACGATCGTCGCAGTGATTGCGACGCTCTCAGCCGTAGCCCTCGCGGGGTGTGAGGAAGAGGTCGTCGAGGCGACCGAGGATATCGTGCGTCCGGTTCGGACCATCACCATCGGCTCCGGCGACGATTTGCAACTGCGCTGGCTGCCCGGCGTCGCCACGGCGTCTTTAGAGGTGACGCTGGCGTTTCGCGTGACCGGCACGGTGCAGCGCGTCGTCAAACGGGTCGGCGATTTCGTGGAGGAGGGCGACGTCGTCGCGATCCTCGACGCGGCCCCGTATGAGGCGGAGGTTGCGCGGCTGGAGGCGGAACTGGCCCGCGCCAATGCGGAGCTGGTCAACGCGATCGCCCAGGCCGACCGGCAACGCACCCTCTTTGAGCGGGACATCATCGCCAAGGCCCGGCTGGACCAGTTCATTGCAGCCGAAGATACCGCTGCGGCGTCGGTGAAAGCGACCACGGCAGCGCTGAGGCGCGCCTCGCTGGATCTCGGCTATACCGAGCTTAAAGCGCCGTTTTCGGGCCGGGTCGTCTCGACCTTCGTTGATGATTTTCAGGAGGCCGCGGCCCAGACCCCGATCCTGCGCATCGTCGATTCCACCGTGATCGAGATCATCGTGGACGTGCCGGAGGATCGCATCAGCCTCGTGCCATTGGTCGAAGAGGTCGAGGTCGCGTTCGACGTCGCCCCCGACAAACTGCTGAAAGGCGAGATCACCGAGATCGGGTCTGAGGCGGACGCCACGACCCGCACCTTTCCCGTGACCATCGCCGTCACCCCGCCCGAAGGCGTGCAGATCCTGCCCGGTATGTCGGGCCGCGCCCGCGCCACCAAGGTCGCCGATGGCGGGCCAAGGCGGGGCACAGTCATTCCCGCCTCTGCGATCTATACGCCCGCTGAGACGTCTAATCCGCACATATGGGTGGTCGTTGACGGTGCCGTGACGTCGCGCGAAGTGACGCTGGGCGAGCCCGCCGGCGCGGGCGTCACGGTCGAGACCGGCGTTGAGGAGGGCGACGTGGTCGTGACCGCCGGCGCCAACACATTGCGAGAAGGCCGCAAGGTTCGCCTGCTTGGCGGGGAGTCCTGAGCGCATGTCATTGCCCAAGTTTTCGGTCGACAACAAGCAGTTCACCCGGTTTGTGGTGATCCTGACGGTGATTGGCGGCCTGATCTCCTTCATGTCGCTCGGCCAGTTGGAAGATCCGGACTTCACGATTAAAACCGCTGTTATCACAACGACTTATCCCGGCGCCAGTCCGGAAGAGGTCGAGCAGGAGATCACCGAGCGGATCGAGTTGGCGCTGCAGGAGATTCAGGAGCTCGACTATATCGAGTCCACCTCGCGCGCGGGCGTCTCCACCGTCAAGGCCAACCTGCAGCAACGCTACCAGGCCGCGGATATTCCACAGATTTGGGACACGTTGCGCCGCAAGATCCGCGATGTGGAGGGCAGCCTGCCGCCTGGCGCGGGACGCCCGAACATCAATGATGATTTCGGCGACGTGTTCGGTCTGATGCTCGCCGTCACCGCCGACGGGTTCACCTATGCCGAGCTGAAATCTTATGTGGATGATCTGCGGCGGCAGCTGGCGCTGGTCGACGGCGTCGGCAAGGTCGACCTTTGGGGCGCGCGGGAGCGGGTGATCTATCTGGATGTCTCCGAATCCCGCCTGACCGATCTGGGCGTCTCGGAATCCACGATCGAGGCGACCATTCGCGCCCAGAACGCGGTGGTCGACGCAGGCTCGCTGAACGTGGGCGGCTATCGGATGCGGATCGCCCCTTCTGGCGCCTTCACCAAGCCGGAGGATATCGAGAATCTCGTCATTCGCGGCACGGGGCTGGATCAGCTTCGCAGCACCGGGTCGCCTTTCGCTGGGCAGCAGCTTTTGCGAGTCGGGGATATCGGCGAGATCGTCGAAGGCTATCTCGATCCGCCGCGCACCATGCTGCGTCAGGACGGGGTCACCGCGATCGCGCTCTCTGTCTCGCTGCAACCCGGCGGCAATGTCGTCGATCTGGGCCGCGCGATTGACGCCCGGTTGGCTGAGTTGAACGCTGATTTGCCGATCGGCATCGAGATTTTCCGCATTCACTGGCAGTCGGATCTGGTGTCGGACGCCGTCAACGACTTTCTCGTCAGCCTGGCGCAGGCGGTGGCCATCGTTCTGGTTGTGATCACGCTGAGCATGGGATTGCGGATGGGCGCGATCATCGGCTCCGGCCTGATGCTGACCATCCTCGGCACCTTTATCGTGATGGCGATCGTCGGCGTCGATTTGCAACGCATGTCGCTGGGCGCGCTGGTGATCGCGCTGGGCATGATGGTCGACAACGCGATCGTCGTGGCCGAGGGCGCGGCGGTCCGGTTCCAACGCGGAGAGGACCGTCGGGAGGCGGCGATCAAAGCGGCCGGAGGGCCGGCGATCCCGCTGCTCGGCGCCACCGTTATCGCGGTGATGGCGTTCTATCCGATCTATTCGTCGGATGAGGGCGCGGGCGAGTATTGCGCCACGCTGTTCTCCGTGGTCGGCATCTCGTTGATGCTGAGCTGGCTGTTCTCCATCACCGTGACTCCGATGCAATGCGTCCAGTTCCTGAAAGTCACGCCCGCCGCGCCGGGCGAGGCCAAGGAGAGCAGGGCGATCACCGCCTATAAGAGCTTTCTCGGTCTGGCGATCCGCTTCCGCTATCTGACCATCGCCGTTGCGGCCGGACTGCTGGCGCTCTCGCTCAGCTCGTTCGGATTGGTCAGCCAGCTGTTCTTTCCGGACTCGACCATGGCGAAATTCATGATCGACTACACTGCGCCGGAAGGCACGCGGATCGAGGAGGTCTCGGAGGATCTGCGCCGGTTGGAAGAGCGGCTGCAGAGCGATGAGCGCGTGGAATCGGTCGCCGCCTTTATCGGCGCCGGGCCGCCGCGCTTCTATCTGCCGGTCGATCCAGAGCCGCTGAACCCGGCCTATGCTCAGGTCGTCCCGAACGTCCACAATTACCGGGATATCGACGCGCTGATCGACGATCTTGTGCCGTGGATCGAAGAAAATCATCCCGAGGCGACGGTCTCGATCCGCAAATTCGGCGTCGGACCCAGCGACAGCTGGAAATTCGAGGGGCGCATCATCGGCCCGGCGAACGCCAGCCCTGAAGTGCTGCGCGAGCTTGGCGACAAGGGTCTGAAAATACTGGAGGAACATCCGTGGACAGCCGCTTCTCGCACCGATTGGAGAGAGCGGGTTCTGACCGTCGCGCCGGAATACGATCAGGCGCGCGCGCGTTGGGCCAGCGTCACGCCGGAGGATCTGAGCCTGGCGACCAAACGCGCCTTCGACGGGCGCACGATCGGCCTCTATCGCGAGGAGGATGAGCTGATCCCGGTGGTCCTTCGCCATCGGGAATCCGAGCGCAACGCGGTGACCGGCCTCGATCTGGTGCAGATCCAGCCGCGCACCGGCGGCAGCGCCACGCCGCTGACGGCGGTGGTCTCGGATGTCGACACCCGCGCTGAGGACCCGGCCATCCCGCGGCGCGACCGCCGGCGCCTGCTGACGGTTCAGGCCAACCCGATCTTCGGCGTGACTCTGCCGGAATACCGCAAAGCGGTTCTGGCGGATTTCGCGGCACTCGAGTCGGAGCTTCCGCCGGGCTACACGTTCGAATGGGGTGGCGAACATGAAAGCTCGAAAGACGCGCAGGCCTCGCTGATCCCGGGCATCGTCCCCGCCGTCGCGATCATGGCGCTGATCCTTGTGGGGCTCTTCAACTCTTTCCGGGTGCCGCTGTTGATCGCGCTGACCGTGCCCTTCGTCTTCATCGGCATCACGCCGGGCCTGTTATTCACCAGCACGCCGTTCGGCTTTGTCGCCATGCTCGGCGCCATGAGCCTGTCGGGCATGATGATGAAGAACGCCATCGTTCTGATCGATGAGGTCAATCTCAACCTCAGCCAGGGCGTCAATCGCTATGACGCGATCCTGAACGCCGGGGCCTCGCGTCTGCGGCCGGTGTTTCTGGCGGCGGCGACCACGGTTCTGGGTGTCATTCCGTTGCTCGGGGACGTGTTCTGGATCGGTCTGGCGGTCACACTGATGGCGGGCCTCAGCGTTGGCACCATCCTGACCATGGTTCTGGTTCCGGTGTTCTACGCCACGTTCCACGGCGTGAAGGCGGGGTCTGACGATGCGGCGGCGGTCCCGCCGGCGGGCGATACAGGCGCGCCAGAGCCTGCGCCGGCCTGATCAGGAAAAACGGTTGGCGCCCGAAAGGGACAGTGCCAGCCGGGCATGAAAAAAAGCGGCGCCGAATATCGGCGCCGCTTATTTCTTTCCTACAGGATACGTCGCACTTGAAGATGCGCCGCGCCGTCAGGCCGCCGGCGGCGTCTCAGGCTCAGGATCCGTTTTGCCCTTGTGCCGGTTCTCCCAGAAGCTGCCCATCCAGCGGCAGGTGACATAGAAGACAGGCGTCAGGAACAGCCCGAACACCGTCACCCCGAGCATGCCGGAGAACACCGCCGTGCCAAGCGCCTGGCGCATCTCCGCCCCGGCGCCGGTGGCGATCACCAGCGGCACCACGCCCAGGATGAAGGCGAAGGCGGTCATCAGGATCGGGCGCAGGCGCAGCCGCGCAGCTTCGATCGCGGCCTCCACCCGGTTCAGGCCCTGTTCCTCCGCCTGTTTGGCGAATTCGACGATCATGATCGCGTTCTTCGCCGCCAAGCCTATCAGCACGACAAGGCCGATCTGGGTCAGGATGTTGTTGTCCATCCCCCGCATCAGCACGCCGGTGATCGCCGCCAGCAGGCTCATCGGCACGATCAGAATGACCGAGAGCGGCAACAGCCAGCTTTCATATTGCGCGGCGAGCAGCAGGAACACGAACACCACCGCCATGGCGAAGACGAAAATGATCGTGTCGCCCGCCAGCTTTTCCTGCAGCGCGATCTCAGTCCATTCAAAGCTGAACCCATCTGGCAGCACCTCTGCCGCGATCGCCTCGACCGTCTTGATGGCGTCGCCGGTGGAGACGCCGGGCGGGGCCGCGCCCTGCACGCCGACCGCCGGATAGAGGTTGTAGCGCGCCAGACGCAGCGGCCCGGTCGTGTCGCGGAATGTCGCGACCGTGCCGATCGGCATCATCTCGCCGGTATCGGTCCGCACCTGCAAATTCTCGATATTGCGCTGGTTCTCGCGGAACTGGGCGTCGGCCTGCGCCGTCACCCGATAGGTGCGGCCGAGGAAGTTGAAATCATTGACGAAGGCGGAGCCGAGATAGACCTCCAGCGACTCGGCGATCCGGTCCGGCGTCACGCCCAGCTGCTCCGCCTTCACCCGGTCGATATCGGCGTAGAGCCGAGGCGTAGCGGTGTTGAAGAAGGTGAAGACCTGCGACAGGTCCTCAGATTGGTTGGCGGCCCCGATCAGGGCGCCGGCGGCCTCCTGCATCGCCTCCAGCCCGCGGCCGCGCTGGTCCTGCACATAGAGCTTCCAGCCGCCCGCATTGCCCATGCCGCGCACGGAGGGCGGCGCGATCGGGAAGATCACCGCCTCCTTGATCTGGAACAGCGCTCCCTGAAGATCCTTGATGATGTCGTACTGGTCGATCTCCAGCCGCGCCAGTTCATCGAAATCGACGAAGGTGGAGAAGATCACCGCCGAGTTCGAGGCGAAGGTGAACGTCGCGCCGTCCAGCCCGCCGATCCCCGCCGTGTGGGCGATTCCGGGATGGGCCAGAATGATCTCCGTGGCGCGGCGCACGACCTCATCCGTCCGCTCCAGCGTCGAGCCGGGCGGCAACTGGATCACATTGATCAGATAGCCCTGGTTCTGGTCGGGAATGAAGCCCGTCGGCGCGCGATCGAACTGATAGAGCGCGGCCCAGACCAGACCGGCGTAGACCGCAAGCGCCACCACGGTGATCCGCAACAGGCTGCGCACGGTCTTGGCGTATCCCGCGGCCATCTTGTCGAAGACGAAATTGAACCCGGCGGCGAATTTGTCGAAAGGGTAGGAGAGGATGGCGAGCATTTTGCCAATCGGGCCTTTGGGCGCCGCCTTGTTCTCATCCTTGGGCCGCAGGAACAGCACCGCCAGGGCGGGCGACAGGGTCAGCGAGACCACGGTCGAGATCGCCGTTGAGACCGCGATCGTCAGCGCGAACTGGCTGTAGAACTGGCCCGAGATACCGCCGATGGCCGCCACCGGGATAAACACCGCCAGCATCACCAGAGAGGTCGCGATCAGCGCGCCGGACACCTCGTCCATCGTGCTGCGGGTCGCCTCCCTCGGCTTCATGCCGTTGGCAAGAGAACGCTCCACATTCTCCACCACGACGATGGCGTCATCAACCACGATGCCGATGGCCAGCACCAGACCGAACAGCGTCAGATTGTTCAGTGAGAACCCGAGCAGCTGCATGAAGGCGAAGGTGCCGATCAGCGAGACCGGGATTGCGACGATCGGAATGACGGCGGCGCGGAAGGATTGCAGGAAGATCAGCACCACCAGGATCACCAGCACCGTCGCCTCGAAGAGGGTCTGGATCACCGCGTCGACCGAATCTTCGACAAAGGTGATCGGGTTATAGATCACCTCGTATTTGACGCCCGGCGGAAAATCTTTCGACATCTCCTCCATGGCGGCGAGCAGCGCGTCCGCCGTCTCCAGCGCGTTGGCGCCGGGCAGCTGGAAGATGCCGATGGGCAGCGCTTCCTTGTCGTCCATATAGCCGGTTGAGGAATAATCCTGCGCCCCCAGCTCGACCCGCGCGATGTCCCGGACGCGCACCTGCGCGCCGTTCGGATCGGTCTTGACGACGATGTTCTCGAACTGGCTCGGCTCCACCAGACGGCCCTGCGTCTCGACCGACAGCTGATAGGCCGCGGGGCTGGTCGAGGGCGGCTGGTTCAGAATACCGGAGGCGACCTGGACATTGTTCGCCTGCAGCGCGGCGACCACCTCGCCCGCCGTCATGCCAAAGCTCGCCACCCGGTCCGGGTCAAGCCAGATCCGCATGGAGTAGGAGCGTTCGGCGAAGATCGTCGCATTGCCGACGCCCTTGATCCGGGCCAGCCGGTCGATCACCTGGGTGCGGGCGTAATTGGAGATGTAGAGCGAATCCCGCGACCCGTCATCGGACAGCATGTGGATGACCATCATCAGGTCGGGTGAAGATTTCTTTGTAGTCACGCCGGAGCGGGTGACCTCCTCGGGCAGGCGCGGCTCGGCGATGGCGACGCGGTTCTGCACCAGCACCTGCGCCTGATCGATATCGGTGCCAAGCTCGAAGACCACGTTGATGGTCAACCGCCCGTCGCCGGTCGACTGGCTGGACATGTAGAGCATGTCCTCAACGCCGTTGAGCTCTTGCTCGATGGGTGTCGCCACCGTGTCGGCGACGGTTTCCGCCGACGCGCCCGGATAGCTGGCCGAGATCTGCACCGTCGGCGGCGAGATCTCAGGATATTGCGCGACCGGAAGCGTGATGTAGGAGATCACGCCGACCAGCACGATCAGGATCGACATCACGCCCGCAAAGATGGGCCGGTCGATGAAGAAATGCGAAAAGCGCATCCCGGCCCCCTTAATTCGCTGCGCCGAGATCCGGCTCTGGGAACTCGATCGTGGCGTCCTCAACGACCACTTTCCCACCGGGGCGCGCGCGCAACAGACCGTTGACGATCACCTTGTCGGTCGGCTCAAGGCCGGACTCGATCACCCGCAACCCTCGGTGCAATTGACCGAGTTCGACAACCTTCACCCCGACATTGCCCTCGCCGTCGACAGTGAAGACGATCTTCCTCGATTGATCCGAGAGCACCGCCGAATCCGGGATCAGAAGCGCCTCCCGCGGATCGGTGGAGGCGACGCGAAGCCGTGCGAACAGGCCGGGCAACAGCAGATCGTCGGAATTGTCGAAGATCGCGCGGGATTTCAGCGTGCCGGTGCCGGAGGAAATCTCATTGCCGATGAAGTCCATCTTGCCTTCGTGGCTCCATCCGTCCTCGTCCAGCAGCTTGGCCTGCACTCTGGCGGTTTTCGCACGTGCGCGGTTTTCAGCGATCAGCCGCGCATATTGCAGGAAGTCGGTTTCCGATGCGGAGAACACGAGGTGGATCGGATTGATCTCCACGATTGTCGCCAGCAGCGATTCACGCTCTCCGATCAGATTGCCCACATCGACCAGACTGTCTGAGATGCGGCCCGCGAAAGGCGCGTGTATCTCGGTGTATTCGAGGTTCAGGGCGGCGTTGCGCATCGTCGCCTCCGCCATGGCGACATTGGCGTCGGCGGTCAGTTTGGCGGCGATCGCCTCATCCAGCGCGCTTTCGGACACCGCGCCGCGCTCCTCCAGCCGCCTGTTGCGGTCCAGAGAGTCGGTCGCGCGCGACTGTTCGGCGCCGGCGGCCTGAAACTCCGCCACCGCCTGCGCGAACGCGGCTTCGAAGGGGCGCTTGTCGATGCGGAAAAGGACCTGATCCTTCTCCACCATCTCACCATCCTTAAACAGGATTTCTTCGAGATAGCCCGATACCCGCGCCCGAAGCTCCACGCGTTGCGTCGCTTCAAACCTGCCGGTGAACTCGTCCCAATCGGTGACCGTCGCGGTGACGGGAGTGGCCGCTTCGATCGGCATCGGGCCTTGTTGCGCGGTGGCCGGCGCGGCGAAAGCGAGCAACAGGGTCGCGGCCGCCGCCAGTTTGATCGGGTGTGTCGTCATCGCCATCCCTCGGCCTCCCAGCAGATGCATTCCACGCTTGGTAGTAGCCTAAATCGAGAGAGTCGCAAGCAGGTTATCCGGCGTCAGCGGTCTCCGGCGCCGTCAAATTCCTGTGCGCCGATCCAGACGCGCCGGACCCTCAGCGCATCGTCCAAACCGACAATGTCCGCCCGCGCGCCTTTGGTCAGGCGTCCTCGATCCTCCAGTCTGAGCAGCCGGGCGGGATAGAGCGAGGCCATGTTCAGGGCCTCCTCCAGCGGCGCGCCGACCTCATTGACCATGAACCGAACGGCTGAGGCCATGTCGAGATCCGATCCCGCCAGCGTGCCGTCCGCCAGCGTCAGCTTTCCGTCGCGACGGGCGACGGTGCGACCGTTCAGCGCAAAGCTCTCTCCCGCCACGCCGACGGTCGGCATCGCGTCGGTGACCAGCGTAGCGAAGCCCGCCGGTTTGGCGCGGAGCGCGAGCCTCAACGCGGCGGCATTTACATGATGGCCGTCGGCGATCAGGCCGACAGCGACATCCGCGCGATCAAGCGCCGCGCCGACCAGCCCTGGCGCGCGATGAGAGAGGGGGCTCATGGCGTTATAGAGATGCGTGACGGCTCGCGCGCCTGCGTCAAACGCCGCCATCGCGGTCTGATAGTCCGTATCCGTATGGCCGAGGCTGACCAGAACGTTCGCTTTCGCCAGCGCGGCGATATCTTCGGGGCCCGCCGATTCCGGCGCGACGGTCGCGATCACCCGTCCCAGATCGCCGCGGCTGAGCAATGCGTGATCCGTCGTCGTGATCGGGCGGATAAAGCGGGCCTCATGTGCGCCTTTGCGCGCGACGCTGAGATGCGGGCCTTCGAAATGCACGCCCACGACGCAATCGGCCTTTGTGGCCGAAATGGCGTCGGCGGCGGCGGCTGTGACCTCTGGCGCGTCGGTGATCAGCGTCGGCGTCATCGCCGTGGTTCCGAAGGCCGCGTGGGCGCGGGCGATCTCTGCGATCCCTTCCGGCGTGGGATCTCCATTGAACAGGACGCCGCCGCCTCCATTGACCTGCCAGTCGACAAATCCGGGCGCCAGCAGCAATCCATCCGCATCGGTGCGCGGAGACACGGCCTCTGCCACGGGCGTGATCGCGGCGATCCGGCCGTCCTGAATGACCAGCGCGGAATCCGCGTGAAATGTCTCGCCGTCGAACAGCTTCGCGCCTATCAGCGAGAACCGGCTCAGCTGGGCGCTCCCATGTCCAGCGCCATGGCGGCGCCGTCCATCGCGTCGCCCTGATTGGGGGAGAGCTTCGCCCGGATGTCCGCTGGCAACCGCGCCTCAAGCGCTTGGGCGACCGAGCCGCAGAGCGAGATTTTCTCAGCTCCATGTTCCTTCAGAAGACCGATTAGGCGCTGCAGCTCCTCCATCGCGCGGTTGAGGATCGACAGCGCCGTCGCATCGCCGGCTTCGGCCTGCTCGAAGACCAGCGGCGCCAATGTCGCATATTCCGCAGGAATGGCCTTGGAGGCCCAGTCCGCCGCCTTCCAGACATCGCCGTCAAAACGCGCCAACACAGCGTCTGAGAACGCGCTGACCTCGTCCCGGCCGTCATGGGCGCGGAGCGCGGCCCTTAGCGCCCGCCGGCCGATATCGGCGCCGGACCCAAAATCATCGACGCGGAAGCCCCAACCGCTGATCAGCCGGACCTCGCCGCCCCTGACGACGCAGCCGGCTGCGCCGGTGCCGAGGATCGCGATTCCCCCGTCTTCGCCGCCAAGCGCGCCCAGAGCGGCGGCGTGGGCGTCCGAGATGATCCGGTACTCGGAAAAGGGCGGATTCTGCGCGTCGAAACTGGCGCAGGCCGCAGGCGTCGCGCCCGCCAGTCCCAGCCCGACCCTTGGGCGGGAGAGCGCGCTTTCGGGCAAGCCGACCTTGGCCAGCGCCCTGTCCACGGTCGCGATGACGTTCTCGTAGGCGGTGCGCCCCCCAGTCTGGATATTGGCCGGACCGCCCTCCGCCACCGCCAGTTCGGAGCCGTTTGAATCGTAGATTCGCGCACGGCATTTGGTGCCGCCGCCATCCACCCCTGCGGTCAAAATCGTCATATGTCGCCCGGACTTATCAATATGGCCCTCAGGAACGGGGCGAGGGCAGGAACGCGTCGATCTCGATCAGCGACCATTCCACCGCTTCGCGCATCGTGCCGCCCAGCGCCGTGTCGAAGGCGTGCACCACGTCGACCATCTCCGTCGAGCCGATCTGCACTTTCCGATCGAAAGACTCAGAGGCGAAGATAACGCCCTCGGGCTCATCCACGATCTTGACGTTGAGACGGACATTTACAACTAATGCCGCCTCGCCATTCTCGGGCACCTCCGCCTGAAACTCGCGCAGATCCGTGACCAGCGTGAAGTCGGGAGTCAGGCCGATCGCCTCTCTGCCGACTGAGGACGCCCGGCCCGTGTTCTCGAACGACTCCACCATCAGCGTCTGCACCAAAACCGGCGCCCGATCCACCCATCGTGAGCCCGGGAAATACTGCACCTGATATGGGTTCGGCTTCACGGCGATCTGGTCGGTGTTGACGGCGCTGGCCGCGGTCGGCTCATCCACCACGATCTGCCAGCTTACATCCGGCAGGTTGGGCGAGAACGTGCTTTTGGGCGACAACTGATAGAGATCAACTGGCGCGGACGCCCGCTGAAGGGTCTGAATGCCGGTGCAGGAAGCCAGCGTGAGCAAAGCAAGCAGTGGAGCGGCGGTCATCGCGCGGCGGATCATGGCGTTTCTCATCGTTGGAACTCCGGCGATTGCGTGCCCAGAATAAACCGGGCCGGGTCACTCTCGATCTTTGACGTCAGCCTCTGCAGGTTGGCGACCAGACTGCGTGATTCCTGCATGAATCGGATGAATTGCGGCAGACCGGCCTTCAGGAAAGCGTCGATCTGTGGCGCGCCGTCGTCGACGACCGCGTCCAGATTGGTGACGAACTCTTCGGTTTTCGCAGCGGCGCTGCGGACATCTGCCGTGATGATCGGCAGGTCCCGGGCCACGATCGCCAGCGACGCGTCCAGATTGGCGGTGGTATTGCGCACATCCGCGAAGATCGCGTCCATATCCTCATTTATGATCCGGGAGGCGCCGACAAAGGTTTGCTCCGCCGCAATCAGCGTGTTCTCCGCCGTGCCCAGCGCGCCGGTGATCGCCTCCAGCGTATCGTTCGCGGTTTTGAACGTGGTGGTCGCCTCCGCCAGCGCGGCCTCGGCCTGCACGGAGATGCCGTCGATCCTGCCGGTGGCCGCCGAGAGATCCGCGCCGACGGTCTCGACGGTGGTCTTGATCGAGGCGGTCGCGGCCTGCACATCCGCCAGAATCGTCGGAAGATCCTCATCGACCGCCCGGTTGACGCTCAGGATCGTCTTGTTCGCGTTGCCGAGCGCCACACGCGCATCCGCCACCAGCGCCGCGCCGTCGCCGGTGATCAGCTTGTCGACATTCAGGCTGGCGGTCTCGATCGCGGCCATGGTCGCATTGGCCTGCGTAAAGACGCCGTCGAGCGCCGCCAGCGTCTGCTCCGCCTGCTCAAGCCGCGCCAGAACCTCGGCCGCGACGGCGTCGGTCTTGTCGACCACGGACCCGGCCTTGCCACCCACATCGGCGACCACCGTTTCAATCGTCTCAGCCGTGGAATCGACCTGGGCCACCAATGCGGGCAAATCGTTCTCGATCAGCGCGTCGGTGCTTTCGAAGGTTTCCCGCGCGCTCAACAGCGCCTCGGTCGCGGCGTCGATGGTCGCTTCGGAGCGTTTGATCGCCTCGGTCGCCGTGCGCAGCGTCTCATCCGCCGATTTCATAGTGGTCTCGGTCGTAGCGGCCAGCGGCTCCAGCTTCTCTGTGAAGCCGGCGATGCCTGTGGCCGCCGTCGCGATATCGCCCGAAAGCGCGCTGAAATCCTTGACGACCGCGTCGACCTCGCCCGAAGCGCTTTCCAGATTGCTCAGGATCGCGGTCACCGCCGCCTTGTTCTCAGGGCTGACCACTTCGCGCACGTCTTCCAGCAGCGCGATGGCTTTCTCCAACAGCTCCGGCGCGCCCTGGAACACCGTCTGGAAGGCGGAGCGTTTGGACTGGATCACCGGAAACTCGTCGTCCGAGACGTCTTCCAGCAACGGCGCATCCGCGCTGCCCCCCGTCAGCGAGACGAAGGAGACGCCAGTGACGCCCTGGTTTTCCAGCGTGGCGACGGTATCGGTCTTGACCGGCGTGTTGGCGTTGATCTCGATCCGCACGCGCACGCGGCTCGGGTCTTCTTCATCCAGCGCCAGCGAGACGACCTGACCAACCGAAAGGCCATTATAACGCACCGAACCGGCGGCCCCGAGGCCTGAAACGCTTTCGAACCGGATGTCGTAGTAGTCGAACTGCCGGTCCACCTCGACCTTGGCCAGCCAAAGGATGAACCCCATGGCGCCCAGGATTCCCGCCAGCGTGAAGGCGCCGATCAGAACGTAATTCGCGCGCGTTTCCATAACTCTCGCCCCTCTAGCCCGCCATCGCGGCGCGCGCCCGCGGACCATGGAAGTACTCTTTCACCCATGGATGGTCCACTTTTCGCATTTCGTCCATGGTCCCGGTAACCAGAACTTTCTTCTCCGCCAGCACCGCGATCCGGTCGCAGATCGCGTGAAGACTGTCGAGGTCATGCGTGACCATGAACACCGTCAGCCCCAGCGACCGCTGTAACTGTCCGATCAACTCGTCAAACGCCGCGGCCCCGATCGGGTCCAGCCCCGCCGTCGGCTCATCAAGGAAGACGATCTCCGGATCCAGCGCTAACGCGCGCGCCAGCCCCGCTCTTTTGCGCATGCCGCCCGACAGCTCGGACGGGAATTTGTCGCAGGCGTTGGGCGGCAACCCGACCATGGCGATCTTCAACTCGGCCAGAGCGCGTCGGGTGTCCGGCGGCAGATCCAGATGTTCGCGCATCGGCGCTTCGACATTCTGGCGCACGGTCAGCGAGGAAAAGAGCGCGCCGTCCTGAAACAAAACACCCCAGCGGGTCTCGATCGCGCGCCGCTCCTCCTCGGTGGTGTGGATCACGTCGAGGCCGAAGACGCGGATGTCGCCCGCTCTGGGGCGGATCAGCCCAACGATGGTCCTCAGCAGCACCGATTTGCCGGTGCCGGAGCCGCCGACCACGCCCAGCACCTCGCCGCGATAAACGTCGAGATCCAGCCCGTCATGCACCACTTGCGGGCCGAACGCGTTGATCAGATCGCGCACTTCGATGATCGTGTCGCGCCCCGCCGTCACACGCCCACCTCCGCGAAGAAGATCGAGAAGATGGCGTCGACCACAATCACAGCAAAGATGGAGAACACCACGGACTTGGTCGTCAATCGGCCGACGGATTCCGCGCTGCCGCCGACATTCATGCCCATATAGCAGCCGACCACGCCGATGATCAGCGCGAAGAAAGGCGCTTTGATAAGGCCGATCGCCAGATGCCAGACCCCGGTGGTCTCGTAGAGCCGGGTGATGAACATGCCGGGTGAGACGCCCAGCTCGACCCAGGACATCAGCGCACCGCCAAAGAGGCCGGTGACATTGGCGATGAAACCCAGCACCGGCAGCATGATCACCAGCGCGATCACGCGCGGCACGACCAGCACCTCGATCGGGTCGAGACCAAGCGTTCGCATGGCGTCTATCTCTTCGCGCACCTTCATTGAGCCGATGGCGGCGGTGAAGGCGGAGCCTGACCGACCCGCGACGATGATCGCGGTCAGAAGAATGCCTAGCTCCCGCAGGATCGAGACCGCGATCAGATTGACGACGAACACCTCGGCGCCGAACTGGGTCAGCTGGGCCGAGCCCTGAAAGGCCAGCACGATGCCGATCAGGAACGCCATCAGGGACACGATGGGCACCGCGTTGAACCCGACCTCATGCATGTGATGGACCAGAGAGGTCAAACGCAGGCGGCCGGGGCGAATGACCGCCTGCCCGATCCTGGCGAGCACAAGGCCGAAAAAGCCCAGCACGTCGACAAACCCGCCGAACGCGTCGACCGTTTTGCGCCCAAGCCGTTCAAGAAACGCCTTGAAGCCGCGCGCCGGGGGGCTCGCCTCGTGCTTGCTCTCCATCGCCTCGCGCACGGTCTCGATCAGCGTGAGCTGCGCTTCAGCCGCCCCGGTCAGCCGCACCGCGGCGCCTTCGGAGCGCAATCGATCCGACAGAGTGATGATCAGCCAGGCCCCGGCGGTGTCCAGCGCCTCGACGCCTGACAGATCCAGCGCGACGTCGCCTCCGCGCGGCGCGGATTTCAGCCCGTCCTCAAACGCGGGCAGGGCGGCCACGACCATGCGCCCTGCCAGACGGATCACCGCCTCGCCGTCGCCTCCCTGAACCGTCACTGGCGGAGCGTTCATAAACGCGTCCCCTGTTATTCTTCTCGATACGGAACATGGCCCGCCGCCGCGCGACGCGCAACTGGACAGTATGTGATCGATTACGGCCTTACCATCGCCGTCCGCTGGGCATAACGTGGCGACAGACGAGTATTCGGCGGGAGAGACCAAAATGAGTGCAAGCTGGGGCCTGATCCGATCGCATGCGGCCCAATGGCGCGCAACCCTGCTGATCGCCGCGATTGCGTTGACCGCGCCGGGCGCCGCCGCTGCGGCGGACCAGATCGCGCTGGTGATCGGCAATGAGAATTATGAAGAGGCGCCGGATGCGTCCGGCGCGCGCGACGACGCCAAACATGTCGCATCCGAATTAAGCGACGCTGGATACGAGGTCTATGACGGCTACGATCTGGACGCCGAGGACATGCGCGATCTCGTCATCCGCTTCGAACGCGCGCTGCGCGTAGGCGCAGGCGCCGGCGGCGGGTTGCAGGGGGTCGCGATCTATGTCTCGGCCCACGCCGTGCGCGCCGACGGGCGCGGCTATGTCGCGCCTGTGGATCTGGACGCCGCGACCCTGACCGGGCTGACGCTGGACGGCGCTCCGCTGGAGTTGTTGCTGGATCTCGCCGCGCTGGCCACGGGGCGGGCGGTCGTGTCGCTGGATCTCTCTCGCCAGGACGGGTTTACACCCAGCGGCATCGCGGAACCCGGTTTCGCCGATCTGGACGACCCAGAGGGTGTTTTGGTGATCTCCGCCGCCCAACCGGGTCTGGCGACGCCGGAGCGGGAGGCTGACGAGGTCGGCGTTTTCGCCCAGTCCATAAGCGAGGAAATGCTGAAGCCCGGCGCGCCGGCCAACAGCGCCGCTCTCGCGCTGGCCGCGCGTATGCGTGGGGCGGCGCCGGATTGGCCCGAAACCTGGATCGCGGGCGATACGGACGCGGACTTTGCGATGGCTCCGGCCTCAGAGGATGATTTGGGCGAGCTTCGCGCCCGGATGGAGCTGGAGGCGTGGCGCGCGGCCGAAGATTCCGGCGCGCGTCGCGACTATCTGCAGTATCTGCGGTTTTTCCCGGAGGGCGTCTTCGCGGATGTCGCCGAGGAGCGCATCGCCGAAATCGACGCCGCCGAATCCGGCGTCGCCGACGCGCGGCGGGCGGAGGACGCCTTGCGCCTCAGCGTGCGGGAGCGCGCGCGGGTGCAGGCCCGCCTGACCGCGCTGGGATTTGACACCGGCGGGGTGGACGGCGTCTTCGGCCCCGCCTCTCGCCGCGCGCTGGCGGGATGGCAACGCGATCGGGGGGACACGCCGACCGGATATCTGACGGAAGAGCAATTTGCGGCGCTACGCAGCGACGCGGATGACCGGCGGCGGGCGGCCGATCTCGACCGGCGTGACTGGGAACAGGCGGAAGACGAGAACACCGCCGCCGCCTACGAGGCCTATTTGCGGGAACACCCGGAGGGGCTGCGCGCGTCGGAGGCCAAGGCCCGTCTGGAGGATCTGGATCGGGATCAGGATCCGTCCCGATCCGCCCGGGATGTCGAAGAGGCGCTGGTGTTGACGCGCGCGGATCGGATCGCTGTTCAGCGCGCGCTCACCGATCGCGGGTACGACACGCGCGGGGTCGACGGGGCTTTCGGACCGGCCTCACGCAACGCCATCGCGCAATGGCAGGGGGATCGAGGGGACGCGGGGACCGGGTATTTGACCGAGGAGCAATTCGCCGCGCTCGCCCAGGCCAGCGAAGAACAGCAAAAGGCGTCGAAGAAAGAAGAAAACGTTTGGCGCCGCGCCGCTGAAAGAGACCGCGTGGAGGATTATCGCGACTATCTGGAGCGCTATCCTGACGGCAAATACGCCAATGACGCCGAGCGGCGAATTCTTGAAAAGCGCAGCCGATCGCAGAATGTGAAAGCCGCGAAGGAAGAGGAGAGGCGACAGAATTTCACCGAGACCCAGCGCCGGTCGATCGAAGGGCGTCTCGCGGCCCTCGGCTATGACACCGGGTCTCAGGATGGCCGTTTCACCAAGACGACCCGCAAGGCCATCGCGAGCTTCCAGCGCAGCCGCGATCTGTTTGACAGCGGATACATGGATCAGGCGACGGTGCAGGAACTGGTGCGCGCCACGCCGGAGGTGTCCCAGCAGGAGCTGATCGGCGGCGCCATCAACGAGCTGTTCCGGCGGTTGGAAAATTGAGCGCAGGCTGACAGGTCGCGCATTGCGACGCCGGCCAAGGACGCGGGCGGAATGCTAAAGGAGGGACGCATGGCGGATGGCCGCGTCGTGATCATAGGCGCGGGGCAGGCGGGGTATCAGACCGTGGCCAGCCTGCGGCAGGAGGGCTTCGAAGGCCCGATCTCGCTGATCGGCGATGAAGGGCGGCCGCCCTATCAACGTCCGCCGCTCTCGAAGACCTTCGTTAAGGAGGACAGCCCGCCGGAGGCGCTCTGGCTGCAATCCGAGGAATTCTACGCCAATAACGGCGTCGAGGCGCGCTGGGCGGATCCGGCTTTCGTGATCAAAGCAGATGCGAAGACGGTCGAACTCGCCTCGGGCGAAGTAATCGAATACGGCCACCTCGTCTTGGCGACCGGCGCGCGCAATCGGAAATTATCGATCCCAGGTGTGGAGCTGGACGGCGTGACCGATCTGCGCACCGCTTCGGACGCGCTGATACTGCGCGACAGGATAGGGCGCGCGCAGCGTGTCGTCGTCATAGGCGCCGGGTTCATCGGGCTTGAGATCGCGGCGACGGCCCGCGCGTTGGGATGCGAGGTGACGGTTCTGGAGGCGGCGCCGCGCATCATGGGCCGGGCGGTTTCAGAGGAGCTTTCCGCCCATTGCTTCGACCGCCATCGCGCTGCGGGGATCGAGATCCATTTGGACGCCAGCGTCGAGCGCATCGTCGGCGAGACGCGCGCGGAAGCGGTCGCGCTGTCTGATGGCCCGCAGCTGCCGGCGGATCTGGTGATCGTCGGCGTCGGCGTGCTGCCTAATGTCGAGGTCGCGGAGGCCGCAGGCCTCGCCATCGATAACGGGATCGCGGTCGATGCGAGTCTCCGGACCACCGACCCCGCCATCATGGCGATCGGAGACTGCGCCTCATTCCCCACGCCGGAAGGCGCCCTCGTACGGCTGGAGTCTGTGCAGAACGCTGCGGATCAGGCGCGCCTCGTCGCGCGCAATATCGCCAAACCCGACGAGGCGCAGGACTACGCCGCCGTGCCGTGGTTCTGGTCGGATCAGGGCGATCTGCGCCTGCAAATGGCGGGGCTGACAAGCGGCGCGTCGGAGCGGATCACGATCGGCGCGCGCGCGGACAACGCGTTTTCGCTGCTTTGCTATGATGGCGACAAGTTTTTGGGGGTGGAGTCGGTCAATCGCCCGGCGGATCACATGGCGGCGCGGCGTCTGATGGCGGTGGGCGGCGCGCCCACGCGTTCGGACGCGCGCGACCCGGAGTTCGACTTGCGCGCCTTCGCAAAGTCGCGCCTTTGAAAACATGCTCGCTGATTACAGCGGAACACATGTTGTTGAAATCCCCGCGCGTTTGGCCGATTTCGGTGCCCAGCGCCTGAGTTAGTGCTATTTCCTGAAAGCATGGGATCGTTTCTGCAAATCGCGTATGTGCAACGCGCCAAGACGGCTGCCGGTTTGGTGCTGTTCATCTTCGTCGCCGCGCATCTGTTGAATCACGCGCTTGGTCTGTTTGGCTCTGAGGTGCAGAGCCAGGGGCAGGCGATCCGCCTCTCCGTTACGCGATCGCCGCTGGGCGCGGGCATCCTCATCGCGGCGGCGGCGATCCATGTGCTTTACGCCTTGGCGCGGATCGCAGACCGCGCGACCATGAAGCTGCGCAGTTGGGAAGTGACGCAGATCGTGCTTGGCTTCTCAATCCCGATCCTGCTGATCCCTCATGTGGTCGGCACGCGCGTCGCGCATGAGATGTTCGGGGTGATCGACACCTATGATTACGTGCATGCGCGCCTCGCGCTGGGCGGGCTGTGGGTGACGCAGACGGCGCTTGTGCTGATCGTTTGGACCCATGGCTGCATCGGCATTCACTACTGGCTGCGCCTGAAGCGCGCCTATCAGCGGATCGCGCCGGTGCTGTTCGCGCTAGCGGTGATGGTGCCGACCGCCGCGCTGGCGGGGTTCGTCGCCTCGACGCGAGAGCTGCTGCCCCGGATCATCGACGGCATGGAGCTGATCGAGGTTCAGATCCAGACCAACTGGCCCGACCCTCTGGCCGAAGCGGAGCTGTTCTCCTACGCCTCCAACGCGCGATTGGGATTCGCGATCGCGGTGATCGCCGCGGTGCTGGTGTTCTTCGGCCGCGCGTTGCTGGAGCGGATGGGCAAGCGTGTGAAGATTATCTACACGGACGGCCCCGCCGTGTCCGCCCCGGTCGGGCCGACGCTGCTGGAGATCAGCCGGATGAAGAACGTCCAGCACACCTCGCTTTGCGGCGGCCGGGCGCGCTGCACGACCTGTCGGGTGCGCGTCATCAAGGGCATGAGCGGATTGGAGCCGCCTCTGCCGCTGGAGGCGGACTCGCTGCGCTCGATCAACGCCCCGGACGATGTGCGCCTCGCCTGCCAGCTCAGGCCCACCACGCCGCTAACCGTGCAGCGCCTCGTCGCGCCGAAGGATCAGAAAGTCGCGCCGGGCGGCCGCTCTCGCAAGGGCGGCGTGGAGCGGACCATGGTGGTTCTGTTCATGGACACGCGCGGCTTCACCCGGTTGTCGAAAGGGCGCCTGCCCTATGACGTGGTTTTTGTGCTCAACGAATTGTTCGCCGCCATCGTCCCGGCGGTGGAGGAAAACGGCGGCGTGGTCGAGAAATATCTGGGCGACGGGCTGATGGCCTATTTCGGCCGGGAAAGCGCGCCGGAAGACGCCTGCCGCGCCGCTTTGGCGGCGGCCAGGGACATGGATCTGGCGCTGGAGCGCGTGAACGCCCATCTCAGGCGCGATCTCGGCGAGGACCTGAAGATCGGCATCGGCATTCATGTCGGCGGGCTTGTGCTGGGCCAGATCGGCCATGGCGACACGGCCTCCGACACCATCGTCGGAGAGACCGTCAACACCGCCAGCCGGCTTGAGACGCTGAGCAAGGATTTCGGCGGTCAGCTCGTTATCTCCGAGGATGTCGCCAAGCGCGCCGGCCTGCCGCTGGAGCAACTGACCCGGCATATCGCGCCGATCCGGGGGCTGCCCGAGCCGATCGGCGTCTATTTCATGGAGCGGGGCCGGGATGTGCCGTCGCTGGAGCCCGCTGAGACGCCGGCGGATCGCGCGGCCGTCTGAGCGGCCATCTCAATCAATTTCAGAAACGGCGCTTGAACGCGCTTCCGGGCGCCAAGGTCGGCCACAATCTTCGTGGCCGATTCAGTCGCAGGGGTCGATCGTCATGCCGCGGGGCAATTTGGTGTTCTCGTCGCCGCACGCCTGGCTGAGGCGGCGCTGCTGCAATCCCCTGACGTCGGTCAAATTCGCGCCCGACAGGTTTGTGCGCCTAAGGCCCGCATCCGACAGGTCGGCCCCCCTCAGATCCGCGCCGGTCAGGTTGGCGCTGGAGAGCCGCACGCTGGTCAAATCGGCGTCGCGAAAATCGGCGCCCTCGGCGTTCGCCCGGTTGAGGTCCGCCGCGGCGAGGATCGCTTCGGAGAAACTCGCGCCCGAGATGTCGGAGCGCTCCATATCCACATTGTTCATCTTGGTTTCGCTGAAATCGACGCCCGACGCCACCACCCGTCGCATGAACGCATCGCGCAGATCCGCCTCCTTGAAGGTCGCGCCGTTCAGTATCGCCTGCGCGAAATCCGCGCGTTTCGCGCTGACCTCGCTGAAATCCGCTTCGGTCGCGTCCGCTTTCTCAAGATCGGCGCCATCCAACTTGGCCCGGTGAAAATTCGCGCCGGAGACGATCGAGCGCTCCATTTCCGCCCGCCTCAGATCCGCATGCGAGAAATCGGAACCGGCGATGTTCGCCTCCTTCATATCCGTCTCGCGCAGTTTGGCGCGGGATAGATCGAGCGAGTCCATGACCAGCCCGCGCAGGCTCAGATTCCGCAAGTCGCACTTCACGCAGGCGCCGGTCTCTTTCAGCGTCGCCAGATCGTCCGCCAGCGCGGGCGCGGCGAATGTCAGCCCCAGCAGGGCGGCGTAGGCGGGGCGAAAAACGCGCGTCATGTCAGCCTCTTGCACATGGGCCGCACGCGGATCGGGGCGTCGTCCGAGTCGGCGCTCCTAGTATGGGGTCTGAAGGCTTGCGCGACTAGGGGCCGGGGCGCAGATAACACAATCGTTGCGTGCGCGGCCCCAGAATAGCAAAGGGCGGCGCAGTTTCCCGCGCCGCCCAGAAATTCTCAGATCCAGATCGCTGGATTAGTCGACCAGGGCCAGATTGGTCGCCGACTGGCGGCCGTCGCGGCCGGTCTCAAGCTCGAAGGTCACTTTCTGACCGTCGTTCAGGCCGGACAGGCCCGCACGCTCGACAGCGCTGATGTGCACGAACACGTCCTTGGCGCCGCCCTCAGGCTGGATGAAGCCGAAACCTTTGGTGGCGTTGAACCATTTCACTTCGCCATTGGCCATGTGAAGTCTCCTCAGTATAGCACCGCCCGCGGAATGCGGCGGCTTGGCACAGTCCTCAGCAAGATCGAAACTGCGGCCGGTTAGGGAGACAGGTCTTCGATAGTGATCAGTTAGCGCAGGGGGCATATGTATCGCTTGGCGCTGAAATGCAAGACAAATTCGCACGCAATCGGCCGTCGCGCGCGGGCGCCGGAGCCCCGGAATGCTTATATATTGGCGAAGGACGCCTGAAACGGGCGCCGCTGACGGGATTGGAGGCGATTATGACACTTGAGCAAATCACCGCATTTTTCGGCTGGATGACCGTCATCAACATGGGCCTGATGACGTTCGCCGCGCTGTTCGTCGCCTTTGCGCGCGACTGGATGATGGGGACGCACGCCAATCTGCTGGGCGTGGAGCGCGAGCGGCTGCCCGGCCTCTATTTCAGCTATCTCGGCAATTTCAAGATCGCGATCCTGACGCTCAACCTGGTGCCGTGGCTGGCGCTGAAGCTGATCGGCTAGGCGCGCGCGCCTTATTGCGGGGCCATGAACACGGCGGGGAACGCCGCCAGCCCCTCCAGGATGAACTCGATCCCCAGCGCGCCGACGATCATGCCGAGCAGGCGGTTCAGGATCTTCTGCGTCAGCGGCGTGATCAGACGAGAGGCCGCCGCCGCCCCAAACATCCCCAGAACGATGATCGCGGCGACCGAGAGGATCAGGACCGTCACGATCAGATCGTGATCCGAGTGAAAATCCCGATGCGCATAGACCAGCACCGCGCTGATCGCGCCCGGCCCGGCGAACAGCGGCACCGCCATCGGGAAAATGCCGATGACGACGGGGTTCGTCTCTCCGCCGCCCTCTCGGGAGACCTGGCTCGCCGCTTTCAGCCCCAGCATCTCCAGCGCGATCAGCAGGATCACCAGCCCGCCCAGCACCTTGAACGCCGGCAGGGTGATTCCGAACGCGCCGAGCACATGAACGCCCAGAAACGCGAAGAGCAGAAGGATCGCCGCCGTCGCGACGCCCGCCGTGACCGCGGCCACGCGCTTTTCCGCGAGGGAAAGCCCGTGCGTCTGTTGCAGGAAAAGCGGGATGTTGCCCGGCACGTCCACGATGGCGATCAGAGCGATCAGAAGTTTCAAATATTCAGCCGTGTCGAGCATCCGCCTGAATGGTGGACCAGAAAACGCCGCCGCGCAAACCTCTTGTCGCGCGGGGGGTGGCAAATACATGGGCGCGCCGTAGGTGGGTGTGCTGAGCGCGTGTGGGGTATATTGGAGGGGGGAGAGTGATGACTCATGCATTCAGGAGTTGACGCGCTCTGCCTAAGCGTCAAAGTTGTATGCGCGCCGCATGGAACGCTTATTGGCCCGGATGCGCGATTTCCAAAGAAAGGAATACTGATGGCCATCAACCTTGCTGAGTTCGAAGGCTTTGGTGCAGTTGCCGCAGAAGATGATAAAATACTACTAGAGTACTTTCTTGCAACCGATGAAGTAAAGAAAATTGAGAATGGAGATTCATATGTGGTTCTCGGCAGAAAGGGTGCTGGAAAAACTGCTATCGTAAGGCATTTTACTGAAGGTGAGGGTTCCAAAAGCGCAGTTGCGTTGAATTTGCGGAGTTACCCTTGGAATGTACATGCGTCTCGTATCGACAAGGGGTCCGATGCCATCGACGCTTACGTCGCTTCTTGGAAATACTTGATTGCAGTTCAAGCTGCTGCTTGGGCGCTTAAGGCATCCGACATGCAGCACCATCCGGAGAGAATGTCGTTAGAGGGATTTCTTAATGAAAATTATGGAGGAACCAATCCAAAACTTGCTGAAATAATCCGTCCCAAGCGGTTAAAAGTTTCGAAGCTGTCAATTGCACCTTCAGTTATGGGAAATCAATTGGGGGGAGTAGATCTCGATCGAGATCCTAATGACCTTGATCTTGGATTGGAGTTAGATGCACTTACCGATTCTATTATTTCTAGCACTGTAGCGGTATGTTTGAATTGTAAGTTAAATCGATTTTTTATGCATTTTGATGAGCTTGACGCCGGATTGGATAGTTTGGATAATATTAGAAAATCTATGCTTGTTGGACTAATTATAGCTATAAGGAATATTAGGAAGAAATTTGATACCGAAGGCGCAAATATTTTCCCAGTTTTATATTTGAGGACGGATATATGGGATGATCTTTCCTTTTCAGATAAAAACAAGGTCACCCAAACAAAAGCGATGAATATAAACTGGAATGCAGAATCCCTTAAAAGCCTAATTGAAGAACGCTTAAAAAGAATATCTGAATCAAACGTCAGTTGGAGCGATGCGATAGATAACCAATTGATGAGAGGCTCGCAGCCTAAGTGGAATCATATAGTGTCAAGAACATTGAAGAGGCCGAGGGACGTAATTCAGTTTTTAAATGTTGCACTTGGAGTTTTAAAAAATAGGGAAACGGACCCAGTGTTTTTACAAATAAAGATATTGTAGATGCGAGAGTCGATTACTCGACTTATTTAAAGAAGGAGCTTGATGACGAGATTTTACCGCACTGGCCCCATTGGGAAGAGGCATTACAAACTTGTTCCGCAATCGCAACTGAGACCTTTGACCGGTTTAGCTTCGAAACTAAGTACGAGAAGCGAAAAAGCCAGTCTAACGATTTTGACGCGCCAACAGCCCTAATGATGCTCCACCGATTTTCAGTAATCGGATACGAAACGCGAAGCGGATACGGTGGGAGCGGTTGGGCATTCCTCTACCATGATCCTGACCTTCGCTGGGACGCGCATGCCACTCGGTTTAAGGTTCACCCGGGTCTCAAGGAGTACGCAAAGTTACGGGAAGAGAGAGCATGAAGGCCTATGGCCTCACCTCGCAAACTTCTTATACTTGATCCGCTTCGGCTCCACCGCGTCCGGGCCGAGGCGTTTGATCTTTTCGGCCTCGTAATCCTCGAAGTTGCCCTCGAACCATTCCACATGGCTGTCGCCCTCGAAGGCCAGGATATGGGTGCAGAGCCGGTCCATGAACCAGCGATCATGGCTGATCACCACGGCGCAGCCCGCGAAGCTCTCCAGCGCGTCCTCCAGCGCCCTGAGCGTCTCCACATCCAGATCGTTCGACGGCTCATCGAGCAGCAGCACGTTGCCGCCCCGGCGCAGCAGCTTGGCCATGTGCACGCGGTTGCGCTCACCGCCTGAAAGGAGGCCGACCTTTTTCTGCTGGTCGCCGCCCTTGAAGTTGAACGCGCCGACATAGGCGCGGGAGTTCATCTCCGCATCGCCGAGGGTGATCACGTCCAGCCCGTCCGAGATCTCCTCCCACACCGTTTTTTGCGGGTCCAGCGCGTCGCGGGACTGGTCCACATAGGCCAGCTGCACCGTGTCGCCGAGGGTGATGGCGCCGTCATCCGGCGTCTCCTCGCCCGTCAGCATCTTGAAGAGGGTCGACTTGCCCGCGCCGTTCGGCCCGATCACGCCGACGATCCCGCCGGGGGGCAGCGAAAAGCTCAGCCCGTCGATCAGCAGCTTCTCGCCGTAGCCCTTCTTCAGCCCGTCGACCTCGATCACTTTCGAGCCCAGCCGCTGGCCGTTGGGGATGATGATCTGCGCGTTGCCGACCTTCTCCCGCTCGGACTGCGCCGCCAGCTCGTTATAGGAGTTCAGCCGGGCCTTGGATTTCGCCTGCCGCGCGCGGGGGGACTGACGCACCCATTCCAGCTCTCGCGCAAGGGTCTTCCGCCGCGCCTTGTCTTCGCGCGCCTCATGCTCCAGCCGCTTGGCCTTCTGCTCCATCCAGCTCGAATAGTTGCCCTCATAGGGGATGCCCCTGCCGCGATCCAGCTCCAGAATCCAGCCCGTGATGTCGTCGAGGAAATAGCGGTCATGGGTGACGATCAGGCAGGTGCCCTTATAGTCGATCAGGTGCTTTTGCAGCCACAGGATCGTCTCGGCGTCCAGATGGTTGGTCGGCTCGTCGAGCAGCAGCATCTCCGGCGCTTCCAGAAGCAGCTTGCAGAGCGCCACGCGGCGGCGTTCGCCCCCCGACAGGGTCGTGACGTCCGCATCGTCCGGCGGGCAGCGGAGCGCCTCCATCGCCACGTCGATCTGAGCGTCCAGGTCCCAGAGGTTCTGCGCGTCGATCTGATCCTGAAGCGCCGTCATCTCCTCCATCAACTCGTCGGAGTAATCCTCGGCCATCTTCATCGAGATCGCATTGAAGTCGTCCAGCAGCTTCTTTTTCGCCGCGACCCCCTCCATCACATTGTCGCGCACCGATTTGGACTCATCCAGCTGCGGCTCCTGCGGCAGGTATCCGACCCGCACGCCGTCGGCGGCCCAGGCCTCGCCGGTGAAATCCTTGTCCAACCCCGCCATGATCTTGAGGAGCGTGGACTTACCCGCGCCGTTGACGCCGATCACGCCGATCTTCACGCCGGGCAGGAAAGAGAGGCGGATATTCTCAAAGCATTTCTTGCCGCCCGGATAGGTCTTAGAGAGCCCGTCCGTGTGATAGACATATTGGTAAGAGGCCATGATCCGAGACTCCGCCAGAAGGGAAAGACGGGCGCGTTCTAGCGGAGAGGGCAGGGCGAGGGAAGGGGTGTTCCCGTCGAGCCGGGTTTGATCTAATCGTGAAACGCAGAACGATAGAAACAGGGGGAGAAGACCAGCATGTGCAGAATGAAGCTCGGCCTGTCGGCCCTTGCCTTCCTGGCGCTCCCTGCGAGTACGCTCGCCGAAGGCGCAGACGACCCCGTCATCGGCATGTGCGCCGGCATCGCCACGCCAGATGCGTGCGAATGCGCGGCGGAGGCCCTACGCGAGCAAACCGACGAAGCCGACTACACGCTCTACGAAACCATCGGCGGCCACTTCCTCACCCGCGTGGCCAAAGGCGAGCCGCACGGCGACGCCTGGAGCGCGGCGGTGGAGGACGTATCGGCCGGGTCCGGCATGACTTCGACAGAAACGATGACCAAAACCAACGAGATCGGCAAAGCCCACCGCGCCGCGATCAAATCCTGCTCCGGTTAGCGGGGTGGTTCCTCTGCCAAAGGAATAATGTGGATTTCTGCCGCCGCCGCGCAGGCGGAGGATGGGGGAGACCTTCAAATGTTCCAAGGCCGCGCTTCGTGATTTGCAACCGTCGTCGCCATTCCTACCTAGAACTGCATGTTGAAGGCTGGCGATGCGGCCGTCGCTTCGGGATGAGCCATGCGCAGACGGACATTTGTCGGAGGTCTTGGCGCGAGCGCCGGATTGGCGACGCTCGCCGCTTGCGGCGCGCCACGCATAGCGACCCTCGCCGACGATCAAGCCGAGCGCGGATATCCCCCGATTGGACGTCTGATCGACGTGGGCGGGGTCGCCGTTCACGCCACCGATGCTGGGCGAGCCGGCCCGCCGCTCATCCTGATCCATGGCGCCAATGTGAATCTGCGCGACTGGACGTTTCAGCTCGCGCCGCGACTGGCGCGCGACAATCGCGTGATCGCCATGGACCGCCCCGGCTTTGGCTATTCCGCCCGCATCGGCAGTGGCTGGACTCCCTCACGACAGGCCGCGCTGCTTCGCGCCGCCGCCAACCAGATGGGCGCGGAAAGGCCGATTGTCGTCGGGCACAGTTGGGGCGCGATGGTGGCGCTGGCTTGGGCGCTGGATGCGCCCGATGAGGTGACCGGCGTCGTCAACGTCTCGGGCGCGACCATGCCCTGGGGGCCGGCTGCGGATATTCTGGACGCGCTGGGCGTCAATGAATGGGGCGTGGAGTACTACGCCGCCAGACTGGCGCGTCGGGCGGAGGAGGGAGCGATCGACGACTTCGTCGCGCGGGCCTTCCGCCCTCAATCGCCGCCCCGGGGCTATTTGGATTATGTCGGCGCGCCGCTCTCGCTGCGGGCGTCGACCATCGCCGCCAACAACGAGGATCTGTCGCAGATTCAGGCCGCGCTGAACGACCTTTCGCCTCGTTACCCGACATTGAGCGTTCCGGTCGAGATCGTCCATGGGACCGAGGACTGGCTACTTTCTGTCGGGCGCCACGCCGAAGCGCTGGCCGAGGCGTTGCCGAACGCGCGCGTCTCGATCGCAGAGGGCGTGGGCCATATGGCCCATCACGCGCGCCCCGACCTGCTGGAGCGAGCGATCGCCCGCCTCTCCGTCGCGATTTGAGTGGTCCGTCAATGGAAAATGCGTGGGCGGCACTTTAGGCGGGCGCGCCCCTATACCCTCACATCTTTCCTCAGATAGTGCCGCACCGCCATGCGCTTGAACGCCTGTTCGGTGAAATCCCGCATCTCCACCGATGCGTCCGACAGGTGCAGGGCCACGCGATAGTGCGGCACCGGTTTCGCGCGGAGCCACATGATCGCCGCGATAGGCGCGCCAATCACCGTGGCGGCGAGGGCGAATATGCCCGTCCGCTGACCTCGGCTCAGGCGTCGTTCCTGTCCCAGGATGTAATAGGATTCGATCTCAGTCTTCTTCTTCGGCATGGAGGCGCTCCTTTAGGGGCTTGAAACTCAGCCAACCGAATATGGAGCGCGCCGCTTGGTCTGCCTTGTGAATACACGCCAATTTCTTGGTGTCGCGACCCAAGCCGCAGCCGACCGTCTTTTTGCGAGACATGCACGGGAATGCGCCAGAGCGATGGCCGCCGGCGCCCGTCGAAATCTTTGGTGGATGCGTCTTGGCGAGTTGCGTAATCTCCGTCGCCGACGGTCGATCAACCTCCTACGATCGTCCCACGAATGGCATCGGAGGGAAGGCCATGCTCAATTTTCTCAGCGGCTTCTTTCGAAGCTCGAAACTCCGCGACGCGGCGGCCAGGGCGCTGGAGCAGAAATGCGGCTTGCGTCTCGGCCCGGTGGGGCAGGCCTGCCTCAAAGAGCATGCGGACGCCGTGGCCAAGAAAGCGGGAAACAGCCATGACGCGGCGGTGCTGGTGCTGCTGACAATGGTGGAGCATCCCGACGAGTACGGTCTTGATCACGACACGTGCCTGTCGCTGGTGAGAGAGGCGATGCGCCTTTCTAAAGACGCGGCGCTGCCGACCACGGCCCCTGCGGCGGCGGCGGCCTATGAGACCGTGAGAGACGCAGGTCAGCCTGCGGTGTGGCGTCCGAAATAGGGCGGCGCGGCCGTTATCGCCTAGAGCGGGGAGACGTTGCCCTCATCTAGGTCGGACGCCTGGACATTGGTCAGGATCGCGAGGATCTCGCCGTCCGAGACGATCTCGGCGCCGGTGTCGCCATCACGGATCTCCACGTCGTCAAAGCCCAGCCCGTCGAGGTTGATCTCATCCTCTTCCTCGTTGAAGTCGAGAATCTCATCCACGCCGTCGCCGATCGCAAGGATGAAGGTGTCGAGACCGTCGCCGCCGGACAACTGGTCATTGCCTTCGCCGCCAACCAGCACATCGTCGCCGTCTCCGCCGCTGAGAACGTCCTTGCCTGCGCCGCCATAGAGCAGGTCATCGCCGTCTCCGCCGGTCAGTATGTCGGCGCCGTTCTCGCCAAACAGAGTGTCGTCGCCATCGCCGCCGAACAGCTCATCTTTCGCGTTGCCGCCATGGATCTCATCCGCGCCGGCGTCGCCGTAGAGATAGTCGCTATGGTTGCCGCCCTCGATGTAATCGTCGCCGCCAAGGGCGTGGATCTCGTCCTCACCGTTCTCGCCGTAGAGAAAATCGTCTCCCTCGGTTGCGATGATAACATTGTCGCCGCCATCGCCGATGATCGTGTCGCCATCAATATCGCCCGCGTCGTCGTCTCCGGTCCCGTCGCCCGCGTCGTCGTCTCCGGTCCCGTCGCCCGCGCCGCCGTCTCCGGTCCCATCGCCCGCGTCGTCGTCTCCGGTCCCGTCGCCCGCGCCGCCGTCTCCGGTCCCATCGCCCGCGTCGTCGTCTCCGGTCCCGTCGCCCGCGCCGCCGTCTCCGGTCCCATCGCCCGCGTCGTCGTCTCCGGTCCCGTCGCCCGCGTCGTCGTCTCCGGTCCCGTCGCCCGCGCCGCCGTCTCCGGTCCCATCGCCCGCGCCGCCGTCTCCGGTCCCATCGCCCGCGCCGCCGTCTCCGGTTCCGTCGCCGTCGCCAGCGCCTCCGAAACCGCCTCCATCGTCCGCGACGCCAACCACCGTGACAGAGATCGTCGCGACGGCCTGTTCGACGCCGCCATTTCCATCATCAATCTGGTACGTGAAGCTCTGATCGATCACGTCGCCGCTATTGGCGTCGTCGAAGGGAGCGCCCACCGCGACATAGGCGAAATCGCCATTCGGCTGCAGGAACAATTGACCGGCCGCAGGGGCGGAGACCAACGTGACCGTTAGCGAGTCGCCATCGGGGTCCTGATCGGCGCCGAAACCATTGTCAGCCAGCACATTGCCGAACAGGGGCTCGACATTGTCGGCGACGAACATGTCGTCCTGCGCGATGGGTGGCGAGCCGCCATCAGTGTCGGCTCCATCCTGATCGCCATCGCCGCCGCCAGTTCCGTCGCCCGATCCGCTGTCGCCAGTTCCGTCGCCCGAGCCATTGTCGCCAGCGCCGTCTCCGGTTCCGCCGTCTCCGGTTCCTCCGTCGCTGGTTCCATCGCCTGACCCATCGTCTCCGGCTCCGCCGTCTCCGGTTCCTCCGTCGCTGGTGCCATCGCCTGACCCATCGTCTCCGGCTCCGTCGCCATTGTCGTCGCCCGATCCGTCGTCGCCAGAGCCGCCTCCGGTCCCGGCATCGCCGTTTCCATTTCCGTTGCCGTTGCCGTTGCCGTCACCGACGCCACCGTCGCCGTTTCCACTCCCGCCGCCATTGCCGCCGCCGTCGCCAGCGCCGCCAAAACCGCCGCCGTTGCCGTTCCCGCCGCCGTTGCCGCCGCCGTTGCCGTTCCCGCCGCCGTTGCCGCCGCCGTTTCCGTTGCCGCCGCCGTTGCCGCCGCCGTTTCCGTTGCCGCCGCCGTTGCCGCCGCCGTTTCCGTTGCCGCCGCCGTTTCCGCCGCCAGCGCCTGCGCCCGCACCGCCGCCAGCGCCTCCACCAGCGCCACCCAAACCGCCGCCGGCCGAATCGCCGACCGCGCCACTTCCAGCCGCGCCGCCAGATGAGCCGCCAGCGGAGTCGCCCGGCGAACCGCTCCCTGCCGAACCGTCGCCGCCCGAGACGCCGTCGGATCCATCGCCGGATGCGTCGCTCCTCGATACGCCGTCTGCGGCCGAACCGTCGGCCCCGTCCGGCGCCGCAGCCGAGGGCGCGGCGTCGCTGTCTGAGCCGTCAATCAGGCCAACGCCGAATGTTCCGTCATTCTGTTCGCGCGCGGCTACGGAGGGGGCCGCGCTCGGCAGCGCTTCGTCGATCGCGTTCTGAATGGCTCTCAGCACGGCCCCAATCTCAGAGGGGATGCCTGAAATGGTCTCTGTTTCCTGCCCAACGACCGCGTCGAGGCCGATCTCTGAGACCGGCTCGTCCCGAGACGTGGATCGGCGGCCCGTTGTGGTCGTCACTGACTCGGAGGTTGAATCTTCATTCGCAAAAAAATCGGCGTAATCATCTGTAATTTCGATGATTTCCTTGGGATCGCCGCGAACGATAACGATATTTTCGCCATATGCGTCCCCGAGCGAGAGCGAATCAAACTTATCCGTCGAATCAACGGACTCAGGGGCGGTTCGTGGGGCGTTTTCAGAGGGGGATGCGTCGCCTATTCGAGAATCGAACGAGAAGAAGAAGTCGAATAAGTTATTGCTTCCATTGAAAAATTCGCCCAGGGCCAAAACCTCGGGGCGAAAATCTCCGCCAAAGCGCATCTCGCGCAAGAACATATCGCTACTAACAGGACTCATGTCACGCTACGCAAACAACTACACGGTGTATTTTTACGATATAACAAGGAATTAGGCAATATATTTCGAGTCTTACATAAGTAATCTCGGCTAACTTCAGGCGCCGTGACACAGCCCGTTCCATGGCTATTCAACCTATCGTGGCAAAATCCATCGAAGAAATTCTGGCCTGAATGGTCTGAAACAATGCGGAGTCGGCTCGCGAGCTTAGAGCATGCGCCCTGCATGCTCAGATCCATCGCCCGTTGACACCCGCCAGCGTTCCCGGAAGCTATGCCCTGCTCGAGCGATCCGGCGCTTGAGCCTTGGAAAGGAGTTCTCGATTTGCGCCCAATTGGCCCTTTTGCGCCGCCCGGTCTTCGCATCGGGCTCCTCGGCGGGTCCTTCGATCCCCCGCATGACGGGCACGCGCATGTTTCCCAATGGGCGCTGCGGCGGCTGGGTCTTGATCGCATCTGGTGGGTGGTGAGCCCCGGAAATCCTTTGAAATTCAATGGTCCCGCCAGTATGCGGCGTCGGATCGCGGCCTGCCACGGGTTGATCGAGCATCCTCGGATCGACGTCACCGGTATCGAGGCGCGGCTGAACACGCGCTTCACCGCCGACACGCTCGCGCGTCTGCTGCAGATATATCCCGGCGTGCGGTTCGTCTGGCTGATGGGCGCGGACAATCTGAGCAGCCTTCACCGCTGGCGGCGCTGGGATTGGATCATGGAAAACACGCCCGTCGGCGTTTTCGCGCGCCCGGGCGAGCAAACACGGGCGGGACTGGCGCCCGCCGCCCGGCGCTACGCGCGCCACCGCATCCGCGAGGCTGATGCGGGAGCCCTCGCCAGCCATTCGGCGCCCGCCTGGACCTTGCTGACCGGCCCCATGTCAGAGCGGTCCTCGACGGACATCCGCGCCTCCGGCGCATGGCCATGACGGGTCCGGCGCGCGGGAAAAATGTTCGAAAATGTAAAATCGACGTTGCCGCCCAAGCCCCAAATCCGTCATAGTCCGGCCATGAGACGCCCCCCCTCATCGCGCCTATCCGGCGCAACAGGCCTTGCACCTGCGCGCATCACGCGCCGGACACTGGGTTTTGCGCTCGCCACGTTGCTTGCGCTTGGCGCGGCCCCGGTTTGGGCCGCGGGCCCCAAGACGTCGCCTGTTCCTGAACCGCGCCCGGCCTATGAGCCGCCCAGCGCCGCGTCTCTGGTCGCGCAGAACCCGATCAGCGGCGTCACCGGGTATATTCTGGTCGATGCGGAAAGTGGCGAGGTTCTGGAGCAAAGACTGTCGGACAAGGCCTTCCTGCCCGCCTCCGTCGCCAAGGCGCCCACGGCGCTCTACGCCTATCAGGTCTTGGGTCCCGACTACGTCTTCTCCACCAGTTTGTTGGTCGCCGGGCCTGTCGAAAACGGCGTGCTAAAGGGTGATCTCTATCTGCAGGGCGGCGGAGATCCAGAGCTCGATACGGACAAAATCGCCGAACTGGCCGGTGCGCTGAAGGCTGCGGGAATCGTGACGGTGGAAGGCGGGTTTTACGTCGCGCACGGCGGCTTGCCCGCCGTTCCGCAGATCGATCCGACACAACCGGGCCATGTCGCCTACAATCCTTCCGTCGGCGGGTTGAACTTGAATTTCAACCGCGTGCTGATGGAGTGGCGGCGCACAGGCAAGGCTGAGTATGAAGTCGATCTGGAGGCGCGGGCGCTGAAATGGAGCCCCAAGGTCGCCATGATGCGGCCCGAAATTGGAGAGATGGCGCAGCAGGGCTCGGTGTTCGAGCACGAAGTCACGCCGAAGGGAGAGGTTTGGCGCGTCGCCCGCGAGGCGCTGGGGCCTGAAGGGTCCCGGTGGCTGCCGGTGCGGGACTCCGCGCTCTACGCCGGAGCGGTGCTGCGCGAAGTCGCGCATGTGAGCGGTGTCATCCTTCCCGAACCGCAGCATGGCGAAACCCCCGTGTTGGCCCAGCGCATCGCCACGGTGCAAAGCCGGCCGACTTCAGTCGTGCTGACCAAAATGCTGAAATACTCCACCAATCTGTCGGCCGAAGTCGTGGGCATGTCGGCCACTGCGGCGCGAGGCGCCCCCTCTGGCATGCTGAACGGCTCTGCGGCGGCGATGACCCGTTGGCTGGGCGAGACGCTGCAGATCGATGTCACGTCTGGTTTGGCGTTGGAGAACCATTCGGGGCTTTCGTCGCGATCGCGTGTGACGCCTGAGGTGATGGCGCAGATTCTGGTGGGCGCGATGCGTCTGCCAGGGCCGCCGGTCGGAGACCCCAAAGTGGTCGAACTTCGGGGTGGCGTCGGCGGCGCGCTCTGGCGGCTTATGCCCGACTATCGATTGCGCGAGGGCGAGGGGGAACCGGCGCTGCCTCCCATAGAGATTCGGGCGAAATCCGGCACCATGTATTACGGCCGGGGACTGGCCGGTTATATGAAAGGCGAAGACGGCCGCCCGCTGGTCTTCGCCATCTTCACCAGCGACTTCAGCAAGCGCGCCCGACTTGACGCGCTTCCGAACCCGGAGGCGCGGGAGCGTCCGCGCGGGGGCAGGGGTTGGCTGCGCCGCGCGCAATATCTGGAGCGCGCGATCCTGAAAAGCTGGGCGCGTCAGTACAGCGTCTCTGAAAGCGATGCTGGAAACGCCCGCAAAACAAGCGTCAAAACGAGCGCCGCCGGCAACGGGTAGCGCGGAACAGGCGGTGCGCGGCGGCTCAGTTCAGCCGGGCGTGCCGCGCGCGCGCGCCGCGCTCGATGGCGGCGGCGGGAAGACGGCCCACATTCAGATCGTAGCGCAGCATCTCCAGAAAGCGCAGCTCGTTCAGGTTCACACGCCCGTCTGCGGCGGCGACGTCGCAGGCCAACGCGTACGCGGTCTCGTGAAGATGCTCCGGCAGCGACTCGACGACCAGCCCGATCAGCGCGTCTAGACCGTCCTCCTCCTCCAGAAGGTCGGCCACCGTCTGCGAGACGGTGTTGATCCGGCTCGCGTCATAGTCGACGAAGGCCGGAAGCAGCTGCACGATGGTGCTGATGGTCAGCGTCTCAGAGATCGTCATGTCCTGATCGACGGCGGAGGTGGCGACCATCACCGCGACCAGCGCGTCCTGGGGATTGTAAGTCGACATAGAGATACGCTCCAGATTCCATGCGGCCGAACGGCCCTGTTCGGTGCGGACCATATTGACCGGTCCGGCGCCCGGCAATAGGACTCGCGCGCCCAGACGCCGGATATTCGCCCGGCGGAGCCAATTGTGAGAAGACCCGACATGTCCGAGCTACGCGACGCCGCCCAGAATTCGAAGGCCTGGCCGTTTGAAGAGGCGCGCAAACTGCTAAAGCGCTATCGGTCCGGTCCGCCGGAGAAGGGTTATGTATTGTTCGAAACCGGCTATGGCCCTTCGGGTCTGCCGCATATCGGCACCTTTGGCGAGGTCGCGCGCACGACCATGGTTCGCCGGGCGTTCGAGGCGATCTCTGACATCCCGACAAGCTGCTCTGCTTCTCGGACGACATGGACGGGTTTCGAAAGGTGCCCACCAACCTGCCCAACCAGGAAATGCTGGCCGAGGACCTGAACCTGCCGCTGACCAAGGTGCGCGACCCGTTTGGCACTCATGACAGTTTCGGGGAACACAACAACGCCCGCCTGCGCGCGTTTCTCGACAGCTATGGCTTCGAGTATGAATTCGCCTCGTCGACCGTATATTACCAGTCTAGCCGGTTCGACGAGATGCTGATGACCGCGCTGGAGCGGTTCGACAAGATCATGAACATCATGCTGCCGACCTTGGGGGCGGAGCGGCAGGCGACCTATTCCCCGTTCCTGCCAGTCAGCCCCAAGACCGGCCATGTGTTGCAGGTCCCGACGCTGGAGCGCAACGTGGCGGCGGGAACCATCGTCTATCAGGAGCCGGACGGCGAGAAGGTCGAGGTTCCTGTCACCGGCGGCGGCGTGAAGATGCAGTGGAAGCCGGATTGGGCCATGCGCTGGGCCGCGCTGGGCGTCGACTATGAAATGTCGGGCAAGGATCTGATCGACAGCGTCACGCAGGCGACCAAGATCTGCGGCGCGCTGGGCCGCCCCCGGCCGGAGACTCTGATCTATGAGCTCTTCAATGATGAGCTTGGCCAGAAGATCTCTAAGTCCAAGGGCAATGGCCTGTCGATCGAGGAGTGGCTGACCTACGCCGCGCCCGAAAGCCTGCAATACTTCATGTATCAGAAGCCGAAATCGGCCAAACGCCTGCATTGGGACGTGATCCCGAAAGCGGTGGACGAGTATCATCAACAATTGCGCGCATTCCCGGATCAGCCCGTTGAGAAGCAACTCTCGAACCCGGTGTGGCATGTCCATGGCGGCGACGCGCCAGGCTCGGACATGGTCGTGCCCTTCGCCATGTTGCTGAACCTCGCCTCCGCCTCCAGCGCTGAGGACAAGGACCAGCTTTGGGGCTTCATCAGGCGCTACGCGCCCGAGGCCTCGCCCGAGACCCATCCCGGTCTCGACGCCGCCGCGGGGTTCGCTGTGCGCTACTATCTCGACAACGTGTTGCCGACCAAGACGTTCCGCGCGCCGACGGAGCTTGAGCGCACGGCGCTCAGCGAATTGCGCGACGCGCTGGCCGCTCATGACGGCCCGGCCGACGCCGAGACGCTGCAGAACATCATCTACGAGGTTGGAAAGACTCATGCTTTCGAGAACCTCAGAGATTGGTTCAAGGCGATCTATGAGGTGCTGTTGGGCGCCAGCCAGGGCCCGCGCTTTGGCGGTTTTGTCGCGCTCTATGGCGTGGCGGAGACGGTGGCGCTGATCGACAAGGGCCTGGCGGGGGAATTGGCGGCGGGCTGAGCCGCTATCCCGCCTTCGCCAGCCGGGGCGCGATTAACTGGTCATGCGCGACCATGCCCGCCAGCATCGCCGCGACGAACAACGTGATGGGCCAGCCGCCGATCAGCAAGCCGGTGATCGCGGGGCCGGGGCAGACGCCCACCAGCCCCCAGCCGAGGCCAAACAGGCTCGCGCCGCTGATCAGCTTGGCGTCTATGCCGCCCGCCGGCGCGCCGGGAAACGCGTCTCCAAAGACCGGCGCCCGCTTCTGGCCCGCCAACCCCCACGCCCCGGCGGAGACGGCGAGGCCGCCCGCCATGACGAAGACCAGCGTCGGGTCCCAATCGCCGAAGAGATCCAGAAAGGCGAGCACCCGCGCCGGGTTCACCATGTCTGAGATCATCAGGCCGAGGCCGAACAGCAGGCCCGCGCCGAGAGAGATCAGGATCCTCATGATCCGCCCCCTACCAGGTGCGTCGTGACGGTGACGACCGCGATCGCCACGCCGACAAACGTCGCGGTGGCGGCGATGGATCGCTTCGAGAACCGGCCCATTCCACAGATGCCATGGCCGCTGGTGCAGCCCGCGCCCATCCGCGTGCCGATCCCGACCAGCAGCCCGCCGGCGACCAGCAATCCGGGGTTGGTGGCGACCTCGACGACGCGTACGCCGCCGAATGCGCCAAAGACCAGAGGCGCGGCGATCAGGGCGAAGATGAAGGCCGCCCGCTCCAGCCACGCGCCGCCGCTGGGCCGTGGGCTGTTCAGCAGGCCGCCAAGTATGCCGCTGACCCCTGCGATCCGCCCGTTCAAAAGCAGCAGTGCGCCCGCGGCCGCCCCGATCATCGCGCCGCCTATGAGGCCGTTCACCCAGTCTTCGCTCATCACCTGCTCCCGTGAAATTTCTGCGTTCTTTCTAGGCGCTTCGCGGGTTGTCGGGCAATCGCAACCGGTCGGCTAGAACGTTCTCCAGTGGCTGATGAACACCGACCGGGACGGCTCGATGCCTCGGGTCGCTACATCGGCGCTGACGCCCAGCAGGATTGTCGCGTTCTCCACTGCTTTCCAGCCAAGGGCCAGCGAGGCTTTGGATTCGTCGAAATCCAACGGATCGTTCTCCAGATGCTCCAGACTGTAAGTGTTGAAGAACTGGCCCAGCAGCATGATGTCCTCAAAGAAGAAATGTCCGGCGGTCAGGTCCAGCTCCGCCTGCGTCGGCGCGCCCTCGGCTCGGAACAAAAGCCCGGCCTGCGCATCCAGAAACCCGGTTCCCCAGTCGCTGGAGTAGCCGCGCCCATACAGACCCCGGACCGAGACGGCGGCGGGCTCCGCGCCCAGTTTCGGCGCGTTCAGGCCTTCCCGATCTCCCGGGATCTCGAATCCGGCCTGAACAGAGGCCACGTCCGTCTGGCCCGTCCAGAATCGCGTCCGGCCCCAAAGCGCGAACCGGCCGAACCCTTCCGAGGCTGCCGGTTCACCCTCGGTCTCGATCCAAGACTGATCGTAGTCCACCTGACCCACCAATGTGAAGAAATCGGTCAGGCCAAGTTCGCCATAGGCTTCGACATGGAGCTTGTAGAAATCTCCCGCCGCCGGATCCCCCGCTCCATCGAATTTCGCCGAGGCGGTCTCGAACTCCACTTTCGAAATGACTACACCCGTGCCCTGCGCGGGGGTCCATGCGCCGCCTACGGCGGGTGAGGGGGCGAATGCGCAGCCAAGGAAGGCGGCGGCGAGAATCCGGAATTGACTTCGCGCGGTCATCGCACGCTCCACAAGCGGCGCATGCGCCAGAGGGATGAGTTAATACAGCTTAAACAAGAGGATACTTAAGAGTTAATATACCCTTAAGGATGCGAACTGGCTCTGCGCGGCATCTGCGCCCAGCTCAATGCGCCAAGCGCTCGCTTGGGCGTCGACGCCAGAAACCGCAGAGCGTTTCGCGCCTATTCGGCCGCGTCCGTCAGGGTTTTGAGTGTGACAAACTCGGTTTGCCGCTCCGAAAGACGGTCAAGATAGCGGTGCATCATCGGGTGCATCGCGTCGGCGTGTCCGCGCAGCTTCGCCATCATCGTCCGAACTCCAGCGTCGTCGCCGGCGTGAATATAGCGCAGCAGGTATTTGTAGTTAGTCTCAAACTCGCAAAACGGCGTGCTCTTTCGAAACTCCTGATCGCCCACCAGCAGATACAGCGTTTCCGGCGCAGACTTACCCTTCAGGCTGATCCCGCCCGCTTCCAGCAATGCGAAATCCTCCGCCAGCGCGGCTGTCGAGCCAGATACCAGAATGTCGAATACGACATGCTTACAGGAGCTTTCGACGCGCGAGGCCACGTTCACCGCGTCGCCGACCGCCGAATAGTCGAACCGCTCCATCGAGCCGACATTGCCCACGCAGGCGCCGCCGGTGTTGATGCCGATGCCGATTCTGATCTCCGTATCGGGCCCCATGCGTTCCTTCAGCCCGAGCGCATCGTCCGTGTTCAGCTTTTCGGCGGCCGCGCGCATCTTGAGCGCGGCGGTGCAGGCGAGTTTGGCGTGATCGGGCTGATCGAGCGGAGCATTCCAGAACGCCATCACCGAGTCGCCGATATACTTGTCGATCGTGCCGCCCTCGGAAACGATCTGGGCGCTCAGTTCGCCAAGCAGTGTGTTCAACAGAGTGACCAGTTCTGTAGGGGACAGCGCCTCGGAAAGCGGCGTGAAGTCGCGCACGTCGGAAAACATCACCGAGACTTCGCGCGTCTCGCCGCCCAGCTCCAAACGGCCGGAATCGTTCTCGATCTGACGGAGGATCGACGGCGCGACGTAATGCGAAAACGCGTGGCGAATGACCCGCTTGTCCCGGTCCGCGACGACATAACGAAACGCTGTCGTGGCGAACCAGCCGACAAATCCGCCAACCAGCGCGAAGCTCGGGTCGATCAACAGGCCGGATGTGTTGAAGGCGAACCAGGTGCCGCCCAGGACGCCGATCGCGATTACAAAACCCAGCGCAAAGGAGGAGCGCGCGCCCAGATAGAGCGTGGTGACGATCAAAAGGAACCCGGTCAAAAAAAGCGTGCCGACCTCCAGCGCCTGAACCCAGTCCGCGCGCAACAGAAAGTCCTGCGTCAGGATCTGCTCCGCGGCTTGCGCATGGATCAGGACGCCGGGAACGCTCTCCCCCAGATTTGTTTGCCGGATGTCGTAGAGCCCGGTGGCGGAAGCGCCGACGAAAACGATGTGGCCTTCGAGTTTCGGGACCAGCGCGCGCAGTTTGTCGTCCTCGAACAGGTCATGGGCCGAAACGTATCGATCCGGGACGTCGTAAGTGTAGTTCATGACTAGTTCGCCCACTGGCGTGGTCGGCGCCTCGAACCCGCCGATACGAACCGCTTCGATCGCGTTCTTGATCGTCGGATGGCCATGCACGACATAGGTGGAGGCCCCCTGGGCGACCCTCAGCGCCTCGATCGCCAGGCTTGGGAAGTGCCGGTCTCCATCGCCCCAGATCAGTGGCGTGGATCGCACCACGCCATAGCCGTCGTCCCGGCCAAGGCTGATGGAGCCGACGCCGAGCGCGCCTGCGGAAAGCGTCTCCTGCGGCGGCGTCGCGCCAATCATCTGCGGCGGCGCGCCAGTGACAGTTTCCCCGGTATAGGCGAAGCCTGCGCGTAGTGGCGGCCACGCGCCCGGCTGCGTGGCCGACGCAAAGCCCAGAACCACCGCGCCTCGGCTAATCGCATCCGCGAAAATCAGGTCATTGTCCGGAAGATCGGCCGCGAGTTTCTGCGCATTGGACGATTGCAGGATCGCCGCCACTTCCGGTTGCTCAACGATGCGAGACGGCGACAGCCTGTCCGGTTCCGGGAACATCACGTCAAACGCCACGACGGCGGCGCCCGCGGCGTGAAGTCGATCGACCATCTCGCCCAGAACATTGCGCGGCCACGGCCATTGTCCGACCGCCTTCAGAGACGCCTCGTCAATCGCGACGATGCGCACGGGGACGTTGGGGTCATAAGCTCGCGGCGCCGACCGCTGGAACATGTCGAACGTCACCGAGCGCATGATGCGGACCGGGAAGGGGTCGGCCACGCGTATCGCAGTGAAGCCCGTGACAATCACAAGGCCGACAAGAAGAGCTATCAGGCGCGGACTAGGTTTCAGCAGCGCCATTTCTGATCAGGCTAATGGACGCGGGGCGGGGCGCGTCACTTCTTTCCGCCGCCCTTGCCGCCGCTTTTTCCGCTGCCCTTGCCGCCGCCTTTGCCGCCGCCTTTGTTGCCGCCGCTGGATGCGCTGGACGTGCTGGACGTCGATGCATCGCTCGATCCGCCGCCGGAGTTACCGCCGCCGCCGCCGGAATTGCCCCCGCCGCCAGCGTTGCCGCCGCCGCCGGAATTGCCGCCGCCAGCGTTACCACCGCCGCCGCCTCCACCTGTCGCACCCCGGCCCTTGCCAGGGTTCGAAGGATCGGTGCAGCCGCCGCCGTTGCATCCAGGCGCATCGTCGTTGCCTCGTCCGTTATTGCCGTCGCCGTCAGGCGGCGGAGGAGGTGGCGGAGGAGGAGGAGGCGGAGGAGGTGGCGGCGCCGCTGCGACAACAACTGTCGCCGGCGCTGGTTTCTGCGGCTTCGGAGCCTCTACAACCTCGACGATCTGCGCGCGTTCCCTCGGGTCAAAATTGATCTCCGCGGTCTCTGCGCAAGAGCTTGCGGAAACGCGGAAATCCGAACGCAAGGTTTCCTCGGACGCCACGTAGGGAAAATGCGATGAGACGGAGTGCGCGCGCGCTCTTTCGTTTCGCACAATCTCAACGGCCTTCTTGACCGGCGAGATCGCAAGTTCGCACGCATTGACGACAGTCTTGCAATCCCCACCTGAGCCGCAGATATGCGCGGCGCCGTGGAAAAGCACCAGATCGGTCTGCCCTTTGTCGTCGACCACAAAATCAAACGCCGTCCCGCGCACGCCGATCGTCGCTGACGGCGTCCGGATTGAGTAGCTTTCCTTTTTGCTCTTGCCGGTGACGAATCGGAACGCGCCGCCCAACGCCCGAACAGCGAATTTGGAGACGGAGGCGTCGTTCCGGAAAACAAACTCGTCAATGATCAGCGACGAGTTGGGTCCGACCACCATCCGGGTCTCGTCCGCGAACAGGAGCTGGGCCTCGCCGGCTCCGTCGGTTTTGATCAGGTCGCCTAAATGAACGACGGCGCCGACCGAGAGTTTGCGTTCGCCAATATCGCCGGCGACATTCGCCTGATCGATCACGGCGACAGCTTCGCCAACGCCCTCAGCCGCGCGGAGCGGGTGGGTGACGAGCGCGCTCGTGACGGCAAACGCAGAAAGGCCGGCCGCAAAAGCCAGCAATCGAGTAATCATGGCTGCTAAGCCCCCAGTTTCTTTGCTCGAAATCTCAGGGAACGCCACGCAAACTTTTTTAGGATTGAAATGACATTAACAAAATAGGCGCGGTGAGTCGACCAAGTGCGCCTCATTATGAACATATTTTGATCTCAGTGCGGCCTAATGCTGCGGCGCCACAATCTTGGCGATGAGATTGCATACCACGAACAGGAACGCCGCCGCCGCGACGATGCTGGGCCCGGTCGGCGAGTCCGCGGCGTAGGATCCCCCCATTCCCAGAAGGACGGCCAGCGCGCCAAGCGCCATCGCCAGACGCGCCATACCCTCCGGAGTTCGCGCCAGGGGTCGCGCCGCCGCGGCCGGTATGATCAGGAAGGCCGTCACCAGCAGCGCGCCGACAATCTTCATGGCCGCCGCCGCAAAGAGCGCCAGCGCCAGCAGAAATATCGTGTTCTCTCGCCGCACCGGAACGCCCTCGGCCGCCGCCAGTTCCGGGCTGAGCGCAGAGGTCAGAAGCTGCGGCCAGCGCGCCCAGAGATAGGCGCCCAGCGCCGCCGCCGCCGCCCAGATCACGGCGACATCCATCCGGGACACCGCCAACAGGTCGCCCATCAGGAAGCTGTGAAGCCGCGCCTGTCCGCCGGGCGCCAGCGCCAGCCCGACCAGACCAAGCGCCAGCGCGCCATGCGCCGCGACGCCCAGGATCGTATCCGGCGCATAGCGCCCGCCCCGACCCGCATGCCGGGCGCTTGCCGAGACCGCCAGCGCCATGATCGCCGCCACCGCCGCCGCGCCAAGGGGCAGGGGGGCGTCCGCCAGTAGGCTGACGGCGACGCCGAGCAGCGCTGCGTGCGCGGTCGCATCGCCAAAATACGCCATGCGTCGCCACACGACAAAACAGCCCAACGGGGCCGCCGCAGCGGCCAATGCGACTCCCGCCAGAAGCGCGCGGACCACAAAGTCATCCAGCAAGCTCATGGCGCGGCCGCCCGATCGTCATGCTGATGATCGTGTGTGTGGTCGTGACCGTGCGCGTGACCGCGTCCGTGACCATGTGCGTGGCTGTGGTCATGACTGTGGTCGTGCTGATGCCGATAAAGCGCCAGCGCGCCGTCCGCCCGGCCGCCGAAGAGTTGCAGATAACTCGGATCTGTGGAGACCGCCGACGGCGCTCCCGCGCAGCACACATGGCCATTGAGGCAGATCACTTTGTCGGCCGACCGCATCACCACGTGGATGTCGTGGCTGACGATCAGGATGGCGCAGCCAGTCTCCTCGCGAATCTCTTCGATCAAGCGGTAGAATCCGGCCTCGCCCGATTGATCGAGGCCTTGCGTCGGCTCGTCCAGAATCAGCAGGTTCGGGTCCCGCATCAGTGCGCGCGCCAGCAGGGCGCGTTGCAACTCTCCGCCCGAAAGGTCGGCCATCTGCGCGGATCTGAGCGCGCCGACGCCAGTGCGCTCCAGCGCGCGCGAGCGGTCGCCCGGCGTGATTTGCGCGCCGACTGACAGAAAGCGTTCAACGGTGATCGGCACCGTCCGCTCAATGGCAAGCTTTTGCGGCGTATAGCCGATGCGCAGACCCTTCACGCGGCGCACTCGGCCGTCGCTTGGCGGCAGCGCGCCGATGATCGCGCGCAGCAAGGTGGTCTTGCCGCCGCCGTTCGGGCCGATCACCGTGACGATTTCGCCGGCGTTGATCACCATGTCCACATGGTCGAGCAGAACCTTTCCGCCGTCCCGGATGGTCAAACCCTCGACGGCGATCATCGGCGCGGGTTTCGCCTGCATCACGCGTGGCCCGCGCAGGCGGCGCACCGGCCGACCGTTTCGATCACCATGCGCTCGACGATAAACCCCCGCGCGCAGGCGTCCCGATCCACCTGCTCGCGAATGTCTGTGGTCGGCACTTCTTCGGCCGCGCAACACTCACCGCAGATTAGGAAATGGGCGTCATGGGCATGCTCGAAACAGGCGCAGCCGACATAAGCGTTCACCGATTGCAGTTTGTGGGCCACGCCCTCGCCGACAAGGAAATCCAGCGCCCGATAGACCGCCGGCGGGGCCGAGGCGGCGTCGCGCGCCTTCAACCGGTCAAAGAGCTGATAGGCGCCGACCGGGCGTTCCTCCTCCATCAGCGCGCGCAACACGTTGCGACGGAGCTCCGTCATCCGTGCGCCGCGCTGGGCCAGCACGTCTTCCGCGCGCAGCGCCGCATCCTCGGGTTGGGCCATGGGTATGATCGGCCTCTCGGTTCGGTTACAATATAACCGAGGCCTACACCTTGTCGGGGGGCGGGCGCAAGCGTCGCCCGAGTTTTGGACTAGTCTTTGGGAGGCGGCTGCGAAATGGGTTCGTCGTCATCCATTTCAAGGATCCGGCTCGCCGCCCCGTCCAGATCGTCATACTGGCCCGAACGCAGCGCCCAGAAAAACGCCAACAGCCCGAGAGCGCCGAGAAACAACGCGACGGGGATCAGCACCAGAACGATATTCATCGCCGCGCCCCCTCAGCAAAGCGCAGCCGGAGAGCGTTCAGGGTCACCACGATGGAGGAGCCGGACATCGCCAGCGCCGCGACCAGCGGAGACACATAGCCCGCGACGGCGAACGGGATCGCGACCATGTTATAGACCGCCGCGACGCCAAAATTCTCCAGCGCCCGGGCGCGCGCGCCTCGCGCAGTGCGCAGGGCGATCAGAACCGGGTCCAGCCTGTCGCCAAAGAACACCAGCCCGGCGGCGGCCTGACTGACCTCAGCCGCGTCGACCGGCGACATGGAGGCGTAAGCGGTCGCGAGCGCCGGGGCGTCGTTGATCCCGTCTCCAACCATCAGGACCTTGCGGCCGTCCGCGGCCAGAGCCTCCAGGCGCGTCAGTTTCTCGGCCGGGGAAAGACCCGCCGCCACACTCTCGATACCGGCGTCCCGCGCCGCAGCCTCAGCGGCCGACGGACGGTCGCCGGACAGCAGAATGACGTCCAGACCCATGGATCGCGCGGCCGCGACGACCTCGGCGGCGTCTTCGCGCAGCCGGTCCCTGAACCCGAAACGGAGGGGCGATTCTTGCTCGACCGCCAGCCAGACCTCCGGCCCGGCGGAGTCCGTGGTTTCCGGCGCGCCGCACCATCCGGCGCGGCCCAATCGCACGCGGCGCGCGCGCCCGTCCGGAGCGGTCCAAAGCCCCTCGACGCCGCATCCCGGAACTTCAGCGATCTCCGACAACTTCGCGGACGCGCCCTCAAAGGCGGTGGCGACCGCTCGCGACAGGGGGTGCCGGCTGCCGCTCGCCAAGGCGGCGGCGACGGGCCACAGCGCATGATCTGGCGACGGCGCCTCGGTCAATTCCAACGCGCCAAGCGTCAGCGTGCCGGTCTTGTCGAAGGCGATGGTGTCGACCTCGGCAAGCCTTTCGAGCGCGGCGCCGTCTTTGAGCAGCACGCCCGCGCGGAACAGAGCGCCGCCCGCGACTGCCTGCGTGACAGGCACGGCGAGGCCCAAAGCGCAGGGACAGGTGACGATCAGCGTCGCCGCCGCGATCAGCACCGCGTGACGCAAGTCGCCCGTGGCGAACAGCCAGCCGCCAAAGGCCAGCGCGGAAATGATGTGGATCGCAGGCGCATAGATCTGCGCCGCGCGGTCGGCGAGCCGCGTGTAGCGGTTCTTGCCGGTCTCCGCCGCCGAGATCATGCGCGATATGTCGGCCAGCAGCGTCTCTTCGGCCACGGCGGTGACGCGGAGCCGGAGCGGACCAGTCAGGTTCATCATCCCGGCATGGGCGAGATCGCTGGGTCCGGCGGGTTCGGGCGCGCTTTCGCCCGTGACCATGGAGCGATCCAGATCGCTGCGGCCTTCCGCGATCACGCCGTCTGCGGGCACCCGCTCTCCGGCCGCCACCTCGACGATATCGTCGACCTGAAGCTCTTCGATCGCCACCGCGACGCGCGCGCCATCTGCGCCAATCCGCGTTGCGGCGCGCGACCTGAGCGCGGTCAGCTCCGCCGCCGCCGACCGGGCCATGCCGCGCGCCCGATGGTCCAGATACCGCCCGATCAGTAGGAAGAACAGCAGCGTGACAGAGGCGTCGAAATAGGCGTGCTCCCCGCTATTGGCGGTCTCATAGACGCTGACGCCAATGGCCAGGATGACCGCGAGGGAGATCGGCACGTCCATGTTCAGACGCCAGGCGCGCAACGCCCTGAGCGCCGAGCGAAAGAACGGCCGCCCGGCGAAAGCCACGATCGGGATCGCGATCAGCCCCGAGATCGAATGCAGCAGATCGCGGGTCGCGTCCTCGGCGCCCGACCAGACCGAAACCGAAAACAGCATGATGTTCGCGGCGCCGAATCCGGCCACCGCCAGACAAGCCAAAAGCTCGCGCCCATCGGGATCCTTGCGCAGCGCGTCGACTGCGTCCGCATCGAATGGTTTGGCTACGTAGCCGAGGCCGGTCAGCCGCTCCAGAATACTCGCGACCGAGGACTCGCTCTCGCGAAACACCACCGCCACACGGCGGAGCGACAGGTTCACCCGCGCCGACTCTACGCCGGGCGTTTTCGCCAGGCCGCGTTCGATGGTGGAGATGCAGGCGCCGCAATGCACGTCCGGCGCCATCAGGTCGACCCGCGCGAGACCATCGCCTGCGGGCCGCGCCCAGCGCTCGGCGGCCGTTTGCGCCGCCGCACCGTCTAGCGCGGATGTCGCGGCCGGGCCGGTCGGGCAGCACCCGAGGCCAGGCGCTTCGACGGTTCTGATATCTCCTGCGCCCAGAGCGGCGTCGGCCATCGGCCTATCCCTCGCCGCCGGGCTGATAGTGCCGGGCTTCGGCCCGGAATCGTTCGTCCGGGCCGCCCTCAGCGTGAACCTCGATCAGCCAGATGCCCTTTTTCAAGCCTGGCTCGGCGCGATATACGCCATCGGCCTCGGCAAGGTCGATGACATGGTCGTCCTTATCGCTGGACGGGCGACCGACCTTCGCCGTGACCTCAAGGCCATGCACCGGGGCGCCGCCGCGGTCGCGGATATCCGCCGTCAGCACGCCGTCTTTCAGATCGATGGTCGCACGCCAGCCGAGCGCGATATGCGCCTCGCGCTCTGCATCGAAATTCTGGCTGGCGACATAGGAGTTCTGCACCACCAGCCCGGGAAACGTGCTGATCGCCGAGTACATCATGACGACGTTCACCGCGGTGACCGTGCCAAAAAACGCCAGCAGAATGATCAGCACCTTGCTCCCGGTCAGGGGCTTGGCCGATGTCGCATTCGCCATCGCATCCTCCTTCTATGACCCGACAGATCCCGGCCTTACTGTTCGGTCGGCTCGGGTCCGATGAACACCGTCTCGTACACTGCGCGATTGCGTGAGTTCGCATTCTGCAGCCAAAACTCGAACTCCGTCCGCTCGGCTCGGAACGGATCCGGCGCGCCAGTGATGAATATTCGCAGGGTCCGGGACGAATCCGCATCGACCGTGAATCGCCGGGAGCCGACATCCTGAATTTCCATCGCAAACGGTCCGGTGGCGCGGAATGTCAGGATGAACTCCTGCGGGTCCGCGGTTTTGTTCTGCGCCTTCATCGTATAGCCATTCCGGATCCAGCCGTCCGACAGGGTGACGAAGACAGGGTTGCGGTCTCGCTCCACCGTGACGTCGACATCCGAACGCAGGAACAGGCTGACCGACATGGCGACGCCGATGCTGCTCCAGAGCACGAAATAGAGCAGCGTGCGCAACCGGACTACGCGTTTCCAGACCGGCGGATGGCCTTCGCCCTTCGCCGCGGCGGCCTCATCGACAAGCGTGGCGTAGGCGATCAGGCCGCGCGGCTTGCCGACTTTGTCCATCACGTCGTTGCACGCGTCGATGCAGAGGGCGCAGGTGATGCACTCCATCTGCTGCCCGTCGCGGATGTCGATGCCCTGCGGACAGACCACCACGCAGGCGTTGCAATCGATGCAATCGCCCAACTCCTCCGCGCCCTCGCGCTTGCGGTGCTTGCCGCGCGGCTCTCCGCGCCATTCGCGATAGGTGACCACCAGCGAAAGCGGGTCCAGCATCGCCGCCTGAATACGCGGCCACGGGCACATATAGTTGCAAACCTGCTCACGCAGGAAGCCGCCGAGCACAAAGGTCGTCGCAGTCAGAATCGCCACCGTGGTGTAGGCTACGAAAGGGGCATTGAACGTGACCAAATCAACCAACAACGTGGGCGCGTCGGCGAAATAGAACACCCAGGCGCCGCCGGTAGCCATGGCGATGAACAGCCAGGCGAGCCATTTCATGACCCGCTTGCGGATCTTGTCGGCGTTCCAGTCCTGTTTGAGCAACCGGACACGGGCGTTGCGATCACCCTCGATCCAGCGCTCGACCAGGATATAGAGGTCCACCCAGACGGTTTGGGGGCAAGCGTAGCCGCACCAGACCCGTCCCAGTGCTGATGTGAACAGGAACAGGCCCAGCCCGGCCATGATCAGCAGGCCGGCGACATAATAGAATTCCTGCGGCCAGATCTCGATCCAGAAAAAGTAGAACCGGCGATTGGCCAGATCCATCAGCACCGCCTGATCGGGCAAATGCGGGCCGCGATCCCAGCGCAACCATGGCGTCACGTAGTAGATCCCCAGCGTAACCGCCATGATCCACCACTTCGCCGTCCGAAACGCGCCGCTCACCCGTCTCGGAAACACCGGTTCGCGGGCGGAAAATAGCGCCGGAGGCTGCTCGGATGCCATGGAAGACTCCTTAGTTCACCGAAGCTCAAACTGCAATGACCGGCGCTAGGGCGCGCCGGTCAGTTCCTTACCGCCGCCGCAGTCGGAACTACTGCGTGCCTCCTCCCAGAGAATGCACGTAAATCGCGACCATCTTGACCTCATAGTCGGTCAGATACCCGTTATACGACCACGCCGGCATAACGCCAGCCCGGCTGTAGCGGACGGTCTCGGTCACCGCTTCCCGATCGCCGCCGAACAGCCAGATTGCGTCGGTCAGGTTCGGCGCGCCCTGTTCCTGGTCGCCAGTTCCCGTCTCGCCATGACAGGCGGCGCAGTTTTCGGCGTAGACCTCGGCGCCGGGTTTCGCGAGCTCGGCGTCATGCTCCTGATCGGAGATCGCGAGAACGTACTCGACGACCTGAGCAACCTGCTCATTGTCGAGGATGCCGTCCGAGCCGAAAGCGGGCATCTGAGAGAAGCGCGCATCGGGCGACTCCTCGTTCCGAACGCCGTTTGCGATGGTGAAGTGGATGTCATCCACCGAGCCGCCCCACAGCCAGTCGTCGTCCTGCAGGTTCGGGTATCCGCCCGGGCGTCCCGCGCCGGCGCCGCCATGGCATTGCGAGCAGAACGAGCGGAATGTCGCGGCGCCGCCCGCGCGGGCGAAGCGGGACAGATCCGCATCCGACATCACGTCCGGAATCGACTTTTCTGCGATCTGATCGGTAAACACCGCTCGGGCGACCTTGGCTTCTGCGATATCTTCGGCCACAGCGCCGCGGCTGGTCCATCCCAGCAAACCGCCCGTCGACAGACTGCCGATCGGAATCGCAGGATACATGAACAGATAGATGACGCCCCAGATAATCAGGGCGTAGAGGGTGTAGAGCCACCACCTCGGCATGGGAGTGTCGAGTTCCTCGATGCCGTCCCAGTTATGCCCGGTGGTTTCGGTGCCGGTGACTTCGTCGACTCTTCTTTCGTCCGCCATCATCACTCTCCGGGCTTGTCGTTGCGGAAGGGAATTTGCGAAATATCGTCATGAATCTCGCGCGAGCCGGGGCGGAAGACGAAGGCGACGATTCCTGCGAAAAAGACCATCATCGCAACCAGAGCCCAGCTGTCCGCGAATTCGCGGAGGATGCTGTAGGTATCCATCTCGCCCTCCATCAGCGCCAGTTCGCCTCGGCGTCATAGGTCGAAAAATCGACCATCGTGCCGAGGATCTGAAGATAGGCGATCAGCGCATCAAGCTCTGAAATGCCGGGTTGACCATCAAAATTGCGCACCTGAGCGCCGGGGTAACGCTCCAGCAACGCGTCCACGCCATCAGAGTCCGGATCGACCTGCGCGACCACATCGGCCTTCGCCACCGCGATCATCTCGTCGGTGTAGGGCACGCCGACATCGGCGTTGGCCCGAAGGTGCTGGCCGACATTGTCGAAGTCGAGCTTGGTCTCGATCAGGAACGGGTAGGACGGCATGATGGATTCCGGCACCACCTGACGCGGGTCGGCCATATGGTCGACATGCCAGGCGTCCGAATACCGGCCGCCGACGCGGGCGATGTCCGGTCCGGTCCGTTTCGAGCCCCACTGGAACGGATGGTCGTACATCGATTCCGCCGCGAGGCTGTAATGGCCGTAGCGCTCCACCTCATCGCGCATAGGGCGGATCATCTGGCTATGACAAGCATAGCAGCCCTCGCGGATGTAGATGTCGCGCCCCTTCAACTCCAAAGGAGAATAGGGGCGCACGCCATCGACCTTTTCAATCGTATTCTGAAGGTAGAACAGCGGCGCGATCTCGACGAGACCACCGATGCTAACGACGACCAGCGAGCCAACCGCCAGATAGCCGACATTTCTTTCGAAGTATTTGTTTTTGTCGAGCCACGACATTGTTGTGTCTCCTTACTCAGCCGGCACGGATTCAGGGCGTTTGCCGCCGCTGAGATCTATGATGGTTTCATTTCGCAGATCACCGCGGATCGTCCGCCAGACATTGTAGGCCATCAGAATGCCGCCCAGCAGATAGAGACCGCCGCCAATCGCACGGACCACATAGAATTCGAACAACACCTCAACCGACGCGGCGAAGCTGTTGATCAGGAAGCCCTGATCATCGACCTCACGCCACATCAGACCCTGGGTGATCCCACTGACCCACAGCGCAGCGGCGTAAAGAACGATGCCGATCGTCGCGAGCCAGAAATGCCAGCTGACCATCGCCAGACTGTAAAGGCGCGTGCGGCCCCAAAGCTTCGGAGTCATATAGTAGATCGCGCCGAACGAGATCATGCCAACCCAGCCCAGAGCGCCGGAATGCACATGGCCGACCGTCCAATCCGTGTAGTGGCTGAGCGAGTTGACCGCCTTGATCGCCATTAGCGGGCCCTCGAAAGTGGACATGCCGTAGAAGGCCACCGCAGCCACCATCATCCGGATGATTGGATCGGTGCGCAGTTTGTCCCATGCGCCCGCCAGCGTTAGCAGGCCGTTCAGCATGCCGCCCCAACTGGGCATCCACAGGACCACCGAGAACACCATGCCTAACGTCTGCGCCCAGTCGGGCAGGGCGGTGAAGTGCAGGTGGTGGGGACCCGCCCAGATATACATGAAGATTAACGACCAGAAGTGGATGATCGAGAGTTTGTAGGAATAGACTGGGCGCTCCGCCTGTTTCGGCACGAAGTAGTACATCATGCCCAGGAAACCGGCGGTCAGGAAGAAACCGACCGCGTTATGGCCGTACCACCACTGCGTCAGCGCATCCTGCACGCCCGAGAACAGCGAGTAGCTGCGCGAGCCCCAGAACGACACCGGCACGGCCAAATTGTTGATAACGTGAAGCATCGCGATGGTTATGATGAAGCCCAGATAGAACCAGTTTGCGACATAGATATGCGGCTCTTTGCGCTTCATGATCGTTCCCATGAAGACCGCAAGATAGGCCACCCAGACAACCGTCAGCCAAAGGTCGATATACCACTCCGGCTCCGCGTATTCTTTGGATTGGGAGCCGCCGAGCAGGTAGGATGTGGCCGCCAGAACAATAAAAAGCTGGTATCCCCAAAACACGAACCAGGCCAGATTGCCGCCCCAGAGGCGCGCGCCGCTGGTGCGTTGAACGACATAGAACGACGTACAGAGCAGGGCGTTGCCGCCGAATGCGAAGATCACCGCTGAGGTGTGCAGCGGCCGAACGCGGCCGAATGTGGTCCAGGGCAGCTCAAAATTCAGAACTGGAAACGCCAGCTGCAGCGCGATGAAGAGGCCCGCCGCGAAACCGACGACGCCCCAGAAGACCGTCGCGATCACGCCCGCGCGCACGACGCCTTCAAAATACCCGGTGGCCGCAGGGGCCGGAACGCTGACGCTGTCCCCGCCCATCTTCCGCACGACGATGATAAACGTGACGATCGCCGCGACGGCGATCAGGATGGCGTGGACCATGTAAGAGACATCCAGCGCCCTGTTCGCCGCGACGAGCGCGAAAAACGCAACGACGCCCAACAAGACAAGTTGCACGGCACGGTTCATGAGAATTCTCCGTCGGCTGCGGATCGGTTGAATTTTGTGCAGCGCACCGTAATGCGCCTTGATCGGGTTAAAGTCATGGGCGCCCCTTCGGGGCTTTGATCCAGATCAATCGGCATGAATAACCTTGTGTAATCACGTTCAATAAAGCGCGTCGCCGTCGGATTCGTCGCCCGAGGCGTCCAGCAAGCGCGCGAAGTCGAGGATCGCGATCTCTCGCGCGCTGATTAACGTGATTACTCCCTCCTTCTTTAGTTGCGAAAACTGTCGGCTGACGGTTTCGATCGTCAGGCCGAGGTACTCGGACATCTGTTCACGGGTCAAAGCCAGCTCGACCGTCACCGTGTTCGCCTGTGGATCGTCGGTCAGGCCGGCGGCCCTCCGCGCCAGTATCGCCAGAAAACTCGCCAGCTTCTCCTTCGCCGTCTTTCGGCCCAGCAGCAGCATCCATTCGCGCGACGCATCCAGTTCGTCTAATGTCAATTCAAGCAGACGTTTTTCGATATTCGACGAATCGTCACAGAGGGCCTCAAATTTTTTGCGGGTGAATCGGCACAGCCGGACCTGCGTGACGGCCACCGCGTCAAACGGCGCGACCGGCCTGTAGGGGCGGCCGATAAAATCCGATGGAAACAGCAGGCCGACCATTTGTCGGCGTCCGTCGATCATCGTTTTGCTCAGACTGACGACGCCTTCGACAACCGTGCCGACAAAGGCCGAATCCTCGCCCGCCGCGGCGATTTCCTCACCCGGCTCATAGGTCTTGTAGGATTTGAAGCTGTCTAGAATGACAAGCTCGGGCGGCGAACAATATGCGCAAACCGCTTTCTGGCGTATGCCGCAGGTCGCGCACCGGTCCGTCGCCGCGCCCTCTACGACACGTAATATCGGGTTGGCGGTCATCAATCTCTCCCCAGGGAAATCCAAGCATTACGTTGATCTTGACGTGGGTCAATGCACTCCGCCGCCACAGGTCGAAATGTAGCCCCATGATGAATGAAGCGCTCGCCCAACTGAAAGAAAACGCGGCCAAGGCCGCGCCCCGCTACACCAGCTATCCGACCGCCCCCCATTTCGGCGCGGCGGTGGACAAGGAGGTCTATGGCGGGTGGCTGGAATCGCTGCCGCCCGAAGGCACGATCTCGCTCTATGTCCATATCCCGTTTTGCCGGGATTTATGCTGGTTTTGCGCATGTCGCACCCAGGGCGCGCGGCGCACGGGACCGGTCGAGCGCTATCTTGAATTTCTGGCGGCGGAGATCGACGCCGTCGCCCGCCTGACGCCCAAGGGCGCGCAGGTGGTTCACATGCATTGGGGCGGCGGCTCGCCGACCTCGCTGAGCGCAGGGCAAATCGTCGCGTTGAACGCGTTTCTGCGCGATCGCTTCACCTTCCATCCCGATGCGGAGATCGCGGTGGAGGTGTTTCCCGGCGAGTTGGACGACGCAAAGATAGAGGCGCTCGGCCAGATTGGAATCACCCGCGCAAGCGTCGGCGTGCAGGATTTCGACCCGAAAGTGCAAAAAGCCATCCACCGCGAGCAGAGCTTTGAGATGACCCGCGACGTCATCGCGGGCCTGCGTTCGGCGGGGGCGGAGCGCGTGAATATCGACGCGCTTTACGGACTTCCGCACCAGACCTGCGAGGGGCTGGAGCGCACGGTTGATCTGACCGCGCTGCTGTCCCCCGATCGCATCGCGCTGTTCGGCTATGCGCATGTGCCCTGGATGTCGCGGCGGCAGAACATGATCCCGGCGCAGGCCTTGCCCGGGCCGGAAGAGCGCGTGGCGCAGTACGAGTCGGCGGACAAACGACTGATCGGACACGGCTACCAGCGGGTGGGAATCGACCATTTCGCCCGCGCGGACGATCCGATGGCGCTGGCGTCCAATGTCGGCGCGCTGCACAGAAATTTTCAGGGCTACACCACCGATCAGGCCGATGCGCTGATCGGCGTGGGGGCCTCCGCCGTCAGCCGGCTGCCGCAGGGCTATGCGCAGAATCAGGCCGCGACCTCGAATTATCAGACCGCAGTCTCCAAAGGCGGCTTGGCCACCGCCCGCGGCGTCGCCCTGACGTCAGAAGACAAACTGCGCGGGCATGTCATAGAGCGCTTGATGTGCGATCTCGCATTCGACGGCGACAAATTGATGGAGCGGTTCGGCGATCGCGCGAAACCTGTCGTCGACCACGCGGAGACGATCCCCGATCGGTTCCCCAACGCGGTGCGGCGGACCGGGCCGCGATGCTTCAAAGTGTCCGCGCGGCAACGCCCTTTGGCGCGCGCGGTGGCTTCTGAATTCGACGCCTATCTCGAATCGGGAGAAGCGCGTTACTCTAATCTCGTGTGACGGCGTTCGGCGGGGATATTTCCCCCGTTTTTGGCCTGATCCGAAAAGCTTGGCGCACCCGCTCGGGGGGGTCGCCGGCGCATAAAATCCCCGGGCGGAACGGAATATTCACCGTTTATGGAGAGACTACACGATGCCCTCATCTACTTCGAAGACCAACGGCGGCCCCATGCCGACGGTCGATCTCGACGCCATCGCCGAAGTGAACCGCAAATCAGTTCAGGCTATGGCGGAAATGAATCGGCGGATGTTCCGCGCGATGCTGTCGGCGCAATCCGAAATGCTCCACTTCACCCAACGTCGGCTCGCCGAGGACGCTGCGGCGGCCCGTAAGCTCGCCGAGTGTCGTGAGCCTGAGGACGCGATCAGAATCGTCCAGGGCTTCCAGGCCCGGGCGTTTGAGGACTTCACTCGCAGCGCAAGTGAGATCATGCGGCTGAGCTCCGCCGCGGCCCGGTCCGACCAGTCTGATTCGGCCGGTTCCGACGCGGACGCGGCCTGATCGCATAGACCATTGGGCGCCCGGCCAGACGCGTCGGGCGCCTACACCGGGCGGGCTGTTCAAACCCGCAGTCTCCCGAAAAACCCCTCCAGATCATCAAGAAATTCAGGGCGATCCGACCCATATTTCGGCGTTGGAATCAGAAAACCGCAATCTATTGCGCCTTGTCATATATTTTTTGCTTTGAGTTTTCGCGGAAACGAGGCATCGTTTCCTCACCGTTTTAACAGCGCAAGAAAGGAGGTGACCAATGTCGAGTGAGATATTGGATCTGTCGTTACGCCGAGCACGTGGGGTGATGATTTTGGGGCAGCCTCCATTTCTTCGCTAATGTGCTGTGATCGGGCTCAGGCCTGATCCGACGTGGGATAGACCAGACTCACGGGGGGCCGCCCAGCGCGGCCCCTTCCGTTTTTTCGGGTATCTGAAAAACTGCCGCGATGATCCGCATCACCGACCAGATAGAAATCGCCGAGTGGGAGATCACCGAAAGCTTCACCCGCGCCTCCGGCCCGGGCGGCCAGAACGTCAACAAGGTCGCCACCGCCGTCGAGCTGCGGTTCGAGGCGGAGCGCTCTCCCAACTTACCCCCGGATGTAAAGGCGCGCCTGAAGCGCCTCGCGGGGCGTCGCTGGACCAAGGAGGGCGCGATCATCCTTTTCGCGGACCGCCATCGCAGTCAGGCCCGCAATCGCGACGATGCGTTGGAGCGGCTGACGGAGCTGATCGCCACTGCGGCCAAACGCCCGAAGCCGCGCCGTAAGACCCGGCCGACGCTCGCCTCAAAACGCCGCCGCCTCGACGGCAAATCACGCCGGGGCGATGTCAAACGCCTGCGCAGCGCGCCAAAGGCAGACGAATGAGACTCTGCTGATCCCGGCGTTCGCTTTCGCAGGACGCAACCTCGCCACGCGTAAATTGCATAGCCGGGACGCTGTTTGTGGCTGAGACATGTGATACGGGATGAGTCTGCTAGCATTGCATTCGACCCACCCCGCCTGCGAAAGACGCCGAAAATGACTCGCCTGTTTTCTATGCCGCTCTCAGCGAACAGCCTTGGCGCGCTTTACGGATTGGCGGCCTTCGCGATGTTCTCGTTTCACGACGTCATCGTCAAACAACTGGGCGCAACATACTCGCCATTCCAGATCGTGTTTTTCAGCGCTCTGCTGAGCTTTCCGCTGATCACCATATTCATGATCCGAGATCAGCGGCCGGGCACGCTGCGCCCGGTCCATCCCTGGTGGGTCGCGCTGCGCAGTCTGGGCGCCTCCGCCTCGGCGCTTTGCGCCTTCTACGCCTTCAGCAAATTGCCGCTGACGCAGGTCTACGCCTTTATCTTCGCGTCGCCGCTGATCATTACAGTGCTCGCCATCCCGATGCTGGGCGAGACCATTCGCCTGCGGCGCGGCCTGGCGGTTCTGTTGGGGCTCGCTGGCGTGCTGATCGTGCTGCGCCCCGGCGCCGTTCCGATCAGCGACGGGCATATCGCGGCGCTGGGCGGCGCGTTTTTCGGCGCGCTGAACTCGATCATCGTTCGCAAAATCGGCGCTGACGAGCGCGGCGTCGTCATGATTCTCTATCCGACGCTCACCAATCTGACGGTCGCGGCGATCGCGTTGCCGTTCATCTATGTCCCGATGCCGGTTCAGGATCTTGGCCTGTCGGCCGTGGTCGCCATGTTCATTCTGTTGGCGATGGGGTTCCTGGTTGCCGCCTATCGCAGCGCCGAGTCCATCATCGTTGCGCCGATGCAGTATTCGCAGATCGTCTGGGCGGCGGTTTTCGGCATGCTCATGTTCGGCGAGTTTCCCGTCTGGCAGACCTATGTCGGCACCGCCGTCATCGCTCTCTCTGGCGTGTACATCCTGAAGCGCGAGGCGACGAGCGAGGTGTCCGAGAACACGCCCGTCCTCAACACCCGCACGCGCATGGGCCATGTGGGCATGCGGGTCGGCATGATTTTGCGGGGCGCCCATCGGCAGGATTGACGCGCAATGCCCCGGACCGGCTTGGTCGCGGAGGCCGATAAGCTTAGAAGTTAGACGAAACAGCACGCGGAGAGGCCTAATGACCACCTGGACCGTTTATCTATCCGGCGAGATTCACACCGATTGGCGCGAGCGGATCACCGAGGGCGCCAAGGCCGCCGGGCTTCCGATCACGTTCACCGCGCCGGTCACGGATCACGCGGCCTCTGACGATTGCGGCGTCGCCATTCTGGGCGCGGAGCCGAGCAAGTTCTGGCATGACCGAAAGGGCGCGGGCGTCAACGCGATCCGCACCCGCACGCTGATCGAGAAAGCCGACGTTGTCGTGGTGCGCTTCGGCGAGCAATACAAGCAGTGGAACGCGGCCTTTGATGCGGGCTACGCATCAGCGCTGGGCAAGCCTCTGATCGTCAACCACGGTCCCGAACATCAGCATCCGCTGAAAGAGGTGGACGAGGCCGCCTCCGCCGTCGCCGAGACGCCGGAGCAGGTCGTCGAAATTCTGCGATATGTAATCACCGGCGCGCTGCCGGGGTGAACGGCGTCGATCAGCTTTCCCGCAATCCGGCCGCGCGCAAAGCGGCGATGTCGGCATTCAGTCTCTGGGCGTCGGCCTGAAACTGCGTTTTCGCCCAGGCCTCGATGGTGAAGTCGCGACGGTGCTCCAGTAGGCGTCGCGCGGCGTGCGCCGCCCGCTCTTGATCGCCGCGGTCGTGATGCACGATGACGAGGTCGAGCAGGCCGAAACCCGGCTCTCGGTCATGATAGGTCTCGAACATCCGGATCGCGTCGTCATACCGCCCCGACAGGCGGTAAGCGGTGCCCAACTGGCCAAAATAGTAACCGGGGCAGAGCGGGCTGAGCGCCAGAGCGCGCTCGCCATGCCGCGCCGCTTCGTCCGCTCGCCCCGACATGGCCTGCACCAGACAGGCGAACGCGGCGACGTCGGCGGAGCCCGGCGCCAGGTCCACCGCCTGCGCCGCCTGCTCAGCCGCGTCGTCGAATTTTCCTTCGGCCAGCAACACCAGGCTGAGCGTAATGAAGCCATCTGCATTCTCGGGATCCAGCTCCAGCGCGCGCAAGGCGCAGGCGCGGGATTTCTCAATGGCGGTCTCCCTGTCGTCCCACCAGCCGAACCGGGCGGCGCCATAGTGTTTCAGACCGATCAGCGCATGGATGCTTGCGGCGCTCGGGTCCAGCTCAAGCGCCCGGTTCCAGCACGCCACGATCTCGACAGCGTTTTCCTTTGTGACCGTCTGGCGGAAGAGCGACAGGCCGCGCACCCAATGGGTCCACGCCTCCACATCTTTTGTGGCCCGATAGCGCAACCGCGCCTGCTCGCCCTCGGTCAGCGAGACCTGCATTTCGGTCGCCACCACCAGCGTGATCTCATCCTGCACCGCGAATATGTCGTCCAAGGCGCGGTCGTAGCGTTCGGCCCAGACATGCGCGCCGGTGGCCGCGTCGATCAGCTGCGCGGTGATGCGAATCCGGTCGCCGCCTCGCCGGATGCTGCCTTCCAGCACATAGCGGACGCCAAGCTGTCTCGCGATGTCGCGCACATCGACCGACCTCCCCTTGAAGGCGAAGGTGGAGTTACGCGCGATCACTTTCAGGTCGCTGAGTTTCGAGAGCGCGGTGATGATGTCTTCGACCAACCCGTCCGCGAAATACTCCTGTTCCGGATCGCCTGACATGTTCTTGAACGGCAATACCGCGATGGATGGGTGAGAGTCTGTGGTGGCCAGGGGAGGCGGCGCGTCTTCCGCGCCGTCCTTGGTCCAGCGCCAGGCACGCACCGGCTGCGCGATATTCTTCAGCGACAGCGCGCCTGCATCGGTCAGGGAAATCTCGCATTTGCCGACGATCTGTGCGCGCAACGCGTCCGAGATCAAGACGCCGCCGACCGGCGCCGCCGCCTCCAACCGCGCGGCGACATTCACGCCATCGCCGAAAAGATCGCTGTCGGCGACAAGGACATCGCCCAGATTGACCCCGATGCGAAGCTGGATTTGCGAAAGCGCGTCATCGCCCGGCGCCGCCGACTGGATCGCGACGGCGCATTCTGCCGCGTTGACGGCGCTGGGGAACTCCACCAGCGCGCCGTCGCCCATCATTTTGACGATGCGTCCGCGGTGATCGGCGACAAACGGATCGAAGCACTCGCGCCAGAAACGCGTGAGCGTGGCGAGGGTTCCGGCCTCGTCAGCGCCCATCATGCGCGAATATCCGGCCACATCCGCAGCCAGTATCGCCGCCAACCTGCGCTGGGCTTTTTCGTCGGCCATTCTTCCCGTCCGCGAGGCGCTGAGTTCCGAAAGCGCGAACTCTATGGCCTCCCGATCGGGAAGTATATTGGCGTTTCGGTCCTTAGGCCGCAGCCTTCACCGCGACGGACTTCTCGGCCCGTAGCCAGTCATAGTCCATGCCGCGCCGCACCGCCGGACGGGCGGAGATCCGCTCGACCCAGGCGCTGAGATTGGGCAGGCCGCTGCGGTCGATCCCGGCATAGGTGGAGACCACCCAAGGATAAGCGGAGATATCCGCGATAGAATACTCCCCGGCCAGATAGTCCCGATCCGCTAGCCGCGTCTCTAGCACCTCGTAAAGGCGCCGCGTCTCATCCTGATAGCGCTTGACCGCATAAGGGATGTGCTCGGGCGCGGCGTTGACGAAATGGCTCGCCTGACCCTGCATCGGGCCGATCCCGCCCATCTGGAACATCAGCCATTGCAGGACTTCTGACCGCGCCTGCGGGTCGGTCGGCAGCAGCTTACCCGCCTTCTCGGCCAGATAGATCAGGATGGCGCCGGATTCGAACACGGCGAAATCATTCGCGTCGCGATCGACGATGGCCGGGATGCGGCCATTGGGGTTGATGGCGAGGAATTCCAGCGTTTTCTGATCGCCCGCGCCGATATCGATCCGGTGGAACGTGTAGGGCAGGTCGACCTCTTCGATCATTATAGAGGCTTTTTGCCCGTTGGGCGTTCCGTATGAATAGAGGTCGATCATCTTGTTCCCTCCACGGGGTGTTTCTGTCTGTGCTTTAGCGTTCGGACACAGATAGGCGCCCGTTTCCGTTTTTTTAGACTGATCAGTGCAAAAAAGTGTGAAGGGGCGAACGCGCGCTCCGGTTGTGCTATACTCGCGCCTCGTCGGGGTGGCGTGAGGGGGAGGTCGCGATGCCAGGCAAAGTCACCGTCATGAAGGGAACAATCGGCAAGTCCAAATACCGGGTGCAGGGCAAGACCCTGAAGGATATCTGGGCCGATATTGAGAAAAAGGGGCCGACCGACAAACGCAGCGGCAAGAAGGTCGCCGCCTACACCGAATGCCCTGTGGACGTGCCCAAGAAGAATACGTTCGACGGACGGCTCAAGGAAGACAAGAACAAGGGAGAGTTCACCGTCACCATCTGGATCAAGGCCGCCGTTTTGACCATGACCGGCTCGATCAAGATGCCCAACCTCGCGTCGGACAAGGATCTGAGCCCGAAAGCTAAGGCCGAGTGGAAGCGGTTCATGAAAGAGTTGATCGCCCACGAGAATGAGCATGTCGCGGTGAGCGAAAAGGCCGCCAAGGCCTATGCGGCGGATGTGCAGGCGCTGACGGGCGAGGGCAAGGACGCCGACAAGGAAGCGGCGAAGAAAAAGGCGGCGGAGGATTTTGAGAAGAAGCGCAAGAAGCTGAAATCACTGCCCGACCGCCTGAACGCCGCCAACAAAAAGCTCGACGCCGGCGGCCACGGCCCGACGCTGAAGACGTCGATTCCCTGACGCGCACGGCTGCGCCGACCTGCCGCCGCGTCATTTATGCAGCCAGTGACGCTGGTTCGATGCGCCAGTGACCGGCGCGGGGTTGCGCCACCTCCCACGCGGCGGGGCGTCCGGCCTTGTCCTTGACCCGCTCCAGCCGCCAGCGGGGCGCGCCGCCCGCGATCTCCTCCGTCGTCCAGCCCGGCGCCGGATCGACGCGCCAGCGGGTTTCCGCCGCGCCAGAGCCTGCGCCGCGCGCAAAGAGCACCATCATCAGCGGCGCGCGCCTCCTGCGGTTTGATCCGGTGGCGACCCGTCCGGCCTCGGCGGCCAGGTTCAGCCGCCGCATCGGCGTCAGCCCCGGCGCCATGTCCAACTCGGCGATCACCAGCGGGCAGGCGCCGGATCTGAGCGCCTCTTCCGCCGACCACAACGTATCCTCCGCCCGCAAAGGGCGCGCGATCACCAGCCGGGACGGGTCAAAAAACGGCGCCAGGCCCTGCGGGTGCAGCGCTTCATGCGCTCCCGGCCGCAGGATCCAGAGCACAGGCCCCGTCAACCGCCCCGCCGCCAGCGCCGCCATCACCCGCCGCGCCGGTCCCGTCGCCTCATGCGCGCGGCCCAGAACCAGCGTGGGCGCGTCCGCTTCTCCATGCGCGCGCCCGCTCGCCCCCGTATCGATCAGGGGAATGCGAGGCCGAGCAGGACCTTTGAGAGAGGCGGTGGACAGGACGGGCGATCGGGGCATGGTGGACTCATTTGTTCTTTATTTGTTCTAATATTTTGGAGCCGTCTTAGCAAGCTGCGCCTGCACCGAGCTGACATCGAGCCCAAGCCGGGGCGCCCGGAGCCAAGGCCGCGATGAGGCGATATTGTTGCAACGGCCTCACACTGAGGCGCGGGGAAGGGGCCGATCCAGATTCCGCCGCGAGCGGGCCATATTTCCGCCTCTTGCGGATTTCATCGAAGCTGGGCGGGGCGTTCCATTCGGCGCGGCCTGCGCCGCCCAACGAAGTATCCGGCGGCATGTGTGTTTTACTTACTTCTGTTGGGAGTCGCGTGTGACAATTCTGACGATTGAGCCGCTGACCGCAGCGGCCTTCGCCCCCTACGGCCAGGTGATAGAGGCCGATTACGCCAGAAGTTTCGCCCTGAATGACGGCGCCGCCAGACGGTTCGACCTGCTGGCGACCGCGGATGTTGGAGTAGGCGCCGTCGCCGGGATCTCGATCTATCGCGCGGCGCGGCGCGCCCGGCCGATCGAGATTCGCATGCTAGAGACCCACCCGCTGGGCGCGCAGATCTTCGCGCCGATGGAGCGCAAGGACTGGCTGGTCGTCGTCGCGGAGAAACCGGCGCCCCAGCGCTGCCGCGCGTTCCATGTGCGCGGCGATCAGGGCGTGCAATACGCCGCCGGCGTCTGGCGGCATCCCCTGCTGACATTCTCGGATCAGGATTTTCTAGTCATTGACCGCCATGCGCCCGAAGACGCTATGGGCGACAATCACCGGGAGGAATGGCTCCCGCCGGCGGATATTCTGACGCTCGAGCAGATCTGAGCGCGGTAAGAAAAACGCGACAAAAAGAAAACGCGGCGGAGACTGGCTCCGCCGCGTTAAATCGTTGAAACTCGCAGCCTTACTGGACGTTTTTGCCCACTTCCGAGCCGACCGCGCCGCCCACGACCGCGCCTGCGATCGTTGCGGCCGTCTTGCCCGAGCCGCCGCCGAATTGCGAGCCGACGATGCCGCCGACCACAGCGCCGCCAACGGCGCCGATTTGCTGATTGCTCGGTCCTTGACCGTCCGCGCAGCCCGCCGCGACAAGCGCCGCAGCCAGGATGAGTCCGATGCGTGTCATATACGCCTCCTTGCCTTTTTATGCGTCCGGCGTCGCCGGTCGATTGTAACCTCTCCGACAATATAGGTGAGGATTGGCGCAAAATCATGACTTTCTGCACGAAAGGGGGTTTTCCTCAGTCAACTTTTCGCGGACTAGTCGGCGCCATCGCCTGATCTAGAGAGCGTGCGTCGCTCCTTCAGAGGGCTCGACGCCGCCGGAGCCGCCCTATGAGCCCTACGAGCCATGGCCATATCGCCATGCTGTTATTTGCAGCGCTCGTGTCCGCGTCATACTCGGTCAGCGCCATCGCGGCGCCGCATATCGATCCGGCGGCGATCACAATCCTTCGCTTCGCGCTTGCGGCGGCGATCATGGCCTCAGTCGTCGCCGTGCTGGCGGGCAGGGGCGTGGCCTTGTCGACAGACCGCGCGCTGACCTCGCTGTGGCGGTATCCGCTGATGGGCGGGCTGCTGGGCCTTTACTTCGTTCTGCTGTTCGAGGGGCTTCCCCTGTCGAACCCGACCTCGGCCGCCGTTCTATTCGCGGCGACGCCGCTGATGTCCGCCGGGTTTGGCCGAATCCTGCTGGGACAGGGCGCGCCGCTTCGGGTGCTGATTCCGCTGCTGATCGCCGGACTCGGCTCGATCTGGGTGGTGTTTCGCGCCGATCTGACGGCGCTGCTGGCGTTCGAGTTCGGCGAGGGGGAGGCGATCATCTTCATTGGATGCGCCGCCCATGCGCTCTACACGCCGATGATCCGGAAACTGAACCGGGGCGAGCCGGCGCTAGTCTTCACGCTTGGGATGATGCTGGGAGGCTTGCTGGTCGTCGGCCTCTATGGCGCGACCGCGATGCTGGAGACCGACTGGCGCGCCATACCCGGTTTCGTCTGGGTCTCACTGGCCTACCTGTCGGTCGCGGCCTCGGCGCTCAGCTTTTTCCTGTTGCAGTACGCCGCCCTGCGACTGACCGCGGCCAAGACCATGGCCTATGTCTACCTCATTCCCAGCCTCGTCGTGCTTTGGGAGGGACTGATCGGACATGGCTGGCCCGCCTTTGCGATCCTGCCGGGCGTCGCGGCGACCACGGTGGCGCTGTTGCTGCTGCTCAGGGAATGAGCGCGTGGCTGTCGATCATGTGACCGCCACGCGACCACAGAACATGTGATCCGCCGCCAACACGGGGTATGGTGCGCCATGAGCGGTGACCAATCCCCGATCCCAGAACCGGAGTCAGAACCAGAAAAGGAGCGCCCCGGCCGGGGCGCGCTGATCGGCCTGATCGTGTTGGTCGCGGCGTTGACGGCGGGCGCGATCTGGTCGGCCACCCATCTGGATCTTGAAGTGTCCGCCGAGCGGTTCGAGCGGTTCGTGACCGACCTCGGCCCGTGGGGGCCGCTGGGGATCGTCGCGCTGATGATCGCCCATTCCTTCGTGCCGTTCCCGGCGGAGCTGGTCGCCTTCGCCGCCGGCGCCGCCTATGGCGTGGTTCTTGGGACAGCGCTGGTCTGGATCGGCGCGATGATCGGCGCCGCCGTCGCTTTCTATCTGGCGCGCAGGCTGGGGCGCCCCTTCGTCGAGCGTATGCTGCGGGAAAAGGAGCGCGCGGCGCTGGATCGCTGGAGCCGGGTCAACGGCGCGCCGACGCTGCTGGCCGCAAGGTTCATCCCGGTGATCGCATTCAACCTGATCAATTACGCCGCCGGACTGACCCGCGTGACATGGTGGACGTTTCTCTGGACCACCGGTCTGGGCATCCTGCCGCTCACCGTGCTGATGGTGGCCATGGGCGATGCGATGAAGAATATGAGCTGGGTGGATCTCGCCGCGCTCTCGGCCCTCGGGGTGGTGGTCGCGCTGGGGGGATTCTATGTCGCGCGGAAACTGCGCGGCGTACCGCTTGACCAGAATGAAGGCGGTGACTAGCGTCACTTCACGCTGGTCAGGTGGCGGGATAAGCCACGGCTTCAGCGATCAAACATGGAGGAGACAGATGTCAGACCGCGCCGCCGAATTCGCCGCGTCCCCGAACGATCTTCGCGCCTACTGGATGCCCTACACGGCGAACCGGCAGTTCAAGAGCGCGCCGCGCATGATCTCCTCCGCCAAGGGCATGTATGTCCGCACCACGGACGGGCGGGACGTGCTGGACGCGATCGCGGGTCTCTGGTGTGTGAACGCCGGGCATTGCCGTCCGAAGATCGTCGAGGCGATTCAGAACCAGGTCGCGGAACTCGACTACTCGATGGTCTTTCAGATGGGCCATCCAAAGGCCTTCCAGCTCGCCACCCGCCTGGCCGATCTCGCGCCTGACGGGATGGAGCAGGTCTTCTTCACCAATTCCGGCTCAGAAGCGGCGGACACCGCGCTGAAAATCGCGCTGGCCTATCACAAGACCCGCGGCGAGGGCGGTCGGTTCCGTCTGATCGGGCGCGAGCGCGGCTATCACGGCGTGAATTTCGGCGGCACCTCCGTCGGCGGCATGGTCGCCAATCGCAAGATGTACGGGACGCTGATGGCGGGCGTCGATCACCTGCGTCACACCCATGATCCGGTGCGGAACGGGTTCACGCCCGGACAGCCGGAGCATGGCGTCGAGCTTGCCGAAGATCTGGTGCGCATGGTTCAGTTGCACGACCCGTCGACCATCGCCGCGGTGATTGTTGAGCCGGTCGCAGGTTCGGCGGGCGTCCTGCCGCCGCCGGTCGGATATCTGCAGCGGCTGCGGGAGATTTGCGATGAGCACGGCATCCTGCTGATCTTCGACGAGGTCATCACCGGGTTCGGACGCGTCGGCGCGCCCTTCGCGGCGGAGCGGTTCGGCGTGACGCCGGACATGATCAACTGCGCCAAGGGTCTGACCAACGGAACGATCCCGATGGGCGCCGTCATCGTGGGCGAGCATGTGCATGACGCGTTCATGCAAGGCCCGGAACACTTGATAGAGTTGCTGCATGGCTACACCTATTCCGGCAATCCGGTCGCTTGCGCCGCCGCGCTGGCGACGCTTGAGACCTATAAGGACGAAGGGCTGCTGACGCGCGCGTTGGAGCTGGAATCCTATTGGGCGGAGGCGATGCACTCGTTCAAGGGCACGCCTGGCGTGACCGACATACGCAGCATCGGGCTGGTCGGCGCGCTTGATCTGGAGCCGGTCGAGGGCATGCCCACGAAACGGGCCTTCGATGCGTTCCTCAACGCATATGAAAAGGGCATGCTGTTCCGCACCACCGGCGATACGATCGCGTTCTCGCCGCCGCTGATTATCGAGAAGAGCGAGATCGACAAGATTGTCGAGATCCTGACAAGGGTGCTGAAGGAGCTGTTCTAGCGCCCGCGCCAAATGGCGGGGGAATGTCGGCGAAGGAGCCTCAATGGTTGAACGCAGGCTCGCAGCGATTCTCGCCGCTGACGTCGTTGGCTATTCGAAGCTGATCGGCGCCGATCAGACTGCGACGCTCGCTGCTTTGCGACGATTGCGCAGTGAGCTTTTGGCGCCATCCGTCAGCCGACATCATGGCGAAATCGTCAAAAGCATGGGCGATGGCTGGATTATCGCATTCGATAGCGTTGCGGACGCGGTGCAATGCGCGATCGACGTCCAGACCGGCATCTCGGCGATTGAGATGCTGCGACTGCGCGTGGGCGTCCACCTCGGGGACATCGAGCACGAAGACGAGGACGTGTTCGGCGATGGGGTCAATGTCGCCGCGCGCCTCGAAGCCGCCGCAACGCCTGGCGGCATTTTGATTTCCGACGTTGTGCATCACAGTTTGGACGGGCGGCTCGCCGGGGCCTTTCCAAGCAAGTCGCTCCTGAAGCTTAAGAATATCGAGCGCGAAGTTGAGGCGTTTTCCTGGGGCGACGCTCCGCCGGACACAAGCGGAGAGGACGAGGGTGATGCGCCAGCCGCCGCGCAACGTCAGAGCATCAACATAGGTTTCGACGGCCTCGACATGCGTGCAGGCGATGACGAGGCCAGACTGCTATGCGACGGGGTTAATGACGCTGTTCGCGCGGCGCTCGCCAATCGAAAGGGCCTGTCGCTTTTAACCGATTCCGGCAAGGCTGACATGCAGGTTCAAGGTTCCATGCAGGTGGTCGGCGACAGGTACCGCGCCGCCATTCGCCTGCTCGACCGCAGAAATCAAGAACTGATAAAGGCGGAAAAGTTCGACGGACGGATCGCGGACCTGTTCGAGGCGGAAGACGATCTGGCGCTGCGGATTTGCACCGCGATCAGATTTGCGGTCTTCAAATATGAAGCCACCGTGATAAGCGACGCCAGTCAATCGCCGGTCGAGCAGGACAACGACCGGCTGCGCGTTCGCGCCGGCAGCCTGCTGTCAGATGTGAATTATGACGATTGGGTCGAGGCGCGGCGCCTGATGGACATCGTTCTGGACCGGAACCCAGACGATGCAAGCGCGCTTGCGTTGGCTGGAATGTCTCGCATGGTCGAGCCCAATTGCGGTTGGCGGCCTCCGGCGTCGGAGGACCGCGAGCAGGCGATCCGGCAACTGCGCAAGGCTGTCAAACTCAATCCCAGCAGCGATTTCGCCCAAGCGATGCTGACTCTGGCGTTTCTGGAGCTTGAGGAAGATTTCACCGGCGCCCTGTTTGCCTCTGAACAACTGATGAAAATCGCGCCGCATTTCGCGCAGGGCCAAATGGCGCGCGCCGCGGCTTTAATTTGCAGCGGAGAGACCGAGGAGGGAACGGAACTGGCGCTCAAAGCGATAGAACCGCTAAAGGGGTTGCGCCTGTTCTCTCAGAACGCCGCATATCTGATGCTCGGATTGCTGCTCTCTAACCGTCATGACGAAGTTCTGGTCTGGGGCCAAATGGTGAACCAGCGAACAGAAAATGTGCCGCGAAACCTGATACTCATGATCAGCGCGGCGGCGCATATCAAAGACCACGATCTCGCACGGAAACACGTGGATCATCTTGTCGGTCTGCATGCCGATTTTCGCCTCGGCGACATGCGTGTATGGCCCCTCAGGAACACGGCTGACTGGAGCCACATTGTCGAGGGATTGCAAAAGGCGGATTTGCCAGAGTGATCGTATCGGCGCGGAAGTTGCCTCTCTGACAGGCGATATCACTCGGCAAGAGTTCCAAGTTAGAGCACTCGACATTCAAGTCAGAGAGTTGTCGCTCTAATGCGCCTGAACAGCGGCGGCAGATCGGCGCAGCGCGGAGTTGCGCTTTGCCCGGCAATCCGAGACTTGCTCTAATGCGTCAGACGAAAACGTATTTATGAACACGCGTTACAGGCAGATTTAGCCCACAGCCAGCCAACGCCTGAAGCGCAACGCCACAGATATTTCGAAGGAATGGCCCCGAATGGCGCAGTCTCAGAACCTTTTTGCGCGTGCGCAAACCACGCTGCAGGACCTTTGGCCTGGAATTATGATCAGCGTGGTTATCGCGGTCACCTCGCAGTTCGTGTCCGATCACTATGGCGCGCCGTCGATGTTGTTGGCGCTGCTGTTGGGGATCGCGTTCCACTTTCTGGCCGAGGAAGGACGCTGCGTCGCCGGCATCGACTTCACGGCCAAGACCGTGCTTCGGGCCGGCGTCGCCTTGCTGGGCGCGCGCATCAGCGTCGATCTGATCGCCGGGTTGGGGCTTGAGTTGATCTTGATGGTCGTCGCCGGGGTCGCGGCGACGATCCTGTTTGGCCTCGCCGGCGCGCGGGTTCTGGGCCGGGGCTGGCGGCTGGCGCTGCTGACCGGCGGGTCGGTCGCGATCTGTGGCGCGTCGGCCGCGATGGCGATCGCCGCGGTCCTGCCAAAGAACGAGCACTCGGAACGCAATCTGCTCTTCACCGTTCTCAGCGTGACGGTGCTCAGCACCATTGCGATGATCCTCTATCCGATCATCGCCGAGGCTTTCGCGTTCGACGATCGGGCCGCTGGCGTGTTCTTGGGCGGCACGATCCATGATGTCGCGCAGGTGGTCGGCGCTGGTTTCTCGATCTCGGACGAGGCGGGGGAGACCGCCACGCTGGTGAAACTGATCCGCGTCGCGCTGTTGGCGCCGGTTGTTCTGGTCTTTTCACTGGCGCTGCGGTCGCAATCGGGTGACGAGGATAAGAGCAAGCGTCCGCCGCTGTTGCCGGGGTTCGTGCTGGCGTTTCTCGTCTTCGCCGCGATCAACTCGACGGGCGTCATTCCGGCGGTGGTGACCGATGCGATGGGCGATATCTCTCGCTGGATGCTTCTCATCGCCATCGCGGCGGTTGGAATGAAAAGCTCGCTGCGGCGGATCTTTGAGATCGGCGGTCAGGCCATCGTGCTGATTGTCGCCGAGACGGTGTTTCTCGCCGCTTTCGTGATCGCCGGCATCTTCCTGCTGGCTTAAGCGACCACAGGCTCCGCCGTCGCCAGAGCTTCGGCGGCGGCGCTCAGTCCCGGCGCATGCGGAACGCCGAGCGCCTTCAGGCCTGTCTCCACCGCGCCGAGCGCGCCCAACACCATCGGCGCGTTCACATGGCCCATATGGCCGATGCGAAACGCGGCGCCGGGCGAGGGGTTCAGAATGCTGATCCCCAGAGTGACTCCCAGACTGTCTTCGGTGTAGCGGCGCAGGGTCTCTACTTCGAATCCCGGCGTCAGGATCGTGGTCACCGAGGCCGCGCGCTGGGCCGGATCTTGCACCAAAAGACGCAGCGCGCCTTGCTCAGACCACGCGTCAACCGCCGCCTGCACCGCGCCGGCGAGCGCCGCGTGCCGGGCCCAGGCGCTCTCCATCCCTTCTTCGAAAAGCATGTCCATAGCTTCACGCAGTCCGAACAGCATCTGGCAGGGCGCCGTGCCGCAGAAATTGAGGTAATACTGCTCGCCCATACGCTGGGTCCAATCCCAGTATCCGGTCCGCAGACCAGCGGATTTGTGGACCTCGAACGCCTTTGGTCCGACGGTGTTGAAGCCGAGCCCCGGCGGCGTCATCAGACCCTTCTGGCTGGCGGAGACCGCTACATCGACGCCCCAGGCGTCCATCTCGAACGGCGCGCAACCAAGCGAGGCGATCACGTCGACCATGTAGAGCGCAGGGTGCCCGGCGGCGTCGATCGCCGCGCGGATGGCCGGAATGTCATTCGCCACGCCTGAGGCCGTATCGATCTGTGCGATCAACACGGCCCGGATCTCGCCCGCCGTATCGGCGCGCAGACGCTCCTCCACCGCCGCCGGGTCGATGGCGACGCCATGCGGCGCGTTCATCATTTCGATATCGATGCCCAGCGTCGTCGCCATCTGTCCCCAGCCGGCCGCGAACATGCCGGCGTTGAGCACCAGCGCCTTGTCGCCCTTAGAGAAGACGTTTGAGAGCGCGGCCTCCCAAACGCCGTGCCCATTGGCGATGTAGAGGAAGCTGCGGCCCGCGCTGCGGTTGACGACGCTGAGATCGCTCAGCAGGCTCTCGGTCAGGTCGACCAGAGGCCCTTCATAGATATTCACCGCCTGGCGGTGCATCGCCGCAAGCACGCGCGAGGGCACCGTGCTCGGCCCCGGGATCGACAGAAAATGAACGCCATTCGACAATGTCATGATAACCCTCCGCGCCTGACCTTTCGCAGATAGCAGACATTCGCGTTCTGGCAATTGTGAATCGTCCGTGCGCCTCCACGCTTTCCCGTGAGGATCATTAGCGTTAAGGTCGGTGTTGAAGTGTTTGATGTGAGTGCGTTCCTTCTTATGAATCCAACCATACGCAGAGCGACCGCCGCCTCCGCGACACCTGCGAGCGGCCGATGACGGGGCTAACCGATCTGCAGCTATGTCTGGCGGCTCTGCTTTTGTTCCAGTTGAAGCACTGGCTGTTCGATTTCCTGCTTCAGACGAACTATCAGCTGATGAACAAGGGGCGCTACGGCCATCCCGGCGGGATCATTCACTCGGGCGGGCACATGCTCGGCTCCGTGCCCATCCTCATCATGATGGATCCCGGTATGAACTGGGTCATCGGACTGGCGGTTGCAGAGTTCGTTGTTCACTACCATTGCGACTGGGTGAAGGAGCGGATGAACCGCACGCACGGTTGGTCCATGGAGAATCGTGGCTTCTGGCTCGCGCTTGGGGCTGATCAGGCGTTTCACCAATTGACCTATGTCGCGATGATCGCCATGGCGCTGGCGGTCGCCTGACGCGACCGCCCATTGCCCTGCGGGGCGCAACAGGGATCGGCGAGGAGAGCGTGGAGAAGAGTCTCTTCCGGTGGGTGCTCAAGCACAGCGCACGGAGCCAGTTCTATCTGGTTCTGATCACCGTCATTTCGTTCCCGATCGTCTACATCTCGCTGGAACTGCCGAAGATCATCGTCAATGACGCCCTGCAGGGCGTCAGCTTCCCGCGCGAGATCCTGAGCCTCGAATTCGATCAGATCCCATATCTGTTCCTGCTCTGCGGCACGTTCTTCGCTATGGTCGTCCTTAACAACGTGGTGAAGTATTTCTTCAACACCTATCGCGGGGTGGTCGGCGAACGCATGCTGCGGCGTTTGCGCTATGACCTTTATGAGCGCGTCATGCGGATGCGGCCCAGCGAATACCGCAAAGCCAGCCCCGGCGAGATCGTGCAGATGGTCACCGCCGAAGTGGAACCCTTAAGCGGTTTCGTCTCGGCCGCTGTCGCCGTGCCTGCGTTTCAGGGCGGGATGCTGGCGGTCTATATCGTCTTCATCTTCATTCAGGATCCGCTACTGGGCGCAGCCGCGATCTTTTTCTATCCCATTCAGGCGTGGATCATTCCGAAGTTGCAGCGCCGCGTCGTAGCATTGCAGCATGACCGCATCGCGAACGTGCGCGCCATGTCCGACGACATCGGCGAGGCGGTGGCGAACCTTCGAGACGTGCACGCCAACGCCGCCGCGCCCTGGCGGCTGGCGGCCCTGACGGCGGCGCTGCACCGGAACTTCGTGATCCGCTACGCGATCTATCGGCGGAAGTTTCTGATCAAGTTCGTCAACAACTTCGTCAATCAGCTCACGCCGTTCCTGTTCTACTCGATCGGCGGCTATCTGGTGATCGTCGGCCGGCTGGATCTGGGGGCGCTGGTGGCGGTGCTGGCCGCCTATAAGGATCTGGCGGGGCCGTGGAAGGAGCTGCTGAACTACTATCAGCTTCAGGCGGATATGCGGGTGCGCTACGCCACCATTGTCGAGCGGTTCGACGCCGCCGAAACCGAGCCGCGCCGTCGCCTGTTCCCCGAAGAGGACGAAGCGCCGCTAACAGGCGATTTGAAATTCAACAAGGTCTCCGCCTCGGCGCTGGGCGGGTCCGGCGGATTGAAGAATGCGACAGTCGCTGTGGAGGCGCGCGCGCGCGTTGCGGTGCTTGGTTCGGATTCCAGCGGACGCGACACGTTCCTGCAGCTGGCCGCGGGGCTGGTGGATTCCGAGACAGGCGCGGTTGAACTCGGTGGTCAGAACCTGAACGAGGTCTCCTACGGCTCGGTCTCCTCGGCTCTGGCCTATGTGGACGGCGCGCCGGCGGTCTTTTCCGGCACGTTGCGGGACAACATGCGTTACGGCCTTCTGCGCCCGCCCGAATTCGATGCGGCGGCGGCGACGCCTGAGATCCGCGCGCGGGCGGTCGAGGCGCGCCGGACCGCCAATCTGGATGTAGACAGCGAACTTGACTGGACCGATTACGGTCTTTGCGACGCCAACGGCCCGGCAGAGTTCGACGCGCGTCTGATCGAGCTGTGCGATGCATTCGGGCTGGAAGGCGAGTTGCGGGCGCTGGGCCTGAACGCCAGCATCGATGAGGAGGCCCAGCCCGATCTCGCCGCCGCGATCACCCGCGCGCGCGTGGCTATGGCCGAGCGCGCCGGCGACAAGGAGGGCGTCGCCGATGTGGTGGAGTTCTGGGACCGGAACCAGTTCAACGAGAACGCCTCGGTCGCCGAAAACGCTCTGTTCTCACTGCCAAAAGGGTCGCCTCCGAGGCTGAAGCAACTCTATGACGACCCGGAGGTGCGCGAGGTCTTCGAAGGGACGGAGGCCGAGCTGGCGTTGGCGGGAATAGGGCTGGATGTCGTGGCCGCGCTGGCGGAACTGCTGCGCAACGTCTCCGCCGATTCTCGTCTGATGAAGGACCTCAACCTCTTCCGGCTGGAGGATTTGCCCGAATACGAACTCATCGCTCAGCGCGCCGAACAACGCGGCGTGGAGGCGCTGTCTCGCAAACATAAGGCGCGACTGGCGGGGGTGGCGTTTGAGCTGATCCCGGCCCGGCACCGCCTGGGTGTGATGAACGACAAGTGGCGCGCCGCCATCCTCGCGGCGCGGGACTTGTTTGAGCCTGTGCGCGCGAAGCCCAATCGGTTCGTGGCATTCGATTCCGACAAGTACATTCCCGGCCTCTCGCTGCGAGACAATCTCCTGATCGGTAAACCCCGTCTCAACCGACGCGAAAAGTGGGGTAAGATCGATGAATTCCTGCGTGTCGGCCTGCGGGACTTGGATCTGGAGGAAGATGTCAAGCTGGCCGCGCTGGATACGCCGATCGCCTCCGGCGGACCGGGGATGTCGTCGACCAGCCGGCTGCGTCTCGCATTGATCCGCGCGCTGGTGCGCCGGCCGCGATTCCTGGTGCTTGATGGCGTGGCTGCAACAGCCAATGACGACGACGAGAAGCTGTTCGATTTAGTCATATCACAATTAGGTGATATCGGCCTACTCTATGGCGTGACGAGCGAGGCCAGCGCGCGCCGCCTGGAGCGAGCGATCGTGATACGTGACGAGAGAATTGCGAACGATGGCCCGGTGGACGAGTCGCTCGGCGCGGCGGCGCAATGAAGGCGCGCCCGCGCATTAGGAAGTGAAGGGGGTTAGGCTTGGCTCTTGAATCCGAAGTCGATGCGCTGCGAGCGGTGCCGCTGTTTCGCGCCATCGATCCCAAGGAGCTTAAACTTCTTGTGTTTCTGAGCGAGGAACAGGTGTTTCACGACGGTGAGCGGCTATGCGTGCAGGGCGACGAGGGCGATTGCGCTTATGTCCTGTTGGAGGGCGAAGCGCTGATCGTAGTCGAGTTCGACGGGGTCGACCGGGTTGTGCGCACTCTTGGTCCAAACCAGGTCTTCGGTGAAATCGCCATCATACGCGGCGTGCCGCGAACGGCCTCCGTCATCGCCAAAGGCGATGTGCGCGCGCTACGGATTCAGTCGGAAGTGTTCCTGAAATTGTTGCGCGAGTTCCCGGATATGGGGCTCGAGGTGATGCGCGAACTCGCCAAGCGGCTTGAGGTGACGACGCAAGAGCTGGCGCAGGCGCAGGCCCAGTCCGCCGCCTGATCCGGCGCGCCCCGCTCGCTTCATTCGCGGTGCAGAATCTTATCGACGATGAACGACCAACTGGACGTAGGATTGAAATCGGCAGCGATGGCCTCCGGGTCGTATTTTTTTCGCGCCCATTTCATGAACGGCATGGACTCCACTTTAAAGTCCCGCTCATACGCGTCGATCAGCGCATCCAGAATACCGGTCCGGCTGCTGCGGAAATGGCCGTATTTAGGGCTGAGTTGCTCCCGCGCCTCCTCGATCGTGGACTCCTCCACGATCAGCCGCCACAGCGCGCCGGCCAGCCCGGTGCGGTCCGCGCCGGATTTGCAGTGAAACAGCACCGGACGCTCGGCGGCGCGATAGACCTTGGCGAGCTCGATCAACATTTTCCGCGGCGGCAGTTCCCGCGACTTCAGACTGACCTGGACCAGTTTCAGACCGTGCCGCGCGCAGGCGTCCTTTTCAAGCTGCCAGGACCCGAACTCGATCCCGTGCCGAAGGTAAAGCACCGTCTTACCGCCCTCTTCGGCGAATTTTCGAATGTGATGCGGGGCGGGCTGCGCCGCGCGGAAGACGCCAGGCGCCACCTGATGCTTGTTCAGATAGATATATCGGAAGAATCCATGATCGACGAAGAACATGCTGACCCAGGCGCGCCACCACTGGCTGCGCGTCTCGATCTTCGCGTCAAACCGTTTGCGGCGGCGTTCCCGCACGATCCGCCGGCGGTCAGGCGCCTCCATCGGCGCCGAAGGATCACGAGTCTCCGCCGGATCGGAAGGGACGGGCGCTTCGACAGGCTCCGAAGGCCGCGGCGCGTCGTTCTCTGAATTCTCGTTCATGCGATGTCAGCCCTATCGCCCATGGACGGACCGCGCAACCGCGCCATGGGACGCGGCGCGCATCGCAATGCGCCTAGTAGCGATAATGCTCCGGCTTGTAGGGGCCCGAGGTCTCGACGCCGATATAGGTCGCCTGTTCTTCGGACAGCTTCGAGAGCGACGCGCCGAGCTTCTCCAGATGCAGCCGCGCGACCTTTTCGTCCAGATGCTTCGGCAGCACATAGACCTCTTTGCCGTACTCGCCGCCCTTGGTGAAGAGCTCGATCTGCGCCAGCACCTGGTTGGTGAAGCTGGCCGACATCACGAAGCTGGGATGCCCGGTGGCGTTTCCGAGATTGAGCAGGCGCCCCTCCGACAGCAGGATCATGCGTTTGCCGTCGGGGAACTCGATCATGTCCACCTGGGGTTTCACGTTGGTCCATTTCAGATTCTTGAGGGCCGAGACCTGAATCTCATTGTCGAAATGGCCGATATTGCCGACGATCGCCATGTCCTTCAGGGCGCGCATATGGTCGATCGTGATCACGTCCTTGTTGCCGGTCGTGGTGATGACAATGTCGGCGCGGGGGGCAGCGTCCTCCAGCGTGACGACCTCATAGCCGTCCATCGCCGCCTGTAGCGCGCAGATCGGATCGATCTCGGTGACCAGCACGCGGGCGCCGGCGCCGGATAGCGAGGCCGACGAACCCTTGCCGACATCGCCATAGCCGCAGACCACCGCGACCTTTCCCGCCATCATCACGTCGGTGCCGCGCCGGATACCGTCGACCAACGATTCCTTGCAGCCGTACTTGTTGTCGAATTTCGACTTGGTGACGGAGTCGTTGACGTTGATGGCGGGGAAGGGCAGCAGACCTTTCTCCATAAGCTGGTAAAGCCGGTTGACGCCGGTGGTCGTCTCCTCGGTTACGCCCTTGATCGCGTCGCGCTGTTTCGCGAACCAGCCGGGGCTGGAGGCGAGACGCGTCTTGATCTGCGCGAACAGCACTTCCTCCTCCTCGGAGCCGGGGTTCGAGAGCACGTCTTCGCCCGCCTCGGCGCGCGCGCCGAGGATGATGTACATTGATGCGTCGCCGCCATCGTCGAGGATCATGTTGCTGGGCTCGCCGTCCGGCCACTGGAAGATCTTGTCGGTGTAGGACCAGTACTCCTCCAGCGTCTCGCCCTTCACCGCGAAAACCGGCACGCCGGAGGCGGCGATGGCTGCGGCGGCGTGATCCTGGGTCGAAAAGATATTGCAGGACGCCCAGCGCACTTCGGCGCCGAGCGCAGTCAGCGTCTCGATCAGCACGGCGGTTTGAATCGTCATATGCAGCGAGCCGGTGATCCGTGCGCCTTTCAGCGGCTTGGTCTCGCCAAACTCCTCGCGACAGGCCATCAGGCCCGGCATCTCGGTCTCGGCGATCTCAATCTCTTTGCGGCCGAAATCGGCGAGCGCGATGTCCTTGATGACGTAATCGGTCATGACGGGTCCTGTCTGGTCGAATGTGCTCTGAGCGGGTGTCAGGTAAGCGCGGATTTGAGGGCGTCAACCAGGTCGACTTTTTCCCAGGAAAAGCCGCCATCGGCCTCGGGCTCGCGGCCGAAATGACCATAGGCGGCGGTGCGCGCATAGATCGGCCGGTTGAGCTCCAGATGCTCGCGAATGCCGCGCGGGCTGAGATCCATCACCTCGGCCGCCGCAGCCGCGAGCTTGCTTTCTATGATGCGCCCGGTGCCGTGGGTCTCGACGAAAATCGAGAGCGGCTTGGAGACGCCAATCGCGTAGGCCAGCTGAATGACGCAGCGATCCGCGAATCCCGCCGCAACGATGTTCTTCGCCAGATAGCGCGCGGCGTAAGCGGCGGAACGGTCGACCTTGGTCGGGTCCTTGCCGGAGAATGCGCCGCCGCCATGCGGGGCTGCGCCGCCATAAGTGTCGACGATGATCTTGCGTCCGGTCAGGCCCGCGTCGCCATCCGGGCCGCCGATGACGAATTTGCCGGTCGGGTTCACATAGAACTCGCTTTCGGGCGGCATCCAGCCGTCGGGCAGGACCTTTTCGATATGCGGCCGGACGATCTCTTTGACGTCGTCCTGGCTCAGATCGTCTGAATGTTGGCTTGAGACTACGACGCAGGTGCAGGCGACCGGGCGTCCGGCTTCGTAGCGCAGCGTGACCTGCGCCTTGGCGTCCGGCCCGAGGCCCGGTTCGGCGCCCGAATGGCGCGCATCGGCCAGAGAGCGCAGAATGTTGTGGCTGTACTGCAGCGGCGCGGGCATCAACTCTTTGGTCTCGTTCACGGCGTAGCCAAACATGATGCCCTGATCGCCGGCGCCTTCATCCTTGTCGCCGGAGGCGTCGACGCCCTGCGCGATCTCGGTCGACTGGGCGTGGAGTAGGTTTTCCACCTCCATCGTCCGCCAGTGGAATCCTTCCTGCTCGTATCCGATGTCGCGCACCGCGTCGCGGGCGATATCCTCCACCCTGGCCATGACGGAGTCAGGGCCGCGAACTTCGCCGGCGATGACGATGCGATTGGTGGTCGAGAGGCTCTCGCACGCCACGCGCGCCTCCGGATCCTCGGTCAGATAGGCGTCGAGAACGGCGTCGGAAATCCGGTCGCACAACTTGTCCGGATGGCCCTCGGAAACGGACTCGCTGGTGAAATGATAGAATTCTCTCGACATGCTCTCTCGCCCTGATCGGTGCGGCTCTCTTCGCCGGATTTCCTTGCTGATGACAACCCGTCGCGGCAGGACGCCACGTCGCAGCGGGTAGTCAATAGCGGCTTCGCGCCCTCGCGTCCATGGTGGACGGAATTTGCCGCGACAGCGCCTCAAAAGCAGTCCGATGAACGCTGGATTCGACGACGCGCCGGCCGGCGCGGCAAAGACGGCCCGGCCGATTTATGCAAGTATGCGTATGTTTTCGGAGTCGGAGATTGTTGGAGCGGAGGCGAGGGCGATGAATGCTCTGGAAAAGGCGGAAGCGCTGCTGCGAGCGGTATCGGCGGAGTTTGGCGCTCCATTGGAGTTTCTGGAAGGCGAATGCACGATAGAGCATGACGGCGGCCAGGAAGTTTCGATTCAGGTCGATGAGGCGTCTAGCGCGCTGATGCTCTATGCGCCTTTGACTTCTGCGGGCCATCACGACCGTGAAGCGCTTTTCGCGTGGCTGCTTGAACTTAACCTTCTGGATGATCATCTCAGAGGTGCGGTTGTCGGACTGGATCGCATGTCCGATTTCCTTGCGTTGCGTTACCGGCTGCCGCTCGAAGGCGCCACGGCGGAGGACTTGAGCGCCTTGATTTTCGGTCTCTTCGAGGTGGCCGGAGAGGTCAATGCGGCGATCAACGAGTTTCTGCATCACGGAGATTCGGATGCGCCTGACGACGCAGCGACCCAATCAGGCGGCGCGTCGGCGGATGAGGCGGACGACCCCGCGCCATCGAGAGGCGATTTCGCCTGACGCGACGAATGTGGATGACTGAGGGAGGCTTTCCATGGGCGACGATCTGATATCCTCAAACATTGTCACGAGATCGCACAGCATCGACAGCATGGATGGGAACGATGATGTCGTTTCGCACGCCCCTATCAGGCAAAAAAAGGACCCGGCGCTCAAGCCAAGGGTTCAGCAGCATCGGGGCCGGGACCTGAGGGTTGACGGCAGAAAGTACCAGCGCACCGATCTGATCGCCGATATGAAGATCGCCGTAAATTCATTGGTCTCGAAGTGGAAGAACAGGAACAAAGCCTTTCAGAGCTTCCTCGCACATACAGCGCTGAACACCTCCCATGACTCGTTTCAGGCGATCGGCCGAACGATGCAGGAATTGTTGCCAAAAAAGGGCGCCAAGCATGGCGATCTGAAAATCCTGGCGAAGGACGTTCTTAAAGTCAGCGCTGGAAAGACGGGTATTCGCGCATTCGGCAAGAAAAACACGCGCGCGATGGCGCTTCGGCAGGAGATTCGCGAAGCCGCTTTGCTCGCCTATCTCAAGACCGGAAGCATCGATGTCGCGCGTAAGGTCAAGCAAGACATGATCACCTCCATGACCGCCACGCCGCCCGGCGGGAAGAGCGACTTCAAGAAATTCATCGACGCCGACCGCAATCAGATCAGAAATCTCGATCTGCGCTTCAACGACATCAAGGCGTTCGTCGAAAAGGCGTCGCCCGAACAGTTGCAGGCGGCCGTTGGGAAGGGCTCGCTCGTCGATCAAAAGCTCATCGCCGATATGCCGAAGAATCCGCCCAACGATTTCGTAGAGAAGGGCGGCGCTGAGCCAGGCGGGCGAAAGCAGAACTCTATCGACATTGCGAACGACGAGGCGATCGCGATTCAGTGGCAGCACAATTTCATCGACCAGCACAAGGTGACGTCTGGGAAGGTCGATGTGAAAGACCTTCAGACCAAGGGGAACGATCCTGACGGGCTGGAAGACGAAGGAATGGATAAAGATGATCCCGCGCAGATCGCTAACGACGAGGCAATTGCGATCCAGTGGCAGCACAATTTCATTGACCATCACAAGTTGACGTCGGGAAAAGTCGACCTGAAGGACCTACAAACCAAGAGAAAAGCGCCGAATTTGAATGAAGGCGTGGACGAAACCATCCTTCCCGACGATCCGGAAGATGACGCCAACTCGGACATCAGCGACAACTCCGCTGCGCCCCATGTCCTGCATCCGAAAATCATTCATCACGCCAATGTTGACGGCCAGATCAATGGCGGAGGCGATCCCAACGACGATAATGTCAGTGAATTCGATGACGACGTGGACAAGGAATTCGAAGGCGTCGTTCTGAAGGATCACACGACCCCCGGTCAAAACGTCAACGACCAGGATGATGAGGACGACGGTGATCCGACGGTTGGCGGCCCTGAGAAGAAACCCGTTCAAGTCGTCACGCTCGGCGGCAACGAAGAGAACTGAGGCGCCTGCGCTCTAGCGCCGCAATGGCTTCCCCTTGAGGTTGACTCCGCGCGACCTCTCGCGCCAACTGCTCCGCACTAGCCAGGGGTGCTCCGCCTGAGGAGCTGAGACGTCGATATGGTGCGTATGCGCCGGCGCGGCGACCCTTTGAACCTGATCCAGTTAGCACTGGCGAAGGAAGGGCGCGCCGCATCGGGGTCTCACTCCCATTGATATGCGGCACAAACTCCCCCTCCGTCAGCGCAGACCGGGTCGGCCACCAACCGATCAGGGAGTGCCAAAGATGGACGCCATTACGCCAACCGTCACCGAGGGGCCGTTGCCGGCCTCGACCAAGGTCTACAAGACCGGGGAACGCCACACGGAAATTCGCGTGCCGATGCGAGAGATCGCCGTGCATCCGACATCGGGCGAGCCGCCCGTCACCGTCTATGACAGCTCCGGCCCCTACACCGACCCGGATGTGGCCATCGACATCGCCTCCGGCCTGGCGCCGTTGCGCGAGGGCTGGATCAAGGCGCGGGGCGATGTTGAGGAATATGCGCCGCGCGAAGTGAAGCCCGAGGATAACGGCTTTGTCTCTGGCGAGCGCCTGACGCCGGAATTTCCCGGCATTCGCCCGCCGCTGCGCGCCAGGGACGGCAAGGCGGTCACCCAAATCGCCTACGCCCGCGCGGGGATCGTCACGCCGGAAATGGAGTTCGTCGCCATCCGCGAGAATCTGGGCCGCAAGCAGCTGAAGGAAAAGCTGGAGCGCGACGGTGAGAGCTTTGGCGCCTCGATCCCTGATTTCGTGACCCCGGAGTTCGTGCGGGACGAGGTCGCAAGCGGCCGCGCGATCATCCCGGCTAATATCAATCACCCGGAAATCGAGCCGATGGCGATCGGCCGGAACTTGCTGGTGAAGATCAACGCCAATATCGGCAACTCGGCCGTGACTTCCTCGATGGCCGAGGAAGTGGACAAGATGGTCTGGGCGCTGCGCTGGGGCGCAGATACGGTCATGGACCTCTCAACCGGGCGCAATATCCACAACATTCGCGAGTGGATCATCCGCAACTCCCCGGCGCCGATCGGCACCGTGCCGATCTATCAGGCGCTGGAGAAGGTGAACGGCATCGCCGAGGACCTGACCTGGGAAGTATTCCGCGACACGCTGATCGAACAGGCTGAACAGGGCGTCGACTATTTCACCATCCATGCGGGCGTGCGCCTGCACTATGTGCCTCTGACCGCGGATCGGACCACGGGCATCGTCTCTCGCGGCGGCTCCATCATGGCGAAATGGTGCCTGCATCACCACAAGGAGAGCTTCCTCTACGAACATTTCGAGGAGATCTGCGACATCTGCCGCGCCTACGATGTGAGTTTCTCGCTGGGCGATGGCCTGCGGCCCGGATCGATCGACGACGCGAATGACGCGGCGCAATTCGCCGAGCTGGAGACCTTGGGCGAGCTGACCCAGATCGCGTGGCGGAAGGACTGCCAGGTGATGATCGAAGGCCCCGGCCATGTGCCGATGCACAAGATCAAGGAGAATATGGACAAGCAGCTTGAGGTTTGCGGCGAGGCGCCGTTCTACACGCTTGGGCCCCTCACCACGGACATTGCGCCGGGCTATGACCACATCACGTCCGGCATCGGCGCCGCGATGATCGGCTGGTTCGGCACGGCGATGCTCTGCTACGTGACGCCGAAGGAGCATCTGGGCCTGCCCGACAGGGACGATGTGAAGGTCGGCGTGATCACCTATAAGATCGCCGCCCACGCCGCCGACCTCGCCAAGGGCCACCCGGCGGCGAAGATCCGCGACGATGCGCTCAGCCGCGCGCGGTTCGAGTTCCGGTGGGAGGACCAGTTCAACCTCTCGCTCGACCCGGATACGGCGCGGTCCTTCCACGATGAGACCTTGCCGAAAGACGCGCATAAGGTGGCGCATTTCTGCTCCATGTGCGGGCCGAAATTCTGCTCCATGCGCATCAGCCACGACATCCGCGCCGAGTTTTCCACCGAGGCGCAGAAGGAGGGCATGGAGGAGATGGCCAAGAAGTACCGCGAGGGCGGGGATCTTTATATGCCCGTCGAGCAGGTGAAAGGCGCCGCCGAGTAGGCGTCGGCGGGAATGACAATGGGCGGCGCGAGATCCTCGCGCCGCTCACCTCCTTTGGATGGTGCGTGCGCCCAAAAACGGTTGCCGTTCGGAAGGGTTGGAATGATAGCCTTGAAGGGGTCGAGGTAAGGGGCGGTTCGCCAGGGTAGATCATGGGTAAGTCCGGGAGAAAGCGATCCCCCAATCTCCGGGTCTCCAAAGAGGAGTTGAACCGCTGCTGGGTCGCCCCCGCGCCAGATGACTTCGCGCAGGCCGTCACATCGATCAAGATCCGGGCGAGCAGCCGCTACTTTCTGAGCGGCGCGGTTTTCGTCCGCTATCCCGACGAGAAGCGCCCGGGCAAATGGCGTCGCGGCCGGCTGGCGTTCAAACTGGTGGCTGCGCGCCGCAATTTCGGCGTCTCAAAACGCTTTGTCGTCCGGCACTTTGTCAGCGCGATAAGCCCGAAATCCATTCGCGGGCTCTATGCGAAGCCATTTCTGAAAGCCGTTCTCGACTGGCTGCGGTCTCGAGGATTCGAGGAGGTGCGCTTCCCGGTCCACTCCCGGCGACGCTGCGCGGCCTTTCAAACCGTCATCGGTCAATTGGGCTTCGAATATCACCTGCTGAACCGGCTGATTTTCCAGACAATCGTTATAGAGTTGAAGCCCGATAGAACGCGATGAGCAGCCGTCTGTTCGGCACGATGCGGATTGGCGAAGCGCTATGCCGCAGATTCAAGACTCTCAATTTTCTAACCGCCACAAAAGGACACTTCGAGGCGGCAGGGGCTGTTCTGATGTGGATTGTCGCGATGGCAAGTTGGCGGCGGTGGCTGCGGGCGTGATTGCATCCTGTGCTAGACTTCGCGCCAAACCATGGGAGTGAAACTCAGCCAAAATGATGACGCCGCGGCCGGATATACTCGTTTCACCGAATTGGCTCTTTGAGCGGCTAGGCGAATCCAACATACAGATCTTGGATTGTCGTCTCACGCGCGAACCCCAGCCGGATGGTCCGTCCATCTGGCGCAGTGAACGGCGCGCATGGGAGCAGGACCACATTCCGGGGGCGCTCTATCTCCATCTTGTCGAAGATCTTTGCGATCGCCATGCAAGCTTGCCGTTCATGCTGGCGCCGTCGAAGGATGTCGGCGCGTTGATCAGCCGCCTTGGCGTCGGCCAGAATTCGACCGTCGTGCTTTATGGATTTGCGGGAGATTGGGTGACCCATCGTGTCTGGTGGTCGCTTTCGGCGTCTGGTTTGCGCGATGTGCGAGTGCTCGACGGAGGAATCGAACGATGGCGATCCGAACTGCTGCCAACAGACAATTCGACGCGAACTATCAATCCGACGCGCATCCGTTGCGAACGGAATGAGCGATTTATTGCGACACGAAGCGACATGATCCGATCAACATCGGACACGTCGCTTGTCTCGGTCAACGCTTTGTCCCCGGAACTCTTTCGCGGCGAGGGTGATCAGGTTTTCGGTCGGCGGGGCCACATCCCAGGCAGTATCAACATCCCAGCCAACGATCTTATTGCAGACGAAACCGGCGGACTTAGGTCAATCGATGTTCTACAGGCGACATTCGCTGACCATGGGCTCGACGCTGCCGAACAGATCTATCCCTATTGCGGCGGCGGCATTGCGGCGAGTTCGCTTTTTTTTGCTTTGATAGTGGCGGGATATGAAAACGTAGCGCTCTATGACGGGTCGCTTTTTGATTGGAGCAGCGATCCGGCGCTGCCAATGGAGTTCGGCGATTGATCGCGGTCTTTTAGATATAGTCCCGCAATCCGAACCTGGTGCTAGTCGAGATCCCACGGCTTAGGCCCGCCGCCAGTCGCGCAGCAGCGCGAATGAGAGGCCGGCCGCCGAAACGACCCCGAAGGCCGCATAGGCCGCGCCGATCCCGATCAGGTCCGCCAGCGCCCCGAGCCCTAACGTGCCCAGCGCCGTGCCGCCAAAGCCGACGACGGTCCATAGGCTCATCACCCGGCCGCGATAGCCTTCCTCGACCGAGAGCTGCACGATGGTTTGCGCGCCGACGCCCACCATCGAGGCGAAGAAACCCAGCCCCGACGCGATGATCAGCGCCAGCAGCCACACGGGCGCGTTGCCCATCGCGACGGTCAGCGCGCAGGAGGCGAAGGCCGCCACCGGCGTCACCAACGGCAGGCATCGCCGCGCGTCTTTTAGTCCAGCCAGCAGGAGCGTGGCGATGACGGCGCCGGCCCCGACTGCGGCCGTCATCTGACCCAGCCCCGACGCCCCGCGAGTAAACAAGCCGTCGGCGATGGCGGGCAGAAGCTCGGTCGCCGCGCGTCCGGTGACGGCGGAGGATAGCGTGATCGCAAAGGCCAGCGTCACCGATCTGCGCTCGATCGCGTGGCGCGCGCCATCGGCAAGGGCGGTCAGGAAGGCGCGGCGTTCGGCTTCCTTCCCGCCTTCGAACCGGTCGCGCGGACGGGCGAGGCCGAGGGCGATGATCACCGGCAGAAAGCCAACCGCCGAAGTCGCCGCCGCGGTCTCCACATTGAACTGCGAGATCAGCAATCCGCCGATGGCCGGGCCGGTCATGCGGCAGAGATTGAAGTTCACCGCGCCCAGCGCCACCACCTGCGCCAGAAACTCTTTCGGCGCCAGCAGCGGCGCAAGCGCCATCCGGGCCGGGTGATAGGCGCTTGCCGTGACGCCGATCATCAATCCGATCGCCGCAAGCCGCCAGATTGTCAGAACGTCGAAGATCAGCATCGTAGTCAGCGCGCTGGCCCAGAGCAATTGCAGCCCCTGCGCCAGCATCATCGCCTTGCGCAGATCGACCCGGTCCGCCAGCACGCCGAAGAAAGGCGCCCCCACCATCGTGGGGCCGAACAGCAAAAAGCCGATGGCGCCGGTCCAGGCGACGGAGTTCGTCAGGTCCCAGGCCAGCCAGCCGAGCACGATCCGCTCGATCCACACGCCGTTCAGCGTGAAGAGGTTTCCAAGCAGGAAAAAGCGGTAGTCGCGGCTGGCCAGCGCGCCTGTGAACATCGGAACCACGCATCGTAAGGGAAGGGCCCAGTCTAGACGCGGCGTCTGCGATCGGCCAGTCCTGCGCGGGTCGCCGCAGACTATTGCGATGGCCCGCTGGCGCGGGCAGTCTGCGCGGCGTCAGTCATTGAGGAGTCGCCCGCATGCAAATCGTCTCGGAAACCCTGGCTTTCGGCGGCCGCCAATTGACGGTGGAGCATCAGAGCGCCGCCACCGGAACGCCAATGCGGGTCGCCGTATTCTTGCCGCCCGCCGCCGAGGCCGGGCCAGTCCCTGCGGTGATCTATCTCTCAGGCCTGACCTGCACCGAAGACAACGTGACCCAGAAGGCGGGCGCTCAACGGATCTGCGCGGAACTGGGTCTGGCGTTTGTCGCGCCCGACACCTCGCCGCGGGGCGAGGGCGTCGCCAATGACGACGCCTATGATCTTGGCCAAGGCGCGGGGTTCTATGTCGACGCCACCGAGGCCCCGTGGGCCCCGCATTTTCGGATGTATTCGTACATTTGCGAGGATCTGCCGCAGCTGTTGCGCGACGACCTTCCGATCCGCATGGACGCGCTGGGCCTGACGGGCCATTCGATGGGCGGACATGGCGCGCTGACCATCGCGCTCCGCAATCCGGGCGTGTTCCGCTCCGTCAGCGCGTTCTCGCCGATCGTCTCCCCGATGAATTGCCCTTGGGGGGAGAAGGCGCTGGGAGCTTATCTTGGCGCGGAACACGCAGCATGGGCGGCCCATGACGCCTGCGCCCTGCTGGACGGCGGCGCGCGCTTGCCCGGAACGGTGCTGATCGATCAGGGCGCGGCGGATAATTTTCTGGACGAGCAACTCAAGACGCATCTCTTCGGCGAGGCTTGCACGCGGGCCGGTCAGAAGGCCAAGATCAACATGCGCCCGGGCTATGACCATTCCTATTTCTTCATCGCCACCTTCATGGAGGCGCATCTGCGCCATCACGCGGCGGCATTGACGGGGTAGGCGTCGCGCGCGCAGGACAGCCGTCCTAGTCGTACTAGACCTCCAGCTCATCCTCGTGAGAAATCAACATCTAAGCGTCGGAGTATCGTACCAGTCTGATAGCATCGATGGGGTGTCGCGGAAGCCACATTTCCTGGTTATCGCTCATGTGTTTAATTGGGCATTACTTGGGCGTGGGTGGAATAAATATTCGCCCTTCATCTCGCCACTTTTGCACAAGGGCCGACTCGGTTGAGAACGCATGGCCATTCCAACCTTGGAAGGTGAATCCGGCTACGAATACGCTATGTGAAGCAAATCGAGATGTCGTTAGTAGATGACATATCATACGCAGCCCTGCACTCGTCATTGCACTCGATCCCGACGCCCTTCGAATCATTCGTGTGAGGTTCATCTGAAGGATTGGATTTACGTAGCTGTTCGGAAGGCATTCCCAGCCTTGCCTCGCGAGTATTGAGCGGGCGGCGTTTACTCCATGAAAGGGGTCGCTATTCTTCCGGCGAGAGCGACGCATCTCGGGCATTTCCGCGTTGGATACCATGAATACCACTTCATCCGGACGCGATGTCGGGCCAAAATTAATCCTTTTGCTCGAATAGCGCTGACTTGGCTTGCCGCAATTCATGATGCCTAAAATGTCCGTCTTAGTGCCTATGCCGACGGACTCTCTATTCTTAATGTCATTAAGGCGAATTACGACGTCACAACCATCGACGAAAGCAGCGAGGTTTTCTAAGTTCAGCCGTCCACCCGAAATATCGATCGACATGTCTTTGGCGGCGCCTATCAAAATGGCGTTCTTCATAGCATCTTATAGTGTAGTGGCCTCCGTCGGAAATCTTCACGCTCCGCTATCCAGAGATCCGCATATTCTACCTTTTTCCATGTTTCCAACCACGGTCCTCCACGAGTGAAATGGACGGCTCCTGGAACTCCTTCCGATGGCTTCTCGTTCCAGCCTTCCAACCAGTTCCAACGCGAAGGGACATCGCCGATGTCTTCGTCATCCGCCCATTGCATTTGATGCAGATATGCGCCCGTTGAGGAGTTCACCAATTCAGGATTTAACCGTCGACACGCCGACGCGGCGCAGTCGAATATCATCAGGCTAGACCAGTTTTTACGAGGATACTGGGACTGGATTCTGCCATCCATCTTCGTCTTTTCAGTCGGTTGGTAATTGTGCTTGACGCAGGAAACAGATGCGTCTGTCCTGACCTCCAATATCATCTTCGCGATGTCGTCCAGCCAAAGAAAGTCATTGTCGCAGAAAACGGCCGTCCCTTTGTAGGCTGTCAAATATGGCGTCAGAAATCGCGAGTAAGTGAACTCAGTCGACGCTAGAGGGTCGGAACTACGCCAATACGCGCCAGCACTCCTCAATTCGTCAAGTTTTAGGAAATTTATTTGGACACTGCACGAAGCCCGTCTAAGGATCGAATGCGAGCAGACTTGAGACGCAATTTGGTGGGCGCTGTCCCAACCAATAAATACTTGAATATCCATTTGTTCCTCCGATCGATCTCTTTGAGGAAGATGAGTTCTAGGGTGTCGGAACCAGATCTAAGATGCCGTAGTTGAGCGTCTGGTTAGCTTACCATGCACTCTGCATCGCGATCGCACAGAGCAGCCGTCCTAATCGTACCAGACCTCCAGTTCATCCTCGCGCGCGGCGAGCTCGGCTGGGGAATAGCCGATCAGGGCGATCAGCCGTTCGCCATCCTCATCCTCAAGATAGAGCTTTTCCGCCAGGCGACCGCGCCGGAACCCTTCAGATTCCCAACGCCCGCGATAATAGTTGCTGGCCGAGAGGTCCCCATTCGGCCCCTCCAGCACCGCCAGCTCCGCCTCGCCTGCCTCGGTCAGTCGGGCCACCGCGCGCGGGCCCAACGCGTCGAGGAACCAGATCCGCACATCGCCGGAACCATCCTCCTCAGATCGCTCTTCGGCGATCAGGGTGGTCGCCAACGCCTTCTCTCCGCCGACGAATTGCGCGGTGACGCCTCTGGCGTAGGCGAAGGCGGCCTGCTCAGCCAACAACGTGTCGTCCAAAGCCACAAGACGGCAACCGCACTCGTCGCTGGCGCCGCTTTGCTCCAGCTTCGCCAGACAGCCATTCAGCGCGCTTGCGGCGGTCTCCGCCCGCGGCGCCGGCTCCGTCGAGGTCGCCAGTCCAATCGCAGGGCAGATCCGTGGAGGATACCCGATCGCCAGCGCTCGAGCGCCTGGCGCTGAGAGGAAACGCTGGCCGGCCGGCGCCTCGTAGAGCAGCGGGGTCTGCACCGCCTCGATCAGCCTTGTCCGGCGCTGCCGCTCTAATCGCCGCCGATCATATCGCGCGGCAAGTCGCTTCGCGCGGTCGACATCCTCCGCATCCTGCGCTTCGATCAGGGGCGGCGCGGCGGGCAAAACCAGTTGCTGAAGCCCCAGTTCACCGAGGTTTCGTCCTTGTTTGCCCGCGCCGCCATCCGAGGCGCATCCGGCGACCGCGATCGCCAGCGCCGCGGGAATGACGCTCGTGATTCGCCACAATTGCGGCGAAGATCCGCGTTTTTTTTGCGCGCCAATTCGTTTCAAACGAAAGGACAGCATGCTGGCAGAGAGTCTTTTTCGCAACGCAGTCAGGGGCATAGAGGGCTTTCCTGAAAAAAAAGTTCAATGCGGCGCATCTGGTTCTGTATAGTCGATATTCGCATTATGGCCTTAGTCTGGGACCCAAACGCTGATATTGTCATTTTTGACTGCGAACTAAACAGTTTGCGTCACGGTTGCGTATTGGGTGACAATGCCAATTGTAAACGGCGTCCGAATTGGACGCTATTAGGAGTTGAGTGGGAATAGCAGTGTTGATCGCGCGTGAGAGCCAATCGGATTCAGATATCCGCACCGGTAAAGTGAAGTGGTATGACGCTGACCGGGGCTACGGTTTCGTCGTACCCGATGGCGGAGACCGCGATATTCTCCTCCATGCGAGCTGTGTCAAAGCATCAGGACGGGTTTCCATTCCCGAGGGCGCGATGGTGTCTCTGCGCGTCGTGCAGGGCGACCGCGGCCTGCAGGCTGTCGAACTGATCGAGGTTGAGGACGCGGATGCGCCCGCCAGGGAGCAGATTTCCGACATCCGTCCGTCCGAGCTGGCGGTGGACCTGGAAGGCGCCAGCGAGTTGCTCGCGGCGCGGGTCAAATGGTTCGATAAGCTCAAGGGCTTTGGTTTCGTGAACGTCTTCGGCGATTCCGCCGATGTCTTCGTGCATATGGAGACGCTGCGCCGCTGTGGGTTCAACGACCTGATGCCGGGCGAGGGTATCGCCGTGCGCACGACCGACGGTCCCCGCGGCCTGATGGCGGTTGAGCTTCGCACCTGGGAAGCGGCTCTGGGATCGTCCAACGGACCCGGCTGAGGATCTCATCTTGAATCGCCGAAGGACGCCGGTCGCGCTGAGGGCGGTTGCGATTGTGTGCCTGGCGCTGATCTGTCTCGCGACTCCGCAAATTTCTTATGCCGAGCAGACCACGATCACCGTTGAATCGGCGACCGGATCCCACGTCTTTGATATCGAAATCGCCGATGATCCACAGGAGCGCGCGAGCGGCCTGATGCACCGCCGCGAGATGGCGCGGAACGCGGGGATGCTGTTCGTCTACGATCCGCCGCAAGAGGCTGCGTTCTGGATGAAGAACACCCCTCTGACGCTTGATATCCTCTATGCCGACGCGGCCGGCGTGATCATCAACATCGCCCGGCGGACGACGCCGTTTTCGACCCGTTCCATCCCGTCCGGCGGCGTGGTGCGCGGCGTGCTGGAGATCAATGGCGGCGTGGCCGAAGAGCTTGGCGTGACCGAGGGCGACCGTCTGATCCATCCGGTGTTCGCCCCCGGCGGCTAGATCACTTCAAGCAATTGGCGAGACTGTCGGTCAGCGCGTCCATCGTGCCGATATACTGTTGGGGCCCGGGCGGAATCGTCGCGCCCAGAGGGTCCAGAACCGCGTTCTTGGCCCCGGTGCCCTCTGTGACGGCTTCGAGGAGACGTGTGTCGAACTGCGGTTCGGAGAAGACGCAGACGGCGTTGGACTCGCGGATCGACGCCTGAATCTCTCGCAGGCGGCGGGGACTTGGCGCAGCGCCGTCGATACCCGAGATCGAACCGAGCGCCGTCAGGTCGAACCGATGCTCAAGATATTGGTAGGCGTCGTGGAACACGGCGTAAGGACGGTCAGACACCGGGCCCAGACGCTCCGCCATGCGCAACTGCAGTTCCGCGAGCTTTGCGTCCGCCGCTGCGGCGTTGGCTGCGTAGACATCTGCGCCCGCCGGGTCGAGTTTGCTCAACGCCTCAGAGATGGCCGCCAGTCCGACACGGGCGTTGGCCGGATCCAGCCAGAGATGTGGGTCGTTGGGGCCATGATCGTGATGGTCATGATGGCTGTGCTCGTCATGATCGTCATGCGCGTCGTGGTGGTCGTCTTCGTGCTCTTCATCGTGTTCGGTATGCGCATTCTCCTCCGACGATTCATGCGCCTCGGCGTCGCCATCCGCGTGATGATCGTCATCGTTATCGCCGTGGCTCTCATCATGTGCTTCGTCGTCATGCGTTTCCCAATGGGTTTTGGTGCGCGACGGCAGCAACTCCACTCCCGGAATCTCGCCAAGCGTGACTACTTGCGCGTCGCCGCTCAACGTTTCTATCGAAGATTCAAGGAACCCGTCCAAGCCCGCGCCGACACGGATGACCAAATCGGATTCAGATAAGGCCCGCGCTGTGGACGGCTTCATGGCGAAGTCGTGCGGCGAAATCTCGGGCGGTACCAACAGCGTGACCGTTGCGCGGTCGCCTGCCGCCAACATGGCGAGCGAATGAACCGGCGCGATGGACGCGGCCACCATGATGTCATCGGCCTGAGCGCCGGAAAATGACGGGACGGCGAGGGCCATCGCCAAAAGAAATGCACGGGACGAGACGCGTGAACGCTGCGGCATGAATCGCTCCTAGGATTTGGAGCGGCCGGTATATATGTTACATTGTAACAGTCAAGCGGGGATCTCGTCCGGTGTGACACGCCTGCTTCCGAGCCGCTAGCTGGTTTACCCCGAAAGCGGGAAGCGCTTTAGAAGATGGAAGGGAAGGCCGGCGCCCGGATCGCCGAACAGGCAAATCTCCCGCACGCGCCAAGGCGCCCCGACGACGTCAGAGATATGGGGGCGAAGAGCCGCGGCGAAGCTGGTCCAATGCTTCGCAGGCAGCTTTCCGGCCAGCGTGACGTGAAACCGAAACTCCTCCAGAACGTAAGGATATCCCCAGCGGATCAGGTGCGCCTCCTGCCGATCAGAGAGCCCGGCGGCGCGCCGACGCTCCAGCTCCGCGTCCGAGGGCGGCGCGCGAAATCCGTCCAGTTCGGTGACGCAGCCTGCGGCGAGCGCATCCAACTCAGGACAAGGCGCATGGGGCGACAGAGCAGGGAATCCATACTTTGCATGCAGCGCCAGCGGCGGCGCATCGAACGCCGTGATCTCGTGGGATTGCGCTTCAACCGCCTGTTCCAGCCCGGCGCGGTCGCATCCTTCCGCCAGCCGAAACGGGGGTTTGAGCGTCGCGTGAAAGCCATAGCGGCGCGGCGCGACCGTTAGATCTACTATCGGGGCGGGCAGACCGTCGACCTGCATTCGTGGCGCGTCTGAGGCGGTCTCCACGTCCCAGCCGAGCCAGTTTGCACCGAAGGCGGCCAGCGCTGATCCGCGTTCCGGCGCCCAGTAAACGGCGTATCTTTCATAGGCATCAGTCATCGCCGACCCACGTTCGTCGCTATCCAGTCAGGCCCGCATATAGGCCCAGCCCTCGGCCTGTCGCCGTGCGATGTGGAGCACTGCGGCTTCGACGGTGGGCGCGCCTTCCGGCGCGGTAAGGCCCTGATTAACGATGGAGTTGCGGCAGAGGATCGGAACGGTCTCTCCCGCAACGGTCGCAGGCCCCTCGATCGCGGCGCGGGCGCCAGCGGCGTTCGCCACGATCTCCACCGTTGCGCCGGGCGCCGCCGCCAGCAGGTTTCGGGCGTTTGAACGGGCGCGAGCCAGCGCCTCTGCCGTTGGCGCGTGGATCAGCAAGCGGATCACGTCGGACATGGCGGCCTCCCTTAAAGCGCGTCGGCGACTTTGGCGGCGAAGAGATAGGGCTTATCGTCCTCGCGATTGCGCGGGCGCTCGGTCGGCACGACCTCGTCAAAGACCACATGCGCAGGCGAACCGCCCAACACCACTACTCGGTCGGCCAGATAGATCGCCTCGCCGATGTCGTGGGTGACGAAGAGAACGGCGGCGCCGCTCGCCTGCCAGATCCGGATCAACTCATCCTGCAGGGTCTGGCGGGTGATCGCGTCCACCGCGCTGAAGGGCTCGTCCATCAACAGCAGATCGGGGCGAACCGCCAGCGCGCGCGCGATGCCGGCGCGTTGCTGCTGGCCGCCCGACAATTGGTGCGGCCATCGCTCCGCCAGCTCGCTGAGCATGGTCAGGGAGAGCGCGGCGTCGACATGCTCGCGGCGCTCCGCGCGGCTGAGGCCAAGCCCCTCCAGCCCGTATTCGATATTGGCGCGCACCTTGCGCCACGGCATCAGGCGCCCGTCCTGAAACACGATCGAGCGCCGGCGACGCCCCGGCGTCTGCTCATGCGCCATTCGAATGGCGCCGTCCTCCGGCTGGATAAGACCCATGACGCATCTGAGCAGCGTAGATTTGCCGACGCCAGAGCCGCCGACGATGGCGACGAATTCGCCCGCCTTCACGTTCAGGTCCAGACCGGCGACCACAGGTTGCGGCGCGCCGGGATAGCGAAACGCCAGATCCTCGATCTGCAAAACCGTTTCGCGAGCATCCTCGCTGTTCTCACCGTTCATGGCCGCCACCGAAGCGCCCGGCGCTCGGCGAGGCCAAATATCAGATCGCTGACCGCATAAACGGCGGAGATCGCCAGCATATAGATCACCACCGCCTCATAGGCGCCGACGCCGGCGGCGGAGTTCATCTCCTGCCCCATGCCGGGCACGCCCAGAAGTTCGGCCGCGATCAACGTCATCCAAGCCTGTCCAACGCCGGTGCGTACGCCCGCCAGCGTACCGGGCGCCGCGCCCGGAAGCGTCACGGTCAGCGCCCGCGCCAGGTACCCGCCGCGCCCGAAGGCGCGGGCCAGTTCGTAGTAGCGGGGATCGATGTTGCGCACCGCCGAGTAGGTGGCGAAATAATTCACCCAGAAAACGCCGATGGCGATGACAAAGGCGGCGCCCGCATGGCTGACCTTGAACCACGCGATGGCGAACACCACCCAGGCGAGCGGCGGGATCGGCCTGAGGATCCGCGCCAGATAGGCCTGAAGCGCGTCGAAACTGCGGATGGTGGCGGCGGCTAGGCCCACCAGAAAACCCAGTCCCGTGCCCAGCGACAGGCCCCAGACATAGTGGATCAGACTGGCGCCGATCGCGGGCAGCAGCCGGCCGGAGCTCCATTCGTCGATCAACGCGGCGGGCAGGGCGAACGGGTCGGGCATGGTGCCGCGCCGCACCCATTCAAAATCATGCGCCGCCTTCCAGAGCGCGACAAACAGCACCACGCCGGCGACGCCCAGAGCGACGCGGCCGGCGCGGGTCGCAAGGAGCCTGTCGAAAGCCCCCATGTCGCTTCTATTTCGGAAGCGCGTCGTAGAACCGGGTCTCGAACAGCTCGTCCAGATTGACCGGCGCTTTCAGCGTGCCGACCTCAGCCTGAAAGTCCCGCATCGTGGTCGCGCCCGGGATGATGAAATTCGGATCGGCGATCCAGCCATGGGCGGAGTTTTTCACCGCCGTCTCGACGATGGCGACGTCAAGCCGACCGCCGCCGACATATTTCGCGGCGTCCGCAGCGGCGCCGGCGGTGTCGGATTTCAGCTTCTCCGTCGCATTGGCGTGGGAGGCGACCAACGCCTGCACCAGCGCCTCATGATCGGCGATCACGCCCTCGCGCACCGCCAGCACGGCGCCCGGCTGGCCGGGGAAGAGCTCTGATCCGGAGGCGATGACTTTCGCGCCCTCGATCTTGGCCCCGACGATGGAGACGACCGGCTCCAGAATCGCCGCGCCGTCCACGGCTCCGGTCAGCAGCGACTGCTGCACCTGCGCCGCGCCCTGATAGACGATGTCGATGGATTTCGGATCGATGCCGAGCCCTTTGACCAGCCAGTAGCTGAAGACAGTCTCCGGCACAGAGCCGACCGGGAACGTGGCGATCACCGGCTTGCGGCCATGGGTCTCCTCGAACCGCTTGAAGCCGCCCGCCAGATCGCCCGCCTCGAAGGAGGTGGCCAGATCATCCAGCGCGATCACGCTGATCTGCTCGACGATGTTGGAGGCGACGACCTTGATGTCCGCGCCCTTGGCGCGCGCGACCATCGCCGGGCCGATGCCGAAATAGGCGACGTCCAGTTGGCCGGCGATCAACGCTTGCACCATCGCCGGGCCGTTCTGGAATTGCACCAGATCAGGCTCGATTCCGGCCTCCGCGATCCAGCCTTCCTCCAATCCGACGAAAAGCTGCGAGACGGGGAGAATCGGCATATAGCCGATCTCCAGCTTGGTTTTGTCCTCCGCCAGCGCGGATGCGGGTCCGAACGCGGCGGCGATCATGGAAGCGATGGCGAGTAGCGGGGTGGCGAGGCGCATGGATCCCTCCGAAGGAAATGCAGTCGAGCGAGCGATTGTCGTTTCTGTTGGCCCGGTTGGGCGTTAGCGCAGCGGTTTACCCTTGATGGCCCGGAATGGAAAGCGCGCTGACCTGCGCGAGCGGCGCCGGACGGCGCGAAATAAGGCAATTTTAAGTGTCACAACAGCGTCGCTTGCATTTTGGGGTTGAACTATGCATCCCTTCATTCGCGCTGAACTGCTACCGAACTCGCTGCCCGTCTTTCTTCGACGCAGTTCTTCGATGCGACTGCGCCGAGGCCGCCGCATGCTGCGGGCGGCGACAAGTGAGGAGAAACAGATGCCGAGCGGCACTGTAAAGTGGTTTAACGCCACCAAAGGTTATGGTTTCATTCAGCCTGATGACGGCGGCAAGGACGTGTTTGTGCACATCTCCGCCGTTGAACGCGCCGGCCTGAGCGGTCTGAACGACGGTCAGAAAGTCTCGTACGAGATGGAGACCGATCGACAGGGCCGCAGCTCAGCGGGTGCGCTGACCGCTGAATAAGCGCGACGGTTTCCTGTACGACCAGCAGAAGCGCCGGCGGGGTTGGCCTCGTCGGCGTTTTTTCGTTCCGGACCCTCGATAGTGCCTAAGCGGGGCGCCACGTCTTCGCCGCCTGTCATATCCGGCGGGCCACCCTATACTGCGGCGATCTTGAAATACTTCGCCCGCGAGAGGACTGATCAACGCCTCTGCCGGATCAGGGCGGCGCCAAGGAGGTGAGAAGCCTTGATACGTTTGCTCCCCATACCCGCCATTCTTACAGCCGTAATCGCGACCGCGGCCGCCACATCAGTCTGGGCGCAGGAGTTGGAGCACTCAGAGGATGAGGTCCGGGCGATTCATGAGCGGCTGCTGACGCTCGACACCCATATCGATATCCGGCGGAACTACGCCACGGCCCAGCATGATCCCGGCCGTTTCACCCAGGCGCAGGTCGACCTGCCGAGCATGCGCCTTGGCGGTCTCGACGCGGGATTCTTCATCGTCTACACGCCGCAGGGCGCGCTGGACGCCGAGGGTTACAAGACGGCGCGCCAGATGGCCGAGGACAAATATCGCGGGATCGAGCGTCTGATCCGCGCCTATCCGGATCAGGTGGGCCTCGCCGTCACCGCCGCTCAGGTGGAGGAGATCGCCGCCTCGGGCCGCCGGGTGGTTCTGATCGGTATGGAGAACGCGTTTCCGCTGGGCGAAAGCGTCGATGACGTGGCGATGTGGGCCGAGCGCGGCGTGCGCTACGCCTCGATCACCCATTTCGGCGACAACCAGTTCGGCGGCAGCTCGAATCCCAAGATCGGCTCGCGCGGCCCGGAGGGCGACCCCGGCCTGACCGACCTTGGTCGCGAATTGGTTGCGGCGCTGAACGATCACGGGATCATGGTCGATATCAGCCATGTCGGGAAGAAGACGTCGATGGAGGCGATCGCCCTGTCGCGCGCGCCGGTCATCGCCTCTCATTCCGGGGCTCGCGCGGTCTATGATAACCCGCGCAATCTGGACGATGAGCAATTGCTGGCGATCCGGGACAACGACGGCGTCGCCCAAATGGTCGCCTACCGGTCCTATGTGGCGAAGGTCGATCCGGTGATCGCCGAGGCGCAGAAAGCGTTGCGGGAGCGGTTGGGCCTGACCTCGGGCGCGGCCTTCGCGGCGGCGAAGCCCCTGACCCTGCAGGAATATGTGGTCGAGCTCAGACGGCTCCGCGCCGAGAACACCGATGTGACGCTGGCGCAATTCGCCGACCATATCGACCATGCGGTGAAGCTCGCCGGTATCGACCATGTCGGGCTCAGTGGCGATTTCGACGGCGGCGGCGGCGTCGAGGGCTGGGACGACGCCGGGGAGACGCTCAACGTGACCCGTGAGCTTCTGCGCCGGGGTTATAGCGAGGAGGATCTGGCGAAACTCTGGAGCGGCAACGTTCTCAGGGTCATGCGCGCGGCGGAGGCGGCGGCGCGGCAATGATCTTGGCGATGGGCGCGCGTTGATTGGCCGACGGATCTTCGCTATGCAGGGGCGATGCGCAGATACGCGCTAAATCAGCCTATAGGGGCCCGATGGATACCAAAGCCGACGCGCCGACCACCCGCGAGGGCCGGTTCCCGCGCTATGATTGCAGCGACGGATGCCCGGTGGAGGCCGCGCTGGAGCAGATTTCGGGCAAGTGGAAGGGCCTCGTGGTCTATCACCTGCTGCACCAGACGCTGCGCTTCAACGAACTCAGACGCACAGTCGGCAACGTCACTCAACGCAGCCTGACTAAGCAGTTGCGGGAGCTGGAGGCGGACGGGATCGTGAGCCGCAAGGTTTACGCCGTCGTGCCGCCGCGGGTGGAGTACAGCCTGACGGAAAAAGGGCGGGAGCTGGCCCCGATCGTCGAGGCGTTGCGGGCCTGGGGCGCGGCGCACGCGCTTTAGGCCCCCCGCTTCAGAAAATGCCTCAGTAATAGAGGTTCAGCACGCCCCATTTCCCATCAACGCGGCCCCAGATGGCGCCGGAGCGCCAATTGCTGCTCCCGTTCCGCTCCTTGACCAAAACGTCGATCGGCGGCTCGCCGTCCTTGGTGGTGACGACGAACACACGGCCCTCCATCGCCTCGGCGATCTGGAGGTCGTCGCGCAGCGTCGTCTCGCCCTCGGCGAAGAAATACCCGAGCATGCCCTGAAGCCGGTCGATCGGCATCCCCATTCGCTTGGCGTCCTCGACCATTGGCGCATGCAGCTCCATCACCCGATCCACATCGCCGGCCTCGACCGCGGCCTTCAACGCGTCAACGGCGTCCATCAGCCCATCTTCGCCTTCGGCCCTGGCGCGGGTATGGGCGGCGTCGACAGGGTCGGCATGTTTGAACGACATCTCCGAGACGCCGTCGCCGGTGAAGCTCGACTGCATGAACGGCCCCTCCAGATCGAACCCTCCGAGACAGCCTTTCATCAGCTCCAGCTTCGTTTTCGCGTCGGCGCCTTTCACCGTCACCACGATCTCGTTCTGACCCTGACGGACATAGTCGGTCGGCATCATCGGGATCGCGCCCGACATATAGCCCTCGCCCCCCATCACCGGCACGCCGTTGATCGCGACCAGATGGCGGCCCCCGTCGAACGTGGCTTGCAGAACGTGGATTTCCTCACAGGCCTTGGCCGAAGACGCGGCGGCGATCGAAGCAGTGATCGAAGTGGCGACCGCGATGAGCAGTTTGAGTTTCATATTAGGATTCCCCCCTCAATCCCGAGTTCCCGGCGCGACAGGCGCGGAAACAGCATAGATCGCGCCGCCCGAAATGCCGATACTTCTCTCTCCCCGAGGCGTCAAAGGAGGGCGAGAGGATGATCATGCGAATTTTTCAGGTGACGACCCGTCCGGGAAAGGAGGCGGCGTTCAGCGAGTTCTTCCACCAGACCGCCATCCCCCTGATGAAGTCGACGCCCGGCATCATCTCGGTCCTGCCTGGCGCGCCGAGCGCGGACAGCCCGCGCGAGTTCAGCTTCGTGATGGTCTGGAAGGATTTGGACTCACTCAAGGCCTTCGTTGGCGAGGATTATCAAAGCCCGCATATCGACCCGGCGGAGGCCGAACTGGTCGAGAGCCGCACCATCAAGCATTACGACTTGGTGGAGGGGTAGGGGACGCTTGCCACGTATTCTGGGCGGAAGTCTCGCCCCGCCCGACTCACGCTCGGGCCGGGCGCGTCGCTGTATTGGGAGGAAGCAGACCTAAATCTCTCGAAAGATAGCGCGAATACGCTGGACAAACCTATGGCGAGTTCGCAGGTTCAGCGTGGTCAATAGATTGCGAAATCGCGATCTGGTGGAATTTACTCTAGAGTTATTAGGATATTCGCAGTGAATAATAATATTGAACCGATGAAAGGCGTCCATGTTACTGAGGATGGAGTCTTAATTTTCGCCGGAGAAATAGAGTTGCTTCGAGAGGGCTCCCTTATTTTTGAGAGAAAAAATAGTAAAGTATCGTATCATGTGAAAAAAAACCCAATAACAAGTGGAGAAGTATTGTTAATCGAGAACGTGGAAACAAATTTTGATTTTAATTCAGAATTTCACAAAATTTATGATCGTGGTCAGGTTCAATTTTTTTTCAAGTCCACTGTTCAGGGATTGATGGAAGATAGTTTCAAAAAAGATCTCGTGACAGATGGCGGCGATATAAATGTCAAAATAAAAGATCAATGCGATTCAATTTTTAGTCAAATAGGGCGCATTTATACAGAATTAGATATTGATGAATATCGAGTTGAAATGAACATAGTGGAATGTAATATTAATTGCTATTATGTTGATGGCGGCGTTCAATTTAGCTTAGATTTTGAGATGCGTGAAAGGAAAAGATCCAATAAGGGTAGTGGTTTAAAATCAAGGATAACAGAAGAAAGAATAAATTATACTGCGCGATTGTCTTTTGTCGTCAGCTCTGAGAGCTTGAAGTTTTTATTTCATAATAAATTATCTGAATTAAAAAATGAACGTATTGCCGGAGACTATATTTCAGGTCGCGAAGTTAAGGGGGCAATTGATAATTTAAACTTGAAGTGTCCGCTGATTTATAACACTGGTGGATTGTTTGCTTACAGCAGTGGTGGCCTGAAGTACCTGCGCTTTTCTCCTTCTGGTTTTGAGGTTAATTCCGCATCGTTGTGGGAGGAGCAAAGAACAGGAGTCTATTACGGCGGGCGAACTTTTCCAAGTTATAGCGCCTTACATATTGTTCCTCTAACAAGAGAATTAATTGAGGCGGAAATTGGTAGTAGGCGGTATAATTACAAAGAGAAAGTTGAATTTAAGAAGATATTTGATGGTGAAATAATCGGAAACTACTGCGAATCTACAAGCTTAAGGCAAAGGGGGGTCAATGTAAGAAAAATTAAACAAGCTGACGTGATGGTTAGGCTGGATGAGTTTGGGATTTTGATTGATTTACATTGTGCGCTCTCGGATATTATAGAGGATACTAAGTCTAAAGGACGAGACCCCCGTCACGGTTCTATATATGAGAATAAAATTCTTATCCCATGGGAGGTTCTGATTTTCCGTAATTTCAGCCAGGAAATATTTTTGAACTATAGAACTACACTTCTGAATAGCCGGGAAAGAAAGCAAGATGGCGCCGTGTCCGGTGCGAACAAGATTGTCGAACTTAAGGCGCGAAATTCCAAGACGGTCCCGTTTACACTTTAGTGGAGCTTTCGTTAATGATCACACGATGCTGTTCGCAATAGATTGAGCTGTATAACCCTAGCCCCCTACCACCACTTCTCCGGCTTGGCGCTGAACCCGGCGGCGGTCTCGATCACCGAGGCGGCGTTCAAAAGCTCCGCCTCGCCCCAGGGCTGGCCGATCAGCTGCAGGCCCAGCGGCAGGCCCGACCCGTCGAGTCCGGCGGGCACCGATATCCCCGGCAGACCGGCCAGGTTCACCGTCACCGTGAAGACGTCGTTGAGATACATCTTCACCGGATCCTCCATGCCGATCTCGCCCAACCCGAAGGCGGCGGAGGGCGTGGCGGGAGTCAGGATGAAATCGACCCCGTCGTTGAACACGGTCTCGAAGTCGCGCTTGATCAGCGTCCGCACTTTCTGCGCGCGCAGGTAGTAGGCGTCGTAATAGCCGGCGGAGAGCACATAGGCGCCGATCATCACCCGGCGTTTCACCTCTGAGCCGAAGCCCTCCGCGCGGGTCTTCTCGAACATGCTCGTGATGCCGTCGCGGGGCGAGGTCTCCGCCCGCTGGCCATAGCGCACGCCGTCATAGCGCGCGAGGTTCGACGACGCCTCGGCCGGCGCGATGATGTAATAGGCGGGCAGGGCGTATTTGGTGTGGGGCAGCGTGATATCGACCAGCTTGGCGCCCGCGTCCAGCAGCATCTCCCGCCCCGTGGCCCAGAGCGCCTCGATCTCATCCGGCATGCCGTCGATGCGATATTCGGCCGGAACACCCACGGTCTTGCCGCGAATATCGCCGGTGATCGCCGCTTCGAAATCCGGCACGGGGATCGCGGCGGAGGTGGAGTCCTTCGGATCCTCGCCCGCCATCGCCTGCAGCATGATCGCCGCGTCGCGCACGGTCTTGGTCATCGGCCCGGCCTGATCCAGCGAGGAGGCGAAGGCGACGATGCCCCAGCGGGAAACGCGCCCATAGGTCGGCTTCAGGCCCACGATGCCGGTGAAGGCGGCGGGCTGGCGGATGGATCCGCCGGTGTCGGTGCCGGTGGCCGCGAGGCAAAGACCGGCCGAGACCGCCGAGGCCGACCCGCCCGACGAGCCGCCGGGGGTCAGGTCCATATTGCCGCCCGCCGCGCGCCACGGGCTTTTCACCGGGCCGTAGCAGGAGGTCTCGTTGGAGCTGCCCATGGCGAATTCGTCCATGTTCAGCTTGCCGAGCATCACCGCTCCGGAGTCCCAGAGCTTGGCGGTGACGGTGGATTCGTAGCGCGGCTTGAACTCGGAGAGGATGTTGGACCCCGCCTGCGAGGCCACCCCTTCGGTGCAGAAAAGGTCTTTGATGCCCAGCGGGATGCCGCACATGTCGGGCGCGTCCCCGGCCTTGATGCGGGCGTCCGCCGCGTCGGCCATCTCCAGCGCCTGTTCCGGCGTCTTGTGCACGACGGCGTTCAGCTCGTCGGCGGCGTCGATGGCGGCCAGGCAGTCGGCGGTGATCTCCCGAGACGTGGTCTCGCCCTTGCGCAGGGCGTCGCGGGCGTCGGCGATGGTCAGGTTGGACAGGGACATCTGGCTCACTCCACCACTTTTGGCACGGCGAAAAAGCCCTCGCGCGCGTCGGGCGCGTTGGCGAGGATGTCGTCCTGACGGTCGCCGTCGGTCACCTGATCGTCGCGCCGCTTCAGCCGCATCGGGGTGACCGAGGTCATCGGCTCGACGCCCTCGATATCCACCTCGTTGAGCTGCTCGATCCAGCCGAGAATGCCGTTGAGCTTCTCGGTCATCGGCTCAAGCTCGTCTTCCTCGACGGCGATGCGCGCCAGATGCGCGGCGCGGCGCACGGTGTCCTTGTCAACCGACATGGGCGTCCTCTCGATCCCGGAATTCCCCTTGGCGGGGAGCCGAACGGGGTTTAGCCGCCGCGGGTGGAAGGCGCAAGCGGGGCCGTCGCCTTCCCATGCCGGATCATCGCAATCAGCAGCGTCCCCAGCACCACGCCATTGAGGACATGCCACAGGAAATGGGTGCCCAGCGGGAAGCTGTTGCAGACGTCATTGTCCACCGTCCGGAAAGTCAGCGAAACGATGAAGACGCCCGCCGCCGACAACAGCCACGGCGCCGCCGCATGCCCGCGCCGCATCAGGATCGCGCCGACGACGACCAGCGCGAGGAAAGCCGGGAAGTACCCCTCTGATCCGTTGAACGGGCTCATTCCATACGGGTAGTCCATGACCATCCCCAGCACCCGCCGGAAGCTGGAGGCGGCGATCATGAAAGCGAGCGCGATCCCGCCCGCAATCCACCAACTGAGGCGGAAATAGCGCCGCATGGAAAGCGCCAGATAGGAAAGGATGAACAGCATGATCGGCGTGGTGTCGGCCATCGCCGCCCACATCACCGCATGGGTGTGAAAGAGGTAGGAGCCGACCCCGGTCGCGAAGACCAGAAAGATCAGCCACGCTGTGCCCGCGTCCAGCGCGGCTCTCGCCCGCGCCTCCCGCCACGCCAGCAAGGCGGCGAAGACGAAGGCGATATTGGTGATCGCGTTGACCGGTTCAGACCAATAGCTGGGGTCCACCCGCTCGCAATATCCGTCGATCGCCTTGGTCCAGTCCATGGGCCGCTCCTCAACCGCTAATCTGCCGCATGTAGCGTCATTGCGCGCGCTCTCCAACCGTTGGCGATGGTTGACGCATGGATGCGTTCCGTTAATCGTGTCGGCGAAGCTCAAAAAGTCGGCGGGGAGGCGCAATATGAAAATCACCTGGCTCGGTCATTCCGGTTTTCGCATCGAAATCGAGGATCAAGTGCTGCTGATCGACCCGTGGCTCAAAGGCAACCCGGTGTTCGATGAGGCGAATCTGGACGAAGCCATCGCCGGGACGACGGCCGTTCTGCTCAGCCACGGGCATTTCGACCACGCCAGCAACATCGTCGAGATCATGCCCAAGACAGGCGTCACGCTCTATGGCGTTTTCGATCTGGTCTCGTACCTGGCTGAAAAGGGCGGGTTCGAGGCGGTTGGCTTCAACAAGGGCGGGACAATTGCGCTGGGCGACGTCAAGGTGACCATGGTCAACGCGGTGCACTCCTCGGCGTTTCAGTCAGAGGAGGGGCCGGTCGCGGTCGGCTCTGAATCCGGGTTCATGATCGCGGGCGAGGGCAAGACGATCTATTTCATGGGCGACACCGACGTGTTCGCCGACATGGCGCTGTTTCAGGAGCTTCACGCGCCCGAAATCGGCATCGTCCCGATCGGCGGGCATTTCACCATGGACGCCAAACGCGCCGCCTTCGCCTGCAAGAAGTTCTTCAACTTCGCGGACGTCATCCCCTGTCACTACAAGACCTTCGTTCCGCCGCTGGCGCCGTCGGCGAACGAGTTCATCGCTGATATGGCGATCTTCAATTCGAAGGTCCATGCGCCGGAAGTGATGGGGACCGTGGAGCTTTAAGGGCCGTCACGGCAGCCACAGAACCGGGTCCCGCCAGGCCTCTGGCACGTCGATCTTGCCGCGTAGGTCCCGCCCTGACGTATTCAACGCCACTGACTGCCACGCCCCATCCCACTCTTTGGGAAGTTCATAGGGCGGGGCGATCTGCGTTTCGGCCTGAAACCCGGAGCGCTTGTAATACTCCGGATCGCCAAGCGTGAGGACTTTGCCGACTCCTGCGCCTTTGAACCGATCAAAGCCAGCCTGAATGAGCGCTTTGCCAATCCCGCCGCGTTGCCGCGCGGGCGCAACACAGAGCGGCGCGAGCAGTTCGACCTTATGGTCTGTCCCGTCGACGCCGCAGGTTGTGAACGCGACATGCCCGATCACCGCGTCATCTGCGGTCGCGACCAGCGACAGGACGCCGGAGGGCATCGCCAGCAGGCGGCGAAGAACCGGAAGCAGGTCCTCGTCCGGAAAGGCGGCGGGATAGAGGATTTCCAACTCGGGAACGTCGTCTGCGACGCTTTCCCGGATCTCCAGGTTGCTCATCATTTGGTCGCGTCCCCTATCCTTCGTTTCTGAAAAAAATCGCGCAGCAACGCCGTCGCGTCCGATTCAGCGATGCCGCCGTAAACCTCCGGCGCGTGATGGCAGGTGGGCTGCGCATAGACGCGCGGGCCATGGTCCACGCCGCCGCCTTTCGGGTCCGCCGCGCCGTAGTAAACTCGTCCGATCCGCGCGAAACTGATCGCGGTGGCGCACATCGGACAGGGCTCCAGCGTCACATAGAGGTCGAGGCCCGGCAGACGCTCAGATCCCCGCGCACGGCAGGCCGCGCGGATCGCCAGCACTTCGGCATGCGCGGTGGGGTCCGAGAGCTCTCGCGTGCGGTTGCCGGCGCGGGCGACCGCCTCGCCGGATGTTGGGTCCACGATCACCGCGCCCACCGGCGTCTCGCCGCGCTCCGCCGCCGCTCTGGCTTCGGCCAGCGCGTCATCCATGTGGCTGTTAAAGCGCATTCGCGGTTGCTTTGATTCCAGTCAATGTGAGTCGCCAATAAATAGAGTGGGCTGTATGCGTCGCCAGAGCGGTTACCCCCTGGCGCTCTATCAATCAAGGGAGCCCGCCGATGTGTCGTCTCATAAGCCTCGCCGCTGCGATATCCCTGTCAACCTCAGCCGCCATCGCCGCCGAGCCGGTCAACGTCCAGAACTTCGTGCGGGCGGAGACCGACGTCGCGATGAAAGTCGTGGTCGAGCGAGAGGGGCTGGGCGCGCTGGGACATCTGAGAGTTCTCACGCCTGTCGAGGACCAGTCCGTAATCCGGATGAACCGCGACACGCTCTATTCTTTCGCCGTGCTCGACCTGACCGAGCCGGTCGCGGTGACGATTCCGGAGGTTGGTGGCCGTTACCTGAGCATGCATGTGATCAATCAGGATCACTATTCCTATGCGGTCAGCAAGCCGGGCGCCTACGAGTTGACGGAGAGCGAGGTCGGGTCGCGCTATGTCTATCTGATCTTCCGCATCTTTATGGACGCAAACGATGAAGCCGACATCAAGCAGGCGAACGCGGCGCAGGACGGGATCATGATTGAGGGCGGCGCCGGCGACGCCTTGCAGGTGCCGGATTGGAACCAGGACCAGCTTCTGGCCGCCCGTCAGGCGCTCAACACCCTGGCGACGCTGGGATCCGACACCGCGCGCGCCTTTGGTTTGCCGGAAGAAGTGGACCCGATCGACCATCTTGTCGGCGCTGCCGCCGGCTGGGGCGGCCTGCCCAAAAAGAACGCCATCTATGCGATCCAGCCTGTGGCGAAGAATGACGGCACGCCGCTCATGCTGACGGTCAAGGACGCGCCGGTCGATGCGTTCTGGTCGGTGACGGTCTACAATGAGCAAGGCTATCTGGAGCCGAATGATCTGGGGGTCTACAGCTTCAACAACGTGACCGCGACGGCGAATGCGGACGGATCGCACACCATCCATTTCGGCGGTTGCGAGGACGGACGGGTGAACTGCATCCCGATCACGCCGGGCTGGAATTTCACCGCGCGGATGTATGAGCCGCGCGAGGAGCTTCTGAACGGATCGTGGGTGTTTCCTGCGCCCGCGCCGGTGGAGTGAAACAGCCTCGCCGATTGTGCGGCGGTCTGTCCGTCAGTCGAAATAGTCGTATGTCCGGCGCATGTGCGGGAACTGTAAGCGGTTGGCGGGATCGCCGGCATAAATCCGGGTCTCGACCTGCCGCCACTCCGTTACACGGCCCGCCGCGTCGTAGAGAAAGCGGTCCTGCAGGATCTGCCGATCTTCGTATTCGTTGACTCTTGTGATGGTCTTTAGCGGGCCGGTTTGTTCGACCTCGCCGCCAAAGGCCGCGCGTTCATGCGCTTCCGCCTTTGACGTCTCAGTGCCACTCCCTGAAGCGCCGGCGGGCGCGGCTTGGACGCGGCCCAGTGGAACTCTCGTCATCGCCCCGGACCCGATGCCGAGCACTTTTAGAATCGAGAACGCGCCCCCGAAATGGCCGCTCTCAGGGATCTCGCCTTCGATCAAAATGTCGCCCGACTCGGGATCGGGCGAAAAATATAGACACGTCGTCAGACCGTTGGCGATGCAGTAGTCGCAGAACGCCTCAACACCGACCGTATCGCGCGCGCCGGGCGGGGTGGGGCGCTGCCGCTCCGGCTTCGGCGTCAGGCGCCCAATGGTGAACCGCTCGAGCGACCCATCGGGCGCGTAGGCGAATTCGAAAGTCAGGCGCTTTCGTTTCTCATAGAGACGCCGCGGGACTCGACCCCGGCGCGGGTGGGCCTTGGCATAGGAGTCCTGCAGCGGGCGCCCTTGCGGTCGCTGACTGTCGAAGCCGGTCGCTACAACGCGGCGGAGGCGCCCATCCGCGTCAAAGTTTCGGACCTCTTCATAGAGGAGATTTCCCTCTCCATCACAGCCAGTTATCTCGGTGATTGCGCCGTTCCCGGAATAGGGGATCTGCAGCGAGGACTCGATCCGCGCGTTAGGCAATTGCAATGACGCTCCGCGTGTGGAGCCGTACATGGCCAATGTCAGCGCGCCTGTTTCGTTGAACTCTTTCTCGGCCTCTAGCACGCCGCTCTCGAAGAGGTTGTCCGAGTCGACCTAGAACGCGCATTGCCGCCGCACCCCGGGAAAATCGCAATCACGCTTTTGCCAGTGGCCGGGGTCGAAAAGGCGTTTGTCCCATGAGAACCCGGCGTCAGCCTGCACCGCGTGTCGGAACTTGAACGCGTCAAACCGCGAATGAAACGCGCGGCCGGTCATCGCTTCGTCGCGTTTCCGTTCACGTTTTCAGATCCTTGGCGATCTCGGCCAGCCGCTTGGCGTCCTCGATCGGGGATTTTGGTTCCCGCCCCAGCGAGACGTGATCCGCCGACATGGTCTTGGCGGCCGCCTCCATCTGCGCCAGATCGCCGCCGGTCAGCACGACCATCAGCGCCCGAGAACGATAGAACGCCGACAAGCGCAGAGCGTAGCGATAAAGGTTGATCAGCGCCTGCGCCAGGAACATCAGCACCGCGATCACGCCAAACCGGGTGACGGCGGAGGCGATCAGCGCCTCGCTGGTCTGCGCCGTCGCGATGGCGGCGCTGTCCTGACCGAGGACGTCCTGTTTTCGCACCGTGTCGAGCAATTCCAGCGCCGCCGATTTGGTCTGCTGCAAGAACGGAATTTCTGAGAGTTGCCGCGCGGCGAGCGCGCTCACCTGCGCCAACTCGCTCGCCACCGTATCCCTGTCGCGTGGGCTGCGCGTCGCGCCCGGTTGCGGCGCGTTCTCAAGCTCTCGCGTCAGCGCCCGCTCCTGCGATTGCAAGTTTTGCAGCGCGTCCTCGGCGTCGGCCAGCGCGTTGCGGGCGGAACTGGCGTAGGATTCGGCCTTTTGCAGCGGATTGGCCCCGGTCAGGTCCAGCGAAGTGATCACGCCTGCGAACAGCACCACCAGCACCGCCACCGCCATCAGCACGGCGACGCCGCCGAGTGTCAGGAAGGAGAGGCGGCGCATGCGCTCTGACTCGCGCATCAGGTTCTCGGCCAGTTTCGCGGGCATCGGATCGGCCAGCGCGGCGATCTCCCCGGCGAACGCGGCCGTCTCATCAAGGTGAGGCGGTGGCGGAGACAAACGTGCGCTGCGATAGATCAGCCAGTAGGTGACGGAGATCGACAACAGCAGGACGGCCCAGGACGCAATGCTCCAGAATGCAACGCCCAAGTCGACGGACTTCGCCGCAATGGCGTAGATAGAGGCGCAAACTGCGATGACGGCAGTCGCGCAGATTCGCGAAATTCTGCCGGCGTCGATCCAGCGAGACCAAACGATGATCGTCTGCGACGCCAATAGCAGACTCGCGCTGAGCGCCAAGGCTTCGTAGAACTCGGTTCCGGTGGTGAGAAGATGCTGCTGTACATAACTCGACGCTAGGACAACGACGACAAAAATGCCGGCGACCCGCCACATGCGCCAATGATCGGAGGCGAAGGCCATTTCCACCTCATCAAAAAATTCCGACAAAGCTTCCGCCCACGAGGCTGAGAAGTCAATCAAAGGTGAAAGGATCGCCAAGCGACTCGCGCGCGCAGGCGTGGCCTCTCGCCGGGAATCCGAACGCATGATCGAGGCGGGCCGCGTGCGCGTGAACGGCGCCGTGATCGAGAGCCCCGCGCTCAACGTGACCGACGCGGATCGGATCGAGGTCGACGGTCAGCCCCTGCCGGACGCCGAACCCGCCCGTCTCTGGCGCTATCACAAGCCGTTGGGACTGGTGACCACGGCGAAGGATGAGAAGGGCCGAAAGACGGTGTTCGACGCCTTGCCGTCCGAGCTGCCGAGGGTGATGTCGATCGGGCGACTCGACATCAATTCCGAGGGTCTGCTGCTGCTGACCAACGATGGCGAGTTGAAGCGGCGGCTGGAGCTGCCCTCGACCGGCTGGATGCGCAAATACCGGGTGCGGGTGCATGGCCAGCCGACGCCGGAAATGATCGCGCCGCTGGAGAAGGGCGTCGTTCTGGAGGGCGAGCGGTTCCAGCCGATGCAGGTCGCGATCGATCGTCAGCAGGGCGCGAACGCCTGGCTGACCATCGGATTGCGCGAAGGCAAGAACCGGGAGATCCGCCGCGCAATGGAGGCGGTCGGTCTGGCGGTGAACCGTCTGATCCGGATCTCTTATGGGCCGTTCCAGCTTGGCGACCTGAAGGATGGCGATGTGGAGGAGGTGCGCTCAAAAGTTCTGGCCGATCAGCTTGGCGGTCCTGCGAAACCGGCGGGGGCTGTGAAAAAGGACGGCCCCAAGCGCCCGCGCGGCGGTCGGCGTGCGCCCGGCGGGCGCAGGGGCGACCCTAAAGGCGGCCCGTCGGGTGGACCGAAGGGCGATAGCCGGACGAAAGGACCGCGCGGACCGAGGCGGGGGTGAGCGACAGCGCCCGCGCCTCCGGATCGAGCGGGCGGGGCGGGCCATAGCCTTCGAAGCTCCATGGGAAAAGCGCGCCGCGCCAGGCCAATGCGTCACCCCACGCCAGTCTGACCATCACGCCCTCGGGCGCATCGCCGAGACGCACCCGATCTTTCTCTCCCAGCCGTTCGGCGTGCAAAGCCGCGTCCATCTCCGCCCCGCGGGCGCGGTCCGTCTGGCCACGCGCGCGCGCCCAGGCTTCGGCGAAGGCCAGCGCGTCTTTGCGGCGGCATTCGAAACAGGGACGATGACCGGCGGCCAGTGCGGTCGCCTCATCAAGGAAAAACAGCTCGGTGTAGCTGTCGCCCATCACCACGCGATGACGGTCCTTGAAGTCCAGCACGCAAGAGATCCAGGCCTTGGAGGCCCAGCGTCGTTTTCCGAGCCGGCGATCCGGCCCGTGGAGTCTTCCGCCGCGATTGCCCATCAGCATCCCGCGCGCGCGGGATGCGTGGAACTCGCCGTCCGGCGCGACGCGATTTTGCAGCGGGCGGGTAGTGGACACGGGCGGCTCCTCATGATTCCGTGGCGCGCAGATGGAAACACGGGCGCGGCCCGCGCGCCAGACTGGGTGGATATGAGCGAAACTGGCCCCTCGCTACAGACCTTCTCGACCGGGACAGTCGTCGCGATCGTCGGCTTCTTCAGCTCGTTTCCCATTCTGCTGCAGGGCCTTGCGAATATGGGCGCGGACGAGGGGCAGGCGGCCTCGGCGCTGATGGCGGCGGCGGTCGCCATGGGGCTGGCGGGGATTGGCCTCAGCCTGTGGCTGCGGCAGCCGATCTCCGTCGCGTGGTCGACCCCGGGCGCCGCCTTTCTCGCCATTGCCGCGCCATCGGTCCATGGATTGTCCGGCGCCGTGGCGGCGTTCCTGTTCGCGGGCGTTCTGACGATGATCGCCGGGCTGTGGCGGCCGCTGGGACGGCTGGCGGCGTCTATTCCAGCGCCTCTGGCGCAAGCGATGCTGGCGGGCGTGCTGCTGTCGCTGTGCATCGTTCCCTTTCAGGCGCTGGCTGAGACGCCCGCCTATGCGCTGCCGATCCTGTTGGCATGGTTCGCGGTCAAGCAAGTCAGCAAATTGTTCGCCGTGCCGGCGGCGGTTCTGGTCGCGGCGCTGCTGACCGCCTATAGCGTCGATTTTGAGATCGGCCTGGAAGGCGCGCTGATCCCGTCACCGGTGCTCACATGGCCCGATTTCGCGGTCGCGGACATGCTCGGGATCGGCTTGCCGCTCTTCATCATCACGATGGCGGCGCAGAACATCCCTGGCATCGCCGTGCTCAAGAGCTATGGGTTCGCCGCGCCGCCCGGCGCGAGCCTGACGACGGTCGGCGGGTTCAGCGTCGCCTCAGCGCCGTTCGGGGCGCCCGCCACCTGCCTGGCGGCGATCACCGCCGCGATGTGCGCCAACGAAGACTCGCATCCCGATCCTGTCCGGCGCTATTGGTCCGCCGTCATCGCAGGCGTGTTCTATTGCCTCTTTGGCGTGTTCGCGGGGCTCATCACCGCCTTCGCCGCGTTGGCGCCGCCGCTGGTGCTGGGAACGCTCGCGGGCGTCGCGTTGATGGGCGTGTTCGTCTCGTCGGCGACCGCCGCGCTCGAAGCGCCGGGTTTCAGGGAGGCGGCGGCGGTCACGTTTCTGGTCACAGCTTCGGGCGTGACGATCCTTGGGCTCGGCGCCGCTGTCTGGGGCCTGTTGATCGGCGGCGCGGTTCATCTGGTCAGTCAGTGGGTGAGGCGCGCATGAGCACGCCGGAGACAAGCTCCTATCCTTCCCCCAATTTTGGGCCGCGTCCGGACGGCGTGTCGCCGTCCTATGTCATCCTGCATTACACGGAGATGCCGTGGGAGGCGGCGCGCGCGCGTCTTTGCGATCCGGCGGCCGAGGTCAGCGCCCATTGGCTGATCGGCAGGCAAGGCGGCGTCGAGCAACTGGTGGCCGAGGAGGCGCGCGCCTGGCACGCGGGTGTGTCCGCATGGGGGCCGCATGACAACCTCAACGACGTCTCCATCGGGATCGAGATCGTCAATCTGGGCCCGCCGGGCGGCGCGCCGCCGTTTCCGGAGAAGCAGATGGCCGCGCTGGAGACCCAGTTGCGACGGATCATCGACCGTTGGGAGATCGCCCCCGCCAACATACTCGCCCATTCCGATATCGCGCCAACGCGAAAGGAAGATCCCGGCGTCAAATTCGACTGGAGACGGCTGGCGCGGCGAGGCCTCTCCATCTGGGTCGATCCGGCGCGCTCAGGCGCGCCAGCCGAAGACCCAAATACCGTCGCCGCCTTTCAGCGCGCCGCCGCCCGGATCGGATATCGCGTGGCCGAAACCGGCGCGATGGATGCGGCGACCCGTGCGGTCCTGACCGCGTTTCAGCGCCGCTTTCGCCCATTCGAACCGGGCGCGTCGCTCTGCGACGATACGGTGCGTCAGGCGGAGGCGCTGGCGTCTCAATGGCCCCGACGGTGATTGACCGCCCCCGCCAAAACTCATATCCCACACCTGTCAGACGGTCGGATGGCTGCGCGCTTTATGGCGTGAGGAAAGTCCGGGCTCCACTGGGACGCGGCGCCGGGTAACGCCCGGCCGGGGAGGGGGGTCACCCCTGAACCCGAGGGAAAGCGCCACAGAAAACAGACCGCCGGGCGGAGGGAGATCTCCAACCGGCAAGGGTGAAACGGTGGGGTAAGAGCCCACCGCGCCCCCGGAGACGGGGGCGGCGCGGCAAGCCCCGCTGGGAGCAAGGTCGAATAGGGATGGCGGCGGTTTCGGCCGCAGGGGAGTCCTCGCCCCGCCATCCGGGTAGACTGCACGAACCGGTCGGCGACGGCCGGTCCAGATGAATGGCCATCTATCCGGACCGCAAGGTCCGGGGGACAGAACCCGGCTTACAGACCGTCTGACGCTTCACCTGATTGTCGTGCTATCGTGGCCGCTTAGGCAGTGAAGCAATGAGACCCTCGCCATGCGCACCGGTCATACCCCGATCTGGCTATATCTCGGCGTCGGCATCGTCCTCGCGGCGGTCGTGCTGTTCGTCATGATGGGCGGCACGGTGGACGACCTCATTGAGTTCGCTTCCAACCCCGGCGCGGGATTCCCAGACATTGGCGGTTCGGGCGGCGGTTTCCAGTCCCCGGTCAAGGGCGTCATGGACGGGGTTGGCGGATTGGGTGACAGCATCGGCGGCGCGCTGGGCGGCGTCGCGCAGTAAGGCGTCTGATCACTGAAGGTCGACGGCTGCGGCGAATCTCTGCGTCGCCCATACGATCCCATGGACTCACCGATTTGGGCGGATATGGGATTTCCCTTGGGATGGCATGGGAATGCGTTCACAGCCTTATCCACAGCCCCCATCCAATCATTTTCATCCAATATGTAGTGTTTGCTGCGCTGCAATAACACAAATAGTGGTGAAAACTTCTTAAAATTGGATTCACTTTCCGCCGCAAGTCCTTGGCCTGACGGCGGAAATCCACATGCTCACCCAAAAAATGTCTTTGTTTCCCATCTGATACCATGCTACACCATTAACGCGGAGCGCGGTGGCGGATTGATCCATTTACGGCAGGTTCATACAGGCCCGGCGCAGCGCCCGCTAAAAAAAGAAAGTAACCGGCCCGGTGGGTGCGTAGCGGACGCGCGGTCGGAACGAGTGATTGAGGCAGGCGGCGGGATCGCGTCCAAGAACGCGACCCGCCGTTTTCACGAAGGGGCCCGATGCTCGATCCAGTCGTCTCTCTAAAGCCTGACGGGCCTTAACGGCGTAGTGAGTTCACGGGTCGCTCAGATGAAACTGTTCATCTCCAGTTCGACTCATAAGGTCGATAAGAAGGGCCGGGTTTCGATCCCCGCCACCTTCCGCAAAGTGCTCGACCGAGAGGACGAGGCCGGCGTGGTGCTCGGCCCGACTTTGCGCGAACAGCCCTGCGTCGAAGGATACGGCTATGGCCGGCTGGAGCAGCTCGCCGGCCAACTCGATCAGCTCAACCCATTGTCGGAAGAATACGAGGCGCTGGCGGGGCAGGTGCTCGGCCGCGCGAAACTGGTCTCGCTGGACCCGGAAGGGCGCATCGTGCTGCCCGCCGAGTTCATCGAGCGCGCCCAGATCGAGGGGGAGGCCGTGTTCGTTGGCCTCGGCAAGACCTTCCAGATCTGGTCGCCCGCGCTTTACGCCGGTCATCGCGACACGATGCGGGGCGTCGCGCAGGCCAATGTCGAAAAACTGCCCTGGGGGGCGCCGAAACCCGCCGCCGGCGGATCGGGGAGCGGGTCGTGATGGCCGCCTCCCGCGCGATCAGTTCCGAGGCTGAGGCGCGAGAGGCGCTGGCCCGGGCCGAACCGCTGCATGCGCCGGTCTTGCTGAACGAAGTGGTGGCGGCGTTGGAGCCGTCCCGCGGCGGGACCTATCTGGACGGCACATTCGGCGCGGGGGGCTACGCCCGCGCGATGCTCGACGCAGGCGTCGATCGGGTGATTGGCGTCGATCGCGATCCGGAGGCGGTGGCGCGCGGTCTGGAATGGGCCTCGCTCTACGGCGGGCGCCTTGAGATCGTCAGCGGTCGGTTCGGCGAATTGGATGAGTTGGCGCACTCCGTCGGCGCTGTCCGGCTGCAGGGCGTCGTGCTCGATATCGGCGTCTCGTCGATGCAGATCGATGAAGCGGAGCGCGGGTTCTCTTTCCAAAAGGACGGACCGCTCGACATGCGGATGGAGCGCAGCGGACCGTCTGCGGCGGATATCGTCAATCGCGCCGACGAACGCCCCCTTGCGGATATCCTATTTCACTACGGTGAAGAACGCGCGTCGCGCCGGATCGCGAAAGCCGTGCTGGCCGCGCGCGCCGATGCGCCGATCCGGACGACGGGCCGCCTGGCCGAGGTGATCGCCGCCGTCATGCCGCGCCAGCGCCCCGGTCAGCCGCATCCGGCGACCCGCAGCTTTCAGGCGCTTCGGATCGCCGTGAATGATGAGTTGGGCGAGCTGATCCACGCGCTGTCCGCCGCCGAACGCGCCTTGTCGCCAGGCGGGGTTCTGGCGGTCGTCACCTTTCATTCGCTGGAGGACCGGATCGTGAAGCGGTTTTTCCAGTTGCGCAGTGGTGGCGGCCCGCGACCATCCCGGCATGCGCCCGAAGCGGCCTCAGAGACGCCGGCCTTCGAGCTTTTGTTTCGCAAGGCGGTCGCGCCGAGCGTGGAAGAGATTGAGGGCAACGCCCGCGCCCGCTCGGCCAAACTGCGCGCCGCCCGTCGCACGGGGGCGCCGGCGGGAGCGGTCGATCCGACGCGGCTGGGCGCGCCGCGACTGGCGCTGGAAGGAGCGGAGCGCTCCATAAGGGGAATGGCGTGAGGGGGCGGCGATGAGATCTGCGATCTACGTTTTTGCGCTGTGTTTGGTCGTGGCCTTCGCCTTCGGCTCGTACTGGATCAAATACGACACCCGCGACCGGTTGGCTGAAATCGCGTCCCTGCGCGACCAGATCGCGCGCGAGCATGAGCGCATCGCGATCCTTGAGGCCGAATGGGCCTGGCTGAACAATCCGGATCGTCTGGCGCGCCTGGCCGAAGAACATGGCGCGGAGCTTGGGTTGCAGCCGATCAATGGCGCGCAATTCGGCGCGATCGCCGAGGTCGCGCCGCCGCCGCCCCGGGAAGAACGGGAGCGAGAGATTATCGACGCGCTGCTCGCCAGCGCGCTGACCGGCGCAGAGGGCGTCGCCCCGCCCGCCGCGCCGGCGCCCCGGCCGCGGCCGCCCCATGCAAGCTTAGTGGCGTTCAGATGAAGACGACCGAACAGAAAACCGGTTCGGAGACCGGAGCGGAAATGGGCGGCGGCCCGATGCGCCGCATGGCCCGATCCGTCGCATCCGTCATTGCGGCGCGCGAAGGCGCGTCTGGCCGGCAATCCGGCGCAGACGCGGTGATCGGCGAGGACGCGTCGTGGGACGAAGGGACCGCGAAGCCGGAATTGACCGGCGACGCCCTCGATCATCGCCGCCGTGCGCAATGGCGGCTCGGATTGTTGAGCGCGGCGTTCACGCTGGCGTTCTGCGTTCTTGGCGGTCGGGTGGCGCTGATCGCGTCTGAGGATCCACGTGAGCCGGACCTGAACGCGGCGCAGCTCGCCGCCTCGGCGCCGATCGTCAGCCGCGCCGCCATCGTGGACCGCGACGGGCGTGTCCTGGCCGCGAATCTGCCCGCATGGTCGCTCTACGCGCACCCGAAAGAGATGAGCGATCCGGCGGGCGCGGCCTATGCGCTGGCGGAGATCTTCCCGGATCTCGACGGCAAAGCGCTGGCCCGGCGTTTTCAGGACGGCCGCCGCTTCATGTGGATCAAGCGCTCGATCACGCCGGAACAGCGCCAGATGGCGCATGATCTCGGACGGCCGGGGCTATATTTCGGTCATCGGGAGGCGCGGATCTATCCCTCCGGGTCGGTCGCGGCGCATGTTCTGGGCGGCGTGTCGGACCACCGCATGGGCGCAGATTTCGCCGAAACGGTCGGCGTTGGCGGCGTCGAGCGCCAATTTGACGAGCGGTTGCGCAACCCGGAATTGGCCGATACCCCGCTGCGTCTGTCCGTCGACCTGACCGTGCAGGCCGCATTCCGGCAGGTGTTGGAAGCTGGCATGGAGCGATTCGAGGCCAAAGGCGTCTCGGGCGTGATCATGGATGTCCGATCCGGCGAGGTCGCGGCCATGGTCTCGCTGCCGGATTTCGATCCGAACAACCGGCCCCGGCCGCCCACCTCGGGTTCGCCCGAGGACAGCCCGCTCTTCAACCGGTCCGCGCAGGGCCGGTACGAGTTGGGCTCAACGTTCAAGGTCTTCACCGCCGCATTGGCGATGGAGACGGGCGTCGCAGGGCCCGACACGCTGCTTAACACCCAGGCGCCTTTGCGCATCGGCGGGCGCCGGATTGGCGAGGCGCACCCGATGCCTCCGCTGATGACCCTGACCGACACGATCGCGCGTTCCTCGAATGTCGGATCGGCGCGGGTCGCCATGGCGGCGGGGGCCAAGGCGCAGCAAAAACTGCTCAAGGGATTGGGATTCTTTGAGCCAACCGGGATCGAATTGACCGAGGCGGATGGAATCGCGCCGCTCAGGCCGCGCCGGTGGACCGAGCTTTCCACCGCCACCATCGCATTTGGCCACGGCCTGTCGGCGACGCAGATGCATCTGGCGGCGGGGCTCGCCACTGTCGCCAATGGCGGATACCGGGTGCGGCCAACGCTGCTGGCGCGGGATGGCGCGCCGAATTTGGGCGCGCAGGCGATCTCGGCCGACACCTCACGGCACTTGCGGCGGATCATGCGAACGGTGGTGTCGGAAGGCACTGGCCGCAAGGCGGCGGCGCCGGGCTATGAGGTGGGCGGCAAGACCGGAACGGCCGAAAAACCCAAACCGGGCGGCGGATATTACAAAAAGAAAGTCATCGCGACTTTTTCCGGCATTTTCCCCGCATCGAATCCGCGATATGTTGTGGTTGTGTCGCTCGACGAACCGATTGATAGGAGCGGCCCCATCCTTCGCCGGACGGCGGGCTGGACGGCAGCTCCGGTCTCGGGCGAGGCGATTCGGCGCGTTGCGCCCTTGCTGGGTCTCAGGCCCAGCGGCGCTGGGCGGCCTTGGGCCGAGCCACAAATCGGGGCGCGTCTGGCGGCCAACTGACCAAATACGAGTCCCCGCGCGAAACAGATAAGAAATGCGGGGCGCAGGCGAGCAGGTGGACTATGAGCGGCAGCGAGCGGCCTGAAGGGCGCGGCGCCCGGCGAAGCGTCGGGGCGCTCGGTCTTGGCTATTCAGCGCCCGGAATTCTGGCCCTCGGTCCCGATCTTGACGCCTCCGCCGAGATCACCGGCCTCGCCGTCGACAGCCGCGAGGTCAAGGACGGCTATCTCTTCGCCGCGTTGAAGGGCGTGGAGACCGACGGCGCCAAGTTTGTCCAATACGCGGTGCGCCAGGGCGTGGCGGCGGTGCTGTGTTCGCTGGACGGGGCGATGCGCGCGGCGGAGGATCTGGGCGGATTCCCGGTTCCCTTCATCGTCGATCCCAATCCGCGCGCGCGGCTGGCCCGGATCGCGGCGCGGTTCTATGAGCGTCAGCCCGACACGATGGTGGCTGTCACCGGCACCAATGGCAAAACCTCGGTCGCAAGTTTCTGCCGCCAGCTTTGGGCGGCGCTGGGCCGCCGGGCCGCCAATATCGGCACCACCGGCGTCGAGGGAGAGGGCTTTGAAGAGCCGCTCGCCCACACCACGCCGGAGCCGACCGAACTGCACGCTCTGCTCGCTCGGCTGGAGGGGAAAGGCGCGACCCATGCGGCGATGGAGGCGTCTTCGCATGGGCTGGCGCAGCGGCGTCTCGACGGCGTCGGGCTCACAGCAGGCGCGCTGACCAACATCACCCGCGACCATCTGGATTATCACCCGGATTTCGCCGATTACGCCGCCGCGAAGCTACGCTTGTTCGCGGCTTTGCTTCCGTCGGGCGCGGCGGCGGTGATCAACGCGGACGATCCGATATTTCCCGCCGCGCAGGCGGTGGCTGTGGGGCGCTATCTAACCGTGATCCCGGTGGGAGAAGGCGAGGGCGCCGCGCCCGGCCTTCGGATACTTGGCGCGGAGTTTCACGACGATGGGCAGACCCTGCGTTTCGCTTATGCCGGGGCCGAACATGAGGCGCGCCTGTCGTTGATCGGCGGCTTTCAGGCTTCAAACGCGCTGACCGCCGCGGGCTTGCTGATCGGATCCGGCGAGGCGCCAGAGCAGGTTTTCGCGGCGCTCCCCGTGTTGCGCGGCGTGCGCGGGCGGATGGAGCATGTCGCGCGCCGGACAAACGGCGCCGCAATCTATGTCGATTACGCCCATACGCCGGACGCGCTGGCGACCGCGCTGTCGGCGATGCGCGCTCATACGCCCGGCCGCTTATTGGTCGCCTTCGGCGCCGGTGGAGATCGCGATCCCGGCAAACGCCCGCTGATGGGCAGGGCCGCGGCGAAGGGCGCCGATCTGGTCTTCGTCACCGACGACAATCCCCGCTCCGAAGATCCCGCCGCGATCCGGGCGGCGGTGCTGGAGGGCGCCCGCGCCATCACGCCCGACGCGAATGACGCGGGGCCTCGGGATGAGGCGATTCTGCACGCAATCGACACGCTTCAGCCCGGAGATCGTCTTTTAATCGCTGGCAAGGGACATGAGAAAGGGCAGGTCGTGGCCGGCGAAGTGCTGCCCTTCGACGACGCCGAGCAGGCCCGCGCCGCCGTCGCCGCGCTGGATGGGACGAACGAATGGGAGGGGGCGCAGTGATCGCGACCCAAAACGCCGCGCAGAACGCGGCGCAGAATTTCGATGCGCCGCTTTGGACGGCGCCCGACGCCGCCGCCGCCGCCGGCGGCCGGGCGGTCGGCGACTGGTCCGTGACTGGCGTCTCCATCGACAGCCGTTCGCTGGCGCCAGGCGACCTGTTCGTGGCGCTGACCGGCGATGCGCGCGACGGGCACGCCTTCGTCGCCGGCGCGTTGGAAGCCGGCGCCGGCGCCGCGCTGGTCTCTCGCATTCCGGACGGCGTGTCCGAGGATGCGCCGCTGTTGATCGTGGACGACACGCTGGAGGGATTACGCGGCCTCGCCGCCGCCGCGCGGGCGCGGATGCGAGGCAAGGTGGTCGGCGTCACCGGGTCGGTCGGCAAGACCGGCGTGAAGGAAATGCTGCGAGCGGCGCTGAGCGCCCAGGGCGAGACCCATGCTGCTGAGAAGAGCTACAACAATCACTGGGGCGTGCCATTGACGCTCGCCCGCATGCCCGCCTCGACGGAGTTCGCCGCCATCGAGATCGGCATGAACCATCCCGGCGAGATCACGCCGCTGACGACGCTGGCCCGCCCGCATGCGGCCATCGTCACCACGGTCGAGCCGGTGCATCTGGAGCATTTTCGCGACGTTGAAGAGATCGCCGACGCCAAGGCGGAGATCTTCGCCGGACTGGAGCCGGGCGGCATTGCGATCCTGAACCGGGACAATCGCCATTTTGCGCGGCTGGAGCAGGCGGCGGTCAAGACCGGCGCGCGGGTGATCGGTTTTGGTCGGGATCCGGCGGCGGAAGCGCAGCTCCATTCCGTGGATCTCGGTCCGACGGCGACGGTCGCCTCCGCCCGGATCGCGGGGCGGCCCATCGTATATCGCCTCGGCTCGCCCGGCCGGCATCTGGCGATGAACGGGCTCGCCGTGCTGACGGCGGTAGATGCGATCGGCGCCAATCTGGCGAAGGCCGCCCTGGCGCTGGCGACGTGGACGGCCCCGGCGGGGCGCGGCGCGCGCTGGCGGATCGTGTTGGGGCCGGACGGGGTCGACGGCGCGATCGATCTTCTGGACGAAAGCTATAACGCCAATCCGGCTTCGATGGGCGCGGCGCTGGAAGTGCTGTCCGTCTCCAAACCCGAAGACGGCATCGGGCGCGATTTTCGCGGGCGCCGGATCGCCATCCTCGGCGACATGCTGGAGCTTGGGCCGCGGGAGGCGGAGCTGCATGCGGGCCTCGCCGATCTTCCGGCGATGAGATCCGTGGATCTTGTCGTCTGCTCCGGCCCGCGCATGAAAGCGCTGCACAACGCTTTGGAGCCCGCCCGGCGCGGCGGTTGGTACGAGACATCGGCCGAGGCAGCCGCTCGCGCCCGGCGCCTGATCGACGCGGGCGACGTGGTCACCGTCAAAGGCTCGCTTGGCGCGAAGATGGCCGTGGTCGTCGATGAGCTGAAGAAATTGGGAGAGGCGCGCCCCGTCGGCGCGTCCGGAGAGGACGAAACCTGATGCTGTACCATTTGCTGACCCCTCTCTCGGAAGGCGGCGACATCTTCAACCTGTTCCGGTACATCACCTTTCGCGCAGGCGGCGCGTTCTTCACGGCGCTGGTTTTCGGCTTTGTCTTCGGCCGTCCGATCATCCATGCCTTGCGCCGGATGCAGAAGAAGGGGCAACCGATCCGCGAGGACGGGCCGGAGCGCCATATCGTGGAGAAGGCCGGCACCCCGACGATGGGCGGGATCATCATCCTCGCGGGCTTGCTGGTCTCGACATTGCTCTGGTCGCGGCTCGACAACGGCTATGTCTGGATCGTGCTGCTGGTCACGTTCGGCTTCGGCGCCGTGGGCTTCGCCGACGACTATTTGAAGGTCGCGAGGTTCAACGCCAAGGGCGTGCCGGGCCGGGTGCGGCTGGCGATCGGCTTCCTGATCTCGCTGCTCGCCGGCGTCTGGGCCGCGTATCTGCAGCCCGACGCCCTGTCGCAACAGATCGCCATGCCGGTGTTCAAGGATACGCTGATCGACGCGGGCATTCTGTTCTTTCCCTTCGCCATGATCGTCATCGTCGGCGCGGCGAATTCGGTCAACCTGACGGATGGGCTGGACGGTCTGGCGATCATGCCGGTGATGATCGCGGGCGGCTCGCTGGGCGTCATCGCCTATGTGGTCGGCCGGACCGATTTCACCGAATACCTGCAGGTGCATTATGTGCCCGGCACGGGCGAGATCACCGTATTCTGCGCGGCGCTGATTGGGGCGGGGCTGGGCTTTCTCTGGTACAACGCGCCGCCCGCGATGGTGTTTATGGGCGACACCGGTTCTCTGGCGCTGGGCGGTGGTCTTGGCGCCATCGCCGTCTGCACCAAGCATGAGATCGTGCTGGCGATCATCGGCGGGCTCTTCGTGCTGGAGACGGTCAGCGTCATCATCCAGGTCGCCAGCTTCAAGCTGACCGGCAAACGGGTGTTCCGCATGGCCCCGATCCATCACCATTTCGAGCAAAAAGGCTGGGCGGAGCCGACTGTGGTGATCCGGTTCTGGATCATCTCGGTCATTCTGGCGCTGATCGGCCTCGGCACGCTAAAGCTGAGATGAGGCGGACGGTTCTGGGCATAGTCGCGATGGCGGCCGCGCTGGCGAGCGGGGCCGCGGAGGCGTGTCGGGGCGAGAAACTGCCAAAGATTGAACGCTTCGCCGATGCGGATGTTGTCGCGCATGTGGAACTGGAGGCTCGAGAGCCTGGTCCTCAACTGATCGATGGCGATCCTTTGGGAACGGGTGAAAGCGCGATTCTCATTTTGCGCGTTCATCGCACCTATGTAGGTGAGCACCGCCCTGCTTGGGAAGTCATGTGGCGGCTCGGAGGAATGGTCCGACACGAACCGACCAACGTTGACTGGCCCCAACCTCACTACAATCCGGCTCTAGATGAGCAGTTCATCGCTGCTTTGGTCACCCATCCAACCAAAAATGACGCATGGATGAACGAGATCATGCTGTCGGGATGGGAGCTGCGCGACATTCCATTCCTGATGTCCGATTTTTGCGGCGGTGGGGCGGCGTATCTATTTCCTTACGATGCGGTCAATGAAGAACGCGTTCTCTCAATCCTTGGGGAAAAGACGTGATCCCCGTTCCCGGATATGACGGTCGCCGCGTCGGCGTCCTTGGCCTCAGTCGAACAGGGCTGTCGGCAGCGCGCGCGCTGGCGGCGGGCGGGGCGACCCCGATTTGCTGGGACGACGGCGAGGCTGGGCGCGCGGCGGCGGAGGCTGAAGGCTTTGCGCTGGAGGATCTGACCCGCGAACGTCCCTATGAGGACATGGCGGCCCTCGTCATGTCGCCCGGCATCCCGCATCTCTACCCGAACCCCATCCGGCGGCGACGCGGGCGCGGGCGGCGGGCGTGTCGCTCGACAATGATATCGGTCTCTTTTTCGACGCCATGGCGGAGTGGGCGCCGGCGGAGGACGATGACGGAGAGAACGATCCCCGCATCGTCTGCGTGACGGGCTCTAACGGCAAGTCGACCGTCTCGGCCCTGATCCACCATATCCTGATCGCCGCCGGACGGAGCGCGCAGCTTGGCGGCAATATCGGTCGCGGCGTCCTAGACCTCGATCCTCCGCGCACGGATGAGACTATCGTGCTGGAGCTATCGAGCTACCAGACCGAATTGGCGCGGCGCATGGCCCCGGACGTGGCGGTGTTCCTGAACCTCTCCGACGATCATCTGGACCGCCATGGCGGCAGGGGCGGCTATTTCGCGGCCAAGCGGCGCCTGTTCGAGGCCGGCGCGCCGGAAATCGCGATCGTCGGCGTGGATGAGCCGGAGGGCCTGTTCCTGCGCGACCGCACGGCGGCGCTGGCCGAGCGCGTCATCTCAGTCTCGGGCGCGCGGGCGCTTAAGGGCGGAGGCTGGTCGGTTTATCTGAAGAAAAACCATCTCGTCGAATGGCGCGCCGGAAAACAGGCGGCCAGTTTTGATATGAGAGACGCGCCTGCGCTACCCGGCGCGCATAACGGACAGAACGCTTGCGCGGCCTGGGCGGTCTGCCGGGCGCTTGGCCTCGGCCCGCGCCAGATCGAGGGCGGCTTGCGATCCTTTCCCGGCCTGCCGCACCGTCTGGAGACGCTTGGCGAGGCGCGCGGCGTGGCCTTCGTCAACGATTCCAAGGCAACCAACGCCGATGCAGCGGGCAAAGCCTTGAGCGCCTTTGACCGCATCCGTTGGATCGCGGGCGGGCAGGCGAAGGCCGGCGGGATTGACGCGTTACAGCCATTCTTCGGACGTGTCGCAAAAGCCTATCTGATTGGCGAGGCGGCGGAGAGTTTCGCTGCGTCTCTCGGCGATACGCCGCATGAGATCTCCGGCGATCTGGAAACAGCGGTGGCCCATGCGGCGGCCGAGGCCTCGCCGGGTGAGACCGTTCTGCTGGCGCCCGCCTGCGCCAGTTTCGATCAGTTTGCGAGTTTTGAGGCGCGCGGCGACGCGTTCCGCGCCCTCGTCGCAGAGCTTATGCGTGAGAAGGAGCAGGCCTGATGGCGGATATTCCTTTCCTGGGCGGCGGCGTCCATGACCATTCGGTCGTCGGACGCTGGTGGCGCTCCGTCGATCGCTGGACCGTGGGCGCGGTGGGCCTGCTGTTCGCGATCGGACTGCTGCTGAGCTTCGCGGCCTCGCAACCTTTGGCGGTCAAGAACGGGTTGCCGGATTTTCACTACGTCTTCCGGCAGATCACCTTCGCAATTCCCGCTTTTCTCGCCATGTTCCTGTTCTCGCTGGCGAGCCCCGTCAGCGTGCGCCGCGCCGGGGTGCTGATTTTCGCCGTGCTGATGGTGGCCGTGTTGCTGCTGCCGGCGCTCGGCACTGACTTCGGCAAGGGCGCGGTGCGGTGGTATTCGCTCGGCTTCGTCTCATTGCAGCCGTCTGAGTTTCTGAAGCCCGGCTTCGTCATCTTCACCGCCTGGCTGATGGCCGCGAGCTTTGACAAGGACGGCCCGCCGGGCATCTTCCTGTCATTTCTGGGCGCGGCCTTTGTGGCCGGGATGCTGGCGATGCAGCCGGATTTCGGTCAGGCGACTCTCATTCTGGCCGTCTGGGCGGTGATGTTCTTCGTCGCGGGCGCCAACGTATTGTGGTTGCTGGGCGTCGGAGCGGCGGTGGCGACGGCCGGTCTGACGGCCTATGCCGGCTCCGAACATTTCGCCCGGCGCATCGACGCGTACCTCTCGCCGGATCTTGATCCGACCACGCAACTCGGCTTTGCGACGAACGCGATCCTTAATGGCGGCCTCTTTGGCGTCGGGCCGGGCGAGGGCGTGGTCAAGCACTCGCTGCCCGACGCGCATACTGACTTTGTCATCGCCGTGGCGGCGGAAGAATACGGCGCGCTCCTCTGCATCCTGATCGTCGCCCTGTTCCTGTTCATCACGCTGCGCGCATTCATTCGTCTGATGCGAGAGCGGGATCCGTTCGCCCGGTTCGCTGGCGCCGGCCTCGCCGCGCTCTTCGCGCTGCAGGCATTCGTGAATATCGGCGTGACCATCCGGCTGTTGCCCGCCAAGGGCATGACGCTGCCGTTCATCTCTTATGGCGGGTCGTCTCTGGTTGCGGCGGGCATCGGGATGGGCATGCTGCTGGCGCTGACGCGGCGGCGGCCGCAGGACGACATGTCGGACTATATGAGCCTGCGCAAGAAGGGCCCGTTTTGACCCGGCAACGCCACCTTGTGATCGCGGCGGGCGGCACGGGCGGGCATATGTTCCCGGCGCAAGCGCTGGCGCAGGAGATGCTGCGCCGGGGTTGGCGCGTGAGTCTCTCGACCGATGAGCGCGGATTGCACTATGCGGGGGGATTCCCGAAGGAGGTCCCGCGCCGCGCCCTTTCCGCCGCCACCTTCGCGCGCGGCGGGATCAAAGCCAAGATGGCCGCCCCGTTTGAGATTCTGGGCGGGATCGTGCAAGCGCTCGGCTGGTTCACCGGGCATCCTCCGGCCTGCGTCGCGGGGTTTGGCGGCTATCCCGCCCTGCCGGCGCTTTCCGCCGCGTGGCTGCTGCGCAAGCCACGGCTGATCCATGAGCAGAACGGCGTGCTGGGCCGCGTCAACAAAGCGTTCGCGACGCGTGTTGACCGGATGGTCTGCGGAACCTGGCCGGTCAGCAACGCGCCCGATGGAGCGGAGCTTGTCCATCTCGGAAACCCCGTGCGCGACTCCGTCATGGCGGCGATGGAGGCACCCTATGCGGCCCCGGCCGAGGGCGACCCGATCCGGCTGCTGATCTTTGGCGGCAGTCAGGGCGCCAGCGTCTTCGCCGAGATCGTCCCGACTGCGCTTTCCGCCTTGCCTGCCGATCTCCGCGCCCGTCTGCGCGTGGTCCAGCAAGCGCGGAAGATTGAGCGTGATCAGGTGGCCAAGGCCTACAAGAAGGCGGGCGTCGAGGCGGACGTCGCGGAGTTTTTCGATGATATGCCCGCCCGCATCGCCGCGGCGCATTTGGTGATTTGCCGCGCGGGCGCCTCCACCGTCGCGGAATTGACCGCGATCGGACGACCGTCGATCCTGACGCCCTATCCGGCGGCCATGGACGACCATCAGACCGCCAACGCCCAACCGTTGGCGGACGCTCGCGCCGCGATCCTGGCTCCGCAGGCGGACCTGACGGCCGAAGCCCTGTCGGCGCAGATCGCCGCCTTGCTGAGCGATCCCGCTGAACTCATGCGCATGGCCGCCGAAGCGCGGGGTCTCGGCCGACCGGACGCGGCGGAAAAGCTGGCGGATCTGGTCGAAGCGCTGGCGACGCGTTAAACAGCCCGCGTGAACCAGACCGCGCCAAGCGGCCTATCGAGGAGAGCCCGCCATGATGACCACTGCCCTGCCGCTGAATATCGGCGCGATGCACTTTGTCGGCATCGGAGGCATCGGCATGTCGGGCATCGCCGAGGTGCTGCTCAATCTCGGCTATCAGGTGCAGGGCTCGGACTTGAAGGAAAGCCCGATCATCGAACGGCTGCGCCGTCTCGGCGCCACGGTGCATATCGGTCAAAGGGCCGAGAATATCGGCGACGCCAAGGTCGTGGTGATCTCCAGCGCCATCAAACGCGGCAATCCGGAGCTTGAGGCCGCGCGCGCCGCCAATCTGCCGGTCGTGCGGCGGGCGGAGATGCTGGCCGAATTGATGCGCCTGCGCTCCAACATCGCGGTGGCGGGCACGCATGGAAAAACCACCACCACCTCAATGGTCGCCGCGCTGCTGGATGCGGGCAATTTCGACCCGACAGTCATCAATGGCGGCATCATTCAATCCTATGATTCCAACGCAAGGCTGGGAGAGGGCGACTGGATGGTGGTCGAGGCGGATGAATCCGACGGCACCTTCGTCAAACTGCCCGCCACCATCGCGGTGGTGACCAATATCGATCCGGAGCATCTGGACCATTACGGTGATTTCGACGGCGTGCGGGATGCGTTCTGGACCTTCGTCTCCAACATCCCGTTTTATGGCGCGGCGGTCTGCTGCCTCGACCATCCCGAGGTTCAGGCCTTGGTCGGTAAGATCGACGACCGCCGGGTCGTCACCTATGGCTTCTCCCGCCAGGCGGATGTCCGGGCGGAGAACCTGCGTTATGACGCCGGGATCGCGGTCTTCGACCTGATCTATCATGAGGGTGAGGAGGAGCGCCGCGTCGACGGGCTGAGATTGCCAATGCCTGGCGAGCACAATGTCTCGAACGCGCTCGCCGCCATCGCCGTGGCGCTGGAGCTGAAGATCGCCGATGACGCCATCGTCGCCGCGCTCGACGGGTTCAAGGGCGTCAAACGGCGGTTCACCCGCGTCGGCGAATGGAACGGCGTCGGAATCATCGACGATTACGGCCACCATCCGGTGGAGATCGCCGCCGCTCTGAAAGCGGCGCGCGACGCGACCGAAGGCCGGGTGATCGCGGTGCACCAGCCGCATCGCTTCTCTCGCCTGCACGATCTGTTCGAGGATTTCTGCGCCTGTTTCAACGACGCCGACGTGGTCGCGATTTCGGATGTCTACGCTGCCGGCGAGCCGCCGATCGCGGGCGTCAGCCGGGATGCGCTGGTGGGCGGTCTGCGCGCGCACGGTCATCGCAGCGCGATCGCCTTGGAAAATGAAACCGACCTTCCCGCCTTTGTGCGCGAGCAGGCGGCGCCCGGTGATTTGGTGGTGTGCCTTGGGGCAGGCACGATCTCCGCATGGGCCAACGCGCTGCCGGAGGATCTGGCAAAATCCACGGACTGAGGGGGAGAAGAGAACATGGCGATCACGCTTTGGGGGCGGAGAAACTCCGCCAATGTGCAAAAGGCGACCTGGGCGCTGGGTGAATTGGGGCTGGAGTTTGAGCATCACCCGGTCGGCGGCTCTTTCGGTGGGACGAAAACGCCCGATTATCTGTCGATGAACCCGAACGGCGTGGTGCCTACGTTGCGGGATGGCGACCTGACGCTGTTCGAGTCCGATGCGATTTTGCGGTATCTCGCGCGCTCCTATGGCGCGGGATCCTTGTGGCCGAGCGACCCGGCGGAGCTGGCGCTCGCCGATCAATGGGCGACGTGGTCGAGCACGACGTTTTATCCCCGGTTTTTCCCGCTTTGGAAGGCGGCGGCGTTCACATCGCGCGCCAATCAGGACCCCAAGGAGTTTGAGGCGCATGCGGCGGGGTTGCAGGACGTCATCTCAGTTCTCGACGCCGCGCTTGAGGGCAGTGAGCATCTGGTCGGCTGCGATCTGACATTCGGCGAGTTTGGACCCGCCATCCTGACCCGCCGCGCCTTCATGCTGCCCCATGTCGCGCCAGAGGCCCCGAATGTCCGGCGCTGGCTGGACCGGCTGGGCGCGCGCCCCGCCTACGCCAAGCATATCGAATTCCCGCTCGGAACCTGCCGCGAGGACTGGCTGGAGAATGAGAGGAAATACGGGTGAGCGAAGCTCTGCTGGACGGCGAGGCTTTGTTGGCGCGCTTGCCGGATGCGCGTGGCCGCCTGACGCCCATGCGATCGCTGGCGGAGCTGACCTGGTTTCGGGTCGGCGGCCCAGCGGAGGTGCTCTTTCAACCGGCTGATGAGGCGGATCTCGCGTCCTTTCTTGCGGCGACGCCGGGCGATATTCCGGTGACCCCGCTGGGCGTTGGGTCGAACCTGCTGGTGCGGGACGGGGGGCTGCCGGGCGTCGCCATCCGGCTGGGCCGGGGCTTCAACGCTATGACGCCGCTAAAGGATGGGCGCATGCGGGTCGGCGCCGCTGCGCTCGACGCGCAGGTCGCGCGAAAGGCCGCCGAGGCGGGGATCGGCGGCATGGAGTTCCTGCGCGGCGTGCCTGGCGCGATCGGCGGGGCGATCCGCATGAACGCCGGTTGCTACGGCGCTTACGTGGCGGACGTGCTGGAAAGCGTGCGCGCCGTGGACCGGTGGGGCGGCTCGGTCGAACTGCAAGCCAAAGACATTGCGTTCTCTTATCGCCATATCGACGCGCCGGAAAATCTGATCTTCACCGAAGCGGTGTTTCGCGGCGCGCCGGAGCAACCGAACGTCATCGCCAGCCGCATGGAGGCGCTGGTGGCCAAACGGGAGGATGCGCAGCCCATTCGAGAGAAGACCGGCGGCTCCACCTTTCGAAATCCCGCGGGTTATTCCTCCACCGGGCGCGACGACGACGTGCATGACCTGAAAGCCTGGACGCTGATCGATAAGGCGGGCTGTCGCGGCCTGATCATCGGCGGCGCGCAAGTCTCTGAGAAACACTGTAATTTTCTGGTTAACTCCGGCAACGCCACCGCCGCCGATCTTGAGGCCTTGGGCGAGGAGGTCCGCCGTCGCGTGAAAGCGCAGTCCGGAGTTGATTTGCACTGGGAAATCAAGCGGATCGGGGTTACTCTACGCGGATGAGCAAGAGTTCCGGCCAATGTAGCCGGGGCCGAGATTCGAGGCGTGGATGTCGAGCAGGCAATTCCACCGCGTCGCAGTTCTGAAGGGCGGCTGGTCGGCCGAGCGAGAGGTGTCGCTCGTTTCCGGCCATGAATGCGCGTCTGCGCTGCGTGAGGCGGGCTATGAGGTGACGGAGATTGACGCCGGGCGCGATGTCGCCCAGCGCCTGATCGACGCCGCGCCCGATTGCGTCTTTAATGCGCTGCATGGCCGCTGGGGCGAGGATGGCTGCATCCAGGGCCTGCTGGAATGTTTGCAAATCCCCTATACCCATTCCGGCGTTCTGGCCTCGTCGCTGGCGATGGATAAGATCCACGCCAAGCGCATTTTCGCCGACTCCGGCCTGCCGGTGGTCGAAAGCGTGCTCGCCAGCCGCGCGGAGGTCGCCGCAGATCATCCCATCGCGCCGCCCTATGTGGTGAAGCCCTTCAACGAAGGGTCGTCGGTCGGAATCTATTTCGTCATGGAGGGCGCCAACGGTCCCGCGCGGCTGGATGAGGATGCGCCGGAGACGCTGATGGTGGAGCGTTACGTGCCGGGGCGCGAACTGACGGTCGCGGTGATGGGCGATCGGGCGCTGACCGTCACAGACATTGTCTCCACCACCGGGTGGTATGACTATGAGGCGAAATACGCCGAGGGCGGATCCCGTCATGTCGTTCCGGCTGATCTTCCGGCGGAGGTGTTCGGCGCCTGCTTGGCCCACGCGCGTGACGCCCATCAGGCGCTTGGCTGCCGCGGCCTCAGTCGCGCGGATTTTCGTTGGGATGACGCGCGCGGGCTGGAAGGGCTGGCGCTGCTGGAAGTGAACACCCAGCCCGGTATGACGCCGACATCTCTTGCGCCCGAACAGGCGGCGCATCGCGGTATCAGCTTTTCTGATCTTTGCGCGTGGATGGTGGAGGACGCGTCATGCGACCGATGACCGAGATCACCTACGCGCTGATCGGCGCAGGGCGAAACTGGGTGCGCTCGCTTGGCGACTTCGTCACGTCTGACAGCGCGCCGTCCCGCCTGCAATATCGTCTCAACCGGCTCTGGCGCCGGCGCAGCTTTCGCCGGTTCACAACGGTCTATGCGCCAGTATTGGCGGTCATCGGCGCCATCGGATGGCTGGGGTCGAATGAGGTTTTCTACAACGCCGCCGCCGACCGGGCTCAGGCGATGCGCGACGCGGTGGCCAAACGGCCGGAATTCGCGATTTCAACGATCGAAGTGGTGGGCGCGACCTCGCTGGTCGAAAGCCAGATCCTCACCCGGCTCGACCCCGGACAGGGCGATGAACCGGTCTCCAGCATGGACATCGACACCGCCAGCCTGCGCAAAAAGGTCGAGAGTCTGGGCTGGGTGCGCTCGGCGCGGGTCACCCTCATCCCGCCGGATCAGTTGCGCGTCGATGTGGATGAGCGTCTGCCCGCCGCCGTCTGGCGCAGCGCCGGGCGGATCAGCCTGATCGATCCCGACGGCGCCGAGATTGAGACGCTGTCCGAGCGGTCGGACTGGGCCGAACTGCCGCTGGTGGTCGGCTCGGACGCCGCTGAGAATGTCGCTGAGGCGCTGACCCTGCTCGCCGACGCCATGGACCTGACGCCCCGCATCATCGGGTTCGTGCGCGTGGGCGAGCGCCGCTGGGACATCCATATGACCGAAGGCATGGTGCTGATGTTGCCGGCCGAAGATCCGCGCGACGCTCTGGGCCGCATCCTGATGCTGCACCGGACCGAAGGGCTGCTGGATCGCGACGTGACGGTGGTCGACTACCGCGCGCCGGACCGACCGACCGTGCGCCTCGGCTCGAACGCGTTGGAACGCCTGCGCGAATTGCGGGACCCGACTTTGAAAGAGGAGACTGACGCGTGAGCGACGCGATGCTGACCTCTCAGCGCCTGATGCGCGAGCGATTGAACGCGGCCCTGAAACGGGGGCTGGTTGCGGCGCTCGACGTCGGGTCGTCGAAAGTGGCGTGCTTCATCATCCGCATGGACCAGTCGCGTGTGGCGCGCGGCGCGCAGGGTGGTGGTCTAGGCGGCTACGGCGCCATGCGGATCATCGGCGCCGGCGTCACCCGGTCCCGCGGGGTGCGACAGGGCGAAATCGTCGATATGGAGGAGGCCGAGCGCGCCATCCGCACCGCGCTTGAGATCGCCGAGAAAATGGCGGGCGAGCGCGTCGACCAGGTGATCGGCGTGATCTCCGGCGCGCGGCCGGAAAGCTTCCCCTCATCAGCGGAAACCGACGTTCTGAACGGAGCGGTCTGTGAGGCGGATGTCGCCCGCGTACTGGGCGCCTGCGCTCCGACCAAGTCCGCGCCGGGCCGAGAGATCCTGCATGCGATGCCTGTGAATTTCGCGCTCGACGGGGCCAGCGGCCTGACCGACCCGCGCGGCATGAACGGGGCGACGCTGGCCGCCGACATGCATGTGGTCACCGTGGCGGCGGCGCCGCTGCGCAATCTGGCGCAGTGCGTGAAACGCTGCGATCTGGAGCTGGCGGGCGTCGTCGCGGCGCCCTTCGCCAGCGGCCTCGCCACGCTGGTCGAGGATGAGCAGGATCTGGGCGGCGCCTGCGTCGATCTGGGCGGCGGCTCCAGTTCGGTCTCACTCTTTTTGCGCCGCCAGTTGATCTATACCGGCGCGGTGCGCATGGGCGGCGACCATGTGACGCTGGATATCGCGCAGGCGTTTTCGATGTCGGCGTCGGCGGCCGAGCGGCTGAAGACTCTCCATGGCGGCGTCTACCCGACGAAGATGGACGACCGGGAGTTTCTCGACGCGCCGCAGATCGGCGAGGATGCGGTCGACGAGCGGCGTAGAGTGCCCCGTTCGGCCCTGATCGGCGTGATCCGCCCCCGTATCGAAGAGACGCTGGAGGGAGTTCGCGATCAACTTGAACATGCCGGGTTCAACCATATGCCCGGTCGGCAAATTGTGCTGACGGGCGGCGGTTGTCAATTGCCCGGCATGATGGAGGCTGCGCAGAAAATTCTCGGCAGACGTGTGCGGATCGGGCGACCCATCCGGGTGGCCGGGCTGCCCCAGTCCGCCGCCGGTCCGGCCTTCGCCGCGGCGGTCGGCATGTCGGTCTACGCAGTGCGCCAGAATGACGAGGTTTGGGACTTCGACGCAGTGTCTCCAGACTCGCCTCGTGGACGAATAGGACAGGCTTTCAGATGGTTCCGAAAAAATTGGTGAACTCGCTGCTCGACGGCGAATCACCTTTCGGTTACTCTATCGAATCATAAAAAACGAGCAGACGAACAAACGAACAAACAATACAGGCGGACACCATGGCGTTGACTCTCAAGATGCCGGAGAAACAAGATCTCCGGCCACGCATCACCGTATTTGGCGTTGGCGGCGCGGGTGGCAACGCCGTCAACAATATGATTGAGAAGAACTTGGAGGGGGCGGAGTTCGTTGTTGCGAACACTGACAGCCAGGCGCTTCTGCAATCCACCGCGCCACGCCGGATTCAACTAGGGGTCGGCGTGACCCAGGGTCTGGGCGCGGGCGCGAAGCCACAGGTCGGCGGGTCGGCGGCGGAAGAGTCGATCGACGAGATCATCGACCATCTCGCGGGCAGCCATATGTGCTTCATCACCGCTGGCATGGGCGGCGGCACGGGCACTGGGGCGGCTCCGGTCATCGCCCGCGCGGCGCGCGAAATGGGCATCCTGACCGTCGGCGTCGTCACCAAGCCGTTCCAGTTCGAAGGCGCCCACCGGATGAACACGGCGGAGGCGGGCGTCGAGGATCTTCAGCAGTTCGTCGACACGCTGATCATCATTCCGAACCAGAACCTGTTCCGTATCGCCAATGAGCGCACGACCTTCGCCGAGGCGTTCATGATGGCGGACGACGTGCTCTATCAGGGCGTCAAAGGCGTCACCGACCTGATGGTCCGGCCGGGCCTGATCAATCTGGATTTCGCCGATGTCCGCGCCGTCATGGACGAAATGGGTAAGGCGATGATGGGCACCGGCGAGGCCGACGGCGAAAGCCGCGCCATCGACGCGGCCGAGAAAGCGATCGCCAACCCGCTGCTGGACGAAGTCAGCCTCAAAGGCGCGCGCGGCGTTCTGATCAACATCACCGGCGGCTACGACCTGACGCTGTTCGAACTGGACGAAGCGGCGAACCGCATCCGTTCGGAGGTGGACGAGAACGCCAATATCATCGTCGGCTCGACGCTGGATCCGGAAATCGAAGGCGTTATGCGCGTCTCGGTCGTCGCCACCGGTATCGATGTGGCTGAGGCGCGCGTGTCTGAGCCGACCGCCCGCACGGCGGCGTCGCCGATCGCGCAGAGCCCGGTGGCGCAACCCCAGCCGCAACCGCAGGCGGGTGAAGTGACGACGGCCGTCCGCGAAGCGGCCAAACGAGCCGCCGCTGAACCTGTCGCCGCCGAGGTGATCGCCACGCCAGCGGTCGAAGCGCCCGCCGCGCCGGTCGCTGAGGCCACGGTTCAGGCGCAGGACAGCTTGAGCCTGGATTTGGGCGTGGATGATCACGGTCTGCCGCAGACCCAGCCCCGCAAGGTTGAGGCGCCGGCCCCCGCCGCCGAGTTCATCGCGCCAGCGCCGACCACGGCGGATGACGCGGCGCTTGAGCCGGAGTTGGTCGAGGCCGCGGCGGAGCCGCAGGTCGCAACGGTCGCGGAGCTTCCGCGGGAGGCGCGTCCTCAGGCGGTTCCGCAACAGGCGTCGTCGCAAAAATTCGGGTTCAACAGCCTGATCCACCGCATGACCGGAGCGGCGGCCGCAAGCCGCGCGGAACCGGCCGAAACAGCGGAGTCGACACCCGCCGCCGCAGGCTATCAGCCGGCCGAAGAAGATCTGAAGATCGAGATCCCCGCCTTCCTGAGGCGGCAGGCCAATTGATGGCTTCGCGGGCGCCTTTGCTTAAAGCACCCTAACAAACGACTGTAGCGTCGCCATGGCAACCCCTTGGCGGCGCTTTGTTTTTCACGGTAGAGATTGCGTCGTGAGGAACCGTTGCAAAAGGTAACGAAGAGTGAATTGCCGCAACGCAGCAACTTCACTACCTGTTTAGGGGTCAAAAAGGGCGAGCTGAGCGCCCCCGTAATAATAACAGATGCGATAACAGGCGGATCGAGACATGCAACAGACGGTGAAAGACGTCATAACGTTCGACGGAGTAGGCGTGCATTCCGGCAAGAAAGCCCGGATGCGCATTTCCCCTGCGCCCGCCAACTATGGCGTATGGTTCAAGCGTGTCGACCTGAGCGAGGGCGACATCATGATCCCCGCTCGCTTCGATGCGGTCTGCGACACGCGCCTTTGCACTGTTCTGGGCAACGCTGACGGGGCCACGGTTTCGACGGTCGAGCATGTGATGTCCGCGCTCTCCGCATGCGGCGTCGACAATGCTCTGATCGAGATCGACGGGCCTGAGATTCCGATCATGGACGGCAGCGCCGAACATTTCGTGCGCGGCGTCGCGGAGACCGGCCTTCTGTCGCAGGACGAAGAGCGGGTGATGATCCGGGTGCTGGAGACCGTCGTTATCGATGGCGAGAACGGCGCCCGCGCCGAGTTGCATCCCTCCGACGTGCTTGAGATCGATTTTGAGATCGATTTCGCCGACCCCGCGATTGGCCGGCAGCGCCGCGTGTTCGAGGTTGGCGTCGAGGGCTTCGCCGACGACATTGCCGAATGCCGCACCTTTGGGCATCTGGCCGATGTCGAGAAGCTGCGCGCCGCAGGGCTGGGCCGCGGCGGGTCGCTCGACAATGCGGTCGTGGTCGACAATGGCCGCGTGCTGAATCCCGGCGGTCTGCGCTTCCCGGACGAGTTCGTGCGCCACAAGATCCTCGATGCGATCGGAGATCTCGCGCTGGCGGGCGCTCCGATCGTCGGCCGCTATGTCGGCGTAAAATCGGGCCACGGCATGACCAATCGTCTGCTGCGCGCGTTGATGGCGCGGCCGAATGCGTGGCGCTTTGAATCGGCGGAGACGCCGGTCGTGCCGCTCAGCCGCCGTCAGACCCGTCATGAGCGCGGCCTCGACCTTGCCTCGGCGGTCGCCTGACGATCGGTGGTTTTCTAAAAGATGACCAATACGCGGGCGCCTTCGGGCGCCCGTTTGCGTTTGGCCCGGACGGTGGGTGGTTTCATCACGTTCCTGCGGGACGCGAACTCACCCGTGACGGCCCAGACGCCCTGTGATATGCGAAAGACCGTCGGCCCGATCCGGCGCGAATGACAGCTACGGAAAGATCTTCGAATGCGCCCCGCTTCTCTGTTTCGTCCCCTCGCCATCGCCGCCATAGTCGTCGCGCTCGCCGCGTGCTCGTCGGACGACGATGACAGTTTCGTCACCGACGACACCCGCCCGGCCGATGTGCTGCTGGCCGAGGCGAACGCGTCGCTCAATGACGGCGATGCGGAGACGGCGGCGATACAATACGAAGAAGTCGAGCGCCTGCATCCCTGGTCGAGCGAGGCGAAGGAGGCTATGATTCAGGCCTCTTACGCCTATTACCTGTCCGGCGGCTATGAGCAGGCGGCCTTGGCCGCTCAGCGGTTTCTGCAATTCTATCCCACCGACCCGCAAGCGGCGCGTGCGCAATATCTGATCGGCGTGAGCTATTACGACCAGATCGCCGATGTCGGCCGCGATCAGGCGAACACCCGCCGGGCGCTGCAGGAGTTGCGCACCGTCGTCGATCGGTATCCGGGCACCAGCTATGCGCGCGACGCCAGGATTAAGCTCGACCTGACGCTGGACCATCTGGCCGGCAAAGAGATGGAGATCGGGCGGTTTTATCTGAAGCGCGAGCAATATGTCGCCGCCATCAACCGGTTCCGCACGGTGATCGAACGGTATCAGACCACCACCCACGCGCCAGAGGCGCTGCACAGGCTGGTCGAAAGCTATCTGTCGATCGGCGTGCCGGGCGAGGCGCAGACCGCCGCCGCAGTTCTGGGCCACAACTTTCCCGGCTCGGACTGGTACGCCGACAGTTATGCGCTGCTGACCGGCGTCGATCTCTCGCCCGAGGACAACGACGATTCCTGGATTTCCAAGTCCTATCGGCAGATCATCGCGGGAGAATGGCTCTGACCGCGCATTCCTGAGCGTCGGGGGCCGATCCATGCTCCGTCAACTGTCCATCCGCGACATCGTTCTGATCGACGCGCTTGATCTCGAGTTTGAGCGCGGTCTGAACGCGCTGACCGGCGAGACCGGCGCGGGCAAGTCGATCCTGCTGGATGCGCTGGGGCTGGCGCTCGGCGCGCGCGGCGGCGCCGGGCTGGTGCGCGCCGGGGCGAGCCAGGGCTCCGCCATCGCCGCGTTTGAGCCCGCGCCGGATCATCCGGTGCATGCGGCCTTGCGGGAGGCCGGATTGCCGCCCACAGTTGAGGATGGTCTGATCCTGCGCCGGACGGTGACCGCCGAAGGCCGGGGGCGCGCCTTCGTCAACGACCAACCGACGAGCACGGGGACCTTGCGGGCGATTGGCGACATGCTGGTCGAAACCCATGGGCAGCATGATGATCGCGGTCTGCTGAACCCCGCCGGGCATCGCGCGCTTCTCGACGGGTTCGCAGGCGTGGAGGGTGAAGCCGCCGAAGTCGCAAAACTCTGGCGCGCGGCGAAGGACGCGAACAACGCGCTGACCGCTGCACAAGCGGCGCAGGAAGAGGCCGCGCGCGACGCCGATTATCTGCGTCATTCGGTGGACGAACTTGATGAGCTGGCGCCCGAGGCGGGCGAGGCGGATGCGTTGGACGCCGAGCGCCGACTGATGCAGGCGGCGGATAAGATGCGGGAGGAAGTCGCCCGCGCCGCGCAAGTTTTGGGTCTGGAGGGCGCGGAGGGCGCGATGGGCGACGCGCTCCGCCGTCTCGATCACGCCGCGCCGCAATTGGAGGGGCGGCTGGATGGGCCGCTCGCCGCGCTCGATCGCGCCATGACCGAATTGGGAGAGGCGCAATCCGGCGTCGAGGCCGCGCTGGAGGCGCTGACCTTCGACCCCTACCGGCTGGAGACGGTGGAGGAGCGACTGTTCGCCCTCCGAGGTCTTGGCCGAAAGCACAATGTCCAGCCCGACGATCTGGCCGACCTGCGTGACAAATTGGCGGAGAATTTGAACGCCATCGACGCAGGCGAAGGCCGGATCGCGGAGCTTGACGCCGAAGCGGAGGCGGCTCGCGCCCGGTATCTGTCGGCGGCCGAGGCGCTCGGCAAGGTGCGCCGCGCCGCTGCTGCGCGTCTGGATCAGGCGGTGGCGGCGGAGCTCGGCCCCCTGAAGATGGAGCGCGCCGTCTTTGAGACCGCCGTCGAGACGCTTCCGCCGGAGGAGGCTGGCCCGGACGGGATCGACCGCATCGCCTTCACCGTCGCCACCAATCCCGGCTCGCGGCCGGGACCGATCGGCAAGATCGCCTCCGGTGGGGAATTGTCGCGATTTCTTCTGGCTCTGAAGGCGCCGCTCGCCTCCAGCGGCGACGTGACGATGATCTTTGACGAGATCGACCGGGGCGTCGGCGGCGCCACCGCCGATGCGGTCGGGCGGCGGCTGGAGCGCTTGGCCGGGGCGGGCCAGGTGCTGGTGGTCACCCATTCGCCGCAGGTCGCGGCCCGCGCCGCGTGCCAATGGCGAATCTGGAAATCGGTCGAAGGCGAGGCCACCCGCACCAGCGTCGTCCGTCTTGGATCCGACGAGCGAGTGGATGAGATCGCGCGCATGTTGGCGGGTGAGACGGTGACGGCGGAGGCGAGAGGCGCCGCCGAGGCGTTGCTGGCGGGCTAGCCCCGCCGCGTGGGATAGGCCACTGGCCGGGGCGCGCCATCGCTGGCGATCTGCGTCTCCATCCCGGGGCAGACCTCGGTGTTCTGGGCCGAGACCGCCAGCCACCCGGCCTTCGTTTTCGATAGCGTGAAGGTGAGGATCGCCTCGCGCGGTCCCGCGACGGATCCGTCGGGCGCGATCTGACCGGTCAGGCCGACGCGGGCGTGCGCGACCGCGACGTCGCCCAGTCGCCGACACTTGGCCTCCAACAGCGCCAGCTCCGCATCCCTGAAATAGCGGGCGAACGCGTAGGCGTGAGCCTTTCGGATCGCTTTGCGCTGCCGCCACCAAAGGCCGACCACATTGACGAAATCGGCGTCCTCGACAAAGAGCGCGCCCAGCCGGTCCGCGTCCCCGGCAGACCACGCCGAGACGAAGGCGGGCGCGAAAGCCTCGGGCGTTTGCGGCGCTTCGGCGATCAATTGATCTCCACCATCTTGCCGGGGTTGAGAATGTTCTGCCGGTCGAGCGCCCGCTTGATCTCGGCCATCGCGTCCCAGCCGTCCCCATGCTCGGCGCGCAGAAACCGCATTTTTCCAAGGCCGACGCCGTGCTCGCCCGTCACGGTGCCGTCCAGGCGCAGGGCGCGTTCGGCGATCCGGACGGTGATCCGCTCGGCCTCTCTGACGTCCGCCTCGGAGTCCGGATCGACCAGCATTTGCACATGGAAGTTCCCGTCGCCCACATGGCCGACAATCATCCCGGTCAGCGGCGAGGCGTCCATATCCGCCTTGGTCTCCAGCAGGCACTCGGCGAGGTGAGAAATTGGAACGCAGGCGTCCGTGACCACGGTTCCCGCGCCAGGCCGCGTCGCCAGCGCCGCCCAATAGGCGTTGTGCCGCGCCGCCCAGAGGCGATTGCGGTCTTCTTCATGCGCGGTCCATTCGAACCCGGCCGCGCCATGGTCGCCCGCGATCTCGCCAAAGGTCTCGGCCTGCTCGGCGACGCTCGCCTCGCTGCCGTGAAATTCCAGAAACAGCGTCGGCTTCAGCGCCAGATCGAGTTTGGAATAGGCGTTGAACGCCGCAAGATAGCCTTCGTCCATAAACTCGATCCGGGCCATGGGCACGCCCATCTGGATGGTCTCAATCACCGTATTGATAGCCGCCTCCACGCTCGGAAAGGTCGCGATCGCGGCGGAGATCGCCTCTGGGATCCCGTGCAGCCGAACCGTCAGCTCGGTGATGATCCCCAGCGTGCCTTCCGAGCCGATCAGCAGCCGGGTCAGATCATAGCCGGCCGAAGATTTCCGGGCGCGTCCGCCGGTACGGATGATCCGTCCATCCGCTAGCACCGCCTCCAGCCCCAGCACGGCGTCCTTCATCGTGCCGTAACGCACGGCGTTGGTGCCGGAGGCGCGGGTCGCCGCCATGCCGCCGAGCGACGCGTCCGCGCCGGGATCCACGGGAAAGAACAGGCCAGTGTCCCTGAGCGCGGCGTTCAGCTCCGTCCGGGTCACGCCGGGCTGGACCACGGCGTCCAGATCCTCCGGGTGCACCGTCAGCACCGCGTTCATACGCATCATGTCGAGGCTGACGCCGCCCCGGATCGGCGTCGTATGTCCCTCTAGCGAGGAACCGATGGCGCGGGGGGTGATCGGGCAGCCCTCCTCGGCGCAGATACGCACGATCTCGGCGACGTCCTGAGTGCTTTCCGGGTAGAGAACCACATCCGGGCGACTGACGCCGCGATGCATCTCTCCATGGCTGTGAAGGTCAAGTTCCGATGCGCCGGCGGCGGCCTGCGCCCCGAACCGCGCTTTCAATCGGGCGACGGCGGCGTCGATGGTCAAATTCTGTCTCCTTCGAACGTGATGCAATCGGCGCTTTCTTCGCGCTCCGGCGCGGCTTACGGTGTTGTCTTAGCGCAATATCGCGGATCGCTGCATGAATTTCGCAGATCTTTACCGCCGGGCGGTCTCCATCCTTCAGGGAAGGACGCGACGGGCGTGGCAGTTCACAAAGGGCGAGGCGGCCACCGAGCTCACATTGTGGATGGTCGCAGTGGCCGTCGGCGGCGCGGCCGGCGGCGCGGCGATCCTCTTTCGCGAGGCGGTGTTCGAACTGCAGCACTTCTTCTACGGCGCCAACGATCTGCGGCTGCACAGCGTCGCGGGCGATTTGGACTGGCGTCTGGTGGTCGCGATCCCGGTGCTGGGCGGGTTCCTGGTCGGCGCGTTGCTGCACTTTTTCACCCCCAATCAGCGGTTTGAGGGCGTCGCCGACGTGATCGAGGCCAGCGCCCTGCGCGAAGGCCGCGTGGGCTTTCGCGCCGGATGGACCGCGGCGTTGGGCGCGCTGATAACGCTCTCCATGGGCGGCAGCACCGGACGAGAGGGGCCGGTCGTGCATATCGGCGCGACGATCGCCGCCTGGGTCTCGGACAAGCTCCAGGCCACCCGCATCACGCGCCGAGATATCCTGGGCTGCGCCGGGGCGGCGGCCGTCTCCGCCAGTTTCAACGCGCCGATCGCGGGCGCCTTGTTCGCGCTGGAAGTGGTGTTGCGCCATTACGCGATCCATTCCTTCGGCCCGATCGTGATCGCGAGCGTGACCGGCGCCATTCTCAGCCGGATCTACAGCGGCGACTTCACCGAGTATCTGACGCCCGAGCACTCCATCGCGTTCTTTCACGAAATCCCGGCCTTCCTGCTGCTCGGCGTCGTCTCGGCGATCGTCGCCACGATCATGATGCGTTCGATCTTCCTCGCCGAAGATGTCGCGAATTACGTTAAGGACCGGATGCGGATCCCACTCGCGCTGCGCCCGCCGGTCGCCGGGCTGTTGCTGGGCTTGCTCGCCACCCAGTTTCCCGAAGTCATCGGCGTCGGATACGAGACCGCGTCGAAAGCGCTGCTGGCGCAGATCCCGTTCTGGACGTTGATCGTCGTCGCCGCAGCCAAGATCGCCGCCGTCGCCATCACCGTGGCCGGGCGTTTCGGCGGCGGCGTCTTTGCGCCGTCCCTGATGGTTGGCGCGCTGGTCGGCGCGGCGTTCGGCGAGGTCGCCACAGATATCTTTCCCATGGTGTCCGGCTCGGTCACGCTTTACGCGCTGGCGGGCACGGGGGCGGTCGCCGGCGCGGTGCTGGGGGCGCCGATCTCCACAACGTTGATTGTTTTCGAACTGACGGGCGATTTTCAGACCGCGATCGCGGTGATGGTCGCCGTCTCCACCTCGACGCTGGTCAGCCACCGGATCTACGGCAAGAGCTTCTTTTTTGCGCAGTTGGAGCGGCGAAAGATTCGTTTTGGCGACGGGCCTGAAAGCTACTTGCCGCAATTGATCTGCGTGAGAGAGGTGATGCGTCCCTACGGCGCCGAGGACAGCGCGTCAGCCACCGCTTGCGGCGAGTTGATCGCGCAGGGCGCATGGCTGGCGCCGAACGAAACCCTGCAAAAAGCTTTGCCGATGCTGGAGGGCGGCGGCAGCGCCTTCATTCCGGTGGCCGAGCCGCCGCCGCCGGACAAACCTGAGGCGGAGCCCGAACTGCTCGGCGCGGTGTTTCTTGTCGACGCGCTGCGCGCCTATAACCGCATCCTGATCGAGACACACAAGGAAGAGCATTCCTGAACCGGCGTCAGAGCGGCGCGCAGACCGATCCGAGCCAGTCTCGCGTCTCCGCGTCGACAAGCGGCGCGACGAGCGCCTCCACCTGGGCATGATAGGCGTCGAGCCAGGCGCGTTCCTCCGCATCCAGCAAGCCCTTGTCGATCAGGCGACGGTCGATCGGCGCCCAGGTCAGGGTCTCGAAGCCCAGAAGCGCCCGTTCCCCGCCCTCGATCTCCGCTGGTTCGGTGGCCGCGAGCAGGTTCTCGATACGGATCCCGAATGCGCCCTCGCGGTAATACCCCGGCTCGTTGGAGACGATCATGCCCGGCTCGATGGTGGCGGCGGTTCCACGCCGCGACAGGCTTTGCGGTCCCTCATGCACGCCCAGATACGCGCCGACTCCATGCCCGGTGCCGTGATCATAATCGAGGCCGGCCCGCCAGAGCGCAGCGCGCGCCAGAACGTCCAGATCCCGGCCGGTGGTCTGCAATGGAAAGCGCGCCCTACTGACCGCGATCATACCCTTCAGGACCAGGGTGAACGGTGTGATCGCCTGCGGATCGGCCTCGCCGATCGCGATGGTCCGGGTGATATCCGTCGTCCCGTCCAGATATTGCCCGCCGGAATCGATCAGATAGATCTCGCCGGCGTTGATCGTGCGGTTGGAGTCGCGCGTGACCCGGTAGTGGGGCAGGGCGGCGTGCGGCCCCGCGGCGGAGATCGTGTCGAAGGAGATGTCGCGCAACTCGGCGTTCTCGGCGCGCAACGCCTCCAACTCGTTCGCGGCGTCGATCTCCGTCAGGCCGCCCTCGGGCGCGGTTCGGTCGAGCCAGCAGAAAAACCGCGCCATCGCCGCCGCATCACGCAGATGCGCCGCGCGGGCGCCCGCCAACTCGGTCGCATTCTTGCGCGCTTTCGGCAGAGCGCAGGGATCGCGCCGCCAGCAGATCTCCGCCTTGGCGGCTTCGAGCCGGTTCACCACCCAGACCGGAACAGACTCGCGTTCGATTGCGATCTTGGCGTCGCCGAGCGCGTCCAGAGCGGCCCCGAATGCGGCGGGCTCGGCCAGCTCGACGCCTTGACCCAGATGCGCGCGCGCATCCGCGCCGATCTTGCGGCTGTCGGCGAACAGGGCGGCGGCGCCGTCGGCGCGGAGGATGGCGAAGGCCAGCGCGATGGGCGTCCGCGCGACATCACCGCCCCGAATGTTGAAGAGCCAGGCGATGGAATCCGGGCGGGTCAGGACCGTCGCCGCCACGCCCGCCTCGGCGAGCTCTTTCGCGAGGTTAACCCGTTTCTCCGCCGCGTCGGTTCCAGCCAGCGCGACCGGGTGCGGCTGGATCAGGGCGGTGGGCGTAGGCGGGCGCTGATCCCAGATATCGTCGATCGCGTTGCCGTCATGGGCGATCAGCGTCGCGTCTGTGTCGGCGAGCGCCTTTTCCATGCGCTCGATCTCAGCCGGGGTGTGCAGCCAGGGATCAAAACCAATCCGCGCGCCGCCGGCATGGGCCTGCAACCAGTCCTCGGGCTTGGTCTCAGGCGTCTGGATCACCTCAAACGCGTCCGTGGAGACCTGCTGCGGCGCCTGGATCGTGTAACGGCCGTCGACGAACAGGGCGGCGCGGTCCTGCAATATGGCGCAAAAGCCGGCCGAGCCTGTAAAGCCCGTCAGCCAGGCCAAACGCTCCTCGGACGGCGCGACGGATTCGCCTTGATGCGCGTCGGCGCGCGGCGTCAACCAGCCCTGAAAACCCAATTCCGACAGGCGTTTACGTAACGCGGCCAATCGTTCCGGGCCTTTCTCCCCCTCCGAGAAATCATCGAAATTCTGGAACATTTATGCCTCACACCGGGTTTTGTGCGGCCGCCAAGGGTTGATCGGCCCGTTTGAGACAGTTGCGGCCCGGAGCGCGGGATGCAAGCGCAAGCCGGAATAGTTTTGGAGTTTGCGGCGTTTAGGCGGGATTGCGAGTTTTATTGCGGCGCAGCGAATTCGGCAACGCATAGCCGATATGCAAAAGCGGATATGGACCAAGAGCATGGATTAGTTAGATGATATCCAACACAAACAGACGGCGCACGGTCCAACCGCGGAGGAATACTGCAGTGCAGTATCGGACCCCTGTCACGCGCCGCGGATCCTTCTAACGTCGCTGAATGAAAGGAGACAGTCATGAGTACTGTCGTTCAGAGCAACATTGTGAGCCTTGGCGGCTATCTCAGCCGGGGCGTCCAACTCGCCAAAGCGAGTGTTTCGTCGATCGCCGACAGCGTGCGCGCGGCGAGACTGATGGAAGATCTGTTTTCGATGTCCGATCGCGAGTTGGCCGATATCGGCATCAAACGCTCGGAAATCGACGCCTTCGTCGAAAAGGCGTGCAAGCGGAAATAACGAATGGCGGCCGCCAGAATCGGCCGCTCGACAAAACAATACGGAGGCTGGGACGAGGCCGCAGACGGCCCGTTCAGATCAGAGGCAAATCGAAAGGAGGCCAAAATGGCCGGAATTGCGAGCACTGACACGACCTTCATCAACTACGCCGGCAATGGCGTAAACCTTAAGAGCCGGTTCGCGCGTTTCATGCAGAAATGGCGCCTGGTTCGGATGCATCAGGCGCTGAGCCAGATGTCTGAGGCGCAGCTTGCGGAGATCGGGATCGCCCGTCGGGATATCCCGCAATACGCCGAGAAGCTGATCTACGGCGCCTGACATTAGGACGCTCGAAACAGGCGGGGGAGGCGCGCGGCGTCTTCCTCGCCAATCCCGCGCCAAGGGAACGGGGACGACACCCGCCCCACGCGCCCGGATGGCCTTGCTAGAACGGAATGTCGTCCGACGCGGTGACATAGGCTGCGACGACTTTCTTGGCGCCCGCCTTTTCGAACGCGACCTCCAGCTTGTCGCCTTCGATCGACGTCACCGCGCCATAGCCGAATTTCTGATGGAACACCCGCGCGCCGATCTCGAAGGCGGGCAGGGCTTTCGCGTCCACGGTCAGATTGCGCGCCTCACGGGGCGAACCCATGCCGCGGCGCCCCGCATTCTTTCGCATCCGCCGCCAGCCGGGCGAGTTGTAGGTGGAGGCGTCTGCGACGCGCTCCTCCATCTCCGACCCCCGGAACACGCCCGGAATGGCGCCGCCGAACGCGCCCTTTGGCTCCGAGGTTGGCGCCGCTGCGCCATACCCGCCGCCATAAAGACCCGGCGCGGTCAACACCTCGACATGCGCGGTCGGCAGTTCATCCACGAAACGCGACGGCAACTGTGATTGCCACTGGTTATAGACCCGCCGGTTGGCGGCGAAACTGATCGTCAGCAGCTTGCGCGCGCGGGTCATGCCCACATAGGCGAGGCGGCGCTCCTCCTCCAACCCCTCGAGGCCGGTTTCATCCATTGAGCGTTGCGAGGGAAACAGCCCGTCCTCCCAGCCCGGCAGGAACACGATGTCGAACTCCAACCCCTTGGCGGCGTGGAGCGTCATGATCGAGACCTTCTCGGTCCCTTCCTCCTGCTCGTTCTCCATCACCAGGCTGACATGTTCGAGGAACCCGGTCAGATTCTCGAAATCATCCAGCGCGCGGACAAGCTCTTTCAGGTTCTCCAATCGGCCGGGCGAATCCGGGTTCTTGTCGGCCTTCCACATATCGGTGTAGCCGGACTCATCAAGGATGGTCTCTGCCAGCTCCACATGGGTCACCTCGCCACCGTCGTTCAACGCGCGCCAGCGGTCGAAATTCTCCACCAACCGGGCCAGCGGCTTGCGGTACCGGGCGGAGAGATCGTCGGTCTGCAACAGGATCCGCGCGCCATCCAGCAGAGAGACGCCATTCGCCCGCGCAGCGCGCTGGATCAACTGCTGCGCCTTGTCGCCCAATCCGCGTTTCGGCGTGTTCACGATCCGCTCGAAGGCCAGCCCGTCATCGGGAGAGACGACGACGCGGAAATAGGCCATCGCGTCACGGATCTCCATCCGCTCATAAAACCGCGGCCCGCCGATGACGCGATAGGGCAGGCCAATGGTCAGGAAGCGATCCTCGAAAGCGCGCATCTGATGCGAGGCCCGCACCAGCACCGCCATATCCTCAAGGCTCGTCTTGTCGCGCGCGCCCAGACCCGATTGCAGCGCCTCGATCTCCTCGCCGGTCCAGCGCGCTTCCTCGTCGCCGTCCCAGAGGCCCATCAGGCGCACCTTTTCGCCCTCTTCGGCCTCGGTCCAAAGCGTCTTGCCCAGCCGGCCCTTATTGGCGGCGATCACGCCGGAGGCGGCGGCGAGAATGTCAGGGGTCGAGCGATAATTCTGCTCCAGCCGCACCACTTTGGCGCCGGGAAAATCCTTCTCGAACCGCAGGATGTTGCCGACCTCGGCGCCGCGCCAGCCATAGATCGACTGGTCGTCGTCACCGACGCAGCAGATGTTGCGATGCCCCGCCGCCAGCAAACGCAGCCACAGATACTGCGCCACGTTGGTGTCCTGATACTCGTCCACCAGAATATAGCGATACATCGACTGATAGCGCGCCAGCACGTCCTCATGGGTCTGGAAGATCTTGACCACATGCAGCAGCAGATCGCCGAAATCGACGGCGTTCAGGGTGCGCAGGCGCTGTTGGTACTCGGCGTAGAACTCCGCGCCGCGGCCGTTATAGAGCGCGGCGTCGGCCTCCGGCACCGTGTCCGGCGTCCAGCCGCGATTCTTCCAGCGGTCGATCATCCCGGCCAGCATCCGCGCGGGCCAGCGCTTCTCATCAATTTGCTCGGCGCGGACGATCTGCTTCAACAGGCGCAACTGGTCATCGGCGTCAAGGATGGTGAAATTGGACTTCAGTTCGACCAATTCCGCATGGCGGCGCAGAATTTTAACGCAGATCGAGTGGAACGTGCCGAGCCACGGCATGCCCTCCACCGCGTGCCCGACCAGATCGCCGATCCGGCTACGCATTTCGCGGGCGGCCTTGTTGGTGAACGTCACCGCCAGGATCTGATGCGGCGCGGCGCGGCGTTGCGTCAGGATATGCGCCAGCCGCGTCGTCAACGCCCGCGTTTTGCCGGTTCCGGCCCCCGCAAGCACCAGAACGGGGCCGTCGCGCGCCTCGACAGCCTCCAGCTGCGCGTCGTTCAGCCCCTCAAGATAGGGGGTGGGCGGGGCCGGCATGGCCCGTGCTGAGAGGCTTTGCTCCTCCCACTGCTCGAACGCCGCCGACTCTTTGTAACTCGGGTCGGTCATGGGGCGGCAGGTTAGCGCGGCGCGTGCGCCGAGGAAAGAGTTTGTTCCGCACTTGTTCTATTCGTTAACGCGCACTTGATCGCAGCGGCGCGGGTTGCGTCGCCAGGGCGCTGGCAGGACCGCCATTGCGACGCATATAGAAAGAGACAGATAAGGGAGTGGGGCGATGTGGTTCACAAAATCAAAGAGAGACATGCCGACGGCGGAGTCCGCGCTACCGGGCAGAGGCGAGGCGCTGCCGACCGCTGAGTCGCATTTCGTCAACGGTCGGCCCTTGAAAGGCCCTTATCCCGAGGGCGCTCAACTCGCGACATTCGGCATGGGCTGCTTTTGGGGCGTCGAGCGCATCTTCTGGCAGGCGCCGGGCGTCTGGGTGACGGCGGTAGGGTATGCGGGCGGCATGACGCCGAATCCGACCTATCGCGAGGTCTGCTCGGCCCGCACCGGCCATAATGAAGTCGTTCAGGTCGTCTGGTTGCCTGAGGAGACCTCCTATGAGTCGCTGTTGAAACTGTTCTGGGAGGGACACGACCCGACGCAGGGCATGCGGCAGGGCAATGATGTCGGCACCCAGTACCGGTCCGGCGTCTATGTGCACGACGAGGCGCAGAAACAAGCGGCGGTCAAATCTCGCGACGCCTATCAGGACATGCTCCGCGCGTCCGGACATGGCGAGATCACTACGGAGATTATCGACGCGCCGGAGTTCTATTTCGCTGAGGATTACCACCAGCAATATCTCGCCAAGAATCCGGGCGGCTATTGCGGCGTGGGCGGCGTCGGCGTCGCCTGCCCGATCGGGCTGAACGGCTGAACCGTCGCATTTGCCTTGCGCTTTCGGGCGTTGGAATGGGATGAACGCCGCCTCCGATCTCAAAGGAGGCGCGCATGCCCACCTGGACCGCTCTGACCACGATTCCCGACGAAGCCCCCGCGCAGGCGCTGGGCCTTGCGTTGGAGGCGCTTGACCCCGCGCCGACCGCGATCGGCGTGTTCGAGATCGAGGATGGGTCCGGCCTGTGGGAGGTCGGCGGCTTTTTCACCGAACATCCGGATATCGCCGCGCTCTCGCTGCTCGCTGCCGCTCATGGCGCGAAGGATTTCGCCGTCTCCCGAGTCGAGGATCGCGATTGGGTGGCGCAGGTGCAGCGCGAGCTTTCTCCGGTCGAGGCCGGGCGGTTCTTTGTTCATGGCGCCCATGACGCGGACAGGGTTCCGCGAAACGCCATCCCGCTACGTATCGAGGCGGCGATGGCCTTCGGCACCGGCCATCACGGCACGACCAAAGGATGTCTGTTGTCGATGGAACGGCTGGCCATAGCCGGACTGACGGCGAAGCGCACCGCCGATATCGGCTGCGGCACCGGTGTTCTGGCGATGGGCGCGGCGGCGCTGTGGCGCAATCTGGTGATTGCGACCGATATCGATCCTGTCGCGGTGGCGACCGCGCGGGAGAATGCGCGCGCCAACGGCTTCTCGCCCTGGATCAGGACGGGAAGGGCCGCGGGGCTTCGCTCGCCATTGCTGGCGCAGGCGGTCCCGTTCGATCTGATTTTGGCGAATATTCTCGCCAAACCGCTAAAACGGATGGCGCCCGAGATCGCCGGGGCGATCGCGCCGGGCGGCGTCGCGATTCTGTCCGGTCTGCTGACATGGCAGGCGCCGGGCGTTGAGGCGGTCTATGCGGGATTCGGGTTTCGCCGCGAACATCGGCTGACGCTGGGCGAATGGACGACCCTGACGCTCAGGCGATGGTAGCCCGAGCGTCAGCGATCAAAATCAGGCGCGTTAGCGCAGAAACTCGCCGCGCGCGGCCGCTTCGATATCCGCCTCGGTCAGGCCGATATCCTCCAGCTGCGACGGGGGCAGCTCGCGGAGGGCCCGCGCGGTCACCTTCGCCTCGCGGCGCGCGCGCAGTTTATCGAAATATACCGCAACTTCGTCGATCAGCCGCTCCAGCAGCGAACCACGGTGGACATTTGCATTAACAGTGCTCGTCATCTCTCTTCTCCTGTGCGGCGAGTCTCAGGGCCGCAATTTGTTGAGCGGTATCTAGGAATTGCCCCTTAATGCTGCAACTGCGAAGAAGGTATGACCGTTATGTCCGGATTGCATAACGCCAGCCCGCGCGCCGCTGTGGCGCGCGGGCTGTCGCGCGCCTTTCCGCTTTAGTGTGTTCTTGTTTCGTGCTATCGAAGATCAAAGGCGTCCGATCGAACCGAGGCGCCGCGGGATAAAGAGCAGTATTGGGGGCCGTTCAGGCCATGCGGGTCATCGGTTTCGATCCAGGATTGCGGCGCACCGGCTGGGGCGTCGTCGATGTCGATGGCGCGCGCCTGTCGCATGTGGCGAACGGCGTCTGCGCCTCGGCGGGCGATGATCTCGCCTATCGCCTGCGCAGTCTTCACGAGCAGATCTCTCAGGTGATCGGGGACGCCGCGCCGGATCAGGCGGCGGTGGAGCACACTTTCGTCAACAAGGACGCCGCCGGGACGCTGAAACTCGGACAGGCGCGGGCGATCTCGCTGCTCTGTCCGGCGCAGGCGGGGCTGCCTGTGGCCGAATACGCGCCCAACGCGGTCAAGAAGGCCGTGGTTGGCGTTGGTCACGCGGACAAGAAGCAGGTGGAGCATATGGTGAAGATGCTGTTGCCGGGGGTGAAGCTGGCCGGTCCCGACGCGACTGACGCGTTGGCAGTCGCCATCTGCCACGCCTATCAGTCGCGCACCGCCGAGCGCATGGCGGCGGCGCTGAAGCGGGAGGTGTGCGCATGATCGGCAAACTGACGGGCCGGGTTGACTATATCGCCGAGGATCATGCGCTGATCGAGACGGCGGGCGTGGGTTATGTGGTGCACTGCTCGCAGCGGACGCTGGCCGCCTTGCCGCCGGCCGGGGAGATCGCGGCGCTCTATACCGAAATGCTGGTGCGCGAAGACCTGTTGCAGCTCTTCGGGTTCTCCACCGTGGCGGAGCGCGAATGGCACCGATTGCTGATTTCGGTGCAAGGGGTTGGCGCGAAAGTTTCGCTCGCCATCCTCGGAGCGCTAGGGCCGGAAGGGGTCGGCCGCGCGATTGCTTTGGGCGACAGCGCATCCGTCAAAACCGCGCCCGGGGTCGGGCCGAAACTCGCCACGCGCATCGTCAATGAATTGAAGGACAAGGCCCCCGCCGTGATGGCGCTGGGCGCGCGCGGCGCGCAACTGGCGGAGGTCATCGACGCCTCCGACACTGTTGAGGCGCTGAAACCCGCCAAGGGCGCAAAGCCCCGGACCGCGAAGCCGTCGCCCGCTGTCGCGGCGCAGGCGGACGCGTTGTCGGCGCTGGCAAATCTGGGCTATGCGCCGGGCGAAGCCGCGGCGGCGGTCGCAGAGGTGGCTGGCGCGGACCCGGAGGCGGACGAACAGGCTCTGATCAAATCGGCGCTCAAAACGCTCGCGAAGGCGCTCTAGATGTCTGAGCCCGATCCTGTCATTCGCGCCGACGCCATGCCCGAGGATGAATTGGGCGCCGCGCTGCGCCCGCAGACCCTCGACGAATTCATAGGGCAGCGCGAGGCGCGCGCAAATCTCCGCGTCTTTATTGAGGCCGCCCGCACCCGACAGGCGGCGATGGACCATGTGCTGTTTTACGGGCCGCCCGGCCTCGGCAAGACGACGCTGGCGCAGATCATGGCGCGCGAACTGGGCGTCAATTTTCGCATGACCTCTGGCCCGGTGATCGCCCGCGCCGGGGACCTCGCGGCGATCCTGACCAATCTGGAATCCGGCGACGTCCTGTTCATCGATGAGATTCATCGTTTGAACCCGGCGGTAGAGGAAATCCTTTATCCGGCGCTGGAGGATTTCGAGCTGGATCTGGTGATCGGCGAAGGTCCTGCCGCCCGCACGGTGCGCATCGACCTGCAGCCCTTCACCTTGGTCGGCGCGACAACACGGCTGGGCCTGCTGACCACGCCGCTGAGGGACCGGTTCGGCATTCCGACCCGGCTGGAGTTCTACACCACGGCGGAACTGGAGCAGATCGTCTCTCGCGGCGCCCGGATCATGAAGACGCCCGCGACCGAGGACGGCGCGCATGAGATCGCCCGCCGCGCGCGCGGCACGCCGCGCATCGCCGGACGCCTGCTGCGTCGGGTCGCCGATTTCGCGCTGGTCGAGGGCGATGGCACGGTGACGCGCGATATCGCCGATCTCGCCCTTTCGCGCCTCGCCGTCGATGATCTGGGACTGGACGCCGCCGATCGGCGCTATCTGACCATCATCGCCGACAATTATGGCGGCGGTCCGGTTGGCGTGGAGACGATCGCCGCCGCCATGTCGGAGGCGCGCGACGCGATTGAGGAAGTGATCGAGCCGTTCCTGTTGCAGCAGGGCCTGATCCAGCGCACGCCGCGCGGCCGGATGCTGGCGCGAAAGGCCTGGGGACATCTGGGGCTGGACGCGCCGACGCCAGCGCGGCAAAACGACCTCTTCGAGTAGGGACCGGAACGAGTATGAACGAGGCGATCATGGCGAGACCGTCGGATCTTTCCGGCTCCCTGTCCTTGGACGATCGGCGGGCCCGCGTCTCTCTACTTCAGGTCGCGGCAATCTGGGCGCTGACCATGGGCGCCTATTGGGCGGCGCTGCCAGAGCTTCTGGCCGATCCCTTTATTCGCCACGACGACTATGCGGCGCTCCGAGGCAGGGCGGACGTCTATTACGGCAGTACGCTCTCCGAGGGACGCTGGCTGAATTACTGGTGGGCGCTGAGGCCGGTCTTTTTCGACCATCAGGCCGTATTCACGGCTTTTCTAGCCCTCTGGGCCCTCGCGGCGACGTTGTTTTCAGCGGTGATTTTCCCCAATGACCGGTTTCCTTGGAGAATGGCGCTCGGCGCGTTGATCGCGGGATTTTGCCCGCCCATGATCAATATTGCTCTCTGGCCGGGCACATTGCTGCCCGGCATGGCGCTTGTGGCGGGCTATACGGTGATCCTGGCTTGCGGATCACTGTCGGCGCGTTTCTGGATACTTCCGCTCTTTGTCATCCCGGCGTTGATGTCGCATGGCTCGTTCCCGCTGGTGATGGCGGTCATGGCGCTTCTGGCTCCGGGGTGGGTCGCCGGTCGGCGAGGCGGTGCGCAAATGATCGGTTTCGCGGCGCTCTTTGGGGCTTCGCTCGCGATCGGCACGGCGTTGATTTTCTCGGTCAACTGGTCTGTTCATGGCGTTTTTGGCGTCAAGATCGACGACTGGCGCGGCGCGACCCCGGCGCAAGATCTGGCAAGCGCGGCAGAGATGGTCGTCCGCTATATCAATCAGTTGATGGTCAACCTTGAGAACATGTTCCATGTGACGCTGCCTATTCTCAGCGCCGTTTTGGTCGCCGCGTTCATCATGTTGCAATCCGTGGATCGCAGGGCTGCGAAACGCGTTTTCTTCGCGCTGGCCATCGTTATTGGCGTACAGGCGGCGCAGGCGGTAGCGACCGGTCTGTTGACGCCGTTTCGTGGCCAGTTCCCGCTCTGGATCGTGTTTGCCGCGATGCCGTTGCTAGCGCTGCGCGCCGCTGACCAGGCGGTGGCCCGTTTTGCCATCATTGTGGTGGCGGCGGCGTTTCTCACGGTCGGCTCATGGCACTGGCGACTTTTCGAAACCACATTCTCACCCTATCAAGCGGCCACGCGCGCGATCGCAATGGATGTCGCCGCCGTTGATCCGTCTCGTAATGCGACGCTCTTTGTGCGAGGCGACGCGCGAGAATTACCAAATGGCGAAGAGACGCAATCCTCGAACGCGCTCGGATACCGGCTCGAACTCTTGACAGGGCGAGACGTGGTGATGTGTTCGCTCAATCCCGAAGACTGCGCGACGTTTGAGGCGCAATCGGGTCCGCCATTCCACCCAGCGCCGGAGTATATTCGTACGCTGGAGGGCGGCGATCTGCTGATCCGCCTGCGGGATACGCCGGTGGATAAGATTGAGGACCCGACAAAATGGCTCAAGTGACCCACCCGCCGCACAGCATCGCCGTCCGGATCTACTATGAAGACACCGACCTTGCCGGCGTGGTCTACTACGCAAACTACTTCAAGTTCATGGAGCGCGGTCGCACAGAGTTCCTGCGCGATGCCGGGATCGAGCAATCCAGGCTCAAGGAGGAAAGCGGTCACGTTTTCGTGGTCAGACGGGTCGAGTCTGACTTTCGCAGCTCTGCAGTCTTCGACGACCTTTTGACGGTGGAGACCGCGATCACCCGGCTCTCCGGGGCCAGCGTGACCATGTCTCAACGCGTTTTGCGGGGATCCGAGGTGCTGAACGACGCGATCGTCCAGATCGCATGCCTTGGCCCTGATGGTCGCCCGGCGCGGATTCCGCCCGCCATTAAAGGCGCTTTGAGCGGTCCGATGGCCTGATCCGAGCCATTGAAGGGACGCCCCCTCTCGGATACCATATCTAGCGTGCGAATCCGGCGAGAGCCGCATTTTCGACAAATTGGTGCGCGACGCACCAAGGATCTGAACACGAGACGCGTCTAAACTCCGATCCCGACAAATCCGGACGCCAGAGCCGGAGCGGGTTGCGGAGGACGAATATGAGGCGGGACGTATAATGGAAGCTGCTGTTGCGGCGCAGGAGATCGATTTTTCGCTCGCCGCGCTGTTCCTGAGAGCGACCTTCACGGTCAAATTGGTGATGATCCTGCTCATCGCCATGTCGGTGTGGTCATGGGCGATCATCTTTGAAAAGGTGGTTCGGCTGCGCCGTGTCCGCTCCAATTCGAAAATGTTCGAGGATGCGTTCTGGTCGGGTCAGGCGCTGGACGACCTGTTCGAACGGATCGGGAGAGAGCCGCGCTCCGCTATCGAGCGGGTGTTCGCCGCCGGCATGAACGAGTGGCGCAAGTCCGTCGCCAAGCAAGGCGGGTTGATCCCCGGCACGCGCGAGAGGATCGACCGGTCGATGACCGTCGCCGTCGCGCGGGAGACGGAGAAGATCTCCACCCGGCTCGGCTTCCTCGCCACCGTCGGCTCGACCGCGCCCTTCATTGGCCTCTTTGGCACGGTTTGGGGCATCAAAAACGCGTTCGAAGAGATCGCCATTCAGCAGAACACCAACCTTGCGGTGGTCGCGCCGGGCATCGCCGAGGCGCTGGTGGCCACCGCTTTGGGCCTGCTGGCTGCCATCCCGGCCGTCGTCGCGTATAACAAGCTCTCGGCGGACGTGAACGGGCTGGGCGGCGAGTTGGAGAATTTCGCGGACGAGTTCTCGACAATCCTGTCGCGCCAGCTTGAAAAGGACGTCGCCTGACATGGGCGCGGGCGTCAGGCATACAAGGATGGCGGGCCGGCGGCGGACCCATCGCGACCCGCCCATGTCCGAGATCAACGTCACGCCCTTCGTAGACGTGATGCTGGTGCTGCTGATCATCTTCATGGTCGCGGCGCCCTTGCTGACCGTAGGCGTGCCGCTGAAACTGCCGGAGACCGCCGCAAATCCCCTGCCGCATGAACAGGAAGAGCCGCTGACCGTCAGCCTCGATGCGGAAGGCCGCATTTACCTGCAATCGGTGGAGATCGGCGATCAGGGACTGCTGCCGAAGCTGCAGGCGGTTCTTGCCGAGCGTACAACCGACCGGGTCTTTCTGCGCGCCGACGCCGCGCTCGATTATGGCCGGGTGATGCAGGTGATGGGCGCGCTAAACGGCGCGGGCATCCGCAATATCGGGCTGGTGACCGAAGCCGCTCCGCAACAGGCCGCCGACGCAGGCGATATCGCAGCGCCCGCGACGGAAACGGCGAACTGAACGATGGTCGCGCCGCTCAAAACGCGGGTCGAGCATTCTGAAATGCGCGTCGCCGCCTTTGTATCCGGCGGGGCGCATGTGGCGATCGTGGTCATCGCCGCCGTCGCGGGGCAGTTGTTCACTTCAGAGCAGACGGCGGAGTTTCAGGTGGCGGATGTCTCGCTGGTGCCCGCAAGCTCGTTCGACGCCGATATCTCGGATCAGCTCGTGGCCGCGCCGGAGACAGCGCCGGAACCGTCGGACGCGCCGGACGTCTCGGCGACGCCGGATCAGATCGCGCCGCCAGAGTCGCCGCCCCCTCCGCCGAGCCCGCGCCCTGCGCAGCAGTCTGCGCCGCCGGAGCCGACCGAGACGCCGGAGGATGTGGCGACGCTTGCCGCGCCGCCCGCGCCCGACGCCCCGACCCCGCCGGACCCGGTGGAGGCCGCGCAGCCGCCGCAGCCTGAGACGCCAGAGCCGCCGGCCCAGCCGGAGACCGCCGCCGCTCCAGAGCCCACGCCTGAGCCGACGCCCGAGCACGACCCTGAGCCTGAACCAGAGCCAGAGCGCGTGGCCGCGCCGCCGCCGCCGCGTCCCCGGCCTCAGCGCGTCGTGACCGCCGCCGAGGCGGAGCCCGATCCTGAACCGGAGCCGACGCCGACCGAAACGGCTGAGACCCCGACGGAACAACCTTCGCGACCGACTGCGCCGGCGCAGGCGCAGGTGCGCACTGGCCCGCCGCTGACCTTTTCCGAGAAGGACGGCATTCGCTTCGCCATTCAGCGCTGCTGGTCCGTGCCTGTGGGTCTGGAGGCGGCGGAGAATCTGTCAGTCACGCTCGGCGTCTCGCTGTCGCGCGACGGGCGGATCGTGGCCGGGCCGGCGTTGGTGGAGCCGACAGGCGCGCTCTCGCGCAGCCACAAAGTCGCCTATGGCGCCGCGCGCCGCGCGATCCTACGCTGCGCGCCGTATACTGAGTTTCCGCCCGACAAATACGCGCAGTGGCGCGAACTTGAAGTTACGTTCAATCCCAAGGAAATGGTGATCCAATGATCCGCGCTTTCCTGCGTTCCGGCCGTCTGGCCTGCCTGATCCCCGCAACCTTCGCGCCGGTGGCGCTGGTCGCGGCCGCCGCCCTGTTGCTCGCGCAGCCCGCAGGCGCGCAGGACGCATCCCAAGGACCGCTCCGCATCGAGATCACCCAGGGCGTCGTGGAGCCTATGCCGATCGCGCTTCCCGACTATGTCGCGGGCGACGACCGCGCGGCCGATTACGCGCGCCGGATCACCGAGGTCGTGCAGGCGGATCTGGAGCGCTCGGGTCTGTTCCGGCCGATCGCGAAAGAAGCGCATTTGGAGAGCGTTTCTGATTTCAACGCACCGCCGGGGTTTCAGAACTGGAAGGCGATCAACGCGCAGGCGCTGGTCACCGGGCAAACCACGGTGGAGGCGGACGGGCGCCTGCTGGTGCAGTTCCGCCTCTGGGATGTGTTCGCGCAGGAGCAGATGGCCGGGTTCCAGTATCGCACCTCGCCGGAAAGCTGGCGCCGGGTCGCGCATAAAGTGGCCGATTCCATCTATTCGTCGCTAACTGGCGAGGATGGATATTTCGACAGCCGCATCGTGTTCGTGGATGAAAGCGGATCGAAAGGCGACCGCCTGAAACGGCTTGCGATCATGGATCAGGACGGCGCCAATCTGCGTCATCTCACCTCGGGCGCGAATTTGGTGCTGACGCCGCGGTTTTCACCCACGGACCAGGAGATCATCTATATCTCTTACGCGCAGGGCAAACCGGGCGTCTATCTGTTCGATATCGAGACCGGTCAGCGTGAGGCGTTGGGCAATCTGCCTGGCATGACCTTCGCGCCGCGGTTTTCGCCGGACGGACGGCAGGTGGTGATGTCGCTTTCCGAGGGCGGCTCAACCGATATTTTCGCGATGGATCTGGCGACGCGCCGCATGCGGCGGCTGACGAACAGCCCGGCGATCGACACAGCGCCCTCGTTCTCTCCGGATGGGCGCCAGATCGTGTTTGAATCCGACCGGGGCGGCTCACAACAGCTCTATGTCATGGATGCTGGGGGCGGAGGAGCGACCCGGATCAGCTTTGGCGACGGCCGTTACGGCACGCCGGTCTGGTCGCCGCGCGGCGACATCATCGCCTTCACCAAAATGTCGGGCGGCCGGTTCCAGATCGGGGTGATGCGCACGGACGGATCGAACGAGCGCATTCTGGCGGAGAGTTTTTTGGACGAGGGGCCGACTTGGGCGCCGAATGGCCGGGTTTTGATGTTTTTCAGGGAATCGCGCGGCGCGAATGGCGGGCCGAAGCTGTATTCCGTGGATCTGACCGGACGGAACCTGAACATGGTCTCCACGCCGAACTTCGCTTCGGACCCGGCATGGTCGCCGTTGCTGCCCTAGGCGCATCGACGGCACGAAATACGGCGGACTTGCCCACAGACGGGCGGCCCGCACAGCGGCAGGTTAAGACAGGAAAGGAACCAGTCACATGAAGAGCATCCGCAGTGGGATACTTATCTTTGCGGCCGCGGCGCTTCTGAGCGCCTGCTCCAACAGCCTTGAGGATGAGGCGCTTGGCGTCGATCAAGGGGCCGGCGCAGGATCCGGCGCAGGGGCGATCGAGGAAAACACGCTTGAGTACTTCAACGTGCAGGTGGGCGACCGCGTGTTCTTCGCCACCGATTCCAGCGAATTGGACAGCGTCGCGATCCAGACGCTGACGCGGCAGGCGCGTTGGCTGAACCAGTACACGAACGCCTCTATCGTCGTGGAAGGCCATGCGGACGAGCGCGGCACGCGCGACTACAACCTCGCGCTGGGCGCGCGCAGGGCGACCGTCGCGCGAAACTTCCTCTTAAGCCAGGGCGTCACGGCGGAACGCATCCGCACCGTCAGCTACGGCAAGGAACGCCCCGTCGCGCTGTGCTCGGATGAGAGCTGCTGGGGGCAGAACCGCCGCGCTGTGACTGTCGTCGAAGGCGCGCCGACCAGCTGAGCTCTTTGAAGCCGCGGCTTTCGCTCTGACGCGCGGCGCGGTAAATGACTCGCGTCGGCCCGGCGTATCGCACGCTGGGCCATGCATGTGTTCGGAGGAGTGTGTGACATGTCGCTAAGGTGTGCGTTATTGAGCCTTGCCATTCTGACGGCGGGCGGCCCGCTCGGCGGCGGCGCGGCGCTGGCGCAGTCCTCCGACGGGGTCTCGTCGCAGGTTTTTCTGCGCATGGACCGGCTTGAGGCGGAGATTCGGCGCCTGACAGGCGAGGTGGAGCGCCTCAACTACAAGATCTCGCAGATGGAGCAGCAGAACCGGCAGCGCGCCGAGGATGTGGAGTTCCGTTTGCTGGAGCTTGAAGGGATCGACCCGACGTCGTTGCAGGACGACTCTCTTGGAGGCGGCGCGGCGGCCGGTGGGGCGGCGGCGACGGCGCCTCTGGCGAATGAGATCGGCGAAAGCCAGGAACTCGCGCCCGGCTCGCAGGTTCTGGGCGAAATCCCGACCGATGGCGGCGGCGCGGCGCCGGTCTCTGGCGGCGGCGATGACGAGGCGGCGTTTCAGGCCGCGCTCGCGGCGCTCCAGCGCGGCGACAGCGACACCGCAGAGCGCTTGTTCCGTTCTTTCGTCGTCGATCACCCGAACAGCGCCCGAGGCGGCGAAGCCAGATTCTGGATGGGCGAGATCAACTACGCGCGCAGTGAGTACCAGCTGGCCGCGCGCATGTATCTGGACGTCCAGCAGAACTATACGAACGATCGCAAGGCCCCGGACGCGCTGCTGAAACTCGGCATGTCGCTGGCCCGGCTCGGCCAGACGCGAGAGGCGTGCCTGACGTTGCGCGAAGTGCCGCTGCTATATCCGACGGCCAGCGCTTCCGTTTTGCGCGGCGCAGAGATCGAAGGCCGCCGGCTGAGCTGCAGTCTCTGATCATGGCGCTGGCGCGCTCCGGCAGGCCGTTAGGCGCGTGACAGCCGCACCACTATCCTCTGCGCAGTTCGCCGCCTGGATGGCGGCGATTTACGACCCGCAACATAGAAAAGGCCCGCTGGCGCTGGCGGTGTCCGGTGGCGGCGATTCGATGGCGCTGTTGTCGCTCGCCGCAGAGTGGGGCGCGGCGCGTGAGGTTCCGCTGCTGGCGCTCACCGTGGATCACAAGTTGCGGGACGGCTCCTCCGATGACGCTGAACATGTCGAGGCCCGCGCGCGGGAGCTGGGATTGCCTTGCAAGCGCCTTGAATGGCGGGACGAAAAACCGACGGCTGGCGTTCAGGCGGCCGCCCGGGACGCGCGCTTTCATCTGATGGCGTCGGCCTGTCGTGAGGCCGGCGCTGATACGCTTGCGCTGGCGCATACGCAGGACGATCAGGCGGAGACCGTCCTCATGCGTCTGGCGCGCGGCGGCGGCGTGGATGCGCTTTCGGCGATGGCGGCGGAGACGGAACGAAACGGCCTCCGTATAATCCGCCCGTTGCTGTCCGCCAGCAGAGCGGAGCTTCGCGCCACGTTGACCGGCCGGGGGCTGGACTGGCGCGAGGACCCCAGTAATGAGGACGTTGGCTATGAACGGGTGCGCGTTCGTCAGATGATGGCGACGCTGGACCCGCTCGGGATTGACGCAGCGGCTTTGTCTCTGACGGCGGGGAAAATGGGCGAAGCGCGCCGCGCCCTTGACGCAGCCGCCGCGCAACTGTCTGAAAAGGCGGCGCTCTTTGACCCAGTGGGATACGCGCGCCTCGACCCGTTGGTTCTGGCGCAGGCGCCGGAGGAAACCGCGCGCCGCTTGCTGTCGGCGACCCTGCGCTGGGTCTCTGGAGCCGCCTATGCGCCCCGCCGCGAGGATCTGGACCGCGTGTTCGCGTGGCTGCTCTCCGCCCCGAACGCGGGTGGCCGCACGTTGCATGGCTGCCAGTTCGACCCGGAGACGGGCGCTGTTTCTATCTCGCGAGAAGCCGCCGCCGCACGGCACGTCATTGAAGCGTCTGACCTTGCCGAAGACCGCGACGTGATCTGGGACGGGCGCTTCACATGCGCGCTGGAATGCGCCGGGGCCGCATCTCCGCTTCGCATCGCCGCCCTTGGCGCAGAGGGCGCGCGCCAGGTGAAGGACTGGGGGGAGGCCCCGGAAAGCTGGCGTCGCGCGCCGCGCGCCGCTAAACTCTCCACGCCCGCGCTATACAAGGGCGAAGAATTGTTACACGCGCCGCTGGCGGGCCTTATTATGGCGCCGGATGGTCCCTATGTTCACGCTGCCGCGACCCCCTTTCCGTTCTCGTTGAAAGGGTGCGATTGAGGCTTATGTTGACGTCGAACGGTAGGGGTTGCGCCTAGGCGCGGCTTAAGAAAGGTTGCGCATCCGGGCCCGGATTACTCGGGCGGTGGTCACGATAGGGAAGAACCCTTGGGAAATATGAGAAATCTCGCCCTTTGGGCGGTCATCATTCTGCTGGTTGTGGCGCTGTTCAATATGTTTCAGCAGCCTTCGGCCGGCGGAGCGTCGTCTGAAATTCCGTTTTCGGAGTTTCTGACCTCGGTCGAGCAGGATCGGGTCACCAAGGTCGATATCTCCGGCGAACGCATCACCGGCACGTTTTCGGACGGCAACGGCTTTGTCACATTCCAGCCCCTGGGCACGGACATCCTGACCGAGCTGCGCGACGCCAATGTGACGATCAATGTCGAGCCGCAGAACGAGGGCGGGATCTTCTCCGCCCTGTCGTTCTGGCTGCCGATGCTGATCCTGTTCGGGATCTGGATCTTCTTCCTCAATCGCATGCAGTCGGGCGGCCGCTCGGCGATGGGCTTCGGCAAATCCAAGGCCAAGCTTCTGACCGAGAAGGGCGGCAAGGTCACGTTTGACGACGTGGCGGGGATTGACGAGGCGAAGGAGGAGCTGGAGGAGATCGTCGAATTCCTGCGCGATCCTCAGAAATACTCCCGTCTCGGCGGCAAAATTCCCAAAGGCGCTCTGCTGGTCGGCCCTCCGGGCACCGGTAAGACCCTGCTGGCCCGTGCGATCGCGGGGGAAGCGGCGGTGCCTTTCTTCACCATCTCAGGCTCCGATTTCGTCGAGATGTTCGTCGGCGTCGGCGCGTCCCGCGTGCGCGACATGTTCGAACAGGCGAAAAAGAACGCGCCCTGCATCGTCTTCATCGACGAGATCGACGCTGTCGGGCGCCATCGCGGCGTCGGCTATGGCGGCGGCAATGACGAGCGTGAGCAGACACTCAACCAGTTGCTGGTCGAGATGGACGGGTTCGAGGCGAATGAAGGCGTGATCCTGATCGCCGCGACCAACCGTCCGGACGTGCTGGACCCCGCTTTGCTTCGTCCCGGCCGTTTCGACCGCCAGGTCACGGTGCCGAATCCCGATATCGGCGGGCGTGAGAAGATTCTTCAAGTGCATGCGCGCAAAGTGCCGCTAGGCCCGGATGTCGATCTCCGCATCATCGCGCGCGGCACGCCAGGGTTCTCGGGCGCCGATCTCGCCAATCTCGTGAACGAGGCCGCGCTGATGGCGGCCCGGTCCGGCAAGCGTCTGGTGACCATGGAGGATTTCGAGGCCGCCAAGGACAAGGTGATGATGGGCGCGGAGCGCCGGTCCCTGATCATGACCGAGAAGGAAAAGTCGCTGACCGCCTATCACGAGGCCGGACACGCCATTGTTGGCCTGAACGTGCCGAGCCATGATCCGATCCACAAGGCGACGATCATTCCGCGCGGCCGGGCGCTGGGTCTGGTGCTCAGCCTGCCGGAGCGCGATCACCTGAGCCAGACGCGGGAGCAGTTGACCTCCAAGATCGCCATGGCGATGGGCGGCCGCGTGGCGGAAGAGCTGATCTTCGGCGAAGAACAGGTCACCAATGGCGCCGCGTCGGACATCCAGCAGGTCACGCGGATCGCGCGGGCGATGGTCACCCAGTTCGGCATGTCCGACAAGCTGGGCAATATCGACTACGCCAACCAGCAGGACGCGTTCCTTGGGGCCTATCAAGGGCCCAACGATATCTCGCCGGAGACCCAGCAGATCATCGATGAAGAAGTGCGCATTCTGGTCGACACCGGCTATGAGACCGCCAAGCGCGTGCTTAAGGAAAAGGCCGATGATCTCGAGCGCCTCGCGCAGGGTCTTCTGGTCTATGAGACGCTGACCGGCAGCGAGATCAACAAGGTGATCGCCGGCGAGAAACTAAACCGCGACGAGGATGACGACGACGCCACCTCCGGCTCGGACGGGTCCTCGCCAAGCCTCGCGGCGATCCCGAAAACCGGCAAACGCCCGCCGGGCAAGGGCGGGATCGAGCCCCAGCCGGGCTGAGGCCGCCAAAATAGACCGAACAGAGAGCCGCGCGACGTCATCGCGCGGCTCTTTTCTTATGCGCCATTTGCGGGCGCCCGGCGCAACGTGTATCTCCAACCGGGGCATTTCGTGAGGGGACAGACATGCGCGCGCTTTTCGGCACCGACGGCATTCGCGGACAGGCTAACGCCCATCCCATGACCGCGGAGATCGCCATGCGGTTGGGCATGGCGGTGGGGCGGTACTTTCGCCGTGGGGATCATCGGCACCGCGTTGTGATCGGCAAGGACACCCGTCTGTCGAACTACATGATCGAAGGCGCGCTTCAGGCGGGGTTCACCGCTGTCGGCGTCGACGTCTTTCCGCTCGGCCCGGTGCCGACGCCCGCCGTGGGGATGCTCACCCGCGGGCTACGCGCGGATGTGGGCGTGATGATCTCCGCCTCGCACAATCCCTTCGAAGACAATGGCATCAAGTTGTTCGGGCCCGATGGCTACAAACTGTCGGACGCCGCCGAGGCCAGCATCGAAGAGATGATGGCTGGAGACTTGCGGCTGGCCCGCCCGGCCCATATCGGCCGCGCGCAGCGGATCGACGATGGCGCCGGACGGTATATCGAGTTCGCAAAGTCGACCTTTCCGCGCAGTCTGACGCTGGACGGCATGAAAGTGGTGGTCGATTGCGCAAACGGCGCCGCCTACCGCACCGCGCCGACCCTGTTCTGGGAACTGGGGGCGGAGGTGATCCCGCTCGGCGTCGCGCCAAATGGCGTTAACATCAATGACGGCGTCGGCTCCACCCAGCCGGATCTTGCCTGTCACACGGTGGTGGCCGAAGGTGCCGATTTCGGGATCTGCCTCGATGGCGACGCCGACCGCGTGCATGTGATCGATGAGAAGGGCCAGATCGTCGACGGCGACCAGATCATGGCGTTGATCGCGCATCTTTGGGCGGCCAAGGGCAGGCTGTCGGGCGGCGCGCTGGTTTCGACCGTGATGTCCAATCTGGGGCTGGAGAAAAACTTGGCCGCCGCCGGCATTGGTCTCAAACGCACCAAGGTCGGCGACCGCTACGTAGTTGAGACCATGCGCTCGGACGGCTGCAATATCGGCGGAGAACAATCCGGCCACATCATCCTCAACGACTTCACCACCACCGGCGACGGGGCCATCGCCGGGCTGCAGGTCGCGGCCGCGCTGGTCGAGGCGGAGAAGCCCGCCAGCGAGGTCTGCGCGCTGTTCGACCCCTATCCCCAGCTGCTGAAGAACATCCGCTATGAGGCTGGCGCCGACCCCTTGTCGAGCGACAGCGTCAAGGCGGCGATCTCCGCCGGCGAGGCCCGATTGGCGGCGACCGGCCGGCTGGTGATCCGCAAATCCGGCACCGAGCCGCTGATCCGCGTGATGGGCGAGGGCGAGGACGAGACATTGGTCGAGACCGTCGTCGACGAAATCTGCGCCGCCGTGGAGGCCAGCGCCTGACGCTAGCCGCGCCCCTTTCGCATCGAGCGGAGCAGACCCAGCAGGTTCTGGCTGATCGCGACGCCGATCAAGATCAGCGCCAGCGCGAGACCAAAGCGCGGATGCACGTCTTCGCCCAGCGCCACCGCGCCGATCACCACCGCCCAGATCGGCACCTGATAGTTCACCAGACCCAAAAATGGTGGACCCGCGGTCTCCAGCACCTTGACCAGCAGGATCAGAGCGAAGGCGGTGGGAAAGAGCCCAAGCGCGATCACCGCCAGCACGCTCTCCATGCTTGGCGTCGTCTGAAACGGTTGCTCGAAGATCAGCGCCGCAGGAACGATCATCACCGTCGCCAGCAGCATCGCCGCCGCGCTGAAGGTCATCACGTGAGTCCGGGGCGCCAGCTTGGTCGCGACCGAGCCGACGGCGTATCCAGTGGCGGCTCCCAAACAGGCGATCTGCGCGATCACCTCCACTGCGCCGCCGCCGAGATCGAGCAGGGCGGCGGGGCCGATCAGGATCACCACGCCGGCGAATCCGATCAGGAATCCGGTCACCCGCCGCCGGGTCAGTTCCTCGCCCGGCACCATCACATGGCTCAGCGGCAGCAGGATCAGTGGCACGGCGGACATGAAAATGCCTGCAAGCCCGCCGGTCACATGGTTCTGCGCCCAGCTGAGCAGGGCGAAGGGCGCCGCGTTGGCGGTGAAGGCGACGATGGCGGCGTATTTCCAGAACCGCCGTCCCTCGGCCGAGGAAAATCCCGGCAGGCCGTCCCCCAGCCAAAAGGCCAGCGGGGTCAGCAGGATCGCCGCCAGAGTGATGCGCCCGGCGGCGACGGTCAGCGGCGGCAGGGTCTCGATTGCGATCTCGACGCAAATAAACGCGCTGCCCCAGATCAACCCCAGAGAGAGCAGTCGCACCCAGTTCATCAGCGCGGCGGGATCGCCCCGCGCGATGTCCGCGCTGCGTTCCGTCACGTGATCACCGTGGAGTGCGGGCCGCGCGTCAGAAGGTCGGAGATGACGCTGGCGCAGACGGCGATATCCTCGACGGTTGGCGTCGCGCCGCCCAGGGCGACCCGCACGCCGGGTGACCGCGCCACGCCGGAGATCGCGAAACCGTCGCCATCGGCGATGAATACATTCTCCGCGGCGCAGGCGGCGGCGAACGCGGCGGCGCGCCACTCGTCCGGCAGGCTGATCCATGCGAAGCTGACTGTGGGATCCGAGCGGAATTCAATCTCTGGCGCCTCACGCGCCATCACCTCGCGGAACCTCGCCTCGCGGGCGGAGATCTCGCTCGCGACGCGGTTGCGAATGGCGTTGGCGTCGCCCGATTTGATCAGTTCGGCGACCAGCGAGGTCATCAGATAGGGCAGATGATGGGCCAAACGGATCAAAACGCGCGACGCGTCGGCCGCCTTGCCGTCAGGGCACAAAAGAAAACCGGAGCGCAGGCCCGCCGCCACGCATTTGGAGAATCCTGTCAGGTACCATGTCCGCTCTGGCGCGACATCGACGAAACAGGGGCCGCGATCTGGCGTCAGCCAGCCATAGACATCGTCCTCGATGATCGCCAATTCATGGCGTCGGGCGATCTCCGCAGTCTCCTCAAGACGCGCGGCGGACATCGTGGCCAGCGTAGGGTTCTGGCGAGAGGAGGAAAGCAGGATAGCGCTCGGCCGCGTCCGGGCGCAGGCGGCCTCCAACGCATCCGGAACCACGCCCTCCGCATCGATCGCAACCGGCGCGACCGACAGGCCAACCGTCTGGGCGCCATCCCGCAGGCCGATAAAGGCCAGCTCCTCCATCAGGATGGTCGGGTTTGGCCGCTGGGTCGCGGCCAGCATCGCCGTCAGCGCCGCCTGATGCGCGCCGGTTGTCAGGACGATGTTCTCGGTGGTCGCCGGAAGGCCGCCCTGACGCAACCAGGTTGCGACCGCGTCGCGCTGAGGGCCGTCTTCACCGTGACGATGGTAATCCGTCATCGGCAGCGGTCCCTCACGCTCCAGCATGCGCCTTAGCGCCGCCGAGATCAGCGCGTCCTGCCCGAGCGCCGGGGCGAAATTGCCGCGCAAGTCGTAATGGGACGGCCGCCGGATCGGCGTGGTCAACGCCATCAACCCGTTATTCACAGCCTCTGGATCGCGCACGAATGTGCCGCGCCCGACCGTGGCCTCCAGCGCGCCGCGCTCCACGCCGATGCGATAGGCGCGTGCGACGGTGCCGGGCGTCACCTTCATTTCCCAGGCCAGATCGCGCACCGGCGGCAGCTTGTCGCCCGGCGCAAGCGCGCGCTCGCCGATCGCGCGCTCGATCTCATCCGCCAGCGCCAGATATTTCGGCTGGTCGTCGCCAAGCGGGTTAGGAGTCCATTTTGTACCCATTACAATGTTTTTGTATCCCTGCATTGATTCGCATTGTATCACAACCATATTGGATTGGACGCAAAAAAGGAGGCATCAATGCATACAATCGATCAGCACAATGGCGCAAGCCTCTCCCGGCACGCAGCCATCGCCGCCGAGCTTTCGGCGCAGGCGCGAATTCCGGTCATGTCCCGCGTGGCGATTGAACTCGCCCATCTCATCGCCCGCTGGTCGCATCGGGTCAATTCGCGCAGGGCGCTCGCATCGCTTGAGCCGCATATGCTGCGCGATATCGGCCTGACCCAGGAGGCGGCTCTGAGAGAGTCGGAAAAACCGTTCTGGCGCTAGGCGCGACCGGAAACCTCGATCAATATTCCCTGTAACTGGCGCGGGTCGGTCTAATCGGCTCGCGCCTTTTCTTGCATTGCAACATAATTGGGGCGCCGTGTTCCAATCGCCGCAAGTTACTTTTCCACAAGCTTTTCCCCAGTTCGAGGCTCGAATTCTCCTTTAATTGCAATATTGCGGCGCAGCAGTAATTGTCGCAGGCGCGAATTTTCCCCATTGACTGAATCACCATTCTGCGGTTTCTGCGCGGTGGGCGCGTCGCCGGGTATGGGTGAGCGGTGACGGGCTCAGGAATCTCACCCTGACGACGGAGCCGTCCATGAGCCTCCCCGCAAAGCCGCAGGCGAAGCCTGCGCGCCCTGAATTTTCATCTGGTCCCTGTCCCAAACGTCCCGGCTGGTCCATCGAGGCCGTCGCCGCAAAAGCGATGTTGGGCCGCTCGCACCGCGCCGGACCGCTGAAAGCGCAACTGAAGTCCGTGATCGACCGCACGGCGGCCCTGCTGAACGTCCCAGAGGGATACAAAGTCGGCATTGTACCCGCGTCCGACACCGGCGCTGTGGAGATGGCGATGTGGTCGTTGCTGGGCGCGCGCCCGGTCGACATTCTGGTGTGGGAGAGCTTCGGCAAGGGCTGGGCCACCGACGCCGTCAAGCAACTGAAACTCGACGATTGCCGCGTGCTTGAGGCGGGCTACGGCGAATTGCCGGATCTCGCCGATGTGCGCGCGGACGCGGACGTGGTCTTTACCTGGAACGGCACCACCTCTGGCGCGCGGGTGCCGAACGCCGATTGGCTGACCGAGGGCCGCGAAGGTCTCGCGATCTGCGACGCGACCTCCGCCGCCTTCGCGCAGGATCTGGATCTTTCCAAGCTCGATGTGGTCACCTTCTCCTGGCAGAAGGTGATGGGCGGCGAGGCGGCGCATGGCGTCATCATCCTCAGCCCGCGCGCGGTCGAGCGGCTGGAAAGCTACGCGCCGGACCGGCCGCTGCCAAAGATTTTCCGCCTGACCAAAGGCGACAAGCTGATCGACGGCGTCTTTACTGGCGCGACGATCAACACGCCCTCGATGCTTTGCGTTGCTGATTACGAAGACGCGCTGGATTGGGCCGAGGGGCTTGGCCTGGCGGGGATGCGCGCCCGCGCCGACGCAAATTCCGCAGCGTTGCAGGCTTGGGTCGATCGGACCGATTGGGTGGAGAACCTGGTGGCCGAGCCCGCCTTCCGCTCCAATACTTCTGTCTGCCTGAAGATCGTCGATTCTGACGTGGCCGCGCTGGACGATGCGGCGCAGAAGGCTTTCACCAAGAAGATGACACAGCTGCTGGACGCCGAGGGGGCCGCCTATGACGTCAACGGCTATCGCGACGCGCCCGCGGGCCTGCGTATTTGGTGCGGCGCCACGGTCGACACCGCCGATGTTGAGGCGCTGACGCCCTGGCTCGACTGGGCCTTCGCCACCGCCAAGGCTGAGCTGGCCGCCTGACGCGCCGCATCGACCGGAGGTCGGGATGCATCTGAGGACGGCCGCGCCGAACGATCTCGCCTTGCTTCGCCATTGGGACGAGCAGCCCCACATACGCGACACGGGCGGGGACGAGGACTACAACGACTGGGACTGGGAAAACCAACTCGGTCGCGAGGTCCCCTGGCGTGACATGTTGATCGCGGAGGAAAGCGGCCGTTCAGTCGGGTTCATCCAGATCATGAATCCTGCTGAGGACGAGTCTCGCTACTGGGGCGATTGCGCGCCGAACCTCAGGGCCATCGACATCTGGATCGGCGAGGCGCGCGACCTCAGTCGTGGTTATGGCCGCCAAATGATGGAGTTGGCGCTGGAGAGCTGTTTCTCAGCGCCTGACGTCGAGGCGGTTCTGGTCGATCCGATGGCCAGCAACACCGGCGCCCACCGCTTCTATGAGGCGATGGGCTTTCGCTTCGTCGAGCGCCGCGCCTTCGGCCCCGACGACTGTTTCGTCTACGAAATCAAACGCGCCGACTGGCGCCCCGCAAAGGACTGAACCCATGCCTAAAGTACTTATTTCCGACAAGCTGTCCGACGCCGCCGTGCAGATCTTTCGCGATCGCGGAGTCGATGTGGATTTCCAGCCCGGCCTGGGCAAAGACCCGGAAAAGCTGGCCGAGATCATCGGAAACTACGACGGCCTCGCCATTCGGTCCGCGACCAAGGCGACGGCTGAGCTGATCGCAAAGGCCGACAACCTGAAAGTCATCGGCCGGGCCGGGATCGGCGTCGACAATATCGACCTCGCGGCCGCCTCGTCCAAGGGGATCGTGGTGATGAACACGCCCTTTGGCAACTCCATCACCACCGCCGAACACGCCATCGCGATGATGTTCGCGGCCGCCCGCCAGATTCCGGCCGCCGACGCCTCCACGCAGGCCGGCAAGTGGGAGAAGTCCAAGTTCATGGGCGTCGAGATCACCGGCAAGACGCTCGGCCTGATCGGCTGCGGCAATATCGGCTCGGTCACCGCGTCGCGCGCGTTGGGCCTGAAGATGAAGGTCTGCGCCTACGACCCGTTCCTCTCCGAACAGCGCGCGCAGGAGCTGGGCGTTCACAAGATCGAGGAGCTGGATGACGTGCTGGCTATGGCCGACTTCATCACCCTGCATCTGCCGAAGACCGACAAGACCGCCAACATCCTTTCGGCGGAGCGGATCGCCAAGATCAAGCCGGGCGCGCGTCTGATCAACTGCGCTCGCGGTGGTCTGGTGGACGAAGAGGCCGTCGCCGAGGCGCTGAAGTCAGGCCAGCTGGCCGCCGCCGCGTTCGACGTGTTCGCGTCCGAACCCGCAACGGAGAACCCGCTCTTCGGCCTGCCGAACGTGGTCTGCACCCCCCATCTGGGCGCGGCCACCAACGAGGCGCAGGAGAATGTGGCCCTTCAGGTCGCCGAGCAGATGTCGGACTACCTGCTGGACGGCGCGGTTGCGAACGCCATCAACGCGCCGAGCGTGACGGCGGAAGAAGCCCCAGTGCTGAAGCCCTGGATCGCCCTGGCTGAGACGCTGGGCGGATTCGCGGGGCAGGTCACCGAACATGCGATCAAGGAGATCGAGATCGAGTATGTCGGGCAGGTTGGCGAGCTGAACCTCAAACCTCTGACCTCGTCGCTGATCGCGGCCCTGCTGAAGCCTTTGGTGGGAGAGGGCGGCGTCAACATGGTCTCCGCCCCGGTTGTGGCGCGGGAGCGTGGCGTGAGCATCGCCGAGACCCGCAAGGACGCGCAGGGCGCTTATGGCTCATACATGCGTCTGGTGGTCACGACGGAGCATCAGACCCGCTCGATCGCCGGCACGATCTTCTCCGGCGACCGGCCTCGCATTATCCAGATCAAGGGCATCAACCTTGAGGCGGAGCCGCTGGCCAATATGCTCTACACCACCAACGAGGACGAACCCGGCTATATCGGCGCGCTGGGTCAGAAACTGGGCGCGTTGGGCATCAATATCGCCACCTTCGCGCTGGGCCGCGCCGAGAAAGGCGGCGAGGCGATTGCGCTGCTTGGGGTCGATGAGACGGTGACGGCGGAGATGCTGGCGGATATCGAGTCCCTGCCGCATGTGAAACAAGCCAAGGCCATCGCATTTTGAAACCTGTCATGAGGTTGGGCGCGCGCGGCGACAGGCGCGCGCCTTGCCGTCAGCGCCTAATGTTCTAGATCCCAGATAACCTTAGAACGGAGAGCTCTTACATGTCCGACCTGCCCGTCATCGCAGAAAAATCCCCGATTCCCGTCGAGGTGAAGGCCGGGAAGACCTATTTCTGGTGCGCCTGCGGCAAATCGAAAACGCAGCCTTTCTGCGACGGCAGCCATAAGGATACGTCTTTCTCGCCAGTTCCGTTCAAGGCCGATACGGATGAGGAAGTCTGGTTTTGCGCCTGCAAGCGCTCCTCCGCCAAGCCCTTCTGCGACGGCACGCACGAAGGGCTTTGATCTGCGCCTCTAGGTCCGAGGCAATTCCGCCTTTCACCGGTTGGGCCCGCCCCCTATAAGGGCGCGGGTTTTCAACAGATGGCCGGAGCACCACGATGGCGAATGTCGCAGTGGTCGGCGCCCAATGGGGCGACGAGGGTAAGGGAAAAATCGTCGATTGGCTCAGCGAGCGGGCGGATGTGATCGCGCGCTTTCAGGGGGGCCACAACGCCGGTCATACGCTGGTGATCGACGGCGAGGTCTACAAGCTGTCGTTGCTGCCCTCGGGCATTGTTCGTAAGGGCAAGCTTTCGGTGATCGGCAACGGCGTCGTGCTCGATCCCTGGGCGCTGATCGAGGAAATGGGCAAGCTGCGCGGTCAGGGCGTTGAGATCAGCCCGGAAACACTTCAGATCGCCGAGAATACGCCGCTAATCCTGCCAGTGCATCGCGACCTCGACCAGTTGCGGGAGGTCGCCGCCGGCAAGGCGAAGATCGGCACGACCGGACGCGGCATTGGCCCGGCCTATGAGGACAAGGTCGGCCGCCGCGCGATCCGTGTCGCGGATCTGGGCGACGAAGACACGTTGGAGGCGCGCCTCGACCGTCTGCTCGCGCATCACAACGCGCTCCGCAAGGGATTGGGAGAGCAAGAGATCGACCGCGCCGCGCTGAAGGCGGAGTTGCTGGAGATCGCCCCGCAGATCCTGCCCTACGCCAAACCGGTCTGGCGCACATTGGCCAATGCCCGCCGCAAGGGCGATCGAATTCTGTTCGAGGGCGCGCAGGGCGCGCTTCTGGATATAGATTTCGGCACCTATCCTTATGTCACCAGCTCCAACACCATGACCGGGATGGCCGCCACCGGAACGGGCATGGGGCCGGACGCTGTGGATTTCGCGCTGGGCATCGTCAAGGCCTACACCACGCGGGTGGGCGAGGGGCCTTTCCCAACCGAGTTGGAAGACGCGGACGGCCAACGCCTCGGCGAACGCGGGCATGAGTTCGGCACGGTGACGGGGCGACAGCGCCGATGCGGCTGGTTCGACGCGGTGCTGGTCCGCCAGACCTGCCAGACGGGGGGCGTCACCGGGGTGGCGCTGACCAAGCTCGACGTGCTGGACGGGTTCGAGACGCTGCGGATCTGCACCGGTTACCGGCTGGACGGGAAGGCGATCGACTACCTGCCGACCGCCGCCGCCCAGCAGGCTCGGATCGAGCCGATCTATGAGGAGCTTCCGGGCTGGAGCCAGTCGACCTTCGGCGCGCGGCGCTGGGTCGATCTTCCGGCCGAGGCGATCAAATACGTCAAACGGGTGGAAGAACTGATCGGCGTGCCGGTCGCGCTTCTCTCCACAAGTCCCGAACGCGACGACACAATCCTCGTCACCGATCCCTTCGCCGACTGATGCCGCTGTCATACAAGGCCCGACGCATCGGATCGGTGCTGGTGCTCGTGGTGGCGCTGCCGATCTACATCATGCTGGTGCTGGGCTTCGTGCCCCGCCTTGAGATCGAGTCCAAGATTCTGGAACTGATTGTCTTCGTCTTTTTCGGCGTGGTTTGGGTGCTGCCGTTTCGCCGCGTGTTCCTGGGCGTTGGCCGGGCCGATCCGGACGCGCAGGCGGATGATGTGTTGCGGGGTAAGGACGATTCCGCGCGCTGATGTGGTTCACAGCGGTGGCCGTCGGGATTATGTCTGTGGCGATCCCAACCTGGACCCTGGAGAGCCCGATGTTTCGCCGCGCCATCACTTTCACCTCCGCCTTTGCCGCCTCTGTACTGACCGCCCTCAGTTTTGCGGCCCCCGCCGCCGCTGAAGAGATTGGTGAAGTCACCACCGCCTGGAAGCTGTTGGGCGCCAATCACAAAATCGTCGTGGAGGCGTTTGACGATCCCAAGGTTGAGGGCGTGTCCTGTTTCGTCAGTCGCGCCACCACCGGCGGCGTCTCGGGCAGTCTGGGCCTCGCCGAGGACACTGCGGACGCCTCGATCTCCTGCCGTCAAACCGGGCCGATTCGCTTTTTGGCGGAGCTTGAGGACGGCGACGAAGTGTTTGGCCGCAAGGCGAGTCTGATGTTCAAACGCGTTCAGGTCGTACGTTTTCACGACCAGGAACGCGACACCCTGATCTACCTTACATACTCCGACAAACTGATTGACGGCTCACCGAAAAACGCGATCACCGCCGTCGTAATACGGGAGTGGTGAGCGAAACTTTCCCCCAGCTTTATCCACAGACCGACCGATTCGTGCGCTGGGCCTTAGCGCCAGAATTTCGACCCGCCAAGGGAAAACTCTTGGGAATTGTGTCAACATTTGGTAGTTTGAATCCGCCCACTAACAAAACAAAGCAATTGAGGCGGGGCGATGGGGCAGAAAACGCACACGGATGTAAGGGCGGTCGCGAACTTCATTCTTGACCATGCGGACGGAATTGAAACCGCGGTAACCAATCGAGCCGTCTCTGAACTCACCTATCTTTTGCTGGGCTGGCATCTCGCGGCGAAGGGTGAAGCTCTGGCCAGCGCCACAATCGAGGCGAGCCCCAAAGGACCCGCGATACGAGAGTTATACGCGGAGTTCGAGAAATGGGGCGACGGGCCGATCCTGAGAAAGGCCTCGAAAGTGGATCCGGGCTCCGGCCGACGCTCCGTCGTCGCCGCCGATTTTGATCTCAAGACGGAAGAATTCCTGACCCGCTGCGCGGATGAGGCGGTGCGTATGCCGTCCGACGAGCGCCGGTCACTGGTGACAGACCCCCAAGGCCCTTGGGCCGCCGCCATCGCGCGCGCGGAAGAAACGGGCCGGGGGCGACAGATCCCGGAGGGGGACCTTCGGGATTACTTCTCGGCACAGTTGGCGCCGAGAGGGCAAGCGGCCTGTCAGGTCGCTTGAGGATCTCCTCCCTGTCCTTGGGCGACCTTCATTGGTCGCCCTTTTTTTGTCCGCCTCTCTTTCGCTCCTGTAACGCGTCCTTTGCTCCGCGGTCTTAGCCGGCGCCGCAGGTCTGGACCGCCGCGCGATGGGCGGCCGCCACTTCCGTCGAGGTTGCGATCACTTCATTCACATGAACGCCCGTCTCCTCAGCCGCCAGCCGGTACGCCAGATCCCAGTCCCCGTCCGGCTGATCCGGCGTCACCGAGTCGAAGAAATTCCGCGCCGCCGCTTCGTAAATCTCGATCGACTCGTTGGGAAACGCCTCCGCAATGGCGATCCCCGCGCAGTCGCAGACATCCGGATCCGGGTTGGCGCCGTTGAGGCATATCTCGTTGATCCCGTCCGCCATTGCCGGTGCGGCAGCGATCCAGAGGCAGGCGGCGAGGGCGATTGTGCGGGGCATGGGGCGCGCTCCAGGATTCGGCGGGAGCTCTGATCTTCTGAGGAATCGCGGATTCATGCTAGAATTTTCGCATTCAATCAAAACATCAGAGGAGATCCACATGTACGCGATGGTCCGAGCCTATTCGGGAAATGCCGGCAAAGAGCTCTACGATCTTCTCGTCGAACGGAAGGCCGAGGTTGAGAGCAAGATGAGCGATGTCGGCGGCCTCGTGTCCTATGACGTGACCCAGTCTGACGACGGCTGTTTCGCGGTGATCGTCTGCCGCGACAAGATGGGCTGCGACCAAAGCCACTCCATCGCCAAGGACTGGCTGGCCGACAACGCCAAGCATCTGGGTCTCTCGCCGCCGTCGATTCTGGAGGGCCCCGTGGGCATCCATCTGCCCTGACGACCACATATGGAGGGGGGAGCGAGCGTCCGAGTCGGGCGCTCGTTTTTTATGCCGGCTTGCGCGCCGCCGCTGGCCTAGGCGGCCCGGTGCGGATATCTAAGCTGTCGAACCCTGCTTCGCATTACTTCTATCTGATTGAGAGACCGCCCATGACAATCGCCGCCAAAACGACCGCCGCCCTGCTGACCGCCGCATTCCTCGCCGCCTGCGCCGGGGGAACGCCGACCAATCAGGGGACGCTGGACGTGCTGGCGCAGGTGGACCGCAACGCCGATGGCGGCGATCTGGAGGAATGGATGGCCCATGGCGACCGGACCTTCACCAAGCTCGATGTGGGCGGCGACGGCAACGTGACCGTGAAGGACGTGGAGGAAGGCTTTGACGCGTTCGACGTGGATGGCGATGGCGTGCTGAGCCAGTCAGAGGTCGATAGCCCTGAACTCGACGCAAACAAGGACGGCCAGATCACGCGGGACGAGTGGGACGGCGCGAAGGTCCATGCGCGGATGGACACCAATGGAGACGGGCGCGTCACCCGATCCGAGGCGCGCACTTACAGCGCCCGCGGGCACCGCAGCTGGGACCGGGACGGCGATGGCCGCGTCTCCCGCTCGGAAGCGGCGGTGGATCAATTCACGCTATGGCGGTTCTGAGGGACGGCGCCCGAGCTAAACTCGTGAACTTGTGCGTTTTCTCCTAGAGGAGGCGCAACCTCCGATCACGCCCGACCCGCCCCGCGCTGATCAGCCAAGGCTCGCGCCCTACAGGGAACGCGAGTTCCCGATCGCGCCCGACCTGCCCACAAGGCGGGCGCGAGACGCCCACCCTCGGGCCGGGCGCATGCGACGGCGATTGAGATTGTACTCGAAATCAGTCGCCGCCTGAGCGGCCGCTTCTGTTTTAGTTTAGAATAGCGCCCGCGACTCACGCGTAGATTTCTATCTGTGGGAGGCGACGCATGACCAATAGCACTAAACAGCGGCGCAACTTCCTTCTCGGCGGGGCCGTTGGCGGCTTTGCCGTCATAAGTGGCGCGAGCGCTTGGAGCCTCGTGCAGACGCTCAGTCCCGACGCCGATGCAATCGCCAAGGCAGGCGCGACTGTCGATCTCAGTGAGATTTTGCCGGGAGAGCATATAACCGTATCGAGCGGTTACAGGCCTTATGTGATCAGACATTTAACGGATCATGAAATCGCGTCGATGGAGCCCGTCGATCTCGACAGCGTCAGCGATCGACAAGCGCGAAATCTGAATTTTCCGAAACGCGCCTTAGCGACGGTCACCAACCGTAGCGTGAATTTAGCGGGTCAGTTCGTCATTCACTCAAAAGTCTGCACCGTGCGCGGTTGTCTAATTCAGCCGGACGCGCGGGACGAACGACACGCTTGGATGTGCCCATGCTGCGGATCTCGATACGATTTGTTGGGGCGAGTAACCAGTTATGCTCCTCGAAACCTCCCAATCCCGCGTTTCATCACTGAATATGGAAGCGTAATCCGCATACTACCACCGCAGTGGGGTCGCGATCCGGCGATCGCATAGACACTAACGTCTGTGGAGCTACATCTGCCCCCGTGACTTCCCCTTATAAGCCCGCGTGCCCGGCTTGCCCGCCGTAGATCGGCCTGCGCGTTTCACGGCCTCCTCCGACGCCGCTTCAACTGCAGATTGCCGCGCCAGCGGGTCGTCCGCAACCGTCAACTCCACAGCCTCCAGCCGATGGATTTCATCCCGCAGGCGCGCCGCCTCCTCAAATTCCAAATTCTCGGCGGCCTTTAGCATCTCTTTTCTCAGCCCGTCCAGATGCGCGGCGAGGTTGCCGCCCACCATCGCCTTGTCGCCTTTCAGCGTGGCGGTGACGCGGCTGATATCCGTATCGCCCTTGAACGTGCCATCCAGAATGTCCTCGACATTCTTTCGGATCGTCTCTGGCGTGATCCCATGATCCTTGTTGTATTCGATCTGCTTTTCGCGCCGGCGATCCGTCTCCGCCATCGCCCGCTCCATCGAGCCGGTGATCCCGTCCGCATACATGATCACCTTGCCGTCGGCGTTGCGCGCCGCCCGGCCGATGGTCTGGATGAGGGACGTCTCGGAGCGTAAAAACCCTTCTTTGTCAGCGTCCAGGATCGCGACCAGCGCGCATTCGGGGATATCCAGCCCCTCGCGCAGAAGATTGATCCCCACCAACACGTCGAACGCGCCGAGGCGGAGGTCTCGCAGGATCTCGATCCGCTCAATCGTATCGATATCTGAATGCATATATCGAACGCGAATTCCCTGCTCGTGCAGATACTCCGTCAGGTCCTCGGCCATGCGCTTGGTCAGCGTGGTCACCAGCGTCCGGTTCCCCTCCGCCGCGACGCGCCGCACCTCGTCAAGCAGGTCGTCCACCTGCGCCGCGACCGGGCGCACCTCGACCGGCGGATCCAGCAGGCCGGTGGGGCGGATCACCTGCTCCGCGAAGACGCCGCCGGTGCGCTCCAGCTCCCACGGGCCGGGGGTGGCGCTGACGAAGACGGATTGCGGGCGCATCGCGTCCCATTCCTCGAACTTCAACGGGCGGTTGTCCATGCAACTCGGCAGGCGGAACCCGTGCTCGGCCAGCGTGAACTTGCGCCGGTAGTCGCCCTTGTACATCGCGCCTAGCTGCGGAACCGTCACGTGGCTCTCATCAGCGAAGACCAGCGCGTTGTCGGGGATGTATTCGAACAAGGTGGGGGGCGGCTCGCCCGGTTTGCGCCCGGTCAGATATCGCGAGTAATTCTCAATGCCGTTGCAGACGCCGGTCGCCTCGATCATCTCCAGATCGAAATTGGTGCGCTGCTCCAACCGCTGCGCCTCCAGCAGCAGACCCTCTGCGACCAGCTGGTCGAGGCGGATCTTCAGCTCCGCCTTGATGCCCTTCACCGCCTGATTGAGCGTCGGGCGCGGCGTGACGTAGTGCGAGTTCGCATAGACGCGCACTTTCTCCAGCGTGTCGGTCTTCTCCCCGGTCAGCGGGTCGAACTCGACGATGCTCTCCAACTCCTCGCCAAAGAAGCTGAACCGCCAGGCGCGATCCTCCAGATGCGCAGGCCAGATCTCCAGACTGTCGCCCCGCACCCGGAAACTGCCGCGCTGAAACGCGCTGTCGTTGCGCCGGTACTGCTGGGCGACCAGATCGCGCATCACCTTGCGCTGGTCGTATTCATTCCCCGCGATAAGATCCTGGGTCATGGCGCCATAGGTCTCGACCGCGCCGATACCGTAGATGCAGCTGACCGAGGCGACGATGATCACGTCGTCCCGCTCCAGCAGCGCCCGGGTCGCCGAGTGACGCATCCGGTCGATCTGCTCGTTTATCTGCGCTTCCTTCTCGATATAGGTGTCCGAGCGCGGGACGTAGGCCTCGGGCTGGTAGTAGTCGTAATAGGAGACGAAATACTCCACCGCGTTCGAGGGGAAGAACCTTTTGAATTCGCCATAAAGCTGGGCGGCCAGCGTCTTGTTGGGCGCAAGGATGATGGCGGGGCGCTGCGTTTCCTCGATCACCTTGGCCATGGCGAAAGTCTTGCCGGTTCCGGTGGCGCCCAGCAGCACCTGATCCTGCTCCTCATCCCTCACGCCGCCCACCAGCTCCGCGATCGCGGTCGGCTGATCGCCTTTCGGCTCGAACTCGGTCTCCATCACCAGCCGGACGCCGCCTTCCAGCTTGTCGCGGCGGATGGCGTCGCGGTCGCGGCGCTGGGGCGCGGTGACGAGAGTGTCCACGGTCATTTGCGGGTTCCTTGCTTGTATGCGCCTCGAAAGGTAGGCGTTCAGCCGCAGGGGTCCAAGGGCGTTCTCCCCTTGTCCGAGCGCCGTGTTTCAGAGATAAATCGGAAAGCACGCAGCCCGAGACAGGCGGAACCATGGTCGCACGCATTTATCAACCCGCTCGCAACGCAATGCAGTCCGGCACGGCGAACACAAGGCGCTGGGTTCTGGAATTCGCCCCGGAGGAGGCCAAGCGGATCGATCCTCTGATGGGCTGGACCGGATCAGGCGATATGAAGGGCCAGGTCAAACTGCGCTTTGACACCAAGGAGGCGGCGGTGGACTACGCCGAGCGCCACGGCCTCGCCTATCAGACTGTGGAGCCGAAAGCCCGCAAGCATGTCATTCGCGACAAGGGATACGGCGCCAACTTCGCCCATGAGAGACGCGGCGCCTGGACCCACTAGGCGCGAATTAGGGGTTGCGGACCGCCCGCAGGGGTCGATAGGCACTGCAGGCGCGAATGCGCGGCCTGGCTATGGCCCCGTAGCTCAGCTGGATAGAGCGTCAGACTTCTAATCTGAATGTCGCAGGTTCGAATCCTGCCGGGGTCGCCAACTTCGTTCGCCTTATGGAATTGGACGGGACGCTGAGGCCAGACGAAATGGGCCATGCCGTTACGACCGCCAGCGCCTAGCGTTGCTTGCACTGCCGAGACTCATCTAGTGGGCTTCTGTGTATAGCGTGAAGCGCCGTCGCTCCACCACCCAATCAGAGTCCAAAACTGGGCTCGAATTTCGGAACGCTGTCCTAGACAGAGAAAATCTGTGTCAGCCTCGCTAGGCGATTTCGTCAGAAAATGACGCGCCTAGCGCCACGGCCGCGTGAGCGAGCCTCTGATGAAAAAACGACTTCACCGGATGATCTCGCAACAGCACGATCTTACCGAATGATTCAAACTTCTTCAGCGCTTGCACTTTGCCCTTGTCGTCCGCGCTGAGTTCGCAATGCGAGAGCACCCGACTGAACGCGATTTTTACGTCGTTGGACACAGGGTCCTGGTAGATGTTGCGAAAAATGTGATTGAGGTCGTCTTGCATACGTCACTCCTGACACAACAGTACTTTTAACGCCCCCACGGTTCTAAAAATCCCACATCCTCTCTGAACCGGAGGTGAATTCTCCGGCTCTGAAGCGTGCTTGATGTGCGACAATATTCTCGTCAAGGCTGAGCCGACGCACTATTAATCAACGAGTCGTAGCGCTACGATGCCAATCTGATCGGTTCGCCAGCCCAAGAGCTGCACATAGCTCCGCTCTAGCGGCTTTGGCGCTGTCATGTTTGCGTAGTTGGCTTGTTGTTCTGCTCTCAAGTGGGTGCGGGGCGGATGCTCGCGAAACAAATGGAGATGCTTAATGCCTAATCTTCCGGAACAAAGCAAAGCGACAGATAAATTCACTTTCGTGACTGACGGCCCGCCTGACTGCAATTGGGGAGAGTTGACCGCTTACGCGATAAATGAACTCGATTTTGATCAGGGAGCGCATTCCTCTGATCCGACTGATGGCGACGATCAGCCTCGCGTCGGTCTCGCCAATGTCGTCGAAAAAGGAAATGTTTTTGCTCTTTGCGAGTTCATCGCGAGCGATCCGATGTTCGATTCCATGGGTTGACCACCCTTGCTGGCGGCGTTTCCAAGCGCCGCCGCTTAAAACACGCCCATGCTGAGGCCGGCGGCGACGGTGGCGCCCAAGTCCTGGCAAAGCGAGAGCTGGTCGTCCGGGATCGTTTTCTCCGCCAGTATTTCTTCCGGCGTTTGGGCGTGGGTGCAGACAATCAGCGGCGGCTGGACCTCCCTAAGTCGCCAGCCTTGCGCGATGCGCGCGGTCTGGCGCGCCGCATTCTCGCCGTCGGATCCCGCACAGATCATTTGGGCGTAAGGCCGCCCCTCGATGCGCCCGAGGACCGGATAATAACACCGGTCAAAGAAGTCCTTCATCACCCCGGCGATGGCGGCGAGGTTCTCCGGCGCGCAGAAGATATAGCCATCCGCTCGCAACAGATCGTCCGGCCCGGCTTCGCGCGCGGTCTTGAGAACGGTCGGCGTTTCTTTCTGCGCCGCCAATGCGGCGGCCTTGGCCATTTGCCGGCTGCCGCCTGTCTTCGAGTGATAAACGATCAAAAGCTCTGCCATTGGTCGTGAAGCTATCTCCTCCGCGAGAGGGTTGGCAATCAGCGCCGGCGAAGTCTGGCGCGTTGAAAGGTCCAGTTTCGGGTGCTCAGATCGACCGCCCGTCGCGCCCAATTCGTGCTAGCCTCCCCTCGGTTGAACTTCGGTTTTTTTGGAGGACGGATATGGCGATTTTCATCACGCAGGGAAATTTCACCGGCGACGCGGTCAAGGGCATGATGGCGAATCCGGAGGACCGGAAAACGGCGGTCGCGGCGCTGGCGGAAAGCTCGGGCGGGCGGCTGATCGAGTACTACATCACGCTGGGCGAATACGACTTTCTGATCATCACCGAAGGTCCGGACGACGGCGGCTCAATCCTGCCCAGCGCCATCGTGGCGGGCGCGTCCGGCGGCGTCGAAAACCTGAAGACGACCGTCGCCTACACGACGGGCCAGTTTAAGACCGCGCTCGGTCAGGCCAACGCCATCGCCGGTCAATTCAAGGCGGCGGGCGGCTAGGCGGCTACTTCGCCGGGCCTTGCTTGCTGATCGAGACCACGGGTCGTTTTTCGCCCTCGGGTTTGAGCGCATAGATCTCCACCAGCTCTTCTCGGCCGCGCAGCTTGTGCGCGCCGAGATGGGTGAAGTCGATCGGGTGGACAAGGGCGGAGCGCACCGCGCTTGTGACAAGAATATTCGTCTCGGCGCGGGCCTCGCCGAGCGTCTTGCCGGCCTCTTCCATCCGCTGCGCGACATTCACCGTGTCGCCGACCACCGTATAACTGAGCCGGTCTTCGCTGCCGATATTGCCGACCACGACCCGCCCCAGATGCAGGCCGATCCGCAGCCGCACGATCGGAGCGCTCTCATGCTCCGCGCGGAGGCGGGCGTTGTAATCCCGCACCCAGGCGGCGATCTCCAGCGCGGATCTGCAGGCCCGGTCAGCGGAGTCGTCCTGATGCTCCAGCGCGCCCCAGACCGCCATGACGGAGTCGCCGATGAACTTGTCTACGGTGCCGCCGTTGCGGTTGATGATACGTGTCAGTCCGGCGAAATGCTCATTCAGGAAATCTGCGGTCGCCGGCGCCGTCATATGCTCGGAAAAGCCGGTGAACGTCACCATGTCGGTGAACATGACCACGACGTCGCGGTGTGAAGACTGGATCTTTTCACCGGCGTGAAACTGCATCAGCTGCCGGACCAGCGTTTTCGGGACGTAGCGCTCGAACCACCGCAATCCGTCGAGCATGAAGTTGTAGGATTCCGCCGCGTCGTTGAGTTCGCTGAAGAACGATCCTTCGATCTCGCCAATGCTCTCAAGATCGAGATCATGAATCCGTTTGGCGCTCTCCGACAGGCGGCGCACGGGCTGAGAGATCTTGTGCCCGATCACCGCCGCCGCCGCCGCCGAGATCACGGCCATGCCAAGACAGAAGACGATCGCCCATTTCAGCCGGGCCGCCTCGGCGGTGATGTCATGCGCCTCGAAATAGGTCGCGACGGTCAACGGCACTTCGCCAAAACCGGGCATTTCGCTGAAGAGCACCACGAATTCGAGATCGGCGAACCGCACAAATCTGGTGTTTGGGCCGCTCAGGAACTGTTTGGCGATGCTGAACGTGTCGTCCTGCCGCCACATCGCGGTGACGATGGGATCGGAGAAGGAGGTTTGCATCGGCAGCGGTTTGGACCGGTTCAGGCCCGCATAGCCGAATGACATCATCGGATGAGCCAGAACCTCGTTCCGGCCGTGCAGGATGAACCCGTTCGCGCCGAACTTCATCTCCTGATCCGACATGAAGATCGAAAGCTCGACGATCGACACCCACGCGGACAATACGCCGATGACCTTGCCGTCGCGGATCACCGACTTCTGGTAGTTCATCACCGCCTGTTCGTATTCCTGTCGCCAAAGCAGCTTGCCCCAATGCGGTTTGATCCGTTCCTGCGCCTCCTCGAATAATTGGGTCAGATCATCGTCGAACCCGACCCGTTGAAAGATCGGCGCCGCGCCTTCTTCACTGCCCTCAAGCCCGCGCTCGACGCCCAGCAGGTTGCCTTCATTGGTGATGAACTGGATGCGAATGATCTGAGGCGTCGCCGAGACCGCGCCCAGAAGCAGGCTGGTGAATTCTTCGCCGCCATCCGGTTCGACTTCGCCTTCGGAAATCCGGTTGCCGATGAACTCGACCTGGCTCTCGGCGGATTCCAGATAGCGCCGGATCTGCTCCTTCTGAGCCTCAATAATCAGCTCAGCCTTCTGGGTCAGCAGGTCCGAGGTGTTGCGATAGCCGACCAACAGCCCGACGCCCAGCACGCCCGCGACCGCCGTGAGCACGAAAAAGCCCAGACCCAAGGCGAGCGCGACGGACATCGACGCGCGCAATCTGCGCCGTTTCGGCTGGCCTGGTCGCCTGTCGTGGCTCGTCATAGTCTCCGTCGTCCCAGCGCGTTGATCGCGCGTTGCCCTCGGGCGGGGTTAGCAATTGAGCGTATACACTGAAAACATATAGGGGAAGCGCGACCCATTAGACGTCGATTGGCTCTGGGTCCGGGTCCTGCCGGTTGCGCGCGGCTTTCTCGGCCTCCTGCTCCTTCATCAGGCCGTCGACCACCGCATAGGCCACCGCGACGTAGAAGACCGCGAACCCGATGCTGAGCAGCCGGTCGATGAAGGCGATCTCGGCGCCGTCGCCAAAGGGCGCGATGACCCCGCCAAGAAGCACGATGAACCCGTTCATCGCCGAGCCCGCCAGCGGTGCTAGTTTCCCGCCCGAGACCAAGGTCTTGGCGCCGAGCATGAAGACCGCGACCGAAAGCGCCGCGAGCAGCGGGTAAAAGGGCGCCATTACGAGAACCTCGGACATGGCGATGGCGATCACGCCCCCCAGCACATTGGCGAGCAGCAGTCCCTTGCCCATAGCCGTGCCCTTCGCCCCGCTGAGCGCGGTCGAAAGCAGCGCGATAAATATCAGAGGCAAAACATTGGTCCAGCCCATGGAAAAATGCAGCACCGCGTAGGGCGCCGTGATCAACGTCATCCTAAACGCGTGTTTGTTCGCGTCACTGTTGGAGACCGGCGCTTTAGGCGGCTTGGGTGGCGGCGTCCCTTTGGGCGGCGCGATGACAAAGAATGTCCAGGAGGCGAGGATCGCAATCGCGATATTCATAAACAACCAGCCCGCGGCGATGATCGCCAGCTTGGGTGAGGTCAGCAGCAACGTTGGGATCAGAAGGACCGCGATCATCAGCAGCACGACGATCAGCAATTGGCCACCCTTTGCGGCGAAGCGGAAGATCCCGAAGATCGACGCGACCAGCGCGACGAAGAAAAAGAACGGATAAGCCAGCAGCACCTGCGCAACGTACCAGACGAAAAGCATCGAAATCGCTGAGAATAAAAGGATCCCGCGCGCGGCTTTGGGCGGAACAGGCGCGGGCGCCTGCAGCAGCAAGTTGGTGAAGATCGAGCCGATCGTCCATAGCGGCCATGCCAGGCCGGCGCCCAAGGTAAACATGGTCGCGACGCCAAATCCCAGCCGCATACCGCGCCGCTCGATGGATTCCGTCTTGGTTGGCGGCTCCTCGGGCGGCGCTTCGGGTATGTCGGCGGCGTCAGTAGGCATAGGACAGGATCGCCATCAGGCGGATCCAGCCGGCGCCGATCGTGTTGAGAATGAAGTTATCGCTGGTATAGACAATCACATCCGCCTGTCCGTTCATCCGATAAAACACGTCGTCGGTCTGATCGTCGCCTCGGTAGCCGGGCAGGTGAATGCGGATTGGAAAGCGTTGCGGGTCGCGCATCCAGCCTGAAACATTCGGCGGATCGGTCAGTTCGCCCGGCTTGGTGTCCTTGCCGCTGGAGGCTGCGAATCCATTGCTTGCGATCTCACCCTTCAGCACCCGGCCGGGATGCATGTCGAGCGTTACCTCCACAGGGTCGCCGACCCTGACATTCCCGAGATTGTTCTCGGTTAGATAGGCCTCGATCCAGACGTCATCGACCGAGATAAAGGTCATCACCGCCTTGCCGGGGCTGGCGTAGGAGCCCTCATCGACTACCAGATCCACGATCGCGCCAGGCGAGGGCGCGATCAGATTGGTCCGCTCCAGATTCAACTCGGCGTTGGCGAGAGTGGCCACTGCGGCCTCGATACGTGGGTTATTCTCGCCATCTTGACCCAGTTTCTCCTGCGCGCGCACAAGGTCCGCCTGCGCGCCGGCCAGGTCGCTTTCGGCGGCGGCCAGTTGCGATCGCGCGTCGTCGCCGCGGGCCACCGGCACAAGCCCCTTCTGCTCCAACTCAAAGACGCGTTCGGTCTGAACCTTGACGTTGTCGAGATTGATCTGCGCGCGGGAGACGCCGGATTGCGCCAGCGCCACCTCCGCCGAGCTTGCGCCGACATCGCTGGTGGCGGTCTCGAGATCCGCTTTGGCCTTCGCAACCGCAATTTTGTAGGGCTCCGGGTCCACCACCGCCAGCACGTCGCCCGTATTGACCACTGAGCCGTTGGTGACCGAGATCGCCGTCAGATATCCCGAGACCTGCGCCACCACCGGCACGACGACGGCTTTGACCCGCGCATTGCCGGTGAACGGCGTCATGCGGTCGGCCATCAAGTACCAAGCGAAGATGATCAGCGCGATGAGACCCGCGATGCGAACAGTCTTCTTCATCAGGCGGTCTCCGCAGTTCCGTCTGTAGACTTGTCATCCGCCGAATCCCCGTCCGCCGTCGGATCCCGCATGTCGCCCGTCACCCAGGCCGTCAGCAGATCATAGAACACCGCCAGGATGATTGGACCGAGAAACAGGCCGATCAGGCCATGCGCGAACGTGCCGCCGATCACGCCGATGAAGATCACCAGCATCGGCGTCTTCAGACCCTTTGCCATCAGGATCGGCTTCAGAAAATTATCGAGCAGCGCGACGGGCACCATGTAGATGGTGAAAATCAGCGCGGTCACGAATTCCGCGTCGGTCCAGATCCAGATGATGGCGGGAATGATGATCAGGGTCGGCGGCGCCTGCAGGATGCCGAGGATCAAGATTAACAGCGCCAGAACGCCCGCCGCCGGAACCCCACCCAGAATCAAACCCACGCCGGCCAAAATCGCCTGAATGAGCGACACGCCGAGCACGCCGCGGGCCACGTTCCGGATGGTTGCGCCGGACATGGAGACGAATTCCCGCCCCTTATCGGGGATAAGGCGCTCAGCAAAACTGCCGAGCGCGTTTGCGGATGCTTGGCTGCGGCCGTAGAGGAACGCGGCGATAATGACCGAGACCGCAAAGCTCAGGACTCCGCCGCCAATGCCTGCGGCGGCCGATAGGAACCCTCCGGCCAAATTGGACAGGGATTCGGAGTGCTGTTTCATAAAGGCCGTCAAATTGGTTGATGCCTGCGACCATGCGCCATAGGCTTTGCCCCCAATCACCGGCCAGTCTTTAACGCTCTCTTTCGGAGGAGGGATATTCAGAGTTCCGTTTTTGAGCTCGGCCGAGAAACCTTGCGCGCTTTCCAGAAGGCTGGTCGACAAAACCCCCGCCGGTCCGAGAATGACCGCAAGCATGGCCAGCGTGATGATGGTGGAGGATAAGCCGCCGCGCCCGCCCAGTTTGCGCTTGAGGAGTTCGTATAGCGGCAGTATCGCGACGGTCAGAATTCCCGCCCAGATAACGATGACGATGAAGGGGCCGACGATCAGCCCCGCCCAGTAAGCCAGCAGGCCCAGAAAGCCCAAGCGGATAACGACGTCGATCATCATCCGCTCCATTCCCGGCGCGCCGCCGGGTCCGATGTTATTCGGCATCTTGTTCCCCTGTCGCTTGTTCAGTTCGGCGCGTCGGTCGCAATTTCGAATGCACCTTAACGCCGGGCGCTTTACGCACATTGTTCATGCGACAGGGTAGCCGCCTCGCTTGGACTGGTGCGAGTCCTTTTTTGGGGGATTGTGGAACAATTTAGCACCGTTATCGGAAGCCGTCAGTGGCCGCCTGCGAAGAGGCCGGTCTGTACCGAGTGGTCGGCCGCGACCTGATAATCGGGATCGTCGTCCGACGCGATCACGATCATGCCGGCGCGGGACAGCAGCTTGCGGCAATCTGGCGAAAGATGCCGCAACTGCACGGACTTCCCGGCGTCCTCATAGCGCGACGCGATCCCCTCGATGGCGTTCAACGCCGACTGATCGGCCACCCGGCTGTTGTCGAAATCGACGATCACCCGGTCCGGGTCGCCTTTCGGATCGAACAATTCGGTGAAGCCGGAGGCCGAACCGAAGAACAGCGGGCCGTTCACGCGATAGATTTTGGCGCCGTCCTCGGTGTTCTCGACGCGCGCTGTGATGCGAGACGCGTTCTTCCAGGCATAATGCAGCGAGGCCACGATAACGCCGACCACCACGGCGACGGCCAGATCCTCCAGCACAGTGACGACGGTCACCAGTATCGTGATGAAGGAGGCCGCGCGCGGGGCCACCCGCATGATCCGGAACGTGTTCCAGGCGAAAGTGCCGATGACGACCATGAACATCACGCCGACCAGCGCCGCCAGGGGGATTTGCTCAATCAGCGATGAGGCGAACAGGATGAAGGCCAGCAGGAACAGCGCGGCGGAGATGCCCGACAGGCGCGTGCGTCCGCCCGATTTCACGTTGATCATCGACTGGCCGATCATCGCGCAACCGCCCATGCCGCCGAACAGTCCGGTGGCGGTGTTGGCGACGCCCTGCGCGATGCACTCCTTGCTCGCGCCGCCGACGCGATCCGTGATCTGGCCGATCAGGTTCAGCGTTAGAAGGCTCTCGATCAGGCCGATCGCCGCCAGAATGACCGCATAGGGAAGAATGATCTGCAGAGTTTCGAGGTTCAGGGGAACGACCGGGATGTGAAACGCCGGCAGCCCGCCCTCGATCGAGGCCATGTCGCCGACCCTCGGCACGTTGATGTCGAAAAGAATCACGATCGCCGCCACGACGGCGATTCCCGCCAGCGGCGCCGGGATCGCGCTGGTGAATTTTGGAAGCAGCCAGATGATCGCCATGGTCGCCCCGACCAGCGCCAGCATGATGTAGAGCGGCGGTCCGCTCAGCCACTCGGCGCCGCCATCGGGCGTCGGGACCTTGAACTGGGTGAGTTGGGCGAGAAAGATCACGATGGCGAGGCCGTTCACGAAGCCCAGCATCACCGCATGGGGAACAAGGCGGATAAATTTGCCCAGCCGGAAGACGCCAGCCAGTATCTGGAGAACGCCCATCAACACCACTGTCGCGAACAGGTACTCGACGCCGTGCTCGGCGACCAGCGCCACCATGACCACCGCCAGCGCGCCGGTCGCGCCGGAAATCATACCCGGCCGCCCGCCCAAAAGCGCAGTGATCAGGCCCACCATGAACGCGGCGTAGAGGCCGACCAGCGGATGCACCCCGGCGACGAAGGCGAAGGCCACCGCCTCGGGGACCAGCGCCAGCGCGACGGTCAGCCCGGACAAGACCTCGGTCTTGATCCGGTCTGGCGTGAAGGCGATCTTTTCATGCGACGGTTTGCTCGGACGCAGGCGTCGCGCAAACGTTGCGAATGTGCTCTTGGCCACGGGGGTCGTCCCTGTCTGATGCGCATCTTTGGATACGCGTGTTTTGAACGTACGGTCTAATAAAGGAATTTATTTGTGCAGCGCAACCGTCCGACCGGGTGGTAGGCGCCGATTTAGTCGGCTCTGCGCTAGCCGCCGCTTTCCTCGCCATCGCCCGCGCGCCAGCGATGCGCGGCGCCGACATCGAGCCCGAATAGATCGAGCAATCGTCCGACGCTGTGTTCGATCATCTCGTCGATCGTCTTGGGGCGCGCATACATGCCGGGCACGATCGGGGCGACGATGGCGCCCATTTCGGTGAGCTGAGTCATCGTGCGCAAATGGCCCAGATGCAACGGCGTCTCGCGCATCGCGATCACCAGCCTGCGCCGCTCTTTCAATGCCACATCCGCGGCGCGCGACATCAGCGAGGACGTGACGCCGGTCGAGATCTCTCCCATCGTGCGGATCGAACAGGGCAGGATCAGCATTCCCAGCGTCTGATACGAGCCAGACGCGATCGACGCGCCCACATCGCCGACCGGGTGATAGCGACTCGCCATGTCACGGATCGCGGACGGCTTTACATCCATCTCGTAACCCATTGTCATTTCAGCCGCTTTTGAAATCACCAGATGAGTCTCCACGCCAGCCTCGCGCAAGAGCTCCAGCGCGCGCACGCCATAGGCGACACCGGACGCGCCGGAGATTCCGACCACAAGCCGTTTTGGCGGCGAGGCTGGGTTTTCGTTCGCTGTCATGCGGTTATCTTTACGTGTTCTCACAGCAAATGACGAGGGGCATCGCGGTATTGGCTCAACACGCGCAGCCGCGTTGGCGCCGACTCGCTTGCGCTGGCGCGGCGAAGGCGGTTCACTGCCGCCAATCCGCGCCCCCGCTCAACGTGAGGCCCCTATGGCAGCCGCAACATCGCCCGTCCCAAACCCCGCTTGGAACGCCCGCAGAAACTATTTCACCGTCTCTTCCGCGATAGCGAAGGAGCGCGCCGCGTCGCGCGAACATTCATTCGCATGGAACGCCGCGTGACCCCGCCGCCCCGCATTATCTTTGATCTCGACGGCACCCTGATCGACAGCGCGCCGGATCTGCACGCCGCCGCCAATGTGATGCTCAGGGCGCTGGGGCGGGACGAGATCACGCTAGCGCAGGCGGTGTCTTTCATCGGAAATGGCGTCGCCAAGCTGGTGGAGCGCTGTCTGGACGCGACCGGGGGCGCCGATCGGGTCACAAACGAGGCCGCGCTGGCCCGCTTCATGATGGCCTATGACGCCGACCCGGTGACGCTGACCACGACTTATCCGGGCGTGCGAAGCGCGCTGACCGATCTTTGCGCCGCGGGGTTCGCGATGGGGCTTTGCACCAACAAGCCTGAGGAGCCAGCGCGCGACATCCTGCGCCGGATGGGCCTGGCGCAGTATTTCGATGCGGTGATCGGCGGCGATACGGTCGGCGCGCTGAAGCCGGATCCCGCGTCCCTCTTCGCCTGCGGCGAGGCGCTGGGCGAGGGGCCGCTGGTCTATGTCGGCGACAGTGAGACCGACGCTGCGACGGCGGAGGCGGCGGGGGTCCCGTTTTTGCTCTATACGAAGGGCTATCGAAAGTCCGCGCCCGCCGCGATCCCGCACGCGGCGGCGTTCGACAAGTTCGAAGCGCTGGAAGGACTTGCGCGCGACGCTGTGGGCATGGAGGAGGAGGCGCATGACCGAACTGCATGAGATCACCAATCTCGGCAAGGATGTGGAGATTCCGAGCTCGCCGGAAGAGGCGGTTTTGGACGCAGTGCCGAACCCGCAAGCGGGGACGCTATATCTGGCGCGGTTCGCCTGCCCGGAATTCACCTCCATCTGCCCCGTCACCGCGCAGCCGGATTTCGGGCATCTGGTGATCGACTACGCGCCGGACCAGCACCTGCTGGAATCGAAGTCGCTGAAACTGTTCCTGCAGAGCTTCCGCAATCACGGCGCTTTTCACGAGGATTGCACCGTCTCAGTCGGCAAACGCATCGTCGAGGCGATCAAGCCCACATGGCTGAGGATCGGCGGCTATTGGTATCCGCGCGGCGGCATCCCGATCGACGTGTTCTGGCAGACCGGCGAGCCTCCGCAAGGGTTGTGGCTGCCGGATCAGGGCGTCGCGCCCTATCGCGGGCGAGGGTGACGGCGAGTATCTACTGGTCTTCTCCGTTCTCAGGGTTTTCGGCTTTGACCGGCCCGAGGAGGTTCGAGAACATCGAACGCCACTCCCGCGGGAAGGTGTCCGGCACGACCGAGTTCAGATAGCAGCGGCGACTTTGGATCAGAAGATAGACGGGATCAGCCCCCCGCACCGGTTCTGTAAGAGGTTGCCGCGTGCGCCTCAGATGCCGCATCGAGTCTTGCAGATAGGAGTCTGCGCCGCCGCCAGCTCTGCGCATGGCTTCGACGGCGAAATGCGCCGCTAGGATCGCATCCAGCGGGGGGCGCCGGAACCCAGCGAAAGCGGGGCCCTTCTTCTCGCCATAGGCTCCCGCGTTCGTGACGTCGTTCGGATAGAGGAACCGGCCTGTATCGACCAGGCTGGAGATCCGCGCGGAGATGCGGTCAAGCTCGTCCACCGGCGGGTTGGCGTCGCTCGCTTGCCGGCGAAGCGCGATGGCGGCGGAGACGACCTCGAAGAACTCCTTCGAGAAGCTCATGATTTCTCGGCGGTACTCGCCCAGCAGGGCGTAGCGTTTGGACAGATTCTCCTGCTTCTTCAACCGGTTATTGATCGCAAATCCGATCGTCGCGATCAGCACGGTGGAGATCGCGGAAATCGCGTCCCAGCCGATGGAGTTCAGCGTAATCTCTAGCATGGAAATTCTCGATCCTATGTCCTCGCGTCGCGGGCGCGATCCGTCAGAGCCGCTCTGAAGTTGTCGGGAATTGCGCGGGGCGGGGCAAGGGGTCGGCTTGATCCGCCGTCGCCGCGCGGCTATCCGGGGTGGCATGCGCGTCCTTGAGAACATCATCACCGATCGCGGATCAAAATACGCGGTATCGGGCGGGCCGTGCGCCTCCAAGGAAGAGGCTCTGGCCTTCATCAAGGCGCTTCGCCGCCGGAAGAAATTCGCGAAGGCCACGCACAATTCCTGGGGCCTGCTGACCGAGGATGGCCAGTTCAAAAGCGACGATGGAGAGGGCGGCGCGGGCATGCTGATCCTCAAGCATCTGGAGCATGCGGACCTGCGCGGTCATATCGTCGTTGTCACCCGCTGGTATGGCGGCAAGCATCTTGGCGGCGATCGCTTTCGCCATGTGCAGGACGCGGTGAGGATCTATCTCGACCATATCTAGCCGCTCGCGACAATGTGGCGGCCCCTGCGGCGCGCCTTTGGTTGCGCGAGTCGGGCGGAGGGGGCAATCTGGCCTCAATGACAACGCAAAGCGCCCGTGACGGCGCAGGCCGGGGAGAGACGAGATGAAAACGCGTGCGGCGGTGGCGGTCGAGGCGGGCAAGCCCCTCGAAATTATGGACGTCAATCTGGAGGGCCCGAAAGAGGGCGAGGTTCTGGTCGAGATCAAGGCCACCGGTATCTGTCACACAGACCAGTTCACGCTGTCGGGCGCAGATCCGGAAGGGCTGTTTCCGGCCATTCTGGGGCATGAGGGCGCCGGCGTGGTGCTGGAGGTCGGGCCGGGCGTCAAATCCCTGAAGCCCGGCGACCATGTAATCCCGCTCTACACCCCGGAATGCCGCGAATGCGAGTATTGCCTCAACCCCAAGACCAATCTTTGCCAGTCCATCCGGGCGACGCAGGGGCAGGGGCTGATGCCGGACGGGACCAGTCGGTTCTCGACCCTCGATGGCGATCCGATCCTGCACTATATGGGCTGCTCGACCTTTGCGAACCACACGGTCCTGCCAGAGATCTCGCTGGCCAAAGTCCGCGCCGACGCTCCGTTCGACAAGATCTGCTATATCGGCTGCGGCGTGACCACCGGCATCGGCGCGGTGATCAACACGGCCAAAGTCGAGGAAGGATCGAACTGCGTGGTCTTTGGACTCGGCGGTATCGGCCTCAACGTCATTCAGGGGCTGCGGCTGGCGGGCGCCGACATGATCGTGGGCGTCGACCTCAACCCGGCGAAAGTGGCGATGGGCGAGCGCTTTGGCATGACCCATTTCGTCAACCCGAGCGAGGTGGAGGGCGATCTGGTCGCGCATCTGGTCGATCTGACCAAGGGCGGCGCGGACTACAGCTTTGACGCCACCGGCAATGTCGGCGTAATGCGCACGGCGCTGGAATGCGCGCATAAGGGCTGGGGCGAGAGTGTGATCATCGGCGTCGCGCCAGCGGGAGCGGAGATCGCCACGCGTCCCTTCCAGTTGGTCACTGGCAGGGTTTGGCGCGGCACCGCGTTCGGTGGCGCGCGGGGTCGAACCGATGTGCCGAAAATCGTCGACTGGTACATGGACGGTAAGATCGAGATCGATCCGATGATCACGCACACGTTCGCGCTCGACGACATTAACGAGGGGTTCGACCTGATGCATGCGGGCAAAAGCATCCGCAGCGTGGTGGTCTACTAGGCCCCCGCGCGTCAGTCGCGTGAGGGCCGCCCATTAACAGACTCAGAGAGGGGAGGATCGAATGGCTCAGGTCACAAGGTCGCTTAATCTGCCGGCGTCGCCGGCGGATGTGTGGAAAGTGGTCGGACAGTTTCAGGGACTGCCGGACTGGCATCCCGCCGTCGTGGAATCCGAAAGCGAGAATGTGGACGGCGTCGAGCATCGCCGACTCTCCCTGCTCGGGGGCGGGGAAATCCTCGAAAAGAGTTGGGGCGGGGACGACCAATCCTATGGCTATGAAATCATCGCCAGCCCGCTGCCTGTCTCGCGCTACCGGGCGAATATCAGCGTTGCGGAGGCCGAGGGCGGCGGCTCGACGGTGACGTGGTCCTCCAGTTTCGAGGCGACCGCCGAAGGCGCGAGCGAGGCTATCGCCGGGATCTATGAGGCTGGCTTCAAGGCTCTGAAGGAGCGGTTTGGCTGACACGTTCAGACCCGGTTTCCCGCGCCGTCGTCGCCCGGATGAACCGGCGGCGCGCAATGATCGGCGTCGCCGCGCTCTGCGCGTTGGCCGGGCGCGCCGCGGCGGAGACCCCTGCGCCGCCCGCCCTGTTGTTCTCCACCCGGAACGAGGATCTCAGCTTCGCGCCGGATGACATCTGGGCGGTTGAAGCTCTGCCGGGCGGGGCACCGGGTGAGATCAATCTGGAGATCACTCTGAACCGCGAGGCGAAAGAGAGGTTCGCGCGGTTCACCGCGCTGCATGTCGGCCAGCCTGTCGCGATCTATGTCGGCGGTGAATTTCTGGTGGAGACGATCCTGCAGGTCCCGATCACGGGTGGGCGGATGGCGATCGGTTTCCCCGATCAGCCTTCCGCCGCCGCCGCAATGGACCTGATGCTGGGGCGGAAATAACGCAGTCGCGTGCGCGACTTGCTAGACAATCACCCCGCTCGGAGTATCTTTCTGAGCGAGTGGTTCCGCGGCCTACCTCAAGGCCGTCAACCCCAAATTCAGCAAAGGCCAGTCCATGATCAAAGCATATGCGGCGTTCGAGCCCGGCGGCGAGTTGAAACCCTTCGAGTACGACCCCGGTCCGCTGGGCGTCGATCAGGTCGAGATTGATGTCGAGCATTGCGGGATCTGCCATAGCGATCTGTCGATGATCAACGACGAGTGGGGGATGAGCCAGTACCCGCTGGTGCCCGGCCATGAGGTGATCGGCGTCATCGGCGCCGTCGGCGAGAATGTCGGCCATCTGAATGTCGGCGAACGTGTCGGACTGGGCTGGCATTCAGGATATTGCCAGGCCTGCGATTCCTGCGCGTCCGGCGATCACAATCTCTGCGCGGCGGGCGAAGGCACGATCATGGGCCGCCACGGCGGGTTCGCCGACAAGGTGCGCGCGGACGCTATCAGCGTCGTGCGCCTGCCAGACGGCGTGGACCCGAAATCCGCCGGGCCGCTGTTTTGCGGCGGCATCACCGTATTCAATCCGCTCGTGCAGTTCGAGATTTCGCCGAACTCCACCGTCGGCGTGATCGGCATTGGCGGCCTGGGCCATATGGCGCTGCAATTCCTGAACGCCTGGGGGTGCAAGGTCACCGCCTTCACCTCCAGCGAAGCGAAGCGCGAGGAGGCGCTGGAGCTCGGCGCCCATGACACGCTGAATTCACGCAGCGAGGAAGAACTCGAAGGGGCCGCGCGCCGGTTCGACATGATCTTGTCGACGGTGAACGTGAAGCTCGACTGGAACGCCTATCTCGGCACGCTGAAACCCAAGGGCCGGCTGCACTTCGTCGGCGCCACGATCGAGCCGCTGGATCTGGGCGTTTTCGGCTTGCTGATGGCGCAGCTCTCTGTCTCCGGCAGTCCGGTGGGCAGCCCGGCGACGATGCGCAAGATGCTGGATTTCGCGGCGCTGCATGGCGTGAAGCCGGTGACGCAACATTACCCGTTCGAGAAGGTGAACGAAGCGCTCGAACACCTGCATAAAGGCGACGCGCGCTATCGGATCGTGCTGAGCCGGTAGGGCGCAATGGCCGCCATCTTTGTCGATGCGGACGCCTGCCCGGTGAAGGCCGAGGTGGTCAAGGTCGCCGAGCGACATGGCGTCAAAGTCTACATCGTCTCGAATGGCGGCATCCGCCCCAATCCCCATCCTTTGGTTGAAACGGTCACCGTTCCGGAAGGCCCCGATGCGGCGGATATGTGGATCGCGGAGCGCGTTGGCGCGGGCGATTTATGCGTCACCGGCGACATTCCGCTGGCGGATAAATGCCTCAAGGCCGGGGCCCGCGTTCTGGATCACAAAGGTGAGGCGTTTACGGCGTCCAATATCGGAATGGCTTTGGCGATCAGGGACTTAAAGGCGGATATACGCGCCTCCGATCCATTCAGCAGTGGCGGGGGCGGGCGCGCCTTCGGTCCGCGCGACCGATCCCGATTCCTAGAGGCCTTGGAGCGGGAACTGCGGCGAAAATCCTGACGCACGCATAGGTTTTGTGCTAAATTTTTGCATTAATAATATGGCGTACTCACCTGAATTCATGTATAAATATGGCGTTAATGTGTTGCGTATGCGTGTTCTGAGTGTGTGGTGCTATGAGTTTGATGTATCGCGGGGCGTCTTCCCGCAGCCAGCGCTCGCGCGCCCGTTTGGGCGACGTGCTCTGGGCCTTGGTGCTAATCCTTTCGACGGCGATGATCCTGATCGCCAGCCGGCCTGCGACGGCGACCGGCGGCGCTGTTTTGACGCTCTCTGTAGAGCAACGGCAATTCGTCGTGACCCGCCCCGATATCGTGGCCCTTAAAGTGTCTCCGGCCAATCAGGGTCAGGCGAAGCTGCATTTATTGCTCACCGCCAAAGCGGCTGCGGACCTGTCGCGGTTTTCCCGATCGGAACTCGGCGAAATGATGACGATGTCCGCCCCCGGCGAGATCATCGAAACCCGCGAGGTGACCGCGCCGTTCGATCGCGGCTATCTCGGCTTCACATTGTCGAACCCCGTGCGCGCGATGCGGATTGCGCGCCTTATCGGCGGAGGGGGCCACTGACGATCAACGCCTCGTGTGGTTCTCGCCTGAATTGTGGCGGCGGAGCCTATTCGCTGATACCCTTTTAACTCGCGTTGTGAGGAATTGCGCAAGGGACAGAGGCGATTGACCCGAAAACTCAGACGATACTGGTTGCCTGCGTGCCTGGGCGCGGCGCTTTTGGCGGGTTGCGTCAACGTGGCGGATATCGACCCGATCGAGGGACGCACCTTCATTGTTGAAGACCATGAGCGTCAAATCGTCTGGGATGCGGCGCTGGCCGCGCTGGAGGAGGAGGGCCGCGTCGAAAGTTCGGATTTCGCCCGCGGTGAGATGCGGGGTTATTCGGGCGTGGGCCTAAATCGCGTGGCCGTGCTGGTGACGCTCAGCCAGCTTTATCCGGGCGAGGACGTCTACACGGTCTCGGTCGCCAGCAGGTCCGTCTCCCGGTTGGCCGATCCAGAGCCAGCGCAAGCCGAGTTGGTGGCCAGTATTCAAGAAAACCTGCCGGGATAGCGTAGGGCGACGCGACGACGCCCGACCGCCACCTCCGCGCCTACCAGCGACGCAGTTCGGACTGCGTTTTCTTGGTCTCTTTCTTGGAGCGTGCTTTCGACTGACGTTTTTGCCTCGAATAGCGCATATTTTGCAGCATGACCGAAGGGCTCGGCAGGCTGACGCCGCTGAACTCTGCTCGGGTCGCCCATTTCCCGACCTCGTCGAAAATGATGCCGCCAATCACGGCGGATACGGCGAAGGCCGCCAGATACACCAGTTCCAACGGCGCGAACGTGATGTCCATGACGAATGTGTGCATGCCCCAGACCAGGGCGAGCGCCATCCATCCGATGGTGGCGATGATCAGTAAGTAGTGGCTAAGGCGCATGGGGGCACATCCTTATGGGCACGCGACGCAACTATAGATGCCGAAGTATCGGCCTATGATTTGACCAGATGGTGGCAGAATCTTGATGAATTACAGGTGAATGAGCGATTGTATTGATATCGTATCTGAGAAATTGGGCGCGCAGTCGCAACTTACGTCTGAGCATCGTTCCCACTCAGCGACACATGCGTGGGCGGCGCAGGTGTTGTCGCGATGAGCCGGTTTTCGTCAGGTTTCCCGGCGCAGCGCCGCCTAGATAAATTGCACAGTTGTTAGCGTGGCGTTTCTTCAGAGTGATTGGCGTTTGTGTGCTTACGCGTAAGTTTCGGCGGCCGCCCTCAATTATCTAGTTTCGCGTCGTGTATGTATCCATCGTTCTGCGTTCTGCGTTCTGCGTTCTGCGTTCTGCGTTCTGCGTTCTGCGTTCTGCGTTCTGATGAGCTGTTGCGTGCTTCTTGGCGTAATCCCGTTGCGTTCGAACAGACCCTGCGTGCGTGCAACCTGTTCAATACTGACATTCCCGTGACTATGTTACGGATGGTGAAAACACAGAAAGAGACCCGTCATGGACGACCGTGAACGTCTCACCGCGCTATTCTCTGATCTTGGGCCGATCCTGACGCCTGACGCGATCATCGAGGATGAGGACGCGGATGGCGTCGTCGCCGGCTGGACCGTGATGCTGTCCGAAGGCGTCGCGGTGCAGGCGGTCGCGCTGCGGGAAAGCCGGGTCCTGGCGTTTTCGACGGTCATCGCGCCGCCGCCGGATGAGGAGCGCGGCGAGATCCTATTTCAGTTGCTGCATGTCGGCTATCGCTGGCGCGAAATGGGCGGCGTTCGGGTGGCGATGACCCCCGATGGCGAGGCCGTGCTTCGCTATGAGTATCCGTATGACGCGATGGACGTGCAGAAACTGACCGAGATCATCCAGCGGTTGGCGGCCAACCGGTCCGGATTGGCCGACGTGTTCGATTCCGTCGGCGCGGCGCGCGGCGCGCCGGCCCCCGAAGGCGCGCCTGGCGCAATGGGTGTTATACCGATCTGAGCTCAGCGAGGAGGGCGCGAGATGAACGGCATCGTCGGGAACAAAATGTTGGTCCATGAAGGGACCAGCGCGCAATCTGTTCAGAGCTTCATCGAAAAGCACGGCGGCAATGTCAAAGCCGAAGAATTCGCGTATCCAGACGGTTCCGGCGCCGGATATATCCTGCATGCGGTGGACAAAGGCCCCGGATTTTTCTCGTCGCTCAAGCAGATGCTGGGCATCCAGACCAGCCGGACGCTAACGAACAAGGCGTTTGAAAAGGCGATCAACAACACATACGGCAACGTCTTCACTGATCATGGCATGCAGTATCTGAAGGAGAATGTCCTCAGCAACTCGCCGCTCAGCCACGGCGCCGCGGCCAAGGACCTCAAGGAGCTCGACGAGATCGTCGCCGATGGCAATTCCTGTCTGCTGCGCCCCGACGCCAAGCAAAACCTGATGGCCAACAAGATGATGGGCCGGCCGCCGCCTCGCTATAACCAAAACGCGCCGACGACTCCGCCGCCCGCGTACCAGCCCAGCGTCAACCGCGAAAAGCCGCAGCAACAGATCGTCCGGGTCTATCGACCCCCGGCGCAGCCAAATTATGTTCCGGTGCAGCAGCCGCAATCGCAATACACGCAGGTGAACAACAACTCGTCGCGCTGGGGAAACCTGCAGTCGAACAATCCGCACAAGCCTGCGGGCGCGTCGCCCTACAACCCATCGCAACAAAACCTGACTCAAATCAAATCGAGCCCGCAGCGCGCGCCCGCCAACGCGTCTGAACCGAAACAGAGTTCGCATTCCAGCGACCCCGACGTCACGGAAGCGGTGGTCACCGGGATCGCGGGCGTCTGCTGGGCGGGCCTGAGCGCGGTGTTTAACGCGGCTGCGAGATTTTAGAACAATGACGGACGACGCCGGAACGCAGGAGGTTTCCTATTGAGCGCGCACGCAGAGGGCGGCGCCCCGTCAGACGGGCGCGACAGTGCGGCGGTCGGCCGCCTGTTCGAGGAACTTGCGGCCGGTCTCGGCGCCGGGGCGGTGAAGCATTTCCCTGCCGGCGGCGATGGGCAATGGGAAAGCTGGGCCGTCGCGGTTCCGAATGACCGGGTGGTCGAGATCGCGGCGGACGCCTCCACCAAGTCGCTGGTGTTCGCGATCAGCTTTGGCCCGTTCCAGCAGCAGCCGACGATCCAGTTGCTGGAACTGATGCTCAGCTACAATAATCGCGCGGCCGACAATGGCGGCCTGCACATCGCCCTCGATGAGACGGGCGCGCCGCTGCTGATGTATCGCATAGTGATCGCGATGCTGGACGCCAGACTGCTGGGCAACGCCATCATGGGCATGGCCGAGATTCACGCCGCCTGGGCCAAATTGCTTGCCCAGCCGGTTCTCGATGACACGGACGCCGCGCTGGACCAACTGGCCAGCCGCCCGGTTCAGATGGGCGATTTCGCCTGACGCGGCGCCGGTGCGAACACAGGCCTTAAGCGTGACCCGCCATCGCGCCCGCTCCGGCGATCTCGGGCGAGACCATCAACAGCCGCGCGATCTCTCGGAACCGAGCGGCCTGCGGACTGTTCGGCTTCTCCACCACGATCGGCTTGCCGCTGTCCGATAAAGTCCGAATGTCCAGATCGAGCGGAATTTCGCCGAGGAAGGGCACGCCCAATCTCTCCGCCTCCCGCCGCGCGCCGCCATGGCCGAACACCTGGGTTTCATGCTCGCAATTCGGACAGATGAAGGTCGACATATTCTCGATCATGCCCAGCACCGGCGTGCCGGTCTTCTGGAACATGTCGAGCGCCTTCTTGGCGTCGATCAACGCGATGTCCTGCGGCGTGGACACCACGACCGCGCCCGCGATATTCGCCTTCTGCGACAGGGTCAGCTGCACGTCGCCGGTGCCCGGCGGCAGATCGACGATCAGGAAATCCAGACCGCTCCACATCACCTGATGCAGCATCTGCGTGAGCGCCTTCATCAGCATCGGGCCGCGCCAGACGATCGACTGATCCTCGCCGACCATCAGGCCCATCGACATCACCTCGACGCCGTAATTCTTCAGCGGGACGATCATGTTCCCGTCCGGCGTTTCGGGCCGGCCTGAGACGCCCATCATTCTCGGCTGGGACGGGCCATAGACATCCGCGTCCAGCACGCCGACTTTCTTGCCTTCCGCCGCCAGCGCCAGGGCCAGATTAACCGCGACGGTGGACTTGCCGACGCCGCCCTTGCCTGAGGCGATCGCGATGATCTTGTCGACGCCCGGCACCTGACCGTCATTCGGGGCGGGCGCGACCGGGCGTAGCGGCTTGTCGCCGGGACCGGCGCGGCGGGCGCCGCCGAGATCAGGGGGCGGACCTTTGCCCGCCGTCGGCGCGGGTCGCGGCGCCGAACCGGGTTGCGCCGAATGCGCGGTCAGAACGACGGTCGCGGACGCGACGCCGGGGATCTGCGCCACGGCCTGTTCGGCCGCCTGACGCAACGGTTCCATGGCCGGACCGCGCGCCGGGTCCACCTCGATGGAGAATCCCACCGCTGCGCCCTGGATCGTCAGGCCCTGCACCATTCCGGCGCTGACGATGTCGGCGCCCTGCGCCGGGTCGACGATCTTGCCGAGCGTCGCCAGCACCGCCTCGCGAGTCACGCTCATGCGTCGTCACCGAGATCGATCTCGCCTTCGACGACATGCGGATCGCCGATGCCGTCCAGCGTCAACACCATCCGCGCCGAGACGCTGTTCTTACCGTCCAGCGCGCCCGAAGCCTTCGCCTCGCGGACAGCCTCTTCGATCTTTTGCTGAGACGTGACGCCCACGTTTTTCAGGAATTTGCGCAGGCTCATATTGAAGTTTTCGTCGCTCATCCGAGCTAATCTCCCCTAGCGGCGTTGGACGTGCAAATTTGCGTTGGCCGAGACATAACGCGGTCCGGCGGCGGCTTCCAGTTCACCCGCTCGGTTTCGCCTGCGTCGATATGGCGTTCGGGATGAAAAGCGGCTGCCCATCGAGCGTGTAGGACACGATCGCGTTCTGTCCCTGCTCTGACAAAAGCCAGTCGATGAACACTTGCCCCTCGGCCGCTTTCACATGCGGATGGCGCGCCGGATTGACGAGGATGACCCCGTACTGATTGAAAAGCGCCGGGTCGCCCTCCACAAGAATTCGGTGATCGCCTTTGGCGCCAAAGGTCAGCCAGGTCGCCCGGTCGGTCAGGGCGTAGGCGCCAAGGCCCACCGCGACGTTCAAGGTCGCGCCCATGCCGGAGCCGGTTTCCCGATACCATGCGCCGCTGTCGCCAGAAGGATCGAGCCCAGCCGCGGACCAGAGCGACTTCTCTTTCTTATGCGTGCCGGATTCATCGCCGCGGGAGGCGAACGGCGCTCTCGCGCCTCTGATCGTCGCCAGCGCATGGCCGATTTCCGCGCCGTCCGCCACCCCGGCCGGGTCCCCGGCGGGGCCGACCAGCACGAAATCATTATACATCACGTCGAACCGCTCGACGCCCCAGCCCTCCGCGACAAAGGCCTCCTCGGCGGATTTTGCGTGCACCAACAAGACGTCGCCATCGCCGTTTCTGGCGTTTTTGATCGCCTGTCCGGTGCCGACCGCGACCACGCGCACTTCAATGCCGGAGGCGTCCAGAAAGATCGGCAGGAGATGATCGTAGAGGCCGGAATTCTGCGTCGATGTGGTCGACTGGAGCAGAATGTACGGCGCGTCCTCCGCCTGCGCTGGAACCGCCATAGGACTCCAGAGCGCCAGCAGCGCGCCCAGCGACTTCAAGTAAGTTTTCATCTGCGTGCCCTGATCAAAGCAACAATCGCCCGGCGACGAAATCCCGCGCCTCTTGCGTTTGCGGGGTATCGAAAAACGCCGCGACCGGAAACTGTTCCACCACCCGTCCGCGATTGAGGAAGACGACGTCATCCGCCAGGCGGCGCACCTGGCCGAGGTCGTGGGTGACGAGAACCACCGAGGTCCCCTGCGCCGCGGCAGCGTCGATAAGTTTCTCGATCGCCTGGGTCGAATGCGGGTCCAGACTGGCCGTCGGCTCATCGAGCAGCAGTAGTTCGGGCTCCGCCGCCATCGCCCGGATCAACGCGAGGCGCTGTTGCTCTCCGCCCGACAGTTTTCGCGCGGGGCGGTCCGCGATTTCCGCCAGTCCGGCCATCTCAAGCCAGGCTTCCACCGCGGCGTCCCGTCCGGCGCGCGGCGCGCCATAGGCGGCCAGCGCATGGCGGATATTGGCGCGGGCGGAGCGGCGGAGCAGGGTGGGGCGCTGGAACACCAACGCGACGGAGCGCGCGGGCGGCGCAGCGTGCTCGCCCCAGCGGATCTCTCCGGCCGTCGGCGCGAGCAATCCCTGCATCAGCCGCAGAGTCATGCTCTTGCCCGCGCCGTTGGGGCCGATCAGCGCCAGCCGCCGGTGGGGCGGCACCGTTAGGCTGAGGCCGTCAACCAGACGCAACCCGCCGATCTGAACGGCGACGTCCGACAGTTGGACGGGAAGACTGCGCAGCGTGACGTCCCTCATCAGCTTGCGCCTCTCTTGCGCCAAGGCGCACGGTTGGTTTTGTCGGATCTCATACCGCCGCCATCCGGCGCCCGCTCGCACGGGCGACGCCGACCGCGCCGTTCACGGCGATCGACAGGGCGATCAGGATGATCCCAAGGCCCAGAGCGAGCGCGAGTTCGCCCTTCGAGGTCTCCAATGCGATGGCGGTGGTCATGACCCGCGTCACGTGGGCGATATTGCCGCCGACGATTAGCACGGCTCCGACCTCGGCGATCGCGCGCCCAAATCCGGCCAGCGCGACTGTGGTCAGCGAAAACCGCGCATCCCACAACAGCGTTCCGATCGCTGCGAGCCGGGTCAGGCGCATGGTGCGAAAGAGCTCGTCATACTCGTCGTGCAATTCCTCGATGGTCAGGCGGCTGAGCGCCGCGATCAGCGGCGCGATCAACAGAACCTGCGCGATCACCATCGCCGTCGGCGTATAGATCAACCGCAGCGGCCCCAGCGCACCGGCGTTTGAGACCAGCAGATAAACGCTCAGGCCGACAACCACCGGCGGCAGGCCCATCAGCGCGTTAAGAACCGTCACCACCGCGCCGCGACCGGGAAAGCGGGCCACCGCCAGAAACGCGCCGAGCGGCGCGCCGATCACGAATGCGATCGCGGTCGCAGTCACGCTGACTTGCAGGGACAGGCCCACAATCTCCGCCAATTCAGCATCCGCCGAGGTCAGAAGGCGAAACGCTTCGCCGAGCGCGGACGGATCTTCGGCCATGGCTCTCGTCTCTCCTTTCTTCGGCGGCAAATGCGCCAAGGCGCCTGCAAGATGCGCCGATATCTCAGACCGGCGCGACCGATACAATCCCGCCTCTTCAAGGTCTTCCGCCTGCGGGGCGGCTGTGATTTGATCGCCGCCAATCAGCCTCGCCCCTCAACCTAGTGCAAAAAGAAAGCCGCCGACATGTCTCGACCCAGAATTATCGTCACACGCCGCTGGCCGACGGTGGTCGAAGCGATCCTGTCGGAGCGTTTCGACGCGGTGCTCAACACAAGCGACGCGCCGATGGACGCCGCCGCGCTGGCGGAGGCGCTGTCCGAAGCCGACGCAGTGTTGCCCACAGTCACCGACAAGCTGGATGCTGCGGTGTTCGAGGCGGCGAGGGCGAAGGGAGTACGCGCGCAGGTTCTGGCCAATTTCGGCGTGGGCGTGAACCATATTGATCTGGAGGCCGCCAAAGCCGCCGGTATCCGGGTGACCAACACGCCAGGCGTGCTGACCGACGCGACCGCCGATATCGCCATGACGCTGCTGATGATGGTGGCGCGCCGCGCCGGGGAAGGGGAACGCGAGTTGCGCGCCGGCCAATGGTCCGGCTGGCGGCCCACCCATCTCGTCGGCGCGGACGTGGCGGGCGCGACGCTGGGCGTGGTCGGCATGGGCCGCATCGGCAAGGCGATGGCGCGGCGCTGCCATTTCGGCTTTGGGATGAATGTGATTTTCCACAACCGCTCGACCGTCGCCGATCCAGAGGTCCCGGGCGCCCGGCAGGCACCGCTGGATGAGGTGCTGGCGAGCGCCGACTTCGTCTCGCTGCATTGCCCTGGCGGGGACGCCAACCGGGGCCTGATCAGCGCTCCGCAATTCGCCGCAATGAAAGAGACCGCGTTTCTGATTAACACCGCGCGCGGCGACGTGGTGGACGAGGCGGCGCTGGTCGAGGCGCTGAAATCCGGGGCGATCGCCGGGGCGGGTCTGGACGTGTTCGCCAATGAGCCGGTCGTGACGCCGGCGTTGCTGGAGGTGGAGAATGTCGCCCTCTTACCGCATCTAGGCAGCGCCACTCGCGCAACACGCATCGCTATGGGCATGAAGGCGCTCGCCAATCTGGAGGCGGTTCTGGAGGGTGAGGCGGCGCCGGATCTGGTGGCGTAATTGACGGCGGAACTGGCCCTGATGGCGCCCGAAAATCTAGGGATGGGGGCGTTTATGTTGCGGCGCACCAAATTTTGCGTTGCAACTCCCCACCTCTTTGGATAGTAAAGCGCCCACAGCCAGATGCTGGACGGGTCGCTCGCCAAGGGTCTCCAACGTTGAGCTCGCGACGGCGAAGAGAGTGCACACCATCCGCAGCCAGAGATTGGCGCTGCTGAGACAGGTTGTTGCAAGCTTCAGGACTTACCCGCATCGCTGAACTGATCGAGCGCCGCCGACCGGCGGCCTCGACAATCATTGGCAAGGGAGGTTCTTGCTGCGGGGCCCGAAGGACGGGAGTCGAAAGGACGTCGCGAAGTCGCCCGATCTACGCTAGAACTCCTCGCGCAAAACACGGGCGGACCCGGCGCGCTGCGGCTCCGGGATCCCACCGGTGGATGCGACAGGTTTGAGGATCAGGGCTTTAGCCCGTCTTGGAAGCAATTTAAACTAAGCGATTGAACTCGTTAATTAAGAGTTCCCAACAGCAAGAGACATCAAGAATCGCCGCGTCTGATCCGCGGTCAGGAAAAGGAGACGCCAAAGTGCCGATAACCACAGGTTCCGATTCGCTCAAAACCCGCAGAGAGATTAGCGCAGGCGGTAAAACTTACGCCTACTACTCGATCCCGGCGGCCGAGCAGGCGGGCGCAGGCTCTTTGTCCAAACTTCCGGCGGCGCTGAAGGTTGTTCTTGAGAACATGCTGCGCTTTGAAGACGACGGACGCACCGTCAGCGTCGACGACATCAAGGCGTTCGGCGAATGGGCCGACAAGGGCGGCAAGAACCCGCGCGAAATCGCTTATCGTCCCGCCCGTGTTCTGATGCAGGATTTCACCGGCGTTCCCGCGGTCGTCGATCTGGCGGCGATGCGCGATGGCATCGTGGCGCTGGGCGGCGACGCGGAGAAGATCAATCCGCTGAACCCGGTGGATCTGGTCATCGACCACTCGGTGATGATCGACGAGTTTGGCAACCCGCGCGCGTTCCAGATGAATGTGGATCGCGAGTATGAGCGGAACCTGGAGCGCTACACCTTCCTGAAATGGGGTCAGAACGCGTTCAATAATTTCCGTGTCGTTCCGCCTGGCACCGGCATCTGCCATCAGGTGAACCTGGAATATCTGGCGCAGACCGTCTGGACCGACACCGATCAGGGTGGGGCCGAGGTCGCCTATCCGGACACGCTGGTCGGCACGGACAGCCACACCACCATGGTCAACGGCGCCGCCGTTCTGGGCTGGGGCGTTGGCGGCATCGAGGCCGAGGCGGCGATGCTGGGCCAGCCGATCTCGATGCTGATCCCCGAGGTGATCGGGTTCGAGCTGACCGGGCAGATGGTCGAAGGCACGACCGGCACCGATCTGGTGCTGAAAGTGGTGGAGATGCTGCGCGAGAAGGGCGTCGTCGGCAAGTTCGTCGAGTTCTATGGCGCGGGCCTCGACTCGCTGCCGTTGGCCGATCGGGCGACCATCGCCAACATGGCCCCGGAATACGGCGCCACCTGCGGCTTCTTCCCGATCGACGGAGAGACCATCCGCTATCTCCGCAACACCGGCCGTGACGAAGGCCGCATTGCGCTGGTCGAAGCCTACGCCAAGGAGAACGGCTTCTGGCGCGGCGATGACTATGCGCCGGTCTATACCGACACGCTGCATCTGGACATGGGCACGATCGTCCCGGCAATCTCCGGCCCGAAACGCCCGCAGGATTATGTCGCGCTCTCCAACGCCAAATCGGCGTTCCGCAACGAGATGGAGCAGAACTTCAAGCGTCCGATGGGCAAAGAAGTCGCCGTCAAGGGCGAGGACTATACGATGGAGTCGGGCAAGGTCGTGATCGCCTCGATCACTTCCTGCACCAACACCTCGAACCCCTATGTGATGATCGGCGCGGGTCTCGTGGCGCGAAAGGCCGCCGCGCTGGGCCTCGACCGCAAACCGTGGGTGAAGACCTCTCTCGCCCCCGGCTCGCAGGTCGTCTCCGCCTACCTTGAAGCGGCGGATCTGCAAAAAGACCTCGACGCGATCGGCTTCAACCTCGTGGGCTATGGCTGCACTACCTGCATCGGCAACTCCGGTCCCATTCAGGCGGAACTGTCGGAAGCCATCGCCGAGGGCGATCTGGTGGCGACGTCGGTCCTCTCCGGCAACCGCAACTTCGAGGGCCGCATCAGCCCGGATGTTCGGGCGAACTATCTGGCCTCGCCGCCGCTGGTCGTGGCCTACGCGCTGGCCGGTACGCTGGACATTGACCTGACCACCGAGCCGCTGGGTCAGGACAAGGACGGCAACGACGTCTTCCTGAAAGATATCTGGCCGACCTCGCAGGAGGTCGCGGAATTGGTCGAGCAGACCGTGACGCGCGAAGCGTTCCAGTCGAAATACGCCGATGTCTTCAAGGGCGACGACAAGTGGCGTTCGGTCGAGACCACGGATCAGATGACCTATGACTGGCCCGCGTCCTCCACCTACGTTCAGAACCCGCCCTACTTCCAGGGAATGGACAAGGAGCCGGGCGTGATCAGCGATATTCAGGACGCCAAGGTTCTGGCGATCCTCGGCGACATGATCACCACCGACCACATTTCACCCGCCGGTTCTTTCAAGGCAAGCACGCCGGCGGGCGAATACCTGACCGAGCGTCAGGTGCAGCCGAGGGAGTTCAACTCTTACGGATCCCGCCGTGGCAATCATGAGATCATGATGCGCGGCACCTTCGCCAATATCCGCATCAAGAACGAGATGCTGGATGGCGTGGAAGGCGGCTATACGCTGGACCCGAGCGGCGAGCAGACCTCGATCTTCGAAGCGGCGATGGCTCATAAAGCGGCGGGTACGCCGCTGGTGGTGTTCGGCGGCGAGCAATACGGGGCGGGGTCCTCTCGCGACTGGGCGGCCAAGGGCACCGCGCTTCTGGGCGTCAAGGCGGTGATCGCGGAGAGCTTTGAGCGCATCCACCGCTCCAATCTCGTCGGCATGGGCGTGATCCCGTTCGAGTTCACCGGCGGCGACACGCGCAAATCTCTGGGGCTGAAAGGCGATGAGACAGTCTCGATCACCGGCCTTGAAGGCGATATCGAGCCGCTGTCGAATGTGCCCTGCACTATCACTTTCGCCGATGGCTCGACCAAGGAGATCCAGCTGAAATGCCGGATCGATACCGAGGTTGAGATTGAATATATCGAGCATGGCGGCGTGCTGCATTACGTGCTGCGGAACCTCGCCGCCGCGTAACGCGACACCCTAACACTCACCCAAATCTTGGAGCGCCCGGGCTGAATATGCTTGGGCGTTTTCCGTTGTGGCAGGCGCTTGTTTAGGGCGTTTGTCCGCAGCTGGGCAGACGCCCAACTGGTGGGCATGTGTTGCCGATTGGCAATGGTCCGCCCAAACCGAATCACACCGACTCAGAATTTCGACTCACCAGCGAACATTAAGTTAATAAGTGGTTAACGAAGTCTCAAAATTTGCGTTTTTTGTTTCGATCGGTTCAATCAGCGGGTGGTGGAGCAATGTGTCGTGTGTCCGGTGTAAGCCTTAAATCGTCCACCCATCTCAACAGATATCCGTTCAGGGCGTCTAAACACTCGGCCGGCGGCGCGGCCGCGCGCGTCGCGATGGCGTTGGGCTTGGCGATTGGCGCGCCTCTGCTAGACGGGGCGACGACGCCAGCGCACGCCGCTTGTCTATTGAACGGCGCTGTGATGACGAATAACGGCACCAATGGAAACGACACCCTGCAATGTGACGATGCGAACGACCCAGCCGGCGGCACAGTGCGGGGCAACGGAGGGGCCGACACGATAACGCTCTCTGGCACGACAGCGACCGCACAAAGAATCCGTGGCGATGCCGGCGTGGACGATATCCAGATCTCTGGCGGCTCTGTCGTCGATGACGTGTTTCTCGGTTCGACAAACGTCAACTCAACCAACGATTCCGACACGTTCACAATTACCGGCGGTGGTGTCGGACGCGACGTGCGCGGAGACGCGGGGGCCGATACAATCAATCTGGACGGCGGGACCGTCGGCCGGAACGTACGCGGGCACGGCGGCGCGGACGTCATCACCTTGGATGGCGCCAGCGTCACCGCAACCATCCATGGCGACGACGGGAACGATACGATCGACTTGTTGAGCGGCTCTGCGAACCAGGTCCGCGGCGGCAACAACAACGACACGATCACGCTGAACGGCGCGACAATAAGCGGGACAATTCGCGGCGATGGCGGCGCGGATACGATTGATCTCCTGAGCGGTTCGGTGAGCCAGGTGCGCGGCGATGGCGGCAATGATGAGATCACCGTCGATGGAGCGACGGTGTCTGGCACGCTCAACGCCAATGGCGGCTCGGACACGATCACTCTGTCGAGCGGTTCAGTGAACCAAATGCGAGGCGGCAGCGGTGACGATACGATCAACCTGCTTGGCGGCAGCGCAAATCAAGTCTTCGGCAACAACAACAACGATACGATCACGCTCGATGGCGCGACGATCAACACCAACATTCGTGGTGGGAACGGCAACGATACGATTGATCTGCTGAGTGGCTCCGCGAACCAGGTGCTAGGCGATAATAATAACGACACCATCACGTTGAATGGTGCGATGATCACCACCAACATTCGCGGCGACAACGGCAATGACACGATTGACCTGCTCAGCGGATCCGTGAACCAGGTACTTGGAGGCAACAACGACGATACGATCACGCTCGATGGTGCCACGGTCACCTCCAATCTACGCGGCGACGCAGGTGTCGATACGATCACCGTCAGCGACGGCACGATCGGCGGAGCCGTCTTCCTAGGCGTGACGAATTCTACGTCGAGCGAATCCGACACGTTCACCATGACGGGCGGGGCGATCACCGGAGGCGTGTTCGGCGATGCGGGGGCCGATGCGATCACCTTGAGCGACGGCGCGGCGGACAGCGTCGACGCGAAGGGCGGCGCCGATGTGATCCTGCTGGATGGTCCCGCCATGATTGCGAACGACATCATCGCTGGGGCGGGCGTCGACGCATTGACCATCAGTGACGGCACGGTCGGCGGAGCCGTTTTCCTCGGCCTGACGGATTTCTCCTCGAGCCAATCCGACACGTTCACCATGACCGGCGGGGCGATCACCGGCGGAGTGTTCGGCGATGCGGGCGACGACGCGATCACTCTGAGCGACGGCTCGGCGGACAGCGTCGACGCGAAGGGCGGCGCCGATGTGATCCTGCTGGATGGTCCCGCCATGATTGCGAACGACATCATCGCTGGGGCGGGCGTCGACGGTTTGACCATCAGCGACGGCACGGTCGGCGGAGACGTGTTTCTCGGCCTGACGGATTTCTCCTCGAACCAATCCGACACGTTCACCATGACCGGCGGGGCGATCACCGGAGGCGTGTTCGGCGATGCGGGCGACGATGCAATCACTCTGAGCAGCGGCTCGGCGGACAGCGTCGACGCGAAAGGCGGCGCTGATGTGATCCAGTTGGACGGCGCGACGGTCGCCACAAATGTGAGGGGTGGCTCGGGCGCCGACATGATCACCATATCCGACGGATCTGTCGGTCTGGGCTCCAGCACTACGTCGACGCTGACGATACTTGGCGGCGGCGGCGATGACGTCATCTCATGGACTGGCGGCGAGATAGGCGATGACGCGGCCAATTCCGTCAACAAGGGAATCGACGGCGGCGACGGATCGGACAGTCTGTTCGTCGCGGCCGCTGATTATGACGGCACGCAGACGCTGGACGGCGGCGACGACACATCCTCGGCGGACGGCTTCGTCGATACGCTGACGCTTTCCGGCTTCGACGTTTCGGTCGAGAGCGGAGATCTGATCCGGAACTGGGAATCCGTCACGCTGGATGGCGGCGAGTTGGATATAGTGGACCGCAATCTTTCGGTTGGAAGCGGATCAGGGTCCGGGTTGTTCCTGACCAATGGCGCGAGGCTGAGAACGACTGGCGGCTTCGCCCTGACGGGCAACCTCTTCAACAACGGTGTCATGTCGTCCATGGACGGCGTCGCGGGGGATGTCGTGTCGGTGTCCGGAGACTATTCCGGATCGGGCGTGGTCGAGATCGACGTCGATTTTTCGACCGACATGGTGGACACGCTGAAGATCGGGGGCGACGTCACCGGCGGCGCCACGACAATCGTGCTTGATGATGTGACCACCGGAGGGGCGACCGGCAATGACCTCGTGGTGGTGGATGTGGCGGGCTCAACGGGCGCGGGCGATTTCGCCCTTCAGGGCGGCGCATCGGTCACGTCCGGCGCGGTGATCTATAATTTCGGCTTGGACGGCTCACAATGGATTCTCACGCCCGACGCGTTCACCGGGGACGCCACGCTTTACTCCGCAGTCGGCGCGATCTTTCTGAACACCACCCGACCGACGACTCTCTCCCAGCGGAGCGGGTTCAGAACCGGGTTCCGCGGAGCCTCTGACCCGGCGAGCGCGGACCAGCCGCCTGTCTCCAGCCAGAATGCGCTGGTCTTCGCCGATCGGCCGGAAGATCGGTCCGGCCCGTGGCTGCGCGTGTTCGGCGAGCGGATGGAGGAAGACCTCTCCGGGTCGCAGGACGTCTCCTACGAGTCCACGTCCGGCGGCCTGCAAGCCGGTCTCGATCTGGAGGTGCATTCGGGCGAATACGGGCAGGTCGTGCTCGGCGTGAACGGGTCGATCAACCTGATCGACGCCGACACCAGCAGCGAAACGGGCGATGGCTCCGTCGAGAGCGACGCATTTGGCCTCGGCGCGACCGCGACCTGGTATTCCGGCGACGGGGCCTACGCCGATTTTCAGGCGGAGCTGGGCTGGATCGACAGCGATTTCGGATCATCGACCAATGGGACGCTGGCGCGCAGCATCGACTCGACCGCCTATTCGCTCAGCGGCGAGGTGGGACAGCGCTTTGGCGTCGGCGGAGGCTCGTCGCTGACGCCGCAGGGCCAGTTGTGGTTTGCGAGCGTCGACACGGATTCCTTCACGGACAGCCAGGGCAATGAGATCAGTTTCGACTCATCGCAGGATGTGGTCGGCCGGCTGGGGTTGGCTTACGACTATGAGAATGTCGATCCGGGCGGCGTGCGCCGGGAGAACCTTTATGTGATCGGCAGCGTGCTGCACAATTTCGACGGCGATAGCTCGGCGACCATTTCGGGTCAGGATCTCACGGTGTCGGGCGAGGACACCTGGGGCGAAATCGCGGTCGGCGGCTTGGCGAAGCTGAGCGAGACGACGCAGGTCTTCGCTGAAGGGGCTTATCGAACCGCCATCGGCGACGGATTTGGCGATGACTTCGGATTGAGCCTCTCTGCGGGCGTCCGCGTGAGCTGGTAAAGGCGCTGTAGACCCACTGAAAATGAGTGCGGGCTGGGGCCTTGCCTGATCGGGCGAGGCCGCGTCCCATGACTGGCGCAAAGTTCGGTTCCATTCGCCCACATCCCCTCGAACGCGGCTCCATCTGGATAATTCTCTAAGTTTCGATTAGAAATTGAAACGAACGCGATTTTCGGGATGACCGCGGATGAACCTCGGCAAGAACTCAGACGCCAGACGCAAGGCGATCCTTCTCCACCTTCGGCATCATGGCCGGGCGCATGTGGACGATCTCTCTGAGATGTTGGATACGACGCCGCAGACCGTGCGCAAGGACCTGAACGCGCTGGCCGAGGATGGCAGTGTGATGCGGTTCCATGGCGGCGCCGCGTTGCTGGCGGGCACCGAGTACACCAGCTTTGAGATCCGAAAGGAGATCGCCCGCGCCGAGAAGGAGAAGATCGGGCAGGAAGTCGCCAAACAGGTGCCCGACAACACCGCAGTGGTGATCAATGCGGGCACCACCACCGCCGCCGCCGCGCGCAATCTGGCGCGGCACGCCGGGTTGAAGGTTTTGACCGACAGTGTCGTCGTCGCTAATGAAATCAAGGGGTTTCCGGGTGTTGAGACCATGGTGCCCGGCGGCGTGGTGCGTCGGTCGGACGGCGCCATCCTCGGCGAGGCCTCGGTGGACTTCATCCGGCTCTTCCGATCGGACATCGCGGTGATCGGGGCGGCGGCCGTTGCGAAGGATGGATCGTTGCTGGACTATGATCTGCGGGAAGCCTCGGTCGCCCGCGCAATCATCGCCAACGCCCGGCATGTCATTCTGGCCGCCGACAGCACCAAGTTCGAGCGTATTGCGCCGGTCTGTATCGGCCATCTGGAACAGGTCCATGCGTTGGTGACAGATGAGCGATGCCCGCCGGCACTGCGCGCCCTCTGCGAAGCGTATGGGGTAGACCTGACAATGGTCTGACGTCGAACGACTCCGCTTGACTCAAGCATTCGTTTGCAACAGAATTCGAAAAAAAAGAACCGTAAAACGAGCAAATCCGAAGCTTGGGCTCGCTTGGCCGACCTGGGAGGATGACGCGTTGCTGAAGTTGTTGCGGCTCCTTTCCGCCGTTATCTCTCCGGTGCTGATGGTCGGGCGGCAAATCGCCTGGATCGCCTTGGCGATCATGGTCTTTGTCATCCTTCTACAGGTTTTCACCCGATACGTGCTGAACGATGCGCTGACCTGGCCGGATGAGGCCGCGCGGTTCCTGATGCTCTGGATGACCGGGCTGATGGCGCCCTCTGCGTTCCGCTGGGGCGGCTTCGTCGCGATCGACACTCTGCCGCAAGCCCTGCCGCGCAGCGCCGCGCTGCCGCTGACGATTTTTCTGTTGCTCGCGTCCTTGTTTGTGCTGATCGCGGCTATCGGGCACGGCCACAACCACACGATGGGGTTTGGCGGCAATTTCGACAGTTCCTCGCTGCGGCTGCCGCTGGACTGGTTCGGGTACGAGGCGGTGAAGGTGAAGCTGCGCTACATGTACGCCTCGCTGTTCGTCTGCGTCATTCTGCTGACCGTGGTGAATGTCGAGCTGCTCCTGCGCGCCGTTTACAGTCTGTTCAATCCCGATGAGGAATTGCCGGATCTGGGCGCGCCCGAAGAGTCATTGGGGGCGGATTGATGCTGGTCTATTTCCTTCCGCTCTTCCTGATCCTGCTGCTGATCGGCCTTCCGGTCGTCTTTGCGCTGCTGTTGTCGCCGGGGCTGTTGCTGTGGCTGAACGGGCAGGAGCGCGACATCGCGCTGCTCTATCGCAATGTCTATAACGGCATGGACAGTTTCCCGCTGATGGCGCTGCCGTTCTTCGTGCTGGCCGGCGAACTGATGAACAAGGGCGGAATCACCACACGGCTGGTCGAGTTCAGCCAGGCCCTGATGGGCCATCTACGGGGCGGTCTGGCGCATGTGAACATCCTCTCGTCGATCCTGTTCGCGGGCCTGTCCGGCTCCGCGGTCGCGGATACGTCGGCGCTGGGCTCGACTCTGATCCCGGCGATGGAGAAGAACGGCTATACGCGCAAATTCGCCGCTGCGATCACCGCCGCCAGCTCGGTCATCGGGCCGATCATCCCGCCCTCAGGCATCATGATCATCTACGCCTATGTCATGGGCGAGAGCGTCGCCGCGCTGTTTCTGGCGGGCATCGTTCCCGGGGTTATGGTGGGCGTCGGGCTGATGGTGGTGGTGCGCCTGCTGGCCGATCGCTACGACCTGCCAAAGGCGGAGCGGATCGTGAACCCGGGTCAGAAGATCTCGCCGCTGGAGGGACGCGTGTCCTTTGTGCTGCTCAGGATCAATCTGGCCGGCGTGATGATGGCGATCTTCATGGGGCTGCTCGCCGTGATGGGGCAGGGCGCTGACGGTGACGCCCCGATCAGCGGTTGGATCGTGTTTCTGGTGTTCCTGCCGGTCGCCCATCTGCTGCTGATGCGCCTTCGGCGCTCCGTCTCACCGGACTTCCGCATCATCTGCAAAAAGGCGGTCGCGCCGCTCCAGACCCCGATCATCATTCTGGGCGGCATTCTGGTCGGCGTCTTTACCCCGACCGAGGCCTCGGCCATCGCGGTGGCCTATGCGTTGATCATCGCATTTTTCGTACTGCGCAGCATGAGCCTGCGCGACCTGCCCGCGATCCTGACCAAAGCGGCGCTGTCCTCGGCGACTGTCCTGTTGCTGGTGGGCGCGGCCGTCGCCTTCAAGACAGTGGTCAGCCTCAGCCACGCGCCGGAGCAGATGGCGACGTTCATTCTGGGCCTCAGCGAGAATCCCCTGACGCTGCTGTTCCTGATCAACGTTCTGCTGTTCGTGGTCGGTATGTTTCTGGACGCGGGCCCCGCGATTATCATCCTTGGCCCGATCCTGGGTCCGATCTTTGTCGATCTGGGCGTGCATCCGGTGCATTTCGCCATCATCATGTCGGTGAACCTGACGGTTGGCCTCGCCACCCCGCCAATGGGTCTGGTGTTGTTCGTGGCGTCGGCTGTGTCGGGTGAGAAGGTCGAGACGATATCCAAGGCGATCCTGCCATTTCTGGCGGTTGAAGTGTTGGTGATCTTTCTGATCACATACGTGCCAGCGATTTCGATGACGATCCCGCGCCTGACCGGGTTCGTCCAATAAACGCCGAAACACGCACCGAGTTCCACAAGGAGGAAAACAATGCTGCGAACGACCATCAGAGCGCTGGCGGCGGCGGCTATTCTGGCCGCGTCCGGCCACGCGGTTGCGGCTGCGGATTACACCATCCGCGCGACCGCGAACTCGAATGAGAACGATGAGGATTATGACGGTCTCATCGTCTTTAAGAACTATGTCGAGAGCGCCTCGAACGGCGCGATCGAGGTCGAATTGTTCATTGGAACGCAGCTTTGCTCGAAAGGCGCCGAGTGCCTGCAGGGCGTCGCGGACGGCTCGATTGACGTCTATATCTCCACCTCCGGCGGCGCCTCGGGCATCTTTCCCTATGTGCAGGTGCTCGACCTGCCGTATCTGATGGCCAATGACCGGATCGCCGAGGCGGTTCTGTCCGGCGACTTCACCCGAAAAGTGCGCGACATGGCGCTGGAGGACAGCGGCGGCGCGATCCGGCTGATGACCATCGGCAACACCGGCGGCTGGCGTAATTTCGCCAACACCAAGCGGCGCGTGCAGACGCCCGCCGACATGGAAGGGCTCAAGATCCGCACCGTCGTCGCCGATCTGCCGCAGGAACTGGTGCGCGCGTTGGGCGCCTCCCCCACGCCGATTCCATGGCCGGAGTTGTTCACCAGCTTCCAGACTGGCGTCGTCGAGGGGTCGAAGAACGGCATCACCGACATCATGGGCATGAAATTCCCTGATGCGGGTCTGCAATATGTGACGCTGGACGGCCACGCCTATATGGGCGCGCTCTGGTGGATGAACAACGAGAACTTCATGGCGATGCCCGAAGACATGCGCCGCGTTGTTGTCGACGGGTTCGCGGCGCTCCAGCAGGCCACCTTCGCCTCGCCCAAACGCAAGTCGATTCAGGCCTATTCCGATTTTGTGGCGGGGGGCGGCGACCTCTATGTCCCGACGCCGGAAGAAAAGGCGATGTTCAAAGAAGCCGCGGCGCCGGTCTATGAATGGTTCAAGGAGAACATCAATCGTGGGCCGGAAGTGTTTGACGCGCTCACCGCGGCGGTCGCCGAAGAAGAAGCGGCGATCGACGCCGGCATCGCCAAGGACATTCAATAGAGACGATATGAACGGGCGCGGTCACGTCATGCGGGTCGCGCCCGGTCCGTTCGGATGACGGCGCTGGCGCTCCAAACCTACCGGAACGGGTACAGCCAGGCGCGATAGTCATCGATCAGCTTATGAGACAACTCGATTTGTTCAGGCGTCATCTTCTTCACCACTTCCTCCTGCGAGATCGCGGCGTCGGGATCGCCGCCGATGGCGGAGAGGACGTACCAGGCGTAGGCCCGCACCAGATCGGGCGACGGCATGCCGCGGCCGACTTCATAGTACCAGCCGACGCCGGATTGCGCCCCGGCATGGCCTTTCATCGCGGCCCTGAGATACCAGTCGAAGGCGCGCACGTCGTCTCGTTCGACCCCGAGGCCGGACGCGAACATCACGCCGATCAACTCCTCAGCCTCGGCGTTGCCCGAGCGCGCGGCGGGCAAAAGCTCCTCCATCGCGGCGGCGTAATCGCCCGCATCCATGAAGTCGCGCGCGGTCTCGATTTCGGCGGCGAGCGGTTGCGGGAGAAGCAGGAACAGAAGAAGGGCGAGGCAGCGCATCTGATCTCCTTGATTGCGGCGGCGTTGTTGGGGGTGACGGCGACCTCCGCGCATGGTTTCGAGCTTCCCGCGAAACTGCAAGCGGCGGATTTTCACGACTTTGATCTGCGAAAGGCCGCGATCGGCCAGTTGCTGTTCTTTGACCCGATCCTCTCGGGCAATCGCAACATCTCCTGCGCCACCTGCCACAACCCGGACCACGCCACCAGCGACGGTCTGGCGCTGGGGATCGGCGAGGGAGGCGTCTGGGTGGGGCCGGACCGGGTCGCCGGAACCGGATCGTCGCGCATTCGCAAACGCATTCCGCGCAACTCGCCCGCCCTCTGGAATCTCGGTGCGCGTGAGATCGATGTTATGTTTCATGACGGTCGCGTCAGCGTCTCCGACATCTATGAGAACGGGTTCGATACGCCCGCGCAGGAATGGCTGCCCGAGGGGCTGGACGGAATACTGGCGGTGCAGGCGCTCTTTCCGCTGACCTCGCAGTTCGAGATGGCGGGTGATCCGAAGGAGAACCAGGTCGCCGGCGCCGCCTATGACCGGATCGATGCGGTATGGCCGATTCTGGCCAAACGCGTGCGCGTCATCCCGGAATACAGCGACATGTTTATCGCCGCCTTTGACGAGGTGAACGACCCGCTGGACATCGACATCACCCATATCGCCAACGCCATCGCCGCCTTTGAGGGGCTTGAGTGGCGAAGCTATGACAGCCCGTTCGACGCCTATCTGGCGGGTGAGCAGAGCGCTCTGACCGCGTCGCAAATGGCGGGCATGCACCTGTTTTACGGCGAGGCGGGATGCGCCGCCTGCCATTCGGGTCCCTTGCTGACCGATCACAAGTTTCATGCGCTGGCGTTGCCGCATTTCGGGCCGGGACGCACGCGCCGATGGGACCCGATCGTGCGCGATGTGGGCCGAATGGCGGCCTCCGACCGGCTGGAGGACGCCTATCGCTTTCGCACACCTTCGCTCCGTAACGTGGCGCTGACCGGGCCCTATGGCCATAACGGCGCCTATGCGACGCTGAAAGGGATCGTCCGGCACCATCTGGACCCGGCGGCCGAATTTGCGGCGTGGAAGCCTCAGATGGTCTCCCTTCCGAGCGCAGCCTGGCTGGCGGGCGCTGATTTTCTGTCGTTTCAGGACAAACGGGAACGGGCGCGGCTCGCCTCCCGGATCGACATCGCGCCGGTCGCTTTGGCAGATGAGGACGTGGTCCATCTGGTGGCGTTCCTGCACGCGCTGACCGGGACGGAATCGCTGAAAGGGCGGCTTGGGCGCCCCGCGCGCGTCCCCAGCGGGTTGGGGGTCGACTGATGGCGCGGGTCCTCGTTCTGGGCATGGCGGTGATGGATTTCGTCTTTTCGGTGGATGAGATGCCGAATTCGCCGACGAAGCACCGCGCCGAGGCCGCCGAGGCCATTGTCGGCGGCGGCGCCTCCAACGCCGCCATCGCGATCGCGCGGCTGGGCGCCCAAGCGGCCCTGGCGGGCCGCTTGGGCGACGACGCGTTGGCGGACCTTATTTTGGCGGATCTGGCGGCGCAGGGGGTCGAGACCGAATTGTTTCATTGCGCTCCCGGCGGACGCTCCTCCTTTAGCTCGGTTTTCGTCGATAGGACGGGCGAACGCCAGATCGTCAATTTTCGCGGGTCCGGATTGCGAGCGGACGCCGATTGGATCGCGGAGACGCCGCGCGCGGACGCGGTTCTGGTTGACGATCGTTGGTCCGAGGGCGCGATCGCGGCGCTCGAAAAGGCGCGGGAGTGGGGCGTACCCGGAATCGTCGACGCCGAAGGGCCGTTCGGCAAGGGCGTGCTCATGGCCGGGTCGCATATCGCGTTCTCACGGCCCGGTCTGCTGTCGATCTCCGACGTGCCGGAGCTGCCCGTCGCGCTGGCGCAATTCGCGCGCGCCACTTCGAAATGGGCCTGCGTGACCGATGGCGCGAACGGCGTCTGGCACACGACACCATCTGGGGTCGAGCATGTGTCGGCCTGCCCGATCGACGCTGTGGACACGCTGGCGGCCGGCGACGTCTGGCACGGCGCGTTCACGCTCGCCCTTGCGGAAGGTCGCGCGGAACCCGATGCGATCCTGTTCGCAAACGCGGCGGCGGCGCTCAAATGCCAGACATTTGGCGGAGCGCGGGGCGCGCCCGATCGCGCCGCCGTCCATCATTTTCTTGAGGAGAATTCAACATGAGCCTGACGCCGGGAAAACTCTGGGGCTTGCGCCGCATGGCGGGCGAAAACGGCGTCTTCAAGATGACCGCCGTGGATCAGCGCCCGCCGATCAAAGGCCCGATCGCCGCGCATCTTGGCGTGGACGAGGCGCCGTGGGAGCAGGTTGCCCGGTTCAAAGGATTGCTGGTTGAGACCTTGCAGGCGCAGAGCACGGCGATGCTGCTGGATCCGCACTACGCCATTCCTCACAGCGTCGATCGGATGTCGCCCGCCAAAGGGCTGATCGTCACCTTGGAGGACAGCCAGTTTCGCGAGACGCAAGAGGGGCGGCTTTCGGACAGTATCGACGACTGGTCGGTGGAAAAGATCAAGCGGATGGGCGGCGATGCGGTCAAAGTGCTGGCCTGGTATCGCCCGGACGCCGGGCTGTCGGTTTGTCAGGCGCAGCAGGACTATGTGAAACGGGTGGGTGAGGATTGCGCGCGCTACGACATTCCCTTCCTGTTCGAGCTTCTGGTCTACCCGCTGGCCTCTGATAAGCATCAGACTAGGGACTATGTCGAGATGCGCGGCAAGAAAGCCGACGACGTGCTGGGCTCGGTGGAGATCTTCGCTCGGCCGGAATTCGGCGTCGATGTCTTCAAGCTCGAAAGCCCGGTTAACGCCGCGGACGCAGATGGCTCGACCGATGTGCAGCGGGTGTTTGACGAGATGGGACGCCTCGCCGGGCGGCCTTGGGTCATGCTGTCGGCCGGGGCTGGCAAGCCGGAATTTCGCAACGTGCTGAAACACGCCTTCGCGGCCGGCGCCTCCGGGTTTCTGGCCGGACGCGCCATCTGGCTGGACGCGTTCAAAGCCTATCCAGATTGGGAGAAGATCACGATGGAACTGGAGGGCGGCGCGACGGCGTATATGGCGGATATTTGCGCGCTGGCGGACGCAGAGGCGGCAAACTGGGCGGCGCATGAATGCTATGGACCCGGCGGCGCGCGGTTTGCGCCGAACGACGCCAGCTTCCGCAGCGGTTATTCGGGGTTCTGAAGCATGGCGGCGATGAATATCGGCGTCCTTCCGCTCGGGCGCCCAACATTCGACGTGCCCTTCGCCGAGCAGAAATTGGCGGCGATGCTGGCGGCCCTCGACGCGCTAGAGTGCGAGATCCTCGGGCCGCGCAACCTGCTGATGGATGAGGCGGCGACGCTGGCGGCGATGGAGGCGCTGACGGCGACAGCGCCCGATCAGATCATGATCCTGCAGGCGACTTTCACCGACGCCTCGGCGGTGGTCGCGGCGGCGGACCGGTTTGATCAGCCAATATCGATTTGGGCGACGCCGGAGCCTCGGCTGGGCGAGCGATTGCGCCTCAATTCGTTTTGCGGGCTCAATCTGGCCAGCCATGCGTTAGGCCGAAATCAGCGCGCCTTTTCATGGCTTTACGCAGACCCTGAAGGCGATGTCGCCGCAGAGCTTGAGGCGTTGATCGGCGGGCGGCGCTCGGTTCGCCGTCTGAGCGCCGCGCCTGCGGCCGCACGCTCGCCAGATGGCGCGCGTATCTCCAATGCAATCAGCGGACGGCGCATCGCCCGGATCGGCGAGCATCCGACGGGTTTCGACACATGCGCCTATTCGGCGGACGCCATTCAGGCTCTGGTCGGGGTCGAAGTGGACGCGCTGGCGTTGGAGGATCTGTTCGATGCGGCTCGCGCCGCGCCCGCTGATGACGTCACCGCGCTGCGCGCAGCCGCCAGCGCCCAGTTGAGCGATATCGGCGATGTCGATCAGGCGGAACTGGACCGCTCGCTGCGGCTGAAGGCGGGGTTGGAGGCGATGCGCGCGAAGAACGGCTATGACGCCTTCGCCATCCGCTGCTGGCCGGAGGCGTTTACGGAGTATGGCGGCGCGGTGTGCGGACCGGCGTCGATGATGGGCGAGGGGCGCACGCCCTGCGCCTGCGAGGCCGATGTCTATGGCGCGCTGACCCAGTTGATCCTGCAAGAGGCCGCCGAGGCGCCGGTCTTCCTGACCGATCTTGTCGATATCGACGTCGCCGATGGCACGGGCGTGGTGTGGCATTGCGGGCAGGCCCCGATCTCGATGCGCGATCCGGCGGCGCCATTGAGCGCGACTGTTCATTCGAACCGTAAAATGCCGCTGCTCTACCAGTTCCCGCTGAAACCGGGCCCGGTGACCTTCATGCGGGTCAGTCAGGCCTTTAACGAGCCCAAAATGGTGCTGGGTTTTGGTGAGATGCTGTCGCGCCCGATGGCGTTCACGGGCACCTCCGGCGTGCTGCGTTTCGCGCGCCCGGCGGGGAACGTGATCAATGACGTCATGGCCAGCGGTCTTGAGCACCATGTGGCGCTCGCCTACGGCGATCATCGCGACGCGTTGCGCGCCGTCGCCGCGGAATTGCGGCTTCCTCTGTTGGAGATCTGACGTGAACCTGCGCTACGGCATCATCGGATCCGGCATGATGGGGCAGGAGCATATTCGCTATCTGAACCTGCTCGACGGCGTCGAGGTGGCGGCGATCGCCGATCCCGACGATGGCATGCGGACGCTTTCGGTCGAGACGGCGAATGGCGCGCCACGCAGCTTTCGCGACTATAGGGACATGCTGTCCAAAGGCGCGTTCGACGCGCTTCTGATCGCCTCGCCGAACGACACCCATCACGCCGTGCTTTTGGACGCGTTGCAGACCTCCGTGCCGATCCTGTGCGAAAAACCGCTCTGCACGACATCCGCGCATTGCCGGGACATCATCGCTCGGGCGGAAGGCCGCGCCGCGCCCGTCTGGGTGGCGATGGAGTACCGGTTCATGCCTCCTGTGCAGCGCCTGCTCGATGAGGTGCGCGCTGGAAGGGCTGGCGCCCCCCGGATGATGTCCATCCGCGAGCACCGGTATCCGTTTTTGGAGAAGGTGGGCGACTGGAACCGCTTCAACAGCCGCACCGGCGGCACGATGGTGGAGAAATGCTGCCATTTCTGGGACCTGATGCGCTTAACGCTGCAGAGCGATCCCGTTCGGGTCTACGCCTCGGCGGGCGTCGATGAGAACCATCTCGACGAGCGCTATGACGAGCAGGTCCCGGACATCATCGACAATGGCTACGTGATTGTCGATTTCGAAAATGGATCGCGTGGGATGTTGGATCTCTGCATGTTCGCAGAAGGATCGTTCTGGCAGGAAGTCATTTCAGTAACCGGAGGAAAGGCAAGGGTGGACGCCTGCGTCCCCGCGCCACTGCGGTTCTCTGAGGGTGGCGCGGAACATCACGCTCAAATTGTTATATCCGAACGAGAACACAGACGGGTTATGACCGAAAATATTGTGGTCGATCACGCGGTCCTGGCTGCGGGCGACCATCACGGCTCGACCTATTTTCAACATCAAAGGTTCCGCGACATGGCGCTTTCTGGGTCGGGCGCGCCCGAAGTGAGCCTCTTGGATGGCCTGTGGTCGGTTCGCGTCGGCGAGGCGGCGGAGATCTCGGCGCGCACTGGCCGGGCTGTGGACTTCAGCGACGGATAGGTCCGCGCGGCTAAAGCAACGCGCCGGGATTCATGATCCGGTTCGGATCGATCGCCGATTTGATCTGCCGCATCAGGGTGATCTTCACGTCGTCGACGTAGCGGGTCATGTCTTCGGTCTTCAGGCGCCCGATCCCGTGTTCGGCGCTGATCGAGCCGTCATACCCGACCGTCACGTCGTTGATCGCCATGCGCACGCGCTCAATGATCCCGTCATTCGCCGCCAGGTAATCGCCCTTGGTGACGCCCTCGGGTGGAAACACATTGTGATGGATGTTCCCGTCGCCGACATGGCCATAGCTGTTGAGGCGCAGACCGGGGTCGATATCCCGAAGCGCCGCAGTTGTGGCGGCGATGAAGTCTCCGGTGCGGCTGATCGGCACCGACGTGTCGCTGCTGCAAATCGATCCGTTGGCGCGGTTCGCCTCGGCGTGAAACTCGCGGATGTTCCAGAGCGTCTGCCGCTGGGACTCGGATTCGGCCAACACCGCATCCAACAGCGCGCCATCCTCGAATTTATCGGCCAGACACGCTTCGACTCTGTCGCGCACGCCTTCGGGGCCTCCAAACTCGCACAAGAGATACCAGTCATGATCCTCCTGAAACGGAGACCGGAGATCGGCGAAGTGCTCCGTGACGAGGCCAACCCCAAAGCCGCTCATCAACTCGACGGCGGACACGCAGTCCCCCATCTCGCGGCGCAGGTCGTTCAGCAGACCGATCCCGTTTGAGGGCGTTTCGAGTGCGCACATCACCGTCGCCAGTTCCGCATCGATGGGCGTCAGCGCCAGCGTCGCGGCGGTGATCACCCCTAACGTACCTTCGCTGCCGATCAGCAGATGGCGCAGATCGTAGCCGGTGTTGTTCTTCCGCAAGGGGCTGAGTTCGCGATAGATGGAGCCGTCTGGCAACACGGCCTCTACGCCGAGGCAGAGATCGCGGGCGTTACCATAGCGCAGCACCTGAATGCCGCCCGCATTCGTCGCCAGATTGCCGCCGATCTGACAGCTTCCCTTCGATCCCATGCTGAGCGGAAACATCATGCCGCGCTCCTCTGCGACGGCGTGGATATTCTCCAGAATACAACCCGCCTCTGCGATCAGGACGCCGTCCGCGACTGAGATTTCGCGCACCTTGTTCATACGTTCCAGCGATAAGATGACGACGGCGTCATTGTCGATGGAAAGCTGGCCCGCGACGACGCCGCTGCCGCCGCCATACGGTATGACCGGGATCTTCGCCTCGTTGCATAGACGCAGGATGGTCGAGACGTCCTCCACCGAACCGGGCGTCGCGATCAGGCCCCCCAACCCGGTGAACCGGCCTCTGGGATCCTCGAAATACCGGTCGGCGACCTCGGCGTCCTTCCAGCCGGAGGGTCCCAACCGGTCCTTGAGTTCGGCCAACGCCGCCAAATTGGGGCTCGAAGGCTGCGTCATAGCTCCCCCAGACATTTGTTCAGGTCTGTCATGTTTGTTTTTCCGATCTGGGCGAGGGTGAGGGATGTCTCGTCGGTGAAGACGTCCCAGAGCTGTTTGAGGCCGGTCTCGCCGCCTGCTGCGATGGCGAACTGCATCACCCGGCCGAAGAAGACGAAGTCGGCCCCCATGGCGTAGGCCTTGATCACGTCCTCGCCGGAGCGCAGGCCGCTGTCGAAGAAGAGCGGGAATTCGGGGCCGACCGCCGCGCGGATCGCCTTCAGCGCCAGGATCGGCGGCGGGGCCGCGTCAAGCTGCCGCCCGCCATGGCTGGAGACCTGGATCGCGTCGACGCCGGCCTCTTTCAGCCGGACGGAATCCTCCGCGTCGAGCACGCCCTTGACCACCAGGTTGCCCTTCCAGCGCTCGCGCAGCCGGGCCAGATAGTCCCAATCGGCCGCGGCCCGGCTTTCGGTGCGGTCGAACTCCTCGCCCGGCCGGGTGAAGTTGGCCATCTGCGGCTTGCCCTTGAGCGCGGTCGCGATCGACCACCGGGGGTGCAGGGCGAAGTCGACGAACTGGCGCGGGCCGAGCCTGAACGGCATCTTGAACCCGTGGCGCAGCTCGCGCGGGCGGCGGCCCACCTCCGGCACGTCCAGCGTCAGCACCAGCGTTCGGTAGCCCGCCGCCTCCGCCCGGTCGACCAGCTTCAGCGCGCTGGTCCCGTCGCCGCTGAGATAGAGCTGGAACCAGGCGTGCCCCTCGGCCTCTGCGATGATCTCCTCCAGCGAGGTGGAGGAGACGGTGGAGACGCCCAGCGGCGTCTTGCAGCGCGCCGCGATCCGCGCCAGCATCAGATCCGCGCCGGGGGCGGCGAGGTTGCACATGCCCATCGGGCTGATCCCGAACGGGCGGGCCGCCTCATGGTCGAACACCTGCACGGATAGGTCGCGTTTGGCGACGTTGACCAGCACCCGGGGGCGCAGGCGCAAGTCGCTGAGGGCGGTCCGGTTCAGCGCCGCGCCATGCTCGTCCCCCGCCGCGCCGTCGATATAGTCGAACACCATCCAGGGCAGGCGCCTGCGCGCCAGGGCGCGGGCGTCTTCGCTGCAATGGATCTCGTTGGACTGGAGCATGGGGTCCCTCGACGGTCGTGGCGGGGTGGCGCAGGCGTTACGCCTGCACCGCGTCCATGAAGCGCGCGCGGATCACCACCGGGTCCTTGGTGATGACCGGCACCTTGACGTTCCCGCTTTCGCATTTGGCGACGATGATGGTCATCTTGTCGCCCGCCAGCGCGTCCTCCAGCACCTGTTTGGTCTCTTCGGCCCGGCACTCGATCACGTTCTCGCAGCCGCAGGCCCTGGCCACCGCCGTCAGCGAAGTCTTCTGGCCCGCATAGGTCGGCTGGTCGCCGGTCGAGCCGTAGCTGCCATTGTCGATGATCAGCAGGATGTAATTGTCGGCCGGGTTGTTGGCGATGGTGGGCAGGGTGCCGAAATTGGTCAGCACCGAGCCGTCGCCGTCGATCGAGATCACCTTCTTCGGCTGCGCCAGCGCCAGGCCGAAGCCGATCGAGGAGGAAAGCCCCATCGTGCCCAGCATGTAGAAATTCGTCGGCTGGTCGTCGATCATGTGCAGCTCCTGGCTGGGCAGACCGATATTGCAGACCACCAGGTGGTCGCGGATGACGGGCGCGATCTCGCGCAGAATTTCAGACCGGATCATTCTCCGTATCCTCCCCAGAAAGACGCGTCGGTCAGGATCGCGACCGGCTTGTTGCACATGAAGGTGTATTTCAGGATCTCGCCCAGCTCGTCGGCGTCGGATTCCTTGTGGAAATGGTAATGCGGGATCGCCAGCTGGTTCAGCAGCGCCTTGGTGTGCACCGCCATCTCAACCTGGCAGGCCACCGGCTCGCGCAGCTCGCCGCGATAGCTGATCAGCATCGGCAGCGGCATCCGGTAGAACTGCGTCAGCGTCGCCAGCGTGTTCAGCGTCACGCCGATCGCGGTGTTCTGCATGATGATCGCCGGCCGCTTGCCGCCCATGAAGGCGCCGGCGCACAGCCCCATCCCCTCATCTTCCTTGTTCGACGGCACATGCATGACGTCCGAACGCTGCTCCAACTCGGCGATCACGCCCGCAAGCTGCTTGCAGGGCACCGTCGTGACGAACTCGACGCCATTGGCGACCATGTCGTCCACGATCCTGGAATGTATTGACACGTTAGAACTCCTCTCAGGGCGTAAGAATGATCTTCGGAGAGGCGGCCAAACCGCCCCGTATGTCAGAAAATGCAAGCGGGCTAGAACCAGCCGCGCGGTAGCGGCACGTTCAGAAGCTCACGGAACCCGAACGTGCAAAGCAGGACGATGGCGACGATGCCGCCGATCAGTCCGACCCAGCCACCGGGCGTCGGTTTTTCGTGCTGGGCCGGCATGACCAGCGCCAGGGCCATGATCAAACCTGCGGGGCCAAACCCCATGACCGGGATCAGGGCCACCGCCGCCAGCATGGTGGTCGGCACGGCGATGCGGCGGAGGTTGGAGCCGTCCGCGCTTTCCACCGAAACCTTCCGCGTCAGCAACACTTTCAGCGCGCCCAGCCCGATCAACGCGAGCATCACCACGGCGATGGTCATCGGGAACACCGCCGCATCTGCGTTCAGCGATTGGCTTTGAACCAGAACCAGCGCGCCGATCCCGGCGAAGACGCCAAACGACGCCAGATCGCCCGCAACGGCCGCGGGGGAGGCTTTGGGGCCGGGCGCCGCGTAATCCGGGCCTGCGGATCTGGAGAGCAGACGCTTGATCTGCGGCAGGAACGGATACAGAAAGCTCAACGCCGTCATGGCGATGATGATCATCGACAGAGGCCGGCCGAAGAACTGCCCCCAAAGGTCGCCGATGGCGTCGCCAATGGTCCAGCCCTGAACAAAGCCCTGCTCGGCGATGCGCCCCAGGATCAATCCCAGCACGATGGGCGAGACGGAGAAGCCGCGCTTGGAGGCGATCCAGCCGATGATGCCCATCACGATCATGATGGTGATGTCGGAGATGCTGTTGCGAATGGCGAAAGAACCAATGACCGTCATGAACGCGACCGCAGGCACCAGCGCCGCTTTCGGCGCGCGGACAATGGCGCCATAAGCGAAACGTCCGATCAGCAAGCCGACCGGCAGCATGAGAACAGTCGCGAGCAGCAGGCCGAATATGAACGTGTAGACGATCGGCGCGCCGTCGGTGAACAGGGTGGGGCCGGTCTTCACGCCCTGCACCAGCAGGGCGCCCAGAATGATCGCGTCGGGCGGCGTGCCGGGAATGCCCAGCACCAGTGTCGGGATAAAGCCGCCGCCGACGGTCGCGTTGTTCGCGGACTCGGTGGCGATGACGCCGCCCGGATTGCCCTCGCCATAGTGTTCTTCGCCCTTGCCGGAGCGGCGCGCCTCGGAATAGGCCACCAGCCCGGCGATCGATCCGCCTGCGCCGGGCAGCGCGCCAACCAGCGTGCCGATGACGGAGCTGCGCGCGAGATTGACCTTGTTGCGCATCAGCGCGCCGAACGCTTCGGGCATGCGAAAGCCGCGCGTTTCGGCCGGTTCTTTCAGATGGCGATCTGGTGTTGCGACAAGGTCGATCAACACCGGCACGCAATAGAGGCCGATCAGCGCTGAAACGATCTCAATTCCGCCGAGCAAGGTGCTGGAGCCGAACGTGAATCGCACCTCTGCCGACGTCTCGGAGATGCCGATCATCGACAAAAGCAAGCCGAAACACGCGGCGACGACCCCCTTGAAGAAATCGCCCGTTGAAAGTGCGGCGATCAGCGACAGGCCGAACATCGCCAGCCAGAAATACTCCACGGGTCCGAAGGCGAGCGCCGCTTCCGCGAGCGGCGGCGCAAGAACAAGCAACGCGATGGCGCCGATCAGCCCTCCGACGACCGAGGCCAGGCAGGCGACCGAAATCGCCATGTCTCCATCGCCGCGCTTGGCCATGGGAAACCCGTCAAACGTGGTCGCGATGGCCGATGGCGTTCCCGGCGTATTGAGCAGGATCGCGGCGTAGGCGCCGCCATAGATCGCGCCGGTATAGATCGCGCCCATCAGGATCAGGGCGCTGTCAGGCGACATCGAGAATGTGATCGGGACCAGCACCGCCACCGCCATGGTCGCCGTCAGGCCCGGAATGGAGCCGATGATCGTTCCGGCGGCGACGCCAGCCAACGCCAGGATCAGATTGAGCGGCGTCATCGCCGCCAGAAAATAGTCAAACATATTTCGTCTCCGTCGGGAGAGCGCGTGTCAGCGGCCGCGGCGTAAGCCACGCGCGATACGCTTAAATCGATAGGTCGTGGAATGGAGGGCGCAGCTTCGCCGAGCTGCGCCCAGAACGGTCTTACTCGATCACGCCTGCGGCCTGCGCCGCCGCGATATAGCCTTCCGACTTCTCAGCCATGAACGCGTTCATCTCATCGCCGTACGCAACGTCGAGCAGCGCGAAACCGCCATCGATCATCTGCTTTTGGAAATCCGCATTCTGATTGATCTTCGCGATTGAATCGGACACCGCCTGGCGGGTCTCCTCTGAGGCCGAGGACGGCACCGCGATGCCGCGATAGGCGCCTGAGACCATGTCAAACCCAAGCTCACGGAAGGTGGGGACGTCCGGGAACGCCGGATGACGCTCTTCCATCGCGACCGCCAGCATGCGCACCTTGTCGCCCTGTTTCGCGCCAACGGTGGTGTAGCCCCACTCCGCCCGCACCTGGTTGCCAAGCAGCGCCGTCACCGCAGCGCCGGTGCCCTTGAAAGCCACATAGGTGGTCTTGATCCCGGCGAGCTTGTCGAACTGGACCTGCGCCATGTGGTTCGCGGTGCCCTTGCCGGAGCCGGAGAAGGTCGTCTGCGCCGGATTTTCTTTCGCGAAATCAATCAGGTCCTGCAGCGTCTTGAAGTCGCTGTCGGCGTTCACGACGATCGCGTCCGGCGTGTAGTGGAACATGTAGACGGCGGTGATGTCGTCGGTCTCAAACCCGACATTGCCCTGCTTTGGTTTGAGCACGATATGCGGCAGGTTGATGCCCATCATTGTCGATCCGTCGCCAGCCATCGTGTTGAGCTGTGACCAGCCGACTGCGCCGCCGCCGCCCGGCTTATAGGTGACGACCAGCTCCTGCCCAAAGATCTCTTTGAAATAAGGCTGTTGGAAGCGCGCGGTGATGTCGGACTCGCCGCCGGGTCCGAACGGAATGATGTAATCCACTGGCCCGGCTGGGAAATCTTCGGCCAGAGCGGTGGTCGCCGTCAGGCCGATGGCGGTCGCCGCCGCAAGCGCTAGTTTAGTAATCATTGGTGTTCCTCCCATATCGTGATCCGTCACGATTTCTTTTGGTTGGTGGGTTTGGAGCCGCCGAGTTCTGATGGTCGGAAGAAGCCGAACGGCCAGCCGATTGTCGCTCTAGTCTCAGTTTCGATTCGTGGGTTTTTAACATATATAAGAATTCTTATACAAGTTTAATTATATAAGAATTCGTCCCCTGAGCTTGAAACGGGCTCTGCTCGTGATAGACAAACAAGGTGTTTCGAGGAGACGCTTTGGATGGCCCAACCCCTCTATCAAGCTGTATTTGATACGATTATTGCGCGGATCACGCGGGGAGAGCTGAAGCCGGGCGTCATGCTGCCAAGCGAGACCGATCTGGGCAAAGAGCTGGGCGTCAGTCAGGGGACGGCTCGCAAGGCGCTGATGGAGCTGGAGCGTCGCGGCATCGTTCAACGCCAGCAGGGGCGGGGCACTGTGGTCAAGGCCCACACGCCCGAATACTCACTGTTCCATTTCTTTCGAATGCAGAAACTGGACGGGACGCGGGATACGCCCACGCTGGTGTCCGAGAATGTCAGAGCGCGGCCCGCGACGGCGTATGAAAGAAAGATGCTCACCGGGGCGCCCGAAAGGGTGATCGAGATTGAGCGCGTGCGCAGTCTGTCCGGCGCGAAAGCCGTTTATGAGCTTCATGCCCTGCCGCAGCCGATCTTTCCCGATCTCGCGAATGGGGAGCGGCTGCCCAACACGCTCTATGACTTCTATCAGGACAAGTACTCATGCCTCATCATGCGGGCCGATGAAGAGATCGAGGCGATAAAAGTCGACAAGAAAATCGCTGGTCTGCTCGATGTGGAAGAGGGTTCCTGCGCGCTTCGGGTCAAACGGTTTTCAATCGACCTTCTGGACAGGTTGGTGGAGGTCCGGTCCAGCGTTCTGTTGACCAAGTCCCACCGGTATTTCGTTTCCTTGTCGTAAGCGGCTTCTCGCAGGACCAACGCGGCGCTCATTCGAGCGCCGCGCCTGGGTCAGGGTTGCGAGAGCTGTGTGTGAGGGCTTCTCTCAGCCGCCCCAACCCGGTGGATAGCCCGTGTAGTCTCCGGCGCCCGGCTGTTCCGGAGCAGGCCATCCGCCAAGATCCGGCTGCGGCTGCGGATAGGGCTGCGGGTAGGGCTGGGGCTGCGGGTAGGCGTCGTAGCCTTCGCCGCTCATCGAGGCCATCTCCTGCGCGAACCAATCCGGGTTGTCGAGCTGCACCGGCGTCATCGTGCTTGTGAACGGGCCGAGCGCGCCCTGAACGGAGATCGTGATCCCGCCGCCCTGCGTCATCGTCGCGGTCCAGGGGCCCAGCAACGCCAGGTCGTTGCCTGACAGCTGCCCAGGGCCGGTCTGCACGATGTCTTTGACGACCACGTCATAGGCTTCGACCGGGAAGACGAAGAGATGCTTGTACTCCGCCATCGCATAGAGCCGTCCAGCCTCCAGCTTATAAGGAACGCCATTCGCGGCCAGCTTGTAGATCCCGTCCATGGCTGTGGGCTGGGTCGGCGCGACGGCCGAGACATGCGGCAGGGCGCCTTTCTTTTTCTGGGCTGGCGGGCCGGGCAGCACCGGCGGGCCGGGCATATGCGGCGGCGCGATCACGATCGGCTCCGGTTTCGGCTGCGGCCGTTGGATGGGCTGCGGCTTGAAGATGTTCTCGATCACGTCGGGGATCAGCTTGTTGTCGCGGGTGCAGATGCCGCCGATCGGGCTGGTGCGATGCAGGCCCTTGTCGCAGCCGCGCAGTTGCTCCCACTTCTTGCAGACGCGCTGGTTCAGACCGCCACACTTGCTGTTGGCGGCGGCCTCGGTGGTGGCGGCGACGTTGAAGGCGACGGCCGAGCCGAGCACGGTGGCGGCGTAGGCGGCGGCGAGGGCGGTCTTGGAGAGAGTGAGCGTGAACATGGCGGTTTCCTTTTCTGTCGCGACGCGGCCAGTGCGGATGATCTGATGCAGGGTCTTCATGGTCTTGGCCTCGTCTTCTGAGTGGGTGGCGACCTTTCCCGTCGCCTTGATCAAAAGGTAAGCAGCGCCGCCATTCGCGCGTATCGGGTAAATCCCCCATATGGCCGGGCGAGAGGCGCCGCGCGCAGGCGAAAGCCCCCGCGAGTTTGCGCTCGCGGGGGCCTTCAAGGGCGTGTGTGACGGTGCGAGGCCCTTAATAGACGCGGGACCAGGTGGGGTTCACCGTGCCGGCCTCGAAACCGACGCCCGCGCCACCGCTGACCGAGATGCCGTTGAACGGGTTTTCCTGGAACGGGTTGGCGTAGTCGAAGGTGACCGAGATCCCGCCGCCGGCCACATACTTGCCCGAGGCGTTGACGCTGAGATTCTGGCTGCGGCCGGCCGCCAGCCGATCGCGGCTGACCCCGATGATGACATCGGCCCCGGCCGCCGCGCCGACGCCCACATTCACGCCGCCGGCGGAGTAGAATTTCGGCCAGGTCACGCCGTCCAGCGACAGGACGATGCCGCCTTCGCCATTGCCGCCGACGCCATACATCGCGCCGCCGCCGACGCCGATGGTCAACGTGTGGAAGAACTTGGCGCGCTGGCCGGAGGCGACGCGCACGCCATATGTTGGGGCGGCTTGCAGCGTTTGCGCCATCTGCGGTGTGACGCAGTTGAAGGCGAAGCTTTTCGCGGCGTCCATGTTGCGGTTCTTGACCGCATCCTTGAACTGGCGCCGGTTGCTGCCGATGCAGGTGGCGATGCTCTTGAGCACGCGCTGTTGGGCGGCGGTGCCCTCATTGATGTTGTTCGCGGCGTGCACCAGCTTGGACCCGATCTTCAGGTGATTCACCGGGGTGCAGGTCCCGCCGACAGGCGAGGTGCGGTGCAGTCCGGGGTCGCAGCCGCGCAGCTGCTCGTGTTTTTTGCAGACGCGTTGATTGAGGCCGCCGCAATGGGTCAGGCTCGCCTCATAGAACTTCGGCACCTTCGGGAACCGGATCGGTTTGCCTTCGATGACGTCCGGAACCAGCTTGTTGTCGCGCGTGCATTTTCCGCCGACAGGCGAGGTGCGGTGAAAGCCGGGGTCGCAGCCGCGCAGCTGCTCGTGCTTTTTACAGACGCGCTGTTGGTTGCCGCCGCAATGCGTGAGGCGCGCCTCGTAGAATTTCGGCGGTTTGGGGATTTTGATCGGCTTGTTCTCGATGAAGTCGGGGATCAGCTTGTTGTCGCGCGTACAGGTTCCGCCAATCGGGCTGGTGCGATGCAGGCCCTTGTCGCAACCGCGCAGCTGCTCCCACTTCTTACAGACACGCTGGTTCAGGCCGCCGCATTTGCTGTTCGCCGCAGCTTCCGTCGTGGTGACGACCGTGAATGTCAAAGCCGCCGCGATCGTGACGAGCGTATACGCGGTGGCGAGGGAGAATTTGGAGACATCTGAGTTCAGCATGGCGCTTTCCTTTCCTTGAGCGATACGACCGGGACGGGGGCGTTTGGGGCCGGGCCGGGAGGGTCGTTCGTCTTCCTCTGACTGGGCGGCGACCTTTCCGGCCGCCTTGAAGGAAAACCTATGAGGCGCGGTCTGGCGGGCGTATCGGGTCAATCCCCTATTCGCCGGGCGGAGGGACCGCCGCGCGCGCCAAAGACGGCGCCGATATCAGGTCAGGAAGTCCGAGGAATGCGTTGATTTTAAATAGAAAAATACATCTGACGCTTGCTGTCGGAGCCTCGGGGGATTGACGGTCAGAAGGTGCTGGGGAGAGGCTTGAACTGGCCTCAGCGCTCGTTGGGCGTATCAGACGGCCAGGTGATCAGGGCGCGCGCGCCCGCCGCTTGCGACAGATCCAACGGCGCCTGAATGACGGGCTGAAAACTCTCCCCGACGGTTTTCCAGAGGACGAGTTCATGGCGGCCCGGAACGACCCGCGTGCAGACGGCCCCATCCATCGCCGCGACGAAGCGGGGCTTGTCGCCGCGTCGAATGTCGAAGCCTTTCTCGCCCGTCGCCGAGCGGTTCAGCAGGCAGAGCACGACGTCCTCCGCGCCGGCGTCGAACCGGGGCTCGATCTCGACCCGGACGGCGTCGCCGAGACCGCTTTCGAGAATCTCGATCCGTGGGGACTCCGCCTGACCGCCCGCGGCGGCGAGGCCGAGGCCGGCCAGTCCGGCGGCGCAGACGATGCGGCGCGAGATCAACATTGGGCGAACTCCTGACTCTTATGAAAATGAGCGCCATAATCGCCCGGCCGCCGCGCCGCCGGTATCGGGTGAATACCCTAGTTCGCCTAAAGCTCCGCCGAGGGGTCGATCAGTCCTTCGCGCAAGGCGTAGGCGATCAACTGGGCGGCGGAGCGCACGCCAAGCTTACGCATCATGCTGGTGCGGTGATGATCGACGGTCTTGGCGCTGATTCCGAGTATCGGCGCGATCTCCTTGTTGGAGCGCCCCGCGACGATCAGGTTCAGGATCTGGCGCTCGCGATCCGTCAGCGGAGAAGCCTTGGGCGCTTCATCCAGCAATTCGACCACCGGTTTGGAGATATGCCGCGCGCCGCGCAGGATCTTCGGCAGAGCCTCGTAGAGCTCGTCATTCGACGTGGCCTTAGAGAAGATGCCGTCGACGCCGATCTCCACCAACTCGCTCAGCTTGCCGGCCGAGGAAATCCCCGTCAGCACCACGATCTTGGTGTCGGCGGACCAGCGGCGGGTTTCGATCAGCACCTCGCTGCCGCCCGCATGGGGCATCTGGACATCCAGCAGCAAGAGATGCGGCCGATGCGTGCGCACGGCGGCGATGGCCTCGATCCCGTTCGCGGCCTCGGCGACGACCTCTATCCCGCTCTCTTCGATCAGACCCGGCGTCTCCATCGCGGCTTTCAGACCGCTGCGGACGATCGCATGATCATCGGCGATGACGCATTGGTATTTTCGGGAGTTCATTCTAAGGTTCACGCCAAAAGCCATGCAGGGGCAGGGTTTAAGGAAGTGAACAGAACCCGTCGTAGGATTGCAAGGCGCATATTCGCGGTCTTGTTGCTCTGTTGTTTGCCCGTGGCTGCGGCGAGCGGCGAGGTGGTTCTGAACCTTGTCGCAGGTCAGGCGAGCGCCGCGCTGGACGACAGGTTTCAGTTCCGGCTGGAGGGTGGAGAGCCCCTGGCGGAGAAGATCCGACTGTTTCAGGCGGGCGAGTTCCAGTCGTCCCTCTCTGAAGCCGCCCGCGACAGCGTTCCCTATCAGCCAGTCTGGGGCGCGGTTCGGCTGACCAACGACACGCCCGATGACGGGCGCGCGGGCGACCCCTGGCATGTCGCCTCCGAGATCTTCGGCCTCGTCGCGCTGGATGTGCTCGTGGTGCGCGAAAGCGGCCTGACCGAGACGATCCTCAGCTATGACGGGCGCGGCCCGTTCGACCCAAGCGAGTACAACGGCGCGCGGCTTCGATCCGCCGCCTTTCTGCTCGCGCCGGAAGAGTCCGTGCTGTTGATGGCGAAAATGGTTTTCGGGCCGGTCGCCTCAGCCGATCTGGTGTTAGAGACCCCGGTGGAGCTGGAGGCGCAGAGCTTCCTCTCCGGCATCGCGTTGACGGCCTTCTACGCTTTCAGCCTGTCCTGCCTTGTCTTCTTCTTCGGCTTCAGTCTGTCGATGCGCAGCAGTGTCGGGGTCGGATATTCCGCGCTGCTGCTGATCGGGCTGGCGCTGGTCGGGTATTTCGACGGGCTGTCGTTCCGGTTCCTCTATCCAAGCACGCCCGCCGCGCATGTACCCGTCGGGATCGCGATGCTGCTGTCGCTCGCCGCCGCTGGGTTTTGGGTCGCGGGACACTCCGTCGCTGAGACCAGCGATCGGCGGCGTCTGGCGGCGGCGTTCAAGCGGACGGGCGTGCTGACGGCGGTCGCTATTCCTTTGATCCCGCTGGTCTCTATCGAGATCCTGGCCCCCGTTTCATATATCGCCGCGGTCGCGATGTTCGGCGCGCATGTGGTCGCGATACTCAATTGGCGCAGCGTCAAAGGCCGGTTCACGGTGGTGATCCGCATCCTCTCATGGATCTGCGCCGCCGCGGCGGCGGTATTTGTGGCGCTGCTCTTTACTGGCGGTCTTGGTGGGGCGGCCGATCCCGGCGTGCTGATCAAAGCGCTCTATGCGGTGATCGGGGGATGGATCATTTTCGGAATCACAATCGCCCTCGTTGATCTTCGCCGCCAGCACGCCGAGGCGACCGAGAACGAACTCGCCGCCGCCCAGCGCGAGGCGGAGGCGACGCGGGACCTGCTGGAGACCGAGCAGAACTACAACCGCGCCCGCGATCTGGCGGCTCTGCGTCAACGCCAGCTCGCCACCGCCTCACATGATCTGAAGCAGCCGATCATGTCGCTGCGGCTGACCATGGACGCGATGACCAAGGATCAGGACCCGGAGGTGCGCAACCGGCTGAATGAGGCGTTCGATTATATGGAGAGCCTCTCAGCCGGATATCTGGAAGAGACCGTGCCCGATGCGGACATCGACGAACGCGTCGCGCCTGCGCCCCAAACCGAGGATCAGGAGCCCTATCCGCTGAACCTGATCTTCGACACGGTGGCGCAGATGTTTCGTGAAGAGGCGATCTCAAAAGGCGTCGAGTTGCGCATGGTGGGATGCTCGGCCCAGACGACCGCGCCGGTCATGGCGGTGATGCGGATCGTCAGCAACCTCGTCTCCAACGCGGTGAAATACACCACCGAGGGCCGGGTGCTGCTGGGCGCGCGGCGACGACCCGGTGGCCTCGACATCCTTGTCTGCGACACAGGCGCAGGGATGTCCGAGGACGAGATCGCGGAGTTCACCGGCGCGTACCGGAAAGGCGCGCAATCTGAGGGAACCGGTCTCGGCCTCTCCATCTGCTTTGAGCTGGCGACGACCGAAGGGCTGCCTCTGACGGTCAGTTCCACGCCGGGCGAAGGTTCGGTCTTCACCTTGAGGGCGCCTCATGCGGCGGAGTAGGGCGCTTCGAAGGAGCACGGCCGTGCTGCTTGCTCTTGCAGGTTACTGCGGCGTGGGTGCGGCGTCGGCGCAGGACCTCAATCCGACGCAGGAAGAGATCGACGCCTTTCTCGGCGCCGACCGCAACGCCGATCAGATCCTGAACCTCGCGGAATTTCGGATGTTTGTGGATGCGATGGCGGAGACGGGTCAGACGACCGCCCGCACGATCCGTTTTTTCGGCGTCTATGAATTCGCATTCTCGATCGTTGACGCCAACGAGGACGGCCAGTTGGACCCTGCCGAGCTGCGCGCCGCCGATGACGACTATAGGGCGGGGGAGTGATGTCCGCCCTCTGCTCTGAAGCGCTGCGGCTAGAGCGCCTCGATCGCCGTAAGCGCCGCGAGGCCAGCAATCGGGGTTTCGGTCCAGTCGGCGCCGTCCCAATCGCCATTCCGATCCAGCCAGGTCCAGCGATTGGCGCCGATGTCGCTGTCGATCACCGCCAGGATCTTTTCCTGCGGCGCTTTCTCAGCCGCGGCCTCGAATCGGCGCAGCATGTCCCATGACGCCGCCACGGAGTCGTGCCCGGTTCTCGCCGTCATCATCGCGCCGCCGGTCGCGGTCTGGAAGCCGATCAGCAGGGCACCCCTGCGCCAGACAAGATGGAACGCCCAGCTGTTGACGCCATAGCCGTCATAGCCGATCAGCAGCGCCTCCTCCTCCGGCGAGTCGAACGCCTCGCGAAGCAGTTCTTCGAACCGGTAGGGCGCGGTCAGAGGGCTCCATGACGCGAAGCAGAGATTGTTCAGCGCGAGCAGATCTTCCGGCCAGTCGATTGTCTCCGGCGCAGGCGGGGCGCCGGCGCCGGTCAGCACCGTCATCGCGGTTTCGAAATCAACCCGCTTTCCGGCGAGATCGACTTCGATATCGCCGTCCTCGCCCTCATCGGCCGCAGCGACCAGTTCAATCTCTGTTGCGTCGGTCATCTATAGTCTCCGTCATTCGCTCTTGCCGTCAGGTCAGCCGAGCGCCTGTTGTTACATCGCAAAAACGACGCGATCGCGGGCGATCAGCGATTTGTTGTTGAGCAGAGCACCGGTCTGATCCGACCCCCATTGATCGTTCGGAATGATCGTCAATTTCTGCCCGCCGTGCCGCCCGCCGTTGACGTATTTGTGGAGGCTTTCGAGGCGCTGTTCAAAACCCTTCAACTCCTTGTCGTTGGAGCTGGGCTTGATCACCTTGCGCAGCTTGGCGAGGACCCCGTCGTTGTTGTCTTTATTCGCGTACATCCGATTGATGGCGTCGACCTGAGACTGGCTCATCACCCTGGGCAGGCCTACCGGACGCTGGGCGACATTCATGGCGTCGAACGCGTCGTCATTGTCCACGCCCTTCACGCCGACCACGTTCAGGTTTCCGGCGTCGCCCTGAACCTGGGGCACGTAATTGCCCTTGTTCCGGTCGCCAACTTTTCCGAGATAGTCGAGGATCTGCAGACCCACTGTTTTTTCACGCATCACCGGGTCATCGGAAACCTCGGCGTAGAAATCCCGTGCGACTTCAATATCGCCGTCCTCGTTCACCCGAGCGCCGTAGACGCCATAGCGCTTTTCCAGGATCTCAGCATCCTGTTTGGGAAGCTGACCGTCATGGGCGTCCAGAATCTGATAGATCGCCTGATAGTCCCGGTCGTTGCGGGGCAGCGTGAAAAACGCCTTCGCGTCGGATCCGAACGAACCGTGATTGGCCAGTTTGTCGGCGTCGTATTTCCCGGCGTTCTCCATACTTATGCCGAGCTGGCCGTTATGGACGCCCACCTTTGTGTCGACGATGACGCCGAAGCCCAGCTCCTTGTCGATCACGTTCATCCCCAGATTGGCGCCGATCAGTTTGCCGGGGTCCGAGTTCCGCATGTTGAGCTCGGGCGTCGCCGATTTGAAGAAACGCTGCTTGACGCCGGAGGGCGTCTTGTAGCTCAGCATGTAGACTTTGTTGATCGAACCCTGATCGCTGTGGCCGACGCCGACCCGGTGCTCGTCGGTGAAGAAACTCGGCGCCGTCAGCTCGTTGTAGGTGATGCCGTAATCGAGATATTGCTGCACGATCCTGGGTTTCAGATTGCTGCCCTGGAACGCCTTGATTTCGGGATTTGTCGGATCCGGCGCAATCGCGTTCCCCTGGCCGGTCGGGTCGGGTTGGCGAACCGAGGTGAGATAGGACTTGGCCTCGGCGCGGTTGAACCCCTGGTCGGTCCATGTCTTCAGCGCCAGCGCCTCCTGCGCCTGCTGCTGCGTCCGCTGACCGTTCCGGTCGTCGATCTGCGCCAGATATTGCGGAAGGACGCCCAGCTTGATGCAGCTGATCGCCTCCTCATAGCCTTCCTTCGAGTCCGGTTTGCCGAGAACGCGCATGTTCTTGATCACGTCATCGACATTGACCCCGGCCTTGATAGCGGCTTTCAGTCCGGCTGCGTTGTTCGCCATCAGGGCGGCCGCCGAGGGGTCGGTCAGGTTGTCGAGGCTTTGCAGCTGGCCCGAGAACGCGCCGCCAAAGACCAGCAGCTTGTTCACGGCCTCGTCGACGATCTCTTGCTTGACGCCCTGAAGCGCCGGATCCTGCGCCACTTCATTGCGGATCGCCGCGCGTTTGGCGGCGTTGTCTGTCGCGATCTTGAGCGCCTCTGGGCTGACGAGATATTCGTCATGCGCCAGTTGCGGGCTGACGATCCCGTCCCGCGGCGGCCCAGCGTTCGCCATACGCATGGACATCTCCATCCGCAGCAATTCGCCCGCGACCGCCTCGTCCAAGCCCTGCTGTTTCAGAAGATTGCCAAGCTCCGCCAGATCCTGCGCATGATCGAACCGCGCGGCGAGCATACTGTCGATCTGTTGATCGCCAGACCCCAACAGAAACAACGTGTCGTCCCGGTCGAGCTGCGTAAGCTGCTCGCAGGTCTTGTATATCGACATTCCGGTATTATGCGCGAACAGATCGGTCGGATACGCATCGCCCACATCTTTGCGGAAAACACCGTTCTGGGTGAGCAAGGCGCGTTGAATTTCCGAGGTGTCGTTTTCCTGTTCGAGAAAGTCGTCGATCGACAGCAAGTTCAGATCGTCGATGTACGAGTCGGTCGCTTCCAGTTGAGCCTGCCAGGCCGCGTTCAGGATGTCCTCGGTCTCACGCGGGCTCAGGCGGCCTGAATGCACCAATCGTCCCGATGGTCCCGCTTGTCCCTCCTCAAACTGTTTGAGTTGCTTCTCCGCCGCAGCCCTCGCCGCATTCACCCCCTGGGGCCATTCGTTTTGAATGCGGTTGAGCAACGCGCCGGCGGCGTAGCCGTGCTTCGCAGCCCCAATCCATTTGTCCTTGTCCGCTTGCGTCAGCGGCTTGCCAAGGTCGTATTTCTCCTTCGTGACCTCCTCGAACTTGGCCATGAGTTCGGGTTGATGCTGCCCGAACCTCGCGTTGAGCTCGTCGCTGAAATTATCCCAGTTCTCGCGATTGTTCTCATGGCGCTGCATCATCCGTTCAGCGCCCTCCTGACCGTGGGTCTTGAACGCTCTACGCAGCTCGATATTGCCGCCCTGCGCCTGAACCAGTTTCAGCGCCTGATGCGAGCGCAACCGCTTGTCCACATTGTCGCTCAGCATATGCGTGCGCAGTTCCTCGCCGTCCGACTTTCCGCGCCGCGCCACCGTCAGGATGATCGCCTCGCGGATTGCCTGCCGCTGCTCCTTTTTCGACATGCCGGCGCCATGACCGCTGTAGGCGTCTTTCACAGCTTTGCGGGGGATATGGAGCAGCTTGCGCCATTCCTTCGGCGAGACGTCGTTCAGGCGCTCAACATCCTGCGGCGTCAGGACCACGCCTTGCGCGGCGAGGCTGGCCTTGGCCTGTTCCACATGCTCTTGCTGGCCTTGCCCGCCCTTCACCTTCAGATGGATGGAACCGGCGACAAGACCGCCGCTCGATCCGGCCGCGATCCCGGCGAGGGCGCCGCCGATAATGCCGCCGACGCCGCCAGCGATGTTGCCGAAGATCGGGACCGCCGAGCCCGCGAGGAACCCGGCCACGCCGCCGCCGATCGCGCCCAGGATCGCCAAACCCGCTGTATAGAGGCGGCGCACCGCGCGCGACCCGGGCGCATGGATCTCCAACTCGTCCGGCGTCACCAGATCGTTGGCGTCGAAATCATCGCCGTCGATCTCCGACGCGTTTGAGGAGCCGTCTATTTTCTGTTGCTCGAGCCGGGTGTGGAGCTCCAGATTCGCCTGCGTCAGGGCGTTCGCGTTCTGTGATTGCGCGTGTTGTCCGCCGACATTCACGTTGTCGTTGTGCGACTGTCCGAAATTGTTGGCGACATACTGTTTCGTCTGGTTCATCCATTGATCGCTGGACGCGCTCGACGAGATGTCGCTTTGATTGTCCGAAGCGTTTGCGTCGAACACGACGACTTTCACGTTCTTGCCGTTGACCGCGAATTTGGAGACGGATTCGTTGGGTTCGGACGAGATTTGATTCAGGTTGCGATTGATGCCGCCTGCGGATTCGATAGAAGCCATGTCGTCACGTCTCCCTAAATCTTCGTCGTCTCATGCCGCATCGGCTCAAGCGAACGACATTGGGCCGGCGGGCGGCGCCGTGCGCATCTCGCCTTCCGGCCGTGTCTTGGCGCCGTCGTCGCCCGTCGCGGCGATCCGTTCGCGGATGTCCAGGCCGGTCTCGATCATGACCCGGATCAGGTCGCTGAAATTCTCCAGATTGAGCAGCGACAGCGGCAGCACGCTGAACCCCTGCAGGTCGCGCCCGGTCTCGCTCAGCCCCAGCGTCATGACCCCGTTCATCCATGTGATGAAGGTCATCTCCAGCGCAGCGTTCGCCTTGGCGAGGTCCCCCGGCTCGATCCCGGCGATGCGGATGGTGCAGACCACGAACTCAGTCGGCGACGCGACATAGCTGATCACGACCGGCGTATCGCCGATTTTCAGCGCAACCTGATCATCAGGCCCAAGCTCCAGACTCGCGAGCCCGGCTTGAGCGGCGAATTCCGCTAAAACGATGTCGACCGCTGTCCGTCCGGACATAGATGTTCTCCCTTGAAGCCGCATACGAAGCGCGCGCGCACGCATCTTCCGTCTAAATGTCGTCCAATCCCGTATCGGGCAGCTCCGACAGTTCACTCAATGTAGTCCGCCAGCGAAGGGCGATTCGGACGAAACTCATAAGATCGTCCTCGAACCCGGCCCCATCGCCCGCGCGTATCACGATCTGTTGCGACAGCTGGACCTCTCTGGCGGGGGGCAGGCGGGTGAAAATCGCGCCGCCGGTCTCCGCCCAGTTCATGTTCTGGCGCAGAAGGAAAGGCGCAAGCCGGTCGCTGTCCTCCTCCTCCAGGTCGAAGAACGCCGATGCGACCAGTCCCGGATAGTTCGGCGTTTGCGTTAGCACGATCGAAAGCCCCTTGACCGATAGCGCCGCTGCGCCATGCGCGTCAAAGCGGATGGCGGGCAAACCATGCCGCTCGGTGAACGCATCCATCGCCGCCCGGATCCCGTCCGCATCCACATCCTGCGATCGGAGCGCATGGAGAGCGGCCTCAACCCGCTGAGCGATAATCTCGGTGTTGGTGTCGGTCATGGCCGCTCCGTTTCAGTTTCAACGCGTCCACGCCCCGCGAAGGTATCAGTCGCCGGAATAGTATCGCAGATAGCGACTTGGGCCGTCAGGTACTTTTTTGGGGAGTTGGCGGGTTGCCGGCGCTTGGGCAATTGACCCTTAGCCGGACCGGCTCTGTAGTATTCGCGCTGGATCGAATCGGACTTTTTTGCAAAATAAGATTCAGTATTATCGCGTGTCTTGCGAGTCATCAGATGTATTCATAATTTCAGTAAAATGACTATAAAAATAATTACAATGTGATGAATATTACATTTTCTACAATGGGTTTTAGTTCCTTTAATAGAGGCCAGCGCTACGTTACTTTATGTGCGATGACCTCGGCCCAGCTCAGATCGAACTTCGCCAGATACTTTCGCAGGCGATCGCTGTCGTTCGTGCTGCTGCGACGTCGCCGCGAGGCCTGGAACAGCTTGCGTCCGGCGTCGCTAAGCGAGGATGACGACTGACATGTGGTTAGGACTTCGGCGAGTTGAACACGGTCGAAGCGGTCGACCTCCGCGATTTCTTCATCGGAGAAGTGGTCGCGCAAAACGGAGGTCGATGGCTTATCGGGAGACTGACTCCATCTCGCCCGCAATTGCGCGATCTCGGCATTGGCGATTGCAGTCGTGATCCGCCCTCTTGGCGCGAGGGTGGCCATTCTGGTCACCGAGGCCGCCAGATCCCGGAAATTTCCCGTCCAGGCGGCGTCTGGGCCAATCGCGAAGGTTAGGAACTGATCTTCGGCCTCTCGGTTCATTGTGACGCGTTCGCCTGTGTTTTCGGCGTGTCGAGCCAGTTCGAAGGCGAGGTTCGGCGCGATGTCCTCCCGCCGCTCAGAGAGTCCCGGTAGGCGAAAGGTCCAAAGATCGAGGCGAGCCAGCAGGTCTTCACGAAAGCGACCTTTCTTCACTTCATCGATCAGGTCGCGATTGGAGCCGGCGATCAGCGTGAAGTCGCTGGTCCGCTCGCGATCGGCGCCCACTGGCAGAAATCGACCTTCCTCGATCGCACGCAGCATCATCGCCTGCTCGTCGAGGCCGAGCTCGCCGATCTCATCGAGAAACAGCATGCCCGTATCAGCGCCGATCAACAGGCCGTCCCGGTCAGAGACCGCGCCAGTGAACGCGCCCTTCTTGTGGCCGAACAGGGCGGACATCGCTTGGTCGCCTCGTAGCGTCGCGCAATTCACCTCGACAAAAGCGCCTTTGATCAGGTGTCGGGATCGTTTCAACTCATAGATCCGACGGGCGAGCTGCGTTTTGCCAGCGCCGGTTGGGCCGGTCAAAAGGATTGGGGCGCCTGACCGCAGAGCCACAGTCTCGATGCGGTCGATCACTTCGTTGAAAGCGGCGTTCATTGTCTCGATGCCGGATTTCAGAAAGGACGCGCCCTCCGCGCGTTCCTCGGCGAAGCGGGTCGCGATGTCGTCATAGCGCGAGAGGTCGAGATCGATCACCGCATAGCCGCCCGGGTCGCCGTCCCTCCAGCGACGCGGCGGCGCAAGCTGGAGCAATCGCCCGGGCAGGTAGCGCGCCTCGGTCAAGAGGAACAGGCAGATCTGGGCGACATGGGTGCCGGTGGTGATCTGGATTAGGTAATCGTTCGCGTCGGGGCTGAATTCGTATCCGCGCGCGAACTTGTGCAACGCGCTGTAGACGGCGCTGAAATCCCACGGATCGTCCAGGTCCATCCGCGTGAGTTCGACCTTGGTTTCCGGAGAGGTCGTCTCAATATCCTTCACCACCTTGCGAGCCAGACCCGCATGTTTCTGGTCGTGGAACAGGATCAATCGATCGATCAGCAGATCCGGGTGGTGACACATCGCCACGTTCGGGCGCCACCGGTTCCATCGGTCGGGTCCCGAGTGGGCGTCGAGCGTCGTTCCCAGAAAGGCGATGACAACCGTTTGTTTCATTGGGTGATATAAACATATAAATCACGATATGGATAGATCGATACAGCGTCACTGGCGATATGGGTAATTCGGGCGCGCCTCCTTCAGAGGCCACTTTTAAAGAATATTATCAACAACTTGTCGTTTTTCTTCGATCCCTGAGCCCGAATTGGCACGCGTCTCGCAAAGCTCCAATCGAGTCGCCGCGAAAGGCGCCGGGGCCGGTCAATTCGGATCGGCCCCGCCACCAGAGATCAGGAGTTGGACGATGGCCAACAAGGAAGTTTTCGGAAGGGATCATGGTCTGCGGCGCGCGGACGGGGTGAGCCATGAAGGGGGCGCCGCCTACCGCAGGTCGGACGCCCAGGCGCTGGCGCAGCTCGCAGCGACGGGTTGTCTGAACCAGACATTCTATCTGGGCGCTGAAGAGCAGCTTGAGGAACTGTTGATGCTGGCTGGCGAGGCCGAGCCGGAGTTTCTGGCGCAGACCGCCATCTGGTGTCGGCGCGAAGGCTACATGAAGGATACGCCGGCGGTTCTGGCGGCTGTTCTGTCGATCCGCGAGCCGGCCTTGTTTCGTCAGGTCTTCGGTCGCGTCGTCGACAACGGCAAGATGCTGCGAAACTTCGTGCAGGTCATGCGATCGGGCGCGGTGGGCCGGACTTCTCTGGGCACGGCGCCTAAGAGCATGGTTCAGTCCTGGCTGAATACGGCGTCGGACAAGGCCCTTCTGGCGGCTTCGGTTGGGCAGGATCCGAACCTCGCGGATGTGATCCGGATGGTGCATCCGAAGGCCGAGGATGAGCGCCGCAACGCGTTCTTCGCCTGGCTGATCGGCCGTCCCTGCGATGTCGAGCTGTTGCCGCAGTCGGTGCAGGATTGGTTGGCCATGAAGGCCGGCGTGAAAGGAAGGCCCGTTCCGGATGTGCCGTTTCAGATGCTGGCTTCGCTGCCGCTGACGACCCGTCACTGGATCAAGATCGCCGAGCGCGGCGGATGGCAGATGGTTCGTATGAACCTGAACACCTTCCAGCGTCACGGCGTGTTCGAGAACCGGAAGATGGTCGCCCGGATCGCGGCGAAGCTGCGGGATGCGGATGAGATCGCCCGCGCGCGGGTGTTCCCGTACCAGTTGCTGGCGGCGTGGAAGCACGCCGATCCGGCGCTGCCGGTGGAGATCCGCGAGGCGTTGCAGGACGCGATGGAGATCGCGGTCGGCAACGTGCCGAAACTGCCGGGCGTGGTCGCTGTGTGCCCGGACGTCTCCGGCTCGATGAGCTGGGCGACGACCGGAGCGCGCCTCGGTGCGACATCCAAGGTGCGCTGCATCGACGTGGCGGGCCTGATGGCGGCGGCGGTCCTGCGCAAGAACCGGCAGGCTTATGTGCTGCCGTTCGAGCAGGACGTGGTCGATATCCGCCTGAACCCGAGGGATACGGTGGTGACCAACGCGGAAGCCCTGGCCTCCATCGGCGGGGGCGGCACGGCTTGTTCGGCGCCGCTGGCGCGGCTGAACGCCATGCGCGCGCGCGTCGATACGGTGATCCTGGTCTCGGATAACGAGAGCTGGGCGGACCGGCGCAGCGGCTGGGGTCGCGGCACGGCGATGATGAAGGAGTGGGAGACGCTGAAGCGTCGGAACAAGGGCGCGAAGCTGATCTGCATCGACATCACGCCGAACGTCACGGTCCAGGCCTATGAGCGTCGGGACGTGTTGAATGTCGGCGGCTTCTCGGATCGCGTATTCGATCTGATCGCCGCCTTCGCAAACGATCGGCTGGACCCGGATCACTGGGTCGGAGAGATCGAGAAAGTGAGGTTGTGAAACTGTCCGGGGGAATGCTGGTGCGACTACATCTTGTTGCATGTGAGCGTCACATCAAACCCTTGTCCCCCGGACCCTGAAACAACGCGGCGAATGCCGGTGGAACTACATGACATCATGGGTCGCGGGTTCGAGTCCCGCCGGATCTGAGAACAGATCCGTAGCTCAGTCGGTAGAGCAATGAAGATGTTTCACCACACCTTTGTCGTCGCGACTTTGGAGGAATTGATCGAGGAAACGGATACCGGGGCGAATGCCTGCGGGACTACATGGTAGACGCAGCCCCGCTGCGGCGGGGTGGTGAGTTCGACTCTCACCGTGGGGGTTCTAGTCCCCCTCCGGGCTTCGGTCCGGGTGGCGGAAGAAACGTCTCGCGAAGTCCTTGTCGCCCCGTCCGGAAATCCCGGCGAATGCAGATGGAACTACATTGCCTGTTAAGCACGAGGTTGCGGGTTCGAATCCCGCCCGGGCAGCCAAACGGCCCGGTAGCTCAATTGGTAGAGCGCGACACGTTTCATCACCCCTTGTCGCCGGGATCCTTTCCCTCGAAAAGACAATATGGTTCGACGAATGAGTGTTTTAGAAGTTGACGGCTCCACCGGCGAGGGTGGCGGGCAGGTGTTGCGCACGGCGCTGAGTCTGTCGGTCGCGACGGGCCGGAATGTTCGGGTCGCGAATGTCCGTGCGGGACGGGCCAAGCCCGGCTTGATGCGCCAGCATCTGACCTGCGTGCGCGCTGCGGCAGAGATCTCGGACGCCGCTGTGGACGGCGACGAAATCGGATCACAACAGGTGCTGTTGCGTCCGAATCGGCTTCGCGCTGGGTCCTATATTTTCAAAGTCGGAACGGCCGGGTCTTGCCTGCTGGTGCTTCAAACCGTCCTTCCGCCGCTGATGCGCGCCGATGGCCCGTCCGAGATCGTTTTGGAGGGCGGCACCCACAATCCGGCGGCGCCGCCCTGGGATTTGATCGAGCGCGCCTGGTTTCCGGCGTTGCGCGCAATGGGCGCTCAGGTGGAGGGCCGATTGGAGCGCTACGGGTTCATGCCCGCCGGCGGCGGCCGCGTTGTCGTACAGGTGACGCCTGGCGCGCCACGCCCCTTGGTCGCGCTTGATCGCGGCGGCGTTTCCGATCGGATGGCCGAGGCCTATTTCGCCAATCTTCCGGTGCAAGTCGCCGAACGCGAACTCAAAACGGTTGGCGCGCGGCTTGGACTGCCGGAGGGCGCGTTGAAGCTTCGCGAAGTCAAGTCGCAGGGGCCCGGCAACGCATTGGTCGTCACGTTGGCGCATGGATTGGGAGCTGAAGTCATCGCCGAATTTGGCGTGAAGAACCGCTCAGCGGAGTCGGTTGCGAAGTCGGTCGCCAAGGAAGCGACAGCCTATCTCGCCTCAGGAGGCGCGATCGGACGCCATCTGGCCGATCAGCTTTTGGTTCCGATGGCTCTGATGGCCGGCGGACGGTTCTCCACCGTCAAACCCAGCCGCCACACCGTCACCAACGCCGAGATCATTCGGGCGTTTTCATCGGGCGCGGTCAAGATCCGCGCCCTCGATACAGAATATGAGATTGAGGTCGCGCCGATTGCGCGAGAAATCACATGAGACATCTTTTTTTGACGCGCGGCGCCCCGGGCGCAGGCAAATCCACCTATCTGGCCGAGCACGGCCTCGCGCCCTTCGCTGTGACGCCGGATGATGTGCGACTCTCCTTTGGCGGACTCGCCATGCAGAAGGACGGGCGCGTCACGATCAGTCAGGCGCATGAAAAACAAGTCTGGAAGCGGGTCGAGGAGATCCTCGATTTCAAAATGGGGCAGGGCCAGCTTGTCGTGCTCGACGCCACGCATCAGCGCAGCCGGGATTTTTCACTCGCCCAGAAGCTGGCGGAGCGGCATCGCTATGCGGTTCATTGCCTGGACTTCACCGGCGTTCCAAAGGACATCGCGCATCAGCGCAACCAAGACCGGGTCTCGTGGAAGGTTGTGCCAGATCGCGTGGTCGATACGGCATACGACCGCTTCGCCACCCACCGCGTTCCCAAAGGGATCGAGGTCTGGGACGCGCTCGCCGTCACCGATCCGCTGGACCGGATCGAGCCGCCATTGCAGGACCTGTCGGACTACGCCGCGATCGTTCATATCGGCGATCTGCAGGGCTGTTTCGCGCCCCTGGAAGAGTTGCTGCCGAACGGATTGGACGCCGACAAGTTCTACATTTTCATCGGCGATTTGCTCGACCGCGGCATCCAGAACGGCGAGGTGATCCGCTGGGCGATGGAGCACATCGCGGGCGCTCCGAACGCGCAGCTGATCTGGGGCAATCACGAGTACCATATCCATCGGTTCTCGAAGGGCATGGATCCGGTCAGCCGGGAGTTCCATTTCAACACCCTGCCGCAGATCGAAGCGGCGGGCTTCACCCCGCGCGACGCCAACCGATTGCTGAAAGAGGCGGTGGACGCGATGCGCTATGTCTATCGCGGCCAGAATGTATTGATCACCCATGCCGGGATCGCGCGTGTGCCTGAGCGTCTGGCCGTCCTGCCGTCACAGACCTTCTGGAAGGGTACGGGGACCTATGACGATCCTGTGGATGTGACGTTCTCGAAGAACGCCGATGACTGGGTGCAGGTCCATGGCCACCGCAACTCGAAGAAGCTGCCGGTCCAGGCCGCGCCGGGCTCGTTCAACCTCGAAGCCGAGATCGAGTTTGGCGGCCATCTGCGTGTGATGACGCTGACGGGGCACGGCACCGGCAGCGCCGTCTCGACGCAGGAGATCCGCAGTACCATCTTTCGCAAGCACCGCGAAGGTCGTTCGGATGTGCTGCACAAATCCGACCTAAATTCCGAAGGCAAGCTCTCCGCCTCGCTGTTGGGTAAGCTGGAGGAGCACCCGCTGGTGCGCGCGAAATCCTTCGCCAGCCGGCCGCATATTCGCTCGCTGAACTTCACCCGCAAAGCCTTCTACGACGGCAAGTGGGATGAGGTGAACGTGATGGCTCGCGGTCTGTTCGTCGCCGATGACCGCCGGATCGTGGCGCGTTCCTACCCGAAATTCTTCAATCTCGAAGAGCGGGCGGAGACGCAGATGCGCAATCTGCGCCGCTCGCTGAGCTTTCCGCTCAAGACCTGGGTCAAGGAAAACGGTTTCCTCGGCATACTCGGCTGGGATCATCTGGCGGATCAGCCGGGGCCGTTCTTTGCGTCAAAATCCACGCCGGAAGGAGACTTCTCGGGCTGGTTCAAGGAAATCTTCCTCGCTGATGCGAGCGAGACCGGCGCGTCGAAGGCTGCGGATATCGTGCGAAACCGCAATCTAACGTTGATCTTCGAGGTCAACGACCCGGAGCGCGATCCGCATATGATCGCCTATGACCGGGCGCATGTGGTTCTGCTGGATGCGATCTTCCGGACCGAGAAATACCGGCGGGTCGATTACAACGACCTCAAGCAAATCGCCGCCTCGATCGGCGTCGCGGTGAAGCAGCCGGGGCCGTCTTTGCCGGATTGGGGCCAGTTCGAGGGCTGGATGAAATCAGTCAACGCGCAGGGGCGCTACTTCCAATGGAAGGGTCAGGACATTGAGGGTTTCGTCGTCGAGGACGCCGACGGCTATATGTTCAAAATCAAGCTGGATTTCTACAGCTTCTGGAAAGGCATGCGCGGCCATCGCGATCGGGTGCGCAAGTCGCGGGAGAACGGCCAGCCGGTGCCCCTGCCGCGGTTTGACGACGACGAGGCGCGCGCGTTCCATGACTGGCTGATCACCCAGCCGACGGAGGCGCTATCGGATGACATCATCACGCTGAGGAAGAAGTTCGCGATCAAGTTGGGAGCGTGAGCTCGCGAGACGGATCGCGATAAGTTTTCTTGTACGGCGGTTTGAATGTGTGCTTGAAAGTTTGCGGCCCATACCAGTCATTCGACGCGCCAGTTCGTGCGGCAGCGCAGCTTCAATAAAGCAGACACTAATTTATACTCCAACACGCGCGACAGTGCGCCTGGTTACTCAATGCTGGGCGAGAGAAGATTATGATTGATCTACGAAAAATTGGCGAAGATTGCGTCTGGCGTTGAGCCTCCCCCACTGAGTTGGTCCACCGTTATTTTTAGGAAACGGAGGATCAGAGATGGCGAACAAGCGACACAAACCGGAGGAGATTGTCACCAAGCTGCGGCAGGTTGAAGTGCTTGTCGGGCAAGGCATGGCGCGGGTGGATGCGATCCGCGAGATGCGCATTGCTGAGCAAACCTACTACCGATGGCGCAAGCAGTATGGCGGGATGGGAACCGACCAGCTGAAGGAACTCAAACGGCTTCCGAAGGAGAACGAACGGCTGAGAAAGGCGGTGTCCGACCTCACGCTGGACAAGCTGATCCTGACGGAAGCCGCACGGGGAAACTACTAAGCCCCGCCCGCCGTCGCGCCTGCATTGATCATGTTCGCGGCCGGATCAAGGTGTCGGAGCGCCGTGTCTGCCGCGTTCTTGGCCAGCATCGTTCGACCCAGAGGCGCCAGCCACAAGGCCGGGCCGACGAAGAGCGCCTGGTCGCGGACATGATCGAACTGGCGCGCCAGTATGGCCGCTACGGCTATCGCCGGATCGCAGCTCTGCTGCGAGACGCGGGCTGGCTGGTGAACGACAAGCGCGTCGAGCGCCTGTGGCGACGGGAGGGGCTGAAAGTGCCTGCAAGGCAACCAAAGAAGGGGCGGCTCTGGCTGAATGACGGATCATGTGTCCGGCTGCGGCCGGAGCATCGCAATCACGTCTGGTCCTATGACTTCGTCCATTGCCGGACCGATGATGGTCGGGCGTTCCGGACGCTGAACATCCTTGATGAGCATTCCAAGGAATGTCTGGCCATCAAGGTGGATCGCAAGCTGAACTCCACCGATGTCATTGATGCGCTCACCGACCTGTTCATCCTGCGCGGCCCACCCGCCTTCATACGCTCGGACAACGGTCCTGAATTCGTCGCCCAGGCTGTCCGGGACTGGATCGCGGCCGTCGGCGCCAAGACAGCCTACATCGAGCCGGGATCGCCGTGGGAGAACGGATACTGCGAGAGCTTCAACGCCCGATTCCGCGATGAGCTGCTCAACGGCGAAATCTTCTACAGTCTGCGCGAGGCCCAAATCCTGATCGAGCAATGGAGGCGACACTACAATACGAAGCGCCCACACAGCGCCCTGGGATACCGACCGCCAGCGCCGGAAAGCTTCGTTCCAATGGACCGGAGACCAGCCGTGCACTAACAATCAAACTGGACCAGTCAGGCGGGGCTGCTCAGCGAACCCGCTTGCCGACACGCCCATTCTCCGCCTCTTTCGCGCGCATCAGGCGCTCAACGATGATGCGGCGAAGTACATCAGCGATCATCGTGAAGGGGATGACGAGGAGCTAGAGCAGCTGTTCTATCAGCAGTCGGACAAGATCAAAGCGGAGATGATGGCGACTCCCTGCACATGCGCGGCGGATTTTGCGGCCAAGGTCATCGTCGATACCTGCAAAGGCGGCCTCTATTCCGATTGGGAAACCGGCGGGCTTTGGATCGAAGCTCGTAGGCTCGTGGGAGTAGCGTCATGAAACGGCGTGACTTCCTGAAAGCCTCAACGCCCGCCCTTGCTCTGCCCGCTCTCGCAGCCTCTGACAGCGCCGCAGAGCCGTTTCCAACCGAGTTGACCATAGTGCGCGTCACCGAGTCCGAGCTGGGGCCCAGAGGCGTCCGCTGCGGCGATCTGGCGGTTGTCGTGCAAGAGCCGGGCTACAGGTGTGACAGCACCTATCTTGACCCCAACGGGCGCGCGGTGGTCGTCCAGCATTTGATTACCGACGGCATTCGTATTCATACCGTCAACGACGCTGCCGACGATGAAGAGACGCGTTTCAACATCATCGCTAAAGGTCTCAGCAAGGAGGAGTTCGCCGAGAGGGGATACCGCTATATCGAGTCCGTATTCTATCGGCTGGAGAGCGGACGCTTGATGCAGGGGTGCACGTATCGCTCGGATGAGGAGGTTGCCGTCACGAAGTACGAGGACGCCGAGACGTATCATGCTTCGACAGAGCTTTGATCAGTAGGAGGCCGTCTAGCCTTGGGAGCGACAAACCACCAAGCTTTAAATGCACTCGATAGTTGATAATCTCGCGCTCATTGGAAGCTGAAGGTGGGTGCAAACTTTGAACTTCGAGCTTTTTGAACTTCTGGGCTTTGGCGGTACCGGCCTTGCCGTAACGGTCGCCGTAGTTGCGCTATTTTGGAATGCGGACGGCGCTATATCAAAGGAATTTCGAGAAGACATTCGAGACAGGCTCGTTCGAATTGACCTCGATGTGTCGGGCGTGAACTGGGTTGATGTGTTCAACCGGCTAGTTGATTGGATTTTTGGTCCGCGACTGATTTCGTTGAGAGCCGTTCTTATCTCTTTTCTGGTTTCTATTGCTTTTGTGCTTTTGTTCTCGGTCGTGCTTTTGCTTGTCGTAGCAGATCAATCAGGAGAGTGGCTGACAGAAGACCTTTTAATGCCATTAATCGCCATCACATTGATTGGCGCGCTGTTAAACCCGGTAATTGACTTCGTGTCTTTGCTGCAGACCAGATGGATCTTGCGGATAAATGAAATCTGGAGCGGGTCTATGCTAAATAAGATAGCTGCTTTGATTTTAGATTTCATTGCTACACTGGCAATATTTACGATTGGCTTTGGGATTGTAACCGAATTATTCTTCTCTCTATTGTCAGGTGGGATCAATCTATTTGAGGACGTTCTGTGGGTGGATATCGTCGATGTTGTACTTGCTGCGCTACTGTTTGGTGACGGGGTGCCTGAAGACGCCATTGCCAGCGTATTCCTTTATTCTACGCTCATGACTTCGATATGGCTTTGGCTGTTCATTGCTGGAGCATTTGTCATTCGGAACGCTGCACGGTTCCAGCGAGGAGTCCAAGTGCTGAGATATGCTCTGCCAATCAATGAGAAGCCTATGCGATCAATCGGGATGGTGGCGGGCATGATCACAGCGCTGGGGTTTCTCGTCTACGGCCTGTTTAGCGACTCAGCGCCAGAGGCCGTGGTTCCGTCAACGGAGCTGCCAGCCGTTGAGAGTGGGCGGGCTACAATCGGACTGGCTCGAATAGATTGGCTTGAGTCAATCATAGCGCCAGATCACGTCGAACTTGGGTAAGGTGGTTCTGCGCGTTCCCCATTCTGGCCTTGAGGATCTGCGAGATGCCAACGGATGATCCCGAACTGAATACGAAGATTGCATTGCTTTTGGCTGGCGGTTTTATCGGTCTTGTCAGTGGGCTCGTAACCACTGCACTTGCTCACTACCTAACCAACAAACGCATCAAACGATTGCAGGAGCGGGAAGACCAGCTGCGACTGAAAGAGCGTGACCGCGAGGACAAACTAAGGCGCGAAGAACTTACGCGAGACCGGCAGTCCTACATCGACCAGCTCGGTCGCGATAATCGCCTTCGGCTGATCGAAATGTTGGCGCGAGACTGTGACAGGCTTATCGAACAACTCGAAAAAGTGCCTGAAACCGCCGTCGATACGCAGCTCAAGCTTGAACGCAGGCTGGATGCAATCCGAAGGGAACGTCAAAGGCTGATGCAGATGGAGGGCTTTTACAAAGACTTCGACCCCTACAGCATCGACTAGTGCTTCTGGTGCATTCGCGCCAACTCGACTGTAGCAACTTTAGCAACTGTAGCAGGGGTGGGCGCTCAGAATTCGCCGTCTTCGTCGTCGTAGTAGCCGTTCTCAAAGCGCTGCGCGGCCTCCCACGCGAAATCCAGTAGGAACTCCAGAATCTCCGGATTCAGTAGCATGTAGTCAAACTCGCTGCAGTCGATCAAAACTTCTCCATCCGGTCCCGCATCTGAAATCGTGAACGGATCGAACTCCAGGTCCAAGAACGTGGCGGAAACGTACGGTATCTCAGGCGGTTCCGGCGGCTCTTGAGGGGCGGGACCAGCGAACGGACCTTTAATCACATTGTCCGTCATTGAAGGCCGCGAAATCGCACTCGGTGGAAGACAGGTGGAAGACAGCCGCCCATGTTCGCGGCGTCGTAATTTGCTAAGTAATTGAAATAATTGGTGCCGGCTGAGGGACTTGAACCCCCGACCCCCTGATTACAAATCAGGTGCTCTACCAGCTGAGCTAAGCCGGCTCCATGCGCGTCTCAATACCGGCGCGGCGCGGCGGGTTCAAGCGGCCAAGACGCCGGGCCGGATCCCGCGCATTATCTGCCCAGAAGGCCCTTCAGCGCGTCGCCGATATTCGAGTCCAGATCCCTCAACAACTCCTCGGCGTCCTGCGCGGCGTCAGGGTCGGAGAGGACATTCTCAAGCGCACCGCTCAGATCGGGCTCGTATTTCGGCTTGGACCACGGACCGGAAATGATCACCGGCACCGAGATGCCGGCAAGGCCCGCGTCACCGCCCTGGCCTTTCAGCGACGCGACGGCGCGCGGCGTCACTTTGTAGTTCAGGGTCCGTGCGCCGATATCGATCGCGCCTGCTCCATTGGCTCGCAGCAGGGGGCCGAGAAAGATCAGGTCTGTGTTTCTGGCGACGCCCTTCTTGATGTCGAAACTGGCGGAGATTTCCGCGAAATCCGTTTTCTGCGCCTCGTTCGAGTTTTGCGCGAACGCGCCCGTCGCGTTGCGCACCATGGCGGCGAGATTTACGCCCAGAATTGCACCATCGGTCAGCTTGATCGAGCTGTCGCCGCGCAGATTGTTCATTATCCCGTGCAGGCTCTTGCCCTTACCTCTCACGTCCAGAGAGACAGCGCCGACGCCCTCCAGTTTGTCGAAATCCGCGAGCGTCGAGAGAATGGCCAACAGCTGCATGCTGTCGACATCCAGATCGGCCGCCACTTTGGGCACGCCCTTGCCGTTCAGGCGGATCTCGCCCGACGCTCCGCCGTCAAACATGTTCAGCTTGTTGATCTTCAGATCGAGAACGCCGTCCTTCAGCATTGCGCGGATGTCGGCGTCGCGGATCTCTCCCTGCTCCAACAGGACCGATTGCGCTCGGATCGAGACGTCCGCGTCGACAGTGTTGAGCCCGGACAGGTCGATTGGCGTTTTGCTCCAGCCCTTCGCGCCGCGCTTCTTCTTCTTGCCTTTCCTTCGGTCCTTCTTGCCATCTTGTTCGTCGCCCGCTCGCTGGCGTGCGGCGGCGCCTTTGGAGGGCCGCTCAGAGAGATACGGCCGCAAATCAAGATCGTCGGCCATCAGCGCAGCGCGAATGAACGGGCGCGCGCCGGACGGATCGATGGACGCGTCGCCAGAGACCGTCTGACCATCCACTGACAACGCCAGCCCCGAAAGCTCCGCCGATACGCCGTCGAAGGCGAGCTGCCCGTCGAGCGACGCGCTTTCGAGCACGCCCTTGGGCGTCTTCGGCGGTTCGGCGCCCAACGCCGCCACCAGTCTAGGGATGTCCGGGACCGATGCGCTGACTGCGCCGTTGGCGGAGGGCGCGCCGCCATTGATCGCAGCGGAAAGCGCGCCGGAATAGGAGAGCGACGCGCCGTCGAAATCGACCGACAGATCGGTCATCGCCTCTGCGCCACGGATCAGTTTCGCTGGTGTGTCGAGGGTGAGCGAAAGTTTGGCGTTGTGATCATTGAAAACGCCGGATCCTTCAACGCTGAGCGGCGCGTCCGGGTTGTCGAGCATCGCGGTCAGCGAGAGCTCCCGCGTCGCCAGAGCGACGCCGGTGACATGATTGTTATAAGTGACAGCGGCGTTTTCCAGAACCAGACGCACCCGTCCCAGCCGGTCCAATTCACCGCCACTACTATCACCGCGGTCGGTCAGCCTAGCTGGTGTCCCGGAATCTGAATCCGAAGTCGTGCCGTTTTGGCCAGTTCCATCGGCCGGACGTTTGGCGGGGGCGTCGCCTTCAAGCGCCCAGTTGGGGCGGCCGTCTTCGGCGATTTCCAGCGCAACGATGGCGTCGACGAGGCGAATTTCCTCGACCTCGACCCGGCCCGACAAAAGCGGGCCAACCCGCACGCCAACCGTCGCCGCGCCTACAGTGGCCATATTCTCGTCTTGCGCCCATGCTGCGTTCGACAACGTGGCGTTCGAGATTGTCACGCCGAGGACAGGGTAAATCGACGGGGAAATGTCGCCCGTGATCGCCAGCTCCCGGCCCGTAGCGTCGCGCACTTCATCCGTGACCACAGCGACCAGCCGCTCTGTGGGGATCAGAAAGAACGCCGCGCCGACGGCGACGAGCAAAGCCACAACGAGAATGGCGACGTATTTCAGCAGTTTCATGCGTCGGGTCCTCGACGGAGGCCGCCGCCTGAAAACGGTCGGCGGCGATCGGGTTGGGGTCTGCGCGCAACACCTAGAAACATTGAGGTAGGGTGAAGGCGGCGCGCCATCAACTCGCCCGCGATTTTAAAGATCCTGCCCGGCGCCGGGGCGGTAGGAGCCGACGGTGCGGATCAGGATTGCGACCGGCGCGAGGCCGACCAGGATGATGGCGAGCGCCGCCGGCGCGGCCTGCTCCAACTGCTCCAGCGAGGCGTAGGTGTAGACGCGGGTTGCGAGCGTATCGAAATCAAAGGGCCGCAGGATCAGAGTCGCGGGAAGCTCCTTGGCGGCGTCGACGAAGATCAGCAGCGCCGCTGTTAGCACAGAGCCTTTGATGATCGGCAAATGCACGCGCCGCAATGCGCCGCCCTTGCTCTCGCCGAGCGTGCGCGCCGCCATCTCCATCGACGGCGTCACGCGGCCGAATGCGCCGTCGATCGCGCCATAGGCGATGGCGGAAAACCGGGCGACATAGGCGTAGATCACCGCCGCGGCGCTGCCGGTCAGGATCAGTCCGGTGGCGAGACCGAACCAGTCGTTCATCGCGCCGGAGATCGCCCGGTCCAGCGCCGCCGCGGGCACGATCACGCCGACCGCCAGGACCGCGCCGGGCGCGGCGTATCCGATTGTCGCCGCCTGACCAAGCCGCCGGGGCAGCGCCGAACGAGAACTGCGCGCGCCATAGACCAGGAACAGACCCGCTCCTGCCGCGATGACGGCGGCGACGCCCGCCAGCCAGGCGGTGTTCGCCAGCGCGGCCCAGAACGCGGGCTCCAGCCATTGCTCCAGATGGCCGGTCGCGCGCCAGAGGATCACCCCGACCGGCGCAATGAACCCGAGTGTCAGCGGGATCACACAGCCGATGAAAGCCGCCCAGCGCCAGAACGGCGTCATTTCCTCCCGCACGATGGGTCGGTAACGGCGGGACATGTTGTGATACCGGCGACCGCGCCGCGCCGCGCGCTCCAGCCCGATCAGCGCCAGCACGAACAGCAGCATGACGGAGGAGATCTGCGCCGCGCCGCCGACATTGGAACTTTCCATCCAGATCGCGAACACGCCCGCCGTCAGCGTCGGAACGGCGAAGAAATCCACCGCGCCGAAATCGCTCAGCGTCTCCATCATCGCGATGGCGGCGCCGACCACGACCGCCGGCCGCGCCAGAGGAAGCGCCACGCGAAAGAACGAGGACCACGGGCCGGAGCCGAGCGAGCGGGAAACCTCCAGCGCGCAGACGGACTGCTCGCGAAACGCCGACCGCGCCATCAAAAAGACGTAAGGATACAGCGAGAGCGTCAGTACGAACGCCGCCGACCAGATGGAGCGGATCTCAGGAAACCAGTAATCCCGCGCGTCGCGCCAGCCGAAAAGGTCCCGCAATCCAGTCTGCACCGGCCCGGCGTATTCCAGCAATTCGACCAGAGAATAGGCGCCGATATAGGCGGGAACGGCCAGGGGCGCGAGCAAAGCCCAGTCGAAAAGGCCGCGCATAGGAAAGCGCTTCATCGTCACCAGCCAGGCGGCGCCTGTTCCGATCATTGCAGAGCCGAGGCCAACCAGCGCCATCAGAATCAACGTGTTGCCCAGATAGCGGGGCAGGGCGTTCGCGATCAGATGCGGCCAGATATTCTCCCGCGGGAACAGCGCGATCCAGCCCACCGCGATCAGAGGCGCGGCGACAAGAAATGCGATCACCAGCGCGCCCGCCGTCCAAATATCGAACTGCGGCCGCCAGAGCCGCGCGCCATGGGCGACGGGCGTTTTCGCGCGCTCTTCAGCAGCGCTCATCGCGATACCTTAGCAATTCGCTCGGTCATGCCCGCTAAATAGGGCCATGTCGGCCGGGTTGTCCAGCAGTGGTGACGGCGGCGTTTGCGACGCGCCGCGACGTCGCCTGTCGTTGACCCTTCGGCCCCCCGCCGCTAGGGTCCGCGCGCCGCGCGAGAGGCGGTGAAAACGGTGCGCCAGACATGTCCGAACACGCTATTGCCGACGCGGCCAAGCCGCGCTCGTTTCAGGAGATCATTCTCCGCCTGTCCGCCTATTGGGCCGAGCGTGGCTGCGCCGTGCTCCAGCCCTACGATATGGAGGTCGGCGCGGGCACGTTTCACCCGGCGACGACGCTCAGATCGCTGGGCCCGACGCCCTGGTCCGCGGCCTATGTGCAACCGTCGCGGCGTCCGACCGACGGGCGCTATGGCGAGAACCCAAACCGGTTGCAGCACTATTATCAATATCAGGTGCTGATCAAACCCAGCCCGCCCGATCTTCAGGCGCTCTATCTCGGCAGTCTGGAGGCGATCGGGATCGATATGGGCCTGCACGACATCCGCTTCGTCGAGGACGACTGGGAAAGCCCGACTCTGGGCGCCTGGGGCCTTGGGTGGGAGGTCTGGTGCGATGGCATGGAGGTGAGCCAGTTCACCTATTTCCAGCAGGTCGGCGGACATGATTGCCGTCCGGTCTCAGGCGAGTTGACCTATGGCCTCGAACGGCTGGCGATGTATGTGCTTGGCGTCGATCATGTCATGGAGATGCCGTATAACGCGCCCGACGCGCCGATCCCGCTGACCTATGGCGACGTCTTCCGCCAGACGGAGGAGGAATACAGCCGACACAATTTCGACGCGGCCGACACTGACACGCTGTTCTCCGCGTTCAAGGCGGCCGAAGACGAATGCGCCCGGTTGTTGGATCAGGAGCAATTCCCGGCGGGCGATCCGCGCACGGGCAAGCACATCGTCATGGCGCATCCCGCCTACGATCAGTGCATCAAGGCCAGCCATATCTTCAACCTGCTAGACGCGCGGGGCGTGATTTCAGTCACTGAGCGGCAGGCCTATATCGGCCGGGTCCGGGCCCTGGCGAAGCTTTGCGCCGACGCGTTCATGGCCACCGGATTGGGCGGGGCCGCAGAGGCTGTCGCAGGGGCCGACGCGCCATGAGCGTGCCGCTGCGGTCTGCGATCCCGGTGCTGCGCGTGGGCGACTATGCGCGGGCGCGGGCGTTCTATGAGGGCCAACTGAGGTTCGAGGTGACTGAAGAAGGGGGGGATCCGCCCCGGTTCGGCATCTATTGGCGCGATAAGGCGGAGATTTTTCTCGACGCGTGGCATGGCGCCGATCCGCCGTCAGACCATGACGGTTGGCGCGCCTACCTGCATGTCGACGACGCCGACCAACTCGCCGAGGAGCTACGGGCGTCCGGCGTCGAGATCAAGCGCGGGCCGGAAAACGCGGTTTACGGTCTTCGCGAGATCGAAATTGAGGACCCCGATGGCAATCGGATCTGCTTCGGGCAGGACCTCAACGACGATCCAAAAAAGGCGGAGGCGTAGGAAGATGCGCGGTCGTCCTCTGATGATCGGTCTATTCGCGGTCACCGCTGTCTTCGCGGCGGCGCTCTGGTGGTTCCAGACCCGCGCCTATTACGCGCAGTCTGGGGGCGCTGAGACGATCGAGATCGCCGGTCTGACCATACCTGTCACCGGCTATTCTCAGATCGACGCGGAAACGAGCCCTTTGAAACTGCGCGCCTGTTTCGAACTGGGCGATGCCGCCGATATCGCCCGCGCCGCCGAGGCCGCGGCGCCGCTGACGCAGGCGGCCCTCGCGGCGGGCGTCCCGCTGGACCCGCTGGTCGCGCCGGGCTGGTTCGATTGCTTCGACGCCGAGGCGCTGACGGCGCTCGCCGGGACGGAGGGCGCGCGGACCATGGTCGCCGCCCGCAATGCGCCGCAAGGATTCGATCGGGTGGCTTTGATCCTGCCCGACGGCCGAGGCTGGCTGTGGCGTCAGTTGAACGAGACCTACAGGGAGTGACGGGAAATGCCTGAAGTGATTCAGATTCCGGGTTTCGTCTCGTTGACCATCGGCATGGCGGTTTACTTCCTTGGCGCGCGGTTGACTCGCAAGCGGAAGATCCTGCGCGATTATAATATTCCGGAGCCGGTCTCGGGCGGCATCTTCGCCGCGCTGGTGATCTGGGCGATCTACGCCTTCGCCGACGCCGAGATCGACTTTGAACTGGGCGCGCGCGATACGTTGCTGGTGATCTTCTTCACGACCATCGGTCTGAACGCCAGCTTTAGCGATCTGATCCGCGGCGGCAAACCCCTCTTTATTCTTCTGATCCTCACCGCCGTGTTTATCGTCGTCCAGAACATCGTCGCGCTGGCGGGCGTCACGCTGTTCGGGCTGCCCTCGGCGTCGTCCGTCCTCTTGGGCTCGGCCGCGCTGATCGGCGGGCATGGCACCGCCATCGCCTGGTCGCCTAATGTCGCGGCCCTTGGCGTGGAGGGTGCGCAGGAGCTTGGAATCGCGGCGGCGACGCTTGGGCTTGTTCTGGCGGCGCTGGTGGGCGGACCGATCGCAAAATTCCTGATCGAACGACGGGGGCTTGAGCCGCGCGACCCCGACGCCGATCCGGTGGTCGGCCTCAGCCATGAGGACGAGGGATCGGTCAAGGTCGACTACGTGTCGTTCATGCGCGCGCTGCTGATGATCAATGTCGCGATCATCATCGGGTATATCGCGCATGAGCAGCTGACCGCCTTGGGTTTGAAGCTGCCGCTTTTCGTGCCCTGCCTGATCGTCGGTATTCTGATCGCCAATCTGGTCTCGCTGGTGTTTCCCAAGGCGCCGAAAGTTTCGGGCACCCCGACCCTGGCCCTGATCTCTGAGTTTTCCCTCAGCGTCTTCCTCTCAATGTCGCTGATGAGCATGAAGCTCTGGACGCTGGCGGGACTGGCCGGGCCGCTGTTCGGCGTGCTGGCGGCGCAGACATTCGCCGCCGTCGCGTTCTCGATCTTCGTGCTGTTCCCGCTGATGGGCGGGAACTATCGCGCGGCGGTGCTGGCGGCGGGTTTTGGCGGCTTCACGCTCGGTGCGACCCCGACCGCCATCGCCAATATGACGGCGGTGACGAAACGTTACGGCCCGTCGCCGATGGCTTTCATCATTCTGCCGCTCGTCTCCGCGTTCTTCGTCGATTTGGCGAACGCGTTTATCATCCAGATTTTTGTGGCCCTTTAGGACCTGACATGCCCGATCTTCTGCTCGAACTCTTCTCCGAGGAAATCCCGGCGCGCATGCAAGCCCGCGCGGCAGACGACCTGAAGCGCCTTGTGACGGGTGGCCTGGCGGAGGCCGGCCTCGCCTGCGCCGATTCCGCCGCGTTTGCGACCCCCCGCCGTCTGACCCTGTCATTGGCGGGGCTGCCCGCGCGCTCGCCGGATCAGCGGGAGGAACGCAAAGGCCCGCGCGTGGACGCGCCGGACAAAGCGGTGGACGGGTTCCTGCGCTCAACCGGATTGACCCGCGCGCAGTTGGAGGAGCGGGAGGACAAGAAGGGCAAAGTCTTTTTCGCGGTGATCGACAAGCCGGGCCGGGCGGCGGAGGACGTGATTGCGGAATTGTTGCCGAACGTCATTCGAAACTTTCCCTGGCCCAAATCTATGCGATGGGGGGCGGGCGATCTGAAATGGGTGCGCCCGCTGCACTCGATCCTTTGCGTTCTGAGCGATGAGGCGGAGAGCCGGACTGTCGCGTTCGAGGCGGGCGGCGTCGCCAGCGGGAACACGACCAGCGGGCATCGCTTCATGGGACCGGCCGAGCCGTTCGCCGTGCGGGACTTTGACGACTACGTCGCCAAGCTGCGCGCCGCCAAGGTGATCCTCGACCCTGCGGAGCGTGCGGACGCGATCTGGCACGATGCGACCCAACTCGCCTTCGCCAAGGGGCTGGAACTGGTCGAGGACATGGGCTTGCTGGCGGAGGTTGCGGGGCTGGTCGAATGGCCCGTGCCGCTGATGGGCGGGATCGGCGACGAGTTTCTGGGCCTGCCGCCGGAGGTTCTCCAGACCTCGATGCGCGAGCATCAGAAATTCTTCTCGGTCCGCAATCCGAAGACCGGGCGGATCGAGAACTACGTCACCGTCGCCAATATCGAAGCGCCCGATGGCGGCGCGGCCATTTTGGCCGGCAACGGTCGCGTTCTGACCGCGCGGCTGGCGGATGCGAAATTCTTCTGGGAGAACGACCTGCGCAAGGCCAAAGCGGAGGGCGGATTAGAGACGATGGCCGCCTCCCTCTCCAACGTCGTCTTCCACGCCAAACTGGGTACGCAGGCGGAGCGGATCGACCGCATCGCCGCCTTGGCGCGAGAGATCGCGCCGCATGTGGGGGCAGACCCGGACCTCGCCGAACAGGCGGCTCGGGTGGCCAAAGCCGACCTCGCCTCGGAAATGGTCTATGAGTTTCCCGAACTTCAGGGCGTGATGGGCAAATACTACGCGTTGGAGGCGGGGCTCGATCCCAGTGTCGCGGCGGCCTGCGAGCTGCACTATTCGCCGCTTGGCCCATCGGACGATGCGCCAACGGAGCCGGTCTCCGTCGCCGTGGCGATCGCCGACAAGATCGACACGCTGACCGGGTTCTGGTCCATCGACGAAAAGCCGACCGGATCAAAGGACCCCTTCGCGCTGCGCCGCGCCGCGCTGGGGACAATCCGCCTGTTGATTGAAACCGATCTGACGACGCCGATCTTCGCCATCGCGATCAACGCCTTTAACCGCCATATCGACGCCATCGAGCGACGCGACGCCAGACTACTGTTGTCGCAGACCGATCTCACCGCCGCCCTGAACGATATGGACGACGACATCAAGGAGGCGGGGGCCGCCCTGTTCGCGCAACGGTTCGCAGAGCTGGAAGAGGCGCAGCAGGCCCGCACCGGACGCTCGCTTCTGGCAATGGTCGATCTGGGTCGGTTCGTCGACGACCGTATGAAAGTGTTCCTGCGCGACAAGGGCATACGGCATGACGTGATCGACGCGGTCGCCGCGCGCCCCCAGCGCGACGTGGTCGCCCTGCGCGTCAAACGGGCGACGGCGCTGCAGGGCTTTCTCGGCACCGAGGACGGCGCCAATCTGCTGACGGGATACAAGCGGGCGCGCAATATCCTCTCCGCCGAGGAGAAGAAGGACGGCGTCGAGTATTCGCTGGATCCGGAAATCAATCTGGCCGAGCAGGCCGAAGAGACCGCGCTCTTCAAGGCATTGGACGTCGCCGAAGCCGCTATCGGACCGGCGCTGGAGGCGGAGGACTTCGCCGCCGCCATGACCGCCATGGCGGCGTTACGTGCGCCGATCGACGCGTTCTTCGACAAGGTGACGGTCAACGCCGACAACCCGGTCGTGCGCCGCAATCGTCTGTGCCTGCTGAACCGCATTCGCAGCGTCATGGAGCGCGTCGCGATCTTTTCCGCAATAGAGGGCTGACCACCGCGCCGAAATGGCGCTTTGCGGGCTCCGTTCTCCCCGCTAGAACATGCGGGAGAAGAGGGGACATGCTGACGTCTGACACGGCCATAAAGGATGCGCGATGCGCGCCCATACGCGGGCGCGGCGAGTTGGACGCCGCTCTTTTTGGCGCGCGTGCGGCGACGCTCCGCCGATTGGCGGAGGCGGGCCTGAAAACCCCTCAGGGCTTGGCGCTGTCCGCCAGTTTCGTCGCCGGGTTCGATCCCTCCGCCCCCGATCCCGACTTCGTCGAGGCGGCGTCGAATTTATTGCACTCGGCAAATACGCCGCTTGCTCTGCGCCCCAGTCCCATGCGTCGCCGGAGCGGCGAGGCCGCCGCGATGCTGGATCTGGACGATCTCGCCTCCATCGGCGATGCGTTAGTGCGCGCGAGAGAAACCTATAGCTCTATCTCGGGCCGCACGATCCGCAGCGCGATGGGGTTGGACGCCGACGCCGGTCTGCCGATGTTCCTGCAGCCAATGGCGGAGTCGCCGGATCGGATCTGGTTTCGCCGCCCCTCGGATGGATGGCCTGAGATCCGCCTGCAGAGCAACCTAATCCCGCCAGAGGCCATCCCGGCCGATCTCTCGCCGCGACTGGAGGCTCTGCTCGGCGATGCGGTTGAAATCCACGCCTTTGTCGGGCCGGACGGTCTGGAAATTCTGGATGCGTTTCCAGCCGCTTTCTCGCCGCGCGCCGGGTTGAAGGTCGCCGTCGATCTGGCCGAGCGAGGCGCGATCCCGCGTTCGACGGCGTTGTCCCGGACAGATCCCGCCGCGCTGACCGATGAACTGCACCCCAGGCTCGCGGAGGACTCCGCCGCGCGTCAGATCGCGCGGGGGATCGCGGCCGCGCCCGGCGCCGCATCGGGGCCTCTGGCGTTTACCGCCGGCGGGGCGGAACGGGCGGCGAGCCAGGGCGCTCGGGCGATTCTGGCGCGGATTGAGACTGGGCCGGAGGATATTCGCGGCATGCACGCGGCCGCAGGCGTGCTGACCATAAAGGGCGGGCTTTCCAGCCATGCGGCGGTGGTCGCGCGCGGCCTTGGGCGGCCATGCGTCGCCGGCCCGGACGGGATGACGATCGATCGCGACGCGCGCGCGCTGATCCTGAGCGACGGCCGCCGGTTCGTCGAGGGCGACGCCCTGACCATCGATGGCACGTCAGGCGCGGTGTTCGAAGGCGCGGCGGAGCTTGCCCCGCCTGAGCCGTCGGCCGCGTTCGAGCTTCTGATGCGCTGGGCGGACGACTCCCGGCGGCTGAAGGTGCGCGCCAACGCCGACACGGCCGAGGAGGCCCGGATCGCGCGGCGGTTGGGCGCGGAGGGGATCGGGCTCTGCCGCACGGAGCATATGCTGTTCTCTCCGGGCCGAGAGATCGTGATGCGCAGTCTGATCCTGTCGGAGACTGCGTCAGACCGCGAGGCCGCTCTGGACCAGTTGCTGACATGGCAGCGGACCGATTTCTGCGAGCTGTTTGAGATCATGCATGGTCTGCCGGTGACCATCCGGCTGCTCGATCCGCCCCTGCATGAGTTCTTGCCGCGGCGGCCAGAGGCCATTCGCAAACTGGCGGCGCAACTGAACCGCGACGTGGAAGATGTCGCCCGGCGGGTCGAGGAACTGGGAGAGTTCAATCCCATGCTCGGCATGCGCGGATGCCGAGTCGGCGTCACCCAGCCGGATATCTACGCGATGCAGGTGCGCGCGATTCTGGAGGCGGCGCAGGACGCCGCGGCCGAAACCGGCGAGCCGGTCATACCAGAGATCATGATCCCGCTCGTATCGACCAAGCGCGAGATGGAGCTTCTGAAAGTGTTGATCGACGGCGCCGCCGCGGCCGTCTGGCGCGACCGGGGCAACATTGTGCCCTATCGCGTCGGCGCGATGGTTGAGACCCCGCGCGCGGCACTGCTCGCGGGCGGCATTGCGGAGACAGCGGATTTCCTGAGCCTCGGCACCAATGACCTCACCCAGCTGACCTATGGTCTGAGCCGGGACGACGCCGGGCGCTTCATGCGCAACTATGTCCGGCAAGGGGTGTTCCCTGAGGACCCGTTCCAGGCCCTTGACGAAGACGGCGTCGGAGAACTGCTCAGCATTACCGCGGCGCGCGGACGGGCTGTGCGCCCCAACCTGACGCTGGGGATTTGCGGCGAGCAGGGCGGCGACGCGACCTCGATCCGATTCTTCGAAAAAATCGGGACGGACTACATTTCCTGCTCTCCCTATCGTGTTCCGGCGGCGCGCCTTGCTGCGGCGCAGTCGGCCATCGCCGCGTCGGAACAGACTGGCTGATTTTGCCCAATTAAACAGCAGCCGGGTGATTCCAACTTAAGGTGGAATCGCCTTAGATTCTCACATGCGATTGATGAATAGGCGTTTTGCGCCCTACAGCTGAGGCGCAGTGGATTGCACGAATACACAGCCGAAATGTGGACTGTGCGCACGAAAGCGACCGCATTTGTGGCGAATATGTGACAGAATGCTGCGCCGCACAATAAATCTCTGGAAATTCTTGGTCCAGCCGCCGATATGCGCTATCGAGTGCGCAGCGTAAACGATCAGGTGCGCCGGCTGTTTCCGGTAGAGCAAGACACCGCGTTCGTCAGGATTGGGCTTTTCAGGCGGGTCCCGTCCAACGTTAACAAACACGGAACGAGAGAATGAGCGGCTTTGCGATACAAGGCCAGCGTAAGAGTGTCCTTACGTCTGGCGTCACCGCCTTTATAGCCGGGGCGCTGGTTCTGACTCTGTCGGCCACCAGTGGCCGCGCGCTCGAAACGTCTGAGTCGATTTCCTCCCTGCGGCACTTCCTGGGCATAGACCCGGTGCATGCGTCGACAGTCGACGGCGCCAATGACGGCTTGCCGGACGTCGCCCATGCGGAAGTCGCTGAAACCCAGCCTGTACTGGATCTGGCCTCCGCCACCGCGCCGAACGCGGATGTGGTCGCCAAGACGGAAACTGACGCCGACGCACCGGCCATCGTGACAAACGCCGAAGCGGCGTTGGATGCGATGCCGAAAGCCATCGGCGGACCGCAGTGGACCTGCCTCACCGAAGCGATCTATTTCGAGGCGCGCAGCGAAACGCTGCGGGGCCAGGTCGCGGTCGCGGAGGTGATCCTCAATCGCGTGGATTCGCGGAAATATCCCAACACGGTCTGCAAGGTGGTGAATCAGGGCGCCAGCAAAAAGAACGCCTGCCAGTTTTCCTATAACTGCGACGGCAAGACCGAGAAAATGACCGAGCGCGGCGCCCGCGAGCGCGCCGGCAAGATCGCGCGCGCGCTGATGGACGGACAGGCCCGCGGCCTGACCGGCGGCGCGACCCACTATCATGCGACTTACGTTAAACCGAGATGGGCGAAGAAGCTTGTGAAGACGGCCGAGATCGACTCGCACATCTTCTACCGCTACCCGACGAAAGTCGCGTCCAACTGATAACCAGCGAAGGCGAAACCTTCGGGACAGTGAGGGAAGCGGGGGCCATTTGGTCCCCGTTTTTCTGTTTGGGGCGCGGCGGGGGCAGACGGCTCAGACGAAATCCAATCCCAGGTCCAGTGACCGCGCAGAGTGGGTGAGCCAGCCGGCGGAAAGATAATCGACGCCGGTCTCCGCGATGGCGGGCGCAGAGTCGAGCGTGATCCCGCCGGACGCTTCGGTGATCGCCCGGCCATCGACCATATCGACGGCCCGACGCAGCGTCTCGGGCGGCATGTTGTCCAGCAGCACCACATCCGCGCCGCCGATTTCCAACGCCTCGGCGAGTTGGTCCAGCGTGTCCACCTCCAACTCGATCTTCATCATGTGCCCGGCAAAAGCCTTGGCGCGGGTCAGCGCGGCGCGCACTCCGCCCGCCGCAGAGATGTGATTGTCCTTGATCAGGATCGCGTCATCCAGCCCCCAGCGATGGTTTCCGCCGCCGCCAAGACGCACGGCGCGCTTTTCAAACAATCGCAGGCCCGGCGTCGTCTTGCGGGTGCAGATCACCTTTGCGTCTGTATGGGCGATCGCATCGGCCATCCGGCGGGTGATGGAGGCGACGCCTGACATGCGCCCGGCGAAATTCAGCGCCACCCGCTCCGCCGTCAGCACGGCGCGCGCATCGCCTTCGATCTCCATCAGGATGTCGCCCGGCGCGATCCGGTCGCCGCCCGCCGCAGGTTGGGAGACCTTCAGCGCAGGGTCGACCAGTTCGAACGCGAGGGCCGCCGCGTCCAGCCCAGCCGCGACGCCGGTCTCCCGCGAGCGCATCTGGGCCTTGGCCAGCGTTCCCGCCGCGATCGTCGCCTCTGAGGTCACGTCCCCAGCGCGGCCAAGGTCTTCAGCCAGGGCCAGGCGCACCATCGGCTCGATCAGCAAACGGGGCAGGGGGGCGAACGGTTCGGTCATCCGCAATTCTCCTCACAGCGCGCGCGGATCGTCAGCGCTTCGGTCAATGTGATCTCGGTTCCCCTCGCGCGAGCCGGATCCGGACTCGGGAAGTCGCTGCGGTAATGACCGCCGCGGCTTTCCTCTCGCGCGAGCGCGGCCGCTGCGACAAGCGTGGCGGCGGTGGACATGTTCAGGAACGCGCGGCTGACGCTGGCGTTCTCGCGCTCCAGTCGGGCGATATCGCGAAGGGCGCGCGTGAGAGACGCGGCGTCGCGCTCCACGCCGACATGCGCGCTCATGATCTGGCGCAGCGCGGCGACTGCCTCTGGCGGCGCCAATTGGTCCGGCCCGTCTGCGCGTGTGACGGAAACCGAGGGCGCTGCTGCATCGGGCGATGCAGAGCTTTGCTCAAACGCGCCGATATCCCTGGCGATCCGGGCGCCGAACACCACCGCCTCCAGCAGCGAATTCGACGCCAGTCGATTGGCCCCGTGAAGGCCGGTATGGGCCGCCTCGCCGCAGATCCAGAGGCCGGGGACGGAGCTGCGCCCGCGCGCATCCGTCTTCACGCCGCCCATATGATAGTGCTGCACCGGCGCGACAGGGATCGGCTCGACCTCCGGATCGATCCCCGCGTCGCGGCAAAACCGGGCGACCGTCGGGAACAAGGTGTGGATCTCGGGCCCCAACGCCTGGCGGGTGTCGAGATAGACCGCGCCGCCCGCCGCCCGCACCCGGTGCGCGGCGAGCGCCACCACGTCGCGCGGCGCCAGTTCGGCGTCGGCGTGGACCTCTTCCATAAACCGTCGCCCGTCCTGATCGACCAGCAAGGCGCCTTCGCCGCGCAACGCTTCCGAGGCGAGCGGCGTCGGATCGGCGTTCACGGCAATCCCAGTGGGGTGGAACTGCACAAACTCAGGGTCTGCGATGATCGCGCCGGCCCGCGCCGCCATGCCGAGGCCCTGTCCGCGCACGCGCCCGGGATTCGTGGTGACCGCGTAGAGCCCACCAAGACCGCCCGTGGCGAGCACGGTGGATCCGGCGCGGAAGAAGATCGGCTCCGCATAGAGGTCGTCGATCCGGCGGACGAACACCCCGACCGCCCCGCCGTCCTGCACGGCGATATCGTCGACGGTGACGCCTTCGATGATGCGGATGGAGGGCGTGGCGCAGGCCCGCTCGATCAAAGCGGCCATCACCGCCCGACCGGCCCCGTCGCCTTTGACGCGGACCACGCGCGCGAAGGAATGCGCCGCCTCTTTGCTTTGTAGCAACCGGCCCGCCGCGTCCCGGTCGAACGGCGCGCCGAAATTCAGCAAGTCGCCGATCCGCGCCTCCGCCTCTTTCGCGACACTGAGGGCGATGCCCCGATCGACCGTCCCTGCGCCCGCCGCCACGGTATCCGCGGCATGGGACTCCGCGCTATCGCCCTCGGCCATTGCCGCCGCGACGCCGCCCTGCGCCCAGGCGGAGCTCGCGCCCGCGCCCAGTGGATCTGGCGACAGAACCGTGCAAGGCGCAGGCGAGAGCTTGAGCGCCGTGAATAGACCCGCAAGCCCGGCGCCGACGATCAGCGCGCCGCCAGTGTCAAAGACGTTGTCGCAGGCTGGCGCCATGGATCAGCCTCGAATGCGTTTTGCCGGTTCTGGAAAAAGGCGGCGCCCCGCGCTGGCGGGACGCATCTTCGCTACGCTGCTTTTTTCTGCGCGGCGCTGATCTCGATCATGCGCTCAACGGCTTGGCGCGCCGGGGCGAGATACTCCTCGGCCACCGTGACCTCTTCGGTCATCGAATGCAGCGACCAGAGGATATTCTCCAGCGTAATCCGTTTCATATGCGGGCAGATGTTGCAGGGCCGGATGAAGTCGACCTCTGGCAGCTCCGCCGCGACATTGTCGGACATCGAACATTCGGTGACCATCACCACTTTTTCCGGCTTGTGAGTCTTCACATAGCCGATCATGCCGGATGTGGAGCCCGTGAAGTCCGCCTCGTCGCAGACATCGGGCGGGCATTCGGGATGCGCGATGATCACGACGCCCGGATGGCCTTCACGGAACGCGCGCATCTCTTCGGCGGTGAACTGCTCATGCACGATGCACGCGCCTTCCCAATAGACGACGCGTTTTTTGCTCTCTTTCGCGACGTTCTGAGCGAGATATCCGTCCGGCGTCATGATGACCGTATCGCCAGGCATGCCGTCCACGATCTGAAGCGCGTTCGAAGACGTGCAACAAATGTCCGAGGCGGCCTTCACCTCGGCGGTGGTGTTCACATAGCTGACCACCTGCGCCCCCGGATATTCCGCGCGCATCTTGGCGATGTCCGGCGCGGTGATGGAGGCCGCGAGCGAGCATCCCGCCCTGCTGTCCGGGATCAGCACGGTTTTCTGAGGGTTCAGGATTTTCGAGGTTTCGGCCATGAAGTGCACGCCGCACTGGACGATGACCTGTTGCGGGACGTTGGTCGCCGCGATGGCGAGTTGCAGGGAATCGCCGGAAATATCCGACACCCCATGGAAAATCTCGGGCGTCATGTAATTATGCCCCAGGACCACGGCGTCGCGCTCTTTCTTCAGGCGCTCAATCGCGACGACATAGGGCGCGTGGATCGCCCAGTCCGCCTCGGGCATGATGTGTTTGACGCGCGCGTACCGTTCTGCGGTTTCTTTCGCAGCCGCCAGCGACGGGGCGAGGTCATAGGTCGCCTCAAGCTCCGCCCGCGCTGTGTCCAGCGCCATATTCGCGTTCATGTACATCCGGGATCCTCCCCCTATATACTCAGATTGAGCATATATATAAGCTAAGAAAAAGCGCCAGTCGCGCTTTAGTGAAGGTGAGGTTCTGTCATCGAATTGTCAAGACATTGGGCGCAACACGAGCGGTCGTCATGGGAGCGACCCGAGCGTTGGCTCCGGTCGATCGGCATCAAACGTCTGTGCAGATCGCAAATTGCGTGCATAGTGGTCGAAATTCTGAAAATCGCGTCCGGCGGGTCGGGGAGAATGGGATGAAAATCAAATATCTGAACAGATATTCGGTCTTTGCGCTTGTGATCATTTTGACCGTGGTCTCGCTCGGCTTCACGATCTGGAGCCTGTGGTTCCTTCCCGCTTTCATCACCTTCGCCGCGCTGTCGGCTGTCGGGGCCTACGATCTGCGGCAGACGAAGCACTCCATCACCAAAAACTACCCGGTCATCGGCCATATGCGATTCTTGTTCGAAGGGTTTCGCCCGGAGATTCGGCAGTACCTGATCGAAAGCGACCATGACGAATTGCCGTTCAGCCGCGACAAGCGGGCGATCGTCTACCAGCGCGCCAAGGATGTTGAGGACAAGCGTCCCTTCGGCACGCGGTTGAACGTCTATGAGCCGGGCTACGCCTGGGTGAACCACTCTTTCCAACCGCGCCATATCGAGAACTCGGATTTCAGGGAGACGATCGGCGGGCCGGACTGCAAACAACCTTACAGCGCGTCTGTGTTCAACATCTCTGCCATGAGCTTTGGCGCGCTTTCCGCCAATGCGATCTCGGCGCTCAACAAGGGCGCCAAGATGGGTGGGTTCGCCCATGATACGGGTGAGGGCGGGGTCAGCGTGCATCACCGCCGCGAAGGCGGCGATCTGATCTACGAGATCGGATCGGGCTATTTCGGGTGCCGCGACGCGGACGGCAATTTCGATCCGGACAATTTCGCCAAGCAGGCGGCGGAGCCCCAGATCAAGATGATTGAGGTGAAGATCAGCCAGGGCGCCAAACCTGGCCATGGCGGCATGCTGCCGGCGGCGAAGATCAGCCCAGAGATCGCGGATGCGCGCGGCATACCGATGGGCGTGGACTGCGTTTCTCCGGCCTCGCACAGCGCCTTCTCCACTCCGATCGAGCTTTGCGAGTTTTTGGGCGAGTTGCGAGAGCGCTCCGGCGGGAAGCCGGTGGGATTCAAGCTCTGCATCGGCCATCGGCGCGAATTCATGTGCATGTTGAAAGCCATGATCGAGACGAAGATCGTGCCCGATTTCATCGTCGTCGACGGCAAGGAGGGCGGGACCGGCGCCGCGCCGCAGGAATTCGCCAACCATGTGGGCATGCCGCTCCGCGACGGGCTCTATTTCGTGCATAACGCCCTGCGCGGCGCGGGATTGCGAGATTTGGTCAAAGTCGGCGCAAGCGGCAAGCTGATCACCGCATTCGATATCGCTGGCGCCTTCGCGCTAGGGGCCGATTGGGTCAACTCCGCCCGCGGCTTCATGTTCGCCATCGGCTGCATTCAGGCGCAAGCCTGTCACACCAATCGCTGCCCGGTGGGCGTGGCGACTCAGGACCCACTTCGCCAAAAAGCGCTGGACGTCGACGACAAATCGGTGAGGGTCGCCAATTTCCATCGTAATACGTTGGATGCGCTCGCCGAGATCGTCGGCACCGCTGGGTTGGAGCATCCGCGCGGATTTATCCCGCATCACTTCATGCTGAGAACCCGCACCGGCGACATGCGTTCAGGTCACGCCACCAATCCGTGGCTGCCTGAAGGGTTCCTGCTGCGCGGCGAGGATCAGGGGCGGGGCTATCTGAGCCGCTGGAACCGGGCGCGCCCGGACGAGTTCGCGCCGATCGACTAGAGGCGTAATTGCGGCACAAGATATCAACTGTGTGGTAGTGGAGGCGAGTACCGGAATCGAACCGGTGTACACGGATTTGCAATCCGCTGCGTAACCACTCCGCCAACTCGCCCCACATCGCGATAAGAACGGGATCATCGCGATCCGCACAAAGGATGACCCGTGAACAGACCATCCTCAGGCGCGGAGGCTATAGCAGCGCCCAGTCGGGCAATGCAAGCGCGGTGGGCGTGTTGCCGCGCTAACCGTAGTATGGCAAGACGAAATGAGTCATTCGCGCTAAGCTGTTCGGGCGTCATTGATAAGGGAATGCGCTACATGGTCGATTTCAAATCTGCACGCATCGCAATGGTGGATCGGCAGGTCCGGCCCTCGGATGTGACCAATTATGCGATCATCGAGTCCATGTTGTGGACCCCGAGGGAGCAGTTCGCCCCCAAGGCGTGGCGCGACGTCGCCTATGTCGGCGAGCATATACCGCTGGGCGACGGGCGGGTGGCGTTGGATTGCCGTACCTTTGCAAAGATGCTGGAGGCGGCGCAGATCGGCTCGGACGATCTTGTGTTGGATCTCGCGCCGGGCCTCGGCTACTCGACCGCCGTGATCGGCCGGCTGGCCGCCGCCGCGATCGGGATCGAGCCCGATGAGGCCATGGCGGACAGCGCCAGTAAGACCTTGAACGAACTGGGCGTCGACAACGCGGTCATCAGCCAGGGCGACCCTGCGGCTGGCGACCCGGACCATGGTCCGTTCGACGTCATTCTGATCAATGGCGCCGTCGAAACCGCGCCGGAGGCGTTGCTTCAGCAGTTGAAAGATGGCGGCCGTCTGGTGGCGATCTGGACTGAAGGGGCATTGAGTCAGTGCCGCGTCACCCGCCGGGCAGGTGATGCATTCACGACGCGCCGCGCATTTGATGCAAGCGCGCCGATTCTTGCAGGTTTCGAAAAGGCCAAAGCTTTTGTATTCTAGTCCGCGAATGACAAACCGCGCGAATTGAGAGCAGTCACGCCAGGCAAGCGCGGTGGAACAGAGGGACTGAAGCTGATGGGCTCGACTCTATGGAATGGGGCTCTCCTAGCCCTTGCAGCCGCGGCTGCGTTCACAACCAATCCGTCTTCCGCGCAGACTTTGGAAGAAGCGCTCGCCAGCGCTTACGACAGCAGTCCGCAGATCGCCGCCGCAAGGGCGAATTTGCGCGTGCTGGATGAGCAGGAGGCGATCAACCGCTCCGGCTATCGGCCCAGCGTCTCCTCGTCCGCATCATACGCGCTGGAGTATGAGGATCGGCAGACCACCGGATCAAACGGCAGCGCCCCGTTCATTCTGTCGCTTGACGGCGCGCAGAACATCTATGACGGAGGGCAGACGACCAACCGGGTGAACTCCGCTCGGGAGACCGTGCGCGCCGGGCGGGAGAACCTGATCTCGACCGAGCAGAGCGTGCTCAGCGCCGCTGCGGTTTCTTTCACGGATGTGCGCCGCGATCGGGAATTCGTCACGCTGGCCCAAAACAACGTCAAAGTCATCGCTGAAGAACTTCAGGCCGCGCGGGACCGGTTCGAGGTGGGGGAGATCACCCGCACCGACGTCAGCCAAGCCGAAGCCCGTCTGGCCGATGCGCGCAGCAACCTGGCGACAAGCCGGGGCCAGTTGGCGCAAAGCGAACGGAATTATCAGGAGATCGTCGGCCAGCTTCCCGGCGATTTGGCGCCGCCGCCCGCATTGCCGAATGTTCCGGCGTCGCTGGATGAGGCGCTGGTGATTGCGCGGGAAAACAACCCCGACCTTCGCTCCGCGCGCTTTGACGAGGCGGCCGCCCGCCGCGATGTGAAAACCGCGATCGGCGAGTTGCTGCCCAGCCTCGATCTGACCGGCACGCTGGCTTATGCGGATGGCGATACCAGCACCAGCGGGTTCGACGGCGGAGAGGCCGCCGTCGGTGTCAGCGCGACGATCCCGCTCTATCAGGGCGGCGCGGCCTATGCGGGCGTGCGTCAGTCTCAGGCGGCGGCCAGCCAACAGCTGGCGAATATCGGCGCGGTGGGACGCAGCGTCGATGCGAACACCGCTATCGCCTGGTCCGATCTCGACGTCTCTCGCGCAGCCATCGTGGCGCAGCGGGAATCGGTGCGCGCCAACGCGATCGCCCTCGACGGCGTGCAGCAGGAGGCGCTAGCCGGCGTGCGGACCACGCTGGACGTGCTGGATGCGGAGCAGGAGCTTCTGGATGCGCGCACGCTGCTGATCGACGCGGAGCGCAACGAATATGTGGCGGTCGTCAACCTGCTGGTCGCGGTGGGCAGCTTCACCGCGGCGGATCTGGGTCTTCAGGTCGAACTCTACGACCCGACGCTCTACCACGACTCCGCGCAGGACCGTCTCTTCGGCTTTGACCGGGACGACACCACCGAGTGGGAAAGAAGCTGGCGCCCGTGATCATCGTCAAGCCTGACTCGCCCGCCGGACCGCGAGTTGCCGCTCTGTCGCCGCACGACTATAGTCTGCGCCAGTCCCTGCGCCTGATCGCGGGGCTTGGGGTGTGGGAGCCAGACGATGACCGATAATTCCGTGAATTCCGGCGAGTCGGTGGTCGATGTCCTTTCCAAAATTGGCCGGGCGGTCTCAGACGGCGCGTCCGGCGAAGGCATGCCCGAACTGCTTTTGACCGAAGAGATGCGCGTTTGGGGCGAGGTGCCGATGGCGGCTGAGCCAGCGCCACCGCCCGCGCTGGATGAGGCGCAGATCCGCGCCATGGTGGAGGCCTCGGTCGCCGAGACCGTGCAGAAATCAGTCCAGAAATCGGTGATGGAGGCGGTGACGTCCAATCCTGAGATCGGTGCCTTGATCCGCCAGGCCGCGCGGCCGGAACCGGAAGTGATGGAACGCATCGTCCGCGCCTCTGTCGGACCGCTGGTCGAGGAAGTGCTGTCAGAGCGCCTTGGGGAGCTGAAGAAGGCCGTCACCGAGACCGTCGATCGGCATGTCGCCGAGGCGAAAAGCAATTTCGCCGGGTTGGAGGAAGGCCGTAAAAAGCAAGCGCGCAAGGCCGTGCGCGCCGAGCTGAAAGCCATGCTCTCAAATCTGGGCGACGACTGACAATTCGATCGTGATGCTCAGTTCAGCGACGCGACCGGCGCATAGGTCGTCGCGGCGTAGCCGTTGAACCGCGTCGTGGTCGCCGATCCATAAGCGCCCATCGCTTCGAAAATCACGAAATCGCCCTCGGCGATGTCGCTGGGCGCGATCAGATCGCCCGGCAGCCGGTCCAGCGAGTCGCAGGTCGGCCCAAAGAAAACAGCCGGGCGGGGCGCGCCGGTGCGGGGGCGGCCCTCGGAATCGACGACGCGGAACCGGTTGGTGGAGTTCAGCAGCGGCGCCTCGCCAAGCCCGCCATAGACGCCGTCGTTCAGGAACACCGCGCCGTCCTCGCGGGCCAGTTTGACCCGTGTGATCAGCGCGCAACTTGTGCCGACCATAGCGCGACCCGGCTCGCACACCAGATCCGGCGCGTCCGAACCGAACGCGTCGGCGACGGCGGATTTGATCGCCGCGAAATAGGCGGGCAGGCGCGGCGGGGCCTGATCGGGTCCGAGGCGGTCGACAGGGAATCCGCCGCCCACATTAAGAACTTTGGGGCGGATGCCCGACGCTTTCGCGATTTCGGCCGCGGCGCTGACATAGGCCGCGTAGGTCAGCGGGCTGACGCATTGCGAACCCGGATGGAAGGTCAGGTCCGCCGCCATGCCCAGCGAGGCCGCGAGGCGCATCAGGTCGGCCGCCGTCGCCGGCTCGCAACCGAACTTCGCGCCGAAATCATAAGCGGCGGTCAGGATCGGCAGGCGGAAGCGCACCGAGATCGTCACCGGCGTCGCGCCCGCGCAATCGGCGATTTTTCGGATCTCCAACGCCGAGTCGGCGGCGAAGGAGCGGACGCCGCGTTTGAGGGCGAACATGATCTCTGCGCGGGACTTGATCGGGTTGTTGTATTGCAGCGTCGCATGCGGCGCGAGGTCGATCACATTGGCGATCTCCTCGGGCGACGCGACGTCGAACCGACCGACGCCCGCTGCGATCAGGCTCAGCAGGATTGTTGTCTCCGGGTTCGCCTTGACCGCATAGGCCGTCTCGCCGGGAAACTCGGTCAGGAAGAACCGCGCCGTCTGGGTCAGCGTCGTCGTCGAGAGGCAAAACACCGGCTCTTCCGGCTTTTCGGCCGAAAGATACGCCTCTGGCGAGGCCCAGTGTCCACGGATCGCAGTCATGCTCTCAACTCCAAAAAAACACCCTTGGCGGGACGATGGTCCCGATCAACAAAGGATGCGCCCATTTACTGTCAGAATCGATCAGACGGAATGCGCAATATGACTCGAATATTGGGCATATCGTCGGTATCATCGGCGTAATGCTCATATAGGGGCGATATTTCCGATGGACGAGCAAGATCACCGACTTTTGACGCTGCTCACGCAGAATGCGCGGATGCCAACGGCGGAGCTGGCCCGCCGGGTCGGCCTGTCGCGCACCACCGTTCAGGCGCGGATCGAACGGCTGGAGACCTCGGGCGCGATCAAGGGCTATACGCTGCGTCTGGGCGATCCCGCGCGGCGGGAGCTGATACGCGCCACCGTGCTGATGGCGGTGGAGCCGAGGGCGACCGCGCCCGTGGTCGCGCGCCTGAAACGCATCGAGGAAATCGAGCGCCTGCACACCACGTCCGGTCGCTGGGACATGGTGGCGCTGGTCGCCGCGCGCTCGACCGCGGATCTCGACGGGGTGCTGGATCAGATCGGCGATATTGAAGGCGTGCGGGACAGCGAGACGCTGATCACGTTGGCGACACGGCTGGATCGGCGGCGATGAGGATCACTCGGGTTCGCTGATCTCGTCGGCCCAATACGCTTTCGATAGGTCGTCCGGGTCGTAGATGATCGGAATCGGAAACTCTCGTAGTAAATCGAAGTCACTGGTTGGGCGCTTAAAGAGGCTTAGCGCAGAACCAGACCGCCCGTTGTCATCGAGAAATGCGGCGGTCAGTCGGTAACTGGATCCGAAGTGCTTGGTCCGCTTCAACGTGAAGCCCGTCACCCTCCCAAAAACAAGAAAGCCGGTACTCGCGACTCTCCGGATCTGGTGAGCGGTCCAAGCCTTCCAACAAACGACACTGCAGCCGAGCACGATAATTAATGAGCCGACAATTCCAGACCACCAACCAAAATTGGTGTCCAAATTCCGCAGTGGCGCATTGATGGACGGTTCATCGGGGACGTAGCGGACGTCGATTGGCCGTCCTACTTTCAGTTTCAACCAGTCGAGGTTGCGAATGCGCGTTTCTCGGCGAATTGTCCGGCCTGCTTGATCGGCAAAAGTATAGGCGACCCAGTATTCTTTCCGCACGCTGCCGCTGTCGCTCACTTCCGTCACTTGGTACAGCTTCTCAATCCGGCCCTTTGCGGCAATTCCGCTGGATATCAATCGGGCGTCGTTCGAGACTGCGTGGCCGCCCAGCAAGGTGAGCAACACGCCGAAGGCAATAGTTATCAAAGAGAGTGTTAGCGTCCAGCTGCGCATCAGCCGCCAAAATGAGACAGGTCTAACGCTCAATCCTACCCCTCCACCCCGTGCGGAAAGTCCCGCGTAGCGTGTAGGTTATTAGATCTTCTCACCCTGCTCCAGCAGCTTGTCGATCAGTTCGCGCCGCTCGATCTCGGAGCTGTCGCCGCCGCCGAACACCAGCGCGCCTGACGAATAGCTGGAGCCATAGGTGAGGGCGAGGTTCACCACTTGCCCTAGACCGGACAGGAACTCCTCATCCTGCAGCGCGCCGAACGGGTGGATATAGGTGCTCCAGAGCACGCCCTGCGCCACGCCGTATCTGGCGTCGAGCGCGCTGTCGAAATTGGCCTGCATCAGCCGCAGCGTCTCGGCCGGGGTCAGCCTGTCGGCGCTGCGGATCGGCGTCATGATCCGCATCCGGTCCGCGCGGACATCCGTGACGACCATCACCGGCACGTCCTCCAGCGCGAACTCCCACATACCGTCGTTGCGGGTCACGCCCGATCCCACACGCTCGATCAGCGCGTTCATCCGCTCAAGGCTCATCTCCTCGGCCCGCGCCGGGGAGGATGCCGCGCCGAAGGCGAGCGCGACGAGCAGGACGGGCAGCATCAGGCGCAGCAGGGGCATCTCTGGATCTCCGTAAGGGCGTTCCGCAATGGCTACGCAGGTTAGGCCGTTCGGTCCCCGCGTCACCTCACGTTTCGGCGACTGCGAATCCGGCCTGTGGACGCCCGCGCCGTCGCGCGCTCTTTCCCTCCGCCCGCCCGCAGGGTAAGAACCCGCGATTTCACGCGGGAACGGGTCAGCCAGACATGCCGATCGAGAAGAATTTCAACGCCGCCGAGGCGGAGCAGCGCATCTTCGCAAAATGGGAGGCGGAGGACCGCTTCAAGGCCGGGGCGAACGCCAAGCCCGGCGCGGACAGCTATTGCATCGTGATCCCGCCGCCCAACGTGACCGGCTCGCTGCATATGGGCCATGCGTTCAACAACACGCTGCAGGACCTTCTGACCCGCTGGCGCCGTATGCAGGGTCAGGACGTGCTGTGGCAGCCCGGCACCGATCATGCGGGCATTGCGACGCAGATGGTCGTCGAGCGCAAGCTGGCCGAGGAAGGCAACATCTCCCGCCGCGAAATGGGTCGCGAGGCGTTCCTGAAGCGCGTCTGGGAATGGAAAGAGGAATCCGGCGGCACGATCATGGAGCAGCTTCGCCGCCTCGGCGCATCCTGCGACTATTCCCGCGAGCGGTTCACGATGGATGAGGGGCTGTCGCACGCCGTCCTCAAGGTTTTCGTCCAGCTCTACAATGACGGCCTGATTTATCGCGACAAACGGCTGGTCAACTGGGACCCGCATTTCGAGACCGCGATCTCCGACCTCGAGGTCGAGCAGCGCGACGTGCAGGGCAAGATGTGGCACTTCCGCTATCCGCTCGCCGACGGCGCCACCTACGAATATGTCGAGAAGGACGCGGACGGGAACGAGACCCTGCGCGAGACCCGCGATTACGTCACCGTCGCCACCACCCGGCCCGAGACCATGCTGGGCGACACCGGCGTCGCCGTGCACCCCGATGATGAGCGCTACAAGAGCATCGTCGGCAAGGACGTGATCCTGCCGCTGGTCGGGCGCCGTATCCCGGTCGTCGCCGATGAATACCCCGACCCGGAGCAGGGCTCGGGCGCGGTGAAGATGACACCGGCGCATGACTTCAACGATTTCGCGGTCGGCAAGCGCCAGAACCTGAGGATGATCAACATCTTCGACACCACGGCGCATCTGAAACTGAAAGATGAGGCCGATTTCGTCGAGGACGTTCCGGCCTCGGCCGATCTGGACGAAGTGCTGGCGCTCGACGGGCTGGAGCGGTTCGAGGGGCGCAAACAGGTCCTCGCGATGATGGAGGCGCGGGGCCTGCTGGATCATATCGAGGACAACCCGCACACCATCCCCTATGGCGACCGCTCCGGCGTCGTCATCGAGCCTTACCTGACCGATCAGTGGTTCGTGGATGCGGAGACGCTGGCCAAACCCGCGCTGGCGCATGTCCGCAACGACGACACGTCCTTCGTCCCGAAGAACTGGGAGAAGACTTATTTCCACTGGCTTGAAAACATTGAGCCATGGTGCGTCTCCCGCCAGCTCTGGTGGGGTCATCAGATCCCGGTCTGGTATGGGCCTGATGGCGAAGTCTTCTGTGAGGCTACCGCGGGGGAAGCCGCTGCAAGCGCCGAGAAACATTACGGGAAACCAGTCGATCTCGAGCGCGACCCCGACGTTCTCGACACCTGGTTCTCGTCGGCGCTCTGGCCGTTCTCGACCCTCGGCTGGCCCGATGACGACGCGGCGCTGAAACGGTATTACCCGACTTCTGTCCTCTCCACCGGCTTCGACATCATCTTCTTCTGGGTCGCCCGGATGATGATGTTCGGCCTGCATTTCATGAAGGATCAGGAGGGCGAGCCGCTGGTGCCCTTCGACACGGTCTATATCCACGCCCTCGTCCGCGACGAGAACGGCCAGAAGATGTCGAAGTCCAAGGGCAACGTCATCGATCCGCTGGAGATCGTGGATGAGTACGGCGCCGACGCTCTGCGCTTCACGCTGACCTCGATGGCGGCGATGGGGCGCGACCTGAAGCTTGCGACCAGCCGGGTCGAGGGCTACCGCAATTTCGGTACCAAGATCTGGAACGCGGCGCGCTTTGCGGAGATGAACGAATGCGCGCCCGTCGCAGGCTTCGATCCGAACGCGGTGAACGAGACCGTCAACAAGTGGATCGTAGGCGAAACAGCGCGCGTGCGCGAAAGCGTCGATGCGGCGCTGGAGGCGTTCCGCTTCAACGACGCCGCCGCCGCGCTCTACGCCCATATCTGGGGCGTCTATTGCGACTGGTATCTGGAATTCTCCAAACCGCTTTTGCAGGGCGATGACGGCCCGGCGAAGGACGAGACCCGCGCCACCGCCGCCTGGGCGCTGGACCAGTGCCTGATCATGCTGCACCCGATCATGCCCTTCATCACCGAGGAGCTTTGGTTGGTGCTGTCGGAGGATCGCGCCCAGCCGCTGATCCACACCGACTGGCCCGCCTATACCGCCGCCGGCATGGCGGATGCGGAGGCGGACGCTCAGATGGATTGGCTGGTCAAGGCGATCGAGGCGGTCCGTTCGGTTCGGGCGGAGATGAACGTGCCGCCAGGCGCGAAAATCCCGCTCTTGGTGGTGGAGGCGGACGAGACCGCCAAGGCGCGGCTGGCGGGCGGCGACGCGCTGCTCAGGCGTCTGGCGCGCATCGCCTCCATCGATGCGGCCGCCGAGGCCCCGAAAGGCGCGGTTACGCTGGCGCTCGAAGGCGCGACGCTCTGCCTGCCGCTGGCCGATGTGATCGACATCGCGGCCGAAAAAGCGCGGCTGGAGAAGGCGCTGGGCAAGGTTCAGAAGGAAATCGGCGGGCTGGAGAAAAAGCTCGCCAACGAGAATTTCCTCGCCAAGGCCCCGGAAGCGGTGGTCGCCGAACAGCGCGAGCGGCTAACGGCCTCGCAGGCGGAAGCCGAAAAGCTCTCAGCCGCCGCTGCGCGTATCGCCGAACTGGGGTAGCGGGTTGGGCGCTGATTGCGGCCGCACCGGGTTCCATGGCGACAGGATCAACGCGAGCAGGGCGACCACGCTGATCGCGTCGATCGTGTAGAGCGTTGTCGCGCTGCCGGCGTCGAACAACCAAAGCTGTCCACCGGTCAGCGGCGACTCCGCGGCGCCGACCAATGCCAGCGCCTGCACGTTTACGCCCACATGCAAACCCATCGCCGCGGCGAGAGAGCCGGTGCGCCAGACCAGCGCCGCCGTGATCACTCCGACCAGAAAGGTGATCGCGACAATCAGTAGGTTTGCGCTGAGCGACTGGGCGGGATTGAGGTGCAAGGCGCCGAAAAACAGCGATGGCAGCACCGCCCATACGATCGGATTGCGCGACCAGACCGCCAGTTGCTGCAGGAAGTAGCCGCGAAACAGCAACTCTTCCGCCGTCGCCTGAAAAAACACGCCGACAATCAGTGGGACGATCCAGACCGCCCAGAATCCGAAACTCAGATCGCTGCGCTGAGGCGCGCCGACCAGGATCAGCGCCACGCCGACCGAGAGCACGAAGAAGACGGCGGAGAGCAGGAACCCGGCGCCGAACTCCCTCCAGCGAATGCGGCGCTCAGGCGAGAACAGCGTGCCGAACGGGCGCTTGTGAAACAGTTTGAGCGCCAGCCAAAGCCCGATCCATACGCCGAAAAACGTGAACATGATCGCGAGGATCGAGCCGGGGCCGCCTGAGGTGAGGAAATTTGCGCTGTTCGCCATCGCGTCCGCCGCCGGGACGCCGGCCACGACGATATCGTATCCGACGCTCGCGAGCACCACCGCCATGACCCAAAGCAGCCAGACGAGCCCGATAACGACCGTCGCGCCGATCACGCGCCAGACGCTGCGCCGCGTCCGCGCGGGCGCGATATACCTGTCGAGGAGCGGTGGCATGCGCGTCTCCGTCGGGGAACCTGAATCAGGCGCCCCTGCGGCGCCGCTTGTCCGCACCCAAGGCGATCAGAGCGGTCGCGTCAACCCTCGCCACGCCGCTCAATATCGGCGAATCGCTTCGCCCGCTCGCCGTTTTCGTCTCTGGGCTTGCGGCTCAGCGCCTGGCCTTTCTCGGTCGATTCCGCGCCTGCCTTTGCGCGCTCGACATCGGCGTAATGCTTGGCCTTCAGGCCGTCATCGGCGGATCGGGGTTTCCGGTAGAGCGCATTCTCTGAGTCGGTCATCAAACATCTCCTCTACGTAACGTCCGCAAACATCGCCTGCGGACCGGCAAAGTATGGCGGCGTTTTATGTGCGGCCGCATTGATGCCGCTCAATATACCCTCAATCGGCTGGAATCGCACGAACTGCGCCGTTAGGGTCGCGCCCGAAAGATGTCGGACCACCATCCGACTCGGTCATTTTGCCGGGTTCAGATCTCAGGAGACCTCAGATGGACGCTCGCCCATTCGACAAGTCCAAGCTTCCCAGCCGCCATACGACAGAGGGGCCCGAACGCGCGCCGCATCGGTCCTATTATTATGCGATGGGCTTGAGCGAGGAGGAGATTCACCGCCCCTTCGTCGGCGTCGCCACCTGCTGGAACGAGGCCGCGCCCTGCAACATCTCGCTCAACCGGCAGGCGCAGGCGGTGAAGCTGGGCGTCAAGGAGGCGCTGGGCACGCCCCGCGAGTTCACCACCATCACCGTCACCGACGGCATCGCCATGGGGCATGAGGGGATGCGGTCCTCCCTCGTCAGTCGCGAGGCGATCACCGACACGGTGGAGTTGACCATGCGCGGCCATTCCTATGACGCCATCGTCGGGCTGGCGGGCTGCGACAAGTCCCTGCCGGGCATGATGATGGCCATGGTGCGCCTGAATACGCCCTCGGTGTTCCTCTATGGCGGCTCGATCCTGCCGGGTCGGCTGGATGGCAAGGATGTGACCGTACAGGACGTGTTTGAGGCGGTCGGCAAGCATCAGGCCGGGACCATGTCCTCCTGCGAGCTGGAGAAGCTGGAGGCGGTCGCCTGTCCGTCTGCGGGCGCCTGCGGCGGCCAGTTCACCGCCAACACCATGGCTTGCGTGTCTGAGGCGATCGGCCTTGCGCTGCTGAATTCGGCGGGCGCTCCGGCGCCTTATGAAAGCCGCGATCAGTATGCCGAGGCTGCGGGCCGGGCGGTGATGCACATGCTGGCGAACAATATTCGCGCGCGCGACATCGTCACCCGCAAGAGCCTTGAGAACGCCGCCCGCGTCGTGGCCTGCACCGGCGGCTCGACAAACGCCGGGCTGCACCTGCCCGCCATCGCCCATGAGGCCGGGATCGACTTCAACCTTCAGGACGTTTGCGACATCTTCAAGGACACGCCCTATTTCGTCGACCTGAAGCCGGGCGGCGCCTATGTCGCCAAGGATCTCTACGAAGTCGGCGGCGTGCCGGTGGTGCTGAAAGAGCTGTTGAAAGGCGGCTATCTGCACGGCGATTGCATGACCGCCAGCGGCCGCACTATGGGTGAGGAGCTGGAGACCATCGAGCGGGAGGCGGACGGCAAGGTCATCTATCCGGTCGATCAGCCGATCACCCCCACCGGCGGCGTCGTCGGCCTGATGGGCAACCTCGCGCCCGAAGGCGCCATCGTGAAAGTGGCGGGCATGACCGAGGATCAGCTGCGGTTTTCCGGCCCGGCCCGCGTGTTTGAGTCCGAGGAAGACGCGTTCGAAGCGGTCAAGAAACGCGAATATGAGGAAGGCGAGGTCATCGTCATCCGCAACGAAGGCCCGCGCGGCGGCCCCGGCATGCGTGAGATGCTGGCGACCACCGCCGCGCTCTCAGGGCAGGGCATGGGCAAAAAAGTGGCGCTGATCACCGACGGCCGGTTCTCGGGCGCCACGCGCGGCTTCTGCGTCGGCCATGTCGGGCCGGAGGCGGCGGTCGGCGGCCCGATCGGGCTCTTGAAAGACGGCGACGTGATCTCGTTGGACGCGGTAGCGGGGACGATCGACGTGGATCTGTCGGATGACGAGCTGGCCGCGCGGCGTGAAGCGTGGTCCGGCCCGCGCGAGACCATCTATGGCTCCGGCGCGCTCTGGAAATACGCCCAACTCGCTGGGCCCGCGCAGGACGGCGCCGTGACCCATCCGGGCGGCGGGGCCGAGCGGCACTCCTATCCGGATTTGTGATGGATGCCTGACTTCGTTCGAAGATTTAGGTGTCTAATCGCGTCACCTGGCGATCTGAAGGAAGAGCGTCAGATCGTTGCTGATGCAATAAAGGATGCAAGTCGCGGTCTCTCGGAACAAGGCGTAATTCTCGAAGCCGTGCGTTGGGAGACCGATTCCAGCCCGGGCATTGGAGGCGAACCGCAAAGCATTATTAACTCAGATGTCAATCTGCCGGAAATTGACTTGTGTGTTGGCATCATCGGCTCGCGAATAGGAACTCTAACTGAAAACCACCCATCGGGAACCATAGAGGAAATAAAATCTGCCATTGAAAGATTCCAAAATGGAGAGGGTGTTTCTGTAATAGTTTACTTTAAAAATGTATCACTGAATATAGAAGAGATCGATATAGAAGAGATCGCAAAAGTAAAGGAATTTCAAAAAGAGTGTGAGAGTCTCGAGGTATATTACGGGAGATTTTCAGATCATTCTGAGTTAGTGCGAAAATTGAACTTAGATATCGTTGAAAATATTAAAAGGTTAATGAAGGGTCCGGGGTTTGAAGACGGTGCCGGAGACGAGGGTGGATCTGTATCAGCTACGCAATGTGGCGCGGAGGTCGACGAGGACCTCGGTTTCTTCGAGCTGGAGGAGCAGCTAATTGAGAGTTTGGAAGTTGTTGGTGCCGGAGTGCAGGAAATTGGGGAGGTTTTAAACGGTGCTGCGGAGGGCGCAAATGAAATTACCAAAGAAACAACTGGTTTGCAGAATGCGAGCAGAGCTAAGCAAAAGGTGCTTGTAAACAAGTGCGCGAGATTGCTCGATGGGGTCTCAGGGAGGCTTGATATTATAGTCGTCGGAATCGACGGTGATGCGAAAAATCTTTCAAGCATACTAAATTTGTACTTAAAAGAAGCAAAAGAAATATCCAGCTCAACAAAAGAAGAAACTGATTTCAGTGCGCTATATGAGGGCGTGAATTCTTCGATATTTGGTTTGAAAACTTTTTTGGATAGTGCCGCTTCTCTGCGTGAGACAGTGCAAGGTCTGCCAAACTTGACTGGGGACTTAAAGCGAGCAAAACGTCGGACACAAAAATCGTTGGGAGACGTCATCGATTTGCTTAACAGCTTGTACGACGAGCTTTTTACATTGTCTTCAAAGCTTCGCTAGGGTTCCAATCAATCTATACCCCCAACTCACACCACACCGGCACATGGTCCGAGGGTTTCTCGCGGCCCCGGATCGCCTTGTCGACGCCTGAAGCCACCAGTAGATCGGCGGCTTGCGGCGTCAGCAGGATATGGTCGATCAGGATGCCGTTATTCTTCTGCCAGGCGCCCGCCTGATAGTCCCAGAAGCTGTAGGTCATAGGCTCCGGGTGCAGCGCCCTCAGCGCGTTGGTGAAGCCTAAGTTCACCACCCGCCGCCACGCCGCCCGCGTATCGGGCAGCATCAGCGCGTCGTCCCGCCAGTTATCAGGGTAATGCGCGTCGTCGGCCTCGGCGATGACGTTATAGTCCCCGGCCATCAGGGCGGGCTCCTCGGCCGCCAGCAGGTCCTCGGCGCGGGCGCGAAGCCGCTCCATCCACGCCAGCTTGTAGTCGTATTTCGGCCCCGGCGCCGGATTGCCGTTGGGCAGGTAAAGCCCACAGACCCGCACCGCGCCCTTGTCGCCGAACGCCGTCGCCTCGATCCAGCGCGCTTGCTCATCCTCATCATCGCCCGGTAGGCCGCGCACCACGTCCTCGACCGGGCGTTTGGAGAGGATCGCCACGCCATTGAACGATTTCTGCCCATGAGTGACGACATTATAGCCCGCGTCTTCAATCGGTTGGCGCGGGAAGTTCTCATCGACCGACTTGATTTCCTGAAGCAGCGCCACATCCGGCTCGGCCTCTTTCAGCCAGTCGAGCAGGGCGGGCAGGCGCGCCTTGATTCCGTTGATGTTGAACGTCGCGATTTTCATGGGCTGCTCGGGTCAGAGGTGGCGGGCCGGAGCAGAGTGGGCGCGGAACGAGACCTCGTCAACCGCTCTCGGCGATGGCCGTCGACCGAATCGCGCATTGGCTATATGGTGCGATGAAAAGAGGCGTATACGATATGTTGAGCAGAGCGCGCGTTGGCGCGATTGGCGCAATCTTCATGATCGCTGCGGGATGCGGCGGCGGTGATCCCGCGCCGAATACCTCAGGCGGTGAGGCGTCCGCCACGTCTGGCCCCTCATCGACGGACTACTCCGGAGAGTTTGTGAACGGCGTTGGGCCTGAACAGCGCGCTTGGCTGGAACGCCAGCGCGGCGCGTCCGTCGGCTCAGGCCAGAGCGGGCAAGTCGATGTCGCGCCGTTGACCTATGGACCGGCCTCCGCTGAACTGATCCTGGATCGTTTTGGCGGCGCGTCAGGGGCGGAGGTCGCCCTGGCCCATCCGCAGTCGCACAGGATCCAGTTTCTCAAGGGCGGCGCGGCGCGCGTTTATATCTGGGACGGCGCGCGTCATCGGCCCAGCGTCTTCACATCCGTCGAAAGCCGGCAGGGCGCGCGCATCTGTCTCGCGCGCACGCGGGGCTGGACCGGCGGGTGTCTGACCATGCTGACCAACGGTCAGGATTTTCTCTGCCAGTATCTCTGGAACAATGGCGCCACCGGAAAGATCGGCTGCCGGGTCACGCCGATCCGCGCCAGCTGAGCCTCGCTCGTCGCCTCGACATGGGGCCAAAATCGCCCCGACGAGGCCCCGCCGCCGCCATGTTCCGGCCATCAGCATCGTTAAGTTAAACCTGTCCGCGAGCGAGAGCGCGGCAGGGCTGATTCACGCTGGGGTTTCTCATCTTCTGGCTGACGCCCGCCAAGTTACCCTGTGTGGAGCGGCGTCGCCGGGCGACCGCGACACGTCGCGAGGCCGGCAAAGCAGAGTCTTAACAATAGGTTAACGCAAAGTATTATTTTTTACATATACTTATTAAAATATCTTTAACCAAATAATTAAGAAATTCGTCGACAAAAACACGGAATTTTACTAGGATTCCGGAATTGGTTGGGGGACGAGCAAAGTGAGGTGCGCATGTTGAAGAGAGTAGGCATTTCTAATCTGGCGTTTGCGTTTGGTTTGGCGATTGGGCTTGTCGCAGGTTTGACGGAGCAGGGCGTTGCGCAGCAATCTGACGCCGTGGTCACCGCGAAATTTGCGCCGGTTTCGGCCAATGAGGTTCTTGATCGATTTGGCGGGGCTTCGGGGACCGAGGTTAAACTCGGCCATCCGCAGTCGCACCGCATTCAGTTCCTGAAGGGCGGCGCGGCGCGGGTTCATATCTGGAACGGTTCGCGCTTCATGCCCGGCATCTTCACCGCAGTCGAGAGTCGGGAGGATTCGCGCGTGTGTCTCGCCCGGACGCGGGGCTGGACAGGCGGTTGCGTCTCCATCTCCTCCGACGGGGAGGATTTCCGGTGCCGGTATCTTTGGAACAATGGCTCGTCCGGCGTCATCGGATGCCGTGTGAAGCCGATAAAGGCTGGCTAAACGAGACCGGTCAGGCGGCGGGAAAGGTAAGCGTCTCTCGCCGCCGCTTGATCGCCTTCAGCCTTCAGCATCGTTTCGATCCAGGTTCGGCGCTCGAAGTCGACCACGCCCATCTCCCACACGCACCCGATCAGGCCGGTCGCAGCCATATCCGCGAAGGCGGTTGGATCGGCGAGTGGCGCGCGAAACATCGCGCTTGACAGATTGTCGCCCAGCACCCACCAGAATATCGGCGCCCACACGGCATGTTCGCCGAAATGGATCAGCTGAAAACCCAGATTCTGGTGGGGGATGTCGCCGCTCTCTGCTTCAGCGGCTTGCAGCGCTCGCGCACCAGCCTCCAGCGCGGCGTCGACGGCGATCGGGTCGATGGACGCGCCCTCGCTCAGGATCGCATATCGCTTGATCCGCCAGTCTCCGCGTTGGGCCAGCGCAAGCGGCTGAACCTCGCGGGGGCGGTAAGCCGTCATATTGAGAAACTGGTGCCGCAGCCGCAGGTGGAGGAGGCGTTCGGGTTCTGCACAGCGAAACGCGCGCCGATCAACTCATCGGTGAAGTCGATCACAGACCCTTCGAGGAATGGCTGCGAGGCGGGGTCGATCAGCACCTGCATCCCATTCTTCTCGATCACCAGATCGTCGGTGGCCGGCGCGTCCTCGAGTTGGATCTCATATTGAAAGCCGGAACATCCGCCGCCAAGCACGGCCACGCGCAACGCTTTCGCCGCGCCAGAGGCGTCGGCGATCTCCTCAAGCCGGGCGAAGGCCCGGTCGGTGACGGTCACTGGCAGACGCAGGTCCATGGGTTTGGCGTCCTATCCGATTGCGTTATAAGCGCGGTCGCCAAACGGGCGAGCCGACGCGGATATCCATAAAGGTATGGCGTTCGCTCTCTGTCGCCAACCCCGGGCAGGATATATAAGAGCGATGAGCCAGATTCAAACCGCGCCTTACGCCGCCAATCCCGCCGAATCGCGCGGACGCCTGCATGCCGAGCGAGAGAGCGCGCATCGGTCCTGTTTCCAGCGGGATCGCGACCGAATTATTCATTCCTCGGCCTTTCGCCGGCTGAAGCATAAAACCCAGGTCTTTGTGGAGCATGAGGGCGACTATTACCGCACTCGTCTGACCCATTCGATCGAGGTCGCCCAGATCGCCCGCTCCATCACCCGCCCGCTGGGCCTGAATGAAGAGCTCAGCGAGGCGGTCGCGTTGGCGCATGATCTCGGCCACACCCCGTTCGGGCATACCGGCGAAGACGCGTTGCATGAGTGCATGGCGGCCTATGGCGGGTTCGATCACAACGCGCAGGCGCTGAAGATCGTAACCGAGCTGGAGCGGCGCTACGCCGAATTCGATGGCCTCAACCTGACCTGGGAGACGCTGGAGGGCATCGCCAAGCACAATGGGCCGCTGACGGAAGGTCCGCAGGATCACGGCGATGATCTGAACGCGGGCTTCACCAATTACAACGCCCGGCACGATCTGGAGCTTCATACCCAGGCGAGCGCCGAGGCGCAGGTGGCCGCACTGTCCGACGATATCGCTTATAACAATCATGATCTCGACGATGGTTTGCGCGCCGGGCTGTTCACGGTGGACGAGGTGCGGGAATTGCCGTTGGTCGGCACCAGTTTCGACCGGGTGGACGGCCTCTATCCGGATCTGGAGCCGCAGAGACGACAGCATGAAGCGCTGCGCCGCGTTTTCGGCCTGATGGTGGAGGATGTGCTGCAGGAAAGCGCGAACCGCCTGGAGGAACTGGACGCCGGTGACGCTGCCGAGATTCGCGCACATTCTGACCCGGTGATCGCGTTCTCGGCGGGTGTGCTGCGCGATCTCAATGAGATCCGCGCCTTTCTTTACGCCCGCATGTATCGCCATTGGAAGGTGCAGCGAATGCGCACCAAGGCGGCGGGCGTGGTGAAGGAGCTTTTCGCGCTCTTTATGGATGAGCCGGGGCTTTTGCCGGAGGACTGGCGCGAGGATGCGAAACACGCGGTGTCCGACACGCTCCGCGCCCGAATCGTCGCGGATTACATCGCGGGGATGACAGACCGATTCGCGCTGCAGGAGCACCGGATCCTTACCGACCCGCAAGCTCGGGCGTGAGAGGGGCCATGTCGGGAACCGCTATTGGACGCCCGCGCGTCCACATGATACCGAGCGCGCAAAGCTTCCCCGTCGCACCGGAACGCAACCCATGAACCTTTTCGCCGATATCCGCGTCCTTGTCGCAGACTCGCTCGCCGCCTTGTCCTTAGAAGGCGTTTTGCCGGAAGGACTGAGCCATTCGAACGTGACCGTTGAGCCGCCGCGCGACGCCGCGCATGGCGACATGGCGACCAACGCCGCGATGGTTCTGGCCAAACCCGCCCGGATGAAGCCGCGCGACATCGCCGAGGCGCTGGCGGCGAAACTGCAAGCCGACCCTCGCGTCGCCACGGTCGACGTGGCGGGACCCGGTTTTATCAATCTGCGCCTTGCGTCGTCTGTCTGGCTGGGCGCCGTATCAGCCGCATTGCAGGACGGCGCGGCGTTCGGGCGGTCTTTTTCCGGCGGCGGCCAGAAGGTGAATGTGGAGTTCGTCTCCGCCAATCCGACCGGCCCGCTGCATGTCGGCCATACCCGCGGCGCGGTGTTCGGCGACGCCTTGTCGAATCTGCTGTCTTTCGCGGGCTATGACGTCACGCGCGAGTACTACATCAACGATGGCGGCGCGCAGGTCGACGTGCTCGCCCGCTCCGCCTATCTGCGTTACCGCGAGGCGCGGGGCGAGGTGGTGCAGATCCCGGAAGGGCTCTATCCCGGCGGCTACCTGAAGGCCGTGGGCGAGGCGTTGTCCGACGCGTTTGGCGACGACCTGATGGAGGCGCCGGAAAGCTCCTGGCTGCCGGATGTGCGCGAATTCGCCATCGAAGAGATGATGAAGGCGATCCGCGACGATCTGCAGGCTCTGGGCATCCGGATGGATCATTACTTCTCTGAGAAATCTCTTAATGCGGACGGGCGGATCGGCGCGGCGCTTGAAGCGCTGGATGAGAAAGGGCTGATCTATATCGGCACTCTGGAACCGCCCAAGGGAAAGGTCCCGGAAGATTGGGAGCCGCGCCCCCAGACCCTCTTCAAGTCAACGGCCTATGGCGATGATGTCGACCGGCCTTTGAAGAAATCTGATGGCGGATGGACCTATTTCGCCGCTGATATCGCCTATCACTTCGACAAGGTCGAGCGCGGTTATGACCAGCTCATTGACGTGTTCGGCGCCGATCATGGCGGCTATGTCAAGCGCATGAAGGCGACCGTGGCCGCGCTGTCTGAAGAAAAGACGCCGCTCGACATTAAACTCTGCCAGCTGGTGAAGCTGTTCAAGGGCGGCGAGCCGTTCAAGATGTCGAAACGTTCCGGGCAGTTCATCACCTTGCGCGATCTGGTGGATGAGGTCGGGCGCGACGTGACCCGCTTCGTGATGCTGACGCGCAAAAACGACGCCGCGCTGGATTTCGACTTCGCCAAGGTCAAAGAGCAATCCAAGGACAACCCGGTCTTTTACGTGCAATATGCCCATGCGCGCGTGCAGTCGGTGCTGCGGGGCGCAGAGGAGGCGGGCGTGGCGTCCGGCGACGCGGCGTTGCGGGCCATGGATCTGTCGCCGCTTTCCGATCCGGCGGAGCTTTCGGTCGCGCGCAAACTTGCCGAGTGGCCGCGCGCGGTGGATCAGGCGGCGCAAGCGCATGAGCCGCATCGCATCGCATTCTACCTCTATGACCTCGCTGCGGAGTTCCACGCGCTGTGGAACAGGGGCAAGGAAGATCCCTCGCTGCGGTTCTTGCGGGACGACGATCCCGCCCTGACCGGCGCGCGGATTGCACTTATTCGCGCCGTTTCAGTTGTTATTGCGGCTGGTCTTGGTATTCTAGGGGTGACCCCGGTCAACGAAATGCGCTGAAGCGCTACAACATATCGGGGTCTGAGCAGCAATAACCCGCGAAATGCGGACGAAATACAGGCTCTGCGATCCGATGCGCGACGACGCCGCTACCGACGAACCCGTCGAGTCGACGACTCGATCCCCACTTGCGCGCGCGCTCGGCGCTGGCGCTGGCGCATTGATTTCCTTGGCGGTTCTGGCCGGCGTCGTGGTCTGGGCCTATCGGCTCGGCTCGCAGGACGCCCGAGAGGTTCCCGTGATCCGGGCCGCCGAAGGTCCGAACCGCATCGCGCCGGAGGATCCCGGCGGCGTGCGTTTCGAGCATCAGGGCCTCGCCGTCTACGATTCGATCTCTGGCGCGGACGAAAACGCCGCGATCGCGCTGGCGCCGGGCGCCGAGCGTCCCGCCGCCGAGGACCGTCCGATGGTCAGCCGGCCCGAGCCCGGCGGCATCACGCAGCAAGACCAGCCTGAGCAGCCGGAAATCGCCTCCATCGGCGCGGTCGAGCCCGAGCCGGAGAGTCCCGGCGCGTCTGTCTTGCCCGATCCGGTGGACGAGGGCGCGGCTGGCAAGCCTGAGGATGAGATCAAGACCACGATTTTCGCCCCGCGCAAGGCGCCGTCTCCGGCGAAGCGCCCCGGCCGGGTGAAAGCCGCCGCGGCCACGAAGGATGAGATGGCCCCGGCGCGTCAGGCGCCGCGCATTCCCGCCTCGACCGAGGCCGCGATCGCCCGCGCCATCGCCGCCGCCGAGTCGCCCTATCAGATTCAGCTGGGCGCTTTTGGCAGCGACAATGACGCTCGCGAGCAATGGGACATCGTCAAGGGCCGCAATTCGGATCTGCTGACCGGTCTTGAATTGATCGTCCAGCCGGTGAAGTCCGGCGGACGCACCCTGTTCCGGATGCGCGCCGCGCCATTCGAGGACCGGTCGTCCGCCGTCTCCATCTGCGAGGCCCTGAAGGCGCGCGGACAGGCCTGCATCGTCGCGAGGAGCGGGTAGTGCCCGCGCCGCGGGCCGTAATCTTCGGCTGCGCGGGCGCGGACCTCACACCGCAGGAGGTCGCGTTTTTCCGAGCGGCGGACCCTTGGGGGTTCATCCTCTTCAAACGCAATGTCGAGACGCCAGAGCAGGTGACGCGCCTGACGGCGGCGCTGCGCGACGCCGTGGGCCGGGACGCGCCCATTCTGGTGGATCAGGAGGGTGGAACCGTCGCGCGCTTCCGAGGCGCGCCCTGGAAGCGCTGGGCGCCGGTGCTGGAGGTCTGCGACGCGCTGCAAGACTCTGGTGAAGAAAACGTTCTGGCCGCGCTGGCGCTGCGCTACCGCATTATCGCGCTGGAACTGACGGCGATGGGCGTCGACGTCAATTGCGCGCCTCTGCTGGACGTGCCGCAACCGGGGTCGAACGATGTGATCGGCGTGCGCGCGTTGGGGCGTGCGCCTGAGGAGGTCGCCCGTCGCGGCCGAGCGGTCATCGATGGAACGCTGGCAGGCGGCGCTCTTCCAGTCATAAAGCACCTGCCGGGTCATGGCCGCACCAAGGTCGATACGCATCAGGCCCATTCGGTCGCGGACGCCTCGTTGGAGGAACTAAACGCGGTGGATTTCGCGCCGTTCAAAGCACTGAAGGATGCGGCGTTGGGCATGACCGCGCATATCGTCTTCGACGCCATTGATCCCGAGCGCCCGGCGACCCAGTCGCCCAAGGTGATCGAAAAGGTGATCCGCGGCGCCATCGGCTTCGATGGGTTCCTGATGACGGACGACCTCTCCATGAGCGCGTTGTCGGGCGCGCCGGGGGATCGCGCGGCGGCTTCGGTCGCAGCGGGGTGCGACGCGGTTCTGCATTGCAATGGCGAGCTCGCGGAGATGGAGGCGGTCGCCGACGCGCTGCCGCGCCTGACGCCCGCCGGTGAGGCCCGCGCGGAACAAGCTGAGGCGGCGCGGCGGGATGCGCGCGCCCGCGCCGAACGGGAGCTTGCCGATGTCGAAGCGCTTTGGGGGACGCACCAGGCGCTGTTAGGGGGGGAGTTGGCGCATGCCTGATGGATTGTTTGTCGAGGAACGCGAGCCGGATGACGCCTTCATCGTCGATCTCGACGGGTTTGAGGGGCCGCTGGATATGCTTCTGGCGATGGCGCGGACCCAGAAGATGGACCTGCGTCAGATCTCGGTGCTGAAACTCGCTGAGCAATATCTGGCGTTTGTCGAAACGGCGCAGCGTCTTCGGCTTGAGCTGGCGGCGGATTATCTGGTGATGGCGGCGTGGCTCGCCTATCTGAAATCCCGCCTCTTGCTGCCGCCGCCCGATGAGGAAGAGGGGCCGAGCGCCGAGGAGCTCGCCGCCCATCTCGCCTTCCAGCTCGAGCGGCTGGAGGCGATGCGCGACGCGGCGGCTCGCCTGATGGCCCGCGACCAGCTGGGCCGGGACGTCTTTACGCGCGGCGAGGAGGAAAGCGTCGTAACCTCGCGCCGGACGGTGTGGGACGCCTCGTTGCTGGATCTGCTGCGCGCCTATGCGCAGGTGAAGACCAAGGACAATTACACGCCGCTGCATGTGCGCCGCCGCCGCCTTCACACCGTCGAGGACGCGCTGAAGAACCTGCGCGGGGCGATCGGCGCCGATCTCGACTGGTCGATCCTCGCCGATTTCATCCCCGATGGCTGGCGGCTGGAGGACGCGCGTTCGGCCATGGCCAGCCATTTCGCCGCCACCCTTGAGATGGCGAAGCGAGGCGAGGTGGAGATCCGGCAGGACGCGGCGTTTGAGCCGATTTATCTTCGCGCAGCCCGAGAGGCGCGGAATGTCGCCTGAGGACGCGCCGGACGAAGAGCCGCCGGCCGAGGGCGCGGCGGCGCCTGACGCGTCTGCCGACCCGTTTGGCGATCCCCTGTTCGACGTGCCGCCGATGGCGGAGCAGGAGCGCATGGTCGAGGCCATCCTGTTCGCCTCCAGCGCGCCGGTCACCGTGCGGCAGATCTCGGACCGGATGCCGGAGGGCAGCGATCCGGCGGAGGCGATCCAGCATCTTCGCCGCCGCTATGAAGGACGCGGCGTTCAAGTTACTCGCGTTGGCGAGGGCTGGGCGTTCCGAACCGCCTCCGATCTCAGCTTCCTGATGCGCAAGGAGGCCGTGGAGACGAAAAAGCTCTCGCGCGCCGGGTTGGAGACGCTCGCCATCATCGCCTATCACCAACCCGCGACTCGCGGCGAGATTGAGGAAGTGCGCGGCGTCTCCCTCTCTCGCGGCACGCTGGACACGTTGATGGAGATGGGGTGGATCAAGTTCGGTCGGCGTCGGATGACGCCCGGCCGGCCGGCGACCTTCGTCACCACTCAGGCCTTCCTGGACCATTTCGGGCTGGAAAGCGCGCGCGATCTGCCGGGCCTAAAAGAGCTGCGCGACGCCGGTCTTTTGGACAATGCGCCGTTGCCAAATGGACTCTCGGATTTGGAAAAAACCGATACAGAGCTTGAAGATTCGGAAGAAAAGGATCAAGATTTGTTCGAGTAGCGTGTGAGTGGGGGGTCCGAGATGGTTGTTTTCTCGGCGGTTTTTAAAGTTCAGCGAATCATTTTTACTGGTGTATTGGCCGGCGCCATTCTGGGTATGGCGGTCGTTTCCGCTGGCGCGGCGGCCAGTGGACAGCTCAAAAGCAGCATCAATCCCTATCTTATTCCGCCCTGGCTGGGCACCTGGTCCGGCCTATATCTGACCCCGTCCGAGGCGCATAAAGCCGCCAAGCGACCGGGCGTCGTCTTCATCGATGTGCGCTATTCGGAAGAACTGAAAAAGGACGGCGCGCCAAACGGTCTGGACGGGCATGTGCCCTGGGTGCGCATGGCGCCGCTGAAATTGGGCGGGCACACCATCTATCAGCCGCAGCTCAATCCGAATTTCATTGGCGAGTTGAAGTCCCGTGTCGCCAACAGGGGCGGTCGGCTGGGCCGCACGCCAGTGATCCTGATCTCGACCACGGGGGAACGCTCGGCGCGCGCTGCGGACTTCCTGCACAAGGCCGGCATCTCGGAAATCTACACGGTGGTCTACGGTTTCACCGGCGGCGAGCACCCGGAGGATCAGGCGCAAAGCTGGCGCGGCTTGGGCCTGCCGTATCGCGGCAAGACGGCGCGTGCGAGCCTGCGATAATCCTTATTGCTTGAAATGCTTCGACAGGCGCAGCCCCTGCGCCTGATAGTTTGATCCGATATCTGATCCATAGAGCACTTCAGGCGTCTGCTGCATCGGCTCATAGACCAACCGGCCGACAATCTGCCCATGCTCCAGCGCAAACGGCGCGTCGTGGCAGCGAACCTCCAGAACCCCGCGAGATCCCGTTCCGCCTGTCTTCGCATGCCCGAAGCCGGGATCGAAGAACCCTGCGTAATGCACGCGGAACTCGCCCGCGACGGCGAGATAGGGCGCCATTTCCGCCGCGCAGTCAGGCGGCACATGCACCGCCTCCCGGCTGACGAGAATGTAGAAAGCCCCCGGATCGAGGATCACGCCGCCGCCGCCGCGCGCCTCCACCGGCTCCCAGAACTCGTCAATCGGATAATGGCCGATTTTCTCCAGATCGATCAGCCCGGTGTGGCGCTTGGCCCGGAAACCGATGGGGCCGTCCTGACGCGGCCTCAGATCGACCGAGAACCCCAAACCCTCCTGGATCAGCGGGTCGACATCGACCAGCGTCACGCGTTCGTGCAGATCGCGCAGCTCGGCGTCGGTGAACGCCCGCGCGTCGCCCTGCCGGAACCGAATCTGGTTCAGCCGCACGCCCGGGCGCGCCAGAACCGAGAAGGTCAGCGGCGAGATCTCCGCATAGAGCGGACCGTCATAGCCGGCGTCGATCCGGTCGAATTCCACGCCTTCATCCGTGATCAGCCGCGTCAGCAGGTCCAGCCGCCCGGTGGAGCTTTTGGCGTTGGCGATGGCGGAGACGTCGACGGGCAGGCGCAGGCGTTCCATCAACGGAACCACATAGACGCAGCCTCGCTCCAGCGCCGCGCCCCGGCTGAGATCGACCTCATGCATGCCGAACTCATCCAGACGTTCGGCCACCGTGCGCCCGCGCCCCGCCAGAAAGCTCGCGCGCACCCGCCACGCCTTGGCGCCCAGCCTCAGGTCCAGGCTGGCGGGCTGGATCTGCGCCGTCTCGACCGCAGGCGCCGCGCTGATGGCGCCCGACTCGATCAGACGCCGAATCGCCTGATAGGGCAGTACGCCGGCTTTGTGGTCGGTCTGAGCGTCGCGTGAGGTCATGGGAACACTGGCGGTTTCTGGAGAAATGGGGAAATGCGTCCCGCACTTTCGCCGCGCGGCGGGGCAGGGTCAACGGCGTCCTGCGACGCGCGACGCCGGAAACGAAAAACGCCAGCCCGAAGACTGGCGTTCTTTGGATTGGTCGGGCCGGCGAGATTCGAACTCACGACCTCTTGCGCCCCATGCAAGCGCGCTACCAAGCTGCGCCACGGCCCGACATGTGCCCGCGTTATAGCGGTTGGGCCGGGCGAGGCAACCGGATTTGCGCGCCGCTCCGCGAGCGGATCAGGCGCTCGCGCGCAACCGATCGCGCAGCGAAGTCAGTCGCCGGATCGTCGCTTCGATTCGGGCGCGACGGGCCGCGTCCTCATCAACGACCGGATCCTCGCTATGATCGGTCGGCGCGATCGTGAGCGATGGGCGCGAGTCGCCGCCGCTGACCACGGTGGAGCTTCCACCCCCGCCAGACGCGACTTTGCGCTCTTCGACTTCGATGACGACCTCCGCAGCGTTTCCGCCCCGGGCGAAGACGCTCTTAACACCCTGTTCCCGAAGAACTTTCTGGACGCCTTTGATGGTGAGCCCGTCGGTGTAAAGAAGTTCTCTGATGCCGCGCAGAAGGTCCACATCCGCAGGCCGATAGTAGCGGCGGCCGCCGCCCCGCTTCATCGGTTTCACCTGCGCGAACTTGCTCTCCCAAAATCGGAGAACATGCGCCGGCACGTCCAGCTCTTCCGCCACCTCAGAGATGGTTCGGAATGCCGATGGCGATTTGCTCATTGCCTCTTGGTCTCCAATTGTGCGTGGAGGCCGCGGTTATTTAGCCGCTTTGGCCCTCGTTGATCCGGTCCTTCAGCACATGAGAGGGTCGGAACACGAGCACTCGGCGCGGTGGGATCGGAACTTCCGTCCCTGTCTTTGGGTTGCGCCCCACACGCTCGTTTTTCTGACGTACGCTAAAGGTCCCGAAGGACGAGATTTTTACTGTTTCACCACGCACTAGAGCATCGGACATATGGGCGAGAACGCTCTCGACCAAATCCGCCGATTCGTTACGGGAAAGACCGACTTCGCGATAAACTGCTTCGCTCAGATCGGCGCGCGTCAGTGTGCTGCCGCCCATGTCGGTCCCCTCGCTGTTTGCACAGATCGACGAAAAGTCGCTCTATGTCTCAGGCTAAGAGCCTACGTAGCGCGGGAAATAGAGTCAATATCAAAGGGTTGCGAGACGCTTTGAACGCGAAGACTCACTTATGGGAATGCTGCAATGCGGCAAATCACCAGCGGAGCAGCGCGGATCCCCAGGCGAGGCCGCCGCCAATGGCCTCCATCAGCAGCAAATCGCCCTCGTTGATCTTCCCGCTCCGCACCGCGGCATCCAACGCCAAGGGGATCGACGCGGCCGAGGTGTTTCCGTGCTCATGCACAGTGACGATCACCTTTTCCATCGGCACGCCGGCCTTCTTGGCGGTGCGCTCGATGATTCGGATATTGGCCTGATGCGGCACGATCCAGTCGATCTCCTCGCTGGTGACGCCGACTTTATCCATCGCCTCATGCGCCACGTCGGCGAGCTTAGTGACCGCATGCTTAAACACTTCGCGGCCTGACATGCGCAGATACCCGACCTCTCCGGTGGAGGAGGGGCCGCCATCGACATAGAGGATCTCGTTATGCCGCCCGTCCGAATGCAGGCAGGTGGTCAGAACGCCGGAATCCGAGGTCTCTCCGGCGCACTCTTCGGCCTTTAGCACGATCGCGCCGCTGCCGTCGCCAAAGAGTACGCAGGTGGATCTGTCATCCCAATCGAGAATGCGAGAGAAGGTCTCAGCGCCGATCACCAAAGCGGTTTTGGCGCCGCCGGCGCGAATGAAGTTATCCGCCGTCGCCAGCGCAAAGACGAATCCGGCGCAGACTGCTTGAACGTCGAAGGCTGAGCCGCCCTCCATGCCCAACGCCGCCTGAACCTTGGTCGCGGTCGATGGGAACGTCTGGTCGGGGGTTGAAGTCGCCACGACGATCAGATCGACATCCGCGCCGGTCAGACCCGCCATATCCAGCGCCCTGCGCGCCGCTTCGATAGCGAGGTCGGACGTGTACTGATCCTCGCGCGCGAAATGGCGGCGCTTGATCCCGGATCGCGTCGTGATCCACTCGTCGCTCGTATCCACGCGCTGGGCCAGATCGTCATTCGTGACGACCTTTTCAGGCAGATAGGAACCGCATCCTACGGCGATGGCGCGTGTGACGGTCATGTTTGGGAACTCTCCGATTCGCTTGTCGCGGAATCGTCACTTTTCTCTTCCAATTGCAGCAATGCAACCTGTGCGGCGATACGATCGGAGAATCCGGTCTGCGCCATCCGCCACGCCAGCTTGATCGCGGCTGAAAATCCGGTTGGATCGGCAGAGCCGTGACTTTTCACCACGGCGCCGTTCAGGCCGAGGAAGACGCCGCCATTCACGCGGCGGGGATCGATCTTTTTTTTCAATCGTCTCAGCGACGTATACGCAAACAGCGCGCCGAGTTTGGACAGAGGGCTATGGGCGAAGGAGTGTTTCAGCGAGTTGCTGATGAAGGTCGCCGTGCCCTCTGCGGTCTTCAGAGCGACATTGCCGGTGAACCCGTCTGTCACGATCACGTCAACGCGACCGGACGGGATGTCGCTGCCCTCGACAAAGTCGACATATTCAAAGGCGCAGTCCGTCGCAGCGGCGGAGATCAGCTGGGAGGCTTCCTGAAGCTGTTTTCTGCCTTTGGTCTTTTCCGCGCCGACATTCAGAAGACCGACGCGCGGGTGGTCCAGGCCAAAGCCAAGTCGGGCGTATTCCGCCCCCATGACCGCATATTGCACCAGCGATTCCGGCTCGGCGCGCACATCCGCGCCGACATCAAGGACGATGTTGTATCCCTGTTTCGAGCGTGACGGCCAGAATACCCCAATGGCGGGCCGCTGCACGCCGGGCGATTTGCGCAACTTCAGCATCGCCATCGCCATCAGCGCGCCGGTGTTGCCGCAGGAGACCGCCGCCTGCGCCTCGCCCCGCGCGACCGACTCCAGGGAGCTCCACATGCTGGTGCCCTTGGCCGCACGCATCGCGCGCGACGGTTTGTCGTGCATCGCGACCGTATCCGGCGCATGCCGGACCTCGCACCGGTCCTCCAGTTCAGAGCGCCGGTGGAGAAGCGGAGTCAGTTCCGCCTCATCCCCATGCAGGATGAAGCGAAGCTCCTCGTTCTTTTTCGCGGAGATATCCAGCCCAGCGACCACGGCCGCCGGGCCGTGATCACCGCCCATAGCGTCAATTGCGAGGACGGTCTGACTGCTCATACGGGCAACGCGGCGACATGTTCTGCGGTCGCAGGCGCGACCGCAAAATTATGCGGCGTCTTCGTCCAGATCGAAATCTTCGACCTCAGAGACCACTTCGCGGCCATCATAGTGACCGCAGGCTCCGCAGACGTGATGCGGGCGCTTCAGCTCGCCGCAATTCGGGCATTCGGCGTGGGCCGAGCCGGTCAGCGAGTCGTGAGCGCGGCGCATATTGCGCTTCGAACGCGTCACCTTGTTGCGTGGGACGGCCATGTCTCAACCTCTGTCCTTGTTCGCCCGGCCCCATTGGTCCCGGCGCATTGTTCGTCCATCCGGCTTTGCCGCGCGGCGCTCTGCTCAGGCGAACCTGACCGGCGCTGTCGCAAGACGCCAAAGCCCAATAGACAATGTCGAAAACGAGACGCGGAACATACTCAGATTTAGACACGCCGCAACCTCTTTATCGCCCCTCTGAGTTCAGAGTGTGGCGTTGCGGACGCTATGTGTCCAGCCGCGCGATCAGTCCGGGTCGCCGCCATTCTCCTCAAGCTTGCGTTTCAACTCCGCAAGGCCCGCAAAGGGTTTGACCGCCTCATCCGTCAACGGGGCTGCACCCGGCGGCCCGGCTGAAAGCGCCTCGACCTCCACACCGTCGGCGCGCGGATAGGGGTCGATGGCGAGCGCCGCCGCCTCCGCCGCAATCTCGCCCACATCGATTTCGTCGGTCAGAGGCTCGGGCGGATCTTCACCTTCCGGATCGAAGTCATCTTCCGGCTCAACGCGATGCGCGGGCAGAAACCGCCGCTCGATTCGCTCTTTCAGGCGCGTCTCCACCGGGTCCATCGTCACGACGCAGCGCTGGATGAGATGCGCCGAGACGTCGCCCCTGAACGTGACGCCGCCAGGTTCGGAGACCAGTTTGGCCTTCACCGAGAACGACTTGACCTCAAGGACGCCGAAGCGCTCCGCAAGCGCGTCGCATTCGCCTTTGCGCGCTGATTCCCTGATTGAACTCCTCGCCCCCGCTTTGGGCGTCGCGACGATGCGGGAGAATTCTGGCGTAATCGAATCCGCTTTGATCGTGTCGGCGCTCATGCGACATATCCCTTGCTCGCCGGTTCCTCAAGCGCCGCTCAACGAACCGTGTTGGCGGCTGATCCCGGTGGAGCGCTTGAATTTACACCAAGCGCGAGGTAGGTCCATCGGGAGCGTCGCGACAAAGCGGACGCAATCGCATGTTCGCCGGCTCAAGGCGAGCGAAGAGAGGCAAATCCGGGGTGCACATGCGCAAGACGAGTCTCATCAATGGTCGGACCGTTTTTCGGAACGCTGTGATTTGCGGCGTCGCCGCGCTGACGCTCGCCGCATGTGGCGAGCCGCGCTATGCAGTGCACGGCTATGCGCCGCGATCGGACGAATTGCAGCGCCTGACGGCCGGCGAGGACACCACGTCGAGCGTGCGCCGCAAGCTGGGCGAGCCGACCATTATCGGCACTTTTGAGGAGAACGCCTGGTACTACGTGTCCACTGTCTCGGAACAGCGCACCTATCATCATCCTGAGCCGATCGACCGCACCGTCGTCCGTCTTGCGTTTAGCGAGGTTGGGGTGCTGGAGGGCGTCAACCGCTTTGGGCTGGAGGAAGGGCGCGTTATCGATCTCGAGACTCGTACGACGCCCACATATGGCCGCGAGCTGACCATCGTGCAGCAGCTCTTTGGCAATATCGGCCGGTTTAACGAAGGCGGTGGCGGCCTCTTCGGCTCGGGCAACTAGGGCCGACGCAGCGTCAACCTCCCAGTTTCAGTCCAGGGCAGGCTCTGGCTTCGGCGGCGCCAGCCAGATCCAGAGCAAGGCCGCCCCGCCCAGCGCCAGAAACGGCGCGATGGCTAGGTTGACAGCGTTCCATCCGTAGATATTGAGCAGCGCGCCGGATCCGAAAGAGGCGGCGGCGGCCATGCCGAAGACGATCATGTCATTCGCGGCTTGAACCTTCGCGCGCTCCTCCGGCCGGTGGCATTCGGTCAACATCGACGTGCCGCCGATAAAGCCGAAATTCCAGCCCAGACCCAGTAAAATGAGCGCGATATAGAACCGCTCGATCTCAATACCCGACAGCGCCACCGCCGCGCAGCCGGCGATCATCGCCAGTCCAGCGCCAATGATGCGAAGATGGCCGAAGCGGGAAATTAGCCAGCCGGTTAAGAAGCTGGGCGCGAACATCGCGACGGCGTGCCAGCGCACCACATCAGCCGATTGCTCGGTTCCGAAACCGCAGATCTGCATGGCGAGCGGCGTCGACGTCATCACCAGCATCATCAGCGAATAGGAGACGAGCGAAGATATGATCGCCACAGTCGCTTTGGGTTGCGCGAGGATCGAGAGCAATGGCCGGCCGGAAGACGCGCCTTTCGCCTTCTTCGGTGGGGTTGGGATCGACAGGAACGCCAGCACGAGCGCGCCCAACACGTTGATCGCGGCGGCGGCGATGAACACGCTCGCGAATGGCAGGGGCGTCAGCACGCCCTCGGTCAGCCGCAGAACTTCAGGCGCGGCGATGGTGCCAAAGAGCCCCCCGGCCATGACCCAAGAGATCGCCTTGGGCTTGAAGGCGGCCGAGGCCGTGTCGGCGGCGGCGAAACGCATATAGCCCTGGCTCGACATGTAGACGCCGGTGCAGCCCGCGGAGACAACGAGGATCGGGAACGACCCGACCAGGATCGCCAGCGCGCCCAGCGCCGCGCCCACGCCGCCGAACCCGGCGCCCAGCAGAAACCCGGCCCGCCGCCCGAACCGCGCCATGAACAGCGACAGCGGCGCGGCGGTCAGCATCGAGATCAGCGCCGCTAGCCCGATCGGCGCGGTTGCGAAGGCCTTGTTCTCCGCCAGCATCTGCCCCGCCAGCGGGTGAAGCACGATGAAAAGGCCCATCTGGGTGGAGAGGATGCCCATCGCGGCGCAAAGCACCACGACGTTGCGCTTAGCTAGCCGGTCGTCTGGGACCCGGTCAGCCTCCACATCCTCAGCGATGTCTGAAACGGTCATTCGCGCGCTCACTCTCCACCTCTGGTGGCTTACTGCGCTGCGGGGACGGGGGCAAGCGGGCTCGGGCGCCCTTGGCTATCCCGACGGACGCGCTAGGTTCGGTAGATCGCGAAAACGCCGCGCCAACGAAAAGCGGCCAAGACCAAGGGACACGCAAAAATGACCGACCCGGCGTCCGAGATCATCCTTCACAACTATCCGCAGTCTCCGGTGGCGGAGAAGGTGCGCGTCGCGCTGGGCGTCAAGGGCGCCGACTGGCGCTCGGTGGAGATCCCCCGCCTGCCGCCGAAACCGATGCTGACGCGGCTGACGGGCGGATATCGCCGCACGCCGGTGATGCAGATCGGCGCGGACATCTATTGCGACAGCCAGCGCATCATTCGGGAGTTTGAGCGCCGCTTGCCCCAGCCGAGCCTGTTTCCGACCAGCAATGCCGGGCTGATGTGGTGCCTCAGCCGCTGGACCGACGGCGACCTTTTCGATCTTGGCGTGAAGATCGTGCTGGGGGCGGCGGGCGATGATCTGCCCACTGATTTCGCCGAGGATCGCGGGCGGCTCTATTTCGGGCCGGACTGGGCCGAGGGGCTGAAACAGGCGGGGGCGGAGCTGCCGCATCTCGTCTCGCAGATGCGGGCGCCGCTGGCGTGGCTGGAGCAGCAATTGTCGGACGGGCGCGCGTTCCTGTTGGGCGATCAGCCCGCCGCGATCGACGCGCAGTTCTATCATGTGGTCTGGTTCGTGCGCGGCCGCTGGAACGGCGGGCCGACTCTGCTGTCCGAATTCCCGGCGCTGGTGCGGTGGGAGGACGCGATCCGCGCCATGGGCCATGGCCGGATGCGAGAGATGACGGCGGAGGAGGCGATCGCGCGCGCCGCCGCGTGCGAGCCGATCCCGCTGCCGGGCGAGATCCACAACGACCCGCAAGGCCTGACGGCGGGGATGGCGGTCAGCGTCTCGCCCGATCTCGACGGCGGCGAGCAGCCGGTGGCGGGGCGGGTGGTCGCGGCGGATGCGGAGACGATCAGCATCGCGCGTGAGGATGCGGAGGCGGGCGCGATCCATGTGCACTTCCCCCGGCGGGGCTATCGGGTCAGCGAGGCCTAGGCGCAGGAGGCGAGCCACGCCTTCCATTGACGGTCGGCTGCGCGACAGGCAAACCAACGTCGAGCTGAACGCCACCAAGTTCGAGTTGGCGATCTAAAGAGCAGAGTCTGGGAGTCAACTAATGCGCTGCTACAAGTTGCATAAGGATTTCGACTGTGGCGTGTCGCTCAGTTATTCGCTCAATACGAGCCGGGAAGACATCGTGCCGCGCCCGCCGGGGACATGGTTTCATCTTAAAGACATGGACTTCACGCCGGGCTGGCGATTTTCCGAGAAGACTCGCGCGGAAGTCGCGAAAATGACGATGTTGATCAATCCGGCTATTCCACAGTTGCCAGACGTTATTGGCGATTTTTCGATCATCCTGACTTCTCCCCCTGCCTTCTGTGCGGCGTTAAAGCAGGCGGTTGAGGGGTTCGACCCTGATCTTTGCGACTTTCTGGAGGTCGACCCGTTCTGGAGCAAAAGCGAGCAACGGGAGTACCCGGGGCTGGGATATTGTCTGACGTCGATCCGCAAGCGGATCGACGCCTGGGACCGGGAAAAGTGCAAAGTCGTTGAAATGACCCGCCGCAACGGAACAACCTGGTTCACGACGTCCGGCAAGCGGGTGGCGCGAGCTTCGGCGCTTGAAGGCGCGGTGCTGTGGCGCGACGCCTACACCAATGACCCGCTTTGTACTGACACGTTCAAGGATCTGGCGGAAGCTGCAGGTTGTGCTGGTATGGGATTTTACGAGATCGAAGTCAGCGATAGTTGAAGCGCCCGCCCTCGGGCCGGGTGCTCCAAATTCGGATAGCGCCCTACACCGCCTCGAACGCCAGCGGCATGCCGTCTTTGGGCCGTAGCGTCATCACCATCACCGGCTCCGGCGTATAGCCCTCCACCGGGCGCACCTTCCAGCGCGCCAGCAGCGTGGCGAGGATGATCTGCGCCTGCATCACCGCGAAATTGGCGCCCAGGCACACCCGCGGCCCGCCGCCGAAGGGCAGGTGCAGGAACCTGTCGCGCGCCTTGACCTTCTCAGGCGTGAAATTCTCCGGATCAAAGAGTTCCGGCGCCTCCCACCACATCTCATGCCGGTGAAGCGCGTAGAAGGGCAGGAAAATGATGTCGCCCTTCTTGATCGGGCGCCCCGCCAGCTCGTCCTCCTCCAGCGCGATGCGGTTGACCATGCCGACCGGGGGGTAAAGCCGCATGGTCTCGTCAATCACCTGCTTGAAATACGGCAGGGCGTCGAGGTCTTCGCCCGTCGCGGGGCGCGCGTCCTTCCCCGCGCCGAGCACGGCCTGCGCCTCCTCCCGCGCGCGGGCCTGCACGTCAGGATCGTTGGCCAGCAGATAGAGCGCCCAGGCGATGGTCAGGGCCGTGGTCTCATGCCCGGCAACGATGAAGAACTGCATGTTGTTGCGCACTTCCTCATGGCTCATCTTGCGGCCCGTCTCCGGATCCTCCGCCTCCAGCATATGGCTGAGCAGATCGTCCGCCGCGCCGCCCCGCGCGCGCCGCCGCTCCATCGCCTTCTCGATCATGCCGTGCATCACCTTCACAGAGCGCCGCCCGCCCAATGCGCCGGGGCGGGGCACCCAGTTCGGCGCCTCCAGAAAGTCGAGGATCGAGACCTTGCCCAGCGTCTCGAAATAGAGCGTCACCATCTCCAGATAGCGCTTCTGATCAAAGCTCTCCCGCCCGGAAAGGGCCACATCCGCGATCACGTCGAAGGTCGCGCCCATCATCAGGTCGACCGCGTCCACGGCGCTCTGGACCGAGGCGATCCGGTCCGAGGCGCGATCCGCCGTCGCCGACATGAACGGGGTCAGCGCCACCACGTTGCGATGCGCGAAGACCGGGGCCACCGCGCGGCGGCGCCAGCGCCATTCCGCGCCTTCGGTGGTGAAGAGCGACTGGCCGACCGCCGGCGTCAGCATCCGCTTCATGATCGGCGCCTTGGGATAGGCGTCGACCTTGTCCAACAGCATGCGTTTGTTCGCCCCGGGCTCCATCACCATGTGCCAGCGGGTGAACACTTTGCCGGAGACGACCGGCTGCAGATAGGCGAGGCGGGGCACCACGGCCAGCGCGTTTTGCCGGGCGTGCTTGATCAGCTCCGTCACGCCAAGGGGGCGCAGCGCGGCGGGCGCGGAGGGCGGTTTGAAGGGCTGGTTCATCGGGCGGCGATCCTGAATTGGGGGCTCGCCCTTACAATATAGGCGGTTTCGTCAGTTGAACGACTCGACCACGTCATACATCACCGGCTCGAACCCCTTGCAGAGCTTGGCGATATGGCGGTTGCGCTCGCGCATCTCGGGCGTGCGGAGCATGGCGAGGAAGTCCTTGCGTTCCGTCCATTGCGAGTAATTTGCGATCCGGCACTGCGCGTCGTTGACGTGAATCCCCCCGCCGATGAAGCCGGGCTGGTGTTGAATGAAATTCTCATAGGCGTCCGTCAGCGCCTCCACCAGGTCCTCGCAAGTACCGGGCGTGACCTCGAACGTGGTGATGACAGTCTGATGATCGCTGGATTTTGAAATAACAGGCATCGCAGTCTCCTTTGGCTGCGATGCTAACACGAATTTTCCGATATGCGAGACGGGTTTAACGCGCGCAATGTCGCGAGCGTCATGATCACTCCGGATTGGCCTCGGCGCGCAACTCCCGCGCCATATGATCCAGCACGGCGTTGACGAACTTGGTCTCCTTGCCGCCCTCGAAGAACGCTTTGGCGACGTCGACATATTCGGTGATCACGACTTTCCACGGCACGTCCGCGCGCGCCGCCAGCTCATAGCCGGACGCACGGAAGATCGCGCGCAACGTCGGGTCGATCCGGCCCAGCGGCCAAGCCTCGACCAGCGCGCGGTCGGTCGCCTTGTCGATCTCCACCTGCCGGTCCACGGCGCCACGCACCAGATCGCGGAACAGAGTCACATCGGCCTCGCGATACTGATCGCCTTCGATCTCAGCGCCCAGACGGTGGGATTCGAATTCCTTTTGCACGCTGCGCCACGCGGCCCCGGTCAACTCCATCTGGTATAGCGCCTGCACGGCGGCGAGCCGCGCCGCCGAACGCATCAGCCGCTTCTCCTCCCGAGAGGGTTTCGCGGGCTTGCTTTCATCAGACATGACTCAGGCGATCTCCGTTGGCGGTGGGTCGCCGGCGAGAATGATGTTCTCGGAATCCGGTCGGAACGCCGGCGGGCGCTGGCGCAGATTGCGCTTCAGGCCAATCAGGTGCAGCGCCGCTTCGGCCGCGCCGCCGCCCTTGTTCATGCCGGCGGGATCGGCGCGGACCTCCGCCTGCGCGCGGTTCTCTACAGTCAGAATGCCGTTGCCGATCGGAAGGCGGCGCTCGATTCCCAACAGCGACAGACCGCGGGAGCTGTCGTTGCAGACAGTGTCGTAATGGGTGGTCTCGCCGCGAATGACGCAGCCCAGCGCCACATATCCCTCATACCGGTCGGATTCCGCGGCGATGGCGATGGCGGTCGGCACTTCAAGCGCGCCAGGCACCTCGACAATCTCGACATCTGCGCGTGCCGCCTTCAGCGCCGCCACGGCGCCGGACAGCAAGTTGTCGGCAATGGTGCGGTAGTAAGGCGCAATGACGATCAGCACGCGCGGGGGACGCTGAAAGACAGGCGGGGTCAGCCCGGCCGCGCCCTCTTCGTTCGAGGCCATGGCTCAGCCCTCCCGATGCGGAATGGGACGCGCGCCGACGATGGTCAGGCCATATCCGTCCAGGCCAATGATCTTGGGCGGCGGAGAATTCGTCAGCAGCACCATCTCGCTGACGCCGAGCGCGCCCAAGATCTGCGCGCCCAATCCGTACTGCTTCAACTGTTTGGGCGATGCGCCTGCCGCCGCGGCGCCCACTGACGCGCTGGGCTGCGCGCGCGGCTTCAGCCGGTCCGAGATCGCCGTCGGGCTCATATCGCGCAACAGAACCACGACGCCGCGTCCCTCTTCACCGATCGCCAGCATCGCATCGTGCAAGACATGCGCCTTGGCGGCGTTGAGGGCGAACAGATCGTCGAGCGGGTTGAGCGCATGCATGCGCACCAGCGCCGGTCCGCCCGTTTCCACATCACCTTTGATCAGCGCGATATGTTCCGCGCCGCCCGGTTCGTCCTGAAACACTTTCAACCGCCACTCGCCGCCATATTCGGAGGTGATCGTGGTCTCGGTGATGGTTCTGACCAGATTGTCATTCTTGCGGCGAAAGGCGATCAGATCCGAGATCGTGCCGATCTTGAGGTTATGGCGCTGCGCGAATGTGACGAGATCGGGCAGGCGGGCCATCGATCCGTCGTCATTCATGATCTCGCAGATCACGCCGGACGCGTTCAGGCCCGCGAGGCGAGAAACGTCGACCGCAGCCTCGGTGTGCCCGGCGCGCACCAGCACGCCGCCCGACTTCGCGCGCAGCGGAAAGATATGGCCGGGCGTCGCGATGTCCTGCGCGCCAGAGCTGGGATCGATGGCAACGGCCACCGTGCGCGCCCGGTCATGGGCCGAAATGCCGGTGGTCACGCCCTCGCGCGCCTCGATCGAGACGGTGAAGGCGGTCTCGTGGCGCGACTGGTTCGCGGCCGCCATAAGCGGCAGGCCCAGCGCATCCAGCCGATCGCCCGGCAACGCCAGGCAGATCAGCCCCCGCCCATGTGTGGCCATGAAATTGATCGCGTCGGGCGTCGCCATCTGCGCCGGGATGACGAGATCGCCCTCATTCTCCCGATCCTCATGGTCCACGAGGATGAACATGCGCCCGTTGCGCGCCTCATCAATGATTTCGGCCACATCAGCGATGTAGTCGCGATAGTGCTCGTCCGAGGCCATCGGCTTTCCTTTGCGCGCCATCAGCGATCCCGTGATTGGGGCTGAGTTCAGGTGGCGGTTTCGTTCAAGCGCGCCACATACCGCGCGAGCACGTCGATTTCCAGATTGACTTGTTCCCCGACGGAGACGTCGCCCCAGGTCGTGACCTCTTTGGTGTGCGGGATCAGATTGACGCCGAAGGTCGCGCCCTCGACTTCGTTGACCGTCAGCGAGGCGCCGTTCAGCGTGACCGATCCTTTTGGCGCGATAAACCGGGACAGGTCTTCCGGCGCGCGAAAGCTGACCCGGGTCGAGTCGCCTTCCCCCGCGACGGCGATGACCTCCGCCACCCCGTCCACATGGCCCGACACGACATGACCGCCCAATTCGTCGCCGACCTTCAACGCCCGCTCCAGATTGACGAGCGCGTCGGCGCTCCAGGCGCCGAGATTGGTCTTCGACAGCGTCTCGGCGGAAACGTCCACGTCGAACCACGCGCCGGAAGCACCCGTTCCACGATCCACCACGGTCAGGCAAACGCCGGCGCAGGCGATGGAGGCCCCGATATCGATTCCCTCGGCGTCATAGGCGCAGGCGATTCGCGCACGCATGTCGCCCGCGCGCTCTATGCCTGTGATCTGACCGACATCGGTCACAATTCCCGTGAACATGCGTCCTCCCAAAAAAATCCTGCGCAGAGTAACGTTCGCGGCGTCAGGGGCAAGGTCGTCTGGGTTCAGGCGCGCCAGACGCTCATAAGGTCCGGGCCGACGGTCTCAACGCGGTCCAGCGTGAAACGCGGCGCGTCGAGAAGCTGGGTCAGGTCCATCGCGCCAAGCGCCGGCAAGCCCTCCGCGCCGATCGCGGCGCCGGCGGAAAACCAGACGATCTCATCCACCAGACCGCCGCGCAGCAACGCCGAGGCGATGCGCCCTCCGCCCTCGCAGAGGACGCGGGTGATGTCGCGCGTCGCCAGTTTCGACATCAGATCGGAGAGATCCAGTCGTCCGTCCGCGTCGAGCGAGATCCTGACTGGCTCCACATTCTCCATCGCCGCGAAGCGTTCTATGTCCGCGCCGCCCGCCTGCGGTCCATGCGCCAGCCAGAGCGGCGGGCCGACATTCCTGGCGCTTTCGACAAGGCGCGATGTCGGCTCCAGCGAGAGTCTGGGATCGGCGACGACGCGGATGGGGGAGGCGCTCTCCAGCCCCAGCCCGCGCACATCCAGCGCCGGATCGTCCGCGCGCGCGGTGCCGGCGCCGATCAGCACGGCGTCCGCGCGGGCGCGCATCAAATGCGCCCGGCGGCGCGCCTCCGCCCCAGTGATCCACCGGCTTTCGCCTGTCGCCGTCGCAATCCGCCCATCCAGCGTCGCCGCCATTTTCAGCGTAAGATGCGGACGCCCGTCGGTCAGGCGGCGCAGGAAACCGGCGTTTACCGCCGTAGCCTCCGCCGCCATCGCGCCAATCTCCACCGTCACGCCGGCCTCGCGCAAGATCGCGAACCCGCCGCCATCGACGCGCGGGTCCGGGTCGGAGAGCGGAGCGACGACGCGCGCGATCCCCGCAGCGACCAGCGCGTTGGCGCAGGGCGGCGTGCGGCCATGATGGGCGCAGGGCTCCAACGAGACATAGGCGGTGGCGCCCCTGATCGCCTCCGCGCCGTAGCGTTCCGTCGCTTGCGCCAGCGCGACGGCCTCGGCATGGGGACGCCCGCCGGGTTGGGTCCAGCCGCGTCCCAGCACGCGCGCGCCCTTGGCGATCACGCAACCGACCGCCGGATTGGGCGCGACGCGGCCAAGCCCGCGCGCCGCCAGCGTCAGCGCCGTCGTCATATGTCTCTTATCGAGCGCGTTCATCGGACCCTCGCATGAGGCGCCGCCGCCTCGTCAGGCGTCGTCGGCCGGCAGCTCTGGCGGGCGAAGCTCATGCACGAAGGCTTCGAAATCGTCCGCTTCCTGGAAGTTCTTATAGACGCTGGCGAAGCGCACATAGGCGACAGTGTCGATCCGCGCGAGCGTCTCCATCACGATATTGCCGATCATGTCGGAGTCGACATCCGACTCGCCGGTCGATTCCAACCGGCGCACGATGCCGGAGATCATCTGGTCGATCCGGTCCGGCTCGATCGGGCGTTTCTGCATCGCGATCCGAATCGAGCGCGCAAGCTTGTCTCGGTCGAAGTCCTCTCGCTTGCCGTTTTTCTTCACCACGGTCAGGTCGCGCAGCTGCACCCGCTCATATGTGGTAAATCGCCCTCCGCACGCGGGACAAAAGCGGCGCCGACGGATCGCGACATGATCCTCCGCGGGCCGCGAATCCTTCACCTGCGTTTCGGTGCTCCCGCAAAACGGACAACGCATTCTTGACCTCCCTCGCGCCGGTTCCGCAGGTACTATAGGCCGCCCGCGATCGGTTGGGTAGAGGGGTGATGCGCGCCGCAACATGTAGCGAGATTATGTGGTGAAATCGTCCATTCTGTCGCATCTTTGCGCGGACGCATTGAAATTGGATCAGGGCGTTCCAATGTTCTAGTAATCCCGACGCAGGGTCCATTAATTCAGGCTAATCGGAGAGAACAGATGGGTAATTTTGCTCGCGCTACGGCTGTGGTCGCCGTTCTGTTCGCATTGGCCGGAATGGCCTCCGGTCTCAGCCTGGCCGGTGCGACGGCGATGGGCGCCTCGGCGGTGGAAAAGAGTTCATCGCGCTAGATGCGAAAAGCTCCCGCCGATCGTGACCGGCGAGGGCTGAGATTATCTCCGGACGGCGCGCCGCCCTCCCAAACTTACGACGGATCAGAGCGAATCGTAGATCGGGAATCGACCGCAAAGCGCGGTCACTTTCTCTTTCACCGCCGCTTCGACCTCGCCGTTGCCCTCAGCGCCATTGGCGGCCAGACCGTCCACCACCTCGGTGATCAGGCGCGCAACCTCGCGGAATTCAGCCTCGCCGAAACCGCGCGTCGTGCAGGCGGGCGTGCCCAGCCGAACGCCGGACGTGACGGTGGGTTTTTCCGGATCGAACGGGATGCCGTTCTTGTTGCAGGTGATATGCGCCCGGCCGAGCGCTTTCTCGGTCTCGTTCCCCTTCACGCCCTTGGGCCGCAGATCGACCAGCATCAGATGCGTGTCGGTGCCGCCGGTGACGATGTCGAGGCCGCCTTGGATCAACTCATCGGCCAGCGCCTGCGCGTTCTTGACCACCTGCGCCGCGTAGCTCTTGAACTCGGGCCGCAGCGCTTCGCCGAACGCCACCGCCTTGGCGGCGATCACATGCATCAGCGGGCCGCCCTGAAGGCCGGGGAAGACCGCGGAATTGATCTTCTTCGCAATCGCTTCGTCATTGGTAAGCACCATGCCGCCGCGGGGGCCGCGCAGGGTCTTGTGGGTCGTGGTGGTGACGACGTCGGCGAATTCCAGCGGATTGGGATGCGCGCCGCCCGCCACGAGCCCGGCGAAATGGGCCATGTCGACCATCAGGATCGCGCCGACGCTGTCCGCGATCTCGCGGAAGCGTTTGAAGTCGATCTGCCGTGGAATGGCAGAGCCGCCAGCCAGGATCAGCTTCGGATTATGGGCTTTCGCGAGCTCGGCGACATGGGCGTAGTCGATGCTGGAATCATGCGCGGTCACGCCGTACTGAACCGCGTCGAACCATTTGCCGGACTGGTTCGGCGGCGCGCCATGGGTCAGATGTCCGCCGGAGGCGAGATTCATGCCGAGGAAGGTGTCGCCGGGCTTCAGAAGCGCCTGAAACACCGCCTGATTGGCCTGCGCGCCGGAATGGGGCTGCACATTCGCGAACCCAGCATTGAACAACTCGCAAGCCCGCGTGATCGCCAGCTCTTCCGCGATATCGACGCATTGGCAACCGCCATAATAGCGGCGCTTCGGATAACCCTCGGCGTATTTGTTGGTCATCACCGAGCCCTGCGCCTGCATGACGGCGCGGCTGACGATGTTCTCCGACGCGATCAACTCGATCTCGTCGCGCTGACGTCCCAGTTCGGCGGTGAGCGCGGAAAAGAGGGCGGGGTCCCGGTCGTCAACGGTCTGAGTGAAAAATCCGGGGTCGCGGACCGAAGCGTCCATTGGCAGTTCCTCCACTTTGTGTGGCTTGAATTATCGTGGGCGGGTCATATCGCGACGGGACGGGTCTGTCTCAACAAATCTCAGGATTTTCTGCGACAGGATCGGTTTTTCGCGTCTCGACGTTTCCGATCCGCGCCGCGCCGAGCCTATGCTGTCAGGCGCTCCCGAATCCGGGGAGGAAGATCACCCCGGACCCTCGTCATCGTCCGGCGAGAACGGCCGCCGTCCGAATCGCCGATTGCGCGCCGCGCCGCGGCGGCTATGCTCCCGCGCTGCCGAACGGCTTGCGCAGCGCTTGAGTTTGGGCGCGGCGACCGCGAGGGGAGGCGAGTGTGACGGACAGGAAGATCCATTTCGCGGCGAGCGCGGCTGACGAGGCGCAGGATTCGCTGGCGGTGATGACGCGGCGGTACGGACAGACCGCGATTGAGGAAGCTGATACGATCGTGGCGCTCGGCGGCGACGGGTTCGTCCTAAACACGCTGCACGAGACCATGACCTCCGGCGTGCCCGTCTATGGCATGAATCGCGGCACCATCGGCTTTTTGATGAACGAATACGCCGCGAACGGATTGCTCGACCGGCTGGAGGAAGCCGAAGTGGCCGAGATCAATCCGCTTAAAATGACGGCGCAAGATACAAGCGGCGCGACCTATGAGGCGCTGGCGATCAATGAAGTCGCGCTACTGAGGGAGACGCGACAGACCGCGAATATCGCGATCTATATCGATGGACGGCTGCGGATGAATGAGCTGGTTTGCGACGGCGTTCTGGTGGCGACCCCGGCCGGATCGACCGCCTATAACCTGTCGGCGCATGGCCCGATCATTCCGATCAGCGCAAAACTGATGGCGCTGACGCCGATCTCCGCCTTCCGGCCTCGTCGCTGGCGCGGCGCGCTGCTGCCCAAGGCGGCCAAAGTGTCCTTCGAGGTGCTCAACCCGAACAAGCGCCCGGTGTCGGCCACGGCGGACAGCACCGAGATCCGCGACGTAAAGCATGTCGAGGTCGCCTTTGCGGCGGAAACCAAGCTGCGGCTGATGTTCGACCCGGGACATGGGCTGGAGGAGCGCTTCTTGCAGGAGCAGTTCGAACCCTGACCGCATCCGACGGCCTGAGTGGGAGCGCGACGCGCATGACGATCACGGAACAACTTCGCTATTGGGGCGCCGGACTCTTGGTCCTGCTGCTCGGGCTCTGGCTGTTGTCGGAGACGCTGACGCCGTTTCTGGCCGGCATGGCGGTGGCCTATTTCACCGATCCTCTGGCCGACCGGTTGGAGCGGATGGGCCTGTCGCGGGTCATGGCGACGGTGGTGATCACCGCGATCTTCCTGCTGGTTTTGATCGGGTCCTTCGCGATCCTGCTGCCGCTCGCCATCGATCAGATCCGCCAGTTCGTCGAGGATGCGCCCGCGCTCGCCGCCCGGGTGCGCGACTTCGCCTCGATGATCGGAGAGCGCTATTTCCCCGATGGGACGGGCGGCGAGAACTCCTTCCTTCAGCAAGGCCTGCAATCGCTGGAGGAGAAGGCCCGCACGATGAGCGCGACGGTTCTGAAAGGCGCCTTGTCGGGCGGCCTGGCGGTGGTCGACTTTCTGGGGCTGGTGGTCATCACCCCGATCGTCGCCTTCTATCTGCTGCTCGACTGGGACAAGATGATTGCGGAAATCGACGGTTGGCTGCCGCGCCAGCACGCCGACACGCTGCGGCGGATCGCACGGGATATCGACGGGGTTCTGGCCGGGTTTGTCCGGGGGCAACTCAGCGTCTGTCTGATCCTCGGTGGGTTCTACGCCGTCTGTCTGATGATTATCGGTCTGCAATTCGGTCTGTTGATCGGCCTAGTCGCCGGGCTGATCAGCTTTATCCCCTTTGTCGGGTCGATCTTCGGCGGCCTGCTCTCCGTCGGCGTGGCCGCCGTGCAATACTGGGATGATCCCATTTGGATCGCCGCCGTCGCGCTCGTCTTCGGCGTCGGACAGGCGATCGAGGGCAATGTGCTGACGCCGAAACTGGTGGGCGGAAGCGTCGGGCTGCATCCCGTCTGGCTGATGTTCGCCCTGGCGGCGTTCGGCTCTCTGATGGGGTTCGCAGGGCTGCTGATCGCGGTGCCGACGGCGGCGGTGATCGGCGTGCTCGGCCGGTTCGCGCTGGAGCGCTATTTCGAAAGCCGCCTCTATCAGGGGCCGCCACAGCGGCCGGTTGAAGGGGATATCGACGTATGAGCGCGGCGACGTCCCCGACCCGGCAGTTGCCGCTGGATTTGGGCCTCATGCGCCGAACGGCGATGGGGCGCGCCGATTTTCTGGTGTCGGGCGCCAATGAGACCGCTCTGGCGATGCTGGACGACTGGTCCTCGTGGCCCAACAGCCGATTGGCGCTGATCGGACCGGAGGGCGCGGGCAAGACCCATTTGACCCATGTCTGGATTGCCGAAAGCGGCGCCGCGCGAGTCAACGCCGCCACGCTGACCGAGGCGGATGCCCCGCGGCTGGTCGCCGGGAAGACCGTCGCCATTGAAGACGCCGATCGGTTGGCGGAGGACGCGCCCGACCGTTTGGCTGCCGAGCGCGCTCTCTTTCATCTTCTGAACCTCGCCGCGGCTGAGGGCGGCGTGGTGCTGCTGACCGGGCGCTTGGCGCCGGCGCGCTGGCCGATCGCAACGCCGGATCTCGCCTCTCGCCTGCAAGCGATCGCCGTGGCACGGATCGAGGGGCCTGACGATGCGCTGCTGGGCGCGGTTCTCGCCAGACAGTTTCGCAACCGGCAACTCAGGGTCAGCGAGACGCTGATCAAGTATCTGCTGCCGCGCATGGAGCGATCCTTCAAGGCGGCTGGCGACGTCGCCGAACGGCTGGATCGGGCGGGGCTGGCGGCGGGCCGTCCCGTGGGGCGCGCGCTGGCGGCCGAGGCGCTGGGCTGGACCGACCGTCGCGATGACGTCATATAAAGTGTGATAATATCACCCGGTTTGATTTGGCGTAATGCGCCGCCGCTCGCGATATGCACTGGCTCAGGGTGGCTTTCCGGCCAGATTCGCGGCCTAACGAAAAACGATAGAGAACCAGCCTATGCGCGCAGACTTTCTGAACATCACCGAGCCCCTGATTGACCCGGCCCATGTCGCGACCATCGAAAAAGACTCGACGCAGCGCTTTTTCAATCGGGAGATTTCGTGGATCGCCTTCAACTGGCGGGTGTTGGAAGAGGCGCGAAATCCACGTCAACCCTTATTGGAGCGGGTGCGCTTTCTATCGATCTCTGGCGACAATCTGGACGAATTCTACACAGTGCGCGTGGCCGGCCTGCGCGGTCTGATCCGGTCGGGCGTGGAAACGCTCAGCGCGGACGGGCTGACGCCGCAGCAGCAATTGGACGAGATCAATGCCGACGCGCGCGCGCTTATGGCGGAGCAACATGCGACGCTTGGCGCGTTGTCGGACGAGCTGCGCAGCGAAGGCATCATCATGCTGGGTGAGGATGAGCTTTCGGACGACGACAAGGAGTGGCTTGAGCGGTATTTCATCGAGCAAGTCTTCGCAGTCCTGACCCCGCTCGCCATCGATCCGGCGCATCCATTCCCGTTTTTGCCCAATAAGGGCTTCGCCATCGCCCTGCAGCTCAGAAGCGTGGAGGGGGATGAAACCCTGGACGCGTTGCTGCCGGTGCCGGGGCAGTTGAAGCGGTTCGTGCGGCTGCCGACGCGGGTCGGGATCAGCGAGGGCGACGCGCCGACCCGATTCTTGCCGCTGGAGACGCTGCTGACGCTGTTTCTCGACCGGTTGTTCCCCGGATACGAGCTGAGCGGTCGCGCCGTCTTTCGGGTGCTGCGCGACAGCGATCTGGAGGTCGAGGAGGAGGCCGAAGATCTGGTGCGCGAGTTTGAGACCGCCCTGAAGCGCCGCCGCCGGGGCGAGGTGATCCGTCTGAAGATTTCCGCCGACGCGCCGGACTCGCTGAAGCGGCGCATCGCCGACGAGCTGCATGTCGCGCGGGAGGAGATGATCGAGGTCGACGGACTGGTCGGCATGGGTGATCTGGATGAGTTGATCGTCTCTCACCGGCCCGAGCTCTGCTGGACGCCCTATGCGCCGCGGATGCCGGAGCGGGTGCGCGATCACAACGGGGATATCTTCGCCGCGATCCGGCAGAAGGACATGCTGCTGCACCACCCCTATGAATCCTTTGAGACCGTGGTCCGGTATCTGCAACAGGCCGCGCAGGACCCGAATGTGGTCGCGATCAAGCAAACGCTCTATCGCACCTCCAAGGAAAGCCCGATCGTCGCTGCGCTTTGCGAGGCCGCCGAAGAGGGCAAATCGGTCACCGCGCTGGTGGAGCTAAAGGCCCGGTTCGACGAGGCGGCGAATATCCGGCTCGCCCGCCAGTTGGAGCGTGCGGGCGTTCAGGTCGTCTATGGCTTCATCGACTGGAAGACCCACGCCAAGGTCTCCACAGTTGTTCGGCGCGAGGGGGGCGGCCTGACCACCTACACCCATTACGGCACCGGCAACTATCACCCGATCACCGCCAACATCTACACCGATCTCAGCCTGTTCACCTGCGACCCGGCGCTCGGCCGCGACGCCGCCAAGCTATTCAACTTCGTCACCGGTTACGCGATGCCGCAGGGTATGGAGCATCTGGCGGTCAGCCCGATCACGCTGAAATCGACCATACTGGAGGGGCTGAAGAAAGAGGCCGAACACGCCAAGGCGGGCCGTCCGGCGCAGGTCTGGGTCAAGATGAACTCGGTGATCGAAGCGGAGGTGATCGACGCGCTCTATGAGGCCAGTCAGGCGGGCGTGCGCATCGACATGGTGATCCGCGGGATCTGCGGTGTCCGGCCGGGCGTGCCGGGGCTGTCGGAGAATATCCGCGTCAAATCCGTCGTCGGCCGGTTTCTGGAACATTCCCGCATCGTGTGTTTCGGCGGCGGCGAAGGGCTGCCTGGCCCGAAGGCGCGGGTCTACATTTCGTCGGCGGACTGGATGGGCCGGAACCTCAACCGGCGGGTCGAGACCATGGTGGAGATCGTGAACCAGACGGTGCGCTCGCAGATCATCGATCAGGTCATGGCGGCGAACCTGCGGGATGAGGCGCAAAGCTGGGTTCTTCAGCCCGACGGCGCCTTTATTCGGGCCGAGACGCCAGAGGGCGAAGAGGCGTTCAACTGCCACGACTTCTTCATGAAGCATCCGTCTCTCTCGGGGCGCGGACGGGCCGGGGCGGAGGACGCGCCGCGCCTAACCGAAATGCCGCCAAAGGCCGCCGAATAACGCCTGATACTCGATCACAAGACGCAATATTGCCGAGCCGACGCGAGACGCGGCGGCTCGATTGCGCGGAGGGGCGAATGCGCGCAGGAATCGAACAAACCTTGTTTTCGCGATGAATCTTCGGAACGATCGGACCTGAACAGGGTCTCGGCAGGGAGGGGCGGGGTGTCCCACGCCGTCTTTGATCATCCGGAATTCGACGGCCATGAGCAGGTCGTTTTTGCGCATGACGCCGACAGCGGCCTGAGCGCGATCATCGCCGTGCATGACACGCATCTGGGCCCGTCGCTGGGCGGCTGCCGGATCTGGCCCTACGCCTCGGAAGCGCAGGCGGTCTGGGACGTGCTGCGCCTCTCTCGCGGCATGACTTACAAGGCGGCGCTGGCGGGATTGCCGCTGGGCGGCGGCAAATCAGTCGTGATCGCCGATCCGGAACAGGGCAAGTCGCCGCAGATGATGCGGGCGCTTGGCCGGGCCGTGGAGCGGTTGGGCGGCCGGTATATCGTCGCCGAAGACGTCGGCGCGACGGTGGCTGATATGGATGAAATCTCGCGCGAGACGAACCACGTCACGGGCGCCTCGGCCAATGTGGGCGATCCCTCTCCCTGGACGGCCCGGGGCGTCTTTCTGGCGATGGAGTTGGCCGCCCGGCGCAGGCTGGGCGCGGAGGCGCTGGTGGGCGCACGGGTCGCGGTCAAAGGCGTTGGGGCGGTGGGGCGCCGGCTGTGCGAACATCTGCACGACGCCGGCGCGACGATCTATGCGGCGGATGTCGACACTCAGGCGCTGGGCCATGTCGTGGAGAAATTCGGCGCGCATCCCGTCGGGGTCGATGAGATCGCAGCCATGGATGTCGAGGTGTTCGCGCCATGCGCGCTGGGCGCGGAGCTGAATGCGGAGAGCATCTCCCGTCTCAAGGCGCCGATCGTCTGCGGCGGCGCCAACAACCAGCTCGCCACGCCGGATGATGACGCGCGGCTGGCCGACGCGCATGTGCTCTATTGCCCGGACTACCTGGTCAACGCGGGCGGCCTGATCCTTGTCGCCAGCCCGGTTCTGGAGATGAGCCCCGCCGAGGCAGAGGCCAAGCTGACGGAAATTCCGGTGACCTTCGCGCGGGTCGTCGACCGGGCGGCGGAGCGCGGCGCGCCCACGGGTCAGATCGCGGATGAGATCGCGCGCGCGCGGTTTCGGCCGCAGGATCCGCCCTCTCGCCGCGCCGCGTAATTCTGCGCGCTTGACCCCTGGCGCGGTTTGGGCGACACGAATTGCATGTCTTGCTGGCTGGACATCAACCCGACGCCCCGGAACGGCGGGGACAGGGCCGCCCTTCGGGGACGGCTGATGACGATCATCGCGGATGAGACGGGCGTCAGCCCCGTCCGTTTGACCGAGGATACGGCGCTGGCGGACGACCTTGGCGTCGCGGGCTATGACGGCGCTGATCTGCTGGACGCCATCGGGCGTGAATTTGGCATCGATCTCGCGGTCATCGACTGGGCGGAGTATTTCGGCGAGGAAGGACCCATGGATCCACTCGGCGCGATCTACAAAACTTATGACCGGTTGCCTGGCGGCGGAGCGATCAGCCGCACGCCCGCTCTGCGGATCGGAGACCTTCTGCGCACGGTCGAATGCGGGCGCTGGTGCGAGCCGCGTCACTAGTCCCCAGACGGGCAGCCACGGCGCTTGCGCCTTAATCCACGCTCAGAAGCTTGACCTCGTTGTCGCCTGCGTGTCACCACTTTCCCGGACGTCATTGCTGTGGATGCTGATCGAATGTGGGAAAGCAACGGGGCCGATCTGCCGGGATTCGGCGCATCCTTTGCGCGGCGCGCCCATCCGGGCGAGCGCATCGGCGTCGTCGATATCGGCTCGAACTCCGTGCGCCTCGTCATTTTTGAGGGCGCCACGCGCGCGCCCGCCTATTTCTACAATGAGAAAGTTCTGTGCGGCCTCGGCAGCGGCCTGCAGGAGACAGGGCGACTGGACCCGGAGGGCAAGCTCCGCGCGCTGAGCGCCATGCGGCGCTTTGTGATTCTGGCGGTCAGCATGCGCGTCGGCACGCTGGATGCGGTCGCGACCGCGGCGATGCGCGACGCCGAGGACGGGCCGGAGTTCAAAGCGGAGCTTGAGCGTGAGACCGGTCTGCCGATCCGTATCGCCAGCGGCGCCGACGAGGCGCGCCTCGCCGCGCAAGGCGTCGTTCTCGGCTCACCCTACGCCAATGGCGTCGTCGCGGATCTCGGCGGCGCGTCGTTGGAGTTCTGTCCGGTCGACGACGGGAAAATCGGCGTCGGCGCGACCACGGCGCTCGGCCCGCTTCGCCTGCTGAAATCCGGCCTGTCAGGCAAGGCTCTGGACAAGCATATCGACCGCGTGCTGGACGATTGTCAGGTCGCGAAAGACGCGATTGGCCGGAAGCTCTATCTCGTCGGCGGATCCTGGCGCGCGCTGGCGCGCATTCACATGCGACGCACCGATTATCCCCTCAACGTCCTGCATGGCTACACCCTGACGCCGGAAGAGACGATTGAGATCGCGGACTGGGCGGCCGAGCAGGAGCCGCCGACGCTGAAGGAGTTTACGGAAAGCTCCTCATCGCGGCTTGCGGTCACTCCGCTCAGCGCGCGCGTGCTGTCGAGGCTCGGGCGCATGATCCAGCCGTCCAAAGTATTTATCTCCTCTTTCGGATTGCGGGAGGGCGTGCTGTTCGAGAACTTGCCGACGCCCCTGTTGGCGCTCGATCCGCTGATCCACGCATGCGAGGTGATCGAGGAGCGCCGTTCCCGCTTTCCGGGCTTCGGCGCCGAGCTCTATGAATGGCTGCGCCCGATTCTCACCGACGAACCGCAAGAGGATCAGCGCTGCGCGCATGCGGCCTGCATTCTGGCGGATGCGGTCTGGCGCACCCATCCTGATTACCGGGCGCAGTCCTGCTTTGAACTGGTGACCCGCGGCAACCTGGCCGGGATCACCCATCAGGAGCGCATCTTTATTGGGGTCGCGCTGATGTATCGGTACAAGGGCGCCTCCGGCGCGTTGAAATCGATCGCGGCCTCCGATCTGCTGACGAAAGAGAAATTCAGCAAGGCCAAGGCGATCGGGCGCGCCATTCGTCTTGGCGCGATGCTGGCCGGCCCGACGCCGGAGGCGTTCCGGGGCAGCTCTCTGGAGCGCACCGACGACAATATCACCCTCCATCTCCCCGGTGATCGCCGGAACCTCGCCGGAGAGGTGTTGGACAAACGTCTGGGCGCGGTTGCGAACACGCTGGAGCTGGAGCCTGAGGTCAGGATCGATGAGAGTCAGGGCGACGCCTTCTGGCTCGCCGATCTGACGGCGAAGGGGGAGCCGGCCGACTCGCCGGCCTGATTCGACGCGCGTTGGCTTCGATCATGGATTTAGTCGCGCCTGGTAAAGGCCGCTCTGAAACGAAAAAACGGCCCGCAATGCGGACCGTTTCTCTCCTCCCTAGACCTAGGGCATTTTTTTGATTGGAGCGGAACCTAGCTTCAAATCTCTGCTCTGTCGACATTTTTTTGCCACCCGTTCGGGTGGGCGCCTTTTTGACATGAATTGTTCGCGATCCGGCGCGCCCACGCCGACTTGACGAACGGCGCTGTTGCGGTGCGACGCCGCTTCTCCTACACCGATCCATCCACGGAAGCGATGCGCGCGGAACATCTCTCGCGCCGCGCCCGCCGCCGCCGATGAACTGGTTTGACAAGGTCGAGTTTGACGATGCGCCTAAGCCGATATTTTCTGCCCGTCCTGAAGGAGACGCCCGCCGAGGCGGAGATCGTCTCACACCAATTGATGCTGCGCGCCGGCATGGTCAAACAGCAATCGGCGGGCATCTATTCCTGGCTGCCGCTGGGCTGGCGGGTGCTCAACCGGATCGAAGAGATCGTCCGGGAAGAGCAGGAGCGCGCCGGACACATCCCCGTGCTGATGCCGACGCTGCAATCGGCGGACCTCTGGCGAGAGAGCGGCCGCTATGACGCCTATGGTCCGCAGATGTTGCGGATCCGCGACCGTCGCGACCGGGATCTTCTCTATGGTCCGACGAATGAGGAGATGATCACCGATATCTTCCGCGCCCATGTCAGTTCGTATCGCGACGTGCCGATGACCCTGTTTCATATCCAGTGGAAGTTCAGGGATGAGATTCGCCCTCGATTTGGCGTGATGCGCGGCCGCGAGTTCCTGATGAAGGACGGCTATTCGTTCGACCTCGACAAAGAAAGCGCGATCCACGCCTATAACCGTCACATGGTCAGCTATCTGCGCACATTCGAACGGATGGGCCTGAAAGCGGTGCCGATGAAGGCCGACACCGGCCCCATTGGCGGCGATCACAGCCACGAATTCCTGATCCTCGCGGAGACGGGCGAGTCGGAAGTGTTCCTGGATGAAGACGTCCTGGAGTTGTCGCTTGGCGATCGCGAGATCAACTGGGACGACCGGACGGCGATTCAAGGACTCGTCGATCAATGGACCTCGCCCTACGCCCGCACCGATGAGACCCATGAGCAGAACGTGTTCGAAGAGCGCGTGCCAGAGGGGCGGCGCGCCAACGCGCGCGGCATCGAAGTCGGCCACATTTTCTATTTCGGCACCAAGTATTCTGAGCCGATGGGCGCGACTGTGGTCACGCCGGATGGCGGGCGCGTACCAGTGGAGATGGGCTCTTACGGCATCGGGGTCTCGCGCCTCGTGGGCGCGATTATCGAGGCCAGCCATGACGAGAACGGCATCATCTGGCCCGAAGCCGTCGCGCCGTTCCCGATGGGAATCGTCAATCTCAAACAGGGCGACGACCAGACCGACGCCGCCTGCGAGGCGCTTTATGGCGAACTGGCCAAAGCAGGCGTCGAGTGTCTCTATGATGACCGCGACGAACGCGCCGGCGCAAAATTCGCCACGATGGATCTGATCGGCCTGCCTTGGCGGATCACCGTTGGTCCTCGCGGCCTGAAGAACGGCGTGGTGGAGCTGACCGAGCGCCGAACAGGCGCGCGCGAGGAACTGGCGCCAGAGGCCGCCGCCGCCAAGCTGATCGCGCGTTTCGGCGCCTGAGGACAGGGGACGCTCGATGAACAACGACCATGTGTCGACCGGCGCCTTCGCCGGGTTCGAGTGGCTGATCGCGCGCCGCTATCTGCGCGCGCGCCGCAAGGAAGGGTTTATCTCCGTCATCGCTGGCTTTTCGCTGGTCGGAATCGCGCTGGGCGTCGCCACTCTGATCGTGGTCATGTCGGTGATGAACGGGTTCCGCGACCAACTGGTCGACCGCATTCTTGGTGTGAACGGCCATCTCAGCATCGCGTCGCAGACGCAGGACTTTTCCGATTTCGACATGGTGGCCGACGTCATTCGCGGCGTGCCGGGCGTGGTCCGCGCCGCCCCGATGGTGGAGGGGCAGGTTCTGGCCAGCAGCGACAGCATCAATCAGGGCGCCATGGTGCGCGCGTTCCGGCGAGACGATCTGCTGAGCCTGACGACCGTTTCCGAGCCGGAGCGGTTCCTGGGATCATTGGATGAGTTTGGCCGCGAGCAGGGGGTCGCCGTCGCCTGGGGATTGGCCGCCAAGCTACGGCTCAATATTGGCGACAAGATCCGGCTGGTCTCGCCCAACGGGACGCAGACGCCGTTTGGCGTGTCGCCGCGCGTAAAGGCCTATCCCGTGCTCTACATCTTTCAGGTCGGGATGAGCGAGTACGATCGCAGCTTCATCTACATGCCGCTGGATGAGGCGCGCATCTACTTCAACAAGGGCGACGGCGTCGACGCGATCGAGGTGATGGTCGAGGACCCGATCAACATCAAATCCTATCGCGCCAAGATCGGCGAGGTCGCGCCCAGGCCGCTGCGGTTATGGGACTGGCAGAACGCCAACAGCGCCTTTCTGAACGCCCTCGCGGTGGAGCGGAATGTGATGTTCCTGATCCTGACGCTGATCATTCTGGTGGCGGCGCTCAACATCATTTCCGGCCTGATCATGCTGGTGAAAGACAAGGGGCGGGACATCGCCATCCTTCGCACGATCGGCCTGACGCGCGGCGCGATCATGCGGGTGTTCTTTATCTGTGGCTCTGCGATTGGCGTCACCGGCACCATCGCGGGCGTGATCATCGGCGTGCTGTTCGCGCAGAATATCGGCGCCATTCAGGATTTCGTCTCCGCCGTGTCCGGGGCGGACGTCTTCAACGCCGAGATCTATTATCTCAGCCAGTTGCCGGCCGAACTTCACCTGTCCGACATCCTGCTGGTCACCGGCATGGCGCTGGGGCTCTCGTTCCTCGCGACGCTCTATCCGTCATGGCGCGCCGCGCGACTCGATCCGGTGGAGGCGCTCCGCTATGAATAGGGCAGCGCTGAAGTTGGAAGGCGTCACGCGGCATTTCCCGCAGGCCGGGCGCGACGACCTTCAGGTTCTGAAAAGCGCGGATCTGGAGATCCGCAGCGGCGAGATCGTGGCGCTGGTGGCGCCTTCGGGCGCGGGCAAATCGACGCTTTTGCATATCGCCGGATTGCTGGACAAGCCCGATGGCGGGCGGCTTCTGATCGGCGGGCGGGACGCCGGGACGCTGGATGAACGCGCGCGCACGGCGCTGCGGCGGAACGAGATCGGCTTCGTCTATCAGTTTCATCATCTGCTGCCCGAGTTCACCGCGCAGGAGAATGTCGCCCTGCCGCAGCTCGCGACGGGCAAAGACCGCGCTGACGCCGATGCGGAGGCGCTGCGTCTGCTCACTGAAATGGGGCTGGCCGAGCGGGCCGATCATAGGCCGTCCGAGATGTCCGGCGGCGAGCAGCAACGGGTCGCCATTTGCCGCGCGGTCGCCAATGCGCCCGGATTGCTGCTGGCGGACGAGCCGACCGGCAATCTCGATCCGTCAACGTCCAATCGCGTGTTCGATTCGCTGTTGGCGCTGGTGCGGGGCGAGGGCCTGGCGGCTCTGATCGCTACGCATAATATGGAGCTCGCGGCGCGGATGGATCGGGTTGTCCGGCTGGACGCGGGGCGCATCACCGAGACGTAGGACAAGGCGCGCCATCGAGGGTTGAGAGGGTCTCGCCGTTGTCGCGGCGCTCACCGAAATTGACGCCTGAAAAATCCGGATTTTACACCCCTGAAACGAACAACGCAGGACCAACAGGGTCCTGCGCCGAACGATACATGTGTTGAAACTCGTGGCGGGTGTGGCAGCCAGCCTGGGAGTGTTCGGAAGAATGTATAGCGCAACGAATATGAATGGATGATGAATCGATTTGACGCGATTTTTCGGCCATGAATACGATATTTTCAATAAAAACATATGGTTATAATCATCATCTAAATCTTGCATTCGGTTAAGGTTAACTGAAATTTACACGTAAAACGAGAATTTACACCGGATATCTTCGCTGAATCGCAAGATTGAAGATCAAAGCGATCCACTGGCGAGTCGCGCTCGCAGCGACAGTTTGGATCCACCTGAACACGCGAGAAGTTGCGGCTGGCGGTTCTTTGTGAGATCGCGCTAGCTTGGCGGCATGCTCAAATCACCCGCCGACTTCATCCATCTTCGCGTCCACTCCGCCTACTCGCTTCTGGAGGGTGCTATTCACCTCAAAAAGCTGCCCGCTCTCTGCCAGACGCAGGGCATGCCGGCGGTGGCGGTGGCCGATAGCGGCAACCTGTTTGGCGCGCTCGAGTTTTCCGAAACAGCCGCTAAGGCGGGCCTGCAGCCGATTATCGCCTGCACGCTGCCACTCGCTTACGCTGAGGCTTCCAATCCGGGCGAACGCGCGCCGGATCCGGCCCCGATCGCGCTATATGCGCAGAATGAGGCCGGCTATCTGAACCTGCTGAAACTGGTGTCGAAATCCTTCATGGAATCCGGCGATCTGGCGCCTCACGTCACACTGGAAGATTTGGCGGATCGGACGGAGGGCCTGATTTGCCTGACCGGGGGATCAGAAGGGCCGCTTGGACGATTGCTGAGGGACGGTCAGCGCGCCAAAGCGGATGAGTTGGCCGAGCGGCTGGCCGCAGCGTTTCCGGATCGCCTTTATGTGGAGATCCAGCGCCACGGCGTCGACGATCGCAAGCGCACCGACGCCGAGGAGGCCAGCGAGCCGGGATTGGTCGAGATCGCCTATACGCGCGACCTGCCGCTGGTCGCCATCAACGAGGTCTATTTCGAAAGGCCCGAGATGTTTCAGGCGCATGACGCGCTGATCTGCATCGCCGAGGGGGCCTATGTCTCCGCCGAGGACCGCCGCCAGCTCACCTCCGCGCATTATTTCAAATCCGCCGAGGAGATGGTGGAGCGTTTCGCGGATTTACCCGAAGCAATCGCCAATACGGTCGAAATCGCTAAGCGCTGCGCCTTTCGTCCGCGCACCCATGATCCGATTCTGCCGCGCTTCGCCGAGGATGAGGTGGAGGAACTGCGCCGTCAGGCCCATGAAGGTCTGGACGCAAGGCTGCAAAAAATCGAGCCGGTCGCGCCGCGCGAGGAGTATGTAAAGCGGCTCGATTTCGAATTGGAGGTGATCGAGGGGATGGGCTTCCCCGGTTATTTCCTGATCGTCGCCGATTTCATCAAATGGGCGAAAGAACATGATATTCCGGTCGGGCCGGGCCGTGGTTCGGGCGCGGGTTCACTGGTCGCCTATTGCCTGACCATCACCGACCTTGACCCTTTGCGCTATGGTCTGCTGTTCGAGCGTTTTCTTAACCCTGAACGCGTTTCTATGCCCGATTTCGACATCGACTTCTGCCAGGACCGGCGGGAAGAGGTGATCCGTTACGTGCAGGAGAAATACGGCCGCGATCGCGTCGCACAGATCATCACCTTCGGCGCGCTGCTGTCGAAAGCCGCTGTGCGGGATGTCGGCCGCGTTCTGCAGATGCCCTACATGCAGGTGGACCGCCTGTCGAAGATGATCCCGGTTGAAGGCGTCAAGCCGGTCTCTGTCAAGAAAGCCCGCAAGGACGAGCCGCGTCTGGCCGAGGCGGAGCGCGAGGAGGAGGTCGTCAAAACCTTGCTCGACATCGCCGAGCAGGTGGAGGGCCTTTATCGCAACGCCTCCACCCATGCGGCGGGCGTGGTGATCGGCGACCGGTCGCTGGACGAATTGGTGCCGCTCTATCGCGATCTGCGCTCGGACATGCCAGTCACCCAGTTCAACATGAAATGGGTGGAGCCGGCCGGGCTGGTGAAGTTCGACTTCCTTGGCCTGAAGACGCTGACGGTGATCCAGAACTGCATCGATCTGCTGAAAGCGCGGGATGTGGACGTCGATATCGGTCTGATCCCGCTGGATGACGCGAAGACCTATCAACTCTATGGCCGGGCCGACACCGTGGGCGTGTTTCAGGTGGAAAGCTCGGGCATGCGGGATGCGCTGCGCCAGCTCAAGCCGACCTGCATTGAGGACATCATCGCGCTCGTGGCGCTTTATCGTCCCGGTCCGATGGAGAACATCCCGAAATACTGCAACGTCAAGAACGGGCGGGAGGAGCGCGAAGGCCTGCATCCGCTTATCGATCCGATCCTCGACGAGACCCAGGGCATCATCGTCTATCAGGAACAGGTGATGGAGATCGCCCGGAAGATGGCGGGCTACTCGCTGGGCGGCGCGGATCTTCTCCGTCGCGCCATGGGCAAGAAAATCAAGGAGGCGATGGATGAGGAGCGGCCTAAATTCCTCGACGGCGCAGCCAAGAACGACGTGCCCGCAAAGAAGGCGAAGGAGGTCTGGGATCTTCTGGAGAAATTCGCCAATTACGGCTTCAACAAGTCCCACGCCGCTGCCTATGGGCTGGTCAGCTATCAAACCGGCTGGCTGAAGGCGAACCACCCGGTCGAGTTCATGGCAGCGGTGATGAATCTCGATCTGCACCTGACCGACAAGCTGGCGGTCTACAAGCAGGAACTCGATCGTCTGGAGATCGAGATCGCGCCGCCTTGCGTGAACCGGTCGGAGCCGACCTTCGCGGTCTCCGACGGGCGGATTCTTTATGCGCTGGGCGCCCTGAAGAATGTCGGCGTCGAGGCGATGAAGTTGATCACTGAAGAGCGCGCGGCGAACGGCGCCTTCACTGATCTGTTCGATTTCGCCCGCCGGGTCGATCTGAAGCGGGTCGGCAAGCGCAGCCTGGAGATGCTGGCGCGGGCGGGGGCGTTCGACTCGCTCGACGGGAACCGGCGCCGGGTGTTCGAGAATCTCGACGCCATCGCCGGATTCTCGGCCGCAGCGGCGGAGGAGAAAGCGTCGGCCCAAGTCTCGCTCTTCGGTGAGGCGACGACTGAGCTTCCGGCGCCGCGTCTTTTGCAGCCGGAGGACTGGGCGCCGACCGAGAGGCTGACCGAAGAGCACATGGCGGTCGGCTTTTACCTGACCGGCCATCCGCTGGACGAGTATATGGCGCCGCTCCGCCGCAAGAGCATCGCCACGCTGGCGTCGCTCTCCGCCTCCAGCCATGGCGCTGCGCGGATCGCCGGAGCGGTGCTGGGCCGGCAGGAACGGAAATCGGCGCGGGGCGCCCGCTTCGCCTTTGTACAGCTTTCGGATCCCACCGGGCTTTTCGAGGTGACGGTGTTTTCTGACACGTTGGCGCAGCATCGCGACCTGCTGGAGCCGGGCAACAATGTGGTGCTTTCGGTCGATGTCGAGCGCGAGGGAGAGCAGATCAAGATGCTTGCGCGCGGCGTCCAGCCGATCGATGAAGTGGTCGCCGACGCCGCTGCCACGGGGTTGAAGATCTTCTACAGCGACCCGTCGGCGCTGATTTCGGTCCGCACGCGGCTGGAGAAGGCGGCGGAAGAGACCAAGGGCCTGCGCCGGGGCAGGGGGCCGGTCTGGCTGATCCCGTTCGCGCCGGATCTGGATGGCGAAGTGACGATCCCACTGCCGGGGGACTATCCTCTGACGCCGCAGGTTGCGGGCGCGATCAAAGCGGCGCCAGGCGTCAGTCATGTCGAGGAGTTTTAGGGCCTTAAGGGCTGTTTTGCGTAACAAACATCAACAACAACAATCGGGGGGACTATGTCAGATCTTCATGCTCAATGGACCGCGGCCCACAAGGCCGCGCAGACCTTTTGCGCCAAGAATGCGAACAGCAAGAAAGCGTTCGCCAAGCTCACCAAGGCGGTCGATTCCAAGCTCAGTTCCTGCCTGAAAGCGATTGACACGGCGGTGGAGGAGGTCGACGGGCCGGGCTTTGACAAGGCCCGCGTCAAGGTGAAACCGCTACTGGAGGATGCGGAGGAGGCCTATAAGGCCGGACTGACACAGAAACTCTACAAGCAGAATGAAGTGCGCCTTCTGTTCGCCGCCGTCACCGCGTCCAAGCCGGACAGTTTGAACGGTAAACTCAAGGATCTTGCCGGCCAGATGCGCGGCGCCGAAAGACCGCCATCGGACGAACAAAAGAAGGCTGCGAAAGAGAAAGAGAAGGCGGAGAAGGCGGAAGCCAAGGAGGCCGAGAAGCAGCAAAAGCGGCAGGAGGCCAACCGCGCCGCCTATGAGAAGTCCAAACAGGCCGTGTTGAAAGTGATCGCTGGGGACAAGGAGAAGTTCGACAGCTATCGCACGAAGGCGCTGAAGGTCAAAATGAGCGCCAACGAGCAAAATGGCGAACTGATCACCGCGCATGCCGCCTACGGGACTGAAAACAACGCCGAGAAGAAGGCGAAGGCCGGCGAGGAAGCCCGCGCCGCATATGCCGCTTGCGGCAAGCTGATCGCGATTATCGGCGACATGCGCAGCAAGCCGCCTACAACGAAGAAGTCGGATGCGGCGATCGGCAAGGTCTATCCGCACGGTCGCACCCCGCCCAAGGATGTGTCGGACGCGCTAAGTGATCTTCAACAGAGCTTTGTCAGTTCCAATAAGGAGTTGGACGACATCGAGAAGATGCTTGAGGCCACGATGAAGAGCAAAACCCCGCCGCCGAGCGAAAAGGAGGCCGCGAAAGACGCCAAGAAGGCCGCCAGCGAGAAGAAAGCAGCCGATAAGGCGAAAGCCAAGGAGGAGGCCGCCCGCAAAAAAGAACAGGCCGCGCGCGCCAAGAAAAGGGAGAAGGAAGAAGCCAAGGCGGCGAAAGAAGACGCGAAGCAGCAGGAAAAGCAGCAAAAGTATCAGGACGCGGAGAACGCCAAAGCCGAGAAAGTCAAAAAGGCGGTCCTGAAGATCGTTTCGGCCGACCAGGCCAAGATCAACGCGTTCGTCTCGGAGGTGCGCCAGATGAAAATGCAGGCGGCCGGCGCCGATGGGGATCTGCGCGAAGCCCGAGACACCTATAATAAAGATGCTTCCAACGCCGGGGACTACGCCGCCAAGCGGGAGATCTGCGTCAAGCTGTCGGACGACTACAAGAAGGCCCACGCCAATATGCCGAACTGCTACAAGTCGGAAGCGGCGGTGGATAAGGCTTATGTCAGCTATGGTCCCAAGGAGGTCTCCGGCGCGATCGATGACATGAACGGCGATCTAAAGTTGTTCGGCGAGGAGCTGGAGAATCTTCACATCATGCTCGACCGATCTCTCAGAGAGATCCCCGGTCCGCGCTAAGGCTGCGGAGACCGTCGCGGGCGCAATTGAGCCCGCGGCGGGCGTCAGCCATGTTGAGGAGTTTTAGGGACTACCGCCAGCCTATTCCGGCTCTGCGAGCGACACGCTGATCATCGTGTCGAGCGAGATGGGCGCCGCCCCTTCAAGCACTTCAATCCGCGTCGTCGCGCCCGGCGCCATTTCGACCAATGTCGCTTCCAGCCGCGCCTTGATTTCTCCGTTCTCAGAGATTTCGAATTCCGCGAACCTGGAACTTGCTGCGTCCCCGAACAGAGAAAACCGGCGCGGTTCGGAGCCGCCGACCCTGAACGACGTATCTGAGACGATCGGATTTCCGCCGATCAGCATGAACGAAACTGAGAACTGCGTAGGGCCGGGTTTGCCGGAATCTGTGACGTCTCCGCCCGCGATGGTGATGTACCGCTGGCCCGCCCGGTTCTTTTCTTTTGCGTAGCCGCGACCTCGTTTCGTATCCCACGGGATGACCATTTCGTAGGTTTGATCGCCTGTGGTGACGTTCATTTCGCCCATTTTCTTGTAGCGCGCATCAAGGTCCGCGGCGAAAGCAGCCGTGATGGATAAAATTACAAAGACGGATGCGCTAAGCCAAATCTTCATGTCCCTTCTCCCCCCATTGCACTGCAAGACTAAGCTCGCGGTTTCGTGGAAAGCAAGGACGCCGGGCGGCGGTGTGACCCATTTGGCTGGACGGATATCGAGGATCCCAAACGTGAGTCATGTAGAGATGTTTTAGATCTTCTTGCATTGTCGCCCGACGCCGTAAGATGGCTCGCAAACAATTTAATTGGGGGCCCGACCGTGACCACATCCGATCCGCGCTTCGCCGAACTGCCGACACCCTGCCTGTTGCTGGACGAGGCCAAGCTGAACTGCAATGTGGCCCGCCTTGAGGAGCGCGCCCGCGCGCTCGGCGTCGCGTTGCGCCCGCATATGAAGACCGGCAAATCGGTCGAGGTCGCCAGAAGCGTGACCGGCGAGGATTTGAGCGCGCCGATCATCGTATCGACCTTGGCGGAGGCTGAGGTCTTCGCTGACGCTGGCTATCGCGACATCATGTACGGCGTGGGCGTCGCGCCCGCGAAACTGAATCGAGTCAAGGCGATCCGAGACAGGGGCGCGGACCTGTCCATCATTCTGGACTCGCAGGCGCAAGCACAGGCGATCGCCGAAGCTGGCGGCGCATTCCCCGCCCTTATCGAGATCGACGCGGACGATCACCGGTCGGGCGTGCGGCCCGGAGACCCGGAGTTGCTCGCCATCGGGCGCATCCTGGCGGACTGCGGCTCGCTGCGCGGGGTGATGACCCATGCTGGCGAAAGCTATGAGGTCTTTGGCGCGGAGGCGCATGCGGCCTGCGCCGAACAGGAGCGCGCCGCCGTCGTCGCCTGCGCCGAACAATTGCGCGCCGCCGGACTCGACTGCCCGGTGGTCAGCGTCGGCTCGACGCCGACGGCCCATGCGGCGCGGGACCTGACCGGCGTTACGGAACTGCGGGCTGGCGTCTATACGTTTTTCGACCTGTTCATGGCGGGCATCGATGTTTGCAGGATCGACGACATCGCGATCTCTGTGCTGACCACCGTGATCGGACATCAGCGCGCAAAGGGCTGGATCATCACAGATTCCGGCTGGATGGCCATGTCGCGGGACCGGGGCACCTCAAATCAACGAGTCGATCAGGGCTATGGGCTTGTTTGCGATGAAAGTGGCGCGGTGATCCCCGATTTGATGGTGCTAAAGGCCAATCAGGAGCATGGGATCCTCGCGATCCGGCCCGGGTCCACAGCAATATTGCCGGATCTTCCCATCGGCGCGCGTCTGCGCGTCCTGCCGAACCATGCCTGCGCGACGGCGGCGCAGTATCAGAGCTATCACGTGATCCCGCCCGAACCGGGCGCGCCGTTGAAAGAGTGGTCCCGGTTCGGCGGCTGGTGAATTTTGGCGTCATCCTGCCAACGCCAGGCTTTCGACCTATACGAGTCTGCAAGGGCGGTTCTTCGCTTCCCATTTTGCGCGAGGTTCGGCACACTCGGATCGATCAGGGCGACGATATTTCCCTGTCGATCCCGATGGTCCCATGTATTTCGGTGGGGGCGAACATGTTGAGACCCTTTCTGCTGGCCATTGCTTGTCTGCTGTTCTGCAGCCCATCGCACGCAGGTGAGCGCGTGGCGCTGGTGATTGGGAATTCGGAATACGAACATGTCGCCCGCCTGCCGAACGGCGCACGCGACGCCGTCGATGTCGCGGACGTTCTAACGGGGCTGGGATTTCGCGTCATCTCCGGCGCGGACCAGACCCGCGCGGAAATCCTGACCCTCGCGCGAGAGGTCAAGCGCACGCTGAAACCCGATGATATCGCGTTGTTTTATTTCTCCGGGCACGCCGTTCAAATCGGCTCTGAGAACTTCATCATTCCCATTGACGCGCATGGCTCGGATTTGGAGAAGGTCAAGCAGAGCTCGGTCAAATTGCAGACCATTCTGGCCGAAATGGAGAAGGAGGCGGACCGGAACATCGTCATTCTGGACGCCTGCCGCAACAACCCGTTCGACATCAAGAACTCTGCGCGATCGATCGGCGGCGTGGCGCGGGGCCTCGCCAAAGTTGATGTGGGCGTCGGCTCGTTCATCGCCTTTTCAACGCAGCCGGGAAATGTCGCGCTGGACGGAGAGGGCGACAACAGTCCGTTCACCGCCGCCCTGCTCAAATACCTGCCGTCAAGGGACGACGATCTGCACGAGGTGATGCGGAAGGTCCGGCGCGACGTGATCGAAGATACGGGCAGCTCTCAAATCCCGTGGGAGAATTCTTCGCTGATCGAGCGGATCTATCTCGCCGCGCCGGATGCGCGCACGGAAATCGCCGTAGAGAGGCCCACCCCGCCGCCGCCGGAGAATGAACCGAAATTCACCCATCAGGTCGCAGGGCTCGATCCGAACGGGGATGGATTTCTCGCCCTGCGCAGCGGCACCACGTCGTCGGCGACCCGCATCATGAAGATGACGGAGGGCGCGCGTCTGGAGTTTCTGGGGCAGGACGGCGTTTGGTTTCATGTGCGCACCGAGGATGGCGTGGAGGGTTGGGCGCATTCCAACTGGATACGTTTTGTCGGCCTGCAAAGCGCGGCGAGCGAGGAAAGCTGCGACAGCCTCTGGTATCAGCGAAATGCGATCTTCGCGCGCAACGGCTATTGCTTTCAGGGCGCGCGCGGGCGTCAGGCGTTCTCGAACAGCGGTTGCAGGATCGGCGTTGCGGCCGGCGACATTCCGCTCACAGCGGCGGAGCGACGAGAGGTGGAGCAGATTGTGGCGAGAGAACGCGCCCTGCAATGCCGCTAAGAAAGCCCGTAGCAAGGACGACAGGCATAGGTGGCCCGCCCCTTTTCACCCGCCTTCGCCTTGCCTCTCCCCCTGCTCTGCGCTAGCTCCTGCCGCTGAGATTTGACCCCAATACCGGAGCCAGACCCATGATCGGACGCCTCAACCATGTCGCCATCGCCGTGCCTGACCTGGAGGCCGCGGCGGCGCAGTACCGCGACGCGCTGGGCGCGAATGTCGGCGCGCCGCAGGATGAGCCGGATCACGGCGTCACGGTGATCTTCATCGAGTTGCCGAACACCAAGATCGAGCTGCTCTATCCGCTGGGCGACGCGTCGCCGATCCAGGCGTTCCTCGACAAGAACCCCTCGGGCGGCATTCACCACGTCTGTTACGAGGTCGAGGACATCATCGCCGCCCGCGATCATCTGAAAGGCCAGGGCGCGCGGGTGCTGGGCAATGGCGATCCAAAGATCGGCGCCCATGGCAAACCAGTGCTGTTCCTGCATCCCAAGGATTTCAACGGCACGCTGGTCGAGCTGGAAGAGGCCTGAGTCCGGTGTTCTGGACCTCCGCCGTCGTCCTCTACATGGTGATCTGGTTCATGACGCTCTTCGTCGTCCTGCCGATCGGTTATCAAAGCCAGGAGGAGGAGGACGGAGAGGTCGTGCCCGGCACGCCCCCCGGCGCGCCCTCGACGCCGATGCTGAAGCGCAAATTCATCTGGACCACGATCGCCGCCACCCTGATTTGGGGGGTGGCGTATCTCGTGGTCTCCTCCGGCGTGATCCCGCTCTCTTCCGTCGACTTTTTCAGCCGATCCTGACCTTTCACGCCGCCTCGGCGCAGGCGCGTCCGAATCGTGCTAGACTGACCGCGCAGCGCAGTAGAAAGGATCATGATCCATGAAGATGATTGCTCTGGCGCTCAGCGCGTTTCTGCTCGCGAGCACGGCGGCTGTGGCTGGCCCGTGCATCGGCGATCACGACAGCGCGGAGAAGCCGATCGTCTCACCGACAATCGGAACTTAAAACCGCCCGCAATCTGCGGTCAGCGGTTCGGAAGGCCGGGGCTTACGCTCCGGCCTTCGCGCGCAAGCGGTGGAATGTATGGGTGAAGGCGGCGACGCCGATCACCGGCACCAGAAGGTTCAGGAACGGGATCGAGAGCGGCGCAGCCATCAGTATCCCGGCCATCCAGATCCGCCCCAGATACTTCTGTCGCAGAGCCTTGACGTCGTCCAGCGGCATGCGGCGCATCGCGACCAGCTCAAAATACTCCCGGCCCAGAAGATAGCCGTTCACCACCACGAAGGAGAGCCAGGCGAAGGGCGGCAGGGTGAACATCAACACCAGATAAACGATCAGCGCCAAAATGTTGGCGCCGATGAGGGCCAACAGGAACTGGCCCGCGTTGACGGCGATCTCTTTGAAGCCTTGATCGCGCGCCGCCGGCAGGCCGGGAAAATGCTTTGCTTCGACCGCGTCGGCGATCTCCTCCAGAAAGAACCCGACGATGACCGCCGCAACCGGGAACATCAGGAAGATCGAGGCGACCACCGCGAACCAGAACCCGACGCTCTGCGCGGCTTCATCCAGGAACGTCACCTCCTGATCGATCACGGGAAGCGTGAATGAGATCGGCGGAACGAAACCGAGGGCGAAATTCACCAACCAGACCGTCGCGGCGAGCGCGGCGATGGTGATGGCCAGCGACTTGAGCAGCACGCCGCGAAACTTCGGGTCGAAGATCTGCGCCAGCGCCTTCGAAACATCATTTAAGAACATCGCATCCTCGCCTGTTCGACCGCCTCGCGGCCCGAACACGCGATGTAAGGCGCCGAGGCGAGATTCGAAACCCCGCCGCGACGCTTCCTCTCAGCTAAGCGGCCGCGGGCAGCGAAATCGCCTCCGCCTCGGCCATTGCGTCCTCGACCGCGTCAGGGTTCTGCATCTTCGCATCCGCAGTGATGAAGGTGACGTCGTCGAGGCCCACAAAGCCCAGCGCATGGCGCAGATAGGCGGAGTGAAAGTCGACGGGGGAGCCGACCGGCACGCCATCGGAAGACAGGGCGACATAGACTTTCTTGCCCTTCAGCAGCCCCTCAGGCCCCGCCGAGGAGTAGCTGAACGTGGTCTTTGGCCGCGCGATCAGGTCGATCCACGCCTTCAGAGACGCCGGGATCGAGAAGTTGTACATCGGAGCGGCGATTACGATCACTTCCGCCGCCTGCAACTCGCCGATCAGCGCGTCGGATTCAGCGAAGGCTGCGCGGTCTGTTTCGTCATACTCCTCGGGCGTCTTGCCGCGATTGGCGACCCAGTAGGCGTCGACAAGCGACACGCCCTGAGAGAGGTCGCGGATCTGATCCGCGCCGCCCAGGCTGTCGGCGATGCGCCCGGCGATCTGGTTGGACGTGGATGTCTCGGGCGAGGCGCTCGACTGGACCACCAGAACGCGGCGTTCGCCGGGATGCGTGTTGACTGTGCTCATCTCGTTTCTCCCTGTCTCACTTCGCCGTCAGAGGGTCTGACCGGCGTGTTGAGACAAAGATGGCGATGTGTTCGATGATATTTAATACATCGATATGATCAATCACTGTTTCCAATAATGCATCAATTAGATAGGAACTCGGACAGGCTCCGCGCGATCGCCTCGCGATCTTTCAGCTCGCATTCCCATATCACCAAAACGCTCCAACCCATTGCGGATAATTCGCTTATCGCCTCCATGTCCCGCGCCATGTTGCGTGCGATCTTGGCTCGCCAATACGCCGCGTTGGTCTTTGGCGCCCGCGCGCCGCGCTTACAGTCATGGCCGTGCCAGAAGCAACCGTGCACGAAGATCGCGCGCTTGCGCCCGATAAAAGCTATGTCGGGCCGCCCCGGTAGATCGCGACGATCCAGCCGGTAGCCGGTATGCCCCAGCGCTCGGAGCAAGGCGCGCACCTTTAGTTCCGGTTTGGTGTCGCGCCCTTTGACGCGGCGCATCACATCTGACCGGTCCATCAGACCCTCGGCTGGTCGCCGCTGGCGGCGCGGAAAGCGGTGTCGGAACGGTGGGAAAGGGGCATGGCGCGCATATGTCCTGTCGAGAATCTCTCCTTCGGTTTCTATCACGCCCGAAGGGGCGAAATCCGGCTGACCCTGATCGGGGAGGTGATACAGTCGGGAAGAGTCGCCGCCGCGTCATTCAAGTCAGGGGAGAGACATGGACGTCAACGAAGACACGCTTGAGCTGTTGGAGCGCCGCTTGTCCGAGAGCGTCGCCAATCGCGTCCGCACCCGCATGTTCTGGATCTATGGCGTCATCGGCAGCGGCGTTTTGGGCGGGTTCGCGTTTCTGGGCGTCAACTTCATCTCTCACCTTGAGGAAAGCGCCCTGAACGCCGCCGCCAAGCGGGCGGAGTCGATCGTCGCCGATCAGGTCGGTCCGGTCGTGGAATCGGCGAAAAAGGCGACCGAGCTGGCCGAAACCCAGGCGATCCGAGCGCAAGCGCAGCTGGAGTTGATGGCCAAGTCGACCGCCCGCCGCGAAGCGGAGATCGAAGCGGCGCTGAGCCGCCTCCGCCCAGCGGTCGAGAAGATGAATGTGCGACTGGACCAGATCCAAAGCGACATCGACGCCGCGATCGCGAAAGCCGATCAGCAGTTTCAGCGCAATGAGGACCGGTTCGCCTATGCCGGCAATTTCGCGGAATTGTCGCAAAGCGTCGCCGATCTGGCCGACCAGTTGCGTACACTGGACGCCGACATGGAGGGTTTGCGCGCCACTCAGCCGTTGCCGGAGCCGGGCGCCGGATATTTCGAGTCGCCTGCGCAGATCGCCATCGGCAAGGTCATCGAGACGGCCGACGCCTACAGCCCGCAACTGATCGCGCCCGAGACCTCGAACACCGTGTTCGTGCAATATTCGGGGAGCCAGAGCGGCTTGGTGTCCCGGATCTCCGCCTCGCTGAACAAACAGTTCGGCTATGTGGTGCCGGGGGCGGAGCGCGTCGACTTCGCCGAGGGGATGGCCGAGGTGCGCTATTTCTTCGAGAACGACGCGGCCGCCGCGAAGCAGTTGTCAAAGGACGTCAACGACATCCTGTCCGAATATGACGTCGAGGCGAACGTAAAGCCCCATTCTCTGGTCGATTTCAAAGGACCGAAGCCGAAACCGGGCGTGCTGGAGCTTTGGCTGGATCCAAAGCCCCGGTGACGTTTAGCCGATAGCGCCTAGTCCTGTGGGATCACCCGGAGGCCGAGATCGCGAAGCTGCTCGTTGGTGGCCGGGGCAGGGGCCTGCATCATCAGATCCTCGGCGCGCTGGTTCATCGGGAACATGATGACCTCGCGGATATTCTCCGCGCCCGCCAGCAGCATGACGATCCGGTCGACGCCGGGCGCGATGCCGCCATGGGGCGGGGCGCCGTAACGGAACGCGTTCAGCATGCCGCCAAAGCTGTCCTCGACCGTCTGCTGGTCGTAGCCGGCGATCTCAAACGCCTTGAACATGATCTCGGGCTTGTGGTTCCGGATCGCGCCCGAGGAAAGCTCGATGCCGTTGCAGACGATGTCGTACTGATAACCGAGAACGTCGAGCGGATCCTTGGTCTCCAGCGCCTCCAAGCCGCCCTGCGGCATCGAGAACGGGTTGTGCGAGAAGTCGACCTTCTTCGTCTCTTCGTCCATCTCGTACATCGGGAAATCGACGATCCAGCAGAACTTGAACTGCTCGGTCTCGGTCAGGCCAAGCTCCTCTCCGATCACGTTGCGCGCCTTGCCCGCGACGTCGAGGAAACTGGCCGGCTCGCCCGCAAGGAAGAACGCGGCGTCCCCCGCGCCGAGGCCGAGTTGCTGGCGGATCGCCTCGGTCCGCTCAGGACCGATATTCTTGGCCAGCGGTCCGGCGCCCGCGAGGCCGCCTTCTTCTTCACGCCAGAAGATATAACCCATGCCGGGCAGACCCTCCTTCTGCGCGAAGGAGTTCATCCGATCGCAGAATTTGCGGCTGCCGCCCGTCGGGGCCGGGATCGCGCGGATCTCCGCCTTCGGGTTCTTTTCCAGCATACCCGCGAAGATCTTGAAGCCGCTGCCTGCGAAATGCTCGCTGACAATCTGCATCTCGATCGGGTTGCGAAGGTCCGGCTTGTCCGACCCGTATTTCAGCATCGCCTCGGCGAAGGGTATGCGGGGGAAGTCCTGCGTGACCGACCATTTTTGACCGGTCGTCTCCGAGACGGGCGCGAATTCCTCAAACACGCCGCGCATCACCGGCTCGATGGCCTGGAAAACGTCTTCCTGCGTGACGAAGCTCATCTCCATATCGAGTTGGTAAAACTCGCCGGGGCTGCGGTCGGCGCGCGGGTCCTCGTCGCGAAAGCAGGGCGCGATCTGAAAATAACGGTCAAAGCCCGCGATCATGCAAAGCTGCTTGAACTGCTGCGGGGCCTGCGGAAGCGCGTAGAACTTGCCCGGATGCAGGCGGCTCGGCACCAGAAAGTCGCGCGCGCCTTCCGGGGAGGAGGCGGTCAGGATCGGGGTCTGGAACTCGGTGAAGCCCTGCTCGGTCATCTGCCGGCGCAGCGAGGCGATCACGCCAGCGCGCAGCATGATGTTCTGATGCAGCGTCTCGCGGCGGAGATCCAGAAAGCGGTATTTCAGGCGGGTTTCTTCGGGATAGTCCTGATCGCCGAAGACGGGCAGGGGAAGTTCCTCCGCCGCGCCCAGCACCTCCAGATCGCGGATAAAGACCTCGACCTCTCCGGTCGGAATATTCGGGTTCACCAGATCGGGATCGCGCATCTTCACATCGCCGTCGATGCGGATCACCCATTCCGAGCGCACCTTCTCGACCTCGGCGAAGACCGGGCTGTCCGGGTCGGCCAGCACCTGCGTCATGCCGTAGTGGTCCCGAAGATCGATGAACAGCAGGCCGCCATGGTCGCGTACGCGATGAACCCAGCCGGAAAGACGAACGGTTTGGCCCGCGTGGCTGGCGCGAAGATCGGCGCAGGTCTGGGTGCGATAGGCGTGCATGGCGGGCCCTTTAAGCGTGAATTCCATATCCCGCGGACGGCGGGCGCAGACCGAGCGGATACACAGGTTCAGCCCTCTAAAGTCAAGGCTGAGCGCTCTCAAAGCCGCGTCCGGAATCAAATGCGCCGCGAAGGAGCCCCCTCGCGGCGCATGGTGTCGTGCTGGGTCGCCTAGCTCTGCGTCGCGGGCGTGATCTTGATCTCCACCCGGCGGTTGGCCTGACGCCCGGATTCGGTGTTGTTGTTGGCGATCGGCTGGGTCTCGCCAAAGCCGTATGTCACGATGCGCTGCTGCAATACGCGCTGGCTGACGAAATAGTTGCCGACCGCGCCTGCCCGGCGCTCCGACAGGCCTTGGTTATAGGCGGTGGACCCGGTGCTGTCGGTGTGCCCGATCACGTCGATATAGCTTTCGGGATACTCGTTCATCGTTTGCGCGACATTGGAGAGCGGCTGGAAGAATTCCGGCCGGATCGCCGCCGAATCCACATCGAACGTCACGCCGGCAGGCAGGTTCACCAGCAGCGCGTCGCCGGTATTGGTGATGGTCGCGCCGGTGCCCTGCAGGTCCTGCTCAAGCTCGCGCTGTTGCTGGTCCAGATAGCTGCCGACGGCCGCGCCGGCCAACAGGCCGATGCCCGCGCCGACCAGCGCGTTGCGGCGATCGTCGCCCCCCACCAACAGGCCGAGCCCTGCGCCCGCCAGCGCGCCGAGCGTCGCGCCGGTCGCGGTGTTGGGGTTGTTCTGCACCGTCTGACATGCGGTCAGCGAAAGGGCGGCGGCGCCGATAACGGCGTATTTCAGATACATTGCGTGCTCCTGCTCTCTTATTTGCGCGCCAGGCGCCGGTTCGAATCGGTCGGACTCCGACGCCCTGATCACGGCGATTTTTGGGCGAGGGCGGGCCATTCGTCGAGTCATCTTTCTTATACGACCAGCGGCGGCGCCTCCGTCGCAGTTTAACCCACAGCGCCGTGATAGAAGAAAACGCCCAATCCCAATGTGAAAATCAGTTGTCCCGCCAGCGCGTGCAGGACGCAAACCAGCGGGAAAGAACCGGTCTTCACATAGATCCATCCGAAGACGCCGCCGGAAAGGATCGTCAGACCGATGGCGACGGGATTGGCGTAAAGCGCATGCCCCAGCCCGAACGCGAGCGCGTTGGCGGCGATGGCGACGCCGTCTGACGGAAACAGCGCCCGGTAGCGGTGGAAGAACAGGCCGCGATAAATCAGCTCCTGCGGGATCACGGAGACGATTGGATAGAGGATCATGATCATGATCCAGAGCTGCGTGCGATGGGTCGGCAATTCCAGCCATCGCTCGGGCGCGACGGCGAAAACCACGCCTGTGATCAGCGCGGCGGAGAGCAGAGTGACAATAGAGATCAACTTCGCGTGTCGCAGCACGCCGCCGCGCAAGAGATCGCGCCAGCGAAATCCCGGCGTGACATGCAGCATCACCGCGCCAACCGCGCTAAAGCCGCCGAGCACCGCGAACAGGCTGTAATGGCCGATGAACGCCGCCATGGCCGTGGGCGCGCCGACGAAGAACACCAACAGTTCAAGCATCAGGCGCACGCGGCGCGCGCGGGCGATCGGCGCCGCGCGCGAATGCGGCCCGGTTTGGGGTTGAGAGGCGAGCAAGTGATTCGTCATCGGACCCCGCAGCGCGCGAATTGCGCGTTCTGTCTAGGTGGTCCGCGCCTCCGGCCCGTTCAAGACGCCAACCTGCGTCCACGTCGACCGGCCCATGTCCCACCCATATAAGGCCGGAGGGAGCGCCGTCACATTGTGTCAACACAACCAGAGGTGGCTGATTTTTGTCCGAGACACGCCCTTTGGCCTGCGTTATAGGCGTGCCATGCGACTAATTTCTCAGCAGGCGGAGCTTGACGCGATATGCGCCGAATTCGCCGACAGCCCATATGTCACCGTCGACACCGAGTTCCTGAGGGAGCGGACCTATTGGCCGCAGCTTTGCCTGTTGCAGATGGCGAGACCGATCACCGGCGATCCCTCCAGCGACGACGGCGCGGTGCTGATCGATCCGCTCGCCAAGGGACTGGACCTTGCGCCCGTGCATGCGCTGATGGCGGACGAAACGGTCGTGAAGGTGTTTCACGCCGCCCGGCAGGATATTGAGATCTTTCACCATTTCGGCGGCGTCATTCCGACGCCGCTTTTCGATACGCAGGTCGCGGCCATGGTCTGCGGCTATGGCGATCAGGTTGGGTATGAGACGCTTGTCCGCAAGATCGCCAAGGAGCAGTTGGACAAAAGCTCGCGATTCACGGATTGGTCGCGGCGGCCGCTTTCCGACAAGCAGCTGCGATACGCCCTCGGCGATGTGACCCATCTGCGCGGCATTTATGAGCAGCTTTCCGCTCGGCTTGAAGATTCAGGCAGAGCGCACTGGGTTGCTGAGGAAATTGGCATTCTAATCGATCCCGCGACTTACGACGTCGACCCGAATATCGCGTGGCGTCGCCTGAAGACCCGCACCAATTCGACGGCGTTTCTTGCCATTGCGCGAGAGCTGGCGGCTTGGCGTGAACGTATGGCGCAGGAGCGCGACGTGCCGCGCAACCGGGTGATCAAGGACGATGCGCTGCTAGAGATCGCGGCGAATCGACCCAAAACCGTCGAGGAGTTGAGCCGAAGCAGGTTGCTGCTGCGGGAGGCGCGGAAACCGAAGGCGACGGAGGAGATTCTGGCGGCCGTCGCGCGCGGCGAGAGCTGCCCGGTCGAGGACCGTCCGGCCTTGCCCCCGCAAAAACCGCAAAAGACCAATGCGCAGGCGCTGAGAGACCTGCTGAAAGTTCTGCTGAAGGCGCGGTCGGAAGAAACCGGCGTTGCGCCGAAGCTGATCGCCTCCGCCGCCGATCTCGAGGAAATCGCCGCCATGAATGAGCCGGACGTCCCCGCGATGCATGGTTGGCGGCGCGAGGTTTTCGGCGACGACGCGATGAAGTTGAAGCGCGGCGAGATCGCGCTCTCGGCCACCGGCTCCAAGGTGCGTATTCGCCCGGTCTAGGGCTCAGTCGTAGGCGGTGGTTGGGGCTGGAACCTCCGGGACAGCACCCCGCGCGCCGCATAGACACGTACGCCGACGACGCCGGAAAGAGCGATAGTGGGAAGCTCTCGCTGCACGGTCATTCGAAGCGCGTTCTCACCGCCCGGCTGCGGCAGCGTCTCCACAACGTCCTCAGTCGGGGGGATCCCGACCAGATCAAACTGCGCGAACCCGTCGGCCGACCGCGCGCCGCCCGCATGGTTGCGCAGCTCGGGCTGCTGATAGCCCAGGGCGGGCGCCACGCCTTCCACCAGGATCACCACGCCGTCGAAGGTGCGGCCGAAATCGATCGAGGTCACGCTCGACAGAAGCAGTTTTTCGGGCGGCGGCGGCGGTTGGTTGGCGGCGGGTTCGTCGGAATCGGAACAGGCGACCAGCGCCGCCATCGACAGCGCGACCAGCGCGCCGCGTCCTCCGCGCCGAAGCGCCTCGCCGATTGTCAGCATTGTCCGATGTTCCTTACTCGCCTCAGAGATCCAGCCTCAATAGCCATGGTTCTTGTCCCGGCGCAAGCGGGCCCATGCGCGCGCCATCCATCCGCCCTCTCTGGACGAGGGCGGTTCGGGTGTCTACATGGTGCGCGAAGGAGAACCTCCATGGCCGACACGCCGACATTCGATGAGATCGCCGAGAATTTCGAGTTCCTCGAGGACTGGGAAGAGCGCTATCGCTATGTCATCGAGCTGGGAAAAGACATGCCGGCGTTGCCGGAGAATCTGCGCAACGCGGCGACCAAGGTGGATGGCTGCGCCAGTCAGGTCTGGATCGCGCCTTCGCTGGAGGACGGCCCCGACGGTCAGATCCTGCACTTTCGGGGCGACAGCGACGCCCATATCGTTCGCGGCTTGATCGCGGTGCTGCATGCGCTCCTGTCGGGCCGCAGCACGGCGGAAATCGTGTCCGAGGACGCCGAGGCGGCGATGGCCCGGCTGGGCTTGGATCAGGCGATCTCCAAACAACGCTCCAACGGTCTCAAAGCGATGATCGCGCGGCTGAAGGCGCTGGCGGGGCAGGCTGAGAGCGTCGGCTGACCTTCAGGGAAACCGGCCTGTCGCCCGGGCCAGCGCCGCCCTATAGTGCGCGACGATTCGGAATAGATGGACCAGAACTATGACAGACGCCCTGACGGCGCTTTTGGCTGAGCGGGAATGGATTCTCGCCGACGGCGCGACCGGGACCAATCTTTTCAACAGCGGGCTCGCCTCGGGTGAGCCGCCGGAACTCTGGAATGCGGACCAGCCGGACAAGATCCGCGCGCTGCATCAGAGCTTTGTCGACGCCGGCGCCGATCTGATCCTCACCAACTCCTTTGGCGGCACCCGCAACCGTCTGAAACTGCATCAGGCGCAGGACCGCGTGCGCGAGCTGAACAAGCGCGCCGCCGAACTGGCGCGCGAAGTGGCCGACAAGGCGGGGCGGACCGTCATCGTCGCCGGATCCGTCGGTCCCACCGGGGATCTTCTGCAGCCCGTCGGCCCGCTGCCATTCGATGACGCCGTCGAGGCGTTCGAGGAGCAATGCGCGGCGTTGATCGAAGGCGGCGCGGATGTGCTCTGGGCGGAGACGATCTCCTCGGAGGAGGAGATCCGAGCCATCGCGCAGGCCGCGGCCAATATCGACGCCCCGCTTTGCGGCACGCTGAGTTTCGACACCGCCGGGCGCACGATGATGGGCGTTACGTCGACCGGGTATGCGGGCATCGCCTCTAGCCTCCCGACCACGCCGCTCGCCTTCGGCGCCAATTGCGGCGTCGGCGCATCCGATCTGATCCGCACGGTGCTGGGGCTGACTTCCGCTGCGCCGGAGGCTGTTGTGATCGCCAAGGCCAATGCGGGCATTCCGAAATATGTCGACGGGCACATTCACTATGACGGCACGCCGGAATTGATGGCCGACTACGCGCGGATTGCGCGGGCGTCTGGCGCGCGGATCATCGGCGGGTGCTGCGGCACCATGCCGGAGCATCTGGTGGCGATGCGCGCGGCGCTGGAAAACGATCCGGTCGAGGCGCGCCCCAGTCTGGAGGATGTCGCCAGCCGCCTCGGCGGATTTTCATCGGAGAGCGACGGCACCAGCGCGACCGTGGCCACCGCCGCTCCAAGCGCCGGATCGCGCGGCAATCGACGCGGCCGCCGCCGGGGCGCCGCGGCTTCCTGATCTCGCGCGCGTCGGCCAAGACGTTGTCGCGACATGTTGAAGTGCGGTCGTCTTTATTTCTTGCCGGTTTAGATCTGCTTGTTTAGTTGGAATAATAACTTGTCCTGCAGGAACGCCGCGCGGCCCGCGCATAAAAGCGAGTAGACGAGATGGCCGAAGACGACGACGATCTCGACCTGAACGAGTTGAACGACGAGGAACTCGTCGAGCAGATGATGGATGACCTCTATGACGGTCTGAATGAGGAGATCGTCGACGCCGTCAACATTCTGCTGAAACGCGAATGGGCCCCCTATGACATTCTGACGAAATCGCTGGTCGCGGGTATGAAAATCGTCGGCGACGATTTCCGCGACGGCATCTTGTTCGTGCCCGAGGTGCTGCTGGCCGCCAACGCCATGAAGGCGGGTATGAAGATCCTGAAACCGTTGCTGGTGGAGACCGGCGCGCCGCGTCTGGGCAAAATGGTGATCGGCACGGTAAAGGGCGATATTCACGACATCGGCCAGAATCTGGTCTCGATGATGATGGAAGGCGCAGGGTTCGAGGTGCGCAATATCGGCATCAACAACCCGGCGGAGAACTATATCGACGCGTTGAAAGAGGAGGACGCCGATATCCTCGGCATGTCTGCTCTGCTGACGACCACGATGCCGTATATGAAAGTCGTGATCGACACGATGAAGGAGCAGGGCATCCGCGACGACTATATCGTGCTGGTCGGCGGCGCGCCGCTAAACGAGGAGTTCGGGTCGGCGATCGGCGCGGACGCCTATTGCCGGGACGCCGCCGTCGCGGTTGAGACGGCGAAGGAGCTGATGGCCCGCAAACACAACAGTGTCTGACCAAGGCGGCGCGCGAAAGCCGCTGCCGGATTGGCTTTATCTTCTCCTGTTGCTGGCCTTACTTATCGGGATATGTGTCTTGACGCTCTGCGCCTTTCGCGTTCTTGAGTTTTACTGGTGGGGCGTGATCGCCTGTGCGATCGTCTCACCCTCCGCCTATCTTGTCGCGCGGGAAAGCTGGGACCCTGACGAGGGAGGGCCGGAGAGATGAACGAACCCATGACGCCTCTGATCAATGATGCCGTGCTCACCGAAACGGGGGCCACCCTCGCCGCGCGCGCGGAGAAGTCGGGGCGCATCCTGCTGATCGGCTGCGGCGCGCTGGCGCGAGAGATCCTCGCGCTGAAGGCTGCGAATGGCTGGGAGGCGATGGACCTGACCTGTCTTCCCGCCAAACTACACAATCGCCCGCAGCTGATCCCGGAAGCCGTCCGCGCGAAGGTGCGGGACGGGCGCAAGGCGGGCTACGCCAATATCTATGTCGTCTACGCCGATTGCGGCACGGGCGGTCTGCTCGACAAAGTCTGCGTCGAGGAAGGCGTTGAACGCGTCGCCGGTCCCCATTGCTATGCGTTCTATGACGGGCTGGACGCGTTTGAGGAGCGGTCAAGCGAGGAGATGGGCGCCTTTTTCCTCACGGACTTTCTCGCCCGGCAGTTCGACACGCTGATCTGGAAAGGGCTGGGGATGGACCGGCATCCGGAGCTGCGCGACATGTATTTCCGGCACTACGACCGGGTGGTCTATCTGGCGCAGACCGACGATCCGGCGCTGACTGAGGCTGCGCGCGCGGGCGCGGATCGGTTGGGCCTGAGGTTTGAGCGCCGCTTCACCGGGTATGGCGATCTCGCCGCCGCTCTGGCCGGCGCCGTCAAATAATCGCTACTTATTCGCTGTCCTTGACCACGCGCAGATGCGCCCGGCCGCGATCCGGCGTGTCGATGAGCGGGCGCGCCTCATGCGCAAATTTGCCGTCGATGGCTTTCAACTCAAACGGCGCGGCGGATTCCGCCATCGCCGCGACGCCGGGCGCAGGCGCTTCCGCATAGATCGGCGCGTCGGCCTGATCCTCGATGTCTGATTGGATCGCGGTGAGATGCATATCGGTCATCTTGAACAGGCGGGGCGTGTCGCCGCGCCAGATGCTCTCGCCGGTCAATGCGACCGCCGAGCCGAGTATTCTGTTGATGGCGCCGCTCTCGGACCGCAAAGGCAGAAAGCTGAACTCCACCACCGCGCCCTCGATATTGCCGCGCCGCGGCGCGCGGCTGTTCACGATCGCCGTGGCCGGGGCGGAGACCACGCCCTCGATCAGTTGGGAGATCCGCGTGCGAGAGGCGTCGTCCCAGATCGAGAGGACGCTCATCCCGTTCAGCGTCATCCCGACCAGGCCGCTGACGCCGTCGCCTGCGAGCCGGAAACGGACCTCACCTTCGCCGACGCGCTCCAGAATAAACGCGCAGGGCAACAGGTCGCTGACATCAGCCGGCGCGACGTCGCTCCGATCGGGCGCAAGACGGCCTGCGCGAATTTGTTCCCAATAGGCGTTGAGCGCTTTGGTTATCGGGTGGCGCATGGTCTCCAACGGCTCCAATTCGGCGATCGCGCGTCTCGTGGCCGAGCGAAAGCATCTAAAATTGTAGCGATCCGGCACAGTCTGTCCTCCCATTTCTGACCGTTGGTCCCAGATCGGGCCAATTCTGGTCTGCTGGCCGCGAAAAACGACCTCTCCCTAGGCAAGGTCAGCAAACCGCGTGCCAGTATTCCGGCCCCTCGCCCTAACGACAGGGGTCGCATGCGATTGGCGCCGGGGCCGCGCAGGGCTACAAGGACCGGGCGCCGCGATGGGCGTGTATTCTGGGGACACCGCCATGGCGCTCAACAGCATGACCGGATTCGCAAGCGCCGAAGGGGCCGAAGGCGCAGTGTCCTGGCGGTGGGAGCTGCGCAGCGTGAACGCGCGCGGTCTCGATATCCGTATGCGGCTGCCCTCGGGCCGGGAAGGGCTGGAGCCCAAGTTGCGCAAGGCGCTGCAGGCGCGGCTGAAACGCGGCGGCGTGACCGCGAACCTGCAAACCCTTCGCGGACAGGATGAGAATGCGCTGCGGCTGGATGCTGACGCGCTGGCCGCCGCCTTGCGCGCCGCAGCCGCTGTGCGCGCCGCCGCAGAGGCCGCAGGGCTGGAGACGGCGCCGGTGTCGATCGACGGGCTGATGCAGGTGCGCGGCGTGCTGGCGACGGGGGCCGAGGCGCCGGACGCGGAAGCCGTCGCCGCGCTCGATGCCGCGTTAATGACGAGCCTGGAGGAGGCGGTGGAGCGACTGGCCGCCGCCCGCGCGGTCGAAGGCGAAGCGCTGACCGGCGTAATCGCCTCTCAAGTGGATGAGATCGAGGCTTTGGTGACGGCGGCCGCCGCCTCCGCCGAGGCCCGATCCGAATCCGCCGCCAACCGGTTGCGAGAGAAAGTTGATGCGCTGCTGGAGGCTGGCGCGGAGATGTCCGAGGACCGTCTGGCGCAGGAGCTCGCGCTTCTCGCGGTGAAGAATGACGTGCGGGAGGAGATTGACCGCCTGACCGCGCATGTGACCGGCGCCCGCAAACTGTTGCAGGACGCGCCGCCGATCGGCCGGAAGCTGGACTTCCTGTGTCAGGAATTTAACCGGGAGGCCAATACGCTCTGCTCTAAATCACTGTCGGAGGAATTGACCCGCATCGGCCTCGCGCTGAAAGTCGTGATCGATCAGATGCGAGAGCAGGTGCAGAATGTGGAGTGACGTGCATGACCGCCGACATTAAGGAAATCCATCGCCGCGGATTGCTGTTCGTGCTGTCGTCGCCTTCCGGCGCCGGGAAGTCCACACTGTCCAGACGGCTGTTGCAGTCGGATGATAACTTTCGCCTGTCGATCTCCGCCACGACCCGCGCGCCGCGCCCCGGCGAGGTCGAGGGCGAGCATTATTTCTTCGTTTCGCGGGACGAGTTTGAGGGGATGGTCGCCGAGGGCGAGATGCTCGAACATGCGGAAGTGTTCGGCAACCTCTACGGCACGCCGCGCATGCCGGTCGAAAACTGGATCTCCAAGGAGCGCGACGTGTTGTTCGACGTCGATTGGCAGGGCGCGCGTCAGCTCGGCCGCTCCTCGATGCGCGCCGACCTCGTCCGGGTCTTCGTCCTTCCGCCTTCCGTCAGCGAGTTGCATCGTCGCCTGGTCGCGCGGGCGCAGGATTCGACGGAGACCGTTGATGGGCGCATGAGCAAGAGCCAGGCCGAGTACAGCCATTGGGGCGAATACGATTATGTCCTGATCAACGACAATATCGACGCCTGCCAGAAGAAGATCGAAACGATCATCGAGGCCGAGCGCCTGCGAAGCGCCCGGCAGATCGGGTTGAGCGGTTTCGTCGCCGGTTTGGACAAGGAATATGAGGAGATGTTCGGATGAGCGAGATTTTCAGCCTCGACGGCGTTGCGCCGGAGCTGCCCGAGGACGGCGACTATTTCATCGCGCCCGGCGCACGGGTGATTGGCCGGGTCAAGATCGGCGCTGGCGTCGGCATCTGGTTCAACGCGGTGCTGCGCGGCGACGGCGAGTTGATCGAAGTGGGCGAGGGGTCGAACATTCAGGACGGCTCGATCGTCCACACCGATCCCGGCTGTCCCGCCATCATCGGGCGCAACTGCACCATCGGCCACGCCGCAATCGTTCATGGCTGCCAGCTCGGCGACAACGTGCTGATCGGTATGGGCGCGACGGTGCTCAACAACGCGAAGATCGGCAAGAACAGCCTGATCGGCGCCAATGCACTGGTGACGGAGGGCACGGAAGTCCCCGAGGGCTCTCTGGTCGTCGGGGCGCCCGCAAAAGTGATCCGGCCGCTCAACGGCGCGGCGATCGCCGGGTTGACCCGCTCCGCCGAGACCTATCAGGCCAACGCCCGCCGGTATAAGGCGGGGCTGAAAGGCCTCTGACGCGACCGGCTGTTAAGCGGCGCGCGCGACGGCGGGGGCCTCCGCCGACAGGCGCAGGATCTGCGGGTCGCCGTCCGTGATCTCAATCCGCATCAGCGCGCCGGTGCTTCGGGCCAGCCGGGTCATCGCCACCAGATGCGCCTCGCGGGGCGGCGCGGGCGCGGGCACCTGAAGGTCCTCTATCGCCGCCGTCGCCGCTGGGCTGAGCCTGAGATTCGGGCCCGTCGCCTCCACCCCGATCCGCTCGACGCCTGAGATCGTAGGGGAGCGCTCGCCCTCGATCTCGACTGACAATGACAGACGACCGCCGCGGTGCAGCGCCCCGGCGCCGGTCAAAGCCAGCATCATCGCCAGCCGGGCGGAATTGCGCGAAAGCTGGCCCCGCGACGACGGCCCGGAGACGGTCAGACGCTCTCCGCCCAGATGCCGGGCGGTGATCTGAGCGAGGGAGCCGATCTCCACCGGACCGCCCGCCGCGCCACCGAACGCCAGACGAAAGAAGGCGATCGCATCCGCCGCGCGCGCGGCGCTTTGCGCGGCCAATCGGAACTCCGGCCGCTGGGCCAAGGCCGGATCGTCCTCTGCAATCAGCTCCAGCCCGTTGCTCACCGCGCCGACCGGGCTTATCAAGTCATGGCAGATGCGCGAGCAGAAGAGTGAAACCAGATCCATGTCGTCCATTGCGTTCCCCAATGTCGCCTATCGCGGCGTCGCCGGTCGTCCCACCGGCGCGCCAGTATGAATGAGCTGCTGGAAATCGGCGCCTTGGTGCGCCATCCCGGCGAGCCCGATTGGGGCCTTGGCCAGATTCAATCCATTATCGGTGATCGGATCACCGTGAATTTCGAGCATGCCGGCAAGGTCGCCATCGACGGCTCTGTCGTGGATTTGAAGCTCGAATCGCTGGATCATTTCTGACGTCGTTTCCCTCTACCAGCGGACGCTGCGGCAACAGCGGTAAATATTTCATTAACGCGCGCCAGAGAGATGAACGGGTCAGCTTTCGTGATCCTGCGACGGCGGCGATTGTTGCGTCGGATCGGCCTCTCTCCTAATGTTTCCGGGCAAGCGGCCGGGGACCATGGCCTCGCCGCGATACGCTTGGGAGGCGTGGCTGCATGCGCATCGACGCAGGCCGGTTTACGGTCAGACTCGCTGAGTCCGAAACAGATGTCGCCGCCGCGCAGCGCTTGCGCTATCGGGTTTTCGTGGAAGAGATGGGCGCGACCCCGGATCCGGAGGATGCGAAGCTTCGACGAGAACGCGACCGGTTCGATCCCTATTTCGAGCACATGCTGCTGATCGACAATGAGGCGGACCCCGACGACCCGCTGGATTATGTCATCGGCGTTTACCGCCTGATGACCGGGGCGGCCGCAAAGCGCGGCATCGGCTTTTACGGCGCCTCTGAATACGATCTCACCAAGATGCTGGAGTTTCCCAAGGAGACGCTGGAATTGGGCCGGTCCTGCGTCGCGGCCGAGCATCGCGGCGGCGCGGGCATGCATTTGCTCTGGACCGGCCTTGGCGACTATGTGGCGCGCAACGACGTGCAGATTCTGTTCGGCGTCGCCAGTTTTCACGGCGCCGACCCGAAACCATTGGCGCAGCCGCTCTCCTACCTGCATTACAATCATCTGGCGCCGGAGGATCTGCGCGTGCGCGCGATCGCAACCGCCTATGAGCCGATGAACGTGCTGCCGGAGGATCAGGTCGACAAGACTGAGGCGATGCGGCAGATCCCGGCGCTGATCAAGGCCTATATCCGTCTGGGCGGCTTTGTCGGAGAGGGCGCCTATGTCGATCACGAGTTCAACACGGTCGACGTCTGCCTGTTGATGGATACGGCGCGCATGGTGGACCGCTACCGCAAGTTCTATAAGCGGGAAAGCGGTTCGTCGGGCGGCCCCGCGAATTGACCGGCGACCCGCCATGGTCACGTGGAATGAGCTGGATCCCCCCGATCTGCCGGATTCGAGCGCGCCCGTGCGCCTTGTCGCCCTCCTGCGCATCGGCCTGATCATTTTGGTCACCGCGCTCGCGGCTTGCCTCTATCTTCTGGTCAAGGCGCTGGAGGCGCCTTTTGGCGCGCGCAAGGTGCGGGAGTTCGTGCAGACATGCTGGTGCATCGTCATCACGCGCCTGCTTGGCCTTGCCGTGCGCCGAGTCGGCCAGCCGATGAAACAGCGCGGCGCGATCATGTCGAACCACATCACCTGGATCGACATTCCCGTCATTCGCGGCGCGGCGCCGGTTTATTTCGTCGCCAAAGCTGAAGTCGCCGCGATGCCCGGCGCCGGCTGGATCGCCGGCATCACGGACACGATCTTCGTGGAACGCAAACGCTCGGCGGCCAAACAGCAAGAGCAGGAACTGCTGGACCGGCTGCGCCGCGGCGATCTTCTGTGTATCTTTCCGGAAGGAACCTCAACTGACGGCCAGCGGGTTCTGGACTTTAAATCAACGCTCTTTGCGATCTTCTTCAATGACTCTCTGGCCGAGGCCGACTGGGTTCAGCCGGTCAGCGTGGTCTATCGGCCCAGCTCGAAATCCGGCCTGCCCGCCGAGTTTTACGGCTGGTGGGGCGATATGGAGTTCGGGGCGAATATCGCGGATATGGCCCGGCTGTCCTGGGGCGGACAGGCGACCGTGATCTTCCACGACCCGGTTCGCGCGCGGGACTTCAAAGGCCGCAAAGCGCTGGCCGAACATTGCGGCAAAGCCGTGCGAGCTGGCCTTCATGCGGTGCTTGAGGGGGAAGAGGTAAAGCCTGTTCCGGCGCCAGTTTAATCGGACCTGCCGATCCCCATTCTCATCCCTTTAGCACGTCGCCCCATGTTCTGGGTTCCAGATTGGGTGGGCCGCTGCTCGCGCCTTCACAGGCTGCGAGCGCGAGCGCCGCGACGGCCAGAAGCCCCATCATTGTGCGCTTCATGCGTTCATTCCTTACGAACTGGTCGCTTCAACAACGTGAATACTCGCTGCTTTTGAGGCGTCTACAAGCGGCGACGGCCAATCCCGCAGCGCCTGCGCGTCTTCGTGTTATACGTTGTGTGGAGATCGGAAAGTTCAACAGAAGGAACGACATTGTGTCCACGCATATGACCCAGTTCAGCTACTCCACCGCCTCCATGCAGGGGATGGTCAACAACCCGCAGAACCGGCGCGAGGCGGCCGCCAAGATCTTCGCCGCGGCCGGGGGACGGCTGGACGAGATGTATTTCTGCTTCGGCGAGTATGACGGCGTGGTGCTGGCGACGTTCCCGTCCAATGTAAACGCCGCGGCGGCGTTGCTGGCCGTCGGATCGACCGGCGCGTTCTCGGACATCAAGACGACGACGCTGATCAATATGGAGGAGGGCGTCAGGGCGATGGAGCAGGCCAAGGGCGTCGTCGACGCCTACACGCCGCCAGCGGGGTGATCGCCGACCCCGAAGAGCGGTTAACCGGCCAGCGCCGCCGCGTATCCCTTGACGGCGGCGGCGGCGCCTTCGGGATGATCCCAGACGCTGTGCGAGGGGGCGAGGAAGTCGATAAAGGGCGCCAGCGCGGCGGTCCCCTCAACGCTGAGGCGTCCCTCCGCCACCACCGGCGTCTCGATCATGTCGAACCACCATTCGAAAAGCTCTGGCGTCGCGGTCTCGTCGCCCAGGCCCACGCCCTCGCCGATCGGGCCGAGAGAGACGTAGTCTACGCCGGCCTCGGCCAGCGTCATACCGGTATGTTTAGAGGCGCCGCCGAACGCGCCGACGATCCGGTCCCGGCCCAGCGCTTTGCGCGCTTCGCGCACCGCTTTGGCGCTACGGCTTTCCAGATGCACGCCGTCGAGGCCCAGCGGCTCCACCAGTCCGACAAAGTCCGAGACAAGCAGCGCCACGTCGCGCTCATGGCAGATCGGGCGGAGGCGATCGGCGGCGCGGCCGATCTCCGTCTCGGACGAATCCCGCATCCGGAGCCGTACGCAGGCGACATCGGCGGCGTCTAGCGCCGCGGCCAACTGATCCGGGAACGCCGCGTCGCCCGCATTGGGCGGGGCGATCAGATAGAGGCGTGGGCTGTCGTCTGTCATGGCAACGGTCTAGCCGAGGCGCAGAGGCTTGTCGCGGGCAAAACGCGCCCGCGCCGCCGCGTCAGCGGGGGGAGGGTTTCCAATCGGGCGGCGCCATCTCGAACCCGTCAAACTCGAAGCCGGGCGAGACGGTGCAGCCGACCAGGGTCCACGCCCCCATCGACGTCGCGGTCTGCCACCAGCCTGCGGGCACGATCACCTGTGGGCGCTGCGCCGAGGGCAGGCCCGGCCCCAGCATCCGCGTCTCCGCGTCATGGCCGTTGGGCGACAGGGTCAGCGACAGCGGCGCGCCGGCGTAATAGTGCCAGATCTCGGCGGCGTCGACCCGGTGCCAGTGGCTGAAGCTCTCCGCGTCCAGAAGATAGTAGATCGCCGTTCCGGCGGCGCGCTCGCCCTCCGTCGCGTCGGCCCGCCACGTCTCACGAAACCAGCCGCCCTCGGGATGGGGCGACAACTCCAACGTCTCGACGACGTCTTGTGCGGAGAGATGTTCATACATGGGGGAAGCTTAGCATGGATTGTATCTCCGAGCGCAATATGCCTAATTGGCATGCTTGGGGTAAAAAAAGAACAAAAAGAGAATTAATGCTTGCGTGATCGCATTATGTTCCCTATATGATCACTGACGGGCGTGTAGGTGACATATTAGATCAATTTGAACAAAGGAGATTTCAGTGGCCAGCTATTACGTAAATGACAATGCCCAAGCGAACGGTGATCACGAGGTTCATCGGTCCGGGTGCGTTTGGCTTCCTGATCTGGAGAACCGGACCTATTTAGGAGAATACCAGACGTGCGCTCCCGCCGTTGTCGAGGCGCGGAAATACTACAAACAGGTCAATGGATGCTATTACTGCTCGAGGCCGTGCCACACGCAGTAGGGCAAGCGCCAATGAAAAACGCCCGGGCGATCAACCCGGGCGCTTGAATTGTCTGCGAGAGGGCAGGGGCTTAACGCCTCACTCCTTGCCCTTATAGATATCCACCAGCTTGCCCAGCATCGCCAGCGCGTCGCCGCGCTCACGCTGGAAGCTGTTGCGGCCGATGATCGACCCGTTGCCGCCGCCGTCGCGGATCGCGCGCGCATCGTCATAGACCGCGTCCGCGCCCTTGGCCGACCCGCCTGAGAACACCACGATGCGCTTGCCGTTAAAGGCGGAACGCACGACCTCTTTCACCCGAGCGGCCTGGGTGGAGATGTCGATCTCGCCCTTGTCGAACGCCTTTTGCGCTTCGGCCTGCATGATGTGATCGGTGGAGAGCTTCACCTTGATGATATGCGCCCCCAGAAGCGCAGCCATCTGCGCCGCGTAGGCGCCGACATCGATCGCCGTCTCGCCCTCTTTGGTGATGCCCTCGCCGCGGGAATAGGACCAGACGACCGAGGCGAGGCCCTTGGCCGCCGCCTCTTCGCGCATCGCGGAGATCTCCTCCATCATGTCCATGGCGGTGGAGGAGCCGGGATAGATGGTGAAACCGATCGCCGAACAGCCCAGCCGCAGCGCATCGTCGACGCTGGCGGTGATCGCCTGATCCTTGGCGAAATCCGACGGCGCCAGAGAGTTGGCCGAGTTGACCTTCAGGATGGTCGGGATCTGGCCTGCGAACTCGTCGGCGCCCACTTCCAGCATGCCCAAGGGCGCGGCGTAGCCCGACAGGCCCGCGTCGATCGCAAGTTTCCAGTGATAGGTCGGATCATAGGCGTCCGGGTTGACCGAAAAGCTGCGCGCCGGGCCATGCTCGAAGCCCTGGTCGACCGGAAGGAAGATCAGCTTGCCCGTGCCGGCCAGCTTGCCCTGCATCAGGAAGCGGCGAAGATTCGCCTTTACGCCCGGATTGTCCGAACCGTAATTGGCGAGAATATTCTGAACGACGCGGGTGGCTTTCATCAGTGTCCTCCGGGATGGATAAAATTCCAGAGACGGATTACCGGCTGCAGCCGCCCGTCGCAAGCGGTCGTTCCATCGCAGGGATCAGCCGGCGGCCTCCAGCGCGGCGACGCCGGGCAGGGTCTTGCCCTCCAGCCACTCTAGGAACGCGCCGCCCGCGGTCGAGACATAGGAAAAATCCGCGCCTGCGCCAGCCGCATTCAGCGCCGCGACCGTGTCGCCGCCGCCCGCCACAGAGAGGAGGGCGCCCGCCTTGGTCAGCTCCGCCGCCTTGCGCGCCGCCGCGACCGTGCCCGCATCGAAGGGCGCGATCTCGAACGCGCCGAGCGGGCCGTTCCAGACGATCGTCTTCGCGCCTTCGAACCGTTTGGCGATATCCGCGACCGTCGCCGGCCCGGCGTCCAGAATCATCGCGTCTTCCGGGCAGGCGTCGGCGGGCAAGGTTTCGCTCTCGGCGCCGGCCTTGAATTCCCGCGCCACGACCACATCCGTCGGCAGCACGATCTCACACCCCGCCGCCGCCGCGTCGTCGACGATCTGGCGGGCGGTGTCGGCGAGGTCATGCTCGCAGAGCGATTTGCCCACGTTGATCCCATTCGCGGCGAGGAACGTGTTGGCCATGCCGCCGCCGATGACGATCTGATCGACCCTTTTCGACAGGTTGCCGAGCAGCGCCAGTTTGGTGGAGACTTTCGCGCCGCCAACCACTGCGATGACGGGCTTTTCCGGGTTCGAAAGCGCTTTGGAGAGCGCCTCCAGCTCTTTCTGCATCAGGCGCCCGGCGCAGGAGGGCAGCAGTTTCGCAAGCGCCGTGGTCGTGGCATGTGCGCGATGGGCCGCCGAAAACGCGTCATTGCAGAAAATATCGCCGAGTTTCGCGATCTCTGCGGCGAGCGCCGGATCGTTCTGCTCCTCGCCTGCGTGAAACCGCGTGTTCTCGCACAGCATCACATGGCCGGACGCGAGGTTCGCGGCGGCGTTCTCGGCCAGCTCTCCTCGGCAGTCGTCCACGAACAGGACCGGCGTGTCGAGAATCTCTGTCAGGCGATCCTGCACCACACGCAACGTCATCTCAGGGACGACCTTGCCTTTGGGGCGCCCGAAATGCGCCAGCAGGATCGGCTTGCCGCCCTTGGCCAGAATGTCCCGCACTGTGGGGGCGATGGCGCGCAGTCGCGTGTCGTCGGACACTTTGCCGTCCTGCACCGGCGCGTTCAGGTCCACGCGCGTAAGCACCCGCTTTCCGGCAAGGTCGAGATCATCGAGAGTCTTGTATGTCATAGCGCTAATTTCGCGAGCCTTGGTTGAACTGGTTGTAGATCTGGATCGACTCTTCCGACTCTCTCTCGGCGCTTTCCAGTTCCGCCGAAAGGCAGCGCATATAGCGGGAGAGATTGTCAAAATAGCGAGAAAACTCCAGCAGGATGCTGTTTCTCTCCCCCCGGCTCATCTGGTGGCCCTGGATCGGCAAGAGCGGGCGCTGCGGCCGGACGCAAGGATTGAACTGCGCCTCGGCGGGCAGGGAGGAAAGAAGCGCCGGGACGGCGAGCGCCCCGGCTGTCGCCAGCGACAGAACGGCGGTTCTCAGCAATGATCTCCGCCGTTCCGTGGCCATGCTGTCGGTTCCTGTAGTGGGCGTTAGATGGTCGCCGCCTGCGCGACGGCGGTGTCGCTCATCCGGTTCGAGAAGCCCCACTCGTTATCATACCAGGTGAGGATCCGGCAGAGCGTGCCCTCCATCACCTTGGTCTGGTCCATATGGAACACCGAGGAATGCGGATCGTGGTTGAAATCGGTGGAGACCAGCTTTTCATCGGTGAAGCCCAGCACGCCTTTCAACTCGCCCTGAGCCGCCGCGCGGATAGCATCATTGATCTCTTCGACCGACGTGTCGCGTTTGGAAATGAATTTGAAGTCGACCACCGAAACGTTCGGCGTCGGCACCCTGATCGAGACGCCGTCCAGCTTGCCGTTCAACTCTGGCAGCACCAGCCCCACGGCCTTGGCCGCTCCCGTCGAGGTTGGGATCATCGACATCGCGGCCGCGCGGGCGCGATAGAGATCCTTGTGCATCGTATCGAGCGTCGGCTGATCGCCGGTGTAGCTGTGGATCGTGGTCATGAAGCCCTTTTCGATGCCGATGGTCTTGTTCAGGACATAGGCGACCGGCGACAGGCAGTTGGTTGTGCAGGACGCGTTTGAGACGACCGTGTCGTCGCTCGTCAGTTCGCCATGATTGACGCCGTAGACGATGGTCTTGTCCGCGCCGCCCGCAGGGGCGGAGACGAGAACGCGCTTCGAGCCGTTCTCAAGATGCGCCGCGGCTTTCTCGCGGGACGTAAAGAGTCCGGTGCACTCCATCGCCACATCGACATCGCTCCAGGGAAGCTCCTTTGGGTCGCGGATCGCAGTGACGCGGATCGGGCCGCGCCCGACATCGATCGTATCGCCATCGACCGTCACGACGCCCGGAAACTTCCCGTGCACCGTGTCGTAGCGGATCAGGTGGGCGTTGGTCTCGACCGGGCCCAGATCGTTGATCGCGACGACTTCGATATCGGTGCGGCCGGATTCGATGATCGCCCGCAGGACGTTGCGTCCGATTCGCCCAAAGCCGTTGATCCCTACGCGTACAGCCATTCCAATTCTCCCAGCTCCATATGCAAAAATGCGGATCGCTCCAGCCTGAATGGGCCGAAGCGATCACGCTTCAAGACGTGTATAGCCGGGAATTTTGCGCCTGTCCCCCGCCCCGAAGAACGGTTATTTGCGAGGGACGGCGGGTTTATGCGGCGAGCGCGGAGGCGGATGCGCCCTTGGCCATGCGCGCGCCCATCGTAGCGGCGACGTCGGCCATGCGGTGCGCGAAGCCCCATTCATTGTCGTACCAAGCCAGGATGCGGCAGAACCGGTCGTTCATCACGCGGGTCTGATCGGTGTGAAACACCGCCGAGTGCGAGTCGTGATTGAAGTCGACGGAGACGAGCTTTTCGTCCGTGAAGTCCAGTACGCCCTTCAGCGCGCCGCCGGCGGCGGAGCGGATCAGCGCGTTGATCTCTTCCGGCGAGGTCACGCGCTCGGCGGTGAATTTCAGATCGACGGCTGAGACGTTCTGGGTTGGCACCCGCATGGCGACGCCGTCCAGCTTGCCGTCAAGCTCTGGCAGCGCAAGTCCGACAGCCGCGGCCGCGCCGGTGTTTGTCGGCACCATCGACGTGGCGGCAGAGCGTCCGCGATAAAGGTCGGAATGGGTCGCATCAAGCGTCGGCTGGTCGCCGGTGAAGGCGTGGATCGTGGTCATGAAGCCCTGCTCGATTCCGATCGCCTCATGCAGGACCTTGGCGACGGGGGCGAGGCAGTTTGTGGTGCAGGAGGCGGCGGAGACGATCTCCTCCGCGCCCGTCAGCGTCGCGTCGTTCACGCCGTAGACGATGGTGGCGTCCGCGCCTTTCGCGGGGGCGGAGACCAGAACCCGCTTGGCGCCCGCTTCAAGATGCAGCGCCGCGTCCGCGCGAGCCGTGAATTTGCCGGTGCACTCCATGACGACATCGACGTCGAGATCAGCCCAGCGGCACTCACGCGGATCGGTGAAACGGGTGTAGGCGATGGGTCCGAAGCCCAGATCGACGCTGTCTTCGCCAATCGAAACCTCGCCGCGATAGCGACCATGCGCCGAGTCGAACCGGAACAGATGCATGGCGGTCTCAATCGGCGCGCGATTGTTGATCGCCACCACTTCGACATCCGTCCGGTCCGATTCCGCAATCGCCCTAAGCGCAAGCCGCCCAATGCGGCCAAAGCCGCTGATCGCCACCCGTACTGTCATCTTTCGCCTCCCAAGTCGCGCCGTCAAGTCGCGGCGCTTTCGCCTCGTATTCTTGCTGCCCTATCCCATCGGGTAGTTAGGGCTTACTACCCGAATGGGGAGGGGGGAGCAACCGTCACTTATTGCGCTGCAGCAGAAATGTCGCACTCGGTTTGTTGAAGCGATTTCAAACTACTCGACGCGCAGCTTTAGCGCGCTGATTCGGAGGGCTGTTGCGTCGCGCCAGCCGGAATGCGGCGCCAATTTTCAATCATTGCTGGATATCGAGGGGCGCCTTGACATCCGTGCTTTCAATTAATATTCATTTAATATGAATTAAATAATCATGAACGCGTCGCCGTTCGACTGGAGAACACGATGGTCCCTGAAAACCTGATCAAGCAGGTCGTCGAAACCTTTTACGCCCGGATCCGCAAACACCCGGATCTTGGCCCGGTGTTTCAGAGCCAGGTTGAGGATTGGAGCGCGCATCTGCAGCGCATGATCGACTTCTGGCATTCGGTGCTGAACACGTCGGGCCGCTATAAGGGGCGGCCCGTCCCCGCGCATCGCCGGTTGCCGAACCTGAGCGCTGAACTGTTTGCGGAATGGCTGACGCTTTGGCGCGCGACAACGCGCGAGATCTCGGATCCGGGAACGGCGGATCTGATGATCGAGAAAGCGGAGCGCGTCGCCCAAAGCCTCGCCGCAACCTGTTTGGAAGAGACAGCGTCTTCAAAAGAATCGGGCGGGCGGCCGCCGGTATTCGCCCGCGTCGCCTGAGCACCGCACGCATCAAAAGGAGAACATCATGCAATATGTCGTCTATGCCGCGCTGGCCGCCACGGTCGCCTTCATGACCCTCTGGGTCGGCGCGCAAGCCACAGAACTCAGAAAGGGGCAGGGGGTGTTTGAAATCACGACCAAAGATCCGGTCGCTCGCACTGTGCTGCGCGCCGTGCAGGCGGCGTTCGTAATCGGCTATGGCGCGTTTTTCCTGCTGGGCGTCGGCGCCCTCATCCATCAGATTTGAACCCGGTCCACGATGACCCGAACACAAGGAAGGTTATGCCATGACCCATGAACGCCTGACGAAAATCATCCTGATCTCGGTCGTATGGCTCGCCGCGCCCGCGCCGCTCTGGATCTGGGGCGCGATCGAATTGGTCCGGTGACGGCATGCGCGTCACCACCCACAGCGACTATGCGCTCCGCGTCCTGATATTCGCGGCGTTGCAGGACGGCAAGCCGTGCAGAATCGAGGATATCGCCGCGCGGTATCGCATATCGAAAAGCCATCTGACGAAAGTGGTGTGGAACCTCTCCTCCGAGGGGTTCCTGACCACGTCGCGCGGCAGGGCCGGAGGGTTGCGCCTGTCGCGGCCGCCCGAAGAGATCAATCTGGGCGCGGTGATGCGCGCGACGGAGGATAACGGTGCGATGGTGGAGTGTTTCGACGCCAAAGGTCTTTGCGCGATCACGCCCGCATGCAAGGCGCGCCGGATCTTCCGCGAGGCGCTGGAGGCGTTCCACGCGGTGTTCGACCGCTATACGCTCGCCGACCTGATGACGCGGGAACGTGATCTGAGAGAGATTCTCGGACTGGAGCCGGCCTGACCGAAGTCAGCCGATGGTGAGGAGATCGCCGATCCTGGCGTCGCCGGATTGCGTCGCCGCGCGCCAGACGGCCTCCGCCCCAGCAGCGCCGAGTAGCGCGGCGGACTTTCGCCGCAATCCCGCAGCCAGAGCATCGTGCGGAATCGGATCGTCGAGATCATGGGTGAAGCTGAGGCTCTGCCCGTCTTTTAACCGAAGGATCCCGTTCGTCTGCGTGTCGCTCACAGATGGGTCGCCGGCGACCGAGACGCCTCTGGCGAAGGCCACGAGTTGACGGTCCTCCGCCATCGCCGTCGAGTAGGATTCGCGCGCCGCCGTATCGACGCCGCGCGCGACCATGCCCGCGAGCCAGGCGTAGCTGAACTTCACCTCCAGCCCGGAGCGCGGCGCCTTCAGATCGCAGACTTTCAGCCAGCGCGGATTGACATTGATCTCGACCGAGTCGATCTGAGCAAACTCCACGCTCTCCCTCGTCACGACGCCGCGCAGTCCTTCGATCATCGCGTGCAGCCCGTGGCAGCAGGCGTGGAGCTTGTATTTGTTCGCGGCAAACAGGAACGTTTTCGGCGGAAGGTCAGCCAGAGCCACCTCCATCTCTGGCGCGCCGGAACAGGCGTCGATAAAGCCTTGTGGTCCCGCCAGTCCGTCATCGCAGGAGGCAAAGCCCCGTCTGGCGAGTTGCGCGGCCTCCACGCCATTCGATGCGGCGAGACCCGCATTGAACGGTTTGCCCATTGAGCCGAATTGAGAGATCAGCCCGGAGGCCCGCGTGCCAATCAGGCTGAGCGCGTTCTGCATCTCGTTTGGGGATAGCCCATAGAGACGCCCGGCGGCGATGGCGCCGCCCACCGCGCCTGAGGTCGCAGTCTGATGAAACCCTTTGCCGTAATGCGCGCGTCCCAGCGCGGCGCCGAACCGGCAGGCGCCCTCGGCCCCCAGGGTAAACGCCGTCAGAACATCGCCGAGGCTCCCATCATTTTCCTCGGCCGCCGCGAGGGCGGCGGGAAAGATCGCGACGGAGAGGTGACCGACATGCCCGAAATGCGTGTCGTCATAGTCGAGCGCATGGGAGGTGGCGCCATTGACCATCGCCGCCGCCCGGGCCGGGGCGCGACCGCCGCCCGTGAGAGAGGCGACTGGCGCGCCGCCTTCCGAGACAATGAGATCTCGGGTGATGCGGCTGACCGGCTCCTCGCGGCCCGCGCGCAGCACAGTCAGCCAGTCGAACAGCGACAATCGGGCGAGACGCTCGATATCGCTCGGGACATCCGCTGCGGAAAGGGCTGAGATGTCCAGAAGCGCGGCGGTGGTCGGTGAGGTCGTCATGGGGCTTGTCATCAGCCGATCATGGGGCAGGGCGCCCCATGACCTCAAGCCCTTCGCAACTCGCGTCAGAGCAGATCGTCCGCCGCAGCGACCACGGCCGCCGCCGTTATGCCGAAATGCTCATAAAGCTCGCCGGCGGGGGCGGAGGCGCCGAAGCCCTCCATGCCGATGAAGGCGGATTTCTTCGAAGACCCGCCATCGCCATACAGCCAGCGATCCCAGCCCTGACGCACCGCGGCCTCGACGCCGATGCGCACGGCCGAACCGCCAAGCACCCGTTTGCGGTACTTTTCATCCTGCTGTTCGAACAGCTCCCAACAGGGCATGGAGACAACGCGCGTTCCGATCCCCTTCGCCTGCAACGCGGCGCGCGCCTCTATGGCGATCGAAACCTCGGACCCCGTGGCCAGAAGCACGACTTGGCGTTTGCCCTCCGCCTCGGCCAGCACATAGGCGCCCTTGGCCGAGAGATTTGTGGTCTTGTGCTCGGTGCGCACGGTTGGCAGGCCCTGCCGGGTCAAGGCCAGCGTGCTCGGCGAGGATTTCGACGACAGCGCCAGCTCCCAGCACTCGGCGGTTTCGACCGCATCCGCCGGGCGCATCACCTGCATATTCGGCGTGGCGCGCAGCATGGCCAGATGCTCGACCGGCTGGTGGGTCGGTCCATCCTCGCCCAGACCGATCGAGTCGTGCGTCATGACATAGACCACGCGCTGGCCCATCAACGCGCTCAACCGCATCGACGGGCGCGCATAGTCGGTGAACACCATGAACGTGCCGCCATAGGGCGCGACTCCGCCATGCAGCGCCATGCCGTTCATCGCCGCCGCCATGCCGTGCTCGCGAATTCCGTAATAGACATAACGGCCTTTGCGGTCCCCGGCGGAATAGACGCCCAGATCGGCGGTCTTGGTGTTGTTCGACCCGGTCAGGTCCGCCGAGCCGCCCAGCGTTTCGGGCATCACCGGATTGATCGCCGCCAGCGCATTTTCAGAGGCTTTGCGGGTCGCGACTTTCGGCGCGTCCTCCGAGATCTGCTTCTTTAGTTTCCGAACGGCGCTGGCGAGCTTTTTCGGCGCATCGCCGGCGATCACGCGGGCGAACTCATCCTGCTTGCGCTGCGAGGCGGCGGCGAGCCGTCCCTCCCACGCGGCGCGGTCGCTTTCACCGCGCGCGCCGATGGCGCGCCAATCGGCCGATACGTCCGCAGGGATCTCAAACGGCGCGTGCTCCCAGCCATAAATCTCGCGCACCACCGCGATTTCTTCGTCCCCCAGCGGCGCGCCATGGGCGCCCGACGTGTCCTGTTTTTTCGGCGAGCCGAGGCCGATATGGGTCTTGCAGGCGATCAACGAGGGCGTCTTTGTCTTCTTCGCCGCCGTGATCGCCGCGTCCACCGCCGCCGGATCATGACCGTCGACGCGGCGCACATCCCAGCCTGACGCTTCGAACCGCGCCAGTTGATCGGTGGAGTCCGACAGCGAGAGCTCTCCGTCGATGGAGATGCCGTTATCGTCCCAGAGCACGATCAACTTGCTGAGCTTCAGATGCCCCGCCAACGTGATCGCCTCCTGACTGACGCCCTCCATCAGGCAACCGTCGCCCGCGATCACATAGGTGTGGTGATCGACCAGCTTGCCGCCAAAACGGCTGGCCATATTGGTCTCGGCGATCGCCATGCCGACGGCCGTGGCCAGCCCCTGTCCCAGCGGGCCGGTGGTGGTCTCGATACCCTTGGCGTGCCCGAATTCCGGGTGTCCCGCGGTCTTTGAGCCCATTTGTCGGAAGTTCTTCAACTGCTCCAGCGTCATATCCTCATAGCCGGTGAGGTGCAGCAGGCCATAGAGCAGCATGGAGCCGTGGCCCGCCGACAGAACGAACCGGTCGCGATCCGGCCAGTCGGGCGCCGAGGCGTCGAACTTCAGATGTTTCTCGAACAGAACCGTGGCGACGTCGGCCATGCCCATCGGCATGCCGGGATGGCCCGAATTGGCGGCCTGAACCGCGTCCATCGCCAAGACGCGCAGTGCGGCGGCTTTGCGCCAGTGGTCGGGATTGTCGTCGCGAAGCGATTGAATGTCGGAATGTATGGTCACGGCTGCGGGCACCTTCAGAGGACGGCTGGCGGAAAAGTCGGGCGGGTCCGCCACGGCGCGGCGGCCCCGGCGGTGTTGTTCAGGCGGCAAAGTGTTCCGCGCGGGCGCGTGGGTCAACACCCCAAACGGACGGGACGTGGCGATCAACTGCGAAAGCGCCTCGAATTGAGGGTCATGTAAGACGATCTTCGCACGCCGTTGGCGCTTTGGTCCGCAATTGCGCTATTCTTCTCGAAGTGGAACAACCAACTTGATTCGCGGCGTAATGACCGCGGGCGAGGCTTACGGGGGAAACGGAGCGCGCCCATGAGCGAACTCGAAGCGGCGATCGACCGATTTAACGCGGCGATGCAACGCCTTTCCACCGCAATTGAGGCGGGGGACGACGCGACCAGCGCGGTTGCGGCGAAGGCGACTGAAGAAAGCGCGAAACTGCGCGATGAATTGGCCGAACTGCGCGCCGCGCGGTCTGAGGATGCGAAATTGCGCACCGAGGCCGCCGATGCGCTGGACAGCGCCATCGCTGAATTGCGCGGCGCCCTTGGCGATTAGACATTTAAGGAACGAGGGCCGGAATGGCTGAAATCAGCGTAGAGATCTGCGGACGCCGCTATCCTGTCGCCTGCGAGGACGGGCAGGAGGGGCATTTGGCGAAACTGGCCGCCAAGCTGGACAAATACGCCCAGTCCTTTGATCCGCAGAACAGCGCCATCACCGAGCCGCAGCTTTTGCTGATGACGGCGCTGATGGTCGCCGACGAATTGTCGGACGCCGAGGGCGCGATGACTGCGCTGAAGAAAGAGGCGCATGACCTGAAGGCCCGCGCGGCGGCGGCTGAGACGGCCAGCGCCGAGCAGGGCGATCAGGCGAGCCTGTTCGAGGGCGACTTGCAAAAAGTCACCGCCCAGCTTCTGGATCAGGCGGCTGATCGTATGGAGCGTCTGGCCAAGGCGGCCGAAGGCGCGGCCTGAGGCGCTACTGACTTTCCCGGCAGATTCCGGACGGGCCGAGCGCGCGCGCGGCGCGCCATGCGCACCATTTTTGGTGGGCTTCATTCCAGTCTTCGCCAAGATCATCCTTGGACCAGTGAGCGGGCGCCGATAACCCGACTGGCAGCATGTTCGCTGTCGACGCATCTCCAAAAGCGCTGTCGAGTTTCTCCCAGGTGATGTTACTGTCGGTAAGATCTGCGGATATGAGCGCCGAACCGGAAAAATTGGCGGCGCTCATATCCGCAGATCTCAAATTCGCCCCGATGAGTGTCGCCCCCTCCATCCGCGCCTCGAAGAGGTTCGCCCCCTCCATCCGCGCCCCGCGGAGGTCCGCCCCCTCCATCCGCGCCCCGCGGAGGTCCGCCCCCTCCATCCGCGCCTCGAAGAGGTTCGCCCCCTCCATCCGCGCCCCGCGGAGGTCCGCCCCCTCCATCCGCGCCCCGCGGAGGTCCGCCCCCTCCATCCGCGCCTCGAAGAGGTTCGCCCCCTCCATCCGCGCCTCGAAGAGGTTCGCCCCTCTAAGGTCGGCGCGGCGAAGGTCGAGGCCCGGCATGAAGGCCTCGCTCAAGATGGCGCCTCTGAGATTGATGTCCGGAAAATCCTTGGCGCGAAGAGCAGTGATGAAGCCATTGCGTTGCGCTTTAAACGCCGCCTCCGCCGCCGCCATCCAATCGGGAGCGGGATCACCATCGGCGGGCAACTCTCGCCGCTTCAACCCGGAGTATTCCGACATAAACTCCGCGCGCGCCTCCTCATACGGCAGCCAATTATCGGGTCGTTCGGCCAGTTCGGCGCGATAGAGATCAGCGGAATAAGGCTCCAACCCGTATTGGTTCAGAATCTCGCCTTCCGTCGATTCCCAGCCGATGAACAGCACAGCCGCAGCGAACAGGACCATCTCGATCGGTCGGGGCGTATAATGCTTCGCCTCCGGTTGTTGGGCCGTCGCATGTTCCTTCATGGTCGCGACCCAGACCCGATAGCTGGTGACGCAGCCGATCACCGAAATCACGAACAGCGACCCGCACCACGCGGTCAAGATCGCGTCATGGGGCGGAAAGCTGCGATACCAAAAGAACGCCAGCACCGCCGGCCCGGCCGCCCAGCCCAGCGCCAGAGAAACGGTCTGCGTCAGCCAGCCCAGCACACGCTTCTCCGCATCGGGTTTGCGCAGGATCGCGGCGTCCGAGATCAGCCACGGATAGGCCACGTCATCCAGCGGCAGGCCCGGCGCGGCTTCCGACCCCACCCAGCTCAGCGCGCGCCAAAGCTTGATCAGATAGAGGTGAAAATAGGTGTAGAGCCCCAGCACGATCACCGGCCCTGCGTAGAAGAACCCGACCACGGGCACCGAGACGCCGACCAGCGGCAATTGCACCGAGGAATCGTAGGTGAAGAAGTCCCGGTCCGCGACGCCGCCGATGGCGATGGTGGAGAAAAGCAGCACGCCGATCAGCGCGAACCATGTGGTGCGGGCGTTCTTTGACACCTCCGCGATATGGCGGAGGCGCTCCTGAACCTGATCGGGAATGTCGCTGGCGCTCAAATTCGGACCTGCTGAAATAACTGATTGAACTCCGTTATGCTAACACAACTCCGGCTTCGGCCCATGCGACCGCTCTTCCCAAGCCTCGCGCAAAACCCTATATGCAGGCGCTGGCGGGTTCTGTCCTTCTCGTGTGCGGACTGAATCCTGGTGGCCTTAATTCATCTCGCGGGAGCTGGCTCTGCGACTGGTCCTGGCCTATCGCACCTGGCGCCCACCTAGTTATCTAGGCTCGCGAGGATCAATCTCCGCCACGGTCGCGACGGGCCCGCCTCTTGCCGCCGATCCCCCGCGTCGCTAGGCAGAGGGGATGACGGACGCATCCACTCTCGCAGATCAGAAAGCCGCCTTCCGGAGGGAAGCGTTTGCGCGCCGCAAGCGCGCGCATGAGGCGCGGGCCGAGGCGACGCCAAAGGCGACCGCGAATCTGCTGGCGCATATCGGACAGGTTTCGCCCGGTGCCGTGATCTCCAGCTATCGCCCGATCCGCACCGAGATCGACCCGACCCCGGCGATGGCGGCGTTGTGCGCCGCTGGCGCCCGGCTCAGCGTGCCGGTGATCGAGGGCGCGGGCAAGCCGCTGACCTTTCGCGAGTGGACGCCCGGTTGCCAGATGGTCGAGGGCGCGTTCGGGGCGGAGGTCCCGGAGTCGGGCGACTGGCTGACGCCCGAGATCGTCATCGTCCCGATGGTGGGCTTCGACCGGACCGGCCACCGGATCGGCTATGGCGGCGGGTTTTATGACCGCACGCTTGAGGGGCTGCGAGCGAGAGGACGGGTCCGCGCCATCGGCTTCGCCTACGCCGCGCAACAGGGGCCGGACCTGCCAGCCGAGGCGACCGATCACCGGCTGGACGCGGTGGCGACGGAGGCGGGGGTGCTGGAGTTTGGGTGAACTTTGCGTGGGTATCGGCTCGAACGGACGACGCTTGCTTACGTCCGCAGAACCGCCTTGCCCTTCCGCCCGCCGGAAGGCTAAGCAGCCTCTATGAAACTCCTGTTCCTTGGCGATGTCGTGGGCCGCGCGGGCCGCAGCGCGGTAATCGAAGGCCTGCCCGGTCTTCGCGAAGAGCTGAAGCTCGATTTCGTGGTGGTGAACGCCGAAAACGCCGCCGCCGGATTCGGCCTGACCGCCTCTATCGCCGACCAACTGTTTGAGGCGGGCGCCGACGTCCTCACCCTCGGCGATCACGCCTTCGACCAGAAAGAGATGCTGACCCATCTCGACAAGGAAAAGCGCATCATCCGCCCGCTCAACATCGCCAAGGCCGCGCCGGGCCGCGGGGTGGGGGTGTTCGAGGCGACGCGAGGGCGCCGCGTGCTGGTCGCCCAGGCGTTGGGGCGCGTCTTCATGAAACAGCCCTATGACGATCCGTTCTCCGCCCTCGATGCGGCGCTGAAAACGGCCCCTCTCGGCTGCGGCGTGGATGCGGTGATCGTCGAGATTCATGCCGAGGCGACGTCCGAGAAAACCGCGATGGGCTACTGGCTGGACGGGCGCGCCAGTATGATCGTCGGCGCGCATACCCATATCCCGACCTCCGACACCCGCATATTGCCGAAAGGCGCGGCGTATCAAAGCGATGCGGGCATGTGTGGAAGCTATGAGTCCGTGATTGGCATGTCGAAGGAGGAGCCGCTGCGCCGCTTCGTCACCGGCCTTCCTGGCGGACGGTTCGAGCCTGCGCCCGGTCCTGGAACGCTGTCCGGCGTGTTCGTAGAGACCGACGATAAGACGGGCAAAGCGGTCTCAGTGCGGCCCATTCGGCGGGGCGGCGTGCTGTCTGAGGCGTGACGCACGCGCGCTTTGGGCGGGGCCCCGACAAAACCATCCTTGCGAAAATCCAATGACTTCCGCGACATGCAAGGGTCTGCTACCCTCGCGTGTCACGAGAATGGAGGCGTCGCCACGTGATCAACGCTCTCGGCCCGGACGCCCCGGCGTATTTAACGCTCGGCGTGGTGGCGCTTATGCTGGCCCTGTTCATGTCGGAACGCTATCCGCCGGTGGTCGTGGCGGTGGGCGGGGTCGCGGCCTTGCTGGTTCTGGGCGCGCTGCCGGTCGAGAAGATGCTGGCGGTGTTCTCCAACCCAGCGCCCATCACCATTGGCTGCATGTTCATCCTGTCCGGGGCTTTGGTGCGCACCGGCGCGCTGGTGGCGTTCTCAAGAGCGATCTCGGCCAAGGCCCAAAGCAATCCGATCTTCGTCATGGCCAGCATGGGTTTAACGGTGATCGTGGCCTCTGCCTTCATGAACAACACGCCGGTCGTCGTTATGATGATCCCGGTGACGATGCAGATCGCCAAATCGATGCGAATTCCGGCGTCCAAGTGCCTGATACCACTCTCTTATGCGGCGATTCTGGGCGGCACCTGCACATTGATCGGGACCTCGACCAACCTGCTGGTGGACGGCGTCGCGCGCAGCGCGGGAATGGAGCCGTTCTCTTTGTTTGAGATCACGCCGCTCGGCCTGGTCTCGGCGGTGTGGGGGGTCTTGTATCTCTCTCTGATCGGACGGCATTTGCTGCCGAATCGGGAGGCGCTGGCGGATATGATCGGCGACAAACGCCGCCAGAAGTTCTTCACCGAAGTCGTACTGCCTGAAAACTCCTCGGTTTCAGGCCGCAAGGCGCTGGAGGTGGAGCTTTTCAAGCGCGACGGCGCGCGCGTGATCGATGTTCTCAGGCGCGATGAATCGCTTCGCCGGGTCCTGCCGGAGGTCGTTCTGGAGGATGGCGACCGGGTGGTCCTGCGCACCGGCGTCGATGAGTTGCTGACGCTGCGGGAGACCGGGGCGCTGGCGGTCGCCGGCGCGGTGGATCCGGTCTCGTCCCGCAGCTCGGTCACCGTGGAGGCGCTGATCGGCCCGGATTGCCGATTGGTCGGGCGCACGCTCGGCCAGTTGCGACTGCGCCGCCGGTTCGGCGTCTATCCGCTTGCGGTTCACCGGCGCAATCAGCGGGTGGGCGCCCGCCTCGACGACGTGCGCATCGATATCGGCGACACGCTGCTGCTGGAGGGCGCGCCGGAGGATATCCGCCGACTTGCGCAGGACGTGGATCTGGTCGATCTGACCGAACCGCAGGAAAAACCTTGGCGCCGCCAAAAAGCGCCCATCGCCATCGCGGCGCTGGCGGGCGTGGTGGTGTTCGCCGCGCTCGATATCGCGCCCATCGTCGCCCTCGCCGTGATCGCGGTCGCCACCGTGCTTCTGACCCGGTGCATCGACGCTGAAGAGGCTTTCGGCGCTGTCGAAGGGCGCTTGTTGGCGCTGATTTTTGGCATGCTCGGCGTTGGCGCGGCGATGCAGCACACCGGCGCCATCGACATCGTGGTGAACGCGATCTCCCCCTATTTGATGGCGCTTCCGCTCCCCGCCACGCTGTTCGTCATCTATCTTTTAACGATTTCGCTGACGGAGATGGTCACCAACAACGCGGTGGCGGTGGTGATGACGCCGATCGCCATCGGATTCGCACAGGCGCTGGGCGTCGATCCCCGGCCCTTCGTCGTCGCGGTGATGTTCGCCGCCTCCGCCGCCTTCGCAACGCCCATCGGTTATCAGACCAACACGCTGGTCTACGCGCCCGGCGGGTATCGCTTTCTGGATTACGTCAAAGTCGGGCTGCCGCTGAATCTGTCGCTGGCGGTGATCGTGTCGCTTCTGATCCCGCAGATCTGGCCGTTCTGACCCTGGTATGCGGTGCGCCTTGATCCCGCCCGCTCCGCTCGCCTATAAAACCGGCGAAAATCCGTATCGCTAGTCACACGAGGTCCTCATGGCCGGCCATTCCAAATGGGCGAATATTCAGCACCGCAAGGGCAGGCAGGACGCCGCCCGTTCGAAACTGTTCTCCAAACTCGCGAAGGAGATTACGGTTGCGGCCAAGATGGGCGATCCCGATCCGGACAAGAATCCGCGTCTGCGTCTGGCGGTGAAGGAAGCGAAGTCCAGTTCTTTGCCGAAGGACGTGATCGAGCGCGCGATCAAGAAGTCGCAAGGCGGCGATGAAGAGAACTACGAAGAGATCCGCTATGAGGGTTACGGCCCCAACGGCGTCGCCATCATCGTCGAGGCGTTGAGCGACAATCGCAATCGCACGGCGTCCAGCGTCCGCTCGATCTTTTCGAAGAACGGCGGAAACCTTGGAGAGACCGGCTCCGTCGGCTTCATGTTCGACCGCAAGGGGCAGGTGCTGTATCCCGCCGACGCAGGCGATGCGGACACGGTCATGGACGCGGCGATCGAGGCGGGGGCGGAGGATGTCGACAGCTCAGAGGACGGCCACGTCATTCTCTGTGAGGCGACGGACCTGCATGATGTCTCGAACGCGCTGGAGGAGGCGTTGGGCGAGGCGGAGAGCGCCAAGCTGATCTGGCGTCCGCAAACGACAACGGAAGTGGATGAGAATTCCGGTCGCACGCTGATGAAGCTCATCGAAGCGCTGGAAGACGACGACGATGTTCAGACCGTGACGGCGAATTTCGAGATGTCGGATGACGTGATGGCGGCGCTGGCGGGATAAGTCCGCGCCGCCGCGTTGACGGCCGCGGTTACTGCGCGGCTTTCTCCAACGCTTCACCGCCAGCCTGAATGTCCTGACCGACGCCCTCGACCGTATTGCAGGCGGCGAGTCCGAGCGCGGTGAGCGCGACGAGCATGAAAATACGCATGTTGGTTCTCCAAGGGACAGGTTCGTCCTGTGAACTATACAAGTCGTGCGTGAAAAGAAAAAGCGCCTAGGCCACCGTTTCGGGCTGGGCCGTCTCAGAGCGGCGACTGTCCGTAAACGGGATCGCCGCAAGCGCCAGATCGATTGAACCGGCGCGAAGGGAATCGTCCTCGCGGATCTGGCCGACGATGCGCAATCCCTGAACGGTGGTCATGATATAGCGGGCGAGCATCGCAGGGTCAGCGGTCGCCGAAATCTCGCCATCCGTCTGCGCTTTCACAATCGCGGCTGCGAAAATGGCCTCCAGCTCATCCAGTCGGCCTGCGAAGAAACTCCGGTCCTCGGAATCCGCTTCCGCCCGTTCGGCGGCCAGATTGCCCACAAGACACCCATGCGCGTCAGGCTCGGATATTCTGCTGAAGAAGCTGCGCAAGGCCTCTCGGAAAGGACGGCCGGAGAGGTCGTCTTCGATGTTGGCGCAGGTGCGCGCGGTATAGCTCGTCATCGCGCGGACCATCATGTCGCGCTTGCAACCGAACGCATTATAGAGGCTGGAACGATTAAGACCGGTCGCGCGGGTCAGCACATCAAGCGACGCGCCGTCATAGCCGACGCGTCGGAATGTTTCTTCAATAGTCTGAAGAACATCATCCTCATTAAAGCTTTTTGGGCGCATGGAATTCTCCCCGGGACCCTGATCTAGGAATCTCAGTGCCGGGTTTCAATACATACGCGTATTTAATCAACTAACAATGTCGTGTTGACCTCACCCTAGGTCTGTCCGATGGCCTCCGCTTCCAGCTCAGAGGTGTCGTAGCCCATCGATTCCAGCCCTTCCTCAAGATAGTCGGGCAACATCGGCGCGCCCAAGAGATAGACCGAGGTCTTGTTGACCCGAGAGTCGCGCGCTTGCTCGGTCAGGTCTTTGAAATCGCTGGCGTCGCCATCGCCCCTGCCAAGCCAGTAGAGCGCGACCAGCTCCGCCTGTTCGGTGTCGTGCATGTCGTCGATCCAGGATGTCAGCTCATGCGCCGCCGGATCGCTTGTCTCCTCCGCGTCGTCGGAGTCCAGATTCGCCATAGGATCGTCTTCGATGGCGGGGTCATCCTGTTCGAACGGCGAATCCTGCGAATCGAATTCCCGAGCTTTCAGAATGATCCACGCGACGGTGTTCGGTGACAAAGCGAGCATGGCGAACCTCCCATTGGGGCAGCAACTTGCCGAACTTTCGAATCCTTGCCGGGAAAATTCTTTGATCGAGCGCAATTGCACGCGCGCGGCCAAGAATTCTGCACCTGGCGCTTGCGCTGACTATAGCACAGACGACCCAAGCGGGCGCGGCGATCACACGTCCACTGTCAGTCCGCGGCCGACGCAGGATCGATCCCGATTTTGCCCTTCGAAAATATGAACTAAGCTCACTTGATCTTGGCGGCGATTTTGAGACGAGCAGAGGAGAGGGCGGTGACGAGTAGCGAGAAGACCGCGACGCCGGCGCAGAAGCTCCGCGCGCTGTCCGGCGGGCAACCGTTCATGTGTTGGCTCAACATTCCGTCCGAAATGTCGGCCGAGGTCGCCGCTCTGGCCGGGTATCAATTGGCCCTGGTTGATCTGGAGCATGGCCCTACTTCGACCGAGACACTGCTGCGTCAGATGCTGGCCCTCCAAGCGAGAGGGACATCGGTGATCGCGCGCACGCCTGAGACTTCGCCCGCCTGGTTCAAGCGCATCCTCGATCTTGGCCCGGGTGGGCTGATGGTCCCGTCGGTTCACAGCGTTGAGATCGCGAAACAGGCCGTCGCCGAGTTCAAATATGCGCCGGAGGGGCGCCGAGGCTTCGCAGCCGGCGTTATTCGCGCCGCCGATTATGGCGTCTCTGCGGATGACTGGGCCGCGCGCTGGAACGCGAACGGCCTGCTGATTCTACAGATCGAGAGCGTCGCCGGACTGCACGCGGCGCCGGAGATCGCAGCGCTCGACGGAGTCGACATGCTGTTCTTCGGCCCCGCCGATTACGCCGTCGATCTCGGCCCGGTCGCCGGGGCGCAATCCGCCGTGGTCGAGGCGCGGGAGCGCATGCGCCAGATCGCCCATTCGGCGGGGAAACTGGCTGGCACAATCGTGGCCAGCCCGGAGGATGCGCGCGCTCTGGCCGATGAAGGCTGGGATCTGATCGGACTGAATCCCGATATCGTCACGCTGCGTCTTGGAATGGAGCGCAATCTGGCTGTCGCCAGAGGCGAGGGCGCCTGATGCTGTCCGACGCCGAGCTTGCGGAGCTTGATCCGCGCGACCTGATCGCCGAGGCCTATCGGATCGACGGGATCTCAGGCGCGGAATGCCGATCCGTTTTCCTTGATTGGGCGATTGGGTTGGAGGGTGATACGAACGCCTCGGTCAAGCGGCTCAGCGCGCATTACGCCGCGCTTGCGCCCTTGCACCCAATGACCGACGTGCTGCGTGAGGGAGATTTGACGGCTCAGAAGGCTCGGCGCAGGGGTGGGCGGCGGCGGACACAAGCTCGTTAAGGCGCGCACGCCGTTGCGTCGTCTGCGCGGCCAAACATTCCCCCACAGAAGGCCCGCGTTACTCCGCCAACGCCGCCAGAATTCGGGCCCAGCTGCGCGCGCCCTTCTGAAAGCTCTGCAGCTCATATTTCTCATTCGGCGAGTGGATGCGGTCGTCATCCAGACCAAACCCGACCATCAGAGAGTCCATATCCAGGATCGACTGGAAATGCCCGACGATCGGGATCGAACCGCCGCCGCCGATGAAGGCGGCCTCTTTGCCCCATTCGAGCGACAACGCGCCCCGCGCCGCCTCATAGGCCGGGCTCTCATGGGGCAGCACTGTCGCGCCGGACGCGCCATGCTCCAGAAACTCCACATCGCAATCGGGGGGCAGATTGTCCCGTACGTAGGTCCGGAACGCGCTGCGGATCGCATGCGGGTCCTGATCGCCGACCAGCCGGCAGGAGACTTTCGCAGAGGCCTGCGCCGGCAGCACAGTTTTGAACCCCTGACCGGTATAGCCGCCTGTCACGCCGTTGAACTCCAGTGTCGGACGGGACCAGATCTGTTCGAGCACCGTCCGCCCCGCCTCTCCCGCAGGGTTTGAGAGGTCGACCTCCCCCAGAAACGCGTCCGGATCGAAGCCCAGCGCGTCCCACTGCGCCTTGATCGCGTCCGAAGGCTCGCCGACGCCGTCATAGAACCCAGGCAGCGTCACCCGTCCCTGATCGTCGTGCAGTCCGGCGAGGATTTTTGAAAGGATCCGGATCGGATTGGCGGCGGGTCCGCCATAGCTGCCCGAATGCAGATCACGGTCGGCGGCGGTCAGGATCACCTCCTCACCCAGCAGCCCGCGCAGCGTTACGTTGATCGCGGGCGTGTCCCGGTCCCACATGCCGGTGTCGCAGACGAGCGCCAGATCGCAGGTCAGCTCCTCCCGATTGGCCTCAAGAAACGGGGTCAGACTTGGGCTTCCACTCTCCTCCTCGCCTTCGAAGAGTATGGTGACGGAGCAGGGCAGCGCGCCGGTCTTGGCCTTCCAGGCGCGACAGGCCTCCACGAAGGTCATCAACTGGCCTTTGTCGTCGGCTGTTCCGCGCCCCCGGATCAGTTGGGTCCCATCGTCGCGGGTCTCGATCGCGGGTTCGAACGGCGCGCGGTCCCACAGCTCCAGCGGGTCGACCGGCTGCACGTCGTAATGGCCGTAAAACAGCAGATGCGGCGCGCCCTCCGGCCCCTTTTGGTGGCCGACGACCATCGGGTGGCCGGGCGTGTCGCGCACCGAAGCCTCGAAACCAATCGCCTCCAGATCCGCGACCAGCCATTCGGCGGCGCTGCGGCAGTCGGCCTTGTACGCGGGGTCGGTCGAGATGCTCTGGAATTTCAGAAGCTCGAACAGGCGCGCGAGGGCGGCGTCTTGATCAGCGTCGAGGTGGGAAAGAACGGCGTCGAGTTTGGACATGGGCGCTCCGGGAAATGGAAGTCGTCAAATGCGAGTCTGGGACAGCGGGGTCCGGGTCACAGCGACGCTACCGGCGCGCGCGCGCCGTCTCAAGCGGTCTGTCTCAATCGGCCTCAGGCCGCCAGTTCGTCGCCCTCGACCAGTTGCACGCCCTTGATCCGCCAGACGCCGTCGGTCTGCTCCATGTAGTAATCGGCGAAATAGAGTTGCCCGTCGGGGCCGACAAAGATCATCCGTTGCGCCGGACCGCCCGGCGTCATGCGCAACTCGCCATACTCCACGCTCTGTGGTCGCCATACCATCGGATAGCCGCCGCGCACCATCTGAGAAAAGGTCTCCGGGTCGCCGAATACGCCCTGAATGCCAGGCGAGGCGTAGGAGAATGCGCGATCCCAGTCATCCTGCTGGATCGCGTCAAGCTGCGCGCCGATGGTGGCGCGAATTGAGGACGCCTCGTCAGAACCTTGCGCCTGCGCTGCGGGAGGGAGCGCCGCTGTGCCGTAGACAATGGTGATGACGATGACCGCGAAGAATGTTCTCATATCGGCGCCTCCTCATCGGAGGGAGGTGGCCTGATTAAGCGCGTTGTCCAGTTTCCCGGTCCGCGCGCTATTCCGGTTTCTTCGCCGCAGACAGCGCGACCGGCTCTCCGTGCGGGGTGTTGCGATAGGCGCTTTCCCATGCCGCCTTTCGCGCCTCCAGCATCTCCAGCGTCAGTCCGGTGCGGCGCTCGGACAATCTTTCCAACGCGGTCAACGCGGCGGCGTAATAGGTGTCGGCGGTGTCGGGGCGGCCTTTGCGCTCCGCCCGTTTCAACTCCACGCCCAGCGCCTCGGCCCACTCGAATACGCCGAAATGCCCGGCGTTCACCATCGACTCGGCGATGGCCAGCACCTGCGCATGCCAAGCTTCCGCGAAGACCGGTTCGCGCGGCGCGAGCGGATCGTCAGGGGCGAACAAGATAACTCTCCCAAAGCTCCAGCCGGATCGTGTCGCGCGGATCGGCGTGCTCGCCCCAAAGCTCTCGCGCTGAGAATTCGACGGTGTAGAGATGCTCGCCCACATGCTTCCCCTTGGCGCCGAGATCGGGCAGCGCGTGCGGGCCATGATGCGCCGTGATCACGCCGGTCGCCGACGCGGCGTAGCGGGGCAGGCGGGTGTGATCGGCGTCGATGCGCCGCCTGGTGCGGACCGGATCGCCGATGGCGAAGGCGGGCGCCTCAGGCGTCTCGATGACGAAGCTGAGATGCATCGCCTTGTTGCGGTCCAGCACGTCCGCGACCGACATCGGCGGGGCGGGCGGCGCGGTCGTCTTAGCACGACCCTCGACCGCTTCCTCCAGCGTGAACGCGCCGTTGTCGACCAGCAGCGCGATATAGCTGGTGCACCATTTGTTGAAGTAGCGAAAGTTCATATAGTCCTTGGGAACCATGCGCTCGATCGAATGACGGAACCAGTCGATCGTGATGCCCTGCGCGATGCCGGCGCGGACCATGGCCCAGATCCGCATCTCCCAGTCATAGCGATTGGGCGGGTCGTTGGCGTCGGATTCCTCGACCGGAACCGGTCCGAAACCCTGCATGCCGCCAATATCGTGCATGCCGTCCATCACGCGCCCTCCACACGAAGATCGCGGTCCGTCCCGATCATCGAGTTGCGGGTGATGAGCGCGGCCAGACGCTCCTCGCTCCATCCCTCTGTGCCTGCGGGGCGCTGAGGAATCACGATATAGCGCAGCTCCGCGGTGCTGTCCCAGACCCTGACGCCTACCTCCGGGCCAAGCTCGACGCCAAATTCCTTCAGCACCTTGCGCGGCTCGCGCACTGTCCGGGCGCGGTATTCCGACGATTTGTACCAGGAGGGCGACATCCCCAGGATCGAGATCGGATAGCAAGAGCACAGCGTGCAGACGATCAGGTTGTGGGTGTCGTCGGTGTTCTCCACGGCCTTCAGATGACCGTTGGCGGCGCCCTCATACCCGAAGTCTTTGATCGCCTCGCCCGCATCCGCCAGCAGCCGTTCGCGAAACCCCGCATCGACCCATGACCGGGCCACCAGAGCCGCCCCGCGTTTGGGGCCGATATGCTCGCTATAGGCCTCGATCCAGCTGTCGATGGTCTCCGTCGCGATCAGGCCCTTCTCTACCGCCAGGCTTTCCAGCGCCTTGACGCGAAGCGCGGGGTCGGACGGCAGATGACTGTGCAGATGGCGTTGAATCTTCGCAATTTTATCCGAGTCGTAGCTGGCCATGCGCGCGCTCCTTTGGGCGGCAGGGTCCGGCCTGCGCGGCGCTTCTGTCAAGTGGGATAGCGCGCGCTTTCCATGCTTGCGCCAAGGCGGTCGAAGGTGAATGGTTTCGCGGATCACATTTCGGGAGCCCCGCCATGCCGATGACCAGCCTCGATCACGCGAACCTGCGCACCGCACGCCTTGAGGAGATGACCGCCTGGTACGAAGACGTGCTGGAGCTTAATTCCGGCTGGCGCCCGGACTTTCCGTTTCGCGGCGCGTGGCTCTATCTCGGCGATCAGGCGGCGGTGCATCTGGTCGAGGTGACGGATCCGCCGCCGGCCTCGGACAATCTTCACATCGAGCATTTCGCCTTTCGCGCCGAAGGGTTGGCGGCGTTCATCGCGCGGGCCGAAGCAAAGGGCGAGAAGCTGCGTCTGACGCGCGTGCCCAGCGGCGGGCCGATCCAGGTCAATATCTGGGACCCGGACGGCAACCATATCCATATCGATTTTGCGGCGGAGGAGGCCGAGGGGCTGGACCTCGGCGTGTGACTACCCCGGCGTCTGTCTATCGGCGGAGCGGGATCCACCCGCCGCCCAGCACCCGGCTGCCCTCGGGCGCATAGAACACGCAGGCCTGTCCGGGGGAGACGCCTTCTTCGGGCGTCAGCAGTTCGACCTCCGCCTCGCGCGGGCCGGTGGGCCGGATACGCGCCGGGGCCGAGGGGCGGGTGGAGCGCACCTTGACCTCGACCTCCCAACCGTCCGCGGGCGCGGCGTCAAGGGGCGCGTCGCCCAGCCAGTTGATCTCGGCCACCGAAACCGTGCGCGTCGCCAGCGCTTCCTTCGGGCCGACGATGACGTGGCGCGCCTCCGGGTCCAGCTTGACCACATAGAGCGGATCGCCGCCGCCGATGCCAAGGCCGCGGCGCTGGCCGACCGTGTAGTGGATCACGCCCTTATGCGCGCCGAGCACATTGCCGGAGAGATCGACGATGTCGCCTGGCTCCGCCGCGCCGGGGCGCAGTTTCTCTATCACCGCCGCATAGCCGCCAGTGGGCACGAAGCAGATATCCTGGCTGTCAGGCTTGTCCGCCACGGGAAGGCCGAATTCGGCCGCCATCGCGCGGGTCTCCGTCTTGGTGGCGACGCCGCCCAACGGAAAGCGCAGATAGGAAAGCTGTTCGGGCGTCGTGGCGAACAGGAAATAGCTCTGATCGCGCGCAGGATCGGCGGCGCGATGCAATTCCGGCCCCGCGGCGCCCTCGAAACGCTGGATGTAGTGGCCGGTGGCGAGGCAGTCCGCATTCAATTCCTTTGCGGTGGCCAGCAGGTCGCGGAACTTCACCCGCTCATTGCAGCGCACGCAGGGGATCGGGGTGGCGCCAGCCAGATACTGGTCGGCGAATTCCTCGATCACGCTCTCGCGGAACTTGCTCTCATAGTCGAGCACATAATGGGGAAATCCCATTTCTTCGGACACCCGGCGCGCGTCGTGAATGTCGCGCCCGGCGCAACAGGCGCCTTTCTTGGCCAGCGCCGCGCCGTGATCGTAGAGCTGAAGGGTGATGCCGACCACGTCATAGCCTTCGCGCGCCAGCATCGCCGCCACGACCGAGCTGTCGACGCCGCCGGACATGGCGACCACCACCCGCGTCTCTGCGGGCGGCTTGGCGAAGCCAAGGCTGTTGATCGTCAGTGCGGTCGCTGTGGTCACGGTCGTCTCCTTGGAGGCGCGAGATAGACCTCCGAGCGCGGGACCGCAAGGCCGGCGATGCCCAATTCCCTGTCTCGCGGCGTGTTCGCCTCGCGTCCATTGGCGTGGATTCAAGCTTTGTTAGAGACCCCGGCGCTATCGTCGGCCCCCAGTCGAGGGTGGGGTGCTGACAAGGCTCCGGGGAGTATGTGCGTGACGAGTATGGATGAACAGCCGGGCGTAGATCGGCGCGCCCTCGGGCCGGACGGAAAACCCATGTCGCTGAAGGATCTGCCGCCGCCGGACACAAGGCTATGGGTGGCGCGCCGGAAAGCGGCGGTGGTCTGCGCCGTAAAGGGCGGATTGCTGTCATTGCCAGAGGCCTGCCGTCGCTATGGCCTGTCGGTCGAAGAGTTTGAAATCTGGCGGCGCTCGATCGAACGACATGGCGTCAAAGGCCTGCGCGCCACGCGCGCGCAACTCTATCGCGATCTCTCACGTTGAGTTCGCGCTAAAATTTATCAGTAAAAACAACCTTAAGTCGAAAAATGAGCGTTCATATGCGGTTATGGCGCTCATTTTTCGTTTACCTATTGCCGATACCGTGGTTAATTGAGCTTCAAGAGCGAGTGGCAGAGAGAGGAATCAATTAATGCGTGTGCTTCTGATTGAAGATGACGCGGCCACGGCGGAGAGTGTCGAATTGATGCTCAAGAAGGCCGGGTTCATTGTCTACACCACCGATCTGGGCGAAGAGGGCGTCGATCTGGCCAAGCACTATGACTACGACATCATCGTGCTGGATCTGAATTTACCCGACATGACCGGCTTCGACGTGCTGCGGGATCTGCGCGTGGCGCGGATCGAAACACCCATCCTGATTCTGACCGGCCTCTCCGAGACGGAAAACAAGGTGAAGGGCTTCGGGTTCGGCGCCGACGACTACATCACCAAACCTTTCAATCGGGAGGAACTGGTGGCCCGCATCCACGCCATCGTGCGGCGCTCGAAAGGGCACAGCCATTCGGTGATCGAAACCGGCAAGATCGCGGTGGATCTGGACGCCAAGACCGTTTCGGTCGGCGACGAACCCGTGCATCTGACCGGCAAGGAGTATCAGATGCTGGAGCTTCTTTCGCTGAGGAAGGGCACCACGCTGACCAAAGAGATGTTCCTCAATCATCTTTATGGCGGGATGGATGAGCCGGAGGTGAAGATCATCGATGTGTTCATCTGCAAGCTCCGCAAGAAGTTATCGCAAGCGACCGGAGGCTCAAACTACATCGATACGGTGTGGGGACGCGGCTATGTCTTGCGTGATCCGGTGAGCCGAACGTCGGACGTGGCGACGCTGACCACGCGGCCCCATGGCGAGGTCCCGGAGGAGGAGCGCAAGGCCGCCTTCGGCTGATTTTCACTTCTCAGGGCCGGCGCCGCAAGAACGCCTTGACCCGGCGCCGCGCTGGGGCAAATCTCCGCGACTGGCGCGCGGCTTCCCATGACGCGCGAGCCGCCAATGGGGAGACGGGAGATGGCGACAACGGCGACGCAGGATCTGGAGGCGCTGTCCGCGGATCAGGCGCGTGCGGAGCTGGATCGCCTCGCCAGCGAGATCGTCCGGCACGATGCGGCGTATCACGGCGACGACGCCCCCGAGATCTCCGACGCCGAGTATGACGCGCTCCGCCGCCGCTATGAGACGCTGGAAGCGCGATTCCCCGATCTCGCGCCGAAGGATGGGCCTTCCGCACGCGTAGGCGCGGCTCCGTCCGAGAAATTTTCCAAGGTCCGGCACCGCGCGCCGATGCTGTCGCTCGGCAACGCCTTTTCGGACGAGGATGTGGCCGAATTCGAAGCCCGGATCCGCCGTTTCCTGAACCTTTCCGAGGACGAGGTCGTCGCGATCACGGCGGAACCCAAGATCGACGGGCTGTCTCTGTCGCTGCGTTACGAGGCCGGCGAGTTGGTCGAGGCCGCCACGCGCGGCGACGGCGCGACGGGGGAGAACGTCACCGCCAACGCCCGAACCATTCAGGATATCCGGCAGACCCTGAAAGGCGAGGTCCCGCCGGTTTTCGAGGTGCGCGGCGAGGTCTACATGTCTCACGACGACTTCGCTGTGCTCAATGACCGGCAGCAGGCGGCGGAGGCGAAGGTCTTCGCCAACCCGCGCAACGCGGCGGCGGGCTCGCTGCGCCAGCTCGACCCGAAGATCACCCAAGAACGGCCATTGCGGTTTTTCGCGTATTCCTGGGGTGACGCGGCGTCGCTTCCGGCGGAGACGCAGATGGGCGTCGTCGAGACCTTCGCCGAGTGGGGATTGCAGGTGAACCCGCTGATGCGCCGTTGCGAGTCGGTGGCTGACTTGTTGGATCATTACCGAGTGATCGAAGCGCAGCGGGCGACCCTCGGCTACGATATCGACGGTGTGGTCTATAAGGTGGATCGGCTGGACTGGCAGTCCCGGCTGGGCTTCGTCAGCCGCGCGCCGCGCTGGGCGGTGGCTCATAAATTCCCCGCCGAGCAAGCGACGACGATCCTCAACGCTATTGAGATTCAAGTTGGCCGCACCGGATCGCTGACGCCGGTCGCGCGGTTGGAGCCGGTCACCGTGGGGGGCGTCGTGGTCTCCAACGCCACGCTCCACAACGAAGATTACATCCGCGGCTTCGGCGGAGACGGCGCGCCGCTGAGGGGGGGGACGGCGGAGGCGCCGGTCGAACTGCGCGCTGGCGACGCAGTGACGGTGCAGCGGGCCGGCGACGTCATTCCGCAGATCGTCGCGGTGGACCTGTCCAAGCGGCCGCCTGACGCCGCGCCCTTTGTGTTTCCCGACACCTGTCCCGAGTGCGACTCCCATGCGGTGCGTGAAGAGGGAGAGGCGGTTCGCCGCTGCACGGGTGGGTTGATCTGCCCCGCGCAGGCTGTTGAAAGATTGAAACACTTCGTTTCGCGCGGCGCGTTCGACATCGAGGGACTGGGGGCCAAACAGGTGGAGGCGTTCTGGCGAAACGGCTGGGTCAAAGAGCCTGCCGACATCTTCACGCTTGATACGCGGTTTGGATCTCAGGGATCTGACATTCCGCGCCTCTCCGCGCTCGAAGGCTGGGGCGAGAAATCGGCGGAGAATCTGATCGCTGCGATCGACGCTCGGCGCTCTATCTCGCTCGACCGGCTGATCTTCGGTCTGGGCGTCCGGCATGTGGGCGAGACCTCCGCCCGGCTGCTCGCCCGGCGCTATCGCGACTGGGGCGCCTTCGAGCGCGCGATGACCGAGGCCCAGGACCGGGAAAGTGAGGCCTGGCAAAGCCTTATGGAGATTGATGGAGTCGGAGAAATCCTCGCTGGCGCCATCGTTGAGTTCTTCGCAGAGGCCCGAAACCGGGACCTGTTGGACGCGCTGATCAAAGAGCTGGATGTGCAACCGGTCGAGGCCGCCGCGACGGACTCGGCCGTCGCCGGCAAGACCGTCGTTTTCACCGGCACTCTGGAGCGCATGACCCGCGCCGAAGCGAAAGCCCGGGCGGAAGCGCTGGGTGCGAAGGTTTCCGGTTCGGTTTCAAAAAAGACCGATATTCTGGTCGCGGGCCCCGGCGCGGGGTCAAAGCTGAAGAAAGCCAACGAGTTAGAAATCTCCGTCATGTCTGAAGACGATTGGCTGTCTTTGATCGAAAAATAGGCGGTGGATAAGTCTGTGAATATATCCGGTCGTTGAAACACGCCATTCTGGACCCGCCGTGAGTCTTGCCTTAATTCTGGCGCATGTCCCATTCAAATCGCGAATTTGAGCTAAAACTCACGCTCGATGAAGCGCAGATGCGCCGGATGCGGAGCAAGTCCGTCATCCGATCGCTTTCGAATGGCCGGGCCGTCACCCGCACGTTGCTGAGCATCTATTACGACACGCCTGACATCGCGCTGCGCCGGGCAGGCCTTGCGTTGCGCACGCGGCGGACCGGCCGGCGCTGGGTGCAGACGGTCAAGGCGAAGGGGCAGGTCTTGACCGGCGTCTCCGACCGGGTGGAGGTCGAGACGCCAATACGCGGCGCCTCCCCCTCGATCGACGCCATTCCCGATCGGTCGCTAAGAGAGGCGATTCGCGCGACCATCGGCGATCAGACACTGTCTCCGGTCATCGAAACCCACATCCGGCGCACCTCCCGGCATTTAACGCCGCCAACTGGCGGGCTGGTCGAGCTTTGCCTCGATGAGGGCGAGATTCGCGCGGGCGGGCGCACCGCCCCGATCCATGAGGCGGAGATCGAACTCGCCAACGGTGATCCTGCGGAAGTTTTCACGGTCGCCGAGTATATTTTCGCAGGCGAGGTCCTGCAGTATTCCAGCGCGTCGAAATCAGCCAGAGGTTACCGCCTGCTGGCGGGCGAAGACGCGACGCTGTCGCTTGAACCCGCGCGCGCCAAGTCCACCGCTTTAGATGCCTCAATGACCTCCGAAGAGGCGATGCGAGAGGTCCTGCGCCGCTGTTTCGCGCAAATCGCCGGCAACCTGCCGGTCGCGATCAAAAGCGAGACGCCTGCGGGACCGCATCAATTGCGCGTCGGCCTGCGGCGGTTGAGGAGCGCATTCTCCGTCTTCAGACCGCTCATGGGTGAGGACGCGGTCGCCCCGATTGCAGCGGAAGCGAAACAGCTCGCTCGGATCGCGGGCGAGTTGCGCGACATGGACGTCCTGATCCACGACGTCGTTGGCCCCGCCGCCAAAGCGGTCGACGCCGCTGAGGATCGCGGATTCAGGGAGTTGCTGGAGGCGCTGGAAGATCGTCGCGGTGAGGTTAAGCTGGACGTCGCCAGGCGCCTTTCGACGGAAGGCGCCCAACGTTTGCCGCTGGCGTTGGGGGGCTTCGCCGAGGCGCGCGGCTGGCTGGACCCCGGCGATATCCGTCAAAGCGCGCGGCTGGCGACGCCGGTGCGGGACTTCGCCGCCAAACAGTTGAACAAGCGCTGGTCGAAGGCGGCGAAATGGGGTCGCCGCATCGAAGAGTTGCCGATCCCGGAACGGCACGAAATGCGAAAAGAGCTGAAGAAATTCCGCTATGCCGTTGATTTCTTTTATTCGCTCTATCCGGAGGAGCGCGCGAAGCCCTTCCGCAAGCAACTCAAGCGGCTGCAGAATGTGTTCGGGTATCTCAACGACTCTGCAATGGCGGAGGCGACTCTACCCGGGATCGCAGGCGCAAATCCGGCCGCATCGCTGGCGGCTGGCCGGGTGATCGGCTGGTGCGACGCCAATGCGGAGATCGCCTGGCGCGACGCGCGGGAGAAATGGTCGGCTTTGAAGCACATCCCGGCGTTTTGGCGCTGAACGCCTTTCTGGCCGCCCGACAATTCAACGCGTTACGGGCGGTTTCTGTCCCGGCCTGTGGAACTTCTTGGTGAGGCGCCGGGCAAGGCGGTCGACATATGACCGTTCAAATGTTTCACTTCTCCATCACGTGATCGCCGGCTTGGTCTCGTCCTGATTGCTCCGCATTCGGGAACTCAGACGCATCAGCCAGCCAAACAACGAACGCACAGGGAGCTTTTCATGGCGAAGATGGACCACGAAAAGAAGGGTCGGCGCCATCCGCTGATCGACGAGGCCGCATCGCTGCTAGGCCGGGGAAAGATGGACCGCCGTGAGTTCGTACGCTCGGCGACGCTTCTGGGCGCAAGCTCGGCCGCGGCCTATGCGGCGGCGGGAAAGATCACCGGCGAGGGCTGGGCGCCCAAGGCGCGGGCCGAGGGCAAGTTCGGCGGCGTGCTGCGTTGCTCCATGACCGTGCAGGAGACGACGGATCCGGCGATTTTCGACTGGACCCAGAAGTCCAACGTCGCACGGCATCAACAGGATTATCTGACCGTCACCGGCGCGGACAACATCACCCGGCCGATGCTGGCCGAAAGCTGGGCGGCGTCTGACGATCTGAAGACCTGGACGCTAAACCTTCGCAAGGGCGTCAAATGGCACAATGGCGATGACTTCACGTCCGAAGACGTCGCCTTCAACTTCAACCGCTGGCTGGATCCGGCGACCGGGTCCTCGAATATCGGCCTCTTCTCGGCGATGGTCGAGGATGTCGACACGGGCGAGAAGAACGAGGACGGCACGCCGAAAACGATGAAGCGCGCGATCGACGGCGCGCTGGAGGTGGTCGACGATCACACCGTGCGCCTGCATATGAGCTCGCCGGTTCTGTCGGTGCCGGAGAATCTGGACAATTACCCCGCCGCCATGGTGCATCGCGGGTTTGAAGGCGACGTCTCGAAAGAGCGCAACGGCACTGGCGCCTATCAGATCGCCGAGCATGTGGTCGGCGAAAAGTCGATCCTGAAACGCGTGGACGGCCAGTTCTGGGGCGCCAGCGTGCCCCATATCGGTCCCGCTTATCTCGATGAGATCCACTACTATGACAACGGCGTCGGACAGCCGCAAACCGCCGCCGTTCTGTCGGGGCAGGCGGATATGAATTTCGAGGTGCCGATCGACGTGCTGGACCTCGCCAAAACGGTGCCCGGCCATATCGTCTATGCGGCGGACACCACGCGCACCGGCGTGATGCGGATGAAGGTGGATGAGGCGCCCTTCGACAATCCGAAAGTGCGGCGCGCGATCCAGCTTTGTTGCGACGCCTCGATCTATCCTGACCTCGTGTTCCAGGGCGGCGGTAAGGTGGGCGAGCACCACCATGTCGCGCCGATCCATCCCGAGTATTTCAAACTGCCCACGTTCAAGCGCCGCGTGGATGAGGCGAAGGCGTTGCTGACCGAGGCGGGCTATCCCAACGGGCTCGGGATCATGATCGATGTCGGCAACACCACCGGTCCGTGGCAGCAGCAGGTCTGCGAGATCTTTAAGGAGCAATTGGCCGAGGCGGGGATCAACCTGACCCTGAACCTGATGCCAGCGGCGAAATACTGGGAGATCTGGCAGACGACACCGTTCGGCTTCACCACATGGGCGCACCGGGTGCTGGGGACGATGTCGCTGTCCGCGGGCTATCGCACCGGCGTGCCGTGGAATGAATCCGGCTACGCCTCGGCTGAATTCGACACTGCTTTGTCGGAGGCGGAGGCGCTGGTCGATGTAGAGGCGCGCCGCGCGGCGATGGAGAAGGTGGAGCGCATCCTGCAAGACGACGCGGTGATCGTGCAGCCGATCTGGCAGCCCTCCTTCTTCCTCGCTTCTGAGCGGGTGAAGAATCTGGAGGCGCACCCGACGCAGAACCATCTGTTCCACAACGTCTGGATCGACAGCTGAGCAACGCACGGCGACGGCTTGGCCCGTGTTCGTTCTGATCGGCAAACGACTGATCTCGATGGCGGTCATCATGGCCGTCGTCTCCTTCGCCCTGTTCGCGATTTTCGAAGGCGACAAGCTGGAGGTCGCGGGCAAGGTTCTGGGGCCTTACAGCTCCGCCGAGCAGCGCGAATTGTGGCTGACGCAGAATGGCTATGACGCGCCGTTTCTCGCCCGCTATGTCGATTGGGTCGGCGGCGCGCTGACCGGCGATTTCGGCGACTCGATCCAGTACAAGGCGCCGGTCGCGGACCTCTTGTGGCCGCGTCTGGCCAATACCGGCATACTGGCGGCGCTGACCTTCGCGCTGATGATCCCCATCGCGTTGACCCTTGGCGTGATCGCCGGGATGAAGGAGGGGAGCGCGCAGGATCGCTCCGTCACAGTCTTTTCGGTGCTGACCACCTCCATCCCCGAATTCGCCATGGCCACGTTCCTGACGGTGATCTTCGTCTACACGCTGGGATGGCTGCCCGGCACGTCTTCTTTCACCGAGGGGTTCCGCTGGGCGGAGGTCGTCCTGCCGGTCGCGGTGCTGGTGATCTATGACATGGGCTATGTCGCGCGCATGACCCGCGCCTCGATGGCCGAGGTGATGCAGTCGCAATATATCCGCACGGCTGTGCTGAAAGGGGTGCCGCGCCGCGACGTGATCCTGAAACACGCGCTGCGCAACGCCCTGATCGCACCCTTTACAGTCATTGTCCTGCAACTCAACTGGCTGCTCTCCGGTGTAATCGTGGTCGAGGTGTTCTTCGCCTACAAGGGCTTCGGAAAACTGCTCTATGACGCGGCGTTGTTCGGCGATCTTTACGTGCTGGAGGCCTGCACGATCATCGCCGTCGTCGTGGCGGTGGGCAGCCAGATCATCTCCGACATCGGCTATACGCTGCTCAATCCTCGCATCCGGTTCCGGTGAGGGGAGGCGGGATGGCGGATCACGCGGCCAACACTCCCACTCTGTCGCTCGCCGACCACTTGCGCGGCAAGCGCGCCGCTCTGTTTCTGGCGCTGATCTATCTGGCGCTGATGGCGATCTATGGCCTCGCCGGCGCGGTTTTAGCGGCGGCGGTGGGCGTGATCGTACTGGTCATTTTGGGCGGTCTTGTCCTGCTGTCGATCCGGGAATCGACCATCGCCGTGATCGGATTTCTGCTGGTCTTTTTCTGGCTGTTCCTGGCGAGCGCCGCGCCGCTGCTGGGGCTGAACGATCCGAACGCGATCGCACCGGAGGCCGTCCGGTTGCTCAATGACATCAACACCGCCAACCTGCTGGCGGATGCGGCGGAAGAGAGCGGCGTCGCATTTCCCGGCACACCGGATCAACTGGCCTTGCTGGAGACCGCGACCTGGTTCGACTTCGGCTTTGGCGAGGGCCAGTCCTATTGGCTCGGGTCCGACATCAAGGGTCGGGATATGCTCAGCCGGATCATCTGGGGATCGCAGCGCGTGCTTCTCTGGGCCACGCTGGCCACTCTGGTCGCCTATATCGTGGGCATGACCTTTGGGGTTATGGCCGGGTATCTGGGCGGCTGGTGGGATGAGGCGATCAGCTTTGTCGCCAATATCATGCTCGCCTTCCCGGTGATGGTTCTCTACATCGTCATCATCAACGCGCTCGGCGCATCCGGCGTCAATGTGATTATCGCGGTCACCTTCGCCTCGGCCCCTGGCATCATGCGCATCGTGCGCGGGCTGGTGCTGGACCTCAGGTCCCGCGACTATATCGCCGCCGCCCAGACCCGTGGCGAAAGCGCGGTCTACATCATGGCGGTGGAGCTGTTACCCAACGCGCGCGGCCCGCTGATCGTCGATGGTTGCTTGCGGCTCGGCTATACGATCATCGCCATTGCGACGCTGGGTTTTCTGGGCCTTGGCCTGCCGCCGCCGGATCCCGATTGGGGGTCGATGCTGAACGAAGCGCGCCCCCGCGCGCCGATCTTCCCGCATATGATTCTGCTGCCCGCGATCGCGCTCAGCTCGCTGATCCTTGGCTTCAACCTGCTGGCCGACGGCCTGCGTGAAATCTCGTTGCGGGATTGAGGGGGGAGGGTGTGTCGGACGAAAAACTCATAGCCCTTGGCCTCGATCCTTCGGCGCCTGTGCTGGAATGCGAGGACCTTTGCGTTTCCTACATAGTGCGGGCGGGGGCAATTCCGGCGGTGGCCGACTTCAACCTGACCGTCGGCCGGAACGAAGCGGTCGGGCTGGTCGGCGAGTCTGGCTGTGGTAAGTCCACGGTCGCGCTCGCCATCATGCAGTATCTGGGCGCGAATGGACGCATTGTCTGCGGCGCGTGCCGGTTCTTTGGACGGGATCTGACCACCATGTCGCCGACGGAGTTGCGCATGCTGCGCGGCTCGCTGATCTCCATGGTGTATCAGGAGCCGATGGCCTCGCTGAACCCGTCCATGCGGATCGGAAGGCAACTGATGGAGGTCCCGATCTATCATGACGGCGCCGGGCGAGAGGAGGCGTATAACCGCGCGCTCTCAATGCTGCGGGACGTGCGCCTGCCGGACCCGAAGCGCGTCATGGACGCCTATCCGCATCAGATCTCTGGCGGTCAGCAACAGCGCGTGGGGATCGCCATGGCGTTGCTTTCGGGGCCGAAGCTGCTGCTGCTGGATGAGCCGACGACGGCCCTGGACGTCACGGTCGAGGCGGGCATCATCGAATTGATCTCGGAAATCGCCAGCAAGTTTGGAACCTCGCTGATCTACATTTCGCACAATCTGGGCCTGATCCTGAACACCTGCGACAAGATCGCGGTGATGTATTCGGGCGAGGCGGTGGAGGTCGGCGCGGTCGGCGATGTGTTCGACCATATGCGCCATCCTTATACGCGGGGACTATTCGCCTCGATCCCGCTGCCGAGCGCGGACAAGACCACGCGTCCGCTGATCCCGATCCGGGGCCAGCCGCCGCAGCCGCAAAAGCGCCCGACTGGGTGCAACTTTGGCCCGCGCTGTGATCATTTCTCGGTTGAGTGCGACGCCGGGCCGGTCCCAATGGAACACGTCGACGGTCCAGAGGGTCACCATGTGCGCTGCGTGCGCTGGGGCGAGATCGACTGGGGCGCGGCGACGTCCCAACCCGCCGACACCGCGCCTCACGAGGTGGGAGACGTCGTCCTTCGGGTCGATCATATGACGAAGCGTTACGAGCTGACCGACGGCTCCGTCGCGGCGCTGCTCGGCGGCGGCGCCGCCAGATCGATCAAGGCCAATGAGGACATCAGCTTCGACGCCCGGGAGGCGGAGACGGTCGCCATCGTTGGCGAGTCCGGCTGCGGTAAGTCCACCCTCGCCAAGGTGCTGTTGGGATTAGAGACGGCGACGGAAGGCTCAGTCTGGCTGGGCGAGCTGGATATCGCGAACACTCCCGTTCGCGCGCGCCGTCCGCAACAGATCGGCGATCTTCAGATCGTGTTCCAGAACCCGTTCGAGACGTTGAATCCCTCTCACAGCGTCGGCGCGCAAATCGCTCGCGTGATTCGCAAATTCGAGGCTGAGCGCAATCCGGATCAGGTGAAGGCGCGGGTGATGAAGCTGCTCGACACGGTGAAGCTCTCCCCCGATTTCTATCATCGTAAGCCGAGACAGTTATCGGGCGGTCAGAAGCAGCGTGTCGGCATCGCCCGCGCCTTCGCCGGAGAGCCCAAGGTTGTGGTGGCGGATGAGCCGGTTTCGGCGCTGGACGTTTCGGTGCAGGCCGCGGTCGCTGGCTTGCTGATGGACATTCAGCGAGAAAACCGGACGACGCTCCTCTTCATCTCTCACGATCTGTCGGTGGTGCGCTATCTCGCCGACAAGGTCGTGGTGATGTATCTCGGCCAGATCATGGAGCAAGGGGCTGTCGCGGACGTCTTTGCGCCGCCCTATCACCCCTATACGGAGGCGCTGCTCTCCGCCGTGCCGATCGCCGACACATCGGTCGCCAAACGCCGCATCGTGTTGGAGGGGGAGCCGCCCTCGGCGATCGATCCGCCGCCCGGTTGCCCGTTCCAGACCCGCTGTCATAGGCGAATCGAAGGCGTGTGCGACACCGCGCCGCCGCCGCTGAAGGATCTCGGCGGGGGGCACACGCTGCTCTGCCATCTGGATCGGGAGACACTAGATGCGATGGCGCCAGTGGTCGCATTGGCCGAGTCGACTACGATAGAGTAGTATTCTACCTTACGGTGTGGCGCTCGCAGGATTGCGCCGTTGCCGGGCAAACTCGTTCCGGAGGCTCTCAAATGAATAAAGCGACCAATTTCGGGTGGATTACAGTCGCCATATTGGCCGCCGCCTTAGGCGGCGCATCGATGCAATTCGTGGACATTAGCCTGGAAGGTCTTGAGAACCAGCAGATCCTTACCGTTTTCCTCACAGCGATTTTTGTGGCGCTGGTCATTGAGCGCGCGGTGGAAGTTTACGCCAACAGTCGCTTTGAGCCCCAGAGGCGGCGATTGAGACAACAAATCACAATTCTAACCAAGCGCACGGAAATCAAGAACAAGGCGCTGAATGCCGAGCTGGAGCGGCCGGAATCCACGGACGAGGAGGAAAAAAAGGCGCGACAAGACGAACTCAAAGAGTTGCGCAAAAATATCAGAGAAACCCGCGAAGATCTCACCAAGGAAGAGGAGAATGCGCTCCCGCAAATTGAGGCGCTGTCCAATCGCAAGGTCAATTATGCGCGGTCGCTGGCGTTGATCCTGGGTTTGACCGCCTCGGTGGTTGGCGTTCGGGTGCTGGGGCAGTTCTTGCCACAAGACTCGCCTGTGCGTGGCGGCGCAGGCGGATTTGACACGCAGATCTTCTGGTTCCATTTCGCGGATATCGTCCTGACAACGGCGCTCTTGGCGGGCGGCGCAGACGGCATCCACAAGATTGTCAAACGGTTTACGGACATTCGGGACGATGCGTCCTAGGCGAAATCGGTCGTTCGCGCGCGGCGTTCAGGCGGTGGCGATTTTCCGCTAGCCCCCGCCGCGCGGCGCGGCCATCATCCGGCGCATGTCGAACGCGCCCTCTCGCCGCCCGGAAATTCTTTATCCGCTTTTCGCCAGCCTCGACTCCCTGCCGGGGGTCGGGCCGAAGACGGCGAAGCTCTACGAGAAGATGGATGCGACGCGGGTGCGGGATGTACTTTTTACGCCGCCGCATGGGCTGATCGACCGCCGCCTTCGTCCCACCGTCGACGGCGCGTTGGAGGGTGAGACAGTCACGGTCGAGATCACCGTCGGCGCGCATTTTCCCGCAAAGCGCAAGGGCCAGCCCTATAAGGTCCATGTGCAGGACGCGGCCTCCGAATTCCTGCTGGTCTTTTTCCACGCGCGGGATGACTGGCTGCGCCGCACATTGCCGATGGCGCAGAAGCGCATCGTGTCCGGCAAGATCGAGATCTTCGACGGGCTAATGCAGATGGTGCATCCCGATCATATCCTGACGGTGGCCGAGGCGGACTCGTTGCCGCCGTTTGAGCCGGTCTATCCGCTGACCGCCGGATTGAGTCAGCGCATGGCGGGGCGTGCGGCGGCGGAGGCCCTGTCGCGCGCGCCCCACTTGCCGGAATGGTTGGATCCGGCGCTGCGGGAGGCGCGGGACTGGCCGGACTGGCGCGGCGCGCTGCGGGTGATCCACGCGCCGGAGGATCCGGAGGCGCTGTCGCTGGGCGCCCCGGCCCGCGACAGGCTCGCCTACGACGAATTGCTGTCGCATCAGCTGGCGCTCGCGTTAGCCCGCGCGAAGATGAAGCACGGCAAGGGCGCGGCGAGCGCGGGCGACGGCGCGCTGCGGGACAAGGTGCGCGCGGCGTTGCCCTATGCGCCCACCAGCGCGCAAGTTCGTACGATTGCGGAGATTGAGGCCGATATGAGCTCCGACCTGCGCATGCTGCGGCTGCTGCAAGGGGATGTTGGCTCCGGCAAAACTCTGGTCGCCCTGATGGCGATGCTGATCGCCGTCGAATCCGGCGGGCAGGCGGCGCTGATGGCCCCGACGGAGATCCTCGCCCGCCAGCATCTGGAGAGCCTCGCGCCCTTGGCCGAAGCGGCGGGCGTCGAAGTCGCCCTTCTGACCGGCCGCGACAAGGGCCGCGCACGCGAAGGCAAGCTGATGCGCGTCCTCTCCGGCGACACGAAGATCCTGATCGGCACCCATGCTCTTTTTCAGAAGGATGTCGGGTTTCGCGATCTCCGCCTCGCCGTGGTGGACGAACAGCACCGGTTCGGCGTCGAACAGCGTATGGATCTGGCCTCGAAAAGCGCGGCCGGGGCGGATGTGCTGGTGATGACCGCGACGCCGATCCCGCGCACGCTGGCGCTCGCGAGCTATGGCGACATGGATGTTTCAATCCTCGACGAAAAGCCGCCGGGCCGGCAGCCAGTGACCACGGCGCTGGTCTCGGCGTCGCGGTACGAGGAGGTCGTCGGCCGTCTGCGCGCGGCGCTGGAGGACGGGCGCCGCGCCTATTGGGTTTGCCCGCTGGTCGAGGAGAGCGACGACAGCGACAAGATCGCCGCCGAGGATCGCGCCAAGGCCCTTCGCGCCGCGTTGGGGTCGCAGAATGTCGGCCTGATCCACGGCCAAATGCCCGCCGCTGACAAGGACGCGGCGATGGCGGATTTCATCGAGGGGCGCACCCGGCTGCTGGTGGCGACCACGGTGATCGAGGTCGGCGTCAACGTGCCCGAGGCGACGATCATGGTGATCGAACAGGCGGAGAATTTCGGCGTCGCTCAGCTGCATCAGCTTAGGGGCAGGGTGGGGCGGAGCGATGAGGCCTCCACCTGTCTGCTGCTTTACTCGTCGCTGGGTGAGGCCGCCCGCGCGCGTCTGGCGATCATGCGTGAGACGGAGGATGGCTTCCGGATCGCGGAGGAGGATCTGAAGCTGCGGGGGGCGGGCGACCTGTTAGGCGTTCGCCAGTCCGGCCTGCCCCGATTCCGCATCGCTGATCTGGAACAGGACGGCGAGTTGATGCGCGTCGCGCAGGACGATGCGCGTCTGGTGCTGAGCCAAGACCCTGATTTATCAGGCGAACGCGGGATCGAACTGCGCACGCTCCTCTATCTGCATGACCGCGACGCCGCTGTCAGATACCTTTCGTCCGCTTAATGTTCTAATAATGTTCTTGACATAGGGCGGACATAATGAGAACAATGCATCAACAAAGACGGATAAAACACTGAAAATACAGGACTGGAGAGCACAATGACCACGATCCGCCGCCTGACCAGCATTGTCGAGAACGCGCCGGAAGAGGCGCTGAAAGACACTTTGGCCGCCATCGCCCTCTGTTTCGTGGTGTTTATCGGGTTTTCCGCCACCAGCCTCGTTTGAACTTGTCGCATTGTTCTGGCCCGCCACACACGGGCCGCACCCCCGCGCACGCACACACGCGCACCCCGACCTGAGTAATCGCCTGCGAGCCGAAAAGGAGGCCCCCCCTGTATCCGGAGTAAGATCGCCGGGATCCGCGCCCAAAACCTGTCCCTCGCGCCGATTCCCGCAATATCTGAGACCGCGCTGGCCGCCCCTGTCCCTCTGCCGCCCGCGCCGTCGCACTCTGGAAATCGCCCGTTCCGCGTCCCTGCCTGCGAGGATCCGGCGATCGCCTCCGCGTTTTCGGAACGCTCACTTCAGACCGCGGCCTTCGGGTCGCGGCTTTTTCTTTGGGATTTGGCGCAAGGATAAGGCGGACACATAAATGCGGCACATGCTGCTGTCGCTGAGTCGCAAACCCTAGATCGACTGGGCGCGCTAGCCCTGCGCTCAGCCCGCCTTAGCCTGCTCGATCTCGTCGATCGCCGTCAACGCGGCGTCCCACGCCAACAAGATGGAGGCGTGGCGATTCTTGTAGTCGCGCGCGGGTTCCAGCACCTCCAGCGCGTCAAACGGCGCGCCCGGAACCTCGCCGCCCTCTTTGAGCATCGCGCGAAGCTGATCTCGGCCCGTGGCGATCTCTTCGCGAGTCCGTCCGACGATGGCGCCTCCAAGTACGGCGGACGACGCCTGCCCCAGCGCGCAGGCCTTGATGTCCTGTCCGAACCGGGTCACGCGCTCTCCATCATAGTCGAGGTCAATCGTGACCGTGGATCCGCAAAGCGGCGAGCGCTTCATCGCCGAGGCCTGCGGCGCTTCCAGACGCTCGCCATTCGGCATATCCGCAGCCAGCGCCAAAATGCGCTTGGAATAGAGATTAATCAGGTCTTCGCCGTCAGCGCTCATGGGTCAACTTTTCCGTTACGCGCAATCTGGGGGCGCGCATCTTTGAACTCTTCGCCCACTAGATAGCTCGCGCGATCTGCGTGTAAAAGGGCCGACATTCGCGAAACGCCTTTCTGCGCGCCAAAGCGCCGCGCCAGCCGGAGCAGACTTTATGACCGATGCGCCCAATCAGTCGGCGGCGTTCGACCCCGCGACGCTGAAACTCAACGCGGATGGGCTCATCCCTGCGATCGCCCAGCAGCATGATACAGGCGAAGTGCTGATGCTCGCCTGGATGAACGCGAATTCGATCGCCGAGACCCTGAAGGGCGGGCGCGTCGTCTATTGGTCGCGCTCGCGCAGCGAGTTGTGGCGCAAGGGCGATACCTCCGGTCACACGCAACGGCTGGTCGAGATGCGCGTGGACTGCGACCGGGACGCGTTGCTGTTGCTGGTGGATCAGGCGGGTCCGGCCTGCCACACCAATCGCCGCAGTTGCTTCTACACCGCTGTTGACGAAGGGGGAGAGACGATCCTGACAGAGCCCATGTCTGCATGAAGCTGGACCGGACCCTTTGGGCGGAGCGCCTGTCGCCGCCAAACCTTCGACGGATTGGCCTGGCGCTGGCGATTGGCGCGGTCGGCGGCGCCAGCGCGGACGCGGTCGGCGTGCCGCTCGCATGGATGCTCGGTTCGCTCTTCGCCTGCATGGCGGCTTCGATGGCGGGATTGCCGGTGTCGGGGCCGAACTGGCTGCGCTCGACCTTCATCGGCGTGATCGGGTTGTTCCTGGGCGAATCCTTTAACCAGACGCCGGTTGAACAATTCGCCGAGTGGCCGTTCTCGATGGTTCTGGCGATGCTTTACGCGCCGGTGGGCGGGTTCGCGGCCTATCTTTTCTACCGGAAAGTGGCGCATATGGCCCGGATCGATGCGCTGCTGTCCGGCGCGCCGGGCGGGCTCAGCGCAATCGTCGCCATCGCCACTGAGCTGCGGGCGGACGAGAAGCGCGTTGTCCTGTCCCAATCGCTCCGCGTCGCCATCGTCATCGTCTCGGCTCCGTTCATCGCCTTCAACCTGCTGGCCCTGCCGGTGCCGACCGAAGCGACTTTCGCGACAGCGGACATCATTTCGATCTCCGACGCGGCGATCCTGATCGCGGCGGCCATCGCCTCCGTCCTTCTGTTGGCGAAAGCGGGCTTGCCGATGGGCTTTTTGATAGGGCCGATGCTGGTCAGCGCGGTTTTGCGAGTGACCGGCGTGGTCGACGGAGAGATGCCGCACTGGATGCTGGAGCTTTCGCTGCTCGTCGCCGGCAGCTCTATCGGGTGTCGTTTTTTGGGCGCCGATTTGAAGGACCTCGCCCGTATTGCGGTTTTGACCGTGGTCGGCACGGCGATCCTGATGGCGGTCGCCTTCATCTTCGCGCTGCTGGCGACCTATGCGCTCGACATCAACTTTTTCGCGGCCTTGCTGGCTTACGCGCCGGGCGGCATCGCGGAGATGAGCCTGATCGCCATCGCCATTGACGCCGACCCCGGTTTCGTCGCGACCCATCATCTGGTGCGGATCACCTTCATCCTGATCTTTGCGCCGGTTTTCGGGGCTTGGGTGCGGCGGAAATTCAGCGAAGACTGACCGGCTGAAGACCGACCATCCGGCGCGCATCCTCCGCCGTCGCGCCATCGGCGCGCATATCAGCGAGGGCGGGCGCATCATCTCTTTTCGCCAGTCGGCGATGGTCGTCGTCGCGGATTAGACGATGATGCCGATATCGCGGCGTGGGCAGGTTTAAAAGCGCTTGCAGAAGCCTGTGGACAGGCGTGGCGGGGAAAAGGTCGCGCCCGCGCGTGACATGGCTGACGTCCTGATGCGCGTCGTCGATGACGACCGACAGGTGATAGCTGGTGGGCGTGTCCTTTCGTGCGAGCACCACATCGCCCGCCTGTTCGATCAAGGTGGACGCATCAAGCGTGATCCGGCCGGTCGCCCCATCGGGGCCAGCATCCAGTTCCTCGAAGTAGAGGTCGGCGAGCGCGACCGCCCCGCCGAGCGCCGCGACGGCCTTTCGCATGTCGAGTCGCAGCGCCGCGTCGCGCCCGGCCATCTCCATCGCGATACGGTCGGTCGCACTCAATCCGCGGCAGGTTCCGGGATAGAGGGGGCCGTCCGGTCCGCCCTCCTGCGGCGCATCGAGCGCGGCGGTGATTTCCTTTCGGGTGCAGAAGCAGGGATAGCTCAGTCCTCGTTTCTTCAACGCCTCCAGCGCTTCGCGATACGCCGCAAATCGCGTGGATTGCCGAAGGACCGGTTCCTCCCACTTAATCCCCAGCCAGGCGAGATCCGCGAAGATGCCGTCGACATGCGTCTCGCGCGCCCGGCCGCGGTCGATATCCTCGATACGGAGCAGGAACCGCCCGCCCGCCGCAACAGCCGCGTCATACGCGGTCAGTGCGGAGAAGGCGTGGCCCAGGTGCAGTCGCCCGTTCGGGCTGGGGGCGAAACGCTCGACAATCTTAGTCATGGCGGGGATGCTAGCCGGGATCACAGATAATTTTCCATCTAGGCGTCATCATGCCGCTTCGCACAATTGAAACCGAGGCCGATCTGGCCGAAGGCGCCGCGCATCTGACGCGCGTCGAGCCGCGTTTTGGCCGAGCGCTGGCGGAGACCGGCCCATTGCCATTGCGCCGCCGCGAGGCGGGTTTCGCATCCATGCTCGGAATCCTCGTGGCGCAGCAGCTGTCAGTGGCGGCGGCGGATGGGATCTGGAGACGCCTTGAGGACGCCGATCTGGTGACGGAGGACGCGATCCTGGCGGCGGATCAGGAGGCGATGCGCGCCTGCGGTCTCTCCCGGCCAAAATGCAAATACGCCAAAGAGATAGCGGGCGCTCAACTGGACTGGCACGGTCTTGGCGCGCTCGATCATGACACGGCGATGGAGCAGCTGACGGCGATTAAGGGCGTGGGGCGCTGGACCGCCGAGATCTACCTGATGTTCGCGGTTGGCCGGCGGGATGTCTTCGCCCCGGGCGATCTGGCGTTGCAGGAGTCGGCGCGACTGTTGTTCGATCTGCCAGAACGGCCCTCCATCGCGGCGCTGGACGAAATGTCTGCGCCCTGGTCGCCGTGGCGCGCCGTGGCCGCACGGCTGCTTTGGAGCTATTACCGCGTTGCAAAAGGGCGTGAGGGCGTTGCAACATAGCCGACGATTTGGCGGCGACGCCAACGAATGGCGGAGGCGGACCCATGGCGATTCTGAACGGACCCCGCGCGGGCGCGGCGCAGGGAGAGGCGAAATACCTGGTGATTTTCCTCCACGGCTACGGCGCCGATGGTCAGGATCTGATAGGGCTGTCCCAGCCGCTGGCGCCCATCCTGCCGGACGCCGCGTTTTTGTCGCCGGACGCGCCGGAGCGCTGCGCCGCCTCGCCCTTCGGCCGCCAATGGTTCCCGATCCCGTGGATCGACGGGTCGCCGCAGCGGGCGATGCTGGACGGGTTCGATCGCGCGGAAGAGACCCTGAACGCCTATCTGGATGAGACGTTCGCGGCGGAAGGCCTCGATGAGAGCAAAACCTGCCTTGTCGGGTTCAGCCAGGGGACCATGATGGCGTTGCAGGTCGGTCCCCGGCGCGAGAAACAGCTCGCGGGCATCGTCGGATTCTCTGGCCGCCTCAACGCGCCGGAGCGCCTGAAGGCCGAGATCAAGACCAAGCCGCCCGTGGTGCTGGCCCATGGCGACGCCGATGAGGTGATTCCGGTCGACTCGATTCACGATGCGCGCAACGGTCTGGCCGAGGCCGGAATCGATGTACGCTGGCATGTCTCCCGTGGTGTCGGTCACGGCATTGATGAGGAAGGCCTGCAGTTGGCCGCGCGGTTTTTGCGCGACGCGCTGACCTAGGTCAGCATTTCACGCCGCTTGAAGTGGTGTTCCCAGCCTGTTGATAAGCCTGTGGAAAACAGACCGCGTGATCCGTCCTTCGCATTGCGGGATGGATCGAAACACGCCGACGCGTCCTGTCGCAGAACCGTCGCCGTGGCTTGCTAGCCTGCGCGCGCGATGACGAAAATCGTCATCATCTAGGGGGGTTGCGATGTGGCCTCCGCGATATATAGTTGGAGCAGTGGGGGACGGTCGGTCCCGTCCCTTGGGTGAAAACCCGACGCTGGGATGGGAGTTCTGAGATGAACGTCGAACCGGTCATATCCAGTTTCGTCCGCAATCCGGCGAACTTGCGTCAACATCCCGCCCTGGTTCTGAACGCCGATTATCGACCGCTCTCGTACCTGCCGCTCTCACTTTGGCCATGGCAGGACGCGATCAAGGCGGTGTTTCTGGATCGGGTCACAATTCTCGCCGAATACGACACGCTGGTGCACAGCCCCTCAACCGAGATGCGGCTGCCCTCTGTCGTTGTGCTGCGGGACTATGTGAAGCCCGCCAAGTATCCCGCGTTTACGCGCTTTAACCTGTTCCTGCGCGACGAGTTCGCGTGCCAGTATTGCGGCGCCAACGGCGACATGACCTTCGATCATGTGCATCCGCGCTCTCGGGGCGGGCGCACGACATGGGACAATGTCGTCGCCGCATGCAGCCGCTGCAATTTGCGCAAGGGCGACAAGACGTTGAAGCGGTCTGGCATGCGATTGCGGCGCGACCCGGTCCAGCCGACCGCGATACAGTTGCAGAATGTCGGACGGAAATTCCCGCCGAACTTCCTGCATGAAAGCTGGATGGATTACCTCTATTGGGATGCCGAGCTGGAGGCTTAGGCCGCCGCTCTGCGGCGCACGATCAGCGCTGCCGCGAAGCATCCCGCCAGACCGACGGATATCACCGCGTTCCATCCGGCCATCGAGAGGCCGAACAGCTCCCAGGCGATCTCGTCGCAGCGCACCAGCGGCGCGGACATAATGCTGGCCATCAAATCGTCGACCGAGACATTCTCGACCCCGCCCGCCGTGCAGGTGCTCGGCCCCTCCCACAACCCGCGTTCGACGCCCGCGTGAAAGACACCGATTCCGGCGCCGATCAGCTCCGTCGCGATGGCGAGCAGCAGAAGCGGCGCGCCGAACCTGCCGGAGCAGAGGAAGACCGCGCCGAGGCCGATCAGAATAGCCAGACCATGCGGCCAGCGCTGCCAGATGCACATCGGGCAGGGCGCCAGACCGCCGAAATACTGAAAGGCGAGGGCGCCCAGCAACAGTCCCGCCGATCCGGCGACGCCCAAAGCCGCAAATGCGCGCGGATCGGATCGGAGGAGGGAAAGGAGCGTGCTCAAAACAACCACCTCGCTGCGGCGAACCCGCCGACCAACAGGATCATTGCGACCGTCGTCACCAGCCCCAGTCGTTCTTCAATAAAGCCGCGAATGGGCGGACCAAACTTCCACAAGAGGCCTGCGATCAAGGCAAAAATTGCGCCCCGCGCGACGATGCTGGCGACGGAAAACACCATGAAGTCGAGGCCGGTCGCGCCGGAAAAAATCGTGATGACCTTGTAGGGGAACGGCGTCAGACCCGCGATCAGCACCGCCCAGGCGCCGAATTCGTTGAACTTGACGCTCATCTCCTCAAACGCGTGCATCTTGCCGTAAAACTCCAGCACGGGCTGGCCGACTTGCTCAAACAGGAAGGCGCCCAACGCGTATCCGGCCATGCCGCCCAGAACCGACGAGACGGCGCAGACCGTGGCGATCATCAGCCATCGATCCGGCCGCGCCAATACCATGATCATCAGCAACGGATGGGGCGGCACGGGAAAGACAGAGCTTTCGACAAAACTGACGGCGGCGAGCGCCCAGAGAGCATAGGGCGTCTCGGAAAGCCGCATTGTCCAATCATAGAGTTTGCGCAACATGCGGCGGCGTCTATCACCCGTTCGCCGATCCGTCTATCGCAGAGCATGCCGCGCTGCGAAAAAGCGCTGGCAAATTCGGTCGGATCCGGTTGACCACGGCCCGCCTCCGCCTATGATGCGCGCGGTTCCGAACCCGACGCCCGGGTGGTGGAATGGTAGACACGGCAGATTCAAAATCTGCTGCTCTTACGAGCGTGCGAGTTCGAGTCTCGCCCCGGGCACCAAGATTGCGCTGATGACGGGGGTAGAGCGGAACCGATCTGACAACGACGCATGCGTGTCGAAAAACAGCGCGAAGCCAGCAATTTCCGGGGGTTCGGGGCGAAAACTACTCCAGATCATGCGGAAAATGGTATAGTAACGGTTAATGTAGGATTTGACGGGAGTCGCCATCGCGCGACAAGGGGAAACGAATGAAATCCATCAGCTTCATTGTGGGCGCTTTTGGCGCGGCGATCATCGCTGCCGGAAGCGCTTATGCGCAGAATGCGGAATACGACGCCGAGGCCATCATCAAGCACTTCGAAAATAGCGGCGGCGGCGATGATTGCGCAGCCAGCGGCGATTGCATCGCAAAAAGCGGCACGCGCGGACTGTCGATTGGGTCCTCCCCGGCGAAGCCGGTGCCCGCCGCCACCGCTCCGGCCTCAACCGCGCCTGCGCCGACAGCGACCGCGCCGGCTGCCCAACCCGCCGCGACGACCACCACGACCACGGCGGCGCCTGCGGCGACCGAACCGCGGATGGGCGAGATTGCTCCGGCCGCGACGTCGGCTGCGGCGCAGCCCGCTACGCAATCCGCAGCGGCGCCCGCGCCAGAGGGGTTCAACCTGCTGATTACGTTTCAGCTTGGCTCGGCGCAGCTGACGCCTCAGGCCCAGACCAATCTGGACCAGTTCGCGTCGGCGGTCAGCGATCCCCGGCTTTCGAACGCGGTGTTCGCAATCGACGGGCACACCGACGCCAGCGGTGGCGACGCGCAGAATATGGCGCTGTCTGAGCGCCGGGCGGCCTCGGTTGTCGAGTATTTGACCGCCAAAGGCGTCGATTCCTCGCGGCTCGTTCCGCGCGGTTTCGGAGAAGAATCGCCGCGCATGGCCGACCCCTATGATGGGGCGAACCGGCGCGTCGAGGCGTCGCTGATAAGCCAGTAAAGGAAACTGGCGATTGGGAAAATTGGGGACGCGCCCGGTCGGAAGGTCGGGCGCAAATAACATGAAAAGTATCGAGTAGGCGTAGCGGACGGGAGAGATACAAGACCGGAAGTCTCGGACGTCCGTGCAGTCGTCATAAGGGGGATAGATGACGATTTCGGATCACAGCCCGGACAGCGCTCGTGCGAGCGTTCTCCATTTCTTAAGCGGAGCGACTGGCGGCAAGATTCTTGGCGTCGCATTGGGCGGCATGGCGATCGCCGCGATCACGGCGGGCGACGCCGCGGCGCAGTTCGCGCCGCGAGAGACGCTCAGACCGGACATCGCGCCGCCTCAGACGGCGCCGCAGGTTAGCGAGCGGCCGGAGCTGGAGGCGACCCCGCGCCCGGAGATTCCCCCCGAAGCCGCCGCCATCAAATTCACACTGACAAATCTGACGATCTCGGGTTCGACGGTTTACGATGTCGCGGAGTTTGAGGGCCTTTATCAGGAATTCATCGGAACCGAGGTCACGCTTCAGACGCTGCGCGACATCGCCGACAGGATCGAAGCGAAATATCGCGGCGACGAATATGTGGCGACCCGCGCGTTGGTGCCGGCCCAGCGGATCACCGACGGTGCCGTCGAGATCCGTGTCGTCGAGGGCTCGATCCGCAACATCATCGTGCGCGGCGATATCGGCCCGTCTGACAAACTGGTGCGCAGTTATCTCGCCAATTTGCGGACCGGAAAGCCGCTGCGCTGGCCGGAAGCGGAGCGTTATCTGCTTCTCGCGCGAGACGTTCCGGGGCTCAGCCTGACCGGGACGCTGCGCAAGACGCCCGGCGTGGAGGTTGGCGGCGTCGATCTTGTCGTCGATGTGGCGCACAAGCAGTTCGAGGGCTTCGCCAACGTTCAAAACTACTCAGCGGAGACCACAGGCCCGTGGACGCTGTCCGGCGGCGCCGCAATGAACAACCCGCTTGGTGCCGGCGACCAGCTTCAGGGCGTCGCTTTGGTGACAATCCCCGATTTCGAGGAGCAATATGTCGGCCAGCTCAACTATCAGGCCCGATATGGCGATGAGGGCCTGGCGAGCTACTCCACCCTGTCCTTCAGCTTCTCCCGACCCGGCGAGGAGCTAGAACCGCTGGGCCTGGAGGAAACCGCTTGGGTCCTCGACAATCGATTGGAATACCCGGTCGCCCGATCGCGCGACCTGAATATCTGGACGGGCGTTGGTCTGGAGTTGCTTAACCAGACCACGGAAGGCGCCGCCGAGACGGAAGACAACATCCGCACCCTTTATGGCCGCGTGCGCTGGGCCGCGGCGGCCCCGTTGCGGACGGTCTTCGAAGGTTCGGCGGATCTGCGCTTTGGTCTCGATATCTTCGACGCCACGCAGGAAGAAGACATATTGAAGTCCCGTCTGGATGCGGACGGCGAATTCGCGCTGACGCGTGTCGACATGTCGACGACCACGCCGGTCTTCGGCGGTGTTTCGTTGTTTCTGCGCGGCATGGCCCAGTATGCGGATCGACCCGTTCTGTCCTATGAAGAGATGTCGCTGGGCAACCTGACCCTTGGCCGGGGATTTGAGCCGGGCGAGGTCTCCGGCGACGACGGCATCGCCGGAACCATCGAGTTAAGGCTGAACCGTCCCGAATTCACCAATGAGGTTGTGACCGACACGCAATTCTACGCCTTTGTCGACGGCGGCATGGTCTGGAACCCGGACGCGGTGATCAGCGAAGAGGAAAATATCAACTCTCTGGGCGGCGGCGTGCGGGTCAGGGTTTTGGACACCGTTCTTGGGGATGTGACCTACGTGCATCCGACAAGCGGCGGCGCATCCTTCTCGACAGACAACGTGAGCGACACCGTGCTGTTCCGTTTGACGAAACTCTTCTGAGCGGAAGCTAGGGAGGACGACATGACTGATCTGATGTTTGAGGCGAATTTGCCGAAGTTTAACGAGTCGTCGCCCCGAGATCGCGTTGTGAGATATGGCCTTCTGGGCACCACCGCGCTTTGCGCGGCGGCGTTGGCGGCGACGCCCGCCATGGCCACGCCGAAGGGCGGCAAGGTCACCGGCGGCAAGGCGACAATCAGTCAGTCCGGCTCGACGACAACGGTCAAACAGAGTTCCAAAAAAGCGGCGCTGACTTGGAAAAGCCTCGATGTGGGCACGGCGGAGTCGTTGGTGTTCCAACAGCCGGGCACGGATGCGATCGCGCTCAACCGCGTGCTCAGCGACCTGCCGACCAAAGTTCTCGGCAACCTGACAGCCAATGGCAACGTCTGGATCGTCAACCCCAACGGCATCGCATTTGGCCCCAAATCGGTGGTCAATGTCGGCGGATTGCTGGCGACGACCACCGACATTCCGGACGCCGATTTCTTCTCGGATGACTTCGCCTTTTCTTCCCTGACCGGGTCCGAGGCCGAATACTCCAAGATCACGGCCGAAGGCACGATCTATGCGGGCAAGGGCGGCGTCGTGCTCGTCGCGCCGGTCATTGAGAACTCCGGCCTGATCACAACCGCTGGCGGCGACGTGACGCTCGCCACCGCGCAGGCGTTCCGTGTCGATTTCGACGGCGACGGCCTGCTCTCGTTCACCGTCGAGGCCGGCGCCGAAGGCGTTCTGCAACTGACGGAGTCTAGTTCCATCTCCGCTGCTGGCGGCGCGGTGTATCTGTCTGCGGGCGCCGCCGACACGGTGACGGAAAGCGTCGTCAATGTGGGCGGAATGGTGGAGTCCACCCATGTCGAGCAGCGCGGCGGGGAGATTATCCTTTCAGGCGGCCTTGGCAGCGAGGTTATCGTCACCGCCGAGCTTAGCGCGATCGGCGCGGAGGGCCAGAAAGGCGGCTCGATCGACGTGTTTGGCGACACGGTCAAGCTGGCCTCCGGCGCGTCTCTGGACGTGTCCGGCCCGGCGGGCGGCGGCTCCATTCGCGTCGGTGGCGACTATCAGGGCAAGGGCGACGCGCCAACGGCCGAGACTACCTGGGTGACCGCGGATGCAATGCTCAACGCCGACGCCACGGTGGATGGCGATGGCGGCCGGATCATCGTATGGGCGGATGACACAACCATTTACGAAGGTGCGTTAACAGCGCGCGGCGCCGGTTCTGGAGATGGCGGATTTGCCGAGATTTCTGGCAAGCAAAACCTCGGTTTCGCTGGCACGGTCGATCTGAGCGCACCGTTTGGCGAGAACGGATTGCTGCTCTTAGACCCCGAGAACATCGTCATCGGCGCGGTTGGAGCAAACGACGGCGAGATTGGCGGAGGCGACGGCACGGTAAGTGGCGGTAGCGGAACCTTCACAATTTCTTTCGCAGCGATCGAGGGGCTCAACAACGGCACCGACCTCATAATGACGGCGACAGAGGATATCACCGTCAATGCAAGCTTCACGATGCCTGGCGGTGGCGACAGTGACATAACGTTTACAGCTGGCGATGACATCACCGTAAGTTCGAGCGTGACGATTTCAACCGATGGATTTCTAACGTTCGACGCAGGCGGAGAAATCCGAATTGGCGACAATGCGTCGCTTATCGCCGACAGCAATATAACGTTCACAGCTGATGGTGTGGGCAACACTGGCACGGATGCGGCGATTACGTTTGGCGTAAGTTCCTCGCTCACGTCCAATGATGGTTTTATAAGTATTACGTCAAATGGCGACGCCTCCGACAGCAACTCTATCTTGATGGGCGGCGACTTCTCTGCGAGCGCGAGCACCACGCTCATTTTCGACAGCAGCGACCGGATTGCATTCGGCGCCGTTCTGGATGCGAGCGGCACGCAGGTTTTCAGTGACAGCGACGGCGACGGAACTGGCTCGATCACTATCGAGTCTGGTTCTGGCGCGACCTTCTCCGCCGGTCTCGACATTGTATTTCTATCGGATCCGGACAGCACGACTGACGCGACCGAAGTGGACGTCACAGGCTCGGCGCTTTTCACAGTCACAGGAGCGAGTAATACAAACGACATCATCTTCCAGGACGATGCGGCTTTCTCTGTCTCTGGCGGCACGGCGGAGTTTCAGACGACGACCGCCGGCGATATCGAAATTCAGCAGGACGTGTCTATTCTGGCCACGTCCACAGGGTCGCTGACATTCGACTCGGCCGACGACGTTGAAGTTGGAACCAGCGTCACGATCTCGGCGGATGACGATATCACTGTCGCGGGCGGTCAGACATTCATTGCCGCGGGCAATTTCCTGCTGGATGCCGGCGATGATCTGACATTCGACACCGGCGGCACGACCACAATTGGCGCGACCGGCGCCATTACGTTGATGGCCGGCGGCGATATCTTCGTCGATGACGATCTGACTTTCAATGCCGCAACGAGTGTCGATTTCGATGCGGGCGGCGACTTCGATTTTAGAATTTCCAGTACGGTTGTTGATATCAATTCGTCAGCATCGATTTCGGTTACATCTGGCGATGACATTTTCCTTGGATTTAACGAAAATATCACCAGTGCAGGCGACATAACGCTCAAAGCGACTGACAATGTTTCATTCTCTGGAAGTGTCGATTTGCTTTCCAGCGGTTCCATCCTGATCGAAGCGGCGTTCCAGGATGTTTCGGGAGATGACGCAGGCGGAAGTGTTTCGATTGGAAACAATTTTACCGCAAACGCGGCCGGCGGTTCCCTGATAATTAGGGCGAATGCAGATGATGGCGGCGACGCGAACGATAATGACATTTTGTTCGATGGCGGGGCCGATCTAGACGCGTCGACGACGATATCAATTTTGTCTTCGGACGATGTGATCCTAGGTCGTACCGACGAAGTAGAAACGCTGACCATGACGGCGCCGGGGGGAGTCACAATTTCCGGCGACAATGGAATACTGGTCAATTCAACCAATAACGACGATACGACAGTCAACGTAGATGCGGGAAACCTGATCTTAACATCCACTGGTGGTCAGGTTGATTTGAATGAAGATGGCGCGTTCAACATCACTAATGGTGACGCGGTCATCACGGCGAACGACCTGGATGTCGCCAGCGGCGGCCAGATTGATGTCTCTGATAGCACCGGCACTCTAACTCTTGTCGCCAATAGCGGCGAGGCCATGACGTTAGGCAGCGGCGGCAGCGATTTTACGGTACAACAGGCCGTTTTCGGTCGGTTGAGCGCTGAATCGATCATTTTTCAGACGACCGACAGCACGCTCACTGTAAATGACATCAACTATACGACGGCAACTTCAAACAGTTTGGAGCTTGTTTCAGGCGGCGCAGTCTCGTTCGACGGCAATTCGGACATTAGCGTTGGATTGGATGTCCAATCCACTGGAACAGTCACGATCGAGAGTAACGATTCTCTCACCGTCGACGGTGCTGGTAATGACCTTACGATCGTTAGCAGTGACTTGGTGTTCGGGAATGGCTCTTCCGCCATCTTCGTCACCGACACGCTGACTTTGACCGCTGTGGGCGACGCCGATATGTCGCTGGGCGGGGCCGAAACCTGGAACCTTTCCAACGGTGAACTCGACACGCAGATCAACGCCGCCGCGATAGTGATCGAAACCGGCGGTACAGGCTCGATTACCATTAGCGGCGTCAATTTCGACCTTGATGGCGGCGAACCGGTGTCCCTCTCGCTCACCCTGGATTCCGGGAACGATGTCACGTTCTCGGGGTCTTCAAGCGTGATCAGTACCGCCTTCACCGTCATCGCCGATGACGATGTGACCATAGATGTGGACACCGAAGTCGCCAGCGCGACGATTACTGCAGGGGCAAGTTCTTCGGATACTGGCGTAATCGCGATCAACGAAGAACTGGAGGCTTCCTCTGGCACCCTGACTCTCATCGCTGACAGCGTAACCGAAGGCGCAAGCGGCTCGGTTGTCACATCTGGCGTTCTCAACATCACCGCGACCGACAGCGTAGACCTAGGGCAGGCCGCAAACGCCTTTGGCGGGCGTGTGAACGTCGATGCGAGCGGAAGCGTGTCGCTCGTGACGTCCGGAACGCTGCCGATTGGCCTGATCAATGCGAGCGATGCGACGTTCGACGCCGCCATCTATGACGACGCCGGCGCCACAGATACAACATTCGTTAATGTTGGAACCGGCACCGCGACGCTGTTCTTCGGCAGCGAAACCGTGACGGTGACCGACACGGGGCCGGCGGATGACACTTTAGACCTCACCAATGTCGATGAAGACGATTTTACCTTCTTCAATTCGGAGGCTGCCGTCGGCATCGGCACCGCGGGAAACATCACGGTCGATGGCGCGAACTGGACGTCGCAGGGCATCAGCCTGATCTCCACCACCGGTTCGGTCACGTTCTCGACTACAGCGTCAAGCTTTGGCGGCGCGATCTCGATCCAGTCGTCTGGGTCGATCACGCAGGATGTCGAAATCTCAAGCGGCGGCCAGGCCAGCTTCCAGTCTGACAACGACGTAATTCTGACCGATGCGAGCAACAGTTTCACCGGCGCGCTCAGCGCCAGCGGTTCGAATGTGACAATCGTTAATAGTGGCCCGACGACGCTGGGCGATGTCGAGACGACGGCCGCATTTGATCTGACATCCGCCGGAAGCGTCTCTTCCGCCACCGACAGCGGCTCCATGTTCATCTCGTCGTTCAACATTGGAACCACGACCGATATCACGATCAACAATGTCGCCGACGCGGATGTTGAGCTCGTCTCGAGCGGCGTTGAGGCGACCAGCTTCAATGGCGTGATAACGGTTGACGCCAGCGGCTCGGGGACACTCTCGGACGTCACGATCGGTGCGAACGGCCCGATCACCGTCGCCGCGCTCGACATTGGCGGTAACCTTGATCTGACTGGCGATGTCGGCGATACGGCCACGATCGGGATCGCCCAAGGCGGCGCGTGGGATGTGTCTGGTTCGACCAGCCTCGACGCCGGTCTCGGCGACATCGTCGTCACCAACGCCAGCAATACGTTGGCGGGCGCGCTCAGCCTGTTCGGCGATGAAGCGAGCGCGACCGTAGATACCGCAGTCGAACTCGGCAAGGTCGACCTCAGAAATCTGGTTCTGAACGCTTCCGGCGCGATCGACGATGGCGCCGGCGTTACCAGCGACACGAATGTCGTTGTAACGGAGACTGCGACGTTCAGTTCCACCTCGACGATCGAACTCGACAATCCCACTAATGATTTTGGAACGATTGAGATCACCTCCGGCACGACCGCAGTGGTGGCCGACGCCAACGGGATCGTTCTGGGCGGTCTGACGCTTAGCGGCGCCGGCTCCGACACCTTGGTCATCACAGCGGGAGGCCCGGTCACCCAGTCTTCGGCGATAACCGGCATCACGGGTGAGGTCGATATCTCTTCCTCTTCATCAGTGACGCTGAACGATGGATCCAACGATTTCGCCGTGCTGTCGCTAACAGCGGACAGCGCCTCGGTGACCGACAACGATGACATCACATTTGGCGACGTCGCTGTGTCGAACACGTTGACCGTAAATCCGGGCGGCAATATTGGGCAAAGCGGCGGCGCTGCGATGGTCGTTGGCGCGTTGGACGCGAACGCCGCCGGTTTCAATGTGACGCTGAGCAATGCTGGCAATGATTTCGGGTCTATCGACATCGTCGCCGCCAATTCGACGATCGTCGATGCGAAAGATGGCGTGAGTATCGTCGGCGCCAGCCTGACAGGCAATTTTGAACTGACGACGACGGACGACTTAGATGATGGCGCCGCCGATCCGGCCGACGCCGATGTCAGCCAAAGCGGCCCGATGTTCATCGATGGCACAACCATGATCACCGCTGGCGCAAGCGGCGGTAATTTCCTTGGCGACATCATCCTCGACAATGGCTCCAACGATTTCATCGGAGATGTTTCGCTATTCGGCGCCGCAATTGAGGTGCACGACGCCAATTTGGTCAGTATCGGCACCATCGATGCGGATTCACTGGTGCTCTCCGTCAATGACATCGAAGCTGATTTCAGTGGGACGATCACCATCACGGACGGCTTTCTTGAGCTGGCGCTTAACACCGTCGACGACATCGTTCTGGGCGGCGTCGAAGGCGGCGTGGTGTCTGACTCGTACACTTTCTGGGAAACAACGACCGACGTGATCTTCACAGCGGAGGAGATCCTTGCGCTTGGCGTTGAGGATGTGCGCTTCAGAACGGCGGGCGACATCTATTTTGAGGGTCTTGTTCTCACAGGATCGGAGACCGTCGATATTGGCGCTAATTCGACGGGCGGCGAGGTCGAGTTTGTTGTGTTTGACACCGTGCTCGGCGGCGATTTGATCGTATCCGCTTCAGCGAGCATCACGCAGCACAACGGCGTCGATGATCCGACTACCTTTATTGACGTAAACCCCATGGACGGCATCAACGAGCCAGAGAACTATATCGCCGATGTTTCAATTGCCGGCCGCGCTGAATTTAACGCTGGCGATGACGTTTTGCTGACCAATACTGGGAACGACTTCTCAACCTTGACTGACGCGGTCAGCGGTTCGGCTGATATCTTCAGCATTCGCGACGTCAACTTCATCGCGCTGGGTGAGATCAACGCGTCCGAATCCGTCAGCATCGTCGCCGGCAACAACCTCTTCATCAACGACTCGATTTCGTCAGACGGTTCGATTCTGCTGTCGACCTCTGGCGCAATTTTTGACAATGGCACGACGGTTGATGACGCCGTTTCCGCGGGCACGGATCTGAATATCGTTGGCGTCAACGGCGTGTTGATCGATCAGACCGCGATGGATGGTGGCTCGTCGGTCATCATATCGACGACCGCGGGCAACGCGAATCTTGCCGATATTACCTCTGGCGGTGTTGTCATAATCGGCGCGACCGGCGCGGCCAGCACTGTGAATTTGGATGGCGTATCCGCGACCGGCAATATCGTGGTCAACTCCAGCAACAGCATCACGCTTGGAAATGGCGTGGTTGAGACTGCAGGAAACCTTTCTTTGAGCGCTGGCGGTGCGGGCGATATCACGGATACTGGAACGGGTTCTGTAAATGTCGCTGGAACAACGACGCTGGTCGCTGTGGATGACGCCGTTATTCTCGACAACGTCGCCAACGACTTTGGCGGCGCGATTTTCATCGCGGCGGATAATGCGACCATCGTTGATGCGAACGGCGTGCTCATCGGCGGCGCGACATTCGGCGGCTCGGCCACCAATGACTTGTCAATCACGGCCAACGCGGATGGCTCCTCGACCGGCACGATCACGCAATCGGCCGCGATTACGGTCAATGACCTGAACCTTCAGGCGGGAGGCGGCGATGTCACTCTGACTCAGGCCAATCTTATCAATGGCGTCATTGATGCGACGGCCAACAGCCTGACTCTCACTAACAATACCGCGACAAATCTGGGCGCCATCAATCTGGCGAACAACCTGATCGTGACATCGAACCTAGGTGCAGTGAACGACACCGGCATTCTAAGTGTCAGCGGCACAACCAGCGTCACAGCGACAGGGCAGGAAGTGCGTCTGAACAGCGCCGGGAACGACTTTGGCGGCGCCGTGTCCGTATCCAGCGGCGCGGTGTGGCTGGTCGATGCGAATAATCTGGAGTTAGGCGAGATTACGACGACGACCGCCGCGACAGGGTTCGCGCTGATTCAGGCGACCGGAGCGGTCACCGGATCGCAGAACATCACGACCGCCGATTATTTACGCATCATCGCCTCGGGCGCGTCAGGTTCGATCAATCTGACCGGCGAAGTTGTCGTCAACGACACCACGACCTTCGATACGCTCGGCAATATCTCTGTGGACAACGCCTCGAACGATTTCATCGGGAATGTCGCCGTGCGCGGCGCCGATGTCATGCTTCAGGACAATAACAATATTGTCTTTGGTCCGGCGGTTGGTCTTACTTCTTCGATCATCAGCGGCGAGCTGAACCTGACGTCGGGCGGTTCAGTCACAGACACCGGTCAGATCATCATCAATGGAACTGGCACATCGACAATTGATGCGGGCAGCGCAGTTGTCCTCGACAACGCGACCAATGATTTCACCGGACCGATCGGCGTTGTGGCGACCAGCGCGACGCTCGTTGACCGGGATGACATTATTCTGGACGATATCAATGTGGGCGCCGGCGCGCTGAACGTGACAGCGAATGCCGGGGGCGGCGTCACGGACGGTTCCTCCACGGTCATTACGCAAGATACTGGAACCAGCATCACCGCAGGCGCCAGTAGTTTCACGGCGGGCGTTGGCGCGGATATCGATATCAGCAACAGCGGCAACGACTTCTCAGGCGCCGTGTCCGTCGCTTCGGCGAATGATGCGTCGATCACGGATGCGAATGATCTGACGCTTGGCGCGATTACATTGTCCGACGCAGGCTCGGATACTGGCGACCTGACGGTGATGGCGGATAACATCACGGGATCCGGATTGATCGATATCGACGGCGACTTAATTGTCTCGGCCGCCACGGGGACCGTTGATCTCGACGACGGCGCCACTGAGCATGTCATCGACGGATCGGTGTTTGCGACGGCGGATGTGTTCGACATCAGAGTGGGCGCCGATGGCGTCAATTTTGGATCTTCGACGATCACGAGCGATCTGACGATCGAGACAAGCGGCGACGTCACGCAAAGCGGCCCGATCGTTGGCGGGCCGGGGGACGACGAAGGCACATCAGTTACGGTCAACGTCAACGCCGCCGGCGTGGACATCGTCCTTCTCGACGCCAATGATTTCAGCAGCTTCGCGATCGGCGGCGGAACTCGCGCAAATTCTCTGGAGCTGCGCGACACCGTCGACGACCTCAGTTTCGGCGTGGTCGATGTCGAGACGGATTTCACGCTAGAGGTCGTTGGCGACGTCGATTCGGCCGCGTTGTTCGACATTGACGGCGACACGCGGATTACGGTCACCGGATCGACCAGCAGCGTGACGCTGTCCAACTCCGGCAACACATTTGGCGTGGGGCTCAGCGACAGCCTGACGGTCGACGCTTCGGGCAGTGTGAGCGTCGACGGGTCCTCGGCGACCGGCGACGTCAATATCGACAGCGGCGAGAGCGTAACGCTAACGATCGACAACATCGGTGGAACAACCGACGTGACCGCGACCAGTAGTGTCGAGATCAGCGGCGTGACCTCGAGCGGCGCGATCAATGTTGAGGGCGGCGACGACGTGACGATCGACGTCGCGACGATCAGCGGCGTTGTGGACGTCGATGCGTCCGGCACTGTGGACATCGACGGAACTTCGACGACCGGCAACGTGTTGATAGACAGCGGCGACAGCGTCTCTCTGACAATCGACAACATCGGTGGTTCGGTGAACGCCACAGCGACAGGCGATATCGATATTGTCGGAGCGTCCGTCAGCGGCGGCATTGACGCTAATGGCGATGACATTTCGATCGACGTTGCGACAGTCAATAACAACGTCAACGTCGATGGCGCGAGCGTCACGATCAACACGACGACCATCTTCGGATCAATTGACGCTTCGGCGACAAGCGACGTCGATATCACAGCAACAAATGGAGTTGGCGGCGACGTAGATGTCGACGGTGCCGATGTATCGGTTAATTCAGACATCATCGTCGGAACTTTGAATGTCTCTGCGACTGGCGATATCGATGCATCGGGCTCGATTTATGCCGAGGACGTCAACGTCGACGGAGTGAGCGTAACTATCAACGTCGCAAACATTTGGGGGGAGGTTAATGCAACGGCTTCCAGCAATGTTGATATCGACGGAACATCGACTGGCGGAGACATCGACGTCGACGGCGACGACGTGTCGATTGATGTTGATGAAGTCGGCGGCAGAGTTCTGGTTAATGCCTCAGGCGACGTAGACGTCACAAGCGTCTCAGTGACCAACAACATCAATATAGACGGCGCGAGCGTCACGATCGATGTCGGCAACACCGGCGGATCGATGATCGTCGACGCCGCGAGCAACGTGGACATCGACGGCAATACGGTGGCGAATAACGTCACAGTAGAGGGCGCGAGCGTCTCCATAGACATCACCAAGATCGGCGGCGCGGTGGATGTCGATGCGACCAGCAATGTCGATATCGACAGCGCGTCGGTGGCGGACGCCGTCTCCGTTGTCGGCGATGATGTTCTGATCGACGTCAATCAGTTTGGCGATCTGGTGAACGTGACCGGATCTGACACCACGATCATTTCCGCGGGCGCGGTCACGTTGGGTCAGATCAGGGTTCGCGAAGATCTGACGATTGACGCGAACAACAACGGAGCGCTGGGCGCGAACAGCGCGACGGCCGCCATCCAACAATCCGCCGACAGCAAAATCAACGTCACCGGCGCAACGACGCTGGACGCGAATGGCGGCGACGTGGACCTGCTGAAAGCGAATGTGACCACGCAGCTTGAGGAATTCGTCAATCCCACCCAGCCCAACAGATTTGGCGGCGCGGTGACCGTGAATAATGCGAACGACATCAGTCTGGGTTCGTCAACCCAGCTGACGATTGGCGGCGCGGTCACCACCGGCCCAGGGGCGGAGATTGTTCTGCTTGCGCCGGACTTTGAGCTTGCCGGTGCATTGTCGGCGCCGACCATCAAGTTGTTCAGTTCCGGCGGATCAACCTCGCTCGGGTCGGATACGGGCGGCGGGGTCAGCGCTACGAACGCAGAGCTCGCAAACCTCACGGCGTCATCCGGCCTCTTTATCTTTGAGGCTGGCGACATGACGATCTCTGATCTGTCGCTTTCAGGCAGCAAGATCGGCGAGTTGACGCTGTTCGCGGATGGAAATGTGGTCATCAGCGGTGATGTGACCTCGGCCGGGTTGAACGCCAACGGGTCCAATGCATTGGATCTCAGCATCATTGGGCCGGACAACATTTACATTACCGGCAAGCTGGGCGTGGAGGGCGAGGACACGCTCAAGCCGCTCGGCGACCTGACACTTCTGGCGAAAAACGACATCCTGATCGGAAGCGAGCGTTTCATCTCCATCACCGACACTGCGCAGTTCGAAGGGGCGAACCTGGAGGTCGACCTGGTGCGCATCGACGAGACGATTATTCACACGGTCGGCGCGGGCGCCAACCTCTCGACGGTGACGTTCGGCGCTTCGGGCAATATCGCCATGCAGACGACCAGCTCCGACATCGGCACGGGCTTGGAGATCGGCACGCTTGTTCTGACCGCGGGTTTTGATGGCGGCGCGCCGGACTTCATCAACCTTTTCGGCAACATCGTGGTTGACGGCAATCCGGTGAGCGACACGGCCGCCGCGCTGGGCGTCACCCTCGACGGCATTCCGGTCAATCTGGAATACGAGCTGAACGGCTGCGTCATCCGGTCCTTCGACTGTACCGCGTTTGGCGCGATCCTGACGACGATCCCGTTCGATGACAGCTTGTTCCTCGACCTCAGCATCGAGCCGGAGGAGGATGAGGACGACGATCCCTTCACAAACCGCGGAAACGAGGAGGAATGGCGATGAGTTGCTCCACGCGCGCCACGCTCCGAGCCATTGGCGCGGCTAGTCTTCTCGCATTGGCGGCCTGTACGCCGTCGGACGAGGAGATTTCGCTCATCGATGAAAGCGCCGACGCGCCGTCTGCGGCTGAGGTCGCGCAGGCGGAGAAGCTGGCGCGGCTGGAACGCGCGGCTTACGCCTCTAACACGCTGCTGGAGTTCGAAAACGCCGAGCGCGCTTATCGGGAAGCCAGCCGGATCGCGCGGGAGCTCTTTCCTGACGACCGGCAGGCCCAGGCCGAGCAAACGCTTCACCTTGCTCTGAACCTCAGCAATCTGGGCGACTATGATACGGCGGATCGACTGTTCGCCCAGACCATGCCCGTGGTGAAAGGATCCCGTGACCTTGTCTCTCGCGGCAAGCCCGAGCTGTTCTATTCACAGCATCAGATGAACCAGCAGCGCTATCGTGAGGCCAAGCGCTTTTCGGACAGCGCTGTGAATACGATCTCTGCGCAGCTTTCGTTGCTGCAGGGCGACGATAGCGGCGCGGCGCGGGCTACGTTCCAACGCGGGGATGATGGCTCTCTGATCGTGACTGAGGAAGCTGAGGCGACGCTGAATGAACTCAATCGCGGCGTTGGCGGCGTCGGTCTGCGCCAGAGTCTGATCACCGATGAAGGACGGCTTCTGCTCCAGCGCGCGCACGCCTATTATGTCGGCGCGGCCGCGTCGCAGGCGCTCGGCGATCCGGAGGCCGACGAATACATCGCCAACGCAAGGGCGGACCTTGAAGCTGCGCCTGAAGGGTATGCCGGATGGCTGCGCGGGCAGGTCGCCGTCGTTGAGGCTGAGGGCGCGGTGGCGCGCGGCGATTACAATACGGCGATTTCCGGTCTTTCGGCCGCGGCGGACGGCCTGCAACGTAGCGAGGCGAACACCCGGCCAGAGGCGCTGATGCGGCTTCGTCTGGCCGAGGTCCTGGCGGAATCCGGCCAGACTGAATCTTCGCTCGCCGCTTATCGTGAGGCGATCGCGATTCTGAACACGCATCGGCGTGGCGTTCCCTACGACCGGGCGGCGAGTTACTTCAAGCTTCTGATGCCCAAAGCCAACGGCAGCCGCGGCTCAAGCGCCCAGGCGGAGTATTTCCTGGCGCTTCAGCAGATCCAGACCAGCGCGACGGCGGCGACGCTGGAGCAGCTTTCGGCGCGTCTCGCCTCCGGTTCAAGCGAGGCGTCGGTGCTGATCCGACAGCTCCAGGATCTGGAGCGTGAGGTCAACAGGTCCGCGGCGAGGCTAGATCGGATCGATGCCTCGGGCAGTCGGGATGTCCATGTGCGGCGTGTGGCGGAGCAACGGTTGGCGGAGGCGCAGGACAAGCTGGACGCGACCCGGCTGCAATTGCAGGAAGCGGCGCCGACATGGGATCTGGTGATCGATCAGTCCGTGCCGCTGTCGCGGTTGCGGAGCTCGCTTGCCGATGATGAGATCGTCGCGGTCATCAACCTCGGCACAAAAGACGGACTCGTCACTCTGATCGGGCGGGACGACTTCCGGGCCTATAATGTCAGCCTGACCGTCGGCGGCGCCGCGAGCGCCGTGCGCGCGATACGGCGGGCGATCGACGGCTCGTCGATCCGCCGGTTCAATGTCGACGCGGCCAGCCTGTTGTTCGATCTGTTGTTCGAGCCAGGGAAGGACCTGTTGGCCGGACGCAGGCATTTGATCGTCGCGCCGACGGAGTCGCTGCTCAGCCTGCCGTTCGATCTGCTGATCGAAAACCGTCCGGCAAACGCCAGCGCGCTTTGGGTGCCTTCGGGCGGCACGGTAAAGTTTGACTATTCGGGCGTGGACTTTCTTGGCAAGCGTCTGGCGATCACCACCGCGGTTTCACCCAGCTCTTTTGTGCTGACGCGCGCGATCCCGAAATCTGAGGCGGCGCGGCCCTTCAAGGGATATGGCGATTTCAGCCCGTTCGCCGCGACGGAAGAGGGCATCTTCCAGGTGTTTGAACAGCGCGGCGGCGACATTGACTGTGCGCCGTCTCTCGCCCGCGTTGCCAGTCTGGGCACGCTGGAAGGCACGCGCGTAGAGCTTGAACGCATCGCTGACGTATTACCCGTCACGCCTGAGGACGTGACGCTGGGCGAAGCCTTCACAGATACGGCGGTGAAGACCGATCCGCTGGAATCCTACCAGACCCTGCATCTGGCGACCCATGGCCTTCTGGCGCGCGACCCAGCCTGCCTGCCGCAACCGGCGCTGGTGACCTCATTGGAATTCGGCGAAGAGTCTGACGCATTGCTGGAAGAATCCGAGATCCTCGATCTGAACCTCAATGCGGAGATGGTCGTCCTCTCCGCCTGCGACACCGGCGGCGGCGGCGCGTTGTCAGCGGCGGGCACCGGGTTCCGGACGTCGGGTGGTGAAAGTCTTTCGGGCCTTGCGCGCGCCTTCTTCTTCGCCGGCGCGCGATCGCTTGTGGTCTCGCACTGGTCGGTCGATGACAACGCCACGCAGATCCTGATGCGCGAGTTCTATTCCGAGCTGGCCTCAACCCCGTCGATCGGGATCGCCGACGCCAAGAGGACGGCGCAATCCAAGCTGCTCGCCGACGCGGAGACGTCGCATCCGTTCTACTGGGCGGCGTTCGCTGTGATCGGGGATGGAGAACGCAGGCCTGAACTGGGCGCAGCGTCGCTGACGTCCGTAAACGCTGCGCTGGGGCTTGGCCTGAACCGCTGATTCGCCGCACTGTTTGAAACGACACACGGCGCGCCCGCAAGCGCGCCGTTTCTTTTTTCCGCGCGGGAAGCTCCGTCGCCTCAGCTTTGTGCGACGTCCGCCAGAACTTCGTATTCCTGCAGGTCCGGCTCATCCGCCAGATCGTTGATATGGTCCTGCCAGATCGCCAGCGTCACCGGGACGGAGACATAGGCGGAGTCGCGGTCCTTATAGATCGCGACGGAGACGCAGCGCCCGTCCTCGCGCCCCCCCAGGATATAGGTGTGCAGCAGGCCCGGAACCTGCGGCAGGCGCTTTTCAAGATCGGCCCTTAGCGTCGCCAGGTTCTCCGGCGTGTTGCGCTCTGGCAGCAGGGTGTAGGTTGTCACGCGTGCGAACATGTGGCGTCTCCTTTACTGGGTGCGTCAAACGAGCCTGGATTGCTCGAGGGCGGCCCCGACGAAACTGGCGAATAGCGGGTGGGGTTCAAACGGTTTGGACTTGAGCTCCGGATGGAACTGAACGCCGACGAACCACTGACCGGGGATCTCGACAATCTCAGGCAGGCGCCCGTCCGGCGACAGGCCGGAAAAACGCAGCCCGGTCGCTTCGATTTGTTCGCGATAAGCGATATCGACCTCGTATCGATGCCGGTGCCGCTCGCTGATCGCGTCGGTTCCATATATCTCTGCGACATGGCTGTTGGGCGTCAGCGCTGCGTCATAGGCGCCAAGGCGCATCGTGCCGCCCTTGTCGTCATCCGCCTTGCGCTGAACCATCTCGTTGCCCTGCACCCATTCCTTCATGTGATAGATGATGTGCTTGAAGCGCGGATTTGGACCGTCCGCCTCATGGTCGAATTCTTCCGATCCGGCGTCGGCGATATCGGCGAGGTTCCGTGCGGCCTCGATCACCGCCATTTGCATCCCCAGACAGATGCCGAGATAGGGCACCTTGCGCTCACGCGCAAACTGGGCTGCGTGGATCTTGCCCTCGGTGCCGCGCTCTCCAAATCCGCCCGGCACGAGGATGCCGTGATAGTTCTCCAGATGCGGCGCGGGGTCTTCGCTCTCGAATATCTCCGCGTCCAGCCATTCGGCGACCACTTTCACCCGGTTGGCGATGCCGCCATGGGTCAGCGCCTCGGCGATGGACTTATAGGCGTCTTCCAACTGGGTGTATTTGCCGACAATGGCGATGCGGACTTCTCCGTCCGGATTGTAGACGCGGTCGGCAACCTCGTCCCATTTTTCCAGCTTCGGGCGCGGGGCGGGGCGGATGCCGAACGCGTCGAGAACGGCGGCGTCCAGTCCAACCTTGTGATACGCGAGCGGCGCCTCATAGATCGACTTCAGGTCCATCGCCGGAATCACCGCTTCAGGCCGGACGTTACAGAAGAGGGCGATCTTGCCGCGCTCCTTCTCTGGGATCTCGACCTCCGTGCGGCAGACCAGAATGTCGGGCGCGATGCCGATTGAGCGCAGCTCTTTCACCGAGTGCTGCGTGGGTTTGGTCTTCAGCTCGCCGCTCGCCGCCAGATAGGGCAATAGCGTGAGATGCATGAACACACACTCGCCGCGGGGACGGTCCTGAGCGAATTGCCGGATCGCTTCGAAAAACGGCAGTCCCTCAATATCGCCGACTGTGCCGCCGATCTCGCAGAGCATGAAGTCGACCTCATCGTCGCCGATGGCGATGAAATCCTTGATCTCATTGGTGACGTGCGGGATCACCTGAATCGTCTTGCCGAGATAGTCGCCGCGGCGTTCACGCTCCAGCACGTTCGAGTAAATCCGGCCGGAACTCACCGAGTCCGTGCGCCGCGCGGCGACGCCCGTGAACCGCTCATAATGGCCGAGGTCCAGATCAGTTTCCGCCCCGTCATCGGTGACGAACACCTCGCCATGTTCAAACGGGCTCATCGTGCCCGGATCGACATTCAGATAGGGGTCGAGCTTGCGCAGCCGCACGGTATAGCCGCGCGCTTGCAGCAGCGATCCAAGCGCTGCAGAGGCGAGCCCCTTCCCAAGGGAAGAAACAACTCCGCCAGTAACAAAGATATAGCGCGCCATGCCCGGATGCCCCCGCGGGTGTGTCGTTATTATCGCGATTCAGGTGTCAGAACCGCATGTGTTCCACGGGAGTTAAGGACTAAAGGATTCGGTGGGGGGCGACAAGCGAGTGACTGGCCTGCGCGACGATAAATTCGCTCAGTTGATCAGATCGCGTCGCTTCTCGTTCCAGATCAGTTTCAGGTTCCGCGCGTAGACGATCAATCCGAACAGCTGCGCGGCGATGATCACCACATCCCGGCGCATGACGCCATAGACCAGCAGCATCATCGCGCCAGCAAGGGACAACCACCAGAAGGCCACCGGCATGACCGATTTCTTGGCCCGTTCCGAGGCGATCCATTGCACCAGCATACGGCTCATGAAGATCGCCTGCGCGCATAGACCGAAGATCGCCAGCCAGACGCCGAACCAGTTGTCGACCAGCAGGGTTTTCATCAACCAGTGCGTGGCTTCGCTTTCCATGGCTAGTCGTCCGTCTTCACGACGACGGGCCGTGTGCCGCGCCGACACAGCCACCAGACGCCCATCAAGTCCAGAAACCCCACCAGGGCGCGCCCGAAATTGGTGTATTTCGACGTCCCGGCCTCACGCGCCCGATGGCTGACATCGACCAGGGCGATGTCCCAGCCGTCGCGCCGAAAGAGCGCGGGCAGATAGCGATGGATATGGTTGAAGAAGGGCAGGGCGAGAAACGCGTCCCGCTTGAACGCCTTCAACCCGCAGCCTGTGTCCCGCGTGTCGTCATGCAACAACGTCCTACGCAGCTTGTTGGCGGCTTTGGAGGCCAGTTTTTTCGACGCCGTGTCCTGTCGATCCACCCGCTGACCCGCGACTAGGCCCAGCAGCGCGCTCGCGCCTGGGTCCAGCAACGGCGCGACGAGTTTCGGAATCTCCGCAGGCGGGTTCTGGCCGTCGCCGTCGATCGTGCAGATGATCGGCGCCCGCGCGGCCCGAACGCCGGAGCGCACGGCCGTGGATTGCCCGCAACTCGCCTCGTGGCGCACTTCGCGCAGCCAGGGATAGGTCTGCGCCATGCGGGCGATCTCGGCCGCGGTGCCGTCATCTGATCCGTCATTGACGAAGATCGCCTCGAACGGGCCGACCGGATCGCAGGCGGCGGCGATCTCTTCGACCATGAGGGCGACATTTCCCTCCTCGTTCTTCATCGGCGCCACGACGGTGAATCGCGGCGCGTCGGCCGGAGCCGCAGGAGGGGAGTGTGTGGCTGTCATCTGCGAAACGTCACCAGATCAGAGGCGATGGATAGGTCGAAGTGAACCATAGCGCCGGGTCGCGGCGGCGTGAACCGTCCTCTCGCCACAGGGAGGGAAGCTGGGCGATCTTGGCGACGCATCGGCGGTTCACCAGCCGGTCTTGGGATCAAGCGCGTCACATGAGGTGCGCACCGGGTCGTCTGCCCGGACCAGCAAGCGCCATGTCATGGATTTGCCGCGATTGTAGTTGAAGCCCGAGACCTCGGCGAGCTCCACAACCTCGAATCCGCGTTTGGCGGCGCGCTTGTCGAATTTCTCCCGCCGTCGGTCGGACATCCAAAGAAAGCGGCCGTCGCCTTCCGCCATCCAGTCTGCGGCGTCTTCCCACCGCAACAGCTCGGTCTCGGTTCCGGCCAGAAACACCAGGCTCGGTTCGCTGTAATCGGCGGAGCCGAGAGGCTGGTCGGTGCAGGCCGTGTAGGGGGCCGCCGCCGCGGCGAGACGCGGGCTGGGAAAGGCGGTCTCCAGCGAGGGTATGACGAACTGAAACGCCGCCACGATGACCGCCATGCCGGAGAGCATCGCAGGCGCGATGGCGGCTTCGATCCGGCCCCACGCGTAGGCGCGGATGGCGACCGCGCCAAACGCCAGACCGATCAGACCGAGAACAGCGCCGCCAAGGACGATGCGCCCCTCGATGATCAAAGGCCCAAAGAGGCCCGCGAGGCCGAGCGCCACAACCGGCAAAGCGAAAAGACCTGTGGCGATCCAGCGGCGCTTTTCGCCGCGTTGGATAATGTCGCGGCATTCGCCCAGCGCCGCCGCCGCGACGATCCCGGCCATGGCGGGATAGAGCGGCAGCACGTAGTGGGGCAGTTTCGTCGGCACCAGTTCCAGCACGATCCAGACGGGGACGATCCAGCCGAGCAGGAACATCGTTCCCGACTCTTTGCGCCGCGCCCAGGCGAACGGAACCGCGAACAGCGCCAGCGGCGCCCAGGGCCAGAACGTGCCCCAGAACGTGCCGAAGTAATATCCCGGCGGCGCGCCGTGGCTCTCCTGGCCGCTCTGCACCTTGCCGACCAGATCCTTGCCGATCGCTTCGGTGAAAAACGCGCCGTCGCTGACGATCCAGATGGCGACCAGCCAGGGCGCGACGAGCACGAGCAGCAGGGGAACGCCCCAGAGCGGCTTCAGCCGCGCCAGCCAGCGCGCGCGCCCTTGCCAGGCGCAAATCCATGCAATGGTCGCGATGCTGACCATGGGAACGATCGGCCCTTTAATCAGGATGCCTGCCGCCATGGCGACCCAGAATATCGCCGCGTCGCTGTTCTTGCCGCGCCCGCCCGCCAGCCAGATTCGCGCCAGCGCGCCTTGCGCGAACACCACCAGCGCCAACAGCGTGGCGTCGGTCTTCGCGATATGCGCCTCGGTGGCCATCAGGGGCGTCACGGCCAGAAACGCCGCCGCGACCATAGCCCGGCGCGCGCCGATCAGCGGCCTGAGCGCCCAGCTTGTACCCAGAACCGCCAGCATGGCGCCGAGGAAGGAGACCAGACGATACGCCCAGATCGGCGCTTCAGGTCCGCCGAACTGGCTGATTGAGGCTGATTGCAACCAATAGATGCCAGCGGGCTTTTTCCAGCGCGGATCGTCCTGAAACCGGATGTCGATCAGATCGCCGGTCTCCATCATCTGCTTGGAGGCCTGAACAAACCGGCCTTCATCGCGGTCCGTCACCGGCAGCGCCGCGATGCCCGGCGCGAAGACCAGCACGCAGAGCGTGACCAAAACGGCGGCGCGGCGCAGGGCGCTGCGCGACGCCGCATCGATCAGCGCGGCGAACGCCGTCTCGAATCTGTCAAGAATTTCCGCCATCTCTGCGGCCTTGTTAGCATAAAGGCCGCATCTGTCCTACTGCGCGGGGGGCGGCGTCAGCGGGCCGTCGCCAAGCGAGGGCGGCAACAGCGATCCACCGCCCGGCGCTTCCAGCGGCGGCGGCGCGCCATTCGTGGATTCGACGGCAGGCACGCCGTCGATCACCGATCCGCCATCGTTCAGCCGGGTGGCGATGGTGGTCAGCAGCAGGCTGGTGGCGATAAACGCCGCGGCGAGCATCCAGGTGATCTTTTGCAGCGGGCTGGCCGGAGGGCGTCCCGTGCTCAGGCCGCCGCCGCCACCGCCGCCAATGCCAAGCGCGCCGCCATCGGAACGCTGCAACAGCACGACGCCGATCAAAAAGACCGCGAGGATGAGGTGGACCAAAAGAACGATATTCGCCATGTCGACTGCCTGATTGCGCATCGCCCGAATGCGGGCGTGTTGCCCCTGAACGCCCTGCAGAGCGCTCACTTATCCGGACGCGGCGGGTTCTAACCCAGCGGCGGCGGCGCGTCGAGAGCAAAAGCGCCAGACGCCGTCGCGCATCACCAGGGGCGGGTTCCATAAAAGTCGCGATGCAACGGCGCGATGATCAACCGGTTTCCTTCGACGAAAGCCTCGCCGATCTGATCCCGCCCGAAATCCGGCCGGGCCGTGGGGCTGAAGGTTTCGAACTGGAACCTTGGACGTATGGAGAGCACGGTGCCGCGCGAGCGGGTGATAATATGGGCGCGCCCCTGTTGCGCCGCGCTCATCGCGGCTGAAACCTCGTCCGGGGGCAGGGCGGCGAGATTCACCGCCATCGCATCCCCGACCGCATAGACCGGCGCCCCGCGTAGGTCAGGGGGCGGCGCGTCCACCTGCCGGAACCAACCGCCGACCAGCGGCAAGCGCGCGGCGGGAAGGCCCGTGGCCTGCTCGGCGTCAAAGTCGCGCGGCGCATCGACCGTATAGACCTTGTTCGCGCCAGCGAAGATGAAGGATTGGGGCCGGAAGGCCCGGCCTTCGCTATCCCGCATTTCCAGTCGGGCGAAGCGCACTTGCTCTTCGGCGCGGTCCGACCATCCGTTCGCATTGGCGGGTCCGGCGGGCGATGCGACGATCACCGCGCCGAGTATTGCGGCGAAAACCGTCGCCATACGTCGGCGCCGCAGATATCGGCTCAATTGTGCTCTGAGTATGCTCATGCATTCTAGGTAGCACGCTTTGGCGAAATTTTAAGGGCGAGGCCCAATGGCGCGGCGGAGAGCGCCGGACAGGTTAGTCGGCGCTCGGCTGGCCAACCGCCAGTCTGGCCTGCTTCACCGGCGCGGGCTCCACGGCGTTGAGGGCCGTCATCGCCGCATTCCGCTGCGCTGGCGGCACCCAAAGCGTCAGCGCGTCGGGCCGATCCGCGTCTCCCTCGATATACGGCGCGCCGGCGGCGTCCATGGCCGCTTTCACACGCTGAAAGTCGACCTCTTCGTCGGCGGTGACCGGCGTGAATCCGCTGCGCTGCGCCCAGCTTTCGACTTCCGCGTTTGAGATGCAGCCCGGCTCCAGGCTGCTGATCGCGCATTTCGCCTGCGCCGGGCCGCGCAGGTTGAACCCGGTGTGCACGTCGATGTCGAGATCAGACACCCAGTTCGACGGGATCGGCATGCCCGACCGGGCCGCATAGATCGACCTCAAAGTCGAGACGTCGAAGGCGCAGTCCTCCTCCGCCTCCAGGCATTCCGCCGCGCCGATTTCGATCAGGTCCTTGCCGATCAGGGCCACATCCTGCAACGCGCCAAGCAGGTTCAGGGCGCTGACCCCGGTCTCCACGCGTTCTTCCTTTATCTCGAACACGATCTCGGCGGCGTCGAGCGGCATCATTCGACGCTCGCAATTGCCGATCAAAGCGTCCGGGCAGATCGCCACCGGGATATGGAAGGTCAGCGGCGTCGGCGGCGGGTTGTTCTCGTCGGTGTTCTCCACGACATCCGTCTTCTTCGCTGCTTCGAACGCCAGCGTGATGTCGTTATACGCGGTGCGATAGAGCCCATAGGCGAGCGCGATCTCGTCCGTCTCGCCCGTATCGGCGATCAGTTCCTGACCGCGCGGGAAATTCTCCAGCACGTGATAGGGCGTGATCTCGATCGAGAATGTCTTGGGCGCTTCGTTCGCATCTTTGGCGAGGTTCTGGATCCGCCAGAGGATCGCCTCTGACTCGTCGGCGAAGGCGATCTCCTCGGCGCAGGAGCCGTCGGCGTTCTTCTTCGCGCAGACCGCTACTGGCAGATCATTGCCGCTGCCGCCCGCCTGATAGAAGGTGATGTCGCGCGTGAGGTTCTGGCTGGCCGCCGAACCCGAGCTGCCAAACGCGCCTTTCACCTTTACGCCCATGCCTTCGCCGGACAGCGAGGACTTCATGCTGGTCTGTTCCGAGCGGGAGGAGGTCTTCACCTCGATCACCGCATAAGCTTCGGCCCCGCGCATCAGGGTGGAGACATAGCCTTCGCCGCAGACTTCCTGAAACTCGTCGAGATTTCGCCGCGCCAGCGCCGCCGCGTCCGCCGTCAGCCGGATCGCCGGACCGGACTCCGCATCGCCGCTGGATTTGGGCAACGCGGAATAGGGGCTGTTCATAACCTCCGCATTGACCACGATGGTGGTGGAGAACGAGCTGACTTTGGTGTTGCTGGCGAATTTCGCCTTGCCCGACGCCTTATAGCCCACGGTCTTGACCGAGACGGAGGAGGAGATGTTCATCGATTGCGAGAGCTCGCTGGAATCGCTCACCGTGCTCAGCGACAGGGTGGATGTCTGCGCCTCGCGACGCTCCGCCCGCGCTTCTGGCGTGTCCGGCAGGGTGTCGAAGTCGATGCAGACGGTCGGGATGATCTGACCGCGCGTCGCGCTCCAGCCCCAGCCGAGGGCCGATCCGGTCTCCGGCGCCTCGATCATGAAGGCCTCGTCCACGCCGCCCAGATCCATGCGGCGCGCGGGCGAGGGGCGTTCGGCGAAGCTGCGCCGGGCCTTTTGATCCTGGGTTTCCTGCTCCGTTCGAACGGAGGCGATGGCCGACTGAATCTCCTCACAGGCGCTCAAGGAGAGAAGAGGCGCGACCATAATCGCGCAGAAAATGGGTCTGCGAAAGCGCATCGGGGGCTCCAGTTCTGGCGGGCGCTGGAGAGATCCTAGCCGGATTCGCGCGAAAGTCAGAGTCAAAAACGCCCGCATCTATAAAGAGTTGCGGGCGTTTCTTGAGAGCATGCAGATGCGTCGGAGGATTGACGCGTCTTAGTTCTTCTCTTTGTCGACCAGCTTGCCGGCGGTGATCCACGGCATCATGCCGCGCAGTTTCTCTCCGACCGCCTCAATCTGGTGCGCGTCGTTGTTGCGGCGAGTGGCCTTGAAGCTGGCCTGACCAGACTTGCACTCCAGCATCCAGTCGCGCACGAAGCGGCCTTGCTGGATGTCCTCCAGAACCGCCTTCATCTCGGCCTTGGTGCGCTCGTAAGGAACAACGCGCGGGCCGGAGACATATTCGCCATATTCGGCCGTGTTCGAGATCGAGTAGTTCATGTTGGCGATGCCGCCCTCATAGATCAGGTCGACAATCAGCTTCACCTCGTGCAGGCACTCGAAATAGGCCATCTCGGGCGCATAGCCCGCCTCGACCAGAGTCTCGAAGCCGCAGCGGATCAGCTCCACCAGACCGCCGCAAAGCACCGCCTGCTCGCCGAAGAGGTCGGTCTCGCACTCTTCCTTGAAGGTGGTCTCGATGATGCCCGACCGGCCGCCGCCGATCGCCGAGCAGTAGGAGAGGCCGATCTCTAGCGCGCGTCCTGTGGCGTCATTGTCCACCGCGACCAGGCAGGGCACGCCGCCGCCCTTGGTGAACTCGCCGCGTACCGTATGGCCGGGACCTTTCGGCGCCATCATGATCACGTCGACGCCCGGCTTGGCCTCGATCAGCCCGAAATGCACGTTCAGACCATGCGCAAAGGCGATAGCGGCGCCCTCTTTCAGGTTGTCGTGGATATGGGCGTAATAGGTCTCCGCCTGCAGCTCATCCGGCATGGTCATCATGATGACGTCGGCCCAGGCCGCCGCCTCGGCGATGTCCATCACCTTCAGGCCCTCGCTCTCGGCCTTCGCGGCGGAGGGGGAGCCGGGGCGCAGCGCGGCCGCGACATTGGTGACGCCGCTGTCGCGCATGTTCAGCGCATGGGCGTGGCCCTGAGAGCCGTAGCCGACGACGGCGACGTTCTTGCCCTTGATCAGGTTGATGTCGCAATCGCGATCGTAATAGACGCGCATGTCTTTGGTTCCTCTAGGTTTCAGATGACGGGATCATAGGCGTCCGGCGGCGAAACAGGTTTCTATTTATCCCGATTTTCGCCCTTTGCTAAAAATTGCATTCGCCAAGAAAGCGATATACGAAAGTTTCATGCATGAAATCGACGATACCGACAGGCGTATCCTGCGCGCGATGCAGGAGGATGGATCGCTGACTACGGCGGAGGTGGCGGAGCGCGCGGGCCTCTCCACCTCGCCATGCTGGCGCCGGATCGAACGGATGGAGCGCGACGGCGTGATCCTGGGCCGCGCGGTGGAGATCGACTGGAGCAAGCTTGGCTATGAGGTGACGGTGTTTCTGCGCGTCACGCTGGACAAGACCAACCGCAACGCCTTTGACGAGTTCGTCGCCGCGGCCCGCAAAGTGCCTGAAGTGCAGCGCATTCACAGTCTTCTGGGCCGGGTCGACGTGCGCATGGATGTGTTGGCCCGCGATCTCGTCCATTACCAACAAGTCTATCGCGATCGCATATTAGGGTTGCCCCATATCGCCGATATCGAGAGCCTGTTGCTGGTCTCCGAACGCAAGAACACCGACAGGTTACCGGTCTGATGGCGGTGGATATCGATCATACGGATCGGGCGATACTCTCAGCGCTGGCCGAGGATGGCGGCCTGAGCGCGAAAGATCTGGCCGACCGGCTGGGCGTCACGCAGCCCACCGCGTGGCGCCGGGTCAAACGGCTTGAGGAGGCGGGCGTGATCCGCGCGCGCCACGTCGTTCTGGACCGGATGAAGCTCGGCTATGAAGTGGTTGTGTTTATGGGCGTCAAGCTGGCGGGAAAGGGGCGGCTGGATCTCGCCGAGTTCGAACGCGCGGTGACCGCGATACCGGAGGTGCAACTCGTCCAGCACGTTCTGGGCGTCTATGACTACCGGCTGCGGGTCGTCGCTCGCGATCTGGCGGATTTCGAGCGTGTCCTGCGCCGACGTATTATGACGCTTCCCGGTGTGGGAGAGGTCGAATCCAACGTGCTTCTATCCGAGGTGGAGGCGGGCGGCCTGCTGTAAGTCGCGCCGCTAACCCGTTGGTCTGAAGTCTATTCCGGCCTTGCGAAATTCGCGTGCGAGCTGACTTTCCAGGCGCCGTCGATCTTACGGAACACGGTCAGGCGCGGGGCCTTCTTCGTCACCGACTGGCCGTCGATCGTTTCGGTGATGGTGAGGACGGAGCTGATGACCATCACATCGCCGCCCTGCGTCGCGACGACATTCTCATAACCGCCGACATTCTCGATCTTCACACCGCCGGCGCGGCGTTCGATATAGCCCGCCTTGTCGTAGGTGACGCCGTTCGCGCGGACGATCTGGTATTCCGGCGCCAGCACGGCGTCCAGCTGATCCGCTTCGCCCGAGGCCACAGCGGCGGTGAAGGCGTCCATCAGCGCGCGCGCCTCGTCCTCCAACGCCGGATCCGCATGCGCGGGCACCGCGGCGAAAAGACAGAAACCGACAAAGGCGGCGACGCGGCCATACTGAGCGAATGTCATTGCGGACCTCCGAGCGGGCATGAGGGATTCCGGGCCTGTTCAGATCTATGGCGTCAATTGTCCGGGCATTCGGAACCGCGGCTGATCGCGGCGACGCCGGTGCGGGCGAGATCCGCCAGCCCGAGCGGCTTCATGAGCTCGACAAAGGCGTCAATCTTGTCCGGCGTGCCGGTCAGCTCAAACACGAAACTTTTCAGCGTGGTGTCGACCACGCGGGCGCGGAACACCTCACACATGCGCAGGGCCTCGACCCGCTTGTCTTCGGTGCAGATGACTTTGACCAGCGCCAGCTCGCGCTCCACATGCGGGCCTTCGGTCGTCAGGTCGTGCACGTCATGCACGGGCACGAGGCGGCCAAGCTGCGACTTGATCTGCTCGATCACCATCGGCGTGCCGGTGGTCACGATCGTGATGCGCGAATAGTGGCGGCGATGGTTCACCTCCGCCACGGTCAGGCTTTCGATATTGTAGCCGCGGCCCGAAAAGAGGCCGATGACGCGCGCCAGCACGCCTGCCTCGTTATCGACCAGCACCGCAAGCGTCCGGCGCTCCACCTCATCGCCGAATTGGGGCCGAAGCTGATAGGCGGAGTGGCTCGCCGTGCCTTTTTTAATGTGAAGAGCGTTCATCAGACCAACACAGCTCCGCTTGTATCAATTGCGTTCTCGGTGGACGCTTCGCCCAACAGCATTTCGTTATGCGCTTTGCCCGACGGGATCATCGGGAAGCAATTCTCGTGTCGTTCGACCAGGCAATCGAAGATCACCGGGCCGTCATAATCCAGCATCTCTCGAATGGCGTCGTCCAGATCGGCCGGGTTTTCGCACTTGATGCCTTTGCAGCCGAACGCCTCCGCCAGCTTGACGAAATCCGGCAGCGCCTCGGAGTAGGAGTGGCTGTAGCGCTCGCCATGCAGCAACTCCTGCCATTGGCGAACCATGCCCAAGCGCTCATTGTTCAGGATGAACTGCTTGATCGGCAGCTTGAACTGAACCGCGGTCGCCATTTCCTGCATGTTCATCAGCCAGGACGCCTCGCCCGCGACATTGATGACCAGCGAGCGCGGATGCGCCGCCTGCACGCCAACCGAGCTGGGCAGGCCGTAGCCCATCGTGCCCAACCCGCCAGAGGTCATCCACCGGTTCGGATCCTCGAATCCCATGAACTGTGCGGCCCACATCTGATGCTGGCCGACCTCGGTGCAGACATAGCGGTCGTGCTTCTTGGTCAGTTCCTCCAACCGCTGAAGGGCGTATTGCGGTTTGATCGTCTCGGTCGAGGGCGTGTATTTCAGGCAATCGACGGCCTTCCATTCCTCAATCTGCGCCCACCAATTCTTCACCTCCGCCGACTTGGTCTTGCGCCCGCGAGAGCGCCAGATTTTCAGCATATGCTCTAGCACATGGCCGACATCGCCGATAACCGGAACGTCCACATGGATGTTCTTGTTGATCGAAGACGGATCGATATCGATATGGACCTTCGCTGAATTTGGGCTGAAGGAATCAGTCACACCGGTGATGCGATCATCAAATCGCGCGCCGACGCAGATCATCAGATCGCAACCGTGCATCGCAAGGTTGGCCTCATAGGTGCCATGCATGCCCAGCATGCCGATCCAGTTGTCGCCCGACGCCGGATAACTGCCCAGACCCATCAGGGTCGAGGTGATCGGAAAGCCGGTGCCGCCCACCAAATCCCGCAGCAACTGGCTCGCGCCGGGGCCGGAGTTGATCACGCCGCCGCCTGTGTAAAAGAGCGGCCGTTCGGCCTCCTCCATCATCTCGACGACGGTCTGAATCGCGTCCGGGTCGCCCTTGGTGCGGGGCTGATAGTGGCTCGTCTTGGCCTGCGCCGCGTTCATATAGGGCGCGGTGGCGAACTGGACATCCTTGGGAATGTCGACCAGCACCGGTCCGGGGCGTCCCGCCGTGGCGACATGAAACGCCTGATGGATGACTTCCGCCAGGTTCTTCGTGTCCTTCACCAGCCAGTTATGCTTGGTGCAGGGGCGGGTGATGCCGACCGTGTCGGCCTCCTGAAAGGCGTCGTTGCCGATCATGAAGGTCGGAACCTGCCCCGAGATGCAGATGATCGGAATGGAGTCCATCAGCGCGTCCGTCAGGCCGGTCACCGCGTTGGTCGCGCCGGGTCCTGACGTCACCAGCAGAACGCCGGGTTTGCCGGTTGAGCGCGCGTAGCCTTCGGCGGCGTGCGCCGCGCCCTGTTCGTGCCGCACCAGAATGTGCTTGATGCCCTGATCCTGGAAGAGCTCGTCATAGATCGGAAGAACCGCCCCGCCCGGATACCCGAATACGGTGTCTACGCCATGCTCCTTGAGCGCTTGAATAACAATGCGCGCGCCAGAGATTTCTGCGGTTCTGTCGAATGCCATAATTCGCTCCATCGTGTGCGCGGTCGGCGCCGCGCGCTTTGGTCTAGTCTTCGTCGGATCGTCGCAGCCGCCCCGGACCGATCGCTAATCAAAAGGGGCGGAAATGAAAAGGGGCCCTCAAAGGACCCCTGCGCGCGCTCGCTTCGTCGAACCTTAAAGGGTTCGCCGCGCGGCGCGCTTTCCCACTACGATAAGGAGCTCGGTCATTCCGGTCTCACTTAGAAACAATCCAAAACCAGCGCCCGTCGCTGGTTGGCCGAGGTGTAACACGGGCTGTTTGCGCGTCAAGTCGAAATAGCAGATCGTTCTTGAATTGCTTCGAAATTGAAACTTTCTTGCGTCGAAATCTCCGCCCAATCGGCCATTTGGTTGCGACTCCACGTCAATTGCCGTTTGGCGTAGCGGCGCGTGGCGGTCTTGGCGCGCGTGGCGGCCTCCTCCAGAGACAACTCCCCGCGGATGTGGGAAATCAGCTCGCCTGCGCCCACTGGCTTCAGAACGCCCGCGGCGGGTGGCGGGGAGAGTGCAGCGACGCGCCGCGCCTCCTCCAACGCGCCGCCTTTCAGCATCAGATCAAATCTCGCGTCGCATCTTGCGTAAAGCCAGTCACGATCCGCCGTCAGGCGCAGCGCCAGACAATGGCTCAGCGGTAGCAAGGGCGGGGCCGCCTCGCGCCACCAGGCGGCCAGGCCCTTGCCCGTCGCCTCAAGCACTTCCCACGCGCGAGAGAGGCGCGCCGGGTTCATCGGGTCCAGCTTACCGGAGGTCTCAGGATCGCGCGCTGAGAGATCCGCGAACAGCGCCTCGGGATCGAGGGCGCGGGTCTCGGCCTCCCGCCTGATATCCGCCGGGATGTCGGGAATGGGGGCGAGGCCTTGGGTGAGCGCCCGAAAGTAAAGCCCTGTTCCGCCGACAATAATCGGCGTCGCGCCGGCCTTCCGGCAATCTTTGAGCACCCCGCGAAGCTCCCGCGTCCAGTCGCCCACCGAATACGCCTCCGCCGCCCCGATATGTCCATAGAGCCTGTGCGGCGCGCGGGCCTCTTCCTCCGCGCTCGGGCGCGCGGTCAACACGCGCCAATCGGCGTAGATCTGCATGGAATCGGCGTTGATGACCCAGCCGCCCAAACGCGCGGCGAGGCCCACCGCCAGCGCGGACTTGCCGGAGGCGGTCGGCCCCGCGATCAGGATCGGCCGAGAAGTCATAAAGCGGTCGCGACCGCCGGGCCGATCAACTCGGTCCCGCCCATGGCCGCAACGCGGCCGGCCTCGATCTTCACCACGCGGTCGCCCAGCCGCCGCGCCTCCTCGACCGAATGGGTCACATAGAGGATTGGACAGCCCGCATGGCGCGTCAGCGCGTCCAGATAGGGCAACACTTCCTCCTTGCGTTGGCCGTCCAATCCGGCCAGCGGCTCGTCCATCAACAGCATGCGCGGTTGGCGCAGCAACGCCCGCCCGATCGCCACGCGCTGTGCTTCGCCGCCCGACAGATGTTGCGGGCGCCGCTCCAGCAACTCCTCGATCCCCAACAAGTCGACGATCTCATCCAGCGCCGCGCTTTTTCGATCCGGCGCGCCGTAGAGCAGATTGGCGTGCACGCTCATATGCGGAAAGAGCCGCGCCTCCTGAAACACTACGCCGAATCCGCGCTTCTCAGGAGGGGTGAAATGGTTCGCCTCCGCATCCGACAGCGGCGCGCCGTCCAATTCGATGCGCCCGCGCTGCGGCCGCTCCAATCCGGCGATGCAGCGCAGCGTCGCCGTTTTGCCCGCGCCCGAGGGGCCGAAAAGGATCGTAGCGCCCTCCGCCGCTTCGAACGCGATCGCCAGCGAGAAACCGGGCGCCGCGCGACGTTTGGGCCGCCATCCGAAATCTGCTCGCAACTCGGTCACGTGGCTTCCCCTCGCAATTGCCGACGGGTGCGGCGCTCCAGCAGTTCGGACGCGGCCAGCGCCGCCAGTGCCGCCAGAATCGAAAGACCGACAAGCCGAAACGCGGCGTCCTCGCCGCCCGGCTGCTGTAGCGCTGAATAGATCGCGATGGGCAGCGTGCGCGTCTCGCCCGGAATATTGGCGGCGAAGACAATCGTTGCGCCGAACTCGCCGATGGCGCGGGCGAAGCCCAGCGTCGCCGCCGCCAGCAGACCCGGCAGGCAAAGGGGGGCGGAGACCGTCCAGAACACCCGAATGCGGCTGGCGCCGAGGGTCAGCGCCGCTTCCTCCAGCCGATGGTCAAGTGCTTCGACCGACAGACGGCAGGCGCGCACCATCAAGGGAAAGGCCATGACCCCGGCGGCGACGGCGGCGGCGGTGGATGTGAAAGCGATGGAGACGCCGAACCAGTCATAGATTGGCCCGCCGATCCAGCCGCGTCGCCCGAACGCCAATAATAAAAGATAGCCGACGACGACAGGGGGCAACACCAGCGGCATATGGATCAGCCCCTTGAGCAGCGCTTTGCCGGGGAATTGTTTTCGGGCGAGAATCCATGCGGTCCAGAAGGAGAGGGGGAGCGCCACGAACGTCGCTGCCGCCGCCACGCGCAGCGACAGCGCCAGCACGGTCCATTCTTCGGGGCTCAGGGGCGCGAACATAGCGCGGACGGTAAACAAGCGGCGCGAACGCGTCCAGCGCGCCGGAGCCGCAATGGCCCGACGCGCTGGCGCGTGGCGCGGGGAGAGAGCCGCGCCCTGGGGAGAGTTTGGTCGGTCGTTAGTTCAGCTTGGCGACGCCCAGCGGCACGGAGAAGTCGGCGCACCAGATATAGACTTCGTCATACTTGCTCGGGTCGACCGACGAAGGCAGCGGATAGCTCTGCTTGCCGGTGATGTTGTTCAGCTTGGTGAACTCGGTGGATTTGTCGAATTCGCCGCCATTGCCGAAGCCGATGGTCGGGGCGGGCGCGCCGTCGAGGCTGAAATCCTCGGCCAGAACCAGAACGTAGCCGTCGCCGGATTTGACCACCTGCGCGCCGCCGGTGGTGATGTGTTTGCTGCGGCCCTCGAACGTGCCTTGGGAAACGACCTTGTCGCTGCCGGCGAGCGCGGGCGCAGAGGTGGAGACGGCGCTGACGACGCCCAATACGGCGATGGCTGCGACAGCGGCGATTGTGCGGATAGAACGGATGATCATTGTGATGTCCCTCTCAGATCACGGTGTGTTTGGATGATGTGAGAAATAGAGTTCTTGACCGTTTAATCAAGAACTGCGATATCACGACTGAGTGATCAGGGAGAACCGATTTGGCCAGACCACGCAGTTTCGACGAAGACGCGGTGCTAGAAGGGGCGATGGCGCTGTTCTGGCGGCGGGGATATGACGGCGCGACGCTAGAGGCGCTGGACCGGGCGACGGGCCTGAACCGGGGCAGCCTCTATAATGCGTTCGGCGACAAGCGCGATCTGTTTCTGGCGGCGCTGTCACGCTACGTCCGGCAAGCGATCTCTCCGGCGGTCGAGGCGGTAAGGGCCGCCCCGAACGGTTCGGCGGCGCTCGACATCCTGTTTCCGCTCGATGCGCCGGTGGACCGTCGCGGGTGCCTGATCTGCAAGGCCGCCGCCGAAGTGGCGCCGGTGGACGCAGAAATCGCCGAGATCGCGCGAGAGGCCTATCGGCCTTTGCGAGAGGCGCTTGAGGCGGTGTTCGCGGCCGACCCTGACGTCACCTCGGCCAAGCCCTCGGCGGCAATGGTCGTCGCCGCCTATCAGGGGACCAAGATCATGGCGAATGCGGGGGTAAGCGCGGAGGAGATCACGAAGGTGGCGGACGGCGCGCGCGAGGCGCTGATCAGCGCTTAACGCGTCGGCCCTTGCCTCTCTACAGAAACCCCGCTATACGCCGCGCCCATCAATCCACACGCGGGGATCGGGCCGGAAAGGGAGACATCCTGGAAGGTCCACCGGTTGGGCGAAAGCTCTACTCCCGCGGCGGCGAAACCGGAAAGGAAAAGACCGCATGGCTCTGCCAGAGTTCTCCATGCGTCAGCTCTTGGAAGCTGGCGTTCATTTCGGCCACCAGACGCATCGCTGGAACCCCAAAATGGGGACCTATATCTACGGCGATCGTAACGGCATTCATATTCTTGATCTGACGCAGACCGTGCCGCTGTTGGACGCGGCGCTGAACGCGGTGCGCGAAAGCGTGTCCAAAGGCGGTCGCATCCTGTTCGTCGGCACCAAGCGGCAGGCCCAGACGCCCGTCGCCGAGGCCGCCGAGCGCTGCGCGCAGTATTATATGAACCACCGTTGGCTCGGCGGCACGCTGACCAACTGGAAGACGGTCTCCAACTCGATCAAGCGCCTTAAAACGCTGGATGAGCAGTTGGAGGGCGAGGCGGCCGGCTTCACCAAGAAAGAGCGCCTGAACCTGGAGCGTGAGCGCACCAAGCTGCATCTGGCGCTGGGCGGCATTCGCGAGATGGGCGGCAAGCCGGACCTGATCTTCGTGATCGACACCAACAAGGAAGATCTGGCGATCGCCGAGGCGAAGAAGCTGGGCATTCCGGTCGTGGCGGTGCTGGACTCGAACTCGAACCCCGACGGCATCGACTATCCGATCCCGGGCAATGACGACGCGAGCCGCGCGATCAGCCTCTACTGCGACCTGATCTCGCGCGCCGCGCTGGACGGCATGGCGGCTCAGATGGGCGAGGCCGGCTTCGACTTGGGCGAGATGGAGGCCCCGGTGGAGGAAGCGCTGGCCGAAGCGCCGGCCGCGGACGAGGCTTCAGACGCTGAGGCTACGCCGGAAGCCGCCGCCGATGCGTCGGCCGAAGAAGACGCCGCCAAAAGCGAATAATACAATCGAGTGACGGCCTGGCCGTTTTGTCTCTGGGCCGTCCTCGCTTATATCCGCAGCAGATTCGACAGACTGGCCTTCGCGCCGCGACCAGTAGGAGTCGCAGCCGCCGCGCTGGCCGACGACGAGGAGAGATGACATGGCGATCACCGCCAAACTGGTAAAAGAGCTTCGCGACATGACCGGCGCGGGCATGATGGACGCGAAAAAAGCGCTGACCGAGACCGATGGCGACAAGGAAGCCGCCGTCGATTGGTTGCGCGCCAAAGGGCTGGCCAAGGCCGCCAAGAAATCGGGCCGCACCGCCGCCGAAGGTCTTGTCGCCGTGGCCGTCGATGGCGGCGTCGGCGCTGCGGTCGAGGTGAACTCCGAGACCGACTTCGTCGCGCGCAACGCCGAGTTCCAGTCCATGGTGGCTGAGATCGCCAAGGTCGCCGTTGCGACCGAAGGCGATGTCGAGGCGCTGAAATCCGCGCCGCTGGGCGGCAAGACCGTGGCCGAGATCGTGACCGACAAAGTCGCCACGATCGGTGAGAATATGGGCGTGCGCCGCTCGGCCAAGGCGACGGGCGACGTCGTCTCGGCCTATGTGCACAACGCCGCCGCGCCCGGCATGGGAAAAATCGGCGTGCTGGTCTCGGTGAAGGCCGAGGGCGATAAGGCCGCAGCCGAAGCGTTCGGCAAACAGATCGCGATGCATGTCGCTGCGACCAACCCGGCGTCGCTGTCCGAAGCCGATCTGGATCCGGCGCTGGTAGAGCGCGAGAAGCAGGTCCTGACCGAGCAGGCGCGCGAATCCGGCAAGCCCGACAATGTCATTGAAAAGATGATCATCGGCCGCATGAACAAGTACTTTCAGGAGGTTTGCCTTCTGAAACAGTCCTTCGTCATCAACCCGGATCTGACCGTTGGCAAGGCGGCGGCCGAGGCGGGCGTCGAGGTGACTGGCTTTGTGCGCCTCGAAGTCGGCGAAGGCATCGAGAAAGAGGAAGAGGACTTCGCAGCCGAGGTCGCCAAGACCATGGGCGGCTGACGCGCTACTTCGTTCTCAGAACTTTGATTTAAAGGCCCGCTTCGGCGGGCCTTTTCTGTTTTTGGGCGACCCAGTTCCCTGATGGCGCGATACGGTCGCCGGGGCGCTCGCGTTGATGTTTTGCGCGCCAACGCTTACCTTAAACTGCATATGGTGATTGAAATTGGGAGGTTATCGCATGTCCGAGGTAAAGATTGGAAGCTCCGTGGCGGAAAGTATCCCCACCTCGTCAAATGACGTGGCGGCGAGTTCGGTTGATGCTCAAACTGTCTAGCCCCCTAGTTCTGGGCCATTTCTTATTAGAGTTTCGGGGATCGGCGGCCTCATGTTCAGCGCCTGGTGCGGGCGGGTGTGGTTGTATTCCTTGAGCCAGTAACCGATGACGATTTGGGCCTCTTTGGCGGTGGCGAACCATTCCGTGTTCAGCACCTCCCGGCGCAGAGTTCCGTTGAAGCGTTCATTGTAGCCGTTCTCCCACGGTGAGCCGGGATAGATCCGTATCGGCTTCACGCCGACGCGTTTCAGCCACTCCTGGGTGGTCGCAGCGGCGAATTCCGGCCCGTTGTCGCTGCGGACGTATTCCGGTTTGCCGTGGCGCAGGAATAGCTCGTAGAGAACCTCCAGCACATCGGCTGAGCCCATCCTGGCCCGGACCTCTACGGCCAGCGCCTGGCGCGTGTGTTCATCCAGGACCGTCAGCATCTTGTAGCTCCGGCCGTTGCTGAGCTTGTCGTGGACGAAATCGACGCTCCAGACATGGTTCGGATGGGTCGGCCTGAGCCGGATGATCGAGGCGTCCTTGTGATAGAGACGCCGGCGTTTCTTGTGCCGATGCGGCAACTGCAGCCCTTCTTCCCGCCAGAGCCGCTCGACTTTCTTGTGGTTCACGCGCCAGCCCTCGACGCGCAACAGCTCCGCGATCTTGCGATAACCGTAGCGGCCATATTGCTTCGCCAGCCGAATGAGGGCGAGGCGCAGCGCGTTGTCATCCCTCGCGACGGCCTTGTATTGCAAGCTGCTGCGGGCGACGCCGATCACCCGGCAGGTCCGCCGCTCCGACGTCGCGAGCTTCTGGCGCGTATGGATGACGGCCTGACGAAGCTGGCTCGTCGTCAGGCCCTGGGCTTTAGATAGCTCAGGCTTTCCTTGAGAATGAGCTTGTCCAGCTCGAGCTCGGCCACGATCTTCTTCAGTCTGGCGTTCTCTTTCTCCAGCGAGCGGAGCTCCGAAAGCTGCGACCGCCCCATCCCACCAAACCGCCTGCGCCAGTTGTAGTAGGTCGCGTCGCTGATCCCAACGCTACGACATGCCGATTGCACGTCGTCTCCTTCGGCGAGCTTCAGCTCAATCTCCCGAAGAAGCTTCAATATATCCTCGTCCGAATACCGCTTCCGAGCCATCTCTCATCCCCAATTCTCGGTCAATGTAGTGGCACAGTTTTAGGGGGGAAGGACACGACCCCGAATTGCCAGCCCCGATGAAATCGGCGTTGAGAGCGACGCTGCAAGTTTGCTATGCGAAGCTGGATGACTTGTATGAACAGTATCCGAGCCTCAATGAGAAAGCTGAAGTCGTCGATAAAATACGTCAAAATTGAGGAGGTGGCCCAAGGCGGGGAGGTCTCTTTAGCGAGGCCTTAGCTGGCGGTTCGGTCCAGTCGTAAATGTTGATACGAGCGCGTGTTGCTGGTCACAGAAACTGTTTTGGTTGAGAGCGGGTCGTTATAGCGGCGACAGTCGAATTGAAATGCGATTCCCGCAAATCAAGATAAGGGCTCGCTTCGGCGGGTCCTTTTTGTTGGTGGATTGACATCAAATCGACGAGCGCAACGTCTTCGCCAACTTCAATTTAGGCGTACCGAACGCCCTTGCCTCGGGCGCCGATCCGCTTATGAGTGTTGCCGCAGTTCTCTCAGCTTTTTCCGGTGGAAGATCGCCATGCGAATGACCGACACGTTTATCAAACCGATGCATCGCGAGGGCGTCCGGTTTGTCGCGATTTTCGCCGCGATCACGGTCGGTCTGTTTTTCCTGGCGGACATTCTCGGCTGGATTGGCGTCGGCCTCACCATTTGGTGCTATTACTTCTTTCGCGACCCCGAGCGTGTACCGCCGAAGCGCGACGGGCTGATCATCAGCCCGGCCGATGGCGTGATTTCGCTGATCGAACGGGCCGTGCCGCCGCAAGAACTGGGCATGCCGAATGAACCGCTGACCCGCGTCAGTGTTTTCATGAACGTGTTCAACTGCCATGTGAACCGCACTCCGATCGTGGGGGAGATCACCAAGGTCGCCTATCGGCCGGGCAAGTTCTTCAACGCCTCGCTGGACAAGGCGAGCGCCGATAATGAACGCAACAGCTTGCGCATTCGCATGCGCAATGGTCAGGATCTCGCGGTCGTACAGATCGCCGGTCTGGTGGCCCGCCGCATCGTTTGCTTTGTGCAGGCGGGGGATACGTTGCAGACTGGAGATCGTTTTGGGCTGATCCGGTTCGGCTCCCGGCTGGACGTCTATCTTCCCGAAGGCGTCGAGCCGCTGGTCAGTCTGGGACAGACCATGGTCGCGGGCGAGACCGTGCTCGCCGATCTGAACATGGCTGACGGAGGCTGATAGAACCCATCGATGGCGGACCCCTCCGATAAGAAAGTCGCGAAGATTTCGCTGATCCGGTTGCTGCCGAACATGCTGACCCTGACAGCGATTTGCGCGGGCCTGTCGGCGATCCGCTTTGGCGTGCAGGGCAACTACGTATTGGCTGTGCAGCTCATTCTGGCGGCCTGTGTTCTGGACGGGCTGGACGGACGCGCGGCGCGTCTGCTGAGGATCGAGAGCAAGATTGGCGCGGAGCTCGACTCGCTGGCGGATTTTCTGAATTTCGGCGTCGCGCCGCCGCTGATCCTTTATTTCTGGGCGTTGCAGGACATTCGTAGTCTGGCCTGGATCTCGGTGTTGATCTTTACGCTTTGCTGCGTGATGCGCCTGGCTCGGTTCAATGTCAGCAGCCGTTCGGAACGCCCCGGGGTGGTCAACGCCTATTTCGAGGGGATTCCGTCGCCGGCGGCGGCGTTGCTGGTGATGATGCCGATGTATGTCTCCTTCGCCTTCACCGACGCGAAACTGCTGCACCCGGTCCTCATCTGCATCTACATGATGTTCATCGGTTATCTGATGATCAGCCGCGTGCCGACCTGGTCGTTCAAGACCTCGCGGATACCGCGCGACAACGCGAGTTTGGTTCTGATCGGGGTGTGCGGGGTCTCGGCGGCGGTGCTCACCTTCGCGTGGGAGACGCTGATCGTGCTCTGTCTCTGCTATGTCGGGGTGGTGATCTGGGGCCTGTTTGAAAAGAGACGCCGCGCGAACCGCTAAAACGGTGTTAACGCGCGGATGTCGCCAACAGCTCGGCCACGTCCAGAATACCGATCGTCGCGTCCCAAAGGCCGACCGCCAGCATCGATCCATCGCTTGAAAACGCCAGAGACTGGATCACAAGATTTGACTTTCCCTCATAGAGCATCTCGCCGGTTCGCGCGTTCCAGAGGCGCAGCATGCCCGTCTCGTCTCCCGTGGCGAGGATCTCTCCCGTCGGAGACGCCGCAAGGCCGCGCACCCAATAGGACTTGAACCCGTCATAGCCCCAAAAGGGCGCGCCATCCGCGACGGATATCGCGCGCAGGCCCGATTTGCCATTGGCCTGAGATCCGGCAAAGAGGGCCGCGCCGTTCGGCGAAAACGCCATGCGCCACATACCGACGATCAGCTCGTCGTCCAGCACGGGACCGGCGGTGGCTGGACCCCAGGGCGGAATCACGAATGTCTCGATATCGGCGTCATGTCCGGATTGCTCGTCATAGCTGCCGGTCGCCGCCGCAATCCGCGCTCCATCGGTGGAGATCGCAAGGCCGTTTCGCACCGGTTTGCGCGTGTCGGATTCGACGATTTGTCTGGGAGCCGTCAGCCTCTGGATCCGGATGCGAGGGGCAGCCTCGCTCGCGAGCGCCAGAACCGCGCAGTCATCGCTCATCGCGGCGTAGTCAGCGGCGTCGTCGCTGACTCGTCGGATGGACTGTTCCTTCAGAGCCGTCAGGGAGATTCCCGTTTCGTCGCCGGTCGCCAGCACATCTTCCGCGGCGCAGTAGGCGAAGGCTCCAGCGGTCTGACCAAGCAGATCCGGCGCGCCGCTGGCCAGATCCCACGCGACGACATCGCCGTTCTCCTGACGCACGATGATACGGGAATCGTCGCCCGAAAACGCCAGATCCATGGCGAGGCCAGGTGAACGCGAATGCTGATCGTGTGGGCCGGGGGCGCCAACGGCTTTGGAAAACGCAATGGTCGGGGGAATCGTCGTGGAGAGCACGTAAAGCGACGCCAGCGCGCAAACGCCGCCCAAAACTCCGAAAACAAGGCCGCGCATCGTCAACGTTCCTTCATTCGCCATATCGCCGCTCGAAAACCGAACCGGGTCAGAAAGCCATATGGCCAAGGGCTTGTCAGCCGCATTTTATGCGTGCAGCGGATTTGACCCTGCGTCCGCGCTGGCGGCCCTTGCAATGGCGCAGGGGTTCCGACAGGTTGACGCAAATTCACAGATGGAGAGGCGCATGGCGCATGCTTCCGAGGAGATCGCGGAAAGCGCGGCCGAACAGGGCGGCTCGGTTGAGCCGGCGGGACCTGGCGGCCTGCTGCACAAGCGCGTACTAGTGAAAATCTCGGGCGAGGCCCTCATGGGCGATCAGGGCTTCGGTTTGCACCCGCCGACCGTCGATGCCATCGCCGCCGAGATAAAAAAGGTCCATGATCTGGGGGCTGAGATCTGCCTCGTGATCGGCGGCGGCAATATTTTCCGGGGCCTTTCGGGATCCGCGCAGGGCATGGAGCGCGCCTCCGCCGACTATATGGGCATGCTGGCCACGGTCATGAACGCGCTGGCGATGCAGAGCGCGCTGGAGCGGGCAGGGGCCCATACGCGCGTTATCTCCGCCATTCCGATGGATCAGATCTGCGAACCCTATATTCGCCGCCGCGCCGTGCGACATCTTGAAAAGAAACGCATTTGCGTCTTCGCCGCCGGCACCGGAAACCCCTATTTCACCACGGACACGGCGGCTACGCTGCGGGCGATGGAGATGGGTTGCGGCGCGATCTATAAGGGCACCAGCGTCGACGGCGTCTATGACAGCGATCCCAAGCTGAACCCGAACGCGGTGCGCTATGACCGCGTGACCTATGACGAGGTTCTGGGCAAGAATCTGAAAGTCATGGACGCCTCCGCCATCGCGCTGGCGCGCGACAACGGTCTGCCGATCTGCGTCTTCTCTCTGTTCGTTGAGGGCGGCTTTGTGTCAGTCTTGAGCGGACGTGGAAAATTCACCATTGTCGAACCCAGCTGACGGCGGTCTCCAACGGGCACCCGCGCCCCCGCGAGGCCGTTTCTAGGACCGATAGAAAGCACGAAGCCATGTCTGAACCTGAAGAGATCGATCTGGACGCTCTCGAACGTCGTATGGATGGCGCGCTGAACGCGCTGAAGACCGAATTCGCCTCCCTCAGAACCGGGCGCGCCTCTGGCAGCATGCTCGATTCGGTGATGGTGGAGGCCTATGGCGCGCCGACGCCGATCAATCAGTGCGCCACGATCAACGTGCCGGAGCCCCGCATGGTGACCGTGAGCGTCTGGGACAAAGGCCTGGTCGCAGCGGTCGACAAGGCGATCCGCACTTCCGGCCTGGGCCTGAATCCGGTCATGGACGGCACGCTGCTGCGCCTGCCAATCCCAGAGTTAAATGAGGAAAGACGTCGCGAACTCGCCAAAGTCGCCGGACAGTACTCAGAGAGCGCGCGGATCGCCGTGCGCAACGTCCGCAAGGACGGGATGGACCAGATCAAGAAGGCCAAAGCGGACGGGCTCTCGGAAGATGAGCAAAAGCTCTATCACGATGAGATCCAGGAGTTGACCGACGCCGCGATCAAGAACATAGACGCGGCGCTTGAGGTCAAACAGGAAGAGATCATGCAGGTCTGATCCCTGCTTGAAGCGGACGGGCCGAGCCCGCCGCCGCCTCGGCCGGATGACGGAAGGGAACATGATGCTCAAGGCGAGCTCAGCGCTTAGGCAGGAGACCGAGCCCTCGACGCCGGTCGCTGAGGTCAGGCGCGCCGTCTCCGATGGCGGCGAGCGGCCCGAGCCGTTGCATGTCGCGATCATCATGGATGGCAACGGCCGTTGGGCCAAAGCGCGCGGACTGCCCCGGCTGGAAGGTCATCGGCGCGGCGTCAAAGCTGTGCAGAGCATCGTCGAGAGCTGCGCCGATCTGGGCGTCGGCCGTCTGACGCTTTTTGCGTTCTCCACTGAGAATTGGCGTCGTCCGTCCGAGGAAGTGCAAGGTCTGATGAGCCTCTTTCGGCACTATCTGCGGCGTGAGAGCGCTCAGTTGGTGGAAAGGGGCGCGCGAGTTCGGTTTATCGGCGACCGCTCGGTTCTGGCCTCGGACCTGATCGACTCCATGACGCGTCTGGAGCGCGAGTCGGCGGGTGGATCAAAGCTCTCGCTTGATGTGGCGCTCAACTACGGGGCCCGGTCTGAAATCGCGGCGGCAGCGCGCGCCTTGGCGGGCAAGGTCGCGCGTGGAGAGATCTCGGCCGACGCGATCGATGAAGGCGCGCTGGAGGCGGAATTGTTCACGCGCGGGGCCGCTGACCCTGATCTGGTGATCCGGACATCGGGCGAGCAAAGACTGTCGAATTTCCTGCTGTGGCAGGCTGCGTATTCCGAGTTCTATTTCACCGAAGAGCATTGGCCGGATTTCGATCGGGCTTCGCTGGAGCGTGCGCTGGAAAGCTTCCGTGGTCGCAACCGGCGCTTTGGCGCAGTGGCCGGGTGACGTTTTGACCTCCAAGCACCCCAGCGGCGAAAGCGGCGCATCGACCGGCCTTTCTGCGAAGATGACGGACCTCGTTCCTCGGCTGATTTCGGCGGTGGTGATCGCCTCGGTCGCTCTGACCTTGTTCTGGGTTGGCGGCTGGTGGACGGCGGGTCTGGTGATGGTCGCCAGCGCCGCGCTCATGTGGGAGTGGCGGCGCATCACATGCGGCGCTGACGCCGCGTCCGACGCAATGGCCGTGCTGCATATCGGCATTCCGGTGATCGGCGTTATGGCCGCGCATGTGGTTGAGATCGAGCGCGCGGTCGCCTTCATTCTGATCGCTGGCGTGTTAGCGGCGTTTCTCGACCGGCGCGCCGGGCGCTCTTTCCTTTGGGCCTTTCTGGGCATCGCCTATATCGGAGTCGCGACGGCGTGTTTTGTCGCCCTGCGGAATGAACCGGCCTATGGTCTGCACACGATCCTGTGGATCACGCTTGTCGTGGTTGCCGCTGATGTGGGCGGTTATTTCGCCGGGCGTCTAATCGGGGGGCCGAAGCTTTGGCCGCGCGTTAGTCCGAAGAAAACCTGGGCCGGTACGTTCGGCGGCATCGCTTTGGCGGCGTTGGTTGGCCTGATCTTTTCCTCAGCGACCACTGGCACTTATTTTTTGCAGGTTTGCTCTGTCTCGATGCTGGCTGCCGCGGTCTCGCAAATGGGCGATCTGGCGGAAAGCAGCCTGAAGCGGCATTTCGGCGTCAAGGATTCCAGCGGCCTGATCCCCGGCCATGGCGGCGCGCTGGATCGGCTGGACGGGTTTCTGGCGGCTTCTCTGATCGCGGGCGCAGCCACGTTCTGGCGCGCCGAGCCCATGTTCATCTGGTGACGTGATGCAGCTGGGATCGCGCCGCCGCCTGACCGTGCTTGGCTCCACCGGCTCGATTGGCTGCTCCACATTGGATGTGGTCGAGGCGTTGGGCGGGGATGACGCGTTTGAGGTTGTTGCGCTGACTGGCGCCGCAAATGTCAGGAAACTCGCGAAGCAGGCGGCGCGCTGGCGACCGCAACTGGTGGTCACCGCCGACCCGAATGGTCTGGAGCCGTTACGCGCCGCGCTGGCCGATGCGGGCGCGACCGAGATCGAAGCCGCCGCCGGGCCGGATGCGCTTTGCGACGCCGCAGGGCTGCCGGCCGATTTCTGTATGGCTGCTATTGTCGGCGCCGCGGGGCTGGCTCCGGCGCTTGCCGCATTGCGACCCGGCGGAGTTCTGGCGCTGGCCAACAAGGAGTGTCTGGTCTGCGCCGGACCGCTGTTCATGGCGGAAGTCGCGCGCGCCGGAGCGACGCTGATCCCGGTCGATTCTGAGCACAGCGCGATATTCCAAGTGTTCGAGCGCGATGCGACTCACGCCATCGAGCGCGTGATTCTAACCGCCTCAGGCGGTCCGTTCCGAAACTGGACACGCGAGCAAATGGCGGCGGCCACCCCGGCTCAGGCGATCGCGCACCCGAATTGGAGCATGGGCGTCAAAATCTCCATCGATAGCGCCACCATGTTCAACAAGGCGCTGGAGATGGTCGAGGCGCGTCACCTCTTCGGCATGCGCCCGGACCAGATCGAAGTGGTGGTGCATCCCCAATCGATCATCCACTCCATGGTCGGATACGCCGATGGTTCTGTCTTGGCGCAAATGGGCGAGCCGGATATGAAAACGCCGATCGCCTATGCGATCAACTGGCCGCGCCGTGGCAGGGCGCCGGTTGAGCGCCTTGATTTCAAGACGCTTTCCAGGTTGGACTTTGAGCCGCCCAACGAGGATCGCTTTCCCGCCTTAGGGCTGGCGCGCCGCGCAATGGAGATGGGCGGCGGCGCCGGCGCGACGCTCAATGGGGCGAAAGAGACGGCGCAGGATGCGTTCGTGGGCGGACAGATCGGCTTTCTGGATATGGCCCATGTGGTCGCCTCGGTTCTGGATGATCTCGACGAGGGCCAGGATCCGACCAGCCTTGAAGCGGTGCTGGAGGCGGATACGCGGGCCCGACGCGCGGCACTGACCCGGATCGCAGCCCTTGCCGCTTGAGCGGCGTTGGGTCAAAAAGGCTTCTAGTTTAATCAGCGCGTGAAACTGGAAGGGCGTAGCGTATGGACTTTCTGAGTCAGATCCCGGTGATCGGAAACATTCTGTTTTATGTCCTTCCGTTCCTGGTGGTGCTGTTGATCGTCGTGTTCGTTCACGAATACGGGCACTACATCGTCGGGCGCTGGTGCGGAATTCACGCTGAGGCGTTTTCGATCGGGTTTGGCAAGGAACTCTTTGGCTGGACCGATCGCCATGGAACGCGCTGGAAGGTCTCGCTCATACCGCTGGGCGGCTATGTGAAATTTCTTGGCGATTCCGGTGCGTCGAGCCGACCTGATGTGGAGGCGGTCGCGCATATGTCCGCCGAGGATCGGGACCGCGCCTTTCCCACAGCGCGGCTCTTCAAACGCACGCTGACCGTCCTCGCCGGACCGGTGGCGAACTTCCTGCTCTCAATCGCTGTCTTCGCCGTGTTAGCCTTGAGCATCGGCGTGGCCGCGGACAAGGCGGCGGTTGGCGAAGCCCCTGAGTATAGCGGGCTGTTGCCCGGAGATCAGGTGCTGGAAGTCGAGGGCGAGCCGGTCGAGACCTATAACGAGATGGTCTACGCCATCAACAGGGGCGAAGGCGCGCCAGTGTCTGCGGTGATTCTGCGAAATGGCGACCGCATCGTGGCGGATATCCGCATGGCGCGCCCTGCTGTGATCGACGACATCGCGCCCTCGGGCGCCGCCGCGGAAGCTGGATTGGAAGTCGGCGACGAGATTGTCGCAGCGAACGGCGAAGAGATATCGTCGTTCCGTTCGCTCCAGCGCATCACCAAAGCCAATGGCGGCGATCCCATGCCCGTGACCGTTCTCAGGAAAGGCGAGCGTCTGGATTTTGTCGTCACGCCGCGCATGATTGAGCGGGAAGACTACGACACCGGAGAGATCAGGCCGATGCCGACCATCGGCATCACCAACCTGGACGGCGCCGGGTTTGCGCCCGCGGCGGAACCGGTCGGCCCTGTGAGAGCTCTTACATACGGGGCAGAGCGAACCTGGGCCGTCGTCGACCTGACCATGAGCTACCTCTACCGGGTCATCGCGGGAGAGAGCGATCCGAGCCAGATTGGCGGGCCGATCCGCATCGCCGAAGTCTCGGGACAAGCGGCCGAACGCGGACTGACGTCGCTGATCACGATGATCGCGTTCCTGTCCACATCGATCGGTTTGCTAAATCTTTTTCCAATCCCTGTGCTTGATGGCGGTCATCTGCTATTTTACGGGATCGAAGCCATTCGAGGGCGCCCGCTAAGGGACAGGTGGGTAGAGATCGGGATGACGATCGGCTTCAGTATCGTCATCTTGCTTATGGTCTTCGCAACATATAACGATTTGTCCCGATTGTAGGCCTTCCCTGACTGCGGCTGAGGCGGCTGCGACTAGGGGCGAGCAGGCCCTGAGAAGAGACGGTTTAGATGCTGACTCGGCCACGTCGTGAGGCCGGGTCGTGTCCGCGCTGGAGCCAATGCGGCTCCGTCATGGGGCGCAGTGCGGAACGCGACAAGGGGACGAATATGGGTGTTACAGTCGGTCGGATCGCCACGCAGGCGTGTCTGAGCTTTGTCGTTATGCTTGCAACGGTTTTCACCATTTCGGTCTCAGGCGCGCACCTCGCGCCAGCAGTGGCGCAAAGCGCCCCGGAAGCGCCCCGGATGGAGGTCGAGGACATCCAGGTGATCGGCAACCGCCGTATCGACGCGGGCACGATCATCAACTTCCTGACATTCGCGCGCGGAGACCTCGTTTCCGCTGACGACATCAACGAATCGACGCGCCGCCTGTTCGACACCGGTCTGTTCCGAAATGTCTCGATTTCTCCGTCGCCCGGCCTTGTGGTGGTGCGCGTCGATGAGAATCCGACCGTCAACCGTATCGCGTTCGAGGGCAACGACCGCGTCACCGACGAAGAATTGCAGGCGCTGATTCAGACACGGCCGCGCGGCGCCTTCACCCGGGCGCGGGCCGAGGCCGACGCAGGGACGCTGGTCGAGCTTTATCGCCGAACGGGCCGGTTTGGCGCCAGCGTCGAGCCGGTGATCATCGAGCGCAGCGACAACCGGGTCGATCTGGTCTTCGAGATCGAAGAGGGGCCTCTGACCGGCGTTAGCGCGATTACGTTCGTCGGCAACGAAGCTTATTCCGACAGCCGCTTGCGTGGGGTGATCGAAACCCGCGAGTCCGGCCTCTTCAGCTGGATTCGCGGAACGGACAACTATGATCCTGATCGGCTGGAGTTCGATAAGGAGCTTCTGCGCCGGTACTACCTCGATCGCGGCTACGCGGATTTCAGCGTGTTGTCGGCCACGGCGGAATTGTCCCCTGACCGTGAAGGGTTCTTCATCACCTTCACCGTCGAAGAAGGAGAGATCTACAATTTCGGCGAGATCAAAATCGACTCTCGTGTCGAGAATGTCGATCCTGAACTGTTCGCAGACCTGATCACCCGGGAGCCGGGCGACCTTTACGAGGCCTCGGTCATCGACGATACGGTCGAAGAGATCATCCAGCAGGCGGGCAAAAGCGGCGTCGTCTTCATCGACGTGCGCCCCGTCGCGGTGCGCAACGAGGCGGAACGCACGATCGACGTGGCGTTCAACATCGTTCCGGGCCAGCGTCTGTTCGTCGAGCGGATCGAGATTGAAGGCAATCTACGTACCCTGGATCGCGTTATCCGCCGCGAATTCCGCTTTGCTGAAGGCGATGCGTTTAACGCGTTTGAGATCGAGCGCGCCGAACGGAATATCCGCGGCCTCCGCTTCTTCAAGGACGTCAATGTGCGCACGTCGCAAGGGTCTGCCGAGGATCGCGCGGTGGTTACCGTTGAGGTTGAGGAGCAATCCACCGGCTCCGTCAGCTTCGCCCTGGGCTATTCCAGTTCGGACTCGGTCCTGGGTGAGGTCAACATCTCGGAGCGCAACCTGCTCGGACGCGGACAGTTTCTTCGCGCACGTCTGGCGCTCACAGGTGACCGACAGATCGTCGATCTTCGTTTCAGGGAACCCGCGTTTTTGGGTCTGGATCTTTCCGCCGGGTTCGATGTGTTTTACATCGCTGAAGACAACAGTGACGAGTCGTCTTTCGAAGAGAAGAATATTGGTTTCCGGCCTACCGTCGGGTTTCCGATCGACGAGGAGCAGTCGGTTTCCTTCCGCTGGAACATCGCGTCGGATGAAATCTTCGGAGTCGATGATGACGCGTCGCCATTGATCGCAGCCGATGAAGGCACCGCGCTGACTACCTCTCTCGGGTATCGCTATCAGTTTGATCGGCGGAACGACCTCGTTGAGCCGAGCGAAGGCTGGATTGCATCGATCGATCAGGATCTGGCGCTTCTGGCGGACGCCCAATATCTGCGCACCGTGGCGCGCGGCAAGGCGTATACGTCGTTTTTCGATGAGGAACTGATCGCCAGCCTTGAGCTAGAAGGCGGCGGCATCTTCGGCTTTGGCTACGATCCACGCATCACCGAGCGGTTCTTCCTTGGCGGCGACAGCTTCCGTGGGTTTGAGCGGTCCGGCGTTGGACCAAGAGACCAGTTCACGGACGACGCCCTGGGTGGCAACATCTACGCTGTACTGCGTTCCGACGTCACCTTCCCGTTGGGGCTGCCGGAAGAGTTTGGCATCTATGGCGGCGTATTCTCCGATATCGGCACGCTGTTCGCGCTGGATAACACGACATACAACGATCCCGTCGAGGGCCTCGTCACAATCGATGATGAGGCGAATTTGCGCGCCACTGTCGGCGTTAGCCTGTTTTGGGATTCCGGTTTTGGTCCGTTGCGCGTGAACCTCGCGACGCCGCTGCTGGAAGAGGATACCGACAAGACCGAGTTCTTCCGCTTCACCGCCGGCACGCGGTTCTGATCCAGCCCTTTAGGGGAGGCTACTATCGGCCTTAAGCGCGATATGGCGGCGAACGCTTCACGGGCCTTCCGGTCAATAGGCGTTCTTTGTCGCATCCTTGTGATTGGCGTGATCGCGGCGTCAGGAGCGCTCTGGCCGGCGGGGCCCGTCGCGGCGCAGGATACGGCGGAGCCCGAGGCGATCGAAGCGCCGACATCGCCGCCAATCTTCGATGCCACGCCAGCGCCAGAGAGCTTTCCAATTCTGGTGATCCGGCAATCCACCTTGTTTTCCGAGACGGCCGCTGCGAGATCGATCGCTGAACAAGTCGCCAACGCCGAAAGCGAGCTCGACGCGGATCTGGACGTCGTGGGTGAGTCACTGCGGACCCGGGAGAGGGAGCTTTCCGACCTTCGCACGACATTGCCGAAAGAGGAGTTTGACGCTCTCGCCGCTGAGTTCGAACGCGATGTTCGGGCCTTTTACGCCCGGTCGCAAAGAGAGCGCGGCCTTGTCGATCAGGCGGAGCGCGACGCCCGCAATAAGCTTCAGCGCGCGGCGCAGGAGGTGTTGATCGAGATTATGCGCCAGCGCAACGCCTTGGTCATGTTGAACGAAGAGCAGATTGTGCTCAGCCGGCATTCGCTGGATGTGACGCAGGAAGCGATCGCGCGATTGGATGAAGTGGCGCCGCGTATCGAACTTCAGCTTCCAGAGTCGGAAAATCCTGCTCAGCCCTAGCGCGATATCGTCTCAATCGCAGTTAGAACTATTGACCTGCCGCTATCTGACGTATTCTAAAAACATAGGAAGATCCGCACGCTGGCGAGAGGAATGCATCATATGGCCGAAGAAGGAAAAGAACTCGGCGTCGCCGACGTCCAGCGCATTAAGCGCATGATCCCTCATCGCTATCCGTTCCTGTTGATCGACAAGGTCAAGGATATCGACCAGGGAAAGAGCGCGGTCGGCATCAAGAATGTCACGGTGAACGAGGAGTTCTTTCAGGGCCATTTTCCCGACAAGCCGGTGATGCCGGGTGTTTTGATCATCGAGGCGATGGCCCAGACGGCGGGCGTCCTGGTGGTAGATACGCTCGATATGGCGGACAAGGGCCTGCTAGTCTATTTCATGACCCTCGACAAGGTTCGGTTCCGCAATCTGGTCGGGCCGGGCGATCAGCTTGAGCTGCATGTCAGCGTGATCCGCGGACGCGGCAAGGTCTGGAAGTTCTGGGGCGAAGGCAAGGTCAACGGCGAGATCGCCGCCGAGGCCGAATTCGCGGCCATGATCATCGATCCCGGCAAGGAATAAGGCTGGATAGATGAGCATTGATGCTGACGCCAAGATCCACGCTTCGGCGGTTGTCGAAGACGGCGCGACGATCGGCGCCGGTGCGACTGTCGGCCCGTTCTGCACGGTCGGCGCCGAGGTCTCGCTGGCCGAAGGGGTTGAACTCGTCTCCCACGTCGCCGTCGCCGGCGTCACCAGCGTGGGCGCGCGCACAAAGATCTATCCGTTCGCTTCGATCGGCCATCAGCCGCAGGATCTGAAATTCCGCGGCGAGCGCACCGAGCTTCAGATCGGCGAAGACAATCAGATCCGCGAACATGTCACCATGAATCCCGGCACTGAGGGCGGCGGCGCGTTGACCCGCGTCGGATCGCGATGCCTGTTCATGATGGGCGCGCATATCGGCCACGATTGCATGGTGGGCGACAATGTGATCCTGGCCAATAACGCGACTCTGGCGGGACATGTGGCGGTCGATGATTTCGCTTTTCTCGGCGGCTTATCGGCGGTGCATCAGTTTGTCCGTATCGGCGGGCACGCCATGGTCGGCGGCATGACCGGCGTCGAGAAAGATGTCATCCCCTTTGGTATGGTGATTGGAAATCGCGCATCTCTGCATGGCCTCAACATCGTCGGCCTGAAGCGGCGCGGATTTGATCGCGCGACGATCCATGCTCTGCGCGCCGCCTATCGCGATATCTTTGACGGCGAGGGCAATCTGGCCGCCCGGGCCGATGCGGCCGCGCCAAATTACGCCGATATCGAGCCGGTGCAGCACATCATCAGCTTCATCACCCATGACAGCTCCCGCTCTTTCTGCACGCCGCGCGCCGCGTGACAGTAGCGCCATGACCGATGTGCGCGGCCTAACCGTCGGCATCATCGCCGGGTCAGGCGTCCTGCCGCGTTTGATCGCCGAAGGGCGGGCGGAGCAGGGCGCCGGCTATCACGTCATCGCGCTGGAAGGCGCAGCGGGGGACTGGGTCGCAAGGCACCCGTCGACCACCGCCACATTGGGTAAGGTCGGGGGGATTCTAAAGGCGCTCCGGACCGCCGGTTGCGACGCCATCGTCTTCGCGGGAGGTTTGGCGAGACCGTCGCTCGCCAACATCACGCCTGATTGGAAAGGCGCGATGCTCGCCCCTCGGATCACGCGGCTCTTCGCGCAGGGCGGCGACGACGCCTTATTGCGCGGCATTGCGGAGATATTCGAGGAGGAAGGATTTCGGGTTCTTGGCGCCCATGAGTTGCTCGAAGGGCTGTTGGCGCCCGCTGGCGCAATCGGCAAGCGCAAACCAAGCCGGCAGGATCTGGATGATGTCGAGCGCGCGGCGGAAATTGTGAGAACGTTGGGCGTACTCGATGTCGGTCAGGGCGCAGTCGTCGCCAACAATCTCTGTCTGGCGATGGAGGCGATCGAAGGCACGGATGAAATGCTGGCCCGTCTCTCGGCCTTGCCGAAACGTCGCCGAAACGCGGCGCCGCCGCCCAGCGGTACGCTGTTCAAGGCGCCGAAACCGGGCCAGGATCGCCGGGTCGATCTGCCTGCGATCGGCCCGGACACCATCTCTGCGGCCAAAGCGGCGGGTCTGAACGGCGTCGCCGTCGAGGCGGGCGGTGTGTTCGTCCTCGGCTTGGAGGAGACCGCGCGCGCCGCCGACGCGGCGGGCCTGTTCCTTTGGGGGCGTGCGCCCGACGGGCGGGACTAGCGGCGTCATGACCAGCCGCTCACTATCACTCTTCATGATCGCAGGCGAACCCTCCGGCGACCGGCTGGGCGCGTCGCTGATGCGCGGTCTCGCGGCTGAGGGGGTGACGACGCGGCCGCAGGGCGTCGGTGGCGAGGCGATGGCCGCCGAAGGGCTGGAGAGCCTGTTTCCCATTGAAGAGACCTCGATCATGGGTCTGGCGGAGGTTTTACCGCGCCTGCCGAACCTGATCCGGCGCATCAACCAGACGGTCGAGGCGGTGATCGCCGCACGGCCGGACGCGCTGATTACTATCGACAGTCCGGGTTTCACCATGCGGGTGGCCAAGAAAGTGCGCGCCGCCGCGCCCGAGATGCCCATCATTCATTATGTCGCGCCGTCAGTCTGGGCCTGGCGGCCCGGCCGGGCGAAGAAAATGGCCGCGCATGTCGATCATGTTCTGGCGCTTCTGCCGTTTGAGCCGCCCTGGATGACGGCGGCGGGGATGACCTGCGACTTCGTCGGCCATCCGGTGGTCGAGCGCACCGCTCATGTCGCGCCCGGCGACCGATCCATCCGAGCCGAGATCGGCGTCGGGCCGGATCAGCCGCTGATCGCCGTGCTGCCGGGCAGCCGAAATTCTGAGATCAGCCGCCTGACGCCGGTGTTCGGCGAAGCGTTGGGTAAGCTCGCCAAACGACGCCCGGGCCTTGCGCTCGTGCTGCCGGCGGCCGAGACGGTCGTCGACCGGTTGAAGGAAATGGTCGCGGATTGGCCCTTACAGCCGATCTTGCTCGATCCGCGCGACTTACCCGTGGGGGAGGCGGAGACGCGCAAGTTTCGCGCTCTGGCCGCGTCGGACGCCGCATTGGCCGCCTCCGGCACGGTCTCGCTGGAACTGGCGGCGATGGAGACCCCGACGATCATCGCCTATCGCGCCACCGACCTGACGGTCTTTATCCTGCGCCGGATCATGACGGTCGACACCGGCACGATCGCCAATCTGGTGCTCGGCGAGAAGATCGTGCCTGAATATCATCAGGAGCGTTGCAATCCGAAGCTGCTCTCCGATGCGCTGGACGAGTTGTTGGAGGGCGGGCCAGCGCGCGACGCGCAGATCGATGGCGCGAGGCGGGCTTTGGCGGCGCTGGGCCGGGAGGGGGAGCCTCCCTCTCGCCGCGCCGCAAAATCTGTGTTGAGCGCGATAGACCGGATAAAGGGGCGAACATGAGCGACGTTGTTATCCGGCCGATGATCCGCGCAGACGCCGCCGCGGTGCTGCGGATTTATCAGCAGGGCATCGACACCGGCAACGCCTCCTACGCCACGACCGCGGGGTCCTGGGAAGAATTCGAGGCGGGAAAACTGCAGCGCCCAAGGCTGGTCGCCGAGCACGAGGGCGCGGTGATCGGCTGGGCGGTGCTGTCGCCGACATCCGCACGGTCCTGTTACGCAGGGGTCGCGGAGACCGCGCTCTATATCGCCGATGACGCGCAGGGACGGGGCGTCGGCGACGCGCTAATGGCGGCGTTGGTCGACGAATCGGAAGCCGCCGGGATCTGGACGCTGCAGACCATGATTTTCACCGACAATCTCGCCAGCATCCGTCTGCATGAGAAATACGGGTTTCAATCGCTCGGCGTGCGCAAGGGGCTCGGCTATATGACTTACGGCCCCTACCAAGGATGGCGCGATGTCGCGTTCCTGGAGCGGCGCAGCGCGATCGTCGGCGTCGAACCGCCGTCTCCGGCATGAAAAACGGGGCCCGAAGGCCCCGCTTAAGCATCTGAAATTTCCGCGCGATCAGCGTTGGTCGAGCGGGATGTAATCGCGATGCTGCGCGCCGGTGTAGAGCTGACGCGGACGGCCGATGCGCTGCACCGGATCCTCGATCATCTCTTTCCACTGTGCGATCCAGCCGACGGTGCGGCTGAGCGCGAAGATCGGGGTGAACATCTCGGTCGGGAAGCCCATCGCGTCCAGAATGATGCCGGAGTAGAAATCGACATTCGGGTAGAGTTTCTTCTCGACGAAGTACTCGTCCTCGAGGGCGATCTTCTCCAACTCCTTCGCGACCTGGAGCGCGGGATTGTTCTCGATGCCGAGAAGCCCGAGCACCTCGTCCGCCGATTCCTTCATCACCTTCGCGCGCGGATCAAAGTTCTTGTAGACCCGGTGGCCAAAGCCCATCAGGCGGAACGGATCATCCTTGTCCTTGGCGCGTCTTACATACTCGGGAATGTTGTCGACCGAGCCGATCTCGCGCAGCATTTCAAGACAGGCCTGATTGGCGCCGCCATGCGCCGGGCCCCAGAGACAGGCGATGCCCGCCGCGATGCAGGCGAACGGATTGGCGCCGGACGATCCGGCCAGACGCACCGTCGAGGTCGACGCATTCTGCTCATGATCCGCATGCAGCGTCATGATCCGGTCCATGGCCGTCGCGAGGATCGGGTCCACCGTGTACTCCTGACAGGGCACGGCGAAGCACATGTTGATGAAATTGGACGCGAAATCGAGATCGTTGCGCGGGTAAATGAATGGCTGTCCCGAGGCGTATTTAAACGCGTAGGCGACGATCGTCGGCAGTTTCGCGATCAGGCGGATGGTCGCCACCTGACGCTGCCATGGGTCCGAAATATCGGTCGAGTCGTGATAGAAGGCTGACATGGCGCCAGAGACGCCACAGACCACCGCCATGGGATGCGCGTCGCGGCGGAAACCGCGATAGAAGTTCAGCATCTGCTCATGCAGCATGGTGTGATAAGTGACGCGGCCTTCAAAATCCTCCATCTCGGCCTGCGACGGCAATTCGCCGTGCAGCAGCAGATAGCAGACCTCCAGATAGTTCGAATCCGCCGCGAGCTGTTCAATGGGATAGCCGCGATAAAGAAGCTCTCCCTTGTCGCCGTCGATATATGTGATTTTGCTCTCGCAAGCGGCGGTCGATGTGAAACCGGGATCGTAAGTAAAGACGTTCTGTTTGCTGTAGAGGGTGCGGATATCGATGACATCCGGGCCGAGGGTGCCTTCAAATACCGGCACCTCAAGGCCGCTTCCGTCCACCGAGATTGAGGCGGTGGCCTTTTGCTTTTCAGCACTCATTCTGAATTCCCCTTCAAAAACTCTTTGCGGCGTGAGCCGGCGGTCGCGGTTCCGCCGCGCTCGGATCTGATATGCGCGCACAATGCGCGCGTCCCCGTCGTCGCGCCGTGGGGGGCGCTAGCCCGTCTGATCGGCGATGCGCGCAAGGCTCTCTTCAGCGCCTAGCGTCTCCATCACGTCAAAGACGCCGGGGGAAACTGCCCTGCCGGTCAATGCAGCACGCAACGGCTGGGCGACCTTGCCGAGCTTGAGGCCCTCCTCTTCTGCGAAGGTGCGTACAGTATCCTCAAGGCTCGAACTATCCCATCGGGTAGCATTTTGCAGTCGCGAGGTCAATTTCATAAGCTGTTCGCGGGTGTCGGCGGATAGGTTCTTGGCCGCCTTGGCGTCCAGTTCAAGCGGGCGGTCTGCAAAAATATAGTAAGCAGTATCAATGAGTTCATGCAGCGTGCGCGCGCGCGCCTTAAGGCCGGGAATGGCCTGCGACAACGCAGGGATCCGGTCCTCCGGTATCTTCACATTATTTTGCGACGCAGCAAACGCTTGAATCTCGGCCAGAAGCGCAGCGTCGTCGGCGGCGCGAATATGCTGGCCGTTCAGATGCTCCAGCTTGCCGAAATCAAATCGGGCGGCGGATTTTCCGATATTCTCCAGACCAAACCATTCCTGGGCCTGCGCTGTGGTGAAGAACTCGTCGTCGCCATGGCTCCAGCCTAGACGCGCGAGGTAGTTGCGCATCGCCTCGGGCAGATAGCCCATGTCGCGATATGCCTCGACGCCCAGCGCGCCGTGGCGCTTCGACAATTTGGCGCCGTCCGGGCCGTGGATCAGCGGGATATGAGCGAAGATTGGCGTCGCCCAACCCAACGCCTGATAGATCAGCGTTTGACGCGCGGCGTTGGTCAGATGATCGTCGCCCCGGATCACATGGGTCACGCCCATATCGTAATCATCGACGACGACTGCCAGCATATAAGTCGGCGTGCCGTCGGAGCGTAGAAGAATCAGGTCGTCGAGTTGCGCGTTGGCCCAGGACACGCGGCCTTGCACCGCGTCATCCACCGCAGTCTCACCCTCGCGCGGCGCCTTCAGGCGCACGGTGTAGGGCGCATCCGCTGGCCAATCGTCAGAACTCTTGTCGCGCCAAGGGCTTTCGAAAAGGGGCGGGCGGCCCGCGTCACGCGCGGTCTGCTTCGCCGCGTCAATCTCTTCCTTGGTGGCGTAGCAACGATAGGCGCCGCCGCTCGCCAGCATCTGTTCCGCCGCCTCGCGGTGGCGGTCGACGCGTGAGAACTGGCTGACCGCGTCGCCATCCCAATCAAGGCCGAGCCAGCGCAACCCCTCATAAATCGCCTCGGTCGCTTCTGGCGTGGAGCGTGCGCGGTCCGTATCCTCGATCCGCAGCAGGAACTTGCCGCCCTGTCCGCGTGCGAACAACCAGTTGAATAACGCCGTGCGCGCGCCGCCGATATGCAGATACCCGGTCGGGGAGGGCGCAAATCGCGTTACAATGCCTTTAGGTTGTGTTTTATTTTCTTCAATCATCTCAGGGCGTGTGTTGTTGGAGATATGCGGTTGCATGGACGCGATGCAAAACTTGAACCGAGATTGCGCTGACGCAGGGCCGGAGCGCGCGGCGCCTTTATGGCGAAGGATGCGTGTTACCTCAAGAGGGCGCGCGCACGCTGTCGCCGCAAATCTTGAAATCGACTGGAGGCGTGCGCCGCTCTGGGCGCCCGTCGCATTTGGCGCCGGCATCGCATTCTACTTCGCCCTGAAAGTGGAGCCGCGTCTGGTGGATGTGCTGACGGCGGCGGCGCTCTTCGCCGGATTGCTCTACGCCGCGCGCAATCGGGGCGCCGTCGTCGTCCTGACCATCGCCGCGCTGTTGCTCGCCTCGCTTGGCGTCGCCTCCGGCGCAATCCGCGCCCGATTGGTGGCGGCGCCGGTCTTGGCGGAGGCGGGGAACTATCGGATCGAAGGGCGGTTGCTGAGCGTTTCACGCAGCGGATCGGGAGCAACGCGGCTGCTCTTTGATCGGCTTTTGATCTCAGGCCTCGACCACCCGCCGGCCCGGGTTCGTGTGACAGCGCCAGGCATCCGTGCGGACGATGTGCGCCCCGGCGACCGATTCCGGTTCGAGGCGTTTCTGGCGCCGCCCGCAGGGCCGACCGAACCGGGTGGGTTCGATTTCCGGCGCCGCGCCTGGTTCGACGGGTTGGGCGCGGTCGGACGGATCGAATCGGACCTGACCCATTTGGGATCTTCGCGAGCTGTAGGGATGATCGACGCGGCGGCGACGGCGCTGATGCGCCTGCGCGCCGATATCGCTTTTGCCTTGCGCGCCCGTATGCCGGGGACGGAAGGCGCGTTCGCCGCGGCCATTCTGGTCGGCGACCGCGCCGCGATCCCCCTGCGCGCGCTGGACGACCTGCGGGCGTCCAACCTCGCGCATCTGCTGGCGATATCCGGCCTACACATGGCGCTGGTCACCGGGCTGGCCTTCGCCGCGACGCGGCTGGCCGTGGCTGTCGCGCCGCCGGTCGCGTTACGCGTGTCCGGCAAGAAGGTCGCCGCCTGTGCGGCCCTGGCCGCCGGAGCAAGCTATCTCGCGCTTTCCGGCGCCAGCGTCGCCACCCAGCGGGCATTCGTCATGGTCTGCGTCGCGCTGGTCGCGATTTTGCTGGACCGGCCGGCCGTGACGCTGCGGGCCCTCGCTTTGTCTGCGTTGATCGTGCTGATCATCCGGCCGGAGAGCCTGATGGGACCGGGGTTTCAGATGTCGTTCGCCGCCACCGCGGCCCTCGTCGCCGTCTATGGCGAGACGCGGGACCGTTGGCGTGAGGCCGGGCGCGCCTATGGGCGGTCCGGCCGTATCGCGCTCTATGTCGGCGCGCTGGTTCTGACCAGTCTCGTAGCCGGAACCGCCACCGCCCCGTTCGCCGCGCATCATTTCAACCGCGTCTCCAGCTATGGGCTGATCGCCAATGTGGCGGCCGCCCCGGTGATGGGGCTCTGGGTGATGCCGTCCGCCATGATCGCCGCAGCTTTGGCGCCGTTCGGGCTGGAGGGCGTGGCGCTCGACATCATGGCGAAAGGCGTTGCGGCAATTCTTTCGGTCGCCTGCTGGACGGCGAGCCTGCCGGACTCGACCCGTGCGATCAGCGAGGCGCCCTTCGCGGCTTTCCTCGCGCTGACGATGGGCGGGCTGATGCTTTGCCTGATGCGCGCGACGGGTAAAACCGTTGGCGCAATCACTGTGGCGCTCGGATGTCTGCTTTGGTGGCAAGGCGGGCGCCCGGACGTGCTGATTGCGGATCGCGGGCGCCTGATTGGAGTCTTGGGGCCTGAGGGCAGGGCGTTGTCTTATGCGGGAGGCCGGTCGGATTTCATCGCGTCGACATGGCTGCGGCGCGACGGCGAAGACGTCCGACCGAAAGAAGCCGCGAAAAGGCCCGGACTGAGCGCGGGAAAGGGTTGGGCGCATGCCGATCTCGCCCATGGCTGGCGGCTGGAAGCCGAACTTTATCGTGCACCGCTCGCCCGGCTCGAGACGCTCTGCGAACCGCGCGTTGTTCTGATCGCGCCAAGGGCATGGCGTCCGCCAGCCGGCCCATGCTTGTTTATCGGACCCCACGCTCTGCGGTCCGGACCACTGGCGGTGACGGTCAGGGACGACGATCAGGCGATGCTCATTACCACTCGGGAATGGTCCGGAGACCGGCTCTGGACCAGAAATTTCAGCGAAAGATCAACACCCTAGTAGGTGCGCACCAGTCCGACCAAACGCCCTTGAACCCGAACCTGATCGGCCGCGTAAATCTGATCGCGATGCGCCGGATTGGCGGCCTGAAGTTCGACCTGCGGGCCCCGGCGGCGCAGGCGTTTCAATGTCGCCTCCTGATCGGCGACGAGCGCCACGACGATCTCTCCGTCATTCGCAGTCTGCTGTCGCTTGATGACCACCAGATCGCCGTCATGAATGCCGGCGTCGATCATCGAGTCGCCTTCGACCGAGAGTGCGAAATGTTCGCCTGAACTGAGCATGTCGGCGGGAACGCCCACATGGCGCTCAACATGCTCCAGGGCGTCAATGGGCGTGCCGGCGGCGATCTTGCCGACCAGCGGCACGTCGATCGAGCCTGTTCCGGCGGTGCCGACGGCGGGAGCGGACTCCTCGCGATGCGCGAAAAGCGGGCCGTCGGGACGTCCCAGACCACCCTCGACCACACGCGGTGTGAAGCCCGCCGCCGGGCGCTGCCGTTCATGCAGCGCTTCATGCATGGTGTCGGGCATCTTCAAGATCTCGATGGCGCGCGCGCGGTGTGGAAGGCGACGAATAAAGCCTCGCTCCTCGAGCGCTGTGATCAGCCGGTGGATGCCGGATTTCGAACGAAGGTCCAGCGCCTCTTTCATCTCGTCGAAGCTGGGCGACACGCCCTCATTTTGGATCCGTTCGGCAAGAAACTGCAACAGATCATACTGCTTGCGAGTCAGCATTGTTTTCTCCACGTTGCCTGTCGGTCGCAGAGTTGTTCTACATAAGTTCGCTTTTTGTGTCAAATAGGATTGCCGAAGCGCAGGACGCGAATGGCGTCGCCTGCGCGGCGCGGCGAGTCGTTCGGCGGACGTATGGCGAGCGCGTTGGATGTCGCCAGAATCCGTAAACGGCTGCTGTCCTGACTTTCGCCGGGCGCGCAGGTCAGCCCGTCATCCGTGGCCGAGACGACGGCGCGCATATAGTGCGCGCGGGGACCGTTCGGGCCGAGATCGGACAGGAGCCGCGCGGTCTCGTAATCCGGCGCCGCGCCGGTTCCACCGAGCATGCGCTCGACGGCGGGCAACAGGAATACGCGTCCGCACACCAAGGAGGAGACCGGATTTCCGGGCAGGCCAACCATCGTGAGATCGCCGATCTTGCCCGCCATCATCGGTTTGCCGGGGCGCATGGCGACCTTGTGAAAATCGAGCGTTAAGCCAGCCTCGCCCAAAACGGAGGCGACGATGTCATGATCGCCGACGGAGGCGCCGCCCAACGTCACCAGCAGGTCCGCGTCCGCGGCGCTTTCCAGCGCTGCGCGCAGGCTGTCCCGGTTGTCTCGCGCGATGGGGAGCAGCCTCGGCTTCGCCCCGGCCCGCGCCAACATCGGTGCAAGTCCATAAGAATTCGATGAAATTATCTGATCTGGCCCGGGCGTCTCTCCCGGAAGCACAAGCTCGTCTCCCGTCGCAAGCAGCGCCACGACGGGTTTTCTTAGAACGCTGAGGCGTGCGGAGTTGGCGGCGGCGGCGAGGGCGAGATCCTCCGGGGACAGTCTGTGCCCAGCGGGAATCAGAGTGGCGCCATTGTCAAAATCGATCCCTTCCGGGCGGATGTTTGCGCCCTCGACGCTCGCTTCCGTCGGAGTCAAATACGCGCCGTCCCGCTCCGCATTCTCCTGAATCAGAACCGCGTCGGCGCCGGCGGGCAGGGGCGCTCCCGTGAAGATCCGGACGGCCTCGCCATGGCTGACCTCACCGTCGAAACGGGATCCCGCCGCGGATTCGCCGATCACACGCAATTGGAAGCCGGGCGCGGCGTCCGTCGCGCGCACCGCGTAGCCGTCCATGGCGGAGGAGGAAAAGGGCGGTTGGTTGCGCGTGGCGACGACCGGCGACGCCAGAATGCGCCCGTCCGCCTCTTCGAGCGGCACGCTCTCGGCGCCCATTTTTGGCATCAACGCGACGATACGCTCGCGGGCCTCCTCGACAGAGATCATATGAAGGCCTCCATTGCGGTTGAGGTCACGCAGATTTGGGCGCGGCTTCGCCTTCGGCCTCGAACCGGCCGGATTTGCCGCCCTCTTTCAGCGCAAGCCGGATATCGGTCAGCCGCATCGCCTTATCCACTGCTTTCGCCATGTCATAAACGGTGAGGGCCGCGGTGGAGACGGCGGTCAGCGCCTCCATCTCGACCCCGGTGCGGCCCGTGACCTTCACCGTGGCCTCGATCTCCACCCGGTTGGTCTCGGCGTCCGGCGTCAGCTCCACCGCGACTTTCGAGATCGGCAGCGGATGGCAGAGCGGGATCAGATCAGAGGTCTTCTTGGCCGCCATGATCCCGGCCAGCCGCGCGACCGCCAGAACATCGCCCTTTTTGGCGCGGCCCTCGACGATCATCGCCAGCGTCTCGGGGGCCATCTCCACCGCGCCGCGCGCCACCGCCACACGGCTGGTGACGTCTTTTTTCGAGACGTCGACCATCGTGGCCGCGCCCTTGTCGTCGAAATGGGTGAACTCGCTCATGCCGCGCCCGCTCCGGCGGTTGCGCCGCTGGCGGGGGCCGGGTCGGCGAGGATCTCGCGCGTCGCGGCGGCCACATCCGGCCGCCGCATCAGGCTTTCTCCGATCAGAAACCGCCTGGCGCCGGATTTCGCCATTCGAGCCAGATCCTGCGGCGTGAAGAGTCCGGATTCAGCCACCAGCTCCCGATCCGGCGGAACCAATCGAGAAAGCCTTTCGGTCGTCGCCAGATCCGTCTCGAATGTGTTGAGATTGCGATTGTTGACACCCAGCAGCTTGGACTTCAGCGCCAGCGCGCGTTCCAGCTCCGCCTCGTCATGCACTTCGATCAGCGCATCCATGCCCCATTGGTGGGCCGCGCTCTCAAGCTCCGCCGCCTGCGCGTCGGAAAGGCTCGCCATGATGATTAGAATGCAATCCGCGCCCAGCGCTCGGGCCTCCGCGACCTGATAGGGGTCATAGAGGAAGTCCTTGCGGATGCAGGGCAGGGCGGTGGCTGCGCGCGCCGCCGTCAGATATTCATCCGCGCCCTGAAAGGAGGGGCCGTCCGTCAAGACGCTGAGGCAGCTTGCGCCGCCCGCCTGATAGGCCTTCGCCAGCGTCGGAGGGTCGAAATCGGCGCGGATCAACCCTTTGGACGGGCTGGCTTTCTTGATCTCGGCGATCAAACCGTAGCGGCCGGACTGAACAGTGCTATCGAGCGCCGCCGCGAACCCCCGTGGCGCGTCCGCCGCCCGGGCCGCCGCCTCCACCTCGGCCAATGGACGCGCCGCCTTGCGGGCCGCGACCTCCTCAAGCTTGTAGGCCTTGATCTTGTCCAGAATTGTGCTCATGAGCGCTTTCTATCGTGGCGCTGGGGTGGGGTGAACCTCAGCTGTGTTTACCCCGCCGCCTGCGTGATCTTCGCCAGGCCTTCGATTTTCGCCTTGGCGGCGCCGGAGTCGATGCTCTCGCGCGCCATTGAGACGCCTTCTTCAAGCGACTGCACGCGATCGGCGACCAGCAGCGCGGCGGCGGCGTTCAAGAGCACTGCATCTCGGTAAGCGCCCTCGGCGCCGTCCAGCAGCGCGCGCATCGCCGCGGCGTTCTGCTCTGGCTCGCCGCCCAGAATGTCTTCGAACGGATGCGAGGACAGCCCGGCGATTTCCGGCGAGACCTCAAACTCTGTGATAGCGCCATCGGCCAGTTGCACAACGTCTGTCGCGCCTGAGATTGAAATTTCGTCGGTGCCGTCCGCGCCGTGCACCAGCCAGGCTTTCTCCGCCCCAAGCTCGCGCAGCGTCTCCGCCATCGGGCGCAGCATCGAGACCGAGAATGCGCCGGTCAGCTGCCGCCTGACGCCGGCCGGGTTGGTCAAGGGGCCGAGAATATTGAAAATCGTGCGGGTCCCCAGTTCCAGCCGAACCGGCATCACATGGCGCATCGCAGAGTGGTGCATCGGGGCCATCATGAAGGCGATCCCGACCTCCTCCAGCGCTTTCTCCGCCACCTCCGCGCCGACCATAACGTTCACACCCATGGAGGTGAGCGCGTCCGCAGCCCCGGCGCGTGAACTGATCGCCTTGTTGCCGTGTTTCGCGACGGTGACGCCTGCGCCTGCAACGACGATCGCCGTGGCGGTGGAGATGTTAAGCGTGCCCTTGCCGTCGCCGCCGGTGCCCACGATGTCCATCGCGTTGTCGGGCGCCCGAACTTTGGCGGCTTTGGCGCGCATCACGCTGGCCGCCGCGGCGTATTCATCAACGCTTTCGCCGCGCGTGCGCAGCGCCATCAGAAAGCCGCCGATCTGGGCGGGGCTGGCCTCGCCCGACATGATCGCTTCGAAGGCTTCTTCCGCCTCTTCGCGGGTCAGGGGACCAGCAGCGGCCTTGCCGATCAGCGGTTTCAATCCCTCAGTCATGCGACTCACTTTCTTTTCGATTGCCTCGAATTGCGTTCAAATCGTGGACGAATGTGTTGCGATTGTGATTCACTCGACGCAAATTTACCTAGATTTTCCGGACTCTTGCAGGGTGTTCTGAAGAGAATCCTCGAATTTAGGTTCCAGCTTGTGTCTAATGCCCCTGTGTTTCGCGTACCACGTTTCGGTTTGGTTAAGGCATGCATGCCGCGATCAAGGACCGAACGTCAAGTTCGGCGCAGGCGGACCCTCGATATGTGTAAGAGGAGTCAGGCCCATTCGCCGCGTGTGTGTTGGAGTTGAGTGAATGGACGACCAACGTAGTTTGAGGGCGACTCTGTCCGCAACAAGGAAGCGCGGCTCTTTCCGGCCGGGTATGATGATGGGCGGAGTGAGCGGGCTGGCTCTGGTCAGCTCGATCATTGTCTATGACGGGTTCACGCACGCCGCGCCGTCGATCAACACCTTCGCGCCTGAGCCTTCCCGGCAGGTCATCGTAGACCACGCGCCTGAACGCTCCGCCGATCCAGTCCCGACATCTGTTGCTACTATTTCCGCGCCCACGCAGAACTCCACTATGGCGAAGGGCGACGCGCCTGTTAGGGAGCAGTCTGCGGGCGTCGCGAAGATTGACGATGATGACGTGGGTATGGAGGACAGTGCGGCAGCGCCTCAGAAACTCGCCGCCATTGCGACGCCAACCACCGTCACTGATCCTATCACCGCCCCGTCCGCCGAAACCAAGACGGCGGATCTTACGACCGCCCCGTCGCCGTCCAACGCCCCTGAAAACCGGGAACCCGTTAACCAGAAGGTCGCTTTGGCGACATCAATCGCTGAGCAACCTCGCATTGAAACCATGCCCCGGGAGCGGGGCGTCCCGGCCGCTGTCTCTTCCGTGTCTAAACCTGCGACCACTCCGGCGTCGAATCTCGCGACCCGGCCTGATGAGTTTCAACCGGGTTCCACGGTCGCTGTCGCGAAAGTCGAACCCACGGCCCCTTCCATGCCCTCCGGTCAGATCGACATGAGCGTCGACTTCAAAGAGATCGAGATCGCCTTGGCGCCGACCGGATCCACAGACGTGACGTCCGCGCGAACTGCTCCGTCCGTTCTGGATGCGCCGCGGGCGCCCGTCGATCTCGGCGAGCGCGGCATTCCTAAGATCGAAGTCAGCATGGCGTCGACCAACGCGTTCGATCTGGACCCGACGCGCGGGTCCGATTTTGCTGTGCTGGTGGAGCCGACGAGCTCCGTTCCCGCCACGCCGGAGCTGAATGTGAATCCGGCCGCGTCCTTCGCCGCGCCGCTCGACGCGTTGACTGCCGCGCCGCACGCAAGGACGCCGGTCCTGAAGGCCCCCGCAGTCGTGGCTGTGCTGGGCGCTGAGCCGCCGGTCGGCCTGTTAAATGCGTCCGAGCCAAGCGAAGTTAGCGTTCTGTATCAATCGGATAGAGGGCGAGACGAAGCCCGCGTCGCCGTGATGAGCGACGAGGACAGCGCCTGGCGTCGCCATCGCGTCGCCCCCCGCGCCAACCCGGAAAATCTGCCGGTGCTGGCGATCGTCATCGACGAAGTCGGGGCCTACGGCGCGCCGATCGAAGAGGTGGTCGCATTGTCGCCGATGGTGACGACGTCGGTCATTCCGTCCACGCCGGACTCCGCCCTGATCGCGTCGCAGCTGCGCGCCAGCGGTCGTGAGGTTCTGGTGCATATGCCCATGGAGACCTATGCGGATTTCAAAGAGGGGCCGCGTCCAATTCTTAAGAAGATGACCGACGAGGAAGTGCGCGACACCGCGCGCTGGCATCTGTCGCAATTCAGCGGCTATGTCGGGGTGAACAACCATCTCGGCTCCCGCGCGACTCGCGCGCCGCGTGTGATGGAGGCGTTGATGGCGGAACTGTCTTCGCGCGGTCTGATGTTCCTGGACAGCCGCACGTCGACGAAGAGCCTGGCCGAGAAGGCCGCCCTGGACGCAGGCATGCTGGCGACGCGCAATCACAGATTTATCGACAATGATGTCTCTATCGGCGCTATTATGGGCGAATTGAACGCCGCCGCCGCCTTGGCGCGTCGTCACGGCGCGGCGGTCGCGCTCGGCAATCCGCATCCCGCGACGGTGCGCGCCGTGAAGCGCTGGATCGAACAGAACGATGGTAAAAAAGTAATGGTCGCGCCGATCACCCATGTCGCAGGGGTGATCAACGCGAAGTCTGAAGTGACGGTCGCCGGAAAGTAGCCCAAATAACCGGGCCTTCCCGTATGTGAGGTAAGTGTTGGAGACGCCGGAAGAGTTAGAGTTCACGCAAGAGGAACAAGAACTCCGCTCATTGCGGGGGGTCCTCGGTGAGCCGCGCAAGTCACGCAATTCGTACCAGGCGAGTTTCGTCCTGGGCGGGTTGCTTTGTCTTGTGGGCGCTGGCGCGTTTTTGGCTGTCGACAAGTTCTTACCGGAACCGGTCGATGTCGCGGACGCGACGCCGCCAGAGACAAAGCGTCCGAAGGTGACCGATCCGGCCATGTCCGACGATTCGAACAATGCGCCGGATCCGATCGACAGCGAGGCTGTCGCCGTCGCGACTGCGACGACCGCCAATCAACAGAAAACGGAAGAAAATCAACAGATTGAAACGGCTTCGGCCGACGCCGCGCCCGGCATTGCGACACCGGGGCTGGCAGATGGCGAGGCGAGGGGCGATGGCGCGCTTCCCTCTGTCGAGCGTTCGATCGAATCCGCGGAACTGGCTGCGGCGGGTGGAATTGGCCCTGAGATCGGAACCAATCCTCAATCGTCCACCGACGCCGCCTCGCAATTTGGCGCAGCGAACCCGGATGGTCCTGCCGCCCCCGGACAGATCGCGGCTCTGAGCGCCGACCCGTCCGGTTCTGGCGCGGCCGCGCTGTCGCCGTCCGTCGTTGGCGCCGATCTATCCCGCGCCTCAAGCCCCAGCACGCCCGCCGTGTCAGGAGGGGGTGTCCAACTCGCTCTGTCTTCGCCGAAATCGGCGGATGCGCTGCAAAACCTCTCCGCCGAACCGGGGAATCCGAACATATCATCGTCTGGCGCGCGGCCGATTGCGCCGGGTCCGGCCAGCAGCGTCGCGTTGCCGCAAATCGCGTCTCTGTCGATATCGGGCGATGGGAATGCGTCCGGCGCGGCCGACTCTGATCTTCTGAAATCTGCGCCAAGCCTGCTTCAGGCGGCGCCGGGCCTGCCTGCGGCGCCCGCTAATCCGCGAATTGCATCGCTTGATCTGAGCCCCGCCGCGACTGCCCCGGAGAGCGCTGTTCCGCAGGCTGCGGCGCGCTCGGAGCAGGCGTTTCTCGGCCAATCCGCGCCGAAATCCATCGCGTCTGCGCAAGTTTTAGGCGCGGAGCCGGTGACTCCCTTTGTCTTGGATGCACGCGGGCGCCCGGTCGCTCAAGGGACGGGTAATAACGCCGGGCCTACGCAAATTGCTTCCTTGTCGCCGCAGGGCCAGTCGGGTGCGCTCGATAGTCAGGGCGCGTCAGAGTTGACGGGCGCCGGAGCAGTCAAATCTCTGCCCAAGCTCATCGGCGCGACGCAGGCCTTGCCCCCGGAGCCGGGCAATCCGCAAGTCGGGGCGCTTGGCGTGGACCAGTTCTCGCTCGGGCGCGCATCGGCGATCGAGAGTCCGCAAGTTCCGTCTCGCCGCACGTCCGACGCCCAACCGGCGGATGGAGCGGATCCGGCGGCGATCGCCAAATCCCTGCCGATGTCGATTGGGTCGGCCCGGCCGCTTCCCGCCGAGCCCCGCAATCCGCAGATCGCCGCGCTGGATCTGCGTCCGGCTGATTTTGGACTCGCATCGGGCGCCGGGGCGCTTCGAGCGGGCTCAGCGTCGTTGGCGCAAAACCCGAGACACAAGGATGTGTCGGTTGTCGCCGCGCTTGGCGCTGGATCGAATGGCGCGGCAATTGTCGATGCTTTGACGTCGCCTTCAGCATCGCTTGGCGCAGGCGGGGCGGCGCCGACGCTTCCGGGCGTGTCCGAAATCGCCGCCTATGATTCCGGATCGACATCGACCGACACGACGACGGCGGTTTTCTTTCCGAAATCCGCCGCAGAGGCGCTTGTCGCGGAGCCGAGCGCGCCGAAATACCCCCAATTCGCGGCGCTGGACGTTGATCTCGGCATGATGCGCGCCGCCGCCGATCTGAAAGCGCCAAGCTCGGTCTTCGGCGCGCTTCAATCCGATCTCGCCCATCGCGAGAACATCGGCGCGATTGAAGTGGCGTCGTTCAGCGAGGCCACCCCGGAATTGTTGGGATCTGCGATCGCCGCGCCGCATGGCGTGAGCGCGGATGGCGCGGCGGAAACAGCTATTGCGGCGCTTCTTGTCGGCTATGATTTGGCCGCTGCGCCAACCCCAAAGGCCAGTAGCGGAGGCACGTCAGTTGTGACGACAGGCCCGGCGACGCCCAATGGCGCGCGCCCGCCGACGGAACTGGTGCAACTGGCTTCGGCCACACCCGCCGGGTTCACGTTCTCTGAGGTCCCAAAAGAATATGCTCAAACCGCTTTGAGTGCGACTTTAGGCGTCGTCAATATTGGGGCCGAACCGGCCCGGCCCGCAGATGCGCAGCCCGCCTCCGAGGCGCCGGTTCTGGAGCAATTGCTTGGGTCGCCTCCCGCCGATCGCAGGCGCGAGCTGATGATCGCCAGCATCAGTCTTGGCGGACCGCATGTCTTCGACGTCGAGACCGGATCGGATACGGCCGTGATCGACGCATACATGATTGGCGAGGCTCCGGAGTTCGACCTGCCGACGACGCCGGATGTGACGCCGGACCCGGCTGCCGCTATCGCCGAGCCCTTGGATACGGCCCCCCCGGCGTCAGACGCGCCTGCGCCGGTGGTGCTCGCCTCGCTCGGCGCGCAGCCGCGATCTAGCCTTGAATCGGCGCGCGCGCCATCCGAACTGACGCCAGATCATCAGGAGGACGCCGGGCGCGACGCGGCGCGGGAAGCCGTTCTGGCCGCCATTCAGGGCACAGGCGAGTCCGGGTTGCGCGTCGTGGATTATGAGGACACGCGCCCTGCATGGGTTCGCAACGGCGTCGCGCCGCCGGCCAACCCCAAGGGGCTGCCGGTTCTGGCCATCGTCATCGACGAAGTGGGCGACTACGGCGCCGAGGTTCAGGACGTGAGATCCATGTCGCGTATGGTGACCGTCTCTGTGATTCCGTCGACGCCCAACGCCGCCTCGATTGCGAAGACGCTGCGCGCCAGCCAGCGCGAGGTTCTGGTGCACATGCCGATGGAGGCCAACTCCTCCGACGCGGATCTCGGTCCGCGCCCGATCCTGAATGCGATGAGCGACGTGCAGGTGCAGGAGACCGCGCAATGGCATCTGTCGCAGTTTGACGGGTATATCGGCGTCAATAGCCACCGGGGCGGCGCCGCGACCGAAGACAGTCGGGTCATGAAAGTGGTGATGGAGGAAGTGGCGAAAGAAGGCGGTCTGTTCCTCGACAGCCGGAATTCATCGAACAGCGTCGCTGAGAAAGCCGCGCGGGAGGCTGATCTGCTGGCCGCCGGCAACAATGTCTTCATCGATGAAAAACGCCATACGTCCGCTATTCATCGGCAGCTGGACGCCGCCGTCGAGCAAGCGAAGAAAAATGGCGGGGCGATCGCGATCGGAAACCCCCATGTCGTGACAGTTCAGTCGGTGAAAAGCTGGATGCGCAAGCATGACGGCCAGAAGGTCGTCGTCGCGCCTTTGACCCATGTCGCGCAGGTCATGAACGGCGCGCGGGGCGACGACATCATCATCGCCGGCACGCCGCCCGAAGCGCCCAAAGTCGTGGTGAATTACAGCGACGCCGCTGAGACGTTGAAGGAAAGCGCCTCTGAGGGCATTCGCGGCACGCTATCGGGCATAGCCGCCAAGATCGGCCAAAGTCTGTTCAATCGCTGAATTGTTGACCAAGACGCCGCGATCGGCGACGGCGGCGCGGGTCAGCATCTCCTGAATGTCGGCCTGGGCGATCATGTTGATCTGACCGGCGAGGGAGGCTTTTTCCGCGTCCGATTCTTCGCCCTCCGGCGTATTGACCTCAAACACCTGTCCAATCACGACGCGTGTTCCATCGCCCAACGGAGCCCAACTGGCGCCGCCTTCCTTCTGCTCAAAAAGAGCGCGGACCAGGTCGGACGGGATATCGACAGTCGCCTGACCGCGGGTCAGTTCCGAACTGGCCGTCAGGACTTTGCCGAACGGGTCCACCTCCTGCGCAAACAGGACGCCTTCGTTGACGCGATCGACGATTTCCTCCGCCAATTGGGCGAGTTGAGCTGCGACCTCCGCTTCTTCGAGGCTTTCAATCACGGCGCCGCGCACCTCCTCCAGCGGACGCAATGCGGGTGGCGTCACGTCGGTCAGACTGAGCAAAACCACGGAGTCGTCGGAGAGAGAGAGCGGGCCGGCGACAAATTCCTTTTCCGCAGCGAAGAGCGCGGTCAGAAAAGCCGGATCCGCCGACGCGCCAGTGACCGCGCCGTCTGGCGAGGCCCCGTTCGAATCCAGTGCTTGCGTTGCGCTCACCTCGAAGCCGAGATTGCGGGCGATCAGGTCCAGATCGGCCCCGCCTTCAACAAAGTCGGCGATCTCGGTCTCGATCCGCAGGATTTCGTCCAACGCTTTGTCGCGGCGGACCGTGTCCTCAAGCTCCTGCTGCACGTCCTCGAAACTGCGGACGGAACCCGGCGTGATCGAGTCGACCTGGATGAGCGCGGGGCCGAAATCCGTTTGCACAGGACCCGCCACGCCCGGCTCCGAAAGCGCGAAGGCGGCTTCTGCGACGCCGGTCTCAAAGCTGCCCGCCGACCCCTCGTCCAAAAACGTGTCCGCAGGCGTTAGGTCCCGCTCCGCCGCGAGATCAAAGAAGGTCGCGCCGCCATCCAGCTTCGCCTTGGCCGCCTCGACCTCCTCGTCCGATTGATAAACGATGCGGCGGATCGCGCGCGTTTCCGGCGTGTTGTAGAAGACTTTGCGGATCTCATAGATCTCGCGCGCCTCGGCATCTGTGGCGCTCTGCTGCTTAGCGAGTTCGTCCGGGCTGACGACGATAAAACGCGCGGTGCGAAACTCAGGCGAGGAGAAATCCTCCGCATTCGCTTCCAGATGAGCCTGCAGGGCAGCATCGTCCGGCGCCTCGATCTCTCCGGCCGCCTGCCGATCCAGCGTCACATAGTGAAAGCGGCGCGATTCATTGTTGAAAAGATGCAGCCGCTCCGCCATGCCGCTGGGCAGCTGGTATCCAAGGCCCGCGAATTGTGAGACGAGGTTGCTGGCCAGCGCCCGGCGCTGGCCGTCCTCGTATTCGGCCGGGCTGACGCCGCTGAAATCCAGCGTCTGGCGGTACTGGGCCGGATCGAACTCGCCAAGCGCGTTGTGAAAGGCCGGGTTCATCGCGATGGAGAGCTGGATGTTGATGTCCGAGGCGGAGACGCTCAGATCGTCGGCCTCGGCGAACATCGCTTCCTGCCGCGCAAGATCGGCGATCGCGGACTGAGGCGCGCCCAACGCCTGCGCCTCCTGCATCGACAGCGGGCGGCCGATTTGTTGCTCCAGCGCGGCGGTCTGATTGCGCAGCGCCTGCGCGAAGCGGTTCACGTCAATCTCTCGGTCGCCGACAGTGGCGATGGAGTCCGCGTTGCGTGAGATGAAGATGTCGCCAATGCCCCAAACGGCGAAGCTCAGGACCAGCAAGCCCAGAAAGATTTTCGCAATCCAGGACCCGGTGGCCCCACGCAAACTGTTCAGCATGGCGATCTCCAATAAGGCGCGACGTCAGGCGCTCGGATTGTCGTTTAGGCGGAGGCTGCGGCGGCTTCAAGGCCTCGCGCGCGAGAAGTGGGCGCTTTTGCGTGATCGAGGCGCGCCAGAATGGGAGACAGGGCGTGTTCGGCGATGAATCTCGCCACCGGAACCGCGACGCCGTCCCCGGCCACTTTGATGGCGCGCGAATGACTGTTCGGCAGGCGATAATCGTTGGGAACGCCCATCAGACGCGCGGCCTCCCGGCCTGAGATCAGCCGCGCGCGCACCGCGCCGTCCGGTTCCGCGATCAGCAGCGATTGTCGCGAGGATCCGCCAGCGGGGGTGCGCAGGCATCCGGCGACGTCCCAGCGGGCCTCCAGCCGTTGCACTGCGCCGCCCTGGCCATCGGGGCGCATCCGGCGAAAGGCGGCGCCCACCTGCCGGACGCCGTCGCGTCGCGCCCTGTCGACGGCGGCGTCGAGCTTGGCGCGCTGCCGCACGCTCATCATGGCGCAGAGTTGCGCCACCTTTGCCTGCGGCGCCCAACCGACATCCGCCGGGTCCTTCTCCAACAGAGCCGCCAGATCTGTGTTGGCGACAGGCGGGGCCGGCAGGCGCAGACGGCTCAGCGCGGCGGCGGGCGCGGAGGGCAGGGCCGCCAGAGCCCTTTCCAGTCGCGGACTGGACCAGAGATCGCCTTCCTGTACGGGGGCGGGGCCACGCCAAGCGATGACGAAGAGACGCGGGCGTGACTGGGGAAGGAAGGCGGCGGCGTCGATGATATGGGCGGAAAAGCGATACCCGGCGCTGGCGACGGCGTCGCAAAGCGCCGTGAAATCTTTACCGTCGCCGGAGGTCAGCAATCCGGACACGTTCTCTATGACGATGGCGCGCGGGGCGCGACCCTCTGCGCCGAGGCCTTCCATCAATCGCCAGAACGGCCAGAACGCGCCGGATCGCGCCGCGTCCATGCCGCGACGTCCGCCCGCCAGCGATAAGTCCTGGCATGGAAAGGACGCCCAAGCGAGGTCGGCGCGGCCGGGTAGGTCGCGCAGCTTCAGCGAAGCTACATCACCCTCGATCAGATCCGTGTCGCCGAAATTGTCGCGATAGGTGGCGCATTTATGCGCGTCGATGTCGTTGGCGAGCGCGCAGCGCCAGCCGCCGCACTGCTCCAGCGCGATCCGCGCCATGCCGCCGCCGGCGAAAAACTCATAGAAGCTGCGTGTCGGCTTTGTCATGGCTTGAAGTCGGCCAGCCGCCGGACAGCCTCCGCCAACCCTTCATCATCAGCGTTGGCGAAGGCGAGCCGGATCGTCCGCTCGGCGAGACCCGATCCGCCGTCCTTGCGCCGAGGGCCGAACATTGTGCCGGGCAAGGCGAGCAGCGACTGTTCGGCGACCAGCCGTTCGGCGAGAATGTCGGACGGAAGATCGGAGGGCGGCTCAATGAATGCGAAATAGGCACCCGATGACAGCAACCGCCAGTCTGGTAGCCGCTCTGCGTAAAGCGCGCGCAGAACCTCGCCGCGTCGCAGGATCTCAAGGCGCTCCGAGGCCACCCAGTCGCCCATGTTCCGAAGCCCGAACAGCGCGGCGCGCTGCCCCAGACGAGGCGGGCAAATCGTGACGGTGTCCAGCAGCTTTTCCGCCTGTGACAGACGCGCGGGATCAGTGATCAACGCGCCAATCCTGTGCCCCGTCAGCCGATAGACCTTCGAGAAGCTATAAAGATGAATAAGCGTGTTTTTCCAATCGGTATTCTTGAAAACATCATGCGGCGCATCGGTGCTTTGCCGGAAGTCTCGATAGGTCTCATCCAGGATCAGGGAAATCCCGGAAGACTCTGCAAGATCGTAGAAGTTCGCGATTAGGTCTGGTGGATACTCGGCGCCGGTCGGATTGTTGGGCGTGACCAGAATGATCGCCTTCACACGCTCGTCCCACAGCGCCGCAGCGGCCTCGACGTCCGGCAGGCAATCTTCGCCGCAGGGTAGAAGGCGTGCCTCGACGCCGGCCATCTCCAGCCACATGCGATGGTTGAAATACCATGGCGTCGGCAGGATCACCGCGTCGCCCGGTCCGGCGAGCGTCGCGAGCGCGGCGACGAAGGCCTGATTGCAGCCCACAGTGACCGCCACGTCTTCGGGCGCAATATCGCCCCCATAGGTCGCAGACCATTGCGCCGCGATCTCGGCTCGCAACTCCGGATCGCCAAGCACAGGGCCATAGATATGCGCGTCGGGCTCCTCCAGCGCGGCGCGAGCGATCTCCGCCCGGATCGGCTCCGGCGGCGGGGCGACCGGCGCCGCCTGGCTGAGATTGATCAACGGGCGATCCGCGGGAAAGTCGCATTCCGCGATCCACCGCCGCGCCTCCATCACCGGGGGCGAAAATGTCGCCGCCAGGGCGGGGTTGAGCGGGGAGGAAGCAGCGCGATCCATGCGGAAAACTCGATGTCTGTCGGGTCCGTGCGATGCTAGCGGCTCGGCGGCGTCGGTGAAAGCGCTGTTGACCCGATTTCCGGCGCAGTCTAGGTCCGCGGTCATGGCTGCGCCCCCGATTTTAACGCTCTCTGACGTCACGCTCGGTTTCGGGGGGACTCCGCTCTTCGCCGGCTGGATGTCGCCATTCACCCGGGCGAGCGCGCCGCGCTGGTCGGTCGCAACGGATCCGGCAAATCGACCCTGCTCAAGCTCTTCGCCGGGCTGACGCATCCCGATGAGGGCGCGCGGACCGTCCGGCCTGGCGCGCGCATCGCCTATTTGCCACAGGAGCCAGACTTTAAAGGATTTTCGACGCTGGGCGACTACGCCGCCGCCGATCTTCCCCCTGAAGAGGCCTATCGAGCGGAGATGGCGATGGAGGGGCTGGAAGTGCTGGCGGAGGCCGATCCCGCCACCGCGTCTGGGGGCGAGCGCCGCCGCGCCGCTCTTGCGCGCCTGCTGGCGGGCGAGCCGGAACTGATGCTGCTGGATGAGCCGACCAACCATCTGGATATTCGCGCGATCGAGTGGCTGGAGCAGCATCTGGCCGACACCCGCGCGGCGTATTTGCTGATCAGCCATGACCGGGCGTTCCTGCGCCGCCTGACCCGCTCCATCCTCTGGCTCGATCGGGGCGAGGCGCGACGTCTGGATCGCGGGTTTGAGAAATTCGAGGAATGGCGCGACAAGACCTATGAGGAGGAGCGCTCCGCCCGCCACAAGCTCGACCGCCTGATCCAGTCCGAGGGGCGCTGGACGGTCGAAGGGATTTCGGCAAGGCGCAAGCGCAATCAGGGCCGGGTGCGGCGGCTGGCCGATATGCGTCAAGCGCGCGCACGGCAGATCGCCCAGCCCGGCGTCGCAGCGATGGCGCTGGAAAGCGGTCAGAAATCCGGCAAACTGGTCGCCGAGGCCACGAATATCGCCAAGTCGTACGATGGGCGGCCGATTCTGAAGGATTTCTCGATCCGCATCATGCGCGGCGATCGGCTGGCGCTGGTCGGCCCGAACGGCGCCGGCAAGACGACGCTGCTGAAGCTGCTGACGGGAGAGGTCGCGCCGGATGCGGGCGAGGTGCGGATCGGCCTGAACCTCGTCAAGGCGGTGTTTGATCAGACCCGCGCCGCGCTCGATCCCGACAAGTCGATATGGGAGACGCTGACCGGCGATCCCGCGACCAGCGTGAAAGGCTCGAACGATCAGGTGATGGTGCGCGGCCGGCCCCGCCATGTGATCGGCTATCTGAAGGATTTCCTGTTCGATGAGCGTCAGGCTCGTGGCCCCGTCCGCGCCTTGTCGGGCGGGGAACGCGCCCGGCTGCTGCTGGCGCGTTTGATGGCGCGGGAATCGAACCTGCTGGTGCTAGATGAGCCGACCAATGATCTGGATGTGGAGACATTGGATCTGTTGCAGGAACTGCTCGCCGATTATGACGGCACGGTGCTTCTGGTCAGCCATGATCGTGATTTCATCGATCGGATCGCCGCGACCACCATCGCGATGGAGGGGGACGGCCGCGCCACCGTCTATGCGGGCGGCTGGACCGACTATCAGGCGCAAAAGGGCGTGGGCCCTGCAGAGGCGCCGTCCAAGCCCCGCAAGGACGCCAGGCCGGCCGCAGTCCGCGCCGAACGGGCGCCGAAGGCGCGCACCAAGCTCTCTTTCAATCAGCAGCGGCGGCTGGATGAGTTGCCCGACGAAATGGAGCGCCTGACGGCTGAGATCGACAAGCTGGAGGAGTTGCTTGCGGACCCTGATCTATACGCCCGCGATCCGAAAAAATTCGAGAAGGCGACCGAGGCCCTAACCACCCGCCGCGACGCGTTGGAGTCGGCCGAACTGGAGTGGCTGGAGTTGGAGGAGCTAAAAGAGTCGCTGGCGGGCTAACCGCGCCCTCAATCCTTGTTTTGGTCGATCTGATCGAGGATGACCCGCAACAGCTGCCGCATCGCCTTGCGGTATCCGGTGGCGTCCTCCCCCGTCACTTTTGGCGCTTTCATATAACCGGTCGCGAAATACTCCTCGCCCGAGCAGAACACCGCGTTCACATCGAACCCCGTGCCAGAAGGCGGCGCGGTCTTGAGCGGCTCTTTCAGCTTGCAATGATAGTTGTGATCCGGATTGCCGCCATTGAAGACCAACACCAGGCGGATCGGCGAATGATAGTCATGCGAACCCGGCTCGACGGCGCGAAACGCGACGCCCCCGGGCCAGCCCTGCGGCATCTTCAGGACCTCCGCGACCTGAAACGGTTCGATGCCCGGAAAGGGCGCGCCATGCACCTCCGTCGGAAAGCCGCCGGCCGCCGTCGTCGCAATGCGCGACTTGTCGAGCTTCGTCGTCGCGTTGACATGGGTGATCGTGGGGCCGTCATCGCAGGCGACGAGGGTGAGCGCCGTAACGCAGACGACCGCTAGTCTGTATTTCTTCGACATCTTACACCTTCTCCGGGTCTGAAACCGGCGGCTGAGGTAAAACCGCTCGTCTAGACGCAAAACGGTTGGCAACTTCTGTTTCGGTGATTGGGATCGGTGCGGGGGCCAAGAATATCAATCAGGCGCGCCATAACGCGGGTAAATCGCGGGTCAGAGGGGCCGACCGGACCGCTGACGGACAATTGCGAGTGGGTGAGCACGCGCTCGCCGCGGCAGTAGGCGCCAAAAACCTCGAGCCTATCGTCAAACGCGCCGGCCGCCACATCACCGGCGCATAGCGCCGGACCGTGCACTGCGCCATTGACCGAGAAGGCGAAGACCAGCCGCTGCCCCTGTCCGGGGGATTCTGTAAGAACAGGCGGCGCTGAGCCAAAGCGGCCGGGTATTCTGATCGCCGCGACAATTTCCGCGGGTGAACCGCCGCCGGGCGGCGATCCAAAAACCTCGATTGGCGCGCCCGCGGCGGCCATGCTTCGGAAGTTCGAAGGGGTGTAGCCTGACTGATACTTGGTGTTGAAGATCAACTCGCCGCCCACGGAGCCGCAGTTGGAGAGGGCGAGCGCCGCCGCCAATGCGGCCAACAGAGTACCGGTCTTAGCCATTTTTATCGTTCCTATACATCCGAGGACGGCCGATCCAACAGCGCGCTCCTTCACCGGCACCTTCTGAGCCTGCAATTATTCCGCTTCCGGTTCGGGTCCTGCCGAGGTCCAAGAATGTCGATCAGGCGGCTCATCGCGCTGGTGAATTGCGGGTCTGGCGGTCCGACAGGGCCCGCGATGGACATCTGGGAATGCGTCAGCACTCGATCACCGCGACAGAAGGCGCCGAACACTTCGAGCCGGTCCTCAAACTCGCCGCCGGGTATATTTCCGGCGCAAAGCTCAGGCCCGTTCACCGATCCGCTCACCGAGAACGCGAAAACCAACCTTTGACCCTGACCGGGAGCCTCCGCGACCACGGGCGGGGTCGACCCGAGACGGCGCGGCATTCGGATCGAAGCGACGATTTCCTCTTCCGTCGCGCCGCCAGGCGGCGATCCAAAGATTTCGATCGGCGCGCCTGCGGCAGCCATGCTGCGAAAATTTGACGGCGCGTAGCCGGTGTGAAACTTGGTGTTGTAAATACTGTCGCCGGCCATGCTGGCACAGGCGGCGACTGCCACAGCTAGAAGCAGTGGGCCGCCCCGCCAGATAAGACGTGCGATCCGCGTCATGTCTGATCCTCCTATGCGCTCCTCGCCAGACGCTCGGCGACCGGGCGTCGGATGAGGCCGGACACTACGGCCGCTCAGACGTCGAGGTCGGACGCGAATTTCGCATTCTCCGTGATGTACTGAAAGCGCAGCTCCGGCTTTCGGCCCATCAGACGCTCGACCAGTCCGCCTGTCTCTCCCGGCTCGTCCTCATCGATTGAGACCTGGATCAGCATCCGCGTCTTCGGATCCATCGTGGTCTCTTTCAATTGCTTCGGCATCATCTCGCCCAAGCCCTTGAACCGACTGACATCGATCGTCCCGCGCGATTTGAACGCGGTCTCCATCAGGTGATCCCGATCAGCGTCGTCCCTCGCATAAACCGATTTGCCCCCTTGCGTCAGGCGGTAAAGCGGCGGCGCGGCGAGATAGAGATGCCCCCGGTCGATCAGCGGCCGCATCTGGGTGAAAAAGAACGTCATCAGCAGCGAGGCGATATGCGCGCCGTCCACATCGGCGTCGGTCATGATGATGACCTTGTCGTAGCGCAGGTCTTCGCTGCGGAACTTGGTGCCGGGCTGCACGCCAAGCGCCTGCATCAGGTCCTGAAGTTCCTGGTTTTGAGCCATCTTGCCCGCCGTCGCGTTGGCGACGTTCAGGATCTTGCCGCGCAGGGGCAGGATCGCCTGCGTCTTGCGGTTCCGCGCCTGCTTGGCGGAGCCGCCGGCGCTGTCGCCCTCAACGAGGAAGATCTCGGACCCGTCCCGCGCAGCGTCCGAGCAATCGGCCAGCTTGCCGGGCAGTCGCAGTTTCTTGGTCGCCGATTTGCGCTGGGTCTCTTTCTCCGCCCTCCGCCGCAGCCGCTCCTCGGCCCGCAGCACCAGATAGTCGAGGATCGCCCCCGCCGTCTTGGTGTCCGAGGCCAGCCAGTTGTCCACGCGATCCTTGACCGACAGGCGGACCAGACGGTTGGCGTCGGATGTCGCCAGTTTCTCCTTGGTCTGGCCGACGAATTCCGGGTCGCCGATGAAGGCTGAGATCATGCCGCAGGCCGCGCCGAACACGTCGTCATCCGAGATGTTCGCCGCTTTCTTGTTGCCGACCAGATCGCCGTAATCCTTGAACGCCCGGGTGACGGCGGAGCGAAAGCCGCTCTCATGCGTGCCGCCCTGCGGCGTCGGCACCGTGTTGCAGTAGGAGTTCACGAACCCGTCGCGTCCCGGCGCCCAGGTGATCGCCCATTCGACGGAACCGGCCGTGCCGTCATTGAACCGCTCGGCAAACTGAACCTTGCCCGCGAAGGGGCGCTCCGCGAATGTCTCCGCCCCGGCGATGGTGGCGGTCAGATATTCCTCCAACCCGCCGGGGAAATGAAACACGTCCTCGGCGGGCGTCTCGTCGCCTTCGCCCAGAAGCTCCGGCGCGCATTTCCAGCGGATCTCGACGCCGCCGAAAAGATAGGCTTTCGAGCGCGCCATCTTGTGCAGGCGGGCGGGTTTCAGCCGGGCGCGTTCGCCAAAAATCTCCGGATCGGGATGGAAGGTCACGTTGGTGCCGCGCCGGTTCGGGGCGCCGCCGATTTTTCGCAGGCCGCCTTGCGGCAGGCCGCGGCTAAAGTCCTGACGGAACAACTCCCGACCGCGCGCGACCTCGACCTCCAACCGGTCCGAGAGCGCGTTGACGACCGAGACGCCGACGCCGTGCAGGCCGCCCGAGGTTTGATACGCCTTGTCGGAGAATTTCCCGCCCGCATGCAGCGTCGTCAGGATCACTTCCAGCGCCGACTTGTCGGGAAACTTAGGATGCGGGTCGATCGGAATGCCGCGCCCGTTGTCGCCGATCGTGCAGGACCCGTCCGCGTTCAGCGTCACTTCAATCCGGCTGGCGTGCCCGGCGACGGCCTCATCCATCGAGTTGTCCAGCACCTCGGCCACAAGGTGATGCAGCGCGCGCTCATCCGTGCCGCCGATATACATGCCGGGGCGTTTTCGCACCGGTTCCAACCCCTCCAACACCTCGATGGAGTGGGCGTCATACGCGTCTGAAGCTGCCGTCTGCGCCGCGAAGAGACCATCGTCCGAACGCGCGGCGTTTGAGGCGGGGGCGGTCATATGGCTCATCTCCCCGAATCGAACCTGCTCGAGAACCCATTAGAGCAGGCGAGGGGGGAGGCGCGCAACTCGGCCGCCTCCGATCATCTGTCACTCGACCGGCTTCGAAGACGGCCTCACGCCGAATCGCGTGTTCTGGCATAATGCGAAGACGATCCGCGCGTCGCATGCCCGTTATGCGTCGCATCGATGCGGGATCGGAACAGGCGATGGCCTTGAAGGCAGCAGGCCGTCGCCGTTGGTTTGCAGGATTGAGAACTTGCTGACTCAGGGTGATCCGGAGGGTTCGGCCATGCGAAGTCGCCGCGTCTCAAACCGCCTGAATGGAAGGCGGTCTCCACACGGACTACTGAGTGCGATTGCGTTTATGGGCGCCGCTTGCGCGGGCGAGCGCGAGTCGGAATACGCGTTGGCCGACAAGCCCTACGCCGCGACCGGGTTTGTCGGTGTGATGCTGGACAATGATTGGTGGGAACTCGTTGATCCCCCGGGTGTAAAAGTCGAAGATTCCTATTTCGTCGGTGGCGCGGTCTCGGCCCGTATCGCCCAGCCAATCGAGGATCTGGACATTGAGATTGAGGGCCAGATCGTGCGCCATCTCCATGGTCAAACCCATTGGGAGTTGAACGCGCCAATCGTCGTGGCGCGCTGGAATGCATTTCCGTGGGACGCGCATTTGAACACCAGCGCGGCGTTTGGGATTGGTCCGTCTTTCGCCAGCGAGGCGCCGCATCTGGAAGTCGAGAATGAAGGCGAAAGCCAAGCGGCGATGGTTTATTGGATGGCGGAAGTGGCGTTCGATTTGCCGGCGGACGATTGGGAGGTGCTGACGCGTCTTCATCATCGATCCACCGGCTTCGGGACTTTTGGCGAGGACGGCGGCGCGAACGCGCTGGCGCTGGGCGTCCGACGGCGCTTCTAGTCGGCGGTCTCTTTGGATCTAATGCGCAGACTGGGTTCTCTCGGCCCCGTATGCGATCGCCGCCATCCGGTCGGCGAGCGCGAATACGGCGCGCCGCGCCGGTTCAAATAAAGGCGTTATCCCAGCGTCGTCCGCACCTTCACCTCGCTCTCCAGAGTCCGGTGAACCGGGCATTTATCGGCGATCTCCATCAGTTTGGCGCGCTGGTCGTCCGTCAGGTCGCCGGTCAGGCGAACCGTACGGCGGAATTCATCAATCTTGCCGTTCGACGCCTCGCAGTCCTGACAATCCGTGGCGTGGATCTTGCCGTGCTCGACATCGACGGCGATGTCCTCCAGCGGCCAGCCTTTCCGCCGCGCATACATCCGGACCGTCATCGAGGTGCAGGCGGCCAGCCCGGCGGAGACCAGATCATAGGGCGAGGGGCCAAGATCCGTTCCGCCGTAAGAGGCGGGCTCATCCGCTTTGAACTTGTGCTTCGGCCCAACCGCGATGTTTTGCAGGAACTTGTCCGCGTCGGCCTCTCGGCTGGTGACAAGGCCAGGTTTGGTGCCGAGCGGAGTCGTATTCGCCGCGCGCTCCACGTAGCGGCGCGACCAGGCGGCGATCACCTCGGCGGCGTAGTCGCCATCCTCGGCGCTCGACAGTAAGTGATCAGCGTTGTCCAGCGTCACGAAGCTCTTGGGGTGCTTTGCGGCGGCGAAGATCGCGGCGGCGTTCTCGATCCCCACCGTCGCGTCACGGGGGGCGTGCAGAACCATCAGCGCCGCCTTCAGATTGCCGATCGAGTCGTCCAGCTTGGCTTGCGCGACATCGTCGAGGAAGTCCTTCTTGATGGTGAAAGTCCGTCCGGCCAGCTCCACTTCGGCGGCGCCTTCATCCTCTATCTTGCAAATCATGCCGCCGAAATTGTGGATGACATGCTCGGGATCCGCCGGCGCGCCGATGGTCGCGACCGCTTTCACTTCGGGAATTTTGGGAGTCGCGGCCAACACAGCGGCCCCGCCCAGTGAATGTCCGACCAGTAATTGAGGCGCCGCATGGTTCTGTCGCAGCCAGTCGGCGGCGATCACCAGATCATCCACATTGGAGGAGAAAGTGGTGTCGGCGAACTCGCCGCCCGAGCTGCCCAGGCCGGTGAAATCAAAGCGCAGAACGCCAATGCCAACGGAGGGCAGATGTTGCGCGATCCGCCGCGCCGCCGCGATGTCCTTTGAACAGGTGAAACAGTGCGCGAATAGGGCGAAGGCGTGCACCGATCCGTCCGGCATGTCGAGTCGCGCCGCCAGAACATCGCCTGAATGCCCGGTAAATTCGATGTTTTCGGTCGGCATGGCGTTGATCCTCGTTCTGTCGCGGCGACTGGTTATCGGCGCGATATGGGCTCGCGCGACGCGCAGCGCGAGCGCTGTTTCATCCCACTGACGCGGTTGTGAAACGGTGGGGACGATCCCATTCGTGTTGACACCTTATCCAGCGCATCCGATGAGGGCGAGCGAAGAGGCGGATCGGAGAGTGGCAAATGGACCCAGTCAATCGGCAGTATGAGGCCTATCCCTATCCCGAACGCGACCCGGCGGACGAAGCCAAGCGCCTGATCGTCGGAACGCCCTCCAACCCGCTTGAGATTGACCATTTCTTCTACAATGGCGCACGCGACTGGTCTCAGCCCTATCGTGTGCTGGTCGCCGGCGGCGGCACGGGCGACGCCCTGATCATGCTGGCGCAGCGTCTGGCGGATGTGGGAAGCCCGGCCGAGATCGTCTATCTCGACATGTCGGCCGCCAGCCGGGAGGTCGCGGAGGCGCGAGCCAGCGCTCGGGGTCTGACCAATATCGAGTTTCGCACCGGCGACCTTTTGACCGCGCCGGATCTCGGCCCCTTCGACTACATCGATTGTTGCGGCGTGCTGCATCATCTGCCCGAGCCGCAGGCGGGCTTTGACGCGCTCTCGGCGGCGTTGGCCGAGGATGGCGGCATGGGCCTGATGGTCTACGCCCCGCTGGGCCGGACCGGCGTCTACCCGATGCAGGATGCGCTGAAGGCGCTTTGCGATGGCGAGGCGCCGGAGGCGCAGGTGGCTGTCGCCAAGACCGTTCTGGCGGATCTGCCGCAAACTAACTGGCTGGCGCGCAACGAATTCGTCGTCGATCACAAGAACAACGACGCCGGGCTCTATGATCTGTTGCTGCACAGCCGCGACCGACCCTATTTCGCAAACGAACTGCGCGAGTCCCTGAATGAGGCCGGTCTGGAGCTTGTCGCGTTCCCGGAGACCGCGCGCTACATGCCCGAGACCTATTTGCGCGATGCGGATCTACAGTCGCGCGCCAAGAAGCTGGATGAGTGGGACCGCGCGGCGCTGGCCGAGCGGCTGGCGGGCAATATCAAGCTTCACAACGTCTATGTCGCCAAGACGGGACGGAAGCGCCAGATCGCCGGTCCGACCTCGCCGCAGGCGGTGCCGGTTCTTCCCGGCGCGACCGGCCGACAGGTTGCGGGCGCCGTCGCCAAGCAAGGCCGCCTGAAAGTCACGCGTGACGGGCTGAGGATCGAACGCGAGATCTCAAAGCAGGCCGCCCCGTTGATCGCCGGGATCGACGGCAAACGGTCTTTGGGGCAGATTGCGGAGGGCGCACGCGCAGATTGGATGAAGTTTTCCAGCATGTTCGGCCCGGTTTCTCGCGCGATGGGGGAGATGGGCGTGCTGTTTTACAGTCGTACATTCGGATAGCCCGGCAACTGCCTGAAAAAACTTACATTTAATCCGACGCCGCTTCGATAGCGTCGATATCGTCGTCCGTCAGACCGAAATGATGGCCGATCTCATGCACCAGGACATGCTGGATCATGTGCCCCAGCGTCTCGTCGCCGCGCTCGCACCATTCGTCGAGGATCGGGCGGCGAAATAGCCAGACTTCGTCCGCGCGGGGCGCGGCGTCCAGAAGGCTCTTCTGGGTCAGATCGACTCCGTGGTAGAGCCCGGTCAGTTCGAACGGGTCTCTGATCCCCATGACGCGCAACGTCTCTTGATCAGCGAAATCGGAGATCCTGAGCGACAGGTCTCCGCAGCGGTCGCGAAACCGCGCGGGCAGGGCGTCGAACGCCGCCTTGGCCAGCCGCTCGAAATCGGCGAGGGAAGGGGCCAGCAGCCCCTCCAGGGTTTGGTCGTCCGGCTCAGCCAAGGTTCCAGTGCTTCACCGCCGACGGCCGTTTCTTCAGGGTCGCGAAATCGGGAACATCCGTCTCCAAAAGGTGCTCCACATCCAGGCGGCGGACCCGTTTCTTGGTGTTGAGCGGCCGGCGGAGGTTCACGCCGAGCGCGGAGTCGCGCAGCGCCGCCCTTGTGGCCTCCACCACGCGCCAGGCCTCCGGATCGCCCACTTTCGGCAGCAGGTTGCGGTTCCATTCGATCCAGAGCGCGGCGGCGGCGGCCACTTGCGGCGTCGCATAAGAGGTGCCGCTGACTTTGTCCGCGTCGGTCTTACCGTCCTCGGCCCAGTAATGCTTGGTCTTGGTCGAGGCCGCCCGGTTGATGTTGCTGGCCGTGGCCCAGATGTCGATCGCGTCCCATTTGTCGTAGCCCGTTGGCGGATAGTGCCGGTTCTCCGGCGTCAGCCCGCCGACGCCGATGGTCCGCTGAAGACGTGCGGGGAACACGACGCGGTCAATGATCTGCCCGCCTGCCGCGCAGATCACGACGCCTTTTTCATACGCCTCGTCAATGGCTTGCTTGGTGTCCTTGCTCAAGCCCGATGAAAGATCGGCGATCGCGTATTTCACAAGTTCGATCGGCCCCAGATTGCCCGGATTTCCCATCGAAATGGTGATGACCCGGGGCACCGGATCGTAATTCAGCAGATAGCGGATCGCGTCGCCCATCAGATTGAGCTGCTTATTACTCTGAAAGATCGGCCCGTCGGCGATGCGCACAGGGATCACCCGCACGCCCGGCGCGATGCCCAACAAGCGCTGCGGATCATCAGACAGGATTACCGACAGGGTCTTGGTGCCGTGATCGGGATAGTCGGTGATCTTATCGAGGAATTCTGGCTTGGGTCCGAATTTGGCGTAAGGTTCGCCGCCGTCGAGCAGATCCGCGTCCCCTTTGACGATGATGTTTTTGGGCGCCCCCGACCCGTCCGAAAACCCCAAACCCGGATGCTTTGTGATTCCGGTGTCGATATGCCCGATCATCGCGTCTTTCGCCGCGGCGAGCCGTTTCAGGGCTTGCCGGTAGAGCGTTTTTCGGCCGACCGGGGTCAGGTCCTTGACGAAGTCATCCATGGGGGCCTCCATTCCTGTGCACGCCTGATCTTACGTCGGTTCGAGCGATTCACCTATGGGAGAGTAGGGCGCACCCAACTCGGCGAGGCCATCCAACGAAAAAGGGCGAGGCCGAAGCCCCGCCCTTCCGATAATCGCAAAAGCCTGCCTTAGCAGGAGTAGTACATCTCGAACTCGACCGGATGCGGGGTGTGCTCGTAGTTGTAGATCTCTTCCCATTTGAGATCCATGTAACCCTCGATCTGGTCCTTAGTGAAGACGTCGCCCTGCAGCAGGAAGTCGTGATCCGCCTCCAGCGCGCCCATCGCTTCGCGAAGGGAGCCGCAGACCGTCGGGATCTCGGCCAGCTCCTCGGGCGGCAGGTCATAGAGATCCTTTTCCGCCGGCTCGCCCGGATGAATCTTGTTCTTAATGCCGTCTAGGCCGGCCATCAGCAGGGCCGAGAAGCAGAGATAGGGGTTTGCCGAGGGATCCGGGAAACGGGTCTCGACACGCTTAGCTTTCGGGCTCTCCGTCCATGGAATACGGCAGGAGGCCGAGCGGTTCCGCGCCGAATAAGCCAGAAGCACCGGCGCCTCGAAGCCCGGGATCAGGCGCTTGTAGGAATTGGTCGACGGGTTGGTGAAGGCGTTCAGCGCTTTCGCGTGCTTCAGCACGCCGCCGATGTAGTAGATCGCCTCATCCGACAGATCCGCATAGCCAGAACCCGCGAACAGCGGCTTGCCGTCTTTCCAGATCGACTGGTTGACGTGCATGCCGGTGCCGTTGTCGCCCGCGATCGGCTTCGGCATGAAGGTCGCCGTCTTGCCGTAAGCGGCGGCAACATTGTGGATGATGTACTTGTACTTCTGAAGATCGTCAGCCTGCTGGGTCAGCGTGCCGAAGATCAGGCCCAGCTCATGCTGACAGGACGCCACCTCGTGGTGGTGTTTGTCCACTTTCATGCCGATCGCTTTCATGGTCGACAGCATCTCGGAGCGCATGTCCTGCGCGGCGTCGGTCGGGTTGACCGGGAAGTAGCCGCCCTTGATGCCCGGGCGGTGGCCCATATTGCCCATCTCGTATTCGGTGTCGGTGTTCCAGGACCCGTCCGCCGCGTCGACCTCGTAGCTGACCTTGTTGATCGAGTTGGCGAAGCGCACGTCGTCGAACAGGAAGAACTCCGCCTCGGGGCCCCAGAAGGACTGATCGCCGACGCCCGAGGACTTCAGATACGCCTCGGCTTTGGTGGCGGTGCCGCGCGGGTCGCGCTCGTAATGCTCATTGGTGTCCGGCTCCAGCACGTTGCAGTGCACGCAGAGCGTCTTCTCAGCATAGAACGGATCCATATAGGCCGAGGAGGTGTCGGGCATCAATTTCATGTCCGACTTCTCGATGCCTTTCCAGCCGGCGATCGAGGAGCCGTCGAACATGAAGCCCTCTTCGAGGAAATCCTCGTCGACTTCGTCGGAAATCACCGTCACATGCTGCAGCTTGCCGCGCGGGTCGGTGAAACGGATGTCGACATAGGCTACGTCGTCATCTTTGATGGTCTTAAGAACGGAACTAGCGTCGCTCATCGAATGCCCTCTCTCCGTGTGAGATTTCGCAGATTTTCAGGTTCGCCCGCGCCGCTTGGCGGGGCGCATGTTTCTTTCAGGCCACCGCTGTTGTGTTACAGCGCCTCCACGCCTTCTTCGCCAGTGCGAATTCGGATGGCTTGCTCGACAGTGGTGACGAAGATCTTGCCGTCGCCGATTTTACCGGTCTTGGCCGCGCCGAGGATCGCCTCGACGGCCCCCTCGATCTGGTCGTCGTCGAGAACGACCTCGATCTTCACTTTTGGGAGGAAGTCGACGACATATTCAGCGCCGCGATAAAGCTCGGTATGGCCTTTTTGCCGTCCGAACCCTTTCACCTCGGTGACTGACAGACCTTGGACGCCGACGTCCTGCAGCGCTTCTTTCACTTCATCGAGTTTAAAAGGTTTGATAATCGCCTCGATCTTTTTCATCGTCGACTTGAGCTCCCTTGGTATGTGAGGCGACAGAGAAAACTCCGCAGCCCAAAAGTGTCAAGCACGCGCCATGCCAAACTGATTGATTTCGTCGCCAGCCGGGCCCGGACGGCGAAATCAGGGCGCTTTCGCAATAATGACCGCAGGTTTATGGGCCGATTCGCGCGCGATGTGCGTATTTTTTGGGCTGTGTGATGAAAAAAGAGGCGAATCCTATGCGTCATGGACGCACGACCCAGCAAGCGCGGTTCTCGCGAGCGGTGCTCACCCCCGACCAGATGGGCGCGTGCGACAAGGCGGCCATCGCCGCTGGCGTTCCGGGAACCACGCTGATGGACACGGCGGGACGGGCGGTCGCGGCGGCGGTTCGCGCCCGGTTCGCGCAGCCGGACGCGCCTGTTGCGATTCTCTGCGGCCCCGGTAACAATGGCGGCGACGGCTACATCATCGCCATGCGGCTCAAAGAGCAGGGCTGGCGGGTCGACGTCTATGCGCTGGCGCCCGCCGCCACAGGCACGGATGCGGAATGGGCCGAACGGCGATGGGCGGAGGTGGGCGGACATGTCGCCCCGCTTGACGAGGCGGCTTGCGAGGCTATCGCGACCAACGCGCCTCTGGTCGTGGATGCGCTCTTTGGCGCCGGGCTCTCACGGCCGCTGACCGGACGCTGCGCCGCGCTGCTGCGCCGGCTGGCGTTGCGCGGCGTTCCGCTGATCGCGGTCGACACGCCGTCCGGCCTTTGCGGCGCGTCGGGCCGGGTTTGGGGCGACGCGGCCCGCGCCGAACTGACGGTGACGTTTGAGCGTTTGAAGCCCGGACATCTTTTGGCCGACGGGCCTGACAGGTGCGGCGAGGTGATTGTCGCTCCCATCGGCATCCCGGACCGGGCGATGGCGCCTTCGGCGGAGGGCGCGCCGTTCCTTGCCGACGATCCATCCGTATTCTCCCGAAGTTTCGCCAAGTCCGGCGCGACGCATAAATACGGTCACGGGCATGCGGTCGTCGCTTCGGGCGGACGCGGCGCCACCGGCGCGGCCCGGCTCGCCGCGCGCGCCGCATTGCGAGCCGGCGTCGGGCTGGCGACGGTGGCTGCCCCCGAAAGCGCGGGTCCCGAATGCGCGGCGCAGCTGACCGCCATCATGCTTTCGACCATTGAGGGGGCCGATGCATTCTCCGCGTTGCTGACAGACGCGCGCTTCAATGCTGTCGCGCTGGGGCCGGGTCTCGCTCAGGGCGGCTTCGCTGACGCGGATCCGAAAGCGGGGGAGCGCCGCGCCCGTGCATTGATCCTGACGGCGTTGGAGAGCGCGGCGTTTGAGCATGGCGACCGGAGCGTGATCCTTGACGCCGACGCGCTGACCGCCTTCGCGGAGCAGCCGGATGCGTTGTTCCAGCGGCTCAAAGGTGGCAAGGCGGTGTTGACGCCCCATCTCGGCGAGTTTGGGCGTTTGTTTCCCGATCTCGCGGCGGCCCTGTTGGAGCAGCCGGAAGAGGCGACTCGCCCGGCCTCAAAGGTGGAGATCGTCGCTGAATCGGCCCGGCGGGCGGGCGCGGTCGTCTTGTTGAAAGGCGCCGACACGGTGGTCGCGTCGCCTGCGGGGGAGGTCGCGATCAGCGCGGCGGCCTACGAACGCGCGGCGCCCTGGCTGGCGACGGCGGGTTCGGGCGATGTCTTAACCGGATTGATCGCAGGGTTGAGCGCGCGGGGATTCTCAGCGTTCGAGGCCGCCTCCGCCGGCGCCTATCTGCATGTCGAAGCTGCATTGGAGTTAGGACCCGGCCTAATCGCGGAGGACCTGTCAGAGGCGCTTCCGGCCGTCTTTAGACGACTGTCCGCCTAGCGATTCTTTTTTGCTGCGTCCCCCATATCGAGTTGTTATAGAGGCGCCGTTTCAGGGCGGCGCGCGCTCTCGAAGATGCGCCTTCGTCGTGAAGACAGGCCGTGTTCAGGCGCGATTCCGCAGCTGACGCATCGGCGTTGCGGGCGTGGTGGAATTGGTAGACACGCGAGATTTAGGTTCTCGTGCCGCAAGGCGTGGGGGTTCAAGTCCCTCCGCCCGCACCAACCGACCAAGGCGCGACCGTGCTGCGGCGTGTAGGGGCGATGGGCGCCCGAGAATGGAATTTTACGGCGAAGCGCGGGCTTCGCCGATGTGGGACGAGGAAGTTTATGCAGCTCACTGAAACCAAAGCCGAGGGCCTGAAGCGGGAGTATTCCGTGGTGGTCGAGGCCGCCCAGCTTGACGAGAAGATCAACGACAAGCTTGAGGCGGTGCGCGCGGACTTCCAGATGAAGGGCTTCCGCAAAGGCAAAGCGCCGACGCCGCTGTTGAAGAAGATGTTCGGCAAGAGCCTTTTGGGCGAAGCCGTGCAAGAAACCGTCGACGGCGCCGTGCGCGACATCTTTGAGGAAAACGGCGATCGTCCGGCCCAACAGCCTGACGTAAAGATCGTCAATGAGGAATACGAGGAAGGCGACGATCTCAAAATCTCGGTCGCCTACGAGCGCCTGCCGGAGATTCCGGAAGCCGATTTCTCTCAGGTGAAGCTTGAGCGTCTGGTCGCCGCCGTCGAGGACACGGATATTGACGAGGCGGTCGGCAAGCTGGCTGAGAACGCCACCAACTTTGTGGCGGCCGAGGACGACGCCGAAGCCGCCGAAGGCGATCAGGTTGTGATCGATTTCCTCGGCAAGGTTGATGACGAGCCGTTCGAAGGCGGCGCGGCGGAAGACTATCCGCTGGTTCTAGGCTCCAACTCCTTTATCCCCGGTTTCGAAGAGCAGCTGACCGGCGTGAAGTCCGGCGAAGAGAGAAATGTCGAAGTCTCCTTCCCCGAGGACTACGGCCATGACGCTCTGGCGGGCAAAGCCGCTGTCTTCGAGTGTAAGGTTAAAGAGGTGCGCAAGCCCGAAGCCGCGCCAATCGATGATGAATTCGCGAAGCGTTTTGGCGCCGAGTCTCTTGATGAGCTTAAGAAGCAAGTCTCCGAGCGCCTGACGGAAGAATACAAGGGCGCCTCGCGTTCGCTGCTGAAGCGCCAGCTGCTCGATCAACTTGACGAGATCGTCAGCTTTGATCTGCCGGAAGGCATGGTAGAGGAGGAAGCCAAGCAGGTCGCGCACCAGCTTTGGCACGACGCCAACCCGGATGTGAACGATCACAATCACCCGGAGATCGAGGTCGAGGACGATCACACTGCGCTCGCCACGCGCCGCGTGCGCCTTGGCTTGCTGCTGGCCGAAGTGGGCCAGAAGAACTCGATCGAGGTCACCGAGTCCGAGGTGAACGCCGCCCTGATGCGTCAGGCCAGTCAGTATTCCGGCCGAGAGCGCGAATTCTACGAATGGGCCCGCTCCAACGAGCAGGTGCTGGCGCAGATCCGCTCTCCGATCTTTGAGGACAAGGTCGTCGACTTCGTTCTGGAAATGGCGAATGTCGATGACAAAACCGTCTCAAAGGATGAGCTGCAGGCGGCTTTGGAAGCGGTCGAAGCGGAAGATTCGGCTGAGAAAAGCGACGACTGAGCCCGTCGTCTTCAATCGATTGCGAACGGCCGGCCATTGCGCCGGCCGTTTCCGTTTCAGCGCCGTCCGGCCCCCCTTGCCCCTGCGCCGGACGATCACTAAGACAGGGAATGAACGGGCTCTAGCGACCCGTGACGCGAGACCAACTCAATGCCCCTCCCGAAAGGCCCGAGCAGATGAAAGATCCCGTCGACGTCTATATGAACACGCTGGTGCCGATGGTGGTCGAGCAGACCTCTCGCGGTGAGCGCGCCTACGACATTTTCTCGCGCCTGCTGAAAGAGCGGATCATTTTTGTGTCCGGGCCGGTCCATGACGGGATGTCGACGCTGATCGTCGCCCAGCTTTTGTTTCTTGAGGCGGAGAACCCGAAGAAAGAGATCGCGATGTATATCAACAGCCCCGGCGGCGTGGTGACGTCGGGCCTCTCGATCTATGACACGATGCAGTATATCCGGCCCAAGGTGCAGACGCTCTGCGTTGGGCAGGCGGCCTCTATGGGCTCGTTGCTGCTGGCGGCCGGAGAGAAGGACATGCGTTTCTCGCTGCCCAACAGCCGCATCATGGTTCATCAGCCGTCCAGCGGGTTCCAGGGCCAGGCCTCGGACATCGCCATCCACGCGCAAGAGGTGCTGGATCTCAAAAAACGCCTGAACCAGATCTATGTGGAGCATACCGGGCAGAGCCTGGAAGCGGTTGATGCGGCGCTGGATCGCGATAATTTCATGACGGCGGAGCGCGCGATGGAGTTTGGACTCATTGACGAAATCGTAAGCGCCCGCCCTGAAACCGAAGAAGAGACGTGACTTCTGCGTGACGGCGGCCCGTTGGCGACGGGGGAACCGGCACGCGACGGTTAAATCTGGTTGAAACGCTAGCGCGTTGCATGGTCCTATGAGTTGTCGCTGGGATTCGAGCGGGCCAGAGAGGGACCGCATGCGCTAGATCGCGCTGAGTATGCGACGCCGGGAGAAGCGAATGACGAAAACATCCGGCAGCGATTCGAAGAATACGCTCTATTGCTCGTTCTGCGGAAAGAGCCAGCATGAAGTGCGCAAGCTCATCGCCGGACCGACCGTGTTTATCTGTGATGAATGCGTCGAGTTGTGCATGGACATCATCCGTGAGGAGACGAAGAACAATCTCGTCAAATCCTCGGATGGCGTGCCCACCCCGCAGGAGATTTGCGGCGTGCTCGATGATTACGTGATTGGGCAGGCGATGGCCAAGCGCGTGCTGTCCGTCGCCGTGCACAACCACTACAAGCGCCTTAACCACGCGCAGAAATCCGGCGACGTGGAGCTGGCGAAGTCCAACATCATGCTGATCGGACCGACCGGCTGCGGCAAGACGCTGTTGGCGCAGACGCTGGCGCGCATCCTGGATGTGCCGTTCACGATGGCCGACGCCACCACGCTTACCGAGGCGGGCTATGTCGGCGAGGATGTCGAGAATATCATCCTGAAGCTGCTGCAATCGGCCGACTACAATGTCGAGCGCGCGCAGCGCGGCATCGTCTATATCGACGAGGTCGACAAGATCAGCCGCAAGTCCGACAACCCGTCGATCACCCGCGACGTATCGGGCGAGGGCGTGCAGCAGGCGCTTCTGAAAATCATGGAAGGCACGGTGGCCAGCGTTCCGCCGCAGGGCGGCCGCAAGCATCCGCAGCAGGAATTCCTGCAGGTGGACACCACCAATATCCTGTTTATCTGCGGCGGCGCGTTCGCTGGGCTGGACAAACTGATCGCTCAGCGCGGCAAGGGCTCGGCGATGGGCTTTGGCGCCGACGTCAAAGCGGATGATGATCAAAAAATAGGCGATCTTCTGGCTACGCTGGAGCCGGAGGATCTGCTGAAATTCGGTCTGATCCCCGAATTTGTGGGTCGTTTGCCGGTGATCGCGACGCTGCGCGATCTGGATGAGGACGCGCTTGTCACCATCCTGACCGAGCCGAAAAACGCGCTGGTCAAGCAATACCAGCGCCTGTTCGATATGGAGAGCGTGAAGCTCAGCTTCACCGAAGAGGCGTTGCGCGCCGTGGCCAAGCGGGCCATCGAGCGCAAGACCGGCGCCCGGGGTTTGCGCTCCATCCTCGAGGACGTCCTGCTCGACACCATGTTCGACCTGCCCAGCCTCGAAGGGGTTGAGGAAGTGGTGTTGAACGACGAGGTGATCACGGGCGGCGCGAAACCGCTCTACATCTACGCGGAAAGCCGGTCCGAAGCGCCCGCCAGCGCGTCTTAAGAAAACCGATCAGTCCAGAAAAATGACGCGCCTCCTTGCCGGGGCGCGTTTTCGCACCCATATGGCGTAGTCGAGATAGTCATTGGCCGCATTCCGGTTGTTGCGCTTGAAACTCGGGCGGCCACACGTCACGTTCTAATAAACGTCAAGGATAAAGCGCCGACTCGGCCCCGCCCAATGGGGACCCGAGAGAGGCGCGATTGGAGGCTTCATGGGCGAGACAAAAGCTGTGTCGGGCGGCGTTTATCCGGTGCTTCCGCTCCGGGATATTGTCGTTTTCCCACATATGATTGTGCCGCTTTTCGTTGGTCGCGAGAAATCCGTCCGCGCGCTTGAAGAAGTGATGCAGGACGACAAGCAGATCCTGCTCGCAAGCCAGCGCGAGGCGTCTGAGGACAACCCGACTCAGGACGACATTTATGTTGTCGGCACTGTGGCGAATGTCCTGCAGCTGCTGAAACTGCCGGACGGCACGGTCAAGGTTCTGGTCGAGGGGCAGGCGCGCGCCAGCATTAAATCCTATACCGACCGCGAAGAGTTTTTCGAGGCGGACGCTGAGCTTATGGAAGACAGCGCGCAGGAGCCTGAGGCCGTCGAGGCGCTCAGCCGCTCCATCGCCGAAGAGTTCGAAAAATACGTCAAGTTGAACAAGAATGTCCCGCAGGAGGTTGTCGCCTCGATCAGCCAGATCGAGGATCCCAGCCGATTGGCGGACACCATCGCCGGGCATCTGGGCGTAAAACTCAGCCAGAAGCAGGAACTGCTTGAAGTCACGGATGTGGCCGAGCGGCTTGAGAACATCTACGGCCTGATGCAGTCCGAGATTTCGGTGCTGCAGGTCGAGAAGAAGATCAAATCCCGCGTCAAACGCCAGATGGAGAAGACCCAGCGCGAGTACTATCTGAATGAGCAGATGAAAGCCATTCAGCGGGAGCTCGGAGAGGGTGAGGACGGCCGCGACGAGACGGGTGAGATCGAGGACCGGATCGAAGCCACCAAACTGTCGAAAGAGGCCAAGGAAAAGGCGCTGGCGGAGCTGAAAAAGCTGCGCCAGATGTCTCCGATGTCGGCCGAAGCGACGGTGGTGCGCAATTACCTGGACTGGATGCTCTCGATCCCGTGGGGCAAGCGCTCCCGCGTCAAAAAGGATCTGAACCGCGCCGAGGCGGTGCTGGACGACGATCATTTTGCGCTTGAGAAAGTCAAAGAGCGGATCGTCGAGTATCTGGCTGTGCAGCAGCGCGCCAAGAAGATGAAGGGCCCGATCCTGTGTCTGGTCGGCCCTCCGGGCGTCGGCAAGACCTCGCTTGGCAAATCGGTCGCCCGCGCGACCGGGCGTGAGTTCATTCGCATCTCGCTCGGCGGCGTCCGGGACGAGGCGGAGATTCGCGGCCATCGGCGGACCTATATCGGCTCCATGCCGGGCAAGATCATCCAGTCGATGAAGAAGGCCAAGACGGTCAATCCTCTCATCCTGCTCGACGAGATCGACAAGATGGGCCAGGACTTCCGGGGCGATCCCGCCAGCGCCATGCTCGAGGTTCTTGATCCTGAGCAGAACGCTGCCTTCTCGGACCACTACATGGAGGTCGAATACGACCTGAGCCATGTGATGTTCATCACCACGGCGAACACGATGAACATGCCGCGGCCGCTGTTGGATCGGATGGAGGTTATCCGGCTCTCCGGCTACACCGAGGATGAGAAGATCGAAATCGCCATCCGCCATCTGCTGCCCAAGCAGTTGAAGGCGCATGGGCTAAAGGACGCGGAGTTCTCGTTGGAGGATGACGCGCTGAAGACGCTCGTCCGCACCTATACCCGCGAAGCTGGCGTTCGGAACCTTGAGCGCGAGCTGGCCAAGCTGTGCCGCAAGGCGGTGACGGTGCTGGTGAAAGGCGACGCAGACACGCTGAACGTCTCCGAGGACAAGCTCGAAGAACTGCTCGGCGCGCCGCGGTTCAAGTACGGTCTGGCCGAGGAGAAAGACCAGGTCGGAGTCGTCACTGGACTGGCCTGGACGGAAGTCGGCGGCGACCTTCTTTCCATCGAGGCTTTGCGTCTGCCCGGCAAGGGCCGGATGAAGACGACCGGCACGTTGGGCGACGTGATGAAGGAGTCGATCGACGCGGCGGCGTCCTATGTGCGCAGTCAGGCGCCGGCGATCGGCGTGAAGCCGACCCGGTTCGAGAAGATCGACATCCATGTGCATGTGCCTGAGGGCGCGACGCCGAAAGACGGCCCATCTGCAGGCATCGCGATGGTGACGTCGATCGTTTCCGTGCTGACTGACATCCCGATCCACAAGGATGTGGCGATGACGGGCGAGGTGACGTTGCGCGGCAACGTGCTGCCGATCGGCGGATTGAAAGAGAAGCTTTTGGCGGCCCTTCGTGGCGGGATCAAGACCGTGCTGATCCCGAAGGACAACGTGAAGGATCTGCCGGAGATTCCGGACAACGTCAAAGAGGGGCTGGAGATCATCCCCGTGGAGACGGTCCGTCAAGTGCTCGACATCGCGCTGACCCGTCAGCCCGAGCCGATCGAGTGGGATGAGGAAGAGGAGCTGGACGGCGCCTCGGCCTCAAGCTCCGGCTCGAAAGAGGGCGGCATACGCGCGCACTGATCCGCCTGTTGAGAGTATCGGAAGGGCCGTCCTGCGGGACGGCCCTTTTTCGTTGCTGGATCGTCTGACGGCTCAGAGGTCGATGGTCTCACCGGTCACGCCCTGAACGATTTCCATCGCGGCGACGTCAAAGCCGGAGGGAACGCCAAGCCCCCTCCGGGCGATCAGCGCGCCTTCCAGGCCCGCTAGCAATGCAAGCGCTTTGGACAAGCGAGCATCCGCATTTGGCTCTAAGTCGGTCAGCGCATTCTCCAGCCAGTCGAGATTACGCTTGAAGAAGTCGCGGGTCGCCTTTGCAACCGGCTCTGGCAGCGCGTTGATTTCAGCCGCCATCATGCCGCAGAGACACATCTTCCCGTCGTTCTGAGAAGACGATCTGAAGGCGCCGACATAGGCGTTGAGCGCGTCTTTCAGCGATGCTGTTTTTGGATCGGGCAGGGCGTCGAAGAAGCGGTCCGTATATCTCTCCGCCAACGCTTTTCCCAAGTCGCCCTTGGTGGGGAAGTGATAGTGGATCGATGCGCTCTTGATCCCGATTTCCGAGGCGATGTCGCGGAAACTGAACCCGTTATAGCCGCCGCCCCGCGCCGCGTTCTCCGCCACATCCAGTATCTTCTCTTCAGTGCCCATCGTCGCCTCAGCAAAGAAAATTCAACCTGTCGATAGATAGGACTTGAATGCAAGTCCGGCAATCTTATCTTGAATTCTACCTATCACTAGATAGAATTTTAGAAGGAGAAAAGACATGGACACGGCGCTTATCATCGGAGGCTCAAGCGGGATGGGCCTTGAAACTGCTCGGAAATTGGCGGCGGAGGGCGCGGAGATTGTGCTGGTCGGCCGTGATCAAGGTAAATTGGACCACGCGGCGACCTCTATCGATGGGCAGGTAGAGACGGTAGCGCTCGATTTGCGGGATTTTGAGGCGGTTGAGCGCTTCTCGACGGCGCTTGAACGGCGCGAGACGCCGATCACCAAGCTGGTGAACGCGGCGGGGGTTTTCAGCCCCAAACCGTTTCTCGAGCATGGCATGGACGACTACGACGCCTATCACGATCTCAACCGCGCGTCGTTTCGCATCACGCAAGCGGTGGCAAAACGAATGGCCGAGGCCGGCGGCGGCGCCATCGTCAATATCGGATCGATGTGGGCGAAGCAGGCGATTAAGGCCACGCCGTCATCAGCCTATTCCATGGCGAAGGCGGGGCTGCATGCGATGACCCAGCATCTGGCGATGGAGCTTGGCGACCAGAATATCCGGGTCAACGCCGTCTCTCCGGCGGTGGTGGTCACACCGATTTATGGCGCATTCATCGATCCGGACGCCATCGAGACCACTCTGACGGACGGGTTCGACGCCTTCCATCCGGTGGGACGGGTCGGCCGGACGGATGACGTGGCCGACGTGATCGCGTATCTCCTGTCTGACAAGGCTGGCTGGGTGACCGGCGCCAACTGGGATGTGGATGGCGGCGTCATGGCCGGCCGGAACTGAGGACAAGACGATGCGCGTAAACGCGGATTTCACCAAAACAGTCACCATTCCCGCCTCGGCGCGGGAATGGGTCGCCTCGCCCGCAGCGGGGGTTGAGCGGGCCATGCTGGACCGGATCGGCGGCGAAGTCGCCCGCGCCACCACTATTGTGCGCTTCGCGCCAGACTCCTATTTCGACAGCCACACCCATACCGGGGGCGAGGAATTTATCGTCCTAAAGGGCGTCTTCTCAGACCAGTATGGCGACTTCCCTGAAGGCTCCTATGTCCGCAACCCGATCGGCACCGCGCACAAGCCGCATACGGAAGACGGCTGCGAGATCTTCGTAAAACTCTGGCAATTCGACTCCGCGGATGACCGGCAGTTTTCGGTGGATATGAATGCCGCTAAACTGGTGGCGACAGAGGAGGGCGACCGAGCGGCGATCCTCCATCAATTCGGCGATGAGCATGTTTCGCTGCGAGAGGCGCGGGCCGGGTCGTCGGCGAAGGTCCCATTTTCGGGAGGCGGGGAAATCCTGCTGCTGCAAGGGGATCTGACGGTCGACGGTCAGGACCTGGAGGAGGGCGGCTGGACGCGCCTGCCGGTCGGCTCGACGGCGCGGCTCGAGTCCGCTGCCGGCGCACGCTATTGGCGCAAGACCGGGCATCTGCTGCAGCCGCCCGCCGAACCAAGCACAACTTGACGCGGGGCGCGTCGGAGTGAATAAACCGCATCTGGTTCAGGGCGGTTAGCTCAGTTGGTAGAGCGCCTCGTTTACACCGAGGATGTCGGGAGTTCGAGCCTCTCACCGCCCACCATGATTTCAATGGGTTAGCGGATTTTTCCGCTTCGTAAGTTCCCAATGAATCGGACGAGTTCCCAAATCTTGTTCTGTTCATGTTTCCTTCTTGCCTATTATGGGGAGCAACTCGACGCTGCCCCGGTTGCTTGCCTCAACTTCTGCTGTGCGGGCGTAGTGTGCTGCCATCCGGTCGCTTTGATGCCCCAGCATGGCGCGCACCATTTCATAGATTTCATGCGCTGCGGCGTCGCCCTTGGCCGCAGCGTTCGCAATGAGCGTCGCGTTCGTCGCGCGAAGCCCCTTGAAGGTCAGACGAGGTTCATGGCCCTTCAGGTCCAGACGCTTCAATTCCTTGTTCCAGCTTGCGCCGAATCCGCTTCCCCACGGCTCGCCGCGCGAGTTGACCAGAAGCGGTCGGTCAGGATCGACAATGCCGCGCTGCCGTTTCATGGCGCGGGCATCTTCAATGATCTCCATAGCCGCGGAGTGCAATTCGACCCGAATAGGGATTCGCACCTTGCGCTTGGTCTTGGCTCTGCGAAGCGTCCAGACAGTTCCGTCGATGCGGCTGTCGGTTAGGTCTTTCAGCAGGTCGCCCCGGTCAGCGCCGGTATAGAACGCCATCGCGGCGACGCGCGCGATGTGCGGATTCCCATCCTTTAGCAGGTGTTCGAGTTTCGGAAGGGGCCAAGGCTCGTAACCCTCTTCCAAGACTTCGCGCTCAACGCCAGACGCAGGATTGACGGTCGCGAATCCTCGCGGGACGCCCCATGCGAAGATCGCGCTCACATCGTCCATCAGACGGTTCGCAGTAGCCAGCCGATCCGAAAACGAGTCATAGAGCGCTTGGCAGTGTTCGGGTCTGATTTCGCGGGCGTCGAACAGCCCCCACTTCTCAGTCAAGACTCTACAGGCGCGATCGCGAGAATCGCGCGACGACTTCGATAGTTTTTTGTATTTCGGCGATTCGGCCTTGTGACGATTGACCATGGCCTGCACCGACGTCGGCGGCGCATCGTCCTCCGGCCAGACGCCGAACGCGGCCAGCCACGCCTCGTTGTAAGCCTGTCGGAAACCGTCATCGAGCGGATGGGGCAGGGGCCACAGATGTTCCTTGCGCTTGCCGTCTATGATCTCTACGCGGCGGAAATAGAAATATCGCCCGCGCTTCTTCGAGATCACGTAGTCGGGAAGATTAATGCTCGGAGCCACGGACAGCCTCCATGATCGGGTCGGTTGGTTTGTCGGGTATTTTTTGTCTCTTGATGTGGCGTTGCACCTCATCCCAATCCCAGCGCTCGCGCGCGCCCAACGTGGAGCACGGCGGCGGGATGATGCCTTTCCTGGCCCAATCGGTGATCGTGTCAGGGCTGGCATCCAACGCCCATGCCAAGGTCGAGCGGGTAGGGAACGGAGGAATGTCTCTAGCCATCGCCGCCGTCCTGATCTGGTTTGGGCGCGTCGTCCCCCTGATCGCCGTCTTCTTCCTCTTCAAACAGGTCTGACTTCAGATATTTTTCGTCGCCAGACAGGACATATAGGTTGGGCAGGGTTTGGCGCAGGAATCCACCAGACGCGTATCTCTTCACCATCGCGATCGCAGATTCCGTATCGTCATCGTATGACGGCGGCTGAATCGGGGGATACTCGTAAGCGCCCGTGCAGCTGATCCTTTCACGCAGCACCGTGACTAAGTCTGAGTAAACAACGGCACCGCGCGCGAACGTCGGCCTCTGAACATCGGGGCGCTCAAATACTAGGTCCAAATCGTAGTTTTCATAATTGACAGATTTGCCGAAAATCTTCGCAAACAGAGAGCCGGACTGTTCGCAGAGAATTTCAATTCGGGTATCACTGAAGTCGCCATCTAGTGAAAACACCTCTTCGCAAACATCACCAAAGGTTCGTCCGTCGTGTCGCGAATATGGCAACTGGCTACCCAAGTGCCCCTGTTCCATGCCGCTTGGGACGATCGGGATACCCGTCGCCTGATGGGCCACCTCGCCCGCCAGGTTGTTGCGTGGGGCGAAGGCGGCTGCGGCGATAAGGGGCATGACGTGCCTGGCCTCTACGTGTGCGATCGCACGCCCCCGACTCTTCGGTAGAATGCCGTTATCTATGAGATTGCGCGCGAGTTGGTTCACGCGGCTGCGCGACTCGCCCGTCACGTCCGCAACCTCATCCACCAATTCGCTGACCGTCGCCACGACTCGCTCCTGACTGAATTTTTCAGACGACAATACGCTTAGATTTTGTATTTCGAAAGCCAAAAACATGGACGAGTGTTCACTTTTTTCCCCGTCCGAAGAATGCGTCCAGCGCCGACCGGCTGGCGGTGTAGTTCCGCCGACGACGAATTAATGGGCAGGGAAGGCGCCCGTCTCCAACAGTCGATACACCACGCCGACGGGGAGGCTGTGGTGATCGGCAATGTCGCGGTCGCCGCGCGTAAAGCACAGCTAGTGGTGACTCAGTTCAATCTTTGGTGCGAGATCGATTTCCCAACACCCGATAGACCGATGACCGAACGATTTTGAGTCGCCTAGCTATCTCAGTCGCACCGATGCCCTCGGCCCTGAGGCGCTTTACTTCGTCCACGTCGATGCCCGGCTTGCGGCCCTTGTAGACGCCCCTGGCTTTCGCCTTGGCGATGCCCTCCATCTGGCGTTCTCTGCGGAGGTTGGTCTCGAACTCGGCGAAGACACCCAGCATGTCGAGAAAGCACTTTCCAGCCGCCGTCGAGGTGTCGATTGGTTGTTGAAGAGCCTGGAGCGTCGCACCTTTCACCTTCAATATTTCGACGATGTCCTGAAGATCCTTGATGGACCGCGCCAGCCTATCGATCCGCGTCACGACAAGAGCGTCGCCCTCTCGGACGAACTCTAGAAGGGTGTCGAGTTCCGAGCGGCCTTTTCGGCTAGCACCACTGGCCTTTTCCTCACGAACGACGTCGCAGCCAGCGGTTTCAAGCGCTTCTCGCTGAAGCGTCAGGTCCTGATCGATTGTGGAGACGCGGGCGTAGCCGTAGAGCATGGAGAGCGTCCTTTTTAATTCTAGACCCTTTCCACATGGTGACCGATATAATGAAAAACAACCCTAAAAAGACGCAACTACTGTGCTGTCGGATTGGCCTGCTGGCGTATTCCCAAATAGGACATACCGATGAACTAGCAACTGGCAGTTGTTTCGGCTTTTCGTGCGAAAGCGGACTCGCTTACGGAAGTTACCTACGTCGGCTGTGCGGACTTAGCGGTCAACTGAGTCATTTAGTCAGATGACCGGAGATGACCCCGAAGCAGACTCTGTCGGATAACAAAGCACTTGGATAAATGCAGAGCGAGCGGCAACAAAATGCTCCCGTTTTGAGCTCTCAGTAGTCCTTTCCATATGGTGGGTTTTCTCTAGGGATTTATGGGCTAAAGTTTCAAGCAATTTGGAATTTCGCTGGGCGCCCTTCGGTAAGATGTCATATGGCAACAACATGATGCGCGCTTACATTGGGCCATTGAAATGGGGGGATCATTTGCGCCGACACGGAAGAGTCCTACGAGCCCAATTTTTCGCAGCGACGCTGATCGGCATACTGGCCACCGCCGGTTTCGCCCAGGCGAGCGAACGTGACGCCACATTCCCGTCAGGCTATTCGGTCAGCGGAGCGACGGCCTACGAACCCGCCGAACTCATGACTTTCGCATTTGACCATGTGAACGCCACCCATGGCGCGGTCACGGTCGAGGAGTTCGCTCGCGCCCTTGAGCTTGTCTATCGTGAGGACGGATACTTTCTCGCCGAAGTCGCCATTGCGCTCAGCCCCGACGGCTCACGCGTCGACTTCATCGTCGATGAGGGCCGGATCGACGTCGTCTCCATCGAGGGTTTCGATGCGGCCATGTTCGGCGCGATCAAAGCGCATATCGAGCCGCTGGTCGGCGTTGCGCCGCTCACGCTTCCCGATTTCGAACGCGCGATCATGCTGGTCAACGATCTGGCTGGCGTCTACGCGACGACCGAGATCGACTACCCCGATCCCAATGCGGGCGCGAGGCTCAGAGTGATTGGCGCCGCAGAATGGCTGGGCGAGGGAAGTTTCACTATCGACAACCCGCCGCGCGAACTGGGCGACGCGGTCAGCGGATTTCTGACGCAGGAATTCTATTCGACTCTGGTTCCCGGCGACTTACTGCGGATTCAGGGCGCAGCGACGTGGTATTTCAACGATGGCGACGACAACTCCCTCTTCGGTTCCGGCGTTTACCGGGCGCCCCTCGGCGCGTCCGGCGCCTACGGCGAACTGTTTCTGGGCAACGTGGTCTCGCGCCGCGACGCCAGCGGTCAGTTCCAGCAAACGGATTTCGACGGCTTCAACGCGGGCGGCGCGGTCGGGTACCCCGTGCTGCGCAATCTCAATGAATATGGCTATGTGCTGGGCGAGTACCGTTTCTCGACCAGCGACTCGGACGTGCCGGACGACAACCTCGACAGTTCGGCCCATGTGATCAGCGCTGCGGCGCTTTATGGACGGACCGAGGCGGATGGCGGCGCAATCGAGGTCGGCGTCAATCTCGCCGCCGGTTGGCAGTCGGACGATGATGAATTCGATGATGGCGACGACGCGTTCTGGCATTTGCGGGCTGGGGTCGGATACGAGACGCCGCTGGACCAAATTTCCGAGCATATGGATTTTCGCACAGAGATCTGGGGGCAAGCGAGCACGAACCGGCTGCCCACTGTTGAGAAATTCTATCTCGGCGACCGGTATTGGCTGCGCGGCTACGCCTTCGACGAGGCGGATGGCGATACCGGCCTCGCAGCCCTGTTCGAACTGTCCAAGACCTTTTACGTCGAGCAAAACCCAGTGCACAGCGCGACGCCATTTCTGTTTCTCGACGCTGGCTATGTGGACAATAAGAGCGCATCCGACGCCCAGTTCGACAATGAAACTCTGGTCTCCACCGGTCTCGGACTGGAGATAGAGTTCTTTGAGAACGTATCGGTCCTCGGCACTGTCGGCGTTCCCTTGACGGATGGGCCGTTAACGGATTCAGGCGATCCGGCGGGCTATCTGCGGCTGACGAAATTCTGGTGAGGAGGATCGATATGCGCGCGCTTTCAACGCTCACTGCGACGGCTGGCCTTGCGATCCTGCTCTCCGCCGGGCCGTCCCTTTCGGCCGGGAACCATTACGGCTGGTGCCGCGGAGTCGGGAATCCCCATCAGTCCGCCGATTGCGGACATTCTAGCGGGGGGACGACCGGGGGCGGCACGCCGGGGACGACGCCAAGCTCCAACCAATCGCCGTCCACTTCCACCTTGCCGCCGACACAGCAGACAGGCGGCCAGAAACCACCGCAGCAGCCGCCTGTGGTCGCGCCGCAGCAGCAACAGGTGAAAGCTCCCCCGCAACAGCAAACCGCTGTTCCCAAACCTGTTCTGCCGCCGCAAAAAACCCCGCCGAACCCAAAGATCACGGCACCGGTTCCGCCGCAAAAATCGACGGCGATACCACAGCCGCAGCAAGTCCCGACGCCCAACCTCGCTCCGCAGAAGACGCAGGTCCCGCCGCCGTTGCAAGCGCAGGTGCCTCCGCCGCAGCAACTCCCGAGGCAACAGACGCCATACCTGGTTCCACAGCAGACGCAAGTCCCGCCGCCGCAACAGGCCCAGGTGCCGCCGCCACAACAACTCCCGAGGCAACAGACGCCCAACTTGGTTCCACAGAAGACGCAAGTCCCGCCGCCGCAACAGGCCCAGGTGCCGCCGCCACAACAACTCCCGAGGCAACAGACGCCCAACTTGGTTCCACAGAAGACGCAAGTCCCGCCGCCGCAACAGGCCCAGGTGCCGCCGCCACAACAACTTCCGAGGCAACAGACGCCCAATCTCGTTCCACAGAAGACGCAGGTCCCCCCGCCGCGCCAGGCGCAGGTGCCTCCGCCGCAGCAAATCCCGCAGCAGAAGACGCCATATTTGGTTCCTCAGCCTCTACAACTCGCCCGCCCCAGCGGTGGATCGGTCGCCCGGCCGCAACCGCGCCCACCTGTGAGTAACCAACGGCCTGCGCAAGTTTCGGCGACCGTGACCCATTCGACAACGCATACCGCGCCACCGAAAGCGGCGGGTCATGTCTCCATCGAGACCGGCAGGCAGGCGCCGCACCAGCTTCCACGCTTCGCCGATGAGGCGGGCGACGGCGCCTGGCATTGCGTCGCCAGCGGTTATGGCCGACGCACTCACGTGACTTACGCCGGCGCCATCGCGCAGCGCGGCGCGTTGACCCATATCGACGCGGTGGACGCGATCGCCAAGGACGTTCCGGCGCGCCATCCGCGTCATTCCGAATGCGTGATCTCGGTGCAGCGGCGACACCAGAACTAGAGCTTTCAGCTTTTTATGGCGGCAATAGGAATGCCTGGGGAATTTGCGTAAGGCTTATCCGATCAATCGGTCCGGCCGAGCAATGTCAGACATCAAAGCAGCGTAGACCCAGGCTGAGGTTCTACGCGCTCGCAAGGAGACCGTTATGACTGCAAACTACACGATTGCGCTGGCGGCGGGCCTGATATTTGCGGTGGGCGGAACACTGGCGTCCAACAATCCCGACCAGCCTGCGATCGACGCTTGCATCGACGCTTTAATGGCCTCGGGTCAGGCGAGCGCGCCGGGCGGGAACGTTCTCAGTTCGAGTTTCTCCGAGGCCGGAACTGAAGTGATCCTCGAAGATGGGGGCGGTAAGGGCTGGCGGTGCATCGCCTATTCCGACGGAGCCGTTGGCCTGCTTGAGGAGGCGACGCGCGATCGGACAGAAGCGGCGCGCTCTGCTCCCGACATATCCAATTTTCAGGAACGGGTGCGGTTTGAGTCGGGCGCAAGCGGAGCGATTCTAAACCGATCTCTGGGGCCCGGCGAAGCGTTCCAGTTCCTGTTGGGCGCCCGCTCGGAGCAATTTCTTCGCGTCCGCGTTACGCCAGAGTCCGGAGAGATGTATTACGTCATTCGAAATCCGGACGGTTCGGTCCTACTCGACGGGACTGATACGGCGATGGAGTATTACGGGCAGCTTTGGCAGTCCGGCGAACATGTCGTCGAGGTGGTCAACAAGACCTCTGACAACCTGACCTATGACATCGCCTTCGAAATCGACTAAGTCGCCAATCTGCTTTTAGAACGGTGGATGGATTGGTCGACGATCGTTATCTGGACCTCTCGAAAAGTATGACGACTGCGCAAGCTCTCTCTATCGAATAGAGTTGCCCGAACTCCATTGCGGATGTCGCGGCGTTTCGCCGGTCTCCCGCACGCCCAGAGAGATCAAGCGCTGACACCAGCGTCTTTCGAGCGGATGATCTCGACCGGCGTCTCCACATGAAGGCTCTGCTGCGGGAACGGGATCGATATTCCTTCGGCATCGAAGCGCTCTTTCACCTGACGCTGCATGTCCCAGAATAGGGTCCAGTAATCCTCCGTCTTGGCCCAAGGTCGACAGAGAAGATCCACTGAGTGCGCCCCGAGTTCTCCCACGCAAATAAGCGGTTCGGGCTCTTTGAGCGCCAGAGGATGAGCGTCAACGATATCTTTGAGCGCCGATTGCGCCTGCTCGATATTGTCCGAATAGGCGATTCCGAACACCATGTCGACGCGCCGGGTGTCGCTCGCCGTCACATTCGTGACAACCGAGTTCCAAACTCTGTTATTCGGGATCGCGATCACCTTGTTGTCTATGGTGACGATCGTCGTCGAGATCAGATTCATCTTTCTGACAGTCCCGACGGCGACCCCCTCAAGATCGACATAATCCCCCTCATCAAATGGCCTATTCATCATGATCATAAGGCCGCTGAAGAAGTTGGCGATCGTTTCCTGCATCGCGAATGCGATAACGAAGCTCGCGCCGCCTACCAACGCGAACATCGGCGTAATATCGACGCCGAGCACCGAGAGCACGAACATCAGTCCGATGACGACAGTCAGCCAATAAATGACGGAAACAATGAAGGCTTGGAGGATGTGAGACAGGGACTCGAACTTCCTCAATCTACCGCGAGCGAAGCCACGCAAAACCCGAGCGGTGATAAAGAGAAGGAACAGAGAACCGACGATGACCGTCGCGTCGATGGCGACCTCGATGCCGCCGTCATCGGCCAGCATCCATTTGAGCGTGCGTTGATAAAGCGTCTCTGCATCGGCCTTGCGGATCTCGTCGATCAGAATTGAACTCCGGTAGAGTCGATACTTCTCAATTTGGTCCGCATCGCCGCCTTTCTTTTCCCAGTCGGTGACGACCAGCATGAAATTTTCAAAGAGGCCCCTGCGCTCTTCAACGAGCTCGGCCACTCGGGCGCGAAATACATGGGCGAGTTCACCGCTTGTGTCCTCGATCGTCAGCGACGCTTCGACGACTTCCTCAGTTTGGCCCTTGACGATTTGCTGCCAAGCGGCTGAGGCAGCGCCGAGTTCATGCTCCGTCAGCGGGAGGAGCAGAAGCTCCAACGTGGATTTATCTACGTTTGGATCGAGAAGCCGCTCCGGAAGACCATATTGCTCTGCGAGTTTGGCGGGATCGAACTCACCTGCGGTCTTGAATGTCTCTGTTTCCGGCGTTTGGTCTGCTTCGGGCGCTGAGGAAAGCTCTGGCGCGCCCTCTTGCGATGGGGAGGCTTCGGTGCCGACCGTCTGGGAATGAGCCACGTTGTCAAGTGCGATACTCAAGGTGAGATAGACTGTTACTGCCGTGAGAACGGCAATCCGGAAACCGCGCTTTGTCATCTTGAGTCCTAGATCAATCAAAGATGCATCCCAAGATAGATCGGAACCGCGGAGCGGAAAGTCAGCATTGTTATATTGTCCGCTCTTGGCGCATAACCGCCGTCAGGTGAAATTTGACCATGGCCGCTTCGGGCTCTTCCCGGCCATTCGCCGCAATCGGCGCGAATGGCGGCATTGAACCATAAAGCAGACGCAGCGCAATCATAGAAAGTCGCCATACCGCCCTATAAAGCTGGCCAGTGACTGCTCGACAAGAGCGTCATGCTCGGCGCTGAGGCGATTATAGGTCCGCCAATGCATGCCCTTCGGCTTGCCCCAGCCTGAGCCGTTAAGGATGCCTTCAGGCCAGCCGAGCCTCTCACGGATGCGGTCTGCGCGCCTTGCGGACCGGTCGTGTGCGCCTTCTCTCTGCGAGTGGTATGCGAGGTCATGGCAGTGCCGGCAAGCGAAGATCTCGCCCCCATAAAGTTTGGCGACGCGACGGCCGCACCCGCGGGCGGGGCAGCGAAACCAGATCCGATGACCGCCCAGGTGACAAGGAGTCCAGTCAAGGTCGACCGGATATTCGTGGGGACGCCACTCGCCGCCGTAATCCCGGCTCCGATAAATCAGTTTCACGCGAGCAACCTGGCTCTCAACCTGGATCGATCCAGTTTTCGCGCCATTCATCGTCCAGGTGCACGTAAACCGGCGACCGGGCGTCAGCAGGTCATCCCGCGCCCATTTCCTTACATCGATCGACTTGTAGTCGTCTGTCGTGTCTTTCTCTCCGTAATGCCAACGCCGTCCGCTGCCGGGTCCGCCCATGCTGCTTCTCCGATTTTTCCGAAATCAATTGGGAGTTTTGCTCCAATCGTCGTCTCTGTCCTCGTCGCAAAACCTTACGGATTATGCTGGTTGCGCGACCCCGCCGGTCTCTGTGGCAAAGGTCATAGAGATTGATCCACCCCCTCGCGCGCGTGCGCGTGGCGCGCGTGAGAAATCTCGGGTTAGCGATGTTGTCTGGCACTAGGGTCCGGTATTGCGCCTTTTCGGTATAGAGATCGACCCACCCCCCCATTTTCTGAATTGCGGGAACATGCGCCGAGCACTCCTTTCCGGTGATTGCGTATGTCGCGTCAGAGATCGGACCACCCCTACTTCTCTGGCGGAGCGGAGCAAGAGGCTTCCCAGATCATTGCGCCACCTCCAGACCTAAGAGGGGGAGGGGGTGTAGTAGTGATTGTGGTCGGAATCCGGCCTAGTCAGCCGATAGCTCCCGGTCGCTCGTTTTCGTGCGTTGGGCGGTGTCACGATTTCCAGAAAACCGCGCTCGATTAGAATGTCCCGCGCCCGTGTGATCCGAGACTTATGCCAGGGCGGATTGCGCGACCGTTACATGGCGGCGGGGGCGATCGCGAAGGCCCGTTTGTTGCGGTGATAGCGTTCGAAAAGGTTCAAAAGCCAGAACGCGTCTGGCGCATTGCTCAAGTCGTCCATGGCCTTGTCCTTCTGAGTGATTTGAGGGCGGCGCAATCCGACAAAGTTGCGCCCGCCGATCTCGTATCCCCACGCTGATCGCGCAGTCTGTTCGATCTCCCGAATGCTGAGAGGAGCGGGCATTGCGGATGCCCAGGTCTGCGCCGCATCGATCAGCTGATCCTCGTCATCGCAGTGTCGCACCTCGGCCATGCACCAGAGAAACAGCGCCCTGTTGCGCTCGCCTTCGCGCACCGCCTCAGCCGCCCGCTGACAGGACGTATCGAGCGCATCGGCTCTCATCGCAGGTAGGCGGTCTAGGTCGTCCAGCGAGCCTGTCAGGAACTCGTAGGCGCGTCCTAGATCTGGACGGTAGCTCGGGGGTGCGATGGTGTAGCCAGCACCGAGGACGTCAATCGCTAGGCCGTCGCACGGCCGGGTGCAACGTTTCTCGCCGCAATGGCGATACCAGGCTTTCGACTTACCGCTCGCGGTGCGGATCGTGACTGGCGTATCTCCAAACCGCACCAACGCGGCGCCCAACGCCGCATCACCAGCCATGTCGATGTCGACCTCGACGATCCGACTACGTGCTCCCATACAAAGGCCGAGGCCGTCCGCGTCACCGAACTTCTCGATCCATGCGCGGGTCGCGGGCAATCCGCTTCGCCGCCAGTTTTTCACGGCGGGGCGCTTGGCACGAGTATCGACAGGGAAGGTGGCGAGCCCCGCGTCCGCGTAGACCGGGGCGAACTCTGAAAAAACGCCCATCAAACCAGCCTTCCGAATGCAAGGAAGGCCGCGGCGAGGTGCGCCGGGTCATGCTGTGAGAGGGTGCTCAGTCGTTGCCGGATTCCGCGTTTCGCCGTATAATTGTCGGTGCCTTTAAAATACCAATTGAGCCGCTGTTCTGTGCGCCAACACAGAGCGGCGGTTCTTCGTTCTGGGGGGATGTCAAGGCAGTTCCCAATTTCACCAGCCGTTTTCGGTATGTCCCGCCCAAACGGCGCACCGCATGGGAACGCTGAGACTAGTGATTTCAGTGAGTTAGGGTCGGGGGCTTCTCGTTTACACCGAGGATGTCGGGAGTTCGAGCCTCTCACCGCCCACCATGATTTCAATGGGTTAGCGGCCAAATTTCGATCAAATAGTTTCCTGAGTTTCCTCTCAGTTTCCTGCGTCACGTTCTGTTTCCGTTCGGTTCCCCGCCAGATTCGTCGATAATCCAACTATCCCGCTTAACCCATTGATCGCCTCGGCGTAGCCACACGCGCGACCCAACACGCTTGACAAAAAAGCGATCAGCGAACAATGCCGTTAGAGGGCCGGTATCGCCGAAACGTCCCGCCTTGGCGGTGATGTCGACTGTGCGAGGATTGGCAAAGAACGCTGGGGTCAATCGTCGAGGGTTTCCGGATGGCATTCATTTCATGACCCGACGTGCGGGAGGTCGCGCCGCCAGGCGCGCGGCGCGGGCGGCGCCTCTGGCCGAGAAGCTTCGGCCGATCCGTCCCGGCATGGAGGGGGGGCGCTACCGGCCGCTTACTGACGCTGGCGTCGCGCGCATCCACGAAGCGGCGCTTGAGGCTTTGGAGGTGATCGGCCTCAGCCAGGCGCCGCCCTCGGGCATAGAGGCGATGACGGGCGTCGGCGCCGTGCTGGGAGAGGACGGTCGCCTCCGATATCCACGCGCGCTGGTCGAAGACATGCTCGCGATGGCCGCGCGCGATATCGTGCTTCATGCTCGTGATCCGAAGTACGATCTCCATCTGACCGGCTCTAACGTGCATTTCGGCACCGCCGGCGCCGCGGTCAGCGTGGTCGATCTGGAGGCGAATGAGTATCGGCCCTCGACCGCGCCCGACCTACACGCGGCCGCCAAGCTGACCCACCATTTGGAGAATGTGCATTTCTTCCAGCGCGCGATGGTGTGTTGCGAGATCGAGGACTTGCTCGATCTGGACGTCAACTCGATTTACGCCTCCTGCGCCGGCACGACCAAACATGTGGGCACGTCGTTTTCTGAACCCGGCAATGTCGCCCCCTGCCTCGAATTGCTGCACCTGATCGCCGGGGGAGAGGATTCCTGGCGTGCGCGCCCGTTTGTCCTGAACACGAACTGCTTCGTGGTTCCACCGATGAAGTTCGCCGAAGAGAGTTGCGTGACGATGGAGCATTGCATTCGGGGCGGCATGCCCGTGCTGTTGCTTTCGGCGGGGCAGGCGGGAGCGACGGCGCCCGCGCCGGTCGCGCTTTCGATCGTTCAGGCGGTGGCGGAGTGTTTGGCGGGGCTCGTCTACGTCAACTCCATCGCGCCGGGGCATCCCGCGGTGTTCGGCACCTGGCCGTTCGTGTCGGACCTGCGCACCGGGGCGATGTCTGGCGGCTCGGCCGAGCAGGCGCTCCTGACCGCCGGTTGCGCGCAGATGCATCATTTTTACAACCTGCCGGGCGGCGCGGCGGCGGGCATGACGGATAGCAAGCTGCCTGACATGCAGGCGGGGTGGGAGCAGGGGATCTCCAATGCCCTGGCCGGGTTGTCAGGCCTGAACATGGTCTACGAGGCTGCGGGCATGCATGCGTCCCTGATGGGGTTCTGTCTCGAAAGCCTCGTCCTCGGCGACGATATTCTCGGGCAGGCGCTGCGCTGCGTGCGGGGAATCGACGTCACAGAAGACAATGTCTCTATCGAGACGATGAAGGCGGTGTGCCTCGACGGGCCGGGCCACTATCTGGGCAGTGACCAGACGCTGAAATTGATGCAGACCGAATATGTCTATCCGGCCATTGGCGACCGGCTGAGTCCGAAGGAATGGGCCGAGAACGGAAAGCCAGATCTGATCGAACGGGCGATCGCGCGCAAGAACCAGATTCTAGAGACAGCGGAGATGCAGATCTCGCCGGAACTCGATGCTGAAATTCGCCGCCGATTTAACATCCTTTTCTGACGGCGAGAACAGGGCGGCTTAGAACCTAAAGCGCGCGCGTGGACGCCCGTACTTTCAGCTCGCCGTCGAGCTGAAGCGAGCAGATCTCGTCGCTAAACTCCAAATGTCTAGCGATGGCTTGCGCGGTGGCGCGGCCCATCTCGGCGGCGGGCAGACTGATGCAGGTCAGCGGCGGGTTGGCGTGCGCCGACCAGGCGATGTCGTCGAAGCCCATGACCGACAGGTCGTCAGGGATGCGCAGGCCGCGCCGCTGGATCTCAAACATCGCGCCAAGCGCCAGGACGTCTGAAAGGCAGAGAATGGCGGTGGGCTGGCGGCTGGACAGAAGCAGTCGTTGGGTCGCCTCGGCGCCGCCGCCTTCGCTCAGCTCCGTCTCCCAAAAGCTCAACTCGCATTGGTCCTGAAACGCCCGCGCGCCCTCCAACCTGAAGCGCGCCCGGTCGTTGTTGTCCGTGGGCCCATGCAGGACCGCGATGCGCCGGTGTCCCAATTCGACAAGATGCTTCATCGCGGCGCGGGCGAGTCGCCGGTTGTTGTAGCCGATCGTCGGCAAGTGCGACGCAGCGTCGAAGATCGAGGTGAGAATCACCGGGGCGCGAAATCGCTGCGCCAAGTCTTCGAGCCCGTCCGCATGCGCGGCGCCGGACAGGATCAATGCTTCGGCGCCCATTTCAAGCAGGGATCGCGCACGTTTGAACTCCAGATCCTTGTCGTTGGAAGAGGTCGCGATGACTAGCGAGTAGCCGTTCGCGTCAAGACCTCCCTCCAGCCCCTCGATAAATGCGGCGAAAATTGCGTGGTTCACTGTGGGAATGATCGCGCCCACGGCACGGGTCCGGCCCTTCGAAAGCGCTTTAGCGACGGGGTTCGGCGCATATCCCATGGCGCCGATCAACGACTCGATCCGCTCACGCGTCTTCCGATTGACCGAGGGCGACTCGTTGAGCACCCGCGACACCGTCGCGACGGAAACGCCAGCCTCCCGCGCCACGTCGCGCAGCTTGACCTTGCTAGGGTAGGACGTCTCGTTCACCCGGAAGTTACCTCTCGCGCCTCAAAAAAATATCATGCCAGATCATCGCAGAAATTGACAATTGTAACCGGTTACATCACGATTATAGCCGACTAATACGGAATTTGGCGATGCCAAGCGAAGTGCTTCGAACATTTGAGAATTGGCGATTGGAGGGGAATGGCGTTTCATTCCCCGGCTATCGCGCGCCTCATCCCAGCGAGAGCTTCACCATTCAGCCCAGGGGCGCCGCCCGCGTCAGCCTCAGGGCGGGGGATATGGTGACGCTTTCCGGCCAGTGCTCCGGGATTCGGCCGGCGCTTGTCTCCTTTGACGAGTCGGGCGGACAGGTCATCGGCAAGATGACGTCGGCATCCGTCGAAAAGCTGTCCTGCGACCTCTTTCACTCGCCGCCGCTCGCGGGGTGGATGGCCGCCCAGGGCGGGGTGCTGGATGGTCATATCGACGCGGTTCATCTGCCGGAATTGTCCGAGCCGCTGATCTTGCGCGCGCCCGGGCCGATGAGCCTGTGGGTGATCGCCGCCATTCCGGTCGAAGCGATGGTCACCGGCGAGGCGTCAGGCGTTCTGAACGTCCGGGTGAAGCGCGCCGATGTTGGAGCGCGGATCTTACCGGAACCCCTGGGCGAGATTCGCGATGAGTTCACCGTCAGCCGGGGCACGGCGCAGGCCTACCAGCTGCGGAAAGGCGAGGTGGTGCAGGTCATCGACGTCGAGGGCCAGCAATGCTCGGACTTCATGGCGCTGCGCGAGGATGCGCTGCAGCAGGGCGTCGAGCGGATGATCGACAGCACGGTGACGCGGACCATTGTCGGCGGCGCCTATCCGCGGCCGGGCCTGTTCGACCAGTTCTTTGATCGCGACATGCGGCCGTTGCTGGCGTTGGAGCATGACACGGTGGGGCGGCATGACACGTTCGCGCTCGCCTGCACGGCGCGAAACTACGAAGAGAAGGGCTTTCCCGGCCACGTCAATTGCTCCGACAACATCTCCGCTGAGCTGGCGCCCTATGGCGTCGAGACGCGCCCGGCCTGGCCGGCCATCAACTTCTTCTTCAATTCCTGGATCGATCGATCAGACAATCATCTGCAGTCCGCCGAGGCCTGGTCGCGCGCCGGCGACTATGTCGCGTTGCGTGCGCGAGACAATCTCGTATGCGTTTCAACCGCTTGCCCGGACGACATCGATCCCATCAACGGGTGGAATCCCACGGACGTGCACGTTCGGATTTATCGACCTGAGGCGCCGATCCGCAGAGCGGTGGCCTATCGAGAAAAGGAAAATGCGGTGCCGATCATCAGCGAAGAATCGGTGTTCCATCCCAGGACCAGCAAGCTGACCAAGAATTTCGCTCCAGCGCGGAATCTTTGGACGCCGGGGCACTACTCGGCCACGGGCGCATTGGAGGAGTATTGGGCCTGTCGCAACGCCGTCACGCTGCAAGATATGAGCGGGCTGCGAAAATACGACATCAAGGGACCCGACGCGCAGCCGCTGTTGCAGATCGCGATGACCAGAAGCCTCGCCAAGCTGGCGGTTTTTCGCGGTGTTTATAGCCTTCTCTGCGATGAGACCGGAACGGTGATCGATGACGGCACCCTGTTTCGGCTCGCGCCCGAACTCTTCCGCTGGTGCTGTGGCTCTGAGGAAAGCGCCCGCTGGCTGACGAAACTGGCCGAGGAGCGCGGCTTTAGGGTGCGGATTGAGGCCATGGGCGGTGCATTGCCGAATCTGGCGTTGCAAGGCCCGGCCAGCCGCGACGTGCTGCGCAGGATCGTTCACACTTCGGTTCATGTGCCTGATCTGGACAATCTCAAATGGTTCGGCGCGACCATTGGCAGGCTCCATGACCGCGAAGGTCCGGTTTTTATGCTCACCCGAAGCGGCTTCACTGGCGAGTTGGGCTATGAGCTGTTCTTTGGGCAATCGGACGCTCTGGCCATCTGGGACGCTCTCATGGAGGCGGGCGAAGAATTTGGCATCACGCCCATGGGCGCCGAGGCGCTTGAAATCATGCGCATCGAGGCGGGCTTGATGACGGCGGGCGCGGAGTTCGCCCCCGGCGTCGACGCGTTCGAGGCGGGTCTAGGCTTCGCCGTGAACCTCAAGAAGCCGGAGTTTGTCGGCAAGGAGGCGCTGGAACGCGCTTCAACCGCGCCGCGCAACCTGTTGGTCGGATTGTTGTTTGACGGCGGAGATACGCCCCACCATGGCGATCCCGTGCTCGTCGGCGAACGCCAGATCGGCGTCGTCACGTCGGCGACGCGTTCACCGACTCTGCGCCGCCCGATCGCGATGGCCCGTGTCGCCGTTGAGTATTCTGAGGAAGGAACAAAAGTCGATGTGGGCCAGTTGGACGGCAAGATGAAGCGCCTGTCGGCCACCACCACGACCATACCTTTCGTCGACCCGGAACGTAAAAGGCCCCGCGCATGACGGAGCCCCGATAAACAGCATCAACAGGAGGAGTGATATGAACCGAATAGTCAGTCTGGCGGCGGCCGCTGCGCTGAGCCTCAGCGCTACGCAGGCGATGGCGCAAAGCAAAGTCATGGTGGGCGAGCCGAGCTGGCCCGGCGCCAAGATTATGGCCAATGTCATCGGTCAGATCATTGAAACGCGTCTTGGCGGCGAGGTCGGCTACGCGCCGGGCGCCAATGCGGTGATCTTCGCCGCCATGGATGGCGGCCGCGGCGATATCGACGTGCATCCGGATGTCTGGCTGCCGAACCAGAAATCCTTCACCGATGAATATGTCGACCAGAAGGGCACGGTTGCGCTCTCCAGCGGCTCCTACGAGGGGCGCTCCGGCTTCTGCACGCCAACCTATATGGCCGAAGAGCATGGCATCAAATCGGTGTTTGATCTTGGCACGCCTATGGCTCAGGAGCTCTATGACGCCGACAGTTCGGGCAAGGGCGAGGTCTGGGTCGGCGCGTCAGGCTGGGCCTCGACCAACGTGCACAAAGTGAAGGCGCGCGATTATGGCATCGAGACCTTCCTTGAGCCGACGACCGAAGACGAGACCGTGTTTTACGCCCGCCTGAAAGACAACATCGCCGATAAGAAGGGCGTGGTGTTCTACTGCTACAAGCCGCATTACGTGCATGCGCTCTACGACGTCGTGATGCTGGAAGAGCCGGAATACAACCCGGACAACTACACGATCGTGCAGCCTGATCAGGACGCCGATTGGTACGCCAAGTCGAAGATCACGGTTGGCGATCAGGTGAAGACGGTGACGGTCGCCTACTCGAAATCGCTTGAGGAACGCTCGCCGGCGGCGGCGTCCTTCCTGAGCGCGATCAACATGAACGCCGATGAGTTGTCCAAGCTGACTTTCGAAGTCGTCGTGCAGAAGCGCGAGATTGAGGAGGTTGTCAGCGAGTGGATCGCAGCCAATGGCGAACTGATCGACAGCTGGCTTGGCCTGAGCTGATCGAGCGACGCGCCCCCGAGGCTTCTTCGGGGGCGTTTCTTTTTTCAAGAAATTGGGCGGAGCGAATCCCATGGAGACTCCGGTGACGGTGGACGCGCGAGGCGTCTGGAAAGTGTTTGGCGACCGGGCGGAGGAAGCGCTCGCCGCGATCCACGCCGAGGGCCTCAGCAAGGCTGAAGTTCTGGAGCGGTTTGAGTGCGTCGTAGGTGTCGCGGATGCGAATTTCGAGGTCTATGAGGGCGAGATCTTCTGCGTGATGGGCCTCTCGGGCTCCGGCAAGTCCACGCTGGTCCGCCATGTGAACCGCCTGTTGGAGCCGACGACCGGACAGATCCTGATCGGCGGCGACGACGTGATGGAGTTGAACGCCGCCAAGTTACGAGATCTTCGTAATCGGCGCGTCGCCATGGTGTTCCAGAATTTCGGTCTGATGCCGCACCGGACCGTGCGGGACAACGTGGCGATGCCAATGGAGATCCGCGGCGCCGGCAAGGCCCGGCGGTGGGAGGAGGCGGACCGCGTCCTCAAACTCGTCGATCTGGACGGGTGGGAAGACAAATACGCCCATGAGCTTTCAGGCGGCATGCAGCAGCGTGTCGGGCTGGCGCGCGCCATCGCCGCCGATCCCGAGATCCTGCTGATGGATGAGCCGTTCTCGGCGCTCGACCCGTTGATCCGCAAGCAGCTGCAGGATCAGTTCATGGATCTCGCGGCGTCGCTGAAAAAGACCACGCTCTTCATCACCCATGATCTTGACGAGGCGATCCGCATCGGCAACCGGATCGCGATCATGAAGGACGGGCGGATCGTGCAAATCGGCACGCCGGAAGAGATCGTGCTCAACCCGGTCGATGAATATGTCACCGATTTCGTCGCCGGGATCTCGAAACTCAATCTGATCTTCGCTCATTCCGTCATGCAGCCGGTCGACCAGTTCACCGCGAAACACGGCGATATTCCCGACAACGCGCAGGAGGCGCACCCGGAGACGGTGTTGAACGACCTCATTGATCTGGCCGTCGAAGGCCCGGGCGTCGTCGCGGTGGTTGAAGACGGGAAGACGGTGGGCGTGATCAACCGCGCCGGATTGATCCGGGCGATTCAGGGCAGCAAGGGAGATGCGGAATGACCAATGTCAGCGAGAACGCCAGCGCCCCTTCATCGACGCCCGCTGCGGGCGGCGCTGGAAAGGACAGGTCGATCAGCGCCGAAACCGCAGCCTTGCTCGACGCTTTGGTACGCAGCTTTGTCGGCTCGAACGGCGATTACTATTCGAAGATCTTCGCGCATATCATGGAGGCGCCGGGCTATCGGTTCACGCTGAACTGGGGCGCCGGCCTGCTCGGGCCGATCTGGTTCGGCGCACGCGGGCTATGGTCGTGGTTCCTGACCATGCTGCTGCTGGAAACCGCCGCCTTCATTCAGATCGGTCGGGGCCTGTTTGGCGATCTTGGCCGCGACGCGCGGGAGCGGGCCGACAGTATCGCTGAAACTCTTGATCTTCGCCGCCAGCAGATCGAGGCGGCTGAACAATCCGGCTCCGGCTCTCTGGACGCGCTGAAACGCGCGGCCGAGGCGCTGGAGACGGCGCTTGTGGATGCGCAGGCGGCGGCTCAGGCCGCCGATTCAAGCGGCGTCGCCTTTTTGGCGCTGGGCGTCGTGATGCTGGCCGTCTTCAAGATCGGGCAGGCAGCGCTGGCCAACTGGGCGCTTGAGAAGCAGTTCGCGCGCTGGCGTTCGGACCGATCCGTCGCGAAAGGATTCGATACGGTGCGGGCGGGGATCGCCGGAGGGATTACGGCCGTCGTCGTCATTCTGTCGACGATCAAATTCGCCCAGCCGGACGCGTTCGACATTCTCAAAACCTTCCCGACCGACCGCGACTGGCGGCTATCGGTCGGCGATTGGGTTCAAGCCGGTTTTGACTGGACCAAGACTCACGGGCGCGGGTTCTTCGACAGTCTGACCTTCGGCATGCGCGTTCTCCTGGACGGGATCGAGACCATCCTCGTCGGCACGCCATGGCCGGTGGTGACGCTGGTCGTCGTTCTGCTGGCGAACCTGACCGCCGGACCGCGCGTCGCTATCTTCACCGGCGCCGCGCTGGCCTATCTGGGTCTGCTGGACTTCTGGGACAAGGCGATGACGACGGTCGCGCTCTTGGGCGCCGCCGCGTTGATCTCGATTACGCTGGGCATCCCCTTGGGGATCTACTGCGCCCGGCGGCCAAAGGTCTTTGCGGTGGTCAGACCGGTTCTGGATTTCATGCAATCGATGCCGAGCTTCGTGTATCTGATCCCCGTCGTCGCCTTCATTGGCTCGGGCAAACCCGCGGGCGTGGTCGCGACCATGATCTTCGGCAGCCCGCCGGTCATCCGCTTCACGGTGCTGGGCTTGCAGCAGGTCCCTGAAACGGTGCGCGAGGCCGCGCTCGCCTTTGGCGCGACTCCCCGATACCTGCTTTGGAAGGTCGATCTGCCGCTTGCGACGCCGACCATCATGGCGGGCGTGAACCAGACCATCCTCTTGTCGCTGGCCATGGTTGTCGTCGCCTCGCTGATCGGCGCAAAAGGGTTGGGCGAGGACGTGCTGGAAGCGCTGCAATATGCGGCGGCGGGGCAGGGAATTCTCGCCGGTCTCGCCATCCTCTTCTGCGCTCTGATCCTCGATCGGATCGTGGCGGGCCGCTCAAGCAGCGGCGCGTAAACCCGCTCGCTGACGGCGCGCGCGCAAGGCGCGCGCCGTCGCTTCGGACTGCGTGGATGCGTCGTGGTCCTTCGCTATCGTTTAGAGAAGCCTCGCGGCGAAGGCGAACGTCATGGCCGCGCCGATGCAGACGACAATGGTTCTGACGGTCGAAGCCGACAGCCGGCGCGCAACGAATGCGCCGCTCACGCCTCCTGCCGTCGCCGCAGCCATCATCACGAGCGCCTGCGGCCAATGGACGATCCCCGCCAAGGTGAACGTCGCGACAGAGGCTGCGGAGAGGACAAACGACATGCCATTTTTCAGCCCGTTCATCTGATTGAGGTCCCGCATCCCGAGCGCCGAAAACAGAGCCAGAAGGATGATTCCGAGCCCGCCATTGAAATATCCGCCGTAAACACAGACCAGCATCGCGGCGGCTTTGCCCAACAGGCCCTCTGTCTCCGCACGATTTTTCGACCAGGATCTGACCCGCTCGCCAAAGGCGAACAACAGCGTCGCAATTCCCAAAAGCCATGGAACGACCGCGGAAAATACAGCCGACGGCGTCACCAGCAGCAAAAGCGAGCCCAGAACGCCGCCCGCCAGCGACAGGCACAGAAACAGAGCCAGACGCCGGGCGGGGACCGCGCGCAGCTCTTTCCGGAAGCCCAGAGCGCTGCTCAGATAACCGGGAAACACGGCGACGGCGCTGGTGGCGTTCGCGGCGACGGGCGGGACGCCTGTGAAGACAAGCGAGGGGAAGGTGAGAAAGCTCCCCCCGCCCGCGATGGCGTTGACCACGCCTGCGCCAAAGGCTGCGCTCGCCAGCAACAGGATTTCTGGGATCGTCAATTGCGGGTCCGCCTTTGTGGCCAGTGTGGCGGCCGTCCGGGGTGAGGGCGGGGCGCCAAGGCGCGGTGTCGGTGCAAGAATGATCGAACCCGCAGGAGCACGCAATATGGCCGCGAGCGCTTGAATTCTGGGGCGGAACGCGGCCCGACGCGACGCGTGATTAGAAATAGTGGAGAGGAGGGCGCGATTGACGCGCCACACCGCGCCATAGCCGCTTGACGCACCTGCGCACCGTCACTATACCCGCGCTGCGTCCGTTATCGGAGCATCTTGGCGGCTGCGGTTGTAGCTCAGTTGGTTAGAGTGCCGGCCTGTCACGCCGGAGGTCGCGGGTTCGAGCCCCGTCAACCGCGCCACCGCGAAGATTCCGAAAGATGGTCGCCCGCAATGGCGATTCGCGGTTGTAGCTCAGTTGGTTAGAGTGCCGGCCTGTCACGCCGGAGGTCGCGGGTTCGAGCCCCGTCAACCGCGCCACGTTTCCCAATCATGACAATTTGCGACAGCCTGTCGGGCATTCACCCAATCCTTGGGTGCAAACGCCGCTTTTTCCGTTATCAAGCCCGCGTTCTTTGGACGCGTGCATTGACCCCTGCCGCGCCACACAGGTAGACAACTTCTATAAGTCCTATAAGAACTGCGATCCAAAGACGGGTCGCAATGGCTCGCGGCGAACCTGATCATGGGTTTGCCCGCTCAGGGCGGAGGAGACGAGGATGGACGACTTGCTTCGGGAGTACCTCCCGATCCTGATATTTCTCGCACTCGCCACCGCCCTCGGGCTGGTCTTGCTGATCGCCGCCGCCGTTCTGGCGGTGCGCCGTCCCGATCCCGAAAAAGTTTCGATCTATGAGTGCGGTTTCAACGCATTCGACGACTCGCGCATGAAATTCGATGTGCGCTTCTATCTGGTCGCGATCCTCTTCATCATCTTTGACCTTGAAGTCGCCTTCCTGTTTCCCTGGGCCGTCGCGTTCGGCGATCTCGGGCATCTCGGCTTCTGGTCGATGATGTTGTTCCTCGGCATCCTGACCGTCGGCTTCGCATATGAGTGGAAAAAGGGAGCCTTGGAATGGGAGTGAGCACGAATCTCAACCAGGCGGGCGCGGACAAGGATGTCTTCGCGGCGAATATCTCGGCTGAGCTGGCCGATAAGGGCTTCCTGCTGACCTCGGCCGAGGATCTGGTCAACTGGGGGCGCACGGGGTCTCTGTTCTGGATGACGTTCGGCCTCGCATGTTGCGCTGTTGAAATGATGCATGTGGCGATGCCGCGTTACGACGCCGAGCGCTTCGGATTCGCGCCGCGCGCCAGCCCGCGCCAGTCTGACGTGATGATCGTGGCGGGCACGTTGACCAACAAGATGGCCCCGGCTTTGCGCAAGGTTTACGACCAGATGCCAGAGCCGCGCTACGTGATCTCAATGGGGTCCTGCGCCAATGGCGGCGGCTACTATCACTACAGCTATTCGGTCGTGCGCGGCTGCGACCGCATCGTGCCCGTCGATATTTACGTTCCGGGCTGCCCACCAACGGCGGAGGCGCTGCTCTACGGCATCATGCAGCTACAACGAAAGATCCGCCGCACGGGAACATTGGTCCGCTAGGGCCAGACAGCCAGCGGGCGAGGAAGAGGTCGAACCATGAACGAGGCGCTCTTGGATCTGGGCGAACTGATCGAACTGCAGCAGCCGGATGCGGTGCTGTCGGTCTCTATCGCCCATGATGAGCTGACCATTCTGGCGACGGTCGAGAAGATCGTCGAGCTGACGACGTTCCTGCGGGAGAACCCCGGCTGCCAGTTTCAGACGCTGATCGATGTCTGCGGCGTCGACTTTCCCGATCGTGAGAAGCGTTTTGAAGTCGTCTACCACTTCCTCTCCATGCACCAGAACCTGCGCGTGCGGGTCAAACTGGCGGTGCGCGAGGATGAAGTGGTGCCGTCGATCACTGAGGTTCACCCTTCCGCCGACTGGTTCGAGCGGGAAGTGTTCGACATGTATGGCGTGGTGTTCTCGGGCCATCCGGACCTGCGCCGCATCCTGACCGACTATGGCTTCAGCGGGTATCCGCTGCGCAAGGACTTTCCGACCACCGGCTATGTCGAGCTGCGCTATGACGAGGAGCAGAAACGCGTGGTCTATGAGCCGGTCAAGCTGGTGCAGGACTATCGCCAGTTCGAATTCATGAGCCCCTGGGAGGGCGCGGAATACATCCTGCCTAACGAAGGCAAAGCAGGGGGCGAGTCATGAACGTGGACGTCACTCCCCCCAAGGACGAACAGCGGATCCGGAATTTCAACATCAATTTCGGGCCTCAGCACCCGGCCGCCCATGGCGTGCTGCGCATGGTGCTGGAGCTTGACGGCGAGCTGGTCGAGCGCGCCGATCCGCATATCGGCCTGCTCCATCGCGGCACCGAGAAACTGATGGAGAGCCGCACCTATTTGCAGAATCTGCCGTATTTTGACCGGCTGGATTACGTCGCGCCGATGAATCAGGAGCATGCCTGGTGCCTGGCGATTGAGAAGCTCACCAAGACGCAGGTGCCGTATCGTGGCCAGTTGATCCGCGTGCTCTATTCCGAGATCGGGCGAGTCCTGAACCACCTCTTGAACGTGACCACGCAGGCGATGGATGTGGGCGCGCTGACGCCGCCGCTCTGGGGCTTCGAAGAGCGCGAGAAGCTGATGGTGTTCTATGAGCGCGCCTGCGGAGCGCGGCTCCACGCCGCCTATTTCCGCCCCGGCGGCGTGCATCAGGATCTTACGCCGGAGCTGTGCGACGACATCTGGCAGTGGACCGAGGAATTCCCGGAGATCCTGGACGACCTCGAGGGATTGCTGACAGATAACCGCATCTTCAAGCAGCGCAATGTCGATATCGCCGTTGTGCCGGTGGGCGACGCGCTGGCCTATGGCTTTTCCGGCGTGATGGTGCGCGGGTCCGGCATGGCGTGGGACCTTCGCCGGGCGCAGCCCTACGAGTGCTACAACGAGATGGATTTCCAGATCCCGATCGGTAAGAACGGCGATTGTTATGACCGCTATCTCTGCCGGATGGAGGAGATGCGGGAAAGCCTCAAGATTATGCGCCAGTGCCTTGAGAAGCTGGACCAGAACAAGGGCGACCCGGTAATGGCGCGCGGCAAGCTGAGCCCGCCGTTGCGAGGCGAGATGAAGACCTCGATGGAAGCCCTGATCCATCACTTCAAGCTCTACACCGAAGGCTTCCATGTGCCCGCGGGCGAGGTTTACACCGCCGTCGAGGCGCCCAAGGGCGAGTTCGGCGTCTATCTGGTCTCGGACGGCACCAACAAACCCTATCGCGCCAAGATCAGGGCGCCGGGATACGCGCATCTGGCCGCCATGGACCACTTAAGCAAAGGCCACCAACTGGCTGACGTGTCAGCGATTATCGGCTCGCTAGATGTCGTTTTTGGGGAGATTGACCGCTAATGCTTCGTCGTCTTCATCCCGATCAGCCTGAGAGCTTCGAATTCACGCCTGGAAATCTGGAATGGGCCAAGGGGCAGATCGCCAAATACCCGGAAGGGCGGCAAGCCTCCGCCGTGATCCCCTTGCTCTGGCGCGCGCAGGAGCAAGAGGGCTGGGTCACCAAACCGGCCATCGAATATATCGCGGAAATGCTCGGCATGGCCCCGATCCGGGTGCTTGAGGTCACGTCATTTTACTTCATGTTCCAGATGCAACCGGTTGGATCCATTGCGCATGTTCAGGTTTGCGGCACCACGTCCTGCATGATCTGCGGCGCGGAGGATCTGATTGGCGTCTGCAAGGACAAGATCGCGCCGAACCCGCATGAGATTTCGCCCGACGGCAAGTTCAGCTGGGAGGAGGTCGAGTGCCTGGGCGCCTGTTCAAACGCGCCGATGGCGCAGATCGGCAAGGATTTCTACGAGGATCTGACGGTGGAGAGCTTCACCGGCATTCTCGACGCGTTCGCGCATGGCGAAGTGCCCAAGCCCGGCCCGCAGAACGGGCGCTACGCGGCGGAGCCCTTGTCGGGTCTGACTTCGCTGACCGAGTGGGAGGCGAACAAGAACCCCTCCAACGCGTCGGCGGATCTGGCTGAGCGCCTGGGCGACACCGTCAAACGCATCACCGGCGATGAGGCGGATGCGTGATGGAGGTCGCGATGGCGGATAAGCAAGACCAGATGCGCGCCAAAGCGAAGAGCGCGAGCATCGTGATTTTGGTGGCCTTCGTGGGCTGGATGGCGCTCAGCTTTATCGGTGGCTCGCTGGGCCTGCCCGTTGAACTGGCGCTGGCGCTGGACGGGGCCTGCCTGCTGGCGCTCGCTTGGGCGTTGTGGACACTGGTTCGCGCATGGCGCGCGATCCGCGAGGGGGAGTAAGACCATGCTCGCTGATCAGGATCGCATCTTCACCAATATCTACGGGATGCATGATCGCAGCCTCGCGGGCGCGAAAAAACGCGGGCATTGGGACAACACCGCCGAGATCATCAAACGCGGGCGCGACGAGATCGTCAGCACGGTGAAGGCATCGGGCCTGCGCGGTCGGGGCGGGGCGGGCTTTCCCACCGGGCTGAAATGGTCCTTCATGCCGAAGGAAAGCGACGGCCGCCCGTCCTATCTGGTTGTGAACGCGGACGAATCCGAGCCCGGCACCTGCAAGGACCGGGAAATTATGCGCCACGATCCGCATACGCTGATCGAGGGCTGCCTGATCGCGAGTTTCGCGATGAACGCGCACGCCTGCTACATCTATATCCGCGGCGAGTTCATTCGAGAGCGCGAGGCGCTGCAGGCGGCGATCGACGAGTGCTACGACGCCGGGTTGCTGGGCAAGAACGCCGCCAAGTCCGGCTGGGACTTCGATCTTTATCTCCACCACGGCGCCGGCGCCTATATTTGCGGCGAAGAGACCGCGCTGCTGGAAAGTCTTGAAGGCCGCAAAGGCATGCCGCGCCTGAAGCCGCCATTCCCGGCCAATACTGGCCTCTATGGTTGCCCGACCACCGTCAACAACGTCGAGTCCATCGCCGTGACGCCGACGATCCTGCGGCGCGGGGCTGACTGGTTTGCGGGCTTCGGCCGGCCAAACAACGCCGGCACCAAGCTGTTCGCCATATCCGGCCATGTGAACAATCCCTGCGTCGTCGAGGAAGAGATGTCGATCCCGCTGCGCGAGTTGCTGGACAAGCATTGCGGCGGCGTGCGTGGAGGCTGGGACAATCTGAAAGCGGTGATCCCCGGCGGATCCTCGGTGCCTTGCCTGCCGAGGGATCTCTGCGACGACGCAATCATGGATTTCGATTATCTCAGAGAGCAGCGTTCGGGACTTGGCACCGCCGCCGTGATCGTGATGGATCAGTCCACCGACATCGTCAAAGCGATCTGGCGGCTGTCGAAATTCTATAAGCACGAAAGCTGCGGCCAGTGCACGCCATGCCGCGAGGGCACCGGTTGGATGATGCGTGTGATGGAGCGTCTGGTGACCGGCGACGCCGATATCGAAGAGATCGATATCCTGCTGGACGTCACCAAGCAGGTCGAAGGCCATACGATCTGCGCGCTTGGCGACGCCGCGGCCTGGCCGATCCAGGGCCTGATCCGGCATTTCCGCGACGATATCGAAGATCGCGTCAAGGCGAAGAAACTGGGCCGCGCCTCGGCCGTGGCGGCGGAGTGAAGCGCATGACACTCTCCATCGACATGACCGGCCATCACCTCGCGCAGTTCAATCTGGCGAGACTGAAGCATCCGGTGGATGACCCTCGGATCGCGGATTTCGTGGCCAATCTGGAGCGGGTGAATTTGGCGGCGGAGCGGATGCCGGGCTTTGTCTGGAGATTCAAGGATGAGAGCGGCAACTCCACTGGCTGCGCCATTAAGGGCGATCCTCTTCTGATTCCGAATTTCTCAGTCTGGGAAAGCCCGGAGGATTTAGAGAAATACGTCTGGAACACGGTTCACAAGTTCGTCTACGACCGCCGCGCCGAGTGGTTCGAGGCGCAGGAAGAGAGCTATCTGGTCATGTGGCGTGTTTCGCCGGGCGAAATTCCGACGCTTGATGAAGCCGTCGAACGACTTGACGAATTGCGTGAAAACGGCCCGTCCGAGCGCGCGTTCGGATGGGACAATCTGCCCAATGTCGTCCTATGGCGCGAACAGCGATGCGCGTGAGGAGCCGGAAATGAACAAGCCTCGCCCCATCATCATCGACGGCAAAGAGATTGAGGTCGACCCAAACCTCACCTTGCTGCAGGCCTGTGAGCAGGCGGGGATCGAGATCCCACGCTTTTGCTATCACGAGCGCCTGTCGATCGCCGGCAATTGCCGCATGTGCCTGGTCGAGGTTGTCGGCGGCCCGCCGAAACCGGCCGCGTCCTGCGCGCAGCAGGTGCGTGACCTGCGGCCCGGACCTGAGGGCCAGCCGCCGGAGATCAAGACCACCTCGCCGATGGTCAAGAAGGCCCGCGAGGGCGTGATGGAGTTCCTGCTGATCAACCATCCGCTCGATTGCCCGATCTGCGATCAGGGCGGCGAGTGCGATCTGCAGGATCAGGCGATGGCCTATGGCGTGGATTTCTCGCGGTTCCGCGAACCAAAACGCGCGGTCGACGATCTTGCGCTCGGCCCGCTGGTCAAGACCCACATGACGCGCTGCATATCCTGTACCCGCTGCGTGCGCTTCATCACCGAGGTCGCGGGCGTGCCCGAGATGGGACAGACCGGGCGCGGCGAGGATGGGGAGATCACTTCCTACCTCAATATGGCGCTGACTTCCGAGCTGCAGGGCAATGTTGTCGATCTTTGCCCGGTCGGCGCGCTGACGAACCGGCCTTATTCCTTCACCGCCCGGCCATGGGAGTTAAAAAAGACCGAAAGCATCGACGTGATGGATGCGCTCGGCTCCAATATCCGGCTGGACGCGCGCGGACGTGAAGTGATGCGCATCCTGCCGCGCAACCATGACGGCGTGAACGAGGAGTGGATCTCGGACAAGACGCGGCACGTCGTCGATGGCCTGCGCCGCCAGCGTCTGGATAAGCCTTACATTCGCGAGAACGGCAAACTGCGCCCGTCGAGTTGGGCTGAGGCGCTGTCAGCTGCGGCGGACGGCGTGAAGGGCAAGAAACTTACGTCGCTTGCGGGGGATCTCGCGTCGGTCGAAGCGCTTTGGGCGCTGAAGCAACTGACGGATGCGCTGGGCGGCGTGGTTGAGTGTCGAACCGACGGCGCGGCACTGCCCCAAGACAATCGCTCGGCCTACGTGGGCACAGCTTTTATCGAGGATATCGACAGCGTCGAGCGGATCATGCTGGTCGGGACCAATCCTCGGCTCGAGTCGCCGGTGCTCAATGCGCGCCTGCGCAAGGCCTGGCTGAACGGCGCGGAGATCGGGCTGGTTGGAGCAGCCGCCGATCTGACCTATGACGTCATGCATGTGGGCGACACCGCGCAGCACCTGGCGGATATCGTCGAGGCGGGCGCGGAGATGATCGTCGATCATCCCAGCCTGGTGATCATCGGGCAGGGCGCTCTGGCCCGCTCGGATGGCGGTGCGATCCTTTCGCTCGCGCAACAGCTGGCGGAAATCACCAAGAGCGGGTTCCTGACGCTCCACACCGCCGCCAGCCGCGTCGGGGCGATGGATATTGGTTTCACGACCGACGGCGGGGTGAAAGCCGCGCTGAAGGACGCCGAAGCGGTCTATCTGCTGGGCGCCGACGAGATCGACATGAAATCCCTCGATGGCAAGTTCGTCATCTATCAGGGCAGCCACGGCGATGCGGGCGCGCATGCGGCGGATGTGATCCTGCCGGGCGCCGCCTACACCGAACAGGCGGGCACCTATGTGAACACCGAAGGGCGGCCGCAACTCGCCTTCCGCGCCGGGTTCGCGCCGGGTGAGGCGCGCGAGGACTGGGCGATTTTACGCGCGTTGTCAGATGCTTGCGGCGCGAAGTTGCCCTATGACAGCTTTGCCGCTCTGCGCGCGAACCTCTATGAGACGCACCCGCATTTGGCGGCCATAGACACGGTTCCCGAGAATGAGTGGAAACGCGAACGCAAGGGCAAGCTGAACAAAGCGCCGCTGGTCAGTCCGATCGGCGATTTCTACCTCACGAACCCGATCGCGCGCGCCAGCCAGACCATGGCCGAGCTGTCGCGATTGCGGGCTGAGCGCGCGAACCAGATGGCGGCGGAGTAGGCGAGATGGATTTCTTCGACAGCAATCTCGGCATTTTCGTGATCATCCTCGCGCAGTGCCTGGCCGTGACAGTGGCGCTGCTCGTCAGCCTCGCCTTCCTGCTCTATATCGACCGCAAGGTGTGGGCGGCGGTGCAGATCCGGCGCGGACCGAACGTGGTCGGGCCGTTCGGCCTGCTGCAATCCTTCGCTGATTTCCTGAAATTCATGGTCAAAGAGATCGTGATCCCGACCGGCGTCGACCGCCCGGTGTTTTTGTTGGCGCCGCTGATCACCTTCGTGCTGGCCTGTATCGGCTGGGTGGTGATCCCATTCGCCGACGGTTGGGTGATCTCCGACCTCAATGTCGGCGTGCTCTACCTCTTCGCGATCTCATCGCTGGGGGTCTACGGCGTGATCATGGGCGGCTGGGCGTCGAACTCGAAATACCCGTTCCTCGGCGGTCTGCGCTCGGCGGCGCAGATGGTCTCCTACGAGGTCTCGATCGGGTTCATCATCGTTTGCGTCCTGATCACCGTCGGCTCGTTGAACCTTTCTGACATCGTGCGGGCGCAAGACCGCTGGGGCGGCTTCTGGGGCTGGTACTGGCTGCCGCATTTCCCGATGCTGGTGCTGTTCTTCATCTCGGCGTTGGCCGAGACCAACCGCCCGCCCTTCGATCTGCCCGAGGCGGAGTCGGAGCTGGTGGCGGGCTATCAGGTCGAATACTCATCGACCCCGTATCTGCTGTTCATGATCGGCGAGTACATGAACATCGTCATCATGTGCGCAATGACGTCGATCCTGTTCTTCGGCGGCTGGCTGTCGCCGATCGCGGGCATCCCGGACGGCGTGTTCTGGCTGGTTCTGAAGATCCTGATCATGTTCTTCCTGTTCGCCATGGTGAAGGCCATCGTGCCCCGCTACCGCTATGACCAGTTGATGCGCATCGGTTGGAAAGTGTTCCTGCCGCTATCCTTGGGCTGGGTGGTGATCACAGCGGCGGTGATGAAGTTCGCAGACATCGCGCCCTGGACGGCGACGCAAGCGGTGGGAGGCTGAGATGTTGGGCATCCCGATGGATAAGGCGGTCCGCTACTTCCTGATGAGGGACTTCATCGCCGGATTCCGGCTGGGCATGAAGTACTTCTTCAAGCCGAAGCCGACCCTGAACTACCCGTATGAAAAGGGGCCGTTGTCGCCCCGGTTCCGCGGCGAACACGCGCTGCGCCGCTATCCGAACGGTGAAGAGCGCTGCATCGCCTGCAAGCTATGCGAAGCGATCTGCCCGGCGCAGGCCATCACCATCGAGGCCGAGCCGCGCGAGGACGGATCTCGCCGCACCACCCGTTACGACATCGACATGACGAAGTGCATCTATTGCGGTTTCTGCCAAGAGGCCTGCCCGGTGGACGCCATCGTTGAAGGGCCGAACTTCGAATTCGCGACCGAGACCCGTGAAGAGCTGTTCTACAACAAGCAGAAGCTGCTCGATAACGGTGAGCGTTGGGAGCGGGAGATCGCCCGCAACATCGAACTGGACGCGCCCTATCGTTAGGGCGTCCGAGAGGGATCTGACATGGCGCTGACCGCCTTAGCCTTCTACGTTTTCGCCGGGGTCGCCGTAGCCTCCGGCCTGATGGTCGTGACCGCGCGGAATCCGGTGCATTCGGTGCTCTGGCTGATCCTCGCGTTCTTCTCCTCCGCCGGACTGTTCGTGCTTCTGGGCGCAGAGTTCGTCGCGATGCTGCTGATCATCGTCTATGTCGGCGCGGTCATGGTGCTGTTCCTGTTTGTCGTGATGATGCTGGACGTCGACTTCGCCGCGCTGAAACAGGGTATGGCCGATTACCTGCCGATGGGCGCGTTTATCGGGCTGATCCTGCTGGCGGAACTGGCCATGGTGCTGGGCGTCTGGGTGTTCGCCGACGCGGCGCCTGCGGCCCGCACGGCGGTCGCGCCCGCGCCGGATGAGGTCCACAACACGCTGGCGCTGGGGCGGTTGATCTATGAGGAATATTTCCTGCTGTTCCAGCTCTCCGGCATGGTCCTGTTCGTCGCCATGGTGGGCGCGATCGTGCTGACCATGCGCCACCGCGTGAACATCAAGCGGCAGGACGTGCTGACGCAGATGTATCGCGACCGGGCGGATGCGGTGGAGCTGAAAGACGTCAAGCCGGGGCAGGGCATTTGAGCGTGGCTGAGGGATAGGGTGATGGAAATCGAAATTGGACATTATCTGGCCGTGGCCGCGACTTTGTTCGTCATTGGCGTGTTCGGGATTTTCCTGAACCGCAAAAACGTGATCGTCATCCTGATGTCGATCGAGCTGATGCTGCTGGCGGTGAACATCAACCTTGTCGCGTTCTCGTCCCATCTCGGCGATCTGGTGGGTCAAGTGTTCACGCTGTTTGTGTTGACCGTTGCGGCGGCCGAAGCGGCGATCGGCCTCGCCATCCTGGTAGTTTTCTTCCGAAATCGCGGCACCATCGATGTCGAAGACGTCAACATGATGAAGGGCTGAGCGCGGTATGTTCGAAGCCATCCTCCTATTGCCGCTGGCCGGCGCGCTGATCGCGGGGTTCTTCCACCGCAGCATCGGCGACCGCATGGCGCAGGTGATCCCGACCTCGCTGCTGTTCCTGTGCTGCGCGCTCAGCTGGATCGCATTCTTCACGATCGATCCCGAGCTAGGCGCGACGCGCACGCTGTTCCGCTTTATCGAGTCAGGCTCTTTGTCGTCTGACTGGGCGATCCGCGTCGATATGCTGACCGGCGTGATGCTGGTGGTCGTCACGACGGTCTCGGCGCTCGTGCATCTCTATTCCATGGGTTACATGGCCCATGACGAGCATTTCGCCGAGGGCGAAAGCTATCGGCCGCGCTTCTTCGCCTATCTCAGCTTCTTCACATTCGCGATGCTGGCGCTGGTGACGTCCGACAATCTGGTGCAGATGTTCTTCGGCTGGGAGGGGGTCGGCGTCGCGTCCTACCTTCTCATCGGGTTCTACATCCGCAAGCCGGAGGCGGGGGCCGCCGCGATCAAGGCGTTTGTCGTCAACCGGGTCGGAGATTTCGGCTTCGCGCTGGGCATATTCGGCCTCTTCTACATGACGGACTCGATCCAGTTCGACGACGTGTTCGCGGCCGCGCCGACGCTGGCGGAGACCCAGTTCGCCTTCATCGGGATGCAGGTGAACGCGGCCGAGGCGCTCGCGCTGTTGCTGTTCGTCGGCGCAATGGGCAAGTCGGCGCAGTTCCTGCTGCACACCTGGCTGCCGGACGCGATGGAGGGCCCGACGCCGGTCTCGGCCCTGATCCACGCCGCCACCATGGTTACGGCTGGCGTGTTCCTGGTCTGCAGGATGTCGCCGCTCTTTGAATTCGCGCCCGGAACGCTGATGTTCGTCACGATAATTGGCGCGACGACCGCGTTCTTTGCGGCGACCGTGGGGCTGGTGCAGAACGACATCAAACGCGTGATCGCCTATTCGACCTGCTCGCAGTTGGGCTATATGTTCTTCGCCGCTGGCGTGGGCGCCTATGAGGCGGCGATGTTCCACCTCTTCACGCACGCCTTCTTCAAGGCGCTGTTGTTCCTAGGCGCCGGCTCGGTGATCCACGCGATGCATCACGAGCAGGATATTCGCCGCATGGGCGGGCTGAAGGACAAGATCCCGCACACCTATTGGTGCATGGTCATCGGCACGCTGGCGATCACCGGCGTCGGCTTGCCGCTGGTCTATATCTTCGACACGCCGATCGGGTTCGCGGGCTTCCTTTCGAAGGACGTGATCATCGAAAGCGCCTTCGCCGCCCATAGCGGCGTTGGAGAGTTCGCCTTCTATATGGGCGTGACCGCGGCGCTGATGACCTCGTTCTACTCATGGCGCCTGATCTTCATGACCTTCCATGGCAAGACCCGTGCAGATCACCACACATTCGATCATGCGCATGAGAGCCCAAGGGTGATGATGATTCCTCTTTATGTGCTGGCGACCGGCGCGGTGCTGGCGGGCGTGGCCTTCTATGGCGGCTTTGTCGGCCATCATGAAGCGGATTTCTGGGGCGTCGCCATCTTCAGCGGCGAGCACAATCACGTGCTGCACGAGTCGCACAATGTGCCGACCTGGGTGAAACTGTCGCCGTTCTTCGCCATGCTGACCGGCCTCGCCGTCGCCTGGTATATGTATATCCGTCAGCCAGACGCCCCGGCGCGGCTGGCGACGGTGTTGCGCCCGGTCTATCTCTTCTGCCTGAACAAGTGGTATTTCGACGAGCTCTATAACTGGACGCTTGTCAAACCGGCGATGTGGCTGGGGCGCTTTTTCTGGAAGAAAGGCGACGATTCAACCATCGACGGCGCGATCTACGGCGTCTCAATGGGGATCGTGCCATTCTTCACCCGCCTCTCTGTGCGGGCGCAGTCCGGCTATATTTTCCACTACGCCTTCGCCATGCTGATTGGAGTGTCGCTGTTGGTCACCTGGTTCATCCTGGGGGGGGCTGAGTGATGTCCAACATTCTCTCCTTCGTAACGTTCTGGCCGTTGGTCGGCGCCATACCGATGATCTTCCTGATGCGCGGCGATGGCGAAACCGAGCGCCTGAACGCCAAGAGGCTGGCGCTGTTCGTGACCACCACCACATTCCTGGCTTCGATTATAATCATCAATGGCTTCGACCCGGCCGACACCGGATTCCAGTTCGTCGAAGAGCGGAAATGGCTGGGCGTTCTTTCCTACAGGATGGGCGTCGACGGCCTGTCGGTCATGTTCGTCATGCTGACGACCTTCCTGATGCCGCTGGTGATCCTGGCGAGCTGGAACGTCGAGCACCGGGTGCGCGAGTACATGGCCGCGTTCCTGATCCTCGAGACGCTGATGATCGGCGTGTTCTGCTCGCTCGACATGATCCTCTTCTACCTGTTCTTCGAGGGCGGCCTGATCCCGATGTTCCTGATCATCGGCATCTGGGGCGGCAAGGAACGGGTGCGCGCGGCGTTCTTCTTCTTCCTCTACACGTTGCTTGGCTCCGTTCTGATGCTGATCGCCATGATCGCGATGTTCTGGGACGCGGGCACGACCTCGATCCCGGCGCTGCTGAACCACAAGTTCAGCTATGAGACCATCCACCTGATGGGGTGGGAGATCATCGGCGGCGCCCAGACCCTGATGTGGCTGGCCTTCTTCGCGTCCTTCGCGGTGAAAATGCCGATGTGGCCGGTTCACACCTGGCTGCCGAAGGCGCATGTGGAGGCGCCGACCGCCGGTTCCGTGGTGCTGGCCGCGATCCTTCTGAAGATGGGTGGTTACGGCTTCCTGCGCTTCAGCCTACCGATGTTCCCTGTCGCCTCCGACATCCTGGCGGATTTCGTCTTCACCCTCTCGGTCGTCGCCATCATCTATACGTCGCTGGTTGCGCTGATGCAGGAGGATATGAAGAAGCTGATCGCCTATTCGTCCGTGGCGCATATGGGATTCGTGACGATGGGGATCTTCGCCGCCAACCAGCAGGGCGTGGACGGCGCGCTGTTTCAGATGATCAGCCATGGTTTCATCTCCGGCGCGCTCTTCCTCTGCGTCGGCGTGGTCTATGACCGGATGCACACGCGCGAGATCGCCGCCTATGGCGGGCTGGTCAATCGCATGCCGGTTTACGCGCTGGTCTTCATGCTCTTCACCATGGGCAATGTGGGCTTGCCCGGAACCTCTGGTTTCGTGGGCGAGTTCCTGACGCTGGCGGGCGTGTTTCAGGTCAACACCTGGGTCGCGTTCTTCGCCACCACCGGCGTCATCCTGAGCGCAGGCTACGCGCTCTGGCTTTATCGCCGGGTGGTGTTCGGCGAGTTGGTGAAGGAAAGCCTGCGCACCATCACAGATATGGATCGGCGCGAAAAAGCGGTGTTCGCGCCGCTGATTATCGGCACGCTGCTGCTGGGTGTCTATCCGAGCATCATCCTCGACATCATGAGCCCGTCGGTGGCGGCTCTGGTCTCCGGGTATGAGACCGCCGTGGCCGAGGCCGCCCGCGCCGCCGAGATTATGGTGGCGCAGAAATGAACAGTGACTTGATCGGCGCATCTTCGCGCGAGGGACGACTACAATGATCATAGCCGATCTGACGATTGCATTTCCCGAGATTGTCCTCGCGTTGGGCGCGATGGCGCTGCTGATGGTTGGCGTCTTCGATCCCCGCAAGACCGATGGCTCGCTGATCCTCTATCTGTCGGCGGCGCTGCTGGCGGTGCTGGGCGTGATGGAGGCGATTGGCGCCAATGGCGCGAAGTCGGCGTTCAACGGCCTGTTCATCACCGATGCGTTCGCCAGCTTTGCGAAAGCCGTGATCCTGCTCGGCTCGGCGGCGACGCTGCTGCTCGCACGCGAGTATCTGCAGCGTCACAAGCTGATGAACTATGAGTATCCGGTGCTGATCTTGCTCGCGACGCTCGGCATGCTGGTTATGGTGTCGGCGGCGGATCTGATGACGCTCTATCTCGGCATCGAGCTGCAATCGCTGGCGCTCTACGTGGTCGCCGCGTTCCGGCGTGACAGCGCGCGCTCGACCGAGGCGGGGCTGAAATACTTCGTACTAGGCGCGATTTCATCCGGCTTGCTGCTTTATGGCGCGTCGCTGATCTACGGCTACACCGGCACGACCCGGTTCGACGGCATCGCCGCTGTGATCCAGGCGGACGGGGTCTCGTTGGGTCTGACATTCGGCCTCGTATTCCTCTGCGCCGGGCTGGCCTTCAAGGTCTCCGCGGCGCCGTTCCATATGTGGACGCCGGACGTCTATGAGGGCTCGCCGACGCCTGTCACCGCATTCTTCTCGACCGCGCCCAAGGCGGCCGCTGCGGCCCTCTTCGCCCGCGTGATGTTTGACGGGTTCGGCGACGCCACCGGCGCCTGGCAGCAGATCGTCGTCTTCATCTCTGTGGCGTCGATGTTCCTCGGCGCGGTCGCCGCGATCGGCCAGACCAATATCAAGCGCCTGCTGGCCTATTCCTCCATCGGGCATATGGGTTTCGCGCTGGTCGGGCTCGCCTCCGGCTCGGCGCAAGGCGCGCAGGCGGTGCTGATTTATCTGGCGATTTATGTCGCGATGAATGTCGGCGTGTTCGCCTTTGTCATCTGCATGGAGCGCGCGGGCCGTCCGGCGACGAAGATCGCCGATTTGGCGGGGCTGGCGAACACCAATCCGACCATGGCGGTCTGCATGGCCACGCTGATGCTCAGCCTTGCGGGCATCCCGCCGTTGGTCGGGTTCTTCGGAAAGTATTTCGTCTTCGTCGCAGCGGTCGAGGCCGGGCTGATCTGGCTGGCCATTGCAGGCGCCATCGCGTCGGTCATCGGTGCGTTCTATTACCTGCGCATCGTCAAGGTGATCTATTTCGACGAGGTGGGAGAGGCGCTGGATATGCGCCTGCCGATGGCGCATCGTCTGGCGCTGGGCGCGGCCGCCGCCATCATGGCCTTCGCCTGGCTGCCTTTCATCAACGGCTTCGGGCTGGTGGAGGCGGCTGAGGCCGCCGCAGCATCCTTGCTTGGCTGAGAACGCCTCTTCCGATCTTTGGAGAGACTGGCCTGCGGATGTAGGCCGGCTGATTCTGGATGAAACGGACAGCACGAACGCCGAGGCGCGCCGCCGCGCCGCTTCGGGCGAGAGCGGCCCGCTCTGGATCATGGCGCACCGCCAAACCAAGGGACGCGGACGTCGCGGACGGAGCTGGTCCTCTGCGTCCGGCAATCTGGCCGCGACGCTGCTGATGACGCCGAATTTGCCGCTCAGAGAAGCGGGGTTTCTCTCCATCGCCGCCGCGCTTGCCGTGGGCGATGTTTTGACCGCGCTCGCGCCAAACGCGGAGATCGGGTTCAAATGGCCGAACGACGCGCTGCTCAATGGCCGGAAGGCGGCGGGAGTGCTGCTGGAAAGCGCCGGGTCGGGCGCGCGGGTCGACTGGCTGGCGATCGGCGTCGGCGTTAACCTCGCCGCACATCCCGGAGAGGCGGAGATTGAAGCCGGCGCCTGGCCCGCGACCTCGATACTGGCGGAGACCGGCGCGATGACCCCGGTGGAGCGCGCGCTTGAGATGCTCGCGACGGCGATGCTGCGGTGGATTTCCCTGCACGCGGCCGAAGGGGTGGCGCCGCTACGGGAGGCCTGGCTGGCGCGCGCGGTGCGGCTGGGTGAGACGATAACGGCTCGCTTGCCCGATGAATCCGTCACCGGCGTGTTCGCGGACATGGACGAGGAGGGGGCTCTGGTTCTAGATACGCCCCTCGGCCGCCGAGTCATCTCGTCGGCGGACGTTTTTTTTGAGTGAGAGAACAGATGCTGCTCGCCATAGATGTCGGAAACACCAACTCCGTGTTCGCGCTCCACGACGGAAAGCACTTCGTGGCGCAGTGGCGCTGCGCCACCGACGTGACCCGCACCTCGGACGAATACTATGTCTGGCTCAGCCAGCTGATGGAGCACGCGTCTTACTCTCCGCGCGACGTCTCCAACGTCGTGGTGTCGGTGACGGCGGCGGGAACGCTGTTCAACCTTCGCCTCCTTTGCGATCGGTATTTTGGCGTGCGGCCGCTTGTGGTCGGCAAACCGGAATGCGCGCTGCCCATGCCGGTCAGGGTTGATCCCAACGCGCGCGTCGGCTCGGATCGGCTGGCGAACACTGTCGCGGCGTTCGCCGCACATGGCGGCGACACCATCGTGGTGGATTTCGGCACCGCCACGAATTTCGACGTCGTTGCGGCGGACGGCGCCTATGTGGGTGGCGTCATCGCGCCAGGCGTGAACCTCTCGCTCAAGGCGCTGCACTCGGCCTCCGCCGCGTTGCCGGAAATCGACGTCACCCAGCCTGAGACCGTCGTCGGTCGCAACACCGTCGCCTGTATGCAATCCGGCGTGTTCTGGGGCTATGTCTCGATGATCGAGGGTATTTGCCGGCGGATCTCGAAAGAGCGCGGTAAGCAATTGAAAGTGGTCGGCACCGGCGGTCTGGCGCCCCTGTTCGCTCGCGGCACCGACGTGCTGGAAATCTTCGACAACAACCTCACCATTCGTGGTCTTGCGCTGATACACGCCTACAACGTCAATTCCTCCGGATGAAAGTAAACGCATGAGCGACGACGCGCGCTTCGTCTATGCGCCCCTTGGCGGCGCAGGCGAGATCGGTATGAACATGTATCTCTATGGCGTGGGTCCAGCCGATGACCGTCGCTGGCTGATGGTCGATTGCGGCGTGGCGTTCGGCGATATGGACAGCGCCCCCGGCATTGATCTTGTCACCGCCGACACCGCCTTTATCGCGGCCGAGGCGGATCGGCTGGAGGCGATCGTCATCACCCACGCGCATGAGGATCATGTCGGCGCTGTGGGCTTGCTCTATCCGCGCCTCAGAGCGCCGATCATCGCTACGCCCTTCGCGGCAGAGGTGGCCAAGCGCAAACTGGCCGAGCGGGGCTTTGACGCTAAAGTCGTGAAGACCCGCCGACCGGGCGAGCGCAGCAAGTTCGGCCCGTTCGACGTGGAGTTCTTTCCCGTCACCCACTCGATACCCGACGCCAACGCGGTGGTTATCCGCACGTCGGAAGGGGCCGTGTTTCACAGCGGCGACTTCAAGATCGACCCCACGCCAGCGGTCGGACATCCGATGGACATGGCCGCGCTTGGGCGCATCGGCGATGAGGGCGTCTTGGCGCTGGCCTGCGACTCCACCAATGTCTTTCAGGACGGCTGGTCCGGGTCCGAGGCCGATGTGAAACAGTCGCTGGCCTCCATCATCGCCGGTTGCGAGGGCGCGGTCTGTGCGACCACGTTCGCCTCAAACGTCGGGCGATTGATGACGCTGGTCGAGGCGGCCCAGGCAAACGAGCGCTCTATCGTGGTGGCCGGACGCGCGATGCGTCGAATGATCGAAACCGCTTTGGACACCGGCGCTATACAGGAGTTCCCCACGACCATCTCGGAAGAGCGGACGGGGGAGTTGCCAAGCCGGCATCTCTTCTATCTTGTCACCGGATCGCAGGGAGAGAACCGCGCGGCGCTCGCTCGAATCGCGAACGACTCGCACCCGAGCGTTCGGCTGAAGAGCGGCGATGCAGTGATTTTCTCATCAAAAACCATCCCCGGCAATGAACGCGGCGTCTATAAGCTCTACAACCGGCTGTCCGAAATGGGCGTGCGCGTGATCGACGAGGAGGATGGGCGCATCCATGTCTCGGGGCATGCGCGACGGGAGGAGATCGCCGCGCTGTACGCCGCGCTTCGCCCGCAGATCGCCATCCCGCTGCATGGCGAACACCGGCATCTGGTCGAGCATGCGGCGTCGGCCAAAGGTTGGGGAGCTAAGGCGTCGGTGGTCGCGCCCAACGGCGCACTGGTCGCGCTGGACCCGGAGGCGCCGCGCGTCATCACAGAGGTCGAAAGCGGGCGGCTCTATCTCGACGGCGAGACCATGATCGGCGCGATGGACGGCGTGGTGCGGTCTCGGCTGAAACTGGCGCGGCTCGGCCATATCGTCGTCGCGGTGACGGTGGACGAGGCGGGAGATCTGATCGCGGATTGCGAAGTGCGGGTCGTTGGCGGGCCGGAGGATGATCCGAGTTGGCCGGATCCGCTGGAGACCATGATCGCCGAGGCGGTCGACAACGCGGTCGAGCGCGCGCCGAAAGTCAAGCGTCGCAGCGATGAGTCGTTGGAGGAACTCGCCTCCATTGCGGCGCGGCGCGTCGCCTCCAAATATTGGGGTAAAAAGCCGGTGACGACGGTTCTCGTCACCCGGCTTGAAGAAGAGTAGGGGCGGCGCTCGCCGGTTCGAGTTACGCCGCCGCGTGCGCCGAACCGCCGGGGTTGTCATCGCCATTGTCGTCCGGCGACGCGTCGCTCTTCGCGCGGGTCTTTTTTTCAAACACCGGACGCATCAGGAAGGCCGGCACGTGATCGCCGAGCCCTACGACGGGTTCGTCGCGGTCCTCGCCCCGGCCGCGCCGGTTGCGGGACCTGCCGCCGCGATCAGTGTCTTTCGCCGCGCGGCGCGGTTTATCTGAGTCCTCGCGCGGGGCTATGGGCGCGGCCTTCGCCTCAGGCTGCGCCGTCTCTTCGCGAGGTTTGTCGCCGCTCCGGCGGGACCGGCTGCGGCGGCCGCGCTTGGGCGCCTCGCTGTCGTCACGGCTCTCTTTCGCGCTGCTGTCGGCTTCCGCCGAAGCGTCGCCCAGCGGCGAGGCGATCCGGTCGATGGTCGATCCGACCAGCGTCTCGATCTTGTCGAGATGCTTTTCTTCGAATGGCAGGCACAGCATGAACGCGGCTCCCGTGCGCCCAGCGCGGCCTGTTCGACCGATCCGGTGCACGTAATCCTCGGAGTGGATCGGCACGTCGAAGTTGAACACATGGCTGACATTCGGAATGTCCAAGCCGCGCGCGGCCACATCCGAGGCGATCAGGATCTGAATCTCATTTGACCTGAACCCGTCCAGCACCTGCATGCGGATCGACTGATCCAGATCGCCATGTAGCGCGCCGACGTTGAAACCGTGCTTGCGCAGCGATTTATAGACGATGTCGACGTCGCGCTTGCGATTGCAGAACACGATCGCGTTCTTGACGTCCTCGCCTTCCGCCCGGATCAGGCGGCGCAGAACCTCACGCTTCTCCTTGTCCGAACGATCCTTGCGCGATGCGCGGAACACGCAGACTTTCTGCGAGACATTCTCCGCCGTCGTCGCCGGCGGCGCGACCTCGACTCGCTGCGGATTGTGCAGGAATTCGGTGGTCAGGCGAGTGATTTCCGGCGGCATGGTGGCGGAGAAGAACAATGTCTGCCGGGTGAAAGGCGTCAGCTTGAAGATCCGCTCAATATCCGGGATGAAGCCCATATCGAGCATCCGGTCAGCCTCATCGACCACCATGATCTCAATGCCGGTCATCATCAGCTTGCCGCGCTCAAAATGGTCCAGCAGGCGGCCAGGCGTCGCGATCAACACGTCGACGCCGCGATCAATCAGCTTGTCCTGATCCTTGAAGCTGACGCCGCCGATCAGCAGCGCCATGGTCAGCTTAAGATGCTTGCCGTAGGTCTCGAAATTCTCCGCCACCTGCGCGGCGAGCTCCCGCGTCGGGCACAGGATCAGCGAGCGGGGCATGCGCGCTCTGGCGCGCCCCTTCTGCAGGATCGTGATCATCGGCAGCGTGAAGGACGCCGTCTTGCCGGTGCCTGTCTGCGCGATGCCAAGCACATCGCGGCCTTGCAAGGCGTAAGGGATGGCCTGCGCCTGGATCGGCGTCGGCTCCTTATATCCTGCTTCTTCGACGGCTTTCAGTACGTTCGGGTCTAGCTCAAGTTCATTAAAGGTCATGCGGTCCGCTGATTTAGTGGCCGCAAAACTATTGAGCGACCGGTGGCGCGGCCCATATTGGCGCGCCTGCATTCGTTGCAGCGCACAATACGCCGGGCGGCTAAAAAGTCAATCCAAGCGGCCTGAACGCCCAAAAGACGCGAAGAACCATGTGAAATTGCGTGAATTTGGCAACGCATCTACTTGGAGCCGCGCTGAAAATACCGGAACGCAGCGTCGTTGTTTTGTAGAAAACTTTGACCGGTTGCATAGGACATGGCAGAGATCGAACAAAGCTCTTTAGCATCAAAGAGGACAACAGAGGGGAAGCCGAATGCCGAAGAAACTCATCGCCGAATTTGTTGGAACATTTTGGCTGGTGCTGGGCGGTTGCGGGGCCGCCGTGCTGGCGGCCGGGGTTCCCGATGTCGGCATCGGCTGGCTGGGCGTCTCCCTTGCTTTCGGTCTGACGGTCATGACGATGGCCTATGCTGTCGGCGGCATATCGGGCGGACATTTCAATCCGGCGGTGTCGTTGGGGCTCGCCGTCGCGGGGAAGTTCGAGTTCAAGGAGCTTGCGCCCTATTGGATTGCGCAGGTCGTCGGCGCCGTGGTCGCCGGCCTTGTGTTGATGGCGATCGTCGCGGGGCAGAGCGGATTTGAAGGCACCGGCGGTTTCGCCTCGAACGGCTATGGCGAGGCGTCGCCCGGCGGTTACAGCATGATGTCCGGCCTCATCACCGAGGTCGTGATGACGGCGATCTTCCTGTTCATCATTCTGGGCGCGACCAGCAAGGGCGCTCCGGCCGGGTTCGCGCCGATCGCCATCGGGTTGGGCCTGACGCTGATTCATCTGATTTCGATCCCGGTCACCAACACCTCCGTCAATCCGGCGCGCTCGACGGGCGTCGCGTTGTTCGCCGATGGTCCGGCGCTGGCGCAGCTTTGGCTGTTCTGGGTCGCGCCGCTGGCCGGGGCGGTGATCGGCGCGCTGCTCTGGAAACTGGTGGCCCCTGCTGACGATTAGGGGCCGCTAGCTTAGCGACTCTTTCGTCGCCGTCAGCGCGATCTCGGGCCAGTCGCGCTCGACCCGGTCGATGTCCCACTGCAGGCGGGTCATATAGACCGGGTCGCCGTCATGGTCCTCGGCCATATGGCCCTTATTGGCTTTGATGAACGCCTCGATGCGGTCTTTCTCGCCCGCGATCCAGCGCGCGCTGGTGAACTGGGTCTGCTCGAACCGGACGGGCAGGGAGTATTCCTGCTCGATCCGGCTGGCGATCACGTCGAATTGCAGAGAGCCAACGACGCCGACAATCCAGCCCGAGCCGACCACCGGCTTGAAGAGCTTCGCTGCGCCTTCTTCGGCCAGCTGCGTCAGCGCCTTGTCGAGGTGCTTGGCCTTCATCGGGTCCGCCGCGCGCACAGATTGCAACAGCTCCGGCGCGAAAGACGGGATGCCGCCAAAGCGCAGATCCTCGCCTTCGGTCAGCGCGTCGCCGATCCTAAGTTGGCCGTGATTGGGCACGCCGATAATGTCGCCGGCCCAGGCGTCGTCGGCGATTTCCCGCTCTGAGGCGAGGAACAACACCGGGTTCGAGATCGCCATCGGCTTGCCGGAGCGCACATGCTTTAACTTCATGCCGCGCTTGAAGTGTCCACTGCAAAGCCTCAAAAACGCGACGCGATCCCGGTGCTTCGGGTCCATATTAGCTTGGACTTTAAAAACGAACCCGGAAACCTTTGATTCATCGGAAGAAACTTGCCTTGGAACTGCCGGACGCGGCCCGGGCGGCGGGGCGTATTCGCAAATCCCGTTCATCAACTCCAGCACGCCGAAAGAATTGATGGCGGAGCCGAACCAGATCGGCGTCATATGCCCTTCGCGAAAGCTCTGCAGGTCAAAGGCGGGCAGCAGCTCTCGCGCCATCTCCACCTCTTCGCGGAATGTCTCCAGCAAGTCCGCCGGGATCAGCTCTTCGAGTTTCGGATCGTCCAATCCCTCGACGGAGATCGACTCGCCGCGGATATTCCGGTCGGCGCGGTCCATTAGCTCCAGCCGGTCATTGATCATGTCATAGGCGCCGATGAAGTCGCGCCCGACACCGATGGGCCAGGAGGCGGGCGTGACGTCGAGCGCCAGCATCTCCTGAATCTCGTCGATGATCTCGAATGTGTCGCGGCTTTCCCGATCCATCTTGTTGCAGAAAGTCAGGATCGGCAGATCGCGCAGGCGGCAAACTTCAAACAGTTTGCGGGTCTGGGATTCCACGCCTTTGGCACCGTCGATCACCATCACCGCCGCGTCCACAGCCGTCAGCGTCCGGTAGGTGTCTTCCGAGAAATCTTCGTGGCCAGGCGTGTCCACCAGATTGAACCAGCGGCCGTCATAGGGAAACGACATGGCGGAGGCGGAGACGGAGATCCCGCGCTCCTTTTCCATTTTCATGAAGTCGGAACGCGTCCGCCGCGCCTCCCCCTTGGCGCGCACCTGTCCCGCCATCTGAATCGCGCCGCCATGAAGCAGCAGCTTTTCAGTCAGCGTGGTCTTGCCCGCATCGGGGTGGCTGATGATTGCGAAAGTCCGCCGCCGCGCAACCTCGGGCGGCAGAGGGGGCGCGTTATGTCCGGCTCCATCCATGGCGCGCGGTATAGGGCAGGGGCGCGGCGTTGAAAAGCGTCACTGCAGCGCGCGCGTTTTTACGCTGATCCTCACGCCGACCCTCACGCAGACGTGTCTCCCCTTCGGCGGGCCGCGCTTCTAAGCAGACGGCGTAGCGCAGAGATATGGGATGACATGGAAATCAGCAGCCAAGCCTTCACGCTCTCAGCGATCGTCGCGACGGTCATGGTCGGCAGCTTCGTCCTCTCCCGTCGAGCGAAGGATGCGACAGGGTTTTTCGACGGTCGCGATCATGCGGGCGCGGCGCCGGGCGTCTGGACGTTGGCTTTCAGCCAGGCGACCACCTGGATTTTCGCCCGATCTTTGCTGAATGCGGCGATCCTGGGCTTTTATTACGGCGCGCCCGGCGTGTTGGCCTACACCACGTACTACGCCTCGTTCCTGACCGGCTGGATGATCGTCGACAGGCTGCGCTTCAGGCATGGCGCGACGTCGGTGCAGGGCTTCCTGCGAGACCGGTTCGGACGCTGGGGGGACGGGCTCTACAACGTTGTCGTCGCTCTCCGGCTTCTTTCCGAAGTGTTCGCCAATCTGCTGGTGATTGGCCTGATATTTGACGGGCTGGACGCGGAGTCGCTGGTGACCGGCGATATGGCGATGCTTGGGCTGGCCGCGTTGGCGTTGGCCTATTCGCTGCTGGGCGGGCTGCGGGCGAGCCTGAAGACCGATGTGCTGCAGATGTGGCTGTTTGTCGGCGCGCTCGCCCTCGCGCTGATTTCAATGGCGGCGTTGCCGGACTTTACGGCCGCCAAGGTCTTGACCGCCGAGGGCGTCTCTGGCGCTGGGCACGGTTGGGTCTTGCTACTGGTCGCCGCTTTGCAGGCGCTCAGTTATCCGATGCATGACCCGGTGATGATGGATCGGGGTCTGATCGCGGACCGCGCGGTGACGCGCGCCTCCTTCCTGCACGCGTTCTGGATGTCGTCCGTCGCGATCTTCGCCTTCGGCCTGATTGGGGCGCATGCGGGCGTGGTTGCAGCGGCCGGTGAGACCATGCAGGCGGTCTGGGCGCGGCTCTACGGGCCGGTCGCGCTGGTCGGCATCAACGCGGCGCTGGTGGTCTCAGCGATCTCGACGCTCGATTCCGCTATGGCGTCGGCCGCGCGGTTGGCGATCGTTGAGATGCGCCTCGCGAAACCCAGCCTGCTGGCGGGGCGCCTCGCGATGACCGCATTCATGGCAGGGGGGCTGGCGCTCAGTTTTTGGGGTTCGAAGGACCTTTTCGCCGCGGTGGCGGTGTCGGGCACGGCGTCGATGTTTCTTGCGCCGGTGGTCGTCTTTTCCATTCTCGGATCGCATCGCGCCATCCCGGTCTGGAGCTATGTCGCCGCATTCGCCGCCTCGGTCAGCGGTGCGGCGCTCTACTTCTTTGTGGACCGCAAAGCCGAGTGGGCGATCGAGCTGACCGGCGGCGCGCATAAATACTCCGTGCTCTTGGCGATCTGCATCGTGGTGTTGGCCGTCGGTTTCGCAGCATTTCTGGCGGGCGTGAGCCTGACCAGACGGCGGATAGGCGCGTAAAGGCCTCAATCGCCTTGTCTGACGGCGGTTGGGCTGCTACCTAAAGAATTAACCAAGTGATTTAGTAAAGCATCTATGGAAGCTGGCGCCGAAGCGCCAGGTCCGGAGGATGGAGCGGCTGCGAGTCATGACGGCGACCGAGATCAAGCAACGAAAACCCGAGGAGGCGCAGAACGCTCCGCCGCGCCTGTCTCTGGTCGGAATTGAGCGCATTTACGACGGTTTAGCCGCGGTTTCTGATCTTTCGCTGGATGTTGGCCGGGGGGAGGTCGTTTGCCTTCTGGGTCCGTCAGGTTGCGGTAAATCTACCACGCTGCGGATCGCGGCCGGGGTGGAGCACCAGACGCGCGGTTCGGTGGCGGTCGACGGCGTCA